>NZ_JARP01000002.1 GCF_000708595.2 Flavobacterium sp. KJJ | reverse complement strand
TGCATTTCCGTCTTTTGTATCATTCGCTAAAACGTTTAATAATGTCTGAGGCTGGTTTGTTCCGATAGCCGAAGCCACAGTATCATCTTTTAAATCTAAGACTGAGCCTGTCACCGAAACATAACTCTTAACCTGATCACAGTTTGATGGATTATTTACCTCACAGATTCTGTATTCAACTTCATAAGTTCCTGCCGGTGTATTAGCGTCAACTTTAACCGTTCCGTCTGCATTCAATGTTAGGCCACTTAGGACATTAACTGCTGTTAAAGTAACCTGTCCTGCGCTTGTTCCAATCACAAAAGGATTTCCGTTTAAGGTATCGTTTGCTGTTAATGAAACTGACGTTGTGCCTCCGATAGTTCCGTTTACTGAAGCTGTTGTTTCTGTAACTGCATCGATTACTGGAGTTGTTACTATAATTTCTACTGTTGCAGTACTGCAATTTCCAGAATTCGAAACTTCACAAATTTGATAATTAAATGAATAAGTTCCTGCCGGTGTATTTTGTTTAACTGTTACTGCACCACTAATAGTATCAAAAGTTAAAACTGAAGGCAAAGGAGATGATAAAATTAAATCAATATCACTTCTTACTATATTATTACAATTGAGCAAATCATTAGATAAAACATTAGAAACTGCTGTTCCGCCTGTATTTCCATTGAAAGAGGATATTTTGTCATCATTTGCTTTTATCGGACCTACCACTTTAACATTTTGAGAACAAGTTTGTATATTTCCTGCTGCATCTGTAGCTGTCCAAGTAACGATTGTATTTCCAAGCGGGTAACTTGATGGTGCATTGTTAGTTACTGTAACAGTTCCGCTGCAATTATCCGTCGTTGATGGCACTCCTAAATTTACCCCTGCTGCTGCACAAGAATTTGCATCGGCAAAAGCCACAACATCTGAAGGGCAGGTAACGGTCGGTTTTTGTGTATCTGTTATAATTACTTTTTGAAGAGCTGTTTCTATATTTCCGTTTTCATCATTAAAACTCCAGGTAATATTAAAACTACCTTGAGTATTGTATGTTAAAGGATCTGTTGTTGTTCCCGTTACAGTTCCTTTACAATTATCTGTTGTTGTCGGATTCGTTACTGTTACTGAACATTGGGCTGTAACATCTGCTAAAACTGGTTTAACAGGTTTTTCTGTATCGCTCACTTTTACAGTTGAAACTGCCGAAATCTGCTCACAGGTTGTTGCCCCATTTGTAACTTTTACTTTGTAATCACCATCAGTATTAACAACTAAAGAAGATGATGTCTCACCAGAAATAACAGCATTATTTTTATACCAAACATAGGCTGGCGAAGCCGCATTAGTTTGTGCGTTTAAAGTTGTAGTCAAACAAGCAGTTAGGCTTCCTGTGATTGAAGCAGTCGGAAACGGATTGACCTTAATACTTCTATTTGATGTTACATCTGAACAACCGCCTGTTCCTGTTACTTTGTAAGTAATTGTAGCTGAACCTTCAGCAACTCCTCTAACTACTCCTGTTGAAGCATCAACCGTTGCGATATTTGCATCACTACTTGTCCAGCTGCCACCAGAATTTCCATTTGATGAAAAAGTTGATGTTCCTCCTATACAAATATTTTGAGTGCCTGAAATAGTCCCTGCATTTGGCGCCGCTGCAACTGTTACTACAACTGATTTTATTTCTGAACATCCGGCAGCATTAGTTCCTTTGATATAATAAGTCCCAGCTGTTGCCGCTGTTGGTGTAGTATATGCTGTTGTTGCAGTTGAATTTGTCCAATATGTATAGGTTAAATTGGCTGAACTGCCTGCAGTAATCGCAGCAGCTGTTAAATCTACTTTTGATGGAGCGCATACAGATGCAGGATTAGATATGGTAAGTGTTGGCAGAGCATTGGGAGTAGTTGAAATACTTGCCGAATTATTTGCCAAATTACTGTCTGTAGTTGTATCTGGTAATGAAGCCTTATTTAAGTAAACTCCTGAAGGATTAACTTTTGCAACAATTTTTAATGTTTCAGTAACACCTCCATTTACGTCTCCGATACTCCAAACACCAGTTCCTGAATTATAACTTCCGGTTGATACAGTTGAACTAACGAAGCTGTATCCTGTTGGAAGTAAATCATTTACTGAAACTCCTGTTGAATTGTTTACTCCTAAATTATTTAATTTAACTGTAAATTCTACGTTCGAGCCAACACATGGTGTAGCGTTATTTACCGTTTTAGTTACTTCTAAATCTGTACATAATGTTACAGAAACAGGTTTAGATTGAGTTTGCGCACCACATGTTAAAGTTGAAGCTACTGAGTATGATCCTGTTTTAGTCGCTGTATAAGTGTCT
Source organism: Flavobacterium sp. KJJ (assembly GCF_000708595.2). Taxonomy (GTDB): domain Bacteria; phylum Bacteroidota; class Bacteroidia; order Flavobacteriales; family Flavobacteriaceae; genus Flavobacterium. Next base: position 942,949 of record NZ_JARP01000002.1, on the reverse strand, counting down.
GAATTTGCGCCTGAAATAGCCACTCCATTCAAATACCACTGATAAGGCGAAAATCCTGATGGCGTTTTTAATGCAGCTGTATTGTTTGTACATCCTCCGCCTGAAACGTACGTAAATGTTGGATCTTCGGGCTGAATAGCAAAATTAGAGAAAAATCCTGCCATAGAAAAACCTCCACCCTGCTGTACAATCGACACCGTTAATTTGGCATCACTTGAAAGAGAAAGTACATCTGGACTTCCTATTTGAGTATCTTCAAAATTAATCAAATACCAGCCTGTAGTTCCTAATTGATGACGAGCTGCTATTCCTGATTTTGTTTCAATATCTACTCCATTTACATATACTTTTGCAGCGGCATCTTTTAATAAAACGTATCCAAAATAAGGTAAAGAACCTACTCCATAATTTCTGAATTTAGCCGTTTCAATAAAATTAGATCCTCCACATTCTGAAACTGGTGCAACGGTATAAACATCCACCTCACAATCCTTTGCTGTACCAGAATATACGGCAACATTGTTCGTTGCAGAAACTCTCGATGCAGAAAAATTAGTTTTAGAAATACCGTTCATAAACGTGTAAAAATCCCCTGCATTTACAAGCGTTTTGCTTACTGTACCTGTTAAAGCGCCTGTTGCAGAAAATGTATCAACTGTTACTTTTGTATTTGGTTTTGTTGCTACTACTGTTGTCTGCTCTGCTGTGTCATTTCCTTTACCTCTTTCAATAAAATATTCTGATCCCAAAACTGCTTCTGGAGGAATTTGATTATAAGCTCCATCTCCACAACCGTCTGGCGTATCTATAGCTGCAGAAGTATTCATTACTGTAGGATTTGAAGACTCTACTAAAGAACCCAGAGGTGCTGTAAACAAGTAACTTTGACCTGCATTTAAGGTTGCAATTACTACATTATTCAATTTTACTGATGTACCATTGGTAATACCCATGATACTATAAATTGGGCGCTGATCTCCATAACCTCCAAAATTACCTAGCGACCCATCCCTGTAATATCCAATTCTATATCTGATTCCGATTCCAGCATCGCCAAAACTTGTCAATGCAGCATTACCTTTAATATCTTTATCACTTCCATCACCACCTAAAGCGTCAGAAGCAACGTTTCTTAAATTTATGGATACAGGTTTACTTCCTGTAACAATTAAACCTGCTGCATTTAAAACAGTACTTAATTTTAATGCCGGCGCATCTTTAGGAAGACCTGCAAATCTGTAAACCGCAGGAGTTCCTTTTACAGCAGTCAATGTATTTGTGATTAAAGTACCATCACTTTTTAATATTTCGATATTTACCGCAGTTGTAGAATTTGTCGCTATGACAATTTCATTTGCTTTGCTAAAATACTGCCACGGAGCGGGCGCGATATAATGCTTCGTATAAAATTGAGCTGACGCACTAGATGTAATTAATAAAATAAATAAAATAAGAAAATTAGGTTTAAAGAATTTAAACCTATTTAATGTAAAGTTACGCATGGACAGACTCGGTATTAATTTGAGTAATAGATAATATAGAATTTGAATTCCAAAAGGTGGCTTTCAAATTATTAAGCAGATACGATAAAAACGAAGAAATAGATTTTAGAAAATTGAAATTATTTTTTTCAAAATCATAAAAAAAGAAGTAAACTATTTGGACCATAATACTTTAGTCTCAGCTCGTACTGATTTTGTCTTTAAGTTAAATTTGTAGTTTTGGAGGTGCGAAAGTATACAAACACCTCAATACTAGCTACTTTACTCGACCAAATACAAGTAAAAACGTTGAAATGCACTTTTTATCGATAAAATTTAACCTAAAGAATCAGAAAATATAACTATTTGATAACGAAAAGACGGAATTTTCTTAAAATATTATTGAATTAATTGTTTTTGCGTCTTTTTACAAACAATACACTAATTTTATCTTACAAAAAAAGCATGATTAAATCATGCTTTTACTAATTCAAAAAAATATTTGGTGTTTGACTCACTTGTCAAATTTTGATCTCTCTAAAAGATCTGTTAGAAATTGTAATCGGTTAGGCAGCTTTCTGATGAATTATGATGAAAAATTTCCAGTTAAAACTTTTTTTAAGTAATTAATAATTACAACCATTTAAAAAATACAACTTATTCATTATCAATATAATTATTTCATATGAAAGGAAAAATAATATAAAATAATTTCGCCAACGTAACTTCAAATTACATAGTATTTAATAAGTTTAAATTGCGAGCTTTAGCATTGTTCATTTGTATAAATCGCTTTATTTCTTTTATCCAATTCTGTTTTTTAATTATGCACTTGTAGGATCATTCTCAAAATAAACTCACTTTTAGAAGTAGCGATATTATTTAAATTTTCTCAAAAACTATATTATTTGTGTTTTATTTCTTACGCTTTATTAAGTACTATATTTATGAAAGATAAAAATAAGTTCTTACAAAAAACAATCTTAATTTTTATCTTTTCTTAAGCAAAAATCAAAATAGGTATTATGATGTATCTGATAATAAATAACTTTAAAAAACTTATTCAAGGAATTTGATGTTACGCTTTAATCCTTCGAATTTTGTTCTTTTGATAGGAGAATTTTTAAAAACCGCACGAAAAGTTTCTTCGGTAATTTCAATCCAATCTTTTTTGGATAAAGAAAGAATTTCCTGATTTGGATTAAATAACGGTTCCGAATGAGGTTTCGAAAAACGATTCCAAGGACAAACATCTTGACAAGTATCACAACCAAACATCCATTCATCAAATTTCCCTTTCATCTCGTAAGGAATATTTTCTTTTAATTCGATAGTATAGTAAGAAATACATTTGCTTCCGTCGACAACATACGGAGCAACAATTGCTTGTGTAGGACAAGCGTCGATACATGCAGTACAAGAACCACAATGATCTGTAGTGGCATGATCATATTCTAAATCTAAATCCAGAATTAGTTCTGCAATAAAGTAAAACGAGCCCACTTTTTGAGTTAAGAGGTTGCTGTTTTTACCAATCCATCCTAAACCGCTTTTAGCAGCCCAGGCCTTATCTAAAACTGGTGCAGAATCGACAAAGGCGCGACCTGAAACATTACCAATATTTTCTTGAATAGCATGAAGAAATTCTTTTAATTTTTCTTTGATAACAAAGTGATAATCCTGACCGTAAGCATATTTCGATATTTTAAAACTTTCTTGATTTTGATTTTCAGAAGGATAATAATTTAGCAAAAGTGATACTACACTTTTCGCATCATCAACTAATAAAGTAGGATCTAGACGTTTATCAAAATGATTTTCCATATAGGCCATTTGCCCGTTATGATTATTATTTAGCCATTTTTCAAGCCGAGGAGCTTCCTGTTCTAAAAATCCAGCTTTAGATATACCACAAGAAAGAAAGCCAAGTCGTTTCGCTTCGGCTTTAATAAATTTTGAATATGTTTCTTTAGAATTGATACTCATCTTTTAGAGAATATAACCTCTACTCCAACTGGTTTTAATGTAATTAGAGGGTTAAAACGAATAGCAGTTTCAGTAGATTTAATCTGATATCTTTTTACAATATGAGAAATAGTCAAGCACATTTCGTAAATAGCAAATCCAGCTCCAATACACATTCTTGGTCCAGCTCCAAATGGATAAAAGTATTGCATTGAATTTTTCTTTCTTTCCCCAAGAAAACGTTCTGGATCAAACTTTTCTGGATCTTCCCAATATTTAGGATTGCGATGTAATTCATAAAAAGAAACTCCGATTAGAGTTCCTTTCTTTATATTAAACTGTCCAATAGAATCATCTTCGACATTTTGTCTATCCGTAATCCAAGCAGGCGGGTATAATCGCATTGACTCATTTAAAACTGCATTTGTATAAGTCATTTTCTGAAGTTGTTCTACAACATTATCAGTTTGCGTTTGTATTTCTACAATTTCGTTAAAAACCTTTTCTTGAATTTCCGGATTATTTCCTAAAAGATAAAGTGTAAAAGTCAAAGCATTTGCAGTTGTTTCATGCCCAGCAATAAATAAAACTTTAATTTCATCTATCAACTGCTTTACTGACATTCCTTCACCAGTATCTTCATATCTTGTTTCCAAAAGCATATTAAGCAAATCATTGATTTCATTTTTTGATTCAATTCTTTTCTCAATAATTTCTTGAATGATTCTATTGTTCTCTTGAGCCAATTCTAGATGTCTTTTTACTTGGCCACTTAGCGAGAACCATAAAGCTTTATGCGGAAGTCGAATTTCTTTAATTAAGAAATTCTGAACTTCTTCAATAATAACTTTAATACGATTTAATTTTTCTTCAGAAATTGAAAGCTGAAATAATGATTTAGCAACAACATTAAATGCCAGCTGACTCATAATCGGGAAAAGATCAATTGATTTTTCTTCAGCTAAACCTTCCAATTCCAAAGCAATTGTCTTATTCATATTTTCGACTAATTGATTCATCTTTTGCTTATGAAAAGCAGGCTGAATAAGTCTTCTTTGTTTAAGCCAAAAATCTCCATCAACAGTCAAAAGTCCCTTACCTAAATATTTTGACAGGTATACAGATTGGAATTTAGATTTGTGATAATTCTTTTGGTTTTTCTGAAGAATATATTGGGCAATTTCATTGTCTCTGGATAAGATAATATACTTTGAAATACCAATTTTAAGAGAAAAAGAATCTCCAAGTTTTTCAAAATATCTTTTATGAAACGGAATAGGATTTCTACGCACTCCTTCAGCATCCAGAAAAAATCTCAATATTGAAAGCCTGTTCGGATAATTATATTTTCTGTTTTCAGACATTTTGAATAGAATTAAAAGAATCCACTTTAATATTGGTATTTATTTCCTTATTAATCAAATTTACTTATTATGCTGCAAAATCCACTCTGTAATATCCTTTATATTTTGAGTTTCGGTCTCAGGCGAATTCATTCCAACATCATGACCTTTACCTTCTCTAATTATCAATTTTGTCTCTACACCTTTGCTTTTTAATTGTGCATAAAGATTTTGAGATTGACTGACATTTACCACGGGATCCGCATCACCATGTATCAATAATGTCGGAATGTTAGAAATAGTGTTATATGGACTTATAACTGTAAGAGCAGGATTAATACCATTTGCATTTATATTTGTTCCAGCTAATTTTTCGACAATATCCAAAAGACCAGTCTTTTTAAGAAATTCTAATGCTTCAGGAGAATCTAATCGGGAAGGCGCGCACAATGCTGTTATAGACTTTACATTTTTTTTAGTATATCCATATAATAATGCTAAATGTGCTCCAGCACTAATTCCGACAATATGATAACCATTTTTAGCATAACCGTATTTAGTAGATAGATCAGAAACATAATTAACAGCTGTGTTTATATCAGCTAATAAATCCTTGGCAGAAATTTTATCAGTAACATAGCGATAATCGACATTGGCAACAACAAATCCTTGATTACATATATCTTGAGCATGCTTTCTTGTATATTCAAGACCTCCCATTGACCATGCTCCTCCATGAAGAAGAATAACAACAGGCACATCGCTTAAATTTCCATCAGGAATATATAAATCTAAAACCTGTTGAGTAGATTTTCCATAAGCAAGATTTGGAAAAGATTTAGTCTGACCAAAAGAACTAAAACAAGTAAACAACAAAAATATAACGAAATGCTTCATATCACATTTTAAAATAATCCACCTTGGATATTAATATTTATCTTTCCCAAATGTTTATAAGCCTTATCCGTAACTTCTCGCCCTCTGGGAGTTCTCATAATAAATCCTTCCTGAATCAAGAAAGGTTCATAAACTTCTTCAATAGTTTCACTGCTTTCAGAAACAGCGGTTGCTAAAGTAGAAAGACCGACTGGACCTCCTTTAAACTTATTTATAATAGTTAATAAAATCTTATTATCCATTTCATCAAGACCATGTGCATCAACATGCAGTGCATTCAATGCATACTTAGCTATTTCGAGATCAATAGTACCATTTCCTTTTATTTGTGCAAAATCTCGAACCCTGCGCAATAATGCATTTGCAATACGTGGTGTACCTCGGCTTCGGCCAGCAATTTCAATTGCTGCTTCCAGATCAATAGGCATTTTTAATATCGCCGAACTTCTTTCAACAATTGTTGTCAAAAGTTCAGTGGTGTAATATTGTAAACGTGATGAGATCCCAAAACGGGCACGCATTGGCGCAGTAAGCAAACCTGAACGAGTAGTTGCTCCAATTAAGGTAAACGGATTTAAATTGATTTGAACAGTTCTGGCATTAGGTCCAGACTCTATCATAATATCAATTTTAAAATCTTCCATTGCCGAGTATAAATATTCTTCAACGATTGGGCTCAAACGATGAATCTCGTCTATAAACAAAACATCTCTTTCGTCTAGATTAGTAAGCAATCCGGCTAAATCGCCAGGCTTGTCCAATACAGGACCAGAGGTAATTTTAATACCAACTTCAAGTTCATTTGCCAAAATGTTGGCTAATGTAGTTTTTCCAAGTCCAGGAGGCCCATGAAATAATGTATGATCCAGAGCTTCACCACGCTGATTCGCCGCTGCAACAAACACTTTCAAATTCTCTAAAACTTGATCCTGTCCAGCAAAATCATCAAATGACAGCGGACGTAATCTTTTTTCAAGATCTAACTCTTCTGGGTTGTATCCTTTTGTGGTAGGATCTAGGTTTTCATTCATCTTACAAAGATATACAAAGTAATCAGTTTGTAAAACAGTAAAATGGGACGAAAAAAAATTTAACTAAAACAAAAAAGACTGTCTTCTCAGACAGTCTTTAAAATATTTTTAGTGGTGTAAAACTTCTTCACCTTCTTTCATTGGTACATTTTGTGGCACAAAATCTACATCATGATTTGGATTACTATAGTCATATGGCCAACGGTGTACATGAGGAATTTCACCTGGCCAGTTACCGTGAATATGTTCTACTGGAGTTGTCCACTCTAATGTTGTAGATCTCCAAGGATTCTGAACTGCTTTCTTGCCGTAAAAAATACTACTAAAGAAGTTGTATAAGAATACTAATTGGAACGCACCTCCAACAAGAGCAAATGTTGTAATTAAAACATTCACATTTTGCAAGTCATCAAATAATGGAAAGTTCGTGTTTGTATAATAACGTCTTGGCAAACCAGCTAATCCAATAAAGTGCATTGGGAAGAAAACTCCATAAGCACAAACTGCAGTTACCCAAAAGTGAATATAACCTAAGTTTTTATTCAACATTCTTCCGTACATTTTAGGGAACCAGTGGTAAATACCAGCAAACATTCCATAAAGAGCAGAAATACCCATTACTAAGTGAAAGTGAGCAATTACGAAGTAAGTATCGTGAACGTTAATATCTAAAGTACTATCTCCTAAAATGATTCCAGTTAAACCTCCAGTGATGAAAGTAGAAACCATTCCAATTGAAAATAACATTGCAGGGTTGAACTGTAAGTTACCTTTCCATAAAGTTGTAATCCAGTTGAACGCTTTTACAGCAGACGGAATTGCAATCAATAAAGTAGTAAAAGTAAATACAGATCCTAAGAAAGGATTCATACCTGAAATAAACATGTGGTGACCCCAAACAATTGTAGATAAAAATGCAATTGCAAGAACTGACATAATCATCGCTCTGTATCCAAAAATTGGTTTACGAGAGTTCGTAGCCATAATTTCAGAAACAAGACCCATCGCTGGCAAGATTACAATATAAACCTCAGGGTGTCCTAAAAACCAAAATAGGTGTTCAAATAATACTGGGGAACCACCTTGGTAATGTAAAACCTCTCCTGCAATATAAATATCAGACAAGAAGAATGAAGTACCAAAACTTCTATCAAAAATTAATAATAATGCAGCAGATAATAATACTGGAAAAGAAATAACACCAATAATAGCTGTTACGAAAAATGTCCAGATAGTAAGAGGAAGTCTAGTCATAGACATTCCTTTAGTTCTTAAATTTATAACTGTAACAATGTAATTTAAAGATCCCATTAAAGAAGATGCAATAAAGATAGCCATAGAAACTAACCATAATGTCATACCTGTTCCAGATCCTGGAATTGCTTGTGGCAATGCACTTAATGGAGGGTAAATCGTCCAACCTGCAGAAGCTGGTCCAGCTTCAACAAATAAAGAAGATAACATTATTACAGCAGATAAGAAAAACAACCAGTATGAAATCATATTCATAAATCCAGAAGCCATATCTCTTGCTCCAATTTGAAGTGGAATAAGTAAGTTACTAAAAGTTCCACTTAAACCAGCCGTAAGTACAAAGAATACCATGATAGTACCGTGAATTGTAACTAAGGCTAAATAAATATCGTTTGCCATTACACCATCAGGTGCAAATTTATCTCCTAATAAAACATTAAATATCTTGAAAGACTCTTCTGGCCAAGCCAATTGCATTCTGAAAAGCAACGACATTGCAATACCAATTATACCCATAATAATACCGGTAATTAAGTATTGTTTAGCAATCATTTTGTGATCAATACTAAAAATATATTTAGTAATGAACGTGTCTTTATGATGATGTTCGTGCTCGTGATCGTGTCCGTGATCGTGATCGTGCGCTTCTGCTGACATATATGTGTACTTTAAATTTTCTTAATAAATATTATTTCATAGCAACTTTAGCTACAACCGCCTTAGCTGTATCAATAACTGCTTTAACTGTATCTTTAATGGTACTATCTTTTGAAGCTTTAGCACCTTCAGCTGGTTTTTCAGCAGCCTTTGCAGCTTCAATATCCTGAGCTAAAGTTGTTTTTTCGCTTAACCATTTTTTATAATCTTCAGGAGTGTCAACAACAACTTTCATTTGCATATTGTAATGAGAAGCTCCACAAATTTTATTACATAATAATAAGTAATCAAATGTATAAGGATCTAAAGCCGTTCCTCCTTTTGCAACTAACTCAGCGCTTTTTTCTGCTCTAAGTTTATTGATGTGTGCTACTTTTTCAATCATAAAAGGTAACTCTCTATATTCAGCAGTTGTATAAGTAGGAATAAAAGCAAACTCAGTAACCATTCCAGGAACACAGTTCATTTGCGCTCTAAAGTGAGGCATATAAGCTGAGTGCAATACATCTTGAGAACGCATCTTGAAATGTATTTTTTTACCTTTTGGAATATGCAATTCAGAAACTACAATATCATCTTTAGAATTAGGATCTGACATATCAACTCCCAATGTATTTACACCTTCAATCAAACGCACATTTGCTTTTCCTAAAACATTTCCTTCCCCTGCATATCTAGCAGTCCATTTAAATTGTTGAGCGTACAATTCGATTTCAATAACATCTTCATCTTTATCAACAAACATGATATTATTCCAAGCATATAATCCATAAAGGATTAAACAAGCTAAAACTACAGATGGAATAATACTCCAGATTGCCTCTAATTTATTGCTATCAGCAAAGAATAATGCTTTTCTATCTTTATGACCTCTATTTTTAAAAGAAAACCAATATAATAAACCTTGTGTAATAACTTGAACTGTAAAAATTAAAACCCAAGTAATATTCATTAAGCTGTCTACTAAAAGTCCATGCTCAGAAGCTGGAGTATGAAGAGCTAAATTACCCCATTTTAGTAAACCGTAAATTGTAAAGATATAAATGAAAGCTAAAAAGCCAAACATAAAATATCCTTGAATATTATTATCATTATCTGATGCAACTTGAGAATCGTCCGAAGAAGATCCTACTTGAGTAAGATCAAATATCTTGGTCAATTGCCATAATGCAACTGCTAATAAAACTAAAACTATAATTACCAACAAACTTGTCATCTGTTTACTTCTTTAAATATTAATAATGAAAATGTTTACTTTCTTCAATGAAAGGATTTCTTTTTGCCAACAGAGGAGCTTTAGTTAATGCAGTAAATACAACAAAAATAAATAAACCTAAGAAGAAAAGAATAGACGCAATTTCAGGAACACCAATAAACCATTGATCACCAACTGTACCAGGCATAATCATATTAAAGAAGTCAACATAGTGACCTAATAAGATAACAGTACCAGCCATTACAATAACCCAGCTAAGACGCTTGAAGTCTGTGTTGATTAATATTAGTAATGGGAAAACAAAGTTCATAACAACAGCACCAAAGAAAGGCAAGTTGTATAATTGAATTCTTGTTACAAAATAAGTTACCTCTTCTGGAATGTTAGCATACCAAATTAACATAAATTGAGAAAACCATAAATAAGTCCAGAAAACACTTATACCAAACATAAATTTAGCTAAATCGTGAATGTGGCTTGTATTTACATATTCTAAATATCCTTTTGATTTCAAGTATATTGTTACTAACGCAATTGTAGTGATACCGCTTACAAAGAAAGAAGCAAAAACATACCATCCAAACAAAGTACTGAACCAGTGTGGATCAATTGACATAATCCAATCCCAAGACATAATAGACTCAGAAACTATAAAGAATACTAAGAATCCCGCAGACAATTTAAAGTTCTTTTTGTAATTTAGATCATCATTAGCGTCATCTTGAGCTAAACAATTTTTTCTTGAAAAGTGACGATATAAATTCCATCCTAATAAAAAGATACCAGCTCTAACAATCCAAAATGGAAAGTTTAAATATCCGGCTTTACCAGCTATAATCTCATCGTAATTTGCACTTTTAGGATCAGTAACTCCCTCTCCTAACCATACAAAAATGTGATTAAAGTGTAATCCACAAAGAATTAATATAATAAAGAATATAACAGACGCTACTGGCAAATAAGCCGTAATCCCCTGCATAACTCTAAACAAAACTGGAGACCAACCTGCCTGAGCAACTTGTTGAATAGCATAAAATGCTAAAACTCCCATAGAAAGCAGTAAAAAGAAAATACACGCTACATATAACGCTGACCATGGCTTGTTTTGCAGTTGGTGCAAAACATGTTCTGCATGTGCTTTAGGGTCATGCTCATGAGAAGCTTCAGCATGGTTTTCTACTTTTGCATCATGCACAACTGCAGCTTCAGTTTGATGTGCTTCTTCAGATTTTACTTCATTAGTAATTTCTTCATTAGCAACAACTGAATCTTTACTTACAGCCTCTTCAACATTTGCATCTTTAGTTTCTTCATGATGAACTGCTTCAACATGTTGAATTGGTTCAGCTTTTTCCTCATGATGTGCCACAGTAGCGTCAACATGTCCTCCACCGTGCTCTGATGCTTCTTTTGCTAGAAGAGTTTCTACCTCTTCAATATTTTTAGGAGCAGTTAAAAAACCATATCCAATTCCTAATATACCAAGAGCCATTAGGATGATAGAAAAAGTTTTTAATTTACTTGAAAATGTATACATATCTATTACGATCAGTTTGTTCAACAATTATAATTGGCTTTTTAGTTTTAGAACATAGTCAGCAACTAACCAACGTTCGTGGGCACTTAATTGATTTGCATGTGAACCCATTGCATTTAAACCATAAGTTTCTACGTGAAAAATACTTCCTTCAGTAATTACTCTGTCTTTATAGCTAGGTACTCCAAGAAATTTTTCTCTTTCCACCAATTTACCTTTACCATTACCAGCTGCACCATGACAACTAATACAATAAATTTCGAAAAGTTCTTTTCCTTTTCCAGAATTTCTATCTTCTTCACTCAAAGGTGATTTTAAATTAGCTTTAGCCAATTCATAACCTGCAGTCGAGTTTTCATATTCATAAGGTTCAAAACCTCTATTGATAGTTCCTTCTACAGGAAGCTGGCCTTCTTTTCCTCCTTTAAATATTTTTGCTTCTGAATAAGTTTCATAACCTACAGACTCATACATATTAGGGAAATACTGATAGTTTGGTGCCGAATTATTGTGGCAAGATGAAACTAAAATAGTTATACCAACTAAAAGTGTTATTTTATATATCCTTTTCATAGCTACAATTAATTCTTTTCAATTACTTTAACTTCAACAGCTCCTGTACCTTCGAAAAAAGAAACTAGTTCTGCTTCGTTATCATTTACAGCAACTTCCATTAGGAAATGGTCATCTGTTGTTCTTACATCAGGATTTTCAGCTTGTTTAAACGGCCATAATCTACTTCTCATATAAAAAGTAATAACCATTAAGTGAGCAGCAAAAAATACAGTCATTTCAAACATAATCGGCACAAAAGAAGGCATATTCTGAATGAAACTAAAACTTGGTTTTCCACCTATATCCTGTGGCCAATCATGAATCATAATATAACTCATCATTGTTGTTGCAACAGAAATACCAACACATCCGTATAAAAAAGCACAAATTGCTAATCTTGTTGGTGCTAAACCCATAGCTTTATCCAATCCGTGAACTGGGAATGGAGTAAAAACCTCTTCAATATGATGATGAGCAGCTCTAGTTTTCTTTACTGCATCCATCAAAATATCATCGTCATTATAAATGGCGTATATTACTTTATTACTCATGATGTGAATCTTTATTTGCTCTTTCTGTAATGTAATTATCTCCTGTTCCTTTCAAAATTGTCTTTACCTCTGCCTGAGCAATTACTGGAAATGTTCTAGAGTATAATAAAAACAACACAAAGAAGAAACCAATTGTTCCAATGAAAATTCCAATATCAACAAATGTTGGTGAAAACATTGTCCAAGAAGATGGAAGGTAATCTCTATGTAAAGAAGTAACAATAATTACGAATCTTTCAAACCACATTCCGATGTTTACAACGATCGAAATAATAAATGAAAACATGATACTTGTTCTAAGTTTTTTAAACCACATAAATTGTGGAGAGAAAACGTTACAAGTCATCATTGACCAATATGCCCACCAGTAAGGTCCAGTAGCTCTGTTCAAGAACGCATATTGCTCATACTCTACACCTGAATACCAAGCTACAAATAACTCAGTGATGTAAGCAACACCAACAATAGAACCAGTAATCATAATAATGATATTCATTAATTCAATATGTTGAAGTGTAATATAAGCTTCCAGATTAGAAACTTTTCTCATTACGATCAACAATGTATTTACCATTGCAAATCCAGAGAATACCGCTCCAGCAACGAAGTATGGAGGGAAAATTGTTGTATGCCATCCAGGAATTACAGAAGTAGCAAAGTCCATCGATACAATCGTGTGTACAGAAAGTACAAGCGGAGTGGCTAAACCAGCTAAGACCAAAGATACTTCTTCAAAACGTTGCCAATCTTTGGCTCTACCGCTCCATCCAAAACTTAAGATAGAATAAACTCTCTTATTAAATGGAGTTATAGCTCTATCACGAAGCATTGCGAAATCAGGCAACAAACCAGTCCACCAGAAAACTAATGATACTGAAAGATAAGTTGAGATTGCGAATACGTCCCAAAGCAATGGTGAGTTAAAGTTTACCCATAAAGATCCAAATTGATTTGGAATAGGTAAAACCCAGTATGCTAACCATGGACGTCCCATGTGAATAATTGGAAATAAACCTGCTTGAACTACAGAGAAAATAGTCATTGCTTCTGCAGAACGGTTAATAGCCATTCTCCAACGCTGACGGAAAAGTAATAATACCGCTGAAATCAAAGTTCCTGCGTGACCAATACCAACCCACCAAACAAAGTTCGTGATATCCCAAGCCCAACCAACTGTTTTATTTAATCCCCATGTTCCGATACCGGTAGATACGGTGTAAATTATACAACCTAACCCCCAAAGGAAGGCTATTAATGCGATTGAAAATACAATCCACCATTGTTTATTTGCAGGCCCTTCAACAGGTGCTGCCACATCTACAGTTACATCGTGATATGATTTATCACCTATAACTAAAGGTTTTCTAATGGGTGCTTCGTAGTGAGACGACATAATCCTTTATATTGTTTCTTATTAATAATTTTACTAAGTATTTCTAACTTTAACATGGTAAACCACGTTTGGTTTTGTTCCAACATGTTCTAACAAGTGATATGATCTCTCATCAGATGCTAATTTAGCAACTTTACTTCCAGAATCATTAACATCACCAAATATCATAGCTCCAGAAGAACAAGCATTTGAACAAGCTGTTTGAAATTCTCCGTCAGCAACTGGACGACCTTCATTTTTAGCTTTCAATTTAGTTGCTTGTGTCATTTGAATACACATAGAACATTTTTCCATAACTCCACGAGAACGAACGTTTACATCTGGATTTAACACCATACGACCTAAATCATCATTCATGTTATAATCGAACTCACTGTTTTTGTTATACAAGAACCAGTTAAAACGACGTACTTTATATGGACAGTTGTTTGCACAATAACGAGTACCAACACATCTGTTATATGCCATGTGGTTTTGACCTTCACGACCGTGAGATGTTGCAGCAACAGGACAAACTGTTTCACATGGTGCGTGATTACAGTGCTGACACATTACTGGTTGGAATGCTACTTGTGGATTATCTCCAGGTTTCTCCATTTCATTAAATGTAGATAATGAACTCGATAAACCTGCAATATTTTCTTTTCTTTCATTATCACCTTCAAAGGTACTTTCAGAAGAATAATATCTATCAATACGCAACCAGTGCATATCACGGCTTCTTCTAACTTCTGCTTTACCAACAACAGGAACGTTGTTTTCAGCATGACAAGCAATAACACATGCTCCACATCCAGTACAAGCATTTAAGTCAATAGAAAGATTAAAATGATGTCCAGTAGAACGATCAAATGACTCCCATAAATCGACTGTTGTAGCTTCAACTTCTTGATGATCTAAAGATACCATTGGCTTTTCATTCCAATGTTCTGCATCTTTAGTATTAAAAACTTCAAGAGTAGTTTCTTTAATAATATCTCCTCTACCCATCAACGTCTTCTGTCCTTGAACACAAGCAAACTCATGAACTCCATTTGCTTTTGCAATAGAAACAGATTGAACACTATTAAAGTTTTTATATAAAGCGTAAGCATTTAAACCTACTTGCATTTCTTCTTTTAAAGATGCCTTACGACCATAACCAACAGCTAAACCAACTGTACCAACAGCTTGTCCAGGCTGAACAATTACTGGAACATTTTCTAATTTAGATCCATCAGCAACAGTAATTGTAGCATAACTTCCGTTTAAACCTCCGTTTGCAACAATTTCATTTGATAATCCAAGTTTTTTAGCATCTGTATTAGAAACTGTAACATAGTTATCCCAAGAAACTCTCGTAATTGGATCAGGAAACTCCTGCAACCAAGGATTGTTTGCTTGTTGTCCATCACCCATACCAGTCTTAGTATATAATACTAATTCTAAATCTCCAGTTGCTGATCTTGATTTTGATAGCGCATTTGCGGCTCCAGCGAAATCATAAGATCCTCCAGCCAAAGCAGCAGAACCAGCAACAAAAACACCATCGTGCAAAACTTTATTCCAAGAAGAACCTGCTATAATTGAAGCTGAACTTCCTTTTAAATAATCATAAAAACTTCCAGGAGTACCATTTAACGATAATAAAACATCTTGAAATTGTTTTGTATTGAAAATTGGACGGATTGTTGGCTGAGTCAAACTATAAGTTCCTTTAGTAATCTCAACATCACCCCACGATTCTAAATAATGAGGCGCAGGAGCAGCAACTTTAACAATAGAAGCAGTTTCATCTTCTTTTAAAGAGAAAGCAACTGATGTTTCCACCTTTTTTAAACCAGAAACAAAAGAAGCTGAATCAGCTAAAGTATAAACTGGGTTAACTCCACTCATAATTAAAGTATGAACACTTCCAGCATTCATATCTTTTATTAATTGAGAAACAACAGCATTAGAACCTTTTCTAATCTGTCTTGTTCCAACAGTAGTAAAAGCCTCACTAGCTAATGCCTGATTAATAGCCAAAACTAATAATTGAGCGTTTTTATCTTCAATTCCAGAAACCAAAACCCCTTTAGATCCAGCTGCTTTTAATTGTTGCGCCGCTTTAACAGCTTCCGCCTTATAAGCACCTTCTAAAGAAACAGGAACAGAAGCTCCGACAATAATATTATAAATTTGAACTAAAGCTTGTTTTTGATTAGCAGTAGTCATTGGAACACGTTTATCAGCAGCAGCTCCAGACAATGTCATATTTGATTCAAACTGGAAGTGACGAGACATTTTTCCGTTTTGAGGAATACGTCCTTTAGCATATCCAGCATCGTAACCACCACCTTGCCAATCTCCCAAGAAATCAGCACCAACGGACACAATTAAAGAAGCTTTTGAAAAATCATAATCAACCAAAGCTCTTTCACCGTAAACTGTCTCAAATGCATCTAATGCGTCAGATGAAGAAACTGCATCATAAACAACATGTTTTGCATTTGGATTTTTAGCAATAAATTCGCCAATCAACTTTTCAGTAGACGGACTTGCTAATGTATTTGTTAATAGTACTACCTGACCACCCTTAGCTTTCGCAGCTGCTAGACTTGATTTAATTTCCAAATCAACAGCAGACCAGCTAGTGTTTTTACCTTTTAATTTAGGCTCTTTCAAACGTCCACTGTCATACAAAGACAGTATAGATGCATGAATTCTAGCATTGGCTGAAAACTTAGCTCCAGAAATAGTGTTGTTATCAATTTTAATTGGACGACCCTCACGAGTTTTCACTAATAAGTTAGCAAAATCAAAACCATCAAAAACTGTAGTTGCATAATAATCCGCAACACCAGGAATGATTTGCTCTGGTTGTAACACATAAGGTATCGACTTGTGAACAGGACCTTCGCAGGCAGCAAGTGTAACAGCTGCTGTACTAAATCCTACGTACTTTAAAAAGTCACGACGTGAAGTTCCAGATGTAGCTAAAGCATCTGCATTTCCTAAGAATTCTTCTGTAGGAATTTCTTCAACAAATTCGTTATTTCTAAGCGCCTCAACAATAGAACTATTTTCTAGTTCTTCAACACTTTTCCAGTATTTTTTGTTTGATGACATTGTATATAAATATTAAAATCTTAATAATTCGATTAATAGTGGCATTTACCGCATTCTAAACCTCCCATTTGCGCTGCAGTTAATTTCTCTACACCGTATTTTTTAGAAAGTTCAGCATGAATTTTATCATAATATGCATTTCCTTCCATCTTAACATCTGTTTTTCTATGGCAATCAACACACCATCCCATTGTTAATTTAGAGTATTGCTTCATGATTTCAAATTCCTGCACTGGACCGTGACAAGTTTGACATTCAACTCCAGCAACAGAAACGTGTTGTGAGTGATTAAAATACACAAAGTCAGGCAAGTTATGAATACGAACCCATTTTACAGGCTGTGTCTTTCCAGTATAAGCTTGTTTTGTCTTATCCCATCCAACAGCATCATATAATTTTTGAATCTGCGCATCGTAAAATGCTTTGCTATACTCAGCAGTAGCAGTAGTTTCAGCAACCTCAGAAATGTTTTTATGACAGTTCATACAAACATTTAATGATGGAATACCAGCATTTTTACTTACACGAGCAGCAGAGTGACAATATTTACAATTGATCTCGTTATCTCCAGCGTGAATTTTGTGAGAATAGTGAATTGGCTGAATTGGCTCATAGTTTTGATCTACACCAACCTGCATTAAAAATCCATACACAAAATAACCGCTTGCCAAAAGCAAAAATATAGAAGTAACCAACACTAAGAATTGGTTCTTAGCAAAAGCTTTCCAGATTGGAGTTCTAGCTTCTCTAGGAGCAATTACAATACCATTGTTACCAGCAACTTTAGTTAACACTTTGTTCACCATGAACAACATAACAACTAAAATAGCCATTACAAGAGCAAGAGCACCTAAAATAATATTATTTGAAATTCCACCACCCTCAACATTAGTTCCCGGAGGAGCAGCAGAACCACCACCTTGCACTACCGCAGGCTCAGCTTTTACTTCAGAAGTATAAGCGATAATATTATCAATATCCCCTTCAGATAATTGAGGAAAAGCAGTCATTACAGACTTGTTGTTTTCTTCAAAAAGTTTAACAGCAACAGGGTCACCTGATTTAATTACTTCAGAACTGTTGTGAACCCACTTGTAGATCCAAGCCATTTCATGCTTAGCAGCAACTCCCCTTAAAGCAGGACCTGTTGATTTAGCATCTAATTTGTGACATGCAGCACAATTTGCATTAAAAAGTTCTTTCCCTTTTACTGGATCACCACCTGCAGTTGCAGCCGGAGCAGCAGCTTCAGGCGCCGCCGGAGCAGCAGCAGCATCTTGAGCAAATGAAGTTAGGGAGAAAATCAGCGTTAGCGATAAGCTAAGCAGCAATTTTCTTGAGATCGAATTATGGTTACCCACCTTTTTCATATAGTATAATAATTATCTACTAATTTTTGGTATGATTTTTACTGTAGTAAATCAGTAAAAAACGAACACCTTCTTTTAAAACTTGCACAAAAATACGACTTATGAACTATTCTCAAAACCTTAAAATAGTCTTAAATATCAATTTATATCAATTCTAAATAATATTAAAATTTTCCACACAAACTTTAAATACTATTTTTGCATAAAAACCATCACATTATGAGAATTTTAACCCCTTCAAAAAGAGTTTTATTAACATTATCAATGTTTGCTTTAGCATACAATATTCATGCACAGGACCAAAATTTAACACTAAATCAAGATCCTAAATTTGAACAGTTACTGAATGACAAACGTAAAATTAACACATCAATAAGTACAAATGACACTTATAGAATTCAAATTTTTAGCGGAAAAAGCGAAGAAGCAAAAAAAACGCTGGCAGATTTTAAAAGAGAATATACAAATATTGACGGCACAATAATTTTCAATACACCAAATTATAAAGTTATGGTTGGAAATTTCAAAACACGAATAGAAGCAGAAAAAAATTTAGCGGAAATAAAAAATAGATACAAAAGTGTCTTTTTAATTAAACCGGGCAGATAAAAAATATATTAGCATAAAAAAAGCGAGATTAAAATCTCGCTTTTTTTATGCTCAAAACAACACAATTTTACGCTTACAAATTCAAAAACAATTAATAATTCAATGAATACTCCGTTCTTTCTCCTATACAAAAAAAACCAAATTATTAACGCCATAAAAACTCAATTCAGTTGTTATAAAAATTGTAAATTTAGCTAGCTAATATCATTTTTCTATTTACCAAAAAACCTATTTTTCGTTATAATTTCATCCGGATATTACCTATATCACTTATTCCTAATGACATTTTAAGTTGTCAAATCAAACAAAAAATAAAACTGATGAGTTCACTCCTAACAAAATGTTAAAACAGCAAAAAGTCCCAATTTTCATCAGGACTTGTTTTTATCTTTTATCAATTTCTAATTAGATTTTAACTGTATCTAATTTACCACTTTAATTCCATTAGCTAAAAAACGAATTTCTTCTTTAGGCGAAGTAATTGAATCAATTTCTGCCTTTGTTTTTTTAGCATCTTTCGCATAATGCTGTAACTCTTCAACAGATGTAATTTTCTTTTCAGCATTGCCTTCTAAAACTACATTTTTTCCCTTTAATGCGGTGGGAACAAAAAAAGCGTAGTCTTTCATTTTTACAAAAAAGGGAGAACCATCTTCTGTTTTAATTGTTAACCAGCAACCTCTTTTCTCACAAACATCGGTAACTATTGCTTTTACCGCAATATTTTCAGCTTTCTTTGAACTTTCTAATTCTTTTTCTAGCTTCTCTACCGAGATTGCTTTAACCTCAGAGGCTTTAGAAACATCTGCTCCATAATAATCCCCTACTATAGCATTTCCTGCAGGAGGAGAAGGCTTTTCTACTGCTTCTTGCGAAAAAGACAATGTAGAGACTCCTAAAGAAAAAAGGGCCGAGTATATTAATAGTTTCATATTCAAATATTTTTACCAAAAATAAAATTAAAATTTGAAATAAAGGAAATAATTTGAGTGTTAATCGAACACTATAATTTAAGTCCATAAAAAAAGTCCCAATTTTCATTGGGACTTTAGAATATATTTATTGAATATTATTTCAATTTCTTTTTGATTGCAACTTCATGGTATGCTTCAATAACATCTCTTTCTTCAATGTCATTGTAACCTTTAATTTGAATACCACAATCGTAACCTTTAGAAACTTCTTTAACATCATCTTTGAAACGTTTCAATGCTACAAGCTCACCTGTATGCACTACTACTCCTTCTCTAATAACTCTAATTTTAGAAGTTCTCATGATTTTACCATCCATCACCATACAACCTGCGATTGAACCCACTTTAGAAATTTTGAAAATCTCACGAATTTCAGCAGTTCCTAAAATTTCTTCTTTCATCTCTGGAGCTAACATTCCTTCCATTGCATCTTTCAAGTCATCAATAGCTGCGTAGATAATAGAATAGTAACGGATATCAATTTCTTCTTTATCAGCAAGCTGTCTTGCATTTCCAGCAGGACGAACGTTAAATCCGATAATAATTGCATCAGAAGCAGAAGCCAACATAACGTCAGTTTCAGTAATTGCTCCAACACCTTTATGAATGATATTAATTTGAATTTCTTCAGTAGAAAGTTTAGAGAACGAATCTGATAATGCTTCAACAGATCCATCAACGTCTCCTTTAAGGATTACGTTTAATTCTTTAAACTGACCAAGAGCGATACGACGGCCAATTTCATCAAGGGTAATATGTCTTTGTGTACGTACAGATTGTTCACGCATTAATTGAGAACGTTTAGATGCAATTTGTTTTGCCTCTTTTTCATCTTCAAAAACGTTAAACTTATCACCTGCAGTTGCCGCACCATCTAAACCTAAAACTGATACTGGAGTCGAAGGGCCTGCTTCTTTAACAATATGCCCTCTTTCATCATGCATGGCTTTAATTTTTCCATGATGTTTTCCAGCCAACATATAATCTCCAACTTTTAATGTTCCATGTTGAACTAAAATCGTTGATACATATCCTTTTCCTTTATCCAAGAATGCCTCTACAACAGTTCCTTGTGCCGCTTTATTTGGATTTGATTTTAAATCTAAGATTTCAGCTTCTAATAAAACTTTCTCTAATAATTCTTTAACGCCTGTTCCAACTTTTGCAGAAATATCATGTGACTGAATTTTTCCACCCCAATCTTCAACAAGCAAGTTCATACTAGCCAAACGCTCTTTGATTTTTTCAACATTCGCATTTGGTTTATCAATTTTATTAATTGCAAATATAATTGGCACTCCCGCAGCTTGTGCGTGAGAAATTGCTTCTTTAGTTTGTGGCATGATATCATCATCCGCCGCTACTACGATAATAGCAATATCTGTAACTTGAGCTCCACGTGCACGCATTGCGGTAAACGCCTCGTGACCTGGTGTATCTAAGAATGCGATTTTTTGACCGTTATCTAAAGTTACTCCGTAAGCTCCAATGTGTTGTGTAATACCTCCAGACTCACCAGCGATAACATTTTCTTTACGAATATAATCCAACAAAGATGTTTTACCGTGATCGACGTGACCCATTACAGTTACAATCGGTGCTCTAACTACTAAATCTTCCTCTTTATCTTCAACTACTTCAATAGCTTCTTCGATATCAACAGTGATAAATTCAACTTCGTAACCAAACTCGTCAGCTACAATAGTTAATGTTTCAGCATCTAAACGTTGGTTCATGGTAACCATGATACCAAGAGACATACAAGTTCCAATTACTTTAGTAATCGGCACATCCATCATAATTGCAATTTCACCTACAGTAACAAATTCAGTAACCTTAATAGTTTTACTTCCTTCATCAATTGCTCTTTGCTCTTCATCAGATTTCTGACGGTGCGTATCTCTTTTATCTCTTCTGTATTTAGCAGCTTTAGATTTTCCACCTTTACCTTGAAGTTTTTCAAGAGTTTCTCTAATTTGATTTTTTACTTCCTCTTCAGTAGGCTCAACTTTTGCTACAATTGCAGGACGGTTTCCTTTTACAAAACCAGGTCTTGCACTTCTGTTAGCGTTAAAACCTCCACCACCAGTATTTGGTGTAATTTTATTAGGATTCGGAGTTCCCGGTGCAGTGCCTGCAGCAGGTTTTGGTGCTCCTGGAGCTCCTGGTTTAGGCGCAATTCTTTTACGCTTGTTTTTGTTAGCGTTATTATTTGCACCTGGAGTTCCTGGTTTATTAGGTGTTATTTTTGGATCTTCTTTCTTTTTCTTAGGCTTATTAAATTGAGATAAGTCAATTGTTTGCCCTGTAAGAGTAGTTCCAGATAATTTTTGATATTGAGTCGTAATTGTTTCCTCAGCAGTTGAAGGATCTGTTGAGACTACAGGCTCTTGTGCTGCTTTTGGTACCGAAGCTTCAGGATTAGCTTTTACTTCTTTTTTCTCTGTAATAATAGGCTTTTCTACCTTTTTCTCTTCAGAAACTACAGGAGCAACTGGCTCAGGCTGTACAACTTCTTTTTGAACAGGTTTTTCTGGTTGAGTTGGAGTAACAACTGCTTTTGGTTCTTCAGCTTTTGCTGGTTCCTCAGAAGGAGTAGAAACAACTGCTGGTTTCTTCGGATTTAAATCAATTTTACCAACTTGAACAGGTCCTGTTACAACAGCTCTCGCTTTTATAATTTCTTGCTGTTTTTGGCGCTCTTCGTCTTGTCTGCGTTTGTCTTCAATTTCTTTCTCACGTTCAACACGTAATGCTTCTTTTTCTTTTCTTTTCTCTTCTCCTACCTCTTTAGAAGCTTCCTTATTCCCCTTATCGCCCGCAAATTGGCTTTGTAGGATATTAAATTCGCTATCAGAAATTTTAGCATTTGGATTTGCATCAATAGCAATTCCCTTATCTTTTAGATAATCAACAGCTCTTTCTAACGAAATATTTAATTCCCTTAAAACCTTGTTTATTCTTATTACTCTCTCTTCAGACATATAACCTTTTTATTATTACCTTTTTCGTTGTGTTGTTAGAGCAGATTACTAGCTATCAAACTCTTCTTTTAGTATTTTCATAACATCAAGAATTGTTTCCTCTTCTAAATCTGTTCTTCTTACTAAATCTTCTACTTCTTGTTTCAAGATACTTCTAGCCGTATCTAAACCAATTTTTGCAAATTCTTCAATAACCCAGTCTTCGATTTCATCTGAAAACTCAGTTAATTCAACGTCATCATCTTCGCCACTAGCAACATCACCTTCTCTGATAACATCTAGCTCGTAACCTGTCAATTGACCTGCTAATTTAATATTATGACCACCTCTACCAATTGCTTTAGAAACTTCTTCTAATTTCAAGAAAACTTCCGCTCTTTTATTTTCTTCATCAATTTTGATTGAAGAAACTTTTGCAGGGCTTAATGCTCTTGTAATAAACAATTGAATATTGCTTGTATAGTTGATTACGTCAATATTTTCGTTTCCTAATTCACGAACAATTCCGTGAATACGAGATCCTTTCATACCCACACAAGCTCCAACAGGATCAATTCTATCATCATAAGAATCTACCGCTACTTTTGCTTTTTCACCAGGAATACGCACTACATTTTTAACTGTAATCAATCCGTCGAATACTTCAGGAATTTCTTGTTCAAATAATTTCTCTAAAAACTTCTCAGAAGTTCTAGACATAATAATTTGAGGTTTATTTCCTTTTAATTCAACGCTTTCAATGATTCCGCGAACATTATCTCCTTTACGGAAAAAGTCAGACGGAATTTGTTTTTCTTTCGGAAGCACAATCTCATTTCCTTCATCATCAACCAAGATAACTACTCTAGGACGCACGTGATGTACTTCTGCAGTATAAATATCACCGATAATATCTTTAAATTGCTTATAAAGATTTGTATTATCATGTTCGTGAATTTTAGATATTAAGTTTTGACGCAAAGCCAAAATAGCTCTTCTTCCTAAGTCAATTAATTTAACTTCTTCAGAAACTTCTTCACCAATTTCAAAATCCGCTTCGATCATTCTTGCTTCAGTCAAGGTAATTTCTTCGTTCTCAAAATCTAGATCTTCATCAGCAACGATTACTCTTCTTCTCCAAATCTCCATATCTCCTTTGTCAGGATTTATGATAATGTCGAAGTTATCATCAGAACCGTATTTTTTCTTTAATGCATTTCTAAACACGTCCTCTAAAATTGCCATAAGCGTTACACGATCAATAAGTTTATTATCTTTAAACTCTGAGAATGAATCGATTAATGCTAAATTTTCCATGCGAATTCTTTAATTAAAATGTTACTGTAACAATTGCCTCTTTAATTTCTGTATAAGGTATTTGTTGCTCTTTTTGAACTGTTTCTTTTCCTTTTCCTACTTTTTTCGGTTCTCTTGCTGTCCAAGACAAAATTATAAAAACATCGTTAGCTTCTACTAATTCTGCTTCAATTTTTTCAGTATTTGTTGTAACAATCAACGTTCTACCAATATTTTTGATGTATTGTCTTGTAAATTTCAATGGAGAACCTACTCCTACCGATGCCACTTCAAGTGAAAAATCCTGCTCTTCACGATCTAGATTATTCTCGATTGCACGACTAATATCAATACAATCCTGCAACGCCACTCCATTATCACCGTCTAAACCAACACTAATTTTAAAAGAATCTGAAATTGCCAAATCAATCAAAAAGATTGAAGGCTTTTCCAGAAGAGCTTCTGTAATTAATCCGTTTACTTTTTCTTTAAATGTCATAATTTTATAAAAAGAGGGGACACTTAGTCCCCTCATTATTTAGATTTTAATAAATAACGGTGCAAATATAGTGTTTTTTTTATAAATCAAAATAAATAGATTGCTCTAAAAATATTTCTTATCTTTATAGGAGCATTAAAATAACGGATTATTCATGTTTAACCCTTAAAATTATGAAACGAATTTTAGTACCTACCGACTTCTCAGAACATGCAGAAGACGCTTTAAAAGTTGCCGCACAGATTGCTAAAAAAAATGATTCAGAAATCATTATCCTGCACATGCTAGAACTGCCTCACCAAAGCAATGATGCGATAATGGGCGGTACAAGCATCCCCGAGACCATGCTTTTTATGAAAAAAGCCAACGAAATGCTGGACGAAGCAGCCGCAAAGCCTTATTTAGAAGGCATTCCTGTTACTGAAATCGTAAAAATGGACAAACCAATTCACGGCATTTCACAAGTAAGCAAAGATTATGAAATTGATTTGATCGTAATGGGATCGCATGGCTCTTCAGGCATCGAAGAACTTCTTATCGGATCTAACACTGAAAAAGTGGTTCGCAATTCTGAAATTCCCGTTTTAATTATTAAAAAAGAAATTTCAAATTTTAATGCAAGCAGTATTGTTTTCGCATCTGATTTTTCAGAAGAAACGAAAAAACCTTTTGAAAAACTTTTAAATTTTACCAATTTTTTCGGCTCAAAACTTCATTTGGTGACGATTTGCACCCCAAACAGCTTTAAACCAACGCATGTTATCGAAAATGCAATGAATGAATTTGTTGCCGAATTTAATGTTACCAATTATTCAACACACATTTATAACGACACAAATATTGAAAAAGGAATTATTAATTTTGCGAACAGTGTAAATGCAGATATTATTGGAATGTGTACTCATGGAAGAACTGGATTTGCTCACTTCTTTAATGGAAGTATTAGTGAAGGATTAGTAAACCATGCGGTAAAACCTGTTATCACTTTTAAAATTTAAATAGCAAAATATATGAATTAAAAATACTTTCTAAATAGTTTATTTCACAAAAAAGCTTCTCAATGAGAAGCTTTTTTCATATAAAATTCGATTCTAAAAATGAGCTTTTCAACAAAGTTAGTTTGAGCTTTTCAACAAAGTTTACCTTCCTATTAATTCAGAAATTTGTCAAATAAAAATTCATAAAACACAATAACATGAAAACAATAGACAAAATTTATATTGACGGAGAATTTGTAAAACCAAAAGGAACAGCATATTTTGATCTTATAAGCCCAACAACAAATGAAAAACTCGGAAAAGTTCTTTTAGGAAATGAAGAAGACACACAAAATGCGATAAATGCTGCCAAAAAAGCTTTTAAGACTTTTTCTAAAACAACTGCCGCTGAAAGAATTCAATACCTTGAAAATATTCAAAATTCTATCAAAAAAAGAAAAAACGATTTTATCAATGTAATGGTTGAAGAATATGGTGGAACATTTCAGTTTGCATCTATAAGTTATGAATATATGCTTAAGAGTTTTGACTCGGCAATTAACTTATTAAACAATTACGAATTTACCAAAAAAATGGGCGAATCAGAAGTTCAAATGACACCAATTGGCGTAGTTGGAATTATTATTCCTTGGAATTCAAGCAACGGTTTTATATGCAGTAAATTATCTACTGCTATAGTTGCTGGATGCACAACGGTAATAAAGCCAAGTGAAATGAGTGCACAGCAAACGCAATTAATTACCGAATGTTTGCACGAAGCTGGTTTACCTAAAGGTGTTTTTAATATTGTTAACGGTTTAGGGGAAATAGTTGGAGCTGAAATAAGCCGTAATCCTGATATTGCCAAAATTTCATTTACAGGATCAACAACTGTTGGAAAGATGATTGCAAAAGAAGCTGTCAACACGATGAAACGCGTTACACTGGAGCTTGGAGGAAAATCACCAAATATTATTTTAGAAGATGCTGATTTATCAAAAGCAATTCCGCTGGCAATAATGGCTGCGTACATGAATAGCGGCCAGGCATGTATAGCAGGAACAAGATTATTAGTTCCAGAAAACAAATTAGAGGAAGTTAAATTATTAATTAAAGAAGTTGTTTTGAATACAGTTGTTGGCGATCCTAAAAATCAAAATACCGCAATTGGACCTATGGTCAGCCAAAAACAATATGAAAGAGTTCAAAATTACATTCAGATTGGAATATCTGAAGGGGCAGAAATACTGACAGGTGGTTTAGGAAAACCAGCAGGACTAGAAAACGGGAATTTTGTAAAACCAACTGTTTTTATAAATGTAAACAACCAAATGCGCATCGCTAGAGAAGAAATATTTGGCCCTGTTTTATCTATCATTACTTATAAAACAGAAGAAGAAGCGATTGAAATTGCCAACGACACCTCATACGGATTACAGGCTTATGTAAGTTCTGCTGATGAAAAACGAGCTCACAATATCGCTTCCCAAATTAGCGCAGGACGCGTTCAGATAAACGGAATTGGCCATGATCCGATGGCTCCTTTTGGCGGATTTAAACAATCAGGAATAGGAAGAGAATTCGGCGTTTTAGGACTTGAAGCTTATCTTGAACCAAAAGCATTAATTCAATAAACCAAACTCAGATCCAGAAATCTTTAAAAAGAGATTTTCTGGATCTTTTTGTAACTTTACACTATGACAGCAATTTCTAACATAAAACCCAAAATACTCTACTCCTGTTATTATGCAAGAAGCCGCGAAGGCGAGCATTTTATACCGGAACATGTTTTTAGCTATCAAATTTCAGGAGAAATGACAGCTTCTGACAGCAAAAACACCTATTGCTCAAAAGCAGGAGATTTTCGTTTTAGCAAAAGAAATCATTTGGCTAAATTTATTAAAATTCCGCCAGATGGAGGCGAATTCAAAACCATATCTCTTTTTTTGGATCAAGAAATTTTACGCGAAATAAGCGCTGAATACGATTTTAAAATCAACAAAAAGCAAGATTCAGAAGCCATGATTACACTGACTCCAAATCCGTTATATAAGTCCTTTATGGATTCTCTAATATCCTATCTCGAAGTCGAACAAGAAAACAACGAAACTTTATTTAATTTAAAAATAAAAGAAGCCGTACATCTTTTACTCAAAGTAAATCCAGAATTAAAAGATATTTTGTTTGATTTTAATGAACCGGGCAAAATTGATCTGGAAGCTTTTATGAATAAAAATTTTCATTTTAATGTGCAAATGCATCGTTTTGCCTATTTAACAGGAAGAAGTTTGGCGACATTTAAAAGAGATTTTCAAAAAGTATTTCAGCAAACACCTGGCAAATGGCTATTAAACAAACGCTTGCAGGAAGCCTATTATCTCCTAAAACAAGGAAAATCACCATCAGAAGTTTATATTGGAGTTGGCTTTGAAGACTTGTCTCACTTTTCATTTTCATTTAAAAAGAAATTTGGAGTGGTTCCGTCGTCGTTACTTTCAAAATAATCGTTTGGCAAGATAAATCACTTTCGGTGATTACCCACAAATAAAAGCAACTTTAAATTTATCGCATAAAAAAAGCCTCTCAATTGAGAGGCTTTTTATGTTGGTCTACTAGGACTCGAACCTAGAAAGACTGCACCAAAAACAGTTGTGTTACCATTACACCATAGACCAGCAGTGCGGTTAAGCGAGTGCAAATTTAAAGCTTTTTTTAGTTTGCGCAAACTTTTTGATAAAAAAATTTGATTTTTTTTTATTTTTTTTTCTTCCAAATCTGTAATGTTGTCGCAAGTATTTCACAAACAATAGGTTACTTTTATCAAATAGTTTTGTAGAATTTTATGTTAATGCTCGTTTCTTTACACAAAAAAACATTTTCTTTGTAGAATAGAAAACATATAAAATTTTAACACCTAAATATGGCACAATTCAATTTCAATAAATGGAATACAATTATTGGTTGGTTTGCATTTGCAATCGCTTTAACTACTTACACACTTACTGTCGAACCTACAATGAGCTTCTGGGATTGTGGCGAATACATTGCTACCGCCGCTAAATTAGAAGTTGGCCACCCGCCGGGAGCACCTTTATTCCAAATGATGGGAGCTTTTTTCGCCATGTTTGCTATAGATAAAGAGCATGTTGCGGTCATGGTAAATATGATGTCTGTTTTTTCTAGCGCTTTTACAATTTTGTTTTTATTCTGGTCTTCATCGATTGTGTTGAAAAAGATCGTAGCTCGTTTTGCTGATATTAATAAAGATAATTCAATTGTAATTTTAGGAAGTTCTTTTGTTGGAGCTCTTGCTTATACTTTTTCAGACAGTTTCTGGTTTAATGCTGTTGAAGCAGAAGTTTACGCAATGGCATCTTTGTTAATTGCCTTGCTTTTCTGGCTTGGTCTTCGTTGGGAGCAAGATATGGACAAGCCTAAAGGTAATAAGTGGCTATTAATCATTTCACTTGTTGTCGGGCTTTCATTTGGAGTTCACTTTATGGCATTGTTAACGATTCCTGCAATTGGTTTTCTATATTATTTTAAACACTACGAAAAAGTTACTATTAAAAATTTCATCATCGCAAATGCTGTAGTAATTGCTATTTTGTTGTTTATTTTTAAATTGCTTTTACCATTAACTATGGCATTTTTTGGTAAAACCGAAGTCTTTATGGTAAACGACATGGGATTGCCTTTTAACTCAGGAACTATTTTTGTAGCATTAGTTTTTATTGCTTTCTTTTATTTTGGATTAAAATATACCAAACAAAAAGGATTGGTTTTTTACAACACTATTATCCTTTGTATTTTATTCATTCTGATTGGTTTTTCTACCTGGATGATGCTGCCAGTTCGTGCAAATGCAAATACTGTAATTAACGAGAACAAACCATCTGATGCAACAGAAGTTCTAGCGTATTATAATCGTGAACAATACGGAGTAAATCCTTTGTTTTACGGACCTCAATACACTGAAGTTTTTGCTGGTCTTGACGAAAAAACACCGTATTTAGATAAAAAACCTAACTACGAAAGAGATTATAAAACAGGTAAATATATCATTACCAACAATTATAAAAACGCAGAACAAAATTCTGATGATAATCAAAAAACAGTTTTGCCAAGAATGTGGAGTACTGAAACTGGCCATATTCAAAACTATATAAGCTTTACAAATCCACCAAATTTTAAAATCAACCCTGATTACAATTACGAAGATGATTTGGCTAAATACGGAATCGATGCAAGCCAATTAAGCGAAGATGAATACAATAAAGCAACAGCTCAATTGAGAAATGAGGTTGAAAAAACAGTTTCTGAATTCAGAAAGGCGTATGCTCAAAAACAAATCGACAATGAAGGTTATGTTAAATTCTTAAAAAGTTATGGAGAATATTTAATTATAGAAAAACCATCAACTGTAGATAATTTCAGTTTTATGTTCGAGTATCAATTCGGATACATGTATTGGAGATATTTGATGTGGAATTTTGTCGGACGCCAAAGTGATGTTCAAGGAAAATATGACAACTTAGACGGAAACTGGATCAGCGGTATCAAACCTCTGGATTCGCTTCATTTAGGTTCTCAAGATAATTTACCATCAGATGTTTTAAACAACAAAGGACGAAATGTTTACTTTTTCCTTCCTTTTATCCTAGGTTTAATCGGATTAATGTATCACGCAAATAAAGACCTTAAAAGTTTTTATGTGCTTTTAGCTTTGTTCTTATTTACCGGAATTGCATTGAAAATCTACTTAAACGAAAGGCCTTTTGAACCTCGCGAAAGAGATTATGCACTGGTAGGATCATTTTATGTATTTGCCATCTGGATAGGTTTTGGAGTTTACTCATTATACGAAAGCATTCAAAAATACATTGCTCCAAAAATTGCAGGACCTGTTATTATTGCTGCAAGTTTATTAGCTGCTCCTATTTTAATGGCATCTCAAAACTGGGATGATCACGACAGATCGAACCGATATACTGCGGTTGCAATGGCTAAAGCATATTTGAATTCGTGCGATAAAAATGCCATTTTATTTACCATTGGTGACAATGACACCTTCCCGCTCTGGTATGCGCAAGAAATTGAGCACATTAGAACAGATGTTAAGATCGTAAATACAAGCTTATTTATGACAGATTGGTATATCGACCAAATGAAGTCGAAAGCATACGAATCTGACCCATTGCCGATCTCTTTTGTACACGATGAATATGTGGGGGATAAATTAGATTATGTAGCGTATATTCAAAAAATTGACACACGTTGGAACATTAATGATTTTATTAGTTTTATCAAAAACCCTAAATCAACTGTTGGACTTCAAAACGGGCAAACAATCCATTTTTATCCAACAAATAAAATTAGAGTTCCTGTCGACAAAAACATCATTATTAAAAACAAAGTTGTCAATGCAAGATACAACGATTCTATCGTTCCTTACATGGATATCGACATCAAAGGAAGTGCATTATACAAAAACCGTTTAATGATGCTGGATATCTTAGCTAATAACAATTGGAAAAGACCAATCTATTTTAGCGGTGGAGCTTTTGATGATGAAGATTATTTATGGCTAAAAGATTACCTTCAATTGGATGGAATGGTTTACAAATTGGTTCCGATAAAAAATACACCTTCAAAAGATGGCGGACCAATGGATATGGGGCAAATTGACGCCGATAAAATGTACGATATTGTAATGAAATGGGATTGGGGAAATAGCGAAAGTGATAAGATTTATCATGATCCTGAAACCAGAAGAAACAGCATTACATACCGCACAAACCTTTCTCGCTTAATGGATCAGCTTATTGTTGAAGGTAAAATTGACAAAGCTAAAAATGTAATCAATTTAGCGATGACAAAACTGCCATTGGATAAATACGGATATTACTCATTAGTAGAACCTTTTGCAAATGGATATTATAAAGTTGGAGAAACTGCAAAAGCACACGATTTACTTAACAAGTTAGTTGGAAAATACAAAGAAAACCTGAACTATTATGCAACGTTGACTCCAGGCGACCAAACTGATCTTGCAATTGATATCATTACAGATATTGAGCGTTACAGAAGCCTTTTACAAGTTATGGATCATAATAACGATAAAGCATTCTATGAAAAACAAAAAGTAACTTTTAATACTTACGTAAATGTTTTCGAGCGCTTTGGCCGTGAAAAAGAATAATATACGAAAAATATACTGATTAAAAAAATGCAGCGCTGTTAGTTAAATAGCGCTGCATTTTTTAATTTTACAGTATCGCTAAATCATTTTAAAATGAGCTTTTATTGGGTAAAAACAAATTCATTTATAAAAAGGGTATTTTCGAAGTACTGTTGGGATATTCCGAACAAGGAAAAGAAAATTTACCTCACTTTTGATGATGGCCCAACTCCAGAAGTTACAGACTGGGTATTATCTGAATTAAAAAAATTCGACGCAAAAGCAACCTTTTTCTGCATTGGAAAAAACATAAATGCAAACTCATCCCTGTTTGAAAAACTGATAGCAGAAGGACATTCTATAGGCAACCATACCATGAATCATATAAACGGATGGAAAAGCCAAACAAATGATTATATAGAAAATGTAAAAAATTGCGCCAGCATTTTAGCAAACGACAAAAAATTAAACGGATTATTATTTCGTCCTCCTTACGGAAAGATAAAAAAAGCACAATCTAAGATTTTGCGAAATCTAGGGTATAAAATTGTAATGTGGGATGTTTTAAGTGCTGACTTCGATCAATCGATAACACCAGAAAAATGTCTTGAAAATGTTACTAAAAATGTAACATCAGGAAGTGTAATTGTTTTCCATGACAGTATAAAAGCATCGCAAAACTTAAAATTTGCGTTACCTAAAACTTTGCACTTTTTAAAAGAGAATGGATATGCTTTTGATGTTATTCATTAACATCAAAAAAGAAGTCATTTATTGATTCGTAAACTGCTCTTGAACAATTCCGATAATAGTATTAGCATCAAGTTCTCCAGATTGCCTCCAGATCATTTGCCCTTCTTTATAAATCATTAAAGTAGGAAGTCCTTTTATACGCAGTGCCTCGGCCAGTTCTTGATTTTTATCTACATCAATTTTAATCACCTTCGCTTTATCGCCTAGCGCGGCCGCAACATCCTTAATAACAGGATGCATCGATACAGATGATTCGTTCCAATCGGTGTAAAAATCAATTAACACTGGAACTTGAGCATTTATAAGTTCTCCAAATTTTGACATAAAACCAAAAATTTAATTCTTTTTTAATCTGTTAAAAAGAGGTAATTATATACAAATGTAGCATTTTTAACGAATTAAGCCACATTGTTGCCTTTTTTTAGTTCAATGACTGTAATTTCTGGCATAATACCAACTCGACCAGGGTAAGCATGAAAACCAAAACCTCGGTTCACATACACATATCGGCCTGCAGTTTCATACAATCCTGCCCATTGCTTGTAAATGTATTGTGCCAAACTCCATTTAAAATAGCCTGGAATTTCAATTCCAAACTGCATCCCGTGCGTATGGCCCGCTAAAGTCAAATGAAAGTTTTTAGGATGATCTTTAATCTCAGCATCCCAATGACTTGGATCGTGACTCATTAAGACTTTAAAATCGTCCTGAGCAACATTTTGCGAAGCTTTATTTAAATCACCAGCTTTCTTGAAGTTTACGCCCCAATTCTCTACTCCAATCAAAGCTATTTTATCATCGCCCTTTTGAATATAAGTATGTTCGTTCAGCAAAAGCTTAAATCCAATTTGACCGTATAGCTTCTTAATATCTTGAAAATTCTCGTCTTTTTGTTTTTCAGAAGGCCATGTAACATATTCTCCGTAATCATGATTTCCTAAAACGGAGAACTTTCCGTATTTATAATCTTTAATTCTATTAAATGTTTCCAGCCACGGATGCATTTCTTTTGCATGTGTGTTTACAATATCCCCGGTAAACAAAATCATGTCTGCTTCTTGTTTATTGATCAAATCAATAGCATAATTTATCTTTTCTGGATTATCAAAACTACCACTGTGAACATCAGAAATTTGAGTGATTCTAAACCCATCAAAAGCATCTGGCAAATCAGGAAAGAAAACGGTTTGCTTGATGACTTTAAAATTATATTTCCCTTCAAAAATCCCATAAATCAAAGACAAAAAAGGCACTGCTGCCAATCCCAATGCGATTTGACTAATAAATCTTCGTCGGTCCGGCATCATTTCTTTTCTGGGAGTATTATAAATAAAATAATTTAAGATACTTGCCCCTATTCTAAAAATATCTTCTCCAAATAAAATAAGCGTAATTACAATTTTCGGCACATAAACCAACAGCATCAATCCTGTTGTAAACATAAATTGTCTGGTCTGTCCAACTGAACGATCAATTTGCGAAAAAGAATAAATTATAAAGATTAAAATAAGTAAACTTATAACTTGGTAACTGATCAAAACCCATCTTAACTTGATTAAAGTTCGAAAAGCTTGATAAGAATAGAACTCAATAAATAGAAAAAGAGCACAAAGAATTATAAAACGAATGATCATTATTTACAGTTTTAAGCAAAGTAACAAAGAATGAAAATTTTATAGCTTTTTATTATCAAAAATTTAACTCAAATAACAGCAAAAAGCTGATAGATTTCTCTACCAGCTTTTTCTCTACCAAATTTTTTAAAACCTTTTATAATCCATAATTAAGTTTGCCTAAACAAACTATGCTGTATTATTTTTTAACTTCTGGCTTAGCAGTTTCTGCTTTTGCCTCTGCTTTTTTAGCTTTTTTGTCTGCTTTTTTGTCTTTCTTAGGAGCTTTTGCTTCTTTTGCTGGAGTTGTTTGAGCTGGAGTTGTTTGCGCATTTACCATAGCAGTTGTTCCTAGAACAGCGATTGCTAACATTACTAATTTTTTCATGATTTGTAGATTTATTGATTAATATTATTTCATTTATTATACCTCAAAGATATAATCAGTAAATGAAGACAAGATGAAGATTAAATCAATCTGAAAAAATTAACTTTTAATTGTGTTTTGATGTCTCAGGAAATAGTAATCGGAAAGTTGTTCCTTCGCTTATTATAGAATCAACCTTAATTTCAATATGATGAAAAGAAGCAATACTCTCAGCAATCGCGAGTCCTAAACCCTGACCATCCTGATCTGAACTAATTCTGGCAAACCTGTTAAATATTTTTTCGATTTGAGATTCCGTCATCCCGAGACCAGAATCGGATATTGAAATAAAATACCTGTCATTCCAAAATCCATCTGCAACTATAATACTTCCGTTTGGCTTATTATATTTTATAGCGTTGGTTACCAAATTATAAATCAAAATATGAAATAAGGTTTTATTTCCTGTAAAAGCAAAATTATGCTGGATATTATTTGAGAACTCAATTTCTCTGTCATCTATTCTATCTTGAAGATCTTCTTGCAGATCAGTTATAATTTCATGAAAATTAATATTTTCATTTGCTGCATATTGGTTGTTTTCGATTCTTGAAATCAACAATAAGTTATTGATGATTTTCTTCAGCATATCTAATGTTTTTAGTGAGCTTGCGATTTTATCAAAAGCATTATCATCTAAAGAATCATTCTGCAATAAGTTTTCAAATTTATTTTTTAATAATGCAATTGGCGTTAATAGTTCATGAGAAACGTTTGAGATAAATTGTTTTTCTTTTTTAAAAAGCTCTGCAATACGATCCATCATTTGATTTAAAACCAAATCAAGTTCTCTAAAATCTCTGGATTTTGCATTTATGGGCGTATGATCAAAAGCTTCTGGTTCGTTAACGCGCCTAATTTTGGTATCAATAATTTTATAAAAAGGCTTGAGCAAATATTCGATGTAAAATGTATCTGCCAAAAATGTAACCAAGAGAATAACAACCAAAACAATAATAATAAAAAATCTTATAATAAAAGTAAGGTCGTTTACTTCGCTTAAACTGCTTCCTATTTCTAACTGATAACCTTGATTTTCGTAGGTGAAATGATATTGCAAAATTCGATATTCATTTTCTTCGCCTTCAATAATTCGGTTGTCATTACTGAAAGTGGTTTTTTTTTGATTGGGTTTTACCGGAAGTCTTGAAAGCACCAAAAATTCACTGTGCAACGTAGAAAACTGCGAATAGGTTTCGGTAGAATCATCTGAGTTTTCGATAAAGTCGTTAATCTCATCTTGATTCAGATGATCAATAAATTTTTTCTTTTTTTCAACTAATCCATTATTAATGTGTCTGTATACAACATTTTCGACTAAAATGGGCAACATCAGCCATAAAATCAAAATGACCAAAAGTCTTGTCAGTGCATTAAAAATAGCGAGTTGATGTTTTATTTTCACAATACTTTATTTATTCGTTAATACGATAACCCACATTTCTAACGGTTTCAAACCAATCTATAGCAGTATGTTTGTCTAATTTTTTTCGAAGATTTCGAACATGAACATCAATAAAATTAGAATCGGAATTGACTTCTAGAATATCTCCCCAAATATGCTCTGTTAATTGCAGTCTTGTAATAACACGGTTTTTATTCAAAACCAAATACTGAAAAATATCAAATTCTTTTTTGGTAAGACTGATTGGAATTTCGTCATAACTCACTTTATAATCCTGAAGCTGTAATAAAAATCCGTGAATGCTTAAATTATTCAAAGTAAAACCATGAATTCTACGTATAACAGCAAATAATCGCGCACTAAGTTCTGTAAGCGCAAATGGTTTAGTCAAATAATCATCAGCACCTAAATGCAGACCATTTATTCTGTCATCTAATTCACCGCGTGCCGTAAGAACAATTACAGCCATTTTCGATTGTGTTTTTCGAACGGTTTTCAATACATCAAAACCATCGCCGTCCGGCAAACCTAAATCCAACAGCATTGCATCATAATCATTACTGCCCACTTCTTCGAGTGCATCACTGCAAGTATGCGCAATTTTGCACACATAGCCTGTATTGCACAAAAAATCGTAAACTTCTACTGCAAGTTCTTTATTATCTTCAACGATCAAAATATTCATAAAAAAGCGTTTTAGCGCAACTAAATTTAAGCAATTATAAAAAGCCCGGTTACGCATTATTAAAAAATTAACGAATAAAAAAAGCTGACAAATTTCTTCATCAGCTTTCTCCAACCGCATTCTCCATAACCATTATTCCTGTTTTGTTTCCTTTATAATGCTTTGAAAACAAAACAAAAACAATTCTTATTTTTTTGCTTTTGCAGTTTCTGTTTTTGGAGCTTGATTTTTTTCTGATTTTGCTTTTTTGTCAGCTTTGTTTTTAGGATGTTTTGTCGCTTTTACTTCTTTCGCAGGAAGTTCTTTTACCTCTTTTGCTGGACCAACTTTTACTTCTTTTGCAGGAAACGCACTAACCATTGCACTTGTTCCTAAAACTGCTACTAATAACATTAATAAATTTCTCATGATTTCTAAAATTTAAATTAATACCTTTTATTTTATAGATCAAATGTACCCCTGCAAAATGAAGAGAAAATGAAGAAAACCTTCAACCTAAATATTTTAACGAGACATTAACGGTTTAGCGTTTTTCTACCATATAAGTTATATATGTTCATTCAACTTTGTCAACATCTTCAATCTAAGATGCACAACAGCATGTCGCTATTAAATAAACATATATAACTTATATGATGAAAAAAAAAAAATCTTTTTAGTTTATTTTTTGAGAACTCAATTGTCTATTTTTACAGACTAATATTTTTTTTATGTCAACTCAAAAACGTCTTTTTCTTCTCGATGCTTATGCATTAATATTTCGTGGTTATTATGCCTTCATAAAAAACCCTCGAATTAATTCAAAAGGAATGGATACATCAGCGATCATGGGATTCATGAATTCGCTTTTAGATGTTATTAAACGTGAAAAACCAGATCATTTAGCGGTAGCTTTTGACAAAGAAGGAAGCCAAGTAAGAACCGAAATGTTTTCTGACTATAAAGCCAATCGTGATGCTACACCAGAAGCAATTAAAATTGCGATTCCGTACATTCAGGATTTATTGAGAGCTATGCATATTCCGATTATCGAAATGGCAGGTTGTGAAGCCGATGATTTAATTGGAACGATCGCAAAACAAGCTGAAAAAGAAAACTACAAAGTCTTTATGGTTACACCAGATAAGGATTTTGCACAATTAGTTTCTGAAAATATTTTCATGTACAAACCTGCCCGAATGGGTAACGGAATAGAAATTTGGGGCGTTCCTGAAGTTTTGGCAAAATTCGAAATCGAAAGACCAGAACAAGTAATTGATTTTCTTGGAATGATGGGTGACGCTGTTGATAATATTCCGGGATTACCAGGAGTTGGAGAAGTTACGGCTAAAAAGTTCCTGAAAGAATTTGGCACAATGGAAAACCTTTTAGACAACACGCATTTGCTGAAAGGGAAAATGAAAGAAAATATTGAAGCCAATAAAGACAAGGGCATTTTATCTAAAAAACTGGCGACGATTATTTGTGATTGTGATGTTGTTTTTAATGAAGACGATTACGAGCTGTCACGCCCCGATATTGAAAAAACAGATGCTATTTTTCAGGAATTGGAATTTAGAAGAATGGCAGAACAATTTGACAACTTGTTTAAAATTGGTGGCGGAAATGAATTAGCAAATAAAGGCGACGAAGCCAAATTATATAAAAAACCACAGCCTAAAAACGACGATCAATTTGATTTATTTGGAGGAGGTGCAACTACAGATGAAAATCAGGAAAGAGCTTCATTTTACAATACACTAGAAGATACACCCCACTCCTATCAAGCTATTGAAGGCGATTTAGGAATTAAATTGCTTTTGCAGAATTTGCAAAAACAAACTTCTGTTTGCTTTGATACCGAAACGACTGGCTTAGATGCTTTGCATGCTGAATTAGTTGGAATTTCTTTCTCTTATGAAAAAGGAAAAGGTTTTTATGTTC
The DNA here is from genome assembly GCF_000708595.2 of Flavobacterium sp. KJJ. Taxonomy (GTDB): domain Bacteria; phylum Bacteroidota; class Bacteroidia; order Flavobacteriales; family Flavobacteriaceae; genus Flavobacterium. Next base: position 904,304 of record NZ_JARP01000002.1, on the reverse strand, counting down.
CGTTTCCGGAAAGCCAGGAAGAAGCACAAGTTTTAATTGAAAAATTCAGACCTTTCTTTGAAGATGAAAATATTGAGAAAATTGGCCAAAACTTAAAATACGATCTAAAAATTCTTTCTAATTATGGCATTAGCGTAAAAGGAAAACTTTTTGACACCATGATTGCGCATTATTTGATTAATCCAGATATGCGCCATAATATGGATATTTTAGCAGAAACGTATTTGAAATATTCTCCAAAATCAATTGAAACTTTAATTGGCAAAAAAGGCAAAAATCAAATTACAATGCGCGATGTAGCGCTTGAAGATATTAAAGAATATGCTGCAGAAGATGCTGATGTTACTTTTCAATTAAAAGAAATTTTCACGGCAGAATTAGATAAAACTGAAACTAAAAAGTTATTTGATGAAATCGAAATTCCGTTAGTCAGCGTTTTGGCAGATATGGAAACGGAGGGAATTCGTTTAGATGTTGAATTCTTAAGTGCCATGTCCAAAGAAATGGAAGTGGAGATTAAATCTTTGGAACAAAAAATATACGAAACTGCAGGCGAGAAATTTAATTTGGCTTCGCCGAAACAGCTTGGAGATATTTTATTCGACAAACTTAAAATTGGCGGCGCAAAGCAAAAGAAAACCAAAACGGGTCAATATGCAACAGGTGAAGAAGTTTTGACGTATTTAGCAAATGACAATCCGATTGTGAAAGAAATCCTCGATTGGCGTCAGATGGTGAAATTACAAAGCACTTATATTTTGGCTTTGCCAGAACAGGTAGACAAAAAAACATTAAGAGTTCATACCGATTATATGCAGACTGTTGCTGCAACAGGGCGTTTGAGTTCTAATAATCCGAACTTACAGAATATCCCGATTCGTACTGAAAGAGGCCGTCAGATCCGTAAAGCTTTTGTTGCCCGCGATGAAAATCATACTTTAATTTCTGCCGATTACTCGCAAATTGAATTAAGAATCATTGCCGCTTTAAGCGGAGAAGAAAATATGATCAAAGCGTTTCAAGACGGAGAAGATATTCACAAAGCTACTGCATCAAAAGTTTTTAATGTTCCGCTGGAAGAAGTTTCCCGTGAACAAAGGAGCAATGCCAAAACAGTAAACTTCGGAATTATATATGGTGTCTCTGCTTTCGGATTGAGTAATCAGACCTCATTGTCACGTGGCGAAAGTGCAGCATTGATCGAAGCTTATTATAAAACTTACCCAAGATTACGATCTTATATTAATGAACAAATTGAGTTTGCACGCGAAAAAGGTTATGTGCAAACGATTTTAGGCCGTCGCCGATATTTAAAAGACATTAATTCGGCAAATGCCGTTGTTAGAAGTGCTGCTGAACGAAATGCTGTAAATGCGCCAATTCAAGGAAGTGCTGCAGATGTGATTAAAATTGCGATGATCAACATCCACAAAAAATTAAAAGAAGAAAACTGGAAATCTAAAATGCTGCTTCAAGTTCATGATGAGCTTGTGTTTGATGTACACAATGATGAATTAGAAAAAATCCAGCCAATGATAAAACACGAAATGGAAAATGCTTTTATGATGAGCGTACCCTTAGATGTTGAACTTGGCATGGGCAGTGATTGGCTGGCGGCGCATTAATAATTTTAGATTCCTTAATCAGGTTTTGCAAAATTAATATTAAATCATAAAAAAAACCATCAGCTGAAACTGATGGTTTTTTTTATTTATCTAAACTTTTCTTGTCGATTCTCGTTCTTTCAATTTTGTTTTAATCACGATGGTTTCGTAATCTGAAGTTTCTTCTTCTGATTCTTCCAATCGTTTGATTAATTGTTTTGCTGCAACTTCTCCAATTTCAATTCCGTGCTGGCTAATTGTTGTTAAACTTGGCGATAAGCGTCTTGAAGCTAAAATTCCGTCAGCAAAACCTATTATCGAAATATCTTCTGGCACTTTGTACCCTTTTTTCAAACTCACTCTTAAAGCAGCAACTGAATCATTTTCATCCAAAGCAAAAATAGCATCAATTTTGTTGTCGAAAATAGCATCAATTTTAGCTTTCATGTCATCTTCAGAATCGGTACGAAGAATTATTTTTTCGTTTACCGGGATATTATTGTCTTTTAAAGCTTTCAAATATCCATCCGCTCTCAATTTTCCGACACTTAAATTATCAACTGAGGAAATCAAGGCAATATTTTTACATCCTAAATTAATTAAATGCTGTGTTGAGTTTAAGGCAGAATCAAAATCGTCTACTACAACTTTGTCACATTCTACTTCATCTGCAATACGATCAAACATTACGATTGGCGTTCCGTCATTAATAATAGCAGAAAAATGGCTGTAATCCTGTAATTTTTGAGCTTCTTCTGAAACAGAAAGAATAAATCCATCAATAGTTCCGTTGCTCAACATTTCAAGTGTATGAATTTCTTTTTCTAAAGATTCGTTCGAAATACAAGTAATTACATTATATCCTTTTTTATCGGCTACTTTTTCGATACCGCTAAACACCTTAGCAAAAAAGGAGTTCAATATATTAGGTATAATTACACCGATTGTTTTGGTTTTGCGATTTTTCAAATTCAGACCAATAACATTCGGCTTATAATTTTTGAGTTTGGCATACTCTTTAATCTTCACCTTCGTTTGCTCACTAATCTCAGGACTGTCATTCAATGCCTTAGACACTGTAGACACAGAAACACCTAGTTCTTTCGCAATTTGTTTTAGAGTTGCTTTAGCTTTCATCTAATAAAAGTTTATGTAATTAATACAAATATAGTAGAATTACCGAAAATAAAACAAAAAACAGCTATTACTATTTCAAAATATAAGGTCTTTTCGAAATAAAAATAAAAAAGATGGATTTTTTAAAACCGCTCTTACAAAAATCTCGTTAATACCTTAATACATGTTATTAACCTTTTAAAAGACCTTGATTATGAAAAACGAAGTTAAAATTCATGAAGTGGACCCTTCATTGAATAACAGAAGGAGCTTTCTTAAGCTCAGCGGATTGACATTAGTTAGCGCAGGTTTGGTGTTAGCTGGCTGCAGCGACAATGATAATGAAGATGATATGCAGGATAATACCCTGCCCGGCATAAAGAACGGAGTGTTTGATTTAGGCTCAGGAGATTTTGGCGTTTTAACGTACGCTTATGCTCTAGAACAACTCGAAGCCGACTTTTATACTAAAGTTGTAAACTCTTCAAGTTTCAACACTACATTTAATGATATAGAACGTCAAGTGCTGACAGATTTATATCACCATGAAGTAATTCACAGAGATTTTTTTAAAGCAGCTTTGACTGGAGCTCTTCCAGATCCAAGCTCACAATTACTTCCTTCCTTAGCATTTAATTATGGTTCTCTAAACTTTAACAGCCGTACTGAAGTTCTTGCAACTGCAAAAGCGCTAGAAGACACAGGGGTTGCTGCTTATAATGGAGCAGGAAAATTAATTAAAAGTGCTGACTATTTATTATTAGCTGGAAAAATTGTTTCTGTAGAAGCAAGACACGCTTCAGCAATAAGAAGTTTGATAAATCCTAATTCTAAAGATTTTGCTGGTGATGATATTATAAGTACATCAACCGGATTAGATGTTGCTAAAGATCCTTCTAAAATTTTACCTATTGCCGGAGGATTTATTACTACAAAATTTACTGCCAAATATTTACCTTAATCTTAACTAGCTAAAACTTAGAAATTATGAATATTTTAAAATTTATAGAAACATTTACTGATGATAGCTTAATGAGAAGCACTGGATCTAGAAGAGACAGTTTTAATCAGTTTGGAAATATTGGAAAGACTTTGGCTTATGCCTCTATTCCTTTTGGACTATCAACTTTTGCAAACAAAGTATTTGCAAAAGACATTACTGCAACACCGGCAACTCCAATTGGAGCTTTGCAGTTTGCATTGACTTTAGAATATCTAGAAAACGAATTTTACGCAATGGCATTAGATTCTGGAGTAATTCCTGCTTCTGAAAATGGCGGGCGTGATTTAAAAGTTTTCCAGCAAATAGCAGCACACGAATCAAATCATGTTAAGTTTTTAATTGCAGGATTAGGCGGAACCGCGAGTGCAAACTTCGTTGCAAAACCTACTTTTGATTTTACCGTTGGAGGAGCATTTGATCCTTTTCATGATTATCCAACTTTCCTGGCATTGGCACAAGCTTTTGAAGATACAGGAGTAAGAGCATACAAAGGTCAGGCTGCAAATTTAATCTCAACACCAGATTTATTAACAGCCGCATTACAAATTCACTCCGTAGAAGCACGTCACGCTTCAGAAGTGAGACGACTTCGTACCTTAAAAGGATGGATCTCTAATGACGAAAGAGGTGCAGGAATGCCGGCTGCAACACAAGCTGTATATGCTGGCGAAGGAGTTACAGTTCAGGCTGGATATAACACTGCTGCCTTATTTGGAGCTTCGGCAGGCTCTGAAGCTTATGATGAGCCACTTACAACACAACAAGTGGTCGATATTGCTAATTTATTTATTGTTTAGTAAATAAATTCTAAATAATTGAACCACCTTCGCGTTATTGTGAAGGTGGTTTTTTTTTATTGATTTAAATATAAAACTGATGTGCTGATTTTCAGCAGATAAAATATTCTTTTCAGGTATTTGGTTTTAAAATAATTAATTGTACTTTTGCATCCCCTTTATTGGGGATGGAATGTTTAATTAAAATAATATTATGGACGCATTAAGCTACAAGACAATTTCAGCTAGCAAAGCCACTGTAACTAAAGAGTGGATTGTTGTTGATGCTGAAGGGCATAACTTAGGTCGTCTTGCTTCAAAGGTTGCGATGATCTTAAGAGGTAAGTACAAACCAAGTTACACACCGCATGTTGACTGTGGAGATAACGTAATTGTTATCAACTCAGAAAAAATTAACCTTACAGGTACAAAGATGAATGACAAAATTTACATGCGTCATACAGGTTACCCAGGAGGACAAAGAACTTTAACTGCTAAAGTATTGCAATCTAAAAACCCTGCATTATTAGTAGAAAAAGCTGTAAAAGGAATGTTGCCTAAAAACAAATTAGGAGCTGAACTTTTTAGAAATCTAAATGTTGTTGTAGGTGCTGAGCATACTCACGGAGCTCAAAAACCTAGAACTGTTAACCTAAACGATCTTAAGTAATGGGAGTTATTCACAAAATCGGTAGAAGAAAAACCGCTGTTGCACGTGTATATGTTTCTGAAGGAACAGGAAAAATCACTGTAAACAAAAAAGAATTCGCAACTTACTTTCCAACTGCAACTTTACAATACAAAGTTTTACAACCAATGTCTATGACAGAAAATGTAAACAACTTTGACGTTAAAGTAAACGTTTACGGAGGTGGTTCAACTGGTCAAGCAGAAGCTGTAAGAATGGCATTAGCACGCGTTATGTGTGAAGTAAATGCTGAAAACAGAGCTATCTTAAAACCAGAAGGTTTATTAACAAGAGATCCAAGAATGGTTGAACGTAAGAAATTCGGTCAGAAGAAAGCTCGTAAGAGATTCCAATTCTCTAAACGTTAATATTACCTGTCTTGTGCATATGGTACAAGACATCATCAATTATTTATTGAAATTAAAAAACACAGTTGTTGTTGCTCTCCTATCGAGGTAGGATATAGTTTAGCATCTAAATGTATAAAGCCTGGGAAACCGCCATTTATACATTGCTAATCAACAGAACGTAAACTAGTACAAAAATGGCAAACAAAATAGAAGTAAAAGACTTACTAGAAGCAGGTGTTCACTTCGGACACATGACTAGAAAATGGGATCCAAACATGGCCCCTTACATTTATATGGAGCGTAATGGTATTCACATTATCAATCTATATAAAACCGCAGCAAAAATTGAAGAGGCTAATGAAGCTTTGAAAAAAATCGCTGCATCAGGTAGAAAAATTTTATTCGTAGCTACCAAAAAACAAGCAAAAGACATCGTTGCTGATAAAGCAAAAGCTGCAAACATGCCTTACATCACTGAAAGATGGCCTGGTGGAATGCTAACTAACTTTGTAACTATCAGAAAGGCAGTTAAAAAAATGTCTTCTATTGATAAAATGAAGAAAGATGGTACTTTCATGACGTTATCTAAAAAAGAGCGTTTGCAAGTTGATCGTCTACGTGCTAAATTAGAGAAAAACTTAGGTTCAATCGCTGACATGTCTAGACTACCAGCTGCATTGTTCGTAGTAGATATCAAAGCTGAACACATCGCAATAAAAGAAGCACAAAAATTAAACATTCCAGTTTTCGCAATGGTTGATACGAATTCTGACCCAAGAGAGGTTGATTACGTTATTCCTGCAAATGATGATGCTTCTAAATCAATTGACAAAATTTTATCTTTAGTAACTGCTGCTGTAATCGAAGGTCTTTCTGACAGAGGTTCTGAAAAAGAAACTGAGACTGCAACAGAAGAAACTACTGCTCCAGCTGTTGAAGCTGCACCGGCTGTTGAAGCTGCTGCTCCTGCAACTGAAGAATAAATCAAATTTAAATTCCAAATTTTAAATTCCAAAATCCAAGAATAATTAAAAACATAATGTTGATAATTTATTAAAATTGGACTTTGGGATTTAAAAGCTGGAATTTTTACTTTTAACATTAAAATTCAAAATATTATGGCAACAATTACTGCTGCAGACGTAAATAAATTAAGACAAACTACAGGTGCCGGAATGATGGACTGTAAAAAAGCTTTAGTTGAAGCTGATGGAGATTTCGATAAAGCTATACAAAACCTTAGAGAAAAAGGACAAAAAGTTGCTGCTAACCGTTCTGACCGTGAGTCTTCTGAAGGAGCTGCTGTTTCTTTCGTGAATGCTGATAAAACTAAAGGAGCTATCATTACTTTAAACTGTGAAACAGATTTCGTAGGTAAAAATGAAGCTTTCGTAACTTTAGCTAAAGAATTAGTTGAAAGAGCTATTAACTTCTCTTCTAAAGAAGAATTTTTAGCGTCAGATTTTAACGGAATTACTGTTGCTGAAAAATTAATTGAGCAAACTGGTGTTATCGGTGAAAAAATCGAAATAGGTGGTTTTGAAATTTTAGAAGGTGCTTTCGTTGGATCTTATGTTCACGTTAACAAAATTGCTGCATTGACTGCAATTTCTGCTGCAATTCCTAACGCTGACGTTTTAACTAAAGATGTTTCTATGCAAGTTGCTTCTATGGGAGCTGATACATTATCTTACAAAGATTTTGATCCTGCTTTCGTTGAATCTGAACTTGCTGCTCGTATTGCTGTAATCGAAAAAGACAATGAAGAAGCAAAACGTTTAGGAAAAACTTTAAAAAATGTTCCTAAATATATTTCTTACTCTCAATTGACTGAAGAAGTTTTAAAACAAGCTGAAGAAGATGCTAAAGCTGAATTAAAAGCTGAAGGTAAACCAGAACAAATTTGGGACAAAATTATTCCTGGAAAAGTGCAACGTTTTATCTCTGACAATACTACTTTAGATCAAGAGAAAGCGTTATTAGATCAAAACTTCATCAAAGATGATAGTAAAAAAGTTGGTGATTATGTTAAAGGATTCAATGTTGAAATTACAGGTTTCAAAAGAGTTACTTTAGGTTAATATATTATTTTTTTCAATATAAAAAGCCCGAATATTTAGATATTCGGGCTTTTTTATTTTAAGCTATTCTAGTTCTTATTTTTTCTTCTCTACGATTGGAAAATTTCTTGCACGCATTAAAGCATCAGACTTAGGAGCTCTTCCTCTAAAGTTTTCGTATGCTTTTTCTTGATCAATAGTATTTCCTACACTAAATACACTATCATAAAGTCTTTTTGCGACTGCTTTGTCATAAGGGCCTTTTCCTTCTGTAAAAGCTTCCCAAGCATCTGCATTGATAACATCTGCCCATAAATAACTATAATATCCTGCTGAATATCCATCCCCTGAAAAAATATGCCCAAATTGTGGAATACGGTGACGCATTACAATTTCAGACGGCATATGAAGCGCATCTAACGTTTCTTTTTCAAATTTATGAGGATCAATAGTTGTTGTAGCCAAATGCAGTTTCATATCTACTAAAGAGCTTGAAATTGTCTCTACAGTAGAAAAGCCTTCACCAAAATTAGCTGCTCTTTCAATTCTGTCTACTAAAGCCTTAGGCAATGGCTGACCTGTTTTATAATGTAAAGCAAATTTGTTTAGTACTTCTGGAGTTGCAAGCCAGTGCTCTAACAATTGAGATGGAAACTCAACATAATCTCTAGCTACGGATGTTCCTGCTAAACTTGGATATGTAACATTTGAGCATAAGCCGTGAAGCGCATGTCCAAATTCATGAAATAAAGTTGATGCATCTTCCCAAGAAATTAAAATTGGTTCGTTTGCAGTTCCTTTTATAAAATTACAGTTATTCGATACAATTGTAAGTACATCCCCATCTAATTTTTGCTGATTACGATACGCATTCATCCAAGCGCCAGAACGTTTCCCTGCACGCGCATAAGGATCAAAATACCATAAACCAACTGTTTTTCCTGTAACTTTATTGCTTACTTCCCAAACACGAACATCTGGGTGATAAACGGGAACGTCAGTAATTTGTTTAAAACTTAAATTGAATAATTCACCGGCAACCCAAAACATTCCTTCACGTAAGTTTTCTAACTGCAAATAAGGCTTAACCTCATTTTGATCTAAATCGTATTTTGCTTTTCTAACTTTTTCAGCATAATAACGATAATCCCAAGGCTGGATTTTAAATTTTCCTCCTTCAGCATCTACAATCTTTTGCATTTCAGCAACATCTTCATGTACTTTTTCTACTGCAGGCTCCCAAACCGACATCATCAAATCCAATGTTTTTTGAGGATCTTTTGCCATTTTATTTGATAAACTCCAGTGAGCAAAAGTCGGGAAACCAAGTAATTTTGCTTTTTGAGTTCTTAATTCTAAAATAGAAACCAAAGTTGCATTATTATCGTTAGCGTTTCCGTTATCTCCTCTTTTTACGAAAATATCGAATGCTTTTTCTCTTAAATCTCTGCGAGTAGAAAAAGTTAAAAACGGCTCAATTGAAGAACGCGTGTTTGCAATACATCCTAACGCATCAATTTTTCTTTGTTTGGCTTCAGCTATAGCGGCATTTTTAACTTCATTTGGCAAACCATCAAAATCAGCTTCTGTTTTTAGTGCTACGTATTGATTTTGCTCTTCGGCTAATAAATTTTGGCTAAAACGAGTAAAAAGTGTTGCTAGCTCCTTATTTACAGCTGCTACTTTCTCTTTATCCTGATCGTTTAATTTTGCTCCCTGACGAACAAGATTCGTATAATATAACCAGATTAAGCGCTGTTGTTCACTTGTTAATTTTTTACTTTCCTTAGAATTGTAAAGTGTCTCAACTCTTGTAAATAATTTTTTATTCTGATTAATTTTATCACTAAACTCAGAAAATTTAGGCGACATTTCTCTATCAATAGCACTAAATTCTGGACTGCTTAAATTTGATCTGTAGATTCCATAAACAGTAGAAACTCGCTCCATAGTTTCTCCAGAACGTTCTAAAGCTGCAATAGTATTATCAAAAGTTGGTGCTTTCGGGTTATTAGCAATAGCATCGATTTCGTTTAGTTTTTCCTGAATAGCAAACTCAATTGCAGGTTTAAAATCTGAAACTTTATACTCATTAAAAGCAGGAACTCCTCCGTAAGGACCCGTCCATTTTTTAAGCAGAGGATTATCAGAATTGGATTGTGCGTTGGCCGCAAAAAAGGTTGTACCCATGATAAAAATTGACATTAATTTTTTCATTCTCATTAATTTGATTTTAAATAATAGAACTTGTTCTTACTTCCAAAAGTACCGAAAAATTACGAATCAAAAGCAAATCTGCTAATCATAAAAAAACAGAAACAGAAACTGCATCATAATATTTAAAAGGTTCTTCTTCTTTTTTAAGAAAATCCTTTATAATAAAACACAGAAAATTTAAATTCATAAACGAAATGATATCAATCTATTCTATATTTGTTTACCAAAACCATTAAAATTTCTCTCTTGAAAAAATTACTTTATATCTCATTATTAATCACTTCATTCATTCATGCACAAAACAAAAGCTTATTTTGGGAAATATCTGGAAACGGTTTAGCCAAAAATTCTTACTTGTACGGAACCATGCATGTTAATGAAAAAGTCTCTTTTCATTTATCAGATTCATTCTTTAAAAACCTGCTTGGATCAGATATTGTGGCTAATGAAAGTAATCCTGAAACCTGGGGAGAATTGAATGATTTGATGAAAAATAATGATTATAAAAATTACCCAAAGTTTTATACAGAGTTCTACTTATTTCCAACAACCAAAGAAAATATCAAAACTATTTTCAATAATGACAATGCTAAGTATTTTAGAAATATGTTGTCTGGAGCTGAAGGAGATCAAGCCGATTTTCAAGAAAATACTGTTCTGGACATGTTTATATTTCAAACCGGAAAAAAATACAAAAAGAAAATTGCCGGACTAGAAAATGCTAAAGAATCGATGCTTTCCATACTCAACATTATGGATGATGATGCAAAACCAAAAGACGAAAACAAAGTGCCGCTGATGAAAATTTTGAAGAACAGAAATCCGACGGAAGTTCTTAAAGAATATTACAGAGAAAAAGATATTGTCATGCTTGATTCTATCTATAAATTAATGTTTTCTAAAAAAGCTCACGATGCACTTATTGTAAACCGCAATAAAATAATGGCAAAAAGTATTGATTCTATTGCCAAAACCGGAAGCTTATTTTCGGCTGTTGGAGCAGCGCATCTTGGCGGAAATGAAGGAATCATTGAACTTTTGAGACAAAAAGGATATACGGTTAAACCCATAATTGACACGTTTACAGAAAATGGAAAAAATCAGAAAAAAACAATAGAGTCTTATTTCCCAAATCCTAATTTCAATGTTACATCGACTAAAGATAAAATGCTGCAACTGCCCTTGTACAAAACCACAATTGAAGAAAATGAAAGTTTAGGATCACCCGATTTCACCAACGGAGGCGCCATTACGATTAAAAGAATGCCGCTAAACTTTTTCTTAAAAACAAAAGATATTACTTATAATGCTAAATCATTAGACAGTTTATTTTTTGAAAAGATTGCCGGCGATATCATCGAAAAAAAATACTTTGAACAAGCCAATTATTCAGGTTATGATATAAAAAACATTACAAAAACGGGAAACAGCCAACATTCTAAATTTTATATTACACCACTAGAAATCATTTCGATAGCTATGACGGGCCCGGCAAATTATGTGCGCCAATATGAAAATGAAGTTTTTGAAAACATTAAAATAAAACCTTTTAAAAATGACTGGGAGAAAGTAAAACCTATAAAGGGAGGTTTTGAAGTTGAAATTCCATCTTTCAACCTTGTCTTTGGAAATAGTGCCGAAAAAGGAACTAATATTGACATTCAAGCTTATGATAATCAAGAGAAAAGTTATTATTTTTTAAGAGAAAAAACGCTGAACGACACTCAAACGCTTGAAAACTCAGAATACGAACAAAAACAAATTCATTATCAATTTTACTTACAGCAAGACCAAGATTCGACTGCCACTCAATATAATAAAACCGAAAATTCTTTTATTTCTTCTTCTAAAATTGGAGACCGAAATATGAAATTAAAAACAATCATCGCCGGCAATAAATACTATTTGCTTGGAACTGTAAATGCCTCTGAAGCAAACACTAATCGATATTTTAAATCATTTTTAACTGTTCCTCTGAATTACAGATCTAAATCGAGAACTTTTACAGATTCTATTGCAAACTATAAAATAGATATTCCTGAAAAGGGAAATGAAAATCTATTTTTAAACTTAAAATCAAAGGAATATCAATCTAAAAATGCTTTTATTGCTAACAGTAAATATCAGCCTTTCAATTCTGAAACAGCACGAAAAATTAGTTTAGAATATTATAAATACCCTAAATATGAACGCAACTTGCCTATTGATTCTATCGAAACTAAACTGAAAAAAGAATTTTTAAAACAAGTCAGCGAAGATTTTACAGCCAATAGATATGAAGAAGAGGATTTTGACATGGGTTCTTCGACTTCTTTATACAATGCACAATTGTATTCGAAAAAAGGGTTTTCAGAATCGCTTTGGTATGAAATAATGTCTGACAAAAAAAACAGTTATGAATTTTTAAATGAAAACACCACTTTCAACAAAGAAAACAACAGCTATACCATAGATGCAACAGTTTCTAAACCAAATGCAACTCAAGCTGTTAAATACAAAGTTTTATATAAAAACAATGCATATTATGTATTGAGTACATTGGTTGAAAAAAACTATAAAAACGAAGATGCTTTTATTGAAAAAGCCTTTAATTCTTTGGCTTTGGCTTCAAACAAAAACACAGACATTTCTGAAGATAAAATCAAACTGTTTATTGAAGATGCAACCAGCAAAAGCGATACAATTCGTTATTCTGCCTTAAAATCTATCAATAATCTTGATTTTACAGCTAATGATTTTGAAATCGTTACGAACTTCATAAACACTTTTGATTTTAAAGAAAACGAAACGGTTGCGATAAGTTCTCTTTTAGAAAAAATAGGAGAAATGAAGGATGAAAGAGTGATTCCGTTTTTAGAAAATTATTATAAAAAAGAATTTATTAAAACAGAGGTTCAAATAAGTATCTTAAAAGCGCTTTCAAATCAAAAATCCAAAACTGCGTATAAAAAAATAAATGAATTATTAGATTATGATATCCCTATTTCAGATAATCAGTATGAAATAACTATGCTGTTTTTTGCTTTTGAAAAAGATGCTGAAAACAGCAAAGAATTGTTTCCTGAAATTTTTCAATATTACAGCATTAAAGAATTTCACAAACCTATTCTTAATTTTTGCAATTCGCTATTAGAACAAAAATTAATCTCTGCTAAAAAATTAAAAGTTTTTAAAAAAATAATTCTGACAAACGCTAAACTGGAATACAAAAGAGTTCTAAGCTGGAATCAAAAAAATAAAGCAAACGAAGAAATTGAAAACGACGAAGAAACCATGGCCACTTATATGGATAGTGGAGAATCTGTATCAGATTTAATTAATTACACCACATTGCTCTATAATTTTGATGATGATAATGCCGTAAAAGAAGTTTTAAGAAAAATAAAAAACCTTGATATTTTAGAGCTGAATATCGAATTGGCAAGATTAGGAATTACACACAACCAATTGACGTCATCAGAAATAAATGAATTTTTGAATGATCCTCAAACACAATTTGCAACTATAAATCTGCTTTTAAATCAGAATAAAAAAGAATTTATCACATTTAATGACGATGAAATTGCAAAAGCAGCCGCAATAAATTTTCAATTTCTTACTAAAAAAGATTCTATTACTTTACTGAAAAAGAAAATTGTTCAAAAAAACGGACATGATATTTCACTTTACTTTTATAAAATAAAAAAGAAAACAAAAGAAATTAGCGATAGTAAAAACCAACTTTACACTATTGGCTTTGTAACTGAAAATGGCAAAATAAATCCGCTGGCTTTTAATGTAATAGATATAAAGATGATCAATGAAGATGAAGATTTAGAAAAGAAATACAATTTGATTGTAAATGAATTTTTGAATGGAGAACATCTGAGAGCAAGTTTTGAAAAAGAAAAAGCAGATGATGAAATCGTTATTGATGAAGAATATTAAATTTATTTTAAGTAAAATATTTAACTTTGAAGAAAACGAAACTATAGTTACTATTTATGTTTAAAACCAAAAAAGAAATTGTTTTTGTAATTCTGGCAGGAATCTTTATTACAAATGCAGTTGTAGCAGAACTTATTGGCGGAAAGCTTATTCAGATTGGGCCATTTGTAATGAGTATTGGAATTTTGCCTTGGCCAGTAGTTTTTTTAACAACCGATTTAATTAATGAATATTTTGGAGAAAAAGGTGTTAGAAAACTTTCATTTATTACTGCATGCTTAATTGCATATGCTTTTATCATACTTTTTATGGCAATAGCAATTCCTGCAGCAAAAGGAATAAGTCCTGTAAATGACGAACAATTTCAAGCTGTTTTTGGACAAAGTATGTGGATTATTGTTGGAAGTATAATTGCATTTATGGTTTCGCAGCTTATTGATGTGAGCATTTTTTGGTTCTTTAAAAACAAAACGGGAGACAAAAAAATATGGCTTAGAACGACCGGATCAACCGTAATTTCACAATTATTTGACTCTTTTATTGTACTTGGAGTTGCGTTCTGGCTCCCTGGAAAAATTGATTTTGATACCTTTCTTTCTTCAGCATTGATTGGGTATACCTTTAAATTATCTATAGCGGTTTTATTAACGCCGTTGATTTACGCAGGACATCATTTGATCAAAAAATATTTAGAAGAAGATCCTCCTAACGAAAATTAATCTTATCTTGTTTAGATGAAAAACAGCATTATTATATTGCTCTCAATAACCTCTATCTTTTTTAGCTGTGGCAGCGACGAGAAAAAACCACCTAAAAAAAAGGTATTGCCTGTCAGTACAATAAAACCCATTTCTGAAAAAATAACAAAAACAGCTTCCATAGACACTGTTGCGATTACTCAAAATCTTAGAAAAAAATCTAAAACAGATAAAAAATCTATTTTCGCAGTTAAGGAAGAAATTGACATCAAACCTCAAATTCAAAGTCCGCAGATTACAACTGAACATCAAAAATTAGATGTAAGCAAAGAGGCAAACAAAACTTTAATGACTTTTGTCAATTTGCGCAAAATATTGTATGGCAGTAAAGTAGGTCAGACTTTAACTCAAAAGCAATTAACTCAAAACTTCGAAATTCCTGAAGAAGCAGTTAAATTGGTAAAAAGCATTACAAAAACTGCAGAAGACGAAATTGCTGTAAAATGGCATTCGACTTGGCTTGTAGAGAAATTATCTGATGCAAAATTCAAAGACGGCTTTATGAAAATCACTTTCAAAGCCAATAAATTATATACTTCTGGCACTGCAATTGGCATTAAATATGACAAAAAAATCTATAATAATTTAATTATAGTTGGCCGTTCTGCTTATATTCCGAGTGTTAAGGGCTACAGCTGGCAAATTGGAAAATGATGGACAATTTAATACGATGCGGCTGGTGTACCTCCAGCGATTTATATAAAAAATACCATGATGAAGAATGGGGCGTTCCAGTTTATGACGATCCTACTCTATTTGAATTTTTAATTTTAGAAACTTTTCAGGCTGGATTAAGCTGGATTACAATTTTAAACAAAAGAGAAAATTTCAAAACTGCCTTTGATCATTTCGACTATAAAAAAATTGCAAATTATTCTGAAGATAAAATGGAAGAATTAATGCAGAATACCAGAATCATCCGCAACAAACTTAAAATTAAGGCTGCCGTTTCAAACGCTCAGGCGTTTATGAAAGTTCAGGAAGAATTTGGAACCTTTTCTGATTACATCTGGAAATTTACTAACGGAAAACCTATAATAAACAATCCAAAAACTTCAAAAGATGTTCCAGCAACTACACCGCTTTCTGATGAAATTAGTAAAGACTTAAAAAAAAGAGGTTTTAAATTTGTGGGTTCAACTGTCATATACGCACACATGCAAGCCACCGGAATGGTCAATGATCACGCCGAAGATTGCTGGACAAGAACTCAGTAATCAGTCGCAGTTTTCAGTTTTTTTTTAAACCTGAAACTTGAAACCTGAAACTTGTAAACAAAAATTACCTATATTTGCTTCACACTTTAGGGGTGTCTACAACTTGTAGGCTGAGATTTTACCCTCTGAACCTGATCTAGTTCATACTAGCGTAGGGAAAAGTAAGATGACTTCTGCGCGCATTTTTATGCGTTCTTGTAGCCATTCCTAAAGTATAACTATATACTAATCTCAAAAGGAATGGAACTAAAAATCAACCAACAAATCAAACAATTCAATGCTGAATCGCTAAGCGTTCAATCATTGCTCGATCTCGAAATTCCGCACAAACAAAACGGAATTGCCGTTGCTATTAACAACACCGTTGTTCCAAAAACCAAATGGAACGAATTCCTCGTACAAGAAACTGACGAAATTTTAATTATTTCTGCTACGCAGGGAGGTTAGAAATAATTTCAATTTTAAAACCCAAATTCCAAGTAATACTGGACGTAGACGCACTGCAGTGCGCCTCTACACACACAATCTACATCAACCTGAAACTTGAAACCTGAAACAAAAAAACTCATGACTACAGAAGAACAAATATCTAGAACCCCGTTTCCAAATTCTACAAAAGTTTATATAAACGGAGAAATTCATCCCATAAAAGTAGCAATGCGCGAAATTTCTTTGAGTGACACCAAACTTTCTAACGGCGGAATTGAAAAAAATCCTCCCGTAACAGTTTATGATACTTCTGGTCCGTACACCGATCCAAATATTGAAATTGACATTAGAAAAGGATTGCCACGCTTACGAGAAAGTTGGATTCTCGAGCGAAATGATGTTGAAATTTTAAGCAAAATAACATCTGATTACGGTCAGAGCCGATTGAAAGATGAAAGCCTGAATCATCTTCGATTTGAATATTTACATCAGCCAAAAAGAGCTAAAAAAGGTGCAAATGTCACGCAATTATATTACGCTAAACAAGGAATTATTACTCCAGAAATGGAATACATCGCGATTCGTGAAAACCAGCGAATTGAACTTTTGAATGAACAAACCAAAGCCATGCAATGCCAGCACAGCGGTCACAGTTTTGGAGCCAACACGCCAAAAAGCAAAATTACTCCAGAATTTGTGCGATCCGAAGTTGCCTGTGGAAGAGCCATAATTCCGAACAACATCAATCATCCAGAAAGCGAACCAATGATTGTGGGTCGAAATTTCTTAGTAAAAATCAATGCCAATATCGGGAATAGCGCCGTGACTTCGAGTATTGAAGAAGAAGTTGAAAAAGCCGTTTGGGCTTGTCGATGGGGCGCTGACACCATAATGGATTTATCAACAGGAAAAAACATTCACGAAACCAGAGAATGGATTATTCGAAATTCGCCTGTTCCAATTGGTACCGTTCCGATTTATCAGGCATTGGAAAAAGTAAAAGGAGTTGCCGAAGATTTAACTTGGGAAATTTTCCGTGATACTTTAATTGAACAGGCAGAACAAGGCGTTTCGTATTTTACAATTCATGCGGGAGTATTGCTTCGTTACATTCATTTAACCGCCAATCGAGTTACCGGAATCGTTTCACGCGGTGGTTCGATTATGGCAAAATGGTGTTTGTTTCATCATAAAGAAAATTTCTTGTATACTCATTTTGAAGAAATCTGCGAAATCATGAAACAATATGATGTTACTTTTTCTTTAGGCGATGGTTTACGTCCCGGTTCCATTGCTGATGCGAACGACGCTGCGCAGTTTGCCGAATTGGAAACTTTAGGCGAATTGACCAAAATTGCTTGGAAACATGATGTACAAGTTTTTATTGAAGGTCCCGGACACGTACCAATGCATATGATTAAGGAAAATATGGACAAACAATTAGAACATTGTCATGAAGCTCCTTTTTATACTTTAGGCCCTTTAACTACAGATATTGCACCGGGTTACGATCATATCACATCGGCAATTGGCGCCGCTATGATTGGCTGGTATGGCTGCGCAATGTTGTGCTATGTAACACCAAAAGAACATTTGGGTTTACCGAATAAAAAAGATGTTAAAGATGGTGTGATTACTTATAAAATTTCTGCTCACGCCGCAGATTTAGCAAAAGGTCATCCAGGAGCACAATATCGTGACAATGCATTGAGTAAAGCTCGTTTTGAATTCCGCTGGGAAGACCAGTTTAATTTGGCTTTAGATCCTGATACCGCTAGAGAATTTCATGATGAAACGCTTCCTGCAGACGGTGCAAAAGTGGCTCATTTCTGTTCGATGTGCGGACCGAAATTCTGCTCTATGAAAATATCTCAGGAAATCAGAGATGTAGCTGCCGCAGAAAAAGGAATGCAGGAGAAATCAGAGGAATTTATTGAACAGGGGAAAGAGATTTATATTTAGAAGAAAATAGAGTAAAGAATAAAGAGGAAAGATATGATTGTAATTACGAATCCTTTTTCTGTTGAAAATGAAACAAATATGATTCAATCTTTATTTGCCGAAGGATTGTCTTTGCTTCATATTAGAAAACCTGATTTTTCTGAATTGGAAATGGCGCAGTTCATTCATCAAATAAAACTAGAATTTAGAGATCGAATTGTTTTGCACAATCATCATCTATTGGCAGAAGATTTTGGAATTAACCGATTTCATTTTTCTGAAAAAGAAAGAAAAAATACGACGGATTCTCCTGCAAGGTTTTCAAAAGCTTGTAGGTATTCAACAGCAACACATTCTATAGAAGATTTTAACTGTTTAGAAAATGTTTTTGATTACGCTTTTTTAAGCCCCGTTTTTAAAAGTATTTCCAAAGAAAATTATCATTCAGAAAAAGATCTATTTGAGGAATTAAAAGCAAGAACCAATTACAAAACTAAAGTTATCGCTTTAGGCGGAATTGATTCGCATAATATTCAAAAAGTGCTTCAAAATGGGTTTGATGATATTGCTCTTTTGGGAAGCATCTGGAAAAATGAAAGTACTTTAAAACAATTTAAATTATGTCAGCAAATCGCCCTTTCGCACTTACAATCGCAGGTTTAGATCCGTCTGGCGGTGCTGGGATTTTGGCTGATATCAAAACTTTTGAACAGCACAAAGTCACAGGTTTTGCTATTTCGACAGCGAATACAATTCAAACCGAAAATCAGTTTTATGAAATTGAATGGACAAATTTGAATTTTGTTATTCGGTCTATCGAAACGCTGTTTTCTAATTATAAAATTGCTGTTGTCAAAATTGGAATTGTAGCCTCTCTATGCGACTTAAATCAAATTATTTCGACTATAAAACTACTTTCTCCTTCAACAAAAATCGTTTGGGATCCAGTTTTAAAATCGACCACAAAATTTGAATTTATGAATATTGAAGATCATGAAAGATTAAATAAAATACTTCCAAAAATCGATTTGATTACGCCGAATTATCATGAAGCCAAAATTCTGTTTCCTGATTTTAGTTCTAAAGAAAATAGCTTCTTAACAGACATTTTATTGAAAGGCGGACATAACGAAAAAGCTTTGGGAACAGATCGTTTATTTTTAAAAAATGAAATTTTAGAATTATTTCCTTCAGACAAAAAATGCTTTGAAAAACATGGTTCAGGCTGCGTACTTTCTTCTGCAATTGCATCGAATTTAACATTAAATCAAACCATGATTGAAGCCTGTAAAAATGCCAAAATATATATCGAAAATTATTTGAGTTCAACTTCAACTTTAATCGGATATCATTATGTATAATAAACTGCAATACATTTCGCAAGGCGAAACAATCGAAGAACAATTACGCAATATACATCAAGCTCTTGATGCTGGATGTGAGTGGGTACAAATGCGATTTAAAAATCAAACAACTCAAAATAGACTCACTTTGGCAGAAGCTGTAAAACTTCTATGCGACGAATATCAGGTCAAATTTATTGTAAATGATGATTTACATCTCGCCCAGCAAATTGAAGCAGATGGCGTTCATCTCGGATTAACAGATACTAAAATAGATGAAGCAAGAGCAATTTTAGGTGCTGAAAAAATAATTGGAGGAACTGCTAATACTTTCGAAGACATTCAAAATCATGTCAAAAACGGATGTGATTATATTGGTTTGGGACCTTTTCGTTTTACCGCAACGAAAGAAAAATTAAGTCCAATTTTAGGGTTATCAGGTTATTTTGATATTCTTCAAAGACTGAAGAAAGATAAAATTGAAATTCCTGTTTATGCAATTGGAGGCATCACACTGCGAGATGTAAATCCGTTAATGGAAACTGGAATTCACGGAATTGCGGTGTCTGGAATTATTACAGAAAGCGATGAAAAGGAAAAATTAATTCAACAACTAAACGAAAAATTATATGCAAACATCATTGTTTAATATGGGAGATAAAAGCTTTAAATCCCGTTTGTTTTTAGGAACAGGAAAATTTGGTTCGAATCAGGAAATGGAAGAAGCGATTCTAGCTTCAGAAAGTGAATTGGTTACTGTCGCCCTCAAACGCATTGATTTAGAAACGGATACCGACCCTATTTTATCTCATTTAAAACATCCAACTATCAATTTACTGCCAAATACATCTGGAGCAAGAAATGCGAAAGAAGCCGTTTTTGCCGCACAATTGGCTCGTGAAGCTTTAGAAACCAATTGGGTAAAACTCGAAATTCATCCTGATCCCAAATACTTAATGCCTGATCCTATAGAAACTTTGAAAGCAACAGAAGAATTGGCAAAACTCGGTTTTTTTGTCCTTCCTTACATTCATGCAGATCCTGTTTTATGCAAGCATTTAGAAAGTGCCGGAACAGCTGCCGTAATGCCGTTAGGTTCTCCAATTGGAAGTAATAAAGGTTTAAAAACAATCGATTTTTTAGAGATTATAATTGAACAAAGTAATGTTCCGGTTATTATAGATGCTGGAATCGGCGCTCCATCTGACGCTGCAAAAGCAATGGAAATTGGTGCTGATGCTGTTCTGGTGAATACTGCGATTGCCGTTGCAGGAAACCCCAAATTAATGGCCGAGGCTTTTAGGGAAGCTGTAATTGCAGGGCGAAAAGCTTTTGAAGCCCGAATTGCTAATCAACAAAATTATGCTGTTGCTTCCAGTCCTTTGACTTCGTTTTTATATGAGTGAAAATTTAACCGCAAAGTTCGCAAAGAAAAGCGCTAAGAACGCAAAGCTTTGCGAACCTTGCGTAAATCTCCGCGTGCTTTGCGGTTAAAACTATGAACACATTCAAATCTATTTTTGATCAATATAATTGGGACACAATTCAATCCAAAATATATAAAACCACATCAAAAGATGTCGAGCGAACTTTGGCAAAAACCAAATACAATCTCGATGATTTTTTGACTTTGATTTCTCCTGAAGCTCAAAATTACTTAGAACAAATGGCACAAAGATGCCATGAAATCACCAAAAAGCGTTTCGGAAAAACCATTCAAATGTATGCACCGCTGTATTTAAGCAACGAATGCCAAAACATTTGTACGTATTGCGGATTTAGTCTGGATAACAAAATTAAACGAAAAACACTTTCTGATGCTGAGATAAAACTTGAAGTCGAAGCTTTAAAAAAAACTGGTTTTGATCATGTTTTACTGGTTACAGGCGAAGCTAATTATACCGTAAACATTAACTATTTCCTAAATGCAATTGCCTTAATTCGAAAAGATTTTTCGATTATTTCTGTTGAAGTCCAGCCGCTTTCTACAGAAGATTATGAACGTCTGCATGAAGCTGGAGTTTACTCCGTTTTAGTTTATCAAGAAACGTATCATCAGGAAGTTTATAAAAAATACCATACAAAAGGAAAAAAATCAAATTTCGATTTCAGACTTGAAACACCAGACCGAATAGGAACTGTGGGAATTCATAAAATTGGACTAGGTGTTTTATTGGGTTTAGAAGATTGGCGAACGGACAGCTTTTTCAACGCCTTGCATCTAGATTATCTTCAGAAAAAATACTGGCAGACCAAATATTCTGTTTCATTTCCGCGCCTCCGCCCTGCCGAAGGAATTATCGAACCGAATTTTATTATGGATGATAAAGATTTGACACAGCTTATTTGCGCGTATCGTTTGTGGAATGAAGATCTCGAAATCTCGATTTCAACACGAGAAAATGAAAAATTCAGAAACAATATAATTCCGATTGGCGTAACGAGTATGAGTGCTGGTTCTAAAACAAATCCGGGTGGTTATGTAGTTGATCCTCAGTCTTTGGAACAATTCGAAATCAGTGATGACCGTTCTGCAGAAGAAATCTCAAAAATCATAAAAATGAAAGGTTACGAACCCGTTTGGAAGGATTGGGATAAAGTTTATAGTTGAAACGTTTTAGGTTTCAGGTTTCAAGTTTCAGGTTTGTGAACTTAACATTTTACAATTCACAATTCACAATTCACAATTCACAATTCACAATTCACAATTAAAAAAATGAGCATTATACAAGAATTTCTACGTTACAACAGACAAACTATACTTCCTGAAATTGGAGACGAAGGTCAGGAAAAACTAAAAAAAGCACGTGTTCTGGTGATTGGCGCTGGCGGATTGGGTTGTCCAATTTTACAATATATTGCTACTGCCGGAGTTGGTTTTATTGGAATTATCGATTTTGACACTATCGAAATTCACAATTTACACCGACAGATTTTATATATTGAAAATGAAATTGGTAGAGAAAAAGCAATCGTTGCTCAAGAAGTTGTTTCGAAGTTAAATCCATTAATAGAAGTTAAATCGATTAACAAAAAGTTGACAATCGAAAATGCAAGTCAAATTATCAAACAGTATGATATTATCGTTGATGGTTCTGACAATTTCGCAACACGTTATTTGGTTAACGATACTTGTGTTCAACTTAACAAGCCTTTGGTTTACGGAAGTATTTTAAAATTCGAAGGTCAGGTTGCAGTTTTCAACCATAGAGGAAGCAAAAATCTTCGTGATTTATTTCCCGAAATGCCAGATCCAAAAGATGTTCCGAATTGTAATTTGAATGGCGTATTAGGGACACTGCCAGGAATTATCGGAACTATGATGGCGCATGAAACTCTAAAGTTAATTTTAGAATTACCAACTTTAAAAAATGAATTAGTGCTTTTTAATACTTTGAACTGGAGTTTTACAAAACTAAATTTCTAAAAAATAACGGCATCGCCAACACTAATAATTCCGGAATTTAAACTCACAACATTAGTTCCGAATAAAACAGAATTATCAACGACTCTATATTTGCTTAACGTTTTTAGCGGTTCTTTTTTCAGTTTTCCATTTTGAGGATCATTATTCACCATAATACACCTTCCGCAGGGTTTTATATTTTTAAATTGAACTTCTCCAATTTTAAACGTATCATAATCATCTTCTTCGTGTGCATTTTGAGTGCTCACTACGATATTTGGGCGAAATCTTAAAACAGTTACTTTGTCCGCTAATTTTTCATTTAAAAAATCCATACTTTCCGTTCCAACAACTAAATACGGATAACCATCAGCTAAACTTACGTTGAAGGTTTCTTTCAATGTAGAACTTTCATGTTTGCGATCTCCAATTTTGATGATTTTGACCAATTTACATTCAAAACCTAAGTGTTGGCTGAACCATTTTGACGTTGTTTTATTTACCTCAAAAACTTCACTTATATCGTCCCAGACATCTGTTTCAATTTTATAATCTAAATGTTCATCAATAAAAAATTCATGTTCGTGATCTTTAAAAATTAAGCTGATTTTCCCATCTGAAATCTGCGGATAAAACTGACTCATAATTCGATGCTCTCTCTGCGTAATCATTTTATTTTCAGCATCAAGCAACATCCAGCGTCTATCGTTTTCGAAGCCCATTTCTTCTGCAAGTGCCGTTTGACAACTAATACCTGCCAGACTTTTTATTGGATAAATGTAAATTTCTTTTACAACATGAACTGTACTCATTTTTACTAACTTTTTAAAATAGACATAAATTCTTCACGATCAATTTCGCGACAGCCTAAACTCTCTAAATGTGGATTATAAACTTGGCAATCTAAAAGCTTATAATTTCCTTCTCTTAAATAATTTACTAAAGCTATAAAAGCTGTTTTTGAAGCATTTGAAACTTTAGAAAACATACTTTCTCCACAAAAAACATCGCCTAAGTCAATTCCATACAAACCGCCAACTAAAATATCATCCTGCCAAACCTCAACAGATTTTGCGATCCCTTCCTCATTTAATTTACAATAAGCATCAATCATTGCATTAGAAATCCAGGTTCCGTCTTGACCTTCGCGTTTTATTTTTTGACAATTCGAAATTACGTCTTTAAAATTTTTATTAAAAGTAACCTTAAATTGGTTTCGGTTCAAAATATTACGCATGCTTTTAGACACAATCAGTTCATCCAGAAACAAAACCATTCTAGGATCAGGCGACCACCAAAGAATCGGTTCTCCTTCATTAAACCAAGGAAAAATACCGCTTTTATAAGCCAGCTTTAAACGTTCTGGATTTAAGTCACCGCCAATGGCCAGAATACCTTCTTCATCGGCTTCTGAAACGGGAGGAAAAAATAAATCTTCGAATATGTAATGCATGCTTTTTTAAAATAATGTATTTTTTAAAATTCCAAATTCCAAACGCTTTATGGAGACCTATTATCCGCAATCTTGTCATTTCGACCGAAGGGAGAAATCGCACTAGTTGCTCTACAATGATTGTCGATATTCTTTAATAAGGTCCGTGTGCGATTTCTCCCTTCGGTCGAAATGACATAAACTACGAGTAAAACAAAATTCCAAACTCCAATTGCATATTTTATGAATTGGAATTTGGAATTTATTTTTTGAGATTTAAACTTTTAGAAAGGCAAATCGTCTGGTTCGTCTTCATTTACGTTTGTTGCTGGAGCAAAAGCTTCTGCCGCAGGCATTGGAGGCGTTTGACTAGGACCTTCTGGTGCTAATCTTTCGATTCTCCAACCTTGAATACTATTGAAATATCTAGTTTCTCCTTGTGGATTAACCCATTCTCTTCCTCTTAAATTGATAGAAACTTTTACCGCTTCACCTTGTTTGTAGCTGCTCAATAAATCACATTTATCTTGAGTAAATTCAATCAAAATATGTTGAGGATATTGCTCGTCTGTAGTAACAACCAATTCTCTTTTTTTGAATGCAGCACTAACTTGTTGCTCTGGGTTAACCACTTTTACTTTTCCTGTAACTTCCATCTTCGTCTATATTAATTATTGTTTCTATTCTTATTTTTTGGCTAAAAGCACTTTCCATGCTGATGAAATATCATCATTATTCAGGTATTTTTTGGCTTCTAAATGAATTTTTTCCTGATCATCTGAACTTAAAACTCCTTTCACAGAAAAATTTTCTTTCACAAATATACTAACTTCTTCCGTTGTAGGCAAGGCTTCAATATTTCCTAACTTTCCGAGATCATTTCCATTAAAAACGGTACTTTCCTTAATAAAATTTGGAATCGCGTCTACTCCAACGCCTAAAGTTGTAATCGGTTTTGGCACTTCAAAAAGTCCTTGATTCGATCTTGAATACCAATCTTTTCCCAATCTCGAAACCAAATCTATTTTATGCTGATCGATTGCTCCATTTTCATCTAAAACTGATTCGTGAATATGCATTTTTACCACTTCACACAAAATCAAATTTCCAGCTCCGCCTTCTGTACCTAACGGAATAATCTGCGTGACTTTGCACTCAAACTGCACCGGAGATTCTTTAACGCGATATGGTTTTACAAGATCTGACGGAATTTGTGTTAATCCGGCTTTGATAAATTCGTTTACTCCTTCGCCGTATTCTGTACTGGCTAATGAGGTTTGCTGTACCAAATCATAATTAACCACATTTATTACCACTTCGCGAGTTGCTTCAACATTAATTAAAGTGTGTTTAATCGTATTGTCGCGCACGCGTCTTGCCGGTGAAAAAACCAAAATTGGAGGATTGGCACTGAACACATTAAAAAAACTGAAAGGCGACAAATTCGGAATTCCTTTTGCACTGATTGTGCTTGCAAATGCAATAGGCCTAGGCCCTACAGCACTTTGTAAATAACCGTGTAATTTTGCCGTGGGGATTTCTTTTGGATTGATGCTAATCATATTTTTAATTTTAACCGAATCTCATTTCGGTAATTACAAAAGTAGAGAAATCGTTTAATCAAAAGAAATACTTTAGGACATAAAAACAAAAATCTTTAACGAAGAACAAAATATAAAATGTGTTTATTTCGTTATATTTATACCTCAAAAATTAATTTATGCGTTTTTCTGAAAGTAGAAATACAACCCGTTGGATTATTATTTTTATTTCATTTTTAATCATATCCTTGATTCTGTGGAATACTTATACTTTTTTTCAAATTTTCAAAAATGAAGAACGTATAAAAATGAATCTTGTGGCTCACGCACAAAAAACATTAGTCAGTGCAAATGAAAATACCGACTTGGATTTACCTCTTGAGATTTTAAACAACAACCATTCAGTTCCGGTAATGTTAACCATGTACGGCGACAAGATCATAAGTTCTGTTAATGTGCCGGAAAAAATTCTGGAAGATGAAAAAAAATCGCTTTCTTTTTTAAATAATTTAAAAGGTGAAAATGAGCCGATTGTTATCGAATATTCTCCCGGAAAATTTCAGAAATTATATTATGGAAATTCTGAATTGCTCAACAAACTTAAATATTATCCTGTAGCTTTATTATTGATTATTGTATTGTTTAGTGCCTTAATTTATAATTTCTACAAAAGCACCAAAATGGCTACGCAGAACAAACTTTGGGCCGGAATGGCGAAAGAAACCGCCCATCAGATTGGTACACCGCTTTCATCATTAATTGGCTGGGTAGAGATATTAAAAACAGAAGAAATTGATGCTTCTATTACGACTGAAATTGAAAAAGATATTGAACGATTACAGACTATAACAGATCGTTTTTCAAAAATTGGTTCTGTTCCGGTTTTAGAACCTCATGATGTTGTTTCTGAAACTTTAAGCACTTATGAATATTTGCAATCGCGTTTTTCTAAACAAGTTGCTTTTTCTTATCATGCACCAAAAGAACCTGTTTTCGCCATGATAAACCCAACGCTGCATAGCTGGACAATCGAAAATTTAGTAAAAAATGCTATTGATGCAATGAAAGGAAAGGGAACTCTAGACCTTCAAATTGAACAAGATGCACATCATGTAAAAGTAAATGTGAAAGATTCTGGAACTGGAATTCCAAAAAAACAATTTAAAACCATTTTTGAACCCGGATTTACTACCAAAAAACGAGGCTGGGGATTGGGACTTTCTCTAACAAAAAGAATAGTCGAAGAATACCACAGCGGAAAAATTAAAGTTTTACATTCTGAAATTGGAAAAGGAACTACGTTTCAGATTTCACTAAATAAAAAAGTGCAGTAAAATAATTTACTGCACTTTTTTATTTATTTCAAATGTAAGACTAGAGTCAAATATTCTTCTACAAATTCGATTGAATACTCTTTGCTAAAGCCTCAAATTCTTCTTTAGAAAGCGATACTTTATTATGAAAACGCATTTCATCCATATGGTTTAATGGAATCAAATGCACATGTGCGTGAGGAACTTCTAATCCAACAACTGCCATTCCGACTCTTTTGCACGGAACTGTTTTCTCTAAAGCAATTGCAATTTTCTTAGAAAACTTCATCAACCCTAAATACAACTCGTCGTCCATATCAAAAATCTTGTCGATTTCTTGCTTCGGGATACAAAGCGTGTGTCCTTTAGCGTTTGGATTTACATCTAAAAAAGCCAAATAATTTTCATCCTCGGCGATTTTATATGCAGGAATTTCTCCGTTTACTATTTTGGTAAATATGCTCATTTCTTAGATATTTAGACTTCTTAAATATTAGATTTCAAGATTTATTGAACCTTAATCGATTAAACAAATAACCAAATTCAATCTAGTCTCTTGAAATTTCAAGTATTTCGAATTTCAACACTCCGTTTGGAACTGTAATTTCTGCTACTTCTCCAACAGATTTTCCCAGTAAGCCTTTTCCAATAGGAGACGTTACTGAAATCTTTCCCGTTTTTAAATCAGCTTCGCTTTCAGCAACAAGCGTATATTTCATTTCCATTCCGTTGCTTTGGTTCTTAATTTTTACATTAGAAAGCACCAATGCTTTCGAAACATCTAATTGTGATTCGTCAATTAATCTTGCGTTAGAATATACTTCTTCTAACTTGGCAATTCTCATTTCTAATAAACCCTGCGCTTCTTTGGCTGCATCATATTCGGCGTTTTCAGATAAATCACCTTTGTCTCTTGCCTCTGCTATATCTTGAGATGCCTTCGGACGCATTACACTTTTTAAATGCTCCAACTCATCTTTCAACTTTTTTAATCCTTCTGCTGTATAATAAGATACTTTACTCATAACTTCATCGTTTATATAAATACAAAAAATCCCATCGGGACGGGATTTTGTAATACAAATATACTATTATTTTTAATAGTACATAATTATATGTTAATCATATAAAAATCAAATCTAAATAATTTATTTTTGTTTCACTAATTCATATTAAAATAATGAAAAAAATCTGGCTCTTAATCGTA
Organism: Flavobacterium sp. KJJ; assembly: GCF_000708595.2. GTDB lineage: Bacteria > Bacteroidota > Bacteroidia > Flavobacteriales > Flavobacteriaceae > Flavobacterium. The sequence goes on along the minus strand of NZ_JARP01000002.1, from coordinate 875,976 downwards.
TTTGTTTCTATTCTTTTCTCTTGCAGTGATAATGGCATCAGCAATAAAAATCCTAACATACCCAATTACTCTGTCAATTTATCTGTAGATATGAATTTGCCTGCTTATTCAAATCTTAAGTTTGTGAGTAATGGCGTTATTGTTCCTAATTTTGGAGCAAAAGGAATTATTATATTTAATGCCGGAAGCGGTTATAATGCATTTGATGCTGCTTGTCCTAATCAACCAATAACAGCCTGTACTGCAATGACAATTGATGGAATAAATGCAGTTTGTTCTTGCGATAAAAGTTCTTACAGTTTATTTACCGGCCTTGGAGGAAAAGAATATCCGTTGAAACAATATCGTGTCGAAGTGATCGGAACCGTGATTCACGTTTATAATTAAAATAAAAAAGCCTGAAAATTTAAAACTTTCAGGCTTTTTTATTTTATGCAGTATTTTAAAATTTCAAAGTTAATCCCACTAAGCCATTTATTCCTGCTTGCGGATAATAATATGGATATACATCATACATATAACCGTTTGACACATATTTTTTATTGAAAATATTATTTACTAAACTCGTAATAATGATTGATTTGAAAATAGATTTTGGTTTAATTTCATAAGAAATATTAAAATCGTTTACGAAATAATCTGCCAGTTTTGCTGATGGCAATTCAATATTATTCATATATTGCTCGCCAACATATTTTTGAAGCAGTGAAATATGCCAATTTTTAATTGGACTGTAAACAATAATATTTCCTGCGATAACTTCTGGAGAATAGGCAATTTTAGTTGTCCCGTAATTTTGACCTTCAACAGCCAAATCGACATTTTTATTACTGCTTAAAGTAAAGTTTGGGCGAAGAATGAATTTGTCTGAAAGCTTAATAGTGGCATCAACCTCAAAACCTAAACGGTAACTTTTATCAGTATTTGAACGAATTGGCGATCCAACATCATCTAATGTTCCCGTTAAAATTAATTGATCTTTATAGGCCATATAATATACGTTAGAAGTCAATTGAAATTTCTCTGAATTGAGTCTCCAGCCTAATTCAAAATCATTTAATTTTTCTGGTTTTACATTTCCGCCTTCATAATCGGTTCTGTTTGGCTCACGATTGGCTCTTGCATAAGAAAAATAAAGGGTGTTTTTTTGATTGATTTCATAATTCAAACCCGCTTTTGGATTAAAGAAATTGAATGCATCATCAACTAAACCTGTTTCGATACTATTGGCTTTATACACTACCCTTCTATATTGTAAATCTCCGTAAAAGCTCAATTTGTCTGTGAATTGATAATTGGCTTTTGCGAAAATATTGCCGTCTGTTTTTGTTGAAAAATCATCATAATAATGATCTCCCAATTCTGATTGAGAAGCATATCTTGCCCAAATTACTTTTCCGTAATGATCGCCTTCGTATTTATTCCAGCCTCCGCCAAAAATAACATCTAGTTTTTCATCTTTGTATTTTACAGAAAAAGTCGTTCCGTAGAAATCATTATCCAACCATTTCTGGCGTACTAAATCGGTAGTTGTAATGGCTCCAACTGGCAGTAAACCATAATCGGCCATAGCAGCATCTTCTTTGTAATTTTCATAATAGCCTTTTCCTTTTGTATAATGAAAAGCCAAGTTCGTGCTCCATTTATCTGAGAAGGATTCGTTCCAATGCAATTGATAATGATCTTGTTTATAATTGTCTGTTTCATTATCGTAAAAACGGATGTTTCCAGCTTCATCAGTATACATTCCTGCCGAATTGTATGTGCGATTTGTATTCATTGTTTCAGCGTCAATTCCGTTCCAAGATTGGTATGTTTTTTCAGTTCCGCCAAAAACCAATGCTTTAATTAAAGTCGTTTTGCCTACGTAAGTTCCCTGCAAAAAATAAGACTTTAGATCCGAACTTGCTCTGTCGATATATCCGTCAGATTTAAGAGAGGACAAACGTCCGGCAATTTCAAAATGATCGTTTAATAAACCCGTACTAAATTTTACAGTATTTTTATTTGAATTGAAAGTCCCATAAGAACTTGAAATTTCGCCTGTAGCTTTTGATGCGTAATTATCTGTAAGCATGTTTAAGCTGGCACCAAAAGCACCAGAACCATTTGTAGATGTTCCAACACCACGCTGCAATTGCAGACTTTCTACTGACGAAGCAAAATCAGGCATATTTACCCAAAAAGTTCCTTGGCTTTCTGCATCGTTGTATGGAATTCCATTTATAGTAACATTGACTCTTGTGGCATCGCTTCCGCGGACTCTGATTCCGGTATATCCAAAACCATTTCCTGCATCAGAGGTTGTCACAACAGATGGCAAATAATTCATCAAAATTGGAATATCCTGACCAAGATTTCTGTATTTGATATCTTTTTTATCGAGATTACTAAACGAAACTGGCGTTTTTGTAGTTACACGAACTGCAGAAACCAAAACCTCATCAAGAGAATTTACTTTTGTAGAATCTTGCTGTTGTGAGAAAGAGGATAAAGTAAAGAAAATAGAAAAAAGAAGAAAGAAAATAGATTCGTTGTTCAACTTTGAACCTTTGAACCTTTGAACCTTTGTGGTCCTAAAAGCAATTTGAAAAATAGTTTTCATCCGTAAAAGAATTACGAATAAAAGGGGGAATTATTCTTTTGTTAAATTAATAAATGTGTTTCTTACGACAAGATATAGTGTGCACGCTAACAATTGTCGTTTTTTCCCTTAGCAACATTACTCGCTCAGGTTCTTTGGGTATGATCTCAGCTCGTTATTTAGAGCACCCCTTTGAGACAGTGCAAATGTAGTGTTAAAAAATTAAATTCCAAGAATTGAAATTCCAATTTCCAATTTAACTCCAAGAAGCAGGCTGTTTGGAATTTAGACCAGAGCGATAGCGAACAGGCGAAGCAATTTATAATTTTGGATTTTATTCTAAATTTGGCTTTCTGCGTGATTGTTTTATTTCTGAGATATTCTTTTTATCCTTAATTCTCTTTTTGATCACAGATTTTGGAATCTTGGTTGCTTTACGAACTTTAGGAACAAATAATCCTTTTTTTATAATTTCTAAAAAACGTTTTACAACAATATCTTTGTTTTTAAGCTGACTTCTATCTTCATCACAATTTAATATCAGCATATTTTCAGTTGTTAGACGATGCGCGATATTCGTAAGCAAAAGTAATTTCTCCTCATCAGACAACGCCTGAGAAGCATTCAAATCAAAAGTCAAAACTACTTTTGAAGAAACTTTGTTTACGTTTTGTCCGCCGGCACCACTGCTTCGAACGGCCTTAAAACTTAATTCTGATATGATTTTATCTATATCCATTATTGTGGCTGATGTGCTGCTTTTAATAAATCATTTACTGTTTTTACCGGATTAAAAGTAATTAACGGAACTGCCACAAAAATAGTCAGCCAGTTCGCCATTGCGCCATTCCATAACCCAGGCAATTCATAACTTTTAACGGTTCTTCCTTCAATACTTTTTTCTACAATAAATCCCGCTTTCGCATCTACAAATTTAAGAAGATCAAATTTTTGATTCTTGTAATTTTTAACCCCACAAACTAAATCAACAGGATTAAAGTGAGTCGCTGCCGCTAAAATATCCTGCTGCTTTTTATTTGACAAATCTACTTGCGATGTTTCAACTATCTGTAATGATTTCACACCTTTTTCATTCATAACCCAAAAAGGTCCGCCGCCGGGTTCGCCCTCATTTTTTACCATACCACAAACACGAATTGGCCTGTCAAGCAAGTCTTTAATTTTATTAATCTTATTCTCTAGAGTAAACTTGTTGAAGTCACTCGTCATTTGTATGTTTAGTTTTTCCTTTAAAAAAAGAATAATTTCTTCTAAATTGTCTTCTTTTATTTCTTGTTTTTCAAAAGCTTTTAAATAACCAAATATCTTTTGCTGTATTTCAATTAAAATACCCGCTAAAGCTTTTTTATACAATGTGATTTTATCAATATGATTTTGAATTACATTGTCAATGTTTTTTATAAAAATGACATCTGAATCAAGAACATTTAAATTCTGAATCAACGCACCATGTCCGCCAGGTCTAAAAATTAAATTGCCTTCATTATTTCTGACAATTTTATTTTTTGCATCAACATTAATAGAATCTGTACTTTTACTTTGATAAGAATAACTAATATTGATTTTTGTTTCAGATGGCTTTTCAATTTTCTCTCTCACCTCAGCAACAGCTTTTTCAAATAAATCTTGATGGATTTCTGAAACTGTAAAATGCAAATTTGAAATATTTTTAGATGTTGCATAATGCACACATTCATTTAAATGTTCCTCAATTGGATTTGCAATATGATTTTTATATTGATGAAAAGGCAAAACTGCTTTTGGTTTGTTTGCAGAATTAAAATGTTCTGACGATAATAATATCCTTATAAAATAATAATTTTTGTAATCTCGATCTAAAGTTTCAAAATCAGGATAAATTTCTTTTAAATTTTTATCAACTTCCTCAAAAAAAGGAAATTTCTCCATACCTACAATAAAGATAGCAAGTTCCTTGTCCTTTTTTCTATTGATGTAAGCATTTATGGTTTCTTTTTCGATGTCAAAATCATTCAAAAAAGCACTTAAAAACTTAAACATTCTTGTTGCCGCTCCAGATGCTGGAACGAATTTCTTTATTTTTAAGTTTGATTTTTGATGGTCGAAGAAGTTTGATTTTTGTAGAAATTCATCTTCTGATAAAGTTAGAATTCCGTTGCCAATTGTTGCCGGACTTACCAAATTGCTTTTTGCAATTCCGTTTTTGAAAATTTCCAATTGGTTTAAAACATTTTCAAAAGAAATTCCACGTTCAAACAACTGAACAAAATCTGATGACGAAAAGCCACGTTCTTTGGCTATTATCAAATCATCTACAATTGCAGTAGCTTTTGCTAAACGTCTTTTTTCATCACCAGACAACGTTATAAAAGGTTTATTGTTGTCAATCAACGTTTGTTTGAAAACAGAAAAAACGGTTTGTCTTCCGTCAGGAGAATCGCGAATATCATCTTTTTCCCAAGGAACATCAATATCTGTCAGAAAAAACAAATCGTATTCGTGTTCTAAGGCTGCTTCATTTAAAAGCGGATCGCAAAAACCATAATACATTTCAGAAAAAACTTTTGTGACCATCAAATTAGTATCACAAAACAAATATTTATTTGCTGTAGAAAGCTTTTGATTTTCTAGTTCGGTTTGACCATATGCAATAGGCAACATATCATCTGCTGTGCAAATCTGCTGATTTTCTTCCCATTTTTTCTGCAGATAATCACGTGCAAATTCAGGAACCCATTCGGTTTCATAATATGCTGCAAGCTGTTTTGCCAATGTGGTTTTCCCTGTACTTTCAGGTCCAAATAAAGCAATTTTTATGATTGTTGTTTTTTGCTGTCTAAGATTTTTCTCCATTCTAAATAAGCTGAAATAGCCAAAATTGTAAAAATTAAATACTGAAGTGACAGCATCCCTAAGCCACGATAAGCATAAAGAGGCACTACAATAATATCGCCAATAATCCAAAGTGTCCAGTTTTCGATTTTTTTCCTGGCCATGTACCACATTCCCGCAAAAAATATTCCAGACGATATCATATCGACATAATTGTCATTGTGTATTTCGTAATCGAAATATTTATAAATCCCGAAAACTACAAAAACAGTAACAATAAACAGTGCTATTCCGATTATTTTTTCATTAAAATTTGTACGAGTAATAGGCAAATTATCTTCAGTAGTGCCGCCTTTTGCCCAAACGTACCAGCCATATATACTCATAATCGAGAAATAAGCATTAATGATCATATCTCCAATATAACCCGCAACATATAAAAGATAGACTGAAATTACTGTTGCAATTAGCCCAGTTGGATAAACCCAAATGTTTTCTTTTTTAGCAAACCAGACACTTAAAATTCCAAAAACAAAGACCAAAAACTCTAAAGCAATATGCCATAACGGAGCATTTTTGTAACTATCGAGAAAAAAATCTATCATTTGACTGGTTGTTTTGTTTGGTTATTTAGGTTCAAAAAAGTGACTGTCGTTTTCAAAAGCAGTTCCAATAACTACTAAATCGGCGCCAGCGTTGTATGCATTTTGAATTCCGTGCAAATCTACAATTCCTCCTCCAACAATTATCGGAATTTCAATATTTTGCGAAATTAACTGTATCATTTTCAACGGAACTGCATTTTTCGCTCCGCTCCCCGCTTCTAAATATATTAATTTGTTTCCCAACATTTCCCCTGCCTGAGCTGTAGCTAAAACCAAATCGAAATTTTCACGATTAAGCGGTTTTGTTTTACTTACTCTTGCAACCGCAGTTTCGTTACCGCTTTCTATTAAAATATATCCTGTCGAAATAACTTCAAGATTTGTCTTTTTTAAAATTGGCGCTGCCTGAACTTGATATTCTATTAGATAATCTGGATTTCTCCCAGATAATAAAGACAAAAATAAAATCGCATCTGCCTGTGGCGAAATCTGCGAAGGATCACCAGGAAATATAACAACTGGCAAGTTTGTTTTTAGTTTTAATGAAGCAATTAAATCTTCTATAATTGCAGTCTTAACAATACTTCCTCCAACAAAAATATGTGTCGCCGGAGATTGATTTATTTTAAGTAATAAATGATCAAGTTTTTCCCATACAATTTTATCTGGATCTAAAAGTATGGCCAATAATTTTTGTCCTTCTTTTTTAGCTTCCAAAATCTGCTGGTGTATATTAAGTACTTTTTGCCGCATAATGGGCGTAAAAGTAAAAGTTTTTTAGTGCAGAAGAACTATTTTGAATCAATTATATTTGTAGAATAGATTTTGATAACCAAAGAACAAATTTATGATTGCTCCTGAATTGTTAGAAAAATATGGTGCGCTAAAAAAATCTTTTGCCAAAACATCCATTGTTTTTGAAGAAGGAAATCTCCCAGCTTACTATTATCAGATTATTTCTGGCGAGGTAAAAATGAGCAATTATAATGATGATGGACGAGAATTTATTCAGGGAATTTTTTATAAACAGCAATCATTTGGAGAACCGCCATTATTTCTGAATCAAAAATATCCTGCAAATGCCATTGCTGTTGAAGATTCTGAAATTCTTCTTCTTCCAAAAAATAATTTCATGAAACTGCTGGAAGAAAACGTGATTATCAGCATTAAAATAATCGAAAATTTAGCGCAGCGACTGTATTACAAATCGGTTATGGCGGCAGAAATGTCGACACATGAACCTGAACACCGAGTTTTAAAATTGATCGATCACGGAATCGCTTATTTTAATTTTAAGAAAGATGCAAACGGTTACCTCATCAATTTTACGAGACAGCAAATTGGCGACTTAACCGGGTTGCGCGTCGAAACTGTAATTAGAACTATAAAAGCTTTAGAAAAAAAAGGTGAATTGAAGATTATAAACAGAAAAGTATACAGATAAAATAATTCTTGTTTTATGATTTAAGTCATAAAACGCAACGGTATTGCGAGCGTATCTTTGTGGTATAAAAATCTCAATATCATGACACTATATCAAACAACATTCGAAAACTTCAATAAAAGTTACATGGGTTCTGCTGCAATGGCGGTAATTGGTCAAAGCTGTTTAGGCGGCGTTGCTGCAATGTACATTCTTTCTCACGGAACCTCAATTGGACAAATGATGCAGCTGGCAATTATCGTTTTAGCTTCTGTTTTTGCCAACACTTCAATTTTGGCACAAATGAAACATAAAGTGGTTTTTAATCTTATTATTTTAAGCGCTATATTAAGCGTCTTCCTTATAGTTTTGAATAGTTTTGTACTATGAAAAAGCAAATAGAAAACAGAACTGATGTGGAATTTTTAGTACATCAGTTCTATTCTAAAATAAGAGCAGATGAAGAAATTGGCTTTTATTTTAATACGATGATAAAAGACTGGAACGCGCATCTCGAAAAACTGACTGATTTTTGGGAAACCAATTTGTTTGCCGTAAAAAAATACAAAGGAAATCCGCATGCTGTTCATAATGAAGTTGATGCTGGTTTTAACGGTCAGATTACCTCGAATGAATTCGGAATCTGGCTCAACTACTGGTTTCAGACTTTAGAAGAATATTTTGAAGGTGAAAATGTAGAAATCCTAAAAAGACGCGCCCGTAAAATGGGAACTTTTTTGTTTGTGAGTATGTTTGAACATCGTAAAAAGATGGCTGAGAATTCTCTAGAATAACAATTGTCATTGTATTATTTGTCATTTTAATCCCGAGGCTTCGGGATCAAAATGACAAGATTGTAGTTATTTCCTAAATAAAAAAGAATCAGGATTTAATTTATCAACTGCTTCTCAAAAGCATAAACCAGAGTAAACTTTCCTTCAAAATTATCTGATTTGATTTCTTCATAATGCACATCAAAATCTTTGATCAAATCATTAAAATAAAGACTTGCATGAGTTTGAGGATTATCTAAAGAAAAATCTCCAATTCGAATATGATCTTTAAAACTGATTCCTTTTTCGTTTCTGATTTTAAAGATCGCTTCTTTTGCTCCCCAGATTACAGTAAGTTTTTTTACGTATTCCTCTAAAAAATTTGGGTTTAAATATTCAAATTCGGTATCAACAAATTTATCAGCAATGCGTAGGATTTTTTCGCGCTGTAATTCCATGTCTATTCCAACGGTTTCATGACTTATAATGATCGCTGCAAAATGATACGAATGCGTAATCGAAATATAATTATGACAATCAAAATAAGGTTTCCCGAATTCGTCATAATGCAAATCTTTATCTGTAAAACCCATTTCCTGAATCAGCATACGAACACTCAAAAAAGCACGCTGATGCATCTGTGATTTCATTCCGTTCAATCGCAACTTTGTTTTTTCTTTCAGGACAACTTTACTCAACAATTCCTCAAAAGATTCGGTTATTTCCCAAATTAAGATTTTAGTAGTTTCGTTGAATTGTATGGTCTGAAATAAAGGCATGCTTTTTAATTATGAATTACGAATGGTTAATTATAAATTATTTTTCTTTTGAAAATGAAACTTCTTCATGAATATCTGGTCTTTATAGTCCTAATGGTCCCGAAGCTTCGGGAGGCATCCTTTTATGGCGGAGTTCGCCATAAAAGATAAAGCGGACAGCAGGATTAGCGTATAAAAACCTTTATAACTAACATTCTAGAGATTAAGAAATTAAACATTTCACAAATCTTATAGAAGTTAGTAAAAATTATAAAGTTATTACGTAAATTTGCAAAAAATATTACAATATACAAATATACTATAAATGAGTACTACAACTACGCCTTATGTGGCTTTCAAAGTAAAAGACATTTCTCTAGCGGCTTGGGGAAGAAAAGAAATTGAATTAGCTGAAGCTGAAATGCCAGGTTTAATGGCGCTTCGTGCTGAATATAAAGACGAACAGCCTCTTGCAGGTGCTCGTATCGCTGGATGTTTGCACATGACGATTCAAACTGCTGTTTTGATCGAGACTTTAATCGCTCTTGGTGCTGAGGTTACTTGGTCTTCTTGTAACATTTTCTCTACTCAAGATCAAGCTGCTGCTGCTATTGCTGCTGCTGGAATTCAAGTTTATGCTTGGAAAGGTTTAGATGAGCAATCATTTGACTGGTGTATTGAGCAAACTTTATTCTTTGGTGAAGACAGAAAACCATTGAACATGATTCTTGATGATGGTGGAGATTTAACAAACATGGTTATTGATCGTTACCCTGAATTGGTTCCTGGAATTAAAGGTCTTTCTGAAGAAACTACAACAGGTGTTCACAGACTTTACGAAAGAGTAAAAGCTGGAACTTTGCCAATGCCTGCAATCAACATTAACGACTCTGTTACTAAATCTAAATTTGATAACAAATACGGTTGTAAAGAATCTGCTGTAGATGCTGTACGTCGTGCAACTGACTTAATGTTGGCTGGAAAAAGAGTTATCGTTTGTGGATACGGTGATGTTGGAAAAGGAACTGCTGCTTCTTTTAGAGGTGCAGGATCTATTGTAACAGTTACTGAAATCGATCCAATTTGTGCTTTACAAGCCGCAATGGACGGTTATGAAGTTAAAAAATTAAATACTGTAATTGCAAATGCTGATATCATCATTACAACTACAGGAAATAAAGATATCGTTCTTGGAGAGCACTTCGAGCAAATGAAAGATAAAACTGTTGTTTGTAACATTGGTCACTTTGATAACGAAATTGATATGGCTTGGTTGAACAAAAACCACGGTGCATCAAAAATCGAAATCAAACCACAAGTTGACAAATATACAATCGCTGGAAAAGACATCATCATTCTTGCCGAAGGTCGTTTAGTAAACCTTGGTTGTGCTACGGGACATCCAAGTTTTGTAATGAGTAACTCATTTACAAACCAAACTTTGGCTCAAATCGAATTATGGAAAAACAGTGCTGCTTATAACAATGACGTTTATATGTTGCCAAAACATTTAGATGAAAAAGTTGCTGCTTTGCACTTAGCTAAATTAGGCGTTGAATTAGAAACTTTACGTGACGATCAGGCTGCTTATATTGGTGTTCCGGTTGAAGGTCCATTCAAACCAGAATACTACAGATACTAAATTGATTTCAGATTTCTGAATTAAGATTTCAGATTTCAAATTATATAAACCCTTGCAGAAATGTGAGGGTTTTTTATTTTATAAATATTTATAATTTTATTTTGTAAGAATTTATTTCTATTTTTATCAATAAATATTACAAATAATTAAATTATGATTTCTACAAAAGACTTTAGTTTATTACCAAACAAACAAAATTTCCAAAATCTTTGCAAATCAATTTCTGTATTAGATGCAATTATATGCCCGCAATGGGCATTTAGATTTTATTCCTACAACTGTAAATGGGGAGAAGGAGAGGAATTTTTCGAAATGAGAAATGAAGACGATGGAGATTTATTAAATATTCTTTTTCTTAAAGATAAATGTGTAATAAATGGTTTTTCATATCAATATCAAAACAATAAAAAAAGTGAAGTAACAAAAAACCTACCCGAAATTTATAACGAATTTATATTTGGCGAGCCTGTTACCTCAAATGGCACAACATTTTGTTTATGGACAAATGAAAATGGAAATTGGGAAGTTGGCAACATTTTGAATTACAATGATAATTCATCTGAAATTTTTGAAATTTTTGATGGAAATCCTCAAACTTACATTGATTGGGCAAGTGAATATTATGAAGGTTACTATAAAGAAACAGGTATTCCTCTAGAAATTGTTACTCAAATTTATGAAGGCAAACCGATTACAAAAGAAATGGCTTTATCAATTGCTGAAGAAGTAAGGGATTGGAAATTATTGGAAGATGATTTAAAAGAAATAAATTATCCTTATAACTTTGAATAAAAGAGGTAATAAATTTTCAATAGCAATTTTATTTATGTTTAACCCGACAGATTTTAAAAATCTGTCGGGTTTTGTTTTTTATTTATTATACCTATCATTAAAAAAGAAAGCAAATTATAAGATTATTTTTCATAATTTCGACAATTAACCTTTAAATGGACTCCAACCAACTAACCACATGAGAAAATATTTAATTTTAACATTGCTGATAGTACTTCCTTGTTTATCAAATGCTCAAATGCCAAACTCACCTAGAATGCAAATGACTCAAAGAAATCAGCAATGGACAAATCAGCAAAACCTAAAATGGCACGAAAGACAGATGGGAAACTCAAAGTCTGAAACTGAAATAGCCGAAAAAAAAATAGCCAAAGAAGAAAAGAACAAACAGAAATTAGAAGAAAAAATAACACAGTTAAATGCAGATTTAGAAAAACAAAGAAACCAATTAACGGCTCTTGAAAATGCTGCAAACACAAATGATTATTCTAAAAAGGATAGCGAAAAAATAAAAAATCAAATAACAAAGACAGAAGAAAAGCTAAGCAAAACTAAAACCGAACTCGAAACAAGTTCTAAAAAAATTGAAAGCTTAAAACTAGTCGGCCAATTTTCAGTGACAAATAAAGAAGAACTTGAAAAAAAGGAATAAATTATACTATTTAAATTCGAGTAAGAACTTCTAAAAAAGTATCCCATTTAATTACATCCTTTGAATACTTTTTTAAAATATAAGTTTATTTTTGAAAACCAAAATCCAACTTATGAAAACCCTACTGATTACATTTATAATCACTATATTACCTCTATTTGCAAATGCACAAGTCGACTATAACATGCAGATACCTTTGCATGATCCAATTACTGGTGCACCTATGCAACGCCCCAACACGCCAAAGTTAGAAACCGTAAAACCCCTCTCTAGAAATCATATAGAAAGGGCACAAGCCAAATTGATAAAAGAAGAACAGAAACTTGTAAAACTTGCAGAAAAAAGATGGGAAAAAGAAGCTGATTTAAAAGCAAAACAGCTAAAATTACAAAATTTGGAAAAAACAGCTAAAAGCGGTAATGATTCTGGTTATCAAAAAGACATTGAAAAATATAAAAAGGAAATAGCTAAATCTCAGGATGAACTAAATGAAATAAAAACTGAGGTAGAATTAATGTCAAAAAAAGTAGAAGAATTTGAAAAAGCCATAGAAGAAGCTAAATTAACGAGACAAGGATAGCAATACTATTATTTATCCATTATATTTTCGAAACTAAGGCATACCAATTTAATAATCACGAAGCAATGGATTTCAGAAAAGCAACTATTTCAGATTTATCAGAAATGCAGGAAATGTACATCGAAACCATTAAATGGGTTTGTAAAAATGATTACACTCCACTGCAGATTGACGCATGGGTTTCTGGTCTTAATAATACAGAACGCTGGCTAAAAGTTATTCATAATCAATTTGTTTTATTAGCTCTTATCGAAAATAAAATTGTAGGATACGGAACTCTGAAAGACGGAAATTATATTGATTTCTTTTGCGTTCACAAAAACTATCAGCGCCAAGGAATTGCTGACGAAATCTTTATCAAATTAGAGCTCGAAGCTAAAAAAGAGAATTCAAAAACTATGACAGCTGATGTTAGCATAACAGCGAAACCATTTTTTGAAAAGAAAGGTTTTATCATAAAAGGAGAACAAAAAAACATCCGATTAGGCATTGAACTTATCAATTACAAAATGGAAAAAGAAATTTAATAGTTATTTTAGTTTTCAGGTATCACAAAACTTGAAACCTGAAACCTGAAACAAAACTAAAAAAACTATTTCCGCAAGTTTCGGATTTTATACCCACAAAAATCACTCGATATTTGTATTATAAAATTGAAGAAAATGAACACACAGGAAAACATCAATTATAATCGAATTGCCGATGCGATAGATTATATCAAAGTTAACTTTAAAGAACAGCCTAACTTAGACGAGGTTGCCGAAAAAGTACATTTAAGTCCGTTTCACTTTCAGCGTTTGTTTACCGAATGGGCAGGAACAAGTCCGAAGAAATTTTTGCAATATATAAGTGTTGAACACGCTAAAAAAATTCTCAAAGAAAACAGTCATGCAACATTATTTGATGCTGCTTTCGATACTGGTTTATCAGGCACAAGCCGTTTGCATGATTTATTTGTAAACATTGAAGGAATGACGCCGGCAGAATATAAAAACGGAGGCAAAAACCTTGAAATTAATTATAGTTTTGCCGAAAGTCCGTTTGGAAATATCATTGTTGCCTCAACCCCAAAAGGAGTTTGTTTTATGGCTTTCGCCGAAGATGAAGCAACTGGATGTCAGGATTTAAAAACCAAATTCCCCAATGCTTCTTTCACAAGAAAATTAGATTTAGCACAACAAAATGCTTTATTTATTTTTCAAAACGATTGGAGCAAATTATCTGAAATAAAATTGCACTTAAAAGGAACCGATTTTCAATTGAAGGTTTGGGAAACTTTACTAAAAATCCCAATGGGAAAGCTTTCTACGTATGGTTCTATTGCACAGCAAATTCAAAAACCAACTGCTTCACGTGCAGTCGGTACTGCAATTGGAAGCAATCCGGTCGCATTTTTAATTCCGTGTCACCGCGTTATTCAATCGTCAGGAACATTTGGAGGTTATATGTGGGGAAATACTCGAAAAACAGCCATAATTGGCTGGGAAGGCGCGCAGGTAAATCAACAATTATAATCAAGACAAAGTATCAGATATGCTGTGTGTATGCGAAAGATTCGTTATTATAAATTCAATCCAAAATTCTTATGCAAAATATGCAATCAAAAATTGCTTCTCAAAATTGGGAAAGCATCACCGAATCTATGCACGAAAATGGATTTGCAATTATTCCAAATCTGCTTACGAATGAACAATGCGAAACTTTAAAAGCTGATTATTCCAACTCAGATTTATATCGAAAAACAGTTGTAATGGAGCGCTATCGTTTTGGCTTAGGCGAATATAAATACTTTAATTATCCGTTGCCAGATTTGATTCAGAATATTCGAACCTCAATTTATCCGAGGTTAGCGCCAATTGCAAATTCTTGGATGAAAGCTTTGAACATCAATACTGTTTTTCCTCAAACGCATGAAAAACTATTAGAAGAATGTCATGATAATAATCAGCTCAAAGCAACGGTTTTAATTTTAAAATACGAAAAAAGCGGATTTAATACTTTACATCAAGATTTATATGGAGATGTTTTTTTTCCAATTCAAATTGTGCTTTTCCTAAACGAACCTGACCAAGATTTTACCGGAGGGGAATTTGTCTTGACACAACAAACGCCGAGAGCGCAATCTAAAGCAATTGTTTTAAAACCTAAAAAAGGAGACGTTTTGGTTTTTACGACTAATTTCAGACCTGTAAAAGGAACAAAAGGATATTATCGGGTCAATATGAAACATGGCGTGAGCGAAATTCATTCTGGCGAGCGTTTTACTTTGGGAATTATATTTCATGATGCGTTAAGTTGAGGTTCAAAGTTGCAGAGGTACAAAAGTATACTTAGGCAGCAGTATATCTGTAAAGACGCACCGCAGTGCGTCTAACGTCACGTATTTCCGTTGAGAATCTTTGTCGACAATCTTTACGTAGACGCACTGCAGTTGCGTCTCTACAGAATAAAAAATCGTAAATTATCAGGAATGCTTCAACATAATAAAATTTTAGATTCAGATCTTCGAAATAAAATTAAAAATTCGGAGATTTGCTTTGGCGGCAACCAAAAACTAAAAATCTACGGAACATTAAAATGTGCTTCCGGAAAAAGAATGAAACGCGAAAATCGGGTTTTCTTTTTATCTGAAAATGAAGCATTACAAAACGGTTTCAGACCCTGTGGTCATTGTATGAGAACCGAATATCTAAAATGGAAAAATGGACTTATTTAATACTCAAATAGACGAAACTACAAACCTGCTTCCGAAAGATGGAACTGTAAATTATTATGGAAAATTGTTTTCGAGAGAAGAAGCCGATTTCTATCGTGATATTCTGTTAAATACAATTGAATGGAAAAATGATGAAGCTATTATCTTTGGAAAATTAATTTTAACCAAGCGAAAAGTAGCCTGGTACGGCGATCAGGAATTCGAATATACGTATTCAAACACTACAAAAAAAGCACTTCCTTGGACAACTGAATTATTAAAATTAAAAACTTTTCTTGAAGAAAAAACGGGAGAAACATTCAATTCTTGTTTACTTAATTTATATCATTCTGGCGATGAAGGAATGGCTTGGCACAGCGATGCCGAAAAAGATTTAAAAAAGAACGGCGCAATTGGCTCATTAAGTTTTGGTGCCGAAAGAAAGTTTGCCTTCAAACATAAAGAAACCAAAGAAACGGTTTCTTTAATTTTAGAACACGGGAGTTTACTGGTTATGAAGGATGAAACACAAACGCATTGGCTGCATCGTTTGCCTCCAACAAAAACAACTCAAAAACCGAGAGTAAATTTGACTTTTAGAACGATTGTGAAATAGAATTTAGTTTCGAAACCTAACAGGTTTTAAAAACCTGTTAGGTTTGTATTTCGAATATTACTTTTTAGCTATAACATTTTCATAAGATCGTATCAAAGCATCTTCAAACATTTCTGGTCTTACTTTTGAAAGTTCAACAATGGTCCAGCCTTGTTTTCCCCACTTATTCGGAATTGGATAAAAAATCATTTCGCTTGATGCACAAAAAACAGATTGATCGATTTCGTTTAATTTTAAAACAGCTTGATTGTTTTTTTCATCAAAACTCGCGAAGATTTTCTTGTTGACACGAAAAGAAGTTTTCTCAAAATGAGGTTCTTCGGTTGCATCTGGAAAAGACATCACTAATTTTCTGAATGTTTCACTAGACACCATAATTGCTAATTTAAATTAAACTTAAATTTTACCATCCTTGATTCAAGCCATTTTTAAGGACTTCTTCATATTTATCTTTATCAAACGAATATAAATTGGGTGCTTTATGGGCAACATTGCTTTTCTTTTCGTCGAGTTTTGTCAGGATTCCGATGTTGGTGATTTTTCGGAGAAAGTTTCTTCTGTCCAGTTTTTTATCTAAAATAGTTTCGTACAATTTCTGAAGTTCCGGAATCGTAAATTTTTCCGGCAGCAAATTATAGCCAATAGGCATTAAATTCAATTCAATTCTTAAAGTGTCTAAAGCTTTGCCTAGAATTTCTTTGTGATCTAAAATAAGTGCTGGCACTTCTTTATGATCAATCCATTCTATCACCTCATCTTTATTTGCTGGTTTCGGAATGGTTTTCAAAAAGTCGACTAAAGCATAATAACCAATGGTAACAAATCGCTGTGTGAGCCATTTGCCTTTTTCTTCGTCAATTTTCAGATATTTGAGTACTTCTTTTCCAAAATGCTGATCGTTTCGTTTTATTTTTCCAAAAGTCGCAAATTGTCTTAAAAAGATACCTTCAACTCCAGTTCGTTCGTTTAGAACTGTAACGGCCGCAGTATCAATATCCTGATCTATCGGAATAAATCCGCCGGGCAGGGACCATGTTTGACTGTTTGGAATTTTAATCAACAAAACTTTAAGCTGATTATCATGAAAACCAAAAATCACACAGTCAATAGAAAGTCCGGGCTGATAATTTTGATTATTTTCTATAATGTCTCTTAACATTCTAATTTCAATTTAATACAACTTTTTTATCTCGAATAATCTGCCAATTTAGTTCATTTTCTTAAAACCAAATCACTTTTGCCTTAATATCTCTAAAGAGAAATACTCTAAAAGAAGTGTATGAATTACAATTTTAACTTAAAATTTAAGTGCAATTTAAAAAAAATAAGTACATTGCGTCATAATAACACATTAAAAAACATGTTATTCTTTTTTAGATACATAAGAAAGCCAATGCAAGAGATATGAATACCAATCCGTTAAAAAATATCAACAAAAAAATAAGAAATAAAATCTGGACATCATTCGGATTTGTTTCGAAAACATATCTATTAGAAGAATCTATAAAATACAGTCAAGAGCAAGAAAAAATTTTCAACCAAATGATTGTTGAGACTGAGGCAAAGGATAAAAAAGCAAAACGCGAAGCATTTGACAAGGCGTTATATGCATCATATAAAGGAATTGGCGCTATGGATTTTATAAATACAGTTCTGAAATAATTCAAAACCCATTTATAAAATCCATAACGCCAAATTTGAATTTTAAATTTGTTATTACTCTAATTCAAACCCCATTTTTAATTTAATATCTGCTGACGAAGCTCCAATCATTAATTCGAATTCTCCTGGTTCAGCTGTCCATTCTAATTTATTATTGTAGAAAGAAAGTTTTTCTTTATCGATTGTAAATTCTATAGTTTTTGTTTCTCCAGCATTTAATTTTACTTTTTGAAAATCTCTCAATTCTAAAACCGGACGAACTACAGATCCAAATTTATCTTTTAAATACAATTGCACCACTTCTTCACCAGCCACTTTTCCAACATTTGATAATTGAAAAGAAACTTTAATTGTTTCATTACTTTTCATTTTTGCTGAAGAAAGCTTCAAACCTGAATACTCGAATTTGGTA
Source organism: Flavobacterium sp. KJJ (assembly GCF_000708595.2). Classification (GTDB taxonomy): domain Bacteria; phylum Bacteroidota; class Bacteroidia; order Flavobacteriales; family Flavobacteriaceae; genus Flavobacterium. The sequence continues at coordinate 857,950 of NZ_JARP01000002.1, read as the reverse complement.
TAACTCAAACCATATCCGAAAGGAAATTTAGGTGAGTTCTTTAAATCAATATAAGCTGAAACATAATTTTTTGAATCTTCATCTTTGGCTGGTCTTCCTGTACTAAAATGATTGTAATAAATTGGTACTTGACCCACTTCCCTAGGAAAAGTCATTGGCAATTTCCCTGACGGATTATAATCTCCAAATAAAACATTTGCGATTGCATTTCCAGCTTCAGTTCCTAACCACCAAGTATATACGATTGCAGGAACGTTATCTGCTGTCCAATTAAAAATAAGCGGTCTTCCTGCATTTACTAAAACCACAACTGGTTTTCCTGTTGCATGAATTGCTTTTACTAAATCTTCCTGAACGCCTGGCAAACCAAGATTGCTTCGGCTTTTTGCTTCACCGCTCATGTCGCGTCTTTCTCCAATACTCAAAATAACAACATCAGCTTGTTTTGCTGTTGCAACTGCTTCGGCAAAACCATCTTTATTATCGCCATCAACTTCACAGCCTTTTGCGTAAAGCAATTTGGTGTTTTTTCCCACTTTGTTTTGCAAACCATCCCATTGAGAAACGACCCATTTATCGTAATTTACATCTGGTAATTCTACAGACCAAAAACCCATATTGGCTTTGTATTCTTTCACCATTGGCCCAATGAAAGCAATCGTTTTCAAGTTTTTAGAAAGTGGTAAAGTTTGGTTTTCATTTTTCAGTAAAACGATACTTTTTTCAGCAACTTCAAGTGCTGCTTTCCTATTTTCAGGATTACTCAAGGCTTTTTCAGCTCTTTTATCATCTGAATATCTGTAAGGATCTTCGAATAAGCCTAACTCATATTTTTTACGCAAAATACGTTTCACAGCATCATCAATTAAATCGATGGAAACTCTTCCTTCTTTAACCAATGCAGCTAAATTATATCGGTAAGCATTACTTTCCATATCCATATCACTTCCGGCAGTAATGGCTGCATAAGCTGCTTCTTTAAGATCTTTTGAGTAACCATGAGCGACCATTTCTCCGATAGAACCCCAATCTGAAACTACGAAACCTTGAAAGTTCCATTTGACTTTTAAGATATCGCGCTGTAAATGTGCATTTGCAGTAGCCGGAATTCCGTTTAAATCATTAAATGAATTCATAAAAGTTGCTGCACCGGCATCTAAAGCTGCTTTAAAAGGAGGCAAATACGTTTCTAAAAGCATTCTTTCACTCATATCAACAGAGTTATAATCTCTTCCACCCACTCCTGCTCCGTAAGCTGCAAAGTGTTTGACACAAGCCATAACAGAGTTTAAATCTCCCAGTTTATTTCCTTGAAAACCTTTTACTCGAGCGTAAGCAATTTTAGATCCTAAATAAGTATCTTCTCCAGCGCCTTCCATTACGCGTCCCCAACGCGGGTCGCGGCCAATATCAACCATTGGTGCAAATGTCCAGTGAATACCGCTTGCAGAAGCTTCTGTAGCCGCAACTCTAGCAGCCAATTCAATTGCTGGTAAATCCCAGCTCGCTGCCTCAGCTAACGGAATTGGAAATGTTGTTTTATAACCATGAATAACATCTTGGCCAAACAACAACGGTATTTTAAGACGTGACTGCATCGCCAATTCCTGATATTGTCTGGTATATTTTGTTCCGATGATATTTAGCATCGAACCTACTAAACCAGCTTTTATCTCCGCTTGTTTATTTGGATTTATTGTAATTGGACCCGTTGCTGAATTATCGCCTGTGTATTGATTTAACTGACCAATTTTTTCTTCAATAGTCATTTTCTTCAATAAAGCATTTACTTTCTGATCGATAGTTTCTTGCTGTGCGGCCGCAAAAAACGTGACCATAAACAAGGCAAATGTTGTTATTTTTTTCATTTAATTAATTTTGATTACCAAACGTAAGTTGCTACTGCACCTGCATTTAAAGTAGTTGAAATTTGTTTTTGATTGTATTTGATATTGAATGTTTGTGCTGCAGTGTCGTCATTTTCTACAATTAGAACAATTTGTCCTGATGGCGTTTTGAAAGCGACATTATAAAGATTTCCGCTAATATTACTTCCAATTCTAACTGATCCTTCAGGAACAAACTTCGAAGCGTGACCAATAATATAATAACCCACTTCTCTCTTAATATTCTGATTTTGATCAATCATTAAAGCGCCTTTACAAGTCGAGCAGCCGCCCGGCGTAAAAGGTTTATAATACTCATCATTAGCCAATCCCCATGAAAGCGCATTTACACTCCAGTTGCGCATAGAACCAATTACCACATTTTTCACGCTCCATTTCAAATCATCAGCAAAACTGCTTCCTGAACCTGTATATTGTTCTGTAAAATATAAATCTTTATTAGGAAATGCATCGTGAACTGTTGTCAATGCACTAATATCTCCTTCATATAAATGGAATGCTGAACCCGCAACAAACGGATTCGCTTTTGCATCTTTTAAAATAGTCAACGGATATTCGGGTTTGTTGCAATTGTGATCGTAAACCACGATTTTGGTTTTGATATTTGCTTTCGCGAAAGCGGGCCCTAAATGATTCCCTATAAAATCTGCCTGCTGTTCTGCAAGCATTAACAAACTAGGATTGTTTCCTGGATGCAAAGGTTCATTTTGAGGTGTTATAGCATCAACTATAATTCCTTGCGCTTTCATTGCCTGAATATATTTCACAAAGTATTCTGCATAAACCTGATAATATTTAGGCTGTAAGCTTCCTCCTTTTGAGCTTCCGTTGTCTTTCATCCAAACAGGAGGCGACCAAGGAGAACCCATGATTTTTATTTTTGGATTTATTGCCAAAATCTCTTTTAAAAGCGGCACGACATCTTTTAAATCCGGACCAAGATTAAAATGTTCAAGTTTTAAATCGGTTTGGCCTTCTGGCATGTCGTCATACGAAAAAACTTTTTCATTCAAATCAGATGCACCAATACTAATTCGCAAATAGCTCAACCCAATTGCATCATTTTTTCTAGAAAACAATTCTTGAAGCAGGGCTTCTTTTTTAGTTTTATCTAACTTTAAAATGGCTTGTGCGCTTCCTCCAGTTAATGAAAATCCAAAACCTTCAATGGTTTGGAATTTCTGGGAAGCGTCTACTGAAATAGTTGGGTTTGAATTGGTTTCTGAATTAAAAACCAAATCGTTTTGTTTTTGCAATTTTGATGTTTCGTCTACAGTCGTAATCCAAGATGCTGCTTTACCAGAATTGGATACTGTAGTTTTTGAAGATCCACATTTTATTTGAACTGCAATAAGTGGCAGTAAAAGTAAAATTTGAAGTTTTTTGCTGCTGTTTTTCATTTTTAATCTATTTCTATTAAGACAGGCAAATGATCCGACGGATATTTTAAATCTTTAGAATCACTTAGAACTGCATGTTTTTGAATTTTGAGTCCGCTATTTTTAGAAACAAAAATGTAATCTATCAATAATGTTACTGGCTCATTATGTTTAAAACCGTTGAAAGTTCCTGATGGCCCAAAAGGCTTTTCTTTCGAAACTTCTCTGGTGTCGTCCATCACTTTTTTGATTTCAGCAATTTGTGACGTATTCGGTTCAGAATTGAAATCTCCCATTAAAAAAGCTGGGTATTTTTTCGAATTGAGTTCGCTTATTTTTTTCAAAACAAGCTGTACGCCTTTTACTCTAGCTACTTCGCCGATATGATCAAGATGCAGATTAAAAACCCAAAACGTTTTTTTAGTTTTTAAATCGGTAAAAAGTCCATATGTACAAACTCTATTGCAAGCAGCATCCCAGCCTCTAGAAACTACATTTGGTATTTCTGAGAGCCAAAATGTATTAGAGTTCTCTACCTTAAAACGATCTTTTTTATAATAAATCGTACAAGCTTCTCCTGTTGCGCCTTCTTCTCTTCCTATTCCAAATTTATTATAATTTGGCATAGCCGATGCGATATAATCAACTTGGGGCGGTGTTGCTTCCTGAACTCCAAAAATATCCGGACTATAAAATTGTATTTGAGATGTAAAATACTCTTTTCGGTTAGGCCATGCATTTTCTCCGTCAGAAGCATTATCCAAACGAATGTTATAGGTCATAATTTTTAAATTTTGACCATAAAATGAACCACTTACCAAAAGCATCATTACCACTAAAACAATTGTATTTATCTTTTTCATGTTTAAAAATTTTATTCCTGTAAAGCTAGCTGTTCATGAGCTTTAGAAGAAAAAATTAATTTAAAACTTATGTTAATTATACACTCTCACATAATCAACTTCAAAAGTTGCATTAGCAAAATTTGGATCGACTGCTCCTCCAAAATTTCCTCCCATAGCCAAATTTAAAATCAGGAAAAAGTTTTGATTAAAAGGAGTTGAAGCAGCATTTGCATAGGTATAAAACAATTTATCATCTACGTAAAACTTAATGCTTTCAGGACTCCAATCTGCTGCATAAACATGAAATTCTGTTGCCGAATTTGGAACCGTTGTAGTTGCAGTATCTGGCGTATTTCCTGAGCGCCCAGGCGAATGTAAAGATGAATGATTTACGTTTGGGTTATTCCCAACCGATTCTAATATATCAACTTCACCGCATAAAGGCCAGCCTGCAGTATCAATGTTATCGCCCAACATCCAGAATGCTGGCCAAGTACCGCCACCAACTGGAAGTTTTGCACGAACTTCGGCTCGACCGTATTTAAAAGAAAATTTTCCTTTTGTAAGCAATCTTGCAGAAGTATAATGGCTTCCTAAATATTCTTCTTTTATGGCTTTTATTTTTAGGGTTCCGTTTGAGATAATTACATTTTCTGGTCGAGTAGTGTAATATTCTAATTCGTTATTCCCCCAGCCGTCTCCGGTTCCTGTGTTGTAACCCCACTTTGAAGTGTTTGGGGCACCATCAGCATCAAATTCATCTGCCCAAAGCAATTTTCTGGAAACAAAAACATTTACAGAAGTTGTTGAACTCACAAACTGCGCACCGTTATAAGCTGAAACGATTATTGGATAATTTTTAGTTCCCGAAGCTGTAAATTCATAAGTAAAATCACCAGTGAAAATTTCTTTAAGCTGATTATCAATCAAAACTTTATATGAAGTTGCGTTTGAAGCAGTTATCGTTAAATGTATTTTTCCGCTTCCGTCGCCATCTGGTTTATCTGCTGTCTTGCCAATTACTTCAACCTGAACAGAAAGATTTGAAGGTGCAACAACTACTGGTGTCTCATCTGCTGCATCATTACTGCTGCTGCAAGACTGAAATACAAACAATAAGATAAATGTTAAAACACCTACTTTGTTTATGAGATTATTTATTTTCATCTTTTATTAATTTGAGTTTGTAATTACTTGTTTAAAAAATCTAAATAATTCAAATTAAAGCCTCCTTTTTCGAAAACTACTTTGATTTTATTTGTTCCTGCATTTAGCTCAACTCCAGATAAAATAATGGTCTCCCATTTATCATTTCCTCCAGTTGCAGGAAGAACGATTGTTTCTGATTTTTTGCCATTTTCTGTTTCTAAATGAAGTTTGCCTTCCGCTTTTTCGCTTGAATAGCGAATGGCAACCTTATATGAGTTTTGCTTCTTAACTTCTGATGTAAATTGCAGCCATTCTCCATCTTCTATAAATGAAACTTGATAACCGTTAGAACCAGCATCTTTGCAAGGCAAAATATCAACACCATCGTTACGCATTGTATTTCCTTTGTTCCATTGGTCGAAGTTTCCTGTCGCCACTTTATAATTCACAAAATCTTTATCAGAATAAGCAAATCCGTTTGTTCCTAAATCATATTGAGTGGCAATAATTTTTCCTGGAATTATATGGTTTTTGTATGGTTTGGTATCGTTTGTCTGTACTTGTCTGAACATCGCATCGATAACATCTGGCTTAACCGTTACGTTTTGCATTTTGTAATTATCTGCCATTTTCATCAATGTTTTTTTGGCAAATTCTGGATTTGGTTTTTGACCTCCATCTTTCCAGTATTTCAGCAGAACATCATATTCTGGAATTTTAGTTACCGAAGTTACACCCGCAATATTTTCTATTTTTTTCATTGGCCAAAAAGCCCATCCAATATTGTTAGTTTCAACCAATGTCAAGGCATCTTTAAACCAGACATTAGAATTTTCTCCACTTTCTCCCAGCCAAATCGGAACATTGTATTGTGTTCTATAGTCCAACATTTTCTGAATCGATTCTTTGTCGTTGTAATTCCAATATTTATGGAAACTCAACGCCATATTTTCATCCCATAAAGGAAAAATTCCGTTGTAATTATTCCCCCAGCAATTTCCTTCGATAACTACCATATGGTTAATATCGACTTCGCGGATTGCCTTTGTAATGGCAACCATCAAATCTCTTAAAGGCCCGTTTGAATTTTCATCACAGCCATTTTTATTCGTTCCGGTAAAATTCCAGTTTGGTTCGTTGATAATATCGTAAGCACCAATCCAAGGATTATCTCTGTAACGAGAAGCCAGTTTTTTCCATAGAGCAATCATTTTTTTCTGATTTGCTTCGCTTTCCCAAAGCGATGGTTTTGTAGTGTCATAATCAGATATTGCAGCGTCGTTTCCTTGACCTCCAGGAGTTGCATGCAAATCTAAAATAAGGTATATTTTATTTTCGGCACACCATTTAAGCAAATTATCTGTCATTGTGAAACCTTCTTCTATCCAAGTAATTTCACCATTTTTTTCTTCTTGAATTGATGGTGTATATAAATTGTAATGCATAGGTAAACGAATCGAATTGAAACCCCATTTTGCCAGTGAATCGATATCTCGTTTTGTAATTCCGTTTGCTTTGTATGCTGCATAAAATTCTTTTGTTCCCTCTTCTCCAACAACATCTTGAATTTTTTGCTTGATCTTATATTGCGGACTTGCAAAAGGCTGTGTCTGCATCATATATCCTTCCTGCACCATCCATCCGCCTAAACCAAGACCTCTTAATATAATATTTTTGCCATTTCCGTCAACAATCTTTTGTCCGTCTCTGTGTAAAAAACCTTGTCCAAAAGAAGCTATAGTGAACAAAAGCTGCGCTATTATAAGTGTTCTTTTCATCTGAAAATTGATTTATTTCCGGTTTAAATTATCTGATTATTTCCAAGTATACGTCCCCACAGCTCCTGCATCTAAAGAAGTTGTGATCCATTTATCATTGAATTTAATATTGAAGATTTCGCTTGCTGCTCCATCATTTTCAACAATTAAAACTTTTGAACCAGATGGTGTAATAAAAGCTACATTTTGCAGATTTCCACTTGAATTACTTGCAATTCTGATTGAGCCTGCCGGAACAAATTTCGACGCATGAGCAATAATATAATACGCAACATTACGCTGAAAAGTATCACTTGTAGTAACTGTCAGCGCACCTTTGCACATTGAACATCCGCCTGCAGTATGAGGTTCGAAAGCACCGTTGTTGGCTAAATTCCATTCTAGTGCATTTTTGCTGTAATTTCTCATTGAGCCGATAACAACATTTCGAACATGCCACTTTAAATCACCTGCAAATTCACCAGCAGAAGATGTCCATTGTTCTGTGAAATACACATTTTTTGTTGGGTAAGAATTGTAAACATTTGTTAGCGCACTGATATCTCCAGCGTATAAGTGAAATGCCGAACCGTCTACAAAAGGAAATGCATCGGCATCCGCCAAAATTGCTTTTGGATAATTTGGATTATCACAATTGTGATCGTAAGCAATAATTTTTACACTAAGATTTGCTGCTTTTAATGCAGGACCTAGATTTGTTTTTATAAAATTCGCCTGTTCTCCTGCAGACATATACATACTTGGATTGTTCCCATCATGTAAAGGTTCGTTTTGAGGTGTTACAGCATCAATTGTAATTCCTTCTGCCTTCATTTGCTGAATGTATTTTACAAAATATTTTGCGTAAACATCATAATATTGGGTTTGTAATTTTCCTCCAATAAAACTGTTTTTATCTTTCATCCAAAGTGGTGCTGACCATGGCGTTGCTAAAATTAGAATCTTTGGATTAATGGCAAGAATTTCTTTCAACAGTGCAATTACGCCTGTTTTATCTTTATCCAAACTAAATTTCGCCAAATCTAAATCCGTATCTCCAGTAGGAAGATCATCATAAGTAAAAGGTGCAGCATTCAAATCCGAGGCACCAATGCTGATTCTTAGATAACTTATTCCAATTGAGTTTTCGCCAGAACCAAATAATTCTTGCAAAAGAGCTGCTTTTTTAGCTGCGTTTAATTGATTAATTACCTCTGCACTTCCGCCTGTTAAAGTATATCCAAAACCGTCTACAGTCTGATATTTTTGAGAAACATTAACTTCAATGTTTGTATATGTATTAGGCGTAGTTCCAAATCCTAAAGTTCCAGATTGTTTAGCCAGCAAAACGCTTTGATCTCCTTTTGTGAGCCAAAAATCAACATCATTTGTTACTACAACTGGAGGAACAACAACCGGAGGCGTAACAGGCGGATCTACCACATCATTTGAGGAAGAACATTTCACTTGAGCCAATATAGCTGCTGCAAAAAATAGTGCTTTTATCGTGGTTTTTAAATTCAGTTTCATTTTTATAGTTTTTTAGTTAATAGTACACTAGTATACAACAGTCTGTATAGCGTGTGCTGGAATAGTAATAGTAGTTTTTAAAATGATGCTGTTTAAAGTATATACAACATCTTTATTGGTTTGGTTCATAACAATAGTGGCAATTCTTCCATCACTATTTTTAAATGATGTAATTAAAAGAGTTTTATCACTAACAGTCTGTGTTATTCGCTTCGCATTTGGGCGAATAAACTTTGAGAAATGTCCAATATAATAATACATTGGTGTGTAGATCAATTCATCTTTTGTGGTGTCGGCATGAATAGGCGAAAAGCAAAAATTACCTACGTGATTTGGCCCTCCTCTTTCATCTAAAAGAATATTCCAATCTGTCCAGCCAACCGTCCCGTTATTAAAATCGTTAATTATGTTGAGACCATAGCGTTCCGCATTTGCCCAAAACTGAAATTTTGCAGCATCAAATCTTTCGACACAGCCTTCAGTAAAAAGTAAATTTTTATTTGGAAAAGCTTCATGAACTTTCGCTACAGATTCAAATTGAGGTGGTCCTCCATTCCAGGTTTCATACCAGTGAAATCCTATTCCCCATGCATATTTTGAAACTTCAGGATCTGAGAAAACAAGATTGGCTCTTTTTTCTAACATATCTCCTCGATTGTGATCCCAGATGATAATGTTTTTAGAACCAAGTCCTTCCTTTTTTAAAGTTGGACCAAGAAAGTTTTTCAAGAAATCTCTTTCGGCCTCAGGAGTATAAATACAAGATTCCCAACTCTGTCTGGCCATTGGTTCATTCTGAATGGTTAAACCCCAAACAGGAATACCTTCTTTTTCGTATGCTCTAATAAATTTCACATAATAATTTGCCCACGATTGTGCAAACTGAGGCAATAAAACGCCGCCGTGCAAAATATCATTATTGTCTTTCATGAAAGCTGGGGGACTCCACGGACTAACAAATAAAGTTAATTTCCCGCCGGCAGTTTCAATTGCTTTTCTAAGAAGTGGAATTCGGAATTTTCGATCGTGATCGATATTGAAAGTTTTTAAATCTTTATCACCTTCAGCAATATAAGTATAACTCTCACTGCTAAAATCGCAGCTATGTATGTTGGTTCTGGCTAATGAATAGCTAATTCCTTTATTTTTGTCGTAGTAAGCAGTTAGGAATTCCTGTTGTTTTTTAGGTGATAATTTGGCGAAAACTTCTGCACTTGCGTCTGTAATTGCACCTCCAATTCCTAAAAATGTCTGATCTGTTTTTGTAGGATCTATAGCAATAGAAACTGTTGAATTTGTTTGTTGTGAAGCAGCATTCGAAATAAAATTATTCGATAATGACAATCGTAATTTTGAGTTTTCAGCTGTAGTATAAACTTCGATTTTTTTATTTGCTTGAGGTACAGAAACTGAAGAACCATCTGCAATTTTTGATGAATTACAACTTAATTGCAGTATTAATATTAGGACTAATAAAATTCGATTTATGGTTTTCATTGTACTTTCAAAAAACGATTTAATTTAAAATAAAAGTAAAATTGAGGGCTAATTTGGATGATTCAATTCAGCCCTCATTATTTACTACACAATACTAATACACAAGTGTTTGTATAGCGTGGGGAGGAATCTTAACTACTGCTTTTTCAGCAGCTATAATTAAATTATAAGTAATCTCTTTATCAGATTGATTCATAACAACAGTTGCCATTGTACCATCTGTATTCAAAAATGAAGTACTTAACAATGCACTTCTGCTTACTGCAGAGCTTACTCGAACTGCATTTAAATGAATGAATTTTGAAAAATGACCAATATAATAATAAGATGGTGTATAAATTAATTCGCCAGTTGTTGTATCAGCATGAATTGGTGAGAAACAGAAATTACCAACATGATTAGGACCTCCATTTTGATCTAAAAGAATATTCCAGTCTGTCCAGCCAGCAGTTCCATTATTAAAATCGTTGATCATAGAAATTCCATATCTTTCTCCGTTACCCCAAAATTGGTATTTTTTGGCATCAAATTTTTCGACACAGCCTTCTGTAAATAGTAGTCCTTTGTCAGGATAAGCTTCATTTACTTTACCAACATTGTCAAACATTGATGCTCCTCCAGACCAGTTTTCATACCAATGAAAACCCATTCCCCAAACATATTTTGAAGCTTCTGGATCAGAGTAAATAACATTTGCTCTATAATTCATCAAGTCACGGTTGTGATCCCAAACTATGATTTTTACATTTCCTAGTTTTTCTTTTTTAAGTGTTGGCCCGAGGAAATTTTTAATAAAATCTCTTTCTGCTTCGGCAGTATAAATACAAGATTCCCAAGTTTGAACTGCCATCGGCTCATTTTGAGTTGAAGTTCCCCAAATTGGAATTCCTTCTTTCTCATACTCTTTAATAAATTTTGCGTAAAAGTTTGCCCAAGTCTGATAATATTCAGGCAATAATGTGCCGCCTTTAAGTACATCTTTATTGCTTTTCATAAAAGCATTTGGAGACCATGGCGCTACATAAGTTGTTAGCTTTCCGCCAGCGGTTTGAATAGCTTGTTTTATTAATGGAATACGATATTGTCTATCATGATCAATAGAAAAAGTTTTTAAATCTTTATCTCCTTCTTTGATATAAGAATAGCTTCCACTGCTAAAATCAGAACTTTGTATCGTTGTTCTTAGCAAAGAATAGCCTATACCTTTTTGTTTATCATAGTAGGCATTTAAGAATTCAGTTTGTTTTTCTTTTGAAAGTTTAGCAAATATTTCGGCACTCGCATCAGTAATAGCTCCTCCAATTCCCATGAAAGTCTGAAACTTTTTTGATGGTTCTACAAAAACAGACGACTCTACTTCAAGAGGCTGTTTAGATGCAGAAAAAGTCAAATTATCTGTAGACGTTAATCTCAAATTTGAGTTTTCAGCAGTAGTATATACCGTTATTTTTTTTCCACTGGTTGTAAATTCTTTTTTTGTTTTCGGCTGGCCAAAAGATGCCACTGAAAACAAAAAACATAGAATTTTAAAACTATTATTTTTCATTCTTCCCTTATTATTTAAATTCTAATTTGAAGTTTTTACAGAAATTTTTTTAACGAAAGTTTATCTGCATCAGTTTAAGGATTTAAAAAATAGCCCATACTCATAACGATTATGGGCTATTTACAACCAAACTTAAACTTAACTTAATCTTTTATTTCCCTCTTAATTCAATTTTAGAAACAGTGATACCATCTTTAGTAAATGTATTACCACCACTTCTGATAAGAAGATAAATTTTTCCGCTTTGAGCGAATTTTACTGTATTGGAAACCGTTCCGGTTACGTCATTTTTAACGCATCCTACAACAGATAATTTGCCAGAGAAAGCTGCTTTAGCACAACCGTCCCAAGTACTTAATCCCATTACTTTGTTGTCTTTGTATTCTACTCCAGATTTAGGAGCTGATGTACCTGCGTAAACTTCGAACCAAGTTTCATCAGAACCGCTAGGGCAAGAAACCAACATATCGATTGTGTATTCTTTATCTTTAATAACATCAATTGCCTGGTAAATCCCTTCTTGTGCCCATCCTCCAGGAGAATGTATTGTAGCACTTTTATTTGCATACGACCAGAAAGCAGCTCCAGTTGCACTAAGATTTAGCACAGTCCATTTTGCTTGATCAGCAGCAGTTTCAAAAGAGCCTCCTTGAACTAAATTTCCTTTTAGAGGGTCCGTTTTAGCCACAACAATTTGAGCAGTAGCTTTTCCTAATGTTCCTCCAGCTCCAATAGCCTTATGAGTTACCGTATAAGTTCCTGCGTCTGGCAACGTAATTGTTTCATTCATTTTACCTGCATAATCACCATCACCGATATTCCATTTAGATGAAATAACACCTTTTGGCTGTGCCGTTAATAGATAGGTATTTACTGCGCCTGTAACTGGAGTTACAGTAAATGAAGCATCAACATTAGCTGCAGCTAATCCATTTCCGTTACCAACTTCGTCATCGCAGCTTGTTAGTGTTCCTAATGCTACAGCTAGCATTAGGAATACACTTTTCTTTAAATTTATATTTAGGTTCATCTTTTTTGGTTTTTGGTTAGATAGTTTTTTATTATTCGTAGTTAGGGTTTTGTTTCAATTTTGTACCCACTAGCTCAACGTGAGGAATTGGAAAGATCTCATCTGTTCCTGCATTAAAACCTCTATCAGCTAAAGCCGTTGCAGCATCTCCCCATCTTACTAAGTCAAAAAATCTATGACCTTCTCCTGCAAGCTCCATTCTTCTTTCATTTTTAATTGCAGCTAATGTTACTGGAACAGATGGCAATCCAACTCTAGCTCTAACAGCATCTAATAATGCCTGCGCTCTAGCTCCTGAACCTAATGCTTCAGCTTCCATTAAATAAGTATCTGCAAGTCTAATGATATACGAATCTTGTTTGTAGTTTAACTCTGCAGCTCCTCCGCCTGTACGAACATCTGATTGTCTAGGCAAGAATTTATTTAAGAAATATCCAGTATCTTGGTAACCGCCAATATAATCAGCAGAACCAGCCGCTTTTAATGCCTTAATGTCTAAAATTGTAGCTCCAAATCTTGGATCATTTTTCATAGCGTCATACAACTTTTGTGTAGGCACGCTGAAACTCCATCCTGATGGAAGATCTGGTGCTGTTGAATTAGCAGGTCTAGCGTAACCTCTAGGTCCAACCATAACATTTAATGAGTTTCCTTCGTCTCTACCTGAACCCCAGAAATCCCAGTTTGAATTACCAGCACTTGTGTGTGAAACTTCAATTAATGATTCAGAGTTGTATTTGTTTGAAGTTACCCATAAATCGCTAAAATTAGCAAGCAATTTATTTCCGTATTGATTCGCAGCACCTGGAGTTCCATTTACTTGCGCAAGAATAGCAGCTGCTTCAGGTTTTTTACCTTCAAATAAATAAACTTTACCTAATAAAGCTTGAGCAGAAACTCTAGTCAAACGACCAGATTCTGATGCAGCATTTACAGCAGTTGGCAAACCAGGAATAGCTTCAGTTAAATCTTTTTCAATTTGAGCATAAATCGCTTCTGGAGTTGCTTGTTCAACTTCTAACATTGTAGATGTAGTAAGCGGCTCTAAAATAAGCGGAATGTTTTTAAACATTCTCACCAAATTAAAGTAGTATAAAGCTCTTAACGTTTTTGTTTCTGCTGTAAATCTCACTTTTAAAGCATCTGACATATCAACATCTGCCATTTTAGAAAGCAAAACATTCGCTCTGTAAACACCTTGATAATGGTCATTCCAGAAACTTCCTGGAATAATTAATGATGTTAAAGAGTGAGTAGAAAAATTTTGAATTCCGTTACCATCTGAAGCACCACCACCACCAGCATAAAAATCATCTGATCCGGCATTCAGCATTGCTACCATATTTTCAAATCCACCCGTGTTTTTTCTTAATGGATCATAAACTCCAACTAATGCAGCTGTTGCTTGTTGTTCATTTTTATAATAACTTGTTGAAAGGAAAGATCCTTTTGGCTGAAGAGTTACAAAATCCTCAGAGCAAGAGCCTAGAACTGCCAATGCAACGGCAATGTATATATATTTATATTTTATATTTTTCATGATTCTTTATGTATTAAAATTGAAAGTTAGCCCCAAGCATAATAGATCTTGCTTGTGGATAAACACCTCTATCGATACCAAATACTTGACCTCCAATTTCAGGATCGTATCCAGTATATTTAGTAAACGTTACTAGGTTTTCTCCATTAACGTAGAAACGAATTTTATCAGCTCCAATTTTAGATGATAAATTAAGAGGAAGAGTATATCCTAATTGTACAAGTTTCAAACGAACGTAATCTCCTTTTTCAAGATAAAAGTCAGACATGTTGCTGAAGTTTTTGTTCGTATCATTGTTAGCAAGTCTTGGATAATCGTTTGATGTTCCTTCTCCTACCCAACGATCTAATGCTGTAGTTTGATAATTAGCATTCAAGATATCTAGCCTGCGTAATCCTTGGAAAATTTTGCTTCCAGAAGTTCCTTGAGCAAATGCCATGAAATCGAAGTTTTTGTAATCTAAGTTCAATGTTAAACCGAAAGTTAATTTTGGCAAACTTGTTCCTAGATATTGTTTATCCTGATCTGAGATAGAACCATCTCCGTTATTATCTACCCAACGGAAATCTCCAGGTTTTGCATTTGGCTGAATTAATCCGCCTGCAGCATTTTTGTAAGCAGCAATTTCTGCTTCATTTTGAAAAATCCCAGCTGTTTTGTAACCGTAGAACTCATTGTAAGAATGCCCTACTTCAGTTCTTGTAACTGGACCCATAGATTGAAAAGAAGCATTTCCTTCAATATAATCAGCAGTAGCACCAATATAAGTAATTTCATTTTTAAGTGTAGAAACATTTCCGTTTACTCCTAAATTGAAATCTCCAAGTCTTTTTTTGTATCCTAATTCAAACTCTAAACCGCTATTGTTCATATCAGCTACGTTTGCCCAAGGCTGTTCTGCAACTCCAACATATCCAGGAATAACTACTGGCTGTAAAATTCCAGTTGTTTTTTTCATGAAATAGTCAAAAGTAAAATTGAAATCATTGAATAATTTCGCATCAAAACCAATACTTGTCTGAGAAGTTTCTTCCCATTTCAAATCAGGGTTATCAAGTGTTACGTTAGCGTAACCAGTTGTAATAGTACCTGTGTTTCCAAGTGCATAGTTATATCCTCCAGATACTAATGAGATGTATCTAAAATCAGCAACCTGATCATTACCTACAACTCCGTAACCTCCACGAATTTTTAATGTATTAACAAATTCATTTTCTTTCCAGAAATCTTCTTTTGAAACTACCCATCCTAAAGAGAATGAAGGGAAAACACCAAATTTATTATTATCTCCAAAACGTGTTGATCCATCACGGCGAATTACACCTGTTACAAGGTATTTTTCTTTATAATCATAGTTTAAACGAGCAAATAATGATGTTACTTTATGTTGTATCAAATCACTTGTACCACTTGTTCTGTCTGATTGTGGAATATCAAAGTTAAAAGAAGCGTCTTTATAACTAGAGATAGGCAAACCAAACATTGTAGCTCCAACATATCCACCAATGTTATCAACATAAGTTCCTTGACCTCCTAATAAATTAACATTATGATCTCCAAATTTGTTAGAATAAGTAACGATGTTTTCTATATTCCAAGCAAATGATTTGTTATTATTTTGGTGATAGTTGTTTTTAAGAACATTTACATTTGAACTTAAGAAATAAACAGGTGTAAATCCTGTATCTCCCCAATAAGCTAACTTACCTCCCAATGTAGACCTAACTTTTAAATGACTTGTAATATTAGCCTCTAAATAAGCATTCCCTACGAAATCATCTGACCAGTTATATGCACCTAATCTTGTTTGAACATATCCTAATGGATTTGTCATTTCCTGACCAACAACACTAGAAATTCCGTAAGGATTTCCGTTTGCATCACGAATAACTGGATTAGTTGAATATGGAGCCGCATTTGCAACAGCAGGATCAGTTACTACTAAAGGCGTAGTTGGATCTAGGTTGATTGCAGAACTCAAAGGTCCTCCAAACTCACTGTTTGTATTTCCAATTCCAAGTGACTTTTGTTTTGCGTACGCAAAAGTTTGTCCGAAAGTGAAAAACTTAGAAATTTTGTGAGTAGAGTTTAAACGAAAAGTCTTTTTAGTATAGTTAGAAATATCAGTTGCAACGATACCTTCTTGATCTTGGATACCGAATGACGCATAAAAAGTAGAAAATTCACCTCCACCGCTAAAGCTTAATTCGTGAGAATATCTGTAAGCATGATCATTAAAAATTGCATCCTGCCAATCTGTACCTTTGCCTAAAGCGGAAGGATTAGCGTAAACAGGCGAACCTCCATCTGCTAAAGATTTTTCATTCATTATTGTAGCATACTGTGTAGCATTTAATAAGTTAAGTCTTTTAGCTGGAGAAGAAACACCACTAAAACCAGTATAATTCACTGAAATTTTTCCTGATTTTCCTTTTTTTGTTGTAACCAAAATTACACCCGTTGCAGCACGAGTACCGTAAATTGCGGCAGATGCTGCATCTTTAAGAACCTCAATAGATTCAATATCTGATTGATTCAAAAAGTTAATTCCTCCTGCATCAACAACGTTTCCGTCTACAACCCAAAGCGGATTGTTACCTCCGTCTCCAAAAGTAGTAATACCACGTACACGAATTGTTGACCCAGATCCCGGCTGTCCTGAACTCGCCGCAACCGTTACACCAGAAACTCTACCTTGCAAAGCCTGCTCAACGCGACCATTTGGTACTTTTTCAAGATCAGCAGCTTTTACACTGGAAATTGATCCTGTAACTACTGCTTTCTTTTGAGTACCGTATCCTACAACCACAACTTCATTTAGTGATTGTGATTCAGGTTTTAATTGAATAGTAATTTTTGTTCTTCCGTTTACAGCTTCTGTAACTGTAGTATATCCAATAAAAGTAACTGTCAAAACACCATTTGATGGCACTTGAATTTGGAATTTCCCATCAAAATCTGATGCCGTTGACTTTGTTGTACCTTTCAATACAATTGTTGCACCTGGAACTGGCATTCCACTTTCATCATTAATCATCCCGTTTACCGTGACATCCTGAGCCACAGCTATAACCGAGAATAACAGAGACGAAACACAAAAAAGAAGTAATTTTGTTAATTTCATTTTTCTAAAAATTTTGGTTAATTAATTAGTAATTTGATGCAATAATAATGTTATTTTTTTACTATCAACAATTAAAATTCATTACAAAAACACATCAAAGCAAATTTTATTACATTACAAAAACACATCATTTTTTTTATAAATATCTAATATATAGTTATTTAATAATAAAAAATAAGATGTTATGAAAATGTTAATTGCAAAAATAAACACTACAGTTGATTAAGATTGCTTATTTTTATTAATAAAAGAGGTTTCTACATCGAAGTAGTAGAGCCAAAATAAACATAAAGCATTAAAAATAAACATGTTAAGCATTAAAATCCCAAACAAATAAAAAAAATTATGAAATTGAGGAAATCATATTTTATTATTACTTTTTTTACATTATTCACAATCACTTTTTTTGGCCAAGTTAAAAACATTGGACTTCCTGATGTAAGAAATTACAAACGAAACGAATATAAAGGAGGTACCCAAAATTGGAATATTGGACAAGATAGAAACGGAAACCTATATTTTGCCAACAACAATGGTCTTTTGCAATTTGATGGTTCTTCTTGGAGAAAATATCCTTTGCCTAATTTAACTTCTGTAAGATGCTTAAAGATTGATAATGACGGAAAAATATATGTAGGGGGTTATAATGAGTTTGGATATTTTCAGCCAAATGAAAAAGGAAGATTAAAATACACATCTTTAGCCAAAAAAGTAGATAAGAATAAAATCAAAATAATCGACTTTATCTGGAAAATTCATACTATAGAAAATCAAACCATTTTTCAATCATTTGCAAGGGCATATGTTTTCAAAAATGGCAAGCTTACAGTACTAAAAGCCCCTAAACGGTTTCAATTTTCTTTTGTAGTTAATAAAAAATTATACTTTCAGGATATTGAGAAAGGAATTTTAGAATTCAAAAACGGCAGACTATACGCTTTGCCAAATACAACTGTCTTAAATAATACAGAAATTTGGGGAATGTATCCGCTGGCAAAAAACAAAACTTTAATCATCACATTAGAAAAGGGTTTATTTATTTACGAAAACCATAATGTAAAACCTTGGGATACGGAAGCCAATAGTTTTGTCAAAAAGAATAACTCTCTTGGTGGTGTAACCATAAAAGACAATTTTATTGTTTTAAATTCTGTCTTGGATGGAATTGTTATTTGCGACTTTAATGGAAAAATAATTCAGCATATTAATAGAAAAAAAGGACTCCAGAATAATACCGTTTTGACCTCTTTTATAGACAATAAAAACAACCTTTGGCTTGGGCTTGATAACGGTATCGCGTTTGTAAATGAAGCTTCTCCTTTTACTTATTTTGGATTTAGTTACGACATTAGTACCGTATACGCTTCAGTAATTCATCAGGGAAACTTATACGTAGCCACAAATCAAGGTGTTTTTTACCACGCTTGGAATAACAGCTTTAAAGAAGATACTTTTAAACTTGTCGAAGGAACAACGGCGCAGTCTTGGAATGTTCAGGTTATCGATGATGAACTTATCTGTTCTAACAACCGAGGTGCTCTTGTTATAAAAGGAGGTAAAGTAACCAAAATTATAGATTCTAAAGGATATTTTGGTTTTAAGAAAATTCCAAATCGACCTGGATTTTTCTTAGGTTCAAATTATGACGGATTTGCAGTTTTTGAAAAAACACCAACCGAATTAAGGTATAAAAATCAGGTAATTGGTTTTGACAAATCGTCTAACAGTTTTGAGCTTGACGATTCTTATTTATGGCTTAAAAAAGATGAATCTATTTATAGAATGGCACTCAGCGATGATTTAACACGATTTTCATCAATTAAAAAAATAGATCGATTAACTTCTCAATACAAAAATATTGGGAGCATTCAGAAGATAGACAATCAACTGTATTTTCAAACTAACAATCATTTTTATAAATATTCTAAAGAACAGGATATATTTTACGAAGACAAAAATTTATCAAAATTATTCCAAAACATTCCCATCATTAATAGCTTAAGCGAAGATTCACAATCAAATTTATGGTATGCATTTAATGAGTCTTTGGGGGTTTTAATGAAGAAAAATAATTATTACACAAATATTGTCGCACCATTTTCAAATTTAACTGGCAATTTGGTCAGCAGTTATTTATCTGTTAATACAATCGATTCAAAAAATATTTTTATTGGACTAACAGACGGATTAGCACATTACGATTCTGAATTGCTAAACAACTTTGTAACAAAGCCAAAAGCCTTTATCCGAAGTTTTTCATTTCCTGGTGACACTGTAATTCTAGGAAACAATCAGAATAAAATAGAAAATATTCGAATTCCATATTCATCAAACCATGTTCGCTTTACTTTTTCATCGCCAACTTATGAAAATCTAGAGAATGTCGAATTCTCTTATCAATTAGAGCCCTTTGACGAGAAATGGAGTAATTGGTCTACTATTTCTATTAAGGAATATACCAATCTTCGAGAGGGAGAATATACGATGAAGGTAAAAGTGAGAAACAGCTACGGAATTCAATCTGAGGCGTCGACGCTGTCATTTACCGTTTCTCCGCCGTGGTACAGACATTTTTTAGCGCTTATGATTTACTTTATTTTAATTATAATTGGAATATATGTAGTTTCTGATCGAATTAAAATGAAGATTAGAAAAAACAAATATTACGAAACTATCGAACAAAGAAGGCTTTACCTTGAAAAAGAATCGAGAATTAGACAAGAACAATATGACTTGGAAAAGGAAATTGAAAAATTGAAAAATGACAAACTTCAAATCAAAATCCTAGCTAAAGACAAAGAACTAGTAAACAATTCTTTACAGGTTGTAAAGAAAAATAAAATCTTAAATGGAATTATACATAAACTAAAGGAAATTGATATTGAGGCATTAGATGATTCAACTAAGTTTCAAGTCAGCAAACTGAACAAAAGCATAGTTAAAGAAGTAAATACAGACAAGAGTTGGAAAGATTTAGAAAAACACATTAAGAATGTTCATTTTGAATTTTTAAAACGACTCAAAGAAAAATATCCAACTATTTCGCCACGCGAATTGGATCTATCAACTTATTTATTAATGAATATGTCAACCAAAGAAATAGCCGAAATTATGAACATTTCGACTGGAGGAGTTGAATTGGCAAGATATCGTTTGAGAAAAAAACTCGGATTAAATAAAAAAGAAAACTTAATTGGTTTTTTAATGAGTATTTAGAAAACAAGAAGGCCATTCGTTGCGACGAATGGCCTTCTCTATAAATAGAATGTATTTAAGAAATATATTCGAGAGTACGTTCTAATGCCATTCCTCTTGAGCCTTTTATCAAAATTGTATTCTCATTAAACTGAAGCGTTTTTAGATAATCAGCAAAATCATTAAATGTTTCAAAAAATGAAACTTTCTCGCTGGAAACTTTATTCAGATAAAACGATTTTCCGATTAAATAACAAATCGAATTATCTTGGTTTATAAGTGAATCAACAATAATTTTATGTTCTTGCTCACTTTCTTTTCCCAATTCAAACATATCTCCCAAAATCATAATTTTGTTCTGATTTTCTAATTGCAGAAAGTTCGCGATAGCCACCGACATACTGCTAGGGTTTGCGTTATATGCATCTAAAATAATTTGATTAGAGCCTTTTTTTAACAATTGTGATCTGTTGTTTTCTGGAATATAATTTTCGATTGCTTCTTTTACAGCTTCATCATCAACTTTAAAATAATTACCAATAGAAACTGCAGCATTTATATTATTCGCGTTATACAGACCAATTAAATGGGATTGTATAGCAAAATTATCATACTCAATAGCAACAAAAGGATTCGCCTGAATATTTTTGATATTAATATTTGCCTTATCATTATTTACGCCAAATGTAAATGAGCGTATTCCCGCAGATTTTTCGATCTGAATAGGATCTTCAAGATTTATAAAAACCAATTTATCATTTTTAGCAAGATATTGGTACATTTCGCTTTTGCCCTCAATTACTCCTTCCACTCCACCAAAACCTTCTAAATGTGCTTTTCCAAAATTCGTTATGTAGCCGTAATCCGGAAGGGCAATTTCGCATAAAAATTGAATTTCTTTTTTATGATTCGCACCCATTTCTACAATTCCAATCTCCGTTTCTTTAGTAAAAGATAATAACGTCAACGGAACTCCAATGTGATTATTTAAATTTCCGACTGTAGCTTTTGTATTGAACTTTTTAGACAAAACAGCATTTATCAGCTCTTTTGTTGTTGTTTTTCCATTGCTTCCTGTCAGGGCGACAATTGGCAATTTTAAATAATTTCTATGAAATTTAGCCAGCTCTTGCAAAGTTTCTAAACTATTTTCAACCAAAATAGTTCTACCATCTATAAAGTAAGATTCGTTGTCTATAACAACAAATAAAGCTCCTAATTTCAAAGCTTCTTCAGCAAAGGCATTAGCATCAAAGTTTTCGCCTTTGATAGCAAAAAACATAGATCCCTTTTCAATTTTTCTAGTATCAATCGAAAGAGATTTACATTGTAAAAACAAGTTATGAATGTCTTGAATATTCATTTATAAAAATTTTATAGATCATAAAAATAGAAAAAAAACAATAAAAAAATTCCAAATCCCATACTGAATGTTCAGGATTTGGAATTTGGAATTTTTTTTATTGGAATTTCTAAATCTTAATTCCTTGGTGATTTTCTTTTTTCAGCTTTAGAACCTACTCTAGACATTGCACATCTGAAACCAATGTAATCAGTTGCCATATCTTGAGGGAAATATCTTCTTTGAGCTGGATCTAGCCAATAAGCTCTATCTCTCCAAGAACCTCCTTTGTAAACTCTTACTTTATCATCGATCAAAGTAGTACGTTTGCTTGAGTTATCATATTTTCTAATCATCTTGCCTAAACTATCAGTAGTGATATTATGTTTAGGAGAATTATACATTGCTTGATCCGTTTTTGGTCCTGATTCAGAATCTCCAAAGTCAAAATATCTAGAAGATTGTTTATCACCATCTCTGTAATTGATATTATCGCTTGTACTGAAATTTGTTCTCAAATATGTTTCTTGTTCGTCAACTGGAACTTGAGCAATTTCTCCTGGAAGATTTCTTGCTACAACTTTACCATTACTTAAAGTATCATATTTAATAGTAGCTGTTGAAACGATTTCAACTTTACCATCTTTACCAATTTTGTTTTTAGCATATTGATTTCCTCTATAGTAGTTAAAATCATTTGCTTCATTATCGATAATAGGTCTGTAAACATCGGCAACCCATTCTGCTACGTTACCAGCCATATCATATAATCCAAAGTCGTTTGGCGCATAGCTTTTCACGACATTTGTAATATCAGCTCCATCATCAGACCAACCTGCAATTCCACCGTAATCACCGTTTCCTTGTTTAAAGTTAGCCAATTGATCTCCTTTGTTTTTACGTTTTGATGAACGCGTATAATCACCAGACCAAGGATATTTCTTTTGTCCTTTGTATATATTATATTCTCTTTGTCCAACATCTGCCGCAGCTGCATACTCCCATTCTGCTTCAGTAGGAAGTCTGTATTCAGGCAAGATAACACCAGAAGAACGTTGTGCGTACACATTTTTCTCTTCAGGAACTACTCCATCTTTTCCAGCTTTTGGTCTTTTTCCGTTTGGATTTTTCTTTATTACAATCTCTTCATTACCTCCACGTGAAGTACTTGGAGACATTAAATACCCTTCAGTATTAAATGCATTCTCAGCAGTAACATCATTTGTTTTAGCACCTTTTTGAAGATATCCGTTTTTCTCTAAAACTGCCTCGTTTACACGGTCAGTTCTCCATTTACTAAACTCAACTGCTTGAATCCAGTTAACACCTACTACAGGATAGTTTGCATATGAAGGATGTCTCAAGTAGTTATTAGTCATCGTTTCGTTGTATCCTAAACGATTTCTCCACACTAAAGTATCCGGAGATGCCCCTTCGTAAATATTTTTGTAATTTTCTTCTGTTGGAGGAAAAACTTTCTTTAACCACTCTAGGTATTCTAAATACATACCATTCGTAACTTCAGTTTCATCCATATAGAATGATTGAACGTGCTGTTGAGTTGGTGTGTTATTCCAATCGTGCATAACATCATCCTGTACTTTACCCATAGTAAATGTACCTCCTTCAACAAAAACCAAACCAGGACCAGCCTGTTGTGTTTTCCCTGCATTTCTAGCAGCAGTTCCATTTTGACTATCTACGTCCCAACCCGTTGCTCGAGAAGCGTGAGAGGAACTCGATTTTTTGCTACAACTAGCCGTGCCTAACATCAATACCATTGACATCATTAATTGCAGGGCTACAATTTTGTTTACTTTCATACTCATTCTAGGTGATAAATTTAGGTGCTGCAATATAATAATTAACATTTAATTAGCAACATCTGTTCTAATAATTTTATTTAGCTGTTTTTTACCAGAAAATAACCTATAGTTACGAACGCAAAAATATACTTTTTATTATTTACTATAACATGAAATACTATATTTTTACTTACTAAAATATTTTATAATTTTTTTCACTTTCTTTACATATGAAACAAGCCCTAATCTTATATCTTTTTCTAATTCCAATTCTTTCGTTTTCCCAGATAAATGGGAGCTTAACGATAGATTGGCAAGGTAAAAAAGAAATGAGTTTTGGCGATTTCAAAACAATCATTCCCTACTTTTCCGGAAATGCTTTTCGGTACGATTTTACCAAAAAAAGCATAACGCTGCTCCTTAATGTAGGCGAATCGAACTATTCCGGAAGCAATTCTGTCCAGATTTCCAACATCACTTACGAGGCAATTTCAAATGCTGATTTAGGTGATTTAGCAGTCGAAAACATTCCGCAAAAACCAAATGAAACGTTAAAAGTGGTATCTTCTAGAGATAAAAGGCAAATTTTCGTATCGCTTTCACCAATTATTAGAGAAGGAAACAGCTACAAAAGAATCAAATCATTTTCGTATTCATCGACTAACTCTGCATCAAAAAACAGCAGTTCATCTTCTATACAAAAATCAAATATCGTCTATAATTCTATTTTAGCAACTGGCGATTGGTACCGATTTTATGTCGAAAAATCAGGAGCTTATAAAATTTCAAAATCATTTTTGCAAAGTTTAGGGTTTGATGCAAGCAAAACAGATCCAAGAAAAATTAAAATTTACGGAAATGGAGGCAAAATGCTTCCATTAGCCAATAACACTTTTTATCCTGATGATTTAACAGAGAATGCCATTCAAATTATTGGAGAAAGCGACGGCGTCTTTAATAATGAAGATTATATTCTTTTTTACGCTGAGGGAGTCGAAAACTGGAACACTGAAAGCCAGACGAATCTTAATTTATTTGACTCAAAATCTTATTATTACATTACTGTTACTGGCGGAGATGGAAAACGGATTGCGACTTTGAATCAGCCAACAGCCAACAGCACATTAGAACTAACTACGTTTGATGACTATCAATATCATGAAATCGATCAGACAAATATTGCGCATTTAGGCCGCCAATGGTTTGGAGAATCATTTGATATTAATCAGGAACAGGAATTTTCATTTACTTTTCCTAATCTAGATGCTTCAGTTCCGATAAAAATTGAAGTCAATGCAGCTTCGGCAGCTTTTACCCCTACTTCATTTGCAGTAAGCACTAACGGACAAAGCATAGGAACCATTAATTTTAATGCACTCGTATCCAGTTCAGATATAAAGTTTTATACCGCAAAACTGCCTTCAAATGCAACATTTACAGGAACCGAAAACCTTAAAATAAAGCTTACCTATAATAATAACGGTGTTCCCGGCTCAAAAGGTTATCTAGATTACATCAATTTAATCGCAAAAAGAAAGCTTATTGGCACCGGAAAACAATTTAAATTTCAATACGATTTAGCTGGCTCAACAGCCGGAATTGCAAATTACACGATCACAAACGCATCAGGAATTTCTCAAATATGGGATATTACAGACCTATATAATGTATCAAAAATTGAAAACGCAAATCAAGCCACTTTTAGTTTTAAAGCTTCATTGGGAGAAATTAGAAAATATATAGCCATTGATGCTGCTGATTATTTTACTCCTTTAAAAGAAAGTCAATCCAAAGTAACAAATCAAAACTTAAAAGGAACAATCTTTAAAAATGCTCAAAACAGTTTTCAAGATATCGATTATGTGATTATTTCACCAAAATCTTTGGTTTCTCAAGCTGAAAAATTAGCCAGTTTTCATCGCAGTTATTCTAATTTAAACGTAAAAGTAATTACTCTAGAAAATATCTATCAGGAATTTTCTTCTGGAAAACAAGACATTGCAGCCATTAGAAACTGCATTAAATACATTTACGACAACGCCTCCTCCTCTGACAAAAGAATAAAATATGTAAATTTATTCGGAGATGCTTCCTTCGATTATAAAGACCGAATTTCAAACAATACTAATATTGTACCTATATATCATTCCTTAATTAGCAATACTATCGGAGAATCTTCATTTGCATCTGATGATTTTTATGGATTAATGGATGCTGATGAAGGAAATGTAACCTCTTTTTTCGGCGGAATTGATATTGCCGTTGGAAGAATGCTGGTTTCAGACAATGCTCAAGCCAGCGAAATGGTCAATAAGGTTTTAGAATATCATGATGTTAAATCGTACGGAAACTGGAGAAATAATTTCGTATTAATAAGTGATGACGCTGATCAAAGTTCTGATGCTTCTATTCAATCGCGTCAAAACAGTTTAGCAGATGTTATTGCAACCGAAAAACCTTTTTTTAATATTGATAAAATCATTTTAGACTCTTACACTCAAGAAGCTTCAGCAGGAGGATCGAGATACCCAAAAGCAAGAACCGATTTTTTTGATGCTTTTGAAAAAGGAGCACTAGTATTTAATTACTTAGGACATGGCGGCGAGGACGGTTTGGCAAGCGAGCGAATTTGGGAAAAATCAGATGGTCAAAACTTAAACAATCAATACAAGTATCCTTTATTTATAACTATTACCTGCGAATTTTCAAGATTTGATGATCCAACGCGGCCAACAGCCGGCGAATATACTTTTTGGAACCCAAAAGGAGGAGCAATTTCAATGCTGACAACAATTCGCGCCATTGGCCAATTTAACGCTGAAAATTTCAATGACAGCTTAAGCAAAAATCTTCTTGCTTATGGCTCGAACCAATATACCACAATTGCTGAAGCACTTCGGATTTCTAAAAATGAAAACCCAAGTTCATCGAGTAACGTAATTTTTTATATTGGAGATCCAGCTTTAATGCTTGCCATTCCAAAACCACGAATAAATTTAACAAAAGTAAACGATATTGTGATTTCGCAGCCGATTCCGGATTTAAAATCTTTGGCAAAAATTAAAATTTCCGGAGAAATCACAGACGAAAATAATAACATTTTAAGCAATTATAATGGCGAATTAGCAACAGCCATTTTTGACAAATTAATCACTGCTTCGACATTAAATAATGATGGATATAGCCCTGCAATGTCATTTAAAACCCTTGGTGAGACTATATTTAGAGGAAATGCTTCTGTAACCAATGGCAAGTTTGAATTCAGCTTTGTTGTCCCAAGAGATATACGGATTCCGGTTGATTATGGGCGCATAAGTTTTTATGCTAAAAAAACACAGCTTTTAGAAAATCAATCCGGTTATAATACAGCTATTAAAATTGGAGGAATAAATGAAAATGCACCTCAGGACAATATAAGTCCAAAAGTTGAGTTATATATGAACGACGAAACTTTTGTTTCAGGTGGTATTACAAATGAATCGCCGTTTCTTTTAGCGTTTCTTGAAGATGAAAACGGAATCAATACAGCAAGCGGTATTGGGCATGATATAGTAGCTATTTTAGATGGGGATGTGAATAATCCGTATATTTTGAATGATTATTATCAGACAAAATTAGATGATTATACAAATGGAAATTTACGATTTCCGCTTAGAAATTTAACAGCGGGAATGCATACAATAAGTTTTACAGCTTGGGATGTTTACAATAATCCTGTCACAAGTGAAATACAATTTATTGTTGTTGGAGATGAATCATTATCTTTAACGCACGTTCTTAATTACCCGAATCCTTTTTCAACTTACACCCAATTTTGGTTTTCTCATAACAGACCTTATGAACCATTAGATGTTCAGGTTCAGGTCATGACTATTACAGGAAAAGTAGTGTGGACTAAAAATCAAATTATTACAACAGAGGGCTTTTTATCAAGAGAAATAACTTGGGATGGAAAAGATGATTTTGGAGATCGAATTGGAAAAGGAGTTTATATTTACAAACTCACTGTAAAATCTAATTTGACAAATAAAAAAGCAGAAAAGTACGAAAAGCTTGTCATCTTATAATAATATATATATTTGTATCATAAATACCATTAGCCCTATAAATGAAAAAAATATCACTTTTATTAATTTGTTTTTTAATTATATCATACGCAAAAGCCCAAGATCGACCTATTACAACTGGAGTTCCTTTTTTATTAGTTGCTGCTGATGCCAGAGCAGCTGGTCTTGCGGATCAAGGTGTTGCAACATCTGCTGATGCTTATTCTCAACAATGGAATCCTGCAAAATATGCTTTTGCACTAGACAAGCAAGGACTTTCTATCAGCTACACTCCTTATTTAACAGATTTAGCCAACGATATTTCACTTGGCCAATTAACCTATTATAATAGGATTAACGAAAAAAGTGCTTTTGCAGGAAGTTTTCGTTTTTTTGGTTTTGGAGATATTGAATTAAGAAGAACTGGCGACCCAAATGAAGTCCCAAATATTGTTTCTCCAAACGAATTTGCTTTAGACGGATCTTATTCTCTAAAACTCAGCGAAACATTTTCTATGGCAGTAGCAGGAAGATATATTCGCTCAAATCTAAAAGTAGCTTCAGAAGATGTTGATGCTTCTGCAGCGAAATCTTTTGCTGTTGATGTTGCCGGATTCTATCAATCAGAAGAAATTGCTTACAATGATTTCAACGGAAGATGGAGAGCAGGTTTCAATATGCAGAATTTAGGTCCAAAAATAAGTTATGACAATGATGATTTGAGCGCAAACTTTTTACCTGCTAACTTAAGATTAGGAGGAGGTTTTGATTTTATTTTAGACGATTATAATAAAGTAGGCGTCAGTGTCGAATTTACTAAGCTATTAGTTCCTACTCCTCCGGGCCCAGGAACACCTGTAGATGCAAATGGAGATGGCGATTTTACAGATCCTGAAGATATTTCACAAGAAGAGGCAAATACAATCAGCTACAACAAATACAATGACATCGGCTGGGTTGAAGGAATTTTCAAATCATTTGGAGATGCTCCAGGAGGCTTTAGTGAAGAATTAAAAGAAATAACTTATAGTGTTGCTGGAGAATACATGTATCAGGATGCTTTTGCAGTTAGAGCTGGTTATTTTCATGAGAGCCCAGAAAAAGGAGCTAGACAATTCTTCTCCTTAGGAGCTGGTTTCAAATATAACATTGTAAAAATTGACGTTTCTTACTTATTTTCATCATCAAAAGTTAAAAATCCGTTAGAAAATACACTTCGTTTTTCTTTAACCTTTAACTTTGGCGACAAATACGACGAATATTAAAAGAGAAAATAAAAAAACCAATAACAATCCAAATTTCTAATTTTTTAGGAATTTGGATTTTTTTTCCCATAAAAAGAATGAAAGAAATAAGCATAACATCATCATTTACAGTATACGACAGTTTAAAAGAAGTATCTGAAGAAGTACAGCAATTAATGAATGAGGCCGTTGAGATCAGAAAAAAAGCATATGCACCTTATTCTCAATTTAGAGTTGGAGCGGCTCTTCTTCTCGATAACGGAAAAATAATATTAGGATCAAATCAGGAAAATGCAGCCTATCCGTCGGGACTATGTGCAGAACGGGTAGCTATTTTTCATGCAGGGAGTGTTTATCCTGAAGCGAAAATCTTAAAAATGGCTATTACTGCAGCTTCAGACAACAATCAGACTAAAGCTCCGATTCCTCCATGCGGTTCATGCCGCCAGTCGATTGCAGAATATGAAATCAAGCAAGATACCCCTATAGAAATCTATTTTATGGGCGAAATTGGCGAAGTTTACAAATCAGCATCACTGAAAAATTTGCTCCCTTTTATGTTTGATAAAAAGTTCTTGTAAAAAAAAGCCAAAAAGTACCTTTTAAATTTTAGTTCTTAAATGGAATGTCTTATTTTTGCATCCCGACCTTTCGGGCGCAAATTTGTGGGAGGAAACTATTTTGCGTTATAGGCAACAATTGATAACACAAACAACTTTAGCAAAAGAAAGAATTCAGATGAAAGAAGTTACAAAAGAAGTATATTTAAAGTGGTACGAAGACATGCTGCTTTGGAGAAAGTTTGAAGACAAACTTGCAGCATTATACATTCAACAAAAAGTTAGAGGTTTTCTACATTTATATAATGGTCAAGAGGCCGTTTTAGCGGGTGCTTTGCACGCTATGGATTTGACCAAAGACAAAATGATTACTGCTTACAGAAACCACGTGCAGCCAATTGGTATGGGAGTTGATCCTAGACGTGTAATGGCCGAGCTTTTAGGAAAAGCAACAGGAACGTCTAAAGGTATGGGAGGTTCTATGCATATTTTTTCTAAAGAACACCGTTTTTACGGAGGTCACGGAATCGTAGGTGGACAAATTCCGGTAGGAGCTGGTTTGGCTTTTGCTGATAAATATTTTGAAACTGGCGGTGTTACCATGACTTACTTTGGTGATGGAGCTGCTAGACAAGGTTCATTACACGAAGCTTTTAACATGGCAATGTTATGGAAGCTTCCAGTTGTATTTATCGTTGAAAACAACGGATATGCAATGGGAACTTCTGTTGAAAGAACTGCAAATCACACTGACATTTGGAAACTTGGTTTAGGATATGAAATGCCTTGTGGACCAGTTGACGGAATGAATCCTGTAAAAGTTGCTGAAGCAATGACAGAAGCTATTGATAGAGCTCGTCGCGGTGATGGACCAACTTTCCTTGAAATGAAAACGTACCGTTACAGAGGACACTCTATGTCTGATGCACAATTATACCGTTCTAAAGAAGAGGTTGAAGAATACAAGAAAATTGACCCTATTACTCAAGTTTTAGATGTAATTATGGATCAAAAATATGCTACTGAAGAAGAAATTGAAGCAATCGACCAAAGAGTTAAAGACTTGGTTGAAGAATGTGTGAAATTCGCTGAAGAATCTCCATATCCTGAATTGCAGCAATTATACGATGTAGTATACGCACAAGAAGACTATCCATTCACACCTCATAAACTATAATATATTATGGCGATAAAAGTAACAATGCCTCGTTTGAGCGATACTATGACGGAAGGAACGGTAGCGACTTGGTTAAAAAAAGTAGGCGACAAAATTAGCGAAGGAGATATTCTTGCTGAGATTGAAACAGATAAAGCAACAATGGAATTTGAGTCTTTCAACGAAGGAACTCTTTTACATATCGGAATACAAGCTGGAGAAACTGCTCCAGTTGATTCACTATTAGCAATTATTGGAAATGAAGGAGAAGATATTTCAGCTTTATTAGCTGGCGGTGACGCTCCTGCTAGTCCTGAAGCTTCGCAACCAAAAGCTGAAAATGCTCCTGCTGAAGCAAAATCAGAAGAAACTAAAACTGAAGCTCCTGCTCCTGCAAAAGCTGCAACTGAATTACCAAAAGGTGTTGTAGTTGTAACTATGCCACGTTTGAGCGATACTATGACTGAAGGTACTGTAGCAAGCTGGTTGAAAAAAGAAGGCGATGCCGTGGCTGAAGGTGATATCTTAGCTGAAATTGAAACCGACAAAGCTACTATGGAGTTTGAGTCTTTCAATGCTGGAACATTATTATACATCGGAATTCAAGAAGGCAACACTGCTCCTGTTGACAGCTTATTAGCGATCATTGGACCTGCTGGAACTGATATTTCTGGAATTGCTGATAATTATTCTGCTGGAGACGCTGCAAGTGCTCCTGCAACTGAAGAAAAAGCCGCACCTGCTGCTGAAAAAGCTACAGAAACAACTGCTGACACTTCATCAAATGGAGGAAGAATTTTAGCTTCGCCATTAGCAAAGAAAATTGCTTCTGACAAAGGAATTCAATTGACTCAAGTTAAAGGTTCTGGAGAAAACGGACGTATCGTAAAAAGCGATATCGAAAACTTTACTCCGTCTGCACAAGCGCAACAACCTGCTGCAACTGCAACTGCTGCTGCACCAAAAGCTGAAACTGCCGCCCCTGCTGCACCAAAAGTTTTTGTTCCTGCTGGAGAAGTTTTCACAGAAGAGATCAAAAATTCTCAAATGCGTAAAATTATTGCAAAACGACTTGCTGAATCATTGTTTACAGCACCTCACTACAACTTAGTGATCGAGGTAAGCATGGACGAAGCAATGGGTGCAAGAGCAACAATTAATACTGTTCCTGATACAAAAGTATCTTTTAATGATATGGTAATTAAAGCTTGTGCTTTAGCATTGAAAAAACATCCAAAAATTAACTCTCAGTGGAAAGAAGATGCTATCATCATTAACCACCACGTTAATATTGGTGTTGCTGTCGCTGTTGAAGACGGATTAGTAGTTCCTGTATTGAAATTTACAGACGCTATGAGTTTATCTCAAATTGGTGCTTCAGTAAGAGATTTAGCAGGAAGAGCTAAAAACAAAAAACTTGGACCACAAGAAATGGAAGGAAGTACTTTTACAGTATCTAACCTTGGAATGTTTGGTATTACTGAATTCAATTCAATTATCAACCAGCCAAACTCTGCAATCCTTTCTGTAGGTGCAATTGTTGAAAAACCAGTCGTTAAAAATGGTCAGATTGTAGTTGGAAACACAATGATGTTATCATTAGCTTGTGATCACAGAACAATTGACGGTGCAACTGGCGCTCAATTTTTACAAACATTAAAACAATACATCGAAAGCCCAGTTACAATGTTGGCATAATTTTTTGCCAGCCCGAAGTTTAATCGAAGGTAATTTTATATTTAAATCCCGTTTTGTTTACTCAAAACGGGATTTTTTGTTTAATTTTCATCCTCAAAATTCAATACTTCATAAAATGAAAAAACTAATTCTAGCAACTTTATTCTTGACGGCGATTGCCTGCCAGAAAAAAGATCAAACAGAAAAACCTACAGCTGTTATAGATGAACACAGCTATTCTAAACCAGAACTTGCTGTAGTAAAACACTTAGATCTCGACATCAAAGTTGATTTTGACACACAAACTATTTCAGGAAAGGCTTCTTGGGAAATTAATAATGTGAGCAAAGGAAATGAAATTATCTTCGATGAAAATACTTTAAATATTACAAAAGTAACTCTTGGTGATAAAGAGAAGGAAACCAAATTTGAACTTGGTCAAGCCATTGAATTTCACGGAAAACCTCTTAAAATTACAATTGAACCAAATACAACCAAAGTAAATATTTACTACAGCACAACTAAAGATGCTGTTGCATTGCAATGGTTAAAGCCTGAACAAACTGCAGACAAAAAGAAACCTTTTTTATTCTCTCAAGGAGAAAGTGTGTGGTCTCGTACTTGGATTCCATGTCAGGATTCGCCAGGAATTCGTTTTACTTATAATGCAAAAGTTACAGTTCCTAAAGACTTATTAGCTGTTATGAGTGCCGTAAATCCGCAAAAGAAAAATGATACCGGTGTTTACACTTTTAAACAAGATAAAGCGATTCCGTCTTATTTAATGGCCATTGCAGTTGGAGACATTGAATTTCAATCTATCGATAACAGAACTGGCGTTTACGCAGAGCCATCAATGCTAAAAAAATCGGCTTGGGAATTTGCTGAACTAGGAAAAATGGTTGTAGCTGCAGAAAAACTTTACGGTCCTTACCGCTGGGGACGTTATGACGTATTAGTTTTACCTCCAAGCTTCCCATATGGCGGAATGGAAAATCCAAATCTAACTTTCTTAACCCCGGGAGTAATTGCGGGTGATCGCTCATTGACAAGTTTGTTAGCTCATGAATTAGGACACAGCTGGAGCGGAAATTTAGTCACCAATGCTACTTGGGATGATATTTGGTTAAATGAAGGTTTTACTACTTACGTAGAGCATCGAATTGGAGAAGCTATCTTCGGTGAAAAAGAATTCGAAATGCAAAACGTTATCACTCGCAAAGAATTAACTGATAATGTTGCAGAATTTGGAGACACAAATCCAGACACAAGATTAAAAGTTAGCCTTACGGGAAGAAATCCAGATGACGGAATCAGTCAAATTCCATACGTTAAAGGATATGCCTTTTTAAGAGTTATTGAAAATGCTGTTGGACGTGAAAAATTCGATCCGTTCATTAAAAACTATTTTGATTCTCATGCTTTCAAATCAATTACAACAGAAGATTTTGTAAAATATTTGAATGAAAATCTTATTAAAGGAGATAAAGCTTTAGCAGAAAAAATTAAATTAGAAGATTGGATTTACAAACCAGGAATTCCTTCAAATATAACTCCTGTAAATTCTGCTGACTTTGATGCAATTGATAAAATTCAAAAAAGCTGGAGAGAAACCGGCGTAAAAGGATTGAGTCAAAAAATTACTACAACCAGTGAAAAACAATATTTTATTGATCATCTTCCAACTGATATTACTGTAAAAGAAATGGAAGCAATTGATAGTGAATTCAACTTTACAAAAGGCGGGAATTTCATCATCAAACGCCAATGGTTTGTTCAAGCATTACGCCATCAATACAAACCAGCATATCCCGCGATTGAACAATTTTTAGTCGGAATCAGCAGAACAGGATCTGTAATGATGCTTTACAAAGAAATGGTAAAAACTCCTGAAGGAAAAGTTTGGGCAAAAAAGGTTTTTGATAAAGCAAAACCAGGTTATCATGCCACTACAATTCAAGCTGTTGAAGGCATTTTAAAATAGTTTTCAGTCGCAGTAGTTGTAAGCCAACATCAACAGATCACTGAGACCGAAAACTGAGACTAAAAAATCCCGATTACGTTCGTAATCGGGATTTTTTTATTTAATTTTTATTCTTAGCTTCTATCCATTTTGCC
Source organism: Flavobacterium sp. KJJ (assembly GCF_000708595.2). Taxonomy (GTDB): domain Bacteria; phylum Bacteroidota; class Bacteroidia; order Flavobacteriales; family Flavobacteriaceae; genus Flavobacterium. Next base: position 823,503 of record NZ_JARP01000002.1, on the reverse strand, counting down.
ATGTATTTGGTACTTTTTAAAGTATGATGCTGGAGCAGGCTTCCCATAAAATTATGCAGGCGGTGATTTTCATAATCATTCAGTAATGAATTAACTTTCTCTAGTAATACTTCAGCATATTTTTCTTTTAAATAACACTCATTTATAATTGCAATTCCTTTTTTTTGCGATTGTTTCCAAAGATTTTCATCTTGATATAATGAAATCGCGTGTTTTGCAAACAGCTGAATATCATCGGTAATAAATCCATTCCATGGTAAATCTGCATGCATAGCCTCAGAACCAATTTTGGTAGTTACACTTGGCGTTCCGCATTGCATCGCTTCTAGCAGTTTTCCTTTTAAACCCGCTCCAAAACGAATTGGCGCCAAAACAATTCTAGATTTCTTAACCACCTCATTTGCGTCTGCAGCTCTTCCCATTATAAAAAAACCATTTTTAGGCTGATGCAATTGTAATACTTTTTGAGAAGGATACGCTCCGTAAACTTCTAGAACAGCTTCAGGAAAATCCTTCTTTATCAAAGGCCAAATGGTTTCCTTTAAATACTGAACGGTGTTCCAATTGGGTTCATGAAGAAAATTTCCGATGAAAACAAAACTTTTCCTTTCTTCAAAAGAAGGCAATTTTAAAAGATCATCCTCTTTCATTTCGTCAACTAAAAAAGGCAAATAATACAATAAACTTGAATCAATTTTAAAAACTTCTTCCAAAATCTTCATTTCAAATTCAGAAATAATAAACGACAAATCGCATCTTAAAATACTGGCAATTTCTCTTTTCGCAACTTCTTCAGACAATAAATCCTTAAGTTGAAAAATTTTATTTTCTTTGAATGCTTTTTGCCTCGCTGTTCTCAAACAATGCAAATCTTCTGTATCTAACAATCGAATGGCTTTTGGACAATTTTCAGCCACGCGCCAGCCAAACTGTTCTTCAATCATAAAACGATCAAACAAAACGACATCTGGATTTAGTTCGGCTACAAAATCATCAAAACTTGAATTATTCAATTCTATTGTTTTTTTCTCCACTCCAAATTCAGACAAATCAACCATAAAATCGCTGTCTAAAGCCGGAGTCCCAAATGTAATTTCATATCCATTTTGCCTAAAAATAGAAATCAATTGCATCATTCTGCCGCCAGCCGCGGACGAATTTGGTTCAGGCCAAACAAAACCAATAATTAAAAGTTTTTTTATCTGAGTCATTTTAATTCTTTTCAACTTACAAAATAATGCTTTTTTCCTCGTAATCGCACGATATTTCCCGATTTTTGGTCATAAAAAACACTAATTTTGCAAGAACGAAATTCAAGGAAATTATGTTAGGATTAAAATTAGCTACAGACCCTCGATGGGTTAATATAGTGGAGTCAAATATTGAAGAAATTTTGACAGATCACGCTTGGTGCGAACAAAAAGCCGCATCAAATGCGATTAGTTTAGTTACGTATAATTCAGAATTAGAAGAACTTGTAACAGAAATGCTTGTGATTGCAAGAGAAGAACTGGAGCACTTGCAAATGGTTCATAATTTAATAAAGAAAAAAGGTTTAACCCTAGGACGTGAAAGAAAAGATCATTACGTAAATGAACTTTTTAAATTCATGAAAAAAGATGGAAGCCGTAAAGATGCACTTTGCGATCGCTTATTATTTTCAGCTATGATCGAAGCTAGAAGTTGCGAGCGTTTTAAAGTTCTTTCAGAAAACATTAAAGATGAAGAATTAGCAAAATTCTATCGTGATTTAATGATCTCTGAAGCTGGGCATTATACTACTTTTTTAGGCTTTGCAAGAAAATATGCGGATAATGTTGATGTTGACAAACGATGGAAAGAATGGATTGAATACGAAGGTTCCATTATTACCAATTACGGAAAAAGTGAAACTGTTCATGGATAAATTATTTTTTATCCGAATTCATTCTATATAAATATTAAAATTTGTTATGACAGCAAGTAAAAAGAAATCCATTTTATTAAAAATTGCTAAATATCTTGGAATAACTTTTGCCGTTATTTTGGCACTATTATTTTTAACGCCAATTGTTTTTGCTGACAAAATTAAAGAACAGATTAAAAAAACAGCAAATGAAAAACTAAGCGCAGAATTAAATTATTCTGATGTTTCCGTTTCATTTTTTCGACATTTTCCGTCGCTGACTTTAACTTTAAGCGATTTAAATCTTAATGGATCGGCGCCTTATAAAAATGAAAAATTCATAACAGCAAAAGAAGTTTCTTTTGGAATAAATGTTGCGAGCTTAATATTTAGCAAAGCTGTAAAAATTGATCAGATTTATTTATCGGATTCTTTTATTAATGTAAAAGTTAATGCAAAAGGAGAAGCAAATTATAACATTTACAAATCTACAAAACCTTCAAATCCCAAAGACAGCACTGAAACGTCTTTAAAACTGGAAAGGATTGAGATCTTGAACAGTAAAATTATCTATGATGATCTATCTACAAAAGTTCATTTTGATGCTTTTGGTTTTGATTATTTAGGAAAAGGCGATTTAAACAAAGCCGTTTTCGATTTATACTCGAAAGCGAAAATCGAAAAATTAAATATAGTGTATGAAGGCGAACCTTATTTAATGAACAAAAAAATTGATGCCGATTTGATTACAAAAGTAAATGTAAACTCGCTGTCATTCTTTTTTCAACAGAACAATCTAAAAATCAACCAGCTTTTGGTCGATTTTAAAGGAAAATTTGACTTCTTGAAAGATGGCTACAATATGGATTTTGTTATTAAATCTGACAACAGCGACTTGAAAGACGTCTTTACAGCTTTTCCTCCTAAATACGTTACTTGGCTTTCTAAAACCAAAATTAAAGGAAATACAAGCTTGCTGTTAACGCTAAAAGGAGATTATATTGCATCAAAAAATATAGCTCCAGATCTTAATTTAGATATAAAAATAGACAGCGGATTTGTTAATTATAATAAAAGCGCTTTTCCGGTTTCTAATTTGAACTTAGACATAAAAACAAAAGTCCCATCTTTAAATCCAGATCTAGTTACTGTTGATGCAAAAAATCTATCACTCAATATTAAGAAAGATTATTTGAAATCGAAATTCTATATCAAAGGCGCTAATACCCCTGATATTAATGGCGATTTTAAAGCTAAAATTGATTTGCAAAAATTAACGAAAGCGCTCGGAATTCCGAATCTGGAATTAAAAGGAAATTTAGTTGGAGATATTAAAACAAACGGAAAATTTGATCAAAAAAACAAACTTTTCCCTATTACAAAAGGCACAATTGATCTAGAAAACGGATATTTAAAAACTAAATATTATCCCAATCCGATCACCAATATTATTATAAAAACTACGATTGATAATCAAAAAGGAACTTTTGAAGATTTAAAAATAAAACTTAAACCAGCGCAATTTACATTTGAAGGAAAACCTGTTTTTGTTCAAGCAGATTTGAGTGATTTTAATGATTTAGCTTATGACATCAAAGCAAAAGGCGAACTTGATGTCAATAAAATTTACAAGGTCTTCTCCAAAAAAGGACTTGATCTAGACGGTTTTGTAAAAGCCGATTTAGTTTTAAAAGGAAAACAAAGCGACGCAGAAAAAGGAAATTACAGCAAACTCTATAATAAGGGAACGCTGGAACTTAGAAATATTGGAATAGCATCAGAATATCTGCCAAACAAATTCATTATCAAGGAAGGAATTTTCAAAATTAATCAGGATAAAATGTCATTCAATAACTTTTTGGCAGCTTACGGTCAATCTGATATTAAAATGAATGGTTATTTACAGAACGTTTTTAATTATGCGACTACAAAAACAGGCGTTTTAAGAGGTTCTTTTACCGTTGCGGCGCGATATATCAATGTTGATGAATTCATGCCGAGTACGCCTGTAAATACTTCTGTAACACAAACTAAAACTGAAACACCAGCTACAACTGCAATAAAACAAACTGGAGTCATTATAATTCCGACTAATTTGAATTTGCAATTAACAGCAAATGCACAAAAAGTATATTTTGACAAATTGAATCTTCAAAATGCTGTTGGAAATTTAAGTATGAACAAAGGCAAATTAACCATGCAGAACACTGGTTTTGACTTAATTGGATGCAAGGTTACAATGAATGCAAATTATCAAGCCGTAACAACTCAAAAAGCTAATTTTGACTATAACATTAAAGCTTCAGACTTTGATATTAAAAGAGCTTATAATGAAATTGAAGTTTTTAGAAAAATGGCCAGCGCAGCCGAAAAGGCACAAGGAATTGTTTCTTTAGATTATCAATTAAAAGGTCGATTAAATGGCAATATGGAACCCGCTTATCCGTCTCTAGTTGGCGGTGGAACGCTTTCTGTAAAAGATGTAAAAGTAAGAGGATTGAAAATGTTTAATGCGGTCAGCAAACAAACAAGTTCTGAAGCCATGAAAAATCCCGATGTTTCTAAAGTTGACATTAAAACTAAAATTAAGAACAATATTATGACGGTGGAACGCTTTAAATTTAAGTTTGCCGGCTTCAGACCTAGAATCGAAGGCACAACAAGCTTAGATGGAAAATTAAACTTAAAAATGCGTTTAGGCTTACCTCCTCTTGGTATATTTGGAATTCCATTAACCGTTACAGGAACTCAGAATGCTCCAAAAGTAAAAGTGGGAAGAAAAACTGAGGATTTGGAAGAAACAAAGGATACTGAACAGTAAATTTAATTTTATTATAACATAAAACCTTTGTCAAAGTTTAAAACCTGATAAGGGTTTTTGCTTTTTTTGTAATATCTTCTTTCTGAGATTCCTCGTTCCTCGGAAGGACAAACTAAAATAATTACAAAACAAAAAACCCGTTCTTTTCAGAACGGGTTTTTTAATAAGTAGTCTTAATGATTATGCTTCGAATGGAAGGATAGATACATAAGATTTGTTATCTTTTTTCTTTTGGAACTTAACAACTCCAGCTACTCTTGCGTGTAGTGTGTGATCTTTACTGATGTAAACGTTCTCACCTGGATTATGTTTTGAACCTCTTTGTCTAACGATGATGTTCCCAGCAATAGCAGCTTGACCACCAAAAATCTTAACGCCTAAACGTTTTGATTCTGATTCTCTACCATTCTTCGAACTACCGACACCTTTCTTGTGAGCCATGACGTATGAGTTTAAATATTGTTATTATTCTTTAGTAGCTTCTTTTTTTGCTTTTGGAGCTGCTGCTTTTTTTGCTTTTGGAGCTGCTTCAACTTCAGTTGCCGGAGCATCTTCTGCTACAACCGCTTTTTTAGCTGCTGCTTTTTTAGTTCCACCTGCTGCAGTAATACCTTCAATTACAATTTGAGTAAGATATTGTCTGTGACCATTTCTCTTTTTGTAACCTTTTCTTCTTTTCTTTTTGAAAACGATTACTTTATCTCCTTTTAAGTGTTGTAACACTTTAGCTTCTACTGAAGCACCTTCTATAGCTGGGGCGCCTAAAGTTATGCTTCCGTTATCGTCTAATAAAAGAACTTTGTCAAATGAAATACTTGAACCTTCTTCGTTAGCCAAACGGTTAACATAAACCTTTAAGTCTTTGCTTACTTTAAATTGTTGCCCTGCTATCTCTACGATTGCATACATACCAAATTGATTTATTGATTTTTAAGGTTGCAAATATACAATTTAAAATTTACTGTGCAATCTCTTATTCTAAAAATATTTATTTCGCTTTAAAGTCTGTTTTTCAAGGTATTTTGTCTGTCAATAGACTAAAATTTGAAGTAAAAGATTGTTAAAGTATCATCAAAATAAAGCCACACTATTAAAAGATAACTAAAAAAACTTATTTTTGATGTAACTATAATTAAATCTTGGCTACCTATTTATATAGGTAAATATAAATTATTAATCTTTATGAAAAATTCGATAATGATGTTAAGTGCTGCATTAATGCTCGGCGGAGTTGCTCATGCTCAAAAAGTAGCTTTTGAAGAATACAATTTAGACAACGGTATGCATGTAATTTTGCATAACGATCCTTCTGCGCCTGTTGTTATTACATCTGTAATGTATCACGTGGGCTCTAAAGACGAACGTCCAGACCGTACAGGTTTTGCCCATTTCTTTGAACATTTATTATTTGAAGGGACTCAAAATATAAAACGCGGTGAGTGGATGAAAATCGTTACTGCAAACGGCGGCGTTAACAATGCAAATACTTCTGACGACAGAACATATTACTATGAAGTTTTTCCATCAAACAGCTTGGAACTTGGTTTGTGGATGGAATCTGAGCGTTTAATGCATCCAATTATAAATAAAATTGGTGTTGACACGCAAAATGAAGTGGTAAAAGAAGAAAAAAGAATGCGTTACGATAATCAGCCATACGGAAATATTCTTCCTGAGGTTAAAAAAAACATGTTCAAAAATCATCCTTATCGCTGGACAACTATTGGTTCGATGAAAGATTTAGATGCTGCAACTCTTGAAGAATTTCAGGCTTTTAATAAAAAATTCTACACGCCAAATAATGCTGTTTTAGTTGTAGCAGGTGATTTTGACAAAACCAAAACAAAAGAATGGATTCAGAAATATTTTGGACCAATTCCGAAAGGCGAATTGGTAAAAAAACAAACTTTTGTTGAAGAGCCAATCAATCAAACTATAAAAGCAACTTACGAAGATCCTAATATTCAAATTCCGATGGTTGTTGCCTCTTACAGAACTCCATCAATGAAAACCAGAGACGCGAGAGTTTTAGATTTGATTTCTTCTTATTTAAGTGACGGAAAAAGTTCTAAACTTTATAAAAAAATAGTTGACGACAAAAAAATGGCACTTCAAATTGGAGCTGTCGGTTTTAGCCAAGAAGATTACGGAATGTACATTTTATACGGACTTCCGATGGCACCCAACACAACTGCTGACATCTTAAAAGAAATGGATGAAGAAATTGTAAAAATTCAAACCGATTTGATTTCTGAAAAAGATTACGAAAAATTACAAAACAAATTCGACAATAATTTTGTGAACGCAAATGCAACAGTTGAAGGAATTGCTGAAAACTTGGCTTCTTATTATTTACTTTATGGAGATGTAAATTTAATTAATACTGAAATTGATCTTTATCATTCGATTACAAGAGAAGAAATTAGAGAAGTTGCCAAAAAGTATCTAAACCCTAACCAGCGTTTAATTTTAGATTACATCCCTTCAACTAAAGTTCAAAATTAAGAGCAGCGAATCATGAAAAAAATACATACAGTTTTAATCCTTTTATTCCTGACTGGAATTATGCAAGCACAAGATCGTCCACAACCAAAACCAGGCAATTCACCCGTAGTCAACATCAAAAAACCTCAAACTTTTGTTTTGGCAAACGGCATGAAAGTTTTGGTGGTTGAAAATCATAAATTACCAAGAGTAAGCTTTAATCTTACCCTAGACAATGCCCCTTTTACGGAAGGAAATAAAAAAGGTGTTGATGAATTAACCAGCAGTCTAATTGGAAACGGAACCAAAAAAACCGCCAAAGAAGCTTTCAATGAAGAAATTGACTTTTACGGAGCAAGCATTAATTTCTCGTCTCAAGGTGCTTACGCAAGTTCGCTTTCAAAATATTCAGGACGCGTTTTAGAACTTTTAGCTGAAGGAGCTTTACAGCCCAATTTCACTCAAGCAGAATTTGACAAGGAAAAAGCAAAATTAATTGAAGGACTTAAAGCCGATGAAAAAAGCGTTCCTGCAATTGCCAACCGCGTAGTTGATGTTTTAGCTTTCGGAAAAAACCATCCTTCTGGAGAATATTTATCTGAAGAAACCGTAAAAAATGTCACTCTAGCCGATGTTCAAGCGAATTACGCTACTTATTTTGTTCCCGAAAATGCTTATTTAGTTATCATTGGAGATGTTAAGTTTAAAGAAACAAAAGCGGAAGTTGAAAAACTTTTTAGTGGATGGAAAAAACAAGCTGCGCCAAAAAATACATATCCAAATCCAGAAAATGTTTCTAAACTTCAAATTGATTTTGTTGATGTTCCAAATGCAGTTCAATCTGAAATTTCGTTGGTCAATACCGTAAATTTAAGAATGAGCGATCCAGATTTTTTCCCTGCTGTAATTGCAAATCAAATTTTAGGAGGTGATTTCAACAGTTATTTAAATATGAATTTACGTGAACAGCACGCTTGGACATATGGCGCGAATTCAAGTATTGGAAGCGGAAAATATGTAACTAAATTCAAAGCTTCATCCGCTGTGAGAAACACAGTTACAGACAGCGCTGTTGCTCAGTTTGTAAAAGAAATAAAAAGAATCAGAACTGAAAAAGTTTCTGAAGATGTTTTGAAAAATGTAAAAGCTGGATATATTGGGCGTTTTGTAATGCAGGTTGAAAAACCACAATCTGTTGCACGTTATGCACTTAATATCGAAACAGAAAAACTTCCTGCTGATTTTTACGAAAAATACATTCAAACTATAAATAATGTTACCGCTGACGATATTTATCGTGTGGCAAACAAATATTTCCTTTTGGATAACATGCGTATCGTAATTGCCGGAAAAGGTTCTGATGTAATTTCAGGTTTGGAAAAACTTCAGATTCCGATTTACTATTTCGACAGATTTGGAAACCCAATAGAAAAACCTGTAACTAAAAAAGAAGCGCCAACCGGAATTACCGCAAAAACAGTTTTCGAAAATTACATTAAAGCAATTGGTGGAGAAAAAGCGGTTTCAGCTGTAAAAACGTTGGCAATGACTGGCTCAACAACTATTCCTCAAGCTCCTGAACCTTTAACTTTTACTTCAAAATTAGATTCGAAAGGAAAAATGATGGTTTCTCTTGCAATGGGACCGATGAATTTAATGAAACAGGTTGTAAATGACAAAGGCGCTTATATAGAACAGCAAGGGCAACGCAAAAACCTTGAAGGTGATGACCTTAAAGAAATGAAAGGAAATGCTGCGCCGTTTGAAGAATTGCAATTGCAAAAAAGAACAGATTTAAAAGTAGATTCTATTGAACCCATTAACGGAAGTGATGCTTATGCTATAAAAGATGGCAAAACAACTTATTACTACGATGTGAAATCTGGCTTAAAAGTAGCAGAGTCTAAAATTCGTGAACAAGGCGGAAAATCCGCAGCACAAATAACAAACTTTGGCGATTACAGAGAAGTTAAAGGCGTGAAAGTTCCTTTTAATATAATTCAGAATGTTGGTTTTGAATTAGATATTAAAATGTCTGATATTAAGATTAATGAAGGAGTTTCTGAGGCAGATTTTTTATAAAAGATACTGAGATTCTAAGACACTAAGTTTTTTCTCATAGGCTCTGTTAAAGTTTAAAACTTTGACAGAGCCTATTCTTTTTATCAGGCTGAGCGAAGTCGAAGTTCTTAAACCATAACTCATAACTGTTATAACTCAAAATCACTTTTTAGCAGACAAATAAACTCCAATTAAAATAATAAAAGCGCCAAAAAACTGAATTGGTGTGAGCATTTCGTTATCTAATAAGCCCCAGAAAAAGGCGACGATTGGAATTAAATAAGTTACCGATGTTGCAAATACAGGCGAAGACATTTGTATTAATTTAAAGAACAGCACATTCGCTATTCCAGTTCCTAAAACGCCTAAAATCAGTACAAAAAATATGGAATGCTGTGTAGCTTCAAAATGTATGCTTTGCGAAATATCTGTTGTACTTAAAATGATTAATGCAGGCACAAGCAAAACTGCAAAATTTCCTGTTGTGATGCTCAGCGAATTTAAATCTGATAAATATTTCTTAATCAAATTGACATTAATTGCATAACAAAGCGTTGCAATTACAACTAAAACTACATAATAATAATTTTGTCCTGGATGTGCCGAAGCACCGCTTAAAACCAACAACAAGCATCCCACTAGTCCAACAAAAACACCTAGAACTTGTCGTTTCTGAAACTGAATTCCGAAAATAAGAATTCCTAAAACCAAAGTATTCAAAGGTGTAAGCGAATTTAGAATTGCCACAATTGAGCTGTCTACTTCTGTCTCTGCAATTGCAAAAAGATAAGCCGGTGTAAATGTTCCAAAAACTGAAGTTATGGCAACAAATTTCCATTGGCGACGAGAGATTTTCTTCAAGCTTTTAAAACCTACAATCAACAAAAATAAGGCTGCAAAAATAATTCGGAATGAACCTACCTGAACCGCCGTCAAGCCAACCAAACCTCTTTTAATTAATATAAAAGAACTTCCCCAGATAAGCGAAAGAACAAACAAATAAGCCCACTTCAATTGTTTTGCATCCATATATACTATTTTACTGCAAATTTGTAATAATTTTACGAACTGACCTCTTGATTTTTATTAATTTTGCCAATAACATATTGACAATCTTAAATCATAGATAATGAAATTCACAAAAATAATAGCATCATTAGCAATAGCAGGTTTAGTATTCGTAAGCTGTAAAAAAGAAGAAGATAAAAATTTAGCAAATATTAAATCTGAAAAAACAGCTCCGAAAGAACATAAAGCAATTGCCGCAGAAAATGTACAGACAGCAAGCTTTACAATTAACGGAATGACCTGCGCTGTTGGATGTGCGAAAACTATTGAACAAGAATTATCTAATTTAGATGGCGTAGAAAAAGCAACAGTTGATTTTGACAAAAACACTGCAACCGTAACTTTTGACAAAACAATTCAAAATCCTGAATCTTTAACTAAAGTTGTTCAAGAAACAGGAGACGGTAAAACATATAAAGTTTCGAACATGAAATCGTAATTATATTTTAAACATAAAAAAAAAGGCGTTCAATTGAACGCCTTTTTTTTTATGTTTATTATTTCCACTTTAGTGTTTCCATTAAGCGCTGCATATCATTTTTAATATAGCTTGCTGCAGGCATAACCGAATCAAAATTGGGTTTAGCATAAAAGTAAACTGATCCCGTTATAAAGTGTTTTGTACTGTCTGTAACGTAGAATTGTGAGTTTGTAGCAGCATTTCCATCAACTTGATAAAACATTCCGTAAACTTTCTTTTGCGGATTTAAATACGGCTGTTCTAAAATATCATCAGCTTTTATAACATGTTCATACGTTAGTTTTTGAGCATCTTTTAATAATTTCTGAATATCTCCATTTACTGGTTTATAGGTCAAATAAATTGTCGCTTTCATTTTCGGATATGTAATTGCAAATCCGCAGTCTTTTTCACCTTTAATTATCGCTGCTTCATTCATTTCAAAAGCAAACGGACAATTATTTTCAAAATTGACATATTTCGCCTCAGGATAATCTAGACGCAAGTAACTTGACGGCTTTGGCACTACATCATCTTTACAGCTTACAACTGTTAATACAAGTAAAATGGCAGCTGCCGAAATTATTCTTTTAAGCATTTTATTCTATTGTTACTTTTATTTGTTTTACACGCTTTTTATCTACTGTTTCGATTGTAAAAACACAGTTTTCGAAAGCTACTTTTTGATCTTTTTTAGGAAAATTACCCAGAATTTCAAGAATAAAACCAGCTAATGTTTCCGCTTCGCCTTTGTGCGATTCAAAAATATCTTCATTAACATTTACGATTCGATAAAAGTCTTTCATGTTAATCTTTCCTTCAAAAAGAAAATTCTTTTCATCAATTTGAGAAAAATTCAAATTTTCATCATCAAACTCATCGCTGATATCCCCTACTATTTCCTCAATAACATCTTCTAAAGAAACTAAGCCAGAAGTCCCGCCATATTCATCAACCACAATAGCCAAATGACTTTTAAGACCTTGAAAATCCTTCAACAAATTATCAAGCTTTTTATTCTCCGGAACAAAGAATGCTTCTCTAATCAAACTCGTCCAGTCAAACTCTTCTTTATCAATATGCGGTAATAAATCTTTAACGAATAAAACGCCTTCGATCTGATCAATATTATCGCGGTAAACCGGAATTCTTGAAAATCCTTTTTCGATTATTTTTGGATAAATTACTGGAAATGATTCTGATATTTCTAATGCAAAAATATCAATTCTCGGACTCATAACCTGTTTGGTATCTGTATTTCCAAAAGAAACAATTCCTTCTAATATTTTTTGCTCCTCGCTCGATGTGCCTTCAGAATCTGTCAGTTCTAACGCCTGCGAGAGCTGATTTATTGAAAAACTATTTTTTTGTTTCCCTAATTTATTCTGCAAATATAGCGTAACACTGCGCATAGGCAAACTTATCGGAGAAAGTAATTTGTCTAAAACAGCAATCGGATAAGCAACACGTTTAGCAAATTTTATATTGTTTCGGCTGGCATAAACTTTTGGCAAAACTTCTGCAAATAATAAAATTAAGAAAGTAACCAAAATTACTTCTAAAATAAATTTAAGCACAGGCGAACTTACGTGTGCAAAAATATTTCTGCCAATAAAAGAGAATAGAATAACGACTCCAATATTTAAAAAATTGTTTGCTACCAATAAGGTTGCTAAAAGTTTTTTGGGTTTATCTAAAAGTTTAGAAATTATTTTTCCTTTAGAAAGATTGTCTTGTAAGGTTTCATCAATATCCTTTTGAGAGAGAGAAAAAAGAGCTACTTCGGCACCTGAAACAATGGCCGATAAAAAAAGCAAAACAAATATTCCGACAAAACCAATTATCAAATTGATGTCTAATGTCGTAGTAAAAAGTAAACTGGGCTCTGGGTCCAAATTAAAAAAGATTAGTTAAACAATCAAAAAGGCAGGTCGTTTACAGGCAAGCCTTCATTTGTCGCATCAAAGTTAGTACTTTTTGCGGATTCTGAATCGTGATGTGGTTTATGATTTCCAGTTTCTTTTTTGGTAGTCAAGAAAGTAAACTCGGTAACTTGAATTTCAGTCGTGTATTTTGTAGTGCCATCTTCTGCTTGCCACTGACGTGATTTTATACGACCTTCAACATATATTTTATCTCCTTTGGATAGATATTTCTCGCAGATTTCCGCGGCTTTATTACGCACGACTAAATTATGCCACTCTGTCGAAGTTATTTTTTCGTTGGTGGTCTTATTAATATAAACTTCATTTGTAGCCAACTGAAAACGACCGATGCAATTTCCTCCATCAAAATAATGCATCTTTACATCATCGCCTAAATGGCCAATAAGCATCACTTTATTTAATGTTCCGTTCATGGTTAATTTGTGGTATTTCTCCCAAAGATACATTTTTTTAGCAATTTATTTCCTGCTTTTCGATAAAATTATAAATCACAATAGGAAAAGGAAAATTTTTTAAATCACTGGTTATCACGCCGTTCTCTATTTTTTCAGCAATTTTAACTTTCCAGAACTGAATATGCAGATGCTGATGCGAAAGTTTATGAATGACAGTAGTTTCACTACATTCCTCTATACCTATAATAGTATAACATGGAAAAATATCGTTTTGAACTGCTTTTGTGACAACATCAAAGCCAACAATCTCATCTTTTTCTAATAAAGGAAACTCATACAAGTTGTGCCAAATTCCTTTTGCGGTTCTTTTTTGAATTAAAGTATTTCCTAAAGCATCTTCTAAAATCAAATAATTAAAGAATCGATTTGTAACTTTTGTTTTTTTTGATTTTACAGGCAAAGCAGCCACCTTCTTTTTTTGAAGTGCTGCGCAGCTTTCATTAAAGTCACAAACCAAACAATTTGGACTTTTAGGAACACACTGCAAAGCGCCAAACTCCATAATCGCCTGATTAAAGATCGCTGGATTATCTTTTGGCATTAATTCTTTAGCTAGCTCTGTAAATTCTTTTTTAGTTGCAGGCAAGCCAATATCTGATTCGATATCAAAATAGCGAGAAAGCACTCGAAAAACATTTCCATCAACTACAGGAACCGCTTCATTATAAGAAAATGAAGCAATCGCCGCCGCAGTATATTCGCCAACACCTTTTAATTTCAATAACGCTGCATAATTCTCTGGGAAAACTCCATTCAGCTCATTTGCTACATATTGAGCTGTTTTATGCAGATTTCTGGCGCGAGAATAATACCCTAATCCCTGCCAAAGTTTCAAAACTTGCTCTTCTGAGGCATTTGCCAAATCAAACACTGTAGGAAATTCCTTTGTAAAAGCAAAAAAATATGGCATTCCTTGCGCAACTCGAGTCTGCTGCAGCATAATTTCTGAGAGCCAAATTAGGTAAGGATCGGTCGTTTTTCGCCAAGGTAAATCACGCTTGTTTCGTAAATACCAATTTATCAATAAGTTATGAAAATTCATCGTAAAATACTTAGAATACAAAAGTAAATGTTTATGTAATTAAAATTTAACGAATTAGCTTGATTAATTATTTTTTTAATTCCTATATTTGCAAACTCAAAAAAATAGTACATCATTTATAAAATAAAATAGGAAAGAAAATGACGAAAGCAGATATCGTAGCGAAAATTTCAGAGAAATTAGGTCTTGAAAAAGGAGATGTTCAAGCAACAGTAGAAACTTTTATGGAAGAAGTTAAAACTTCATTGGAAACTGGAGACAATGTTTACCTAAGAGGTTTTGGTAGTTTCATCGTAAAAACTAGAGCTGAAAAAACAGGAAGAAACATTTCTAAAAACACCACAATCAAAATTCCTGCACACAACATTCCTGCTTTTAAACCTGCAAAAGTATTTGTAGAAGGAGTTAAAACGAATAACGAAGCAAAATAATACTATTAATTAATTATAAAATCGACACGATATGCCAAGTGGTAAAAAAAGAAAGAGACATAAGGTAGCTACTCACAAAAGAAAGAAAAGAGCGAGAGCTAACCGTCACAAAAAGAAAAAGTAGTTTTAAACTACTTTTTTCTTTTTAACGTTCATTGAAATTGGAATTTAGTCTTAGTAACAAGTCACAGTTCGCAGCTTAAAACTGGCAACTGAAACTGGAAAACTGCTAACTAAAATTCCCCCGGGTTCAATACCTGTTAAAAATATTGTTTAATCCATCCTTACAATCAGTTATGAGTTATAGGCTATGAGTTATGAGTTGAAAAACTTGAAACCTGAAACCTGAAACCTGAAACTAAAAGTCTGGATAAAAATTTACAGTGTGAATAAAGAATTAATCATTAGATCTAGTTCTGAAGCCGTAGATTTTGCCTTATTAAAAGATGGAAAACTAATTGAATTACACAAAGAAGAAGAGAAAAGCAATTTTCAAGTTGGTGATATTTTTATTGCCAAAATAAGAAAACCAGTTGCTGGACTTAACGCTGCTTTTGTAAATGTTGGCTTCGAAAAAGATGCCTTTTTACATTATCACGATTTAGGACCTAACTTAGCTTCTCAGCTGAAATTCATAAAACTTGTAAGCGCAGGTAAAATAAAAGATTTCTCCCTAAAAACCTTTCAGTTTGAAAAAGAGATTGACAAAGATGGCATCATTACTGATATTTTAAGTGCCAATCAATCTGTTTTAGTTCAAGTTGTAAAAGAACCTATATCGACCAAAGGTCCAAGGATAAGCGCTGAGCTTTCATTGGCAGGAAGATTTATTGTTCTCGTTCCGTTTTCTGACCGCGTTTCTATTTCTCAAAAAATAGAAGACAAAAAGGAAAAGGACCGTCTAAAAAAACTTGTTCTATCGATCAAACCTAAAGGATTTGGTGTTATTGTTCGCACAGTAGCCGAAGGCAAAAACGTAGCCGAATTAGAAAAAGATTTGCAGAACCTGCTTAGCAGATGGACTGCAATGTGTAAAAAATTACCAACTGCTCATCATCCATCAAAAGTATTAGGAGAGCTTAACAGAGCTTCTTCAATATTAAGAGATGTATTTAATGATACCTTCAGCGGTATTCAAATAGATGACGAAGAGTTGTACCACCAAACGAAGGAATATCTGCAAGAAATTGCACCTTCAAAACAATCGATTGTTAAGTTTTATCAATCAAATGACACTCCAATTTTCGAGAAATACAATATAGAGAGACAAATCAAAACTTCTTTTGGAAGAACGGTTTCTATGAGCAAAGGCGCTTATCTTATTATTGAACATACTGAAGCTCTTCACGTTATAGACGTAAACAGCGGAAATCGTTCTAATAAGGCGACTAATCAAGAAGACACTGCCATGGAAGTAAATATGATTGCAGCCGCTGAAATTGCCAGACAACTTCGTTTGCGTGATATGGGCGGAATAATCGTAGTTGATTTTATTGATATGTCTAATCCTGAAAACAGGAAAGTCTTGTTCGACTTCTTGCGAGAAGAAATGAGCGACGATAAAGCAAAGCATAAAATCTTACCGCCAAGTAAATTTGGTTTAGTTCAAATTACAAGACAACGCGTAAGACCAGAAGTAAATATTAAAACTAGAGAAGAAGATCCAAACAATGAACATGGCGAAATTGAAGCGCCAATTTTAATCATTGATAAAATCGCATCTGATTTAGACAGAATTTTAAAAATCCACAAAAGTGTTGTCCTTAATGTACATCCGTTTGTGGCTGCATACCTCAGTAAAGGTTTTCCATCATTACGTTCAAAATGGTTTTTTGAACATAAGAAATGGGTGAAAATCATACCTCGTGACGCTTACACGTACTTAGAATACCATTTCTATGATAAAAAAGGAAATGTTATTTCAGAATAAAACAAAAACCGCCTTTCGTGAGATTGGCGGTTTTTTTGTGGCTTTTTTTAGGAGTAATTATTCATTTTGGAATTAAGAATTTAAAAAATTATAATTTATTTTCACTTTTTTATTCTCTCACAATTTCAATTCTTCTCCTAATTTCATTTCCAAAAGCATCTATAACAGTAATATAATGAACTCCAGTACTTGGAGTTATTGGCAATTCATGAAACGTTTTTGTTGTTGCTTTATAAACATCATCAATATACCAAAACAGTTCTTTATCTCTTTCAGAATAGGCCACTTTCAAAATAACAGGCTGTACTTCGCTGTTGAAATTCTTTGTTAAATAAATTTTGCTATTCGTTTTAGGATAAATAAAATCCATTGTTTTCGTTTGCGTTCCCTGGCAATCTTCTTTAAAGGGTGGCAGAGGCAAATATTCGATATGCTGGCTTTTGTAATACCAAGCCATAACCGGAGGCAAAACAAACCAGCTCTTAGTTACTATGTTCTCCACATTTTCACAGCTGCTATTTACCTGAAATTTTTCTAATTTATCTAAATGAACTGTTTTATGATACGGACAAACTGCTGTTGATTTTCCTTTTTTAGGAACCCATTGTGCAATTTTTGGGCAATCTTCTTTTGCTAAATAACCGCTTAATCGACAAACCTCAACTTTTTCTAAATCATTATAAGGTGTATCAAACCATCGCTGTCTCGGCAATAAATTGAAAACATCAAATAAAATTGGAGCTGCACTTGTAACACCAGTAAGCGTTGGCCTTCCTTCCCCTGTTGCATTTCCCACCCAAATCCCGACTACATATTTTGAATTTGTGCCAATTGCCCAGGCATCTCTATTCCCAAAACTTGTTCCGGTTTTCCATGCAATTTTTAAGGAACTGTCATAAAACTTCCAAGCTTCATCTCCTTCTGGTCTGTTTACCTCTTCCATTGCATTATACGTCAACCAGATTGATCCCGCACCAATTATATTTTTCTGATTTGTTTCAGATCCGAAATCAGGTTCAAAATCATTTTTATAATTTAATTCTGTAAACTCATTTGTTCGATACTTGGATTGATTTTTAGTGTAATAATTTACGGTTGATGATAAACCGGCATAAGTTCGGCATAAATCCCACAGATTACTTTCGGCACCGCCTAAAATAAGCGACAAACCATAATGATCTGGTGTTTTATTGATATCTCTCAACTTGAATTTTTGCAATTCTTCATAAAATTTATTCACTCCAAAATCCTGCAACATCAAAACTGCCGGAATATTTAATGATCGTGACAATGCGCGATGTGCCGGAACAGCTCCGTCAAATGTGAGATTAAAATTTTGAGGTGTATAACCCGCAATTTGCGTTGGCACATCAGCAACTAAAGTGTTTGGCAACAATTCACCGTCATCTAGCATTCCAGCATATAAAAGCGGTTTTAAGATACTTCCTGTGCTTCGAGGCGCATCAATAATATCAACATCTTTTTGATGGTTTTTGTCTGTTGGCGAATTACCAACATAGCTCATAACATTTCGATTAGAAACATCAATTACTAAAATCGCCAAATTATGCACTTCATTTTGCTTGTACTGATTGTAATAATATTTTGCAATTTGATTGACTCTATTTTGCAAACCGTAATCAATTGTAGTTTTTACTCGAGTTCCTTCTTCATTTTTTGCCACTCTCTGCAATAAATGAGGCGCAATTTGAGGCAAATCATACGGTTTTTGAGGCAACGGCTCTTCAATAGAAAGTTCGTAAGTCTGCTTGTCGATTATGCCTTCTTGGTGTAATTTTAATAAAAGTCGGTTTCGTTTATTCAAGAGTTTTATCTGATTCTTTCCCGGATAAATTAAGCTCGGCGCATTTGGCAAAACAGCCAAAACTGCATTCTCAGCCCAAGACAATTGATTCGATTGAACTCCAAAATAACGCCAAGAAGCCATTTCAAGTCCCACTACATTTCCGCCAAACGGTGCGTGAGCCGCATATAATTCTAGTATTTCATTTTTAGAATAACCTAATTCTAATCTAGTTGACAGGATAATTTCTATTAACTTTTCAAAATAAGTTCTATTTTTTCCTTTTCGAGATAATCGAATAACTTGCTGTGTTAATGTACTTCCTCCTCTAACAACTTTTCCTGCTTTTTGATTTTGTTTAAAAGCATTTACCATGGCTCCTGGATTAAATCCAGGATGTTTATAAAAGTATTCATCTTCAAAATAAACAATACATTTTTTGAATTTATCTGGCACGCTGTCCTGCGAAGGAAAACGCCATTGTCCGTCACTCGCGATTTTTGCACCAAGCAACTCGCCTTCTTTGCTTTCAATAACACTAGAATACGGTTCTTTAAATAAAGTTCGCGGTATCGAAAAATAGTAAATCAGCAAGAGCAAAAATGCAACTGCTGACTTTATTTTGTTTCTTTTTATCCAATTTATAATGCGTTGTAGAAACGCTATAAGTTTATTTTTCAACTTTACAATTTTTACTATCCTAACAGGTTTCCAAAACCTGTTAGGTCTATGTTTTGATTCCTAATAAAAATATTTCTCTTATAATACCTAACAGGTTTTGAAAGCTGTTAGGATAACATACTAAACTTTTATTCGTCTGTAAAATTTATATCACTTATAATTCCTTCATAAATAATTCTTCTTTCATCATGACAAAATTTAAAATTCTCTAATCCTTCAAACAAATTAATAATAAAATCTCTATCAATACTTGTTGTCTTTTCAGATAAATAAGCCCGATATGATGAATGTAAATAAGTTTCAAAACGATCTGTAAACTTATGTTTAACAGGATTCAAATGGACATAAATAATTAACTGTTTTAAATAATCTTCATCTTCTATTCTGTGTCTTTGTAAGTGTTCTTGAAATAAACTTCCGGTTCTACTATACGCTTTATTAATACTTTTAGAATAAGAATTAAATAAGTTAGAAAATGGTAAATGAATTTTCTCTCTTAATTTTTCTGGCAAATCTACTTTATCTCTTATCCTAAGAACAATATGAAAATGATTTTTTAATAAACAATACGCATAGACATCTGCAATAGGTAAAATATATTTTTTAAATTTTTCAAGAAAGTATTTATAATTTTTTTCTTCTACAAAAATATTCCCTTTGTTATTTCCTCTGTTATAGATGTGATAATATTGTCCTTCTTCAAAAAAATCCTTCTTCACCTTCTTTCATTTTTATTAACATAACAGGTTTACAAACTTGATAGATTGTTTGTTTTCTAATCTTTTTATAAGTATTCTAACTCAATATAGATACCTAACAGGTTTTAAAAACCTGTTAGGATACTTAATCCTTCTGAAACTTTATTTTACAACCTCAACCCAAAATCCTTTTGTTCTCGCTAAGAAAGTATTATCGTACATTGCCTCACATTGCAATCCAGGCAAATAATAATTCCCAAGATAAGATGCATTCAGCAAAATCCTAAAGACTTTTGTTTCGCCAGCTTTCATTCCAAAATAGAAATTAGTTCTATCGTCTCGAATATCAATATAATCGGCTATATTATTTGTTGCGTCTCCATAATCAGTAAAACGAGTATTTACGATTTCGAATCCTGAAGGCAGAATTTGTGATAAGGCAACATTTTCTACATGTTCATTTCTTTGATTTCGAATGGTAACCTCTGCAATAAACTCTGTTCCTTGGCTGATTTTCGAAACATTAATTACGCTTCCTTTTCTGTTTTTGAAAACAATATTTGCAGCAACATCGCTCTGAATTGCATTTTCTTGTCCGATTGGTAATATTCCAGTATTTAAAACTCGAACATAAATAGTATTGTTTTTAATGTTTTTTAGAATGACACTGTTTGTACCTGTCTGAACCACTAAATTTCTGTCAGCAATTGCTTTTTGTGTGTTTATTGTTTCACCTTTTCCGTTTTTGCTAAACTGAATATTAACTCCTTTTGGACCATTGCTTACTGCAAATTTTGACATTGAGTACAAACAATAAGCAGTTGTCTGTGTACTCATCCATTGATTGTTAGACATTTGTTTGGCTAATTTTGAAGCCATATCAAAAGCTTTTTGCTTTTGTCCTAAAAGCAGCATCGTCTCTAAAGCCATCGCCCTGTTTCTTTCGCTCGAACCATAATAGTAATAATTATAATTATTTGATTCATCTTCTATTTTACTGTGTAAAAACAGGTTCAATCCAGCAGATTTTTGTCCTGCCAAAACGTACGAAGCAGCTAAACGAAGCATACTTTCATTAGAAATTCCTTTTGTTTCACGTAATCTGTTCATAGAAGACAAATCGGCATTTCCGGCTAAAGCCAAAGTATATAATCGATAAGCCTGAGCCAAATCATTTCCGTATTTTGGTTCGAAACGCCATTGTTTTGCTTCTTTCTGCTGATACGAAATCCATTTTGATTTGAAGTTAATTGGCAAAACATATCCTTTCTTCTCTGCTTCAATCAAGAAATGTCCCGCATATGAAGTTCCCCAATCATCAGCAGTCGTATTTCCTTGCCAATAAGCCACTCCTCCGTTTGACAGCTGAAAACTTCCTAATCTGGTAATTCCTGCCGTAATATTTTTTTGAATAAGTGCTTTTCGAGTTGCATCCAAATCAACAACATCATTCAAATACAACTGTGGAAAAACTGAAGAAGTCGTTTGCTCTACACAGCCATGTGGATATTGAATAAGATATTGCAATCTTCCATTTAAATTGATTGTTGGCATTGAAGAAACTTCTAATCTTGCTTTGCTGCTTCCCACAACTCCAAAGGTTTTCCATGAAATGGTCTTGGTACTGTTTGGAGACAAAATCACATCGGTAAAAGTATTTGTTACCGGATTCGGGTTCGTCATGTCGATCTCAACATCATAAACCGATTTCTCTTTTCCAGAAGTGGCAATTACCTGCACCTTCGCAATTCCGGTTTGAGAACCAACAACTAAATTAAAATAAGCCATTTTTTCATCCGGTTCTGTAAAAGTCAAACTTTGAGTTGCGCTTCCCATTACTTTCAATCCATTGCTTGTTTTTATCTGAATCGAAACATTTTTAATATTTTTCTCTGTTGCAAAAATGGTAACCGGAATTGTTACTTTCTCAGAAGGCGAAATTTTTCTTGGCAACGAAGCCAAAACCATCAAAGGACTTTTTACTTGAGTTGCTTTTTCGACACTTCCGTAAGCACTAGTATTAGCATCACCGGCAACTACCATAGTTCGAACTGAACCAATATATTTCGGCAATTTTAATTGATGTGATTTAGTTTGTCCTTTTTCTAACTTAAACGGACCATAATACAATACAACAGGTTTAAAACGGTTTGCTTTTTTAGCTTTTCCTCCGCCTAAATCTTGATCTCCACCAATACTGAAAATCTGATTTATTTTTCCGCCATAGGCACCAATTACATCATCATAAATATCCCAAGTTTTTACTCCTAAAGCTTCACGAACATAGAAACTATCCCAGACATTTGGTGTTTTAAAACGAGTTAAATCAAGCAGACCTTCGTCTACAACTGCAATTGTATACGTCATTTCCTTACCTGTTTTCTCGCCTACTTTTACAGTAAATGTCTGCTCTGGTTTTAAAACATCAGGCATTGAAAGTGTGGGTGCTAAAATGGTATTTTTATCAACAACTTCTATCGGAACAATTCCGTACATACGAATAGGCGAATCATTTTTAGTCGACGCATGTGGCTGTAAAAGCGTAATATTAAAATACACATTTGGTGCCATTGCAGCAGTGATCGGAACTTCAACTTTTGTTTCTCCTTTTTCAGTTTTAGCCCAAATAGTCTGTACTACTTTTGATCCGTTTTCAATTGAAATTAAAGCGCGACCGCCTTCGCTTGACGGAAAAGATATTTGTGCTTTCTCGCCTACAGCGTAGTTTTTCTTATCAGTAGAAAACACTAACATATTTGCTGTAGAAGCATCTCTGTTTCGCGTTTTTCCAGACCAAATTGGCCAGTCAATGTTTACGGTCAAAGCAGTTGCATGCCCATCAGCATTGTCTGAGGCACGAATCAAATAACGTCCCCATTCTTCATCAGTCAATGAAAACTGAACACTTCCTCTTCCGCTAGAATCTGTATTGATAACAAATGTTTTATAGGAAGTTGTCGCATTCGAAGAATTATAATTTGATAAATTATCGCTAGAAGCATCCCACCACCAGCGCCATTCTACTTTATAAACTTTTACTTCCAGATTTCTAACCGCTTTTGGTCTTCCGTTTTCATCAAGCGTCACAATATCAAAACGATTGTTGGTTCTGGTTTCCAGCATTCCGTATTTATTTGGTTCCGGTGATTTTATTCCAACATAGGTTTTATATGGAGAATACGTAGTCGAAATAACATCTGTACTAAAATCTCCACCTTCTTCATATACTTTTGTAATGAATGAAGCTCGAAGCATTCCTGGTGCCTGACCTTGTAATTTTGGTTCGATATTTACTGAAGCTTTTCCGTTTTCATTTAATTTTCCAGAGAAAACATTAATTTCTTCTGTGCTGAATTGACGTACTAAATCATCAAAAGTAAACTTCTCATAACCTTTAAAAGTGGTCGCCTGCTGCGAAAACTTAGCTTGCATTTCTACATTCAAATTTTTAGCAATAGCGCCGTGAAGCCAAGTCACTTCCAAATTACTTTTGTTTGGATACGCAGATGAAAGTGTTTTTCTGGAGAAATTATTCTTTATTTTTAAACGATTTGGCTTAATGGTTTCAATTTTAATGCTTTTATAAAATTTCGCACCTCCAACACTGACCATGGCTTCCCAATTTCCTGTGGGTGCATCTGCACTTGTTGGAACTGTAAATGCGTAATGATTTAATTCATTGGTTTTTTGAATGGTTTGATAAACAGTTTTCCCATTCGGATCATTCAATCTAAACTTAATTGGATGTGATTTTGGCAATTTATTCGAAGCATCATTTAAAATGAAAGACAAATACAAGTTATCTCCCGGACGCCAAACACCACGTTCTCCATAAATAAAGCCTTTTAAGCCCTTTTGCAACGTTTCGCCGGCCACATCAAAATTACTCACAGATAATGAAAGTCCGTCGTCTAATTTTACGTAAGTCGATTGATTTCCTAAAGATACAATAGCAAAATAAGCGAATTTATCGAGCTGGAAAGAAGCAATTCCTTCACTGCTGGTTGCGCTAGTCGCTAATTTTTGCTGTTGATAATTGTACAAATCAACCCTTGCATTGGAAACCGGCTCAGTTGTTACAATATTATTTACAGCAAATAAATACGATTTGTTTTCTCCTCTTTTGGCAATAACACCCAAATCTGTCGCTAAAATATTAGTTGCAATTCTGGCATTATAATAGTACGAACTTGAGCAAGGATCTTGACTTTCTCGCCATTCGTAATCATCATAATAATAGTCGTCATAGGAGTTTCCGCTGTAGTTTACATCATTTTCATCAACTTCTTCTTCCTCTTCATCACTTTGGTCTTCTTCAGAAGTTTCGCATTTATATAGAGAGTATTTCTTTTTATACACAAATTCTACTCTATAAATCGCTCCTGGTTCTGGCGTAATTATTTTAGATAAATCTAAAGCAAATGTGTTCCATTTATTCGGATTTATAAGTTTGTTTTCGCTTAAATTCAATGTAGTTTTCGCTACTGGTTGTGCTACTTTCTTGAGATTTTGACTGCCGTTTAGCTCATTATACTGAAGGAATTGAAGAATATTATTCTTGTAGATTTTGTATACTTTTACATCGACTGCACTTAAATTTACAGCTTCAAAATTCAATTTTAAATTATTGGAACTTGGCAAAATAGTTCCGTTTTTAATAAAGCGCACACTTGGTTTTATTTGGTCAAACGAAATCTTCTGAGTAAAATTCGCTTCCATTTTTTTGCCGTATTGGCTTTCAATTCCCTGAAAAACTTCAACTAATAAATCTCCCGCTAAAATTTGTTCCGATGCTGCTTCTGGCTCTTCATCTTGAACTACTTCTACAGCCTCATCAACCACAGCAGATGCACTGTCTACAACAACCGATGCAGAATCTGCCAATGAAACCGCACTTTCTTCAACTACAACAGGAGCAGAAACTGCTGTTTGAGCTGGCGTTTTTTCATTACTAAAATATACTTTAAGTAAATTTCCCTGTGTTGAGAATTTTAAATTATTTGCGTTCTGAATCGAAACCAAACCTTTAAAATCCTGGCCTTTTTCTAAAGGTTCAGAAAAATTGATTGTCAGTGATTGATTGCTTCCGTCTGGGATCTCAACTTTTACGATTTTAAATTCGTTTATATTGGTGATCGGAACATCGATTTGACCTTTCTGATCAATATCAAAATCACTTCCATCATATAAAATTTCAAGATTTGTGGCTTCAGAATAACGCTGAATACTGTCAATTATAAAATTGAATTCTTTTGCGGAACCCGATTTTGCATCAAATTTAATTTTAAGATTATTTCCCTTTTGTTTTGCTTCTATTAACTTTTTAGCTGTTTCAAGATCAATAAAGTCAGCCGTTTTTAAAACACAGTTTAAATATTGATATTCTTTGCTGTACGATTGAATATCAGCCGTATTTATAGTAAAATCCTGTTTGATTGTTTTTACCGTAAAATTAAATTTAGAAAGCGTTCCCTCTTTGTCTTTTGGGAGCGTAATAAGCTTGTCTAAATTTAAGGTTACCTGATATTCAGTTCCGGGATCCAGCTTTTTTTCTGGAATAAAGGCAATTGTATTAGTAGAAAGTGCGACCACTTTTCCGTCGACGCTTGGAGAAATATCAAATAAATCGCTGTCTAAAACTTGATTGGCTTTCCATTCTTTTTTATCGAAAGCCAGAACCACTCGAATATCAGATTCCGAAGAAACTATTCCCCCGGTAAAACTGACTATATACTCTTTAAATAATGAAAAATCGGAATTGAAATCGGCTGCTGATTTTCTGCCGCAAGATTGAAAAATAAAAAACACACAAAATACGAGAACTAATCCTTTTGCTTTCACTTTTATTTAGAGTTAATGGTTACAAATTATAGAAAATGACAGAACGTTTTAACATTTGATAGTTAAAGAGCATAACTATCCAAAGGCTAAATATATTGTAGTAAATGTAGAATATTTTTTAAAATATTTTAAGAGGAAAATTCGCTACAGTAACTATTTAACTTTTGTTGAAGTTTTATGCCAACTCAAACCAAAATATAATATCTTCGAAGCATTTAATTTATTAATTTATGTCGAAATATTCCTCAGAAGATGAGTTCATAATAAAGAATAAAAAGGTAATCGTGTATCTTTTTCTAATAGTGGCTTTTATAATATCTCTATTATTTTTCGACTATTTTATTTTACCAACTTCAAAAATAAAAGACACTATAATTTATTCTGCTGTGCAGACTACAGGAGGAAAAAATGGTTCTAAACAAAAAGTTTCTTATCATTATTATACAAAAAAAGGATTTACATTCTCAACTGCAAAAGATGACGTCGAAGAAAGCAATATTGAAATTGAGTATTCTTTATTATTTAAATCCGTTACAAAAGTCAATTCGGAGAAAAATGACTACACAAAACTCCTTTCTAATGACTTAAGCGTCAATGGAATTCAATTTTACTTTTGTACTGTACTTCTCTTTTCAATAGCAATAAGTATAAAAATTCTGCTGTCAAAAAAAGGTTTCTCAGAAAACACGTTTTATAATATAATCTGCTTTAATTCTTTTATGATTTTCATATGTCTTTATATGACTTATTTATTTTAAAGCTACTTACGTCTTTCTATAAAAAATCGTTTCATCAAATCAGCAGCTTCATTGGCCATAACGCCAGAAACAACAGTAGTTTTAGGATGAAGCTTTGTTCCCATAACGATAAAGCCGCGCTGTTCATCACGGGCGCCAAAAACAATTTTAGAAATCTGACTCCAATACAAAGCACCGGCGCACATTTGGCAAGGTTCGAGTGTAACATATAAAGTGCAATCCTTTAAATATTTTCCACCAAGAAAATTAGCGGCTGCAGTTATCGACTGCATTTCAGCATGTGCAGTAACATCATTTAGCAATTCAGTCAAATTATGACTTCTTGCAATGACTTTATCAGCCACAACAATTATGGCTCCAACAGGAATTTCGCCTTTTTCAAAAGCCATTTCAGCTTCCTGCAAAGCTTTTTTCATGAAGTATTCGTCGGTGAAAGGATTTATCATAATTGCAAAAATAAGGTTTTACTATTATTTTTTATTACATTTAAATCTTGATATTCAAAATGGAAAGAAAATTCAAAATAACGATTCCTGAACCTTGCCATGAAAACTGGGACAAAATGACGCCAAACGAAAACGGCCATTTTTGTTTGAGCTGCGCCAAAACCGTTATCGATTTTACCGAAATGTTACCGCAAGAAATACAGCATTTTTTCATTCAAAATCAAAATAATAAAATTTGCGGCAGATTTAAAAAATCGCAATTGGATTCTATAATAATTCAGATTCCAAGTCAGGTTTTACATACTCAGACTCATTATCACAAAATGTTTTTGCTTGCTTTGTTTATTGCTATGGGAACTACTTTGTTTAGCTGTCAAGATAGAGATGGGAACAAAAATAGAATTGATAAAATCGAGATTGTTGATAATACAAATCAAGATCAAAACGAGACCAATAATTCATGTTATGGACATCAGATAGAGTCAAAAAAAGTAGAGTCAAAAAAAACTCACGAAGAGACTATAGTTGGCGCATTACTTATTCCTAATTCTATTGAGCAAGGAACTTTTAAGTATGATATTATACATAGCTCAAAAGATTTAGATGTTTCACCTGTTCCAGAAAATGGAATGAAAAAATTCTATGCTTATTTTTATAAAAATTATCCTGTTTCAACTAAAACAGATAAATTTCAAGGAAAAATAGTGTTTGTTGTAGAAAAAGATGGCAGTTTGAGTAATTTCAATATAGTTGAAAATACAGGCACAGGAAACGGAGAAGAAGCTATTAAAGTTTTAAAAACTGCTCCAAAGTGGATTCCGGGAAAACATAACAGTCATATTGTTAGATCATCTTATATTTTGCCAATTCCCTTTATTCAATAATGCATGGAAAGAAAATTTAAAATTACGATTCCTGAGCCTTGCCATGAAAACTGGGACAAAATGACGCCAAACGAAAATGGCCGTTTTTGTTTGAGCTGCGCCAAAACCGTTATCGATTTTACCGAAATGTTACCGCAAGAAGTACAGCATTTTTTCATTCAAAATCAAAACAATAAAATTTGCGGCAGATTTAAAAAATCGCAATTGGATTCTATAATAATTCAGATTCCACGTGAGGTTTTATACACTCAAACTCATTATCACAAAATGTTTTTGCTTGCTTTGTTTATTGCTATGGGAACTACTTTGTTTAGTTGTCAAGATAAAGATGGGAACAAACAAAAAATCGACAAGGTAGAAGTTGTTAAAGAACAGGAAGATATAACTGTAGGAGCCACATTACCTCCAAAAAATGACTCGAATACTAAAATTTTGCCTCCGCCACCTCCGCCAAAAATAAATCAGGTAAAATTTGAAAAACCTCCTGTTAAATCTAATTCTAAAAAAATTAGTTGCAGCGAAAAAATAAAACAAGAAACTGTTGTACAAGATGATATCATAATGATGGGAGGAGCAATTGAAATAGATCCTGAATACAACGGCGGGGTTGAAAAATTTTACAATTCTTTCAAAAATAAATTTAGATTGCCCGAAGAAGCTAAAGAGAAAACAGGTGAAATTAAAGTTTCATTTGTTGTAGAAAAAGATGGTTCTTTAGAGCATATCACACCCCTTAAAGATTTAGGTTTTGGAACTATGGAAGAAACAATTCGGGTTTTAAATTCTTCAGAAAGATGGCAGCCTGGAATGCAAAATGGAAAAAAAATAAGAATGAGGTATTTATTGTCAATACAAATTCAAAAAGACCCTGTTAATTCAGAAAACGTTTCAGCGATAACCGCAATTAATGTTGCAAAATATTGAAATAGCAGTCGGCTAGAGAAATTAAATTTAAAACCGTAAATTTGCTTTTTACCTTACAATGAAAAGCAATTTACTTTCAAACATATACAATCCCGCCGATTTACGCTTACTTTCTGAAGCGCAGCTGCCAGAAGTTGCTCAGGAATTACGCCAATTTATAATTGATGTTGTTTCTGTAAAAGAAGGCCATTTGGGAGCAAGTTTAGGCGTCATTGAATTGACAATTGCTTTGCATTATGTGTTTAATACGCCCGACGATTTATTAGTTTGGGATGTTGGCCATCAGGCTTACGGACACAAAATTTTAACCGAAAGAAGAAAAAATTTCGACACTAATAGACAACTTCATGGTATTTCGGGTTTCCCAAAAAGAAGCGAAAGTGTTTATGACACTTTTGGCGTAGGCCATTCTTCTACTTCTATTTCTGCTGCGTTGGGAATGGCGATTGCGTCAAACTTAAAAGGCGATTTTGAGAAACAGCACATTGCCGTCATTGGTGATGCTTCTATTGCAAGCGGAATGGCATTTGAAGGCTTAAATCACGCCGGAGTGACCGATGCTAACTTATTGGTTATTTTGAATGATAATGCTATCGGAATTGATCCGAGCGTTGGTGCACTCAAAAAGTATCTTACGGCGGTAAAAGAAGGAAAAAATCCGAAGAAAAATAACATGATCAAATCTTTGAATTTTGATTATTCGGGTCCAATTGACGGGCATGATCTTCCAACTTTAATACAAGAGCTAAATCGGTTAAAAAAGATAAAAGGTCCAAAATTTCTTCATATTGTAACCACAAAAGGAAAAGGCCTGCAGCAAGCTGAAGAAAATCAGGTAAAATATCATGCACCCGGAAAATTTGACGCTTCGACTGGAGAAATTCACTTAAAACATGAAGACAATTTGCCTCCAAAATATCAAGATGTTTTTGGCTTGACCATTTTAGATTTAGCTAAAAAGAACCAAAAAATCATCGGAATTACGCCTGCAATGCCATCAGGAAGCTCTTTAAAGTTTATGATGGATGAAATTCCAGAACGTGCTTTTGATGTTGGAATTGCAGAACAGCACGCTGTAACTCTTGCTGCCGGAATGGCCACACAAGGCATGATTGTATATTGTAATATTTATTCAACTTTTTTACAACGTGCTTACGATCAAGTCATTCATGATGTAGCTTTACAAAATTTACCTGTGATTTTTTGTTTAGATCGAGCCGGTTTGGTTGGCGAAGACGGAGCAACACATCATGGCGTTTTTGATATTGCTTATTTGCGCACGATTCCTAATATGATAATTTATGCGCCTATTAATGAAATTGCGCTTCAAAACATTTTATATACAGCTCAATTAGGTCTAAATAATCCTATTGCAATCCGATATCCACGCGGCCGAGGGGTTCTTCCGAATTGGGAAGTAGAAAATTTCGGACATTATGAGAAAATTAAATTTGGCCAAGCAAACTGCTTAAAAAAGGGAACAAAAATGGCCGTTTTATCTACTGGAACAATTGGAAATAATGTTATCGAAGCACTAAGCCAATGTTCAAATTCTGAACGCATTGCACATTACGATTTCCCATTCATTAAACCATTAGATATCAAATTATTACAACAGATTTTTTTAGATTTTGAAAACATAATTACAATAGAAGACGGGGCTAAAATTGGAGGTTTTGGAAGTGCTGTTTTAGAGTTTGCAGCAACAAATAATTTCAAGAATAATATTCAAATTTTGGGTGTTCCAGACGAATTTATTGAGCACGGAACGGTAGCGCAACTGCAACAATTGTGTAAAATTGACGTTAAAAGTTTAATAAATCTTTTTCAAACGGTCTAAAATAATTATTTTGCAGCACCAAAAAAAAATAAAATCAACCTAATGAAATTATTGCGTTCTACCCTTTTACTTCTGTTGCTTTTAAGTACTTCAAAAAACTTTGCCCAACTTATACAAACGACTTTAGATCCAAATCAACTACCAAAACTACCTTCCAATTGGACTAAAAAAAATCAATTAGGTTTTGACATTTCGGAAATCGCTTTTGTGAATTGGAGTGCCGGGGGAACAAGTTCTATTTCTGGGTTGTTTAAAGGTGAATTTGGAAGAACTTTCGTTAAAGGAAATCATAAATGGGTGAACGAACTTATTGTAAAATATGGTTTAAATAAACAAGACGGAACAGAACTTAGAAAAACAGATGACGCAATTTTGATGAACTCTACTTATGGTTTCAGAAAAGATTCTTTATCAAACTGGTATTATTCTGCTAAGTTTAATTTCAATACGCAATTTACAAACGGTTACAACTATCCTAACCGAGACATTGCGATCTCTAAACCTTTTGCACCAGCTTACATCTTTTTAGGAGCTGGAGCTGAGAACTCAGACAAAAAGAAAAACAGAACTTTTTACTTCTCTCCGATTACTTTAAAGACAACTTTGGTATTAGATCAATATCTTGCTAATCAAGGTTCTTTTGGTGTTAAAAAAGCAGTTTATATAACAGATCCTCTTGATCCTACTGCACAAATTTTAGTGGAAGAAGGACAAAAAGTAAAAGCTGAGTTTGGTATTTTGTTTACAGGATACATGAAAAGCGAGATTTACAAAAACATTTTCTACGAAAACCGCCTAAGTTTATATACCGATTATTTGAACAAATTTGGAAATGTCGATGTGGATTATGATACGCGTTTAGATCTTGTTGTTAATGCTTATGTTAAAGCAAATATTGGCGTGCATTTAGTTTATGATGACGACATTAAAACTAAAAAAGATGTCGTTGATCCTACAACGGGAACAACAAGTCAGGTTAACGACGGACCAAGAGCACAACTCCGTCAGGTTTTAGGTGTTGGCTTAGTTTACGCTTTTAAATAATAAATCTTATACAAAGAACCCCATAAAACTTACGCTTTATGGGGTTCTTTTTTATGGTATATTAATTTTAGTTCTTTTTATGCCCTTGAATCATTTCATATAATTCTAATGCATTCCCATCTGTCAAAAGCGAAACATAATGGCAGATATGAAGCAGACGCTCGTATAAATTGCCTTTGTCGAGATGATGCTTTACTGGCAGCATTTTCAAGATTAGTTTATCGTAGTTTGATGCAGTTCCTTCGTATTTATTATTGAATGCTGTAATAAATTTATCCAGCAAAGTCTGAATGATTTGATAACCTACAATTTCTTTCTCGATGACTTCACGGCTTTGGTAGATTTTTTCAACGCTTAATTGAATAATATCATTCATCTGCGCTTTGTATTTGCTTTTATCGGTTAAAGCATACGGAAAATTACCCGCCAAGATTGCTTCTTCATTTTCAATAAAAACATCAACAGCATCGCTAATTAAAGCGCCAATTGCCAAAGCACGCAAATAACTGATTCGGTCTTCTTTGGTTTCCAACAATTTATATTTGGCAACTCCAATGTTATCTTTTACCAGTTTAATTAAATATTCTAAAGCATAATCTTCAGAAACCAAACCAAGATTTATTCCGTCTTCAAAATCTATAATAGTGTAGCAAATGTCATCTGCAGCTTCTACTAAATACGCCAACGGATGTCTTTCAAAACCAATATCGCCATCTTCTTTGTTGGCAATCATTCCCATATCCTGAGCTACTTCTTCAAAAAACAATTTATCAGTCTGGAAGAAACCGTATTTTTTATCGGCAATATTGCTCGTTGGTTTTTTCGGAAGACTTTCTTTAGGATATTTCATAAAAGCACCCAAAGTGGCGTATGAAATTCTAAGCCCGCCTTCAATTCCCGGACGACTCGCCGTTAGAACCGAAAAACCATTGGCATTTCCTTCAAAATCAATTAAATCCTGCCATTGTTTTGCGGTAAGTTTATCTTTGTATTTTAACCCGTTTCCGATTGAAAAATATTCACCAATAGCTTTTTCACCCGAATGTCCAAAAGGTGGATTTCCGATATCGTGTGCCAATGACGCTGCTGCTACAATTGCTCCGAAATCATTCATATGATAGCCGTGAACTTCTTTTAAATAAGGATATTTTTCGATGATTTTTTTTCCAACCAAACGTCCTAACGATCTTCCCACAACCGAAACTTCTAAACTGTGTGTCAAACGCGTATGAACGAAATCTGTTTTAGAAAGTGGGATTACCTGTGTTTTATCCTGCAAAGATCGAAATGCAGCCGAGAAGATAATTCGGTCATAATCGACCTCAAAACCCAATCGTGTATCATCTTGTTCAATACGTAATCTTTTGCCTGTGTCGCCTTGCTTTTTTAGAGATAAAAGTTGTTCCCAGTTCATTTTTTAATTTTAGAATTTAGTCCCGAAGCTTCGGGATTGATTTTAGATTGATGATCTAAAAGGTCAAAAATACGTTTTATTTTAAGATTTTTAAAGTCATTAAAACTCTAAAGCAGTACTATGTTTAATTTCTCCCATTACAAAAATACTATTCGTGTTTCCGATGTTTTCAATGGTAGATAATTTATTCATCACAAAATCCTGATAACTAGCCATATCCTGCACCAGAATTTTAAGCATAAAATCGTAATCGCCGGCAATGTTATAACATTCTATAATTTCTGGAAGTGCCACAATATCTTTTACAAAATTACTTCCCACATTTTTGGCATGTTCCTTTAAGCGGACATTGCAAAAAACGGTCATACCACGATTCATTTTTTTTCTGTCGAGCAACGCAACATATTTTGTTATAAATCCGTCTCTTTCTAATCTTTTTATACGTTCATAAACAGGCGTTACTGTAAGGAATAATTTACTCGCAAGGTCTTTTGTGTTGATATTTGAGTTTTCCTGAAGGTGTTTCAGGATAAGCAAATCGGTTTTATCAAGGTTTTCCATAGTTTTTTTTACGGCTAAAGGTTCTTTTAAAAGTAATTTACAGTAATTAAATCTTTAAAAATAGATTTTAAAAATAGATTTCACTGAAATAAACCTCAAATATAAGTTATAAAATCTAATACAATAAATTTGTTCAGTAAAAAATACTGAAATCAAAATGAAAACAAATAATTTAGGTTATCCAAGAATCGGGAGCAACAGAGAGTTAAAAAAAGCCAATGAATTATACTGGGCTGGAAAAATTTCTGCAGAGGAACTTATTGATGCGGGAAAAGAAATTCGAATTAGAAACTGGCATTTACAATCAGAAGCCGGAGTAGATTTAATTCCGTCTAACGATTTTTCTTTTTACGATCAGGTTTTGGATTTGACTTTGACAGTTGGCGCAATTCCTGCAAGATATCACGAACTGGCCAAAACAAATTCATCACTTGACTTGTATTTTGCCATGGCAAGAGGCGCGCAAAAAGGCGCACAAGATGTTGTAGCAATGGAAATGACAAAATGGTTCGATACCAACTATCATTACATTGTTCCTGAATTTACAAAAAACCAAAAGTTTGAATTGTTTTCAGAAAAAATAATCAATGAATTTAAAGAAGCGATAGACTTAGGAATTGCGACAAAACCCGTTTTAATTGGACCTATTTCATATTTGCTTTTAGGAAAAGAAAAAGAAGAAGGTTTTCACCGAATTGATCTTATTGATGCTTTACTTCCTGTATATTTCGAAATTTTCGAAAAACTACAAGCAGAAAACGCCGAGTACATTCAGCTTGACGAGCCTTTCTTAGCTTTAAATTTAACGGATAAAGAAAGAAATACTTTCACGAAAGTGTACAACGAAATCAACAAACGTTTCCCGAATATTAAAATCATTTTAGCGAATTATTTTGACTGCTTCGGCGAAAATCTGGAAACAGCTTTAGCTCTTCCGGTTGATACTTTTCATTTAGATTTAGTTCGCTGCCCGCTTCAATTAGATGATATTTTAGAATCTGGGAAATTGGCTTCAAACGTGAATCTTTCTTTGGGAGTTGTTGATGGAAGAAATATCTGGAAAAACGATTTCAAAAAATCATTAGAATTAATTAAAAAAGCGACCGATGCTTTAGGCGAAAACAGAATTCTGGTTGCTCCGTCTTGTTCTTTAATTCACAGTCCGTGCGATTTGGATTTAGAAACAAACGATCAAACTTTAACTCCCGAAATCAAACAATGGTTAGCTTTCGCGAAGCAAAAAATCAACGAAATTGTACTTTTAAAACAATTTGCATCAAACGAAGTAGATGTTAAAAATTCGGTTGATTATGAGCGAAATGTAATTGCAAATGAAAACCGTAAAACTTCAAAATTAATTCACAATAATGAAGTTAAAGCGCGTGTTGCGGGAATTACAACTTCTGATGACCAACGTAAAAGCACTTTTGCAACAAGAAGAAAAAACCAAATCGAAGCTTTGAATTTACCTTTATTCCCAACAACCACAATTGGATCTTTTCCGCAGACAGCTGAAGTGAGAAGCTGGAGAGCGAAATTTAAAAAAGGAGAATTAACAACGGAACAATACAATGATTTAATCGAAAAAGAAACCGAAGCTACCATTCGTTTTCAGGAAGAAACCGGAATCGATGTTTTGGTTCACGGAGAATTCGAGCGTAACGATATGGTGGAATATTTCGGAGAACAATTGGACGGATTTACGTTTACCAAAAATGGCTGGGTTCAAAGCTACGGAAGTCGTTGCGTGAAACCTCCGGTTATTTACGGCGACGTTTCCAGACCAAACCCAATGACGGTAAAATGGTCAAAATATGCGCAATCTTTAACTCCAAAATGGGTAAAAGGAATGCTTACAGGACCTGTAACAATTTTACAATGGTCGTTTGTTCGTAACGATCAGCCACGTTCTGAAACTTGTACGCAAATTGCTTTGGCCATTCGTGATGAAGTTGTAGACTTAGAAAAAGCCGGAATTAAAATCATTCAAATTGATGAGCCAGCCATTCGCGAAGGTTTGCCGTTAAGAAAAGAAGAATGGGCAAACTACTTAGACTGGGCCGTAAAAGCGTTTAGAATTTCTGCATCTGGAGTTAACGACGATACTCAGATTCACACGCACATGTGCTACAGCGAGTTCAACGACATCATTCAAAACATTGCCGATATGGATGCCGATGTTATCACAATCGAATGTTCGCGTTCGCAAATGGAACTTTTAGATGCTTTTGCCAACTTTAAATATCCAAACGAAATTGGACCTGGAGTTTACGATATTCACTCTCCGCGTGTGCCTTCGAGTACAGAAATGGTGAAATTACTAGAGAAAGCTTCAGCCGTAATTCCTTTAGATCAGCTTTGGGTAAATCCTGATTGTGGTTTAAAAACACGCCATTGGGACGAAACCAAAAAAGCTTTAATCGAAATGGTTGTGGCGGCTCAGGAAATGAGAGCAACAGTTGAAAACCCAGTTAGTTAATATTTTTTGTTTAGATATATTTTTGTTTTTTATGTCAGCGGGTGAAGTCGAAAATCTTGTAGTTATGATTTGTTTCGACTTTACTTCTGCTGGCATTTATTCTTAAAGATACTCTTAAACAAAAAAAGCACTCCAATTGGAGTGCTTTTAAGAAATTGAAATATATTCTAAATTAGAAATTCTTTGAAATTCCAACAGAAAATTGTTGTCCGAAAGAGAAATTGAATGTTTTTACATTATCTCCGTTTCCGTTGTTTCCATCATAATTTAAAGTGTTGTATCCTAAACCTCCAACGTTAAAGTTTAAACCAAAACCTTTACCAACATTAACTAAGATTGCTGGTGTAATTCCAATATAAAAACCATCTCCTTCGTTTATTGTGTCGATTGGTCCTGTAGTATTTGTAATTTTATTACTTTGGTAACCAACTCCTAAATCAGCATATGCAGAAAAAGTTTGATTTAATGGTTTAGCATAACGCAAAAATCCTCCTAAAGAAAAGTTATTTGATTTGTATTCGCTGTTATTGCCATTATCTTGTTTTGAAGTCCCTACTCCTGCTTCGATACCTGCAGTCCAATCTTGGTGAAATTGATATCCAACTTTAGGTGTAAAACCAAAATAAGAAGTTTTGTATTCTGAACCAGAATTTGAGGTGTTTTGAGATTGGTAATTAATACTTCCCATAACTAAAATTGAACCTTTTTTTTGAGCATTTGCAAAGCTAACCATGGCTAATGCAAGAACAAGTAACATTTTTTTCATAAGTGATATTTGTTAAAATTTAATACAGCTTTAACAATAAAGATGCCATAATTTTTATGTAATAAATCTTTTTAACAAATTCTTTAAAAGGCAAAATGTACAAATCAAAACTATTTCTGTTTACTTTTGCAGTAAATAAAAAGTCATGTCGATAGAAGTAAACAACATATCAAAAAGTTACGGAACTCAAAAAGCGCTGAACGAAATTTCATTCTCTATTCAAAAAGGAGAAATTGTTGGATTTCTTGGTCCAAATGGAGCAGGAAAATCGACCTTGATGAAAATATTGACTACGTATTTATTGGCGGATGGTGGCGCAGCCCTAGTAAATGGTCATGATGTCATGACGGATGCAAAAGCGGTACAGCGATCTATTGGTTATTTGCCAGAGCATAATCCGCTGTATTTGGATTTGTATGTTCGTGAGTATTTGGCTTTTAATGCCGATGTTTACAAGGTTGAAAAATCAAGAATTGAAGAAGTAATACAACTGACAGGACTGTCATCTGAAAGTCATAAAAAAATAGGACAATTATCTAAAGGTTACCGCCAGCGTGTTGGACTTGCAAATGCGTTACTGCACAATCCAGATGTTTTGATTTTAGATGAACCAACTACTGGTCTGGATCCGAATCAGTTAATGGAAATCAGAAATGTAATCAAGAATGTTGGCAAGGATAAAACGGTTTTTCTTTCAACGCACATTATGCAGGAAGTAGAAGCGATTTGCGATCGTGTCATTATTATTGACAAAGGACAAATCGTTGCTGATAAAAAATTAGATCATCTAGTTTCTGAAAACAAAGAACAGGTTATAGAAGTTGAATTTGATTATCAAATTGAAGAACAGCTTTTAGCTAAGCTTGAAAACATTACTGCATACCGAAATATTCACGATATGACCTGGGAGCTGACTTTTGTTGCAGAAAAAGATATGCGCCCGGCTATTTTTGACTTTGCCAACGAAAATGGTTTGAAAACACTGCAATTGAATCAAAAAAATAAAAACCTGGAAGCTGTTTTTAGAGAAATTACTAAATAAGTTTAATCTCAGCCTTACTTTTATAGAAAAAAGCTCGTTTAAAAAAATAAACGAGCTTTTTTATTCTTAGATTAAATTTCCAGATCTAATATAGAAGTTTTCATTTCTTCAATGATAATTTTAATATCGTTTTCGGTGGTACGCCAATTTACAAATGAAGCTCTAATTCCTTTTCGGTTTTGGTAAACTGTTGGCGTCATAAATACTTTTCCTTTGTCATTCAGAATAGTCAAGAACTGATTTACTTTTTCTTGATTATGATCGCCTTTTAAGGTAAAACAAACATTATTCAGGCGAATTGGAGCCAGCAATTCAAAACTGTCATCTTCGATAAGTTCATTTCCAAAATGCAAAGCCAGATGAATACTATTTTCTACAATATCTTTAAAACCCTCTTTTCCGTAAGCCAACAAAGAAAACCAGGCCGGCAAAGCTCTTAATCGGCGTGAATTTTCAGGCAGTACATTTAAGTAATTAAAATTCTCCAGCGGACTACCTAGATAAGGAGCATTTGAATTTTGAAAAGTTTCGATCTGCAAATTCACATGTTCTTTTTTTATCAGGTAGAAAGCACTTTCATATGGCACATTTAGCCATTTGTGACAATCGATCGTGATACTGTCTGCTCCTTCCCATCCTTCTACAAGATGTTTAAACTTCTCAGAAACTGCCGCAAAACCTCCAAACGCCGCATCAATATGCCACCAGAAATTATACTTTTCTTTTAACTTTGATATTGCCTGAAAATCATCAAAATCAGCTGTATTTACAGTTCCAGCACTTGAAATCAAGATAAAAGGCCGTCCGTTTAAATGCTGAATATTTTTTTCTAAATCAACAATATCAATTGCTTCTCGATTTCCTTCTATTGTTTTTACTGAAGTATAATTTTGACTTCCAACACCTAACATTGCCAATGTTTTTATAGAAGATGAATGCGGTGTTGCTGTTAAGATATTTATAGTTTCAGATATTCCGTTTTTGGCAAAATCTTTTCCAAACTGAGTTCCAAACCATTGTCTTGCAACTCCTAAACAGGTAAAATTAGACATAGTTGCACCCGTTACAAATCCGCCTAAAAATGATTTTGGAAGATCTAACAATTGTAATAATAAATTGATGGTTTCAAATTCAATTAATGCCGAAGCGCCTCCCTGAGCTTTTACAGCCTGCGTATTTTGATCGTAAACTGAAGTTAGCCAGTCGCCTATAATAGATGCTGGTGTAGAACCGCCTGTTACAAAACCTAAATATCTCGGACCAGAGGAAGCTACCATTATTGGAGCCATTCTTTCATTAAATTCAGCTAAAGCACCTAATGCTCCTAAACCAAATTCGTTTAAATCGCGGTTTGTATCAATTGTTGCTTTGTTAGAAGTTGGAATGTTTTCGAGATTGTTTAGAAAATCAATTCCTTGTTGTTTGGTTTGATTAAGAATATTTTCAATATTGTTTAAATCGTGCTGTAGTACAGAATTCATCTTTCGTAGATTAATTTTTCCTTCAAATTTAATCAATAATTGACATTCGATTTACAGAAAAATCTGGTAATATTTGAGGCTTGGGTTATAAAACTTTTACGATCAAATAATACAAGTCCGCCTAATATCTATACTATGATGAATCATTACACTTTTAAACTAATCCGAGTAAAGTGTTGATATATCGTAAAGCATTATCTACCAGTGATTTATTCTAGCTTTAATTAATTACCATTTTGTTTTTTCAGAAAACCGGGAAATCATCATCGAACAAATTACATCTCCATTTGCATTTAATAACGTAGCAATTGGATCAACCAAAGTTCCTAAAATCATCGCTACTGGCAACGCTTGTTCCATTGGCAAACCATAAACGGTAATCGCCAAAATTTCTCCAATATAACCTCCATTCGGAATTCCGCCTTCAACAATCGAAACTATAACGGTAATTCCCAGCGCCAAAAGTATCGTTAAAGGATCCGTAAAATCTTTCCCAAACATCGCAAACAGCACCGTAATTTTTAGAATAGAAGACATACTCGAACCATCTTTATGCAATGGGCCACCGAGTGGAATTGCCAAATTTCTAACATGTTTTGGGATTCCCATTTTTTCTGCTGCATCTAGATTTGCTGGAATAGTGGCAATACTGCTGCACGTTCCTACTGCGGTTAAAGACGGCGTTATATTGTTACTCCAAAACACTACAAATGCCCGTTTTCCTCCTGCAATAAAAGCATATATACTAAAAAACACAAAGAAGTAAAAAATACAGGCTCCATAATAAACGCCTAATGGCTTTGCATAAGCACCAAATAATTGTGGTCCGAAAACGCCAACCTGATAAGCAAAATAAGCTCCTAAACCAACTGGCGCTAATTTCATAATGATTCCCAAAAGCTGTTTCATCACTTCATTGCCTGAATCCAGAAAACTTCTAAAAGCACTTCCTTTTTCTCCAGACTGCAAACTAGAAAAGCCAACTAAAAAAGAGAAAATAATAAGCGCCAGCATGCTTTTTCGCGATAATAATTCGAAGAAATCATTTGCCGTAACTAATTTCGCTATTTGATCGCCGATACTGCCAGATTCAATAGTTTCAAGCGGTACTTTAGAAATTACAATACTTTGGTGAATCGGAAAAAGATATACTGCGGTAATCATTACTAAAGCTGATATCAGAATAGTTCCTAAAAAAACAGCAATCATAATAATGAACAATCTTCCTAATTTTTCTGTTTGTTCTAAATTGGCAACAGAAGAAGCAATTGTAAAGAAAATAAGCGGAATGATAGCGGTAAAAAGCAAATTCAAAAATATATCTCCGAGCGGTTTTATAACCTCAACATCTTTTCCAAACACTAATCCTAGAATACTTCCCAAAATAATTCCGCCTAGAAGCAAAAGAATACTGCTGTAACTTTTGAGAAAATTGATTTTTTTAACCTCCATAAATTTAAAGTGTTACGATTCAGAAATAGAACTTGAATAAAAAGCAATTAAAGTAGTCAAAAAAAGAATTCAAAAATTAACATTTCAGCTTTTTGTTATTTTTCTAAAACTAAAGTTGTAAAATCTCTATCCACTAATTCGCCCGTTTTGGTTTTTACTTTTTCTGTTAAAGTGGCTATTTTAATAATTTTGAAAGGTGTTTTTTGAACCAGTTTCTCCACTTTTTCCGTGCTGTAAAGTTCAAATTCGAATTTTGTGAAGGGAAGCTGTTTCATAAAACTTTCTTCTGCAAAAGTAATACAGAAAATACCGCTAGGTTTTAAAACACTATATATTTCTAAAAGCAGTTTTTCAGGTTCTTCCCAGAAATAAATAGTATTTACCGTAAATATTTTATTGAAAAAGGCTTCTTCAAACGGAATTATATTTCCGTCATAAAGTGAAAAGAAAGCCTGTTTTTGAGAGACAAAATTTCTATTGATTTGGCGTGCTTCATGAAACATTAATTCAGACATTTCGAGTCCATAATATTTCAGTTTTTGTGCTTGTTCGAATAGAAATTCTAAATGTCCTGCATTTCCATGACCTAATTCTAAAATAGAATCTCCCTCTTTTATATTTAAATTTTGGATGGAATTGCGCGTCATGTTGATGTTGGTTTCATGCATCATGTTCGCCATTTCAATTCCTTTTTCTCCCGTTGGATGTTTTAGCTGTGAGGCAATTGCTTGTAATTCTTCATTTTTCATAAGGGTAAGGTTTAAATTCCAAATTTAAATTACTTCGTCAATTCTTTATCGCTCGGATTGAAATTCCAATTATCATATGATTTTGTCATTTCGATCCCGAAGCCTCGGGATCGAAATGACAAACTTTGAAATTACACTCTTAAAAAACCTCACTCGCAATCTGGCGAATATTCTCCGATTTTCCCATTGAATAATAATGCAAAACAGGAACTCCAGCTGCCTTTAATTCAAGAGATTGTTGAATTGCCCATTCGATTCCAACTTGTTTGATTTCAGCGTTATTTTTGCATTTATCAACTGCATCAATTAAATCTTCCGGCAAATCAATTCTAAAAATTTGCGGCAGGATTTGTAAATGTCTTTGGACAGCAATAGGCTTAATTCCCGGAATAATCGGAATAGTGATACCCATTTCTCTTGCTTTTTCAACAAAAGTGAAATATTTAGCATTGTCGAAAAACATTTGTGTTACCACATAATCAGCGCCAGCATCTACTTTTTCTTTTAGTCTTTTTAAATCTGACTGCAACGAAGGAGATTCTAAATGTTTCTCCGGATAACCTGCAACACCAATACAAAAATCGGCTTTGTTGTCGGCATCCATAACTTCATGGAGGTATTTCCCGCAGTTTAAATCATTGATTTGTCGAACCAAATCAATAGCAAATCTGTTTCCTCCAGCTTTAGGAACAAAAGATTGCTCGTCTTTCATAGCATCGCCACGAAGTGCCATTACGTTATTGATTCCCAGATACTGACAATCAACCAGCATATATTCTGTTTCTTCCTGCGTAAATCCGCCACAAAGCAAATGCGGTACAGTATCAACATTATATTTATGTTTTATAGAAGCGCAAATTCCAAGTGTTCCCGGACGCATACGAGTTAACTTTTTATCTAAAAGCCCATTTCCTTTATCAATATAAATATATTCTTCGCGAGAAGTTGTTACATCAATAAACGGTGGTTTAAACTCCATTAACGGATCAATATTATCGTATAATTCCTGAATGCTTTTCCCTTTTTGAGGCGGAATAAGTTCAAATGAGAATAATGTTTTTCCTTTTGCGTTTTCTATATGTTCTGTTACTTTCATTTCTTAAGT
This sequence comes from Flavobacterium sp. KJJ, assembly GCF_000708595.2. Classification (GTDB taxonomy): domain Bacteria; phylum Bacteroidota; class Bacteroidia; order Flavobacteriales; family Flavobacteriaceae; genus Flavobacterium. The sequence goes on along the minus strand of NZ_JARP01000002.1, from coordinate 780,951 downwards.
TATGGGTTATGAGTTAAGTGTTTTGAGTGTGTTCGTGTAAAAAATCTGAAATCAAAAACTTAAATCAATCTTTTTATTTGTTTCAAGTCTCAGGTTTCAGGTTTCAAGTTGCTTAGGATAACTTGAAACCTGAAACCTGAAACAAAAATAACTTTTCGTTAATCTGCTATATTAGGATTCAACCATTTCATTGCATAATCTGTTGGAACGTTGCGTCGTTTGGCGTAATCTACAACTTGGTCTTCTTTTATTTTTCCAAGTCCGAAGTATTTACTTTTCGGATTCCCGAAGTAATATCCGGAAACAGATGAAGCCGGCCACATTGCCATACTTTCCGTTAGAGTCACTCCAATTTCTTCGGCTACATTTAAGAGCTTCCAGATTGTTGGTTTTTCCAAGTGATCCGGACAAGCTGGATATCCAGGTGCCGGACGAATTCCCTTATAATTTTCTTCGATCAAATGCTCAGTCGACAGTGATTCTTGAGGATCGTAACCCCAGAAATCCTGACGTACTTTTTCGTGCAGATATTCGGCGAAAGCCTCAGCAAAACGATCGGCTAAAGCTTTAACCATAATCGAATTATAGTCGTCTAAATCTTTTTCGAATTCGGCAGCCCATTCATCAACACCAAAACCTGTTGTAACACAAAATGCACCCATATAATCTGTAATTCCTGAGTCTTTTGGCAAGATAAAATCAGACAAAGCGATGTTTGGAGCACCTTTCGTTTTTTGCGATTGCTGACGAAGCGTTAAGAATTTCTCCAACACTTTTCCGTTTTCATCACGCAATTCGATATCATCATCATCAATTTGGTTTGCAGGGAAGATTCCGTAGATTCCCTTTGCAGTCAATTTTTTCTCGGCTAAAATTACTTTCAGCATTTCCTGAGCATCTGCAAAAACAGAAGTTGCTTCAGTTCCTACAATCTCATCCGTTAAAATTGCGGGATATTTGCCGAACAATTCCCAAGTTCTAAAAAACGGCGTCCAGTCGATATATGGGACTAAAACATCCAATTCAACTTCGATGATTTGCTTACCAATAAATTTTGGCTTCGTCGGAACGTATTCATCCCAATCCAATTGTAATTTATTTTTACGCGCTTGCTCAATCGTCAGGAAATTTTTATCTCTTGAACGATTTAAAAACGTTTCTCTAAACGCATCGTATTCTGCACGAATATCGCTTGCATATATTTTACGGTTATGATCTAAAAGATTTCCTGCTACCGTAACGGCTCTAGAAGCATCATTTACGTGAATTACAGTTTCTCTGTATTGAGGCGCAATTTTCACGGCGGTATGCGCGCGCGAAGTCGTTGCTCCGCCAATCATAATCGGGATTTTAATTCCTTGTTTGTCTAATTCTTTGGCTAAATACACCATTTCGTCAAGCGAAGGCGTAATCAGTCCGCTTAAGCCAATAATATCAACATTATGCTCAATTGCAGCTGCAATAATTTTTTCCGGAGGCACCATAACACCAAGATCTACAATCTCGTAGTTGTTACAAGCCAAAACTACAGAAACGATGTTTTTACCAATATCGTGAACGTCGCCTTTTACCGTTGCCATTAGGATTTTTCCGTTTCCTTGTTTGTCGCCGGCTTGTTTGCTTGCTTCAATATAAGGCAATAAATAGGCAACGGCTTTTTTCATTACACGTGCCGATTTTACTACTTGTGGCAAGAACATTTTTCCGCTTCCGAATAAATCTCCAACCACGTTCATTCCCGTCATCAAATTGATTTCGATAACTTCAATTGGTTTTGTTGCTGCTAAACGCGCTTCTTCAACATCTTCTTCAATAAAAGCATCAACTCCTTTTACTAATGAATGCGTTATACGTTCCTGAACCGTTCCTAAACGCCATTCCTGAATCGCTTTTTCATCTGATTTTACTTCGCCTTTTACATTCTCCGCAAAATCTAAAAGTCGTTCAGTTGCGTCATCACGTCTATCTAAAATTACGTCTTCAACATGTTCTAATAAGTCTTTCGGAATATCATCATAAATCGAAAGCATTTCCGGATTTACAATTCCCATCGTCATTCCGTTCTTGATCGCGTGGTATAAAAACACCGAGTGCATCGCTTCACGAACCGTATCATTTCCTCTAAAAGAGAATGAAACGTTACTCACTCCACCGCTAATATGTGCGTGTGGCAAGTTATCACGAACCCATTTTGTACCTCTAAAAAAGTCCAAAGCATTTAAGCGATGTTCTTCCATTCCGGTTGCAACGGGGAAAATGTTCAAATCGAAAATAATATCCTGTGGAGGAAAACCAACTTTATTAACCAAAATATCATACGAACGCTGACAAATTTCAACTCTTCGGTCAAAATTATCGGCCTGACCTACTTCGTCAAAAGCCATGATAATCGCTGCCGCTCCATAACGTTTGATTAATTTGGCGTGGTGAATAAAAGCTTCTTCACCTTCTTTTAAAGAGATCGAGTTTACAACGCTTTTTCCTTGTACTACTTTTAGACCTGCTTCGATGATTTCCCATTTCGAACTGTCGATCATAATCGGAACTCTCGAAATGTCTGGTTCAGATGCAATTAAATTCAAAAATTTTGTCATTGCCTGAACACCATCAAGCATTCCTTCATCCATATTAATATCGATGATCTGTGCTCCACCTTCTACCTGCTGTCTTGCAATATCAAGCGCTTCGTCATATTTCTCTTCCTTGATCAAGCGAAGGAATTTTCTCGAACCTGTTACATTCGTACGCTCGCCAATGTTTACAAAAACACTTTCAGGCGTAATGATTAATGGTTCTAATCCTGCTAATACAAGGTCTCTTCTTTTTTCTGTCATTTTCTTTAAGTTACTAAGATCCTGATCCCGAAGCCTCGGGACTAAGGTTCTAAGTTTTTTATTCTATTTTCTTTCCTGCGAGGTTTTTAAAACCTTGTAGGTATATTCGTTCGTTTTTCAATATTTTAATTGGGCGTGTCCTTCGGCCGGGCTATCCGTTACAAGTCCTCGCACTTCCTTCGTCAGGCTGTGGGCTTTTCACTTCTATCCCTCACGCAAACTCGGTTGAAACAAACAATCTATTTTCCACGATTTCAATTGTCATTTTTTTCTACCGATGATTTCCTACGGAACATTTTATTCTGAATTCAACATGCAAGGTTTTTAAAACCTTGTAGGTTTGTTATTGACTTTTAATCACTAAAAATATGTTTCTCAAATCCTCCATTAAACACCTTTTCGATCCATACCCTAAATTCTAAATTTGTCGTAATATGATATATTTTACCATTACTTTCTATTTTGAATTTTTCGTTATTATCAATCTTACTTTTAATACTTTTTAATTCAGATACACAATATAAATATGGATTCATCGTATCATACCAATTTGAATTTAAAAAAGTTTTAAATACTTCCCCATCTTCTGAATAAACAATATGCTCTCCATCCATTTAATAATATTTATATTTATCAAGTATATTCATACCTACAAGGTTTTGAAAACCTTGCAGGAGCGAAACTTTAGGCAATAACCGGCGCTACTCTCGGCTTATAACCTTTCGCAACCTCAGCAATCAACCTAATATGATCCGGAGTTGTTCCGCAACAACCCCCGATTATGTTGATTAAATTATCGTCTAAATATTCTTTGATAAAAGCCTGAGTCTGTTCTGGTGTTTCATCATATTGCCCGAATGCATTTGGCAGTCCTGCATTTGGATGTGCCGAAACATTAAACTGCGTGTGTTGTGCCAATGTTTTTAAATACGGTTTCAACAAATCGGCTCCTAAAGCGCAATTGAATCCTACGCTTAATAATGGAATATGAGAAACTGAAATCAAAAATGCTTCAACTGTTTGTCCAGAAAGTGTTCTTCCAGAAGCATCTGTAATGGTTCCTGAAACCATGATTGGAATATCGATATTGCGTTCGTCTTTTACTTCTTCAATTGCAAAAAGTGCTGCTTTGGCATTTAAAGTATCGAAAATAGTTTCTACCAATAATAAATCACAACCACCATCCATTAAAGCTTCAACTTGTTGTTTGTAAGCGATTCTTAAATCGTCAAACGTTACGGCTCTATAACCCGGGTCGTTTACGTCTGGCGACATACTTGCCGTACGGTTTGTTGGGCCGATTGAGCCGGCTACAAAACGTGGTTTGTCTGGATTTTTTGCAGTAAACTCATCGGCTACTTCTCTGGCGAGTTTTGCCGATTCGTAGTTTAATTCGTAAACCAAATCTTCCAAGAAATAATCGGCCATACCGATTGTAGTTCCTGAAAAAGTATTGGTTTCTACGATATCTGCACCGGCTTCGTAATAAGCAGCGTGAACATCGCGAATTGCTTGTGGTTGTGTTATGGATAGTAAATCGTTGTTTCCTTTTAATGGATGCGGAAAATCTTTGAAACGCTCTCCACGAAAATCTTCTTCCGAAAAGTTATAGCGCTGCAACATGGTTCCCATTGCTCCGTCAAGGATTAGGATATTTTTTTTTATTGCTTCCTGAATTGTTATTGCCATCTTATATTTGCCGCAAAGACGCTAAGGCGCCAAGCTTTTTTAATTATGATTTTGAAGGCTCTATTTAAACCCAACAGTCCCTAAGCCTGGGGATTGAAAAGCCTGTCGGATTTAACCTTCGATATTTTTTTTCAAATTAATTCCAAAAGTGCACTATTGCCTGCTCATTAGCCCCGATTGAGCCGGTATCCTCGCAGTGAAACGGAGAGATATAGGCGAAAGCGGAAACTATTGACAGCAAAAATGCGCCAATGATTCGCTCATGATACTGAATTGCTTCAGTAAATATTGTAAGTTGTCTGGAAAAGTTTGAGAAATACAAGTAATGTATTTGTGTTATCTATCTTTAATACTGGAAAATATTGTATAAAGTAGAATTTAGCACCTTCTTTATGATAAAGGGTTGCTAAGGTTTCATTGGGTCTATCCCTCCGCCTTTCGTGATAACTGACAATAATTTTAAGAACAGTGCAAAGGTATGAAATAGGCTTTCTATTTGCAAATGTTTTTTTTCTAAGGTTCTGAGGTTCTAAGTCACTAAGGTTCTAAGGTTAAAGCTTGACTTTGATTTTCAAATATAGCCCGCGGTTTCAACCGCGGGGAACATATTGTGATAATTCATTGTTCCTTGTTAATATGTTATATTCATGCGTTGTGTTCATGCGTTGTGTTCCAGTGGTTGAAACCACTGGCTATGTTTAATTTGTTTCTAAAAAATAAAGCCCAAACTTTAAAAAGTTTGAGCTTTCTATATAAAAAATCTTAGTCACTTAGAACCTTAGTTTCTCAGCATCTCAGATTAAACAATCGCCTTAACAACTGCTTTTGGAGCTTCTTTACGAGTTCCGTCAAAACCATCTACACCAGAAACTGTTGTATATTTCAATACGTATTTTTTACCTGGATTGATGATTTGGTATGCCGCCTGACACATTAAAGTTGCTTCGTGGAATCCACAAAGGATTAATTTTAATTTTCCTGGGTATGTGTTTACGTCTCCAATGGCAAAGATTCCCGGAATGTTTGTCTGGTAATCTAAAGCATTGTTTACTTTAATGGCATTTTTTTCGATTTCTAATCCCCAGTCTGCGATTGGTCCTAATTTTGGTGTTAATCCGAAAAGCGGAATAAAGAAATCAGTTTCGATTTTACGGTGTGCGCCGTTTTCTTCTATATCTAAAGATTCAACGTGCTCTGCACCATTGATTCCGATAACTTCTGCTGGAGTAATCAATTTGATTTTTCCGGCTGTTTTTAATTCCTGTACTTTTTCTACAGAATCAAGCGCTCCTCTAAATTCATTTCTACGGTGAATTAAAGTAACTTCTGACGCTACATTTGCCAAGAAAATACTCCAGTCTAAAGCTGAATCTCCTCCTCCGGCAATTACAACTCTTTTATCTCTGAATTTCTCCGGATTTTTAATGAAGTATTTAACTCCTTTATCTTCATAAAACTCGATATCTTCAATCAGTGGCTTGCGTGGCTCAAAACTTCCTAAACCTCCTGCGATTGCGATAACAGGCGCGTGAAATTTAGTTCCTTTATTTGATGTTACAATGAAACTTCCGTCTTCTTGTTTTTCGATGGTTTCAGCGCGTTCTCCTAATGTATAACCTGGCTCAAACTGCTTAATTTGTTCTTGTAAGTTATCAATTAAATCTCCTGCTAAAACTTCTGGGAAACCAGGAATATCATAAATTGGTTTTTTTGGATACAATTCTGAAAGCTGTCCTCCTGCTTGTGGCAATGCATCTAAAATATGGCATTTTAATTTTAATAATCCTGCCTCGAAAACGGCAAATAAACCTGTTGGGCCTGCTCCAATTATAAGTATATCTGTTTTAATCATTATGGTTGTTGTTTATAATCATTCTTAATAATACAAAGAAACGAATAATTTATTCTATTTTCAATGATTTTTATCATTGATTTCTCTGCTTAACTTTTTACTCTTTATGTTTTAATGAATCGGTTATCTCGTTCATTCTTTTTACTTTTTCTTCAAAATCGCCTTTCAAGGTTCTTCTATATTCATTGAGGTTTTCTACCATTTTATTGATGTCCTCCGGAATTACTTCTTCAAAAAACTCCCGCAATCTTTTGGCGGTTGTTGGTGATTTTCCGTTTGTCGAAATGGCGATTTTTACGTTTCCTTTCGTTACGATTCCGCCTAAATAATAATCACATAAATCTGGCGTATCGGCAATATTGCAAATCAAATAACGCTTTCTCGATAAATCGTAAACTCTTTTATTTACTTTTAAATCGTCTGTACAGGCTATTACCATATGGCGTTTTTTAAGCATCTTCTTTTTGAACTTCGCTTCCGTCAATTTAATTGATGGATGTTTTTCTGCTAAAATTTTAATTTCTAAATGAAAATCGGGCGCTACAACCTCAACATTTGCATTTGGACTTGATTTTAGCAAGAAAGAAAGCTTTTCCAGACCTACATTTCCTCCCCCCACAATTAATACGTTTAGATTGTGAAGTTTTAGAAATATTGGATATAATTCGTTTTGTTCCATTTTAATTTATTTTCATCCAATCAAAATTAGATGATTTTTCGATGAATATTGAATTAAATATTCATACGCTCCTGAAGTTGAAGCCTCAGGCTACGCTTTTCTTATCTTCCGATTTCTTTCGATAGAAATTCCTCGTAAAACCCTTTTAATTTGTTGCTTTCGCGAACAACTTCTCCTAAAACAATAATTGCTGGTGAACCTAATTCTTTTTGTTTTACAACTTCTAAAATCGAATCTACTGTTCCTACGCCAACTTTTTCATCTGCTGTTGTTCCGTTTTGGATGATTGCAACGGGTAAATTTCCTTTATTTTCTTTTTGAAACAAATCGATAATTTGATGTAATTTGTGCATTCCCATCAAGATCACAACAGTTGCAGAAGATTGAGCTGCCAAAGCCACATCTGCAGATAATTTCCTGTCGGAAGTTGTTCCGGTAATGGCCCAAAAGCTTTCTGAAACGCCGCGTTTTGTAATCGAAATTCCCTGACTTGCAGGAACTGCAACTACAGATGAAATTCCGGGTACAACAATTGTTTCGATTCCGAAACTTTCCGCAAAATCAACTTCTTCGCTTCCTCTTCCAAAAATAAATGGATCTCCGCCTTTTAGTCGGACTACGTTTCCGTAAGTCAGCGCATTATCAACAATTAATTGATTGATTTGATCTTGCGTATAGGCATGATTTCCGATTCTTTTTCCAACAAAAATTCGGATGGCATTTTTGGGTGCGTAATCCAGAATTTCTTCATTGGCCAAAGCGTCATATAAAACCACGTTGGCTTCAGCCAATGCTTTTACAGCTTTCAGCGTAAGTAGATCAGGATCACCTGGACCTGCACCAACTAAAGTTATTTTGGGTTTTATATTAAGCATTTGCTAATTCTTGAGCTCTATATTTTTCTATGATATCAAAAAATGAAATTCCTTGCTGAATGTATGCTTTTGCAAAAGCTTCTGAAGGCTCATTTTGATTGATTTGATATACCAATTCTCTAAATGATGTTGGCAATTCAATTTTTCCAGTCGCAATAAAAACAGTATCAAACAAATCAACAATTCCTGCGTGGTTATTTGTTTTTTCATTTTCTGCAAGCAATAGCGCTTTTGCACCGTTTACGAATCCGGCGTACGCGTGATAAATAGCATCTGACCATTTTTCTTCGTCGAAAGATTCTTGTGCGAAAGTTAATTTATCTTTGGCTTCTAATAATAATGTCGCTACTAAATCAATTACAACTCCTGCACATTCTCCAACTCCAACTGCTTTTACGTAGTTATCAGCATTACCCCAGTCTACAAAATCAGCTTCAGTTAAATTGGTTACATCTGCGAAAGGTTTTAATATTTCATAAAAATATTTCTCTCCTTTTTGATCATAATAATTCAAGAATTTTTCTCCGTTTGCATTCGCATCAAAATCATTTAAGATGGTACGCAATGCATCTGGGCCTCTTCGGCTCGGGATTTTAATTACTTTATCAGCAAAACGTCCTGATCCGTTTCCTAATCTTCCTCCGCCTAATAAAACCTGTAAAGCCGGAGCAACTAATTTTCCTGAATTGATTGACATTCCTTGGAATCCAATTGCAGACATATTGTGCTGTCCGCAGGCATTCATACAGCCAGAAATTTTGATTTCGATTTCGCGGTTGTTTAAATACTGAGGATATTCGGCATTTAAAACTTTTTCTAATTCTTCTGCAATTCCGGTACTGCTTGCAATCCCCAAATTGCAAGTATCAGTTCCCGGACATGCTGTAATATCTGCTGTAGAATTATACCCTAAATGAACAAAGTCCAATTTGGCTAATTCCTGATAAAAGAAAGGAAGATTCTCTTCTTTTACGTGACGTATTACAATATTTTGACGCAATGAAAAACGTAATTCGTTTGCTGCGTAATTTTTAATTAAAGCGGCTAATAATCTGGCCTTATCGGTATAAAAATCTCCTAATAAAACTTTGATACCAATGGCATAATAACCTTCTTGTTTCTGCTTAATTACATTCGATTTTTTCCATGCTTCATAAGCTGCAGTATCTTCGATTGTAACTTGCGGAACTTCTAATAATGGTTCAGCAATTGGACCTTCAAAAGCAGTCGTATCAATTTCGTATGTTTCAAAAGCGATCGCTTTTTTCTCTTTTTCAACCAAATCAAGAAAAACATCTTTTCCTATTTCTTTGATTAAGAATTTCATACGCGCTTTCATTCTTTTGGCACGTTCTCCGTATCTGTCGAAAATACGAATGATTCCTTCTGCTGTTGGAATGATTTCGTTTACTGGAACAAAATCCGAAAGCAATTCTGCATGTGCTGGCTGAGATCCTAAACCTCCTCCAAACATGATTTTAAAGCCTTTTTGTCCATCTTTGATTTTCGGAATAAATCCTAAATCGTGTAAATAGCTCAAAGCAGTATCTTCGTCTGAAGAAGAGAACGAAATTTTGAATTTACGTCCCATTTCCTGACAAATTGGGTTTCTTAACAGATATTGAAAAAGTCCGTGTGCATAAGGCGAAACATCAAATGGTTCATTTACATCTACACCAGCCAATTCACTTCCTGTAATATTTCTAACGGTGTTTCCACAAGCTTCACGAAGTGTGATATCGTCTTTAGCCAAATCTGCCCAAAGCTCTGGTGTTCTGTCTAGACTTACGTAGTGAATCTGAATATCCTGACGCGTTGTAATGTGTAAACGTCCAGTAGAATATTCATCAGAAACTTGTGTAATACGCACTAATTGCTCACTGGTAACTTTACCATAAGGCAATTTGATACGAATCATCTGAACGCCTTCTTGACGCTGTCCGTAAATACCACGCGCTAGACGAAGACTACGAAAACGCTCATCATCAATTTTTCCTCCACGGAATAAATGAATCTTTTTTTCTAATTCGATAATCTCTCTTTGAACTATCGGATTTTCTATTTCTGTTCTAAAACTTTCCATTTCTCTTTAGTTGTTGGTTGTCAGTTGTTGGTTGTTGGTTTGCTGGAAGAATAACTATCAACCAAAAACCATCAACTATCACTATCGAATGAATCCTACTCCTGCTGTTGTGTTCGTTGCAGTATCAATTAAGATAAAAGCTCCGTTTGATTTGTTTTCATTATAAGAATCAAAATATAACGGTTTGCTTAATTTAATGCTTACTTCTCCAATTTCATTAATGGCTAATTGCGAAGCTTCAGTCGTTCCTGAATAATCAGTTGCAATAGTATTTTTGATGCTTTCTACTTTTGCTAAAACTCTATTTGTATTATGCTGTACTAAATACTTTGTTCCTGCAACCAATTTCTTGCTGTCCATCCAGCAAACTGTCGTTGTGATTTCTTTTTCAATTTTTGGAAGTTCATCTGATTTTACAATCATATCTCCTCTTGTGACGTTGATATCATTTTCTAATTCGATTGTAATTGAAGATCCTGCAACGGCTTCGTCAAAAGTTTTATCGAAAAAGTGAATTTTAGATACTTTTGATTCTGTTAAAGAAGGAAGAACCGTAACGGCATCTCCAACTTTGATTGAGTTTCCGTATAATTTTCCTGCGTAACCTCTAAAATCGTGGTATTCTTCTGTTTTTGGACGAATAACTGTTTGAACCGGGAAACGTGCTTTTCCTGTTTCAAAAACATCATGAGAATGCAATCCTTCTAAATGTTCTAAAACAGTTTGCCCATCGTACCAAGGCATATTTTCTGATTTATCAACTACGTTTCCGCCATTGATTGCGCTTAACGGAATATAACTTACGTTTTGTTCCTTAAAAGTACTTTTTGCATTTAATGCCTGAAAATCGGCTTTGATTTTATTGAAAACTTCCTCTGAGTAATCCACTAAATCCATTTTATTGATGGCAACAATTACCTCTTTTACTCGCAATAAATTATTGATAAAAAAGTGACGGTATGTCTGCTCGATAACGCCTTTTCTGGCATCAATTAAAATGATCGAAACCTGAGAAGTTGAAGCTCCTGTAACCATGTTTCTTGTATATTCTACGTGACCTGGAGTATCGGCAATAATGTAACTTTTCTTTGCAGTCGAAAAATAGATATGCGCAACGTCAATTGTGATTCCTTGCTCTCTTTCGGCTACTAAACCGTCTGTCGCTAACGAAAAATCAAGATAATCATATCCTTTTTGTCTGCTACTTTTTTCGATTGCTTCTATTTTATCAGTTGTCAATGATTTTGTATCGTACAATAATCTTCCGATCAAAGTACTTTTTCCGTCATCTACACTTCCTGCTGTTGCTATTTTTAAAACTTCCATTCTAATATTTTTGTTTCAGGTTTAAAATCTTTTGTTTCAAGTTGCAGGTTTTAAGTTACTTCTTGAACTCAAGTTTAAATCTGTATGTTTTTTTGAATTTTACTTTCTGTTGTTAACTTCTAACATCTAACTTTTAACTTCTTACTAAAAATTAAAAGTAACCTTGTTGTTTTCTCTTTTCCATTGCAGCTTCAGAACGTTTGTCATCGATTCTGGCTCCTCTTTCAGAAATAGTTGATTCTCTTATTTCTCCAACAACTTCCTGAATTGTTGCTGCGTAAGATTCAACTGCGGCTGTACAACTCATATCTCCAACGGTTCTGAAACGAACAATTCGTTCTTCGATTTGTTCGTCTTCTTCCTGATACACAAAAGGAGAATGCGACCAGATTAAACCGTCTCTCAAAAAAACTTTTCTTTTATGTGAAAAATAGATTGACGGAATTTCGATGTGTTCTTTTTCAATATAACTCCAAACATCTAATTCTGTCCAGTTTGAAATTGGGAAAACACGAACGTTTTGTCCATTTTCTATTTTTCCGTTTAAAATATCAAACAACTCAGGTCTCTGATTTTTTTCGTCCCATTGTCCGAAGTCATCGCGAACTGAGAAAATACGTTCCTTTGCTCTTGCTTTTTCTTCATCACGACGTGCACCGCCAATACAAGCATCAAACTTAAATTCTTCAATTGCATCTAAAAGTGTTGTCGTCTGCAAGCTGTTTCGGCTAGAATATTTTCCAGTTTCTTCAACCACTTTTCCTTCATCAATAGCATCCTGAACATTACGAACGATTAGCTCTAAACCTAATTCTTCTACTAATTTATCTCTGAAAGCAATTGTTTCAGGAAAATTGTGTCCCGTATCAACGTGTAAAAGAGGAAATGGAATCTTTGCAGGAAAAAATGCTTTTTGCGCTAAACGCACTAATGTTATAGAATCTTTTCCTCCAGAAAAAAGTAAAACCGGTTTGTCAAACTGTGAAATTACTTCTCTGAAAATGTATATTGCTTCACTCTCTAAAGCGTTTGTTTTTAATACTGAACTCATTGTTTTTTTGTTTGATATTTTGGTGTGAAAATTTTGTTTCAGGTTTAAAGTTTCAAGTTTTTAACCTGATCTAAAATCTCCACTCTTTATTCTATAATCTATTTTCTATTCTCTAAAAAAAGTCTTGCCTCTTGCTTCTTTCTTAAAAACTTTATTCTATCCTCTGCAGAATTCTTGCCTCTTGCTTCTTTACTCTTTCTTAGCGCTATGCAAACCACACTCTTTATGACTGGATTCCCACCACCATCTTCCGGCTCTGATATCCTCACCTGGGAAAATTGCTCTAGTGCACGGTGCACATCCAATACTTACGAAACCTTGTTTATGCAAAACATTTTGAGGAACATTGTTTTCTTGCAAATAAGTCTCAACTTCCTCTAAGGTCCATTTTAATAACGGGTTGAATTTGATGATTTCAAAACCTCCATCGTATTCAAACAACTGTAGATCGTTTCTATTCTCTGATTGTTCGGCTCTTAAACCGGTAATCCAAACTGAGTTTCCTGCCAAAGCTTTTCTAAGCGGAACGACTTTTCGAATAAAACAGCACTCTTTTCTATTTTCAACCGAATCATAAAAACTATTCGGCCCTTTTTGCTGCAATAAATTTTCCACCGCTGTTGCTTCTGGAAAATAAACTTCAATCTGTTTTTTATATTTTTTTAATGTTTTATGAAAAACATCATAAGTTTCTTGAAATAATCTTCCTGTGTCAAGTGTAAAAATGGTAATATCCTGATTGCTTTTTGCAATAAAATCTGTAATTACCTGATCTTCCTGACCAAACGAAGTCGAAAAAATTACCTTACCTGGGTATTGATTAGCTAAAAATTTTAAAGTTTCTTCAAGAGAAAAATCTTTTGTTATATCTAATAATACTTCTATATCTTTTGCATTCATATTATTCTCCTTCCTAAGCGTACTATAATAATTTTGATAATGTTTTTAAACTCAGTAATATAATTAAAATCCCAACCGCCACCATCATTGGCTTTCTCTTAATCTTGTTTACCAAAAAAGCAGCTAACGGAGCAGCTATTACGCCTCCTAAAATCAAACCAATGATTACTTGCCAGCCATGAATACCGCCAAAAAGCATAAATGTTATACCACTTGCAAATGAAATTGCAAACTCAGCTGCATTTACTGAACCAATTGTATATCGTGGATTTCTTCCTCTTCCTAATAATGTTGAAGTCACGATTGGTCCCCAGCCGCCGCCGCCTACTGAATCCATAAAACCTCCAAAAAGAGCTAAAATGCTTAATTTTTTAGTCTTCTTCTTTACAATTGTCTTTTTGAGTGCCTTTTTAATAATGATAATGGCCAAAACAATCATGTAAACTGCAATAAATGGTTTAATAATTTCTCCATTAATTACATCAGATAATAAATAAGCTCCTGTTATCGAACCTAACACACCTGGAATCAATAAATGCTTTACCAGCTTTTTATTAATATTTCCAAAACGGTGGTGTGAAAGTGCCGATGCTCCCGTTGTAAACATTTCCGAAACGTGAACTGCTGTACTGCTCACCACTGGAGGAACTCCATAAGCCAATAAAAATGAAGTAGAAGTTGCTCCATACCCCATTCCTAATGTACCATCTACTAATTGTGCAAAAACACCAATTAAGAAAAAGACAAGAAGTTCTTGATTAAAACCGCTTACAAATCCGTTCCAGGAAAATTCAGCATAATGATTGTATATCAGTGTAGATAACAAGCCTACCAATAAAATAATAGGTATAGCAACCCATAATTTTTCTTTTATTGACGTATCAGACTTAACACCAACATTATTTAGTTTCAGTTCCTTCTCCATATTGCTATGTTTTTTTTCATTTTTAAAATCCATTATCCTATCGGCTTAGTAGATTACTTTGCAAAAGTAACACTTTTTTTTAAATTCAAAATTTTTTTTGATAATTTTTATCGATTAAAAAGCAATGTCTGCGAGAGAATTACTTTCGAGAATTTTAAGCGTATTATCCCTAACCTCAGTCATTAAGCGTCTTGCTGCGCAAGTTGATTCGTCATCACAATCATCACATTTTTCATAAAAATTGTGACTTGCACACGGAAGCAACGCAATTGGACCTTCGAGAATACGATAAACTTTGGCCATACTGATATCTTTTGGATCTTTTATCAAGTAATAACCACCGCCTTTTCCTTTTTTAGCGCCTAGAAAACCAGAGTTTCTAAGCAATAATAAAATACTTTCTAAAAACTTAATTGAAATATGTTCGCTTCTGGCAATTTCAGCAATTTGTACTGGTTCATTGTTTTCGCGTCTGGCTAAGTAAGTTAAAGCTTTAATTCCGTATTTTGTTTTCTTTGAAAGCACTTATATAAATTTTAGATTGAAGCATGTATGTTAGATTTTAGACAAAACATACATGCTTTATATTTTATGCAACAAAAATATGATTTTTGAGCGAGAATAATAACAGATTAGATAAGTATATTCTACTAAATTAGTATAGTTTAACTAATTTACTTCCTGAACACCAATTAAATTGAATTCATGAAATGACTTCACACTTTCGTCTAAACCTTTTTTGCTTACTACATAAGTATCAGAAATCGAATCATGCCAGCCTCTTGAACCGCCTAAAAAAGTAAGAGCATCAAAAGGAATAAAACGGCATAAGTTTCTTTTAAAAATAGTTCCGAAACTTGGTTTTTCTCCATTTTCATCTACCACAATAGTTCCTGTAATAAATTTACCTATAGATCTTCCAAACAATCCTTCCATTACACTGTAATAAATAAATGATCCTGAAATAAAAAGAAAATTCCATCCAAAATCGCCCAATCCGTCAAGCCAAAGACTAACTGAGTTTAAACCAAATAATCCGTTAATAAGGCCAATTAGAACTAAGATTGCAAAGAAAAGAAATAGAAAAAAAACAAGATCTATAATGTAATTTAAAAAGCGTGCTCCGCCTGATACTAATAAATGTTCATCTAAAATGTAAGTAGAATTACTCATGTGTGGTTGGGTTTAAGTTTTTGGTTATGAATACTTTTTGATTTCGCTATTAACAAAAATATACTTTTTACTGAAATAACCTAAAATAAAATAACGATTTTTAACAGTACTAAATTTACAGTCAAAAATCGTTATTTGATAAATCTCAGGTTTTAAAATCTGATACCGAAGCCCTGAAAACTAAAGTCTTAAAACATTTTAAGACAGCGCTTGTCTTAAGTCAGCAATAACATCTTCTACAGTTTCTAAACCAACAGAAACACGAACTAAACCTTGCGTGATCCCAACAGCCAATTGATCTTCTTCAGATAATTTACTGTGTGTTGTCGATGCCGGATGCGTTACAATTGATCTTGTATCGCCAATATTTGCTGATAATGAACAAAGCTCTATTTTATTTAAAAATTTCCTTCCTGCTTCAATCCCTCCTTTAATTTCAAAAGCGATAATATTGCCACCCAATTTCATTTGCTTTTTCGCAACTTCATATTGTGGGTGCGATTTCAAAAACGGATATTTTACACTGTTTACATTTGGATGCGATTCTAAAAATTCAGCCACTTTCAATGCATTTTCGCAGTGTCTTTCTACACGAATGGCCAAAGTCTCTAAACTTTTTGATAAAACCCAGGCATTAAACGGAGATAAAGCCGGACCTGTATTTCTTGAGAATAAATAAATCTGTCTGATTAAATCTTCACTTCCTACTGTAACACCACCTAAAACTCGGCCTTGACCGTCAATCAATTTAGTTGCAGAATGTACGACTAAATGCGCTCCAAATTTAATTGGCTGTTGAATATAAGGCGTTGCAAAACAGTTGTCGATAATTAAAATCAAATTGTGTTTTTTCGCTATATCTCCTAACAATTGCAAATCAATTACATCGACACCAGGGTTTGTAGGCGATTCTGCGTATAATATTTTCGTATTTGGTTTGATTAAAGCTTCGATCGTTTCAGGCTTATTAATCTCAAAATAAGAAGTTTCGATATTCCATTTTGGAAAATAAGTAACGAATAATGCATGCGTAGAACCAAAAACGCTGCTTGCAGAAACAATGTGATCTCCAGCATTTAACAAAGCCGCAAATGTTGAATATACTGCTGCCATTCCCGTTGCGAAAGCATAACCAGCTTCTGCACCTTCCATTTTACAAATTTTGTCAACAAACTCTGTTGTATTAGGATTGCTGAAACGGCTGTAAATGTTTCTTTCTTTTTCTTCTGTAAAAGAAGCTCTCATATCTTCGGCATCTTCAAATACAAAGCTTGACGATAAGTATAATGGCACCGAATGCTCTAAATACTGAGTTCTTTCTAATTGTGTTCTTATGGCTTGAGTTTCAAAACCAAATTCTTCTTTATTCATTGTGTTGTTATTTTTTTTTGTTTCAGGTTTGAGGTTTCAAGTTTAAAGTTCAAACCAAACTTAAAATCTAAACCAAAACGAGTCTAATCACTTATTCAATTATAGCATTATCTAATTGACTAATTCTTATAATATTTCGTTGTTTAAAACAACTTTGTAGCTAATGGTTGCTGTTGGTTCAACAGTTTTCGCAACTGAGCAGTATTTCTCGAAAGAAAGCTGTGCGGCGCGTTGCGCTTTCTCAGGAATGATATCGCCTTCTAAATAGAAAATCACATCGATTTCCTTAAAAGGTTTTGCTTCGTCAACCTGTACGCGAGTTCCTTCGACCTCAGCATTAAAAGAAGTAATTTCCTGACGCTGTTTCTTTAAAATCGAAATCATATCAATTGCACTGCATCCTGCAACGCCCATTAATACAAGCTCCATCGGACTGGCGCCTAAATCGCTCCCACCGAATTCGGCTCTGCTATCAACGTCAACTACGTGTCCGCGTTCATTTTTTACTTTAAAATGAAATGCGTCATTTACTCTGTTTAAAGTTACTTTCATTGTGTTGTTATTTTTTTGTTTTGTTATAGTCTTGTAAATCTAAAATCTCAAGTCTAAAATCTGCCATCTAAAATCGTATTACCCTTTATCCGACAATCTTAAAATATCTCCAAAAACGCCTCTTGCTGTTACAGCAGAACCTGCACCAGCTCCCTGAATAACAATCGGGCGATCTCCGTACGATTCTGTATAAATTTCGAAGAAAGAATCTGAACCTTTTAAGCCGCCAAGAGCAGTATCTGAAGGAACAGAAACTAATTTTACTTCCAGATTTCCTTTGTCATTTTGTAAATCTCCAGACAATTCGCCAATGTATCTTAATACGTGATTTGGTTTTTGATCGGCTTTTATTTTATCGTAAATTGGGTCAAATTCTTTTAATTTGGTTAAGAAATCGCTAACGTTTCCATCACGTAAATGTTCTGGAATAAGATTCTGAATTGAGATTTCTTCAAACTCGTTCTGCAAATCTAATTCTCTTGCCAGAATTAATAATTTTCTTCCCACATCGTTGCCGCATAAATCCTCACGCGGGTCTGGTTCTGTGTATCCGTTGTCAATTGCTTCTTGCAAAATCTGGCTGAACGGAACATCTTTTGCAGAGAAATTATTGAATAAATAGCTCAATGTTCCGGAGAAAACGCCTTTAATTTTTGTGATGTTTTCACCAGAAAGATGCAATAATTTAATAGTATCAATTAAAGGCAAACCTGCACCAACATTGGTTTCGTACAAATAATTCTTTTGATTTTCTGCTAAAGATTTTCTTATTTCCTTATAAAAACCATAACTCAAAGTATTCGCTACTTTATTAGATGAAATCAAATCAAAACTGCTTTCTATAAGAGGAATATAATTTTCAACGAAAGTTGCACTTGCTGTATTATCAATTGCAATTAAATTTTCTAAATGATATTCATTTGCATAAGCGATAATATCTTGAATAGTATAACCATCTCCTTTGCTTGCAATATCATTTTTCCAGCTTGAAGTTACACCGTTTTTGTTTAAAAGCAGTTTTTTAGAATTTGCAATTGCAAAAACATTCAATTTAACATCTTTACGCTTTTCGATAGCTGAAGCCGATTCTAAAATTTGATTGATTAACGTTCCGCCCACTAATCCGTGACCAAAAATGGCAATATTGATTTTTTTAGAAACTCCAAAAATCTCTCCGTGAATTACGTTTAAGGCTTTGTTTAGTTCTTCTTTCTTCACAACCAAACTCACGTTTTTACCCGTAACAGTGTTGTTGAATAATATTGGAACAATTTTATTTTTGATTAAAGCGGTGTATGGTTTATGAAAAGTACTTAAATCCTGGCCAATAATCGAAATTACCGAAACATTATCGGTTACTGTAATCTGATTTACGTCTTTAGAATAAAAGTCGTTTTCGAATTCTTTCTCCAATTCAACCATTGCAGTTGTAGCCTTATCAGTAGCAACAACAAGTCCGATTCCTCTTTCTGAAGAACCTTGCGAAATAATACTTACGCTGATATTATGATCGCCCATTACTTTAAAAATTCGGGCATCGACTCCAGCTTTTCCAAGTAATCCTCGGCCTTCAAGATTTACTAACGAAACGTTTTCTAAAACAGAAAGCGTTTTAATTCCTTCTTTAGCAGAATCTGAAGTGATTAAAGTACCGCGGTTTTCGTGATTGAATGTATTTAAAATACGAAGCGGAATATTTTTTTCCAACAAAGGAATTATCGTTTTAGCATGCAAAATTGTTGCTCCAAAATTCGCTAATTCGTTCGCTTCGTTAAACGACAAATATTCGATTTTTTTAGCATCGGCAACTAAATCAGGATTTGCTGTGTAGATTCCGTCAACGTGAGTAAAATTTTGAAGTTCTTCGGCATCTAAATAATTAGCAATTAAAGATGCTGTATAATTACTTCCGTTTCTTCCTAAAGTCGTTGTATCATTGTTGTTGTTTGAACCAATAAAACCTGTTACGATGTTTACTGTTGAACCATTATGCAATTTGAAATAATTGATAACATTTTTCTTAGAAAGCTGTTCTAAAGGCTGTGCGTCGCCAAATTTCGAATCGGTTTTGAGCAATTCTCTTGTATCAACAAAATTCGCAGGAATTCCTTTTTCAACTAAAATTGAAGTCAGTAATTTAGCCGAAAGCAATTCTCCTTTTGATAAAATCTGGTCTTTAATTTTATTGCTGTAATCTCCAATTAAGCTTACACCTTCAAAAAGTTTGTCTAAAATAGTAAACTCTTCTGATAAATCGACTTGCGGGAAATCTGAAATTTGATAGGCTTTAAAGCTTTCCAAAAAAGGTTTGTAATTTCCATTTTTAGCTGCAATTCTTAAAATGTCTTCTAATTCGTCTGTCGCATTACCGCGTGCCGAAACGACAACGGCAATTTGCTCGCCTTGATTTACTTTATCTGAAATGATTGAAACGACTTTGTTTAGTCCTTCTCCGTTTGATAACGATTTACCTCCAAATTTTAATATTTTCATTTTATTTTGCTATTGTTTCTGCCTTAAAAATATCGGCAAGTAAATGATCTAATTGTTTGTACTCGATTAAAAAAGCGTCATGTCCGTGAACCGAATCTATTTCGCTGTAAAAAACATTTTCTTTAAATTTCTTTAATTCCTGAAAAGTTTCCAGGTTTTCTTTTGGCGTAAAAAACAAATCCGAATTGATTCCGATAATATGAATCGATGCAGTTGTTTTAGACAATAAGGTTTCGAAATCATCACTATTTCGAGTTATGTCTATGGTTTTCAGCAATTGATTCATCAATTTATAAGATGACAATTGATATCTTTTTTGTAATTTTTTACCATGATGCGCCAGCCAGCTTTCGATATTAAAAATCAAAAGATCTTGGTTAATGGTTCGTTTAAATTTTTCTTTGAATGATTCAGGAGAACGGTAACACAACATTGCATGAATTCTTGCATCTTCTATTGGTTTAGAGGAATTGTTCAGGATTTGTTCCTGTAAAAAGCAATTGGCAATCATCCAGTCGGTCGATTTCCAGTCGGTTGCAATCGGAATTAAATTTTCGGTAATGTTGGGTTCCAAAGCCAAGATTTCCCAAGCGATACCACCACCCACAGAACCGCCGATTATAGCAAACAACTGCTCAATATTTAAAGCTTTAACTCCTTTTATGAAAATGCGCGCAACATCTCTAGCTGTAAAATCTTGGTAATTTTCAACTATAAACGAATCATTCCCGTTTCCTGGAATATTAAATGCCAGAATGGTGTACTTGCTTGTATCAATTGTTTTTCCGTCGCCAATTAAGTCGTTCCACCACCCATTTTCGCCTGTAACCTGAGCATTTCCTGTCAAGGCATGGTTGACCAAAATGATTGGAGCACTGTGCAACGGCAAACCAGAAAGTGTAAAACTTAAGGGTACTAACGGATATAGTGCACCACTTTCTGTGATGAAATCTTGAATTATAATGGGACTTGGTATATTTTCCAATTTCAAATCTTTTATTAATTGATTTGTATGTGGAAATATTAGAAAGAAAAGTCTAGAGTGAAACTAGAAAAATTCTTGTTGTTATCTTTCCACGTTTGGGCGTGGTAGAATGCAGCACCTTCTTCGCTTTAGCGAAGGGTTGCTAAGGATTCATCGGGTCTAATCCCTCGTCCTTTCTTTATAACATTTCAATACGTTTTTGAACTTAAAGGTGCAAATTAACTACTAATTTCTTAAACAAACAAATTTTATCGAACTGATTCCGGAATTTGTTGAACATAATTCAAACCAAAACTAATGTACGCAAAAAATTACCGAACAATTTGCTCAGTAAAATTAAGCAGGTTTACCCTTATTTTATAATACTTTTTGAGTTAGATAAAAAGTGTTTCATTTTCTTTTGAATACATCAAAAACAATAAAGAATTTGGTTCTTTTTTAATTTCTTTTTTATCCGTTTCCGTTATTCCAAATCTTGGATGTACCAATTCATTTGTTGGCGGTGGCGGATTGTTTCTTTTCGTTCTTAAGTTTTTCAATGTAGAAAACGTTTTGGTTATGTAGTTTAATGTGCTCATAATATTTAAGTTTAAGTTTGTTAGCGTTTTATAATCTTTATTTTTTCTTTGTTTTTTTGTTATGGTAACCTGATGAAATAAAAAAACCCTTTTGGGTTTTAATACCAAAAGGGTTTAAGTTTTTAAAACTTATATATACTTTTAGTATCAACAGACGCGTACACAAATAAGTGCGACATTAAACATCTTGTTCATGTTCATCTGTAGGGATTTATTCATCTGCGATTTACTTGCTATTTTTAAAAAATTTTGCATTTTTATATTTTTAATAAGCTTCTCGAAACTCTTGACACATTCTTACTTTTTATTCTTTTCAAAAAATCTAAGAAATGATATTAAGTCAACTGTTTATTCGATCTGCATAACTATTATTAGATAACTAAATTTGTTTTTGGTAGTTTTTAGGTATTACAAATGTGCGAATATTTTTTCAATAATCCAAGTGACTATCAAGCAATTAATTACAAAAAACGTTAAAAAACATGATTTAAACGTTAAAAAACATCTTACAAAAAGTCGTTTTTATTATTTATAAGCTTAAACCTACAAATAAAACCATAATTTTTCTGTTTCAAAATATCAAAGAACTAACTAACATCAATCCACTACAACCAAATCGTTTCTTTATTTTTTATTTTTTCAGCTACTTTTAAAATGTCTGTTATAATTCCTCTCGAAATAGCCTGCTTGCATGGTGATGCGCTCTGAATTACAATTGGAACCGCCGCATACGATTGTGTATAAATCTCAAAAATAGAATCTGAACCTTTCAATTGTCCGATTGCAGATGTAATAGGTTCTGAAACTAATTTGACTTCTAATAAATTTCGCTCAATATCAAATTCTCCTACATATCTCAAGACATGATTGTCGGCTTGAGTGATTTTTGCGATTTTAAAATATCGGTCTATTGCTTCTTTATTAAGTATTCCGTTTTTCTCTAAATGTTCTTGATTTATAAGAGAATTGATTTTTATATCTGAAAGTTCAAAATCCTTCCCAATTTCCCTCGTTAAAATAAGCAGTTTTTTCGCCGTATCGTTTCCGGATAAATCTTCTTTGAAAGTAGCACGCATTAAACCAAGCAGACTAGCATCTTTTAAAACAGAAGAAAAAGAAGTTTCTTCAGAAGAAAATCGGTTAAAAACATAACTCAGATTGTCTGAAAAAACACCTCTGATTTTTGTAATCTTTTCGCCCGAATAATACAAATCTCTTATCGTTTGCAAGACGGGGAAACCTGTATCTACCGAGGTTTCATACAAAAACTCTTTGTCGTATTTTTTTAGATTCTCTCTTATTTCTTTATAAAGACTAAGTGGCAATGTATTGGCTTTTTTGTTTACCGCTACAATATTAAAGCCGTTTTGAATCAATGTGTTGTAATGCCCAATTAGTTCGTCGCTGGCGGTAGCGTCGACTGCAATTAAATTTTCGAATTCGTTTTCCTTTGCAAATTCAACAATATCTTCTATTTTAAAAGGAACAGCTAATTCTCTAAAATTGGTTTCCCAAGCATATCCAACGCCTTCTTTCTCGAAAAAAGCGACCGTAGAATTAGTAATTATCGGAAAATGAAAATCGATATTTTTACTTTGAAGAAAAAATTCCTGACTTTCGATAATCTGATTGATTAAAGTGCTTCCGATATTTCCAATTCCGAAAAGGATGATATTTATTTTAAGCTTTGACATAATTTTAATTTTTAATTTTTTCCATCATATAAGTACTATAAGTTCATTTAATAATCTCATCTATAATATTTGACACTTAGGCGGATTTCAATGTGTCGGTAATACAATGCGCTTTACTAAAAATGAACTTATAGTACTTATGGTGAAATATTTTTGCTAAACGTTTTTTCATAAAAAATCACCCCTAGCAACACCACATTGCTAAAGGCAATTTTTCAAACAAAAAACAAAAAAACCTAATTTTTTATACTGTATTGCGATTGTGTAACGCTTGCAAAAACAGTTTGCAGGTCAGCAATTAAATCTTCAATATCTTCGATACCTACAGAAAGTCGGACCAAATCTTTTGAAACTCCAGTTTCTAATTGTTCATCATCAGACAATTGCTGGTGTGTTGTGCTTGCGGGATGAATAAGTAGCGATTTTGTATCGCCAATATTGGCCAACAGTGAAAATAATTTCGTTTCATCTACTACTTTTTTAGCCGCTTCAAAACCGCCTTTTAATCCAAAAGTGATAATACCGCTTTTACCTTCTGGCAGATATTGCTGTGCTAAATCGTAATATTTACTTGATTTTAAACCCGGATAATTTACCCAGACTACTTCTTCTTGTTTCTCTAACCATTCGGCTAAAGCCAAAGCATTTTCGCTGTGTTTCTTAATTCTGATTGGCAAAGTTTCTAATCCCTGAATGATTTGAAAAGCATTAAACGGACTCAAAGCCGCACCAAAATCACGCAAACCTTCGATTCTTGCTTTCGCAATAAAAGCAGCATTTCCTAAGGCTTCGTGATAAACTAATCCGTGATAACCTGCTGAAGGTTCTGTAAATTCAGGAAATTTTCCGTTCGACCAGTCAAAAGTTCCGGCATCAATAATAACACCACCTAATGAAGTTCCGTTTCCGGAAATATATTTAGTTAAGGAATGAATTACAATATTGGCTCCGTGCTCAATCGGATTCAATAAATAAGGAGTAGCAACCGTATTGTCTACAATAAACGGTACTTTAAAGTTTTTGGCTTCCGCCGAAATTCCTTTCAAGTCTAAAACATCTAATTTCGGATTTCCTAAAGATTCAACAAAGAAAGCTCTTGTATTTTCTTTAGCTGCTTTTGTAAAATTTTCGGGTTTTGAAGGATTTACAAAAGTGGTTGTAATTCCTAAACGAGGCAAAGTTACTTTTAAAAGATTATAAGTTCCTCCATATAAACTATTTGAAGCCACAATATGATCACCCGCTTTTAGCAAAGTCAAAAAAGTAGTCGAAATTGCCGAAGCTCCAGAAGCCGTAACTACCGCTCCAATACCGCCTTCAAGCGCTGCAAGCCGTTGTTCTAAAACATCGTTTGTTGGATTATTTAATCTCGTATAAATAAATCCAGCTTCTGCAAGACCAAATAAATTGGCGGCATGATCTGAATTATTAAAAACGTATGATGATGTCTGGTAAATTGGCACTGCTCTAGTTCCTGAATTTTTAGTAACGTCGTGTCCTGCGTGTAATGCATTTGTTGCGAATTTTTGTGTGCTCATGATTTCTTAGTTTTAGGTATTATTAATACTATTATATATTGTTATTGAAATGATTTTTGAATTGAAATTTGAGATTATCTAACAAACAGATCTTCTTCTTCGAGATTATACATATGAAACAATAAAGATTTTTGACCTTTTATATTTTTCTCAGGATCATAATTTCCAACTTCACTTGTTGGTTCTTCCAATTTATCTTGGTTTTTTTGAGAATCTGTTCTCAATAAGTACTGAAATGCGATTGTATTTATATCTAATGTATTCATGTTTTAAAATTTAAGATGTTGAAATAAAAAAAGCCCTTTCGGATGGCTACCAAAAGGGCTTATAGTTCTAACTATAACAAAGATTCTATCTTTCACTTTTGGCAACAGCTAATTGGGATGCACATTTGCATCATCTCACAACACATCATTCTTTTTTTAGCTATTGTTTTCATTTTATTATTTTAATTCTTTTTTAAACTCGACTAATTTGATAGGATAAATGTAATAATATTTATTGAACTACCAAATCAAAAATTATAATTTAACATTTAAAGGCTTTTTATTCATTCAAAAAAAATAGTAGGCTTAATAATTCAGTTTTATTTCATTTTTGAATAAAAAAAAACCTCTGCAAAATGCAGAGGTTCTATATAAATATGTTTTGAAAACAAACTACAATAGTGTCTCTGCGGAAGATTCCGGCATCATACAAGACATATTGCAAATTGTTAATTTCATTGTTTCTTTTTATTAGATGAGGCAAATTTGCAAACTATTTTTTAATTGACCAAAGAAAATCGAAAATAATTTCTATTACCCTATCAATTTAGTATGTTTTGTTAAATTTATGCTTATAAAATTAAAAAAAGCAGAACTTTAATTTGGAAATCAAAATGGTTTTATACCTTTGCACGCGAATACAGAGGAAAAATTTGAACTGATTGCAACCTCTTCATAATGAAACGGTTCGTTATGAATGCTGAAGAATTACTTTCAGCAGTAAAAAATGCTAAAGCAGAAACTCTCCTTTAGCCCTTTTTAGCAATTATTTCTCCTCGCTTAATTTTAATTTAATAAATTATTATGGCTTATTTATTTACGTCAGAATCTGTTAGTGAAGGGCATCCAGACAAAGTTGCAGATCAAATTTCGGATGCATTAATTGATAACTTTTTGGCATTTGACGCTGATTCAAAAGTAGCTTGTGAAACTCTAGTTACAACTGGTCAGGTAATTTTAGCAGGTGAAGTAAAATCGAATACTTATCTAGATGTGCAGCAAATTGCGCGCGAAGTAATCCGTAAAATCGGATATACAAAAAGCGAGTATATGTTTGAGGCAAATTCTTGTGGAATTTTATCAGCAATTCACGAACAATCAGCTGATATTAACCAAGGTGTTGACAGAGCTAAGCCAGAAGAGCAAGGTGCAGGAGATCAAGGAATGATGTTTGGTTACGCAACTAACGAAACTGAAAACTACATGCCTCTAGCACTTGATTTATCTCATAAATTATTACAAGAATTAGCAATTTTAAGACGCGAAAATAAGGAAATTACTTATTTACGTCCAGATGCTAAGTCTCAGGTAACTTTAGAATACAGCGACGATAACAAGCCAACTCGTATCGATGCGATTGTTATCTCTACTCAACATGATGATTTTGATGAAGAAGCTACAATGTTGGCTAAAATTAAAAAAGATATTGTTGAAATCCTGATTCCAAGAATCATTGCTAAAAATCCAGCTCACGCTCATTTATTCAATGATAAAATCAATTACCACATTAACCCAACAGGAAAATTCGTTATTGGAGGACCTCACGGAGATACAGGTTTAACAGGAAGAAAAATTATTGTTGATACTTACGGTGGAAAAGGTGCTCACGGTGGTGGTGCATTCTCAGGAAAAGATCCAAGTAAAGTAGATAGAAGTGCTGCGTATGCTACACGTCATATCGCTAAAAACTTAGTTGCTGCAGGTGTTGCTGATGAAATTTTAGTACAAGTTTCTTATGCAATTGGAGTTGCTCAGCCAATGGGAATCTTCATTGAAACTTACGGAACTTCTAAAGTTAACTTAACAAACGGTGAAATCGCTAAAAAAGTAGAAGCTCTTTTTGATATGCGTCCTTACTTTATTGAGCAAAGATTAAAATTAAGAAACCCAATTTACAGCGAAACTGCTGCTTACGGACACATGGGACGTACACCAGAAGTTGTTACTAAAACTTTCTTCGCTCCAGGCGGACATGAAAAAACAGTAACTGTTGAATTGTTTACTTGGGAAAAACTTGATTTTGTTGACAAAGTAAAAGCTGAATTTGGATTGTAAATTTAGATTGTTAGGCTATTATACTAACTTCGATTGTTAGATTTTTTTGACAATTACTTACAATACAATTAAACATAAAAAAAACCGATTTCTGAAATTAGAAATCGGTTTTTTTATTTAATAAAGACAACTTTTTATCTTTCCAATTGTACATTTGGCAATGTTTTAGGACGACTTGCATCATTTGATAAAATCCATCCTGTGCGATACATCCATTCTGTCATTTTGTGCAGTTTTACGTAATCGATATTTTCTGCTTCATCCATTGGAGTATGATATTGACTGTGCAAAACACTAGTAAAAAACACTGAAGGAATTCCTCTTCGTGCATATGGCAGGTGATCTGAACGGAAGTAAAAATACTCCGGATGTTCTGGTCTGTCCCAAAGTTTATCTAAATCAAATTTAGGACCTTCGTCATTTGCTTTTTTGGCAATAGCAACTAGGTCTGAAGAATTTTCATGAGGCGAACTAGAACCCAATAAAGCCGCCTGATTTACATTGTTTCTTCCAATCATGTCTCCGTTTAAAACAGCAACAATATCCTTTTCTGGAACAGTAGAATGCGCTGCATACCATCTTGAACCTAACAATCCTCTTTCTTCAGAACCATGAAATACAAACAAAGCTGTTCTTTTTCCAGGTTGTTTTTTATATGCTCTTGCAATTGCTAACATCGCCACACAAGTACTTGCGTTGTCATCTGCTCCATTATAAATAGAATCTTTGCCATATTTTTGTCTTACGCCATCATGATCTTGGTGACCGCTGAAAAGTACGTATTCGTTTTTCAATTTCGGATCAGTTCCTGCTATTGTCCCTACTATATTTACTGATGGATATTTATACGATTCTGAAACTACTTCTGCAGACAAAACATCTTTAGTCTTTTTTAAATACTCTAGTTGATCTCCGTGAACCCAAAAAACAGGCATCGTAGACCCAATTTTATCGCGGAAACCTTCGATTCCGTAAATACCTCTAGTCATTTGCGGTTCGACTTGAGACCAGCTTTGTTCTGCCAATTCATCAGCAACCATAATAAGTGCTACAGCTCCTTTTTTTACTACAAGGTCGTAGTATTTATTTCGAACCAAACCTGGATATCTTCTATCAAAAAGCGAAATATCATCAGCTATTCCTTCTTTAGAAGCCAGCAAGACAACTACTTTTCCTTTAACATCTGATTTTTCAATCTGCTCTTTTGTAGCTGCACCTAAATATACTAAAGAACCTTCAACTTTTATATTAGTAGTTTCTGCAACCAAAACTTCCTTCCATAGCTTATATTCTTTTTGTCCGATTTTAAAAGTTGTATTGGCTGTAACTTGATGCCTGTACATATCAAAAAATTGAAAATATGTTCCGTCATCACCTGCTGGAGTCATTCCGGCTTCTTTTGCTTTATTTGCCAGCCACATCGATACTTTTAATTCATCTAAAGTTCCTGCCTCACGACCGTTAAAATGGTCACCCGCCATTTGGTACATATCTGTTCTAAGATCTTTATCAGTAATAGCTGAAACTAATGGTTTCTTAATTGCCTGCGAAAAAACTACTCCGCTGTAAGCAATCAAAATGAGGATTAATTTATTTTTCATACGTTTTAATTTAGTCTTTCAAACTTACTAATTTATCAAGAAAATCTAGTCTTCATTTCGCTTAAATTGATAAAATCTATAAACCTACTTGACTAAAAACAAAAATGACTGCCGGAACCGACAGTCATTTTCTATAATTTTAAAAATCTTTTAATAAGTTCCGTTTTGCATTTTGCTTAACGTTTCTCTTATTTCATTTGCAGTTTCTTCTTCAACATCAGCACTTAAATATTTAACAGCTAATGTTTGTGCTTGAATTGCTTTTTCTTTTTGCCCGTCTTTATAATATAACTGACCTAAAGTGTCTAAATAATAAGGATTATTTTTAGTTACAACCAAACTGTATTCAGACCAAGTAATGGCATCTTTTATAAAACTTGAATTGGTAGGTTTCAAAACTGTCAACCACGCTGTTGAGTTTGCTAAATTTGAGTGGTAGTCTTTAAATGAATTCCATCCGTTATAAGAATAATCAGAATCCGTATCTAAAGTCGCAAACATCTCATCTAGTCTTTCAATTGCATTTCCTTTTTCAGTTGATAAATAGGTATCAAAATACGATTTAAACTCTTTTAAATAAGCTATATCGTCGATAGAGTTTTCGCTTTCTGCACTCAGGTATTCAAAATAATTTTTATAGCAATCAAAACTTCCCTTTCCTGTCGCAATTAATTTTTTGTAAATCGAAATTATTTTATTCTGATTTGCTTTTCCTGTTACGCCATCTTTTGACAAATAACCATTTTGCTGTAAAGCAGCTGCAATTTCGCTGCTCAAACTTCCTTTTAATAAAACTAATGCATTTCCGTTTTCATCTTCTATGTTCATTTTTTCGATAGCATCGTAATGCTTTAAAAGATAGTCAATCGCCAAGAAATCAGTATCATTAAAAATACGCTCTTCATTAAAAAACTGTTTAGAAAAACCTACGTTTTTTATTTCTCTTAAAATTGTTTCTACTAATTCTCTATTAGGCTGTGTATCTTTCTGATGCGTTTCAATTAATTTTTTCCAGATTTGAGCCACTTCTTTTTTATCTAAGGTAACTTTTGCAACCTTAAAATCTGCAGGATTTACTTCTTCTGCAACGGCATCTGTTGTTTCATAATCATATGGTATGTCGAGTACAGAAGCTTGGTAAAAAGCTGAAATAAGATCTTTATCTGTTGCTTTTTTGTTTTTTAATACTTTATCAACACCAGAAAAGGCATTTGCTCTTTGCAGCTTTTTTGAAAATTCATCATAATAAGTGAAATCTGATTTTTTATCTAATAAATTCGATTTTGCAGTCGCTAAAATATCTCCGTTTGCGTTCAGAATGATCAAACTTGGATTATCTGATATTTTATTGGCTTTAAGCCATTTTTTATCATCGGCTGTCGCCAAATAATAATTAAAAATATCATATTGAGGATTATAAGCATCATACATATAATATCCAACCTGTGTTTCAAGATCTTTTACTACGGTATCAAAATCAGTTTTTGAAGCAGGATTTTTACTGTCCGTATAGATTACCAAAAACTTAGTTTTAGCATTCTTAGTTGCGGCTAACGCACTTTTTAAATTATTTTCGATTTTAAATTTAAAATCAAATTTAGCGACTGCATAAGTATCAGTAGTGTCAACAATAACATCTGCTCCAAAATTTTCGGTAACTAAAGGTTCTTTTCCTGGATAAGTCCAGTTTGAAATGGTTTGATTTTCAAGTGCTGTTACAGTTGGATTTTCATCAGGTTTTGAATCTTTTTCATTTAAGAAAGTAATCGGATTTTTTCCTGATTGCTCAGAAATTTTCAACTCATTTGTCTTCCTGTCATAATAACCTGAAAGATTTAAATCGCTTAAAGCATCAAGTTCATATTTAATCGTTATTTCTGATACATCTTTTGGCAATGCAAATTTAGATAGTTTGCTTTGTCCGTTATAATCTTCATAAACCAAGTATAAAAAGTCTGCTTTATTAATTTCGAATTCTAGATCTGCTTTTAGCCAATCAGGATCTACTTTCGTTTTAATATCTGAAATTCTTTGATATTCAACAGACTCAGAACCGTTTTGAGTTCCGATATAAAATGAATAATAAGAAGGATCTAAAAAATTTACTTTAATTTTTTGTGCTTTTTTATCCTTTTTAAAAGCAAGATCAAAAGCAGTTGCCGGTTTTACTTTTTGGCTAAATGAAAGCGAATCTCCTTTAATTTCATAATCGCCAGAATAAAAAACGAGTTCATATTTATTATTGTCTAATAAATTTAATTTGATTTTCTGCCCTTTATTTGACGATAGATAAGTTCCTTTTTGAATGCCTTTTGTTTGAGAAAATGACATAAATGTCACACAAAAAAACAATAAGAAATTGCATATATAATTACGCATAATGTAAATTTTGGCTTGTTAATATTAAAACACAAAGATATTCGATTATTACCGAAATCGGCTGCCTTAAAATCCAAAATAGATACTTAATATATGCTATAAATTATATTTCATCGAAAAGATAATGTAACGTGGCTGCACATTATATTGTGAAACTCTTGTAGAAAACTGTGAGAAACTGTCATCGTTTAAATAAGTGGTATTTAAAAGATTAGTAGCCGAGACTTTATATTCCCATTTGCTGTCCTTTTTTTGATAAATTAAACTAGCGCTTAAAAAATCATATTCATTGTCCACCGTTTTATTACTATTATAATAATGGTAAAATTCATATTCTGAAACAAACGAAAAGCTGTTCCAGAAATAATAATCTAATCGCGCAAAAGGTTTGTCTGTATAATAAGTCGAACCGCTGTATTTATTGATTAATGCATTGTAACCAACTTCTAGATTTGGAAAGTTTTTATAATTTGTAGAGGCTCTCACAGTATAACTCTGAACAAAACTTTCTGTAGTTGCCAAAACATTGTTCTGGATGTTATTGAATTTCGACCAATTGAAACTTGCAACTGCAGAAGCTTTATAATTCTTTAAAAAAGAACGTCCGTAACTTCCCATGCCGGTAAAAGTCTCATCTGCAAGATTTGAATTATAAGGAGTTGATGATTGATTAATTCCTGTAAAATCAGCCTTTGTTTTAATGGCATCTACTTTTTTAGTATATGTTGCGTTGGCAAAAATGTTTTCAAAATTGAACATATTGTACTTAAAGTAACGCAGCGAATGCACCTGCGAAGTCGCATTTTCTAGAAAGCGGTTTCCTCTGAACAAACTGCTGTAATCAGACAAAACGTAACCTGCTGCTAATTGATTCACATCTGTAAAATCGTTAGACAAAGAAAAATTATAGGTTAAGGTTTCTGATTTTTTAATTTGATACAAGGCAAAAAAATCAGGAAGCACTTTTGTGAAATTCTGCGAATAATCTGTTCCTAATTGGGCATTTGTCATGGCATACGAATGCAGGCTTACACCCGGAGTCAAAGTAAATTTACCCGTCAAGATTTTATAATGAAAACCTAAGAAAACATCATTAAAATTATAATTTACGCGATTATTATTTTCAGCTGAATTTAGATCATTTTTATCTCCGTTATCCAACATCTGGAAAATATGAGAATTAAAATCCTGATATGAATAGGTATTTCCTAAAGTAATATTGAAATTGCTTTTTGGTGTTACCATATAATAATAATCCAGTTTTGCATCTAGTTTATTGGTTTTTACGAATCGATCCTGATTTAAATCATTTCGGTTTTGACCTGAAATATAACCCGACAAATCAAAAGGCTGTGATCTCAAATTGGCATTATAAAACGGATTTTCATCTTGATATAAATGCTGCATTTCAAAAGCAAAAATATTTTTATCGCTTTGTGTATAATACAGACTAAGGTTTTGATTAACAGAAGTTGGATCTTGTTTTTTATTTGTCAAAATGGTTTCGACAGCAGAAATAGTATTTACAACAGATTCGCGAAGTAAATCAGTATCTTCATTTTGTTTGGATAATTTGGTTAAGATATCATAATCAAACTGAAATTTATCATTTGGCTTATACGTCGAACTCAATTTAAAAAGACCTAAATTGTTTTTCTGATGTGTTAATTCATCTCGTTTTTGCTGATCTCCAGAATCTAAAATCGTGGTCTGAGACCTAGTTTCAAGATCTGTTTTTGAAGTTGAAAGAATTCCGAAACCACTAATATTCCAAGCTTTGTTAACAGAATAAGCAAAATTAGTTGCGCCAAATTTAGTTTCGATTTCTTTAGCGCGATTGTTTCTTAAAATTGAAATTCCCAAATCATTAGATGAAACATTAAAATTGCTTCCGCCTTTTTTCATCATATTTTTAAAACCGCCTGTAAACTTAAAATAATCTTGCGCAGTTAGAGGCAATTCTCCAATATTATTAAAATTCGTAATTAAATTAATACTGTATTTTGGACTGTAATAAAATAATTTTGGATTGATTATATAACGGCTGTCCAGCTCTGCAACTCCAATTCCGGCTGTCATATCTCCAAACCAAAAGTTCTTTTTACCCTCTTTCAGCTTGATGTTCATAGCAACATTATCTTGATCGTTTTCTAAACCTTTTAGTGCGCCAACTTCGTTGTAGTTTCTTAAGACCTGAATTTTATCAATAGCATCTGCGGGAATATTTTTTACGCCTAATTTAGTGTCTCCGTCAAAAAAATCTTTTCCTTCGACCATTAATTTACTGACTTTTTTACCTTCAACTTCTATTTCTCCATCAGCATTTACTTCAACTCCTGGCAATTTTTTCAGTACATCTTCCAGTTTTTTTTCTGTACCAGATTTAAATGAATCCGCATTATAAACAATGGTATCGCCTTTTATAGAAACTGGCATTTCGCGAACAATTTCAACCCCTTCAAGCTCGATTCCAGAACCATCCATGACAATGTTTTGAACCATGTTTTCAGTCTTTGTAGAAATCGCAATTTCTTTCGATTTCATTCCGAGATAACTCACCTTAACAGTATAAGAAGTATTGGGTTTTAAAGTAAGCTGAAATTTTCCTTTATCATTGGTAATCCCATATGAATCCATTGCTTTTGTGCCGTTGTTGACTGCCATAATATTGGCCATCTCTAACGGATTTTTTTGTTCGTCCTGAATAAAACCATCAAAACGGACACTTTGGGCAAAGGAAATCGAGGTCATTAATAAAATGACAAAAAGAAGTATATTTTTCATTGGAGAAATCTAAAGATGGTGAATTAAATTAGCGTCTGATCATTACCGGACCACCGCCAGGAGCGCCTTCACGACCGCGGTTCATCTCTCTAAACTCTTCCATTTTTTTAATTACCGTTTCGTCATAGTCTTTCTGAGAAATTACTTTTCCTTTTGTTGGTGCTTTTATTTCAACTTTATCTTTAGCATTCAAAACAATTTTCGAACATAAGATAGTGGTTCTTCCATCGTTAACCTCTAAAATTAAACCTGGCAAACCCCAATAATTTTCTGGACCTTGATTCACTGGAATTTCTGGCGAATACCAAGCCGTTATGACGATCTCTTTAGGCATTTCAAAATTATCCTGAAAGTTCGTTTTAGTATCTCCTGAAGTTTTTTTGGCATCGTCTTTTTTATCTTCAGACTTTTTATCGTCATCATTTTTAGGTCTGAGATTTCTAAAGTCAGTTTTGCTGGCTTCTTTTACTGCGGTTGCTTTGTAGCAAGTATAACCGCCAATTTGTTTGGTTTCAGATTCTAATTTCCAATTTAGTTTTGGAAGAGAATCTATAACTAAAAACTCTTTGCCCATAAATTCTTTGTCAACAGTATATGATTTGCTTTTTACATCTTTATAAAAAGTGCCTCCACCTCCCATAAAAGAGTTCATCATAATTCGCATTCCTCCGCCTTGCTGTCCTGGAGCATCTAACTTTTCTTCTTCTTTATAAATAGATGCTGCTTTGTCAAAATTTAAAACAAACGTTTTCTCCAGCATTTTTTTCATACGCTCTTCCATACTTTTCTGCATTTCAGGCGTAATATCT
Organism: Flavobacterium sp. KJJ; assembly: GCF_000708595.2. Classification (GTDB taxonomy): domain Bacteria; phylum Bacteroidota; class Bacteroidia; order Flavobacteriales; family Flavobacteriaceae; genus Flavobacterium. Next base: position 746,459 of record NZ_JARP01000002.1, on the reverse strand, counting down.
CTATTGGCACGCATTCCTTCAAATTTAGGCGCTTGTGTTTTTGACTCATAAACAGCCATTCCCTGAAAATCTTTCTGTGCCTGCACTTGAGTAAATGCGAGCATCAAAGACATATAAAAAATTACTTTTTTCATTTTGTTTTCTTTAGAATTGAGTAAATCCAATAAAATTTACACTCAAATGTATTATTAATTTTAAAATACTAAAAATTAAATATATGAGTCTCGTCAACATATAGACAAAACTGGATATTATTTAGACTATTACGTTTTCGAAAGGTTTAAATCGCTGTGGCAGTTAAATCTGTCTTTTTTACACAATTTGTACTGTTGTTTTTTGTAATTTGGCTCTCTTGAAACCAAGATCTTATGACCAAAAAGGCGCTTAAACTTTTACTTTTGTTTTTCATTGCCGGATCTTTCTCTGGAGCTTTTGCTCAGAATTCAAAAATAAATCCAAAGCCAATTTCTCATTTTGAGATCAATGTCGATACATTTTTAGGCTATGATTCATTTGGTTATTCTTATCAGATAAAAAACAATGTCTTTAGTAAAATTAGGGAAAAAGAAGTTTTTGAATACAAAAATGTCTCTTTAGGAAATATTACAAAAGTTGATCTTCAAAATCCGCTTAAAATCGTATTATACTATGACGCCTTTAATACCGTTTTGTTACTCGATAATCAGTTAAATAAAATTACAGAGATTAATTTCTCTCAAAATACAACTCCAATTGTTGTTAGCGCGATCGGAATGTCGACTCAAAATCAATTATGGATTTATAATACTTTGAACCAGCAAATAGGGCTCTTTGATTATTTAAAAAACGAATACAAAACAATTTCTAATCCGTTGACAGAAGTTATAAAATATTATCAGACCGACTTTAATACTTTTTATTGGATAGATAAAAAAAACAACTGGTTTTCGTGTGATATTTTCGGAAAGATCACATCTTTGGGAAAAGTAGCTGATTTTGACAAAATAGAAATTATTAATCCGCATCAATACATTTTTAGAAAAGGTAATTTATTATATTTTAAAGACATTACTGACACAAATTCAAACACAATTTCTGAAATTGAAATTTTAGAAAAATCGTTTGATAATTTCTGCTACAAAGACCAAATTTTATCTATTTTTACAGCTAAAGAAATCACCAATTATAAAATCGTAACACCGTAATGCACATAGCAATAGCAGGAAATATAGGCGCAGGGAAAACAACTTTAACTAAATTATTGGCTAAACACTTTAAATGGGAACCCCATTATGAAGATGTTGTTGACAATCCGTACTTAGATGATTTTTACCATCAAATGGAACGCTGGTCATTTAACTTACAGATTTATTTCTTGAACAGCCGTTTCCGTCAAGTATTGCAAATTCGCGAAAGTGGCAAAAAAATCATTCAGGACAGAACGATTTATGAAGATGCGTATATTTTTGCTCCCAATTTATATTCGATGGGATTGATGACGAGCCGTGATTTCGAAAATTACACTTCTCTTTTTGAATTGATGGAATCTTTGGTAAAAGCACCTGATTTATTGATTTATTTAAGAAGTTCTATTCCAAATTTAGTCGGGCAGATTCACAAACGTGGACGCGAATATGAAAACTCCATTTCTATCGATTATTTAAGCCGTTTGAACGAAAGATACGAAGCATGGGTTCAGACTTATACTAAGGGAAAATTATTAATTATTGATGTTGACAATATTAATTTTGTTGATAATCCAGAAGATTTAGGAAACATCATTAATAGGATTGATGCTGAATTGAACGGATTGTTTTAGAACACTAATTTTACAGATTTACACCCATAAAAAAATGCCTCTAAAATTTAGAGGCATTTTTTATTTTTATATAATCATTTTATTTCGCAGCTTCAATTTTTGATTTCACTTCTTCTTCAGTTCCTTCAAAAACTTCTGTTGTTGTTTTTCCATTTTCCGTTTTTGTTACAGTTCCAACCGTAACTCCATTTGTGGTAGTCAAATTAACCTCAACACGCTTTTTGTCGTATTTAGTTGTATCAAAACAATCTGTTTTTTGGTAAATATATTTGCCGTTTGCATCATAATGTGCTAAACATTTTGCAGTTTCTTCGGCAGTACAGCCTTTTTCCTTGCAATTTGCAATACATTCTTCTTTAGTCATTGTTGATAAATCACCGCATTTAGACATAACACCTGCATGCATTTCTGTTTTAGTACAACATGAACCTTTTTCTGCCATCGTTGAAGCAGAATGCCCTTCGCCTAAAATAGGCGCAATGACTAAACCAATCAAACAAGTTAATTTAATTAAAATGTTCATAGATGGTCCAGACGTATCTTTAAACGGATCTCCAACTGTATCTCCAGTTACGGCAGCTTTATGAGCATCAGAGCCTTTATACGTCATTTCACCGTTAATAAGAACTCCAGCTTCAAATGACTTTTTAGCATTATCCCAAGCTCCTCCGGCATTATTTTGAAAAACTGCCCAAAGCACCCCAGAAACAGTAACGCCAGCCATATATCCTCCCAACATTTCAGCAATTAATTGATTGTTGTCTGAATAAACCAATTTTCCTAATAATACAATTGCAATTGGAAAACCAATAGTTAAAATTCCTGGAAGCATCATTTCGCGTAAAGCAGCTTTAGTTGAAATTTCAACACATTTTCCATACTCCGGTTTTCCGGTTCCTTCCATAATTCCCGGAATTTCCTTAAACTGACGGCGCACTTCATAAACCATATCCATAGCAGCTTTTCCAACAGAATTCATGGCTAAAGCTGAGAAAACTACCGGAATCATTCCGCCTACAAATAGCATGGCTAAAACTGGCGCTTTAAAAATATTAATTCCATCAATTCCTGTAAAAGTTACGTAAGCTGCAAATAGTGCTAATGAAGTTAAGGCTGCAGATGCAATTGCAAAACCTTTTCCTGTAGCTGCAGTTGTATTACCTACTGAATCTAAAATATCAGTTCTTGTACGAACCTCTTTTGGCAATTCGCTCATTTCTGCAATTCCTCCGGCATTATCTGAAATTGGTCCGAAAGCATCAATAGCTAACTGCATTGCGGTAGTGGCCATCATTGCAGAAGCTGCTAGTGCAACTCCATAAAAACCAGCTAAAGCATACGAAATCCAGATTGCGCCTGCGAACAATAAGACGGTTGGAAAAGTAGAAATCATTCCAGTCGCCAAACCGGCAATAACGTTAGTTCCTGCTCCAGTTGATGATTTTTGAACAATTGCCATAACTGGTTTTGTTCCCAATCCTGTATAATATTCCGTAACCGATGAAATAGCGCCACCAACTACTAGTCCGACTAAAGTAGCATAGAAAACCCGCATTGATGAAATATCATTAGAACCTTCACCAAAAAAGCTCATCTGCATCGTTTCCGGCAACATATGCTGCACTAAAAAGAAACAAGCAATTGCAGTTAAAGCAATCGAAACCCAGTTTCCTATATTTAATGCTTTCTGTACTTGTGCCTCTTTAGCATTATCATCAGAAATTTTTACTAATAATGTTCCGATAATAGAGAATATAATTCCGAAACCGGCAATTGCCATAGGAAGCAAAATAGGACCAATTCCGCCAAAAGCATCATTGATACTTCCTCCCATATCTTTAATAACGTAATTTCCTAAAACCATTGCAGCCAAAACGGTTGCTACATATGAACCAAATAAATCGGCTCCCATTCCTGCAACGTCTCCCACATTATCTCCCACATTATCTGCAATTGTTGCAGGATTGCGCGGATCATCTTCAGGAATTCCCGCTTCAACTTTACCTACTAAATCGGCACCAACATCGGCTGCTTTTGTATAAATTCCTCCACCAACTCTAGCAAACAAAGCAATAGATTCTGCTCCTAGCGAAAAACCTGCTAATGTTTCTAAAACAACTGTCATGGTTTCGGTATCTTTCCAAACACCACCAGACAAAATATTAAAGAAGATTATAAAGAAACCTGTTAAACCTAATACAGCTAAACCTGCTACACCTAAACCCATTACGGTTCCGCCGCCAAAAGAAACTTTTAGTGCTTGTGGCAAGCTTGTTCGTGCTGCCTGAGTAGTTCTCACATTGGTTTTGGTTGCTATTTTCATCCCAATATTACCAGCATAAGCCGAGAATAATGCTCCAAAAATGAATGCAACAACTATTAATAAATGCGTTTTAACACCCGGAATAAATGTAATTCCTGCTAAGGCAATACTTGCGATAATAACAAAGATTGTCAATAATTTATATTCGGCTTTTAAAAAGGCTAGTGCGCCTTCATAAATGTGGTCTGAGATTTCCTTCATTTTGCCATCGCCAGCATCTTGTTTTAAAACCCAAGTCCTTTTTATTCCCATGAAAAGTAATCCTATAATTGCCATAATAATTGGCAAGTAAATCATAAATGCATTCATAATATTTTAATGGTTTTGGTTAATAGTCAATAAACTAACTAAACGAATTTAAACAAAAAAGCAATACTCCTAACGGAATATTGCTTTTTTTATAAAATATGAATGGAAAAATTATTTAATACTAAATAATCCTTCTGGTTTGTTTTCAATATCATTAAAACGCTTAGTGCACTCTGCAATAATTGCGAAAGCTTCTTTTACGTCTCCCCAACCCTCAACATCTACTTTTTTGTTTTCAAGATCTTTGTAAACTTGGAAGAAATGCTCGATTTCTTTCAATAAGTGTGCATTGATATCTGAAAGGTCATTTAATGAATTCCAAATTGGATCTGAAACTGGTACACAAATGATTTTTTCGTCTGGTCCTTTATCATCTGCCATATGGAAAACCCCAATTGGCTTTACCTCAATAACACATCCAGGAAAAGTTGGTTCATTAATTAAAACCAATACATCAAGAGGGTCACCGTCAAGAGCTAAAGTTTCTGGAATAAATCCGTAATCAGCTGGGTACATCATTGAAGAGAATAACATTCTGTCGAAACGCATTCTTTTGATTTCAAAATCGTACTCATATTTATTTCTGCTTCCTCTTGGTATTTCGATTAAAACATCGAAAGTCGTTAGTTTGTCTGCGGTCATTTTCGTTTTTTATTATTTCTATAATTTCGATTGCAAAAGTAACTAAAGAATCCTTTTTTACAATAAAAAACGACATTAAATATATGTACTTTTTACATTAATTTCTATACTTTCCTTTTAATAAACAGTGAGTTAATATGCAATCTTCCGATTTCGCTTGTTTAGGTAATAATGCCAGAGCAAATATGTGGCATAAGATCGGTACGGACTCCACTGTTCTGCATGAATCTCCATTTCCTGCTTGTCATGAATATCAAGTAATTCTTTGATTGTATTTATGACTGCAATATCACCAAGCGGAATTAAATCAGGCTCTTGAAGACAAAACATTAAGTAAATATCAATTGTCCAGTTTCCTATACCCTTTAATTTAATTAATTCTTCGCGAACTTGCTTTGCAGATTTTGTTGCTAAACTTTCAATATCAATTTCTTTATTCAAAATAGCTTCTGCAAGAATCTTGATGTATTTTGTTTTTTGCCGACTAACTCCTAAAGCACGAAATTCTTCATCTGATAAAATTGACATTGTTTCAGGATGACAAGTTGTATAAGATTTTATTTTTAAGAATGTGGCTTTCGCCGAATCTATAGAAACTTGCTGTTCGAGTATCAGCAATACTAAAGTTTCAAAACCTTGTGGTCGTTTTGGAATGGTTGGCAATCCATATTTTTCGATTATTTCACGAAATATTGGATTCTTATTGGTTAGAAAATCGATGGCTTCCTGCATGGCTTTGATTTAAGTCTCTTCAAAATTAAAGAAAAAAGAATTTCACAGGCATAAAGTTTTTCACGCAGATTTGCAGATTTAAATAGATTTTTAATTTAACAGAAATTAAAAATCAGCTCTTATCTGCTTAAATCTTTGTGAAATAGCACGCATAAAAAAGTCGCAAAGATTTTAAACCTTTGCGACTTTGTAACTTTGAACCTCTGAACCTTATATATAACTTAAAAATAGAATCCGAAAGAACCTTTTACTGCAAATTTATTAGCATCTGGAGTATTTAGGTAACTTCCTCTCCAAGAGAAATCTATTCTAAAAACCTTGAAGATATTTCCAATTCCAGCATTGTATTCCCAATACACATTTTCAGGCGCATTATACGGTTGATCTGAAGCATTTATAGCTCTGTTTGCCTGTGAAATAGTTCCATGAACTGCTTTTATACCAACAAACTCTCTCCAATTTAACTTTCTCATAAATGGTACTCTGGCGAATAACCTTCCTCCGAAATCATGATTCCATTGCAAAGTGGTATATTGATCTGTAATGAATTCATAAAAATTCAAATTACTGAATGTATTTTCAATTGTAAAATAAGTCTGGTTACCCGGAATTACACTCATTAATCCTAACGGAATTGTTCCAAATGTTTTACCAGTTTCCAAAATAATATTTGATCTTCCTAAAGGACCAATAATAATGGGCTGTTTGTAAAAAACCTGTATTTTTTCATAAGCAAAATCACTGTTTAAAACACCTTTTAAGCCATAACTAAAGTTAACAAAGAAATGACTAAACGGACTGTCAACAAGGTCACGTTCTACTCCAAAGCCAATAGTTTTGCGATTTGGCATATATTCAAACTGAATATTTGCTTCTGACTGCGTTACCTTGCTTTCAATAACTCCCGTAGGATTTGCAGCAGATGGCAAAGTTGTATAATAATCAAGACTAAAAGTACTCGAAGCCGATTCTAATGTTCGATAAGAAACTCCGGCCTGAACTACGAAATTCTTTTTAACCTCCATTTCAACAGAAACATTACTCAAATTTATGTTAGTTAATTTTCCGTTGCTTCCTGTTGTAAATAAAGCCGACGACGCAAAACTTCTTCCTAAAATATCATTTGTTGTAGTTAAGCTGGCACCAATTTGTTCGATATCACGCCTATTACCTCCAGAAATAATAACTCGGTTTTTCTTGTCAACCATCCACTTTCCTGATACTCCGTATTTGAATTTATTATCGTCAAAACCGTATGCAGTGTATGCCTGTAATCGCCATGGATCATTTGGTCCAAAATAAGTTCTTCCTCCTACTCTTAATCTCAAGCCTTCAACTTCATTATATCCAAAAGTTGAGAATATAGGTCCATAATCGAAGTTTTTAAATTCGACATAACCACTTCCTAAAATAGAAACAAGACTGTACAATTGTTTAAATCGCTTAACTGTTTGCAATGTATCTAGCATTTTATAAATGCCCTGCTCGTCTTTATTTAATTTCTCGAAACGGTTTTCTTCCCAAAAGTCATCCGGCCGTTCATAGACAGCATTGTCTATAAAATTGACTTCTTCCTTATAAAATTTCTCAGGCTTCTGAATGTTGAATTTATGATTTCGATATAATGTCGTTCGTTTTCCATAAACCCCTTTTGATTTTTCTTTTTTGTTTAAAGCAAAATCAGACATCATATAATCACGAGTCAAGAGAAAAACAGAATCGTTTTCTACCTCAAATTCCTGCTCGATGTAAATGTCTTTTACCCAGTTAATATTGGCACTTTTAGTAACGCCCATATTAATTTTCTTAATGGCAAAAGTAGTATCGTTAACCCAAAAATCTCCTTTAAAAGTCAATTCGTTTTTACGTCTCGGATAAAAAACAATGTTGAAACACCATTTTTTGTCAATGTAAGCACTGTCTTTTAAGACATAATTATAAACATCAATTCCTGTTGTTGAAAGCGGACTTGTAAAACTTTTATCAAAAAACTTAAGATGGTTATCGTAAATATTATAATCCGAATAAAGATCTTTTACGAATGACAAAATTTGCTGATTTCCGTTAAATCCAGATGTCTTGCTTCCGTTAAGATTTTCTTTTACTTTCTTTAATTTATTATCTCCATAAACATCATATACTGATTCATTGATGAAAATTGGCAGATAAGTTTTTCCAGTAACATCAGAAGTATCCACATGATCAAATACAAACTCCATTCCTTTAAAGAGCTTATTTTTCATAAGAGCACTGTCAATCGTGTTCATGTCAAACTCGACTTTTTCGTACTTCTGCATCTGATATTGATTAAATTGATACAAGCCATTTTTACGTTTTCTTTCCCAAATTTTCCTCAAGATATCCAATGCTGGATTATTCTTTTTAGAAGTTTTTCCGGTAAAAATCACAACTTCATTCAAAGCTTCCGCTTCGCCCAAAACAATCTTAAAATTGTAATTGACTGCTTTATCCAAAGGAACTTCCTTATCTGAAAATCCTGCTGAAGTTACTAATAACGCTGTATAAGTATTAGGTGATTCAAGATAAAAACGTCCGTCTTCGTTAGAAACTATTCCGGTATTAGAACCTTTAAAAACAATATTCGCAAAAGGAATTGGCTGATTTGATTTATCCAAAACAATTCCACTCACTTTAGTTTGTGCTGTTCCAATACCCACGAAAGTGAATATAAAAAATAGGCTAAGTACAATTATCTTCTTTATCATCTGGCAAAAAAAAACTTCATCAATTAATATGACTGATGAAGTTTTATAAGTATGTTTATTTTACTATTTGTACATTACTTTCTTTACTGCTTTTACTACATCAGCTGCGTTTGGCAACCAATCTTTTAATAAAACAGGAGAGTAAGGCGCAGGTGTGTCTGCAGTTGTAATACGTTGAATTGGCGCATCAAGAAAATCGAAAGCTTGTTCTTGAACGATATATGTGATTTCAGATGAAATACTTGCAAATGGCCAAGCTTCTTCTAAAATTACTAAACGGTTTGTTTTTTTAACAGATTTAAGAATAGCATCTTTATCCATCGGACGTACTGTTCTTAAGTCGATAATTTCGCAAGAAATTCCTTCTTTAGCTAATTCGTCAGCAGCAATAAAAGCTTCTTTGATGATTTTTCCGAAAGAAACAATTGTAACATCTTTTCCTTCACGCTTAACATCAGCAACTCCTAACGGAATTGTGTATTCTCCGTCTGGCACTTCTCCTTTATCACCATACATTTGCTCAGATTCCATGAAAATCACTGGATCGTTGTCACGAATAGCTGATTTCAAAAGCCCTTTTGCATCATATGGAGTTGAAGGCACAACAACTTTAAGACCTGGAGTGTTAGCAAACCAGTTTTCTAAAGCTTGAGAGTGAGTCGCTCCTAATTGACCTGCAGAAGCAGTTGGTCCGCGAAAAACGATAGGCACATTAAATTGCCCACCTGTCATTTGACGCATTTTAGCAGCGTTATTTATAATTTGATCAATACCTACTAAACAGAAGTTGAAAGTCATGTACTCTACAATAGGACGACAGCCGTTCATTGCTGAACCTACTGCAATTCCTGTAAAACCAAGCTCAGCAATTGGAGTATCGATTACTCTTTTTTCTCCAAACTCAGCAAGCATTCCTTTTGAAGCTTTGTATGCTCCGTTGTATTCTGCAACTTCTTCGCCCATTAAATATATGGATTCATCGTGACGCATTTCTTCGCTCATCGCTTCGCAAATGGCCTCTCTAAATTGTATTGTTCTCATATTTATATTGTATGTTGAATTTTCTGAAGAGCAAAAATAATTATTTTAAATAACTTAAAAGCATAAATTGAATTTAAAATCACATGAAGTTCTCTCTCTATGTCGCTTTTAACTTTTTAAATTTTTATTCTGATTATTACGAAATCGATATAACTGTAACTAATTCGTTCTTAAATGCATTTTTCAGACAAACGCAACACTATTTGTAATTCTAATTGAGCAAAATTGTTTTCTAAAAACGTTAGAATTCGAAAAGTAGTATAAATCTGTCGAAAATTTAACAGTTGTTGAACGCAATCAAATTGCAAAATCATTAAGAATCAGCGCAAATGATTGATTTTTTATTTTTGAATGACAACAAAAGAGGATCTAAATCAAACAATCTTCGAAAACGTAATAGTTTTTAAAAAATATTATGCATGCATAGTATATTATTCCGATTTTAATTTCTAAATTTGTCAAAGCATATTATAAATATCAAAATATATACTTATGAAAATATTAGTTTGCATCAGCCATGTGCCTGATACTACTTCAAAAATTAACTTCTCCAATGGTGACTCAGAATTCGATACCAATGGTGTACAATATGTAATTAATCCTAATGACGAGTTTGGCTTAACTCGTGCCATTTGGTTCCAAGAACAACAAGGCGCTACTGTAACTGTAGTAAATGTTGGAGGACCAGATACTGAACCAACTTTGCGTAAAGCATTGGCAATTGGTGCAAACGAAGCAATTCGTGTTAATGCGAATCCAACTGATGGTTTTTTTGTTGCAAAACAACTTGCTGAAGTAATTAAAACTGGCGGATACGATTTAGTAATTGCCGGAAAAGAATCTCTAGATTATAATGGAGGAATGGTTCCTGGAATGATTGCAGGAATTTTAGGCTCTAACTTTTTAAACTCTTGTACCGCTTTAACAGTTGACGGAAATAATGTAAAAGCAGTTCGTGAAATTGACGGTGGAAAAGAAACCGTAAGTACAACTTTACCCTTAATTATTGGTGGTCAAAAAGGTCTTGTTGAAGAAAAAGATTTACGTATTCCGAACATGAGAGGAATTATGACAGCAAGAACAAAAGCACTTACAATTCTTGAGCCTGTTGAAGCTCCAATAAATACAAAAGCGGTAAAATTTGAAAAACCAGCTCCAAAATCAGCTGTAAAATTAATTTCTCCTGATAACTTAGATGAGTTAATTAATTTATTACACAACGAAGCGAAGGTAATCTAGTAATCAGTTTTCAGTCTCGGTTTCAGCTTTCAGTTTATCAACTTGAAACCTGAAGCTTGAAACTCATAACCTCTAAACAAAAAATCATGTCAATATTAATATATGCAGAATCTGCAGAAGGAAAATTTAAAAAAGTAGCTTTCGAATTAGCTTCTTACGCTAAAAAAGTAGCCGAATCTTTAGGAACAACTGTTACAGCTTTAACAGTAAATACTAGCGACGTAAGCGAATTATCAAAATACGGAGTTGATAAAGTTCTAAAAGTAAACAACGATAAATTAGCAGGATTTACAGCTAAGGCTTACGCCGATGTAATCAAACAAGCTGCTGAAAAAGAAGGGACAAAAGTAGTTTTACTTTCTTCTACAACAGACAGTATTTATCTTTCATCATTAGTTGCGGTAGCATTAAATGCTGGCTTTGCCTCTAACGTTGTTGGATTGCCATTAAGCACTTCTCCTTTTCAAGTAAAAAGAAATGCTTTCTCAAACAAAGCTTTCAACATTACTGAAATTGATACAGATGTAAAAGTTCTTGGTTTGGCTAAAAACTCTTACGGAATTTTCGAAAGTGCAGGATCTGCAACTGAAGAAGATTTCAATCCATCAATTGGAGATAATGACTTTGGAGTAAAAGTAGAATCTGTAGAAAAAGTATCAGGAAAAGTATCTATCGCTGATGCTGATGTTGTAGTTTCTGGCGGACGCGGACTAAAAGGTCCAGAAAACTGGGGATTAATTGAAGATCTTGCTGCTGTTTTGGGCGCTGCAACTGCATGTTCTAAACCGGTTTCTGATTTAGGATGGAGACCTCACAGTGAACACGTTGGACAAACAGGAAAACCAGTTGCAACTAACTTATATATTGCAGTAGGAATTTCTGGAGCTATTCAGCACATTGCAGGTATCAACTCATCAAAAGTAAAAGTGGTTATCAATAGCGATCCTGAAGCGCCTTTCTTTAAAGTGGCTGATTACGGAATTGTTGGAGATGCGTTTGAAATCGTTCCTAAATTAACAGAGAAATTAAAAGCTTTTAAAGCACAACATTCTTAATTTAAAATTCTCTATAAAAATATAGCTGCCTAAAAACAAGATAATCGTATCTTTGTTTTAGGTAGCTTTTTTGTTCCATATTTTTTGATTAAAATTGCACCTTTATTTTCCAATCAAAAAAAGTATTAAAATGAGGCATTTAATATGCCCTTTTTACCCATATATATGAGTCTAGTAAAATTGTCTATAAAAGGAATTTCATACAGTCAAACTCAAAATGGCGCTTATGCCTTAATTTTGAATGAAGTTGATGGTGAAAGAAAATTACCTATTGTCATCGGTGCTTTCGAAGCTCAATCAATTGCTATTGCCTTAGAAAAAGAAATAAAACCTCCGCGCCCATTAACACACGATTTATTCAAAAACTTTGCAGAAAGATTTGATATTGTAGTAAAACAAGTTATCATTCATAAACTTGTAGATGGCGTTTTCTATTCAAGCCTAATCTGCGAAAGAGATAAAATTGAAGAGATAATCGACGCAAGAACTTCTGATGCAATAGCATTGGCATTACGTTTTAATGCTCCGATTTTTACTTATAAAAATATTTTAGATAAAGCTGGAATTTATTTAAAATCGAACACTGCAGAAACAGATCAAGGCTCTCAAGAAATTGATGATGTACTTTCGAACCCAGAAACTTTTGGACACGAAGAAGAAACAAATCAATCTGGTGATGTATATTCTAAACACAGTTTACAAGAACTGAACGAACTTTTAGATCAGGCAGTTTCTCAGGAAGATTACGAAAAAGCGGCCAAAATTAGAGACGAAATCTCGAAACGTTAGGCTATAAGCTTTAGGCAATACGCTTAAAGCATGAAGCAAAAAAGAATTTCAAATGGTAAGCATTTAGGCGAAAGCTTAAAGCCTACAGTATAAAGCTTAAAGCAATCATGAAGCAATACTTAGATTTAGTAAAACATGTTTTAGAAAACGGCAACCAAAAGGGAGACCGAACAGGAACAGGAACAAAAAGTGTTTTTGGTTATCAAATGCGTTTTGATTTAAGCGAAGGCTTTCCGATGGTTACAACCAAAAAACTACATTTAAAATCTATTATTTACGAATTGCTTTGGTTTTTAAAAGGAGATACCAATATTAAATACCTTCAGGAAAATGGAGTGAAAATATGGGATGCTTGGGCAGATACTGATGGAAATTTAGGACCTGTTTACGGTCACCAATGGCGCAATTGGAACAGCGAAGAAATTGATCAGATTTCTGAATTGATTACTGAACTAAAAACCAACCCAAATAGCCGTAGAATGCTGGTTTCGGCTTGGAATCCATCTGTTTTGCCGGACACAACAAAATCATTTGAAGAAAATGTAGCCAACAATAAAGCAGCTTTGCCTCCTTGTCATGCTTTCTTTCAATTTTATGTTACAAGTCCAAATGTTGAAAAAGGAGAAACAAAAGGAAAATTATCTTGCCAATTGTATCAAAGAAGTGCTGACATATTTTTGGGTGTTCCTTTTAATATTGCTTCTTATGCATTGTTAAACATGATGATTGCTCAAGTTTGCGATTTAGATGCTGGAGAATTTATTCATACTTTTGGTGACGCGCACATTTACAATAATCATTTTGAGCAGTTAGAATTGCAATTAACTCGCGAACCTAAACCGTTGCCAAAAATGATTTTAAATCCAGAGATTAAAAACATTTTCGATTTTGATTATAATGATTTCACACTTTTACATTATGAACCGCACGCGGGCATAAAAGGAAGTGTTGCCGTATAAATTTTAAAAAAAATCCGCTTACTTAAGCGGATTTTTTATACTACTAAAACACTATTTTCGCTTCCGGCAAAATCATTCCATTTATAAGAATCTGCCTCAGGATCATTAATGTAAATTCCATCAATTACGTACTTAAACTCGTAAATTGCATCTTTCACTAAGTCATAAGTCGCTTTAAAAGTTCCGTTTTTTAGTTTGCTCAACATTCCCTCTTCTGCATTCCAATTGTTAAAATCTCCAACTACAGCAGCTGAACTTGCATCTTTAGCTTCTACAGAAAATGTAACTTTACATACTGGCTTTGTTTTGATAAATTGCTTCTTTAAAGACATAACTATTTAGTTTTTAGATTGATACACCTAAATTACGCAAATCTATCTGAATTTTCTACATCTTAATATCCGATTTGCGACAATATCAAAAACGCATTATTATTTTGAGCAAATCCGTAATTTTCACCACCTTAAATTCTGGATTTCAGATTTCAAACACGATTCAGCTTAAATAATCCGTTCCTAAAGTACTCCTGATTTCAAAAATAAATTCTAACTTTATGACCTCATACATTATTATCTTATGGAAAAAGAAGTACACGAACAATATGAATATGCAAGAAGAAGGATAAGACAAAAGAAAATCCTATATTTTCATTTTGTACTTTTTCTGCTAGGAAGTTTATTTTTATTTGTTGGCAATAGATTTTTTGGCCTTGGCGCGAGTACAACTACCAATCAAAATTGGTGTATTTGGGCTATTACAATATGGTTTTTTCTGTTTATTTTACACTTTATAAAAGTATATATTACAGATAGATTTATGAATAAAAAATGGGAAAGAGAACAAATTGACAGACTTGTTGCTTTACAGCAAAAAAGGATCAGTCAGTTAGAATCCAGAATAAATGAGGATACAGAACACAAAATTTAGCTTTAGATTACCATGATTATAATGATAGCGGCTGTTGCCGAAAATAATGCCCTTGGAAAAAACAACGAACTAGTTTGGCATTTGCCTAATGATTTCAAAAGATTCAAATCGCTTACCACAAATCATCACATTATTATGGGAAGAAAAACTTTTGAAAGTTTTCCTAAACCGCTTCCTAATAGAGTTCATGTTGTGATCACACGTCAGCCTGATTATAAATCTGAAGGCTGTATTGTTGTAGACAGTATTGAAAAAGCAATTGCTGTATGTCCAGAAAATGAAGATTCATATATTATTGGAGGAGGCGAAATTTACAATCTTGGATTACCACATGCCGACATTCTAGAAATTACAAAAGTTCATCACACTTTTGATGCTGATGCTTTTTTTCCTAAAATAAATGAAAACGAGTGGCAGTTAGTCGAAACTGAAGAAAACTTTAAAGATGAAAAACATCTTTACGATTACACTTATGAAACTTATATCCGTAAATAAAAAAACATCCTCTTTTGGAGGATGTTTTTTAAAAAACGATTGATTTTAGAACTGACTCTTTCAGGAAATAGTTTTCGTAAAATCACAAATGTTTAAAACATTTGAAATAACTGAATAACATTTAATGTTAATTGAGAATGAATCTCAAAAGAGCCTTTAATAACAAATACCACTAAGATATTAAAGGCAAGAAAATTAAAATTTCCAAAAACAAATTTAATCCTAAGAACGTATTTTGCACTTTTTAAAAAAGCATTGTAATTTGAAGAACAATACTTTGAAAACTACTTACAAGAACAAATGAAATTACCAATGCAAAAAGTAACCATTTGATTTAAGTCATTGTATTCTATCAATCATTAAAATTTTTCATCATTTTATCTTTAGCAAAATTGAGCATAAATCAAGCACTGCGCAATACCCACTTTTAGTGATTTTTTTAAAATACCCACTTTTAGTGAGTGTTATTTTGCAGTAAAATCATACTTATAAACAGAGCTAAATGCCTTCTTTTAAAACATTTAATCCACAAATTAAAAAACGCAATTACAGTTAAGGCAGATTGTATTATATTTGCGTAAATAAAAAAAATGTCTGAAAAAATAACTCCATATAAAGACTCTTCTTTAGGTAAAAAAGAGCAGGTTGCCCAAATGTTTGATAACATATCTGGGAACTACGACAATTTGAATCGCGTAATTTCATTTGGAATTGATGTCAAATGGCGTAAAAAGGTATTAAAAATCGTTTCTGACAGCAAACCAAAAATCATTCTTGACATTGCAACAGGAACAGGCGATCTTGCTATATTAATGGCTCAAACAAATGCAGAGAAAATTATTGGCTTAGATATCTCTGCTGGAATGCTTGAAGTTGGAAAAAAGAAAGTTGCAGAAAAAAACCTTTCTAATACTATTGATTTAGTTTTAGGCGATTCTGAAAATATTCCTTTTGCGGATAATTATTTTGATGCTATAACAGTAAGTTTTGGTGTTCGAAATTTTGAAAATTTAGAAAAAGGCTTTGCTGAAATTCTAAGAGTTTTAAAACCAAATGGTGTATTTGTGATTTTAGAAACTTCGGTTCCTGATAAAACGCCATACAAACAAGGATATAAATTTTACAGTAAAAATATACTCCCTATTATCGGAAAACTATTTTCTAAAGACAATTCAGCTTACGGATATTTATCAGAATCTGCTGCTGTTTTTCCTTATGGAGAAGCGTTAAACAATATTTTGAGAAAAATTGGGTTTATAGATGTTGTGGCTATGCCTCAAACTTTTGGAGTTGCAACCATTTATTCTGCTTCTAAAAAATAGTATGAAAAAAACAGTAATCTTACTTTTATTAGTCTTATCGACAAACGGATATTCGCAATTTGCTAAAAGCATGTTTAGCAAAGATCCCATTATTAATCTCGAAAACTGGCAAAAGCAACGCCTTTACTTTGGATATTATTTAGGATTTAACAGCTTTGACTTTAAGTTTGATTATAAAAATGTCATGAATCAAGATATTCAGGTAAAGAAAACGACTGGTTTTAATGTTGGTGTTGTCGCTGATTTAAGATTGCAGGAATATATCAATCTGCGTTTTGAACCTGGCTTGTACTATACAAAACGCGATTTATATTACCCGAATTTCACTTCTCAAAACGATTATTTAAGAGAAGTAAACAGTACTTATATTCATTTTCCTTTACTTTTAAAATTCTCATCCTTACGTACTGGAAATATTCGTCCGTATTTAGTTGGCGGGATGTCGACGACGCTTAATTTATCAAGCAACTCGAAATCTCAAGATGACAATTCTGAACAAAAATTTAGAGTAAAGCCTTGGACAGCTGCTTATGAAGTTGGTTTTGGAATAGATATTTTCTCAGAATACTTTATTTTCTCTCCTTCAATAAGAGGTATGTTTGGTATATCAGATGAATTAATTCGTGATAAAGACCCAAATAGTCCATGGACAGGTAATATAGACTCAATGAAATCAAGGGCTATTTTAATAAATTTCACTTTTCATTAAAACAAATAGTTAACTATTTCGTTTAAATTCACTAAGAATAATTGCTGTTGCGGTAGCTACATTTAAACTTTCAGTTTTTTGCAGCTCTCCAAATCTAGGAATTGTAAGTCGGCTTGTCACCATTTCTTCAATCTCTGCTGAAATTCCATTCGCTTCATTACCCATAATGATGATTCCGTTTTGAGGCAAATTAGATTGATAAATGTTGTGTCCATCCATAAAAGTTCCAAAAACAGCTATTTTTGTTTGTGAAATAACGGTTTTTAAATCAACATAATTTACATTTACTCTAGCTATAGATCCCATTGTAGCCTGAACAACCTTCGGGTTATAAATATCTACAGTTTCTTTAGAGCAAATAATTTGTTTGATGCCAAACCAATCGCAAAGGCGCAAAATTGTTCCTAAATTTCCAGGATCACGAATATCGTCTAATGCCAAAATCAAACCTGAGTCGATCATTTTGTTTTCGGCCGGAATTTTAAAAACGGCCAAACAAGAATTTGGAGTCGACAAAGCACTTATTTTTTTAAGTTCTTGTTCATTAATAAGAGTTCGTTTTGAAGACTGAACCGCTTCAAAATCATTTTGTGTTGTGTATAAATGCTCTAATTCAAAATTGGATTGCAACAATTCTTGAATTACTTTTACTCCTTCAGCAAAAAATAATTGATTTGCAAAACGTTGCTTTTTTTGATGTAAACTTGAGATAAGTTTTATTTGGTTTTTACTAACCATAAAATAATGTACTTTTGAATTAAATATTTAAGAACACTTGAAAAAGAATTCCACAAAAATAACAGCATTTATTCTAATAGCAATATTTATTTCTGCTTGTAATGCCGTAAAAAGAGTTCCGGATGGAAAAAATCTTCTCGTAAAAAATAATATTCTTGTAAACGGAAAGTCTACAAACGACGAAACTGCGTCAAATCAAATGTACCAAAAACCGAACGGTACCTTGCTTGGTTTTAAATTACGCTTGAATTTATACAATTTAGCCAATTTAAATCCCGACTCAACTTATCAGGCAAAATTTAAAAATCATCCAGGTTTATATGAACGTCAGGCTAAAATATTATCTGCAAAACAGGTTGATCGCCTCGGACAGTCATTTTTATACAAAGGTATTCACGAATTCTTAAAAAATACCGGTGAAGCTCCTGTGATTATTGATACTGCGAAAGCAAAAAAAACATTGCTTCGTTTAAAATTCTATTATTTCAACAATGGATATTTTAATGTTCAAACCGATTTCAACGTAGATAGCGTGGGATTTAAAAAAGCTAAAATCAATTATAATATTACTACGGGTCCAGCCTACACTTTAGATTCTATTAAAACTACTATCTTGACTCCCGCCTTAGATTCATTGTATAAAACCAACAAAGAACCATCAGTCTTAAAATCTGGCAATCAATATAGAACCGCCGATTTTGAAGAAGAAAAAAATCGTATTACCACTTATTTTAGAAATAATGGTGCGTATTTTTTCCAGCCAACATATGTTACTTTTGATATCGATACTATTGGTAAAAAAAACAAAGCCGATATCAATTTAAAAATCAGCAATAACAATATTCAGGAAAGAGATTCAAGCAGAACAGAACCTTTCAAATTATATAAAATTAGTGACGTGAATATTTACACAGATTATTCGCCAACAAATGCCAAAGGCAAAGTTAGTGATAGTGTGACCTATAACAACTTTAACCTGTACAGCTACAAAAAATTAAAATACAAACCGCGCGCGATAACTGATGCCGTTTTTATTAATAAAGGAAGTTATTTTTCAGACACACGAACAACACTTTCTTCAAGATATTTAAACAATCTAAAGATTTTTAATTATCCTTCCATTCAATATGAAGTTGATAAACGCGATTCGACAGCGCAGTCTTTAATTGCCAATGTTTACCTTACGCCAAGAAAAAAATATAGTTTTGGTGCAACTTTCGATGTAACCCATTCTAATATTCAAGATTTTGGTCTTGGAGGAAGCGTTTCAGAAACTATTAGAAATGTATTTAACCGCGCTGAAACATTAGAAATTTCTGCACGTGCAAATATCGGCTCGTCAAAAGACATGGCAAATCCAAATAATAATTTCTTCAATGTCTCTGAATATGGCCTTGATATGAAATTGAATTTCCCGAGAATCTTGATGCCATTTGGAACGGAGAAAATTATTCCGAAAAGGATGATTCCGTCAACTGCGATCGCTGCCGGATTTTCAAAACAGCGAAACATAGGTTTAGATAAAGAAAATTTCACGGGAGGAATCTCGTACAATTGGTCTCCAAAACGTCGTAATACTGTCAAACTTGATTTGCTTAATGCTCAGTATGTACGTAATTTAAATCCTGATAATTACTTCAATGTTTATACTTCATCATATGATGAATTAAATAATATTGGTAAAGATTATAATACAAGGCCTGCAAACTGGGGAGAAACGGTGGAAGAACAAGCCAAAGAAAACCTGACAATACCAAAAGGAACAGCCGGTTTTACTAATGACGTTTTAACTAATCAAACAGCACTTACGCCAGACAGAGCTGAATATAGAGATGTAGAAAGCATTGAAGAAAGAAGAGTTCGTTTGACAGAAAACGATTTTATTTTAGCTACAAGCTATACTTTTACCACGACCACAAAAAAGGATTTAGCAGACAATACTTTTTATCAGTTTAAAACAAAAATAGAATCTGCAGGAACTTTATTGTCCGCTATTTCAAATTTGGCAAGTCTGCCTAAAAATACTAGCGGCAATTACGAGATCTTTAATTTAGAATATTCAGAATATATAAAAACAGAATTTGATTACATCAAACACTGGGATTTTGGAAAAGAAAAAGTATTAGCAGTAAGAAGCTTTTTTGGAATCGCAATTCCGTTTGGCAATTCAAATTATGTTCCGTTTTCAAGAAGTTATTATTCGGGAGGTTCTAATGACAACCGTGCATGGCAGCCTTACTCATTAGGTCCAGGAAGCACAGATGCAATGGATGATTTTAATGAGGCAAATATGAAAATCGCGCTTAGTGCCGAATTTCGATTTAAAATTTTAGGCGATGTCAAAGGAGCTGTCTTTGCAGATGCTGGAAATATCTGGAATGTGCTCGATAATGTGATAGATGAGAAGGCAAAATTTAACAGCGTAAACGATTTAGCTGAAATTGCTTTAGGCTCAGGATTCGGATTACGATACGATTTAAGCTTTTTTGTTATTCGTTTAGATTTAGGTTTTAAGACTTATAATCCGGCGCATGAGAAGGGAGATCGCTGGTTTAAAGAATACAATTTTGGGCACTCGGTTTTAAATTTTGGAATAAATTATCCTTTCTAATGCTAATTAATTCTTATTTTTGCAACCTAAAAACTAAAAACAACTATAAAAAAAATTACAATGGCACACAATATTAAACCGGGAGTAGCTACAGGAGATCAAGTTCAAGAGATTTTTAATTATGCAAAAGAAAAAGGTTTTGCATTACCAGCAGTAAATGTTACTGGTTCTAGCACAATCAATGGAGTTCTTGAAACTGCAGCAAAACTAAATGCGCCAGTTATCATTCAATTTTCAAACGGAGGAGCACAATTTAACGCTGGAAAAGGTTTGTCTAACGCTAACGAAAAATCAGCAATCGCTGGTGGAATCGCTGGAGCAAAACACATTCATACTTTAGCAGAAGCTTATGGTGCAACTGTAATTTTACATACTGACCACTGTGCAAAAAAACTTTTGCCTTGGATTGATGGTTTATTAGATGCTTCTGAAAAACATTTTGCAGAAACAGGAAAACCATTATTCAGTTCGCATATGATCGATTTGTCTGAGGAGCCAATCGAAGAAAATATCGAAATCTGTAAAGAATATTTAGCTAGAATGAGCAAAATGGGTATGACATTAGAAATCGAGCTTGGTATTACAGGTGGTGAAGAAGATGGTGTTGACAACTCTGATGTAGACAGCTCAAAATTATACACGCAGCCAGAAGAAGTAGCTTATGCTTACGAAGAATTATCTAAAGTAAGCCCTAAATTTACTATCGCTGCTGCTTTTGGAAACGTTCACGGTGTTTACAAACCAGGAAACGTAAAATTAACTCCAAAAATCTTAAAAAATTCTCAAGATTTCGTTCAAAACAAATTCAACACTGGTGCTAATCCTGTAGATTTTGTTTTCCACGGAGGTTCAGGTTCTACACTTGAAGAAATCAGAGAAGCAATTGGATACGGAGTTATCAAAATGAACATCGATACAGATTTACAATTTGCATACACTGAAGGAATTCGTGATTATATGGTTAAAAACATTGACTATTTAAAAACACAAATTGGTAACCCAGAAGGTGCTGATGTTCCTAACAAAAAATATTATGACCCAAGAAAATGGGTACGTGAAAGCGAAGTGACATTCAACACAAGACTTGAACAAGCTTTTGCAGATTTAAATAATGTGAACACACTATAATAAAAAAGTTTAAAGTTTCAGGTTTCAGGTTTAGCAACTTTTAACTTTAAACCTGAAACAAAAAAAACATTCAATATGGCTTGGTTTAAAAGACACGAAAAAGGGATTACGACTGCGACTGAAGATAAAATGGACGTTCCGAAAGGATTGTGGTACAAATCTCCTACTGGAAAAATTATTGATGCTGACGAATTAGCTAGAAACTTATTTGTAAGTCCAGAAGATGATTTTCACGTTCGAATTGGAAGCGCAACCTATTTTGAAATTTTATTTGACAACAACGAATTTGTTGAGTTAGATAAAAACATGACCTCTAAAGATCCTCTGCATTTTGTGGATACAAAAAAATATGCAGAAAGATTGAAAGATGTAATGGAGAAAACTCACTTAAAAGACGCTGTGCGTACTGGAGTGGGAAAATCTAAAGGAAAAGAACTTGTAATCTGCTGTATGGATTTTGCCTTTATTGGAGGATCTATGGGAGCTGTTGTTGGAGAAAAAATTGCTAGAGGTATTGATCATGCGATCAAAAACAAATTGCCTTTTGTAATGATTTCCAAATCAGGTGGAGCTCGTATGATGGAAGCTGCTTATTCTTTAATGCAATTAGCAAAAACATCTGTAAAACTAGCTCAATTAGCAGAAGCGAAATTACCCTACATTTCTCTTTGTACAGACCCTACAACTGGAGGAACAACTGCATCTTACGCTATGTTAGGAGATATTAATATCTCTGAGCCAGGTGCTTTGATTGGTTTTGCTGGTCCGCGTGTTGTACGTGATACTACAGGAAAAGATTTACCAGAAGGTTTTCAAACTGCCGAATTTTTGTTAGAGCACGGTTTCTTAGACTTTATCACGCCTAGAAAAGAATTGAAAGACAAGATTAACTTGTATATCGATTTGATTCAAAATAATACTATTAGATAGTTTTTTAAAACTATTCAAAATAGAAAATCCCAAGAAATTGCTTCTTGGGATTTTTTTATATCTTTATTTTAATTTTTTTTCTATGGTGAGAATTTTTATTGGCTTTATGATTTGTTTTTTTTTGTCAAATTGCGACAAGAAAGAACATGATATTCCTTATATAATTTCTCAGGAAAACAAAGAAATAGTTCGAGGTAAAGATACAATTCCTCCTCCTCCACCTATTCCTGGTTACTTATATTATGGAACTAACACTTTCATCATTGATAGAAATTCAAAGATCTATTATTTTCAAAGAAATGAAATAGGACATATTTGCGGAAATTGGGAAAGAAGCGATACTATTCCATACTTCATTAATTTACAACCAAAAGATTTAATAGAAATACCTGCTAATAATATAACCGATTTAATAAAAGCAAATTACAAAGACAATTTCCGAAATATAACTTTTATAGCTTCAAAATTAGATACATTAAATTCAAAAATTTATTTCGATTTAGTTGATGTACTTAAATTATCATTAAAAGAAAGTGATTTATATTTTATTAGGAGAACAACTCAAGAAGAAGACACAGTTTTAAAATATAAGAAAAACAATGACTATTATAATTCAGAAGATATCAAATGGGACAAAAATAGAATTACATTTCCTTTTATAAAACCAAAATTAGAAAAGACAAAAAATTAAATCATCCCGCTTTTTTCAAATCCTTTTTCAATTCCCTATCAGCTATTTTAAAAGCCAGCTTCTCACGCCAAATTGCATAACGTTCTCTAAAAACTATTTTTATGGCACTATCGACTGCACCATGCATAAATAAGCTCCACACGCTGGCCATTTTTCTTGTTATAGATCGATCCCATGCGCGAAGACTCAGTGAAAAAGAACCGTCTATATATTTCATCCAATGCCACATTCCGGTTGGCATGAATAAAGTGTCTCCGTGTTCCAGAAAAACTTCGTAGCCTTCAACACCTTTAAGAGCAGGAAATTTTTCAAAATCGGGGTTGGCAACATCATAATCTTCTAAAGCATATGTAGTATTTGGAACGCAATAAAGCCTTTTTTTCCATTTATTATCAAACAATATTATATGTTTTCTGCCTCCAAAATGCGTGTGAAAAAGATGAGGCAAATCGATATCATAATGTAAAAATGTAATAGCTCTTGAACCACCAAAAAACATGGCAGGCATACTTTCTATAAAACCGCCCATTAATTCTTTTGGGATTTTTACATCATTAATTAATTCGGGTCTGTGTTTAAAAAGATTAAAGAAAAAAATGCGTAATTGAGTTGGTTCTCTTTTTATCAAATCAAGATATTCGCCAAATTTCATACTGGCAATCGAGGCATTAATTACTTTTGAAGGATCTGCTTTAGAATTATCAACCAGCTTTACTTCAATATCTCCTGCAATTTCTTTAAAATAATCTGTAGACCATTTTTCTCGGGCAGGCCAATCTTTTGTTAGTCCTTTTATAATAAGAGGCTTTCTTTTATCTAGATAATTCTTTTTAAAATCTTCTCTAGAAATAGATTCAACGACATCAACAGGTTTTAGAATAAAGCTCATTTATTGATTGATTTAAATTGTCTGCTTACCAAAAATATCCAATTATTTCTAGCTTTAAAATTTATAATTATAACACAAAAAGAACATTACATTCCGGTTCGAATTGCCTCCACAGGATCTAAATTTGCTGCTGAAATAGCAGGCAGAATTCCAGAAATTAATCCGATAAGGGCCGCTAAGCCAGTTCCTAAAAGTATATTTCCCATACTTAAAACAAATTCAAAATCTAATGCTTTTGTCAAAATAAGTGCAATAGCCCAAACCATTAATAAACCGATAATCCCTCCAATAACAGAAAGAATAATGGCTTCAAATAAAAACTGAAATAAAATAAATCTGTTTTTAGCACCCAGTGATTTTTGAATTCCAATTAAGTTGGTTCTTTCTTTAACAGAAACAAACATAATATTAGCAATCCCGAATCCTCCAACTAAAAGAGAAAATCCGCTTATAACCCAGCCAACAAAATTCATCTGGCCTAAAATTCCATCTATAAAATCAGTAAAACCTGAAAGTACATTTACGAAAAAGTTATCCATTTCTCCTGCTTTCATACCTCGAATTGCTCTTAATTTTTGAGCAACTTCAGCTTTGTAAGCATCCATATCAACACCTTTTACCGGTTTCAAAACAATTACAGGTGTCATGGCGTCGCTGTCTCCATACATTCTGCGTAAAAAATTAGCAGGCAAATAAACAGAGGTATCATTACTGTCTCCAAAAAATCCTGCACCTTGTTTTTCAATTACTCCAATTACAGTAAAACGCTGACCGTACAAACGAATATTTTTTCCGATAGGATCAGAAGTTCCAAAAAGACCTTCTGCAATATCATATCCTAAAACAATAACTGCAGTTCCTGAATTCGATTCAGATTCGTTGTAAAATCTTCCTTTATCAAAACTTAGTCCATCTACATCTACCATTTCAAAAGAAGATGGAATAATATTTACATCTGCAACTGTTTTAGAATCGTATTTTAAACTCTCGTGACTTACGAAAAGCTGATAACCAACTTGCTCCGTATTATTCAATGAGTTTTTTAAACCTATATATTCGTCATATTTTACATTTGGAAACTGCTCTCTCTTCCATTGTGGAATTTCAGAAGGACCAAAACAATATTTCATTAAATAAATTGTATTTTTATCTAGGCTGCTCAAATCTTTTGAAATTTTTCTATCTAAAGAATCAACAGCTGCCAATACGGCAATAATTGAAAAAATACCAATTGTAACACCTAATAATGACAATAAAGTTCGCAATTTATTATTCCGTAAAGCGTTTATGGCAAAGCTCAGACTTTCTTTTAATAACCTTAGATAAACTAGCATATATTCGTATTTTTCAGTAAAGTAAAATTCAATAAATTAAAATCAAAAACCTAATAAAAGTTAACTTACTCATCAGTAGTTTTTTTTAGCATAATGTTACACTAATTTTCTTTAAAATAATATTTAAAAAAACTACTTTTGCAGTCTGAAAATCATAACTACACAATGAGCACAACAAAAAAAATACAATCAGCATTAATATCTGTTTTTTCGAAAGATGGACTAGAGCCAATCGTTAGAAAATTACATGAACAAAATGTAACACTTTACTCGACTGGAGGAACTGAAGATTTCATAAAAAACCTTGGAATTCAGGTAGTTCCTGTTGAAAATATTACTTCTTTTCCTGAAATTCTTGGAGGAAGAGTAAAAACGCTTCACCCGAAAATTTTTGGCGGAATTTTAAACCGTCAAGATAACGAAAGTGATGTACAGCAAATGAAGGAATTTGATATTCCTCAGATTGATTTAGTGATTGTTGATTTATATCCTTTTGAAAAAACTGTTGCCTCAGGTGCAAGCGAACAAGATATAATTGAAAAAATTGATATTGGCGGTATTTCATTAATTCGCGCTGGTGCAAAAAACTTCAAAGACACTGCAATAGTGGCTTCGGTTAAGGAATACAGCCTGCTTCTAGATTTGATTACAGAACAAAATGGAGCAACAACTCTTGAAAACAGAAGACTGCTTGCTACAAAGGCATTTCATGTTTCATCTCATTATGATGGTGCAATTTTTAATTATTTCAATACAGACGAAACTATCTACAAAGAAAGTATTGCAGATGGTCAAGTTTTAAGATATGGAGAAAATCCACACCAAAAAGGATTC
The DNA here is from genome assembly GCF_000708595.2 of Flavobacterium sp. KJJ. Taxonomy (GTDB): domain Bacteria; phylum Bacteroidota; class Bacteroidia; order Flavobacteriales; family Flavobacteriaceae; genus Flavobacterium. The sequence continues at coordinate 720,238 of NZ_JARP01000002.1, read as the reverse complement.
TTTTTTGGAGATTTTGATGCAATGTTTAAAAAAGTTCACGGAAAAGAGTTATCTTACAACAACTTGTTGGATGTTGATGCAGCTGTAAACTTAATAAATGAGTTTAAAACTGACGGACCAACATTTGCAATTTTAAAACACAACAATGCTTGCGGTTTAGCTTCAAGAAAAACAATCAGCGAAGCTTATTTAGCAGCATTAGCTTGCGATCCTACTTCTGCATTTGGCGGAGTTTTGATTGCAAACACTAAAATTGATTTGGCTACATCGCAGGAAATCAACAAATTATTCTGTGAAGTTGTAATTGCTCCAGCTTACGATGATGAAGCGATTACCGTCTTGCAAGAAAAGAAAAATAGAATTATATTAGTTCAAAATGAAGTTGAATTACCTTCAAGACAAGTAAGAACTTGTCTTAATGGTTTGTTAATTCAGGATAGAAATAATATTACAGATACTAAAGAGCATTTAAAAACCGTTACTATTACAGAACCTACTGCTTCGGAAATAGAAGATTTAATATTTGCTTCAAAAATTTGCAAAAACACAAAATCAAATACGATTGTTTTTGCTAAAAACGGAACATTAATTTCATCAGGAACGGGTCAGACATCAAGAGTTGATGCTTTAGTACAAGCTGTAGATAAAGCAAAAGCTTTTGGATTTGATTTAACCGGCGCTTCAATGGCAAGTGATGCATTTTTCCCTTTTCCGGATTGTGTAGAATTAGCCAAAAAAGCAGGAATTACAGCAGTAATTCAGCCAGGAGGTTCAATAAAAGACGAATTAAGTATAAATTATTGCAACGAAAATAATCTTGCAATGGTATTTACAGGAACACGTCATTTTAAACATTAATTTGTTTAACTTTGTTCGATAATTATTTATAACATTTTAAACCCCTAAAAAACTTATGGGATTTTTTGATTTCATGACCGAGGATATCGCGATAGACCTTGGTACCGCAAACACTTTAATCATACATAATGATAAAGTTGTTATTGATAGTCCATCTATCGTTGCACGTGATAGAGTATCAGGCAAAATTATTGCTGTTGGTAAGGAAGCCAATATGATGCAAGGTAAAACGCATGAAAACATCAAGACCATAAGGCCTTTGAAGGATGGTGTAATTGCCGATTTTGATGCTTCAGAAAAAATGATCAATATGTTCATTAAAAGCATTCCAGCTTTGAAAAAAAGAATGTTTACTCCAGCGTTAAGAATGGTAGTATGTATTCCGTCTGGAATTACTGAAGTTGAGATGAGAGCTGTAAAAGAATCTTGTGAAAGAGTAAACGGAAAAGAAGTTTACTTGATTCATGAGCCCATGGCAGCAGCAATTGGTATTGGTATCGATATCATGCAACCAAAAGGAAATATGATTGTTGATATTGGAGGTGGTACAACTGAAATTGCTGTTATCGCATTAGGCGGAATTGTATGTGACAAATCTGTAAAAATTGCAGGTGACGTTTTTACAAATGATATCGTTTATTACATGCGTACACAACACAACCTTTTTGTTGGAGAAAGTACTGCTGAAAAAATAAAAATTCAGATTGGAGCCGCTATAGAAGATTTAGATGGTCCTCCAGAAGACATGTCAGTTCAAGGTAGAGATTTACTTACTGGTAAACCAAAACAAGTAGATGTTTCTTACCGTGAAATTGCAAAAGCATTAGACAAATCAATACAACGTATTGAAGATGCAGTAATGGAAACTTTATCTCAGACTCCTCCTGAATTAGCTGCTGATATTTATAACACAGGTATTTATTTAGCTGGTGGTGGATCTATGTTGAGAGGCCTAGACAAACGTATTTCTCAAAAAACCGATTTACCAGTTTATATCGCTGAAGATCCGTTAAGAGCAGTAGTTCGTGGAACTGGAATGGCACTTAAAAACATTGCAAAATTTAAAAGCATCTTAATAAAATAAGATCAAAAATAACAAATCAATATTTTTTTATTAGAGTTAAATTACAATCATTTAACTCTAATAAAATTTGAAAACATAAGCATATCCTGAAACAAAATAACCGAACAAGAAATGCAGCAAATTTTTAATTTTATTATAAGAAACAGCAATCGATTGCTGTTTTTGCTGCTTTTAGGTATCTCGTTGGCTCTCACAATTCAGTCACATTCATTTCATAGAAGCAAAGTAATCAGTTCTGCTAATTTTTTAAGTGGAGGTGTTTATGAAAGAATTAATCATGTAAATGAATATTTAAATTTAAGAACTGAAAACAACGAACTTATACTTGAAAATGCAAGATTAAAAAGTCTTTTATTCAATAAAGAAGACACTGCAAAAGCACCGTTGCCAGACAGCATAAAAGGAGTAAAACCTGCAGATATTGTTGTTTCGAAAGTAATTCATAACTCATACAATAGACACGAAAATTATATTACTTTAAATTCTGGATCAAATGAAGGAGTTAAACCAGATATGGGAGTAATAAACAGTTTAGGAATTATAGGAGTTATTGATAACACTTCGCCAAGATACTCAACAGTAATAAGCATTTTGAATATGAAGTCGCAGATTAATGCGAAACTAAAAAAATCTAATCACTTTGGGTCATTAACGTGGGATGGAAAAAGCACAGGATTTGTTCAATTAGAAGACGTTCCTAGGCTAGCTTCTGTAAAAAAAGGAGACACAATCGTTACAGGTGGTCAGTCTGTAATATTCCCAGAAGGAATTAACATAGGCACGGTAGATATAGTGTTCAAAAAAGAGGGTACAAGTTATTATGTTATAAAAGTTAAGTTGTTTAACGATATGACAAACCTTGGACATGTTTACATTATTAAAAGCAAAGACAGAGAAGAACTTATTAATTTAGAAAAAAAGGAAAAAGATGAATAGCGCATTGTTAGTCAATATTTTTCGATTTATTATGTTACTAGCAATTCAGATTGTTATTTTCAATAATATGAATTTCTTAGGGTACATAAGCCCTTTTCCGTATATTCTATATATAATTCTTTATCCAGTAAACAGTAATAGATCAGGTTTGATTTTTTCAAGTTTCTTGCTTGGACTTACAATGGATATGTTTTGTAATTCGGGAGGAATTCATGCAACATCTTGCGTAATACTCGCCTATTACAGACCGTATATTTTTAAATTTTCATTTGGATTAAGTTACGAATATCAAACTATTAAACTAAACGAATCGTTAACGCCTGAGCGATTTTCATTCATTTTAGTTTCAGTTTTATTGCATCATATCATATTATTTGTACTTGAAGCATTTCAATTTAAGTTCATTTGGGATATTTTGCTTCGAACCTTGTTTAGCTCGATATTCACGATAATCACTTCAATTATAATAATTTACCTTATTAAGCCAAATAAACGATGAGAAAAGTTCTGCTGCCCTCTTTAATTATCGTCGCAGCATCTTTGCTTGTGATGAGGGTATTTTATTTGCAAATTGTAGACGAGTCATTCAAGTTAAAATCAGAGAACAATGCAATAAAGAAACAGTATGACTATCCAGAAAGAGGTTATATTTATGACAGAAATGGCAAATTATTAGTTGCCAATCAAGCTTCTTATGATATCATGGTTATTCCTAAAGATATCAAAGAAGATTTGAACGTTAATGAATTCTGTGCTTTATTAAACATCACAAAAGAAGATTACGAAAAAAGAGTTGCAAAAGCGAGAGTATACAGCCCACGTTTACCTTCTGTGTTTTTATCTCAATTGAACAAAAGCGAATTCGCTGCCTTTCAAGAAAAAATTAGAAAATTTGAAGGCTTTTATTTCCAAAAAAGATCACTTCGTGATTACGAGGTAGACTATGGCGCAAACATTTTCGGATTTATCACGCAGGTTAACGAACGACTAATTGCAAAAAATCCGTACTACAATAGTGGAGATTTAATTGGAAGACAAGGTGTTGAAGAAAGCTACGAAGAAGTTTTACGCGGTATCAAAGGTGTAAAATACATTCAAAAAGACAAATACAACCGTGAAATAGGTTCTTATAAAGAAGGAAAATACGATACTATCGCTGTTGCCGGAGAAGACATTAACTTAACAATTGATGCTGAACTTCAAAAATATGGCGAAGAATTAATGATAAACAAACGAGGAGGAATTGTTGCAATTGAGCCAAAATCTGGCGAAATTTTAGCACTTGTTACGGCTCCATCTTACGACCCTGGAATTTTAGTTGGAAGACAAAGATCTAAAAACTATACGCTTTTGTATCATGACTCGATTGCAAAGCCATTATACGACAGGGGACTTTTAGCAGAGTATCCTCCAGGATCGCCATTTAAAATCTTAACCGGTTTAGTTGCGCTTCAAGAAGGTGTTATTAATGAGCAGACTACTTTTATGTGCCATCATGGTTTTAGCTATGGTAGAGGTCGTTTCATGAAATGCCACGGATTTGGTCCGCACCAGTTAAATAATGGAATTTACAACTCCTGTAATACCTATTTTGCACAGTCGTATATGTTGACCATCAACAAATACAAAGATCCGGCTCAAGCTGTAGATGTCTGGAGCGGTCACGTAAAAAGTTTTGGTTTAGGACAATTTATGGGATATGATTTACCAACTGGTAAAAAAGGAAACATTCCGACTTCTAAAACTTACAAAAAAATATACCCTAACGGAGGCTGGAGAAGTACAACTATCGTATCAAACGCTATTGGTCAAGGAGAAGTTTTAATGACTCCAATTCAGTTAGCTAATATGATGGCAACTGTTGCGAATCAAGGTTATTACTATACGCCTCATATCATTAAAAAAATCGAAGGCAAAAAGATTGATGCTAAATTTACCACCAAACATGAAACTACAATTGACAAAAAGTATTTTCCTCCTGTTATAGCTGGTTTATTTGATGTTTACAACAAAGGAACTGCTTACGCTCTAAGAGTTGAAGGCATTGACATTTGTGGAAAAACGGGTACTGCGGAAAACTACGCAAAAATTGACGGTGTTCGAACAAAACTGAAAGACCACTCTATCTTCGTTGCTTTTGCTCCAAAAGATAATCCTAAAATTGCAATTGCAATTATGATTGAAAATGGAGGTTTTGGTGCTACAGTAGCAGGACCAATTGCAAGTTTAATGATAGAGAAATATCTTAGAAAGAAAATTTCAAGAACTGATTTAGAGATTCGAGTTTTAAATAAAAGCTTAGCAAGCGAATATGCTAAATTAGGGGGAATGACAGAAGCAAGCGCTATTGAATCAACTCCTAAAGATTCTGTCATGAAAGCTAAAATTATTGTTCCAAAGGCAGTAGTTCCAAAAACAGACATTAAAAAAACAACAATAGATACCACTAAAGAGAACTAACAAAGATTATTTCAAATGAAAAATCAAAGTGTAAAAAATAATATTGACTGGATAAGCGTTTTTATCTATGCTACGTTAGTAATATTAGGGTGGTTGAACATTTATTCTTCTTCATTACTATCTACAGATGGAACATATCAAAAACAGCTTATTTTCATTGGCTGTACAATTCCATTAATTTTTATAGTACTTTTTGTTGACGGAAAATTTTACGAAAAATATGCCAGTATAATTTTTGGGGTTTCTTTATTATCACTGATCGGATTATTTGCTTTCGGAAAAACAATTGCCGGACAAAGATGCTGGTATGCAATTGGAGGTTTTACTTTACAGCCTTCTGAATTTGCAAAAGCAGCAACATCATTGGCTTTAGCCAAGTATTTAAGTGATACACAAATTAATCTAAAAGACATAAATAGGCAATTTCAGGCTCTGGCTATTGTTTTTTTGCCTGTAATATTGATTTTGCCACAGCCAGACCCTGGAAGTGCACTTATTTACAGCATTTTCATAATTGTACTTTATAGAGAAGGATTGCCTTCTTGGTATGTTTGGACTGGTTTTATAACTATTTTACTCTTTGTTCTAACATTAATTTTAGAACCATATGTCGTTATTATACTTGCGTTTATTGTACTGGCAATCATTCATTTTAAAGGCAGAGTTGTCGATCGAAATATTATATTAAGCGCTATATTATTAGCAGGTATATCAGGATTTGTTTTTTCTGTTGATTATGTTTTTGATAACGTATTTAAACAGCATCACAGAGACCGTTTTAATATTTTACTTGGAAAAAGTGTGGATATGAAAGGTATTGGATACAATACCAATCAATCTGAAATTGCAGTTGGATCTGGAGGCTGGCTTGGAAAAGGTTTCTTAGAAGGAACTCAAACAAAAGGAGGTTTTGTACCAGAACAACATACCGATTATATTTTTACAACAGTTGGTGAAGAATGGGGATTTGCAGGTTCGCTAGTTGTTATTTCGCTTTTTGTAGGCTTATTTTTAAGAGTTATTTATTTAGCTGAACGACAGAAAACAAAATTCAGTAGGGTTTATGGTTATTGCGTCGCCGGAATTTTATTCACTCACTTTTTTGTAAATATCGCAATGGTTATCGGAATTTTTCCAACTATTGGCGTTCCGTTGCCGTTCTTTTCATATGGCGGTTCAGGGCTTTGGGGCTTTACTATTTTGCTGTTTATCTTCTTAAAAATGGATGCCAATAAAGTAAATGAATGGTAGTATTAAATAAAAGAATTAAAGTTTAATTCAATTGCAGCAGAAAATAAAACTACACAGAACTAATTTATTTTTGTGACTAAGTGTTAGACTAACAATTTACTTATAATTAAGCATAAAAAAGTCCGAAGTTTGAGCTTCGGACTTTTTTATGCTTATATTTTTTCTCCTGTTGTTCTCTTTTTTATTAGCTTTAAGAAAACTGGGAATGTAGATATTACGATAATTCCAATTACTATAACTTCAATGTGTTCTTTTAAATCTATACCTTGTTCTAAAAATACACCGTATAAATAATGTCCTGAAAAGATCAATACAAATGACCATAAAAAAGAACTTAGAATGTTATAAAACATAAATTTCTTTTTATCCATTGAAACAATTCCAGCTATAATTGGTGCAAATGTTCTAAATATTGGAAGAAAACGAGCGTAGATAATTGCTTTTCCTCCATACTTTTCAAAAAAGTCTTTCGATTGCAGTAAATATTTTTTCTTAAACCAAAAAGTATCTTCTTTTTTAAACAGATAATAACCGCTTTTGGCTCCAAACCAATATCCAGTCATGTTTCCAAAAACTCCCATTATACCAACTAAAGTTGAGAGTAAAAAAACGTTTATAAAATCACTCGGAATATAAATAACATTTTGAATTAAGTCGCGGCTGTAAATCCCTGATAAAAAAAGCAAACTGTCTCCGGGAAGAAAAAAACCTGCAAAAAGTCCTGTTTCAGCAAAAACTATAAACAGCACTATATATAACCCAATTTGAAAACCTCCGATACTTAATGTTATATAAAATTCAGGGTTGACTAATTGAGTCCAATCAAAATTATTCATAAATATGTTTTGGTTACACGTATAAGTTTGTGAAAGTAACAATAATTTACTTCAACCACAATAAAATATGTTATTTTAAAGATAAATTAACTATTAAAAAGCCCAAGGATAACTTGGGCTTTTTCAAAAATTATTCTCTTATATACTTGCAGCATGTGTGCAAATTATCATAATCTGCCTGAGTTGCTTTGACTTCTTTTGTATCATGCCCTACTTTTGCAATAGCTGCATTTAAGTCAGCTGGAGATGATTTTTCTTCGTTTAATATAACAGTTAATTGATGTGAGCTTATATCCCAATTTGCTGTTTTTACACCCGGAACTCCAAAAGCAGCTTTTTCGATGCGCTTTTTACATTGCTCGCAATTTCCATTTACTTCTGTAGTATATTTAAAATTTTTATTTTTTTTAGTTTGAGCCTGAGCTGAAAATCCTAAAAAAGTGATCATAGCAATTAAAATCAAATTTCTCATTTCGTCTATTATTTAGTGTTATAAATTATTATTTATATTGTATTGTTATTTTATTTTAAATCGTAATCCTGCGTAATACATTTGTCCAAAAATGGGTGCGTATGCAACTGAAGCATCAAAATTTGGACCGAAAGGATCATTAGCTCCTAAAATTGCTTTTTCTTGTTTGTAATTTCCAATGTTTTCTCCTCCAATATAAACTTCAAAAACAGGCGAAAAAACTCTGGTAACCTGAAGATTCATTACAGCATATGAAGGTGAAAAATTAGGAAACTGATCTTCAACAGGATTAGAAGCTGTATAAGGCAATTGTTGTTTTCCAGACCAATTAAAAGTGTAATCAAACTTCCATTGTTTGTCATTATTTAAGGCCGTTTCGTATTCCAGATTTCCTAAAAAACGATGTTTTGCCTGCAACGGACGCTGAAAAGTTCCTCTCAAATAATCAGTTTGAATATCATAATATTTATAGGCTGTTCTTAAATTCAAATTATGAATCAGCTCGTAGTTAAATTCAAATTGAAAACTATTTGCAAATGAACTTCCTTTTAAATTATAAAACAAAACATCTTGCGGACTTTGCATTAGATCTACAACTGCCTGATTTTGAAAATCAGTTCTATAGAAATCAAATCCAATATCGGCATTCTTATTGAAAATTTTGAATTTCTGAGAAAAACTCACACCATAATTCCATGCAATTTCTGGATTCAATCCATAAATTTTTCCGCTATTATCTAAGATTGAAAAAGTTCTGGAACTTGCAAAAAGCTGTTGATTTTCTGCAAAAATATTAGCTGAACGTTTTCCTCTTCCGGCAGAAAAACGAATCACAGCATCTTTCCACGGATTGTAACGCATGTGCAGGCGGGGCGTTACAAATAAGCCTAAGCGATTATGATTGTCTACTCTACCACCTAAAATCAGACTGAAATTATCTGTATTATCATAAGTATATTCAAAAAATGCTCCTACAGAATTATCAATTCTGCTATAATCATTTACGTTCACAAATTCCTGATATTGATCGTAGGTAAAATTCAAACCCGTTGTGAATTTGTGCATTGTATTATTAATAATCGAATTGAAAATTAAATTCGAATAAAAGCTATTCTGTTTAATATCATATAGATTTAACCCAAAATAAGAATTTTGATTATGACTGTTGAAAGCATTCTGAAAACCAATACTTTGATAAGGCATATCTGGAAAAACGTATCCAATTTTGGTAGAAACATCAAAACGTTCTGTGTTGATTTCTGAACCCCATCGATTTGTTGTTCCTCGATCTGTATCTTTATCAAAATCAACTTCTCCGGTTTGTTTTTTATCATTCATATATCTGAAATTGATAAAACTTACTAAACCGCTATCTGGATTGTAATACTGGTAACGATTCAAAACATTGATTTGTTTCCCTAACGGATTATCTAAAAAACCATCATCATTCATATCGTTTTTAGCGACACGAGTATTTCCGTGAACAAAAAGGCTTGTTGCCCATTTATCAGACAATTTTTTATTGAAATGGGTATTCAATTCAAAACGAGAATCAGTAGATCCGTAAGCATTCAAAAAGAACGGAATATCGCTTAAAGGTTTTAAAAGTTCTGTATTTATTTGTCCCGAAATGCTTTCATAACCGTTAATAACGCTTCCGGCTCCTTTTGTGATCTGAACACTTTCGATCCAGGTTCCGGGTGTAAATGATAATCCGTATGCTTGAGAAGCACCACGCACCGAAGGAATGTTTTCTTCAGTGATCATTAAATACGGACTTGTTAAACCTAACATTTTTATTTGTTTGGTTCCTGTTAAAGCATCCGAAAAATTCACATCTATTGAAGGATTGGTTTCGAAGCTTTCGGCCAAATTACAACAAGCAGCTTTAAGCAGTTCTTTGCTTGTAATTAAAGTTGTATTGGCAGTAAGCGTATAGGATTTTTTGATTCCCTTTTGCTTTTTGGTAATTTTCACTTCTTCTAAATCTTCCTGAGAAAAAACAGATATTGAAAGCAAAATCATACCGAAAAGCATGATATTTCTTGGCATAAAAAAGATTTTAATGTTAAATAGAAAAACTGTTTTATAGCAATTTCTTTTTATAAGAAACAGAAAAACAGCACAAGGCAAGCCAAAAAAACTGGCTCGATTCTAAACATTAAAATCAGGAGTAAAAAATATATTGACTATATAATTTGAATAAGGGAGGCGCATTCGCATCTGAATAATACGAAGTAATTTGATTGCTTTTAAAATTTGGAATTGACAAAAAAGCAATTGGTTTGAACTCCTGAATGAAAGCAGGAAATTCAAGTTGAAAAAAGAATATTTTGAAAGTCGCATTATCTGATTTCTTTTCTAAATGCACTACTTTGTCTTTGCAGCAAGAAGATTTTTTTTCAGATGCTCCGCAACATTTTTTTTCTGGTGAAGCAACTGCTGCAGTATTTAAAGAAACAGAAGCAATTTTTCCGCCGCAATAATGCACATCAAAAGCAAACCCGATGTTGGAAACCAACAACAGAAAAGCTAAAAATAGTCCTGTGCACTTCTTTAAATTCATGTTGCAAAATTACCTAAAAGATTTTAAAAAAGTTTAATACTATTCTATTTTTTAAAATTTTGCTGCTGATAATAAAATGCAGGAATAAATAACAAGGCAAATATGGGCTGGATAATAAATCTTCTTACATAAAAAAGAAGCCAATTATCATTAGGCAAATAGTTGAGGACTATAAAAAACATCCCGAAAAGCAGCACGAAAAAAAATAAATATAAAAAAACACTGAACTTAAAAATTTCAACATCTTTAAACAATATATATATAAGGAGTAAAGATAAAATTGTGTTTAAAAAATATCTTAAAAAAAGGCCGCAAAACAGCTTAAACATATTTACTTCAGGATAAGGCAAAGTTTTGTAATCGTTTTCAAAATAATCAAGAAACGGATCGTAAAAAAGCTGGATTTCAAAAGCTCTTATAAGTCCAAAACATATTACAATAGAAATTGCAATCAAAATCTTGAATTTATGTTCTATTAATTTATTTAGCATATTTTGAAAATTTATTAACCCAAATAATCCACAAGATAAAAACAAGTCCATAAATAATTAAAGGAAAAAGAACACCATGCAAAATGTGGCTCTTGTCTGGGAAATGAAATAACAAAACAGCCAATAAAGCAATTCTGATCACATTTAAAACATAAATAAAGAATGCTCCAAATAAAATAAAATACAAAGTGGTTTTTAATTTCCCTGAAAAGGCAATAACAAATGAAACAAATAAAATAATAACGCTGACGGCATTACAGCCCTCAACAATTCGGATTGGAATTTCTCCATTATAAAAAACGAGCAAATAAGGAGCTGCAAAACCCTTTTCAATTCTGATGTCCAAGTTAAAAAAATGCATTAACTGCTCGACATTGCGGCCAACTACGTTTGTAATTGCGTCTACATCGATTGGACTATAGCTATTAAGATAGAGCTTATAAAGTAAAGTAAGCAAGATATAAGCCGAAAAAAAAGTGCCTATAAAAATTAAGAAAGGTTTAAATTGTACTAAATATTTTTTCAAAGGAATTTTTTTTCAAATTTATGTATTTTTTGAGTTCAGCTTTAAATACTTTTGTATAAAATTTTTACATCATGACATTTCAAGAATTACAACCAAAGATAAGCGGTATTGTAGCTGATATCAATACTGTTAGAGACGAAAAATTATTAGCAATATGCCAATTACTAAATGAAAACGTAGAGTATTACAATTGGGTTGGTTTTTACTTCGCCAATCACGAAAACAAAACTTTGCATTTAGGACCTTATGTTGGCGCAGAAACAGACCATACTGTTATTCCTTTTGGGAAAGGAATTTGCGGTCAAGTTGCCGAAAGCAATGCGAACTTTGTAGTTCCGGATGTAGCGGCCCAAGACAATTATATTGCCTGCAGCTTTACTGTAAAATCAGAAATCGTAGTGCCATTATTTGTAAATGGAGTTAATATTGGCCAGATTGATATCGATAGTCATGTAATTGACCCATTTACAGAAGCTGACGAAAGATTTTTAGAGTTTGTTAATCAGGAGGTTGCTAAATTATTTTAAAAAATAAGGCATCTAAAAGATTAAAAAAAGATTATTTTCAGCCTAAATTGTTTAATCTCTAAATTTTTCATTCTTTAAATTTATTTTTTCAAAAAAAAGTAGTAATTTTGCACCGTCTTACAAAAGATGTACGACTACATAAAAATCATTAAATAATATTGGAATGTATTTAACTAAAGAAAAAAAGGAAGAGATTTTCGCTCAACACGGTAGTGCAACAAATACTGGAAGCGCAGAAGGTCAAATTGCATTGTTCACTTACAGAATTTCACACTTAACTGAGCACTTGAAAAAAAATCGTCACGATTACAACACTGAGCGTTCACTTGTACTATTAGTAGGTAAAAGAAGAGCTTTGTTGGATTACTTGAAAAAGAAAGAGATCAACAGATATCGTGAGATTATCAAAGTATTGAATATCAGAAAATAATCAATATAGAAAAGAGGTGCGAGAGTGCCTCTTTTTGTTTTTACATTACAAGCATTTTATAAGAAAAAAAGTTTGGTTTTTCATTGGGTTTTAGAAACAACAACTACACACAACAACTACAACACAACTAAAACCCATTGTATAACCAATAAGGAAAAATTATGATTCCACAATTATTTGTAGAAAAGATCGATTTAGGTGATGGAAGAAGCATCACAATCGAGACGGGTCGTTTAGCGAAACAAGCTGACGGGTCGGTAGTAGTAAGAATGGGCGACACGATGATACTTGCAACAGCAGTTTCAGCTCGTAGCGCTAACCCAGCGGTAGACTTTTTACCATTAACAGTAGATTACCGCGAAAAATTTGCAGCAGCTGGTCGTTTTCCTGGAGGTTTCTTCAAAAGAGAAGCACGCCCAAGCGATAGTGAAGTGTTAACAATGAGATTAGTAGACCGTGTTTTGCGTCCGCTTTTCCCAGATGATTATCATGCTGAAACTCAAGTTATGATTCAATTAATGTCTCATGACGAAGAAGTTATGCCAGACGCTTTAGCTGGTTTAGCTGCATCTGCAGCATTAGCAGTTTCAGATATTCCTTTTTATAACTTAATTTCTGAAGTTCGTGTTGCACGTATCGACGGAAAATTTGTAATCAACCCAAGCAGAGAAGACTTAGCAAAATCTGACATCGACATGATGATTGGTGCTTCTATGGATTCAGTTGCAATGGTTGAAGGAGAGATGAAAGAAATTTCAGAAGCTGAAATGGTTAGTGCAATTAAATTTGCTCACGAAGCTATTAAAGTTCAAATTCAGGCACAATTACGTTTACAAGCTGCTTTTGGTAAAAAAGAAATTCGTACTTACGAAGGTGAGAAAGAAAACGAAGAAATTTACAAAAAAGTAAAAGCTGCTGCATACGATAAAATATACGCAATTGCAAAAGTTGGTTCAGCTAAACACGAAAGAACTGCTGCATTTGCTGAAGTAAAAGAAGAGGTAAAAGCTTTATTTACTGAAGAAGAATTAGCTGCTGACGGAGATTTAGTTTCTAAATATTTCTACAAAACAAACAAAGAAGCTGTTCGTAATGTAGTATTAGAATTAGGTGTTCGCTTAGATGGTAGAAAAACAACTGATATCAGACCAATTTGGTGTGAAATTGATTACTTGCCAAGAGTTCACGGTTCGTCTTTATTTACACGTGGAGAAACTCAGGCTTTGGCTACTGTAACTTTAGGAACTTCTAGAGAAGCTAACCAAATTGATTCTCCATCTGAACAAGGTGAAGAGAAATTCTACCTACATTATAACTTCCCTCCTTTCTCAACTGGTGAAGCAAAACCTCTAAGAGGAACTTCAAGAAGAGAAGTTGGTCACGGTAACTTAGCGCAAAGAGCTTTAAAAAACATGATTCCTGCTGATTGTCCTTACACAATTCGTATTGTATCTGAAGTTTTAGAATCTAACGGTTCTTCTTCTATGGCTACAGTTTGTGCTGGAACAATGGCTTTGATGGATGCTGGAGTTCAAATGGTAAAACCAGTTTCTGGAATTGCTATGGGATTGATTACTGACGGTGAAAAATTTGCTGTGTTGTCTGATATTTTAGGTGATGAAGATCACTTAGGAGATATGGACTTTAAAGTAACTGGAACTGCTGATGGTATTACAGCTTGTCAAATGGACATTAAAATAGATGGTTTACGTTATGATATTATGGAGCAAGCTTTAGGGCAAGCACGTGAAGGACGTTTACATATTTTAGGAAAATTGACTGAAACTATCGCTGCACCAAGAGCTGATGTAAAAGCACATGCACCAAAAATCATTACCAGAACTATTCCTGGAAACTTTATTGGAGCATTAATTGGACCTGGAGGAAAAGTAATTCAAGAATTACAAAAAGCTACTGGAACAACTATTGTAATCAATGAAGTTGATGAGCAAGGTGTTATCGAAATCTTAGGTACAGATCCTGCTGGAATCGAAGCAGTATTGGCTAAAATTAAGTCAATCACTTTTAAACCGCAAATGGGTGAAGCTTATGAAGTAAAAGTAATTAAAATGTTAGATTTTGGAGCTGTAGTAGAATATACTGCTGCACCAGGAAACGAAGTTTTATTACACGTATCTGAATTAGCTTGGGAACGCACTGAAAACGTAACTGATGTTGTAAACATGGGTGATGTATTTGAAGTGAAATACTTAGGTGTAGATCCTAAAACTAAAAAAGAAAAAGTGTCAAGAAAAGCACTTTTGCAAAGACCTCCACGTGAGGACAAAAAAGAGTAATCAGATCTTAGTTTACTAAAGGTTTATTCATAGAAAACCCCAATTCAAATATTTGAATTGGGGTTTTTCGTTGTACTTAAATTACAAATTCAAAAATGCTGCTTATTAATAAATAACATTACTATTTATCTGTTATTGAGAATAAAACAGCCAAAGCTAAAAAACAACACTTAATTTACATTTTATTGAAAGAAAAAAAATACCTTTAACGCTACCAAAACCAATTAATTAACACTAAAAAACACCAATTATGGCGTATACTGTAGTACAGAATACCAGAATCAACACAGGCGATTTTATTTTTTCAAATCCAAAGACCGTAACCTATCCCGTACCTCCATTAGTTTCTGCAAAATTCTACACCACAGAAGGAGGTGTGCGAACTTTAAAAATCAGAGCTACATTATATATTAACTCTGAAGACCCCAATAACCCAACTGTTGCGGAGCCACAAGAAATAGGCAATTCATTACAATTATTTTTTGACTATAATTTTTCTGACCAAACACCGGAAAGCTGTGATGTATGGTATGTAGAAGTAGATTATACGTCTGATAATGTTAACAATTTAAACCAAATTGTATCCTTTTTAAAGGATATTGATCCAGAAACTTCAAGAGGAACAAGAACCGAACTGCCATAATTATGAATAATAAATGGATTAGGTTTTTTCTTTATCTTACTTTGATAGTTCCGAGTTTGCTTTTTTCTCAGTCACCTGATTTATTTGAAAAAAACATACTTAAAAAAAAGACGATCGAATTTAAGGAGGAAATAAATTTTATTAAATCTCAATCTTTTTACTTAAAAAAAGATTGGGATTCTACTCTTATATACTCAATGAAACAATTGAGTTTAACAACAAACAAAGAACTAATTGATTATTCGCATTATTTTAGAGGTTCAAGTTTTGTTCAAAAAAAACTGTACAAGGAAGCTAAAAAGGAACTATTACTCATTTCTGAAAAATTTGAATTTTATCTTCGCGCCAGAATCCTTTTAGCCACTGCGACTTTAGAATTACGCGAATTTAAAAATGCTTTGCTGTATTATGAAAACGCGCTCAAACTTCCTCAAATTTCACAACAATCTCACGATCTTTCAAAAACATTTGAAGGCTTAGGAATCACTTATTTCTTTTTAGAAAAATATGACAGAGCTGAAGATTACCTTGTAAAAAGTTTAGAAATTAAAGAAAAAGAAAAAAATGAAACTGAGTTATTAAATGCTTACAACGCTATGGCAAATTTATATTATGTACAATACAAAGACAGCCAAGCGATTCCTTATTTTGAAAAAGCCTATGCATTATCGAAAAAAGTAAAAAACACCAGTAAAAAAGCGATGGCAGCTGAAAATATGGCGGCTGTAGAAGAAAATAGAGGCAATTATAAAAAAGCTTTAGAATATAGAAAAGAATCTGAAAAATGGAAGGACTCTTTAAATAACCAAAACAAAGTCTGGGCAGTTGCTGACTTTGAAAAAAAATTCGCAGTTGCACAAAAACAAAAAGAAATTAAAGTCTTAAAAGTCGAAAACGAATTAAAAAAAACACAGCGCAATGTGTTTTTTTTCTCGGCTATCGCCTTATTGCTGTTTTTAACTGCAGGAATTTATCTTTACGCTCAAAAAGTAAAAAATTCGAAAACCATATTAATTCAAAAAAACAAACTTGACCAGCTTAATGCAACTAAAGATCAGTTGTTTTCGATTGTAAGTCATGATTTGCGCTCGTCTGTAAATGCCCTGAAAACAAGCAACGCTAAATTAGCCGCAACGTTACAAACTAAAAATTATGATGATTTAAATGGGTTAATTATTCAAAACAGCGGTATTGCAAACGGCGCTTACAGTTTATTAGACAATTTACTGCATTGGGCAATGCTCCAGACAAAGCAATTGTATTTTCATAAAGAATCTGTCCATTTGCATTCTATTGTACAGCAAATTGAATATAATTACAAATCTTTGCTTTTAGACAAAGCGATTCATTTTGAAAACAACGTTTCAAAAAATATTTTCATTTTCGCAGATCTTGATTCATTAAAAATTGTATTTAGAAATTTGTTGGATAATGCCATTAAGTTTTCAAATGAAAATGGCCAGATTACTTTTTACACACAGGAAAACAATTCTGATTCTTGCCAATTAATTATTCAGGACAACGGAATTGGAATGAGCAGAGAAACAATAACAGAACTGCTTAAAGACACTGAAGTTTTAGCCAAAAAAAAGAATGCTGAAATTATAGGAACTGGTTTAGGATTGCAATTATGCAAACAAATGATCAAGAAAAACGGTGGTACATTAGCGATCGAAAGCGAATTAAACAATGGGACTAAAATGATATTAACATTCCTCAAAACAACTAGCAATGGATAATATTAATGTTTTAATTATCGAAGACACGCCAGAACAAAGCGATGCACTTATTAAGGTACTGCTTCAAAACAATTATAATGTTGTGGGAGTAGGCACAAACTTTACAGAGGCATTAAAACTTTTTTACGAACATACAATTGATGTTATTATAATTGATGTTTTCTTAGACGGAAAACCAGACGGAATAACCTTTGCAGAATCCATTAATATAATTCCGAATGCGTCAAAACCATTTGTTTTTTTGACCAGCTCTCAAGATCGTCAAATTTTTGAAAGAGCTAAACTTACTAAACCTTTCAGTTTTTTAATGAAGCCTTTTAATGAGCTCGAAATTTTGTACGCCATAGAAATGGCTGTTGAAAAATTTTACGCCCAAACCAATATCTTTTTAAGTGAAGAACAAGATACGGTTATCAGCAGTGATTATTTATTTATAAAAAAGAAAAACGCGTTAAAAAAAGTAGCCTTAGACGACATTCTTTATATTGAGGTCGAAGAGCGTTACTGTAATATTATTACCGAAAAAGAGAAATTTGTAATTCTCATTTCATTGACTAGAATCAGCGATTTATTAGATAGAAGTAAATTTATAAGAACGCACAGAAATACGATTGTAAACTCAGATAAAATTGAAGAAATAATACTTTCTGACAATCTTATAATTTTAAAAGGCAATCACAAAATAAACCTCAGCGATACTTATAAAGATTTTATAAAAAAGATGAATATTTTATCGTAACTCAAAAAACTTTTAAAAAATATTTTCCTCAAATCCTCTTCTAGCGAAGAGGATTTTTTGTTTTACAAAACGCTTTGTCGAGCAAAATACCTTTTTAGAGTTTTCATGACAAAAAAAATGGCTTTCGTGACATTTTTAAGATCAAGAAAGCAAATCGCCATTACATTCGCATCACAAAAACCAAATAAAATTAATTCTAGATGAGAATCGAACTAACCAAACAACCAGAAATGAAACTTTTATCAACTTTAAAAAAAATAATAAATAATCCCTGGATTGGCGTTTTAGTCTCTCTGGCTTTAATTATTCCGAGTTTATATGAAATTCTTGATGACGTCACTATTCTCAGAAAAGAATACATCATATTAGCTGTTTCATTTCCTTTTTACCTAAAATCGCTGAAAAAAATATTCGATGAAATCTTAGATACTTCTGATGATTATTTAGATTAAAATATTTTGCCCCTCCTTGATAAAATACCTCAGCTTAAGTTTTAAGTTGGGGTGTTTTTGCATAAAATGATAAATATTATATTACAATTTAACACTTAAGGTGAAGTTTGTTAGTATTTTTTTTAATACTTTTGAAATCACCAAAAAACAAACTAACAAATCTGCGAATCCTTTGACAAATTCTCAAAAAAAAATAATATTCCATAGTATCTTTGGATTATTACTAAGTATTAACGCTCTACACGCTCAAACCGCTAAAGAAATCGAAATTTTTAATTGGTTTGACTCAACTATCAGAAAAGAAAATTTAGATATAAATAACGGTGTTCTTTACACCAATCCTTATAGAACGATAGACGATAACAATTTGTATTTTTTAGGTGATAAATTTGAAAAAGGAAATCTCACTTACAATGGGCAAATTTATTATGACAATGCTCTCAAGTATGATGTTTATAGAGATATTTTAATTCTAAATCCAGCCGGCACTTCAGAGTTAATTGGAGTGAGCTTGAACACTGAGAAAGTGGATTCTTTTACAATATCGAATAGAAATTTTGTCAAAATACATAAAGAACAATACAATCTTCCTGAATTTTTAACGGGTTACTACGAAACTGCTAAATTTAGCGACAACTTTATATTTTACATCAAACATTCTAAATCCATTCAAAAAAAAGTCAAGGATGATGGTGCATACTATTACTTTAAGGACAATAATCATTTTTACCTTGATTATAAAAAAAACTTATACCCGATTAATAGCAAAAATGATTTAATTAATTTATTTCCAGAACAAAAAAAACAAATCAATGAGTTTTATTTAATGAACAGAAGTATTAGAAAATCCGATCTAAATCAATTTATGAAAAATTTAATGAAATATATCAATACTTCACTTTCCAATCAAGCTAAATAAGACGAATGAAAAAAGTTATACTCACCTTAGTACTAGTATTATTAAATCTAATTTCATTTGCTCAAAATTCGAATGAAAAAATAACTGTAGAATATAAAAATGAAACATTATCCAGCATAATAAAATCACTTGAAAGCAATACTGCTTACAAGTTTTACTACGACCCAACATGGGTTGATGCAAATAAAACTTTAATATCTGGGAGCTTTAACAATGTTACTGTAGATGAATTATTAGATAAAATTTTAAACAAAACCGATCTCAATTTTATTGTTTTAAATAAAAAAATAATCCTAACGCTGCACAATACGATACACCAGGATTTACCTGCAAATTATTTTCCTGATGCTCCAGTTGCCAACGAGAGTAACAGCAATCAAAACAGCGGTGACAATCCTGTTTTTTATCAGCAATATGATTCTGTAAACAGTTATAGCGTTACTAAAAAAGGATCTGTAATATTTATAGGCAAAGAAAATAAAGACACTTCTAAAAAAACTTTTACTGTTTCTGGGTTTGTAAGAAATGAAGAAACCGGCAAACCAGAGCCTAGCATTTATATTAAGGTAAGAAACAAAAACATTAGTACTTCGACTGATCCTGATGGACATTATACTTTACAGTTGCCCAGAGGAACAAATGTTATTGAAATAAAATCATTAAGCCATAAAGAGGTTGTAAAAACATTAATGGTTTATGATGATGGCGATTTTGATATTAATGTAAATGAAAAATCAAATCAGCTGGATGAAGTTGTCATTAAAAAGAAAGGGCAAAAAACAGTTGAAAATGTGGTTTCAGGATTAGTTTCTATAGATATTGAAGGCATGAAAAATGTTCCTCTAATTCTTGGCGAAAGAGATATTTTGAAAGTCGCTACCACATTTCCTGGAATTAAAACAACTGGAGAAGGATCTGCTGGGTTTAATGTTAGAGGAGGAAAAGAGGATCAAAACTTAATTCTTTTAGACAATGCAGTCCTTTATAATCCGCAACATTTTTTAGGTTTTTTCTCGGCTATAAATCCATACACAGCAAAGAAGGCTGATATTTATAAAGGAAGTATTCCGGCAGATTTTGGCGGAAGATTATCTTCTGTATTTGACATTACAACTAAAAATGGAAATCCCGAGAAATTTTCTGGAGAAGGGGCAATTGGTCCTGTAACATCAAATCTTAGTTTTGGATTGCCAATTCAAAAAAACAAATCAAGCTTACTGTTTGGAGCAAGAGCTACATATTCTGACTGGATTTTAAAAGCATTAGACAATGAAGATCTAAAAAATAGTGAAGCTGGATTTTATGACGGAATCTTAAAATATAATAACGCTATAAATAAAAACAACAATCTAGAAGCTACTATATATTACAGTCATGACCGTTTTAGTATCAGCTCAGATTCTGTATATAAATACAGCAACAGATTAGCGTCTGCAAAATGGGATCATACTTTTAACAAGAAACACAAAGCTGCCTTTATTTTTACAAACAGTGAATACAAGTTTAATATCGATTATCATTCGGATGATATTAATTCCTTTGATTTTGGCTATAAAATAGATGAATCTCAAATACAGGCAAAATTCAATTATGCATTCAATGAAAAACATAATTTCAGTTATGGTGTTGCAAGTAAATTATACAATATTTCACCCGGATATCAGCATCCTACTAAACCAGAGGCTACTTTAATTTCAACAGATATTGAAAAAGAAAAAGCGCTCGAATCCGGAATCTATTTTGCTGATAATTATAAATTAAGCGATAAATTATTGATCGATTTAGGGTTAAGGTATTCTTTCTATGCTTCTTTAGGGCCAGCTGATGTTAATATTTATCAACCCGGATTGCCTTTAGGTGACGCTTCAATTGTTCGAACTGATCACTATGACAATAATGAAGTTGTAAAAACATACGGAGGTTTAGAACCTCGTTTTGCTGCACGATATTTCTTTACAGAAGATTTTTCAATAAAGGCAGGCTACGACATGACAAGACAATACATACACTTGTTATCAAGCAATGTAACACAATCACCAACAGATACCTGGAAATTATCTGACACGAACGTAAAACCGCAAAGTGCACAACAGGTTTCATTAGGTTTATATAAAAATCTAAAAGATGAAGAATACGAACTAAGCTTAGAAGGATATTATAAAAAATCGAACAATATTCTTGATTATAAAGTAGGAGCACAATTACTGTTGAATGAAAATGTAGAAACAGAACTTTTACAAGGTGAAGGAAAAGCATATGGAGTTGAATTCTTAGTCAAAAAACAAGTTGGAAATTTAAATGGATGGATTGGCTACACTTATTCTCGTTCACTTATAAAACTTAATGGAGAATTTAACGAAGAGAAAGTAAACAATGGAAAATATTTTTCTTCAAATTTTGACAAACCTCATGATTTAAGTGCCGTATTAAATTATAAATTTACAAAGCGATACAGTTTGTCTACAAACTTTTTATATCAAACAGGAAGGCCTATCACCTATCCTATCGGAACATATCATTTTGGAGATGCAGACTACACACTTTACAGCGATCGAAATAAATATAGAATTCCAGATTATATACGTCTAGACATCGGTCTTAATATTGAAGGGAACCATAAAATAAAAAAATTAGCACATAGTTTCTGGAACATATCGGTTTATAATGTCTTAGGACGAAACAATCCTTATTCTATTTTTTTTGTAACTAATCCAGAAGGAAAAATAAATGCCTATAAAACTTCTATCTTCTCTATTCCGGTTCCTAGTATTACTTATAATTTCAAATTTTAAATAAATTTCAAATGGATTCAAAAATGAAAACCATCTTTATAAATAAAATTGCCCTATTCTTTCTTTTAAGTTTAATTATCAGCAGTTGTACCGAAACTTACAATTTGCAGACAAATACCTATGAAGAAGCATTAGTAGTAGAAGCAACCATAACTAACGAACTTAAGCAGCAAGAAATAAGACTTACAAAGACTTCACAATTTGAAGACGAAGGGATAAAAACTGAAAAAGGTGCTAACGTAAACGTTAAAGACAATAAAGGAAATAATTACCACTTTATAGAACAAGATACTATATATGTTTCAGAAACTGCATTCAAAGCAGAACCAAATACAGAATATTCTCTTGAAATCATAACCGCTGACGGGAAAAGATTTGAATCTACAAAAGAAGTTTTAACAACGGCAAGCAAAATAGAAAGCATTACACCAGAAGTTGTTACAGATAGTAAAGAAGGAAGAGGCGTTAGGATATCTGTAAAAAGCTATGACCCTACTAATACCTCTAAATATTACAGATATAAATACGAAGAAACTTTTAAAATTATTACGCCTGTTTGGACATCTACTAAGTTAGTTGTTACCGGTCCGAGAGAGCTTACTGAAGTTCCTAATTCAACAGATACGAAAGTTTGCTATTCAACTAAAAACTCAGTAGATATTCTTCAATATACTACAACAAACTTACAAGAAGACAGAGTAAATTTTCCTGTTCGATTTATAAGTGATCAAAATTACATTATCAGTCACCGTTATACCATTTTGGTTAAACAATATGTTCAAAATGTAGAATCGTACTCTTTTTATAAAACCTTAAAAGAAATTGCAAGTTCGTCAAGCATATTATCGCCAAAACAACCCGGATTTATAAATGGAAATATTAAATGTGTAACAAACTCAGACTATAAAGCCATTGGTTTTTTTGATGTTTCTTCGGTCGATATAAAAAGGATCTTTTTCAATTATTCCGATTTATTTCCTGGAGAGAATTTACCACCTTATTATACAGACTGCAGCAATAAGTATTATTGGTTTTGTTTTGGATTTAGCACTGATCCCGAGCGCGCTTGTATGGGGCCACAACTAATAAGTGATATACAGCAAAATTTAGTAACGCCAAATTTTTACGATCCAACAAGACTGGATTACTACATGGTTAATGCACCTTGTGGAGACTGTACTACTTTTTCATCTAATAAAATACCTTCATTTTGGATAAATTAAAACACATATTATTATTGTTTGTATTCATCAATACACAATTGATAACCGCACAAAAAACAGTCAATATAGACGAATCTGTATTTGTTCATGCGAATGGAACAACCTTTGTTTCAGGAGAAACATTACTATATAAAGTTTATTGCCTAAAATCTTCTGACAAGACTCAAAGCATAATCAGCAAAATAGCGTATGTCGAACTGGTTGACAGCAATAAAAAATCGGTATTTAAAACTAAAGTCGCTTTAGAGAATTCATACGGGCAAGGAGATTATTTTATACCAACAACTCTAAAAACAGGAAATTATAAACTTGTTGGATATACAGATTGGATGTTAAATAAATCAGCTTCAGATCTTTTTCAGATAGACATTAAAATAATCAATCCTTATAAAGCAGACGAAAAAAGTACATCAGGCACTACAAATAGCAATCAGGGAGTTTCAGCTGTCATTAGCAATGAAACTGCTTCACAAAGCAACGTGATTACAAATGAAAATTTAAAATTTAATTTAAATAAAAAAACATTTTCTAACCGAGAATTAGTTGATTTAAAAATTGAAACGGCTAATCCTATTTTCAAAGATGGTGCTTATTCCCTATCTGTCCGAAAAATAGACAACTTGCCTACTACGAACCAAACTACAGCTGTGGCTTTTTCTGAAAATAAATCAAATACAATTCTTGATGTACAAAATCAGGAAACAACAATTGTATTGCCTGAAATTAGAGGTGAAGTCATTTCTGGAAAAATTACAGCTAAAAATGGTACTGACAGAATCGAAAATGTTGCTATTGCATTTTCACTTCCAGGCAAATCATTTGCTTTTAAAGTGGTTAAAACTGACGCACAGGGCAATTTCATTTTCACAGTCGACAAGGCAAATTACAATACTAATATAAGTGTTCAGGTAATTGATGAAAATGCTTCGAATTATACCATTTCGTTAAACAGCTTACCAGAAATTGATTACTCTAAATTGTCTTTTATTCCAGAAGCTAATTTATCTTATATCACAAAAGAAAGCTTAGTAAATCGATCTATTTCTAGTCAGATAGAAAATGCTTATTATCATAAAAAAACAGATAATATAACTAAAGCGCCAAGTTATGATCCTTTCTATTATCCGTTGGCAAAAGAGTATGTTCTAGATGACTATACTAGATTTAAAACTTTAAAAGAAACTATGACTGAAGTTGCAGTTGAAATATATCACAAACAAAAAGATGATAAAGTTTACCTGCATGTGAATGATCCGAGTGTTTTTCCTCAATTGCCAGAACCTGCATTGGTTTTAATTGACGGACTATATTTAGAAAATCAAAATGAATTGATGACGTATAACATGAAAAATGTATACAAAATCGAACTAATTGTTGGACGTTATTATGTAGGTTCAAAATCATTTAACGGATTAATAAGCTTTACAACATTCGACAGAGATTTTAAAAGTATACAAAGCGGCACTTCAATAATCAGAACTTCAATCTTAAGACCACAGCTTAAAAAAATATATAATAAAATTGACTATTCTAATCTAGCAGACAATGCAAGAATTCCTGATTTTAGAAATCAATTGTTTTGGAACCCAGAGGTAAAATTAAATGTTGAAAACAATAATTCATTTTACACATCAGATATCCCAGGAACGTTTGAAATAAAATTGGAAGGTTTTTCTAAAAACGGAATTCCTGTTTCTTTAAAGGAAATTATCGAAGTGAAAGATTCAACCACAAATTAAGTTTTGTTATAATTATAAAAAGCTTTGTTTTTAATTAAATAATAAGACTTTTATATTAAGAAATGTGTAAATCACACTGCTAATTAACAATTCTAGTGTATTTATAATATTTTTTTTAATACATTTGAATTCGACAAAACCAAAAATAAAATTCTTTGAGAAATTCCCAAAAAAAGATAATATTCCTAACTATCTTTGGATTATTATTAAGTATTCAGCCAATACGCAGCCAAACTGCTAATGAAATTGAAATCTATAATTGGTTCGATAAAAATCTTAGTATAGAATCGTTAGATATAAAAAACGGATTGGCACATTTAAACTTCGACAATACTGTCAACGATCAAGACAGGTATTATCTGCCTGATTTTAAAAACGGAAGTGTTAATTACAATCTTCAGAATTATTTTGATTTATTTTTGAAGTATGACATCTACAGCGATGAATTAGTTTTAAGACCTTACGACGAATTAAACACAACAAAAATCAATCTTATAAAAGACAATATCAGCTATTTTAAAATTGGCACTGAGAAGTTTATTAATTTAAAAGAACTCAACTCAACTATTTTTAAAGGCGGATTTTACGAAGAGGTATTAATTGGAAACAATATTACACTTTATATAAAATATTATAAAGAAAGAAAAAAAGTTACCAAAGATAACGTTGACCTCATTGAATATGTTCCAAAATATGAATTTATACTTTTAAAGGAAAATAAATTTAATTTGATTAATGATAAAAAAGTAATCATAGCACTATTTCCAGCCAATAAAAAAAAGATAAACGATTTCTACGATATGAATAAAAATCTAAAAGAGAGCAACACTCCTTTATTCATGGAGAATCTGGTCAAGTACATCAATAATTAAAATCTGTAGAAATCACCCAAATGAGAATATTTACAATCCTTTTATTATTTTTCGGTTTTAATCAATTAATGTATTCACAAGATCAAAAAAATACGATTAGCATTAATTACAGCAATATTAATAGAATAGAAGTCTTAAAAAAGATTGAGGCTTCGACTAATTATAAGTTTTATTTTCAGGAAGACTGGCTTAGCAACAATGTTTTAATATCAGGAGATTATTCAAACAAAACAATTCAGGAAGTTTTGACTAAAGTTTTGGAAGATACTGAGATTAATTTTTTCATTGATGAGAATAAAGTTATACTAACAAAAAACAGTATTATTTACGATAAATTTCAAAATAAAAATACTAAGAATCCGAATGCTCCAATCTTTTTTCAGCAATACGATTCGGTTAAAAAAAACAAAACAGAAACAGCTGCTCCAATTGCATTAATTGGAAAAGAATCAACAGATTCAGACGTTGAGTTATACACTCTTTCTGGTCATATTACTGATTTAAAAGATCAGAAACCATTAGCAGATATTAATGTAAAAGTAAAAAACACAACAATTACAACCATCACAAATGCCGAAGGATTTTATAGTGTAAAGATACCTACAGGATTAAGCACAATTGAAGTTGAATCACTTTTTTACAATCGTACTTCCAGAAAAATAATGATCTACAGCAACGGTACTCTGGATTTTTCTGTAATGGAAAAGATAAACCAGCTTGATGAGGTTTTAGTAAAAGGAAAAGACAGTCAAAACATAAGAACTGCCATAACTGGAGTTACAACAATTGAGGCAGAAGGAGTGAAAAACATTCCGTTAGTTTTAGGAGAAAGAGATATTCTAAAAGTTGCTTTAACAATACCGGGAATAAAAACTGCCGGAGAAGGCTCTTCCGGATTTAATGTAAGAGGCGGAAAAGAAGATCAAAACTTAGTATTATTAGATAATGCAACGATATACAATCCTTCTCACCTATTTGGATTTTTCTCCTCTATTAATCCTTATACAATCAACAAAGTAGACATTTATAAAGGTGGTATTCCTCCAGAATTTGGCGGCAGATTATCGTCTGTTTTTGATATCATTTCTAAAAACGGAAATACAGAAAAAATTTCAGGTGAAGGCGGAATCGGCCCTGTAACAAGTAATCTTACTGCTTCAATTCCTGTTGTGAAAGGAAAAGCAAGTTTATTAGTGGGAGGAAGAGCAACTTATTCCGACTGGATTTTAAAGTCTTTAGATGATGAAAACCTGAAAAATAGTGAAGCTTCTTTTTATGATTTATTTGCAAAGTACAACCATAAAATAAACAAAAATAATTCAGTTGAAGGAACTGCCTACTATAGCAAGGACAAATATAGTATTACTCCGGATTCCTTGTACCAATACAGCAACAGACTTGTTTCTTTAAAATGGAAACATTCGTATAACGAGAAAAACAGCAGCGAATTTAACGTTACAAACAGCGAATATAAATTCAGCATTGATTATGAATCTGCTAATCCGGAATCATTTATATTTAAATATAAAATAAATGAAACTCAGGCAAGCTTAAAATTCAATACTGATTTCAACAGCAATCATAAATTTACTTACGGAATTTCAAGCAAACTCTATAAGGTAAATCCTGGAGAATTAACTCCTAACGGATCATCTTCATTAGTAAATCCGTTAAAAATTGACGATGAAAAAGGATTGGAATCTGGAGTGTTTTTTTCTGATAAATTTCAAATTACCGAAAAATTACTATTAGACATTGGCGCGAGATATTCATTATATGCAGCGTTAGGAGAATCAACTCAAAAAATCTATCAAGATGGCGTACCTAAAACTCCTTCAACAGTTGTAGAAGAAAAAACATACAGTAACAACCAAGTAATCAATACATCCGGAGGGTTTGAACCGAGAATAGGCTTGCGATATATTTTTGATGACAGCTTTTTTATAAAAGCGGGTTTCGACAAAAATTATCAATACATTCACCTCCTTACAAATAATACAACACAATCGCCAACTGACACCTGGAAATTGTCTGACCTGAATGTAAAACCAGAAAGCGGATTACAATATTCATTAGGGCTTTTCAAAAAACTGGATTATAAAGATCTAGAGCTAAGCGTAGAAGGTTATTACAAAACTTCTAAAAACATTTTAGATTATAAAGTTGGAGCAAACATATTGTTAAATAAGGATTTAGAAACTGAATTATTACAAGGTGACGGAAAAGCATACGGTGTCGAATTTTTATTAAAAAAATCGATAGGACGACTTAACGGCTGGATTGGTTATACGTATTCAAGAACTTTTATAAAATTAGACAGTAAGTTTAATGATGAGAAAGTCAATAATGGGGCTTATTTCCCAACAAATTTTGACAAACCTCATGATTTAAGTATTGTAATGAACTATAAATTTACGCATCGTTATAGTTTCTCTTCTAATTTTGTATATCAAACAGGAAGGCCAATTACATATCCAATTGGTAAATACGATTATAATGGCGCACAATTTACCTTATACAGTGACCGAAATAAATTCAGAATACCAGATTATTATAGATTAGATGTTGGGCTTAATATTGAAGGAAACCACAAAATAAAAAAATTAGCACATAGTTTCTGGAACATTTCAGTTTATAATGTACTCGGAAGAAATAATCCGTATTCGATCTTTTTTGTAACAGACAAAGGAGAGATAAAAGCCTATAAAACGTCAATTTTTGCCGTGCCAATACCAACCATTACTTACAATTTTAAATTTTAAAGGTTATGAAAAAAATCTTATTTCTTAGATTTCTTGTAACAATAATTCTCTCATCGGTATTTGGCTGTACAACGCCTTATGCTTACCAAAATAAAGGATTTGAAGACGTCATTGTAATAGAAGCAACAATAACAAATGAAAATAAAAATCAAGAAATTAAACTTACAAGAACCTATCAGCTTGATGGTGTAAAATCTAAGTTTGAAACTGAAGCAGTCGTGTATATAACTGATAATTCAGGCAATAAATATGATTTTGAAGAAAACAACGAATTATATACTTCTGTAAATCAGTTTCAGGCAAGTGCGGATAAAGAATATCAATTGCATATTTTAACCAAAGATGGCAGATCCTATGTTTCTACAGCCGAAGTGTTACCGCAGCAAACTCAAATTGAAAGTCTAGAAGCAAAAGCCGTAACTAAAGAAGGACAGCTTGGTGTCGAAATTACTGTAAACAGTAGTGATCCTACTAATAAATCAAGATATTACAGATATGATTATGAGGAAACGTACAAGGTTATTGCTCCTAAATGGTATTATCAAAAAGCTGTTCCAAAATTTTTCGCTTCAGGTTCAAATCCAAAAGGACAAGTTGTTTTTGAAAACAGAACAGAAGAAGCTAGAGTTTGTTTTTTAAGTCAAAAATCAAATGATTTACTTTTAACTAATACAAATAATTTAGCTGAAGATAAAGTTACTAATTTTCCTGTAAGATTTATTCTGAGCACAGATCCAATCATCAGAAACAGATATAGTATTTTAGTAAAACAATATGTTCAGAGCCTTGCTGCTCATACTTTTTTTGAAACCTTAAAAGAAATATCAAATTCAGGAAGCATTTTATCGCAAACACAGCCTGGTTTTTTCTACGGAAATATAAAATCTCTTGACAATCCTGGAGAAAAAGTGATAGGCTTTTTTAATGTAGCTTCTTATTCTGAAAAAAGACTGTTTTTCAATTTTACCGATCTTCTGAATGGACAGCCAATTCCTGAATATCAATACAATTGCCCTGCACCAATACCTGATGCAGATAATGCAGATTATTTATTTACGTATTGTTTTGCTAACAATAGTGCGTGTCAAGGAAACTTAATTTTAGACTTACTTGCTTCCGGAACAAAAGTTTATTTCCCTACAGAGAACCCAATAGGCTACATATTGTATCCAATAGAATGCGGAGATTGCACTTCATTTTCATCAAATATAAAACCATCATTTTGGATAGATTAAAATATATATTAGTCGCAGCTTTAGCAATAAGTTGTCAGCAGATTTCTTTTGCTCAAAAAAGCAATTCTATAACTGAACTGAATGAAATTGATAAAAAAATAAATGAATCAATTTACATCACTACAAATGCTAATTCATTTTTAACTGGAGAAACTTTATTCTACAAACTTTTTTGCATTGACAAATCAACAAATGCTGCAAAAAATTTCAGTAAAGTTGCTTATGCAGCACTTGTCGACAGTAATAAAAAAATAGTTTTTACCCATAAATTATTTCTAGAAAACGGAGCTGGAAATGGTGATTTCTTTATTCCGACTACTTTAGAAACAGGAAATTATAAATTAATCGGATATACAAACTGGATGCTCAATAAAAATGCTTCAGGATTTTTTAATATCGATATTTATATAGTAAATCCGTATAAAGAAGAGTCAAATACAACAGTTGCTTCTAACGAATTAGCTTCTTTAGAATCTGTAACTGATAGTAATATTTCTTTTGATTTTAAAACCAAAACATATAATAATCGTGATCAGATAGAATTAGGAATCAATGCTAATTCTGAAGAATTTACCAAAGGTAATTATACATTATCGGTAAGAAAAACAGATGGCTTTTTATCTCAGAATAAAACAAATTTTAAGGAATTGCCCGCTGAGAATCTGAGCCGAAATTCTAATTTACAAATCGACAATACTAATTTTATTTTTCCCGAATTGCGCGGTGAAATTATTTCAGGGAAAATATCTTCTGCCACCGGTGATATTAAAAATAAAAAAGTTGCCCTCTCTGTAATAGGTAAAAATTACTATTTAAAATTAGCAAAAACGGATGATCTGGGACGATTCATTTTTAATTTAGAAAAACCTAACAGCAGTTCAAATATTGTCGTACAAGTAGTTGAAGACAATGAAAAAGAGT
This sequence comes from Flavobacterium sp. KJJ, assembly GCF_000708595.2. Lineage (GTDB taxonomy): Bacteria > Bacteroidota > Bacteroidia > Flavobacteriales > Flavobacteriaceae > Flavobacterium. The sequence continues at coordinate 689,468 of NZ_JARP01000002.1, read as the reverse complement.
ATACAGTTGAAATTGATAAAACAAAAAATATTGATTTGTCAAACTTAAATTTCCCAAGCCTTCAATTTAATTCAGAATTCAAAAAAAATATAACCGAGAGATTAATTGCAAGTCAGATAGAAAACGCTTACTACAATGTTAAAAAAGACAGTACACTAAATTCTAACGACAGTATTCCTTTTTATGGAAATCTTTCTACAGAATTTAAACTTGATGCTTTTACAAGATTTCCAACTATGGAAGAAACAATTACAGAAGTGGTAAAAGGTGTAGTTTACAGAAAAGTCAAAAATGATTATTTTATTCATATTTATGATTACGACCCTAATTACGAATCTACTTTGCCTGCACTAGTAGTGGTTGACGGATTAATTATAAAAGACCTGAATGAGCTTTTTAAGTACAATCCTAAAAATATGTACAAAATTAATATTGTAAGAGGAGTTTACTACTACGGTGCAAAATCTTTCAACGGCTTAATTTCTTTTACAACCAAAAATGGCGATTACGAAACAAAACTAAAAGGTAATTTTATAATAAGACCGGAACTTTTAAGACCTCAGGCTAAAAAAGAATATTTTCAGCCTGATTACAGTACTAATAAAAGTTTAAGAATTCCAGATTACAGACATCAGTTAGTATGGATGCCTAAAGTAGATTTGAATAATTCAAAATCAAAGATCACATTTTACGCATCAGATGTATCAGGTAAGTTTGAAATAATATTGGAAGGATTTTCAGCAACCGGAAAACCCGTTTATATAAAAGATTTTATAGAAATAAAAAAATCAGATTTGAATTAAATTCTAAAAAAATGCATTCTTAAAAAACCTCCGCTTTCGAAATATAGAAAGCAGAGGTTTTTTTTTATTATGTAACGCAACCTTTTTATTGTTTTAATACTATTAAGTATAGAAGGCAATGAACCATGAAGAAATAATATTAATTATATTAATTTTTATATTCTCCAGTAATGACAGCAAATCAAGATCCGATAGATTATATTTATTTTGTTAAAGATCATTAGAAATCTCAAAATTATAATATTAAAATTTGAATTTAAATCAACTCATAAAGGACTGCATCAAGCAAAACAGAAAGGCACAGGAAGAGTTATACCAAACGTATAAAAAAACTCTTTAGCTTTTTGCTTTTAGATAAAAACCAGCTTTTTTTAGAATCTGAAAAAGTGGCGAAGCAACAAATTGGTGAAGCGAAAAACATATCAGGAATCAATTTTTCTTATAATTTAGGAATAGGAATAAGCTATAAATTGAATGACAAGTTTAATTTAGACATAAATCCGCTTTTTAAATATTATCTGAGTACTTTTAAAGAAAGCGGTGATGCAAAACCATATAGTTTTTCGCTTCAATCTGGGGTTAGCTATAAATTTTAAAAATATTTTTTACTTTGTTGTAACTTTTTTGATACTCTTTACGTATAACTATTTGTACACTTAAAAATTGAGGAGACAAAAACATGAGACAACTTAAAATCACCAAGCAGGTAACTAATCGTGAAACTGCATCGTTAGATAAATATCTACAAGAAATCGGAAAAGTTGACCTAATTACCGCTGATGAAGAGGTAGAATTAGCACAAAGAATAAAGGCAGGTGATCAAAGAGCATTAGAAAAATTAACAAAAGCCAACCTACGTTTCGTTGTATCGGTTGCTAAACAATATCAAAATCAAGGATTAACTCTTCCTGACTTAATTAACGAAGGAAACTTAGGTTTAATTAAAGCTGCGCAGCGTTTTGATGAAACTCGTGGTTTCAAATTTATCTCTTATGCAGTATGGTGGATTCGTCAATCGATTCTTCAAGCATTAGCAGAACAATCACGTATCGTTCGTTTACCATTGAACAAAATTGGTTCTATCAATAAAATCAACAAAATGTATGCTTTATTAGAGCAATCTAACGAGCGTCCGCCTTCTGCTGAAGAAATTGCAAAAGAACTTGACATGACTGTAAATGACGTAAAAGAGTCTATGAAAAACTCTGGCCGTCACTTATCTATGGATGCACCTCTTGTTGAAGGTGAAGATTCTAACCTTTATGACGTTTTACGTTCTGGAGAATCTCCAAACCCAGACAGAGAATTAATTCACGAATCATTACGTACTGAAATTGAGCGTTCGTTAGAAACATTAACTCCAAGAGAGGCTGATGTAGTTCGTTTGTATTTTGGCCTTGGCGATCAGCACCCAATGACTTTAGAAGAAATTGGAGAAACTTTCGACTTAACTCGTGAGCGTGTTCGTCAGATTAAAGAAAAAGCAATCCGCAGATTAAAACATACTTCTAGAAGTAAAATTCTTAAAACTTATTTAGGCTAATTTAGTCTTAAAGTTAGAAAGTTCATAAAGTCCAAAAGTCTCTTTTGACTTTAAGACATTTGGCTTTCGACTAAACAGTAAACAACAGTTTGATTGACTGTTCGTTTTTTGATTGATGATTGAAACTCCGGCTGATTACCGGAGTTTTTTATTTTTTATTAGGACGTTTTTTTAAACCGCAACTTTCGCAAAGGTTTTTAACATTCGAGATAAAACCTTGTGATCTTAGCGTAAATCCTTGCGAACTTTTCTGTTAAATAAACTTTAGATAAATCCTTGTAAAATTTGCATTTAAAAAAATTATCTTTGCAAAAAAAATAACACACACAACTACAAATGAAGAATACACTTATTGCTCCTTCTGTTCTTGCAGCTGATTTTGCCAATTTACAACGTGACATAGAAATGATCAATAACAGTCAGGCTGATTGGTTTCATATCGATATTATGGATGGCGTTTTTGTTCCAAATATTTCTTTTGGAATGCCAGTTTTAGAAGCAATTTCAAGACACGCTAAAAAAACAATCGACGTCCATTTAATGATTGTTGATCCAGATCGTTACATTAAAACTTTTGCAGATTTAGGTGCAAACATTTTAAGTGTACATTATGAAGCTTGCACACACTTGCACAGAACGCTACAAGCCATCAAAGCAGAAGGAATGAAAGCTGGCGTTGCCATTAATCCTCATACCAATATAGATCTATTAGAAGACGTTATTAACGATATTGATTTAGTTTGTATAATGAGTGTGAATCCAGGTTTTGGAGGACAATCTTTTATTGAAAACACTTACGTGAAAGTTAAAAAACTTAAAGATTTGATTACGCGCAAAAATGCTTCGACTATTATTGAAATTGACGGCGGCGTAACCAGTAAAAATGCAAAACAATTAGTAGAAGCAGGTGCAGATGTTTTAGTTGCTGGAAGCTTTGTTTTTAAAGCAGAAAACCCAACTCAAACTATTGCAGAATTAAAAGCTTTGACTGCTTTTTAAGCTTTTCAAATTCGGAAAAAAATCAATTCCAGTCATTTTTTCTATAGTTTCAATTGGAACTACAAAATCATAAAGTGACTTATCGCTATCTTCATTCGGAACCAAAAAAGCAATTGCTTTATGTTCTTTTCCTGATTTAGCCAAAACGATTTTATAAAAATATTTAGGAACAGCTACTTTTTCTGTTCCTATTTTTTTATCTGAATCTTTGAGAATCCCTCCTGTTACTATATAAATATCAGTATACTTTTCGGCCCAATAGCGCGTTTTTTGCTCTATCCTATTCCAAATACCACTATTAAAATCATGTCTTTGAGGTGAAATATTCGAGGTGTAAAAAGTATCATTATAGGCATTTACGTCAAACTCCATATCACCAGCCGGACAAAGATGCCCTTTATCATAACCGGATTTTTTATAATTTCTCCAATCTGCTGAACCAGTTGTTACTTTAGGATCTTCAATAAAATAAGGTCGCTTATAATCTCTGTTTTTTAAATACTCCTTCTTTAATTCGTATGCAACCCATTCGGCTTGTTCGAACTTTTCATTATAAGATAACGTATAATATGTATGCTTTACAATTTGCTTGGTTGTAGATGTTGGCAAATATGCAACTGTATAGAGCGAATCTGAAGTATTCTGGGCTGAAGTAAAAGAAGTCTGCTGTTGTGGCAAAATCTCACTATTATTTTCAACTTCTTTTTTACAGGACAATAATAGCAATCCTATTACACCAAAAACAATATACTTATTCATGTAAACTTTTAATTTTTAATAAACTTACAAAAAAACGCTCCATAAATTTAAATTTACGGAGCGTTTAATAACAAATTAATTCTTTATAGTATTATGATTTTACTAGTTTATCCTTTTTCATTTTAGGAGCAACAGTATTTTTTACATATCCTTTAGTTTGCAAATCATCTAAAACATTCAATGCTTCTTCTACATAAACATCTTTAGACAATGCTTGGTGCCAAGCTTCTCTTTTTTCTTTTAATGTAGCATCGTTATTCATTTCAAGTTCTTCGTAAGGCAATGATTTAAAAACCAAGCTGTTTTTATAATCTGCGATTGGTTTGTATTTTTTACCTTCATTCTCAACCTGTTCTTGAGTAGCTTTAAAGCTCGTAATGTTCAAGCTGTAAGTGTTCTCTTTATTCTTAACATCAATCCATTTTGCATTATCCTCAATTAATTTGAATTGAGCATTTCCAGCAATTCTGTTTCTGCTGTTATTAATCGCTTGATTGAATTTTTCGTTTGATGTCCAAGTACTGTAATCAGCTGGATCAATTTTATCCCATGGCATTGCATTGTCAATATCACGCTCGCCCATTTTTAAGTAAGCATAACGATCTGGCATTACAACATCGCTGTGAACACCTTCTAATTGAGTAGAACCTCCGTTGATTCTATAGAATTTTTGTCCCGTAATTTTCAAAGCTCCTAAATCGCCATAGCTTGCATTACGAACAAACTGATTTAGATCAAGAACATTTTGTACAGTTCCTTTTCCATAAGTTTGTTTACTTCCAATGATCACTCCACGTTTGTAATCTTGAATTGCTGCTGCTAAAATTTCTGAAGCCGAAGCAGAGAAACTGTTCACCATAATTACTAACGGTCCATCCCATTCGATTTTTTTATCTTTATCGTATAAAACTTCTTTCTTTTTTCCAGCAGATTTAACCTGAACAATTGGTCCTTCTTCGATAAACAAACCGGCAATATCAACAACTGTAGATAAAGATCCACCACCATCATCACGAACATCAAGTACAATACCATTAATATCTTCTTTTTTCAATCTTTCAACCTCAAGAGCGATATCTTTTCCAGCATCACGTCCATCTTTGTTTTCAAAATCGATATAGAATTTAGGCAAATAAATAACTCCGTATTTTAATCCGTTTCTTTCTACAATACTAGATTTAGCGTAGGTTTCTTCAATTTCAACAACATCTCTGATGATAGAAATTACTTTAATACTTCCGTCTACTTTTTTAACTGTAAGTTTAACTTCAGTTCCTTTGTGACCTTTAATTTTCTTCACAACATCATCCAAACGCATACCCACAACATCTACAGGCTCTTCGTTTCCTTGTGCAACTTTCAAAATTAAATCACCTGCCTCAAGTTGTTTTCCTTTCCAAGCTGGACCGCCAGAAATTAATTCGTCAATTTGAGTAAAGTCATTTTTCTTAGTTAATCTGGCTCCGATTCCTTCTAATTTTCCACTGATATTTACATCAAAACGATCTTTTTCCTCTGGTGCAAAATAACTTGTATGCGGATCAAAACGTGTCATAATCGAATTAACATACACAGAGAACCAATCTCCTTTATTTAAATCTTTAATCAGACTAAAATTATCATCCAAAGATTTTAAAGAGCTTTCACGCGTTTCTTTCTCTAAAGTTTCAAAAGATTTTTCTTTGTAAGCTGGATCTGCTTTCTTTTTATCTTCTTCTAATTTTTGTTTGGTAACAAGTGAAGAAAGAGTAGATAATTTGATTTGTTTTCTCCATCTTTCGTTAATTTCCGTTGCATTTTTAGCATAAGGAAGATGCTCATAATCAGCATTAAAAGTCTCATCAACATTATAGTTGAAAGGCTGTGCTAAAATAGTCTTATATCGTTTTTTGCTTTCTTCCATACGTTTCATCAATCTTGTATAAGTAAGATTAAAAAACGTTAAGTCTTTATTCAAAAACTGATCATCTAACTGAAGCTCATATTGCTTAAATTCATCAATATCAGACTGAAGAAAGAATCTTTTAGAAGGATCCAGCGCATCAATATAATCTTTAAAAATTCCTTTAGAAAATTCATCGTTTATTTCAGCCGGACTATAATGTCCTTTTTCAATAACAAACGCAAGCAATTCTAAAAGTGTTTTATCTCTATTCGGGTCCGGATCCTCAGACTTATCAGCATTTAGTTTAAATGCAAACAATGTTACTGACAAGCATAATACGGCTATAAGTATTTTATAATTTCTTTTCATAAACTTAATAATAGCATTCATCAAATTTTTTAATCTAAGTTACGGTAAAAACTGTGCCAACAAAGCCAAGTTCACTATAATTTTTTGTTAAAGATATAAAAATGTTTGATGTTCAAAAGTCTTCTTTAATTTAGTTTACAATTTTTATTTATTTGTTAGTATTCTACCAAAATCTGTTACTACATTTGCTCTATCAAGCACTAATTTTGATAAATCAAAAATGAAAATCTCGGCATGAAACATGAAAAACCATTAATATTAGTAACCAATGACGATGGAATTCTCGCTCCTGGAATCAGAGCCTTAATCAGCGTTATGGAAACTATTGGAGATGTTATAGTAGTAGCTCCAGATAAACCTCAGAGTGCTATGGGACACGCAATTACAATAAATAACACGCTGTTTTTAGATAAAATCTCTAAAGAAGAAGACATTATAACAGAATACAGCTGTTCTGGAACACCAGTAGATTGCGTAAAATTGGCTGTCAATGAAATTTTAAAAAGAAAACCTGATCTTTGTGTTTCCGGAATTAATCACGGATCAAACTCTTCTATAAATGTAATTTATTCTGGAACTATGAGCGCGGCAGTCGAAGCAGGAATTGAAGGAATTCAAGCAATTGGATTCTCTCTTTTAGATTTTGACTGGAATGCTGATTTCGAACAAATAAAATCATTTGTAAAAAAGATTACTTTAGAAACTCTTGCCAATAAATTACCGCCAGGTGTCGTTTTAAATGTAAATTTTCCAAAATTAAAAGAGAAAGAAATCAAAGGAATAAAGATTTGCCGTCAAGCGAAAGCGTACTATGCTCAAAAATTTGACAAGCGACAAACTCCATACGGAAAAGATTATTACTGGCTTACCGGTAAATTTACAAACGAAGACAAAGGCGAAGATACTGACGAATGGGCTTTAGAAAACGGATACATATCTGTCGTTCCAGTTCAATTTGATTTAACCGCGCATCATTCTATACAACAACTTAATACTTGGAAATTAAATGAATAAATTAGACCTTCTTATTGGTTTTGTTCTCGGCATTTTAACTTCACTTTTAGGAAGTTATCTTTTCATTACATTTTTCACCTCTTTTGATGTTTCAAATATTGAAACCATAAAACAATACGGTTATTTGGGCAAAGTAATTACTCTAGGAACCGTTTTAGATCTTATTTTGTTTTTATTTTTGCTTAAAAGAAACAAGGAAATAATGGCGAGAGGCGTTGTTTTTGCTGTGATTGTTTTAGCAATTTCAACCTTATTTATTTAATCTTATCTTTGTGCTGCAAAAAAATGTTGTGTTGCAAATTTAAAACACACTTTTAAAAAAGTCGATATGAAATATTACATAATAGCTGGCGAAGCCTCTGGAGATTTGCACGGTTCAAATTTAATGAAAGCTTTATATGAAGAAGATCCGCAAGCCGAAATTCGGTTTTGGGGTGGAGACTTAATGCAAAAAGCCGGCGGTACTTTAGTAAAACATTATCGTGAATTGGCTTTTATGGGTTTTGTTGAAGTTATTTTCAATTTAAAAACGATTTTAAACAACATTAAAGTTTGTAAAAAAGACATTTCTGAGTTTAAGCCAGATGTTATCATTTTTATAGATTACCCAGGTTTCAATATGCGTATTGCAAAATGGGCCAAAACTTTAAATTATAAAACACACTATTATATTTCTCCTCAAATTTGGGCTTGGAAAGAAAATAGGATAAAAGCAATTAAACAAGATATAGATAAGATGTTTGTGATTTTGCCTTTTGAAAAAAGTTTTTACGAAGACAAGCATCATTTTCCTGTAGATTTTGTTGGCCATCCTTTAATTGATGCCATTCAAAATCAACCACCTTTTGATGAAGGTATATTTAGAAAAGAAAATCAATTGGGTGACAAACCCATTATTGCACTTTTACCAGGAAGCCGCAAACAAGAAATTACAAAAATGTTAAGCGTAATGCTAAGTGTTGTCGATGATTTTCAGGATTATGAATTTGTAATTGCCGGCGCACCAAGTCAGGATTACGAATTTTATCAGCAATTCATCAGTAATAAAAACATCAAATTTATTTCGAATAAAACGTACGATTTGCTTCGTTCTTCGACCGCTGCTTTGGTAACTTCTGGAACAGCAACTTTAGAAACTGCTCTTTTTAAAGTTCCAGAAGTAGTATGTTATAAAGGAAGCAATATTTCGTATCAAATTGCAAAACGCATTATTACCTTAAAATATATTTCGCTTGTAAACCTAATAATGGACCAAGAAGTAGTTACTGAATTAATTCAAAATGAATGCAATACAAAACGCATTAAAGAAGAATTACAAAAATTGCTCGAGCCACATTATCGCGAAAAACTTTTGAAAAATTATGATATTCTGGAACAAAAATTAGGTGGCGTTGGCGCGAGCAAAAAAACAGCAAAACTTATCGTAGCCGACTTAAAACCAGTATAAAATATTTTTATTTTGAAAAAAATAGTCACAATTCTTATTCTATCTCTTCTCTTTGCTTCTTGTAAATCGACTTCAAATGCCGTAAGCACAAAAGAATCTAAAACAGAAAAAAGAACTCTTGTGAAAAATTTAATCGACACTGCAACAAGCAATATTGGCGTTAGATATAAAGCTGGAGGTACAACAAAAAATGGTTTTGACTGCTCCGGATTAGTTTATATTACTTTTGAATCAGAAAATATTAAACTTCCCAGAAGTTCTTACGAGCAAGCAAAGGTTGGAAAAATAATCGTGCTGAATGATGCAAAGAAAGGCGATTTAATTTTCTTTAAAACCAATAAAAGCAAGCAAATCAATCATGTAGGACTTATTACAGAAGTTAACTCAGACGAAATAAAATTTGTGCATTCTTCTACTTCAAAAGGCGTAATGATTTCATCTACAAAAGAACCCTATTATCGTGATTCCTTTTTTCAGGTGAATCGAATAATTGAATAATCTATCTAGTAAAATATATTCTTTTTCTTACAAATATTTAATACTTTTATGCCATGAAAGTATTAGATTTCCCTTTAGTTAAAATTACGATTTGGTTTCTGCTTGGCATTTTGTTTTCTTATTATCTGCCAAATACATTATTCAATTTATGCATCGCACTTCTCATCGGAACAATCGCATTTTCTCTTTTGTATTTTTCATCCAAAAACAATAAAAAATTAATTACGCTTTTTGGGATAAGTACTTGTTTTACCTCTTTTTGTATTGGAGCAGCAACTTTACTTTTCCATACTGATTCGCTTCAGAAATCGAACTATATTCATTGTACCAAAGCTTTTGAGACATCACAAACAATTACACTTACTATTCGAGAAAAGCTTAAAAGCAATGCCTATAACGATCGATTTATTGCATTGATCAACAGCATTAATAATCAAAACTATACTGGAAAAATTATTGTAAATATTGCAAAAGACAGTATTAAAAAATCGGTTATAATCGGTAATATTATCAAAATAAAAGCCACTTTACAGCATAATAGTAATGCTAAAAACCCAAACCAATTTGACTACGGCAAATATTTAGCAGACAGGCAAATTTATGCACAGCTATACGTTAGCAAATCTGAAATCAGTATCGCTAAATATGCTAAAAAAGACATTTGGTATTATTCTGGGTGTTTGCATCGCAGGATACTTATAAACTTAGAGAGAGCACATTTTAACGCCGCTGAAATGAATGTTGCACTTGCCCTAATTCTAGGACAGCAGCAAGAAATTTCGTCAGATATTATTCAAGATTATCAGTACTCTGGAGCAACACACATTTTATCTGTTTCAGGATTGCATGTCGGCTTTATTATGCTGTTTATAAATTTCATTTTAAAACCAATTCCAAATACACGAAAAGGTTCATTTATAAAATTAATCTCAATTTTAATTTCGTTAGCGGGATTCGCCGTAATTTCAGGAGTATCGCCTTCTGTTTTAAGATCAGTTGTTATGTTTTCTTTTATTGCCACAGGAAATCATCTTCGCCGAGGCGACAATATTTACCATACTTTGCTTGTTTCTATTTTTCTGATCTTATTATTTGAACCTTATTTTTTATTTGATGTTGGGTTTCAATTAAGTTACATTGCCTTATTTTTTATTCTTTGGCTACAGCCATTATTAAAAAACATCTTGACACCAAAAAACAAAATATTACTTTATATCTGGGAAGCTTTGACGGTTTCATTCGCGGCTCAAATTGGAGCTTTCCCTTTGTGCTTATATTATTTTCACCAATTTCCAGGTTTATTTTTTGTAACTAATATTGTTATTATTCCAGTTTTGTCTTTTATAATGATAGCGGGAATTATTGTTATGATTTTTGCTGTTTTTTGTTCTCCTCCAGAATTGTTAATTATCATTTTCGAAAAGAGTATCTATCTTTTAAATCAAATCATTCATTATGTTGCTTCATTCGAATCATTTGTAATACTTGATATAAGTTTTAACCTTTACTATCTGATCACTTTTTACCTGCTGATAATTACGAGTATTATTTGCTTCAAAAAACCGAGTTATTCCAAATTGGTTTTTGTGTTGATTACTATAATTTTACTTCAAATTTCTTTTATATACACCAAAAAAGAAACGGAAAACCAACTGGAAATGATTATTTATAATTTAAAGAAAAAAACGCTGATTACAGAAAAATCAGGAAAAACCATAGAACTGTTTACATCAGATACAACTTTACTTCATGATCCTAAAAACTATGTTTTGAATTCCTATTTAGTTGGAAATTTTGGAATAATAAAAGCCGCACACAAAGTTAAAAACACGTTATTTTTCAACGGAAAAAAAATATTTATAATTGACAGTACAGGAACTTATCAAAATAAAATTCAGCCGGATATAGTATTGCTTATACAATCTCCAAAATTAAATTTAGATCGAGTTTTAAAAGACTTACATCCAAAAATTATAATTGCTGATGCTTCAAACTCTTACTCAATCCTGAAAAAATGGAAAAAAACCTGCGATAAAAAAAATATCCCTTTTCACTCAACAAGCGAAAAAGGATATTACAAATTAAATTAAAATACTTAAAATTATATTTCTTATTCAGGACGTAAAATTATATTAGCTTCCGTCATCCATCCCACAGCACCAATTGGTTTAAAAGGCAATTTACCCAATAAATTAAAAGTTGTTTTCTGCTTTCTAACAGATGCTATTGTGAAACAAACTTGTGGCAATTCGGTTACTCCCAAAGCATTTTTCAACATAACATTTTGTTCTCTCTCAGCATCAGATATATTAGGATCAGATAAATCCAGTCTAACCAAAACGACATTTTCACGTGCCCATACAGCAAAATCTGGAGTATTAAATATCTCATTCTGGAATCTTTGTGGTGCACCAGCAATTGTAAAAAATATGAATAGTGGTTTTCTTTGTTCAACACTTGCTGCAACAGCCTCTGTCATAGTTGTTTTCCAGACATTTTGCGAATGCATAAAAAATGAACCTAAAAAAAATAGTAGTATAAGTAGTTTTCTGGTCATAACAATTTGGGTTTTAAGTAGGTTAACGCGACTAAATTAGTATAATATCCTTATCAAACAAGTCATATTTAGACAAAAAACTTAAAAAAAACATAACAAAATCGAATTTGTTAATAAAACCCTAAATAACTGACAAAAACAAAAAAAATAGCATAATAAATTATCAAAATAATGACGATAATCTTAAACTGTTCAAAAAAAAATCCCTTTTCACTAAAATTGAAAAGGGACTTACAAGTTAAATTGCGAAACTTGACTAAGTATTATTCACTTGGATGCAAGATTCCGTTTGATTCTGCAATCCAAGCTTTTGCACCTCCCGGTTTATAAGCAAGTTTTCCTAAAGCGCTAAAAGTAGTTTTATTTTTTCTGATAGAAGCACTTGCAAAACAAACTTCTGGTAAGTCTTCAACACCAAAAGCACTTTTTAATCTAAGGTTTTGTTCTTTATCACCATCAGATGCTGCTTCATCAGACAAATCAAGTTTTACGAGAATGACATTGTCGCGAGACCAAACTGCAAAATCTGGAGTTTTAAATATTTCATTCTGAAGATTGTCTGGTACACCTGAGGCAGTAAAAAGAATCAACATTGGTTTTCTTTGTTCATTGCTAATAGCGATAGCATCAGTCATGTTTGTTCTCCAAACTAGATTTTGAGCCTGCATAAAAAATGAACCTAAAAAAAACAGTAGGATAAGTAATTTTTTAGTCATATTATATTGATTTTGGTTAGTATAGTGTAACGAAATTAACATAATATTTTAATTTTCCAACTTTTATTAATATAAAAAATATATAATGTGTTTTTTTACTTATAATAAATTGATAAATACATAAAATAAAGAAAAACAAATGAATAACTTTTCTTACTAAAGAAAAAAGCTCCTTGCGCATATTGCACAAGGAGCTTATAAATAAATTTGAATATGTTTTTCTTTAAGACTTTTTTGGTTTAATGATTCCGTCTGCAACTGTCAACCATGCAGTTGGCCCTCCAGCAACATATCCGGTTTGCCCAAGACCTTTAAAATTTACTTTTCCGTCTTTAGACTCAGCACTTGTAAAATAAATTGTAGGGAAACCTTGAATTCCAAAAGCCTGCTGTAATTCATTATTTTGACTTTTTAATTCTGGAGTCTGAGGTGTTCTTCTTGGATAATCCAATTCTACTAAAACAACATTATCTACAGCCCATTTTTTAAATTCAGGCGTCGTTAAAACTTCATTTTGCAAACGAATACACCATCCGCACCAGTCACTTCCAGTAAAAAACATCAACATTGGCTTATGCTCTTTGTTACTTACCGTTATTGCTTCTTTTACATCTGTATACCACTTTAGTTCTTGTGATTGAACTGTAAGCGCTCCAACTAAAAATAACGTTACTAAAAATATTTTTTTCATATTGTGTTTATTTTGCACAAATTTAAACAAAAAAAGAATCGGTAAATAAATCTTATTTTACTTCCTGCATTAATTTTTTGATCAATGGTGTTGTAACAATCAAAATAACCCCTGCAATTAAAGAATATAATGCTAATTGATAATATCCATCAGTGTAAGCAATCAATTTTGACATTAATGTTGTGCCTGTATTTGCATTAGACATTTCAGAGCCTAATTTACCTGCTGCAAATTGACCAAAGGCACTAGACAAAAACCACAATCCCATCATCATTCCAAACAATCTCTTTGGAGATAATTTAGTAATTACAGACATTCCAATTGGTCCAATACATAATTCTCCCAGAGTATACAACAAGTACCCTAATGCAAATACGTTTAGAGAACTCAATCCTTTTTCATCAATAAAAAATCTGGCACTGTAAAAAATAAAGAAACCAGCTGCTAACAATATAAATGAGAATCCGAATTTAATAACTGTATTTGGTTCGATTTTTCTTTTGAAAAGAAAGATCCACAATAACCCTACTAATGGACTGAAAATGATAACGTACAATGAATTTATACTATTGTTAACAACATTTGGATCAATATGAAAAAACAACAATTTATTTGTTAAGTTATCCTTGGCAAACAACGACAAAGAACCTCCTGATTGCTCAGAAATAGCCATAAACATGAAATATCCAAAAATAAAGACGAAAGCTGCCAAAAGTTTGTATTGCTGTTTTCTTTCTTTTATCATAAATAATTCAAACAAAAAGTATCCTAATGCTGCAACACCAATTGAATACATAAAATACTCTGTAAAATCAGAGTTAATTACCATTATATAAACCAATGGAATTACAAGAAATGATCCAACGTAAACAGCTATTTCATAAAGATTACGTTTTTTCGGTTCATGTTTTTCAAGAGGAGAATTTCCGATTGGTGCTAAATGTTTTTTAGTCAAAAGAAAAGTAACAACACCAATAATCATCACAATTGCTGCAGAAAGAAAGCATAAGCTCCAAGAATAGTTTTTTCCTAAATAAATAGGAATCGCACCTCCCAGCATTCCGCCTATATTAATACCTGCGTAAAACAGTCCGTAACCAGCATCACGTCGGCCATCCTTTTCATGATATAATTCACCAACCATTGACGAAACGTTTGGCTTAAAAAAACCTGTTCCAATAATAGAAAGTGTTATTCCATAATAAAAGAAATCATGCGGATTTGCTGCAATAAGCAAATTTCCTAAAATCATCACAATTCCTCCAAAAAGAAGTGATTTTTTGAATCCTAAAATTTTGTCAGCAAAAATACCTCCAATAAAAGTAAAGGCATAAACAAAAGCCTGAATGGCTCCATATTGAAGATTCGCTTTTCCTTCAAGCAAACCTAATTGATCTACCATGAAAAAAGCCAGAACACCTCTCATTCCGTAAAAGCAAAAACGCTCCCACATTTCAACCAAAAACAAGTACCACAATTGCTTTGGGTACTTGCCTTTAAAATTTTGAATTTCCTCTAAAGCTAAATTGTTTTCCATATTATCTAACACCGTGCATCATTTTTTTCAATAACGGAGTCAAAGCAAATAATACAATCGCTGCAATACCTGTAAGAACAACAAACACCATAAAAAACTCATATAAATTATGAATTTCGAATCCTGCAAAAAAGTGATTGTGCGCACTAATTTGGTGCTGTTCTAATAGTGCTAATTGCTCAGTTGTAGGCGTTACTTTATTGTCTAAAACGGCTTGAAGATCGATTCCTAATTCTTTTGCTTTTTCAAATTTATCACCTGTAGCAGGCAAAATAGAACCTAAAGTCCCTCCTAACGCATAACCAGATGCATTTGACAAAAAGAATACGCCGTATAGCAATGAAGCAAAACGTTTTGGAGATAATTTACCCACCAATGACAATCCAATTGGAGACAAACACAACTCTGCACAAGTATTTAAGAAATATAATAAGATTAACCATTTTACCAATAGTAACCCAGAAGTTCCGATGTATGAAACTTGAGTTGCAATCATAAAGAAACTTACAGAAATTATAACCAAACCTACAGCCAATTTAACTGGTGAAATTGGTTCTTTTTGATTTGCTCTTAAAGAATCCCATAGTATACTAAAAGGAACAGCCATTACAACAACAAACAATCCGTTAAAGATCTGAACCATCGATGGAGGCATTAAATACCCAAAGAAATGTCTATCTGTTTGATTATCCGCAATAAAAGTTAATGACGAACCTGCTTGTTCAAATGCCGCCCAAAAGAAAATAATAAAAAACGACACGATATAAATTACAATAATTCTATCTCTTTCGATTTTAGTTAAAGAAGTATCAGAAATAATTAATCCAGCCAAAGCCAAACCACTAGAATAAATCAAAGTATAAATCAAGTTTTGACCCACAACATAATGAAAGAAAAAACCTAAAGCAATAAATGCAACACCTGCAATAGTTAGCGCTTTACTAGAAAAATTAGCTTTTTGAGCTTCTCCTTCTTCAAAATCTGAAGCTATATTTTTAGAAGGCAAACCTCCTAATGGTCTTCCTTCTGGAGAAACCACATATTTATTTTTCAAGAAGTAGAAAAGAACAGTTCCAACAAGCATTGCTCCTGACGCCGCCATAAATCCCCATCTAAAAGCGTGAATATCTCTAATTCCGCCTGCATCTTTTACATCGCCTAAGAAAGGACAAATTGATTGCCCTAAGAAAGCACCAATATTAATACCCATATAGAAAATAGTAAAAGCGGTATCTAGTTTTGTTTTTTCTTGTTTTGGATACAAACTTCCAACCATACTTGAAATATTTGGCTTGAAGAATCCGTTACCAAAAACAATAACACCTAATCCGCAATACATGATAGTTTTTGCCAATCCTAAATTAGATTCAAAAATACTACCGCTGGTAAACAATAACATTTGGCCAGTAGCCATCAATAATCCACCTAATAAAATACAATTTCTATTTCCTAAAAATCGGTCAGCAATAAAACCTCCCAACATTGGTGTTAAATAACAAAGTCCAAGGAAACCTCCATAAATTAATGACGCTTCTTCTTCCTTCATCATTAATGAATTCACAAGAAATAAAGTCAATAAAGCTCGCATTCCATAAAAATTGAATCTCTCCCACATCTCCGTTCCAAACAATACCCAAAGTCCTTTTGGATGCCCAGTTTTTACTTGAGTTTCTCCCATATTATTCATTATTTTTTTAAGGTTAATAGATTTAGATTATAAATTTTCTTTGATAAAGTTAGTCATTTTATTATAAAGCTGAATTCTCGTCTTACCACCGTAAATACCGTGGTTTTTATCTGGATATATCTGAGAATCAAATTGTTTGTTCGCTTGAATCAGTGCTTCCATCATCTGCATTGAATTTTGCACATGAACGTTGTCATCACCTGATCCGTGAATCAACAAAAACTTTCCTTTTAATTTATCAACGTGATTTATTGGAGAATTTTGATCGTATCCACTTGCATTTTCCTGAGGAGTCTGCATGTATCTTTCTGTGTAAACACTGTCATAAAATCTCCAGTTTGTAACTGGTGCTACCGCTATTGCCATTTTAAAAACATCGTTTCCTTGAAAAATACAGTTTGAAGCCATAAATCCACCATAACTCCATCCGAAGATTCCGATTCTTGAAGCATCAACATACGGATAAGCTCCAATTACTTTTGCTGCATCAATCTGATCTTCAACTTCGTATTTACCTAATTCTTTTTGGGTTACTTTTTTGAAATCAGCACCTTTAAAACCAGTTCCTCTACCATCAACACAAGCTACGATATAACCTTGCTGTGTAAGAGATAAAAACCAATAATCATCAGTGTTATTCCAATCATTATTTACTTGCTGCGATCCTGGGCCAGAATATTGGTACATGAAAACAGGATATTTTTTAGAAGGATCAAAATCTTTTGGTTTTAAAATCCAAGCGTTAAGTTCGTTTCCTTTAGCTGTTTTTAAAACAAAGAATTCTTTTGCCGGCAAGTTATAGGCTTTCAACTTATCAGCAAGAGCCTGATTATTTTCTATAACCTGAATCTCTTTTCCAGTTTTAGCATCGTTTAAAGTATAAGTTGTTGGCACTAAATTACTAGAGAAAGTAGTAATGAAATATTGGAAATTTGGACTAAAAGTCGCAGCGCTTGTTCCTACTTTTGCTGTTAAACGCAATTTATTTTTTCCGTCTAAACTAATTCTGTAAAGATCTCTATTTATAGAACCATTTTCTGTAGATTGGTAGAAAATAGTTTTTGTTTTTTCGTCGAAACCGTAGTATGAAGTTACTTCCCAGTTTCCTTTTGTAACCTGATTTTTAAGTTTTCCTGTTTTATCATAAGCATAAATATGATTAAAACCATCTTTTTCACTTGTCCAGATAAAGCTATTATCTTTTAAGAATGTCAAATTATCTGTAACATCAACATAAGCTTTGTCTTTTTCATTCAAAACTACTTTTGCAGCAGCTGTTGTTCCGTCAACAAATAAAAGATCTAGATTATCTTGGTGGCGGTTTAAAACCTGTGCTGACAATACATTATTATCATTAGTCCATTGTAATCTCGCGATATAAAAGTCATTATAATTTCCTAAATCAACTTTTTTGGCTGTATTTGCAGCAGCATCATATATGTGTAATGAAACTAATGAGTTTTTTTCTCCAGCCTTAGGATATTTAAATGTTTCAATTGTCGGGTATAAATCTTTTTGAAATATCGACATAGAAAATTCTGGAACAGCACTTTCGTCAAAACGAATGTAAGCTAGTTTTTTGCTGTCTTTACTCCAGTCAAAAGCTCGGACAAAAGCAAATTCTTCTTCATAAACCCAATCCGTAATACCATTAATTACAGCATTTTTCTTTCCATCAGTAGTAACCGCAGTAGATTTTTTTGAAGCTACATCATATACATAAAGGTTATTTTCTTTAGCATAAGCAATTTTAGTTCCATCAGGAGAAAAAGTTGGCTCTTGAACTTGAAAATCGAACAGTTTTGTCAGCGATTTTGAAGCAATATCATATAAAAAATAATCTGCTGTAAAAGAGTGACGGAAAATTTGATTTGAATTACAAGCTATTAAAATCTTTTTTTCTGAAGCATCAAAAGTATAGCTGTCAATTCCGGTAGCCAGTTCTTTATGATTTTTAGTATCAATTAGATTTGACACTTTTTTTAAGGTTGCAAAATCATACAAGTCAATCTGCATGCTTCTGCTGGCTTGATCAACATTTAAAACAGTATATTGATCTGTATTTTTTAACGATTGCAGTTCATCCATCGCTTTTGCACGAAATGCACCACTATAAATATTTTCGACAGTTATTTTTTGCTGGCCAAAAATGGCGGCTACAAAAAACAAAAACATAACAGTAATTTTACTTGTATTCATCAGAATTATTTTAAATATAAAAAAGAGCCCAATTTTAGTAAAAAAAATAAACATAATACACATTTTAACTGTTAAATGTTAAAAAAAATAACGATTGCGTGCTTTTCAATTTTCAAATACATTATAAACAAAACTCTTAAAATAGTATCTTTGTTACCACATTATTATTTAATACATTGAGAATGAACAACGCAGTTGCTGGATTTTCTAAATTATCCAAAAAAGAAAAAATAAACTGGATCGCAAATGAGTATTTTTCAACCCCTGAAGAAGCACTGACTATTATAAGAAATTACTGGAATTCAGACGACAAGCTCCAACAATTGCATGATGAGTTCATCGAAAACACCATCACCAATTTATATATTCCGTTAGGAGTGGCACCCAATTTTTTAATTAACGGCAAGTACAAAACAATTCCGATGGCAATTGAAGAAAGTTCTGTTGTTGCGGCGGCTTCAAAATCAGCAAAATATTGGGCAACACGTGGTGGTTTTAAAGCAACAGTAATTAATACCGAAAAGATTGGTCAAGTGCATTTTACATTTAATGGAGATGCCGATAAATTAGATTCTTTCTTTAACAATATAAAATCTAAATTTTTCTCCGACACGCAAAGCATCACCAAAAACATGCAGCAACGTGGCGGAGGAATTTTAGATATTAAACTAAAAGACAAAAGAAGTTTGTTAGAGAACTATTTTCAGCTTCATGCCACTTTTGAAACAAAAGACAGTATGGGTGCAAATTTCATAAATTCTTGTCTCGAACAATTTGCTTCAACTCTAAAAGAAGAATTTCTAAATTCTGATCTCTTTTCAGAGAAGGAAACCCTTACTGTAGTGATGAGCATTTTGTCTAATTATGTTCCGAATTGTGTTGTTAGGGCTGAAGTTTCTTGTCCTGTTGAAGATTTAACTGAGAAACATATTTCGAATCCGCAAGATTTTGCCGAGCGTTTTGTTCAGGCTGTTCAAATTGCTGAAGTGGAACCTTTTAGAGCTGTGACGCATAATAAAGGTATTATGAATGGAGTTGACGCTGTAATTCTAGCAACTGGAAATGACTTTAGAGCTGTAGAAGCTGGCGTGCATGCTTATGCATCAAGAAATGGGCAATATTCTAGCTTGTCGCATGCAAAAATCGAAAACGGTATTTTTACTTTTTGGCTCGAAATCCCTTTAGCTATAGGAACAGTTGGCGGATTGACATCTTTACATCCTTTAGTTAAATTATGTTTAGAAATACTAGAAAAACCATCTGCCAATGAATTGATGGAAATCGTAGCTGTTGCTGGTTTGGCTCAAAACTTTGCTGCCTTGCGTTCGCTGACTACAACCGGAATTCAGGAAGGACACATGAAAATGCACTTAAATAATATTATCAATCAATTTGAAGCTACTGAAGATGAACGCCATTTAATTAAAGCTCATTTTAAGAAAAATGCTGTATCTCATAGTGCTGTAGTTGACTTTATTGAAAATTTAAGAAAATAACCCGAATATTAAACTCCAAAAGTATAGCTGCGAATAGAATTCCAAATTCCAAGAATGGTGGGATTTTGAATTTTATCCCAAAGCTTCGGGATTGGACTTTATTTTAAAATTACAGAATGAAAACAACCTTTTATAGCAACGGAAAACTTTTAATTACAGGCGAATACTTAGTTTTAGATGGTGCAAGAGCCTTTGCTTTGCCTACAAAATTTGGACAGGATTTAATTGTAGAAAACGGATCGAACCAAGAGATTAAATGGAAGAGTTATGACTTCGACGAGCATCTTTGGTTTGAAGATGTTATTTCATTTTCTGAAATTACAAATAACATTCCAACACAAGTTGAAACTGTAAAAACAACTTTAATCAATATTTTACACGAAGCTTATTTATTAAATCCAGACTTTATTAATAAAGCAGAAGGATATATAATTAGTACCCACCTTACATTTCCCAAAAAATGGGGATTGGGCACATCCTCAACACTATTGAACAATATTGCTCAATGGGCTAAAATTGATGCTTTCACATTGCTTAAAAACAGTTTTGGAGGCAGTGGATATGATATTGCCTGCGCACAAAATAACACACCAATTGTTTATCGATTAGAACAAAGTTTACCTAAAGTTGAACAGGTTGCTTTTAATCCTGATTTTACTAAAAACATTTACTTTGTTTACCTTAATAAAAAACAAAACAGCAAAGCTGCTATAAATGCTTATTACAACAATAAAAATCAAGATTTAGTTCAAAATATTATTGATAATAACAAAATTACCGACACTATATTAAACGCTAAAACGCTAAAAGAATTTGCTCTTGCTGTAGAAAAACATGAGATTCATTTGAGCAATATCTTAGAAATACAAACGATAAAAGAAATTGCTTTTGCAGATTTCAATGGCGTTGTTAAAAGTCTTGGGGCGTGGGGCGGTGATTTTGTAATGGTAATTTCTAAAGAAGATCCAACGAAATACTTTGTTTCAAAAGGATATGAAACTATTCTTTCATACGAGGAGATGATCTTATAGCGAGTAATTTATGTCTATTATAAAAATTAGAAATTTACTTTCTTATCTTTTATAGGTTTTGTTTCAAGTCGACGTACTTTTTCAGTTTCTTGTTCATTAGATTCTATAAGTGTATTGTGTAAACGTTCTGCCATTTTTTCGATACTATTTGTGATAGAATCGTAAACCAGTTCCATTCTCCGATGTTTCTCTTCTTTTACTGCTTTTAAAACATCTTCAACAAAAAATTTATCATATTTTTCAGCAACTGAATCACGCGTATTAGTTAGCCTGATAACATAATCGTTACTTAAAATAGTAACTTTAAAATGTTGCTCCTCATTACTTAAGTAGTATTTACCTCCCAATTCATCAACATTGATGTCAGTACTGCTAACTTTTAAAAGTTCCGTAATTATTCCAAAAATATGATTTTCAATTTTGGAATATACTCTAGGCTTTCTTTTTAAAAAACTAAACATATAACATTAAATGTCAGATTATTAAAGTATTTTTTTATCATTTTCTTACAATTTTTATTTAACAATTGTTTGTTTATAAGTCAATTTATTAAAACAAAAATCCGGACAAATAAACTGCAATAATTTTAATATCGCAAATATTTTAAATTATATTTCCATTATTTCCATATAGTTAAGAAAAATACATAAATATTTTACTACAAATTGTAAAAATAATAAGAAAAAAACAAAGAAAAACCCGAAATATTCTAAATGAATATTCCGGGTTTTTATATTTTAAAAATTTATTTAATACTAAAAACTAGTAGTTAAATTGCAGTCTATTATCTTCAATTTTAGCATTGCTTTTTAAAGCAGGTAAAATTCTGCTTGCATCAGATGCAGTTTGAGCTTTTAACTTAGCAACATAAGCTGCATGATTAGCAATTGCAGGAGCTTTTACAGTGCTAATGTTTTTTACAACATAAACTCCAGTATTTCCTTCAATTGGTGCAGAAACTTTATTTGCAGTTAAAGCAAATGCATTTCCAACAACTTTTGGCTCTTGTCCTACTCCACCAGGTAAAACTGGATTCTCTAATGTAACATTAGTTGCTTGCTGAACAGTTACACCAGCATTTTTAGCAATAGCTTCTATAGTTGAACCAGTTAACTTAGCTTTTAAGATTTCAGCTTTTTTCTTGTTTTTCAAGATAGACTCTACGTAAGGTCTAGCTAAGCTGACAGCTACTAAACCTGATTTGTTTTCGCTTTTGTATTGTGCAATTACGTGACCGATATTAGCAATTTCAAAACGTTTTACGTCTCCAATACTAGTTTCTTTGTCAAATGCCCATCTTATAATATTACGTTGGTTTCCTAATGGACCAAATGCTTCGTCCATTGCTTTTGCAGTTACAGGAGCCGAAACTTTTAAACCTAATTCTTTTGCAGTAGCATTAAAATCTTTATCAGCAGCATCCATTTCAAATTTAGTTGCCAATGTAAATACTTTATCAGAAGTAGCTTCAGAAGGCTCAATTTTTTGAGCGATTGTAGCTAAACGAATTCCGTCTTGTTTATCCGTAATTTTGATGATGTGAAATCCAAAAGGAGTTTCAACTAAACCAACTTTTCCAATTCCGTTACTGAATACAAAATCATTGAAAGGTTTTACCATTTGGCCTTGACCAAAATATCCTAAATCACCACCCTGTTGTGCAGATGAATCATCAGAGCTTGTAAAAGCCAACATCATAAAACTATCTGGATTAGCTTGAACTTGTGCTAAAATTTCTTCAGCTTTAGCTTTTGCTTCTTCTTTAGTTCTCTCTTCTTTTTGGTTTGGAGTTTGAGATCCTTTATAACCAATTAATATATGACTTGCTTTTGCGTTAACACCAGCTTTAAATCCTAAAGATTTAGAAATAGCATAGTATTTTCCATAAACATAAGGACCATAAATTGCTCCAGCAGGCAAACTGAATAATTTATCAGCATCTACAGCTGGTAAATTATTTTTAGCTATATAAGTAGAATCGTAAGGAACATCAGAATTTGCGTTTACAAATTCAGCAATGTTTTTTGCAGTTCTAAAACCTGCTAATGTATCGTTTTTACCAGTTTTTGCATTGTAAACAACACTTCCGTTTAATAAACCAGTGATTTTAGCTTTGATTTCAGCTTCGTCTTCTTTTGATGCTTTGTCTTCAACTAAAACATATTGAATTTCACGAGTTTCATCCGCTTTGAATTTTTTCTCGTTTTTCTTCATATAATCAACAATTTCTGAATCAGAAATTTTCACTTCACTGTCTTTAATAGAAGAATATAATGCAGCAGCATAACTAAAGTTAACTTTGTTTGCTTCCATTTCATATTTCAGCTTTCCTTCACTAGCAGTAGTGTAAAGTCCAGATTTTACTAACGTATTGTAGATTTGAAATTTTGCATTTAATTCAGCGTCTTTTTCTTTCTCAGAAATATACTGTGCTGCTTCAGGATTTGTTTTGAAGTAATCTTTAAATTTTACTACATCAAACATACCAGCTGCATTTAAGAACATTGGGTTTTTACCAATATTTGGATCTGATTTTAAAACTTCAAGCAAGTGTTTTTCACCAACTCTTAATCCTAACTTATCAAACTGAGCTGATAATAATGCGATTGAAACCTCTTGATCCCAAACTCTGTTTGCAGCTTCAGTGGAAGTAATTCCTTGTCCACTTTTTTCAACATTACTAACTTTAACTCTAAAGTCTTCAAATGAAATATCTTTTCCGTCGATGCTTCCTACATCTTTTGAACTTTGACTAAATGTTCCTTTATTAAATAGATCTTGTATTATAAATGCAAATAATGCAAGTGCAATAACTCCTATCAATAAAGCGGAACGCTGTCTAATTTTTGCTAAAACTGCCATTTTTATTATCGTTAATTTTATATTCAGTTTGCGAAAATACAATTATCTAGTTAATAACAATACAACTAGCGTTTTATTTTGCAACATTTTTTTCATTAATTAAAAAAATCACTCTTTTATTGTCAATTTAACCAATTCAATTTTCTTATTTGTGGCCTCTTCTATGACAAAATGATAGCTGTCTATCACTATTTCTTCTCCTTTTAGCGGAATTTCTTTCGTATAATTAACGATAAAACCTCCTAAAGTTCCGTATGAATCTTCTTCGGGAATTGCCAATTTATAGGTCTCATTTAGGTATTCTACATCTAATCTAGTCGAAAACAAATACTTACCTTCTCCTAATTCTTGTTCTATCAATTCTTCATCTAAATCGTGCTCGTCTTCGATCTCGCCAAAAAGTTCTTCTACAATATCTTCTATAGTAATAATTCCAGAAGTTCCTCCATATTCATCTAAAACAACAGCTACATTTTTTCGTTTTTTAATTAAAAGATTTAATGCATCTTTTATCAAAATAGTTTCCGGCACAAACTCTACCGTCATTAAAACAGACTTTATTGTTTTTGGCTTTTTAAATAAATCAAATGAATGTACATATCCCACAATATCGTCAAGCGAATTTTGACTTACTACTATTTTAGAATAGCCTGTTTCAATAAAAAGCTCTTTCAGTTCTGTTATGCTTTCAAACAAATCAATATCTACAATTTCTGTACGCGGTGTCATAATATCACGCGCTTTTACGCCTGAAAATTCTAATGCATTCTGAAAGATCTGAATTTCTGAATCTACTTCTTCATCATCTTCTACAGAATTCATTTGCTCCGTAATGTAATTTCCAAGTTCAATTTTACTAAAATACAATTGCACCTGATCGCCTTCTGTTTTGAAAAATTTTCTCAAAACAAAATCCGAAATCCAAATAAAAAAGGTTGAGATATAATAAAATAATCTGTAGAACAAATAAGCCGGAATTGCAAAAATCTTAATTAATGAATTGGCATAAATTTGAAAAAACACTTTCGGAAAAAATTCCGCAGTAATTAAAACGATAAAAGTCGAAAGCACAGTTTGAATCAATAAACCGGTCAAACTTGAGAATTGAAATCCTAAACCAACTATGCAGTTCAAAATTAAATCCCCCATATAAAACCCATAAATTACTAAGGCTACATTATTGCCAATCAGCATTGCAGCAATAAATTTTGATGGATTTTCAGTAAGTTTAGTTAGAATTTTCGACAGAAAATTATCTTGTTTTTTTTCGATTTCAAGATAAATTTTGTTCGAGGAAATAAAAGCTATTTCCATTCCTGAAAAAAAGGCTGATAGTATTAAACATAGTATTATAATACTAATTTCCATTTTTATTGTTTTTTATAATGGTCATCAAATTTCTTAGCGTATTTCCTCCTGAAGAAAAACATAAAAACACTCACGCCAGCAATTAAAAAACTTAACCATGCATTTTCATTAGGCGTATTTAGCTTCGTAACTCCATCGAAAATGAAAGCCGCAGCAATTAATAAGTAAAGATATTGTGTGTATTTTAAAACGCCCATAATTTATATTTTTATTCGTTTGATTCAATTTCACCGCTTATTCGCTGCGAATTAATCACTTTAAAATCTTTGCTAAAATCTATTCCCTGACCGTTAGAAATTCCTTTAGCATCTGTAAGCTTAAATTTTCTTTCGGTGTAAAACCATTCGTTTTTTTGATCAAAATAAAGCTGTTCTGTTTCAAGAACTTGTCCTGCTTCTGAAGTAATTTTTACTTTTCCCTGCAGATCGATGATGCCAGTATTTTTATAAGAAACAGCATAATTAGATTTTATAAAAGTACGCTTTTGTTTTTTATCATATAAGGTAACATCGATTCCTTTAGGAAATTCAGTAAATGGAAATTCTAGATTTGAATAATCCAGCATTTTTGGACTTTTTAAAACTCCTGTTATGCGTCCAGAATCTGTATATTTTATATTAACTGTATCAGCATCACTTCCGGGAACGAATTCAGAGAAGTTAATTTTCTGCACGTCTTTAAAATTACTTTCGCATCCAAAAAACAGTGTCACAGCGATAACTGTGACAACGGTTATAATATATCTCTTTGGTAAATTCATTTGCCAAATGTAGTAAATTGTAATGAGCTTAGAAAAACATAAATTTTTATGCTTAGTTGAATTTACTTTTCACGAACCATCTGTCGTTGAAAGAAAAACTCACACTAAAATTCATATAGTTTTCTTGAACTAAACCTGCAGTTGTTGTTCCTCTTTTACCAAATTCAACTCCTACGTTTACATTTGAAAAAGATCCTGTAATTGGAAATCCTGCTCCTAAAGTCATTCCAACATCATTTAATGACTCATTATTCACAATTAAACCAATCTTTTCGTATTTCAAACCAGCTCTGTAAGTAACTCTGCTCAAATAACTAGAAAAGGAAGCATAGTTAGGAATAAAATATCCTCCAACTGCATATTTGGAATATTTTTCGTAGCGAACATCATCGCTTGAATTGTAGTAATTTGCATATCTTCCATCACCTTGGAAAGCCAATGTAGTTCCAACAAGCCATTTTCTTGGCACTCCTATACCCGCACCAATTGTTAACTTGGTTGGTAATTTTAATTTTGTATCAACTGGATCAAATGTTATAGGATCTGGATCTGTATCTACTTGAATAACTCTAGTACTAGTTGAATTTAATGTACTTGAAAAAGTATAACTCAGACTAGTAAACAATGTCGTTTTTTTGTAAATTTTTGTTTGATACATTGTACCAATATTAAAATTAGCACCAGATAATTCAGACGCATTTGTTTCTTTAGTTGCATTTTGCACTCCTGTAATGGCTTCGATACTTGTTGTTGTAATTTTACCAAAGTTATATTGAACGTCAGCTCCAATATTCCAGTTTGGCAAAATTTTATATCCTAAACCAAAAAACACTCTATTCACGCCGCCTTTACCTTCAAATTGATTGCTTGTTGCTCCTTCTTGAGTAGAATTATCATTTAAAATTTTATATCCAACAGAAGATAATGGAATCAAACCAAAAGATGCTCCAAATTTTCCCATCGGAATTCCGACTGCTAAATAATCAAAAGTACTTCTTTGCGCTTTTTCAGATTGTTCAGTAGTTTTTAGATTAGATGTTCCAAAACTTCCTCCAACTGTAAATGTAGTTTGTCTCAAACTTGCATAACTTGAAGGATTATCAATATTCAAGTGAATACTATCTTGCTCTACCGAAACTCCGGCCATAGATCTATTTTCAAGAGTACCTTTAAATCTTGCATCCCCAATTCCGTAAAAAGAATATGGTGAAGCTGTACCTTGCTGAGCAAATGAAACGAACGAGATAAGTAAACAAGCACTTATTATAATTTTTTTAATCATTGTCGATTTTTATATTGAAATGTTTGGTTCAAACTTTCTAAAAGGAAATTTGAATTGGCAAATATGGTATTTTTTAATCGTTTAGCCAAAAATTCTGCATCGCCTCCCGTTAAAATTATTATAAAATTTGAAAAGTTTGCTCGATATTCATCGATAAAACCGTCAATCTCATAGACGAACCCATTGACAACTCCAGAATGAATCGCTTGTTTGGTAGAATTTCCTATATACAAGTCGGGACTCTCTAAGGTAAGCAAAGGCAGTTTGGCCGTGTAATTATGTAATGATTCATAACGCAAACGCAGTCCTGGCGAAATTGCGCCTCCCAGATAATTATCGTTTTCGTCGATAAAATCGTAGGTTATGCAAGTTCCGGCATCTATCACTAATCTATTTTGCTTTGGAAACTGCAAAGTAGCTCCAGCAGCTAAAACCATACGATCGATTCCTAAGGTTTTTGGAGTCGCATATTTATTTATAAAGGGATAAGAATCTTCATTTGTTAAAAAATGAACTTTAAGCTGGTTTTCGAAAGCTAAAAAAGATTGTTTTTCGACATTTCCGACCGAAGCAACGACCAAATCGGAGCAATTTTGAAATTTTTTTAAAATTTTTTTAATTTTTTTTTCGAGTTCATTTTTCTCGAAAACAAAATTTTCTAAAGCAGTATTTCCCTCAAAGACAGACGCTTTAATCCGAGTATTTCCAACATCAACCGTTAAAACCATGTTCGTTTTTTTATAAATGCGAAGATACGAATTGATTTTTTTAAAAAAATGTTTTGGATAAACGAAAAATGATTCTATCTTTGCACCCGCAATCAGCACGGTGCCTTAGCTCAGATGGTAGAGCAATGGACTGAAAATCCATGTGTCCCTGGTTCGATCCCTGGAGGCACCACCAAAACCCACTCAACCGAGTGGGTTTTTTGTTTTTAATACTTTTTGGTATGCATTACTTATATATTCTTTACTCAGATTCGACTCAGAAATTCTATATTGGAGAAACCAATAATATAGAAGAAAGAATTTCTAAACATCAGAATCATTTTTATTCAAATTCTTTTACCAAGATTGCCAATGATTGGAAAGTAGTTTTAACTTTTATTTGCAATAATAAGGAGGAAGCTATTTATCTTGAAAATTTCATCAAAAGGATGAAAAGCAAAATCTTTAATAATAAACTCATTGCAGATCCTTCCATTTTAAAAGATATTTTATCTAAAAGAAAATCATAATCTGTCCCTGGCTCTCCCGAAGCCTCGGGACTGGAGGCACCACCAAAACCCACTCAACCGAGTGGGTTTTTTGTTTTTAATACTTTTTCGAATGCATTACTTATATATTCTTTACTCAGATTCGACTCAGAAATTCTATATTGGAGAAACCAATAATATAGAAGAAAGAATTTCTAAACATCAGAATCATTTTTATTCAAATTCTTTTACCAAGATTGCCAATGATTGGAAAGTAGTTTTAACTTTTATTTGCAATAATAAGGAGGAAGCTATTTATCTTGAAAATTTCATCAAAAGGATGAAAAGCAAAATCTTTAATAATAAACTCATTGCAGATCCGTCCATTCTAAAAGATATTTTATCTAAAAGAAAATCATAATCTGTCCCTGGCTCTCCCGAAGCCTCGGGACTGGAGGCACCACCAAAACCCACTCAACCGAGTGGGTTTTTTGTTTTTAATACTTTTTGGTGATTGAACGCAAAGGTTCACAAGATTTACTATTGTGAAACTTTGCATTTTTATTTGTGGGCTTTGCGGGAAAATGACAAAGCATGGCTTAATTTCTAAGCTTTTTATTTTGTGCTTGAGGTTAAATCTCAATTCCTAGTTTGATATTTCTGATAATTCTAAGAAAAACATACCTAGATTTTATTCTTTAAGAAGAAACAACTTTCATTTTTATTTTTAAACTATAAAAGTCAGCAAATAATGTGCTTTTGTTAAAAAAGTATTGATTGTTTAAACAAATATGCTTTATATTCGTAAAACAATACCTTATACTTTTATTTATTAAGAAGAACACAAGATTATTTTATGGGTAAAAATTCTACAAAAGGCATTTGGAAAGTAATTTCGGCTTCATCAATGGGAACCATGATTGAATGGTATGATTTCTATATTTTTGGCAGTTTAGCTGTTGTTATATCAACTAAATTCTTTCCGAATGATAATCCTACTGCAGCATTTCTATCGACATTGGCCACTTTTGCTGCCGGATTTGTAGTAAGACCTTTTGGAGCTTTATTTTTTGGACGCCTTGGCGACATTATTGGCCGTAAATACACTTTTATGGCTACCTTATTATTAATGGGAGGCTCTACTTTTTTAATAGGTTGTATTCCGAGTTATGAATCTATTGGTTTTTTTGCACCTTTATTGGTTTTAATTCTTCGTTTATTACAAGGGCTTGCTTTGGGTGGAGAATATGGCGGCGCAGCAACTTATGTAGCTGAACATGCTCCTGTTGGACAAAAAGGATATTGGACATCATGGATTCAAACCACAGCTACAATTGGCTTGTTTATCTCCTTAATGGTAATTCTAGCCACTAAAAATGTACTTTCAAGCGAAGATTTTGATTCTTGGGGATGGCGTGTTCCTTTTTGGGTTTCGATTGTAATGGTAGGAATTTCGTATTTGATCCGAAAAAATATGGACGAATCTCCTGTGTTTGCTAAAGCTAAAAAAGAAGGCAAAACGAGTACAAATCCGCTAAAAGAAAGTTTTGGAAACAGATATAACTTAAAATTCGTATTGCTCGCGTTATTTGGAGCAACAATGGGGCAAGGCGTTGTTTGGTACACAGGACAATTTTACGCTATGAGCTTCATGAAAACAGTTATGAATATTGATTCATCGCAAGTTGATGAATTACTTGGAATAGCTTTGTTGCTAGGAACTCCCTTTTTTATTGTTTTTGGATGGCTCAGTGATAAAGTTGGAAGAAAATATATTATGATGTTTGGAATGTTGCTTGCAATTTTATCTTATAGATCTATTTACACAGAAATGTACAACACAGCAGATGTTAGTTACAAAACC
Source organism: Flavobacterium sp. KJJ (assembly GCF_000708595.2). Taxonomy (GTDB): domain Bacteria; phylum Bacteroidota; class Bacteroidia; order Flavobacteriales; family Flavobacteriaceae; genus Flavobacterium. Next base: position 658,906 of record NZ_JARP01000002.1, on the reverse strand, counting down.
GAAATTGTAGAAAAAAGAAGTCAAAACATTGAAAGAACAAAAAATAATGATGTAATAACCACAATTTCAAAAACCTACACAGACGGAACTACGTACATTGAAAAAAAGACAGATTTTAATACTAAGAAAAAATCACAAGTCAATGTTAGTATCAATATCAATTCTGAAGACGAATGGAGTTTAATTTTTTGGGTCTTTATTCAGGTTTTATTTGTGACAATGGTTTACGGTCCAATTGCTGCATTTTTAGTTGAGATGTTTCCAGCTAAAATCAGATACACATCAATGTCATTGCCGTATCACGTTGGTAACGGAATTTTTGGAGGCTTGCTTCCAGCGATTTCAACCTATTTTGTAACACACGCCAAAGCGAATGGCAAACCAGAATTTTATCTTGACGGACTTTGGTATCCTATTATTATTGCTTCAGTCTGCTTTGTAATAGGTATGATCTATATTGATAATAAAAACAAAACGAATCACCTTTAATACCTACATATATATGAATACAATTAAAAAAATTTTAGGTGTTTTATGGATCATACTTTCCATCGCCGCTGCTTATTTTTGTGTGTTTGAATTTGGCTTGCCAAAATTTTTATCAGACCAGCAAGATGACTTGGTTTTTGGAGTTATCATCCTATTTATTCTCACCCCGCTGATCGTTTTGGGTTTGGGTACTTTTGGTTATTTTTCTGTTATCGGCGAATACAACAATGATAAAAAATAACCAAAATCACTTAAACAACAAAAGGGCTGTCTATAATAGACAGCCCTTTTGCATTACTAACAAAACCAATTTTTAAATTACTGTACGCAATGTTTATTTTTTAATAAATTTCATTACCTGAATTTTATTATTCTCATCAAGTGCTTTTACAATATACAATCCCGTTTTTAGGTCGCTTACGCCAAATTGAAAATCTGTATTTCCATTTGCAGCAAAGCTTTTCACTAATTGACCTGATATCGCATAAACCTGAACTTTAGTTACAGCAATATTTAAAGTGAAATAATTTGAAACTGGGTTAGGATATAAATTAACTGAGCTTCCTTTTTCAAAATCAGGCAAAGCCAAATTAGCCGTTTTGTTTCCGTAAACTCTATATTCTCCAGGCGCTAAATTTATAGTAGCTGTTGGGTCTGTAACATTTAAAGTTGAGTTGTCCATTAAATTGTACCAAGTTCCACTATACTGAAAACCTGTAGCTACATTTTGAGCCGTAACATCAAAATTGGCTATAATCAATACATCTTTTAATTGTGTCGAAGCCAAGCTTGCATTTGTAATTTTTATATTTACACTTAATGTATTTGCATTGGCCATTGTAGCTGTTCCTAAAAACACAGGCTCAGTTACTTTCAGGTTAATCATTTTGGCCCAATCGTAATAAATTTTATTTCTATTTGGATCGCCCAACCAATTTTCTGCCCATTGTGGCTGGGGTTTAGTGTCTAATTTACAATCTCCGGTAATAGTTGCCGAAGCATCATTTACAGTTCCGTTATTACAGGTAAAAATAGAATCATCCCAACCAAGTTCTCCAAAATGCCAAATCATTTTTGGCCCCGGAATCAATAAAGAAACGGCTCCAATCGCAGACATTCTTGACAAAGCTGTATTTAATGTTTTTACGTTATAAGTTCCAGCAGCATTTCCATACTGTACATTTTTATACATCAAACGTTCTTCATCATGACTTTCTGCATAACCCATCAAACGATTCGCTGTAAAACCGCGGTTCGCACTAACCATTCTTGAAATATTATTGCTTGTTGCATATCCCATTGATAGTTGATTGTATTGATCTGTCATTTTTCCCCACAACATAATACCTTTGCTTGGCGTCTCGGCAACTCTGTAATTTGCCCATTGCTGTTCTTCAGTATCAGTTCCTAAATGTTCGAAAATAGTATAATGTGTTGGATCAAGGCTCCAAGAGTAATCAGCATATTTCTTCAATACATCTACTCTATCTTGCTGATAAGCATTTGTACAAGACTCATCTGCTGCTGTACAGGCTTGAGTAAATCCTTTGGTTAAATCCCAACGGAAACCGTCAATTTTATACTCCTCAATCCATTGTTTTACAACGCGCTCTACATAATATTGTGTTTTAGCAGATTGATGATTGAAATCTTCGCCAACACTATAACTGTGTTTTGCAACGGTATTAAAATAAGGATTTTCAGCTGTTGGTGATCCAAAACCATCTCCATCAGGATCATTCATCCACATCCTAACCATCGGATTTCTACCAAAAGCATGATTTAATGCTACGTCAAGAATAACTGCAATTCCGTTTTGGTGACATACATCAATCAACTCTTTTAATTTGTCAGAAGTACCGTAAAATTTATCTAAAGCCATATGAAACGAAGTATTATAACCCCAGCTCTCATTTCCTTCAAATTCCATTACAGGCATCAATTCGATAGCATTTATTTTAAGTGTTTTAAAATAATCTATTCTGTCAATAATGCTTTGATAATTTCTTTTAGCATCAAAATCACGAACCAAAAGTTCATAAACTACTAATTTATCTTTTTCAGGTTTTGCAAAATTAGTTACCTGCCAATTATATGGAGTTTGTCCTGTTTTAAGAACCGTAACTTCAAAATTTTGTCCTGCTGGGTAAGCTGGTAAATTAGGGTATGAAGCTGAAGGAATCGATGAATCATCGTAAGGAGACAAAACCAAAGTTGAATAAGGATCAGCCGTTTTTACTAATGAAGGCGAATTTGCAAGCGGTGTATTGTCTACAACCCAATATTGATAGGTATTATTAACTCCAGAAACTAATCCCGTTAATTCTAACCAGAATTTCCCTGAAACTGGGTCTTTTTTCATGGCATACGCAGATGTCGGATTCCAGTTGTTGAAACTTCCTGCAACGTATACAAAATCTTTTAAAGGCGCATCTAATACTAAAGTTGCTTTTGCAGCATCTGAAGCATTATAATTAATTCCGTCAACTAAACCTGCTGGCATTGCTTCAGAAACCGTATTTGGATTTATTACAATCGAAAACTTTTTAGAAATCGTAACTGTTCCCTGTACTACAACCAGCTCATAATTTTGATTGGCTGTAACATTTGTAGCAGTATACGAATAGCTTGATGCACTTGCATTCGTATCAATTGAGATTCCGTTTGCTTTTAAAGTATAACTTGCCGTTCCGTTTGTATTTGTCGCTGCAATACTAAAATTAGATCCCGAAGCTAAAATTGCTGTACTATTTTCTATAGGAGAAGTTAAATTAACTTGAAAAGAACCAACTTCAACTAGAATATCTTGTGATTTTTTATCACCAGTTCCGTTTTTAGCTTTAACCAAAAAACCAATTTTTCCAATTCCAGTAGTATTATAATATGTTGTTGGCGTAATGGTTTTTGTATAAGTATCTGTAGCGGCATTGTAAGTAAATTTACTTGCTTCACTTGAAGCTTCCCAAGCACCATTATCTGGAGTTCCTTTTTGAGTAGTATCATTGGTATCAAAAGCCCAAGCCCAAAGATAAAGTGAGTTGTCTGTAACGCCCCAAGTACTTTCATTTATACTGCTCCCATTAATTGTAATCGTAATTGAAGCAGTTTCCTCAAAAGAAGAAGGACTCACCGTATAAGTTGCCGTTTGCTGCTGTGCGAATGACATCGCAGACAACAAAAGGAAAAGTAATAGTAAAGTTTTTTTCATAATTAATAGCTTTTATTAAAAAAGGCTATCCGTAGATAGCCTCTTTTTTGGTTTTCAACTTATTATTGTTTTACCATTGTGTAAGTATAATTTCTTGGACTGCTTAAATCTAAAGTGATTAAATAAGTTCCAGCAGAAGTACCAATATTAGTTCCTCCTTCTTCTAGAGTTCCGTTAGCACCAGTATCTCCATAATTTAAATCCCAGTTGCCATTTGCTCTAAATTTCATACCATTGTCAGGAGCAGCTTGAGCTGTTAAAACTACAGTAACTGTCCATTTTTTAGTAGTAGGATTATAAGTCATTGGTGTATCTGCATCCCATCCTCCTGGAGTTCCGTTACCAATAATTCCCCAAGTAACTTTAGTTGCAGAGTATGTTAATTTTGCAGGATCAGTATCTGCTTTAATTCTATAGTAACCTGGTGTAAGGATTGGAAGATTTTTAGCTGTTGGAGCAGCACTTAATGTTCCAGCAGCAGCACCAATTCCGTAGTTTGTACCATTAAAGTCAGCTTGAGTAGTTAACTTAAATCCTTTTCCGTCAACAGTATTATCTTGAGCTGTTGCAAAATATACATATCCATCAAAAGCAGTTTTTCCGTAACCTTCAGCTAATAATGTAGGAGCAGAAGATTGAGTCCAATCTGAACCGTAACCACTTGCAGCTTGATATCCTCCTGGAACCCATAATTTTGGAGTTTCAGTAGTGTAAGGTGTTACAACAATTCCGACAACGTTAGAATACATAATATTTGTTGCTACAGTAGATTTAACACGTACTTCAAAATCTGCTGTTACAAATGGAGTCGCTTTTAAAGCTAATGCCGCAGTATTTAATTTTCCAACAGAAACTGAAACCTGATTTGCAGATTTTACTGTTCCTAATTCTTGAGGTGTTTTAAAAGAATTTCCTTTTGAGTCAACCTCAACTGTATAAGTTACTTCAACATCTCCGCCGTAATTTGCAGAATTCCATGTAAAACGCTCTGCTTGTGCATCTGCGTTAGCCGGAGTTAAAACGTAAGCAGCACCAGATAAAGGAGCTGTTAAAACAGGAGCATCTACTCCGTCAATAACAGGTCTGTCTTGTACATCTTCAACGCTGCATGATACTGCAACTAATGCGAATAAAGCAATTAGTGATTTAGTTATATTTTTCATTTGTGGTATTATTTAGTTAGTAAGTTTTTTTTTAGTATCCAGGATTTTGTTTCAATTTTTGGTTTGAACCTAAAGCCCCTGCTGGAATTGGAAATAAGTCTCTGAAAGATTGTGTAGATGTTCCTGCAGCAACATTTCCTTTCCATGGCCATAAATAAGCGCCTCCAGTAAATTTACCGAAACGGATCAAATCAGTTCTACGGTGTCCTTCCCAGTGAAGTTCTCTTCCTCTTTCATCTAAAATGAAATTTAAGTTAAGATCTGTTTGAGTTATAGTATTACCTTTTGCTCTAGTTCTTAATGCATTTATATAATTAGTTGCAGTTCCTAAACTACCTCCTGCACCTCTTACAACACATTCTGCATACATTAAATAAGCATCAGCTAATCTAAATATTGGAAAATCAGTATCTGCAAAATTTCCTGCTTTATCTGATCCTTGAACACCATTCACATCAACATTCTTAAATTTCTGAATAGCATATCCATCTGTAAATGAACCAAGATCTGCAATTTCTTTAGACTGTCCAGCTGTATAAAACTGACCTCTTGTATCTGTTGTATTAGCATCAAACTTATTTACAAAAGCAGATGTTGTTCTAATACCTCCCCAGCCTCCATTTATACCAAACTGCGCGATAGGCATACTTCCTCCAACTGGTGCATGAACTAAGAATGTCGTTCCTCCGTAAGTTTGAGTTTTGATTCCGTCAAACGCAACAGCAAAAATAAATTCATTTTGAGCTCCATTTTTATCGTTATCAGCTAAAAACAACTGATTGTAGTTATTATGAATAGTATAACCAGAAGTAATAACTTTTTCAATTAATGGAAGTGCAGCTGCATAATTGTCTGTACCAATATAAACTTTTGCATTCATGTATAATTTAGCATGCAGCATCCAAGCAGCAGCTTGATCAGCACGATACAATTCATTTGTTTTTGGTGCTTTCAATAACGGCTCAATAGCAGTAAGTTCTTCATCTATAAACTTATACAGCTCAGCTCTTGTAGCATACTCCGGATAGTAGAATGTAGTTGGAGAATCTTCTGTTACTAATGATCCTCCTCCAAAAGTATCTACCAAATGCCAGTATGTTAAAGCTCTTAAAAAACGAGCTTCTGCACGATACAACTTAATATCTGCTAAAATAGCAGCATCTGTTACTCCTCTTCCTGCTAATTTTTCATCTGTAGTTTGTCTTAAAAACTCATTACAGTTTACGATTTGAAAAGAAAAACGTGCAAATGTTGCAGCAATAAAAGTGTCTGATGATGACCAAGTCTGTGAGTGAAAATCTTTGATAGTACCATCATTCCATGCAATAACAGCTTCATCAGTTGTTAATTCCTGCATCATCCAAAAACCTCTAATATATTGGCTTGTTCCTTCGTCAATTCCAGAAATATCTGGACTTCCTGCTGGACCTTGCTGTCCTGTAGTTGCAAAACCAGCATATAATTTAGCTAAGTTTCCTTTGTAAGCGGCAGGATCTGCAAAAAGTTCGTCACTGCTTACAGAATCTCCTGTATCTGGTGATTGGTTTAAATCATCTGTACATGATGAAAACAACATCGTCATCATAAACAAAGAAATACCCATTAATTTTATTTGTATCTTTTTCATTTTTCTTGTTATTTGAATTAGAAGTTAGCGTTTAATCCTAACGTGAAAGTAATTGGACGAGGATAAATGTTATTATCTATACCTCCTGAAATTTCAGGATTCAATCCGTCATATTTTGTAATTGTCAAAACATTTTGAGCTGATGCCGTTAACTTTAGCGTAGAGATACCTTTAATTTTTTGATTAAAAGTGTATCCAATTGCAATGTTATCCAATTTTACGAAAGAAGCATTTTGCACGTAGTAATCAGAGTGCAATTGAAAATCGCTTGATTTTTTAAATCCTGTTTCTAAAAGATTCTCAACACCATTTGATAAGTCAGTTTGTCTGGTTAAAACATTGTTATAAGTACCATAACCTGAATCTACGTTATTGTACATATAGTTACCCCATGAACCTCTCCAGTTCATAGACATATCCCAACTTTTGTATGTTAAACTAGTATAGAATCCGTAAAAAATATCTGCTGCAGGTTTGTGAAAACGGTATCTGTCATCAGCATTTACAATTCCGTCTTTATTACGATCTACAAAAACGCCTTCTAAAGGTTTTCCGTCAGCGCCGTATGCTTGCTCGTACACATAAAATGAACTTGGAGCATAACCAACTTGATGATTTTGGATTTTATTTCCTGTTCCTCCTCCAATATCTCCTGTATCAATCCCTGGAGTATTATCTTGAGTAGTTGTTAATTTTGTAATTTTTGAATCTTGGAAAGTAATATTTCCACCAATTCTCCATTCTAAATTATCTGTTTGAACCGGAATCACCTCAGCAGCTAACTCAAGTCCTTTATTTTTAATACTACCAACATTGTAGTTATCATAATTTGAAAATCCAAAAAATGCAGGATTTTGAGTATACAATAATAAATCATCTGTTGTTCTTTGGTAAAGATCTGCTGTACCTGTAATTCTATTATTGAAAAGACCAAAATCTAATCCAATGTTTACAGTAGTCGTTTCCTCCCATTTCAAATTACTATTATATGGCTGCGGTCTGTAAGTTGTATAAAATGTATTGCCAATTTGATATTGAGCAGCACTGTTTGATGCTAAATATAATGGTAAAGAAGGATAACTAACTCCAATATTTTGCTGTCCAGTTATACCCCATCCTCCTCTTAATTTTAATGAAGTAATAGCACTCACATCTTTTAAGAAACCTTCTTCATTCAATTTCCAAGCTACAGAAGCTGCAGGGAAATTTGACCAGCGATTATTTTCTGCAAATCTTGAAGTACCATCACGTCTGATAGAAAGCGTCACTAAATATTTATCAGCAACACTAATATTCGCTCTTCCAAAGAAAGATTGTAAATTAATATGTGTTGGTGTAAACAATTCTACTGTATTCAAATCATTCTCAAAATTGTAGCTTGATTTGTTTTTCTCTTCTCTAAAATCTTGGTAAGTATAACCTCCTGTAACATCTAACTGAGTATCAATTGCCTCAATTTTCTTGTTATAGTTAAGATATAAATCCATTAATTTATTGTTTCTCTTTTCTACGTTTTCAAAGCTATTGTTATAACCTGACCCTTTAAGACCGTTTAAGTAATCTCCATTGATTCCACCATAACCACGACCATTCATTTGATCGTAACCAAAATTTGCAACAGCTTTTAATTCTGGTAAAAAGTGTAATTTATAATCCAATTGAATATTTCCTAGACTTCTATAAAAAGTACCTAAATTATCTTGTTGGTTAATCAAAGCAACTGGGTTTTTTCCAGCCAATTGATTAAATTCTGTTGGATTAGTTAGCCATTGAAAATAAGTTCCGTCAGCATTTTTAACTGATTGAGTTGGATCAAAGCCTATCGCAGCACTTACAGCTCCAGTAGTACTATAATTACTTTTAATCACAGAAGTATTATTATTCACCTGAACTTTTAAGTGTTTGTCAAAAAAGTCTCCAGTAAGAGAAACTCCTAATGTAGTTCTCTCAAAATTATCTCTTAATAAAATACCATTTAAGTTTGTGTAACCAACAGAAGCTCTGTAAGCTATATTATCAACACCACCGCTAGCAGAGATATTTTGATCAGTACCCATAGCAGTTCTGTAAATTTCATCTTGCCAGTTTGTATTTGCAGAACCTACTAAAGCTTGTTGAGCAGCAGTTCCGTTTGCAGCTACAAAATCTCTAAATTGACCGCTTGACAAAGCATCAACTTTTTGAGTTACTTCTGAAACTTGAAAGTTTCCGTTGTAACTTACTTTAATATCACCAGCTTTTCCTTTTTTAGTCGTAATAATAATTACCCCGTTAGAAGCTCTAGAACCGTAAATGGCAGTAGCTGAAGCATCTTTTAAAACTGAAATCGATTCAATATCATTTTGGTTAATTGTTGAAAGTGGATTTCTTCCTCCTTCAACTCCTCCAGCTGCAACCGGAACACCATCAATTACATATAAAGGATCGTTGCTTGCACTAAGAGAAGACCCGCTTCTAATTCTTACAATCGGATCAGCTCCTGGAGAACCTCCACCGTTTATAATCTGTAAACCAGCTACTTTACCTTGAATCATCTGATCTGCAGATGTAACAGGTCCTTTATTAAAATCTTTTGTTGTTAATACCGTTACAGCACCTGTTGCATCCTTTTTCTTAACAGTTCCGTAACCTACTTGTACAACAACTTCTTTAAGTTGGTTGGTATCTTCTTCTAGCGAAACACTTACTGTTTTTTGACCAGAAAAAGCAACGGTAGTGCTTTTGTATCCAATAAATGAAACGACAACTTTGTCACCATTTTTTAGATTAGGCAATTGAAATTTCCCGTCAAAATCTGTAGAGGTGCCTCCTGTAGCGCCCTGTACATTTACATTTACGCCCGGAATCGGCTGTCCTGTAGCCTTATCGACAACAGTTCCGCTTAGTGTGCTTTGAGCTAACACAGTAAACGGCAGCAGTAGGAATAAAAATAACAACTTTTTGTAAATTGTTTTCATACTTTTTGTTTAAATTAGTTTGAGTTTGTGATTGTTAGTTAAGTTTTTAATTTTACTTCGAATTTCAAAATTAGGAATTTATTAACACTGGCAATACATAGCCATTTTTATTAGTTTACGAAAACGTGATAGTGTTGAAAACTTTCTATTTTTTGTAATCTTTTAAGTCAAAAATTATCAATTATAAAAATATAGTATACCTTTATTAACAAATAGATTTTTTCCAAAAAACCATTATGAAACGCAAAATAACCCTAAAACAGATTGCAAAGGAACTTGACGTATCTATTTCAACTGTCTCAAAATCACTCAGAAACAGTTTAGAGATAGGCGAAGAGACACGCTTAAAAGTGCAGGCTTTTGCAAAGTTTTACAATTATAAGCCGAATAATATCGCTCTAAGCCTAAAAAACAGAAAAACCAAGAGTATTGGTATTATAATTCCAGAAATTGTACATTATTTTTTCTCTACTGTCATTAACGGAATTGAGCAGGTTGCCAACGAAAATGGTTATAGCGTTGTAATCTGTTTGTCTGATGATTCTTTTGACAAGGAAGTATTGAATATGGAGATGCTGGCCAACGGAAGTATTGATGGCTTTATCATGTCTTTATCTAAAGAAACGCAATATAAAGGTGATTTTCATCATATTACAGAAGTAATCAATCAGGGAATGCCCGTTGTAATGTTCGACAGAGTTACTAATGATATTTTATGCGACAAAGTAATTATCGATGATAAGGCAGCAGCATATGAAGCCGTTCAAAGTTTAATTGACAACGGCAGAAAAAAGATAGCGCTTGTTACTACTGTTGATTATGTAAGTGTTGGAAAACTCAGAACTGACGGCTACGAAAAAGCACTTTTAGATAACGGATTACCTTTTAATGAAGATTTAATAATCAAAATTGAAGATGTAGACACTTGCGAAATTACCATTAGCCAACTTTTGCACGATCGTGCTTTTGATGCTGTTTTTGCTGTAAATGAACTTTTTGCAGTAACAATTATCAAGACCGCATCAAAAATGGGACTTAAAGTTCCTGAAGATTTAGCTGTAATTGCTTTTACAGACGGAATCATCTCAAAATATTCGACACCAAGTATTACAACCGTAAGCCAGAGTGGTGAAAAAATGGGAAACAAAGCTGCTAAAATGCTTATTGAAAGGCTCGAAGCAGAGCATGAAGATGAGGAGGAAGAAAATGAAAACTACACTACAGAAGTTATCGAAACACATCTTATAAAAAGAGAATCTACTGATTAATTTTCTTAAAATCAACCTATTCTAAAGCCATAAATAATATTTATGGCTTTTTTGTTAGCTAATATCTAAAAATAATTTATACTTTTACGGCCGTCAAAGCTTTTACTTTTACTTCGAAAAAAATAGTAAGTTTTGATAAGCAAAGCGCTTATCGTCTAGTTAATTTTTAATTACGATAATGGAAAAGCGTAAATTAAGTTTCTGGGAAATTTGGAACATGAGTTTCGGTTTCTTGGGAATACAGTTTGGTTTTGCACTGCAAAACGCAAATACTTCAAGAATTTTTGAAACCCTAGGTGCCAAAATTGACGAAATTCCAATTTTATGGATTGCTGCTCCTGTTTCAGGTTTAATTATTCAGCCCGTAATTGGTTATTTCAGTGATAGAACTTGGACTCGCTTAGGCAGACGCCGCCCTTATTTTCTGATCGGAGCAATTTTGTCATCAATTGCATTATTCATTATGCCGAACTCTCCAACTTTATGGATTGCAGCGGGAACTTTATGGATAATGGATGCCTCAATAAATGTATCAATGGAACCTTTTCGTGCTTTTGTTGGTGACAATTTACCAGAAAAACAGCGTACATTAGGTTTTGCTATGCAGAGTTTCTTTATCGGAACTGGTGCTGTTGTTGGCTCTGTTTTACCTTATCTTTTTACCAATGTTTTTGGAGTCAGCAATACTGCTCCTGAAGGAATTATTCCAGATTCTGTAAAATGGTCCTTTTATATTGGAGGGATTGTTTTTCTGCTTTCAGTTTTATGGACTGTTTTTAAAACAACAGAATATACTCCAGAGGAACTTCATGCTTTTGAAGCCCAAAGCAAAAAAGATAAAGAAGATCTTATCCTAAATCCAGAAACAGAATCAAAAAGCAATATCAAAAAACAATTGCTTTTAGGAGTATTACTGACAGTTATTGGAGGTACTGTTTCTTTTCTTATTTTGGAAAACAGCCTTGCAAAAGAACTTTACATTCTTTTTGTTGGTCTTATATTCATGGGAGTTTTATTCATGATCGCATCGCAATTAAGAACTTCGAAAGTACATAATGGCTTTACGATAATCATGACTGATTTATTGAACATGCCTGTCACAATGAAAAAATTGGCTTGGGTTCAGTTTTTCTCTTGGTTTGCGCTTTTCTCCATGTGGATTTATACAACACAAGCCGTTACACAACATATTTTTGGCACAACCGATACAACCTCTAAAGTATACAATGATGCTGCAGACTGGGTTTCTGTATTATTTACCGTTTACAACGGAATCGCCGCGGCGGTAGCATTCTTATTACCTGTTATTGCAAAAAAAGTTGGTGTTAGAGCAACACATTTATTGGCATTATGCGCTGGAGGTGTTGGTTTAATTTCAATTTATTTTATTGGTGATAAACAAATGCTAATCCTGCCAATGTTAGGAGTTGGCGTTGCATGGGCAAGTATTTTATCTATGCCCTATGCCATGTTATCTGGCGCTTTGCCTGCCGCAAAAATGGGCTATTATATGGGAGTTTTTAACTTTTTCGTCGTAATCCCACAAATTGTAGCAGCAACAATCTTAGGTTTTGTAATCAAACAATTCTTTCATAATGAACCTATTTACGCACTAATAATCGGAGGAGTATCGATGATATTTGCCGGATTACTTACCCTTAGAGTAAATAGCAGAACTAAAATTGAAATTCATGAATAACAAAAAAGCATTCATATTCGACCTTGATGGCGTAATTGTCGACACCGCTAAATATCATTTTTTAGCATGGCAGAAAATTGCCCAATCATTAAATATAAATTTTACACATGAAGACAACGAACTTTTAAAAGGCGTGAGCCGCGTTCGTTCGTTGGATATTATACTTGGATTAGGAAATGTTCAAGCTTCTCAGGAAGACAAAGACAAATGGCTGGTTCAAAAAAATGAAGATTACCTATCTTATTTAGTTGACATGGATGAAAGCGAGATTCTTCCTGGAGTTTTTAAAATTCTGCAATTATTAAAAGATAAAAAACAAGGAATTGCATTGGGTTCTGCGAGTAAAAATGCCCGACCAATTCTTGAAAAAACTGGAATTCTTTCGTATTTCGATGTTATTGTTGACGGTAACGATGTTACCAATGCAAAACCAGATCCGGAAGTATTCTTAAAAGCGGCTCAATTGTTAAATATTGATCCAAAAGATTCAATTGTATTTGAAGATTCTGTTGCCGGAATTCAGGCGGCAAACATAGGAGAGATGGTAAGTGTAGGAATTGGTGAGGAAACAATTTTACATGAAGCTGATTATATTTTTAAAGATTTTACAGAAATAAACACCGCGTTTATTGAGAAACTAATCGGTTAGTGAAAAAATGTGGCAATGCGTCAATTTGATAATTAGAAAATGACTTATTACCATGTTAATTCAACCATTAGATATTTTAAAAATAGCAATCATCTAATTAAAAAAGTAAAATAGTAGAACAACAGGCAATTATAAAGATAGAATCAAATTAGAAGTAAGACAAAATAAATAATTATCAAATTATCAAATTGGCACATTATCTAATTGAAACATTATAAAATTGCCATATTATCAAATTAAAAAATAATGAATCAAGATTATATAAAACCAGACAATTGGTCCATCATAGAAGAAGGATTTGATGTAGAAAGAGTAAAATCGTCTGAAAGTCTTTTTAGTATTGGAAACGGTGCGATGGGACAGCGTGCCAATTTTGAAGAAACCTACAGCGGTGAAACTTTTCAAGGAAGTTATATTGCTGGTATTTATTATCCAGACAAAACAAAAGTGGGCTGGTGGAAAAACGGTTATCCGAAATATTTTGCCAAAGTATTAAACGCGCCAAACTGGATTGGAATTGACATCGAAATCAACGAAGAAAATCTTGATTTAAATACATGTTCTGAAGTTAGAAATTTTCGTAGAGAATTGAATATGAAAGAAGGATGGTACAATCGTTCTTTTGAAGCAGTTTTGAAAAACGGAACTGAAATTGCAGTTAATGTGCGTCGTTTTCTTTCTTTAGATTTGGATGAAACTGGAATAATCAAATTCGAGATTACACCTTTAAACAAAGATGCAAAAATCGTTTACAAACCTTATATTGACGCTGGTGTAACAAATGAAGATGCAAACTGGGAAGAAAAATTTTGGGAACCTCTTGAAGTAAAAAAAGGAACAAACGAAGCTTTTGTTACAGCACAGACTTTTAAAACGCATTTTAAAGTTACGACTTTTATGCACAATACGATTTTTGCAAACGGAGAAGATATTCATATTTCTCCTTCAACAATCGACTCTACTGCTGATAAAGTTCAGTTTACTTACGGAACTATTATTGCAAAAGGACAAACCTCATCAATTCAAAAAATTGGTGGTTATACAGTTTCTTTAAATCACGAAAATACATTGTCAGCAGCCGAAAAAGTAATAAAATCGGCTCTAAATTCAGGATACGATGTTTTACTTCAAAATCAAATTGAAGCTTTGGCAAAAATCTGGGAAATGTCAGATATTACAATCGATGGAGATGTAAAAGCCCAACAAGGTATTCGTTTCAACATCTTCCAATTAAATCAAACCTATTTAGGAAAAGATTCTCGTTTAAATATTGGCCCAAAAGGTTTCACAGGAGAAAAATACGGCGGATCTACTTATTGGGATACTGAAGCTTATTGTATTCCGTTTTATATGGCGACAAAAGATCAGCAGGTTGCGAGAAATTTATTGACGTATCGTTTTAATCAATTGGACAAAGCGATTGAAAATGCAAAGGACAATTTAGGTTTCAAAAACGGCGCAGCATTGTACCCAATGGTGACCATGAACGGTGAAGAATGCCACAACGAATGGGAAATCACCCATGAAGAAATCCACAGAAACGGTGCGATTGCTTTTGCAATTTATAACTATTACCGTTACACGGGCGATTATTCATATATTCCAGAAAAAGGATTAGAAGTTTTAATCGGTATTGCTCGCTTCTGGCACCAAAGAGCTTCTTTCTCAAAGCAGAAAAATCAATATGTGATTTTAGGAGTTACTGGTCCAAACGAATATGAAAACAACATCAACAATAATTTTTACACCAATTATATTGCAAAATGGTGTATTGATTATGCTGAAGCACAAATTAAAAAAGTAGCTGTAGAATATCCTGCAGATCACAAACGTATTTTAGAAAAAGTAAATCTTGCCGGTGCTGAAATTCAGGAATGGAAAAAAGTGGCAGATAACATGTATTTTCCAACTTCAAAAGAATTGGGTATTTATTTACAGCAAGATGGTTTCTTAGACAAAGATCTAGTTCCAGTAAAAGATTTAGATCGTTCGCAAAGACCAATCAACCAGAAATGGTCTTGGGATCGTGTTTTACGTTCGCCATACATCAAACAAGCTGACGTTTTACAATGTTTTTATTTCTTCGAAGATCATTTTTCGAGAGAAGAATTAGAAAAAAACTTCGATTTTTACGAGTCATTTACGGTTCATGAAAGTTCACTTTCTCCTTGCGTACACTCAATTCAGGCTGCCGTTTTAGACAAAATGGATATGGCGTATACATTCTATTTAAGAACTTCTCGTTTGGATTTAGATGATTATAATAAAGAAGTTGAAGAAGGCTGTCACATCACGTCAATGGCTGGAACCTGGATGAGTATTGTAGAAGGTTTTGGCGGAATGAGGGTGAAAAACGATCAATTGCATTTCTCTCCAAAAATCCCAAAAGAATGGAAAGGTTACTCTTTTAAAATTAATTTTAGAAATCAAATTTTAAAAGTAGCTGTAAATCATAATGAATCAACATTTACTGTAGACGGCCATCAAGATTTAACAATTGTAGTTAACGGAAATCCTGTAATTGCAAGTAAATTTGTACAAATAAATTAATTACATAAAACTAAAAAACATGAAAAACTTATTTTTCGCAAGTTTAATTTTGTTTGCGTTTAGCTCAATTGCAAAAGCGCAGCAGTTAAAATCACCCGAAGGAAAGTTCGTAATGGAATTTTCTCTTCAAAACGACGGAACTCCAACGTACAATTTAAAATACAAAAACAAAGAAGTTGTAAAAACCAGTAAATTGGGTCTTGAACTTAAAGATGATAAAAAATCTTTATTAAACGATTTTACTGTTGTTGATACTAAAACTGCAACTTTTGATGAGACTTGGAAACCAGTTTGGGGAGAAGTAGATCAAATCAGAAATCATTATAACGAATTGGCTGTTACTTTAAATCAAAAAGGAACAGACAGACAAATCGTAATTCGTTTCCGTTTATTTGAGGACGGTTTAGGATTTAGATATGAATTTCCGGCACAAAAGAATCTTACTTACTTCGTAATCAAAGAAGAAAGATCTCAATTTGCAATGACTGGAGATCATACTGCTTTTTGGATTCCAGGAGATTATGATACTCAGGAATACGATTATACAAAATCGAAATTATCTGAAATCAGAGGTTTGTCTGAAAAAGCATATACAGCAAACGTTTCTCAAAAGAACTTTTCACCAACAGGAGTTCAGACTTCTTTGATGTTAAAAACAAATGACGGAATTTACATCAACTTACACGAAGCCGCTTTGATCAACTATTCTTGTATGCACTTGAATCTTGATGATAAAAACATGACTTTTACTTCTTGGTTAACGCCAGATGCAAAAGGCGATAAAGGATATATGCAGGCGCCAAGCCATTCGCCTTGGAGAACGATTATGGTCAGCGACGATGCGAGAGAAATCTTGTCTTCAAAAATGACTTTAAACTTAAATGATCCATCAAAAATTGATGATACGTCTTGGATTAAACCCGTAAAATACGTTGGTGTTTGGTGGGAAATGATTACAGGAAAAAGCTCTTGGTCATACACAAATGATTTTCCTACAGTTCAATTGGGTGTTTCTGATTTCTCAAAAGCAAAACCAAGCGGCACTCATGGAGCAAACAATGCCAACGTAAAAAAATACATTGATTTTGCTGCTGCAAATGGTTTTGACGCAGTTTTGGTTGAAGGTTGGAACGAAGGCTGGGAAGACTGGTTTGGACATTCAAAAGATTATGTTTTTGATTTCTTAACGCCTTACCCAGATTTTGATGTAAAAGGTTTGCACGAATACGCTAAATCTAAGGGAATAAAAATCATCATGCACCACGAAACTTCTGGTTCTGTTCGCAACTACGAACGCCATATGGACAAAGCATACCAATTCATGAAAGACAACGGATACGATGCTGTAAAAAGCGGTTACGTTGGAGATATTTTGCCTCGCGGTGAGAACCATTATGATCAATGGATTGTAAACCATTATCAATACACTATCGAAAAAGCGGCTGATTATAAAATTATGGTGAATGCTCACGAAGCAGTTCGCCCAACAGGAATTTGCAGAACATATCCAAACTTAATTGGTAACGAAGCTGCAAGAGGAACAGAATACCAAGCTTTTGGAGGTTCTAAACCAAATCACGTAACGGTTTTACCATTTACACGTTTAATTGGAGGCCCAATGGATTACACTCCGGGAATCTTCGAAATGGATATCAGCAAAATGAATCCAGATAACAAATCGCATGTAAACAGTACAATTTGTAATCAATTGGCTTTATACGTTACTATGTACAGTCCGTTGCAGATGGCGGCAGATACTCCAGAAAATTACAACCGTTTTCCAGATGCATTTCAATTCATTAAAGATGTAGCTGTAGACTGGTCTGAAAGTAAATATATTGAGGCTGAACCAGGCGATTTTATCACGGTTGCCCGCAAAGCAAAAGGAACAAACAACTGGTTCGTTGGAAACGTAAACGGAGAAACGCCTCGTACATCAAACATCGATTTCAGCTTCCTTGAAAAAGGTAAAAAATACACGGCAACAATTTATGCTGATGCAAAAGATGCGCATTACAAAACAAATCCGCAGGCTTATACGATCAAGAAAATTGCTGTAACAAACAAATCAAAATTATCGCAATTATCTGCTCCAGGCGGAGGATACGCAATAAGCATTATTGAAACAAAATAATTTAATTAACCATATAAGAAATGTAAGTTCATTTAAAATTAAAATCTCCCCAGTTTTTTTCTTAATTGTTCTTACATTTCTTATATGGTATAAATTCTTCATTATTATGAACAATCCAAAAACATTTTTTCAAACAAACCTTTCTTTTTTTAAAATACTCCTTATAGTTTTGTTATTTTCCGCTTCCGCGAAAGCGCAAATACAGAAAGTCGAACCGCCATTTTGGTACGCCGGAATGAAAAACCCAGAACTGCAAATAATGTTCTACGGAAAAAATATCGCACAATATGAAGCTTCAGTTTCAAATAATGTAGAGATTAAAAATGTAGAGAAAACAGAAAACCCCAATTACCTTTTCGTAACAATAGATACAAAAGACGTAAAAGCATCTGAATTGGTTTTCTCTTTCAAAAACAAAAATAAAGTAGCTTTTACACAGAAATATTCGCTTAAAGAAAGAAGAGCAAATTCTGCAGACAGAAAAAGTTATGATGCATCAGACATGATTTACTTAATCATGCCGGATCGTTTTGCTAACGGAAATCCTAAAAACGACAGCGATGCCATTTTAACCGAAAAAGGAAACCGCACAGAACCAGGCGGACGCCACGGCGGTGATATCGAAGGAATTATCAAAAACTTAGATTACATTTCATCTTTGGGTGCAACAACAGTTTGGAGTACGCCTTTATGCGAAGACAATGACGCAAAACATTCATATCACGGTTACGGACAATCTGATGTTTACAAAATAGATGCACGTTACGGAA
Organism: Flavobacterium sp. KJJ; assembly: GCF_000708595.2. Taxonomy (GTDB): domain Bacteria; phylum Bacteroidota; class Bacteroidia; order Flavobacteriales; family Flavobacteriaceae; genus Flavobacterium. Next base: position 640,392 of record NZ_JARP01000002.1, on the reverse strand, counting down.
CAAATGAAGATTATGTTCGTTTATCTTCAGAACTGCATAAAAAAGATATGAAACTGGTTATGGATTATGTTACCAATCACTGGGGAATTACACATTGGATGATTAAAGATTTGCCAACAAAATCTTGGATAAATCAATTCGAAAACTACACACAAACGCACCACAGACGTGAAGTTATTACAGATATTCATGCCTCTAAATTAGATCAGGAAATTTGTGTTGACGGTTGGTTCGTGCCTTCTATGCCGGATTTGAATTTAAGAAATCCCTTAGTTGCAAAATACTTAACTCAAAACGCCATTTGGTGGATTGAATATGCCAATCTTGACGGATTTAGAGTGGACACTTACAACTATTCTGATGCTACTGCGATGTCAAATTGGGCGAAAGCAATTACTACAGAATATCCAAGCTTTAATATTGTTGGCGAAATCTGGATGCACAATCAGGCAAATTTATCGTATTGGCAAAAAGACAGTAAAATTGGCGCAATCGAAAACTACAATTCGAATTTACCAAGCGTAATGGATTTTACTTTGCAAGATCAAATTGGCTCTGCTTTCAATGACGATAATGCGAATTGGGATAACGGAATGATTAAATTCTACAACAATTTTACGTTAGATTATTTATATCCAAATCCGAATAGTATTTTAGTTTTCGCCGAAAATCACGACACAGATCGCATTAATAATACCTATAAATACGATTTCACGAAATACAAATTGGTTATGACTTTAATAGCAACCGTTCGTGGAATTCCGCAATTGTATTACGGTTCAGAAATTGGAATGGGTGGTGACAAAGGCAAAGGCGGTGATGCAGACATTCGTCAAGATTTCCCTGGCGGATGGGCTGGCGACAAAAACAACGCATTAACCGCAGCAGGAAGAACAGCTGAGCAAGCAAAATATTTTGATTTTACTTCAAAATTATTTACTTGGAGAAAATCAAATGAAGCGGTTCACTTCGGAAAAATGACGCATTATATTCCAGAAAACAACATTTATGTTTACTTCAGATATACGGATACTAAAACCGTAATGGTCGTTTTCAATAATAATGCAAAAGAGCAGTCAGTTAAAACAAGTCGTTTTAAAGAAAACATCAAAAACTTTAAATCAGGAAAAGATGTTTTAACTGGAAAAACATTTGATATTTCTTCTGAAATTACTTTAGAACCAAAATCAGTTATTGTTTTAGAATTGGAATAAGATTTCAACACACAGTATATAATGTAGAGACACACTGCTGTGCGTCTACGCAAACTTTTTCCGCCAAGATTTCACGAATTATTATTTTAAAAATTCGTGATTTCGTGGCGGAATTTTTTATTATACGCCATTCTTTTTTTATCTTTAAGATTCATAATCATTTCAATGAATAACGACAATACTCAAAAGCCACCTTTCATCTGGGAGGGAGCAAACGTTTACTTTTTACTTACCGATCGTTTTTACAACGGAAATCCTTTAAACGATATCAATTTCAACAGAACCAAAACTCCAGGAAAATTACGCGGTTTTGAAGGCGGTGATATCATCGGAATTATCAAAAAAATCGAAGATGGCTATTTTGATGAACTGGGAATAAATGCTATTTGGTTTACACCAATAGTCGAACAAATTCACGATGGTGTTGATGAAGGAACTGGTCTTACTTACGGGTATCACGGGTATTGGGCAAGAGACTGGACGGCTTTAGATCCTAATTTTGGCACCAAAAATGATTTAGCCCTTTTGGTTAAAAAGGCTCACGAAAAAGGCATCAGAATTATTTTAGACGGCGTTATAAATCATACTGGACCTGTAACTCCAGAAGATCCTATTTGGCCGGAAGACTGGGTTCGAACTGGCATTGTCTGCGATTACAAATCATTTGAAAACACAACAATGTGTACTCTTGTTGATAATCTTCCGGACGTAAGAACTGAAAGTACTAAAGAAGTCGAGCTTCCTACTTCTCTAATCGAAAAATGGAAAAAGGAAGATCGTTATGAAAAAGAAAGTACTTCACTTGATGAATTTTTTAAAAGAACAAATTACCCAAGAACGCCAAAATACTACATTATAAAATGGCTGACAGATTATATTCTAGAATTTGGAATTGATGCTTATAGAGCCGATACTGTGAAACATACAGAAGAAAATGTATGGATTGATTTTAGAAAAGAATGCGATTACGCTTTTGAAACCTGGAAAAAACATCATCCTTTGCAAGTGCTCGATCAAAATCCGTTTTATACTATTGCTGAGGTTTACGGTTACGAAATTAGTAGCGGACAAGAGTATGATTTTGGCGACCGCAAAGTAAATTATTTTGAAAAAGGTTTTAACAACATGATCAATTTTGAGTTTAAGTTAGATGCTCAAAATGATTATGAATTTATATTCTCTAAGTATTCAGACAAGCTTCAAAATGAATTAAAAGGTTTCAGCGTACTTAATTATGTATCATCGCATGATGATAGTCCGTTTGATGCGGATCGCAAACGCGCTTTTGAAGCCGGAACTAAATTATTGCTCTCACCGGGCATCTCTCAAATATATTATGGAGACGAATCTGGACGTTCGCTTGCCATTGAAGGTACAGAAGGCGACGCCACTTTACGATCTTTCATGAATTGGGAAGAGATTGAGTCAAATCCTGAGACACAAAGAATTCTTTTACATTGGCAAAAATTAGGGCAATTTCGAAGAAATCATCCTGCAGTTGGCGCAGGAATCCACAAAATGATTTCAGACAAACCGTATATTTTTTCAAGAGTTTATAACAAAGAAAATCATAAAGATGAGGTCATAATTGGACTAGATTTAGGAACCGGATATAAAGAACTTCCTGTTGATTCTGTTTTTAAGGACGGAACAAAATTAAAAGATGCTTTTTCTGGAAAAGAAACCGAAGTTCGAAACGGAAAAGGAATAATAGATTCTGAATTTGGGCTTGTTTTATTAGAAAAAATCTAAAAGTTTAACCGCAAAGAACGCAAGGCAAAATCGCTGGGCTCGCAAAGATTTAAAAAAACTTGTGACCTTTGCGTAAAACTTTGCGACCTTTGCGTTTAAACTTTCTAGACATGCTAAAAATAGCACATCGTGGTGCCAAAGCCTACGAACCCGAGAATACTTTACAATCTTTTCAGAAAGCATTAGACTTAAATGCTGACGGAATTGAACTCGACGTTCATTTAAGCGCTGACGGACATATTATCGTTATTCACGACGAAACCATAGACAAAATGACCAACGGAAAAGGTTTTGTAAATACATTATCTTTGACCGAATTAAAATCATTTTTGATTGACGGGAAACATGAAATTCCGACTCTAAGAGAAGTTTTCGATTTGGTTGACAAAAAATGCTTTATCAATATAGAATTGAAAAGTTACGAAACTTTAGGCAAAGCTGTAGCTTTAATAGAAGAATACATTTCGGAGAAAAACTGGAATTACGAGCATTTTATCGTTTCTAGTTTTGATTGGAATGCCTTGCAGGAAGTTCACAATTTAAATTCAAATATTCCGATTGGGGTTTTAACAGAAACAGATCTTAATTTGGCTTTGGCTTTCGCCGAAACGATAAAAGCAAAAGCAATTCATCCTTATTATCATTTATTGAATTCAGAAAATGTTCTTCAAATGCAAGAAAAAGGATTTCTGGTTTTACCTTGGACAGTTAATATTGAGGAAGACATTCAAAAAATAAAAAATTTAAAAGTAAACGGAATCATCACTGATTTTCCAGATAAAATATGATCAAAAATTTCGACATAATCATTGTTGGCGGAGGCGCTGCAGGTTTTTTTACAGCAATTAATATTGCAGAGAAAAATCCGAAAATGAAAATTGCCATTTTAGAAAGAGGAAAAGAAGTGCTTTCTAAAGTTCGCGTTTCCGGAGGCGGACGATGCAACGTAACACACGCTTGCTTTGAGCCAAATGAATTGGTTAAATTTTACCCGCGTGGCGAAAAAGAACTTCGCGGGCCTTTTCATCAGTTTTGTTCAGGAGATACAATTGAATGGTTCGAAAAACATGGCGTAGAATTAAAAATCGAAGATGATGGACGAATGTTTCCAATCTCTAATTCATCCCAAACTATTATTGATTGTTTTCTGGAAGCAACTGGCAAATTAGGCATAAAAGTTTTGACAGGACAAAGTGTACAATCGATTTTTAAAGCCGAAAATCACTGGAAAATTGATACTCAAGATACAAATTACGCAACAGAAAAATTAGTTTTAGCAACGGGAAGCAATCCTAAAATTTGGGAAATGCTCCAAATGCAAGGTCATGCCATTGTTAGCCCAGTTCCTTCCCTATTTACTTTCAACATCAAAGATTCACGAATTAAAGAATTGCCTGGTGTTGCCGCACAAGTTACTATAAACGTAAAAGATACTAAGCTAGAATCGACCGGGCCTTTATTAATCACGCATTGGGGAATGAGCGGCCCTGCAATTCTAAAGCTTTCTGCTTGGGGTGCTAGAACTTTATTCGATAAAAATTATCAGTTTACTATTTTCGTAAATTGGCTAAACGATGTTGATACCGAAGATGCAGAAAAAATCCTAAAAGACTTAAAACAGGAACATGCCAAAAAAGCAGTTTCAAAAAAATCTCCTTTCGATTTCGCTAATCGTCTGTGGGAAAGTTTAGTTCTTGCTTCAGAAATTGAAGGAGAAACAAAATGGGCCGATTTATCTAAAAATCAATTGCAGAATTTAGCTTCTCAACTCACAAAAGCCAAATTTCAGGTAAATGGAAAAAGTACTTTTAAAGAAGAATTTGTAACCGCCGGAGGAATAGATTTAAAAGAAATCAATTTTAAGACAATGGAAAGCAAATTGCATCAAAACCTTTATTTTGCTGGTGAAATTGTAAATATCGATGCGATTACGGGAGGTTTCAACTTTCAAAATGCCTGGACAAGCGGGTTTATTTTGGCCAATAATATATAATAGAATGAAATTTAAAGGAATTATTTTTGATTTAGACGGAACATTAGTAAACTCATTAGAAGATATTTCAGATGCAATGAATACTGTACTTACAGGTCTAAATTATCCAACTCATACTTACGATACCTATCAATATTTTATAGGAAGCGGTTTGCGAAACTTGGTTAGCAAGGCTTTACCGGCATCCAACAATTCTGAAGAACAAATTGAAAATTGTTTTGATTGTATGATCGAAACGTATCGTGAAGTTTGTACGATTAAAACAAAACCGTACGAAGGCATTGTCGAATTATTAGATAATCTGGCTTCTCAAAATATCAAATTAGCGGTTTTCTCTAACAAAGCCGATGAGCTTACCAAAAAAATCGCAGCCCAAATATTTCCTGATTATTTTGATGCTGCAGTTGGTTTAAGTACCGAAGTATTAAAAAAACCAAATCCGTTTGAGGCGTTGGAAATTGGCAAGAATTGGAATTTAAAACCAGAAGAAATTCTTTTCGTAGGCGATTCAGATATTGATATGCAGACGGCAATAAACGCGAATATGCTTCCCGTTGGAGTTTCTTGGGGCTATCGAACAGAAGAAGAATTAATGGCAAGCGGCGCGAAATTGGTTATTCATAATCCTTCAGATTTAATTGAAATAGTTTAAAGTATTTCAAATAGTTTTCAGTCTCATTTTTACACTGCCACTTTACTGTGGCTGAACTAAAACATTATCGATTCAGCCACCAAATACTAGCGTTTAAAATCCCTGCAAAACTTACCCAAGCAATGTATGGAATCAGCAAATAACCTGCAATTTTATTGATTTTGTCAAACTTTAAATACGTTTCATAAATCATAAGCCAAAGAAGTGCAATTTCGATCAAAGCCAGCATCGGATTTTTTAGTCCGAAGAACAAATACGACCAAACTGCATTAAGTATCAATTGAATCAAAAAGAAACCTAAAGCTTTTTTTACTTGCTCTTCCTGTTGGTTTATTTTATCCCAAACTAATCCTGCTGCCACTCCCATTAAAATAAAAAGCAAGGTCCAAACTGGCATGAAAACCCAATTTGGCGGATTAAAACTTGGTTTCAGAATTGTTGGATACCACGTTTCTACTCCCGCTTTTGTAAAGGTTGATGATGAATATCCAACTGCCAGACAAATGATTACCGCTATTGCAATTCGTGTTACTTTATTCATTTTTGTGTTTTTTTAGTCAAAAATAGTCAAAAAGAAAGTTTAAACCACATAAGTCTTGTAAGTTCAATGCAGTTAAACTTCAACATTTTCTTATATAACTTATACGGTGAAAAAAATATCTTTTATGGTGAAAAAGCTATCTTTGCCAAAATTTTATAATTCATGTTTACAGCAGCTGATTTTATTCCTAAAACATATACTTCAACCATCGAAAACGGAAATTTTGAGTGGAGCGCTCCCAGCAATATTGCATTAGTAAAATATTGGGGCAAAAAAGACAATCAGATTCCCGCAAATCCATCGGTGAGTTTTACTCTTAATAATTGTAAAACTGTTACGAAATTAGGATTTGAGAAGAAAGAGAATTCAAATTCTTTTTCTTTTGATTTACTTTTTGAGGGACAGCCAAAAGAAGATTTCAAACCAAAAATTCAAAAATTTTTAGAAAGAGTTGAAGTTTATTTGCCGTTTTTGAAAGAGTATCATTTTACAATTGATACGCAAAATACTTTTCCGCACAGTTCAGGAATTGCGTCTTCGGCTTCTGGAATGGCCGCTTTGGCAATGAATTTTATGAGTTTAGAGAAAGGTTTAAATCCTGACATGACCGATGAATATTTCTACCAAAAAGCATCATTTTTAGCGCGTTTAGGTTCTGGAAGTGCATGCCGAAGCGTAAAAGGAAATGTAGTAGTTTGGGGAAATCAAGCAAATATTGAAGGAAGTTCGGATTTATTTGGAATCGAATTTCCGCACGCAATTCATAAAAATTTCAAGAATTATCAAGACACTATTTTATTGGTTGACAAAGGCGAAAAACAGGTTTCAAGCACAGTTGGCCATGATTTAATGCACAATCATCCGTATGCTGAAAGACGTTTTGCTCAGGCGCACGAAAACTTAGATCAGTTAATTAAGATTTTTGAAAGCGGAAATTTAGACGAATTCATTAAAGTTGTCGAAAGCGAAGCTTTGACTTTGCATGCCATGATGATGACATCGATGCCGTATTTTATTTTGATGAAACCAAATACATTGCAAATCATAAATGCAATTTGGAAATTTAGAACCGAAACTCAAATTCCGGTTTGTTTTACGCTGGATGCTGGAGCAAATGTGCATGTATTATATCCCGAAAACGTTAGCGAAAAAGTACTGCAATTTATTCAGGACGAATTAGTTGTATTTTGTCAGAATCGTCAGTACATTTGCGATCAAATTGGAGACGGTGCAATTGCATTATAATTTTCCGTATCTTTAATTAAAATTTTGATTATGGACATTCAATTAGAAAAACGTGAAGTGATAGATATTCTCGAAGGTACAGATGATCTTTCAATCATTTTGGCAGTCAAAAAATTGTTAACCAAAAAGAAAAAAGATTGGTGGGATGATTTGACTGATCAACAAAAAGAAGATATAGCCCAAAGTGAATTAGAATTTGAAAGAGGAGAATTTAGCAGTTATGAGGATGTGATGAAAAAATACAGGTAGTGAATCTTAAAGTAAATATTTCAAAAACAGCTGAGAAGAATTTAGATGCTGTTTTAAATTTTATTGAAAACAAATGGTCTAAGAAATCGAAAGAAATATTTTTGTTGAAACTTCAAAAGCAATTTCAATAATAAGTATGAATCCTGAAATTTTTTCTAAATCGTTAGTAAATAAAAAATATCGAAAATGTGTTATAACAAAACAGTCAAGTCTCTTATATAGTTTTGGCTCAAATGAAATCAGGATTCACAATATTTTCGACACACGACAAGACCCAAATAAAATAAAGAAAGACATCAAATAAATTATGAAAGGACCATTATTTTACTCAAAAATATTACTCTTTGGAGAATACGGAATCATCCGCGACTCTAAAGGACTTTCTATTCCTTATAATTTTTACAATGGTGCTTTGAAGAAATCCGAAAATCCTTCGGCAGAAGCAATTGCATCAAACGCAAGTTTAAAACGTTATACAACATATCTGGAAGCTTTACAAAATGAACAGCCAAATTTGGTTTCTTTTGATTTGCTGACTTTAAAAAATGATGTCGAAACCGGAATGTATTTTGATTCTAGTATTCCGCAAGGATATGGCGTTGGAAGCAGCGGTGCTCTTGTTGCAGCTATTTACGACAAATATGCTACACATAAAATTACCGTTTTAGAAAATTTAACACGCGAAAAACTTTTACAATTAAAAAATATATTTTCTCAAATGGAGAGTTTTTTCCACGGAAAAAGTTCTGGTTTAGATCCTTTAAACAGCTATTTGAGTATTCCGATTTTAATTAATTCTAAAGATAATATTGAAGCAACCGGAATTCCGACTCAAAGTTTTGACGGAAAAGGTGCTGTCTTTTTATTAGATTCTGGAATTGTCGGCGAAACTGCTCCAATGGTTAACATTTTTATGGAAAACCTAAAAGACAAAGGTTTCCGTGCGATGCTTAAAAACCAATTTGTAAAATATACAGACGCCTGCGTAGAAAACTTTTTGCATGGCGATATGAAATCTTTGTTTACCAATACTAAAAAGCTTTCAAAAGTCGTTTTAAATAACTTTAAACCAATGATTCCAGAACAATTTCATGGAATCTGGCAAAACGGAATTGACACAAACGATTATTATTTAAAACTTTGTGGTTCTGGCGGTGGCGGTTATATTCTTGGTTTTACCGAAGATTTAGAACGCGCAAAAGCATCTTTAAAAGATTATAAACTAGAAGTGGTTTATCAGTTTTAAGCAAAATTCCCTAAAAGCCTCCGTTATTTGAATACATTTTCCTAAATCTAATCCTAAAAAAGTTATTGAAATGAAAAGTATTTTAAAAATCATCAAAGCAACTTTTTTAGGAGGAATTTTATTTTTGGCCCCGCTAATTTTATTAGTTGTTCTTTTTGAAAAAGGATATCATATCATTCAAAAAATAACACTGCCGTTAGTAAGTCATCTGCCAAGAATACAATTTTTAGGACTAGCACTCCAAGAACTTATAGGCATTTTAATTATAATCGTTTTATGCTTTATAGCTGGATTATTAGGCAGAACAGCAAAAGCCCAAAAGCTGGTTCAAAAATTAGAAAACGGAATTTTAAGCTTCATTCCTGGATATTCATTTATGAAAAACATGAATGAAAATATAATGGGTTTTGAATCTAAACAAGATTTAAAAGTTATCTTGGTTCCTACAGATGCTGGATTGCAATTCGCTTTTTTGATCGAACAGATAAATGAAAATAATTTTGCAGTCTTTGTTCCAGATGCTCCAAATCCGTGGAGCGGGTCAGTTTGTTTTGTAGAAAAAAAAGACATCAAAGAAATCGAAATTTCTCAAAAAGAAGCCTTAGCTTGCATTCGAAAATTAGGTTATGGCTCTGCAGCATTATTAAAAAACAAACTTTAATTTTACAAAAAACATTTTTAAAAAAATATTCAAAAAATTAAAATTCCAAACTAACTACAGAAAAATGTTAAGCAGACAGCAGAAGCTTTTAGTAATGAAAATTGTTAGTTTGTTCTCCGTTGTGAGAGGCTATAACATTCCGATTATTGTTTTGGCACAATATCTCTCGGCGATTTTTATATTAGCTCCAGATAAGAGAGCACTTGATATTTTGCTCGATTTTAATTTGTTTTTGATTGTTTTTGCATCTGCGATTACAATTGCTTCTGGATATATTATCAATAATTTTTATGACAGTCAGAAAGATTTGATCAACAGACCCAATAAATCGATGCTGGATCGCTTAGTCAGTCAGAAAACAAAATTGTCGGTTTATTTTAGTTTGAATTTCTTGGCGGTTTTAATGGCGCTGATTGTTTCTTGGCGCGCTTTTTTATTCTTTTCAGCTTATATATTCCTGATTTGGTTTTACTCTCATAAAATAAAAAAATACGCTATTATTGGCAACTTAACTTCGGCATTGTTAGCGGTTATTCCTTTTTTTGCGATTTTATTGTATTTCTACAACAAGATCTCGTTTGAAGAAATTGAAGATCATATGAGTCATTTTATGGTAATTTCAGCCCATGCTGTTTTCTTGTTCTTATTATTGCTGATTCGCGAAATGATAAAGGATTTAGAAAATTTAAAAGGCGACTTGGCCAACAATTACAGAACGATTCCAATACTTTATAACGAAACCGTTTCGAAGCAGATTATTACTGCTTTAACAATTCTGACAATACTTCCGGTTTATGTTTTAATCAATGTTTACGATGTTGGTTATATGGATCTATATTTTTATTTATGTTTCGCTGTATTGCTTTTTTTCTTGATTTTTTTATGGAAATCTAACTCTAAAGAGCAGTTTTTAATCCTTCATAATGTTTTGAAGTTTTTGATTGTATCTGGCGTTTTCTGCATTATCCTGATAAATCCGAGTGTTTTATGGCACGGAAAAAATTTACTTTTAAAAGTATAGATTAATTTATACCACAAAGAGGCACAAAGGTTTCACAGAGATTTACTGAGTTTTCTTTTTAAATTTGTTTCACTCTATTAAATTGCTCTTTTTCAAATGTTTAAAAAAGTCCAATTGTTTGAATCTAGCCCCGATTGTTGCGAAAATCCTTTTGTGGCGGGGTTCGCCATAAAAGATTGAAGCAAAAAGCGGGAAACCATGCCTAAAAAAAGGCCAATTGTGATGCTCCTATATCTCTAAAAAATCATAGCTATTAATCTAAGAACAATGAACTTAGGATTATTTAGCAAGAATAAACTATCTTTGCACAAATTACAGAATTTATGAACAATAAGGAAGGCAATAATAAAAGAGGCGGATCTAGACCAAGTGGCTCTAGACCAAACTCTAACAAGCCAAAACCTCCTATGGCGAAGCGCGCTCAAGGGCCAAAAAAAGTGAACCCTGCTGTTAAGGCTGCTGCTGAAGAAAAGGCAGAAAAAATTAAAAAACAAAACCAGGCTCCTAAAAGACAGAAAGCTGCAGACGAGATTCGTTTGAACAAATACATCTCTAATTCAGGTGCTTGTTCGCGTCGTGATGCCGATATATACATTCAGTCTGGAAACGTAAAAGTAAATGGCGTTCCAGTAACTGAAATGGGTTATTTAGTAAAATTAAACGATGTTGTAAATTTTGACGGCGTTACCTTAACTCCTGAAAAGAAAGAATACATCTTGCTTAACAAACCAAAAAACTTTACAACTGCTCTTGACGAAGGTCAGGAATATCGTAATGTTTTAGAACTTGTGCGTGGTTCTACTACTGCAAAAATTGCTCCTATCGGAAGAATGGACAAAAACACAACTGGTTTATTGTTGTTTACTAACGATACAGATATGATTCGTAAATTTACTTTACCGAGTCAGAAATCATCTAAAATCTATCAGGTTTCATTAGATAAAAACTTGAAATTTGAAGATTTAGAAAAAATCAGCAAAGGTTTGGTTCTTGACGGGCACCGTGTATTTGTTGAAGAGGTGAGTTATATTGATAATGAACCTAAAAGTGAGATAGGTCTTAAATTACGTTCATCTAATGTAAAAGTAGTTCGTGCTATTTTCGAAAACTTTGAATATGATGTTTTACGTATTGACCGCGTGTCATTTGCTGGTTTAACCAAAAAGAATTTGCCAAGAGGAAACTGGCGCTTTTTGACTGAGCAAGAAATCATCAATTTGAAAAACGTTTAAGAAACGGTTCAAATAGTACTTTATATAAAATCCTGTTTTACTTTGTAAGATGGGATTTTTTTTATTTAGAAGCTGAAAAAGTTATGTCCGAAAAGAGTAAATATTGATCTTCCCATTGTTTGGTTTTTATCTTCAACTACTTCGTGGCACGTAAATCCTAAGATAATTTTGATTCCCGGCTGAATGCTGTTTAAAATATCTCGTTTTTGTTCTTCTAACAATAATTTTAAACTGTCTAATAATTGGATATTATTTTTAAGATAAGAAACTACTAACAGGGCTGAGAAGTTAAGTATTTCTCTTGCAGTTTCACTTTTGATTCCGACTTCATTTGAAATCATTTCTGAAATTCTTCCTTTTTTAGTAGTAAAGATTTCTTTAAGCAGTGCATTTCCTTCTAATCTGTAACAGTCGTCGACCGCTAAAATTCTGCCAGAGACAAAATCGACTTCTTGGTAAAATGTGGAATTGTCTTCTATTAGTGAAATAATTTCTTTGTAGAAACCTGATTCTCCGGCTTTATTATACAATCCCATTAGAATGGTTCCGATTGATACATCAATTCCTTTGATTAAAAGTGCATCATTTTCAAAATAAAACTTATTTAACTTTGAAACAACATTAGAAGAGATAAAACGTCTAAGTTCAATTTGTAGGTTTGGAGTCATAGTAATTTAATTTAAAATTATTTAAAACTATTCGAAATAATCGACAAAAGGGGCTATTTCATCGTTTATCAGGATAAAAATATAAAATATTTTAACATTTCCAAAAAATAAGTTAAAAATTACAGACACCGATTAACACCTGTTTAACATAAAAAACTTCAACTCCCAGCAAACATAACCCTTTCGTAATCAAAACAAAGTGAAAATATTTTTTACAAAAATGAATTATTTTATTAAAATGAAAGAAAAATAAGAAAAAGCTTAACCGAATGTTACATAATTAAAATAAAATATTTCGATATTCCCATGTCACACTTAAAAAAATACCTAGAAAAATAATACAAAATAAGAAATTAATAAAGCTTGATGCAAGAAATCCGAGTACCGATCCAGTGGCCGCTTTTAATGCTCTTTTATGATTTGTCGAGTCATAAATCATTTCGCCGACAAATGCTCCAACAAATGGACCAATGATAACTCCAAAAGGTATAGGAGCCAAAATTCCCACTATTAAACCAATATTCGTTCCCCAAACTCCATACGAACTTCCTCCAAATTTTTTGGTGCCTTTTGAGGGAATTACGTAATCGAGAATGGTGATAACAATTGTAATTAAAAGGGTAATTCCTAAAAGCCAATAGTTATTGTCTACTGCTTTTGTTAAATGTAATAGCAGCAAACCTATCCAGCAACTCGTTAAGCCAGGCAATACGGGCAAAAAACTGCCAAAAACCCCAACAATCATGCAAATAAAACCTAGTGCAACTAATAGTAAATCCATATATTTTTGTAATTTTGCCCCTACAAAACCTTGGTAAAAATAGGCTATGTATAAGCTTTTGAACTTTTTTTTATTTTGTTTTTTAATGTTCTTGATTTGTAATAATACATATTCACAGGCAAAAAAAACATCTGTCCACGATCAACTATTGCAGGACAGCATTTATAAAAGTAATAAGAAAAAAGTATTAAATTTTTCTATGAAAGAATTTGATGCTCTTTTCTTTGAATATTTTAATCGCAAAAATGATTCAAAAGTAATTTTAACAAAAACAGAATTTTACAATTATACAGTTCAAATAGCAACATTTTCAGATCGATTGGCTCACTTATATCCTGATCAAAAGCAAGTTGCAGCACAAAACAAAGAGCAATGGCTTTCAGAAACCTATGAAGATTATCTGCAATACAAAGCTTCTCAAAAAAAATAATCGTATTTTTATACCATAATCTATTATTCAATTCAATTTCAAAATCTTGAAGCAGTTTTCTCTTTTTTTATTCGTTTTATTTTTTAATTCTTGTCAATATTTTGAGAAGCAGGTTCCGTCTGAAAAAGAATTACTCCAAAAGGAATTAAAATCCATCAACTGGAAAGAAGTTGACGAATATCCATCAGTAGTAGACTGCGAAAAAATCCCTGATAAAAAACAGCGTCAGCAATGCTTTTTTGAAGTTATGGCACAGCTTATTCAGGAAAAATTAGACATTGATACGTTGTCGATTATGTATCCAGAATTAGATACTATTGAAGTAAAAGTAACTGTATTTCCTAACGCAACTATGAAATTTGAGCCACAGTTTCCTAAAGATTCTGTTGCTTATGATACAATTAAAATTGACAGCATTCTTCACGCCCGTTTAGTCGATTTTCCTAAAATAAATCCTGCCATAAAACGTGGTATTCCAGTAAAAACACAGTTTATTTTACCTGTAATTCTTAAAGAAAGAGACAGAAAATAATTTATAAATCTCAGTATATAAGTTATGTAAGCAATTCAAGCTAAGGTTTTTATTAAATAAAACTATAGAACTTATATGGTTAAAAAAACTAGCTTCTAAACTTTCTTCCTTTCCACTCGTAGGAGCCAAAAAGACTGTATAACGCCACAGCTGAACTGAAAAAAGGATACAGCAAACTGCTTAAAATAAGACTTTTGATTCTACTTTTCGTTAAGAATCGATTTGTGATATAAAGCAAAACAAAATCGGTTATAAACTTGAAAAAAGCGAACATGACAAATAAAGGGTAAGAAAGTGTTCCAAAAAGTAAAAAAAGAAAACCGAGCACGAAACTGAGATTTCCAAAAAAAACTATTACTCCCAAACACTTTCCGAAAATACTTTTATACGAACTTGTTTTTGATGCCCAGCGCACTCTTTGATGGAATAAGGATTTCCAATTTTCTGTTGGTTTTGTACTTACAATTGCATCTTTTGCTTTTAAATAATGTACTTTATCTGAAAATTGTTCTACGGCTTTTTGAAGTAAAAAAACATCATCTCCACTCGCAATTTTGTTATTTCCGTCAAATCCGTTTAGTTTTTCAAACAAAAATTTTTTGTAGGCAAAATTGGCTCCGTTGCACATAAAAGCTTTTTTAAGTCCAAAACTTCCTATTGTTGCACCTTGCAAACTCGTTAAATCCAATTGCTGAAAATGATGCAAAAAAGAGTTTTCGCACTGATAAGAAACTGCGCCGGCAAGCATCGAAACATTATTTTCCTGAATGTAATTGTCGAAGGTTAAAAGCCAGTTTTCCTGAACAATACAATCTGCATCTGTTGTGATAACCCAATCCGTTTTTACCTTTTGAATCGCGGTTAAAATGGCATCTTTTTTAGGCGAATTTGATACCCTGATATTATCGATTACAGAAACCTGAAACTTGAAACTTGAAATTTTAAATTTTTCTTTTGAATTATCATCTACCAAAATAACTTCGAATAAATCTGTTGGATAATTTAAATTTGAAAAACTTTTTAAGAGATGAGGCAGATTTTCTTCTTCATTGCGAAAAGGAACGATTACAGTAAAGCTTGTCTTTGGCTTTAAGCCTTGATTTCGATATTTTTTTACATTAAAAAATCCACCAATAAGCAAACTGATGCTTATCACATAAATTATCAATATGATAAATAAAACCAAAATCATACTGTGGTTTTTGCCTTAAAATTCAACACATAATAACTTCCTAAAACTACAGGCAAAACTACATTTAAAAACCACATTAAAGTGGTAATAAAAACGACAATCCATTCGTTTACGCCTAGAATTCCGAAGAAATAAATAGCAACACTTCCCTTAACTGCGAAGTCTAAAAATTGAAATGTCGGCAATGATGAAGCTAAAAAATAAACCGACGTAATGGCTGCCATTAAAGTTAAATAAGGCAAATCGACATCAAAAGCTAAAAATAAAAAATAGTATTGATGAGAGAAAACCAGATAACGGCAAATTCCTAAAAAAATGTTTTTTTGATGAATTGATTTTGGAATTTCATTGATTTTATGAATGAGTTTTTCAATCGAATATCCTTTGATTTTGATTTTTTTTAGAGAAAACAATAGGATTAAAATCAAAACAAAACCGCCAAATAAAATTGCGACAGTTTTGGCAGTAATCACATTATAATTTGCATTAAAATATAATAATCCGAAGATTCCAAAAATAATGGTCAAAATCATCTGAATTCCGTTGCAGATCAAGTTGAGAAAAACCACTTTTTTAGCTTCTGATTTAGGATAATACAACGCTTTTCCGGCGTACTCTCCTACTCCGTTTGGAGTAAAAATTCCCGCTGTCAAGGCAGCTAAAACCTGTTTTGTGGCTTCGCCAAGCGAGATTTCTTGAATAACTTTTGCCAGATTTTGCCATTTTAAAATCTCGAAATAACGATTTAAAACACTTAAAAGCAATATAAATGCAATTCCTAAAACCGACTGGTTTTTGCGAAACAATATTAAAAACTTGTTCCAGTCCAATTTGTCATTATTTGCCAGCTGACTGTAAATAAAATAAAATGCGCCGCCAACGATCAAAAGTTTGACTAGAAGAACGAGGAATTGTTTAGCTTTGTGAGGAATTGAAATCATGCTGCAAAAGTAATCAATTTGAGAATTAGATAATGTGGCAATTAGTATATTAGAAAATGAATCGTTTCATTTCAAAAACTTGAAGCTTGAAACAAAAAAACTTGAAACAAAAACTCTCTTGACAAAAGAACGCATCATATTAGGTATTGACCCAGGAACAACAATTATGGGTTTTGGATTGATTAAAGTCATCAATAAAAAAATGGAATTTTTGCAATTGAATGAATTGCAACTTTCCAAATACGACAATCATTACCAAAAGCTAAAAATCATTTTTGAACGAACAATCGAATTAATCGAAACGCATCATCCTGATGAAATTGCGATTGAAGCACCTTTCTTTGGCAAAAACGTCCAATCTATGCTAAAATTGGGACGCGCACAAGGCGTTGCTATGGCAGCCGGACTTTCACGAGATATTCCGATTACGGAATATGAACCAAAAAAGATAAAAATGGCCATTACCGGAAACGGAAATGCCAGCAAAGAACAAGTTGCGAAAATGCTGCAACAGCTTTTAGGTCTAAAAGAACTGCCTAAAAATCTCGATTCAACTGATGGATTGGCGGCGGCGGTTTGTCATTTTTTTAACTCTGGAAAAATCGTGGCCGGAAAAAGTTATACAGGCTGGGATGCTTTTGTGAAACAAAATGAGGACAAAATTAGAAAATAGTTTACAATCGCGGTCACAGTTAAGAGCTGAGACTGAGACCGAAAACTGAGACTGAAAACTAAAAATGAGCGGTATCTACATCCATATTCCTTTTTGCAAGCAGGCTTGCCATTATTGCGATTTTCATTTTTCGACTTCGATGAAGAAGAAAGACGAGATGGTTTTGGCTTTGGCTAAAGAAATTGGTATGCGTAAAAATGAATTTGACAACGATCCCGAATTCTCGGGAGTAGAAACCATTTATTTCGGAGGCGGAACTCCTTCTGTTTTGACCAATGACGAAATCAATTTTTTAATTTCAGAAGTTTATAAAAACTACAATGTTGTAGAAAATCCGG
The DNA here is from genome assembly GCF_000708595.2 of Flavobacterium sp. KJJ. Classification (GTDB taxonomy): domain Bacteria; phylum Bacteroidota; class Bacteroidia; order Flavobacteriales; family Flavobacteriaceae; genus Flavobacterium. The sequence continues at coordinate 623,031 of NZ_JARP01000002.1, read as the reverse complement.
AAATTACGCTCGAAGCAAATCCTGATGATTTGTCTGCAGAGCGAATTTTTGCATTATCTAAAAGTCCGATAAATCGTTTAAGCATTGGAATTCAGTCTTTTTATGAAGAAGATTTGAAGATGATGAATCGCGCTCATAATGCCGCGGAAGCCATAAAATGTTTACAAGAAGCAACAAAGTATTTTGATAATATTTCGCTGGACTTGATTTACGGAATTCCAGGAATGAGCGACGAAATGTGGAAACAGAATATCGAAACGGCTTTGAGTTTTGGCATTCCGCATATTTCGAGTTATGCGTTGACGGTTGAACCAAAAACAGCTTTAAGAAAACTTATTGATACAGGAAAAATTGCTGAACCTCAAGATGAAGCGGCTTCAAATCACTTTATGATTTTAGTTGAAACACTTCAAAAAAACGGATTCATTCATTATGAATTATCGAATTTTGGAAAAGAGAATTATTTTTCCAAAAACAATTCGGCTTACTGGCTCGGAAAAAAATATATCGGAATCGGGCCTTCGGCACATAGTTATGACGGCGAAAAAAGAGGCTGGAATATTGCGAATAATTCGTTGTATTTGAAATCGATTCAGAACAATGAGCTTCCTATCGAAACTGAAATTCTGACTATTTCAGATCGCTATAATGAATATATTATGACTGGTTTAAGAACGATTTGGGGCGTTTCTTTAGAAAGAGTTGAAAATGAATTTGGTTTGGAATATTTGAATTATCTAAAAAAACAAGCTCAAAAATTCTTAAAAGACGATTTGCTTTCAATTGAAAATAACATTCTTAAACCAACTCCAAAGGGAAAATTTTTAACGGATGGAATTGCAAGTGATCTATTTTATCTAAATTTGGAAGAGTAAAAAAATAGCCGCAAAGACACTAAGCCACAAAGTTTAAATTAATTTGTGCCTTTGAGCCTTCGTGGCATAAAAAAACAAACTTTGCGAGCAAAAATCAACAACTTCGAAATCGACTTATCAAAACCCATTGATATCTCAATTCCTTTAAGCAATACAGACGAAAACCCAATTGCGTGGTATATCGAAAAACCCGTTATCGAACCTGTAGTTTTTGGCGATTGGATCGGGAAAGTTTCGGAAGGAAAATCATCTACGAATTTTAATAATATTTTCTTCAACCCACATGGGCATGGAACTCACACGGAATGTTTGGGACATATTACTAATGATTTTTACAGCATAAATCAATGTTTGAAGCAGTTTTTCTTTCATGCAAAATTGATTACAGTTGAACCTGATAAAATTGGAGATGATTTTGTGATTACGAAAGATAGCATTTCGAATTCGTTCAGCAAAACAGAAGCTTTGATTATCAGAACACTTCCAAATCAAAACGAAAAAAAATCAAGAAAATACTCGAATACAAATCCGCCTTACTTGTCTGAAGATGCTGCGATTTTCATCCGCGAAAGCGAAATTCAGCATTTATTGATCGATTTGCCAAGTGTGGACAAAGAGCATGATGAAGGAAAATTATTGGCACATAAAGCATTTTGGAATGTAAAAGACACACATAATCTAAATTCTGATGCCAGATTGAATGCGACAATTACCGAAATGATTTATGTCCCAGACGAAATTGAAGATGGAAATTATATTTTAAATCTTCAAATCGCTTCGTTTGAAAACGATGCAAGTCCATCAAAACCGATTTTATATAAGATTTAAAGGTTTGCCACGACGCGAGCGAAAGGGAATTGGCGAACCAATTACACTAATTTTCACTGACTAAATCTTGCTTTTTTTTGCCAAAGGTTTACACAGATTGAATTATTTTTCATCCTTTAATCTTGGCAAAAAATAAATTCATGTAAATTCGTGTAATTCGTGGCTAAAAAAAACAAAACTATGATTAGTGTCTCAACTGATAAAACCAAACTTGACGTTCCGTTTATACACAACTTTTTGGCAGCTATTTATTGGACAGCGCCCAGAACTATCGAAGAAGTTCAGACTGCAATTGATGCTTCGGTTTGTTTTGGAATTTATTTAGATGACAAACAAATTGGCTTTGCGCGCGTAATTACCGATTTTGTAGTTTTTGGATATGTGATGGATGTTTTTATTACTGAAGAACATCGCGGTAAAGGATATTCGTCTGTTTTAGTTGAAAATATGATGAACGAACCTGTTCTTAAAAATATTAAAATTTGGAGATTAGCGACAACAGATGCGCACTTTTTATATGAAAAATTTGGTTTTAAAAAATTAGAACATCCTGAAAAAATGATGGAAAAAAAACTATTATGAAAGAAATAATTAAACTAGAAGAATTAAGCTTATTTGTACTCGGAATCTATTTATTCAGCCTTTTGAATTATGAATGGTGGTGGTTTTTGGCTTTAATTTTAGCACCTGATTTATCGATGCTGGGTTATATTTTTGGAAATAAAAGCGGTGCATTTTTCTACAACGTTTTTCATCATAAAGGAATTGCCGTTATAATTTATATATTAGGCTGTTATTTTAAAATTGAAATTTTGCAATTGTCCGGAATTATTTTATTTTCACACTCATCAATGGATAGAATGTTTGGTTACGGATTAAAGTATGAAACTGGATTTCAAGACACACATTTAGGTAAAATTGGAAAAAATAACATGGTATGAATCTAGAAACTTTCTATGAATATTGCCTTTCTAGAAAAGGCGTAACAGAACATTTCCCTTTTGATGAAGATACTTTAGTTTTTAAAGTTGGTGGTAAAATGTTTGCTTTATCCTCATTATCTCAATGGGAAAAGAATGAAGCTTCTGCCAATTTAAAGTGTGATCCAGATCGTGCTCAGGAATTGCGAGCTGAGTATGAAGAAATAAAACCTGGTTTTCATATGAGCAAAGTACATTGGAATACGATTGCTTTAAATGGAAATCTTCCAGACAAATTCGTCAAAGAACTCATTGATCATTCGTATGAATTGGTTTTCAAAAGTTTGACAAAGAAAATTCAGAATGAAATTATCGAATTAGAAAATTAGGCATTACATTTGCACGGTAAGAAAAAAACTTAGCAACTCAGTTACTTAGCAACTTATTAAAATATGAAAGAACAATTTAAAAAATTTCTGAACGAAGAACAAGATCCAAAAGCGATTGAAAAAATCACTTCAAAACTCAACGATTTGTTGATGAAAGGCGAAGAAGTTGGATATATAGCAGTTCAAAAAAAACCTGCAATTACTGTTTTTCCTGATAGTATTGTTTTAACAAATAAAAGAATAATCATCTGCAAGCCTAAAAATTTAGGTCTTTCTATGGATTTTACAGATTATACTTGGGATGATATCGCCGGTGCTTTTGTAAAAGAAAATATTCTAGGTTCAGAATTCTCATTTAATACAAATACTGATTTATCAATTTCTATAGATTATATTCCAAAAATTCAAGCTAGAAAAATTTATACATATGCCAAAGAACAATTGGATTTACTTAAAAATCCAGTTACAATTTCGGCACCAGCTATAGAAACTGCTCAGCCAACCCCAGAAGTGGAGAATTTTGAAGATGAGATCGAAGAAGTAGAAACTGAAGAAGTAACAAATTATGCTGAAATTCTGCCAGCAACAACTCCTTCTTATGAAACTTATGAGCCAATTCAACAGACACAATCTTCTACAGGAGAGCGTAAATTAAGTGAATTATCTAAAGAAGAACTTTTTGATAAATTACAGAATTACAAAAAACTGCTTGACAACGGTTTGATCATGCAGGGAGAATACGATGTATATAAAAAAGAGATTTTGAGCTACATGTAAAATGTAATTTGTGAGAAGTGAAATGGCTTCTTACTGAAAATAAAAAAAGTCTTAAGTTCATTTAGAGCTTAAGACTTCTTACATTTTAAAGATTACCTTTTACAAGGTCGCTTTCTGTTTGTCTAAAAAGTTATGTGATTGCAATTCTAATAATTCCTTGGCATTTTTACGCTGTAAATCATAGAGGTTTTTATCTTCTGCAATATCTGCATACACCTTATCATGCATTTCAGCACTTGTTTTTACTAATAAATCACGTTGGTATTTGTTTTGTGCCAAAGTAGCTTTCATAGCCGTTTCAGCTTCTTCTTGTTTAAAATCGAATTCTCCTTTTGGAGCTAATAATTTTGCAATAATTGGAGACGTTTCAATAGCTAAAAACAACAGCATTATAAAAAATGACGGCAGCCAAGGCAGTTTATTCAACGCATTAATTCGCGCCATTAATCCGTCAAAACCTTCAATAATGGGTTGTGTCTGCGAAACTTTTTTATCTAAGTCAGCTTGGAGTTGTTTGCCTGCTTTTTCTTTCTCGGCAATTTTAGCTTCGTTTGCTGTTTTTAGCGTTTCGAATTCTTTTAAAGATGCATCGTGCTTTTCGCGTTTTTCTTTATAAACCGGGCCTTTTCCGAGTTTTTTAGTTCCTGTAGTTCCTTCGGCTTCTGTAATATAAGTCGAATATAGAGCGTTTACTTCTTTTTCTTTGGTGACAATATCCGCTTTTAAAGCTGCGATTTCCGCTTTATTCTTATCTAAATCTGTTTTGAAATAAGTTCCGATTTGCTTTTTATTGGCCAATTCCATTTCATTTTTTTCTTTCAATAAAACGGTGTTGATTTCTTTTTCGAAAATTTTTATCTCCAAAGGCTTAGAAATTACGATTGCAATAATAATTGCCAGCATAATTCGTGGCGTCGCCTGCAGAAATTCATCCATAAAACGGTCTCTCTTTTTAATTGTCGACACAATAAATCGGTCTAAATTAAAGATCAGCAAACTCCATACAAAGCCAAAAATTAAAGCTGGATAAATAGAGTCAAATACAGTAAAAAGTGCATAAGCACTGGCCAAGAAAGCCATAACTGCAGTAAAAAAAACGGTGGCTCCAATACCAACATATTTGGTTTGTTCGCCTTCTGAACATCCTTCGAGAAGATCTCTGTCTGCTCCAGAACAAAGGATAAAAAATTGTTTTAACATGATTGATGATTTTTGATTGTGATTGATAAGGCAAATTTAGCGCCAAAAATTTAATTCTGACATAAATAGTTGATTTGTTTTTAACTGAACCTCAATTATTTGAAACTCGAATGTTAGTTTAAGATTAATGTAATTCGATTTTAAGCGGGGAATCATAACAGTATGTTAATTTTTTTTAACGGCTTTAATAACATTAAGGTTCTAGTTTCGCAACAAATCAAACTAAAAAACAATGAAAAAAATTTATTTAGTAGTAACATTCATGCTTTTAGCCTTTTCAGGTTATGCTCAAAAAGCCATAATTTCTGGAAAAGTATTAGATATTGACGACAAACTTCCGTTGCCTGGAGCGATGATTCAGATTGTAGGTGAAAACAAATACACAGTTTCAGATTACAATGGTCGTTTTGAATTGCTTAACATAAATGCTGGAACTTACCAAGTACAAGTAAAATATATAGGATACGAACCAATTACTCACGAAATAACAGTTGAACAAGGCAAAAATAACGTCCTTGATTTCACTCTAAAAACTTCAGGAACAGAATTAAATGAGGTTGTTGTTGGAGACATTTTAAAAGGTCAGGCCAAAGCGCTGAATCAACAAAAAAACAGCAAAAATATAGGAAACATCATTTCATCTGATCAAGTAGGGCGTTTTCCTGATGCCAATGTTGGAGACGCTTTAAAACGTGTTCCAGGTATCACAATGCAAAATGATCAAGGTGAAGCGCGTAACATTATTATTAGAGGTTTAGCTCCGTCATTGAACTCGGTAACCTTAAATGGTGACCGAATTCCATCTGCAGAAGGAGACAATAGAAACGTACAAATGGATTTGATTCCGTCTGATATGATTTCGACAATCGAAGTAAACAAAACCTTAACTTCTGACATGGATGCTGATGCTATAGGAGGTTCTGTAAATTTAGTTACAAGAGCAACTCCAAACGGCGAAAGAATTTCTGCAACGCTGGCCGGAGGTTATTTGCCAATTCGCGAACACGCCTCTTACACAGCAGGTTTAGTTTACGGTAATCGTTTTTTTGACAATAAATTGGGTGCTGTTTTCAGCGGATCATACAATAATGTAGATTACGGATCTGATAATATCGAAAATGAATGGGTAAAAGATGATTTCGGAAACGAATATCTACAAGCTTCAGAGATTAGAAAATATGATGTACAGCGTATTCGAAGAAGCGGATCTGTAGCTTTAGATTATAAATTTGACGAGAATAACACGATTTTCGCTAATGCCATTTACAATTGGAGAGATGACAGGGAAAACCGTTTCAGAACAACTTATGATGATATCGAGCCTCTTTATAATGGAGAAGAAATCATTGGTTTTGAAGGTCGTGTAAAACGCCAGACAAAAGGCGGAGTCGATAACAGCAGAAACAAAAACAGGAGATTAGAAGATCAGCGCGTTCAAAATTATTCGATTCGCGGAGAACATTTAATCAACTCCAAATTAGATTTAGACTGGTCAGCAAATTATGCAAAAGCAAGAGAATATCGTCCGGGAGAACGTTATATCGAATACCGTCAGAAAGGTTTAGAAATGATGGAAGATTTGTCTGATCCTAGATTTCCTTTGATGACAACGGTTGGAGAATCAACGGATGAATTCAAATTTGATTCTGTTACAGAAAACACAGATGAAACCAGCGAAAGCGAATTTGGTGCAAAAATCAACATCCGTTTTCCTTTCTCTGTCATTCCATCTGAAAAAGGAAGATTAAGAACTGGTCTTAGACTTCGATTGAAAGAAAAAGAAAGAAATAACATGTTCTACTCTTACGAGCCAATAAACGACGGAATGGAATTATTATCTGAAGTTCCGACTAGTTATTATGATGGAAAAAACTTTAATCCAGGAAGCAAATATGTACCAGGAGCTTTTGCTTCGGCAAATTTCTTAGGAAGTTTAGATTTAAACAACGCTGCTTTATTTGATAAAGAAGCAAATCCATCTGAATATTTAGCAGTAAATTATAATGCTAAAGAAAGTATTTATGCGGCTTACGTAAGATGGGATCAGGATTTTAACGACAAACTTTCGATGGTTTTAGGTTTCAGAGTAGAAAATACGCACATCGATTACACTGGAAATAGAGTTTTAGATGAAGAAGAATTAGAGAGTCAAATCAACAATACCAATTCATACACGAATTTATTGCCAAGCATTTCTTTTCAATATAATGCGACCAAAGATTTAGTTTTAAGAGCGGCTGCAACAACTGCTTTAGCAAGACCAAATTATTATGCACTGGCTCCTTATGTAAATAACATTGCTGCCGACAAAGAAATTACAGCTGGAAATCCAGGTTTAGATGCAACATATTCATATAACTATGATTTCATGGCAGAGAATTATTTCAAATCAGTTGGATTAATTTCTGGAGGTGTTTTCTACAAAAGATTAAATGACTTCATTTATAATTACAGTGATAATCAATATACTGATGCAAAATTTGCTGCAGATTTTCCAAATCAGACAAATCCAATCCCAGCTGGCGAAAACTGGTCGTTTGTACAATCAAGAAACGGAGACCAAGTTGATGTTTATGGTTTTGAGGTGGCGCTTCAGCGTCAGTTAGATTTCTTGCCGGGCAAATTTTTAAAGGGATTTGGTGTATATTTAAACTACACTTACACAAAATCTAAGGCAAAAGGAATTGCCGACGAAGACGGAAACGAAAGGAATGACATCAGTCTTCCGGGAACAACGCCACATATGTTTAACGGATCATTATCTTGGGAAAACAAACGTTTTTCTGCTAGAATTTCGACCAATTTCACTTCAGATTATTTAGATGAATTAGGTTCAGAATCTTATAAAGACAGTTATTACGACAAACAATTTTTCTTAGATGCGAATGCTTCATTCAAAATCACAAAACACCTTCGCGTATTTGCCGAAGCTAACAACTTAACTAACCAGCCTTTGCGTTATTATCAAGGAATTGAAGCGCATACCAAGCAAGCAGAATACTATCAAGCGAGATACAATTTCGGCTTGAAGTTTGACTTGTAATAATCAATTTATAAAATTCTTAAATTAGGCAGAACTTAGCGGTTCTGTCTAATTTTATTCAAAAGAAATCATAATGAAAAATAAATATATAATCACTTTTTTACTTTTAAGTGTTTTATTTACCGCATGCAAAAACGATGATAAGTTAGCTCCAGTTGCCAAAAATGCAATAAAACCAACTGTTGTCACACAAGCGTTGCCACATGATACGGATGATCCTTCGATCTGGATTCACCCTACAGACGCTTCAAAAAGCATAATTATTGGTACAGATAAAGATACAGACGGCGGATTGTATGCGTTTGATTTAAAAGGAAAAATCGTTGCCAAGTCTGAGGTTTTAAAACGCCCGAACAATGTTGATATCGCTTATGGATTAATTATCGACGGAAAAAAAGTAGACGTTGCTGTAACCACAGAACGCGAAAACAATAAAATCAGAATTTTTAGCTTGCCCGATTTAAAAGCAATTGATAACGGCGGAATTTCTGTTTTTGAAGGCGAAACCTTGCGTGACCCAATGGGAATTGCGTTATACACACGCCCAAGCGACAAAAAGATTTTTGCTGTTGTAGGAAGAAAATCTGGCCCTTCAGGCAGTTATTTATGGCAATATGAAATTTTTGGTGCTGGAAAATTTGCAACAGCAAAAGTGGTGAGAAAATTTGGTGCTTATAGCGGAAAAAAAGAAATAGAAGCCATTGCAGTAGATAACGAATTAGGAACTATTTTGTATTGTGATGAACAATTCGGAATCAGAAAATACAAAGCTGATCCTGCATTAAATGATAATAAAGAGCTAGCAATATTTGGAAAAACAGGTTTCAAAGCCGACAACGAAGGAATTGCAATTTATAAAAAAACAGATTCTACCGGTTATATCTTAGTATCAAATCAGCAAGCAAATACTTTTATGATTTATCCAAGAGAAGGTGTAAAAGGAAATCTAAACCATTATCCTTTATTAGCGGAAATTCCAACTTCAACGATTGAATGTGATGGTGCTGATGCAACGAGCATTAATCTAGGAGGGAATTTCAAAAATGGCCTTTTTGTAGCCATGAGCAACGGAATGACTTTTCACTACTATTCTTGGGATTTAATTCAAAAACGAATCGACGAAAGTAAGAAATAAAGTTTTCAGGTTTTCAGTCGCAGTTTCAGTGTTCATTTTTTTTTTTTTTTTTGCGATTGAGACCAAACAAAAAAGCTGTTCATAACGAACAGCTTTTTTTAATTTGAATTAGTAACCCCCTTATTCTGTTTTTGGTGCGCCAGCTAAAATTTCAGCGTTAGCGAACTCTTCAAATTTGGCAAAATTAGCTTTGAATTTCTTAGCCAATTCGATTGCTTTTATATCATATAACGCAGGATCTTCCCAAGTATTTCTTGGATTTAAAATTTCGCTTGGAACATTCGGGCAAGATTGTGGTTTTGCGATTCCAAATACGGCGTGATTTTTATATTCTACATTGTCCAACTCACCGTTTAATGCAGCGGTAATCATGGCGCGAGTGTATTTTAGTTTCATTCGGCTTCCTGTTCCGTAAGCACCGCCTGTCCAGCCAGTGTTAATTAACCAAACTTTTACTCCTGCATCTTTCATTTTTTTAGTTAGCATTTCGGCATAACGCGTTGGATGCAAAGGCATAAATGGCGCTCCAAAACAAGCTGAAAAATTTGGCTGCGGTTCTGTTACTCCTGCTTCAGTTCCTGCAACTTTGGCTGTATATCCTGAGATAAAATGGTAAGCTGCCTGACCTGGCGTAAGTTTTGAGATTGGAGGCAAAATTCCAAAAGAATCTGCCGTCAAGAAAAATATGTTTTTAGGATTGTGGCCAATAGAACCTGGCTGAATATTATCAATATGAGTTATTGGGTAGCTCACACGTGTATTTTGAGTAATCGAAACATCGTCATAATCTACTTCGTTTGTTCCGGCTTTGAAAACCACATTTTCTAAAAGAGCTCCTTTTTTGATCGCTCTAAAAATGTCTGGTTCATTTTCTTCTGATAAATTAATCACTTTTGCATAACAGCCACCTTCAAAGTTAAAAACTGTATTTTCAGCAGTCCATCCGTGTTCATCGTCTCCAATTAATTTACGTTCTGGATCTGCAGACAAAGTTGTTTTTCCAGTTCCTGACAATCCAAAGAAAATTGCTGTATCTCCTGCTTCACCAACATTAGCGCTGCAATGCATTGGCAATGTGTTTTCGAAAACAGGCAAAATGAAATTTAAAGCAGAGAAAATTCCTTTTTTCATTTCTCCAGTGTATCCTGTTCCTCCAATAAGAGCTATTTTTTTAGTAAAATCTAGAATAGCAAAATTAGACTGGCGCGTTCCATCTACAGCAGGATCTGCCATAAAACTTGGCGCACAAATCACAGTCCATTCTGGAGTAAAATTTGCTAATTCAGACTCTTCTGGTCTTAAGAACATATTGTAGCAAAACAAGTTTGACCAAGCGGTTTCTGTTACAACACGAACATTTAATCTATAATTTGCATCAGAGCAAACGTAAGAGTCACGAACAAAAACTTCTTTATTAGATAAAAATTGAGTTACCTTATTGTATAACTTTTCAAAAGCTTCTGTCGAAAAAGGAATATTTACATTTCCCCACCAAACTTTATCTTCAGTAATGCTGTCTTTTACAATAAAACGATCTTGAGGAGAACGTCCTGTAAATTCACCTGTATTAATCGCCAATGCGCCTGTAGAGTTTTCAACTCCTTGGCCAGACTCCAAAGTAATCGCATGCAATTCATCTGCAGATAATTGATAGCGAACTTTTGCATTTTCAATTCCTAATTCTTTCAACGAAATCGATTGCGAGAAAAGTGTGTTAGTGTCCATAAATTTTAAGTTGTGTGTGATATTTTTATAAAAAGCAAAATTATAGAATTTATTATTAATGCTTTAAATTATTTCAATTTCACTTTTATTTATATCAAAAAGGTAAAATTTAAACTTCAAAATCAGTAAAATAAAAAAATAACTGCCTCTAATTTCTTTTTCTATAATCCAGTAAATGAATTTGTTATATTTTTTTCTAATTAAAGTAAAAAACAAAATAAATTCACATAAATAAGATTATATGTTATTTATGAGACAAAATTAAAGATTAATTTTTAGATAGAATTTTTTATTCGGGATTTTATGATTTTTGCCTCAAAATCGTAACAAATAATGTCAGCCAAGCAATAATTAATAATAATCCGCCTAAAGGAGTTGCGAATACTATAATTTTAAAATCGAAGAGTGTAAGGTTTTTAGTAGCTAATAAATAGATAGAACCACTAAAAAGAACTACGCCTGCAACAACCAAATTATAAATTGTTTTTAAGGTTTTTTCAGCAAGTTCTTTTCTTGTAGAAAGGAAAAATAAAAAAAAGGCATGATAGATTTGATAGCGAACACCAACTTCAAAAGTATTTAATTGATCTACAGAAAGCCATTTCTTTAATAAATGAGCTCCAAAAGCACCTAAAATTATAGCTAGCATTCCGATAAAAGCTCCAGTCAAAACTATTTTTCTTTTCATTTTGTTTGTTTTTCAATTACTATGCAAAAGTACTTCAATCCAATTAAAATTGGCATTCTGATTTCCTAAAAAATTATTCACCGAAGAATAATGCCTTTTTTAACGTCTTTTAAAAATAAATCATTTTTTACACCATAATCAATTGTTATATTTATAACATTTTAATACATTTGTGTTATATATTAAAAACATGAGAAGCATTTTAATTATCGGAGCTGGTCGATCTGCATCATCGTTGATACGTTATCTACTATCAAAGTCAGAAAGTGAAAATTTACATCTTGTTGTGGCAGATTTGTCATTGGCTTTGGCCGAAAAAAAGACACAGAAACACCCCAATGCGACTCCAATTGCTTTAAATATTTTTGATACTGACGAAAGAAAATCAGCAATAGAAAAAGCTTCAATCGTGATTTCGATGCTGCCGGCTCATTTGCATATTGAAATTGCAAAAGACTGTCTAGAATTCAAAAAACATCTTGTAACCGCATCTTATATAAGTGATGCCATGCAGGCTTTAGATGAAGAAGCGAAAAAAAACAATCTAATTTTCATGAATGAAATTGGTCTTGATCCTGGAATCGACCACATGAGCGCCATGAAAGTGATTGATGAAATTAGATCGAAAGGTGGCAATATGTTGCTTTTTGAATCGTTTTGCGGTGGTTTAGTAGCTCCAGAATGCGATAATAATTTATGGAATTACAAATTTACCTGGGCGCCAAGAAACGTTGTTTTAGCCGGACAGGGCGGTGCTGCAAAATTTATTCAGGAAGGCACTTATAAATATATTCCGTACGGAACTGTATTTCGCAGAACAGAATTTCTTGAAGTAGAAGGTTACGGAAAATTCGAAGCGTATTCAAACCGGGATTCACTTAAATACAGATCGATTTATGGTTTAGATGATATTTTGACTTTATACCGTGGAACTATAAGACGAGTTGGCTTTTCGAAAGCCTGGAATATGTTTGTACAGCTCGGAATGACAGATGACAGTTATATTATGGAAGGTTCTGAGAATATGAGTTACCGCGAATTTGTAAACTCATTTTTGCCTTATCATCCAACGGATTCTGTCGAAATAAAAACACGATTGATTTTAAAAATTGATCAAGACGATATTATGTGGGATAAACTTTTAGAACTGGATTTGTTTAATCCTCACAAAAAAGTGAATTTGCCCAATGCTACTCCAGCTCAAATTTTAGAAAAGATACTATCGGACAGCTGGACATTGGCTCCAGATGATAAAGATATGATTGTGATGTATCATAAATTTGGCTATATACTGAATGGCGAGAAAAAACAAATCGACTCAAAAATGGTCTGTACCGGAGACGATCAAACTTATACAGCAATGGCAAAAACAGTTGGTTTGCCCGTTGCAATGGCAACATTATTGATTTTGAATGGAAAAATTACAACTCCAGGCGTTCAGCTTCCGATAAAGAAAGAAGTTTATTTGCCTATTTTGAAAGAATTAGAAGAATACGGGGTCATTTTTAACGAACAAATAGTGCCCTATTTTGGATATAATCCAGATTTATTTTAAGTCTGATTTTTAATTTTATTTTTAGAATTTTTTTTTAGTTTTTTATTTTATCCGCTTCTAAGTTTTAGAAGCGGATTTTTTTAAAAAAAAAGGTTCAAAGGGGCAAAGGTTCATACAAAGTTTTTCCAATTAATAGTTTTATCCGAAGCTAAAGCCTATGCAAAACTACACCTTAGTATATCTGAACCTTAGTATCTCTGAACCTTTGAACCTTTAAAAAAAAACTATTTCTCAGCCTGAATCGTAATTGGCAAACTATACATTACTCGAACTGGCTTTCCATTTATAGAGCCTGGAGTCCATTTTGGAGCAAGTTTTAATACACGAATTACCTCATCGCCTATTCCGTAACCGGCATCTTTCATTGTTCTGATCTCAGATAAACTTCCATCTTTTTCAACAATAAACTGCATATACGCTTTACCTTCAAACTTGTTTTTTGCTGCTTCGGCAGGCATTTTAAAATTAGAACCAACAAATTTGTAAAATGCTAAAACACCACCCGGAAATTCTGGTTTTTTTTCAATAGCATCATTTGTATAAATATCTTTTTCTTTTACATCGGCTTTATTGCTAACTGTTTGAGCCATTGTTTTTGTACTGAAAACAAATAGCAGCAAAACATAAACAGCACTTACAGTACAAACTTTCAATATGATCTTAATCGGAGATTCTTTTTTGGTCATCATTAGTAAACGTTTTTTAGTTATTAGATAATTAATGTTACTGGCAAGCGAAATAGTGTTTTTATCGGATGCAAAATCAAGCAAAAGATTCTGATAGCTTGTAACCGAATCAAACTGCTTGTTTACCGCTTCATCAGCTAAAAATTCATGATTGAGTTTAATTGCTTTTTTATAAAAAACAAGCAGCGGATTGAACCAGAAAATAATTTGAATAAGTTCTGCAAACAAAATATCTAATGTATGTTTTTGCTGTAAATGTGCTTTTTCGTGCATTATTAATTCGACTGGAATTTTACCGTTTTCGAATTCATTTTTATTAATAAAAATTACATTCCAAAAAGAATGCGGCAAGACGGCATCATCTATTAAAATCACTTTTTCGCCGTTTACTAACTGTAGTTTATTTCTTTTAATCTTGCTGAAAAAAGAATATATATTCACCGCAAATCTGAAAGCTAAAAGCAAAACTATAAAGGCATAGAAAACAAGAATTAAAACACTCAAAAAATCATTTTTTGAAACTGATTCTAAATTTTGACTGCCTTTTTGAAGCACCAATTCATTTAATTCGATTAATTGAATTCTTGAAGAAAACTGTGTTTCAAAAGAAATAATCTTAAGAGGAATTACAAAACTAAAAATCAAACTTGCTAACAAATAAGCGCGATTAAAACGAAACATTTTTTCGTTTTCTAGCCATAATTTATAAATGGCATAAAAAATTAAAAGCAGAACTGCCGATTTTAAGATGTACGCTATCATTTTTTCTTTTTTTGAATTTGTGAATCGATTATCTTTTTGAGTTCTTCTAATTCCGAAGTCGATAAATCAGTTTCGGTAGTAAAAAAAGAAGCAAATTGCGAAGCCGAATTATTGAAAAAGTTGCTTATTAATCCGTTTACGTGTTTCGAAAAATAAGCTGTTTTCTTGACTAACGGATAATATTCTCTAGAATTCCCGAATTCGTTGTACGCAACAAATTTCTTGTCGATCATTCGTTTTAAAAGCGTTGCAACCGTTGTTGTTGCAGGTTTTGGTTCTGGATAGGCCTCGAGCAAATCTTTCATAAAAGCTTTTTCAAGCTTCCAAAGATGTTCCATTAATTGTTCTTCTGAGTTTGATAGTTGCATATTTTTTAAGTTCTAAGGTTCTGAGATACTACGTTTTTTTTTGCATATTAAGTTTAATTAATGAGCTCCTTTATTCTTTATTATTAAACGTGAAAGTTATAGTGTGATTATTTAATATTTTCAAGTTTTTTTAATTCCGGCAATTCTTTCTTATAAGTTTCAAGATTCCAGTCAATATTCAATTGTACTGCATATTCAGCTATGGGACCAAGGCCAACTTCAGCACGTCTTTTATCTACATTATCAGGATCGATCATAGGCGATATATGCCATGTGTTTTTCATTTTATTATTTGCATACTGGCTTCCATAAATTTGTGGTCTTCCTTCTCTTAGCGCTATTCTATCTTCTAAATAAGCTAAATTACGCTGATTTGCATCACCTTTTTTTACCGCCTCTCTCATCATTGGCAAATACTTTTGCTGGTATATTAAAGGAGAATGCTGCATAACCAAAAACAAGGTTTTATTTGCCTCTGCACCCACAACATTTTTTCCGACCCAGCCTTTTTCGTCCAGTATTTTCATTACTTTAATGAGATTGATACTGTCTTTATTATTCATTATTTTGCCAATGCTGTCTATTTTCCTTTTATCTGATTTAGGATCTTTATAAATATCCATGAATTTTATGCGAATGTTTTGATCTTCCGTATAAATGTCTAACAGTTCTTTTTGGAGTGGTTTATCATAGTTGGCTCCTATAAGATCAACTTTCTTTTGCAGTTTATCAATTGTATTTTGCCATTCTTTTTCTGCATGCAAGGACACTAAATCCTTTTCAATTTGTATGTGTGCGATATTTTCATATCCGTTGTCAATTGCTAAATTAAGCCATTTAAATGCTTTTTCTTTTTCCTTAGCCCTAGATGCTGAACATCCTGCATTGTAAAGATGTATTGATGATTTTTGCTCAATTTCAAAGGCTTTTTCGTAATAACCAACTGACATTTTATAATGCTCTGCCCTGTAGCAGGAATCTGCTTTTCGAACAAGTTCTTTATAGTTCTGCGCTTGTATTAAACTAAGGTTCATTACGATAAAAAAGAAAACCATTATTTTTCTCATAGGTTTAAAGTTAGTAGTTTATTTTATTTTTTGTTCCGAGATTAATTCTCCATTATTATACTTTTTGATCTCGGTTATTTTTCCTTTATCTGAATAGAATTTCCAATCACCAAAATAAAACCAATGCGTTTCTTTTGCATTAACTTCTAGTTTTGTTTTTCCTTTTGATTGTACTTTTCCATTTTCATAATAATAGGTAACAATGCAAATTCCGTTTTTGTATTTTTCTGTTTTATAGATTTTTCCGCCAATGTAAGATTTCCACTTTTTTACTGGTTCGTCGTGCTTATAATATTCAACCGATTTGTATCTGACATTATCTTGTGTGTAGTCATCCATCCAAACGCCTTCTTTTTTATGGTCAATCTTCTGATTAATTGGTTTGCTTTTGCATCCAAAAAGTAATATTCCAAAAAATAGTATGATAAAAAACTGTCTCATTTTTTTTACTTTTGCTCTACATTTATAGATGTTGCTCTACAAATGTAGAGATTAATTTTTAATGTGCAAGAAAAAAGGTTCAGATTTTTTTGTTTCACGTTTCACGTTTTAAGTTTACCAAAAGTTGAATAAGCTCCAGCTTTAGCTAATAAATTGTTGGATGCTAAAATATTTCGGCTAAAGCCAATTCTTTTCTCAAAAAAAAACTCCAGCTAAAGCTGGAGGCTATTCAATAAATTTAAATTCCAATTTTATCCCGAAGCCTCGGGACCAAATTCCATAAAAAAATCCGCTCATTTCTGAGCGGATTTAATATTATATTTTAAATAAAATTTGTGTCTTAGCACCTTCGCGACAAAAACCCTTATTTACTTAATTCAACAAAATACTTGTAAAACAATGGAATAGTTTCAATTCCTTTTAAGTAATTAAAGATTCCGAAATGTTCGTTTGGCGAGTGAATGGCATCAGAATCCAAACCAAATCCCATTAAAATTGTTTTGCTTTTTAATTCTTTTTCAAACAAAGCCACAATCGGAATACTTCCTCCTGAACGAACTGGAATTGCAGGAACTCCAAACGTTTCTGTATACGCTTTATTCGCTGCTTGATATCCAATGCTGTCAATTGGCGTTACGTAACCTTGACCACCGTGGTGCGGGGTAACTTTTACAGTAACTCCAGCTGGCGCGATGCTAACAAAATGTTTGCTGAAAAGTGCTGTGATTTCTTCCCAGTCTTGGTTTGGAACCAAACGCATTGAGATTTTAGCAAAAGCTTTGCTCGCAATAACTGTTTTAGCGCCCTCTCCTTGATAACCGCCCCAAATTCCGTTTACGTCTAACGTAGGACGAATTGAGTTGCGTTCATTCGTTACATATCCTTTTTCGCCATAAACATCGTTTAAATCTAAGGCTTTTTTATATTTTTCTAAACTGAAAGGTGCTTTTGCCATTTCAGCTCTTTCTTCAAGAGACAATTCCTGAACTTTATCGTAAAATCCTGGAATCGTAATATGATTGTCATCGTCATGCAAAGAAGCAATCATTTTTGCTAGAATATTAATTGGGTTCGCCACTGCTCCACCGTATAAACCAGAATGTAAATCACGATTTGGACCTGTAACTTCTACCTCAACATAACTCAGACCACGCAAACCTGTGGTAATTGATGGTTGTTGATTAGAAATCATTCCAGTATCTGAAATCAGGATAACATCATTTTTTAATTTTTCCTGATTGCGTTCTACGAACCAAGCCAAACTTGCAGAACCTACTTCTTCCTCACCTTCGATCATGAATTTTACATTACAAGGCAAAGTATTGCTTTGTACCATATATTCAAGCGCTTTTACGTGCATGTACATTTGACCTTTGTCGTCGCAGGCACCACGAGCAAAAATAGCTCCATCAGGATGAATTTCTGTTGTTTTAATAACGGGTTCAAATGGTGGCGATGTCCATAATTCCATTGGATCTGGCGGTTGAACATCATAATGTCCGTACACTAAAACTGTTGGTAAATTTGGGTCGATTATTTTTTCTCCATAAATAATTGGATAACCCGGAGTGTCGCAAACTTCGACTAAATCGCAGCCTGCTTTTGATAAACTTTCTTTAACAGCTTCGGCAGTATCGATAACATCTTGTGAGTATGCACTGTCGGCACTAACCGACGGAATCTTTAATAATTCGATCAATTCATTGATAAACCGATCTTTATGTTGTTGAACGTACGACTTAATATTTTCCATTTAAATAATTTTTATAGAATTTCAAAAGTACAAAAAAGAGAATAAATATTTTTTTTCAAAATTGCTTTGAAAATTCGAAGTTATGCTTATCTTTGCACCCACAATTAAGCGGATATGGTGAAATTGGTAGACATGCCAGACTTAGGATCTGGTGCCGCAAGGCGTGTAGGTTCGAGTCCTATTATCCGCACTGAAAAAAGCTTCTGAAGATATTCAGGAGCTTTTTTGTTTAATTCAGTTTTTGTTTTTTTTGTTGTTAAAGTTGTTCATAAACAATTTACTAGAATAACATACTTCTATTTTCTATTTCTATTTTTGACGATAAAAAACTAAATAATGTTAAAAAAACTAGAAGACTTAATCAAATTTTTTCCATTGATATTTATATTATTAACAACACTTGGATATATCCATCTTCAAAGCTATTATTATTTTTTTGACATCGAGATTATAAATTATTTAGACGTTTCCGAAATTGTTTTACTATTTTTTGACAAATCAATTTTATTAATTGCAGGCATCTTAATTATAATTCCTATTTCTTATATTTTGGACAATAAACTCTCACAAAGTAATAACCAAGAAACGATTCAAAGGCCTGAAACTAAAATTAATTCCGACAAATATCTAAAGAGAATGGGCTATTTTATAGTATTTATCATGATAGTCCGTCTAGCTTTAAATGTAATATCGGGAAATTACATTAGTCTTGTCTTTACAATTGGTTTTATAATTTGTTTGTTTATTTTTTTTCTACTTGAGAAATATTTATTCAAAATTTTAATTCAAAAATTTAGTGTGTTTTTCTTTTTAAGTCTTTTTGCTAGTTTCGCTATGCTTTTACTCGCAAGTCTGCTAACAATTTCTAATATTGTTGAAAAGGGATACAATATAAGATATAATAATGAAATCATAAAAGAAGTTAGTTTTTCTTATAATAATAAAATCATTCAAACCTCAAAAGAACTTATTTACATTGGAGAAACTAAAAAAAACATATTCCTCTTTAACCCCAAGAAAAATGAAACAATGATTTTCAAAATGGAAAACATTGATAATTTCAGAATAAAAATAAAATAAGCAAAAAGTGTAGTTAGCAATATTTTGAGGGTTGATAGTTCGTGTAGTTTTGTCATTCCGAGGAACGAGGAATCTCCACACGCTAAAGCACACACTTTTGTCGAGTTTCTTGCGAAGATTCCTCGTTCCTCGGAATGACAAAATTATCGATTATAACTTCGAAGGACGGATTAAAGTCCATCCTTACAATATATCACGCTTCTTTGGAATTCTTTTTATAAAAATTTCAAAACAAAAAACATCAACTAACTATTTTTTATATTAACCCGTATTCTTATTTTTACTTTTTTAATAAATCCTCAACCCGGTTAATCTACTTCGTTTTAAACTCATAGTTATGTTCAAAAAATCAACTTTTGTTATTGCTCTGCTTATTATTCTAAATTCCTGCGTTGTTCAGCGAAAAGTTTTAGAAATGGACGATTGGTATGCTTTTACTAAAACAAATACAGCACAACAGGAACCCTCAAAAGTGTATGAGTTTGCAGACGGAATGATTCGTATGCACGGAGAAGATCCAAGCTGTTTGATGACCAAAAAAAGTTATAAAAACTTTGAACTTACTTTAGAATACAGATGGAATCTTGAAGAAAAATACAAAATTAAAGGCACAAAAAATAGTGGCGTTATGTACAACATTCCGTTAGGTGCTTCTGACAAAATCTGGCCAAAAGGAATTCAATTTCAAATAAAAGAAAATACTACCGGAGATTTTATCTTTTTGGATCAGGTAACGGCAAAAGTAAATGGAAAATTAGTTGAAGCCGGCGCAAGTGTTGTTTCTCCTAAATTTTTAGAAAATGAAAATCCGTATGGTGAATGGAACATCGTAGTTATTAAATCTTTCAACGGAAAAATTAAGCAATACTTAAACGGGAAATTGGTAAATGAGTGCACAGAAGCTTCTTCGACAGAAGGGAAAATTTCTTTGAATTACGAGCGTTCGCCAATTGATTTCAGGAATATTACCATAAAAAATATTTCTAAAGATTAAAACTAATTAGTCTAGTTTGTGATTCCTCGTTCCTCGAAATGACAAACAGAGCAGAAAATAAAAACTTCAGATAAAATTTTTCCTTTTAAAATATAAAAAAACCTCCAGTCAAAAACTGAAGGCAATGCAAATTATGCTCATTCTTTAAATGAACTTATATTAATTATATGTTTAAAAATTTTAGCCTTTTAACATTTCTAAAACTTTATCCACATTAACCTCACTATAATCATTAATATAAAAATCACAAACAGGAAGCTGTTCTTTTGTATGTGTACTCAAAACGCCAACCACTTTCATTCCTGCATTTAATCCTGCTGTAACGCCCGAAAAAGAATCTTCGAAAACCACACAATCAGACGGAGAAACTCCCACACGCTCTGCCGATTTTAGATAAACTTCTGGGTTTGGTTTATGAAGTGTTACGTCTTCGCTGGACATCATCGAATCCATTTTGTCTGAGATTTTTAAAGCGTTTGCAATCAAATCCAGATTCGCACGCGGCGCTGATGTTGCAACAGCCGTTTTAAATCCACGAGATTTTAATTCGCTTAAAAAATTCAAATAATGCGGAATCGTATCGACTTTGTCTTTATAAATCTCACGAAACATTCCCTCTTTTTCGTCTTCGAGTTTCAGCAGTTCTTCTCCCGCAATTGGGCGCTTGAAGAAATGCGTCATGATATAGCTGTTATGTTTTCCGTACATATGTTCTTCGAATTCTTCATTTGTATAAGGAACATTATATTTATCGAAAAACGCCTCAAAAGCCTTCACATGATGCGGATTGGTGTGCGAAATCACGCCATCCATATCAAAAATTACACATTGCTGTTTCATTATTGTATTTTGTTTTTTTAACGGTTGCAAGATAGGGTTATTTCGCAGAGATTCACAAAGGTTTTTCACGGAGATTCGCGGAGATTTTATTTTTTTCCGCGCATTGTTTGTCATCCTGAGGGACGAAGGATCACACTCGGAACTCTACAAAGATTGGCGAATTTCTGTCCGGATCTTCTAGTGTGATCCTTCGTCCCTCAGGATGACAAAATAAACTGAGAAAAAACCTGAAACTTGAAACCTGAAACAAAACTACCCAATCCAAATCTTACTTTTAACCAAAGTCATTGTCTGTCTCAAATGCTGATTACATGCTATCAAAATAATCAAAACCACCAAACCGTAACCAACAATGGTATAAATCTCCATATCGGCCAATAACGTCGCTTGTTTCGCAACTGTTCCGAAGACTTTCTTCAACGCTAAAGTATTCGCATTATCCGCGGAATATCCTTTTGCCATAAAACTCTGCGCAGTTGCAGTTATGGTTTGCTGTGCTTCGGGATTTTCGCCTGTTACAAACTGACTTAATTTTAAAAAATGCTTTTTGTTTAAAAATACAACCGCATTCTGCATCACACAAAAACCAATTGTACTTCCCCAAAAACGACCAGAAACGCCGACAATTCCCGAAGAAACCGCCATTTTTGCAGGAACCGATGATGTGGTAAATAAGATTAATGGAACGAATAAAAACCCAACTCCAATGCCTTGTAAAACATACGGAATTATAATATCTGACAAAGCAACATCGGGCACAAAAAGAAATGTAAACCAAAAATGAAATAACGCAATAAGAGAAAATCCAATAATGAAAATAACTTTTGTCGAAACAGATTTCATCAGAAAATAGGCCGCTAAAATAAGTCCGATTACATTTCCGAGTCCGTTAATGTATTGCACGCCCGCAACTCGCGACGGATCCCAATTCCAAATAGAAAACATAGCCGAATGGCAAAGACTCAGCGTTGCCCTGCTGATGTAAAAAAGGAAAAACAGTAAAAAACCAATTCGGAGATTAGCATATTTAAAAACTTCAAAATCAAAAGTTGGTCTTTTTACCAAACGCTCTTTAAAAATGAATAAACCTCCCGAAATCAGAGCAATCATTAACATAATAACCATTTGAGAAGAATCAAACCAATATTTTTTCTCTGCATAAACAAAAAAGTAAGCACCGCAAAGAATCGCAGTTAAAACCAAAAAATAACTCATCCAGTCGATTTGATACAACGGAATTTTCTTTGTGATTCGGTGCCCGCGAAAAGTAACTAAGATTAAAAAGACATTCAAAACCTGCAATCCGCCCGAAACATACAGCATGTATTTCCAATCGTAATGATCCAGAAACCAAACGGCAATATTCATAATAAATGGCGTCGATAACAACAGCGAACCGTAGTAAAACGAAAAACCAATTATAATGGCATTTTTAGAGTTAAACTGCTCAATTAATAGTTGTCTGATCGTAATCACCGGAAGCGCCATTAAGATTCCCTCAGCAATTCTCAGCAATAAAAAAAGATAAAAATTGGTAATATAAGCCGATGAAATAATCGTAATCCCGATTAAGGAATACACTGCCATCAGGTAATTTTTTGCAGGGAAAAAACTCGAAAATCTACTTTCGATTAAAATTGTGGCGAGCAAAGTTCCGTACGTAACGCACATCGCAAACTGCAAATCCTCGGGCTCAATATCCAGAAAACTCGCTGCGTAGGTTACGTTTGAAGTATAAACTCCCAATAAAATCATAGAATGCAAAAGGCAGACAAACAAAATAATAATGATTGCCCATTTTGGAACCCAGGATTTAAAAATACTTTTATCTTCCATTTTAATGTGCCGCGATCACGGTGATATTCATTCCCGCTCTTAAAAAATCGGTTTGTTTATCGGTATCTTTTAACTGAATTCGAACCGGAATTCTTTGTTCAATTTTCACGAAGTTTCCTGTCGCATTATCTGGCGGAAGCAATGAAAATCTTGCCCCGCTCGCGGGCGATAAAGAAGCAATTGTACCTACGAAAGTTTTGTCGCTCAAAGCATCGGCTTTTATTTCGACTTCCTGCCCAACGGTTAAATACTGCAATTGCGTTTCTTTAAAATTGGCTGTAATCCATTTTTCTTTGCTCACGATTGAAAGCAGTGATTGCCCTTCTTTTACCAATTGTCCAGGCTGTAAAGTTCGTTTTCCAACCCAGCCGTCGTAAGGCGCTGTAATTATAGTATACGAAAGAAATAATGCCGCATTATCTGCCATAGCTTGTTTCGATGCGATATTCGTTTGTGTTGTAGGAACATTTGCTTGTGCCACAGAAGTACTTAAATCTGCCGAATGAATTCTGTTTTTCATTTCCTGAAAATGTGCCTGCGCCGATTCGTAATCTGCCCTAACTTTTTCTAATTGCTGAGACGTAGCGGCTTCCTCTTTTACCAAAGCCTGATATCTTTCGTATTCTAATTTGGTTTTCCAAAGATTCGATTTTGCACCGTCTAATTGCGATTCGTTTATCGCTGTTGCGCTTGCTGTGTTTACAGCATTTTTCTGAGCTACAACGCTATTTTGTTTCGCATTTTGAACATCGGCAAGAGCCACATTCAATTTTGACTGATATTCTCTGTTGTCAATCACTACCAAAGTATCGCCCTTGTGCACAAATTGGTTTTCGTTAAAACGAACTTCCTGCACATAGCCCGTAATTCTCGACATAATTGGCGTTACATATTGTTCTACTTGTGCGTCATTGGTTTCTTCGTGATTTCTGTTGAAAACGTAAAACCAAATTCCCAAAATAACACCGCTCGCTACAAGCGCACACGCAATAACCGTTATTAGTATATGAAACGTTTTGTTTCTTCTAGTTTCATTTTTTATCTTAACCATAAACTCTATATCTTTTCTTGTCTATTTTCTATTATCACTCTTAAATCTTGCCTCTTGCTTCTTTCTTCTAACTTCTAACTTTTCACATCTAACATCTAACATCTAACATCTAACTCTGTGGCATAATCCCCGCCGTATGAAGCAATTCATAATGTTTCAGAACCGCATCCAGTCGGGTAGAAATTTTGTTGTATTTCGCCTGAAGCAAAGCATTATCAGCATCGACCATTTCGGTTATTAAAACCAATTGGTTTAAGTATTTCAGCTTTACAATTCGGTAATTTTCATTGGCCAGATCCAAAGCTTTGTCGACCACCACAAATTTTTCAAGGATTTCCTGATATTGTGTATGTTCTTTATATAGTTGATCTTTAATTTCATCTTTTATAATTTCAGACTGCATTTGCTGCCATTCGATTTTTTTATTCGCCTGTTCAACTTTGGTTTTGTTTTTATACAAAGCCGAAATATCAAAACGCGCTTCGATTCCCACCTGTCCTAAAGTGTACAAATACGGATTTGGCGGAAAAAATTTGTAGTTAGGATAATAAAAACCATAATTCCCGAAGAAGTTTACCGTTGGCAGATAATTTCCTTTCACCAATTGCAATTCCGTTTTTTTGATGTTTAATTCCTGACTTGCAATACGCATTTCTTCATTCTGAGAAGCTTTTTCCAGATAAAAATCATACGGATCCAAACCATTCATTTCATCAATATTTGAAGCAGTATCAATCGCTATTTCTTCGTTTTCTGGAATCTGAATTAAAGTTTTCAAATCGTGAAGCGCAATTTTAATGTTTTTGGAGTTTGTAAGCGCATTCAATTCACGATCCGAAAGCTGCAATTCGGCACGAATAACCTCGTTCTTTGTTACCGTTCCGTGTTTTTGTAGCGACTGTACTTCTTTCAATCGGCTTTTTTCTTCTTTGATGTTTTCCTCAAAAATCTTTTGAAGTTCCATCATTTTATAAATCGAAAGATAATTGGCTACCACTTCGAGCTCAATATCATTTTCGGTTTTTTCGGTTTTGATTTTCGCAATTTCGCTTTCCTGATTCGCAATTTTGATGGCGTTATTGATTTTATTTCCCGCATAAATTGGCATTTTAAAAGTCGAATTCACCTGATAAATTTCAGGAATCGCTTTTGTTACTTCTTTTCCATTCAAGAAACCATTCCCTTTGAATTCGGTGATATTAGTAATTCTGGAATACTCGCCGTTTAATTCGATATCCGGCAGGCGGAGTTCTTTACTTTCTTTTATGTTTTGCTCTGAGAGCGTGATCTCCAATTGAGATCGAAGGATTTTTTTGTTGTTTTCTTTGGCCATTTTCACCGCTTCTTTTAACGAAACCGTGTGAATTTCCTGTGCTTGTAAACTAGTGAATGCCAATAAAATTAGCAATAGCACTAGTTTTTTGAGAAAACAATCGTCTGTAGAATTTGTTGTTTTAAGGAACATGAATACATAAATATTTTATGCTGCAAAGTTCCTTCATTTTTACGATGACTGATAATTCTAAAAAGTCAATAACATATTCATTTCGGACAAACGTTAAAATCTCATTTTTCGAAAACGTTATATTAAAACATTGAAAAACAATTTATTACAAAATGGATTTGGTTTATGATATTTCACGCAGATTTAAAAAGATTTAAGCAGATGAGCGCAGATTTTATTTTTTTTATTTGAAAACCTCTCGCAGATTTGGCAGATTATTAATACATTAAAAAAAATCTGCCAAATCTGCGAGAGAAACATCTTTAACTTTTAAATTGAAATAAATCTGCAAAATCTGCTTAAATCTTTTTAAATCTGCGTGAAATAAAAAAACTACAAAATATCCTCCCCATTTAAATAATCGGAAGGTCTTTGTCCTAAAATCTTGAAAAAAGTGTTGCTAAAAGTCGGAACGCTATTGTAACCAACTTCTAACGCTACTTCTTTTACAGAAAGTTTTCTTTCTAATAAAAGTTCAATTGCTTTTAAGATTCTTCGAATGGTATAATATTGAATGAAAGACATTTTGAGATCTTTTTGAAACAAGCGATACAAAGAGCGTTCGCTGTAACCAAATTCATGAGCAACATCGGCAAACAAAATTGTTTCGCCTAGATTGTTTTCAATGAAACGCAGAATTTTACTAAGTCGTTTATCTTTTGGCTGCGGTAATTCTAACGGAAGATTATTAGTGCAGATTTGAGGAAGAATCGCTTTTATTGCTTTGGCGATGGTAAAGTTTGGAGTTCCTTTTTTAAGATCGCCATTCCAACGATTGGTAAAAAGCATCATTTGCAACAATAAATTATTGACGGGATAAATACCTTCGACCTGATAAAATTGATCTTCTCCTTTTTCAACTGGAAAATATAAATTTCGCATCATCACATTTTCAGATTTCGGCTGAATACTGTGTTCCACTCCACTCGGAATCCATATAAAATGTCTTGCGGGCAAAAAATAGGTTTTGGTCTCCGTTGTTACAAAAACGACATCGCCTTCTGCATAAAGTAATTGGGCTTTATCATGTTTGTGTGTAGGAATAAACAATTCTCCCATCAAATCGTGGTGGCAGTAAATGCTTTTTTTATCAGCATCTACTTTCTTGATGTAATACTTATCTAGTTTCTGACCGGAATGTTCCATTGTTGTGATTTCGCATTATAAAGATAAGAAAGAAATTTAACCGCAAAGTTCGCAAGGTTAAAAACACAAAGTTCGCAAAGCTTAAAAAACTTTGCGAACCTTTTGTGAATCTTAGCGCACTTTGCGGTTAAACCTTAAAGCATAAAAACAAAAAAGCCTTTCCGTTAAGAAAGGCTTCTTCCAATATTGCGGTCTGGACGGGACTCGAACCCGCGACCCCATGCGTGACAGGCATGTATTCTAACCAACTGAACTACCAAACCCTGCGTTATTGTGAGTGCAAAAATACAATAGAACTTGGATTCTGCAAGGGTTTTTATGAATTAAAATCCATAAAATTATAATCATCTGATTTTAAATAAATTCCAATCTTTTATCCTGAAGCATCAGAACCAAATTCCAATTTTACAAGCTAAAAAACCAAAATTTAACTGCAAAGAACGCAAGGTTAAAAACGCAAAGTCCGCAAAGCTTTAAAAAAACTTTGCGGACTTTGCGTGTTCCGAGACTTAGAAATTTTGTGCTTTGCGATTAACCAAAAGTGTCTTAAATCAAAAAAGCCATCCACAAAAGTGGAAAGCTTTTCATTGGTCTAACTACTAAACCAGCTACGAGTTACAAAGTCGTAGCAAACAACACAACTAATCTTAGATACCGTATTTGGGCAAAAAAGCCTTTCTGTTAAGAAAGGCTTTTCCCAATATTGCGGTCTGGACGGGACTCGAACCCGCGACCCCATGCGTGACAGGCATGTATTCTAACCAACTGAACTACCAAACCTCTGCGTTATTGCGGTTGCAAAGATAGTACAGAATTTCATTTCTGCAAGTGTTTTTATAAAAAAAATAAATAATTATTTTAAATCTCTAGCCAAAGTTTTGTTTTTCAACCAAATATGTTGTCAATATTTTTTCAAAATTGTCGCCTACATTCACCGGAACGTACTTAATTTGGTTCTTTGCGCAGGTTAAAGCTAGTTTTTTAAAGTATGCTTCGGCCCTTTTTTCGTATTCAACTTTTACATTATCAGCAAAAATCGATACCTCTTCACCTGATTCTAAATCTATAAATTTTCTTGGCGTGTTGTCAAAGTCGAATTTCAGCTCTGTTTCATTATCAACAACGTGAAACAAAACGACTTTATGTTTGTTGTGTTTTAAATGCTGTAACGCATTAAAAAGTTTTTCATCATCTTCAGACTGAAACATATCTGTAAACAAAATAATCATCGAACGACGGTGCATTTTCTCTGCAATTTGATGCAAATACGTAATCGTATCTGTCGTTTTTTTGACTGTGGGCTGTACTAACAATTGTTCTAATTTATTGAGCAGCATTCTATGATGGCGATCGCTTCCTTTTTCGGGAGCGTAATATTCATAGCTGTCTGAAAAAACGCTTAAACCAACAGCATCGCGCTGTTTCTTTAAGATATTCATTAAAACTGCCGAAGCCAAAACAGCAAAACCAATCTTCTTTTCATAAAAAGGCTGATTCGATTTTAGTTCCGGATAATGCATAGAAGACGAATTATCTACAATAAGATGACAGCGTAAATTGGTTTCTTCCTCAAAACGTTTCGTGTACAAACGATCGGTTTTGGCAAATAATTTCCAATCAATGTGTTTGGTACTTTCTCCAGCATTATAGACTTTATGTTCGGCAAATTCAGCTGAAAACCCATGAAATGGACTTTTATGCATTCCAGATATAAAACCTTCAACAACTTGATTTGCCAACATTTCGAGATGCTGAAAACTGGAGACCTTCTCTATTTCCGATTCGATTTTCATTCGGTTTCTTTTTTAATATTTTGAGCACGATACAAACCGTCTGTCGCCTGCAATAATTTTCTTTTTAATATCGGACTAAAATTAGGGTTTTCTTTTAAGAATCGCTGTACTTCATCAAAAGCAAATTTAGAAGAATATTTTCCAACCGTATTATTCAGCCAGTCTTTTGGAAAGAAAATATCTCCGGTACGCTGAATTTCTTCTACTAAATCTAATGAAAACCTGATATATTTTTGTGCACTTTCATGACGCAGCGGATGATGAACATTTGACAAACCTACAGCAACCCAAGATTCCTTTTCTCTGTTTTTATCGTCTTTTAAAGATTCTATAAAAGCATTTCGAACCGATTCATCTTTAGATAATGACGGAAGCAAGAACTCAAAACGTCTTTGTTTGTCGGTATTTGTGATTGATGCTTTTGTTTTATTTAAAATTTCGTCTGCTTTTTCATGTTTAAAAATAGCCAGATTCATAGCGATACTGGTATAATCATCTTCGTTTAATTTCAAATTCGGAATCACAATTTCTTTGTTCCAAATCTGATATAATTTGGCTTTCGCCGAATCTGAATAAGCAACCGAACTGAATAAATTAAACAAAGTCTTTTTGATATTGCCTGGCAAAGCTGTCTGCAAACGCTCATATAAAATATCTTCAAGCTGTTTCTGTACTTTGGTTTGTTGTTTTTTTGTGAGGAATTTCCAGAAAACACTGCTCGTTTGATTGGCAATTATTTTTAGAACCAATTCGTTTTGCTCTTGCTGAATTCCTTTCAAAAAACAGTCAAAAGCTTTTATTGGAGCAACATTTCCAATTAAGGCATTTTCATAAATATTAATATAAGTCGAAGCTCTTGCAACCTCATCTTTTAAACTCAAAACAGATTCTATTGTATTCCCGTCAAGCGGAAAAACTCCGTAACCAAAACCGTTATAATTGTAAATGATGCTAAGCGGTTTTTCAAATCCGATTACCTCTTTCAGAAGAAGGTTTTTATCTTTAATATTAACATCTACAGCCTTCACATGATCTGAATAAACCAAACCAATCTGAAAAATCTGAGGCCAAATATTATTCGATTTGTCTTCTGCGTTTTGCAGGATTTCAAACTTTTTTATTCGGTTTTGAGCATCATATTCTACTTTATTGATAAATATAGCTCTGCCCGATTTGTTTACCCAGACTTTACTCCATTTTTGCAAATCCATCGGCGTTTCAGCATCAAGAATTTCGACTAGATTGTTCCAATCAGCATTGTCGTTAGCGTATTTTTTAATGTATTTTACGATTCCTTTTTGAAACGCTGCTTCGCCCATAGAAGCTTCTAATTGGCGCATCATAATGGGTGCTTTGTTGTAAATAATAGCTCCGTAAAGCGA
Organism: Flavobacterium sp. KJJ; assembly: GCF_000708595.2. Classification (GTDB taxonomy): domain Bacteria; phylum Bacteroidota; class Bacteroidia; order Flavobacteriales; family Flavobacteriaceae; genus Flavobacterium. The sequence goes on along the minus strand of NZ_JARP01000002.1, from coordinate 593,193 downwards.
TCCCGCATCTTTCAAATTAGCCAGATTTTGTTTTATCGGATGTGTGCCAAGCGAGCGATCTTCCGCGTAAGCGTTAGCATAATGAGCGGTTAAAAATTGTAAATTATGATTGACTTTCGGAAAAATCGGATTCATGATTTTGTCGGCCATAAAATTGGCAAAAACTTCTTTCATCCAGACATCATCAAACCATTTCATCGTTACCAAATCACCAAACCACATGTGCGAAGTCTCATGCGCTATGAGTTTTGCGCGATCTAATTTTTCGCTGTCGGTTGCGCTGTTATCTAAAAACAATGTCGATTCTTTGTACTGAATTGCGCCCACATGCTCCATTCCGCCATATTGAAAAAACGGAATAGAAGCAAAATCTAACTTTTGAAAAGGAAATTTATAATTCGTATATTTTTCTAAAAAATCTAACGATTGCTGGTGCAGTTTAAAAATCGTATCTGTACTTACCTGAATCTTTTCGGGATTATTTTCGCGATACAGCATTGTCATTTCTAAACCCGGATTTTCTGTAATACTTTTAAATTTTCCGGCAACAAATGAAAATAAATATGTGCTCATTTTATTTGATTCTTCAAAAATGTAAGCTGTAAAATTCCCTTTTTCTGCTTTCTCTTTAACATCGGCTCCAGCCAAAACTGACCAATCTTTTGGGACAGTTAAGGATAATTTATAAGTTGCCTTAAGATCTGGCTGATCAAAACACGGGAAAAGTGTGCTGGCGCGATCTGGCACCAATAAAGTATACAGAAAATCATCGTTGCGGTTTAAAGATAAATTGCCTGCGATAAATGAAATTGCAATTGTATTTTTCCCTAAAGTTAAAACTTGTGTCGGAATTACAATATGTCCGTTTTCGTGAACAATTGGGGTATTTTTTCCGTTTGCCTCAACTGATTTTATGCTTGAAGATTTCTCTTTAAAATCTAAATACAAAGGCTTGCTTAAATCAGACAAATCAAGATTTAAAATCAAATTCGAAACAATATCCTGCTGTTTCTGTTCTGGAATTTCAAACGAAAGTCCGTACGTAACATTTGAGATTTGTTGTTTTCTAAAATGTGCCAAAGCTTCAGAAACGCCATTATCTAAAAGAGGCATTTCTTTTTGTTTTGATTGAGAAAAACCAATTGTCATCAACATAAAAAAACTAAGAAAGCTGTAGCAAATTTTCATTTTAGAGGAATATAAGATTCGTTAAAAATAAAAAATGTTTGCCACGAATTTCATTAATTTCTACTAATTATTTTGATACTGCTTAAAAAGTCATCCACCAATGAAATGATTCTCACAGATTAAAAAATCCATTTTAATTCTTTTAATCTGTGGAAAAAATTCTCAAACAAAAAAGGCTTGACCGCAGCCAAACCTTCTTCCAAACTTACTAATTCAAACTATATCCAAAAAAACAAATTACTCAGTTTGTTGAAATTTAAAAGTAATATCTCCAGCGTAATAGGTATTACGTGCATTTGTAGGGAAAATAGTTTCAGCCGCTGTACTCGATATATAAGCATAACCAGTGATTGTTATATTTCCAGCTACAATAGGATAAGTTGCTGCAGATCCGTCTGTTTTTGTTCTGTTAATCCAGTCATCGCTGTTTACTGTAAAGAAGTATTCTTTGTCTTTAGTCAAAGCGATTGGAGATATTGTTTTTTCTACTGTTACGTTTGCCGTTGCAACATTTAATGTTTCAGATTTTATAACTGTTTTTGTCGCGACATCCCATAACGTAATTCTTAATGCGCTGTTTACATCTGGAATTTTAACCATTAATGATTTTATTTTTCCTGTTACAGTTGGTTTAAAACTGAATCCGTATTCGTAAATTCCTGAGTTTTTTACATCTACTGCCTTTTGGCTAAATCCTGATGCGGCCATATAGGCATCTAACGGATTTTCTTCATTATAAGTAACTTTGTCTTTGTCGTCATCACTGCTGCACGAAAAAGTTAATAATGCAACTGTTAGAATGGTAAAAATGGTTTTAAAAGATTTCATAATAATTAGTTTTAAAAATGATTAAATGACTCTTGCTACTGAATATTAAAATGTGCACAAACTTCTTCGTAACTCATTTTAGAATAATCCAGTTTTGCTGTTTTTGCTGTTGCGGCTACACCTCCAGGAATCAAAATATAGCGCCAGCTAAGCGTTGTTGGAAGATTCACTGTTCCGCCTGCATCATGTCTAAATCTGAACAATTTGATTTTTTGCAAAGTCGAAATAGCTGTAATTGTATTGACAAATCCGCCAGCCGTTGATGTGTAAGGCAATGTGTAAGTACCTGATCCGAACGAAACATATACTAATATGGTTCCTTTTGCCAGAATATCTGCTGATAATTCAGGTGCATTAATAGTTGTTGACATTCCTGACGTACCATCTATTGTTTCTGCTGCTGCTGTTGGCGCTGTTATCCACGCACTGTAAATAACATTTGCTGTTCCTGCAGGTCCCGTTGCTCCTGTTTGTCCGTCAACTCCGTCTGCCCCGTCATCGCTGCTGCATGAAACTGTAGAAATGGCAACTAATAAGATTGTAAAAATGGTTTTTGAAAATTTCATAGTAATTTGATTTTAATAATTCATTAAATGGTTAGTTTTTAATTCAATAACATTATTTTTGTAACAGTCAGAATACTTTATTTTTATCTGACGAATTAATTACATGGCAAATTTGCGGGATTAAAACGGGGCGAAAAACCACTAATAGACAAACAACATTTTAAATAGACAGACGACATAAAACCAAATCAAATGATAAAAAAGTACACTTGTATTATTATTGACGATGACGAAATAGACAGACTGACGGTAGTTTCGTTTGCTAAAAAGTTTCCGATTTTAGATATTTTAGGTGTTTTTGAGTCGGCTGAAGAAGCGCTTCCGTTTATCGAAAAAGAAAAAGTCGATATTTTATTTCTGGATATCGATATGCCTGGCTTAAACGGAATCGAGTTTAGAAAACAAGCTTTAGAAATTCCCGTCTGTATTTTCATAACAGCACATCCAGAACATGCTGTAGAAAGTTTTGAAATTGAAACCTTGGATTTTATCGTAAAACCATTAAAACTCGATCGCTTTGCACAAACCGTAAGCCGTATTGAAGAATTTATGGAAATAAAACTCAAAGCATTGCTTTTTGAAGCCAGTATTGGCGGTGACACTATTTACATAAAAGAAGGACACGAACAGACCAAAGTAAAACTGCATGATATTTTATACCTCGAAGCTTTAAAAGACTACACGCTGATTATTACCAATAAAAAAAGACATTGTGTTTTATCGAGCATCGGAAATCTTTTGAAAGAAGATCATTTTCAATCTTTTATCAGAATTCACAGGAGTTTTGCAGTTCAGAAACAATTTATCCAAAAAATTAATTCTTCGGAAATTATATTGAACAATAACATTGCCATTCCTGTGGGAAGAAGTTATAAAGAAAATCTAAACCTGTTCTCATGAGAAAAATAGGTTTTTTGGTTTTTGTTTTTATCTCCTTTTCGGTTTTTGGACAACAAGAACCAAATTTAGCGCGTTATAAAACGACACATCAAAAACTTGTTGCCTGGGTTAAATATTGCAATGAAATTAAAAACATCGAAGCATATCCCAAACTTATCATTCAGGCTGACAAAGGAATAAATCTCTCTAAAAATCATCCAGCATTTTTGAGTAAATTCTATTATTTTAAAGGATTTGCATATGAGTTCAGCAATAACAAATATCAAAAAGCGGCTGATAATTACGAGTTATCTCTAAAATATGCCCAGAGAGCGAAACATCTTAAAATAGAAGTAAATACTTTAATGCGCCTCAGTTACATGTATTACGCCCTTAATGCAACTACAAAAAGGGTTCATTTAATTGATTACATCAAAAAAGTTGCTGATACCACAAAAAGCGTTTATGCCCACGCTGTTCTTTACGGAAGTGTGGCTGAATATTATCTCGATAATGGTGCTTATGAAACTTTTATTGGGTATCAGCTGAAGGCTATTGATTATAAAAAGAAAATTCAAAAAAGCCCGACCAATTACGAAAACATCGGAATTTCATACAGCCAGATTGCGGCTGCGTATACCAAAATGAAACAATACGATAAAGCGATCGATTATCTAAACGATGCAAAACCTTATGTAAAAAATTCTCCTTACGTAAGCGCTTTTTTATGCAATTACTACCTGCAATGTTTTGTTCCGTTAAAAAAGCTCGACAGCATTCAGAAATATTATCGCTTGATTTATACCTATCCAACCAAACAAGATTCCTTATTTATTAATTTAAGTTTTGCCAACAGAAGCCTGTCTGACTATTATGTTGCCGAAGGAAACACAGACATTGCTTACAGATATGCCAAAAAAGCGGTTTTATTGGGACAAAAATCTACTGACGAAGATATTATCATGGAAGCCAATACCGTAATGGGAAGGGTTTTATATGAAAAAGGAGAATATAAAAAGGCAATTGAAATCTTGACATTGGCCTCTAAAAATGCTTATACCTACGACAAGGAATCGTATGTGATGATCAATAAAAAGCTTTCGCAAAGTTATGCGGCGCTAGGACTTTGGAAAAAAGCTTATGATTTTAATGAAATTTACAGCAAGGCCAATGACGAAATGATGCTGGAATCAGCGAAACAAAGTATTGCGAATGCCGAAGCACGTTATCAAAACAAAGTTAAAGGCCAAGAAATTAAAACACTTTCGACACAAAATACAATTAAAAACATACAGATTGAAGAAGCAAAAAAACAACGTTTCTTTTTAATTGCCGGCTTGATTTTGGTTGGCATAATTGTCTTATTGCTGTTTATGCAGAGCCGAAACCGCAAAAAAACCAATCAGAAATTACAGCTTTTGAATCAGGAATTAGATGATGCAAATAAGACAAAAGCACGTTTCTTTGGTATTTTAAACCATGATTTGCGAAGTCCGGTTTCGAACTTGATTCACTTTTTACATCTTCAAAAAGAGAACCCAGAATTAATTGATGAAGCCACAGCGCAGCGTATGCAAACGAAAGTTATTACTGGAGCGGAGAATTTATTATCTTCTATGGAAGATATTTTACTATGGAGCAAAGGACAGATGGAAAACTTCAAACCTAATGCGCACCAATTTTCGGTTGAGGGTTTATTCGAAGAAACTCTAAAACATTTTTCAAATATCGAAAACATAACGCTTTCATTTGAAGACCCAGAAAAGATCATTTTAAATACAGATGAAAATTATCTGAAAACCATAATGCGAAATCTTACCGGAAATGCTATCAAAGCGCTTGATAAAACTCCAAACGGAAAAATAATCTGGAAGGCTTGGCAAAAAAACAATCAAATTTATCTTTCGATAACAGATAACGGCCCGGGCGGCAGTCAGGAAAAATTCAAAGCCCTTTACGATGATTCTGAGGTTATCGGAATAAAATCCGGTTTAGGATTACATTTAATTCGGGATTTGGCAACCGCAATTAACTGCAAAATAGAAGTCGTTTCAAAACCTGATGTAGGAACTACTTTCTTGATTATATTTCAAAGAAATCATTTAAACACATAGAAACATAGATTTTGTAAACTTAAAAAAGACATTTTATTTGTTTAAAAGCACCATAGTTATGTGTGTTTCTGTAAGTGAAACGCCTTTTATATTCAAATAAAAAACTATGTTTCTATGTGTTTAAAAAATTAAAAGCAATAAAAAAGGCTTGACTTTCGCCAAACCTTCTTTATATAAATCATAATCTTACGATTACAACAAAGCGTCTAAACTATCTGCGTAGGTTTGTTTCGGAGCAACTCCTACTTGTTTTCCTACTACTTCACCGTTATGAAAAACCAAAACGGTTGGTATGTTGCGCACACCATATTTTGCAGCGAATTCTTGGTTTGCATCTACATCTACTTTACCAACAACTACTTTACCTGCGTACTCGTCGCTCAATTGGTCAATGATTGGACCAACCATTCTACAAGGACCGCACCATGCTGCCCAAAAATCTACCATTACTGGTTTATCTGATTTTAAAACTACTTCATCAAAAGTAGCATCTGTTATTGCTAATGCCATAATATCTTATATTTAAATTATCGTCTGAATAGTTAAAAGCTTCAAACTAGACTACAAATTTAAAAATTAAATACGAATCAAACACCATTCGCAAATTAGTTTTGATTATAAATGTATTGTCATTAATTATAAGACTAATAAGTCATTTATTGACAAGCTATTAATTACTAATAAATTGAAAATCATAATTTTAATTAAGAAAATTTTTTATCTTATCTTTAATGATTAAGAAAATTCGTCCAGATGAAAGAAACTTTATATAAAATAAAAGCCTTTTTGCAATCAGCACCTTTTAAAAAATACGCCAAACGTTTTGGCTTCTTTGTTTTAGGACTTGTTGCATTTCTTTTAATTGTCTGTGGCGCATTGTCGGTTTATTTTAATAGAAATAAAACCGAAATCATTGCAAAAATCAACACGAAGATTAATGAAAATATAAATGGAGAATTTCATGTTGGCGATTTTCAGTATAAATTTTTAACGGGTTTCCCGAATTTTACTCTTGCCCTAAAAGATGTCGAACTTAAAGACAAACAATGGAAAACACACCAACATACTTTACTGAAAGCCAAAGAAATTGAAGCGAGATTGAATGTCTGGAGTTTAATACAAAACGAAATCAACATTCACAAAATACTCATCAACGACGCCGAAATTTATCTTTATAAAGCCGAAAACGGTTATTCGAATTCGGATATTTTTAAACCAAAAAAGAAAAAATCTCCAGAAAATACATCGGATAGAGAAACTACAATTGATCAAGTCGACCTCAGCAAAGTGCATTTTATTTTAGACAACAGAATTGGACATAAATTGTTTGATTTTGATGTGGCCAGTTTAAAAACGAAAGTAGATTATGATGGAGACGATTGGCAGACCAATGTATTTTTAGATACTCAAATTAAAAGTTTGGCTTTTAATACCGTTCACGGAAGTTTTGCCAAAGAAAAACAGCTCAAAGGAACTTTTGATGTTTCGTATTCTTCTGAAAAAGAAAAAATCGACGTAAAAACAGAAAATCTCAAAATTGGAACTGAAGCTTTTGACATTGTTGCCTTTTTTAATTTAGCCAAAGGAAATGCGCTTTTCGGAATCAATATTGGAACCACTATTTTATGGAAAAATGCTTCGAATTTACTGTCGGGAAACATCAGTTCTAAATTAAACCGATTTGATTTGAAAAAGGAAATTGATGTGAATTGCGACATCAAAGGCGATTTTAATGCCGAAGGAGACCCGAAAATTGTGGTTCAGGCGATAATTAAAAACAACGAATTAAGTATTCCCGACGGATTGCTGACAGACTGCAGTTTTAAAGGCATTTTTACCAATAATTTCAAGCCTTCTGCAGGTTTTAATGACGCAAATTCGGCTGTAATTATAACACACTTGTCCGGAAATTTCCAAAATATTCCCATTATCGTACCGCAAGTAACCATCAATAATCTCGAAAAACCCATTGCAACCGGTCTGGTAAATGCTGATTTTGACGTTACCAGACTCAACGAAATGAGCAATGACAAATGGATTCAGTTTTCAGAAGGACATGCCAAAGCGAATTTAAAATTCCAATTTGATATCGTCGATCTGTATATTACAAAACCCCGATTTATAGGAAATGTAAATGTAGAAAATACGTCTTTTTATTTTATACCGAAAGACATTCACGCTGAAAAAATCAATGTTCAGCTTGACTTTACTGAAAAAGCTTTACTGATTAAAAAAATTGCCTACAAACACAAAAACAATACTGTTTTTATGGAAGGCAAAATCGATAATTTCCTGAATTTATATTACGATGCTCCTGAAAAAATGGTTGTAAATTGGGATATTTATTGCCCAAATCTCGACATGAAACAATTCTTGAGTATTTTGTCGAGTTCGCAAAAAAAGAAAACAGCATCGAAACCTAAAAAAAGAGTTACCATGTCTGAACAACTGCGAAGTACGATCGAAAAATGCATTGTAGACATCAACTTTAAAGCCGACAAAATAGTATACAACCATTTGACGGCCAGCAACACAAAAGCCGAAATCATGATGATTGATTCTAAGCTCATCATCAAAAATGGTTCACTCAACACTTCTGGCGGAAGCATTACTTTTAACAGCGTTGTATCGCCCAATGGCAAGAGTTTTAATTTCAGCTCAAACGCACAGGTTACTCGTGTAGATATTTCTAGTTTTTTAAAATCGTTTAACAATTTCGGCATCACCTCTTTTAGTCCAAAAAATCTAAAAGGCAGGCTGAGCAGTCAGGCAAGTGTAACCGGTTTTATTAACAGTCAAGGCGAATTAATTACCAATTCGATGCACGGAAATCTGACTTTCAATGTCAACCAAGGCGCTTTATTAAACTTTGAACCTATTGTAAAAGTGGGCAAATTTGCTTTTCCGTTTCGCGATGTCAAGAATATTACATTCAGCGATTTATCTGGGGATTTTAAATTGCGCGGCGAGCAGGTCGATATTAATAATTTAACGATCAGTTCCAGCGTTTTAAATCTCGATGCCGAAGGTATTTACTCTTTCGGAAGCGGAACAAATCTGGCATTGACAATCCCACTCCGAAATTCTAAAAACGATGCTCAATTGTCCAGCCAAGCCGAGCGCGATGCCGTCCGCGAAAAGGGAATTGTTTTGCATTTAGTGGCTGTGGATGATGCAGGTAAAATGAAAATTAAGTGGGGGAAGAAGGGGAAGTAGGTTTATTTAGTAATCGTAAAACCCGTACTTATACTCTATGTTGTGTTTTTATTTATCAATATACTTGTCTAAATAAAAAATTTAATGTATTATGGTTTTCCATAATCAATGTATTTAGTTAATAAAGTATATTTGTTAATCTGATCATTTACTTTAAAAATTTAATCTTATTTAGCCTAATGCCAATACCAATTATAGACATATTTGCTGGTCCAGGGGGATTAGCAGAAGGCTTTTCATCTTTGACGAACGATGAAGGAAATAGAATTTTCGAGATTTCTTTATCTGTAGAAAAAGACGAAAATGCACATAAAACACTTAAACTTAGAAGTTTTTACAGGCAATTCCCAATTGGGAATCTACCTGATGATTATTACAAGTTTGTTAAAGGAGAAATAACAATAAATCAATTATATAATAATTACCCTGATGAAGCAAATAAAGCAGATCAGGAAGCGTGGTGTGGAACACTAGGGAAACCAGATAAAAATGATGTAAATGGGGTAAGTGATGAAGAAGTTGATGAAAGAATTGAGCGAGCGTTAAATGGAAACCGAAACTGGGTACTGATCGGAGGACCGCCTTGTCAGGCTTATTCATTGGTAGGAAGAGCCAGACGTCAGGAATTAACACTCAATGAAGAGACAGATAAAAGAGTTGGTCTTTACAAGGAATACTTACGTATACTCGCAAGACATAATCCGTCAGTTTTTGTTATGGAGAATGTCAAAGGAATATTATCCGCTCAAACGGAAAAAACTAATGTCTTTACTAAAATCCTAAGTGACTTAAAAAATCCACTAGATGCTTGCATGTCAGAAAAAACTTTTATTGATAACGAACAAAATGTTAAATATCGAATTTATTCATTAACTGTAGAGCCAAAAAGATTTGATCAAGAAGGAAATCCAATATTTGAGCCCAGAGATTACATAATTAAATCAGAGGATTACGGTATCCCACAAAAAAGACATCGTGTTATTTTGTTGGGAATTAGAGAAGATGTAAATGGCCCTATTAATATACTTCAAAAGAAAAACCAAGTAACTCTGGAATCAATTATTGGTAATCTGCCAATAATTAGAAGCGGAATTACAAGATCATTCACTCACAGTGAGATGGTATTTGATAAAGATGGCAAACTAAAAAAGAAGCGATGTTATCAAAATATGGAAGACTCTGCACAAAACTGGCAAAACCATATTCTAGAGTTTAACACCTTGATAAATGAACTTGTTCCTGATCAAAATAATAAAATAGTAAAAAACTTCCCTACAAGTCTTGGTATACCTTTTTTTAGCACTTCAAAAAACAGGATTCATGAAGCACATCCTTTATTCAACTGGTATAATGATAATCAACTGGGAGGTGTTCTTCAGCATGTTTCAAGAAAGCACTTACTAGAAGATCTTAAAAGATATTTATTTGCGGCGCGATATACTAAGTTAAATCAAAACTTTCCTCGTCTTGAAGATTATAAAAAAGCGGGAGATGATCTATTGCCTGATCATGAAAATGTAGAATCGGGAAAATTTACTGATAGATTTAGAGTACAATTACCAAATATTCCCGCAACCACGGTTACTAGCCATATTTCAAAGGACGGTCATTACTTTATTCATTATGATCCTATTCAGTGCCGAAGCCTGACGGTAAGAGAAGCTGCAAGAATTCAGACTTTTCCGGATAATTATTATTTCTGTGGTGAACGTACTAGTCAATTTCATCAAGTTGGAAATGCTGTACCTCCATATCTCGCATATCAAATTGCAGAAATAGTCTATAATGTTTTAAATCCTGAATTTTATAAAAACCAGAATATATCTCATAAATTAGAGAGAATAAATGGATAGAGAACGCAAATTAGCACATATAGTGGCATATTATTTTTCAAGATTTGATAAAGAAGCACTTGAAAACCTTGGTTATAAATCAGATAAAGAAGCGTGGAATAAAATTGGCGTGGCATTAAATGTTAAATATAATTACATAAAATTTAGACGCGATGAGTTCGATGTAGTTCATCCACATAGACTAGGGTGGCACAAAAGACCGATGTCATTGAGTATTATAAGAACACTAGATGCATTCGAAAATTTTGATGAAGTTACACTAAGGTTATTGGTTCAGGATATAATTAATAATGCCCACAACCCTAATTTTGATTTAGAGATGGAAGTTCTATCAAGTGTATTGCCTTCAGATAGCGAAAAAAAGAAAAGAAAAGTTGGCGCCTACACTACAAGAGGGATTACAGGAAAAAAAGCAGAGGATGAATTCGTTTGGCAATTAACGACAAAAAAAATTCAATTCCCTGAAGACGTTGAAATAAAGAATGTTACAAATGAAGGTTGCGGATATGATTTTAAATTAATCGGAAAGACTACGAAATATTATGTTGAAGTAAAAGGGATGTCATCGGTAAGTGGCGGAATTTCATTTACCAATAAAGAATGGGAAACAGCACGTAAAAAGGGTGATAAGTATTATGTAGCAATAGTAACTAATATTGAAAATGAACCACAGATTCGTTTAATTAAAAATCCCGCTGAACAAATAAATCCAATCCGTAATATTTTTTCAATAATACAGATAAATTGGAGTGTTAGCGAAAAGTCTTTAAAAAATATAGCGACTTAGTGTATGAGTGAAAAAAGTCAAAATTTTGAGGAAGCAAATCCAAATCCAGAATATTTAATCAAGTCAATCGCCGAACAAGGTTATAGTCTTGAAACTTCTTTGGCTGACTTAATGGATAATTCTATTTCTGCTAATGCTGATAAGATTGAGGTTCTAATTAAAATGGATGAAGAACCTTTTAAACTTTTTCTTGCTGATAATGGAGAAGGGATGGACGAATACACCTTGAAAATGAGCATGCAATTTCCAAGTAATTCTCCAGAATATATTAGAGGAGAATCAGACTTAGGAAGGTTTGGTTTAGGAATGAAAACGGCATCATTTTCTCAAACAAGATGTTTCACAGTTTTATCCAGAAAAAAAGGAGAACAAAAATACTCAGGGAGAACGTGGGATGTTGAATATCTAAAAAAAGAAAGAGAATGGAGACTTATTATAAATTCATCAGAAGAAATTGAAAAACTACTTTTTTCTTATTCCGAATTAAGCAAATCGTTTTTAGGACAATTTGAATCTTTTGAAGCGAATACAATTGTTATCTGGAATGGACTCTACAAATTTGAAAATTACTTAGAAGAAGCTAACAGACAAAATGCTTTAAAAAAAGAAATAACTGAAGTTACATCTGATTATTTATCCCTAGTATTTCACAAATTTATGGAACGTGAGAAGTTTCCAATTAATATCCGTATTAATAATAAAATTTTAATTCCATTCAACCCTTTTCCTGTCCACGAAACTGATTTCCGTCCTATTGCATACAAACAAAGACATTTTAGCACTGACACTATAAAAATGGAAGGCTTCGTTTTGCCATCAAGAAGTATTGATGAATCAAGAAAAGGGATTACTAATTGGACGACTAAAAATCGTGGATTGATGGACATGGAGGGCATTTACATTTATAGGTCGGACAGAATTATACTATTTGGTGGTTGGAATGGACTTATCAAAAAGGCTCCAAGATTACAACTTGCGAGGCTAAGAGTTGAAATTGGAAATAGTGTTGATCACCTGCTTCATTTAAATGTCGCAAAATCTCAGATAGTAATACCACATGATTTAAAAAAAGCATTTGAAAGATATATTGAAGAGCTTAAGATAGAAGCGGAAAAAGAATTTTTTAATCGAGGAATTAGAGATTTTTCAAATAGCAAACAACAAAACAAAGAAAGTTTATTTGAAAGAAAAGCTTCTAACAAAGGTGTATTGCTTGAATTAAATAGTGAATTTCCTTTATTAAAGGAAGTCAGAAAAGATTTATCAAAAGAACAATCTGCCAAGTTTAATCTTGTATTACGAATGATAAATACCTCAATAAATAAAATTAGACATACACATGAAGAGACAGCTTTTCTAAATATTGAAGAGAAAGATGGCCTGTCATTAAATGATATAATTATATCGCTAACAACTCTTCAAAAAAATGGTTTTTCATGTGAACAAATAAAAAAAGACATTTTGCCTGGACTAGGTTTTGAAGAATCATCACTTCCTGAAGCAATCAACCAATTATTAAAATAAACAATATGGATAATAATAAATACATTGAAGTAGTTAAAAAAGTAATAGCTGGAAAGGCTTTAGATTATTCTACAGAAAACATTTTAAGTCCTGTATACTTCGATGATTTATTTACCCAAATAAAAGACAATATAATTGTGGTTTGTAATATGTTTCAATATCCGGAAGTAGATGAGGTTACCTTAAAAAACTACTATGATATTGCAGTAAAAGAATATCTTTCGAACAATCCAATTGACATAGACCCTAGTAACTCATTAACTAAGGAAGGATTTAAAACTTGGTTGACTTCTGATCGAAAAGAAAACATAAAGTGGAATTATAGCAAACGTTATTTTACCCTATTAGAAAATTCTGGTCGTTCTGAAAAAGTAGTAACGGAGACAATAAATTCGAGTTATGAAATATTAGAGAAAATGGGGGATCCAAAATCGGACACACCGTTTTATGTTAAGGGGTTAGTTGTTGGAAGTGTACAGTCAGGTAAAACTGGCAATTTTAATGCTGTAATAAACAGAGCAATTGATTCAGGATACCGTTTGGTAATTGTCCTTTCAGGGATCATGGAAGATCTTAGAAGTCAGACACAATTAAGAATAGAAAGCGATGTTATAGGCAATGGAATTATTGATCTAACTTCAGAAACAAAAGGTGTAAAAGGAGTTGGCAAAATTACTCGTTTTGGAAATTTGGGCGACAACACTGTAAATCAAGTTGTTTCAATAACTTCATATAAGTCTGATTTTAATAAATCCCTAGTTGATGCTGATTTTAGTATTGACAATACTAATGTTTTGGTATGCAAAAAGAATGTAAGCGTTTTAAGAAATTTAATTGTATGGCTTCATGACTATTTAGAAGAAAATAAGGATCGACATAATATTCCATTACTGATTTTAGATGACGAGGCAGATAATGCTTCCCTTAATAACGAAGGTGCAAAAGGAAGAGAATATGCTTCAAAAACAAACGGACACATCAGAGCCCTTTTAGATTTATTTACTAGGAAAACCTATTTAGGATATACTGCAACACCTTTTGCTAATGTACTTCAAGATAGAAATGAAGTACCTGAAGATAAATGGAAAGTTAGCTATAAATTAAAAGGCGAAGACGAAGAGAAACATCTTACACAAGTCGATAACATTTTCCCAGATGATTTTATAGTTTTACTCAATCCACCATCAAACTATATTGGAGCTAAACAAATATTCGAAACTTTTGAGCCTATTGACAACAAAATAGGAATTAAAATTCCTTTAATAGAAATTGTAAGTGATACTAACTCTGAGTTTCCTTCTAGAATTGACAAAGAAACATTACTAGGAGTACAAAGTTTTCGAACAAAGGATGAATTTGATGACAATGGAGGATATCTTAATTATGAAAGTTACAAAGACTATATAAGTTCTACCAGAGCAACTAAGACCGGAGACAATTTTCCAAAAAACTTACCTAAATCTTTAATTGATAGCGTGATGTGTTTTGTTTTATCCATAGCTATTCGTGAAAGCAGAAAACAAAAAATGATTTATTCAGCTTCATTTATGCCACATCACACAATGCTTATTCATATTTCTAGATTTTCATTATGGCAAAATACAACTAGAGATTTATTAATAGAGTATGTAACTGATCTACAAAGTAAAATTGAAAATGAAACACTTACATCTACAGAATCCATTTATAGTGTTTTAGAAAAAGTTTGGTATAAATATTATTCACATATAATTGAATCAATAGAATCTTATTTGCCGAAAGGTTATCATGATGAATTCTTAATACCAATAACTTTTGAATCTTTAAAAAGCTATCTGCCAGATGCAATAAATAATATTGAAGTAAAAGCAATTAATAGTGTGACAAAAGATAGCTTAGAATATCCTAAGAGTTCTCCGAAAAAAATTATTGCTGTTGGTGGAAATAGATTATCTCGAGGATTTACATTAGAGGGATTGACTATCAATTATTTTATCAGATCAACAGATTATTCAGATACTCTGTTACAAATGGGAAGGTGGTTTGGCTATAGACCAGGATATTTAGATTGCTGTAAACTTTTTACCACGCAGGATTCCAAAGACAAGTTTGACTCTACTACTCGAACGATTGAAGAGTTAGAGGTTGAATTCAGAAAAATGGAAGCCAAAAACAAAACACCTCAAAATTTTGTCTTAAGAGTTAGAAAACATCCAGGAACTTTAAAAATAACCCGCCCATCCATTTTAAGAATGACTAACGAAGTTAAATGGTCTTATCAGGATGAGTTGGAACAAACAACTGTGTTCAATTTAAACAAGGACAAAATAAATAATGTTTGGAATGAATTTAAAAACAATATAGCACCTAAGTTCCATGAATCTAGTGATTCAGGGTTCATTAAATACAAAACAGACATTCATGGAATTATCAACATACTTTCTTCAGAAAATAATTTTGATGAGGACTCAAAAAAGAGCATGATTATGTTTCTTGAGTTGTGTCGTGAAAAAAATAAATTAAAAGATTGGACTGTTGCTCTTAAAACAAGTGGGCGAAGCACAAAACTACAAGGCTTAAACTTAAACGAACCATTTGGAGTGAATCTTTCAGTACGAAGCGGACCTACAAATAACAGCGACATTGATTATTTAGTAACTACAAAAAAATTTAAGGCTTCTGGTAAGTCTGCAAATATAATCTCAGGAGGTAAAGACTTTTCAATTTTGCTTTCTCCTTTACAGATTGCTCAAGCAGAGGCAGAATTTCATACTGAACATAAAAATTTAATTTTAAAGAAGAACCCAACATTGTCTGATGAAGAAGCTATGACTTTGGCTAGACAAAAGACAAAACCAGAAAGAGTTTATAGAGAGAGAATGTCTGATCAAGAAGGTTTGCTGGTAATCTATCTTTTTAATACTGAAGAAGTATTTCATATTAATGACGACAAAGCTAAGGCACTAAAACAATTAGCTTACGACGATAGTTACGATTTAAAAATTCCTTTAGTCGGATATGCATTAGGCTTTCCTCCAATAGAACCTGATCCAGGAGGAATATACGTAAAAGGAGATTATAAGATTGAGGATGAAGAATATGAGAAATTTGAAGATGAAGAATACCAAATTGAGGAGTCTGATTCTATAATTCCATCAGATAATAACGAATAACAATGGAAATAGCTGAACTTCATATCAAATGGAATATTATATCTGATTATGAAATAACCAATGGTTATAAATCAATAATTTTATCCCCTCAATGCAAATCAAATTTGTATTTAGGCGTAAACAAAGATTCCAATAGATGTCTGATTTTATCATTACCTGAAAATCATAACATAAATTTTAGAACAGTAATTAAGGAAAAATTATCAATTGAACTTTTCATTGATACTAATTACATCGTTCTAAAATTAATTGATAATAGTTTTTACGAACTATTTGATGATTTAATAATATCTATGTATAATAGAATTAAAGATTTATCAGATGTTAATTATTATTCAAAAGAATTCATTCAAACTTTTTACAAGTGGAACGAGTTTTTTAACGATATGAATTCATTTCTACTTTCTTGTGAAAATATAAAAGGTTTATTTGGTGAGTTATTTTTGTTACAATCTTATATTGACAATATGGAGTTACCTAATATAAATGACATTTTAAATAGCTGGACTGGTCCTTTTGATAAAAGACATGATTTTACTTTAGATCAAAAAGATATTGAAGTTAAGACGAAAACTGAATCTAAAGTAGATGTTACCATATCTAGTGAATATCAACTTGAAACAAATTTAGATAAGGAATTAGAATTAGTTGTAATTTCTGTAATTGAGAATGAAGGATACTCTATACAATTCCTAATAAAAGAAATTAAAACCAAAATTCAACTTAGATCAGGTGATTATACATTATTTTTAAAAGCATTGAATTTAAAAGGTATTGATTTGAAAAATGCAGGCATTTATAATGACTATTTATTTAAACCAGTTAGCCAAATTACTTATAATTGTACAAGTTTAAATTTTCCAAAGATTGTACGTTCGAGTCTTTTAAAGGAAATAAGCAAAGTAAAATATAATTTAAGAATAAGTGCATTAAGTAATTTCATAACCTCAGAATTACATTTTTAATATGGAAGTTTCAGAATATCTAAAATACAGGAAAGATTTATTAGAAGAATCAAAAGATGAAGATGGTTTTACTTCAGAACCCTCATTTATTAATTTGGTATTGCCGTCAATGCTTGAGGCAAAATTAATTGATTCCGAGGAATGTAATGAGTCATACTATAAATATGATTCTGAAAAACTTAAAATAAATGGATATTTAGTAAATGAATCTGGAGAGAGACTTCAGTTATTTATTTTGAATGAAGATTCTATTAATATAACACAAACCGATGATGATTTAAAAATTAGTCAAAAAAATTATTATGATAGTCAATTTAATAGAGCAACAAAATTTCTAAACAAAGCTATTAAACGTCATTTTGATGATGAAATTCAAGATTCAAGCCCAGTTAAAGCTTTAGTCTCTCAAATTTCGTCTTCACACGGTATTGATCAATTCGATGTTATAGAAATATTTTTGATATCTGCAACTGCAACCGTATCAACAAGAGGAAATATTTCTCAACCAAAACGCTTTGAATTTGATGATGATACTTTAAAAATTTCATTTGCTAAAAACAATGAACAGCTACAAAAAGAAATACTCATAATAAAAAGATTAATTGATTTAAATTTTCTATATAGTGTTCTTGTTTCACAAGGAAACAGGGAGCCTTTAACAATTGATTTTAAAAATAACTTTGCAGAAAAAATTGAAGTTATTAAAGCTGCTGATGAAGATAATTTTGAATCATATCTATGTGTTTTACCAGCAAAAGTACTTTCCGATTTATACAAAAAATATAGTTCACGTTTACTGGAGAAAAATGTTAGATCTTTTCTACAATTTAGAGGAGTAAATCAAGGTATAAGAGAAACAATACGTCTTAATCCAGAAAAATTTATTGCTTACAACAACGGAATAACTATTACATCTACAGGAAAGGAAACTGAAGAATTAAATGGGAAAATATATTTAAAATCGCTTACTGATTTTCAAATTGTTAACGGCGGACAAACTACAGCAAGTATTTATTTTACTAATAAAGATGGTTTTAACATTGACAAAGTTAAAGTAATGGCGAAAATCAATGTTGCAAAAAATGTCAGTGAAGAGAACTTAGATGACTTAATATCAAAAATAAGTCAATATTCAAATTCTCAGTCGAAAGTTTCAAATGTAGATTTACGCTCGCGAAATCCTCAACTAACAAAACTTAAAATGCTTTCAGAAAGTATCATTACACCAACAGGTCGAAAGTGGTTCTTTGAAAAATCTAAAGGAGATTTCAATACTAAATTAAGGATTGCAGGTTCAGCCAAATCTAGAATAGAAAAAGAGTTTCCTAAACAGAATAGATTTTCTAAAGAAGAACTCGGCAAGTATTTTACAGCTTGGGGAGATCAACCATACATTGTAAAAAAAGGAGGCGAAAAAGTATTTCGACATTTTATTGAAGAGCTTGGTGGAGAAGGAAATGATAAAAAAGCAGTTGAAATTAATCGAAATTTTTTCGAAACCTTAGTTGCCAAAATTATACTATTCAGAGATCTAGAAAAAATCTATGGGCAAGGTAAAAACTCAATGGGACAAATTAGATCTGCTGTAATACCTTACTCTATTTCGATTTTATATAAATACTTTGACGGCAGTAAAGGTGATAAAGCATTTGACTTATATAAAATCTGGAACTCAGAAGGACTTAGTAATGATCTAAGTCAATATATGACAAACCTAATGCAACTTACTAATGAATTAATTAAGAAATATTCGCAAAGTGATGACTTAGGAGAATACAGTAAAAAAAGAGAGTTATGGGATGACATATCTACATCTAAAGAAATTGCAGAATTCCTCAATACAGAAGATTCCAAATCAATCTTTGAAAAATATTCTACATCAAAAAAAGAATTAGAAAAAAAATTAAAACCAAATTCAAAAAATAAGGAAGTTGATTTTAAATTTTTAAAAGATAATATAAATATTCATTGTAAAACATCTGAATTTTATAAGAAAATAAATTCTTTACTATGGGAAAATCTAACCGATAACGAAAGAACTAAAATATCCAATATAATTGCATTAATTCAACAGCGAGATAATTTAACGTCTGATTTAATTTCTTTTGAAGAAAATTTAATTCAAAAAATAAGAATTGATCAACCTGAAATATTTGACAAGATTAATTGGGAAACAAATAAATTACTTGAAGAAACATTCAATTATATTGTGAAGAAATATAACGCATCAATAGATAAATCTGAAAACGTAATTTCTGTATTTGAAAAAGTCGGTTCAATTGCTAAACACAAGGGAATAAAATATGATTCCGTGTTTAGCGAAATAGGAAAAAATTTAAATGATGGCTATTCACCAACTACTAAACAGATTTATTATGCGTCACATTATGTTGCAACAATAAAAAACTAATAAAATCTTTACCAATCCAATGTAAATTATAAAACATTCCCCCCACCAACTTATAACCCATAAAATACCACTAATTATTAAATTTAAACACCTTAATAATTATTCATTATGGATTGTTTTACGCCGGAACAGCGCTCCAAAAACATGCGTGCGATAAAAAGCAAAGACACCAAAGAAGAAATCACTTTGGCAAAAGCGTTATGGCATATCGGTTTGCGTTATCGGAAAAACAACAAAAAAGTCTTTGGCTGTCCAGATTTAACTTTTACTCCTCTTAAAATTGCGATTTTTGTTGATGGTGAATTCTTCCACGGAAAAGATTGGGAAACCAAAAAAAAACCAAAAACCAATTCAGAATATTGGATCAAAAAAATTGAACGGAATATGCAAAGAGACATTGAAGTCAATGCCTATTTAGAATCTCACAATTGGAAAGTACTGCGTTTTTGGAGCAACGATGTCAAAAAGAATCTAGGCTCTTGCATTATGGAAATTCTAAATATGATTAATTTTAGGAGAGCGCAATTATCAAAAATTCCTCCTTTATGGGAATGACAAAAAATCCCGAAATTTTTCATAATGTTTTATTAACTCGCTTGTCTTTTCATTCTAATTGAGATAGCTTTGAGAAACTATCATTAAATATATACCTTATGAAAATTCAAATCAATACAGATAAAAACATTGACGGACACGAAAGATTAGAAGCTTATTTTTCTGCAGAATTAGAAAAAGGCTTAGCTCGCTTTGAGGAAAAAATTACCCGAGTTGAAGTTCATTTTGGAGATGAAAATGGAGAGAAATTCAGCTTAAACGATAAAAAATGCGTGATCGAAGTGCGCACTGCAAAATTACAGCCTTTAACGGTTACAGAGCATGCTGATACAATCGAAAAAGCTTTTGGCGGTGCTTTAAGCAAAGTAAAAAAATCACTTACTACAACTTTCGAAAAACTGAAAGCGCACTAAAAAAGGTTCAAAGTAACATAGTAACAAAGGTACAAAGAAGCAGAGAAAACCTCTGAGCCTTTGTACCTTTGCCACTTTGTACCTCTAAAATTATGATTTCGGCAACGGAGCTCCAACTGCAATATCGCAACGGTGACCTGGTTTTCCGTGTGCGGGGTTCATTCCGTCTGCTGTTGCTACTGGTTCTTCTGTACTTAATAAAGCTGGAACAGCATTTCCTGCTGGTGGTGTTACCGTAAAGGTTTGTGAAATACTTCCTCCTTGTGTTGGAGTTGCAGCAACTGGTTTTGCAACTGGAGAATTTAAAGGCGCTCCAACCGGAATATCACATCTGTGACCTGGCTGTCCGTGCGACGGATTCATTCCTTTCCCTACTTTTACCGGCTGCGCAACAGTTGTTGTTGTCGTAATTCTATTTTGCTGATTCGGATTTACTTGAACAGTTTGAACAGACTGTGCTGTTTGTCCTTGCGCTGGTGCCGAATTCAATGGTGCGCCAACTGCAATATCGCAACGGTGACCTAGCTGTCCGTGAGCGGGATTCAAACCTTTGGTTTCTCCTAAAACTGTATTCGGGTTTGTGGCTGGTGCCTGTACTACAGATTGAACTTTTGCCGTATCTTTTACTAATCCTAATTTAATTAATTCAGAAGTAGGCGTACTTTGCTGTGGTTCTAATTCTTTTTTGCAGGACACAAAAAGCAAAGAAGAAATAACGATCGAACTTATAATGGTTTTCGGATTCATGTTTGTGGTATTTTAGAGCACTCAAATATAAAAAATTAAACTATATAAGTAATGTAAGATCTTTTAAGTTTTTGATTTACTTTATGATTAAATCTCGCAAAAACGGTAAGGCGGGAAGTTTTTTTCTCGCAGATTTTAAACTGAATGAAATATTAGACTATCTGTCTAAATCTGCTAAATCTGGGTGAAACCTTTTATCCTTTAAAAATCATTCCTACCTTTAAACTCAAATAACTTAACTCATGAAAAAATCAATTCTACTCCTTCTATTCGTTACATTTTTTGCAAATGCTCAAACTTCTGATAAAGACAAAATCAATCAAACACTAGACACTTGGCATAAAGCTGCTGCCGATGTGAAGTTCGATGCTTATTTTGATTTAATGGCTGATGATGCCATTTTTATAGGAACAGATGCAACTGAAAACTGGACTAAAAAGAATTTCAAAATTTGGGCGAAACCATTTTTTGACAAAGGAAAAACTTGGAATTTTACTGCTTTAGAACGCAATATCTTTTTTGACAAAACTGGAACTATTGCTTGGTTTGATGAATTGCTGAATACGCAAATGAAAATCTGCCGCGGCTCAGGCGTTTTAGTCAAAATAGGAAACGAATGGAAAATCCAGCATTATGTGTTATCCATGACGATTCCGAATGACGAAGTTGATGCCGTAACTAAAGCTAAAGCGCCGATCGAAGATGTTCTGATTGCAAAACTTAAGAAGAAATAAAACATTTTAGAACTTTCTTATTATAATCCTAACTTTTCTAGCACTTTAGCAAACCTATTGTCAATTTAATTATAATACAATTGATAAAATTCTTTGTAATTTAGAAGTTCAAAATAAGATTGTCTCAAAAAAAAGACCTGTATTTTACAAAATCGACTAAAATAAAAGACTAGCCTCTATTTTTAAAGCCTTAAAAATCAAAATATCTATTTTTTTTTAACTTTGACCCCAAAAAAAATAGGGTTCAATAAAGTATTTGAAAAATGAAAATAGAAAGACGCTGGATCATCTCCTTTATTATTATAAGTATTGTTTGTATTACAGGGGCATTCTGGCCAACAGTTACTAAAAATAGCTATGTATTGTCTAAGTTTGGTACAATAGACCATATTGTTCCTGCAGATGTCGCTTGGATGCTGACTTCCTGCTGTCTTGTTTTAATCATGACGCCGGGATTATCTTTTTTCTATGGCGGTATGGTAGGCAAGAAAAATGTTATTTCAACCATGCTGCAAAGTTTCATTTGTTTGGGCGTGGTAACACTTTTATGGGTTGTTGTCGGATTTAGCTTGGCTTTTGGAGAACCAGTAGGTTTTGGTTCTGGAGATCACTTTTACAGCTTCTTCGGAAATCCGACTACTTTTGCTTTTATGGATTATGTGGGCGTTTTGCCTCATAAACAATTGGCAAGCACAATTCCGTTTATGCTGTTTGCGCTGTTTCAAATGAAATTTGCCATAATTGCGCCGGCAATTATCACTGGTTCATTTGCAGAACGTGTTCGCTTTATATCGTATTTATTATTCATCAGTTTGTTTACTATATTTATTTATGCGCCTTTGTGTCATTCTGTTTGGTATCCAACAGGTGTTTTAGGAAGTTATTTCGGCGTTAAAGATTTCGCTGGCGGAACGGTAGTTCACATGAGTTCTGGATTCGCCGCTTTGGCCGGTGTTTTAGTTCTCGGAAAAAGAAAAAATAGTCAGCATATTCCAACCAATATTCCGTTTGTATTATTAGGAACTGGAATGTTATGGTTTGGCTGGTTCGGTTTCAACGCTGGTTCAGCTCTTGCTGCAAACGGAACTGCGGCAATGGCTTTTGCAACGACAACAACTTCATCGGCAGCCGCCATGTTAACTTGGGTTTTCTTTGATAGAATGAACGGCAGAAAAGTTTCAGCATTAGGCGCTTGCATTGGAGCTGTTGTTGGATTGGTTGCCATAACTCCGGCAGCAGGTTATATTTCTGTTCCTGAAAGTATGTTCTTCGGGTTTATTACTGCTTTGGTTTCAAACTCCGTTGTTAACTGCAGTTTCTCAAAAAGATTCGATGACACTCTTGATGTTTTTGCTTGTCACGGCGTTGGCGGTATTATGGGAATGATCCTTACTGCGATCTTCGCACACGGAGAAAATGCGAGTTTATTACACGGTGGCTGGAACGTTTTTGCGCATCATATGATGGCCTTAGTTTTAGTATCGATATTTACTTTCTTCGGAGCTTATTTCTTGTTTAAAGTAACCAACTTTATTATTCCGCTTCGTGTTTCTGAAGAAAACGAACACATCGGACTTGATTTATCGCAGCACGACGAAACATTAGATCCAAAATCAAAACCCATTACAGAACCGCATTACGGTTGAAAATATACCACAGATTTCACAAATTAAAATGATTTTTAATTAAATAATTAATCTTTCTAATTTGTGAAATCTATTGTAAAAACTTTTAAAACCTAATTGCACTATTTTCATTCGTTTATATTCCTTAATTTTGCGGAAAATTTTTGTACAAGTGGGAAGTAAAAATAAACTAAAAAGATTCAGAGAAAACGAAACATTTGAAAACGTTTTTCAACCAACAAGAGAAGAAGTTGTAGGCGATTTAATGCCTCTGAAAGGAAAATGGAATTCTGATTTCTTTAAAAATGACAATCCATTAGTTTTAGAATTAGGATGTGGAAAAGGAGAATATTCTGTTGGATTAGCAGAAAGATATCCGAACAAAAATTTTATCGGAATTGATATTAAAGGAGCTCGTTTCTGGAGAGGTGCAAAAACCGCTGTAGAAAACGGACTGCATAACGTTGCATTTGTTCGAACTCAAATCGAATTGATCAATCATATTTTTGCTGATAATGAAGTAGATGAAATCTGGATTACTTTTCCGGATCCGCAAATCAAATACAAAAGAACAAAACACAGAATGACAAATTCTGAATTTTTGAAATTGTATAAAAAAATCCTTAAAAAAGACGGTGTCGTAAACCTAAAAACCGACAGCGAATTTATGCACGGATATACGCTTGGATTGCTTCACGGAGAAGGACATGAGGTTTTATACGCCAATCATAATGTCTATAAAAATGAAGGAAGTCCAGAAGAAGTTACTGCTTTTCAAACTTTCTATGAAAAACAATATTTAGAAATTAACAAGGCAATTACGTATATTCGTTTCAAAATTAAAGATTAATTTAATTTTGAAAACAGTTTTTTTCTAACCCATCAAATAATTGAATGGCATTACTTACTCCATTACTTTCAGGTTTTATTGCAGCAGTTATAGGGATTATTCCGCCAGGTTTAATCAACATGACAGCAGCAAAAATAAATCTGAAAGAAGGGAAAAAGAATGCAATGTGGTTTGTAATTGGCGCTGTTTTAGTCATTTTTTTTCAGGTTTATGTAGCGGTTTTATTTGCTCAGGTAATTGACAATCGGCCAGATGTAGTTACTTTACTGCGTGAAGTTGGATTCGGTATTTTTTCGGTCTTGACGATATACTTTTTGTTTATCGCCAAAGAACCCAAAGCAAAGAAATCGAAGATTAAAAAAAGCAGTAAAAAAAGCCGTTTCTTTTTAGGAATGCTGCTTTCGGGATTGAACTTTTTTCCAATTCCGTATTATGTTTTGGTAAGTGTTACTTTGGCATCTTACCAACTTTTTGTTTTTGAGAGCAACATCATTTTTACTTTTGTTTTAGGTTCTGTTTTAGGTTCGTTTGTTGTTTTGTACAGCTACATTGCCTTTTTTGGAAGAATAGAAAAGAAAACGGATTATTTGATGCGAAACATGAACACTATTATTGGTAGCATTACGGGTTTAGTTGCTATCCTGACACTTTTTAATATTTTGAATTACTACTTTGGGTAAAACATAAGCCACAGATTTCACTGATTAAAATGATTTTATCTTTATCTATAATTTAAGTTTCTCGCAGATTCTGCAGATTTGGCAGATTATTTTTGCCACAAATTAAAGTTTTTTGATTTAATTTTAATCCGCTTAATCTGCAAAATCTCCGAGAAACAATTTTAAAAAATCAAATTATGGCTGAAGATAATTTTTTCGAAAAAGTGTATGCGGTTGCCAGGCAAATTCCGTACGGAAAAGTAACTTCTTATGGCGCAATTGCAAAAGCTTTAGGAACTGCACGTTCTGCACGAATGGTTGGCTGGGCGATGAATGCGAGTCATAATATGGACGATATTCCTGCGCATCGCGTTGTAAACAGAAAAGGACTTTTGACAGGAAAACATCACTTTGACGGAACCAATTTAATGCAGCAATTACTAGAAAGCGAAGGCATTAAAATTGTCGACAATCAAATTATAGATCTCGAAAAACATTTCTGGCAACCGGAAATTTCCACCATATAAATGATATAAGTTCATTTTAAGTTTGCTTTAATTTATCAATTAATCGCGCAAAGACGCAAAGTCGCTAAGTTTTTCTTTTTTAAGTTTTTCTTTGCGACTCTGCGTCTTTGCGTGATTAAATACAAACAGCTTTGCGTGAAATTTTATACGCAACATTTAAATGAACTTATATAACCATATAAGTTCATTTTAAGTTTGCTTTACTTTATCAATTAATCGCGAAAAGACGCAAATTCGCTAAGTTTTTCTTTTTTAAGTTTTTCTTTGCGACTCTGCGTCTTTGCGTGATTAAATACAAACAGCTTTGCGTGGAATTTTATACACAACATTTAAATGATTTAAATCACTTATATGGTGAGGAAAAAAATCAAATCAAACAAATAACAAAACTCGTTTTATCTTCATCGGTTTGATAGCTTAGATAACCGCCGTGTGCTTCGATTATATTTTTTGAAAGCGTTAAGCCAATTCCCGCGCCGTCTTTTCTAGTGGTAAAAAATGGAAGAAATACTTTGTCCCGAATTTCCGGATCGATTCCTTTTCCGTTATCAGAGAGCGTGATAAAAAAGCGATTGTTTTCTGTATAGCTGGAAAGAATCAGTTTCTTTTCTGTTTTATCTTTTAAAGCGTGAATACTATTGGTAATCAAATTTATAATTACCTGTTCCATTTGGTTTTTATCTATTAAAATAGAACGCGAACTATTAATTTCATTCATCAATTCGATGCCTTCAGCTTTCAAAATCGGATTCATAATGCGCAAACAATCTTCAAACAATCCGTTAATGGGCGTCATCTGCTTATTTGGTGTCGGCAACATGGCCAGTTTTCTGTAATTTTCAACAAATACCTGCAAATGGTCGCTTCTGTTTATAATCGTAGAAATACTGCTTTTAATGTCATCAAAATCATCTTCTTCGAGTTTTTCCTGATCGACAATCTGGAGTAAATTCTGCGAAAGCGCACGAATTGGCGTTAAAGAATTCATTAATTCATGCGAAATAATTTTCATCAAATTAATCCAGGCTTCTTTTTCTTTTTTCTCAATAACGCGCTGAATACTATCTAATAAAATAATAAAATATTCTTTGTTATAGGTTTTTGTAAGCGAAGTCTGCAGCATAAAAGTCTGCAAATCCTGCTCTTCGATTTTAATAGAAATTGCCGATTTTAACTCGGTAAAACCAACAGTTTCAATTTCGGAACAAAGCGAAGGCAAATAATTTTTAAGGTATTTCCATTGACTGACTTTTGGCACTTTAAACAAAGTCGAAAAACAATCGTTCATCAAAAAAATATCCCAATCCTCATTTTCTCTTTCTAGGATTAATGTGGCGGTATCAATACTGTTCAAAATCGACTTATAAACTAATTCTTTTGAAGTTTGTTCTTGTTGCTGTACTTTTAAAGTTTCGTACAAAAGGTATAAATTTTCAAAATGGCCTTTTTTGTTCTCCTCTGGAAAATTGGATGAAAAATCATTTTTTAAAATGGAAAGCAAAGTTCTGTCGTAAAAAAGCAGTCGGTTTTTAACATAAAAATACATTTCTGACAACAACATAACGACAAAAATACCAACTACAAGAGCGTTATAATAAAACATATTATAAATTAGAAAAACGCAAAAGAAAAAGAGAATCATAATAAATAAGACTCTCACAAATAAGGCGTTATAGAACTTCCAGTTTTTCATTTTGTATTTTTTATTGTCACAGTTTACAAGATTAAATTTTTTAGTTCCTGTAATCTTTCGGAGATTGGGCAGGTTGTAAATTAAAAATCATTTTTATCTGCGGGAAAAATTTTTAACCTATATTTTTTAAATCGTATTTCTCAATTCTTCTGTATAAGGCTGCTCTTGACAAACCGAGTTCTTCAGCTGTTTTACTAATGTTTCCGTGATGTTTGAATAATGCCTTTTCGATAGCATTTTTTTCCATTTCAGATAACGCATTGTCATCATTTTCCTGAACATCGTCAAATGCTAAAATATCTAAATCGTGAACTGAAATGGTATTATTATCGGCTAAGATTAAAGCACGTTCGATCTTATTTTCCATTTCGCGAATATTTCCTTTCCATGGATATTTTTCTAAATATGGTGCAGCATTCTCTTCAAAATGCCATGCCGAAGCTTCGGGACCATGATTGTATTTTTGGGCAATCTGATCGAGAATAAAATTGGCCATAGGAACAATATCGTCTTTTCGTTCGCGTAGCGATGGAAGATGAATTTCCATCGTATTAATTCGGTACAGCAAATCTTCGCGGAAAGTTTTGTTTTTTACCTCCGCTTTAATATCAATATTTGTTGCCGCAATTATGCGGACATTTAAAGGCCGAGGTTTGCTTTCGCCCAAACGCGTAACGGTTTTAGTCTGTAAAACATGTAATAATTTTGATTGCAGATGAAGCGGAATATTACCAATTTCATCTAAAAAAATAGTTCCGTTCTGGGCCATTTCGAACCTTCCGGGCGTATCTGTTTTTGCATCTGTAAAAGCGCCTTTTGCGTATCCAAAAAGTTCGCTTTCGAATAAATTATCACTTAATGATCCCAAATCTACATGTACAAAAGGTTCGTCTTTTCGTTGTGAATTTTGGTGAATGAATTCGGCAAAAACATATTTTCCTGTTCCATTTTCACCTAAAATCAAAACATTTGCATCCGTTTTAGCCACTCTTTCGGCAATAGAATACGCGTGTTTTATTTTTTGAGAAGTACCAACAAAATACCTTTTTTCTACTTTTTCAACTACTGTTTTTTTACTGTTTTTTCGGCTTTCGGCGACAGCCTTATCAATTGTTTCCAGTAGTTTTTCGTTGTGCCAAGGTTTTAAAACATAATCAAAAGCACCAATTTTTATACCTTCGACAGCCGTATCAATTTTGCCAAAAGCAGTCATTAAAATAACTATTGTCTGTGGCGAAAGTGTCTTTATTTCTTTAAGCCAATGAATTCCTTCGCGTCCGTCTTCAAAACCAATTCGGTAATTCATGTCTAGCAAAACCACATTTATTTCATTTTCGCTTAAAAGTGAAATGATTTTTTTAGGGCTATTTGTAGTAAAAATGGTTTCAAAATGTTTTTTGAGAATCATTTTTGCCGAAAAAAGAATTTCTTCCTGATCGTCAACAATTAATATTTGGGCTTGTTTTTTTCGCATGCTGTCTTTTTTTGTCCGCTTTTGAACGGTCAACTGTTCATTATCGAACAGTCCTTTTTTGGATTCGTTTTTAAAGTTTCTTTAAAATCAATGCTTTACAAATAATAAATTTATTGGCACAGTATTTACCTATTGGTAATCAGTAAATTATTAAAAAAATGGACACGATAATTCCTCGTAAAAATAGAAAATTTAGATATCTGACAATAGCAATTGCTGTTTTTTTAGTTTTGGGTGCCATCATCTTTTTTTCTTTTAATACCAAAAGAAGTCTGAATGTTAAGGCAGAAGAGATAACGGTTCAGAAAATCGAGAAAGCCTTTTTTGAAGATTTCGTTGTTTTTCAAGCCAAAGTCGAACCACTGAACGTAATGCTTGTAAATGTTACAGAAGGAGGATCTGTAAAAGAGATATTTGTAGAAAATGGCGCAATGGTAACCAAAGGGCAATCACTGGCACGTTTATACAACCCAAATACAGAGTTGAATTATCTAACTCAGGAAACGGCCATTATTGAGCAGATTAATAATTTGAACAGCGGAAAACTAAACATTAGAAATCAAGAGCTGAATTTAAACAAAGACTTGGTTTTGATCGAACACGATTATAATGATGCCAAAAGATTATACGATATGAATTCGAAATTGTTTGAAAAAGAGGTGATTTCTAAAAATGACTGGAATACTTTTAAGGAAAGCCTGCGTTTTCAGGAAGAAAGAAAAAGAACCATTCAGCAAAGTATTCAAAAAGAAAAACAATCGAATCAAGTACAGATTTCGCAGATCAACCGCTCTATCCAGACCATGGAAAAAAGTTTGGATATTTTGAGAAACAACAAAAAGAACTTTTTGATCACTGCTCCAGAATCTGGCCGATTAACTTCATTCGAACCAGTTTTAGGAAAAACATTTCAGGCTGGAGAAAGTATCGGGAAAATTGACTCCAAACAAGGATACAAGTTGACTGCTGATGTTGATGAGTTTTATTTAGAAAAGGTTCGCGAAGGCTTAAAAGGGCAAGTAGAATTTAAAGGAAAAACACTTGAAGTTTTAGTAACCAAAGTAATTCCGGAAGTAAAAAGTGGTCATTTTACTGTAGAATTGGCTTTTACCTCTAAAGAACAAATCGTTTTGCAAGACGGACTTAGTTTTGGCGTAAAGCTGATTTTATCTGAGAAAAATAAAACCCTAGTAGTTCCTAAAGGAAGCTTTAATCAAGAAACGGCAGGAAAATGGATTTTTGTAGTAAAAGGAAATAAAGCAGAAAGAAGAAACATAAAACTAGGAAGAGAAAATCCTTCTTATTATGAAATTCTAGAAGGATTAAAAGAAGGAGAATCTGTTATAACATCATCTTACACAGATTATAAAGATGTTGAGGAATTATCGATTAGTTTTCAGTAACAGTTTATAGTCACAGTTTACATTTTACATTTTACATTTTACATTTTACATTTTACATTTTACATTTTACATTTTACATTTTACATCTTACATTTTACAATTCACAATTAAAAAAAGTTTCAATCATCAATCAAAAAACATTTTAACAACATTTAATTCCAAAACAATATGATAACAATTCAAAATTTAACCAAAGTTTTTAGAACGGAAGAAGTAGAAACATCAGCGTTAAGCGGTATTTCTTTAGAAATTAAAAAAGGTGATTTTTTAACTATCATGGGACCTTCAGGTTGCGGAAAATCTACTTTATTAAACATTATTGGCCTTTTAGACAGTGCTACTGATGGAAGTTACAAATTATTAGACCAAGAAATGATTAGTCTAAAAGAAAAAGGAAGAGCTCAGGTTCGCAAAGAAAATATCGGATTCATTTTTCAGAATTTCAACTTGATCGACGAACTAAATGTTTATGACAACATCGAACTGCCTTTGCTTTACAACAATGTAAAAGCATCAGACAGAAAACAAAAAATTGAGGCTATTGCTGAAAAATTAAATATCTCGCACCGTTTAAAACATTATCCACAGCAGCTTTCTGGAGGACAACAGCAGAGAGTTGCCGTTGCCAGAGCTTTGGTTAATGATCCTAAAATCATTTTAGCCGATGAGCCAACCGGAAATCTGGATAGTAAAAATGGTAATGAAGTAATGGAACTTTTAACTGATCTGCACGCAAAAGGCGCGACAATTTTAATGGTGACCCACTCTGATTATGATGCTTCGTTTTCGCAAAGAACGATTCATATGAAAGATGGCGTTATATTTTCTGAAAAACTAAATCAGAGAAATGTTGATGTTTTTATGGACGCTAAATAATTTCAAAATGATAAAATTTATTATAACCGCAATCACAATCCTAATTGGATTTGTTTGCAAAATATTAGCAATGATCTAAAAATCTGTTAGGTACAGAAACCTTTTAGATCTTATTAAAAAAACTAACAACTATAAAAAAATACACCATGATTTTTAACTGGTTTAAAATATTTGTTTATCATTTAAAGCAAAATAAACTGTTTTCGTTTTTAAATGTATTAGGATTAAGCATTGGCGTTGCCGGAGTAATTTTTGCAATTTTATACTGGAACAACGAAAATGCCTACGATCAATGGAATCCTGAAAAAGAGAATGTATATCAATCGCTGAACAAAATTGGTACAACTGGCGATACTTGGGCTACCAATTCAATTCCGTTTGGAGAAACCTGCAAGGCCACTATTCCTGAAATCGAGACTATTTCTTTCTTCAATAATTGGTATAATGAAGCGCCTATAAAATATCAGAATCAAAAAGTAATGGATAAAAAAATTACTGTTTCTGACAATGGCTTTTTTGATGTCTTCCCGTTCCCGATTATAAAAGGAGCTAAAACTAACATTTTAAAGGAAAAAAACAGCGTTGCCTTATCTGAAGAAGCTGCAAAATTGCTTTTTAAAGATGAAAATCCAATTGGTAAATCAATCAACTACAATAGTAAATTTTACATTGTCAAGTCGGTTTATCGCTTAATTCGACCATCGTCTATCGAACCAAATTACGTTTTTGGCGACGTTAAACGCGAACAGGATCAAAACAGCTGGGGAAATTTTAATTATGCCATGATGATTAAAATTAAAAAAAGTGCCGATGCTGCAGCAGTTTTAAAGAAAATGCAAAATGTAGATTTTGTCAACAGAACCTTAAAAGATGCCAAAGAAAACGGACAAACTGCAGAAGAATATATTAAAGAAAACGGACAAACGACTGTAATAATAGACCAACTTAAGACGGCCCGTCTATATGGTACAAAATCGTCGGGAGGACGCAATTTTCCAGAAGGAAGAGGTAATTTGCAATTGCTTTATATCATGGTTGGATTGTCCATTCTAATTTTAGCCCTTTCTCTGGTTAATTACATCAATCTGGCGACGGCTTCTGCTATCAAACGCGCTAAAGAAGTTGGTGTACGCAAAATTGTAGGTGCTACTAAAAAACAAATTATTGCTCAGTTTATATTTGAAACAGCCATAATTGTGATTTTAGCTATCATCTTTGCATTAGC
Source organism: Flavobacterium sp. KJJ (assembly GCF_000708595.2). Classification (GTDB taxonomy): domain Bacteria; phylum Bacteroidota; class Bacteroidia; order Flavobacteriales; family Flavobacteriaceae; genus Flavobacterium. Next base: position 560,930 of record NZ_JARP01000002.1, on the reverse strand, counting down.
AATTGTAGAGCTTTCAATACCGTATTACAACAACTTTTTGAAAAAGAACCTGACTATGAATGGCGGTGAATTTTACCTGCAGCTTATTTTTATATTTGGATTAGTGATCGTTCTTGCGGGTATTTTTCCTGCTATTTATATTTCAAATTTTGAAACTTTAAAAGTTTTAAAAGGTAATTTCTCAAGAAGCAAAAGCGGTATATGGATTCGAAATTCGATGTTGATTTTTCAGTTTGGAATTGCTGCATTTTTTATAATTGGTGCGTTAATTGTAAACTCACAGGTTAATTATATGATGAATAAAGACCTTGGTTTTAGTGGTGATCAGATTATTAGAATTCCGTACAACCTAACTGATTTCCGTACGAAAACAGCTAAATATCAAGTTGCAAAACAAGAAATTGGTAAAATTGCAGGAGTAAAAGGAGTGACAACTTTTGCCGGAAGTTTTGGAAACAGCACCAACTCAAGCTCAGGATTTACACACAATAGTGTTTTTGTACAGCCTCGAAATGTAGAAATGGATTTTGGTTTTCTTGAAATGATGAAAATTAAAATTGTACAGGGTCGTGATTTGTCGCCTAAGTTTGCTTCTGATACCATAGACAACTGGTTAATAAACGAAACGCTTGCTAAAAAATTAAACCTAAAAAACCCAATTAATACAATTATCACATCAGGTTGGGGAAATGAAAAAGGAAACATGAAATTTAAAATAGTAGGAGTTGTAAAAGATTTTCACATTACCGGTTTGCAGGATAAAGTGCCTCCAATGGTTTTCATCAACCTTAAAACTTTAAAATGGAATAACTTTGACAATATTTATGTTAAGGTTTCTCCAAACAATTTAAGTGAAACATTGGCCGGTTTAAAAGCCTACTGGGAGAAAAATGTAAATCCGGATTATCCTTTTGATTATGAATTTGTAAATAAAGGTTTTGCCAAAACATATCAAGAACAGGTAAAACAAAAAGACTTGTTTTTTATCTTGAATCTAGTTGTAATAATTATCGCTATATTTGGACTGTTTGCTTTAGCCTCTTTCTCTATGGAAAGACGTTTGAAAGAAATAGCTATCAGAAAAACATTAGGTGCCGAAACTGATATTTTATTGAAAGAATTATCAAAACAATATATCATTTTCTGTTTTATGGGATTTGCAGTCGGAATTGTTCCAGCTTATATCCTATTGCAAAAATGGCTTGAAGATTTTGCTTTCAGAATCAATATTTCAGTTATTCCGTTTAGTATCGCTTTAGTTTCTTTATTGGTTCTGACACTGCTTATAGTGCTGGCAAAAGCCTATCAGGTAACTAAAATTGATGTTTTAAAATATTTAAAATACGAATAAGCTTGTAGACCATTTTTTTTGAAGAAACCCGCGATTACCGAAGCTTCGGTAGTGGCGGGTTTCTCTTTTATAAATAATTGTCGTGTGTGTATTATTGCATGGCAACTGAATCAGAAAACAGTAATTTATCTAAACGCTGATCTCTTTCATAAACATCTTTATAAAAACCTATTTCACCATTTTCATTTACCCAAGCTGTAAAATAACCTATAAATATTGGCACTTTATTTTTAAGTATACAAGGCGTTTCTTTTTCACCGCTCATAGATTCGTCAATTTTAGATTTTGACCATTCTTGATCTTCTTCTAACATAGCTACTGCTAATCCTTTTGCATCTTTAATATTGATACATCCGTGGCTGAAAGTACGTTTTTCAAAATCAAATAAACTTTTTGCTGGAGTATCGTGAAGATAAATATCATTAGGATTCGGGAATAAGAATTTCACTAAGCCTAAAGAATTTTTAGGTCCTGGTTTTTGTCTCACTGCTCCATCATTCCACTCCATATTATTTTCTGCCAAATAATTTTCATCGGCAGCCATTTTTTGTTTCAATTCATTATTGACAATACTTGCAGGAACATTCCAATATGGGCTAAATACAATTCGGTCAATGTTACCGCTAAAAATAAAAGTCTCTGTTAATCTTGATCCCACAAAAACGTCAGATGTCAATCTGTTTTTCCCATTTTTTATATAATTCAATCTGTAAGCTGGAATATTAACCATTACATATTCATCTGCCTGACCCAATTTTGCAGGAATCCATCTGCAGCGTTCCATATTCAGCATTATTGTTTTTATGCTGTTTTCGATTGGTTCATTCATTTGGTTAATATGCTCTAATGTAAGGGTATAGTTTAATTTAAGACCGTATCTTTTTTTATAGTTTAAAACTCCTGCCATCATTTCTTCATCATATACATTTCTTTTTGAATCTTGTTTTAAATCACCAATAACAAACAAGCGTTCTCTAATTTGTTTTACGGCAACTGACGAATCAAAAGGTTTTAAATCTTTATAATTTTCAGTATCGATATCAATTCTTTTCCAAAGATTGTTTTTCTCAATGTCACGATATTTTTTCAACATCGCCTGAAGTTTATAATATTGAGTGTTTAAAAGATTAGCATCTTTATTAATTTGAACCGGATTAGTGGCAAGTGAATCTAAAACAGTGTCGTAAGAAACATTTTTAGAAGGCAAAACCCATTCTATTTTTTTCAGCGTTTCCGCATCAACACCAGAATTGTTTGAATAAAAGAAATACATGCTTGAAAGCAAAAGTTCTCCCTCTGTTTTAGAAAGTTTATTTGAAGCTTTATCATCAAAAGCACTTTCAATAACATTCATATAAGCCATATTCGCTTTAATTCCCTGTTCGTTTAAAACACTGACTTTTTGATATAACAAAATTCCATATTCATTAATCGCTGCATCATCATACCAAATAGAGTTGTATTCTCTTTTTTGATAAAGATCTGAAACCTCATTTTGATATTTTTTTAATTTGGTATACTTTTTAAAAAATTTGTCAATCAACACGCTGTCGAGAGCAACTGCAGAGAACCCTATTTTATTTACTAAAGTACTCTCAACTTCAATTTCATTTGTTTTTACTTTACTTCCATTCGCAATAGAATTAAAAGAAAAAGTTGTAAAACTCATCACAATACTCAAGGTTAAAAAGATAAAACGTTGCATTTTTTTGTTTTTTAATTATTTAGTACAAAATTACTTTTGCAGGTTTATAAAATTACTTTCGCATTTTTCAAAATGCTTTAAATCAGAAATTTAGGGTAGTCAAATTTACTTCAGAGGCAAGCAGAACTTATTATCATATTACTTTGTAATCTATTAAAATTCGCACGTGGGAATGTTGAAACATCTCGATGTTCTGATTTAAGATTGAAAACCAGCAGGTCTAAAAAACAAGAGTATCATTTTGAATAATTTAGATATCAATAAATACGATTCAAAAAGAGAAGAAATCCAAACATAATCAGTTATCTTTGCAGTCTGAAATGAGTTTAAATTAACATAGTTCTTTAACAACGTTTCATCAATAGAAAAATACCTTATTAAAATGAAATTAGACAGAAAAGAAATTCTTAAAGCTTTAGAAACTATTACTATAGCTGGAGAAGGAAAAAATATGGTTGAAAGTGGTGCTGTTGCCAATGTCCTTACTTTCGGAGACGAAGTTGTAGTAGATTTAGTATTGCATACACCAGCAATGCACATTAAAAAAAGAGCTGAGGATGATATCAAAAAAACGATTCACGAATTGATATCTGCTGATGCAAAAATTAAAGTAAACATTAAGGTAGAAACTCCTGAAAAAAACGAAATTAAAGGTCGTGCGATTCCAGGAATCAAAAATATTATTGCTGTTGCTTCTGGTAAAGGAGGAGTAGGAAAATCAACTGTAACAGCAAATCTTGCTGTAACATTGGCAAAAATGGGTTTTGCTGTTGGCGTTTTAGATGCTGATATATACGGGCCTTCGATGCCAATTATGTTTGATGTAGAAAACGAAAAGCCGGTTTCAATTACTGTTGACGGAAAGTCTAAAATGAAACCAATTGAAAGTTATGAAATCAAAATACTTTCTATCGGTTTCTTTACGGCACCAAGTCAAGCTGTAATCTGGAGAGGTCCAATGGCTGCTAAAGCTTTAAACCAAATGATTTTTGATGCAGATTGGGGAGAATTAGATTTTATGCTAATCGATTTGCCTCCAGGAACTGGAGACATACACCTTTCGATCATGCAATCATTGCCAATAACTGGAGCAGTAGTCGTGAGTACTCCTCAGGCTGTGGCACTTGCTGATGCTAAAAAAGGAGTTGCCATGTTTATGCAAGACAATATTAATGTTCCTGTTTTGGGAATTATTGAAAATATGGCGTACTTTACACCTGAAGAATTGCCTGATAATAAATATTATATCTTTGGAAAAGAGGGAGCTAAAAACCTTGCTGAAGATTTGAATGTTCCATTTTTAGGAGAAGTTCCAATTGTACAGTCAATTCGTGAAGCCGGAGATTACGGTCGTCCAGCTGCTTTACAAACAGCTTCTGCAATCGAAACTGTTTTTGAAGAAATTACTAGAAATGTAGTACAAGAAACTGTAAATAGAAACGATAGTCTGCCTGCAACAGAAGCTATTAAAATTACGACAATGGCAGGTTGTTCAGCAGTAAAAAAATAATTAGATAATTGAGATAAGACTAATGAGATAATTTGATAATTAGATAATGAGATAATTTTTACTTCAAAGTGAATTTTCTACTTATCTAATTGACTAATTTTCTAATTGATAAAATATTATGACAACAGAAGAATTAACTAGCAATGTATTACTTGCATTAGACGAAATCAGACCTTTTTTAAATTCTGATGGAGGCGATATTACACTTATCTCTATAGATGATGATAAGCATGTTAAAGTTCGTTTAGAAGGAGCGTGCATAAGCTGCAGTGTAAACCAAATGACTCTAAAAGCTGGAGTTGAAACAACAATAAAAAAATATGCTCCACAGATTGAAACTGTGGTGAACATTATGTAAAAAAAATGTTCTTCTCATTTTAGACGTTTAGATTATTAACAAGAATAATAGCTCTTTTGCTTGTTTGTTTTAAAAATCTTAAGAAAAATGTGTAGAATAAGCGTAAACATTGAAGATTTAACAAAAAAGGATATAAAGTTTTAAGAGTTTAAGTTAAGGAATTATTATATAATTAACCTAAATTTGTAAAATAACCCTTTAATCCTAAATTATGAAGAACTATTACGCTCTATTTTTACTGCTGTTTTTCGTGTCAGCCAATTACGCACAGCAAACACAGACTCTTATTGTTGATAAAGCTTGGGTAAGTGAATCAGAAGAATGGTCCGATTTCGAATATTCAGGACAAATTGTTTTTAACACTACTGCAAATAGTGAAGAAGGCACTTTAAGAATTGGAAATTATGATTTCTTATATGATTTTGCCGAAGGAAAAGCAAAATTTTCAAACAAGGCAACTTATAGTACAGCTGAATTTACACATCCAAGAAAACTTTCTGCGACGACAGATAAACAAGGAGTTGTTAATTCAACTTACGAAGGAACATTAATCTTTCAGGCCAATAAAGATTATTATTCTGTTATAGCTGTTGTTACGTTGCTAGAAAAAGGAGGCAACATACTTGGTGTAAAAATGCACCTGAAAGAAAACAAAAGAAAAGAATTCGCATTTAGCATAAAACCAACCAGTTAATAAAAACAAGGGTTTTTTCACGTTATTAAATCCTAACCCATAAAATTCCAAATAATTAAAATGGATGTATTAATAAAGATTAAGGATCGAGAAGGAGTTATACACGAATTACAAGCTCCAACTGATATGGCAATGAATATAATGGAGTTATGCAAAGCATACGAACTTCCTGTTGAAGGAACCTGTGGCGGAATGGCCATGTGTGCCTCTTGCCAGTGTTATGTTCTTAATGACGTTGCATTACCTGAAATGGGTGATGAAGAAGAAGCCATGCTTTCGGAAGCGTTTTATGTTAAATCTAATAGTCGTTTAGGCTGTCAGATTCCAATTACTACAGAATTAGAAGGGCTGGAATTAGAACTGGCTCCGGAATATTAAGATAAGAAAAAGCGAGAATTTAAATGTTCTCGCTTTTTTTATATCCTATAATTAATACTCTTTTTTAATCAAATTATCCAACGAAAACGCTCTTAATAACTTATCCAAATATTTTCCTCTACTGCTTAATTCTCGCTGATAAGGCGCAAAATTACTTGTTGCTTTATTAAATTCGGCGTTGAGTTTTTCGAGCTCAATTTTTTCATCATTTGATAAAGACGCTGATTTCTTTTCTATGAAATCCAAAATTCTCTTTATGGCAATTTCCTTTTCAATAATGTCATTTTCATTATTATTCAAAGTGCAGATTCCGTAGATTCCCTGACAGAAATAATTCCATTCTTCCTCAATAGCAATATTTGCTTTTTGTTCATTTAGCTTCCCGTTTTCCTCAAAAACATTTCCATATGCAAATGTTTTGTAAGCATGGTTTTTCAAATTTGTCAACAAATTTTCCTTGAATGTCATTTTGAAACTTTCAGAATTCAGATTCTCATTATCTTTTATAAGCTGTAAAACACTTGGATGAAAATACTTTCTTTCAATAGTAACTTTAAAACTATCATTTAAGGAAGAACGAATTGTAATATCTGATTTTATACTATAAGAAGCCTCCGGAACAAGCTTACTTTCAATTAACTCATTTAGTTTATCTGAAGAGATATTTGCTTCTCTAATTACTTCTTCAAACTCAATATAATTCGTTGCTATATATTCTAGGTCTATATGTTTCATTTCTTTAAGTCAAATCCAAATCAAATATACCATAAAAAAGTGCATAAAAACTGTAATTACATTACTGCATCTTCGAAAGCTTAATTCTTTAAAACTACCCTATCGTATCATTATTATGTCTTTTAAGACTAGCCTTGTTTATAAGTATAAAATACTTTTGCAAAATTTTAAAGAGAATTTATTTCTCTAGCTAATCCATAAAATCTTAAATAAAATGAACAAATTTCTAAACTACATCAGTATTACCTTAATGGCTGTCGCCTTATTCTCGTGCAATAAAAATGAATGGACGCCAGAAAAAGAAACCGAATTCAAAAAGGCATTCAAAGACAGTTTACAAAGCGCAGGAAAAGGTATATTCTCTGAAGATCAGATCGTTTATGTTTCTGATTGTGTTCTTGAGAAAATGAAAAGTAAAAATTTAAACCAAGATGATGCTAAGAAACCTGAAAATGTAGAAATGATAAAAAAGATGGAAGCTGAGTGTGCTAAAAACTCGTTTATAAATACATTGACTAACGCTGATGTAGCAAAAGTTTGGAATCCAGAAATCCACAAATTATATAAGGCTACTGTAAAAAATATTTTTCTTGAAAACGGTTTAAAAAGCGAACAAGCATCAGTCATTGCTGATTGTACCGCTTATTATTTAATGAGGCAAAATGTAAGTCTGGCAGATTTAAATGATCCTAATTATAAGGATGTCATTCTAAAAAACGGAACGTACTGCTCGGAACAATTACAAAAAACAACTAAAATGAACAACTAAAATGAACAAATTCCTAAACTACATCAGCATTACCTTAATGGCTGTCTCCTTATTGTCGTGCAATAAAAATGAATGGACGCCAGAAAAAGAAACCGAATTCAAAAAAGCTTTTAAAGACAGTTTACAAAGCGCAGGAAAAGGTATATTCTCTGAAGATCAGATCGTTTATGTTTCTGATTGTGTTCTTGAGAAAATGAAAAGTAAAAATTTAAAACCGAATGACGCACAAACACCCGAAACTTCGATAATGGTTATGCTCATGGGAAAAGAATGTGCACAAGAATCATTCGTAAAATGCAAAACGCTATCTAAATCTGAAGTAAAAAATAGCTGGGATTCAAATACTGAAGAAAAATATAAAGCAATTTTAAAAGATGGTTTTGTTCGTACTGGTCTAAGCAACGAAAAAGCTTCTTTTATTGCAGATTGTGCTATTTCTAAATTGAAAGAACAAAATATCGGCCCTGCAGATTTACAAGATCCAAAAAATGGTGATTTGGTTCAAAAAATTGGAAAGAATTGTGCAGAAGAATTAATGAAAAAGAAATAGGTTTTAACTTCAATTAAAATCAAAAAAGCCGTAATTACATTTCTGCAATTACGGCTTTTTCTTTATAACAATTTTCTTTAACCTCTAATTATACTAAACCAGCTTTAATCAAATATTCAGCGATTTGAATGGTGTTTGTTGCAGCACCTTTTCTTAGGTTATCAGCAACAATCCACATGTTTAGGGTGTTTGGCTGGCTTTCGTCACGACGAATTCTTCCAACAAAAACATCATTTTTACCTTCGGCATATAATGGCATTGGGTAAGTAAAAGTATCTAAATTATCTTGCACCACCACTCCATCTGTATGGTGTAGAATTTCGCGAACTTCATTTACATCAAAATCATTTGTAAACTCAACATTCACAGCTTCGCTATGTCCGCCTACAACTGGCACACGAACTGCAGTAGCTGTAACTCTAATCGTGTTATCACCTAGAATTTTTTGAGTTTCACGAACTAATTTCATTTCTTCTTTAGTGTATCCGTTTTCTTCAAAACTGTCACATTGTGGAATTGCATTTCTGTGAATTGGATATTTATAAGCCATTTCTCCCTGAATTCCAGCATATTCGTTTTCTAACTGTCTAACCGCTTTTACACCAGTTCCAGTAATTGACTGATAAGTAGAAACAATAATTCTTTTGATATTGTATTTTCTGTGCAAAGGAGCCAATGTCAAGACCATCTGAATAGTTGAACAGTTTGGATTTGCAATAATTTTATCAGCACTTGTAAGAGTATCAGCATTGATTTCTGGAACGATTAATTTTTTAGTCGGATCCATTCTCCAAGCAGATGAGTTATCAATAACTGTTGTTCCGGCTGCAGCAAATTTTGGAGCCCATTCTAATGACGTATCACCGCCCGCTGAGAAAACTGCAATATCAGCTTTTAAATCAACTGCTGTTTGTAACCCAACTACTTTATATTTTTGACCTTTAAATTCAATTTCTTTTCCTACTGATTTTTCAGAAGCAACAGGAATCAACTCTGTTACAGGGAAATTTCTTTCCGCTAAAACTTTAAGCATTATCTCGCCAACCATACCAGTGGCACCTACAACCGCTATTCTCATTTTTATATTTTTAGTATGAATTAATCTAAATTACTCTGCAAAAGTATACATAATAAAAATCAAAACAAGACGATTCACAAAAAATAACAAAATGTTACAAAACAAACAAAAATAAAAAAACCGCCTCATTCAAGAAGCGGTTAAGTTAGACTTAGTGCAGCGGTATATTATATTATTGTTTATTTTTTAAAAGATCTCTAATCTGGATCAATAATTCTTCCTGTGTTGGTCCTGCCGGCGCAGCAGGTGGCGGCACTTCTTTCTTTTTAAGATTGTTTATTCCTTTAATGATTAAGAACAAAACAAAAGCCACAATTATAAAGTTAATTACAGCCGAAATAAATAAGCCATATTTAACACCTCCAAAAGCAGTAAGATCTTCGATTTTTGATAAATGAGCAGCATCTAATGCCGGTTTCAATATCAATGGTGTAATTACATTCTCAATTAATGAGGTTACAATTTTACCAAAAGCAGCTCCAATAATTACACCGACAGCCAAATCGACCACGTTGCCTTTCATTGCAAATTCCTTAAATTCCGAAAGTATACTCATAATTGTTTCTTTTAGATTAAATTTATTTTATCGAAAATAAGAAATTTTCTCTATAATTTCTAAAGAATTACCTAAAAAATACCCGTTTTACTCGCTGTGAGATACTCGCCATAATTTCATACGGAATGGTTTTAAGCGCCTCGGCCATTTCAATTACCGTTGGGCTTTCGCCGAAAATAATTACTGAATCACCTTCTTTACAATCAATATTACTGACATCAACCATCAGCATATCCATACAAACACTTCCTACGATAAAAGCTTTCTGATTTTTAATCGTTACAAAACCAACCTGATTCCCCCATAATCTCGATATTCCATCCGCATAACCAATTGGAATTGTCGCAATTTTAGTTTCTTTTTCAGCCATAAACCTTCGTCCATAACCCACACTGTCTCCAGACGGAATTGTACGAACCTGCGAAATTATTGATTTTAATGTTCCAACATTTTCCAAATATTTTTGTTCCAATGGATCATTCGAAACTCCATATAAACCAATTCCTAAACGCACCATATTATATTGTGCGCTCGGAAAATTACTAATTCCAGATGTATTTAAAATATGACGAATCGGATTAATATTTAACTCAGAGATTAGTTTTGAAGATAATTTTTCAAATAGATTAATCTGAGAAATTACAAAATCATAATGATTCAAATCATCACTTGTAGCCAAATGCGACAAAACACTTTTTACCTTAACCGTCGTATTGTCTATTAAAGTTTTAATTAATTCTTCAATTGTATTTTCTTCAAAACCCAAACGATGCATTCCGGTATCAAGTTTAATATGAATCGGAAAATCTTTCAGATTCTTTTCTCTAGCAATTTTCAAAAAGGCATTTAATCCTTTTATACTGTAAATTTCCGGTTCTAATTGGTATTGAATAATAGAAGGAAAACTTGTCGATTCTGGATTCAGCACCATAATAGGCAATTTTATTCCGCCATTTTTCAGCGAGATTCCTTCATCGGCGAAAGCCACACCCAAATAATCTACTTTATGATGTTCGAGTAATTTTGCAATTTCCAAACCTCCATTTCCATATCCAAAAGCTTTCACCATAACCATGATTTTCACATCATTGGCCAATTTTGATTTGTAGTAATTTAAATTATGACTTATAGAATCTAAGTTGATTTCGAGAACGGTTTCATGTGTTTTTTCTTCAAGCAAAGCAACAATTTCTTCAAACTGAAATGACCTTGCTCCTTTTATCAAAATTGTCTCGTTATTAAAATTTAAGCTTTCTATTTGACTTATAAATTCGGCAGTATTATGAAACATTATACTGTTCGAAAATTTAGCTTTGAAAGAAGAAATAGTAGCTCCAATACCTATTACGCGGTTTATTTTATTATCAGAAATTAACTGTGCCACCTTAGAATACAATTCTTCATTTGAAAAGCCACTCTGAAAAATATCCGACAAAATCACGGTTTTAGTGGCATTCTTTTTCTGCTGGCTTTCCAGAAAATCCAGAGCAATTTTCAGTGATTGAAAATCAGAACTGTAACTATCATCAATAATACTGCAATTGTTGATTCCGTTCTTCACTTCTAAACGCATTTGTACCGGATACAACATTTGTACACGATTTTGAATCGTCGCAAAATCATATTTAAAATGAAGCAAAACCATCAAACACGAAATAGCATTTTCTACCGAAGCCGAATCGCTAAACGGAATTTCTAAACTAAAAATCTCCTCTTTATATTGATATTGAATAGTCGTTGTTTCATTTTTAGTTTCTTTATTCAGAATAAAAACATCTGCAGATTCATCTGTAAAACTCCATGAAAAAAGTTTGCGCGGATGCATCATATATTCTGCTGTAAACTGAGACAAACAGGAGTTGACAACTTCGTTTTTTTGATAGATAATTATAGGGCAATCTTTAAACAAAAGTAATTTTTCATCAATCTTTTGTACTAAATTTAAAAACCCTTCGTCATGTGCACTTCCAATGTTAGTAAGCACGCCTATTGTAGGTTTTATGATTTTTTCAAGCTTGTCCATTTCATTAACCGTCGAAATTCCAGCCTCAAAAATTCCTAAATTATGTTTTTCATTTATTGCAATTACAGATAGTGGTACTCCCACTTGAGAGTTATAGCTTTTTGGACTTCTGATAATATTATAATCTGGGCTCAGCAAAAAGTTAAGCCATTCTTTTACAATTGTTTTTCCATTGCTTCCGGTCAAGCCGATGATAGGAAAATCAAATAAATTACGATAATAGCTAGCAAATTGCTGCAAGGCATTCAAAGTGTTTTTAACGACTAAAAAATTAGCTTTTCCCTTAGCATTTTCAGGAATGTATTGAACGACAAAGTTTTGAACTCCTTTTTCAATCAGTTCATCAATATACAAATGAGCATCATTATTAACACCAGACAGGGCAATAAACAAAGTTTTTGATCCGTTTTGCAATGAACGGCTGTCGATCGAAATATGATCTACAAAAATATCAGTGTTAGAGCCAATCCATTCGGCATTAAGAACCGAGATAAGGCTTTTTAAATTTATGCTCATTTAGAATTTCTTTTTGTCAAATTTAAAAAAAGGTTTGCCAAGAATTGCACAAATTTTCACTAATTAATTTTTATTCATTATAGATTGAACTCAAAAATATTTGTCCTCAATTAAACGGTTCTTACAGATTAAAAAAAAAATAATTTGTGCCAAGAAAACTGAAATTCGTGGCAAAAAAATAATTCATTATATTTGTTGAATACCACAAAATAAAGCGTTTTGAAAAAAATACTTCCCTTATTCTCCTATATCCTGCATCCGATTTTTATCTCGATGTATGCCACTTTATTTTATCTTTTTGTTAAAGAAGATGTTTTTACCAATCAAGAAAAATACTTTGTTTTATTTCAAATTCTGATTATTACGATCTTAGTTCCGGTGCTGTTTTTTCTTTTGCTAAAATCTACTGGACATTTAAGTTCTGTAATGGTTCCGGAAACTTCTCAACGAAAAATCCCGCTCATTTTGCAGTGTTTTTTATATATTTTATTGGTAAAAAGAAGCATTATAATTAGCCGCTATCCTGAACTGCATTTTTTCTTTTTAGGAGCTTTATTCAGTACAATTTTAGCTTTGATTTGTTCTTTATTTAAGATAAAAGCAAGTCTTCATATGTTGGCAATCAGTAGTTTTGCCATTTTTGTAATCGGATTAAATGTTCATTTACAAATGAAAAATCCGTATTGGCCGGCGTTTTTAATTTTAATGACGGGTGTCGTGGCTTCATCTCGATTAGAAATGAATGCTCATACTGCAAAAGAAATCATGCTTGGCTTATTAATTGGCGTTCTGCCACAAGTGCTGTTTTTGTATTTGTGGTTATAAAATGTAAAAAATCAATCCGATATTCATTGTAGTCACATCTAATTTTTCTCCAGAAACTGTTTTTACATCCTTAAACAACGGATTCAAACCATAATACATATACACATTCCAGGTATTATAACCTGCTGAAATATAAGCACCGTATTGAAATTTATTGATATCTGGGTTATTTACAATTTTGTATGTTGTCTCGCCATCATTCAAAAGAGATTTGCTTGAAATCACATAACTTAGTTTTACGCCGCCATAGATTCTCCAGAATTTATAACTGTCAAAAGTAGAATTTCTCCATCTAAACTCAATTGGCACATCTACTAAATATTGCCTGTATTTATTCGAGACAAACTCATTATAATCGTTTACACCATAAATTATGGCTCCCGCTTGATCTTTAGAAATCGTAATATTTTGAAAGAAATTCTGATAGCTTAATCCCAAACCTGTAGCAACAGCAACTGTTCTTTTTTTATTGATTGGCATATCGCGAAGAAAACCTGCAGAAAGTCCCGCAGAAAATTTATCTTGTTTAAATCCTTTAGGAATCTGAGCCAAAAGATTATAGGTAACCGTAAAATAAAATTGATCTTCACGATACAACGAATCGATTTTTACAATCGGTTCTATTTTAGGTTTTGTTTCTTCTTGTGCGAACACATTAAAAAACGAAACTAAAAACAAACAACTAAAAAGTAATCGCATATCGTATTTTGGTTTTAAGGAGGTTTTCAAGTAAACGTTTTTTGGAGTTGATTTATTTCACTTACAAATATAATATAATGCCAGTTCAAGATTAGATTTGAAAGTAATTATTCTGTTTTTCATGACGAATAAAAGCATTCGTTGCATTTTTTTCAAGAAATGTGCAACAGAATCAAAAAAATGAATCAATTTTTCATTGCTCTTTTATACCTTTGTCAAGTATGAAAAGAAAGCAACTCATAATAAGTGTTTCTCTGGCCGTAACGGTATTGTTCTCAATATTGTTTCAGTCGATACACAGTTATGAGCACATTGTAAAACAGCTTTCAGAAAAACAATGTCATCACGATTATAATGATCCGAGCGGTGAAATAACGCATCAGCATCATAATTATGATCTTTGTTACGTTTGTAATTTTGTCTTTGGAAGTTATATTGTTCCTGAGAATTTTTCTTTTCAATTTTATACTTTTCACAGTGAAATTCCATATTTCATTGCTTTTTCAGAAAACATCAAGTCATTTTCTGGAAGCGCCTATTTATTGCGCGGACCACCAGCTGCTATAGTTTCTTAAATTTCGAATTACTCGAAAATCAAAATCATTCAAATCTAATTCAGAAAATTAGTCTGTTTTTCCATCTTGAACAACAAGATCGGAAGGCTTTCTTAATTTTTTAGTTTTTGTTTTGAAGAAAAAATCAATTAACTATAGCATCATTTTCAAATGAAAAAAATAATACTAGCCCTTATTTTAGGGTTTTCAAGTCTGCTTTCAGCCCAAAATTCTGTTTCAGGAACTGTAACCGATCTTCAAAACCAGCCTTTGCCAGGCGTTTCTGTTTATGCGCCAGAATTACATAAAGGAACAACAACCGACGCAAACGGAAAATACGAATTTACGAATCTTCCAAACGGAAGTTTTCGCCTTGCTTTTACCTTCGTTGGATATACCACTCAGAATAAAACTATTTTTAAATTATTAAAAGAAAACACTTTAGATGCAACGCTTTCAGAATCTGTTTTTGAAATGGATGAAGTTGTGGTTTCAACACCTTTTAACAAACTGCAATCGCAAAACGTAATGAAAGTTGAGCACGAAAGCATCAAAACATTACAGCAAAAAGGAACCTCAACCTTGATTGAAGGTTTGGCTACTATTCCTGGAGTTTCTCAAATTTCTACCGGAACTTCTATCGGAAAACCAGTAATTCGAGGTCTTAGCGGGAATCGTGTTTTGGTTTATTCTCAAGGTGTGCGTATCGAAAACCAACAATTTGGAGACGAGCACGGTTTAGGATTAAATGATGCCGGAATCGAAAGTGTTGAAGTTATAAAAGGTCCTGCTTCTTTACTTTATGGATCTGATGCTTTGGGCGGTGTTTTGTATTTCAATCCCGAAAAGTTTGCTGATGCAAATACTTTTAAAGCAAATTTCAGTCAAAAATATTTTACGAATACACAAGGAAGCAATTCTTCGATTGGCTTAAAAACATCTACGGATAATTGGAAATTTTTAGCGCGAGGCAGTTTCAACACGCATTCTGATTATAAAATTGCCGATGGTGACCGCGTAACAAATTCACGTTACAATGAAACCGATTTTAAAACCGGAATTGGATACAGCAATTCTAGTTTTTCAAGCGTTTTAAGATACAATTACAATAAACTGGATATTGGAATTCCAGAAGACGGAATTGCAGAACAATCTTCCAGCAAAAACACGATGTTTCCAAGACAGGGAATTTTCAATCATTTATTAAGTCTTAACAATGTGATCTTTTTTGAAAACTCAAAATTAGATGTTGATTTGGGATATATAGCCAATGACAGAAGCGAGTTTGAAGACAGCAACAACGCCTCTTTAAGAATGAAATTGAATACTTTCAATTACAACGCAAAATATCATTTCGCCAAAATGGGCAAAATTGAAACAATTTTAGGCGTTCAGGGAATGCATCAAACTAATAGCAATTTTGGAGAAGAATATTTAATTCCGAATGCAACAACGAATGATTTTGGTGTTTTTGGAACTGCAAATTACGAATGGAAAAGCAGTGTTCTGCAAGCGGGATTGCGTTTTGACAATAGAAATATAACTTCTGAAGCACACGGAATTGTAGATGAAGAAGGTTATTTTCTCCCTTTAAACAAATCATTTGACAGCTTTAATGCTTCTTTAGGTTATAAAACAAAAATTGCTGAACCCTTGACACTTCGTTTGAATGTGGCAACTGGATTTAGAGCGCCAAATTTAGCCGAATTAACTTCGAACGGAGTTCATGAAGGAACAAATCGATATGAAATTGGAAATACTGATTTAAAAACAGAACAAAACGTTCAAACCGATTTGAATTTAGAATACAAAAACACGCATTTTGAGTTTTTTATAAACGGATTTTACAATCACGTAAACAATTATATCTACACTTCGCCAACGGGAGAAACTCGTGACGATAATGATGTTTTTGCTTATGTTCAGGATAATGCAAAATTGTATGGTGGAGAAGTTGGTTTTCACTTTCATCCGCATCCTTTAGATTGGCTTCATTTTGAAACCAGTTTTGAAACTGTAACTGGTAAAAAAGATAACGATGATTATTTGCCTTTAATTCCGGCAAATAACTGGAATAACACTTTAAGAACGGAGTTTAACATCAAAGATTGGTTTAAAGAAGGTTATGCTTCCCTAAACGTTTCTTCGACTTTTAGCCAAGACAATGTAAGCGGTTTCGAAACGGCTTCAAAAGGATATACGTTAGTAAATTTAGGTTTTGGAGGAACTGTAAAATTAGGAAAAACTGCTTTTGATGTAAACTTAAACGGAAACAATTTATTCGATAAAAGTTACATTGCTCACCTTTCAAGATTAAAAACAGATGGCATCCCGAACATTGGAAGAAACATCGTTTTAGGTGTGAATTTCAACTTGTAAAAATTTTAACCGCAAAGTACGCTAAGATTACGCAAGGTTCGCAAAGTTATTTCACACAGCTTTGCGAACTTTGTGTTTTTATAAAGACTGCTTAATTAAAAAACTTTGCGTGCTTTGCGGTAAATTTATATTCAACTAAAAGTGGTATTTTTGCTATAACCGTTAAACAAAAACTATGAAAAAAACATTTCTAATAATGGCAATTACAACCGCAGGAATTTCATTTGGACAAAACAAAATTCAGTATCCAGAAACAAAAAAAGGCGAGACTGTTGATGTTTATTTTGACACAAAAGTAAGCGATCCCTATCGTTGGCTTGAAGACGATAAGTCTGCTGAAACTGGGGCTTGGGTTAAAGCTGAGAACCAAGTTACTTACGGTTATTTAGATAAAATTCCATTTCGTGATGCACTTAAAAAACGCATGGAACAACTTTGGAACTTCGAGAAAATAAGTGCTCCGTTTGTAGAAGGAAAATTTACTTATTATACTAAAAATAACGGACTTCAAAATCAATCTGTTGTTTATAGAAAAGGACAAGATGGGAAAGAAGAAGTTTTCTTAGATCCAAATACTTTTTCTAAAGACGGAACAACTTCGCTAGGCGGTTTAGATTTTTCTAAAGACGGAAACAAAGCTGCATATTCTATTTCTGAAGGCGGAAGCGACTGGAGAAAAGTGATTATAATTGATGCTCTTTCTAAAAAAGTTTTAGAAGATACTTTAGTTGATGTAAAATTCAGCGGTGTTTCCTGGCACGGAAATGAAGGCTTTTATTATTCGAGTTATGAAAAACCAAAAGGAAGCGAATTATCGGCAAAGACAGATCAGCATAAATTATACTTTCACAAACTGGGAACTTCTCAAAAAGAAGACAAAGTTATTTTTGGAGCAGATCAAAAACGAAGATATGTTGGAGGTTATGTTACTGAAGACGATCATTATTTAGTAATTTCTGCTTCGAATTCTACTTACGGAAATGAGCTTTATATTAAAGATTTAAAAGCGCCAAATAGTCCGATAATTACGGTTGTTGACAATTTTAACAGCGACAATTCTATTATCGAAAACGAAGGAACGAAATTGTTTATTGAAACTGATTTGAATGCGCCAAACAAGCGTGTTGTTACGGTTGATTTTAGCAATCCGAAACCAGAAAACTGGAAAGATTTCATTAAGGAAACTCAAAATATTCTATCTCCTTCAACAGGCGGAGGTTTCTTTTTTGCTAATTATACTAAAGATGCTGTTTCGTTTGTACAGCAATACGATTATAGCGGTAAATTAGTTCGTGAAATTAAACTTCCGGCAGTAGGAACTGCAGGCGGATTTGGAGGAAAAAAACTGGATAAAACTTTATATTATAATTTTACCAATTATACAACTCCAGGAACGATTTATTCATTAGAACCAAAATCTGGCAAATCAGCAATTTATCAAAAACCTAAAGTAGATTTCAAAAGTGAAGAGTACGAATCAAAACAAGTATTCTACACTTCAAAAGACGGAACAAAAATCCCGATGATTATTACGTATAAAAAAGGATTAAAACTGAACGGTAAAAACCCAACAATCCTTTACGGTTATGGCGGCTTCAATATTAGTTTGACACCAAGTTTCAGTATCGCAAATGCAGTTTGGATGGAAAATGGAGGTGTTTACGCAGTTGCTAATTTAAGAGGCGGCGGTGAATACGGGAAAAAATGGCATGACGCCGGAACGAAATTGCAAAAGCAAAATGTATTTGACGATTTTATTGCTGCAGGCGAATATCTGATTGCTCAAAAATATACTTCATCAGACTTTTTAGCGATTCGCGGCGGTTCTAACGGAGGTTTATTAGTGGGTGCAACAATGACACAGCGTCCTGATTTAATGAAAGTAGCATTACCTGCTGTTGGTGTTATGGACATGCTGCGTTACCATACTTTTACAGCCGGTGCAGGTTGGGCGTACGATTACGGAACAGCTCAGGACAATAAAGAAATGTTTGAATATCTTAAAGGATATTCTCCTGTACAAAATGTAAAAGCAGGCATTAAATATCCTGCAACAATGGTAACAACAGGAGATCATGATGACCGTGTGGTTCCTGCTCACAGTTTTAAATTCGCTGCTGAATTGCAGGAAAAACAAGCTGGCGACAATCCAGTTTTAATTCGTATTGATGTAAAAGCAGGACACGGAGCAGGAAAATCAGTTGCAGCTTCAATTCAGGAAAATGTAGACGTTCAAGCGTTTACACTTTATAATATGGGCTTTACAGCTTTACCTAAACAGTAAAATTTTAAGCACTTAACTTATTTTTAGCCACGAATTCACGAATTAATTTTGTGAATTCGTGGCTTTTTGTTTCACGCAGATTTTGCAGATTTAAGCAGATCGTTTATTAAGAATCTGCTTCATCTGCTAAAATCTTTTTAAATCTGCGTGAAAAAATAATTCGTGAATCGTTTTTTAAAAATCAGTTTTAAAAGAAAAATTCGTTATAATTCGTGTAATTCATGGCAAACGTTTTTTTAAATTTGAGAAACTAAAAAACCTAACGATGAAAATTATAAAATGGGGAATTATAGGCTGTGGGAATGTAACAGAAGTCAAAAGCGGCCCTGCCTTTCAAAAAACTCCAAATTCAGCATTAGTTGCCGTTATGCGAAGAGATGCAGCTTTAGCCGAAGATTATGCCAAACGTCATAATGTTCCGAAATGGTATTCGAATGCGATTGATTTAATTAATGATCCAGAAGTAGATGCTGTTTATATTGCCACTCCTCCATCTTCTCATAAAGAATATACCATTTTATGCGCTAAAGCCAGAAAACCAGTTTATGTTGAAAAACCAATGGCTTTGACATTTGAAGAATGCAATGAAATGATCAGCGTTTGCAAAGAACACAATGTACCTTTATTTGTAGCCTATTACAGAAGAAGCTTGCCAAGATTTTTAAAAATTAAGGAACTAATTGATCAAAATAAAATTGGAACTGTTAGACACGTAAATTGCGTTTTATATCATCCGTTTGAAGAACGTTATGATGACGAAATTAATTTGCCTTGGACGGTTTTGCCACATATTTCAGGAGGAGGAATTTTTGTTGATCTGGCTTGCCATACTTTAGATTTTCTAGATTTTGTTTTGGGTCCTATTAAGTCCGTGCGAGGGCATGCAAGTTCTCAATTAAAAGCTTATCCAGCAGAAGATGCTGTTTCAATGTCTTTTCTATTTGAAAATGGAATACACGGAACTGGTTTATGGAATTTCGCCAGTTTTGAACGATATGACAATACCGAAATTGTAGGCGATAAAGGCAAAATCTCTTTTTCTACTTTTGGAAATGATCCAATTCATATTCAATATACAAACGGAGAAAAAGAAAGCATAACAATTGAAAATCCGCTTCATATTCAGCAGCCATTTATCGAAACTGTAGTTTCAGAGCTTTTAGGTAATGAAGGTGCTTCTCCATCAAAAGGAAGCTCAGCGTCAAGAACAACTTGGGTTATTGATGAAGTTTTAAAGGAATTTAGAAATTCAAAATAAATAATTTTACACATTTTTGTCATTTCAATCCCGAGGCTTCGGGATCGAAATGACAAAACAAAAAAAGAGGATATTCATTTCTGAATATCCTCTTTTTTATAAAACTATAAATTGTTTTAGATTATAGGCTGTATTTAAGACCTAAAGTCAAACCTAAACCTGAAATTCCAACATAAGAACTTAATTCGTCCATTGGTTTTGTAGTATCTACACCATTTGGATTAGTTAAAGCATTATTAGAATTAACGTCTAATTTATCAACATAATTTGTATGAGTTGCAGCAGTTGAAGCAGCTCTAAAAGAAGTTGTAGTATTTAATTTATCAACTCCATTTTCAGTATACTCAGTAGTTTCTTTAGTTTTTCCGTGTACTGTAAAGTTACGGTATTCTAACTCAGCAAATGCAGAAATGTGTTTTCCTAATTTATAAGATGTACCTAAAGCGGCCATAAAACCTATTGTTGCATTTGGTTTTACAACATCTTTTGAATAAGCTTGAGTTTCAGCAACTTGGTTAGCTCCTGCAAAACTTACATAATCTCTATTTGTTTTAATGTCTAATGTACCGTGAATTGGAACAATAACTCCAACTTTAGTATATGGTTCAAAACCATGAGCTTCACCTAAAAACATTACAATCGCTGGTGCTAAATCAAAAGCTTTGATTTCTCCTTCAGCTGTAAAGCTTACATAAGTAGCAACAGTTGTCTGTGGGTTATAAGAAGCAAGCCTATTTGTTGTTTGAGCCATCGTTTTTTCATTACTTACATAGTAATTTGCAGACATCTCAACTCCTAAACGTGTAGAAAAACGGTAACCAGCTGTAATACCGCTTCTGAAACCTTGTCCAAAAGAACCTGTAACACTTTCTCTTGAAATTAATTTATTAGCAGTTAATGTACCTGCATAAACATCTCTGTTTGGCAATTGACCTCCAACTACTGGAAATTCTGTTGAAGCTGTTTGATTAAAATAAGATCCAGCTAATTTAAAATACCAGCTTTCTGGTTTATCTGCCTTTTCTGTTTGCGCCATTGTGGCCATAGAGCAAACTAATAATCCTAATAAAAATAGGTTCTTTTTCATAATTCTGATTTAATTAATTTATGCAAACTTAAAATATTTTAACATAACGTTAAGCATTGCCAGGTTAGACTTGGAACGAAATCGTTGTAATTTCGGACAATATTACTAAAAAACTATTATGCATGCATATTTTTAACATAAAAAATTCACATAACATTAAATTTTAACTGTTAAAATTTAGTTCAACTTAAAATTAACCTGCATTTTTTCTAATTCCTGCAATAGTTCTGTCGAAATTTTGACTTTTAGCCTACGACTTGGCATCGTTAATTTAGTTACAACCTTTATTTCTTCGACCTCAGTTACTTCCTGAATTTTAGTATCTTCTAATGGCACATCAGAATCTTCATTTTCATCAGCAAAAACTGCATCTTCGGTTTCTTCAAATTCAGTATTGGTTTCGACCTCAACTAAACGTTTTATTTTTTCTAATTCCATTATTTCAAAAGTCACAGAATTATCGCCTTTATTCGCATTAAACAAATGACTTAACTGATGAATAAACTCAGTCTGTAAATCTTTTATATTTAACAGCAAAACAAGTTTTTTAGCAAACGCCTCTAGAATATCCTGCAATTGTCTTATCTCAACAAACTGCA
The DNA here is from genome assembly GCF_000708595.2 of Flavobacterium sp. KJJ. Classification (GTDB taxonomy): domain Bacteria; phylum Bacteroidota; class Bacteroidia; order Flavobacteriales; family Flavobacteriaceae; genus Flavobacterium. Next base: position 539,022 of record NZ_JARP01000002.1, on the reverse strand, counting down.
TTCTTGGTTCTGATTTTTTGCCTGTATCGTGATTTACCCATCCGTCTTTTATCAATATTTTTAGATATGCAAAATTATTCTGAATTAAGAAATGACGGAATTTTAAGTATTCTTCACCAAAAATTTTAAACTCAAAACTTTCGTCATAACCTTCTAGATTAAATACTGCCCAGCCTTTTCCATTTTTAGCGACACGATGCTGTACGTTATTAATGATACCCGCAAAATTTAGATTTTTACCTACATATTCATTCATGCTTTTTAAAGCTTCTAAACGAGCATTACAGAAGTATTTCATCTCAAATCTAAAATCATCAAGAGGATGTCCAGAAATATAAATTCCCACAACTTCTTTTTCTTTGGCTAATTTCTCCATTGTGCTCCAGTCTTCACAAGGAGGCACCACAGGCTCCGCTATTTGCACTTCACTGGCTTCACCAAACAAACTTACCTGCGATGAATTTTCATTTTCCTGAAACTTCGACCCATAGCGCATTGCTTTTTCATAAAAAGTGATTCCGTCGCCGTCATCATGAAAATATTGTGCTCTTGTAGTTCCTTCAAACGAATCAAAACCTCCTGCCAATGCAAGATTCTCAATTGCTTTCTTATTGGCTGCGCGAAGATCAATTCGTTTTGCTAAATCAAAAATCGATTTATACCTTCCGTCTTTTCTGTTTGCTACAATTGTTTCAACTGCTCCAGAACCAACTCCTTTAATCGCTCCCATTCCAAAACGAACAGCATATTCATCATTTACCGTAAATTTATAGTAAGACTCATTTACACAAGGTCCTAACACCTGTAACCCCATGCGTTTACATTCTTCCATGAAAAATGACACTTGTTTGATATCATTCATATTATTTGAAAGAACCGCAGCCATATATTCAGCAGGGTAATGTGCTTTTAGATAAGCTGTTTGATATGCAATCCAGGCATAACATGTTGAGTGCGATTTGTTGAAGGCGTAACTCGCAAAAGCTTCCCAGTCTTTCCAGATTTTCTCTAGAATTTTGGCATCATGCCCTTTTTTCGCTGCTTGTTCAACGAATTTAGGCTTCATTTTATCTAGAACATCTTTTTGTTTTTTACCCATTGCTTTACGCAAAACGTCGGCCTCACCTTTTGTAAAGTCTGCCAGCGATTGCGACAAAAGCATTACCTGTTCTTGGTAAACGGTAATTCCGTAGGTTTCTCCAAGATATTCTTCGCAGGCATCTAAATCGTATTTAATTTCCTCTTCTCCATTTTTTCTTCGAACGAAAGATGGAATATATTCTAAAGGTCCTGGACGATACAAGGCATTCATAGCAATTAAATCTCCAAAAACAGTTGGCTTTAGATCTTTCATGTATTTCTGCATTCCCGGCGACTCGTATTGGAAGATTCCAACCGTTTCTCCTCTTTGAAAAAGCGCATATGTTTCTTCATCATCAATCGGGAAAGTATCTGGATCCAAATCAATGTTGGTTCTGTATTTTACCAGTTTAACCGTATCTTTTATCAGCGTAAGGGTCTTCAGACCCAAGAAGTCCATTTTAAGCAATCCCGCACTTTCGGCAACCGAGTTATCAAACTGCGTTACATATAAATCAGAGTCTTTTGCAGTGGTAACGGGAACGAAATTCGTAATATCAGATGGTGTAATGATTACACCACAGGCGTGAATTCCGGTATTTCGCATCGATCCTTCAAGGATTTTTGCTTGTTGAATCGTTTCTCCAGCCAAATCATCTTCATTGGCAATGGCGATTAACTCTTTTACATTATCAAATTCATCAGAACGAAGGGCTTTTTTAACATCATCTTCGTTTTCAGAAATAAAACGAGCCAAATTCCATTTCGATGGCATCATTGCCGGAATCAGTTTTGCAATTCTATCAGCTTCAAATAAAGGCAAATCCAATACACGAGCCGTATCACGAATCGCTGATTTGGTTGCCATTTTACCATAAGTAATAATCTGTGCAACCTGATTTTTTCCGTATTTATTGATTACATAATCCATAACACGGCCACGGCCCTCGTCATCAAAATCAATATCAATATCCGGCATCGATACACGATCCGGATTTAAGAAACGCTCAAAAAGCAAATCGTATTTAATCGGGTCAATATTTGTAATTCCGAGGCAATATGCAACGGCAGAACCCGCTGCAGATCCACGGCCAGGACCAACAGAAACATCCATATTTCTGGCTTCGGCAATGAAATCCTGAACAATCAAAAAGTATCCTGGATATCCCGAATTCGAGATTGTTAATAGCTCAAAATCCAAACGTTCTTGAATCGCTTCTGTAATTTCGCCATATCTCTTTTTTGCTCCAACCATTGTCAAATGGCGCAGGTATTTATTTTCACCTCTTACGCCTCCATCAACTTCATCTTCGGCTACAAAAAACTCTTCTGGAATATCAAATTTAGGAAGCAATACATCACGATAAAGAGAGTAAATCTCTACCTTATCAACAATTTCCTGGATATTAATAATAGCTTCCGGCAAATCAGAAAAGAGCTTTTTCATCTCTTCTGAAGACTTATAATAATATTCCTGATTTGGAAGTCCGTAACGATAACCGCGTCCGCGTCCAATAGGCGTTGCCTGCTTTTCACCGTCTTTTACACAAAGTAAAATATCGTGGGCATTGGCATCTTCTTTATTTAAATAATAGGTATTATTTGTTGCAATTAATTTGACATTGTGTTTTTGCGAAAATTCGATCAAGGTTTTGTTGACACGATTTTCATCTTCCTGATTGTGACGCATCACTTCAAGATAAAAATCATCGCCAAATTGTTCTTTCCACCAAATTACCGCTTCCTCTGCTTGGTTTTCTCCAATATTTAGGATTTTACTCTGAATTTCCCCATATAAATTCCCAGACAAAACCATGATATCTTCTTTGTATTTTTCGATAATAGTTCGGTCAATTCTCGGAACATAATAAAATCCGTCTGTAAAAGCGATCGACGACATTTTAGCCAAGTTGTGATAACCATTTTTATTTTTGGCCAGCAAAACCACTTGATTTCCGTTGTCTTTTTTGCTTTTATCCAAGTGATTATCGCAGACATTAAATTCGCACCCAACAATTGGCTTTATCTCCGTTTCTGTTGGTTCTTCACCAGCTTCAACTAAAGCTTTATTTTTGGCAGAAGCCGCCTTGTTATGATTCATTACCGCACTCACAAAGTGAAATGCACCCATCATATTTCCGGTATCGGTCATGGCAACAGCCGGCATTCCATTTTTGGCTGTAGCGGCTACAATATTTCCAATTCCGATAGTCGATTGCAACACCGAAAACTGCGTATGATTGTGCAAATGCGCGTATTTTGCAGCTTTAAAATCAGCTCTTTCAGAATCTGAAACACCAGTTTGTTTGTCTACAGATTCTAAAGCTTTTAATTGCTCTCTGATTTTATCAGAAGCCGCTTTTAAATTGATATGTTTTAAACCAATTAAAGGAAATTCCTGTGGATTTCTTTCTTGGAATTCTTTAAAATAATCCTTCGGGACATCTAGTTCCTCTTTGGTAAAAACTTCTCTTCTAATTAATTCTAAAAAACAACGTGTAGTTGCTTCAACGTCGGCAGTTGCGTTGTGTGCTTCTGCGAAAGGTTTATTGAAAAGATATTCGTGTAATTCTGTTAAAGTGGGCAATTTATAGCGTCCTCCACGACCTCCAGGAAGCTGTAATAATGAAGCTGTAACTTCCGTACAAGTATCTAAAACTGGCATTGCACTCATAGGAGAATCCACTCCCAGTCTATGAAATTCGGCACCCATAATATTGACGTCAAAACCTAAATTCTGACCCACAATAAATTTGGTTTTGCTTAAAGCGATATTGAATTTCTCCAAAACTTCAGCTAATGTAATTCCATCGGCTTCCGCCAATTCAGTCGAAATTCCGTGAATACGTTCTGCATCATATGGAATATTAAATCCGTCTGGTTTTACCAAATAATCCTGATGTTCGATCAATTGCCCCATTTCGTCATGAAGCTGCCATGCGATCTGAATACAGCGAGGCCAGTTATCAGAATCTGTAATTGGCGCATCCCAACGTTTTGGTAATCCGGTTGTTTCGGTATCGAATATTAAATACATAGCTTTAAAATACAAAAATTAAGCTCCAAATTTCAAAACTTTTCCAGTGTAAATCCTTGATTATATGAACTATGAAAAAGCTAAAAATAAAAAATGGAGGAAGTTCAAATTTAAGCTTTTTTTGGAGAAAGAAAATGGATAATTTCTTAAAAAGACATTCTTATCAAGTAATCAGTTTTTCTCTTAAAATTCATAAAATTTAATAAAATTCATTTCTTTGGATGTCGTAGTATTTAGACAATTTATTGAATCTAAATAACAGATAAAAAACGGCTATAAATGCATTAAAAAATTAAAAAACTACAGTTTGGAAAAAGAAATCAATTTGATATTTATTATAACTTTTAAACGTTTACTTATATCATTTAAAAGAAAATAATAAGTTTTTAGTCGATTTTAAAAGAAATTCGTAAATTATTAAAACAAAAAATAAGTAATAAAAGTTTAAGTGGAAAAACAAAAACAAAATCAATTTTCTATTCATTTTTCGACCGAAACTGAAAGTATAAATGCTAATCTCAATTTGTATTCTGTTTTGGGTATCGTATATAATGAAATATTGAAATTGACGCCCTTGTATCTTTTTTTACTTTTGTTTTGCTATTATAATGAACAGGAAAATGCTGTGATTATAGAAATTACAATTAAAAAAAATAAAAATGAGTAAGACATTATTTGACAAAGTATGGGATTCACATGTAGTGCGTAAAATTGAAGATGGACCAGATGTGTTTTTTATTGACCGCCATTTCATTCACGAAGTTACAAGTCCTGTTGCTTTTTTAGGATTAAAAGCCAGAAACGTAAAGGTTTTATACCCAGAGCGTACTTTTGCAACTGCAGATCACAATACACCAACCATAAACCAACATTTACCAGTTCAGGATCCTTTATCAGCAAATCAGCTTCAAGCACTTGAAGACAATGCAAACGAATACGGAATTTCGCACTGGGGATTAGGTCACATTAAAAATGGAATTGTACACGTAGTGGGTCCTGAAAACGGAATTACTTTGCCTGGTGCTACTATTGTTTGCGGTGATTCGCATACATCTACTCACGGCGCTTTTGGAGCCATTGCTTTTGGTATCGGAACTTCTGAGGTTGAAATGGTACTTTCTACTCAATGTATTATGCAGCCTAAACCAAAGAAAATGCGTATTAACGTAAACGGCCAGTTAAGCAAAGGTGTTGGTCCAAAAGACGTTGCTCTTTATATTATTGCTCAATTAACTACTTCTGGAGGAACAGGTTATTTTGTTGAATATGCCGGTGATGTTTTTGAAAATATGACTATGGAAGGCCGTATGACAGTTTGTAACCTAAGTATCGAAATGGGTGCTCGTGGAGGAATGATTGCTCCTGACCAAACTACTTTCGATTTCCTTGAAGGAAGATTATACGCTCCAAAAGGTGAAGCTTGGACAAAAGCTGTTGAATATTGGAAAACTCTTAAAACGGATGCTGATGCTGTGTTTGATGCTGAATTAAACATCAAAGCCTCAGATATCGAACCAATGATTACTTATGGTACAAACCCAGGAATGGGAATTGGTATCTCAAAACATATTCCAAATGCCAATCAAGTTGAAGGCGGTGAGGAAACCTATAAAAAATCTTTAGCTTATATGGGCTTTCACGAAGACGATGTGATGATTGGAAAACCAATTGATTATGTTTTCTTAGGAAGCTGTACAAATGGACGTATTGAAGATTTTAGAGCTTTCGCCGAAATTGTAAAAGGAAGAAAAAAAGCAGATAATGTTACCGCTTGGTTAGTTCCGGGTTCTCACGTTGTTGAAGCTCAAATTAAAGAAGAAGGTATTTTAGATATTTTGACAGAAGCTGGTTTTGTATTACGTCAGCCGGGCTGTTCAGCATGTCTAGCAATGAACGATGATAAAGTTCCTGCCGGTAAATACGCTGTAAGTACTTCAAACAGAAACTTCGAAGGCCGTCAAGGTCCTGGATCAAGAACGCTTCTTGCAAGTCCAATTATGGCTGCCGCTGCTGCTGTTACAGGAAAACTAACAGATCCGAGAGAGCTTTTTTAAAGATTTCTGAATGAAGATTAACGATTTCTGATTTCTGATTTCGGCATACTTCATTAAAAAATCTTCTAAAATTTCAATTTACATTTTACAAAAAAATTTAACGATTACAATTTTACGTTCTAGCAATAAATCTAAAATCAGAAATCGTTAATCTAAAATCAAAAATCAAATGGCATACGATAAATTTAATATACTTACCAGCAGTGCAGTGCCACTGCCAATTGAGAACGTTGATACAGATCAAATCATTCCAGCTCGTTTCCTGAAAGCTACAAAACGTGAAGGTTTTGGAGACAACCTTTTTAGAGACTGGAGATATAATGGAGATGATACTCCAAAAGCAGATTTCGTTTTAAACGATTCAACTTACAGCGGAAAAATTTTGGTTGGAGGAAAAAACTTCGGATCTGGATCTTCAAGAGAACACGCTGCATGGGCAGTTTATGATTACGGTTTTAGAGCTGTAGTTTCAAGTTTCTTTGCAGACATCTTTAAAGGAAATTGTTTAAATATTGGTGTCTTGCCAGTTCAGGTAAGCCCAGAATTTGCTGATACTATTTTTAAAGCCATCGAAGCTGATCCTAATACGCAATTAGAAATCAACCTGCCAAACCAAACCATTACTTTATTGGCAACTGGCCAGCAAGAATCGTTTGCAATTAATGGCTACAAAAAGAACAACATGATCAATGGTTTTGACGACATTGATTATCTACAAAATATTAAAGAAGATATTGTGGCTTTCGCCGATAAACTTCCGTACTAAAAAATCAGGTTCAGTCCTTTGAGACCCGACAGGTTTTTGAAACCTGTCGGGTCTTTATAAGTTAAGCAAGCAACACAACTAAAATTTACTTCCAAAAGGAAATTAGAATATCAATATGGAAAAAAGAAAAATTGAAATAATGGATACGACGCTTCGTGATGGTGAACAAACCTCGGGAGTATCTTTTTCTGCTGCAGAAAAACTAACCATTGCACAATTGTTGTTGGAAGAATTAAATATTGATAGAATCGAAATTGCTTCGGCACGCGTGAGCGAAGGCGAATTTCAAGCCGTTAAAGGCATTACTTCATGGGCCGAAGAACGAGGATACATAAACAGAATTGAAGTTCTTTCGTTTGTAGATGGAGGAGTTTCCATTGAATGGATGAAAAAAGCCGGTGCTAAAGTGCAGAATTTATTGACCAAAGGTTCAATGAATCACTTAACGCATCAATTGAAAAAAACTCCGGAACAACACTTTTCTGAAATCGCTGAGATTATCGCCTTAGCGAAAGAAAATAATATTGAAACCAATGTTTATTTAGAAGATTGGAGCAACGGAATGCGAAATTCACAAGATTATGTTTTTCAATTTCTGGATTTTTTAGCGACTCAGCCTGTCAAAAGAATTTTGCTTCCTGATACTTTAGGTGTTTTAATTCCGTCTCAAGCTTTTGAATTTATTTCTAAAATCAGAACAAAATATCCTGAGATTCATTTTGATTTTCACGCTCATAACGACTACGATTTAAGTGTTGCCAACGTCATGGAAGCCGTAAAAGCTGGCATAAACGGACTTCACGTAACCGTAAACGGAATGGGAGAACGCGCCGGAAATGCGCCGCTCGAAAGTACAGTTGCGGTAATAAACGATTATTTGCCAGAAGTTAGCATCAACATCAAAGAAACTTCATTATATACTGTAAGCAAACTTGTTGAAACTTTTACCGGTTATAGAATTCCAGCCAACAAACCCATTGTGGGCGATAATGTTTTTACGCAAACTGCCGGAATTCATGCCGATGGCGACAACAAAAACAATTTATATTTTAATGATTTGCTCCCGGAGCGTTTTGGAAGAAAAAGAAAATACGCTTTAGGAAAAACGTCAGGAAAAGCCAATATCGAAAAAAATCTTCAGGAATTAGGTTTGAAATTAAACCCCGAAGATTTGAAATTGGTTACCCAAAGAATAATCGAATTAGGCGATAAAAAAGAAACAGTTACTAAAGAAGATCTTCCGTACATCATTTCAGATGTTTTGGACAGTCATACCTATCAAGATAAAATCACAATCGAGTCTTATATCTTAATTCATTCCAAAGGAACGCGCCCATCAACAACATTAAGTTTAAATCTTGATGGAGAAATTATAGAAGAACATGCGCAAGGAGATGGTCAGTTTGATGCTTTTATGAATGCCTTATCAAAAATTTATAAAAGCAAAAAGTTAACCCTTCCAAAATTGATTGATTATGCCGTTCGTATTCCGCCAGGAAGCAGTTCTGACGCTTTGTGCGAAACAATCATAACCTGGGTAAACAACGGAAAAGAATTTAAAACCCGCGGATTAGATTCAGATCAAACCGTTGCTGCGATTATCGCAACGCAAAAAATGCTTAACGTGATTGCCTAAGATGCTAAGTTGCTAAGATCCTAAGGTTCTAAGATTTTTTCTTTGAACGCAGGATCTTAACAGCTCAGAAGCTTAAAAAAACATCCAGTTACTAAGCCTACTAAGAAAAAAACTTAGAGCCTTAGCAACTCAGAACCTTAGAACCTTAAAAAAAATTATAAATTAGAATTACGACTACTAAGAAAAACTTAGAACCTTAGTAACTCAGAATCTTAGAACCTTAAAAAAATGAAATTAAACATAGCCCTTTTAGCCGGAGACGGAATCGGACCAGAAGTAATAAATGAAGCTGTAAAAGTATCTGATGCTATTGCAAAAAAATTCAATCACGAAATAACTTGGACACCAGCACTTACAGGTGCTTGCGCAATTGATGCTGTTGGAGTTCCTTATCCAGATGAAACACACGAAATTTGCATGAAAGCAGATGCTGTTTTATTTGGAGCAATTGGCCATCCAAAATACGATAACGATCCGAGCGCGCCAGTTCGTCCTGAGCAAGGTTTATTATTGATGCGTAAAAAATTAGGACTTTTCGCGAATGTTCGTCCAACTTTTACTTTCCCTTCTTTAATCGATAACTCTCCTTTAAAAAGAGAAAGAATTGAAGGAACTGATTTGGTTTTCTTAAGAGAATTAACCGGCGGAATTTACTTTGGAGAAAAAGGAAGAAGAGACGGCGGAGAAACTGCTTTTGATAATTGTGTTTACACAAGAGCCGAAGTGCAGCGTTTGGCTAAAAAAGGTTTCGAATTAGCCATGACAAGAAGCAAAAAACTTTGCTGTGTTGATAAAGCAAATGTTCTAGAAACTTCACGTTTATGGAGAGAAACAGTTCAGGCAATGGAAAAAGATTATCCTGAAGTTACTGTTTCTTACGAATTTGTAGATGCTGTTGCAATGCGCCTGGTTCAATGGCCAAACTCTTACGACGTTTTGATTACAGAGAATTTATTCGGAGATATTTTAACTGACGAAGCTTCTGTAATTTCAGGTTCTATGGGATTAATGCCGTCTGCTTCTGTTGGAGAACATACTTCTTTATACGAACCAATCCACGGATCTTATCCTCAGGCAACTGGATTAAATATCGCTAATCCGTTAGCGACTATTTTATCAGCAGCTATGATGTTCGAAGATGCTTTTGGATTAAAAGACGAAGCCGAAGCAATTAGAGCAGTTGTAAACCAATCATTAGAACAAGGAATTGTCACTGAAGATTTAGCTCCAAAAGGATCTAAAGCATACAAAACGAGCGAAGTTGGCGACTGGCTTGTTGCTAACTTATAGTTCTTTTTGTTTCAAGTTTCAGGTTTCAGGTTTTCCAACTTGAAACTTGAAACAAAATAAACCTGAAACTTGAAACAAAAAAAAAGGGATCAACTTTCGTTGATCCCTTTTATATATTTAGAAAAAAATATTAATATCCTCCTCTGTTACCACCACGGTCATTTCCTCCACGGCTGTTTCCTCCACCATAACCTCCGCGTGAATCTCCACCACGGCTGTTATTGTTAAAGCTTCTTCTTTCACCTTCAGGTTTCGGTTCAGATTTATTAACTACAATTGCACGACCTTGAACAGTAGCTCCGTTCAATTCATCAATTGCTTTTTGAGCTTCAGCATCGTTTGGCATCTCAACAAAACCAAAACCTTTGCTTCTTCCAGTAAATTTATCTGTAATAATTTTAACTGAATCTACTGCTCCGTAAGCCTCGAAAGACTCTCTTAAATCTGCTTCCTCAATACTGAATGGAAGGCTTCCAACAAAAATGTTCATATGTACTTATTTATAATAATGTAGCAAATGTAATCTTATTTTTCTCTAATCTACTATATATTAGCTTATTTATGTTTTTATTTTGATTTAAGAAAAATGAATCTGCTAAAACCGTACAATAATAAACAATAAAAAGAATTAATATTCTAATGTAGGCGTTACTGGAACTTTATAAAAAACACCTTCTGTAAAAGTAATCTTTGGATTTTCAGTATCTGTCGCATCTTCATTGACAGCATTAAATTTAAATGTACCTGAAACAGTATTGGTTTCGATATTATAATCTGTAACTATAATCTGCCCACTCCCTTTATTTGTTCCTGTAGTAAAAGAAGCTGTTTGTCCAGGCAGCGTGTTAGAATAGGATCCCTTGGTAACATCATCAACACCAAGAACGTAAGTCTGTTGTGCCGGAGAAACCATTTGCAAGGTTATCTTTTCAAATCCTAAAGAACCTTCAATAAGTAAATTGCCATTTGTAGTTAAATATGCCTTATAAGTTTGTGCTCTCCAAAAGACATTATCTTTTAAAGTTTGAAAGGCTGGATTATTAAATTTCACATCTTCAGTACAAGATGTAATGATAAAAAGCAGTGATAAAAAATAAAAGTATTTTTTCATATAGCATGAATTTGATGCAAAAGTACCTTATTTGAGATAAATAATTAAAATTTCGACTTAAAAACAATAAAAAAATGATGAAAATTCACCTCAAATAGATTTAATATTATTTGGAACGCATAATTCATAAAAAAATTATATCTTTGCGCCCTTAATTAACAGAGGTCGAGTACCTCAAAATTTAATCATAAGATTATGTCAGTAAAAATTAGATTACAAAGACACGGTAAAAAAGGAAAACCTTTTTACTGGGTTGTAGCTGCAGATGCACGCTCAAAAAGAGATGGTAAATACTTAGAGAAAATCGGTACTTACAATCCAAACACAAACCCAGCAACTATCGACTTAAACCTTGATAGTGCAGTTAAATGGTTACACAATGGTGCACAACCAACTGATACTGCTAGAGCAATTCTTTCTTACAAAGGTGCTTTATTGAAACACCACCTTGAAGGAGGTATTCGTAAAGGTGCTTTAACTCAAGAACAAGCTGATGCTAAATTAACTGCATGGTTAGAAGCTAAAGCTGGAAAAGTTGATGCTAAAAAAGACGGTTTAACAAAAGCGCAAGCTGATGCTAGAGCTAAAGCTTTTAAAGCAGAACAAGAAGTTAATGCTAAACGTTTAGCTGCTGCAGCTCAGGCTGAAGCTGATGCTATCGCTGCTGCAACTCCTGCAGTTGAAGAAGAAGAAGTTGCTGAAGTTGAAGCAGAAGCTACAACTGAAGAAGCTCCTGCTGCTGAAGAAAATAACGAAACAACTGAAGCATAATTTTACTTAGCGAGAATGCGTAAAGAAGAATGTTTTTATTTAGGTAAAATCGCTAAAAAATTTAGTTTCAAAGGTGAAGTTCTTGCCTATTTAGACACGGACGAACCTGAGTTATACGAAAATCTGGAATCAGTGTTTATTGAATGCAATAAACACTTGGTTCCTTTTTTTATTGAAAAAAGTTCATTGCACAAAAACGATTTTCTTAGAATTCGTTTTGAAGATATGAATACCGAAGAAGATGCAGATGCTATTATGGGTAATGCCATTTATCTGCCTTTAAATATGTTGCCAAAACTTACTGGCAACAAATTTTATTTCCACGAAGTTATCGGTTTTGAAATTGAAGACCAGCGTTTAGGCGTATTTGGAAAAATTGCTGCCGTAAACGATACTACAGCACAGCCTCTTTTTGAGGTTTTAAACGGCGAAGTAGAAATGCTGATTCCTATGATCGATCATTTCTTGGTTAAAATTGACCGCGAAAACAAAAAAGTGATCATGAACTTGCCTGAAGGTCTTGTTGAGATGTACCTTTAATTAGACTTTTAGACTTCTTAGAATTTTAGATTTTAGTTTAGCAATCACTTAATAATCTCCAAACACAAATAAATGTTTCAGTTTAAGCAATTCTCTGTTAATCAAGATCGTTGTGCAATGAAAGTTGGTACAGATGGCGTTTTACTAGGTTCTTGGACTCCTGTAGACCATCACCCTTTTAGTGTTTTAGATATTGGCGCTGGAACTGGAATTATTGCTTTGATGCTTGCGCAGAGAACTCATGCTGAACAAATTGATGCGTTAGAAATTGATGAAGACGCTTACGAACAAGCCGTTGATAATTTCGAAAATTCTCCTTGGGGAGATCGTTTATTTTGTTTTCATGCCGGATTAGACGAATTTATTGAAGAACCGGAAGACGAATATGATTTGATTGTTTCGAATCCGCCTTTTTATGCCGAAGATTATAAAACAGAAAATGAACAGCGTGATTTAGCCCGTTTTCAAGATGCAATGCCTTTTGAAGAATTAGTTGAAGCTGCCGATTTATTACTTTCTGAAAACGGAATATTCGCCGTAATTCTTCCATTCACAGAAGAAGAAAAATTCATTGCTTTAGCTAAAGAATCGGAATTATATCCATTAAAAATTACACGCGTAAAAGGAACTCCAAAATCTGAAATCAAACGCAGTTTATTGGCTTTTAGCCGAAATGAAAATCCTCAAATAGAAATTGATGAATTGACTGTTGAAATTGACAGGCATGTTTATACACCTGAATATATCGAGCTTACGAAGGATTTTTATTTGAAAATGTAAAAATATCTTTTTATCAAACTTGTTCAAAAACGCTTTTAAACTGATATAAGATTCTTTCGATGAGTCGTAAATCTTCGGTCACAATTTCGGCTCTTCCTTTCATTTCCTGCTGAAAAATAATCTTTTTGCTATAGGAAGTTTCTAGTCCGTTTGGCAGCGCAACATCGATCAATAAATTTCCATCCTTATCTGGAACCAAAGACATATTCTGGATTTTCCCTCTTAAAACACCAAATTCTCTGTCCGGGAAATTTGCCAGACGAATATTTACCTGTTGTCCAACTTTTATTTTACCTGAATTCAGTGCCGGAGCTTTTACCTTGCCGATAAATCCGTTTTTCGCATCTGGAATAATCGAAAATACATTATCGCCCACATTTATAGTTTGATTTTCATTCCAGACCTGCAGAAAAGTTACCACACCGCTAATGGACGATTTTAGCGTATAGGCTAATTCCCAGTCCTTTATTACTTTTTTTAGCTGATAAAAAGACTGTGCCATGTTTCTTCCTAAGTTTACTTCCTCTTTAGTACCGCTTATCTGCGAATTACGGCTTAATTTTGTGTTATCGATCAAAGAGGACTTTAATTCAGAAATCGATGATAAGAGGCTTTTATAATTCTTCTGCGCCTGAAGATACCCCAGTTTTTTGGCTTCCATTTCCTGAGCCGAAATAATTCCTTTGTTGAATAAAGTTTCAAAACGTGCCATTTCATTTTTTTGAAGCTGGAGTTCGCTTTCGTTGAGTACTTTTTGCTGCTGCAGAATTTCCAATCTTTCCTTTATCTGCACTTTTTCAGAAATCTGAGCTTGATTTTCGACTTCAAAAGGATGTAAATCTTCATTGAGCTGTTCTGCTTCATAATCTTTCTGAAATACTGCAAAAGCACTTTCAATTTCTCCCAACTGTAAATTTCGCAATTCAGAAAAAGGAAATGCTTTTTTAGAATTGATGTTGTAGGCGTCTACAATACTTTTCAATAAAAAAACATCTTTATAATTGGCTGTATTTTCTATAATAGCAAGCGGCGTATTTTTAGAAACAATGCTCTTGTCTTTTACCAAAATAGCTTCGATGCGGCCCGATGATTTTGATACAATTTTCTCTGGCGGAATATTAGTTGTAATCACAATTTCAGTATTTACAACATCTGGATATTTGATAAACCAAGAAACAAAAAACAGCATAAAAATGATTACAAAAATCAAAACAGTTCCCCATCGAATCATCCAATGCGGTACTTTGGTGAGAATGTCCTGAACTTCTTCACTTCGTAATTCGAATGCATTATTATCTTCGTCCATAATTTAATTTCCTAATTGAAGCTGATTTCTAACCAGCTCAAAATAATTTCCCTTTTTCGCTACTAATTCTTTGTGATTTCCAATCTCGATGATTTTGCCTTTATCCAAAACCACAATTTGATCCGCATTCATTACCGTACTTAAGCGGTGCGCAATAACAATTACAGTTTTGTTTTTAAAAAAGACATCCAGTTTCTCCATAATTTCTTTTTCATTATTGGCATCTAAAGCCGATGTCGCTTCATCAAAAAATAAGATTTCTGGATCTTTGTAAACAGCCCTTGCAATCAATAGGCGCTGTTTTTGTCCGGTACTCATTCCTAACCCTTCAGCACCAATCTTTGTATTATAGCCCAAAGGCAGTTCGCTGACATACTCTTTTATATTGGCAACATCTGCCGCGTAAATCAATTTTTGCTTATCTACTTTATCAACACCTATAGCAATATTATTAGCGATGGTGTCACTAAAAATAAATCCTTCCTGCATTACGGCTCCAATATTCGAACGCCATGCTTTCTGCGAAATATTTTTCAGCTGGGTATTTCCAATATTTATTTCGCCTTTTTCAGGCTCATAAAACTTAAGCATCAGTTTCATCAAAGTTGTTTTTCCGCTGCCGCTGACACCTACTATAGCGGTGACTTTATTTGCCGGAATTGTCAAATTCAAATCTTCTAAAACTGGGGTATCAGAGCCTAAATATCGGTAAGAAAGATTTTTTATCTCTATATCGGAATCAAAAGGAACCTCATTAGTCTGATAAATTTCCTGATCTGTTTCATCTTCTTTATCATGAATTTCAGATAATCTCGCCAGTGATATTTTTGCATCCTGCAATTCTCGCACAAATTCAATAAGCTGTGTTATGGGTCCGTTCAAACTACCCACAATCGAACTTATTGCAAGCATCATTCCAAGCGTAATTGATCCGTCGATAACCAGTTTTGCTGAAAGAAATATGATAAAGATATTCTTGAGTTCATTAATCACCGAAGAACCGATAGTCTGTGTCTGTTCTAAAACCAAACCTTTTATCGAAACTCTAAAAAGTCTTGCCTGCACATATTCCCAGCCCCAGCGTTTTTGTTTTTCGGCATTATGAAGCTTTATTTCCTGCATGCCGTTAATGAGTTCCATAACCTTGCTCTGCTCACTTGAAACCTCTGCAAAACGCTTATAATCCAGAACTTCTCTTCTTTTTAAGAATAATGTTATCCATCCAAAATAAAGCAGGCTTCCAATAAAAAATACTAAAAATATTTTAAGATTGAAATAAGCCAGGACACCTCCCATTACAAACATATTAATAACAGAAAACAGAACATTCAGCGATGATGTTGTCAATATTCTTTCAATTCTTCGATGATCATTAATACGCTGCATAATATCTCCGGTCATCCTTACATCAAAAAACGAAATAGGCAGATTCATTAATTTGATAAAAAAGTCAGAGATAAGTGAAATATTGATTCTGGTTGAAAGATGAAGCAATATCCAGCTTCTAATAAGTTCTAAACCTGTTTTTCCTGCAAAAAGAAACAATTGGGCAAAGAGAATCAGATAAATAAAATGAATATTCTGGTTCTGAATTCCAACATCGACAATACTCTGTGTCAGAAACGGAAAAATAAGCTGCAATAAAGTGCTTGCCAGAAGACCAATGCTCAATTGTACCAAAAAAGATTTATAACGCAGCACGTATTGCGCCAGCATACCAAAACCCAACCCTTTGTCTTCTTTATCAAATTCTGACTGAAAGAATTTTGGAGTTGGCTCCATCAATAATGCAATTCCTTCCTGAGTAGCATCATCAGCATTATTGCCAATCCAAAATTTAAGAAATTCTTGTTTATTATATTCAAGCAGACCAAAAGCAGGATCTGAAATGTAATACGTTTCTTTTTTTACTTTATAAAGAACTACATAATGGTCTTTATTCCAATGTAAAATACAAGGCAGAGGCGCTTCTTCTAATGATTCAAGACTTAATTTTACTCCCAAAGTCCTAAAACCAATTTTCTCAGCAGCTTCACTTAAAAAAAGCAAATTACTTCCCTCGCGAGTTGTCTCGCTAAAATCTCTAAGCTCCTGAATGTTAATTGTCTTGCCGTAATGTTTTGCTATTATTTTCAAACATGTCGGTCCGCAATCTTTATTATCAGCCTGTTTGTAATTTGTGAATTTTTTCAACTACTTATTTGGTTAATTTTCTAACAATATTAATGCAAATTATCTTAATATTTCTCAAAAAAAACAGAGAGAAAACAATTTCCTCTCTGTTTGCAACAATTTTTTTTAAATTCAATAACTGACCAAGCAAAGTGCCGAGTCGATATTAACATAGAACAATGCAGCTATATTAGATACAAAGATCAGACTCTCTTCTGCATGGTCCGTTTTCTACAAACTGACAAAAACCGTTTGGACAAGATTCTCCAGGTCCTGGAACCCAGCCTCCACTGATTGCTTTTTGTTGTTTTTTAGTTAATACCTTAACTCCTTTTAAATTTTTTAAATTTTTCATGATTTGTTTCTTGTTTGTTATTTATACTATTTTAATTAGGCAGATTTGCTTCATTTCACAGATCATGCCTAGTTGAGATTTTAATTGATCCGATTAATTCATCAGATTAATTAACTTTACAATATCCTTCGTCTCCATCTAAAATTACACAATGAAATCCGGCTTTACATGGCACAGTTGCTGAACAAGCAATTCCCCCTTTTATAGTTTGTTGCTGTTTTCTGCTTAATTCTTCAGTTCCTTTTAATTTTAAAATTTTTTTTAGCATAATTCGGGTTTTTTTGATTTGTTAATACTTCAAATCATTTAAAGACAGTTGAAGCTTCTGTCTACTCTTGCAAGAATATTTTTAATTGTGGTGTATTGTTTCTAAAAATTTATTTTCCTCTTCAAAATCATTCAGAAAATATTTTAAATCACTTAATTCATACCCATTTGGGAATTGTTTGCCATTTATAATTTTAACTGGAGTGTAATTAAATTCATTTTTTAAGCACCAATCATACTGTTCTTGGAGATTTTGGCTGATTGATGGATTTAGAGGAATAGTATTCCATTTTTCTGTCCATTGCTTTAAATCTAATTTTTTAATATGCCAATCTGAAATTGCTTCTTCAACTTTAAGTGGTTCGGTTTTGTTTAGTGCCATTAATATATCGGCAATTACTTTATATGGATTATTGTTGTTTTCAGGATTGATATTAAATAAAACTCGGAGAAAAACTCTATCGGGGAATTTCGAAACTAAATTAAATGAATCTTTAAATACTTTATGACAATGTCCGCAACTTGGACTAATGATTATAGAAAGGTGCAAGGATGATTCTTTATTTCCAAAATCTAAGCTTTTTAGATCTTCAAAACCTTCTGGCGAAGGAATTTCTTTTGACAGAAAGCTCAAAAGAGAATAATTCCTTTTAAACTTTATCATTTGTTTCAATTCCGCCTGAGCATTAATTGTATTATGAATAATTGGTTTTATCAATTTCCAAATAAAATACATTGACGCTAATAAAGCGAAAAACATAAAAAAAATCGAAGACGTAAAATTTAAAGTAAAGCCACTTAAAAAGACCCAAGTCAATCCTTGAGTAATTAACAGAAAAGAAATTGCCAGACACAAAACGCACCATTTTTTTATTTGAAACTTTTGCATCCAAATAGAATAAAACAAAACAGGGAATGAAATTAAACTAAGAAAACCAATAAAAGCACTCGAGTTTGAAGGTTGAAGCAATAAAGAAGCCACACTTGTGCTAAAAAAAATTATAGGCCATTGATAAAAATTACCCCATTTTAGAAATTTGTTTTTTTCTGATTTAATGACTGAATCGCAGGAAGTGATTGCGCCTATATTACAAAACTTTGAAGCTATTTCATTTTTTATTCCAAATTTCTCCTGAATTACAAAAACACTGATTATTAATCCGGTTATTGAAGTTCCAAGAAAAACAAAATCAAAAAAATTATAACGATTAGAAAAAATAGAGAGTAAAGCTAGAACCAATAAAGGAAGTCCGTATTTTAATTCTTTCAAATTATAGTTTGTCTCTTTTACACTATTTTCATTAGGTTCTATTGCGACAATTATTCCATTCCAGTCTGAAGCGAAAGCATCATATGAAATATTTTGAGCATTATCGTTCTGGTTGGTAATTTTTATGGCTTTGTTGGTTTTATTAACCAGAACAAGGTTATTTTTAAAAAAAGCCAAAAAAGATTCTGGCATATCAAGCAATTGATCTTTAGGAACATTTACTGCAATATTTTCTACAGACAATAAGTCTAACGAATCGGTTATAGCAAATAAGCTAGGATAATTAGGATGTGAGAGAAACAATTCTTCAAATTCGTTTTTAATTTGATTGTAATTATTTATTTCCAGCAGTTTTGCGACCAATTTTACCATTGTTGCAGTAATTAGTTTTGAAAAAAAACAACAATTTCACTAATTTTTTACGTCTTTCCGTAAATAAAAGTGTATTATCGTGTTAAATTATAAAATATTTTACTACTTTACATACAAAAAATACAATTTAACATTTTAAACCAAAACTGTAAGAACAAGAATTTTTATAACAAAAAAAGAGAGGAAACTAATTTCCTCTCTTTTGAATATATTATTAACATTATGTTTAACAACATATTTCTCTAGGACCTGCCACTGGTTAACTCTAACCAAATAAAATTAACGCAGTGGCCAATTTCCTGAGAATCCCGACACCAATCATCAATGTTGGGATATTTGCTCAATGTTCCACGATCGAGCGCCTACAAATTCAAAAAAAAACATGACTAAATTTCTGATAAGGCTTTATTTTTATATTGTATAATATTTATTTTTAACAGCAAAGGCGACTTGTATCACAAATACCCGGAAGCGTATCCAAAGGACAAATTCCTCCTGCTGGTATTAAAACGCACCCTGCTTCAATTGCATAAATCCAACATTCAGGAATACCTCCTTTTATCGTTTTTTGCTCCGTTTTGCTAATTTGCTGGGCGTGCTCCAGATTTAAAATTTTCTTTAACATAACTATTTGAATTATTTATTAATCTTTTAAACTTGGTGCACAGCTCTGATCTTTACAAAACTTTTATTCTTATTTAATTAGAACTGGAAAAATTAATTTCTAACGGAAAATAATCTGAACAGTCTTCATATGATATTATTGACACATAATTCCACGCATCGCATCTTGATGTCGTTTCTTTAACATAACTTCCTACTATTGTTTTTTGTTCGCTTGCTGTTATTTCTTGCGAACCTTCTAAGTTTAAAATGTTTTTTAACATAACTGTAGATTTAGCGTTTGGGGTTTTTCAATCTTTTAAGACATCTGATACTGCCTTTTTTACTGCTTTAGCACTAGGCTATTTTTTCGAAAACTTCAATTTCTTCAACAAAATCATTTAAGAAATATTTTAGTTCGCTTAGTTCGTATTCATTCGGAAACAATTTTTCATTTACTATTTTAACAGGTGTATAATTAAAATTATTTTTAGAACACCATTCGTATTGTTTATTTATCTCCTGGCTTATCATCATACTGACAGGTTCTAGATGCCATTTTTTAAGCCATTTTTTAAGACTCATTTTTTTGATATGCCAATCTGAAATGGCTTCAACTGTTTTTCCTGGCGTTGATCTGTTTATTGTTAGAAGTCTCTCGACAACTATTTTATACGGATTGTCTGTGTTTTCAGGATTAATATTGAACAGCACGTTTAAATATATCTTGTCAGGAAATCTCAAAACCAAATCAAAAGCTTCCTGAAATGTTTTATGACAATGTTCGCAACTCGGACTAATAATTACAGATAACTTTACTGCTGCATTTCTGCTTCCAAAATTCAAACCTCTCAAATCTTCCAATCCTTGTGGATGAGGAACTTTTTTAGCTAGAAAGTTCAACAATGAATAGTTTCTTTTAAATTTTTTCAATTCTTTAAGCGAGTTTTCACTGTTAAGAACGTTTTTGATCATTGGTTTTACCACTAGCCATATTGGAATCAGAAGAACCAATGAAAATACAAATGGAAAAACACTCTCAAAACTAAAACTCAATGTAAAAAGGTCTGACGCAAACCAAATAACACTTTGTGTAAAAATCAAAAATGAAACTACCAAACACATTACGCACCACTTTTGAATCTCAAATTTTTGAATCCAAATTGAGGATACCATAATAGGTATAGCCAATAAACTTAAAAATCCTATAAATATTGCCGAGTTTAAAGGCTGTATTAAAACAGCAATTAAGCTTGAACCGAAAAAAATCAGGGGTAAATCTGAAAAATTAAACAAATTGTTTTCTCTTCCTTCATTAGCATTGATAACCGAATTACAAGATGAGTTTGAACTCAAATTGCAGAATTTTGAAATTATGCTGTTTTTAAAACCTAATTTTTCTTGTACAATAAAAACACTTACAATAAATCCTAATAATGATGTTGTCAAGAAAACAAGACTAAACAAATCATATGCATTATAAAAAAAAGACAATCCAATTACGAGTAAAAGCGGCAAACTATATTTTAACCAGCTGTATTCTACTTTTAGATTTTCTCTTGCTATAACATTATTTGGTTCAATAGCGACAATTACTCCATTCCAGTCTAAAAGAAATTTTTCATACGCTATTTTATGACTTCCTTTTTTTATTGTATTAATACGAACATAATTTTTTGCCCTTTCTACCAATATAAGTTCATCCTTAAAATAAGCTAAAAAATTAGCTGGTAAATCTACTATTTGTTCTTTCGGAACTCTTATGGCCGCATTTTCAATTGATAATAAATCTAACGAATCCGTTATCGCAAATAAGCTTGGATAATTTGGATGAGAAAGAAACAAGTCCTTAAACTCATTTTTTATATCTGAGTATCTATTTATTTGTAGAAATTTTTGGACAAGTTTTAACATCGTTTAGGATCGTTTAAATCATAATTACAATGCAAATATTGTTGTTTTTATTCAGAAAATAATCTTAAAAGCACACATTTTATCAATTATACTACATACAATTTATAAATTATATCAATCATAATAAAGCACTTAATTGATTGATTTTTAGTAAATTAGATGCCTTAAAAAAATTGAAAAAGCGCCAAAACCGTATTCTCGATTAAAGGTTTTCCTTTTTGTCTAGTTTTGGTAAATCAATAACTTAATACATGAATAAAATGGCAAATCAGAAATTAAAACTTGAAGATTTTGAAGAAGGAAAGTTATCTAAAAACCAACAAAAAAAGGTTCGAGGAGGAGACGGAGAGGATCCACCAACAGATCCTGGGAAAACTGGAGGAGGAACAACACATGGTTAAAACCAGTAGAATTTAATAAAATTAATGTAATTAAATATTATTCGCAAATTGAGCTGGAGATACTCCAGTTCTTTTGCGAAATGATTTTGCAAATGAAGCTGCATTTTTAAAACCAACACTTTCTGCAGCAGCTTGTGTTGAAAATTTACGATAATTATCATTTGTAATCATTTCATTAATTACATAATTGATTTTTAATTCGTTGGCATATTCTCCAAATGTTTTTTCAAATCGCTTATTAACGACATGAGATAAGTAAGTAGTATTTGTTTTAATTTTCTTTGCTACATTAGACAATGTAAAATCAGCACTTAAGTATTCTAATTTATCTTCAAGTTCTAACAATTTTATTACGATTTCTTCTTCTTTAGCTTGATCAATATTTAAGCTGATAATTTCTTTTCTAGCACTTATTAATTGGGGGCTAACGGGAACAGATTTAGGATGTGAATGTTTTTTATTTTCAATATTGAATTTAAACTCCTGAATTAATGCATGCATTTTTTTTCGCGCCTTTTTCTTGTCTATACTATTTTTAACCAATAGAAATACAAAAACCAGAACAAGAAGAGAATACAATATTTTCAGCGCTTTATCCCAAAATAAATCTTTTTCATATTTTTTCTCAATAGCTAACATTTCTGATGTTAAGCCATCAATTCCTTGTTTATAGTTTACCGCAGCAGTCTCTACTCTTAATTTACTTTCAAATTCATCTAGTTTGTCCAAGTAAATTTTACAATGCTTATGCGCTAACTCTGGTTTATTAAGTTCTACATAAATACGAGCCTGATAGCAGTTAGATTTTAAATAAGTATTATCATTTGAATTTGTTAAAAGAGAAATTGAATCACTTTTTTTATAAAACAATAATGCCTTCTCATTTTTTCCGGTTGTGTGATACACGTCGCCTAAATTATAATAAGCATTGCTTAATAAGTCAAGCTGCTTATTTTTTTTACTCATGGACACAACTTCCAAATAGGTCTTTTCTGTGTTGTAATAGTCTCCCTTCCAATTAAAAATATTACCTAAGCTTAGAGTTGCTGTTCCTTTATTATACGGGAAAGTTTTAGAATAGTAAATTGCCTTTTTATAAAAGTAACCTGCTGAATCTAGTAAATCCATTCTGTGTTTATTCTCGACAAAATAGCCTTCGTACGCACTTCCTAAACCAAGATTAATATTGCTTCTTCTATTTAGCACATCTGCTTTCGGAAATAGATCTTCATTTTTAGTGATAAAATGATCCAGTTCCTTAAGGTTTTTTATAGCGAGTTGACTGTTTCCAACTGCCTCATTTATTAATGTGATGTTAGCCTTAAATTTAACAATCTGATTAATATCCTTAATTTGTTCTGAAAATTTAATTCCCTGTTGCCATTTTTCTAGGGCTGCACTAAAATTGCCTCTGTTAAATTCTGCTAGGCCTGCATAATTATATATATCAGCCTTGACATGTGTTTTAGCAGGAGAGTTTTGTACTTTTTCTAAATAATTAAGTGCTATTTTGTATTTCTCTTTAGATTGCTTCGTCAAACCTTTCATTTGTAATAAGCTTGACATTGCAGCATTCGCAAAAGCCAAATGCTTATTGTTATTTGATTCTGCCATTTTATGAGCATAAAACAAAGAGCTGTCGATATTTGCATTATAATAAAGTCTGATTTTACTTTTTAAGAATACAAAATCTTCCTCGTTCATTGTCTTTTTAGATTGAGCATGCGCTGTACTAAGAAAAAAGGAGAAGAATAAAAAAACGCCTATCAGCCTCATCTAATTTGTTTTTTGAAAGCTAAAAAAGAACACATTAAATATTGCTTGCAAACTGTGCTGGAGATACTCCTGTTCTTTTACGAAATGATTTTGCAAAAGAAACTGCATTTTTAAAACCTACACTTTCTGCAATAGCCTGCGTAGAGTATTTACGATACATATGATTGGTAATCATCTCGTTGATCACATAATTAATTTTTAATTCATTAGAGTACTCACCAAATGATTTACCAAATCGCTTATTGACCACATAAGATAAGTAAGTCGTATTTGTTTTTATTTTTTTTGCCACATAAGGCAAAGTAAAATCTGCATTTAAATATTCTTGCTTGCTTTCTAAGGCTAAAAGTTTTTCGACTATTTTATTCTCTTTTGCTTCATCAATACTTAAATTAATATTTTCCTTTTTGAGATGAATTTCTTCGTGTTCAAGTATTGCTTCCTCTTTTTCTTCCAGTTCAAAATCAGGCTGACTTTTCTTCTCGATATTAGCTTTAAATTCTTCAATTAAGGCATTCATTTTTTTATGTGCCTTATTTTTATCGCGTATATTTTTAATCAGTAAAAAGACGATCCCAATAAAAACCAGTACATAAAACACCTTTAAGCCTCTATCTAAAAAAACATCATTTTTATATTTCTTTTCAATATTGACCATCTCATTTGTAAGATCACCTACTCCCTGTTTGTAATTAACCTCTAAAGCCTGTTCACTTAATTTTGCTTCTAATGGCTCATAATTATCCAGATAAATTTTAGAGTGTTTGTAAGCCAGATCCGGTCTTTTAAGAATATTGTAAATTTTGGCTTGATAATAATTAGATTTTAAATAATCAAGTTCATTGCTTTTTGTTATTGCTGCTATCGAATCGCATTTTTTAAAAAAAACTAATGCTTTATCGTATTTTTTTGTAGTAAAATAAACGTCTGCCAAGTTATAATTAGCAATGCACAATGAACTTTGGATATTATTTTGCTGCGCTAAAAACACTACATCATAATAGGTTTTTTCGGCACTTTTATAGTCTCGTTTCCAGTTGTATACATTTCCTAAACTCAATTTTGCAGAAATTTTATTTCCGATAGAATTTTGAGAATAATTGATTGTTTTCTTGTAATAATACTCCGCCGAATCGAGTAAGTATTTTTTACTTTTATTTTTCATGAAGTAGCTTTCGTAAGCACTTCCTAAACCATTATTATTATTACTCTTATAATTTAATAATTCTTCTTTAGAAAAAACATTTTCATTCTCATCTACAAAATCATTTAGGAATTTTAGATTTTTAATCGCCAATTGATAATTACCAACAGCATCATTAACAAAGGCAATATTTCCCTTAAGCTTAGCCATTTGTTTAACGTCTCCTGTTTCAAGAGCAAACTTCAATCCTTCTTGATAAGATTCAAGGGCTTTTCCTAAATTACCTCTTGTGTATTCTGCAATTCCATTATAATTGTAGAGATACGATTTCATCTGCGTTTTTTCGCGAGAATCAGGCATTTTTTCTAAGTAATAAAATGCTGCTTTGTATCTTTTCTGAGACTCTTTTTGATTGCCTTTTGCTTGCATCTTTGCAATCATTACTCCATTTGCAAAAGCTAAGTGCTTATAATTATGAGATTTCTCCATTTGATAAGCATATACAAGTACGCTATCTGGACTCGAGTTCCAATGTAGACGAATTTTATCTTGCAACGCTAAATATTCTTGTTCTGTAATTTGATGATTTTGGGCAAAACCGTTATTAAGAACAAGAAAAAGTAAAAAAGAGATGATAAGCCTCATTAATTTGTTTTTGAATTCAAAAATAGCGTATAAATTTTCAATAAACTAAAATTTATTTGCCATTTGCTTGTTAATTTTGTTAAAGACTAAAAAAAATATAACAATTTAGCTTTGTTTTGTTATATTTTTATTACGTAAATTTGTTTTGTAAAAACTATCAAAAATGAAACCAGATTTATTTCAATCCCCAGATTATTACAACCTCGACGATTTATTGACAGACGAGCATAAATTAGTTCGCGAGTCTGCTCGTGCGTGGGTAAAAAAAGAAGTTTCTCCTATTATAGAAGAATATGCTCAAAAAGCAGAATTTCCAAAACAAATTATAAAAGGACTAGGAGAAATTGGCGGTTTCGGACCTTATATTCCTGTTGAATATGGTGGTGCAGGTTTAGATCAAATTTCATATGGTTTGATCATGCAGGAAATCGAAAGAGGAGATTCTGGTGTACGATCTACTTCATCTGTTCAGTCATCTTTAGTAATGTATCCAATTTGGAAATACGGAAACGAAGAACAGCGAATGAAATATTTGCCAAAACTCGCAACCGGTGAATTTATGGGATGTTTTGGGTTAACCGAACCTGATCATGGCTCAGATCCTGGAAGTATGATTACCAATTTTAAAGATATGGGCGATCATTATCTTTTAAATGGTGCCAAAATGTGGATTTCAAATGCACCTTTTGCCGATATTGCTGTTGTTTGGGCGAAAAATGAAGAAGGAAGAATTCACGGATTGATTGTTGAACGCGGTATGGAAGGTTTTACAACGCCTGAGACACATAATAAATGGTCGCTGCGTGCATCATCAACAGGAGAATTAATTTTTGATAATGTAAAAGTTCCTAAAGAAAATCTTTTGCCAAATAAATCTGGCTTAGGCGCACCGCTTGGCTGTTTAGATTCTGCTCGATACGGAATCGCATGGGGAGCAATTGGTGCAGCGATGGATTGTTACGATACTGCTTTGCGTTACGCTAAAGAAAGAATTCAGTTTGGAAAACCAATTGGAGGAACGCAACTGCAACAAAAAAAATTAGCCGAAATGATTACCGAAATCACAAAAGCGCAATTATTGACCTGGCGTTTAGGTGTTTTGAGAAACGAAGGGAAAGCAACAACGGCTCAAATCTCGATGGCAAAACGCAATAATGTCGACATGGCCATTCACATCGCACGCGAAGCCAGACAAATGTTGGGCGGCATGGGAATTACAGGCGAATATTCGATTATGAGACACATGATGAATCTTGAAAGTGTTATTACTTATGAAGGCACACACGACATACATTTATTGATAACCGGAATGGATGTAACTGGTATTCCAGCTTTTAAATAGTAAACAACTATTAAAATATTTACAAAAACTATCTGAAAAGCTTCTTCTTACCGAGAAGCTTTTTATCTTTGCCCAAAATTTACTTAAATGAATATTGAAACTATAAACAATAGCATTCAACCTCAAAAAGAACAGCTCTTACAGCATTCTTTATACAACAAAATACAAAGCATTGATGATTTGCATAGTTTCTTAGAAAATCATGTTTTTGCCGTTTGGGATTTTATGTCTTTATTAAAAGCTTTACAAGCCAAACTTACTTGCACTACGACACCTTGGTTTGCAACTAAAAATCCGGAAACAAGATATCTAATCAATGAAATTGTTCTTGCAGAAGAAACTGATTTAACCATTGACGGAAGAAGACAAAGCCACTACGAAATGTATCTTGAAGCGATGGAAGATTGTGGAGCAGATACTACAGGAATCAATACATTTTTATCTCAAGTGCATTCGCTTCATAACATTTTTGTTGCTATTAAGCAAAGTTCGCTGCACCCAGATGTAAAAGCTTTTTTAGATTTTACTTTCAGAGTAATCGAACAAGGAAAACCACACGAAATTGCTGCCGCTTTTACTTTTGGAAGAGAAGATTTGATTCCGAATATGTTTACTGCAATCTTGAAAAACTTTCAAAAAAACCTGCCAGAAACTGATTTGAGCAAATTGCTTTATTATTTTGAAAGACATATTGAATTGGATGCAGATGAACACGGACCAATGGCGATGCAAATGATCACAGATTTATGTGAAGATGATGCTCAAAAATGGAAGGAAGTGGAAGAAATTTCAATATTAGCCTTAGAAAAACGCATCGGACTTTGGAATGCAATCGAAGAGCAAATCCTGATGAAAACAGAAATGGCATAAAAACCAAAACAAGTTATTTAACGTAACTATTTGTTTAAAATGACCCAGAATCTAATTTATATAAATTATGAAACCACATTTCAAACAAATAGTTACCGTTATTATCTCTATCTTTCTTTTGAGCTGCAGTGCTGATGAAACTTCTTCGCAAACTGCTGTTAATCCTCCGGCTGTTATACCGCCAACAACACAAAATCCTACAACTCCTATCTCTAGTTCAATAAATTATCTGGCTTTAGGCGACAGTTATACAATAGGTCAAAGCGTTTGTGAAACCTGCCGTTTTCCGGAACAGCTTAAAACCAGTTTAAAAGCACTTTATCCTCAAACTAATTTTTCCTTAAAAATAATTGCCACAACCGGATGGACAACTACAAATTTAATTCAGGCAATTAAAGAACAAAATCCTTCTTCAGATTACGATTTAGTTACTTTACTAATTGGTGTAAACAATCAATATCAAGGAAAAGACTTTTCCAAATATGAAAGTGAATTTCCCGAACTGGCAAATAAAGCAATTCAATTAGCAAAAGGCGATAAAAAAAATGTAATTGTAGTTTCCATACCTGATTATGCTTACACTTCTTTTGGGATGATGTTTGGAACTGAAGGAAGAATGAAAATTACTGAAGAAATCAATAAATACAACACTTTTGCCGAAAACTATTGTATCAAACAAGGAATTACTTTTGTATCAATTACAGAAATTACACGTCAGGGACTCGCTAATCCAAGCCTTGTAACAACTGATGGATTACATCCTTCAGAAGCTGCGTATAAATTATTTGTCGAGAAAATGATGCCAAAGGTAAAAGTAGCTTTGCAGGATTAAGGTTTTTACCGGAGCAAAAAAATCAGTTTTCAAAAGACAAATTGTCCCGCTATCCACTATATCTTTTGTGGCAGATACAGCAATCGGCAAAGCCACAAAAGGATGCCGTTTCTATCGGGGCTAAACTAGAAAATTTTCGTTTTTTTGAGAATTTTGGAGTTTAAAGATTTACTTTTGTCAATTCAATAATCTTCAGAATCATCTTTTCAAAATGGAATTTCTAAAAACCACAGCCAAAGATATCAATGCTGTTTTTGATCTTTATAATCAAGCAACATTATATCAAAAAACAGTCAACAATAAAAGCTGGAGAGGTTTTGAAAGGGCATTAATAGAAAAAGAAATTGCAGAAAATCGTCATTTTGTAATTAAAGAAAATAGTGAAATTGCCTGCACATTTATTATCACTTTTGATGATTTGATTATTTGGAAACAAGCCAGTTTAGAACCTGCTATATATCTTCATCGCATTGCAACCAATCCGAAATTTAGAGGTCAATCTTACGTTAAAAAAATTGTGGAATGGGCAAAAGTATATGCCAAAGAAAACAACAAAGAATACATTCGGCTTGACACACACAGTGGCAACGAAAGAATAAATAAATACTACATAAGCTGTGGTTTCGATTATAAAGGAATCAGCACTATCGAATGGACAAACGAATTGCCGGAGCATTATAAAGAAGGCTCTTTCAGTTTGTTTGAGATTAAGGTTTAAATTTCAAAAGACAAAACCCTTATGAATAGAACTTCATAAGGGTTTTTATTTCGCAGAGAGGAAGGGATTCGAACCCTCGATACAGTTACCCATATACTAGCTTTCCAGGCTAGCTCCTTCAACCACTCGGACACCTCTCTTTATTGGTTTGCAAAGAACACAAAAAAAATTGAGTTAGAAAAACAAAATCAACTATTACTTTCCATGCTTTTTCTGAACTCTTCTATGAATAATTTTACGGCCTTTTTTTGGTAAGCACCTTCAATAGTCAATATAAACGAATCACGCTGTGTTCCTACACCGGTAATCTGAATCGCTTTCAAATTATCCCAGCCTTTTAGCGCTTTTTCGGTTACAATTGTCGCCCAATCACTGTCGCCTACCAAGCGTAATAATGCATGAACAGCATTTAATTCAATAGAAACCTTTGGCTTCATGTTGTTTTTTAAAAATAATTCATCTAGAAATTCTCTAGAATTAAATCCTCTTACCGGCAAAATAAGGGCAACATCTTCTATTTTTTTAAACGCAATTTTATCTAAAACAGCCAAAGGATGCGATTTCGAAACGGCCATAACTAACTTTGATCGAAACAGCGGAATTTTTTGAAAAGGTTGCTTAATTTCATTTGACGAAATAACCAAAACCAAATCTAGTTCGTTATTTAACAGCTTTTGTTCTAACGGTTCTGTTGTACCGTATTCAACAACAATTTTTAAATTTGGATATGTTTTTGCAAATGAATTAACGATTGGCAAAACCAAAAGTCCAAAAATATAAGTAACGCCAATTCGCAATTCACCGCCAATCATTTCATTCAAATCATCAATCGCCTGCTTGCCGTTTTGAACATTTTCGATGACTTGTTTGGCGTGAATCAAAAAAACAGAACCCGCTTCCGTAAGCTGAACTTTTTTGCCAATTCTAACAAACAAAGGCATTCCAAGCTCTTCTTCCAGTTTTTTTATCTGCTGAGACAAACCAGATTGTGTAACAAAACACATTTCTGCTGCCTTTGTAAAATGCAGCACTTCAGCAGTTTTAATAAAATATTCTAATTGATAGATTTCCATTTTGATAAGTTTTACTACTTATTATCAGTAAAA
This sequence comes from Flavobacterium sp. KJJ, assembly GCF_000708595.2. GTDB lineage: Bacteria > Bacteroidota > Bacteroidia > Flavobacteriales > Flavobacteriaceae > Flavobacterium. The sequence goes on along the minus strand of NZ_JARP01000002.1, from coordinate 508,864 downwards.
TTATTAATTTTTCTAATGAAATCATAATCGCGAACTTTGTAAAAAAATATCAAAGGTTATGTTTAAAGCGTTAAAATCAAAAAACTTCAAATTGTTCTTTTACGGGCAATCTGTTTCTGTTATTGGAACCTGGCTTCAAAAAACAGCTGTAAGTTGGATGGTTTACAGCGTAACTGGTTCTGTTTTTCTTTTGGGATTAACCACTTTTTTAAGCATGATTCCGTCTTTATTTCTCGCGCCATTGGCCGGAAGCATTATTGGCCGTTACGACAGACATAAAAGTATGATCGTATTGCAGTCATTGGCAATGTTTCAAGCGGGAGCTTTAGCTTTATTGATTTATCTAAAAATATACAACATCAATTTTATTCTGGCTTTAAGTCTTTTTCAGGGCATTATAAATTCTTTCGACATGACCTGCAGACAAACCATGATGATTGATATTGTGAATGACAAAGAAGATCTTCCAAACGCAGTTGCCTTAAACTCTACTTTAAATAATTTTGCCCGCATTGCTGGTCCAGCTTTGGCCGGAATTATTCTGCATAATTATGGTGAAGACATTTGTTTTATCGGAAATTTTTTGAGTTATATCCCGGTTTTAATTTCATTATTGATGATGAAAATCACGCCACACATAAAAGCAACTGACAAAATGAAAATGCTGGACGATTTTTTTGAAGGCTTAGACTATGTAAAAAAAGAAACCGAAATGGCAAAAATGCTTTTAATGTTAATGTGCAGCAGTTTGTTTGTTATATCTTTTAATACGTTGATGCCCGTCTTTGCCAAAGATATTTTTAGCGGTAATGCACAAACTTTCAGCTGGTTCGAAAGTGCTGCCGGAATTGGCTCAATTTTATCTGCTATTTATTTGGCTAATCTTAAAAGAGCAGACAATATGAGTAAAATAATGATCGCTGCCAGCTTATTATTAGGTTTTAGCATAATTATACTTGCCTATTCAAATAGTTTAACTATCGCGCTTATTTGCATGGCATTGAGCGGTGTTGGCATGATGGCACAGACCTCAGCAATAAACATTTACGTTCAAACGCAAAGTCCTATAAATATGCGCTCTAGAAGTATCAGTTATTATTTAATGGCGTATCAGGGAATGATTCCGGTTGGAAGTTTAATTATCGGATACGTTTCTCACATTATCGGAACACGAAATACGGTTGCCATTCAGGGAATAATCTGTATTCTATCAGTAATTGTCTATGTGTATTATAAAAATCGCAGCTCTGAAGAGGAGCTGGAGACTTGTCAGGTTCGTTATAAAGATTAAATTTTAAATTTCAATTAGCGCAAAGTTGTCATTTCGATCCCGAGGCTTCGGGAGAGAAATCACATTCGAAATTCTAAAAAGATTGGCTTTTCTTTAAGGACTTGCTTGTGTGATTCCTCTCCCGAAGCCTCGGGATCGAAATGACAAACTGAATCGGTTTAACTTTAATTAAATGAACTTAAATAACTTATATGGTAAAAAATATTAAAGTGAAATCTCCCCACGCAAAGCGGTTTCAAAAACATCTTTAAATTCTTTTTGAGCAATATTTTGTCCCAGCAAATACATCAATTTTGTAATTGCGGCTTCTGTAGTAATATCTTTTCCTGAAATAACGCCAAGAGATTTTAAGGCTGTACTTGTTTCATATTGTCCCATATTCACACTTCCGCCAGAACATTGCGTTACATTTACAATGTGCATTCCGGAGTTGATTGCTTTCTCAATTAAATTTAAAAACCAAACTTCTGTCGGAGCATTTCCTGAGCCATACGTTTCTAAAACTATTCCGCGCAAATCTTTAATAGCCAAAATAGAAGAAAGAACAACTTCGCTCATTCCGGGAAACATTTTTATAATGGCTACATGATTGTCTAAGTTTTTGTGCACAATCAACTTTGCATTTTCCTTTACGGGAAGAAATAAATGAGTGTTTAATTTTAAGTGCACCCCAGATTCTACCAATTCAGGGTAATTTGGCGCAGTAAAAGCTCTAAAATGTTCTGCATTTACTTTTGAAGTTCTATTTCCTCGGTACAATTTATATTCAAAATACAGGCAAACTTCAGTAATAACCGGTTTCCCGTTTTCTTGAAGAGAAGCAATTTGAATTGCAGTAATTAAATTTTCTTTTGCATCGGTACGAAGATCTCCTATTGGCAGTTGAGATCCTGTAAATACAACCGGTTTGGCTAAATTCTCCAGCATAAAGCTCAATGCTGAAGCCGAATATGACATGGTATCAGATCCGTGCAATACAACGAATCCGTCGTATTTAAGATAATTTTCTTCGATAATGACTGCAATTTTCGTCCACATTTCAGGATTCATGTTCGATGAATCTATTGGATTTTCGAAAGAGACGGTTTCAATCTCACAATCTAATTGTTTGATTTCAGGAATTTTTTGCAATAATTTACCAAAGTTGAATGCTTTAAGCGCACCCGTTTCAAAATCCTTGCTCATACCGATGGTTCCACCAGTATAAATCAGCAATATTTTAGGTTTAGATGACATCTTGGTATTTTAATTTATTGACAACCGGATTTGCATACATCGACAAAAATCCTTGTCTAGTAACAGGATTGTCACTGCCAATACGCATTTCTAAACGACGCTCAAAAAGTGATTTTTCATTTTCTTTATATAAATGAGAAAATCTATCAGTGTTGTTTAAAATATCGTAAGCAATAAAATTAGTTGGCCACAATTGGTAATTTTTCAAAATAGAATCATCAATAACTTGTGCCAAGGCCTGAATTTGTTTGTTGGCGTTATCGTTTTCAGCTACAATCTGATCGATTTCAGTATCTAAAACATCTCCAACAGAAATATGTATTCTTTTTTTAGTTCCCATAATACCACTTAAAATGGTCATGAAATCTTCATTTTTATCTTTAACGTAAACTTCGTTGTTTGCTTCTGCCATTAATTGCGGCATTTTTAAAACATCTGTCGGATCATATTCGTACGAAATCGAAACTGGAACTATTCTTAATTTCTTGAAATAATCCATTAAATTGGCTTCATCAGAGCCCATTCCGATCATTTTTAAAACGCCTGGATTGGTTTCGTCATTTCCATCTTTTGTACGTCCTTCTCTTTGCGCAATCCAAACCGAACGATTTTCGCGAAGCAATAACTGCCCCATATATTCTGCCAATAATTTAGAACTTTGCAGCATTTCTCTTGGTGTCAAACCTCTTAAAACCAAGAAGTTTCTGTTTAATTTAGCCAAAGTTGCCAAGAAAGCTTTTTTTACCAAATTATCTCCAATTGCAGATGCGGTCATGACCAAACCATGTTCGAACAAACAAACATTCAGCAATGTTGTGTCTAAAAGAATATCTCTGTGATTTGAGATAAATAAATAGGATGTGTTTTTTTCTAGTTTATCAAAACCTGAAGTTGTAAGACCTTCAGAGCTTTTTTCAAGCACTTTTTGAATAGTATTATAAATAAAGTTGCATTGAAAATCACGAATCGAATGTGTTTTCTTCAGCTGATCCTTCCAAACCTCATCTTCTACTTCCGGAAAAGTAAAGTTCATCATGGTTTTCATCATCGGGTGATTTACAACATCATGAAGTGCTTCATTTATTTCAGAATCATAAAACGGTCGAATGGCATCAAATTTCTGCATTATTTATTGGTTTTAAGTCGGCAAAAGAACAAAAAAAAAATTAAAGTATTGTAAGGTGCATATTAAATACCAAAAACGTCTTTAGAATTTTGTGTTGTTGTCGCTGCAATCTCTTCTTCAGATACATCATAAATAGCGGCCAGCTTCGAAATTACATTCACTAAATAACTGCTTTCATTTCGTTTTCCTCTATAAGGAATTGGCGCTAGATAAGGCGAATCTGTTTCTAACACAATATGTTTTAAATCGATTTGATTTAAAAACTGATCAATTTTTCCGTTCTTGAATGTTACCACGCCCCCAATCCCTAATTTCATTTTATAAGAAATGGCCTGTTGTGCTTGTAATAAAGTTCCGGAAAAACAATGAAATATCCCAAATAAATCTTCAGATTTTTCTTCTTCAAGGATTTCGAAGATTTCATCAAAAGCTTCACGACAATGAATTACAATAGGAAGTTTGTATCTTTTTGCCAGCTGAATTTGTCTTCTAAAAGCGATTTGCTGTTCTTTTAAATGTGTTTTATCCCAATACAAATCGATCCCAATTTCGCCTACTGCATAGAATTTTCGTTTTGATAATTCGGTTTCAACATGCTGAAGCTCTTCTTCGTAATTCTCTTTCACGTAAGTGGGATGCAAACCCATCATTAAAAAGACATTATCCGGATAATTCTGTTCTAAATCGTACATAGACTGTGTTGCAGCTGCATCGATACCAGGAATAAAAAAACGGGTTACTCCGGCATCTATAGCTCTTTGAATCATTTCGTCACGATCTTGATCGAACTCTTCAGAATATAAATGAGTATGTGTATCGGTAATAATTGGTGTTGAATTCAATTGTATAATTTTTTTAAAGTTGTCAAAATTACGACAATATTAAAAGAATAGCAATTGTGGTAAATGGAATAGAGATTTTACTGATTCACATTGTGAAAGTGCGGATAAAACAGATTTTTTGAATAATATGTCAGACTGAGCGATCCCGATCCCAATCTCAAAGCGCCGGGACGGGAAAGAACGAGACGGGACGACAGAAGTCCTGCAAAGAAAAGCCCCCAACTTTTCGAATTGCTTGTAACTTTCTCACGTCCCGTCGGGATCACTCAGAATAACAAAATGCTTTATTTTCCGCTTTCTATAAAAACCAAAGCTCGATCTAAAACTTCATCTCTTCCTTCTTGAATTCCTTTAATGGTTTGTTTTACTTCAATATCCGGAGTGATCCCAATTCTTTGGGTTTCTCTTTTGTCTGGGTAAAAAACTCCAATTCCTGAGAATAAAGTATGAAATCCTGCAAAATCAAATTCAGAAACATTTCCATCAGCCCCAGCGGTTTGACTTCCAACAATGGTAGTATGCCCACAAGTTTGAAAGCACATTGCTGTCCATTCTGCCTGACTTTGAGATTTCTCGTCTAGTAAAACGATAACTTTTCCTTTGTAATAATCCTTATTATCAAAACCAATTGAGGTGCCGCCGCTCCACTTAAATCTTCCTGGGTAACTTAAATCCGGACGTGTATATATGGCAAATTTCTTTTCTTGAGGATTTATAAAATTTGCTATGGGCTCGAAAGTTTCGTTTGGATAATTTCTCATATCAAAAACGATTGCTTTGGTATCTTTTAGCGCTTCAATCATATCTGGAATGTTTTTAATTTTGATAATTCCCATATCAACATACCCTATATTATTTTCTAAAAGCTTAAATTTTTCCTTCTTTTTCTTTGCTCCTTTTTTAAATTCATTTCTATGAGAATCATGATAATCAGACCACGTCATTGTTTTTGTAATATACTGGCCATTTTTTAAGAACTCTACATTTACAATATCTGAATTGCTTAACAAGATTTTATCAACCAGCTTCTCTAAGTATTTAGGTTCATTAGAAGCACAAATCAAATCTCTGTTTTCTGAAATAATATCTTTTATTGTTTTGTCATTTATTTTAGTAATTACATCGCCAATTTTTATATCATCGGCTTGAGCCAAACTATCGCCCAAAATTTCTGTAACAACCAGTTTCTCGTCAATGATCTTTCCGTCAGCAGGAAAATATCTCTTTGGTTTATGAGTTGCCGAAGAAGGATACGTATAAAATTCTGTGTGGCTGTCATCAATTCTAGACACTAATTTTCTCATTGCCAAATAAAAATCATCTTGATTCTCAGCTTGAATGGCAAGAGGTATAATTTTTTCTAAAGTTGTATCCCATTTCTGATCCATTAAATATTTATCAGGAAAAAAATATTCGACTAAATTCCAGTACATAAATATCATTCGAAGTTTTGAATTCTTATCTGTAAAATCTGGATGTGCATTGCTTTCATTTTTTAGATAAACATTTCCAACATTTTCTACACCAGAAATATAAAAATGCTCACCTTGAAATCTATTTTGTTCAATAAACTTCAATTTCTTTGAAAGTTTTTTAGAAAACGCTTTATTATTAAACCAGCTTAAATCGAAGTTTTTATCAAAATACTCCGCATCTTTTGGTGCTATTATTGGTGCAATTTCTTTTACCGTTCCCAGATTATCAATCCAGTTTTCGAGTAATAACGAAAACTCTTCTTTGGTTTGTGCTTTTTCTACTTTTGGTAGAATCTCCAAAAGCTGATTGTCCCAATTAAAGTCGCCTTTAGCCACATTTGGATGATAATATTTTAAAAATCCCCACACTTTGCAGGTTGCAGCAAGTTTTTCAGTTTCGGTGATTTTGGTGGCACTAAAAATGGTTTGAGTAAATACAATAAGAAACAATAAAGTAATTTTTTTCATTCAGTTAAAGCTGTTTTGGTTGATTTTTTGGTTGATTTTTTATAAAAAATAAATCGAATTTAGATTTTTAATTCTAATTTCTATTACGCCTTTACGTAAAGGGTAAAAAAAATCCGCAAAGCATTTTACCTCTTTGCGAATCTCTGTGAAATTCTTTGTGTATTTTGTGAAATCAAAACCTCTAATCCAATTCATCTAAAAGAAGCTGTACCTCATCATAATTTTCATAATCCTCAGATATGGTCTGTAGAACTGTTTTACAGGCTTTATAATCTTTTTGTTTTAATTTAGACAATGCAAGACTCCATTTTGCTTTTTCTTTATAAACTGAAGTTCCTGATATTACTTCATTAAATTCTGTTTCGGCTTTTTGATATTGACTTTCTTCTAATAAAGAAACGCCATAATAATATTGAATTTCTGGTGTTTTGTTTTGTTTTAGAATTGTTTCAAAAAGTGGAATTGCATCGTTGTATTTTCCTTTATTAAAAGCTGTTTCTGCAGCTTTTAAAGTTTGATCGGCAGTACTTCTTTCTGTAAACGAAGCTTGTTCTGGATGATTATAATCTGCAAAAGTTGGATTTTGATTGTAATTAAAAAAGAACAACCCGAATAAAACCGCTACAGATGCCGCTGCTGCAAGATACCAAGATTTTAATCCTATAACTTTGGGTTTGCTTACATTGAAATGCTTGTCTGAAATTTGAGTCAGATTTGCTTTGAACGCTTCTCTTTCTTCTTCATATTTAAATTTATTTTCTAATTGAAGCTGAACAGATTTAAACGTTTTAAATTCTGAAGCAAATTCTGGATCTTCAGATATTTGTCTTTCAAAATCATTTTTTTCATCAACATTCAGTTCGCCTTGAAGATATTGATCAAATAATATGTAGCGCTCTTCATTCATGACTAATTATTTTTTAGAGAATTAAAATTTTTGGCTTCCTGAATCCACTGGGTTAATTGGCCTACACATAACGATTTCTTTTTACGAACGTAACCATACGTAACATTGAGTTTTTCGGCAACTTCTTCCATCGATTTAATACTGAAACTAAGTTTTAATAATTCTTGGCATTTTTCGCCAAGCTTAGCAAACATGGTATCAAAAAGCTGTTGTTTTTCGTCAAATTCTTCGGTTTGTCCAATCAATTCGAGTGCAGATTCATTCATAGATACTGCGTCTTCGTTAATTGTTACCCCTTTATTTGATGTTTTTTTAAATTCATTCAGCCATTTTCTTTTGCATAACAAGAAAAAATACGCATCAAAAGGGCAAGTCAATTTTAAGGTATTGGCTTTAGCCTGATTAAAAAGTAAAATCATAACCTCCTGCACAACATCCTGCGCATGCTCTTTATCGCCAGAATTGTTCATAACAAACATTACGACTTTAGGAACGAACTTTTTATAAATAGACTGAATGACTGCCGAATCGTTTGCAGCAAGTCCTTCAATATACATTTGGTCAGGATGAATCTTAGTTTGGCCCATAAAAAACTTTTTGTAGCTAATTTAGAAAACAATTGTAAATAAATTTCACATAATAAGGTAACAATTAACAAATCAAGTTGATATAAGAATACAAAAGTCTTTTAAAACAGTTAAAAAATTAAGAGAAATGGAAACCTATCAATTTATAAACGAAAAAAATCTGGATCAATTTCACGAGATGATTTCTGCTAAAAAGCGAAACGGTTTTGTAATTGTCGAGCATAACGAAAAACTGCCTTATGTAGTTTTATCTAAAGAAAAAAAAGCCATCAACCATTCTTTGCATCTCTTCCTTACTTGCCTTACTGTAGGCGTTTGGTCAATTGTATGGCTGTATTTAATTGTTACGCTTTCGCGGAAGAAAAACATTCTGGTCGCTGTAGATGAAGACGGAAATCTGTTTGAAGACAAATGTCTTTCAGTGTAAATTAAAAAAAATAAAAAACAGGGGTAACAAATTTATAAGACTGTTGATATAACAATAAAACAAGAGTTGAAATTCATTATTTAAAGTTTGGAATTTATTTTTAAAACAAGGGTAACAATATCAAACCCAAATTGATATAAGAATATAAAAAACTATAATTAATAACCAGAATCTGAAAACCGCTTGAAAAATTCAAGTCAGATTTATAAAATTAGAAATCATGAACACAAATTTTAAAACTATCAGTCTATTATTTTTAGTACTAATCTCTTTTGTAAGCTGCGACAACAGCGATGGCGACGATATTGTTCTTTCGCCTCCAACTGCAGCTGCATTTAAAGGAATTACCGAAAAAGGAATCAAAAAAAATACGCAAAATTTTACGCTTACGGCCGGAGCCGGAATGGTAACATTAACTTCTGCAAAAGGTGTAAAACTAAACATCAACGGAAACTGTTTGACTAAAAACGGAAATCCGGTAACTGGAACTGTAGATATCGAGTACATCGAACTTTTTGACAAAGGAAACATGTTAATAACCAACAAACCAACAATGGGAGTTACAGCAGACGGAAAGAAAAACTTGCTGATTTCTGGCGGAGAATTCTTCATCAAAGCAACTCAAGGCGGTGTTGAACTTCAAAATTCTTGTACTATGAGCTTAATCATTCCGACTGCCTTAACAGATGGTCTTGACAACACTATGACTTTATGGAATGGGACAATTGATGAAGCTGGAGAATTGGCTTGGAGAGAAAACAAACCAAACGCTGATGGAACAGGCGGCGGAAAAGGCGGTGTTCAAGGTGAAGGAACAAACTATTATGTAACTTTTGGAAACTTTGGATGGACAAACGTAGATCGTTTTTACAGCGATCCTAGACCAAAAACTACTATTTTGGCTGATGCTCCTGATGGTTACGACAATAACAACAGTGCGGTTTATTTATCTTACGACGGCGAAGGAACAAATGCGCTTGCAAAATTAGATACGTATACAGCTGCAGGATTATTCAGCGAACATTACGGTCAAATTCCGATTGGTTTAAAATGTCATGTGATTTTTGCTACAGAAGATAATGGTCAATGGCGCTATGCAATCAAAGCGGTAACCGTTGCTGCAAACGATGTTTACACTTTTACTTTAGCCGAAACAACAGTCGGTACAGAAGCTCAACTGGTGGCTGCAATCAATGCTATTCAGTAACTTACAAAATACTTTTTAAGAAAAAGTGGTGATTTGCTCATCACTTTTTTTTACATTTAATCCTGTTTTAAAATTGATTCTTAAGATTTTAGAACCCAAAACTATCTCGTTATGAAACCACAACTGTCTATTTTCTTTATCCTTTTCTCTATTTTTTCAATAGGACAAACCAAAGTAAAAGACACCATAACCCGAAGAGCTAATATTGTTTTTATTCAAAACGGCAATGCGGTTTCTTACAAACCCGAAACCCCGCCTTTAATTCCGATTGCGGGTGCACCAAAACCAAGCTATTCGTATTTATGGGAACTTGGCGACGGACATTACAGTAAAGAAGGAACGCCAAAGCACGTTTATAAAAATAAGGGCACCTATACTACAAGACTTGCCGTAACGAACAATTACGACAACGGAAAACCGCCGGCAACACGACCAAAAAAAGTAGCTGTTAATGATATTACAGATACTGATTATAAAGACATCTCTTCAATTGCAGATCAAAACGGATTTGCGATTATCAAAAACTGCGACCCAATTCCGGAACAAGAAATGGTAGTCGTAGTAAGTTATCAAAATCTGGAAAATTATGTTGCAAGCGGCAAGCTTTATCTTTTCTATAATGAAAAACAATTTAAAAGCAATAATTTCGAATTGATCGATTTTAGAACGTATGCAAACGAGCGCGAAGTAAAGGAAAACAGTATTGCTTCTGCAGATGATCTTGAGGATTCTAAAAATTATCTGGCTTCCGCCGAAAATCCAATGCAGTTTAAAAAATACCGAAACACAACTTCTGAAGAAGATCTTGATGCTTCATTATTAGATGCTAATAAAACCTATCATAATGTTTCGATTTTAGAATTTGATGATCAGAATCCGAGTGAAACACGCAATGTTTTTTATACTTTTAAAACCACTCCGGAAATGATCAAAGACACCAGCGCAACGGTTACGATGCGCGGGATTTTTGTTCCGAATCGGAGTTATAAAAATCACAAAATAAAAAACCTGGAAATGGAAATTGTAACTTCTCACGATCCTAACAAAATGGGTTCGAACGGAAGTTTTATGAATTATAGATTAGTCCGTTTTAAAAGAGTGAATTTTAAAACCCGTTTTCAAAACAACGGCGAAGGGCCGGCGAGAATGATTCGGCTAGAAACGGATGTTCCGGATATGTTCGATAAAAAGACTTTTCAGATTGAAGATATGTATCCAAAATGTCCGATTTGCCCAAAAGGCGAAGAACCAACCGTAAGTTGTCTGGATACGATTATCAAACAAAAACAGATTTTCTTTACTTTCAAAAACATTTATTTGCCGGGAAGCGAACAAAAAAACGTACAGGAAAAAGATTCTACAAAAGGTTTTGTAAAATATTCTATGAAGTTTGCAGAAGATTTTCATAAAGTAAAAACCAAAAGCAGAACTACTATTATTTTCGATAAAAACGAGCCAATAATTACCAATTACGCCACTACTCGATTCCTGCCCGGAATTTCGATTGGCGCAAAAGCAGGTTATAATTTCTATCCAGATTTAGAAAAATCTACGAGCTATTTTGTTGGTGCGACCATTTCGCCATTTAAATCGTATCGCTTTTATTGGCAAGCAGAATGGGTTAACGCTTTGAATAAATATGAAAGCGCTGCAACTGTAGTTGATGGAAGTGTGGTAAGCCCAAATGGCGTAAAACAATTTCAGCGCACAACCACCACAACCGAAAATAAAAATGTAAACTGGGAAATTCCGGTATTAATACGTTATAACATTAATAATTACATTGGAGTTGGTGCAGGAATTCAAGCTAATTTTGATGTTTCATCAGAACAAAATCTAACTAGAAAAATTGAAACTTTTGAAGGCGGAACAGATCAGTTTTTAATGGATACAAGAACAGAATCAAGTTCAGTCAAAAACTCGTTTGTCAATTTAAAAACAGGTCTTTTATTTGATCTAACGGCCGGTTTTGCTAGAATTGGACCGAGTTTGGGCGCGCGCTACGTAATTAATTTCGAACAGAATTTTAATTATTTTCAGTTTTATGGGATATGGAAGTTTTAAGCTTATTTCACAAAGATACACAGAGGTTTTGCACAGAGATGCACAAAGTTTATAAAAAAGTTAGCCACGAATTCACGAATTATTATTCTTTTTTAATAAATAAAATTCGTGAATTCGTTGCGAAAATTTTAATCTATGAAAAAACAATATTGCTATATTTTCTATTTCTCAACACTCATTCTATTCTCGCAGAATCAGGAAGATAAAATATACAATGCAATTGATGTTTTTGTGGCTCATCCTTCCGCGAAAGCGTTACAAAATTTAACGAATACAGAAGTTGCTTTTTGGAAAAATTCAAAACCAAAAACTAATGATGAATTGCTGGCGATTGTAGTTTTAAATTGCAATAAAGCGTATTATGAAAATCAATTTGGGCAAACTCAAAAAGCAATTTCAAGTTATGAAAAAGCGTGGCAGATTTATCAAAAAAAGAAACTTTCTAATTACGATATTATTGAATATTGCTTAAAACCTTTAGGGAATTTATATACCGTTTTAGGCGATTATGATAGTGCCGAAAATACCATTAAACAATATTTTTTTATTGTAAATACTGCTAAAAATTATCCTGATGCCCAGAAACAAAAATTTGCGGCGATTTTAAATTTGTCAAATGTATATCAGAGTTCCGGGAAAATTTCTTTGGCAATCGAATTGTTAGAAAACACTTTAAAAACAGAGAATTTATCCAATTCTCAGAAAGGCATTTTATTGAATAATTTGGGAAATAGCTATTGGGTGAATTCAAAACAATTTGTGTTTATTAAAAATTCTCCTGATAATGCCGAAAAAGCATTTTTATCTTCCATAAAATATCTTAAAAACGAAAAAGATCAGCTAGAAACATTATCCAATTCTTATCGAAATTTAGCTTCGATGAACCGACAATGGCAACGATTTGAAATTGCCAAATCTTATATGGAAAAAGCAGAAAAGCTGTTTCTGGAAATGCCAAAACCTCAGCCTCGAAAATTAGCAAAACTGTATTATGAAAAAGCTTTGTTGCTTTTTGATGAACGAAAAGCGGAAGAAAGCCAAAAGCAGATTACTTCTGTTTTTAAAATTTTAATTCCGAATTACAATTCAAAAAACATACTTCCAAATCAAAATCAATTGTATGCTGAAACGGTTTTGATTGATGCACTGGATTTGCAGGCAGAAATTTTTCAAATTAAACAGCCAAAAAAAGCACTTCAGGCTTTCGAACTTTCATTTTATATTGAAGATTTATTGATGAATTCTTTGGTTTATGAAAATTCAAAAATCATTTCTCAATTGCGGTCTCGAAATCGAACAGAAAAATGCATTACTATTTACGATCAATTGTACCAAAAGGAAAATAAAATTCAATATTTAGAAAATGCTTTTCAGTTATCTGAAAAAACAAAATCAGGCATTCTAAAAAGTTATCGTTCGAATATTAAAAATGCTTCCGCAGAAGAAAAACAGCTTTTACAGCAACTTCAAAATTTAAATAATGCAATTTCAAAAGAACAGCAAAAAGGAGATTCGGCAGATATTTCTAAAATAAATCAGATTATAAAAAAGCAAAATGAATTGATGCTTTCGCTGAAGAAAATTCAATCTGAAAACGTTAATTTTTCTGAACAGTTTGATTTAAAAGCTTTATTTTCAAAATTAGAAAAAGACAAAGCCGTGATGGTTTATTATTTTATGGGTTCTGAAATTCTATATTATTTCACTTTACAAAATAAGCAAATTACTTTAAACCATATTTACATTACTGATACTGCAATTCCGACAATTGCAACATTTATAGATTATTTCAATAATTCAACTAACATTATTAATAATATTTCCCGGTATAATCATTCTGGTAATAGTGTTTATACTATGTTGAAATTACCTCAAAACACAATCTATAAAAATCTCATACTCGTTCCAGACGGAATTTTAAATTTTCTTCCTTTTGAAGCTTTAATTACAAAAGAATCAAAAACAACGAATTTTGCTAAAATGCATTATTTATTAAATGATTTTAAGATTGGGTACAATACTTCGGCCAGCATTTATCTAAATTCTAAACCGGTTTCTAATTCGGATAAAACAGTACTAGGCGTTTTTCCAGTTTTCGAAAAAACGGCTTATGAATTGAGTTATTCCAAGAAAGAATTAGAATTTATCAGAAGTAATTTTAAAGGAAAATATTTAGAAAACGCTGAGGCTTCATTTGCCAATTTCAAAAAGAATGCAAACCAATATTCAATTTTACATTTAAGTACACACGCATCCTCTGGAGATATTGAAACTCCAGCAAGCATTAAGTTTTACGATCAGGAGATATTGTATTCTGAATTATATAATTTGAATATTACTCCAGATTTGGTTGTTTTAAGTGCGTGTGAAACCGGAATTGGCAAACTCTATAAAGCGGAAGGCGCAATGAGTGTCGCGAGAGGTTTTCAGTTTGCAGGTGCACAAAATTTATTGTTTTCTTTATGGAAAGTAAACGATTATACAACGTCCGTTTTTATGGCTGATTTTTATAAAAACATAAGAAACGATGTTCCGTATTTTGAAGCGAACACCAGTGCTAAGATTGCTTTTTTGAATGACAAAACTATTTCAAATGCAAAAAAATCTCCCTATTACTGGAGTTCATTTGTGTATTACGGGTCAATTTCAAGCCAAGAGAATTCAACAAATTATATCTTTTACATCATTAGTTTATTGGCTTTAATTGGTTTATTTTTGATATTCAATCAGTATCGAAAATGGAAAATCTTCACCAAGTTCTCAAAAAAGAGAAATACAAAAAAATAAAATTCAAAGTTACCAAAACGCAGCATCTTTCGATAAAAGCCAAAATTAACGGCGTTTCTGGAAATTTTATTTTAGATACGGGCGCATCAAATACCTGCGTTGGATTTGAAAGCATTGAACGTTTTGAATTGAATGCAAAAAAATCGAAAACAAAAGCCTCTGGAGCAGGAGGAACAGGAATGAAGACACAAATTTCAGCTAGCAATCATTTACAGCTCGGAAGCTGGAAAAGCAAAGATTTCAGTATCGTTATTTTTGATCTCTCTCATGTTAATGAAGCTTTAGAATCTTTTAAAACCAAACCCGTCCACGGTATTATTGGTGCTGATGTTTTGCTGGAAGGAAAAGCAATTATTGATTATTATAATCATTATTTGTATCTTAAATTATAAATCCCAATTCTGGAATTAATAGAAATATAAAAATCCCAAACTCCTTTCGGAATTTGGGATTTTTCAATCTAAAATTAAATCAAAATTAATGCGTATGTTTCGGATTAAAACCGTCTTCGCTTAATTCAGTATGCTCATAATCGGCAACCATTTCAGCTTCGTAATCGATTTTTTCTCCTTTAGATAATCTGCGAATAATACCTTCCATTATTTGGTAAATTACAGGAACTACAATCAAGGTTAAGAATAACGAAGAAATTAATCCTCCAATAATTACCCAAGCCAAACCATTTTTCCATTCAGCTCCTGCTCCAGATGCTAATGCAATTGGGAACATACCAAATACCATCGCAATTGTAGTCATCAAAATCGGACGTAAACGAGCGTGATTCGCTTGAATTAATGCCGTTCTGATTGATTCTCCAGCTGCTCTTCTTTGGTTTGTATAATCTACAAGCATGATCGCGTTTTTACAAACTAGACCAATCAACATAATAATACCTAAAATCGTAAAGATATTCAATGAGTTATTTGTCAAGGCTAATGCCAGTAAAGCTCCAATAAACGAAAGCGGAATTGCAAACAATACTACAAACGGGTGAACGAAACTGTCATACAAACTCACCATTACCAAGTAAACCAAAATAATTGCAGCAAGTAAAGCGATTCCTAAAGTACCAAATCCTTCCGATTGGTTTTCTTGGTCACCACCCCAAATATAGTTTACACCAGCTGGTTTTTTAATTTTATCTAACTTAGCCTGCCATTGCGTTACAATTGTTCCTGATGGAACCCCAACGTTTTGTCCTTTTACAGTTACCGACGCCGATTTGTCTCTACGCTCTAACTGGCTAGGTCCAGAACCTTCTGTCACAGAAGCAAATTGAGACAATTTAATTTGTTGTCCTGCAGCATTGATGAAAATCAAATTACTTACATCAGTAATACTTTTTCTATCAAATGCATTGTATCTGATGTTGATGTCATATTCATATTCTCCAGCTCTGTATTTACCGTCTGTGTTTCCGCTAAAAGCAGTTTGCATGGTTAAACCGACAGTTTGAAGTGTCAATCCTAATGCCGCCATTTTATCACGGTCAACTTTTACGTTAATTTCAGGGTTCCCGTCTTCAACAGTTAATTTAATCTCAGTTGTTCCAGGAATAGTGCGTAATGCAGCTTCAGCTTGTTTAGCATATGCCATTGCAGCTTCAGTAGAAGGACCAGTTACGATCAATCCTAACGTAGCATCTTCTGCAGTTCCTAAGATACCTACAGGAACAGTTTTTACTTTTGCCCCAACCAATACTTTCTCCAGTTTACGTTTAATCTTTGCAGCGTAAACATTTGCATTGTCAGTACGATCTTTTTGCTCGATCATTTTTACGTCAATCTCCGCTTTATAAGCAGTTGCTTGCGATGCTCCAAAACCTTCACTGGTTTGGCCTACCGTTGTAATTTGACTGTGAACGTACTCCTGTCCTTTTAGGTATGCTTCGGCTTTTTGTGTCATGAAGTTGGTTTGTTCTAACGAAGCATCTTTTGGCATTTCGATCTGAACTAAAAACTCTCCACTATCAGATGATGCAAAAAACTCTCCTCCAATGAAACCACCTAAGCCAAAAATTGATCCAAAGAACAATATTAAAACAAGAACAATTGTTTTACCGTAATTATCTAAACACCAAGTCAATAATCCAGAAATCCAGTTAGTAAAACGTGTTAAATAATTTTCGAAACCAAGAATAACTCTTCCAAAGAAATTTTTTCCTTCAATATGCTCTAATTTACCATAACGAGATGATAACCAAGGAATAATTGTAAATGAAGCTAAAAGCGATAGTAATGTTGAAATAATTACAGTAACACAAAATTGTGTAATAATATTAGATACTAAACCAGAACTCATTGCGATTGGCAAGAACACCACGACAATTACCAAAGTAATAGAAGTTACGGTTCCGCCAATTTCTGCAGTTCCATCATATGAGGCACGGATTCGGCTTTTACCCATTTCCATATGTCGGTAAATATTCTCGAGGACCACAATCGCATCATCGACCAGGATACCTACAACAAGAGATAACCCTAATAAACTCATTAAGTTTAACGTATATCCCATTAAATAAATTCCGATGAACGTTGCAATTAACGATGCAGGAATAGAAACCATTACAATTAATGAGTTTCTAATACTGTGCAAGAAAAATAACATTACTAATGCTACCAGAACTACCGCAATTAACAAATCATGAACTACAGAGTCTGCAGCTTCAAGAGTAAAAATTGTACTGTCTTTTGCAACTTCTAATTTTAAATGGCTTTTTTCATAATCTTTTTCAAGAACAGCAATTGTTTTCAATAAGCTCTCACTTACAGCAACCGCATTGGCATCTGATTGTTTTACTATTTGTAAAACGATTGCACTTTTTTGATCTACACGAGATATTTTTTCTGCAATTTTCTGCGTATCCTGAACATCGGCAATATCACTTAAACGAACTTGAATTCCGTTTTGAGATGAAACTACTAAGTTTCTCAATTCTTCAACACTTTTATATTTACCCGCTAAACGAATTAATATTTTTTGATTACGAGTCTGAATGTTTCCTGTTGGGAAATCTAAGTTCGATGTTAAAATATTTTGTTGTACCTGCGGAACAGATAATCCGTAACCCTGCATTTTTAATGCATCAAGGTTTACCTGAATTTCTCGTTCTTCACCACCAATAATATTTACTTGAGCAACACCTTGCACACGAGATAAAATAGGCGCAACTTTTTTATCAATCAAGTCATAAAACTGTGCTTCGTCCATTTTTCCGTTGGCACCAAGTGTCATAATCGGTAAATCACTCAGCGAGAATTTAGTTAGTGCCGGTGTTTTCACATCTTCTGGCAAATCACTGATGATGGCATTAATTTTTCGCTGTGCATCATTCAGAGAAAAATCGACTTTTGCATTTGATGTTAATGTAATCGAAACAATAGACAAACTTTCGTACGATTTTGAGTCAATTTTCTTAACATTCTCTAAGGATGCGATCGCGTCCTCAATTTTCTTAGTTACCGTATTTTCAACCTCACTAGGAGAAGCTCCAGGATAAATAGTAGAAATTGTAATAACGTTTTGTTCAAACTTCGGTATCAGCTCATAGCCTAATTGGCTGTAGCTGAACAATCCACCAAGTATCAGAATTGTAAACAATACAATTACTAACGACGGACGTTTTATGGATATTTCGGCTAATTTCATATATTTTGCTTTATGCTTTAGGCTATAAGCAATAGGCTTTAGGCTTTTAGATTGCTTAAAGCTTATTGCTTACGGCTTACAGCCTGTAAATTATTTAATAATCTCTACTGTATTTCCGTCTTGTAAGTTAATCTGACCTGTAACAATAACTTTTTCTCCGTCAGTTAATCCGCTGATAATTTCAACTTGATCTCCTAAAATTCTTCCAGCAGTTACTTTTCTTAATTTTGCAATACCATTTTCAGCTACGAAAATTTCGTTGCTGCTTACACTTCCTACAAAAGCATTTCTAGGCACAACCATTAAGTGTTGTTTTTGCTGATTTGAAGCAAAGTTTGCAGTTCCGTACATACCTGCTTTAAGGTCGTTGTTTACATTATTTGCAATTTCAATTTCTACAGGAAAGTTTAAACTCTCATCTGCTTTTGCAGCAATAAAAGTAATTTTTCCAGAAAAAGTTTTATCAGGATAAACACTAGCAGTAACATTAATGTTGTTTCCTACTTTCAAACTAGCCACTTGATTTTCATTTACTGTAACAACTAATTTTAATTTAGAAACATTTACAATATCAAATAACGCAGTTGCCGGCATACCTGTTAAGATAGATCCTGGCTCAATGTATTTTTTATTGATGAAACCGCTAATTGGAGCTTTTACTTTAGTATCACCCACATTAATATTAGCTTGTTTTAAGCTCGACTCAGCATTTGTCAATGCTAATTTCGCCTGATCTACTTGCTGTTTTGTAACACCACCAGTTTTAAATGCATTTTCATATCTGCTGTAATCAGATTTTGCATTTTGATAAACTGCCTGAGCTTGCTGCGCACTTACATTGATTACATCGCCTCTCATTGTCAATAAAGTTTGACCAACTCTAACGTAATCTCCTTCTTTAGCTAAAACGCTGATTACTTTTCCGGATTTTTCAGCAGAAAAAGTCAATTGTTGAATAGGCTGAAAGTTTCCGTTTGCCACGAAATCCAATGAAATTTCTTCTGTTTTTACAGGTGTTACTTTTACTGAAACTGCAGCATTTTTTTCTGCAACAATATCTGTTTTTTCTTTATTCTTCTTCTTATTATTATTTAAGACATATCCAATCACACCTAAAGCTGCGATTATGATTACGATAGTTATAATAGTTTTCTTCATTTTGTTTAGTTATTTAATAAGAGTTTTAAGTTCGCCTTTTGATTTGATTAGTGATATTTCGGCAATTTTATAATTTAAAACTGCTCTGGTATAATTATTTTGAGCTTCAAGTTGTGCATTTTCAGCATCTAATAAATCTGTTAATGATGCTAACCCCTGAAGGTAATTATTTTTTGTATTGCTTAAGATTTCAGTTGCAAGCTGCATGTTTTCTTTTTGATTTTGAATTGTAATAAGATTGTTTTCAATATCAGCCATTGCATTTCTGTAATCTAAATCAAGTGAAAGTTTTGTGTCTTTGATATCTTCCTGAAGCGATCTGATTTCTACATCTGCTTGTCTTACTTTAGCACGAGTGCCGAATCCTGTAAAAATTGGCACATGCAGATTCAATCCAATTGCAGAGTAATCTGACCAATATACGCCGTCTTTAGGTTTTGCGAACCATGGCATTTGAGGACCTTGACCAATATAATTGTATCCTGCAGTTAATGAAAGTGTCGGATAATATCCAGCTTCAACTGCTTTCTTATTAAATACTAAAAGCTCTTCTTGTTTTTTCAAAAGCAAGTATTCCGTTCTGTTTTCTATATTAGGTTCTTCTGTTAATGCAGCTGGGATAACTTCAAATTCTTCTTTAGGAATCTCGATTACCGTTTCAATAGGCATTCCCATATAAAACTTCAAAGCATTTTCCTGTAAAATAATTTGATTTTTAATTTGCTGACGTTCTGTGTCAATGTTTGACATTTTTACAACAATACGGTCTAAATCAATTTTTTTAGCTAAACCATTATCAAATTGTCCTTTTACGATATCACGAACTTTAGTAGTATTCACATAATTACTATCTAATAAAGTTAGTCTTTCGCGTTGAACGTATACAGAATAGTAGTTATTTGCAACTCTTTCAATTACTTGTTCTTCTGTCAATTGATCGTTTATTTGATAAAATTCACGAGTAGATTTAGCTGCTCTTAATCCGGTAAAAACAGATTGATCAAATAAAGCCTGAGTTAACGAAAGTCCAGCTCCAGAAGTCCATTTTTGGCCAAATGCTGCCTGAATTGTAGTTCCTGGCTGACCAAATCCTGCTCCATCAATAACTGTAGTTTGTATAACTGGATTATAAGTTAAACTTCCGTTTGCAGAAATTTGCGGCAACGCTCTTGAACGTATTTCCTGAATTTTGTACTCGCTGTTTTCAACCTGCAGTTTCGATTTCTTAGCGTCAGATTTGTTCTGAAGCGCATATGTAAGAGCGTCTCTTAAAGTTAAAGTTGTGACTTGCGCATTGGCTGACAAGCCTATTGTGCACAAAAATATAAGAATTATTCTTTTCATATAGATTGATGATTAAGTAGTAATTTTTTTAAGTTGTTTTTCTAATTCTATTATTCCCTTTTCGGTTGCCATAGCTCTGGTGTGATATTCCAAGGCTTCTAATTCTATTTCCTGAGCTTCTCTTTCAGAAACTGTAGTTTCATTAATGTGAAAAATTAAAGTGTAATAAAATTTTACATATATATCTACATTTAAATCAGGACGATATAAGCCTTCTCTGATTCCTTTTTCAATATTTACTCTAAAGTATTGTGTACACTGATCAATTTCGTGTGACAATACATTTTGATAAATCTCCGGATAATGCTTTTTCAGTTGATATATAGGAGAAGTATCTGTATTATTTTTAAACATATCTCGAAACATTTCTCTGATTTCGAAATTTTCATGAATTGAATTATAATCTTTGGCCACAATAGTATCAATTATTTCATGCACCTGACTGTGAACCATCGAAGTACTCTCTTCAATTAAGACTTCTTTATTACAAAAGTATTTGTAGATCGTTTTTTTCGAAATACACATTTCTCCTGCAATATCATCCATCGTAACACTTTTAAAACCGAGTTTTAAAAACAGTTCACTCGCTTTTGATATGATTTTCTCTTTCATTTTAATTTCAAATTGTATTACAAATGTAGTTCGGAAACTAAAACTTAAAAAATAGTTTCCGTTATTTTTGTAATAATTTTACATTAATTTATTCGATGTGTAAGATTTATATGCTAAATTCTAAATTTGCAATCAGTTTAATATCTCTTCCAAGTGCTAAACCTCCATTGTGGTTAAATGAATTATAATCTAAACCAAAATCTTGGCGTTTAATATCTCCTTTAATTTCAAAAGCAACTTTTTTCTCTCCATTATAAGTATTAATACCAATAAATTCAGCATCAAGTTCAACAACTTTGGTTACATCTTTTATGGTTAAATCACCTTTAAAAAAATTGATGTTATTATTTACTTTCTGAAATGAAGTCGATTTAAAACTAATAATTGGGTGCTCATCAACATCAAAAAAATCTTGCAGCTGCAAATACGTATCAACTTGTTGAAAACTGTCATTTTTATTATTGATATCTAAAGAAAACTCGACCGAAGCATCTTCAATTTCATTGTCTTCAATATTTACATAACCGTCAAATTTATTTGTATTTCCGCCCATATAAGCAATTATCGAGTGTCTCATTTTAATTAAAACATCCGATTGGCTAGAATTTAAGGTCCATGTTGTTTTCATAAATATTTGGTTTTGTTTAGTTTATAAATTATCTAAACTGCTTACGGAAACTTTTTCAGTGTTTCGAGTTTCCAATTAAAAGTGCAAATATAGACAGGAAACTCTAAAAACCAAAAAAGTTTCCAAGTATTTTCAAAAAAATATTTGGTTTGAAAAAAATAAGTAATATTTTATTAAAAATATAATACAAATTCAACTTTTTAATAGTATCAAAACAAAAGCGGGAGCCGTATATTTCCTAAACAGTAGTGTTGGACTAGAAGTAGCTTTAAACTATCTAAATCAAAAAGCTAATAATGATATGACAAACAATGCAGTCTTTCTAGGAGTTGGATTTCAGATACATTTAGAAAAAGAATAATCATTTTGAAGTAAATTTCACAACAATCTGATAATTCATATTTGAGTTGTATCTTTGAGCCTTGGAAATCAGAATTTCATTTTATGCACAATATTAGTCAGTACCAAGATTTTTTTATTAGTTATCTAAAAAACCAAAGCATACAAAAAGAGCCAAAAAACCTTTATGAGCCTATTGAATATATTTTAGGACTTGGTGGCAAACGAATGCGTCCGGTTCTTACATTAATGGCTTCAGAGGTATTTGACGCTGATTATAAAATGGCGCTTCCGGCGGCAATGGCGGTAGAAGTTTTTCATAATTTCTCACTTGTACATGATGATATTATGGATGATGCTCCTTTGAGAAGAGGAGAGGAAACGGTGCATGAAAAATGGAATATCAATACCGGAATTCTGTCTGGAGATGCCATGCTGATCTTGGCTTATCAGTATTTTGAGCAATATGAACCAACCATTTTTAGAGATTTAGCAAAACTATTCAGCAAAACTGCACTTGAAGTTTGCGAAGGCCAGCAACTGGATGTCGATTTTGAAGAAAGAAACGACGTTACGATTCCTGAATATCTAAAAATGATCGAATATAAAACAGCTGTTTTGGTTGCTGCTGCGATGAAAATGGGTGCAATTGTAGCAAAAACTTCTGAAAAGGAAGCCGATTTAATTTATGATTTCGGATTGAATCTAGGATTAGCTTTTCAGCTTCAAGACGATTATTTAGATGCGTTTGGAGATCCTAAAACTTTTGGAAAACAAGTTGGCGGCGACATTATCGAAAATAAGAAAACCTATTTATATCTAAAAGCAATAGAATTTTCATCAGATGAAAAAGCAACAGAATTAAAACAATTATTCGGTTTGCAATTAGATGATAATTCAGAAAAAATAGAAACTGCCAAAGCCATTTTTAATGCATCTGGAGCATCAAAAGCAACACAGGAAGCTATAGAAATGTATACTTTTAAAGCTTTTGAAACTTTAGAAAAAATGGAAATTAATGCTGAAAAGAAAAATGTTTTGAGAACTTTCGGCGAAAATTTAATGGGACGTAAGGTTTAGTAATCAATTTTCAGTGCCAGTTTTCAGTAAAAAAATCTACAATCATAAATCAGCAATCTAAAATCTAAAATAAATATGTTTGTAGCACCAATAAGTACAGAAGCACTTCTAGATCAAGCGCAAGCCGAGACTTTATATTTAAGTTTGATTGAGCAAATCAACAAAGATTTTAATTTAGCTAATGAAGGAATCGACTTTCCGTTAAGCATTTCTCCCGATGAATTAAAAATTCAGCTGCACGAAAAAATATACCGAATGATTCAGTACAAATTCGCTGAATATTTAAACCTATTATATATTATTGATGTTTCTGAAATCGAAATCAAAAAACTTGACGGATCAGATTTAGTCATTCTTGCAGAACAAGTTGCTTTTTTAATTTTAAAAAGAGAATGGCAAAAAGTTTGGTTTCGAAATTATTATAAATAAGGTTCTGAGGTTCTAAGATCCTAAGGCTCTAAGTTTTTTTCTCAGTAGGACGAACGATATCGTGCAATTTCTCTAATTCGTCAAAAAGTCCAAAATACTGTGTATCAATTTTACTTCCAACAATTTGGAAACGACCACATTTAAAACAAATCTTTGCTATTCCAATCGTCTTTTCTTTCTTTTTAAAAATAAAAATGTCGCGGTATTCGGGAACACACGCATATGCACTCATTTGCAGAGAATCTTTTTCGCTGAATACATTTTCAATTTCCTTTTGCTGTTTAATTGTAAGATTGGATTTCTTATAATTATGACTTAACAAAATTTCTTCAAAACTCTTTTTAGGAATACTATCCGGAAAATATCCCATAAATATATCTTCAAACTCCTTCTCTTTTTTTGATTTTTTACTTTCTCCTCCAGAAATAATTATACTATCAAGAGTGTAATTCACAAAATAATGATCGATTTTATCCGCATCAAAAAAAGGTCGTAAATCTTTTTTTACAACCTTTTCATTAGTGTTTTTTGACTTCTCCCAGTTATTACAACTAAAAGTAATAACTCCAATGATTATAAAAATATATTTTTTCAAATTCCTGCATTTAAAATTTAGAATCTTAGCATCTCAGTCCCGAGACTTCGGGATAGCAACTTTAAAAATAAACTCTCACAAAAGGCATAAATCCAGATCCGTAAAGGCTTTTATCAGGATTATACAAAACATCGTAACGTGCTCCAATGGTAACACTTCCGGTTCTGTAACCTGCTCCGAGATATAAGGCGGTATTCCAATAATTATCAGAGAATCCTGGTCTATTAACATTAGATTCATATCTAGTATCAACTCTTACTTGCTCCAATTCTGCAGATAGTTGAATTTCTGGAATTGGATTTACAAGTCCGATCAAACTTCCTCCATAAACAAAAGATTCGTAATAATTTTTTGAGGATAAATAGCCAAATTGCAAACCAACTCCAACCGCAACTATTTCATTTACATTATAGATTGCACTTGGCATGACAGAGATATCTGTATATCCAGATCCAATTCCTAAACCAAGTCCGCCTCCAAATTGAACTCTGTCCCAAAAGTTATCACGCTGATCTATAGTATAATTTTGCTGTGCGATTGCAAAACTGGAAAATAAGACTGCCAAAATCACAAAAAAAGATTTGAAAACGATTGAAATTTGATTATTATTCATAGTTGAGTCTATTTTTAACAAATTTTTACGTAAAAGTACGTAAAAAAAAGGTTTAAATAAAGTCGATTGTTGTACTTTTGCCATTCTATTTAACAAAAAGTATATTCACTAATATTATGGATAGGTTTTCATTTTTAAATGCAGCGCATACCGAGTTTTTCGCACAATTATATGATCAGTATTTAGTAAATCCAGATAGCGTTGAGCCAAGCTGGAGAAGTTTTTTTCAAGGTTTCGACTTTGGACAAACGACTTATAATGACGAAAATCCAGTTCAACAGATTGTTGAATATGTGACTAGCCCCAACACAGATTACAATCAAGTTTCAGAAAAACTGCAAAAAGAATTTAACGTTCTTAAATTAATTGATGGATACCGTACTCGCGGACATTTATTTACAAAAACGAATCCAGTTCGTGATCGTAGAACATCTTCTCCAACTTTAGACATTGAAAATTTCGGATTAACAACTGCTGATCTTTCTACAGTTTTTGATGCCGCTCAAACTATTGGAGTTGGACCATCTACTTTACAAGACATTGTAACGCGACTGAAATCTATTTATTGCCAGCATATTGGTATTGAATATATGTATATCAGAAATCCTGGTGTTGTAAAATGGATTCAGGAAAAACTTGCTGTAAATGTTAATCAGCCAAATTTCTCTTCTGAAGAAAAGAAAACTATTTTAAATAAATTAAATCAAGCGGTTTCTTTCGAGAACTTCCTGCATACTAAATATGTAGGTCAAAAAAGATTTTCGTTAGAAGGTGGAGAATCTATCATTCCAGCCTTAGATGCTTTGATCGAACAAGCTGCTGAAAAAGGTGTTGAACAATTCGTAATGGGAATGGCTCACCGTGGCCGTTTGAACGTTTTGGCTAACATTTTCGGAAAATCAACTCAAGATATTTTTGGTGAATTTGACGGTAAAGATTACGATCAAGAATATTTTGATGGTGACGTAAAATACCACTTAGGCCTTACAGCTGACAAAAAAACAAGAACAGGAAAAAATATCAATATCAATTTAGCACCAAATCCTTCTCACTTAGAAACGGTTGGAGCAGTTATTGAAGGAATTACCAGAGCTAAGCAAGATAAATATTATGCTGACGATTTCTCTAAAGTATTGCCTATCGCCGTTCACGGAGATGCTGCAATCGCGGGTCAGGGTATTTTATATGAAATCATCCAAATGGCGCAGCTTGACGGTTACAAAACCGGAGGAACAATTCATATTGTAATCAACAACCAAGTTGGTTTTACAACTAATTATTTAGACGCTCGTTCCTCTACTTATTGTACAGATGTTGCCAAAGTAACGCTTTCGCCTGTATTACACGTAAATGCTGATGATGCTGAAGCTGTTGTACATGCAGTATCTTTTGCATTAGATTACAGAATGCAATTTGGTCGTGACGTATTTATCGACTTATTAGGATACAGAAAATACGGTCATAATGAAGGTGATGAGCCTCGTTTTACACAGCCGGTTTTATATAAAATAATCGCAAAACATAAAAACCCAAGAGATATTTATGCTGAGAAATTATTGTCTGACGGCGTAATCGATGCAACTTATGTAAATGCTTTAGAAAAAGAATACAAATCTTTAATGGAGGAGAATTTAGAAGCTTCTCGTAAAAAAGATTTGACTATTATAACGCCATTCATGAAAAATGAATGGGACGGATTTGTTCAAGTAACAGATACGCAAATGCTTGAAAAAGTAAATACTACTTTTGACAAAAAAGGATTGGATTCTATCATAAATACAATCTCAACTTTACCGGCAGACAAAAAGTTCATCAACAAAATAACTAAAATTGTTACGGACAGAAAAGCAGGATACGACAATAATACTATTGATTGGGGAACTGCAGAAGCGTTGGCTTACGGTTCACTTTTAACTGAAGGATTCGATATTCGTATTTCAGGCCAGGATGTAGAGCGTGGTACATTCTCTCACCGTCATGCAGTAGTTAAAGTTGAAGATTCTGAAGAAGAAGTAATTCTTTTAGATGCTATCGAAAACAAAAAAGGAAAATTTGGCGTATTCAATTCTCTTTTATCAGAATATGGAGTTCTTGGTTTTGATTATGGATATGCATTAGCTAATCCAAAAGCATTAACGATTTGGGAAGCACAATTTGGAGATTTCTCTAATGGAGCTCAAATTATGATTGACCAATATATTTCATGTGGTGAAGATAAATGGAACAACCAAAATGGTATTGTTTTATTATTGCCTCACGGATATGAAGGACAAGGTGCAGAACACTCTTCTGCGAGAATGGAGCGTTATTTACAACTATGTGCAAGACAAAATATGTATGTTGCAGATTGTACAACGCCAGCTAACTTCTTTCACTTGTTAAGAAGACAAATGAAAACAAATTTCCGTAAACCTTTGGTAGTTTTCTCTCCAAAAAGTTTATTGCGTGATCCAAGATGTGTGTCAACAGTTGAAGAACTA
Organism: Flavobacterium sp. KJJ; assembly: GCF_000708595.2. Lineage (GTDB taxonomy): Bacteria > Bacteroidota > Bacteroidia > Flavobacteriales > Flavobacteriaceae > Flavobacterium. The sequence continues at coordinate 481,521 of NZ_JARP01000002.1, read as the reverse complement.
GCTAACGGAAGTTTCCAAGAAACAATTGACGATAATACAGTAGATAAAAAAGCAGTAAAAACTTTAGTTTTTGTTACTGGTAAATTCTACTACGATATTGTTGCCGAAAGAGAAAACAACGGAAGAAAAGATGTAGCTGTTGTTCGTATCGAGCAATTATTTCCATTACCAGTTGAGCAGTTAAAAGCCATTATCGCACAATATCCAAATGCTGATGATTATGTTTGGGCTCAAGAAGAACCTAAAAACATGGGAGCTTACAGCTTTATGTTAATGAACTTTGATCTTGTAAAATGGAGATTGGCTTCGTTAAAAGCTTATGCTGCACCAGCATCAGGAAGTTATACACGTGCTAAACGCCGTCATGCAGATGCAATTAGAATGGTATTCGATAAAGATTTATTCAGATAAAAAAGAATGTTTCAAGTTTCAGGTTTCAAGTTTAACGACATGATCCTGAAACCATAAAAACCTTAAACAAAAAATAAGATGATTTTAGAAATGAAAGTCCCATCACCAGGGGAATCAATAAAAGAAGTTGAAATTGCAACTTGGTTAGTAAAAGACGGAGATTATGTAGAAAAAGATCAAGCTATTGCTGAAGTTGATTCAGACAAAGCAACTCTTGAATTGCCAGCTGAAGCTAGCGGAACAATTACGCTAAAAGCAGAAGAAGGTGATGCAGTTGCAGTAGGAGCTGTAGTTTGTTTAATTGATACGAGTGCAGCAAAACCATCTGGTTCAGCACCTGCTGCTCCTGCAGCGGAAGCTCCTAAGGCTGAAGCGCCAAAAGCAGAAGTTAAAGCGGAGGCACCAAAAGCAGCACCTGCTCCGGCAGCAGCACCAGCACCAACAAGTTACGCAGCAGGAACTCCATCTCCAGCAGCAAGAAAAATACTAGACGAAAAAAATATAGCGCCAGCAACTATTTCAGGAACTGGGAAAGACGGAAGAATTACTAAAGAAGATGCTGTAAATGCAGTACCATCAATGGGAACTCCAACTGGAGGAAATCGTGGATCTGAGCGTACCAAATTATCAATGTTGCGTCGTAAAGTAGCTGAGAGATTAGTTGCTGCTAAAAACGAAACAGCAATGTTAACTACTTTTAATGAAGTTAACATGACGCCAATCAACTTGATTCGTAATGAATACAAAGATGCCTTCAAAGCAAAACATGGCGGTCTTGGTTTAGGCTACATGTCTTTCTTTACAAAAGCAGTAACAAGAGCTTTAGAATTATATCCAGATGTTAACTCTATGATGGATGGTGATTATAAAGTAGCTTACGATTTTGCTGATATTTCTATCGCAGTTTCTGGACCAAAAGGTTTAATGGTTCCTGTAGTTCGTAACGCTGAAAATTTATCTTTCCGAGGAATCGAAGCTGAAATTAAAAGATTAGCACTTAGAGCTCGTGATGGTCAAATTACTGTTGACGATATGACAGGAGGAACTTTTACTATTACTAATGGTGGTGTTTTTGGAAGTATGTTGAGTACTCCAATTATAAACCCTCCTCAATCAGGAATTTTAGGAATGCACAACATTATTGAGCGTCCGATTGCTGTAAATGGTAAAGTTGAAATTCACCCAATGATGTACGTTGCGCTGTCTTACGATCACAGAATTATCGACGGACGTGAGTCAGTTGGTTTCTTAGTTGCTGTAAAAGAAGCTTTAGAAAATCCGTTAGAATTATTAATGAATGGCGATGCTAAACGTGCTTTAGAATTGTAATTTTTAATAATTTCTTCAATAATTTAAAACCTGTTCATTCATTTGAGCAGGTTTTTTTTCTTAATATTAGCTTAAGATGTTAATTTTTTAAACAAATGTAAATTTTACCCTTTAAAAAATATTTTATTTAGAATAAATAAAAATAGCTTGTGTAGTTGGTACTCAACAATTAAATTTGCACTATTAAAATCAATTCTAAATAAGATGAAATATAAATTTACAATTTCTTTTTTAAGTATTTGTTTTTTTCTTTTAGCAAGTATCTCAATTTCTGCACAAGAAAAAGCAACACTTAAAGGTCAAATAACTTTAAATAATAATGAATCTCCAGAAGGTGTATCAATTATTTTAAAAGGAACCAGATTTGGAACTATTACAGACCAAGAAGGTAATTACAAAATAAAAAATATTAAACCTGGAACATATACTTTAAAAGTTTCTGCTGTTGGATATACAACTAGTGAGAAAAAAATAACTATTAATGAAGGTCAGGAATTAACTGAAAATTTAAGCCTTACTTCAAATTCTGAAGAATTAACTGAAATTGTTGTTAATGCCGGCAAAAATCATTTTGTTCGTAAAGAAACTCGACAAGTAGCAAGATTACCTCTTAAAAATCTCGAAAACCCACAATCATATACTACCATTACTGGAGAATTACTTAAAGAACAAGTAGTTACTAATTTTGATGATGCTTTGAAAAATGCATCTGGTATTACACCGCTTTGGGCTGCAACAGGACGTGCAGGAGATGGAGCTGCCTATTATTCTTTAAGAGGATTTCCAGTGCAGCCAACCATGGTTAATGGTTTGCCAGGTTTAACAAACGGAAGTCTGGATCCTGCAAATATCGACAGAATTGAAATTATTAAAGGTCCGTCTGGAACTTTATTCGGAAGCAGTTTAATCTCTTATGGAGGATTAATCAACACAACTACAAAAAAACCGTACAAAACATTTGGCGGCGAAGTAAACTATACTGTTGGAAGCTATGGATTAAATCGCGTAACCGCAGACATTAATACACCTCTGAACGATAAAAAAACTTTAAACTTTAGAATTAATTCGGCATACAACAAACAAGAGAGTTTTCAGGATGCTGGTTTTAGAGAATCCTTTTTTGTTGCTCCATCATTATCTTATGAGGTGAATGACAGATTATCATTCTTGATTAATACTGAGTTTATGAGCAACGAATCTACAAACCCAACAATGCTGTTTTTAGATAGAGGTGCTCCATTAAGAGTTCACAATATTAATGAACTTAAGTATGATAACGAACGTTCTTACACTAGTAATGAACTTACTATGAAGACACCTTCTTACAATATTCAGGCTCAAATGTTTTATAAGCTTTCAGAGCAATGGACTTCACAAACTATATTTTCTACAAGTTCAGCAAAATCTAAAGGAAATTATACTTACTTGTACGAAGGAACACAATTTACACCTATTACAGATGGGATCGTATTGGCTCGCTATTTTACCGATCAGGACAATCAAAATATAACAACTGATATTCAGCAAAATTTTAATGGTGATTTTAAAATTGGCAGTTTAAGGAATAGAATTGTTGTAGGTTTTGATTATTTTAAAAGAACTGCTACTGATCATAGTACTGGATATTTTGGAAATGGATACGTTTATATAGGAGATAATTTGGCATCTTTTAATGCATTTGTTGGACAACCTACCAATGGTGATACCGGAAATTTGACAAAAGCTGGAGCTGATGCAATTATTGCAAATGAGCCAAGAAACGACAACAGAACAAAGCAAGAGGTTTATAGTACTTATGTTTCAGATGTAATCAATTTTACGCCTGCATTGTCTGCTATGTTAAGTTTACGTGTTGACCGTTTTATGAATGCTAAAAACGACGGATATAACCAAACTGCTTTTTCTCCAAAATTTGGATTAGTATACCAGCCAATTCTGGATAAAGTTTCAGTATTTGCAAATTATATGAACGGATTCGTAAACGTAGCTCCAGGGCAAAATCGTACTGCCACTATTGTAACACCAGTAATACTAAATCCTGAACATGCGAATCAGTTTGAAATTGGAACAAAATTGAATCTTTTTAAAGATAAACTTTACGCTACTTTCAGCTATTATGATATTAAGGTTACAGATCAGACTTATATTGTAGAAACTCCTTATGTAGATCCTGCAGACCCAACAACTCCACAACCAAATAATCAGACTACATATCAGGACGGAGCGCAGCAAAACAAAGGTTTTGAGGCAGAATTTGTTGCAAACCCAATTAACGGTTTAAACATTGTTTTAGGATATAGTTATAACGATGCCGTTTTAACAAAAGGAGATCCTGATTTTGTAAACCGCAGATCTGAAAATTCAGGACCTAGAAACCTAGCAAACCTTTGGGCTAGTTATAAAATTACAAACGGCTTATTGAGAGGTTTTGGTTTAGGTTTTGGAGGAAATTATGTTGGAGACAACATGATCATGAATAGAAAAACTACTGGCGTATTTACAATTCCTGAATACACAGTTCTAAACTCATCTTTGTTTTACAGTGCTGAAAAATTTACAATTACAGCTAAATTAAACAACATTGCAAACAAGGAAATTTATGATGGCTGGTCAACGATTCATCCTAAAGATCCAAGAGCTATAATAGGAAGCTTTACTTATAGATTCTAATAAAAACATATAAAAAATACCTTTCTATTGAACCAGAAAGGTATTTTTAAAATTTTAAAATTATGATTACAACAGCCAGTCTTATCGTTTTTTTAGCTTTTTATACGTTGTACTATACATCAAAAAGAGCTGCGTTATCTTATGATTTAGGATTTGAAAAATGGATGAAGAAAAATCCAAAGCAAACTAAAATTACAGGATTAGCACTTTTATTATTGGCTTACAGTTTATGGCTTTTTACTAAGTCTTTGTGCTGTGGCACTTTGATGTTTTTTATTCAGCTTATGATGATTGGAAGTTTAATTGTCATTTTAACTCCACTAAAAAAAGTAAACAGCAAAGCTATTTTATTGCTTTTTGTGATCGTAGCATTATTAGAATTTTATTACTACTAAACTATTCCTAACCACTATATGCCAGCAAATCCAAAATATCTAACCCAATCTAAATGGCAACGATTTGCCAAAATAACAGCTGCTATTTTAGGGGGTTATTTTGTTTCAGTTACTTTTCACCTGGCTCTAGCGGCTTGGTTTAACCGTGCAGACGTTCTTATGACAATGGCTTTTACCGGTTTTATTCTTTGGGTAGCATTAATGATTATAGCCTTCTTAGCAAAAAGCGGATGGAAAATTTGGGGTATTTATATCCTTATTTCATTACTTTTTTCTTTTCTAATTTATCTAGGTCAAACCTATAATCCTGCGCAATAACATGAGTAATCGTAATTATAATATTTATTTTCATACACACACTGTCAGCGGGATTGTCATTAGTGTGGTTCTTTTTGTAATTTTCTTTGCAGGATCTTTTTCTTTTTTTAGAGATGAAATCATCAATTGGGAAAGAAATGAATCTGTTGCTCCAACTAAAGAAATGCAGCTCGACTACAGCACGGCATTAAAAAAGCTTGACAAAGAATATATTTTACACGGAAGAAACCTTACCATTTCTAAACCTAGCAACGAAAGAAGAGTTGCCATTTATTTACAAGGCACCAAAGATACTTTGGCTCCAGCCAAACAAAAAGAAGGAACATTTTTTTATCTTGACACTAAAACTTTTAAATCATATACTTACGAAGAATCTTATTCGCTGGGTGAATTTTTATATCGTCTGCATTTCTTAGCGCAGATTCCTTATCCTGTTGGATATTATCTTTCTGGTTTTACCGCTTTATTTTTCTTGTTTGCGATCGTAACCGGGCTTTTATTGCATTGGAAAAAAATTGTTTCTAATTTTTATGTTTTCCGGCCTAAGGAAAAATTAAAAATATTGTGGACAGATGCACACACTGCATTAGGAATGATTGGTTTGCCATTTCAGTTTGTTTATGCAGTAACCGGAGCATTTTTTATGATCAAACTCTTGATTGTAGCTCCTGCAGTAATGGCATTATATAAAGGCGATCAGGATAAACTTTACAAAGAATTAGAATATACAGATCCTGATTACAAATTTGAAAACAAAAAATTAGTCACTCCTTTTAATATCGATCAATTGGTTGCAAAAGCAAAAAGTAATTGGTCAGATATTGAAATTACTCGCGTTTTTATTCAAAACTATGGTGATGCAAACATGCATGTTTTGGTGGAAGGTGAAATGCCAAGTCACAAAAAATTTACAGGAATTGGAAAAGTAGTGTATCGCATTTCTGACGGAAAAGAAATTGCTACGAAAAACCCAATTACACAAAATAATTACTTAGATATAGTAAAAAATGTTTTGTACAGAATTCATTTTGGTGATTATGGAGGCTACGCTCTAAAAATCGTGAGTTTTATTTTAGGAATAATAACTTGTTTTGTTATTATTTCTGGTGTGATGATCTGGCTTGTCGCGAGACAAAAAAATAATCTGCCTGAAAAGAAAAGACGTTTCAACGCCACAGTTGTTCGTATTTATTTGGCAATTTGTTTGAGTATGTATCCTATTACAGCGCTTGCTTTTATCGGAACTAAACTATTTCATCCGTTAAGTCAATCTAATTTGTTTTTGCTTTATTTTGGAGGATGGTTAGTGCTGACAGTCTTTTTTATTATCAAAAAGAATGATGCTTTCACCAATAAATTTTGCCTGATTTCAGGAAGTATTTTAGGATTTTTAATTCCGATTGCAAACGGAATTGTTTCTGGAAATTGGTTTTGGAATTCCTTTATGCAAAATAAAATTCAAGTTTTCTTTATTGATGTTTTTTGGATACTTCTTGCTTCAGCGTCACTTTATGTCGCTTATTCTTTAAAAGCTAAAAAAGTAATTGTTTCTGAAAAAAAACTAAAATAACTTGTCCCCAATTGATTTAGCGCATACTTTTACGCTTTTATTAAAAATGGGATTCAAAAAACAAGTACGTTTTATACATAAATGGCTGGGATTAATTTCCGGTCTTATTGTTTTTATTGTAAGTATTACAGGATGTATATTTTGTTTTCATGATGAGATAAAAGATATTACCAGAAAAGAATGGCGTTTTGTTGAAGATCATAATAAACCTTTTTTAATGCCTTCTGCTCTGCAGGAAAGAGCAAAAGAAATTGTTCCGAAAAACAAAGCAAGCATGGTTTCGTATTATGGAAGAAACCGTTCTGCAATTGTTTATACGTATTCAGGTAACGAAAATCTATACCTATATTTCAATCCATATACCGGAAAATATCTAAAATCTGAAAATCCGGAAACCGATTTTTTTATTATTGTTGAATATATCCATTTGTATTTACTTCTGCCTGATTATATTGGCAAACATCTTGTTGGCGGTGCTACTATAATCTTCATTATTTTATTGATTTCGGGAATTATACAATGGTGGCCTAAACGAAAAAGCGATATTAAAAGAAGTTTTTCAGTAAAATGGTCTGCCAAATGGCGTCGTATAAATTACGATTGGCACAATGCCTCAGGATTTTATATTTCTATTATCGCTGCAATTATTGCAATTACAGGTTTAACTTTTACTTATGAATGGGTTGGCGACGGCATTTATAAAACTTTCAATTTTGGAGGAGATAAAGCTCTAGAAACAAAAGCGCCCATAATTGACACTACAAAGTTTAAAGCTAACACTCTAAATGCTGTTGACCTTGCTTTTGTTAAAACAATGAAATTTCAGCCAGAATCAGAAATGTATTTTGTTACTTTTCCGCATCAAAAAGGCGATATAATTAATACAGGTGCATATCCGCACACGCTGCGATTCGATCATCAAAGCAATTACTATTTTCATCCGCTTGACGGAAAATTAATTAAGAGCGCTCCTTATCATAAAAAAAGTTTAGGCTTGCAGGTTGTCGAAATGAATTACGGAATTCATACAGGACAAATTTTAGATTTACCTGGAAAAATTATTGCTTTTACAGCAAGCTTACTTGCAAGCGCTTTGCCGGTTACAGGCTTTGTAATTTGGTATGGTAGAAGAAAAAAATCTAAAAATAAAAAGCAAAAAAAAACCGCTAATTAAAGCGGTTTAGTATTTATTTTAAATTTCTTAGTTTCTATTAGCTAAAGCATTTTTTTGTAAATTTTTAACTGAACTGATTTTGCTGTTATCGTAAGCAACCTCACAAAGATTTTTTTCGTTAAAAAATACCCATTTCCCAGTTTTCAAACCATTTGTATACTCTCCTACTGCCACTTTATTTCCTTTTTCATCATATGATACCCAAACGCCATCTAACTTACCGTCCTTAAAAAAACCTTGTTGCTGGATATTACCATTCTCATAATAATAAGTAGCTTTTACTGTGTTTCCAACAGCTTCTAACTCAGGTTTTGTCTCTTGTGCAACTAAAATTCCAGAGAACAATATTGCAACTAAAATTACACACTTTTTCATATTTTTGGGTTTTAATGTTATCAAATCGTTATCAAATATAATTAAATGTTTACATTAAACAAACTTTTACTTAACAATTTGGTAACATTGAATAAAAACTTAACATTGGAAATCAGTGAAAACAAAAAAAACCAGCGCTCAAGCACTGGTTTTACTGGTGTTTTAGAGAAAATCTAAAATTACTATATCGTTATAAATTTTATACTAAATTACTTTAATAATGTATCTAATTGTACCTGAAGCTCAGGAGAAGAAGGTCTAGAAGCATTAGCCTCCAATACATTACCTTTAGGATCAATCAAAATAAATCTAGGAATTCCTGTTACATTATAACTGGTTACAAAAGCAGATTTCCACTCATTATCAGAAAATAACTGAATTCCGCCTAATTGTTTATCATTTACAAATTTTTGCCATTTGTCATGATCTTTTAATGCATCTATAGAAACACTTACAAACTCAATATTTTTTCCGTGATATTTTTCTTCAATTTTTTGCAGATAAGGAATTTCAGCCCTGCAAGGTCCACACCAAGTAGCCCAAAGATCAATATAAACGTATTTTCCTTTTAGGTCAGAAAGTTTAGTTTTTCCACCTTTATGATTTTCATAATCAAAATCTGGAGAAGGAGAATTATTTAATTTTGCCATTTGCTGCGCCTGCTGGCGATATTCAGAAATTTCAGCAACAGCATTTACTCCATTTTCTGTTTCGATTTTTACAAATTCAGGATCTAGTTTTTTATTTTTTAATCGAGCTAAATCAGCAGTTTTTTTAGCTTCTATTAGTTTATTAAATGCGGCATCATCTAAAGTTAAAACGCTGTTATCATAGAGTTTTTCATCGGCTAAAATACGTTGCGCCAAAATATTGTTTTCTAAACTTCCCTTACCGCTGTAAACAATAGATTCATCAAATTGCTTAGCGTCCATTTTTAGTTTTAGGTCGTCGCCGTTTTTCAAAAATAATTCTGTTGTTTCTACTCCATCAGATAACCTGCTTCTTCCTCCATCAACCACTAGAGTATCTTTAAAAATACCTTTTTCATTAACGGTAATCGTCTTTATTATTTTTCCGTTATTGATAATCTTTATTACGTCGCCATTTCTATTGGCAATATTAGCTTCAAAAGTGACATATTTTTTAGATTGTCCAATAACATTCAAAGTGCTGAAAAGCACTAAACCGGCAATAAAAAGTTTCTTCATAGATCTTTAAAGTTTGTTTTTAGTACTTCAAATCTAAAGAAATAACTGTCTTGAAATTAACAATTAACAAAATATTTAAAATTAACACACATCAAGTTATCACTTTACTATATTAATTTGAATTTTGTGTTTACTTTTGCAGTCTAAAATTTTGATCATGTATAGAAGTCATAATTGCGGCGAATTAAACGCCTCAAATATTAATACCGAAGTTACACTAGCGGGTTGGGTACAAAAATCACGCGATAAAGGATTTATGAACTGGGTTGATTTGCGCGACCGTTACGGAATAACACAGCTTATTTTCGACGAAAGCCGTACTGATAAAACTGTTTTTGAACTGGCTAAAACTCTTGGAAGAGAATTTGTAATTCAGGTAAAGGGAACTGTTATTGAGCGAGAAGCAAAAAACAAAAACATTCCGACTGGTGAAATCGAAATTTTAGTTACTGAATTGACTATTTTAAATGCAGCTTTAACTCCTCCATTTACTATAGAAGATGAAACAGATGGCGGTGAAGATATCCGAATGAAATATCGTTATTTGGACATCAGAAGAAATCCTGTAAAAAACAGTTTGCTTTTCCGTCACAAAGTAGCGATGGAAGTTCGTAAATATTTATCTGATTTAGATTTCTGTGAAGTGGAAACTCCTTACTTAATCAAATCGACTCCAGAAGGAGCGAGAGATTTCGTTGTACCAAGCCGTATGAACGAAGGTCAGTTTTATGCTTTGCCACAATCTCCTCAAACTTTCAAACAATTGCTGATGGTAGGTGGCATGGATAAATATTTTCAAATCGTGAAATGTTTCCGTGATGAAGATCTACGTGCAGACCGTCAGCCTGAATTTACACAAATCGACTGCGAAATGGCGTTTGTAGAACAAGAAGACATTTTGAATGTTTTTGAAGGTCTGACAAGACACTTACTTAAAGAAATTAAAGGTATTGAAGTAGAGAAATTCCCAAGAATTACCTATGATTATGCCATGAAAACATACGGAAATGACAAACCAGACATTCGTTTCGGAATGAAGTTTGGTGAGTTGAACGAATTTGCACAACATAAAGATTTTCCAGTTTTTAATGCTGCAGAATTAGTTGTGGGAATTGCCGTTCCCGGAGCCGGAAATTATACTCGTAAAGAAATTGACGGTTTAATTGACTGGGTAAAACGCCCTCAAGTTGGTGCGTCTGGAATGGTGTATGCAAAATATAATGATGACGGAACGATTAAATCATCTGTAGATAAATTCTACGATCAAGATGATTTGGCAAAATGGGCAAAAGCAACAGAAGCAAATCCTGGAGACATGATTTTTGTGCTTTCTGGTCCAGCAAATAAAACGCGTGCACAGCTTTCTGCGCTTCGAATGGAATTAGCGACTCGATTAGGATTGCGCAAACCAGAAGAATTTGCACCATTATGGGTTGTAGATTTCCCATTATTGGAGCTTGATGAAGAAAGTGGTCGTTACCACGCGATGCACCACCCGTTTACATCTCCAAAACCAGAAGATATGGCTTTGTTAGAAACAGAACCAGGAAAAGTACGTGCAAATGCCTATGATATGGTTTTAAACGGAAATGAAATTGGCGGAGGATCTATTCGTATTCACGATAAGGCAACGCAGCAATTAATGTTCAAATATTTAGGTTTTACCGAAGAAGAAGCAAAAGCACAATTTGGTTTCTTAATGGACGCTTTTCAATTTGGAGCACCGCCTCACGGTGGATTAGCTTTTGGTCTGGATAGATTAGTAGCTATTTTAGGAGGTCAGGAAACTATTAGAGATTTTATTGCATTCCCTAAAAACAATTCTGGACGTGATGTAATGATCGACGCGCCAGCTGCAATTGATGATTCTCAATTAAAAGAACTTTCAATTAAATTGGATTTAAATTAATTAGTACAATTTTATAAATACATACAAAACTGCCACTTTTTTTAGTGGCAGTTTTTTTATTTTGAAGTAAAAATTAAAAAAATAGCAAAAAATGGCATTTATCATAAAGTAGTCCATTTATTACAAAGATTTGACTTCAATCTATGTTTGAAGTATCATTAATTATTCGTTATTTTAGGCAGCATCATATGATATTTGATGCAATATAAATAGCGAAAACACTGTGAATCAATAATTTTTACAAAAAATTAACAGCTTATTGTCTTTTGTATGAATTTATATGTTACATTTGCTACATTATAAATTATTATTACAATTACAATGCGTACAGGTACAGTAAAATTTTTCAATGAATCTAAAGGTTATGGATTCATTACAGACGAAGAAACAGGAAAAGATATCTTCGTTCACGCTTCAGGAATTAACGCGGAAGAATTACGCGAAGGTGACCGTGTAAGCTATGAAGAAGAAGAAGGAAGAAAAGGGAAAGTTGCTGCTAAAGTAGCAGTAATCTAAGAAAAATATAGCAATTTATTTTTTTTGCCTCTGAATGGTTTTAAAAACGTTTCGATTTATTTCGAAACGTTTTTTTTTGTTCATTTCTTAAAAATATATTAAAAATCCTTCATCTTATTTATAATCAATAAAAATTAGATGTAAACGCCGTTTTAGAGTTCACTTAAATCATTTTTTAGCTTGTGATTTACAGAGTTGAAAGTTATCTTTGTGGCTTATTCTTTAAGTAAAAAACCTAAGTTTATGCAATCTGATCAATACAGTTACATTCCTATTTTAATGCAGTTCATTTTGGCTGTTGGTTTTGTGGTAGGAACAATCATTATTTCTGGAAAATTAGGACCAAAAAGAACCTCAGAAGTTAAAGACAAAAACTTCGAGTGCGGTATCGAATCTGTTGGTAATGCTCGTATTCCTTTTTCAGTAAAATATTTCCTAGTTGCAATTTTGTTCGTATTGTTTGATGTAGAGGTAATTTTCCTTTATCCTTGGGCAGTAAACTTCAAAGAATTAGGAATTGAAGGAATGTTAAAGATGATTGTTTTCATGGCGCTTCTTTTGGTTGGTTTTTTCTATATCATCAAAAAGAAAGCATTAGACTGGGAATAAGAAATTTTAGATCTCAGTCCCGAAGTCTCGGGATAGATTTCTCAAATTAAAAGATTTAATGATAATAAATTGATTTTGATTTATATGATTTACACAAATCTAAAATCTGAAATCTAAAATCTGAAATAAAATGAGCGATTCAAATGTAAATATGGTTGCACCGCCAGAAGGAGTTGTAGGAGAAGGTTTCTTCGCTACAAAACTAAATGATGTTGTAGGTTTAGCAAGAGCCAATTCATTATGGCCATTGCCTTTTGCCACTTCATGCTGTGGTATCGAATTCATGGCGACTATGGCTTCACATTATGATTTAGCACGATTTGGTTCTGAGCGTGTGAGTTTTTCTCCTCGTCAGGCTGATATGTTAATGGTAATGGGAACTATTTCTAAAAAAATGGCACCTATTTTAAGACAAGTTTACGAACAAATGTCTGAACCTCGCTGGGTAATTGCAGTTGGAGCCTGTGCATCGTCAGGAGGAATTTTCGATACTTATTCCGTTTTACAAGGAATTGACAAAGTAATTCCGGTTGACGTTTACGTACCTGGATGCCCGCCAAGACCAGAACAAATTGTTGATGGCGTAATGAAACTTCAAGAATTGGTAAGAAGCGAATCTGTAAGACGCAGAAGCTCTCCAGAATACCAAGAATTATTAGCTTCTTATAACATTTCATAAAATGGCTTTAGAAAATACCCTGATTCAAGATAAACTTACAGAAACATTTGACGCAAGTGTTTTTAACTTTCAACAGGAAAGAGATATTTTTTCACTAGAAACAACTGCTGACAAAATCACTGCTTTGATTCTTTTTTTGAAAAACGATTCTGATTTACGTTTTCATTTTTTAACCGATTTATGCGGTATTCATTATCCAGACAACGAAACAGATCGTCAGTTTGCGATCGTTTACCATTTGCACAACTGGTATGAAAACACAAGAATAAAAATCAAAGTATTTCTTAACGGTGAAAAACCAGAAATTAAAACCATTTCAAATATTTTCCTAAGTGCAAACTGGATGGAAAGAGAAACTTACGATTTCTTTGGCGTTAACTTTATTGGTCACCCACAATTGAAACGTATTTTAAATATGGATGAAATGATATCTTTCCCAATGCGAAAAGAATTTCCAATGGAAGATAGCGGAAGAACTGATAAAGACGACAGATTCTTTGGAAGAACAACAACAAATTGCTAAAAAATAAATAATTCAACATTATAAAATGTCAGAACTATTATTACCCCCAGAGCATCGTTATGCTAAAATAATTAAGGAGAAACTAAACGAAGACGGAAGCGAGCTTTCAGTACTGAATTTAGGGCCAACTCACCCAGCAACTCACGGTATTTTTCAGAATATCCTTTTGATGGATGGAGAAAGAATTCTAGAAGCTGAACCAACTATTGGCTACATCCACAGAGCTTTCGAAAAAATTGCCGAAAATCGTCCTTTTTATCAAATTACGCCACTTACTGATCGTATGAACTATTGCTCCTCTCCTATTAATAATATGGGATGGTGGATGACTTTAGAAAAACTTCTAGGAATTGAGGTTCCAAAAAGAGCGCAGTATTTAAGAGTAATCGTAATGGAGCTGGCTCGTATTACAGATCACTTAATCTGTAACTCGATTTTAGGAGTAGATACTGGTGCATATACTGGTTTCTTATACGTTTTTCAATTTAGAGAAAAAATCTACGAAATCTACGAAGAAATTTGTGGAGCTCGTTTGACTACAAATATGGGAAGAATTGGTGGTTTTGAAAGAGACTGGTCTCCAGCTGCTTTTGCAAAACTAGATAAATTCCTAGAAGACTTTCCTGTTGCATGGAAAGAATTCGAAAACTTATTCGAAAGAAATAGAATTTTCCTTGATAGAACCGTAAACGTAGGTGCAATTACAGCTGAACAAGCAATGGCTTACGGATTTACAGGTCCGAACTTACGTGCTGCAGGGGTTGACTACGATGTTCGTGTTGCACAGCCTTACTCATCATACGAAGATTTCGATTTTATTGTTCCTGTTGGAAAATCAGGTGACACTTATGATCGCTTCTGTGTACGTAATGCTGAAGTTTGGGAAAGTTTAAGCATTATTCGTCAAGCATTAGATAAAATGCCTGCCGGAAATGAGTATCATGCAGAAGTTCCTGATTATTACCTTCCTCCAAAAGAAGATGTTTATACTTCGATGGAATCTCTAATTTATCACTTTAAGATCGTAATGGGAGAAGTTCCTGTACCAGTTGCAGAAATTTATCACCCAGTTGAAGGAGGAAATGGAGAATTAGGATTTTATTTAGTAACTGACGGAAGCAGAACTCCATACAGATTACATTTCAGAAGACCTTGCTTTATTTATTACCAAGCATATCCAGAAATGATTAAAGGTGCTTTACTATCAGATGCAATTGTTATTCTATCAAGTTTAAACGTAATTGCAGGAGAATTAGACGCATAAAATATTGTAGATTTTAGATTGCTGATTAATAATGCAGATTTTAGTCCCGATCCCGAAGCCTCGGGACGGGATTAGATTTAAAAATTATAATTAAGAATTTAAAAAATCAGATTGAAGAATCTAAAACTTAAACAATGGTTGAAGAATCATAGATTGTAGACAAAGATTGAAAAAATCTAAAATCTAATCCCGTCCCGAGGCTTCGGGATCGGGAGTAAAATCCAAAATTAAAAATGGAACGTAAACATTACAAACAAGAAATAAACATGACTGAAGCATTGATGACTCGCATCAATGAATTAATCAGTCATTATCCTGAAGATAAAAGAAAATCAGCTTTGTTGCCTGTTTTGCACGAAGTGCAGGATGCTCATGATAACTGGCTAAGTATTGAGCTGCAGGATAAAGTTGCTGAAATTTTGCACATTAAACCAATTGAGGTTTATGAAGTGGTTACTTTTTATACCATGTACAACCAAAAACCAATTGGAAAATACATGTTCGAATTTTGTCAGACTTCTTGTTGTTGTTTAAATGGGGCCGAAAATTTAATGGATTATACTTCTGAAAAATTAGGCATTAAAATGGGGGAAACAACTCCAGACGGAATGTTTACCATTGCCGGAGTAGAATGTTTAGGTGCTTGTGGATACGCTCCGATGATGCAGTTAGGTGATTTCTACAAAGAGAAGCTGACAGAAGAAAAAATTGATCAGTTAATCGCTGATTGCAGAGATGATAAAATAATATTACACGATAAATAATATGTCACAAAAAATATTATTAGATAAAATCAATGTTCCTGGTATTAAAACCTATGAAGTTTATCGCCAAAATGGCGGATACGCTTCTGTAGAAAAAGCTTTAAAAACACTTACACCAGACGAAGTTGTTGAAGAGGTAAAAAAATCAGGACTTCGTGGCCGTGGTGGAGCAGGTTTCCCTGCAGGAATGAAATGGAGTTTTATTGATAAAAAATCAGGAAAACCTAGACATTTAGTTTGCAACGCTGACGAATCTGAACCGGGAACTTTTAAAGATCGTTATTTGATGGAATTTATTCCTCACTTATTGATCGAAGGGATGATTACTTCAAGTTTTGCTTTGGGGGCTAACTTATCCTATATCTATATTCGTGGAGAATATATGTGGGTTTTCAAAATTTTAGAAAGAGCAATCAACGAAGCAAGAGCTGCCGGTTGGTTAGGAAAAAATATATTAGGAACAGGTTACGATTTAGAGTTACATGTTCACTGTGGAGCTGGAGCTTATATTTGTGGAGAAGAAACTGCACTTATTGAGTCTTTAGAAGGTAAAAGAGGAAATCCTCGTATTAAGCCACCTTTCCCAGCGGTTTCAGGACTTTGGGCAAATCCTACAGTAGTAAACAATGTTGAAACTATCGCCACTGTGCCATGGATCATCAACAATTCTGGTGATGATTACGCTAAAATAGGAATTGGACGTTCAACTGGAACTAAGTTAATTTCTGCTTCTGGACACATCAAAAACCCTGGGGTTTACGAAATTGAATTAGGTTTGAGCGTTGACGAATTCATGAATTCTGATGAATATTTAGGAGGAATGTCTTCAAGCCGACCATTAAAAGCATTTGTTCCTGGAGGATCTTCTGTGCCAATTTTACCAGCTGAATTGATTTTCAAAACAGCAAACGGCGAAGATCGTTTAATGACTTACGAATCTTTGAGTGATGGTGGTTTTGCTACTGGATCTATGTTGGGTTCTGGAGGATTTATCGTTTACAACGACACTGCCTGTGTGGTAAGAAATACTTGGAACTTTGCTCGTTTTTACCACCACGAATCTTGCGGACAATGTACACCTTGCCGTGAAGGAACAGGATGGTTAGAAAAAATATTATGGAGAATCGAAAACGGTCAAGGCCGTGAAGAAGATATTGAATTACTGTGGAGTATTCAGAGTAAAATCGAAGGAAACACAATTTGTCCGCTTGGTGACGCCGCTTCTTGGCCAGTAGCAGCTGCGATTCGTCACTTTAGAGATGAATTTGAATATCACGTTCGCTTCCCAGAAAAAATTAAAAATAGAGATCACTTTGTTGCTGAACCTTTTTCACAAGTGAAGCATTTAGTAGGCAGACAAACAATATAGTCAAAAGTTAAAAAGTCGAAAGTTGAAAAGTAAAAAGGTCAAAATATTGACTTTAGACTTTAGACTTTAGACATTAAGACATAAATAGATGAAAGTAACCATAGACGGTCAAAGTATAGACGTAGAGCCAGGAACAACGATCCTGCAGGCTGCACGTATGATTGGTGGAGATTTGGTACCGCCAGCCATGTGCTATTACTCAAAATTAAAAGGCAGTGGCGGAAAATGCCGCTGTTGTTTAGTTGAAGTTTCGAAAGGAAGTGAAGCTGACCCAAGACCAATGCCAAAATTAATGGCATCTTGCGTAACAGGATGTATGGACGGAATGGAAGTAAACAGTAAATCTTCTGACAGAGTTACTGAAGCTCGTAAATCTGTAACTGAATTTTTATTGATCAATCACCCTCTTGACTGTCCAGTTTGTGACCAAGCTGGAGAATGTGATCTTCAAAATTTAAGTTTCGAGCACGGAAATCCTAAATCACGTTTTATCGAAGAAAAAAGAACATTCGAACCAGAAGATATTGGTCCGCATATTCAACTGCACATGAACCGTTGTATTTTATGCCAAAGATGTGTACAGGTTGCAGATCAATTGACAGACAATAGAGTTCATGGAGTATTAGATCGTGGTGACCACGCTAATATTTCAACTGGAATTTCAAAAGCTATCGACAATGAGTTTTCTGGAAACATGATTGACGTTTGTCCGGTTGGAGCTTTAACAGACAAAACTTTCCGTTTCAAATCAAGAGTTTGGTTTAACAAACCTTACAATGCACACAGAGAGTGTACAACTCCGGGATGTTGCGGAAAAACAACCGTTTGGATGTTTGGAGGAGAAATACAACGTGTTACTGGCCGTAAAGACGAGTATCATGAAGTAGAAGAATTCATTTGCAACTCTTGTCGTTTCGACCACAAAAATGTTAATGACTGGGTTATTGAAGGACCAAGAGAATTTGAAAAAGATTCTGTTATCAATCAAAATAACTACACTCAAAAATTAGAGAAAGTAGAAATCGCTACAGAAAAAAATATTCTTCTAGGCAGAGATGTTGACCGTAAAAAAATTAGTATGGCTGAAATTCCATTAAACACTAACAACAAAAATTCTTAACAATGGTAGATGGTGCATTTATTATAGAAAAAAGTGTTGTAATTGTTGTGGTTTTTGCCGTAACAATGATTATGGCGATGTATTCTACTTGGGCTGAACGTAAAGTTGCGGCTTTCCTTCAGGATCGTGTAGGGCCTAACCGTGCTGGATGGGGAGGATTATTACAGCCTCTTGCTGATGGTATGAAATTATTTTCAAAAGAAGAATTTTTTCCAAATACCCCTAACAAATTTTTATTCATTGTTGGACCGGCAATCGCCATGAGTACAGCTTTGATGACAAGTGCTGTTATTCCGTGGGGAGACAGACTGCATATTTTTGGACGCGATGTTCTTTTGCAGGCTACTGATGTAAATATTGCTTTATTATATGTTTTCGGAGTTATCTCTGTTGGAGTTTACGGAATCATGATTGGAGGATGGGCTTCAAATAATAAATTCTCATTGATGGGAGCTGTTCGTGCAGCTTCGCAAATGGTTTCTTATGAAGTTGCCATGGGATTATCAATGATTGCTTTATTAATGATGACTGGAACTTTAAGCTTAAAAGAAATTTCTGAACAGCAAGCAGGAATGAACTGGAATATATTTTACCAGCCATTATCCTTTTTAATTTTCTTGATTTGCGCATTTGCAGAAACAAATAGAACTCCTTTTGACTTAGCAGAATGTGAATCTGAGTTAATTGGTGGTTATCATACAGAATATTCATCTATGAAAATGGGATTTTATTTATTTGCTGAATATGCAAATATGTTTATCTCTGCTACTATTATTTCAGTATTGTTTTTTGGAGGATACAATTATCCAGGAATGCAATGGATGGTAGAAAATGTAGGTGTAAATACAGCTAATATTTTAGGAATTGTGGTATTGTTTGCTAAAATATGTTTCTTCATATTTTTCTATATGTGGGTACGTTGGACAATTCCGAGATTTAGATATGACCAATTAATGAATTTAGGCTGGAGAATTTTAATTCCGCTTTCGATTATTAATATTATGATTACCGGAGTAGTTATTCTAAGACATGAAATCGCAGTATTTTTAGGATTATAATAAAAGCTTGAAATTAAAAATAAAATAGATTTGGAATTTGATTTACCTTCAAATTAAAAATCGTAACATATATTATAAAATGTCAATAGAAACTATATCATTATCGGGTAGAAAAAAGATGGTCTCTAATAAAGAGATGACCTTTTGGGAACGATTGTATCTTGTGGCGATTGTAAAAGGATTGATTATTACTTTTAAACACTTATTCAGAAAAAAAGTAACGATTCATTATCCTGAACAAGTGCGAGAAATGAGTCCGGTTTATCGTGGTCAGCACCAGTTGAAACGCGATGAACAAGGCCGTGAAAATTGTACTGCTTGCGGATTATGTGCTTTATCATGTCCTGCAGAAGCAATTACAATGAAAGCAGCTGAGCGTAAAGCAGATGAGAAGCACTTATACAGAGAAGAAAAATATGCTTCGATCTACGAAATCAATATGCTGCGTTGTATTTTTTGCGGTTTATGTGAAGAAGCTTGTCCAAAAGACGCTATTTATTTGACAACATCAAAAGTATTGGTTCCTTCTAGCTATGAAAGAGAAGATTTTATTTTTGGGAAAGACAGATTAGTGATGCCTCTTGACGTGGCAATCAAAAATGCTCAACTTAATAATGCTAACTAAATGATACATATTCCTGATTTTGCACACGCAACTACTGTACAAATTATATTTTGTTTCTTAGCGTTTATTACGGTAATTACCGCATTTTTGACCATTTTTAGCAGAAATCCAATTCACAGTGCTATCTATTTAGTAATTTGTTTCTTTTCGATTGCTGGACATTATTTACTATTAAATGCTCAATTTTTGGCTGTCGTACATATTATAGTCTACTCGGGGGCGATTATGATTTTGTTCCTGTTTACGATCATGTTAATGAACCTAAATGAGCGTCATCAAGTTCACAGGCCAAGAATTACACGTTTAGGAGCAATTGTTTCTTTCTGTTTGATTTGCATTGTACTAATTACAATTTTCATTAATTCTAAACCAATTGTTGGAGAATATGATTCAACTGGCGAAGATTTTCAATCAATTAAAGTATTAGGGAAAATATTACTAAACGAATATATGGTTCCGTTTGAATTTGCTTCGATTTTGCTTTTGGTTGCAATGATTGGAACTGTATTATTGTCTAAAAAAGAAAAATTAAATAAATAATGGGTAATATATTAAATCAAATAGGTATTGAAAATTACATCTTTTTAAGTGTTGTACTTTTTTGTATTGGTATTTTTGGTGTATTGTACAGACGAAATGCGATTATCGTTTTCATGTCTATCGAAATCATGTTGAATGCGGTTAACCTTTTATTTGTTGCTTTTTCAACGTATCATCAAGATGCACAAGGACAAGTTTTTGTGTTCTTCTCGATGGCAGTTGCTGCGGCAGAAGTTGCGGTAGGATTGGCCATTTTGGTTTCTGTTTTTAGAAATTTAGGCTCAATTAGTATCGATAATTTAAAAAATTTAAAAGGATAAATGGAAATGGATACCAATTTAGCTTTAGTTTTAGTTTTAGCTCCTTTTTTAGGATTTTTAATCAATGTTTTCTTTGGGAAAAGCTTAGGAAAAACAGTTTCTGGAATCATCGGAACTGTTGCAGTAGCGATTTCATTTGGAGTTACACTTTTTCTTTTCAATCAAATTACTACAACTGGAAAAACCATTCAAGTAACTTTATTTGATTGGATTC
Organism: Flavobacterium sp. KJJ; assembly: GCF_000708595.2. Lineage (GTDB taxonomy): Bacteria > Bacteroidota > Bacteroidia > Flavobacteriales > Flavobacteriaceae > Flavobacterium. The sequence continues at coordinate 460,561 of NZ_JARP01000002.1, read as the reverse complement.
AGATCAGTAATCTTCATATCAACCTTGGATTTTTATTAGATCAATTATCAATTCTTTGGTTGCTTTTTGTAACCGGAATTGGATCTTTGATTCACTTATACTCTATCAGTTACATGCACGACGATCAAAATATGCATAAGTTTTTTGCGTATTTGAATCTGTTCGTATTCTTCATGATTACACTTGTAATTGGAAGCAACTTATTAGTTTTATTTATTGGCTGGGAAGGCGTTGGTCTTTGCTCTTATTTACTTATTGGATTTTGGTATAAAAACCAAGATTATAATGATGCGGCAAAAAAGGCATTCATTATGAACAGAATTGGAGATTTAGGTCTTTTAATTGGAATGTTTATTATTGGTTCAATGTTCTCAACTTTAGATTACGCAACTTTAAAAACTGCAATTGCGGGAGCAACAAATTTAAATTTACCATTGCTTTCATTAGCTGCTTTATGCTTGTTTATTGGAGCTTGTGGTAAATCAGCACAAATACCTTTATATACTTGGTTACCAGACGCAATGGCTGGACCAACTCCAGTTTCGGCTTTGATTCACGCTGCAACCATGGTTACTGCTGGTATCTTTATGGTAACTAGATTAAACTTTGTTTTTGATTTAGCGCCAGATGTTCAAACCGTTATTGCAATAATTGGAGGTGTAACTTCATTGGTAGCGGCAACAATAGGCTTAGTACAAACTGATATTAAAAAAGTATTAGCATATTCTACAGTTTCACAATTAGGATTAATGTTTTTAGCATTAGGTTTTGGAGCTTACGAAGTAGCTGTTTTTCATGTAATTACTCACGCTTTCTTTAAAGCTTGTTTATTCTTGGGTTCAGGTTCTGTAATTCACGGTTTACATGGAGAACAAGATATGCGAAAAATGGGAGGCTTGCGTAAAGCAATGCCCGTTACTTTCTGGACCATGTTAATTTCATCATTGGCAATTTCTGGTGTTCCATTATTTTCGGGTTTTTTCTCTAAAGATGAAATCTTAATGACCGCTTTTCACCATAGTATCCCACTTTATGTTGTTGGGTCTATTGCTTCTATTATGACAGCTTTCTATATGTTTAGATTAATGTTTTTAACTTTCTTTAAAGATTTTAGAGGAACTGAAGAGCAAAAACATCATTTACATGAAAGTGACGGATTAATAACGTTTCCCTTAATGATTTTAGCTGTTCTAGCAACTTTTGGCGGACTTATCAGTTTACCTGGAAACAGTTGGTTAAACGAATATCTGGCACCTCTTTTTACGAAAGTGGCTGGCGAAGAACATCATTTAGGCCCAACAGAATATACCTTAATGGGAGTTGCCGTTTTAGGCGGATTTATTGGAATTTTAATTGCTTATATTAAATACTTCAAACAAGACAATGTTCCTGAAGCTGATGAAAACATTACCGGCTTAACCAAAGTTTTATATAACAAATATTATGTAGATGAAATCTACGATGTAATATTTGTACGTTCTATAAACGGATTATCAAGATTCTTTAGAGATCGTATTGAAACAGGCTTATCAGCACTTGTTTTCGGTTTAGGAAAAGTAACCAATGAAATAGGTTTTCAAGGTAAAAAATTACAAAATGGAAGTGTGGGATTATATCTTTTTGCTTTTGTTTTGGGTCTTTGTGCCATTGTTTCCTATATATTTTTAGCTCAATAATTTTATAACTATGAACGTTTCTCTTATATTAATTATTCTTTTAATTGGTGCATTTGTCACTTATTTTGCAGGCGATAAACTAGCATCAAAAGTAGCTTTGTTCTTTAGTTTGGCAGCTTTAGGCTGTTCGGTTGTATTGCTAAATCATTTTTGTTCTGGCGAAAACATCAGCTTAATAAATGCTTGGATTACACAGCCTAAAATTTCATTTGCGCTAAATGCTGACGGATTGGCCATTGCTATGGTTTTATTAACTGTAGCCTTAACACCAATTATTATATTCTCTTCTTTCGGAAATGAATATAAAAATGCTAAAGCTTTCTATGCTTTAATTTTATTTATGGCTTTTGCTATGACAGGAACTTTCTTGGCAGCAGATGGTCTTTTATATTATATTTTCTGGGAATTAGCTCTTATTCCAATTTATTTTATTGCTCTTATATGGGGTAATGGAGATGCAGAAGAAAGAAGAAAAGCAGTTATAAAATTCTTTATTTATACACTTGCTGGTTCATTATTCATGCTAATAGCTTTTATTTATTTGTATCAAAAAACAGGAAGCTTCTTAATTGAAGATTTATACAAATTGAACCTATCAGCCGATGAACAGCTTTGGATATTTTTGGCTTTCTTTTTAGCGTATGCTATTAAAATTCCAATTATTCCTTTCCACACATGGCAGGCAAATGTTTATCAAAAAGCACCAACTGTTGGGACAATGCTTTTATCTGGTATCATGTTAAAAATGGGATTATACAGTGTTATTCGTTGGCAGTTGCCAATTGCTCCCCTTGCAGCAAAAGAATACATGAACATTTTCATCGCTTTAGGAATTGCTGGCGTTATCTACGGATCAATAGTCGCTTTAAGACAAAAAGATCTAAAAAAATTATTAGCTTATTCTTCTTTAGCGCACGTTGGATTAATTGCTGCAGGAACTTATACTTTGACTCTTGATGGTTTGCGTGGAGCTGTTTTGCAGATGATCGCTCATGGTTTTGTTGTAGTAGGGTTATTTTATGCTGCTGAAATCATTTATAGAAGATTCGAAACTAGAGAAATTGGTGCATTAGGAGGTATTCGTGTGCAGTCGCCAAAATTTACTTCTATGTTTTTAATTTTGGTTCTAGCTTCAGTAGCTTTACCAAGTACTTTTAATTTCGTTGGAGAGTTTACCGTTTTATATAGTCTTTCTCAAATAAATATTTGGTTTGCTGTTTTAGGCGGAACAACTATTATATTAGGAGCTTATTATATGCTTAAAATGTTTCAAAATGTAATGCTGGGTGAAACCAATTCGAAAAATTTTGCGGATATTACTGTTAATGAAGGTATTTCATTAGTTATAATTATCGCAGTACTGATCTTCTTCGGATTTTATCCAAAACCAATTACAGATTTGATTACACCAAGTTTAGAAACGATTTTAAACGTTATCAATAAAAATTAATATTTTAAATAAAAATAAATTAGGGCGTCATTAGTTTTAGATTTCCTAAATCAAAAAAACAAAAATGAATACATTAATAGCTATAACAGGATTGGGTATTTTCTGCCTATTGTTTGAAATTCTTAATTTAAGAAAAGCCATTGTTCCTTTTACCATTATTGGTTTACTAGGTGTTTTGGCTCTTAATTTTTATGAATTTGAAAACGCAACAGCAACACATAGTTACTATAATAACATGATTACAGTGAGTAAATTCTCAACTGCATTTTCATCATTGTTTATTATTTTGACTATTTTCCTTGTAGCTTTAAGTCATAATTTTTACGAAAATCATCAAACTAAGATTTCTGATTTCATCGCAATAAAAATATTTTTATTAGCTGGAGGAGTTGCAATGGTTTCTTTTGGAAACTTAGCTATGTTCTTTTTAGGAATTGAAATTTTGTCAATCGCACTTTATGTTCTTGCAGCAAGCGAACGTTTGAATTTGAAAAGTAACGAAGCTGGTATGAAATATTTTTTAATGGGATCTTTTGCATCAGGTATTATATTATTCGGAATTTGTTTGATTTACGGCGCTATGGGAAGTTTTGATGTTGTTGAAATCAGCGAAAGCTCTTTATCTGCTGAATTGCCAATCTGGTTTCCAATCGGGATGATACTAATGACAATCGGAATGTTATTTAAGGTAGCTGCAGTTCCATTTCATTTCTGGGCTCCAGACGTTTATGAAGGATCTCCTGCTTTAACAACTGCTTTAATGAGTACTTTAGCTAAAGTAATAGCAATAGCAACACTATTTAAATTGGTTGCAGAGCTTAACTTAATTCCATCATTAGAAAATCAAGGTCTTTTAGGAACTTTTGAAAATATCATTGTAATAATTTCAATTGCTTCGATGACTGTTGGAAATATAATGGCATTACGTCAAGTAAATGTAAAACGTATGCTGGCATTTTCTGGAATTTCGCATGCAGGTTTTATGCTGATGACTTTTCTAACAGTTGCATCTTCAGCTGGAGTTTTACTATATTATACAGCAGCTTATGCTTTGGCGGGAATTGCAGCGTTCAGCGTTATTTTATACGTTTGCAAAAACCAAGAAAATGAAGATATTACAAACTTTCACGGTTTAGGAAAAACAAATCCGTTATTGGCTGCAATACTTACAGCTTCATTATTATCAATGGCCGGAATCCCAATTTTTTCTGGATTTTTTGCAAAATTGTTCTTATTTGACCAAACCATCAAGGCCGGATTTATTGCTTTAGTAATTGTAGCTGTTATAAACTCGATCATAAGCGTTGGATATTATTTCAAGCTAATTTTAGCAATGTATTCTAAAGAACCAAATCAAGAACGTACCGGAAAACCATTTCTAATTTACGCTGTAGCAGTTATTTCAATTGTTTTAAATATTGCTTTAGGTTTATTTCCATCCTTAGTTTTAGATTTATTGAAATAAAAAAATCAAAATAAAATACCAATCCATCAAGAGTTTCTTTTGGTGGATTTTTTTATTTAAAAGCAGTTTTTACAGAAGAAAAATTCATGTTAAAAATTTAACGCAAAGAATTGCACTTCAAAAAAACTCCATATATTTGAGTACAATTAAATGTATTAGAAATATGAACTTCAATTCAAAAAATCCGTTTTTAAGCGACAAGCGTTTTTCATCAAATGCTGTTTCAAAAACTCAAGAAGTGCACGAAGCACAAATTATTGATTATAATCAAGAAATGACCTTGTCTGGTACAATCAATAAAACAGCTATTTTATTTTTAATATTAACTGCTTCTGCTATGGTAACGTGGTGGATGGCATTTAACGGAATGAATCCTATTTTACCTGCAATTGGCGGTGCAATAGTTGGATTAATTTTGGTTATAATCTCTTCTTTCAAACCTCAGGCTTCACCCTATTTAGCTCCAGGTTATGCCTTATTTGAAGGTTTGTTTATTGGAGGAATCTCTGCGATATTTGAATTAAGATATCCAGGAATCGTAATTAATGCTGTAAGCGCAACCTTAGTAACTTTTTTAGTTTGCTTAGGTTTATATAAATTTAAAATCGTAAAAGTTACGGAGCAATTTAAATCTGTTGTTATTGCCGCTACATTGGCAATTGCAACTTATTATTTATTTTCATGGTTAGCTTCTTTGATCTTTAACTTTACTCCAGTTCATTATGGAAACGGAATGATGAGTATCGGAATTAGTGTTTTCGTGATTATTATTGCAGCTTTGAATCTATTCTTAGATTTCGATCAAATTGAAAAAGGAGTACAGCAAAGAATGCCAAAATTCATGGAATGGTTTGGAGCAATGGGATTAATGATCACATTGGTTTGGCTATATGTAGAATTCTTACGATTATTGTCAAAACTATCAAGCAAAGATTAATTTTCTCTTTAGATAACGAAAGCCTTTTTGAAATTCAAAAAGGCTTTTTTTCCCTAATAAGTAATTAAAAAACCTCAGTTAACATAATTTATTTAGCAAGTTAGATTCAATTTATATCGTAACATCATAAATTTTAATCATAATCGCATTTTATCTCAAATCTTTTTTTAACCTGAGGAGCTTATATTCCATTTAATATTTATTCCTGATATGAAAAATTATGATTAACAAAATAATATCTATTTTCATCTTTCATGAAAATATATATTTCATAATCTTTACGTCGCTTATCTGCTCTTTCTATAATTTCTTCTAATTCTTGCCCTGTATGAATGTTGACTTTTAATTTCTTATCCACTGGTATAATATGAAAATATAACTTATTTTCATAGATTCCAACAAGCAAGCCAGTATCTTTAATATTAAAGGTTTTCTTATCTAGTATCGTATCCGTCTTTTTATTAAATTCATAGACATAAATCGGATCCTTTTCTTGGGAAAAACTAATAATTCCTACTAACATTGCTATTGTTAAAAATATTTTTTTCATATTTTTGATTTTTATGATTTAATTACAGTTTTTTGATGCTGTTGTTATCCATGTGTCATATGTAGCTTGAATTCTTACCTTATCCGCAGTGCTCATTGAACTCCATTCTTTAGTACCATTTAAACCCTGCCATGCTATGGCTTCATATTGTTCATCTGTCAAAGTATTGTCAAATGCTTTCAGAAAGGATACAATTGTTTCTCTATAATTTTCAGCCATATTTGGATGTTGCATAGTATTGAATGAATATTGTTCATAGTAATCAAGTAATCTTGGACAACCAGGTTCTGCTAACATTTGAGTTAATGCATTTTTGTCAATAGATCCATTACTATTTGCCAAACTTAAAAGCTGTCGATACATTTCAGCGTGAAGCATTTCATGCATAAAAGTTTTTGCTATATCTAATGCTGGCCTTTTTAAATTATTTTTATTAAAAACAATCTTAATAACACCACCGTAAGGAGCATATGTCCTAGCATTTTCAGTTATAGGTAAAGTAACAGTCCCTGCTAGTTGTAAATCTGCTATTGAAAAATCATTATCAAATTCTTTCAAATAACTTTGAAAAATCGGAGATCCACCTAATTTTAAATATAATCCAGCAAGGCATGTATCATTCAAAAAAGAAGGATCGGTAATTACAGTATTTGCTACAGCAGCCTCTCCTGAACTATTTCCATGAAAATTATAAACCGCTGTTCTATGAGCTAGAGCGACTTCATTTGGTGGCGTATCACATGGATATGACATAAGTATTTGCTCAGTGTTGGTTTCTGTGCGTACATAATTAAATGCTATAATTTTACCCTGATACTCCCACATCTCATAATAATCTACAGTAAATTGCATAGTCTGGAAATACGGTGTGTTGCATGGTGGAATTTTATTTGTTAAACTTAAATTATTAGAAAACAGTTTTATTGCTCGTGATAAAACATCTAACTTATCAATTTTCGAAATGTTTCTAGTTTGACCTTTCAAAATTCCTAACGATCCTAAATTTTCACCCGTTAAAGAAAATACATTTAATGTTCCTGTAAAATTATTCAACTTAGTAATACTTTCAGGATATACAGGACTATTTTTATCTCCGTAAACTTCTAAAAAATAGGAATAAAACTGGCCTTCACATTCAATTGTAACAATCTGATATTTTAAATGTTCTTGTAATAATTTCGATTGTAGTTTACTTGCAATTTTTTCGTTCACTGCAATTTCTGAAATTTCAAAATTTTCTTTTTTTGTTTTAGTTACATTTTCCCAATTAACGACAATATTTTCAGAAATGTTTACACGAGAAAAATTTCTCAGATTTAATTCACTTTTTAATTGGTCTAAATATCTTATTTTGTTCTTATCTTGTTGTTCTTCACTATTACAAGATAAAAAAATTAAACAAACGGTAATTATATAAATGTGACTAACAATTTTAAATTTTAATATTAAATACTTCATTAATTTTTTTTAATATAGTTGCGATAAATTTCATATCCGCAAAGTAAACAAAAAAACCTACAAAAAATAAAAATTTAATTCACTTAAGAATTTTAAAAGTTATTTCTGAATTGAATTTATATTATATAATGTCAGTTTTATTAGAGAAATTTTTCAAATTAAATTATAATTCGAAGCTTACTTCTTTAAAAACTTTTTTAAAAATAAAAAAGTAGCCTATTTCTTATAATAAAAAATTTCTTTAAATTTTTAAAAAATTCAAAAGAAACTGATTTTCTTTAATCAAATTACTCCTGTAATTTTTCAAAATGGTAGTAAAAATAAGACTTAACAAACAAATCAGCCATTATGTAATAAATTACAATTTATGTAATTTATTACATAATTATAAAATATGATATAATTATTTTACATTATATGTTTTTTTAAGCTCAAATAATTATGAATTTAAAAAATTTATATATTTTTGTGTAATCGATTACAATTAACCACTGTATTTGATATTCAAAACCACTTAATAACTTTTACTAATTATTTAACCAAACCAATTATGAAAAAAAACTTACTTTTATTAGTAACTCTATTTGCCAGTATGCAAATATGGGCACAAACAGTACAAATTAGCGAAGCTTCTGGATGGCTAGAATCAGCTTTTGTAAAATGGCAGCCTGTAAGCGGCGCACAAACGTATAATGTATATTATACTGGAGAAGGAATAACCGACAGAAAAATAGACGATCAGCTTATTAGAAGTTACGGTAGTTATTTTCGCGCCGATATTCCTGGACTAAAAGCGGGTTCTTATACCGTTAAAGTAAAACCAGTTATTTCAGGAACAGAAGGATCTGGATCTACGACAAGCAACCTAACTGTTTTAGCTCAGGATCGAAACGGATTCGCTTTTGAAGGCGGACGTGTTCCAGGAGGTTATAAAGCAGACGGAACACCAAAAGACAACGCTGTAATTCTTTACATTACACAAAATACAAAAAATACCATTTCGATGAATATTACTGGCGCAAGTGCAAATCCTTGTGTTGGCCTTCAAAACATTTTGTATGCCATTAAAAAAGGAAAAGACACTCGCCCTTTTATCTTTAGATTAGTTGGAAACATAACAGACATGACCGTGATGGAAGGCGGTGATGTTGTTATTGAAAATGCAAACAATGCATCGAGCTATGTTACGATAGAAGGTGTTGGAACAGATGCAGTTGCAAATGGCTGGGGTGTTCGTCTTAAAACTGCTTCAAACATCGAAGTAAGCAATCTTGGCTTTATGAATTGCAACAGTACAGCAGGGGATAATGTTGGAATGCAACAAGATAATGATCACATTTGGGTTCATAATTGCGATTTGTTTTATGGAAATGCAGGAAGTGACGCAGACCAAATAAAAGGAGATGGCGCATTAGATAATAAATCTTCTACATACATTACACTGTCTTACAACCACTTTTGGGATAACGGAAAAGCAAGTCTTTTAGGATTAAGCGAAGGAACTACAACAGGTTTATATATTACGTATCACCACAACTGGTTCGACCATTCTGATTCCCGTCATCCTCGTGTTCGTTATTATTCAGCACATATTTACAACAATTATTATGATGGAAATGCAAAATATGGTGCAGGATCAACTTTAGGATCTTCTCTTTTTGTAGAAGGAAATTACTTCCGAAACAGCAAACACCCAATGTTGACTTCATTGCAAGGTTCAGATATTTGGGACGAAGCAAATCAAGTAAATAATGCTGGAACCATGGGAACTTTTTCTGGTGAAGCTGGAGGTTTTATAAAATCATATAACAACACTTTTGATGCTTCAAACGGAACAAACAATATGCGTTTTGTAGCTTATAATGATCCAAATCCTTTATATAATATTTCAGGAAAAATCAGCTCGGCTACAGATTTTGATGCCTATGTTGCTTCAACTAGAGGAGAAACTATAAGCAGTTCTATTAAATCTAAATCGGGTGCAAACACTTATAACAACTTTGACACCGATGCGACTCTTTATGTAAAAAATTTAGTGATCGACCAGCCGGCAGCTGCAAAAACAAAAGTAACTCAATATTCAGGACGTGTATCTGGAGGAGATTTAAAATGGACATTTAACAATAGTGTAGATGATACTTCATCATTAGTAATTACGGCACTTAAATCTGCCCTTACTAATTACACTGGAACATTAGTTGCTGTTCAGGGAGAAGGAAATCCCCCTGCAAGTTCTCAAACATTAACTTCTACAACAAATAATAACCAGACAGTTGTAAGCGGAACTGCCATTGGAACTATTATTTTTACATGGGGGGGCGACGCTACAGACGCAACCGTAACAGGTCTACCAGCATCTGGATTAACTTTTGTAAAAAATTCTACAGCCAAAACAATCACGATTACAGGAACTCCCACTGCAACTGTGTCCTACTCTATTGCTACGACTGGAACCGGAACACCAGCAACAGGATCAGGAACAATTACTGTTACGGCTGCGGGAGCTCAAACTTTAACTTCTACTACAAATAACAATCAAACTGTAGCTAGCGGAACAGCGATCAGCTCAATTGTATTTACCTGGGGAGGAAATGCCACAGATGCAACTGTAACGGGACTGCCAGCATCGGGAATTAGTTTTGTAAAAAATACAACAGCAAAAACTATTACCATAACTGGAACTCCAACTGCAACAATATCCTACTCTATTGCGACTACAGGAACTGGAACGCCAGCAACAGGATCAGGAACAATTACTGTGACCACTGGAACACCAAGTGGAGACCAAAATCATAATTTTACGACATCAGGAAAAACCAGTTCATTTTATACTATTACAGGAAACATGAATTCAACTCCGGGATCTGTAACGTATGCTGGATTAACATTAACAGAGCGCTTAAAAATTGAATCAAGTACATCTATTACTTATACAACAACAGGTGCTTCAACATTAACTTTGGTTTTTGATTCTAACTTTACTGGAACAATAAAAGTTAACAACGTTTCATACACAGCATCAGCTGGTGTTGTAACAGCTTCAATTCCTGCAGGTTATAATACTATTACTAAAGGATCAGTCGCTAATTTATTCTACATCAGTACACATTATACAGGTGGAACTTTAAAGGCAGCAAAAGCTGAAGCAACGGAAGAAATGGAAAGTTCAAAAGTGATTTTGTACCCTAATCCAGTTTCAGATGTTTTGTATTTATCAAAATCAAGCCAAACTGTAGAAAAAGTTTTGATTTACAATATGTCTGGAACCTTAGTTTTAACCACTGGAAAAAATGCTGAAAATATTGATTTAAGTACTCTTATTCCAGGAACTTATTTGGCTAAAGTATATACTTCTGACGGCTCATTCAATCAAACGATTCTTAAAAAATAATTGATTAAATTTTAAAAGAAAAAGGCTTCCAAATTTGGAAGCCTTTTTTATAATATCATTTATCAAAAATATTTTACAAATCAAATTTGATTCCTTGTGCCAAAGGCAAACTAGTCGTATAATTGATTGTGTTCGTTTGACGGCGCATATAGATTTTCCATGCGTCAGATCCTGATTCGCGTCCGCCTCCAGTTTCTTTTTCTCCTCCAAAAGCGCCACCAATTTCGGCGCCAGATGTTCCTATATTTACATTTGCGATACCGCAGTCAGAACCAACAACAGATAAAAATCTTTCAGCTTCACGCAAATTATTTGTCATAATTGCAGATGATAATCCTTGTGCCACACCGTTTTGAATTTCGATAGCATTATCAACATCTCCCGAATATTTAATTAAATATAAAACTGGAGCAAATGTTTCATGCTGCACAATTGCAAATGAATTTTGAGCTTCTGCAATAGCTGGCCTTACATAACAGCCGCTTTCATAACCTTCTCCAGAAAGCACACCGCCTTCAACTAAAATTTTTCCGCCTTCAGCCACCACTTTATTTAATGCAATGGCATACATTTCTACAGCATGCGTATCAATCAGCGGTCCAACATGATTGTTTTCGTCAAGCGGATTTCCAATACGTAATTGTTTGTACGCAGCAACAAGAGCATCTTTTACTTTATCATAAATACTTTCGTGAATAATCAATCGACGAGTTGATGTGCAACGCTGTCCTGCAGTTCCAACTGCTCCGAAAACAGCACCGATTACTGTCATTTTTATATCGGCATCTGGAGTTACAATAATTGCATTGTTTCCTCCTAATTCTAATAACGATTTACCTAAACGTCCAGCAACTGCCTGCGCTACAATTTTCCCCATTCGGGTTGAACCTGTTGCAGAAATAAGCGGAATTCTAGTATCAGACGTCATTAATTCACCAATTGTATAATCGCCATTGATCAAACAAGAAATTCCTTCCGGAAGATTGTTTTCTTTAATAACCTGCGCAATAATATTTTGGCAAGCAATACCACAAAGAGGTGTTTTTTCAGAAGGTTTCCACACACAAACATCACCAGAAATCCAAGCTAAAGCTGTGTTCCAAGACCAAACAGCAACTGGAAAATTAAATGCAGAAATGATTCCAACAACACCTAACGAATGATATTGCTCGTACATACGGTGTCCAGGTCTTTCAGAATGCATCGTTAATCCGTGCAATTGACGAGATAAACCAACAGCAAAATCACAGATGTCAATCATTTCTTGCACTTCTCCATATCCTTCCTGCAATGATTTTCCCATTTCATAAGAAACTAATTTACCAAGTGCATCTTTATTTTCGCGCAATTTTTGACCAAACTGACGCACAATTTCTCCACGTTGTGGTGCAGGAATCAAACGAAATGTTTTGAAGGCTTCTGTTGCAGAACGCATTACTTTTTCATAATCTTCAAGAGTAGACATTTTTACCGAAGCAATCAATTTTCCGTCAACTGGTGAGAAACTGTCTAACATTTCTCCAGAAGAAAAATTCTCTATTCCTGTTGATGTACCTTCATTTATCAATTTGATGCCCAATTTATCCAGAGCCTCATTCATTCCAAATTGCGATGCTATTGTTGTCATTGTAACTTTTTTAGTTAAAATTGTTATATTTTTATGTAAAGATATTATTTCGAGTTGAATTTCAATTAAATTGACTTGTTAAAATCAAAGTAAATTTAGCGTTAATTATAATGAATTAGAGAAACAAAAGTCAATTTATTCAGCTTAAATGATGAAATTTGCAACAACAAAATTACCCAATATGGCCACGTTAAATAAATTTTTAATCTTCTTCGTTTTAATTTCTCTTAATGCATTTTCTCAAAAAGAACAAAAGACTTCTTTTCAAGTTGTTCCGTTAGGAATAAAAGGCGGTATTGATGAAAAAAATCTTTCAGCTTACTTAGTAGCTCCAATAAATACAAATGATTATATCAGTCTCGATGCCGGAACGATAAACGCAGGAATAGAAAAAGCAGTTGAGAATAAAGTTTTTAAAGTTTCAACCGAAGAAGTTTTACGTAAATACATTAAAGGTTACTTTATTTCACATGCACATTTAGATCACGTTTCTGGCTTAATTATCAACTCACCAGCAGATTCTTCTAAAACTGTATACGCAACCAATAAATGTATGGAAATGATGGAAAACCATTATTTTAACGATCAAACTTGGGCAAATTTTGGCGATCAAGGACCTGGAAAACAATTAAAAAAATATCACTTTCAGACTTTAGCTATCGGTGAAGAAACCCTAATTACTAACACAGCAATGACGGTAAAAGCTTTTCCTTTAAGTCACGTAAATCCGTTTGAGAGTACGGCTTTTTTAGTTAAAAATGGAGATTCTTATGTGCTTTACTTAGGAGATACAGGACCTGATTCAGTTGAAAAAAGCGACAAATTAAAAGAGCTTTGGACGGCGGTTGCACCACTTATTAAATCCAAACAATTAAAAGGAATTTTTATCGAAGTTTCTTTTCCAAATGAACAGCCAGATCAATTTTTATTTGGGCATCTAACTCCTAATCATATAATGAAAGAACTTCATATTTTAGCAGATTTAGCAGGAAAAGATAGTTTGAAAGGTTTCAATATTATCATTACACACTTGAAACCGCCAGCTAAAAATATAGCAAAATTGAAAGAACAATTGCAAAAGCAAAATGATTTAGGATTTAAAATTATTTATCCTGAACAAGGAAAAAGATTTGAGTTGTAACACATTTATTTAGTCTACAGATCTTCTTATCAATTGACAAGACCCTAATTTACGAATAAAAAAGAACTTTTTAGGCTTTAATACGAATTCATTTTTGTAAGTTTATTTTTATAAATTTGTATAATGAATATTATTTGGTCAGCTGAAGCAAAATATACCTTTTATAGCAACAGGAATTATTTATTACATAATTGGAGTGTAGTTACAGCTCAAAAATTTGTAGAAAATACTTTACACACTCTTAATCTGCTTATAAAAAATCCATATCTTGGTAAATATAAAATGGATTTAAAATGTCATGTAGTGTTAATTTCAAAGCATATTTCGCTACATTATCAAATAAATAATGATTGTATTGTGTTAATTATTTTTTGGGATAATCGTAAAAAACCTCAAAATCAAAACTTATAATCAAATTATGTTCTTGCTTTTTAATTCAAGCAACATTTCTTCATGTGTAATAAAATTACCTTCTTTAAAATCTCGCTTTCCTTTTTCAATCCCTTTTATTAATTCCAGTCTAAAATTCTCTTCTGGCGAAAGTATCTTTGCAATAGAAAGCATTTCATCTGGAGTAAAAGTTTGTGTTTTTAATTTTCTATAAAACGATGGACTTGGTATTCCAACTTTTTCAATGATATAATTCTTTTTAAAAGGAGAATTATTCATTAAATCTTCTATATTATTAACTATATTTTTATATTCGATAATTTCTTGTATCATAACTGATTATTTTTTATATCATTTATGATACAAATATAGATAAAAATCACATATCAATGTAGTAATATAGAGTTTAATCAAATCTACTTCTTCGCCACAAATCTAGGATCAGATTCCATTACAGTCCCGCAATTATCACAGGTTCTTAATTCTTCTGAATTATAAAAATATTCAAAATGAGGCAAGAAATCTTTTTCGATATTGTGAAGTTCAAAAAACACTTCATACAATTTATGATTGCAATTGTCGCAATGCCAAAGCAAACCATCAGTATAGCCTTTTCCTGCACGTTTACGCTCAATTACCAATCCAATTGAACCTTCAGAACGAACTGGAGAATGCGGAATTTTTGCAGGATGAAGATACATATCACCGGCATTTAATTCCATTTCTTTACGTTCGCCATCTTCCTGAATTACAACTTTTATATTGCCCTCAAGCTGATAAAAAAGCTCTTCGGTTTCGTTGTAATGGTAATCTTTTCGGGCATTTGGCCCCGCAACAATCATTACAATATAATCTCCAGAATCTACATAAAGATTTTTGTTTCCAACGGGCGGTTTAAGTAGGTGACGGTTTTCGTCGATCCATTTAGTAAGATTGAAAGGTTTTGCTATTGCCATTTTTAAGGTACTGAGTTTCTATTTAGCTAAGTTAGTGAAAAGTTTTCAGTCGTAACAATTAGTGTTTAGTCTCAGTATTCAGTCTCAGTATTCAGTCTCAGTATTCAGTCGGAGTTTACTGCTGTAGGTTTAGTGCGACTGAATACTGAGACTGCGACTGAACACTTAGACCGAAGACTTAAAACTATTTCATCTCTTTTATCAGGTAAATATAAACTGGAAAGTGATCGCTAAAACCAACTTCAGTCTGACTGTGGCGCAAGGGATATCCTTTATATTGTCCAGAAGTTTGAACTAGATAGGATCTGTTGAAAATGCCTGCTTTCCAAAACATAAAAGTCGAAAAATTGGGTTTTATAAGCGATTCTGTAATTATAATCTGGTCGAAAATATCCCAAGAATCTCGAAATGCAATTGTTCCCATTCCTTTGTTCATCATTTCTTCAAAAGGATTAAAAGTACCAAATTCAGGAACTTCAGCCTTTTTCGATTTTGCACCCAAAGCGACTTTCACACTTTTATTGTACGGGCCGTCGTTTAAATCTCCCATCGTAAAAACTTTTGCATTCGGATTTATTTGCTGCAGCGAATCAATAATTTTTCTGTTTAATCGTCCAGCAGCTTCACGAAATTGACTGCTTGCCTTCTCTCCTCCTGATCTTGACGGCCAATGATTCACTATAATACTAATTTCTTCTCCTTCTAAGAAACCTGTAATTAAAAGCTGGTCGCGCGTAAAAACACGATTTTTATCAATTGTTGTTTCGATTTTGTCTTCAATTTCATCATCGGCTTCTTCCTTTTTTTCTTCTTTAATTTTTGTTTTATTCTTGTAAATCAATAATGGAATATTTGAAAAGGAAGTAGGCTTAAAATATTTCTTTTGATAAAGCAGCGCCACATCGATGCCTCGTTTGTCAGGCGAATCAAAATGAATAATTCCGTAATCATAATTTGCCAATTTAGGTTCTTTAATTAAATCTTCGAGAACACCGCGATTCTCGATTTCAGAACCTCCGATAATAGTTGGTGCATTTGGATTTTCTGGTCTTCCAATTTCTGAAATAACGCTAGAAAGATTTTTAAGCTTTTGATGGTATTTTTCCTCTGTCCAGTGCTGTGCACCTGTTGGCGTCCATTCATCATCATTTGTATTTACATCGTCATTCGTATCAAACAAATTTTCGAAATTGTAAAATGCTACGGTATGAATGGCATATTTTTTTGATTGCGCGTGAAGTGATAATGAGAAAAGAATAATGAAGTAAAATTGAAACCTAAAGATTTGCATAGTTTTTTATATTTAAATTTGCAAAATACTATATTGTAAGAAATTTACGGTATTTATTCTAAAATAATTCTTTGTTTCTACTAAAATGTCTTGTAAATTGCTGACTTAATTTACTGCTCTTCAAAATGAAAAAACTATTTTTTGCTCTTATCATATTTGTTCTTTGCAACAACGCTCACGCTCAAAAAAACAATTCATTTGCTGACAGTATCAGAGTAAAATACAATATTCCTGAACTCGCGTACGCAGTAATTTCATCTGATTCTATTTTAGAAATTCAGGCTTTGGGTTTTCAGCGTGTTAGTTCAAAATTTAAAGCAAAAATTGATGATCGGTTTCGTTTAGGATCGGTTACAAAAACAGTTACAAGTTATCTTGCTGCCGTCTTAGTCAAAGAAGGAAAAATAAAATGGGAAACTAAGTTTTTTGATTTATATCCGGAATTAAAAGCGCAAAGCAATCCCGCGGCTTATAATTTTACTTTACAAGATTTTATAACTTTTCGTGCTAATATCAATACTTGGTCATATGGGAATGAAACGCCAGCTCAAAAAGAAATTACGGGCAACAA
The DNA here is from genome assembly GCF_000708595.2 of Flavobacterium sp. KJJ. Taxonomy (GTDB): domain Bacteria; phylum Bacteroidota; class Bacteroidia; order Flavobacteriales; family Flavobacteriaceae; genus Flavobacterium. Next base: position 443,658 of record NZ_JARP01000002.1, on the reverse strand, counting down.
CCAGCAACAGCGATATGAATTTATCTCGTGGTTTTTTAAGCAAAATTCAATTATTTCCGAGAAACAAGCTGTTTATTGGTCCAATCCTAGTTATGTTGCTGCCGGGCTTATGCTGGAAAAAGCAACGGGAAAAACGTATGAAACTTTAGTGCAGGAATTGGGTAAAAACTTAAATATCGATTTTGATTTTGGACAGCCCAATTTAAAAGATATAAAACAGCCTTGGGGACATGATGAAGATTTAAAACCAGAAAAACCAGCTTTAAATTACAAATTAAACTGGCTTTCTTCTGCAGGAAATATAAATGTCAGCTTGCCCGATTATTGCAAATTCACTCAAATGCAGCTTCAAGGTTTACAGGGAAAATCTAAAATGTTTAGTTCAGACGAATTTAATAAAATGCACTTTGGCATAGCCGAATTTTCTTTTGGATGGAATTCAGAAATTAATGAAACCAGCAAATTAAAGTATTCTTTTCATAACGGAAATCCAGGCACATTTTTAACCAAAGTCTATATTTGCAAAGACATTAATAAGGCGTTTATAATTTTTGCCAACGTTCAATCTGAAGAAGCAGACAAAGGATTAATGCTGCTTTTAGCCAAATTACAGCAAAATTATGGCGGATAATTTTTTACCTTTAAAATAAAATTCATTTATTGACCATTATTTATATTACACATCAATACACTATGCAAATCATCATGAACACGAAAAACATCAATCAAATTAAGAAACACTTTGTTTTTTATAAATTCGTATTTGTTATTTTTGCCTTACAATCATTCACCTGCCAATCTCAACAAAACATGATAACACCACCTTATTTAAAAAAGGGAGATACAATTGCAATTGTTTCAACTGCCAGAAAAAATATTGACGATAATTTAAAACCAACTTTAGATTTAATTCACAGCTGGGGTTTAGAAGCTGTAATTGGAACAACGATTGGACTTGATGTCAACCAATTGGCTGGAACTGATGAACAGCGCGCGGCCGATTTTCAGCATCAATTAGATAATCCGAATATTAAGGCAATTTGGTGTGTTCGCGGCGGATACGGAACGGTTAGAATGGTAGATTTGCTTGATTTTACCAAATTTAAACAGCATCCAAAATGGATTATTGGCTTTAGCGATGTAACTGTTTTGCACAACCATTTAAACACAATGGGTTATAAATCCATTCACGGTACTATGCCGGTAAGCGTTGCCCGTAATACTCCAGAAGCGATTAGTTCACTAAAAGCCAGTTTATTTGGCGATCCACTATCGTATACAGTTGGTCCAGATAAAATGAATCGTTTTGGAAAGGCAACAGGCGAATTAGTGGGAGGAAATTTATCTATTTTATACAGTTTATTAGGTTCTCAATCTGCGATCGACTGCAAGGACAAAATTTTATTCATTGAAGATTTAGATGAATATTTATATCATATTGATCGTATGATGATGAATTTAAGAAGAAACGGCTGTATCGAAAATTTAAAAGGAATTGTAATTGGCGCCATGACCAGTATGAAAGACAATGAAGTTCCGTGGGGAAAAAATGCACTTGAAATCATTGATGATGTTACTAAAAAATACAATCTTCCGGTAATTTTTAATTTTCCAGCCGGACATATTAGAGACAACAGAGCCTTGATTATGGGAAATACGGTTACTATTGATGTAAATGCATCTGGAAGCACTGTTACTTTTCAAAAATAATATCCTTACTATAGTTTTCTTAAGTTAAGGAAGCACTAAATACCACATAAAAAATCACGCAAAGACGCAAAGTCGCAAAGCTATTTCAATCAAGCTTTTCGACTTTGCGTCTTTGCGTAAAATATTCTCAGTCTAACTCAAAACTAATAACTATAATTTTACAACTAAAAAAATGGCTGAACATAACGAACTCGGAAAAAAAGGAGAAGAACTTGCTGTAGAACATCTTCGGCAAAATGGCTATGAAATTTTAGATCGAAATTGGACTTTTCAGAAGGCAGAAATAGATATTATTGCAAAAAAAGAATCGATTTTAGCCATAATTGAAGTAAAAACGAGGTCAAGTTTAGATTTTGGTTCTCCGCAAGATTTTGTTAAGCCAAAAAAAATTCAATTGCTTATTAAAGCAGTAAATGCCTACATAAACTATAGGGAAAAGGATTTTCAAGATGATTCAGAAATTCGTTTTGATATAATTGCAATTCATAAAAATGGCGAAACATTTGCAATTGAACATCTTACAGATGCTTTTTATCACTTTTAACATAAATTTTTATTGTTATAATTGTAACAAATTGTTTTTTTATTTATATTTGCACAGATTTATAACATCAAATTAACTAAACCAACCCAATTAAGTTACAAAAAAAAAGAAAAAAAATTATGAAAACCGTTTCTTCAATCGTCGAAAATTACATCAAAACAAAACCTTTTTTATTAAATGCGTTGTCGCTTGGAATCATTAATCTTACCTCGCTTTCTCGGAACATTATGACCGAATTGGAAAGCGAATTTGGAAAAGAAGTGAAACAAGGTGCTGTTGTAATGTCTCTAAAACGGCTTACCGAAGAACTGGATTTTAAATTGAATCATAAAATCAATAAAGTAATTAAGAATATTGGTGAAATTACAGTTCGATCTGAATTGACTGATTACACGTTTGCAGCTTCAGAAACTGTTCTAAACAAACAAGCCGATTTAATTTCTGATATTAATGCTTTATCTGATATTTTTTATACCTCATCTCGCGGTGTAAACGAAACAAATATTGTAGTAAGCAGCAGTGTAAATCATTTGGTTGAAAAACACTTTATGCGCGAAAAATTAATTCAGAAATTAGATAATTTAGCTTCGATAACGGTTAAGTTGCCAAAAGAAAACATTGTCGTTCCTGGTATTTATTACTTCATTTTCCAGCGTTTGGCTTGGGAAGGAATCATTATAAATGAAGTAATTTCGACTTCAAATGAATTTACTATTTTAGTAGGAGAAGATCAGGTTGATGTGGCTTTTAAAGTAATTAAAGACTTGAAAAATTAGTCAGATTTTAAATTAAAAAAGATTCATTCAGATTCTTCATATTATATAATTCCTTTGTTTTTTTGCAGAAAAGACAAAGGAATTTTTTTATGCCAAAACATCATTATTAAATTTTCATTCGTTTAATACACAAATAAGAATATTCTCAAAAAATCAATTTCATTATTGTAATTTCTAAAATGTCAAGGAAAAAGATATTGACTTGATAAAAAGCCATTTACTAAGACCTTTATTGCTATTCAGCATAAATTTAATTAAATAAATCACAATTAAGTTTTTTTATATACTATTTGTTGCGAATAATATTTTTATATATTTGCTAACCAGTCAACAAATTAGAGTACCAATTTTGATAGTATCATAATATAATTAGATTTAAATAAAGACTAATTAAATTAATGTTAGAAGCGAACGATCATAGCGAAAAATTATTGGTGAGTGAACTCAAAAAAGGCAACGAAAAAGCATTTCGCAAGCTTTTTGATTTGTACTATCAGGATATCTATGGTTACAGCATCAGTTTATTAAAATCTAAAGAAGCTGCTGAAGAAAATGTTCAAGATGTTTTTATGAAAGTTTGGCAAAATCGCGAAAACTTAAATCTGGAACAATCTTTTAAAGCTTACATTTTTACCATTGCAAGAAATCAAGCTTTTAATGTTCTTAATAAAGCAGCGAACGATTTAGTACTCAAAGAAGCTGTATTTTATGAAAGTCAAAAATCGCATGAATATGGTGATTATTCTATTCGGGAAGCCGATTGTAAAAAGCTTCGAAAGCAGGCCATGAAACAATTACCGCCAAAACGGAAACAAATTTTTAAAATGTCAAGAAAGAAAGGCATGAGTTACGAAGAAATTAGTCAAGAACTCGGCATCTCTATAAATACTGTCAGGAACCAAATGAGCAAAGCACTAGAATCTATGCGAGTCTTTTTTCAAGTTCACGATGAGATTATCTAACCAAAACCATGTTAACCAATTAAATCACTCTTACGGAGTGATTTTTTTTTGTTTTAAAGTTTGTCATTTCGACCAAAGGGAGAAATCAAACTAGAAGCTCTATAGAGTTAATCTTCACTCTTTGTCGAATTTCTGGTGTAATTTCTTCCTTCGGTCGAAATGACAAAAATCTGTTCAACTAAAAAAGCAAAAAATTATTTAAACAGAACCTCAACAAAATCAACACTTAACGTATTCTTTGATAAACTTAAATGTTAAAATTGAAAAATTTACAACGTTTGAGTAGTAGTCAACTTGCTTTCAACTGTATTATATCAGAACCGGATCTTAAAATCAATTCATAATGAATTCAAATTCTGAAATAAAAAATCTTTTGCAAAAGTTTGTTTTAAACCAATGTACGCTCGAAGAAACAAACGAAGTAATTGCTTATTATAAAAAAAATAAACTTACTGACGATTTTCCGACTGTGGAAGATATTCAGCATCTTTTGACGGAAATGCCAAAAATGGAACAGCAAACTGCTGACGATATTTTCTTGAACATTTTATCAGCATCAAAAGAAAATGAAAATACTATTGAATTTGTCCCGAAAAAATCAAATTTCAGAAAGTATATTTCTATTGCGGCTTCAGCAGTTATTTTATTAGGAATTGGTCTTGCGTATCAAAAAGGTGCTTTCAATACTAAATCTGAGCAAAAATTCGATTTTAAAAGTACTGATATTGTCTTGCAGTTAGAAAATGGAAATGTTCAGATTATTTCTGAAAACAACACGGTTCAGGTAAAAGATGCTGAAGGAAATGTTGTGGGAAACCAAAACGGAGACAAAATTGTTTATGAAAACGATTCTGATTTAGATAAACTTACATACAACACAATCAAAATTCCGTACGGCAAAAGGTTTCAATTGCAATTGTCTGACGGAACTGTTGTTCACTTAAATTCTGGGACTACTTTAAAATATCCGATAAAATTTATTGCCGGCGAAAACCGTCAAGTTTTTTTAGATGGAGAAGCTTTTTTTGATGTTGCCAAAGATAAAAAACATCCTTTTATAGTAAATGCAGACAACTTGAACGTTCGCGTTTTAGGAACACATTTTAATGTTTCAAACTACCCTGAAGATGCCTTAACAGATGTAGTTTTAGTCGAAGGTTCTGTTGGAATGTACCGCAAAAACGAAGATTTTGACGCAAACAAAAACACAATTCTAAAACCTGGCTTTAAAGGAAGTTTTAATAAAGCGAACACCTTGATTGCTACAAAACCTGTGATTACAGATATTTATACTTCATGGATTACTGGCGGATTGACTTTTAGAAATATGACTTTCAAAAATATTATTACAAAACTCGAAAGACGTTACAATGTTACAATTATAAATAAAAACGAAAAATTAGCAAACGAAAAATTCAATGCCAGTTTCAGCGACGAATCTATAGAAAAAGTAATGAGCTATTTTAATGACATTCACGGCATTAATTACACGATAAAAAACAATCAAATACTAATTAAATAACCACTAAACCAATGAAGAAAAATGAAGAAGTAAAATTACAAGAATAAAAAAATCGGAAAGAGCTGCGAACAATTTCCGATTTACTAAGTGATTGAATATAACGAATTAACTACAATCAATTAACAAAATTATGAAAAAAAAATCTAAGAATACTGGGTTTCTATACTCATTATTCCAAAATGACCTAAAATTGAAACTAACTACACTACTTATTTTGGTCGCCATGTTTAACATTAGAGGAAATACTTATGCCCAAAAAACTAAAGTAACTCTAGAATTAAACAATTCAACAATCGAAAAGGTTATTGAGACCATAGAACAAAAAACAGATTTCAGATTTATTTACAAACTGAATGATATCGACTTAGATCGCATAATTTCTATTTCCGTAAAAGAGCAGCCAATAAATATTGTTTTGGATAAACTTTTTAAAGGAACTCCAACCGAATTTAAAGTTCGAGACACTCAAATTATCTTAAAAAAACCAGAGCTTAAAACCGAAACTGTGAAAATTCAAAAGCAAACTGTTTCTGGAATTATTACAGATGAAAATGGGAGTCCTCTTCCGGGAGCATCAGTCTTTGAGGAAGGAACAAAAAACGGTGTGGTTACAGATTTTGATGGAAAATATCAAATTACCGTCGAAAGCAGTTCATCTGTAATTGTCGTTTCTTTTGTGGGATATAAAGATAAAAAAGTAGTTGCAAGCGAAAGCAAAATCAACATTCAGCTTTTGCCAGACGCAACTAACTTAAATGAAGTTGTTTTAGTTGGATACGGTTCTTCTGCTAGAAAAGATGTAACGGGCTCTGTATCTTCTATTGCAGCAAAAGACATGAATCAAGGTGCAATTGTAAATCCGTTGCAATTGATTTCAGGAAAAGCTGCGGGTGTCAACATCAACCAAATCGGGAGTGAGCCAGGCAGCGCTCCAAGCGTGCGTATTAGAGGTATTTCTTCTTTAATTGGAGGAAATGATCCGCTTGTAGTTGTAGACGGAATTCAGGGAAACTTAGATTTGTTAAGCCAAATTCCGCCAACTGAAATCGAAAGTATTGATATCTTAAAAGATGCATCGGCTACAGCTATTTACGGTTCTAGAGGTGCGCCGGGTGTAATCATTGTTTCAACTAAAAAAAATAAAGCAGGAAAAACGACAATCGAATATATTGGTTCTACGTCTTTAGATTTTATCCCGAAAAAACTAGATATGCTAAACGCCGACCAATGGTGGGAAACGGCTCAAAGTGTTGGTGTTCCGGCTTCTGCAAATCACGGTTCTGATACAGACTGGTACGGAATTTTAACTAAAACCGGCGTTACTCAAAACCATACTTTAGCATTTGGCGGAGGAGCAGACAAATTTAGTTACAGAGCTTCGATCAGTGCTATTTTGCAAGATGGAGTTGTAATAAATTCAAACAACAAAAAATACATTGCACGCGTTCAGGCAAGTCAAACTGGACTTGACGGAAAATTAAAATTGACTTATAATTTAAACAACGGAACAGATTATACGACATCTAGTATTCAATCTATTGGACGTGTAAATTATGTTTCGAATTTAATTACAAATGCATATTTAATGCGTCCAACAGATCCAGTTTACAATACGGACGGAACCTATTTCACAGATCCAAATGTATTTCAATACTTAAATCCTTATGCTGTTGCAGAAACAGTTACTAACGAAAGTCAGGCTGATAATTTATTCGTAAGCTTAAAAGCAGATTTAGATTTATTTGATGGCTTAACGGCAAGCTGGTTTGGAAGCTGGAGAAAAACAAACAAAACAACTGGTTTTTATAATCCGGTAGAATCAACAGATTCTCATGCAATTGATCAAAAAAGTTTTGCTAACATCAGAAACGAAAGACAAAATGAAAGATTAATGGATATTAGTCTTAACTACAAAAAAACATTTGGTGCCCACACTATTAACGTTCTGGCTTTGTATGAGTGGCAAAAACAATTGTACCAAGGAGATTATGCGCAAGCAAGAGGTTTTATCAATGGTCTAGCTACTTATAACAACCTTGAATTGGCTGATATTTCTAAAGCATTATCTGGAGATTTAAAATCATACAAAAATGACAGAACTGTAGTTTCTTTCTTAAATCGTATTAACTACTCGTACTTAGACCGTTATTTATTTACAGGAAGTATTAGAAAAGATGGTGCGTCTGTATTTGGAGCGAACAATAAATGGGGCTATTTTCCATCTGCATCTATAGCTTGGCAAATTACCAAAGAAAACTTCATGGCAAATCAGACTATTTTCAACGAATTAAAATTACGCGTTGGATATGGTGAAACGGGTAACCAGCAAGGTCTTGGTCCGCAAAGTTCATTATCATTAGTTGGAGGTTCTGGCGTCACTTATTTTGGAGGCTCTCAAATCACCAATTTTAACATTAGTCAAAATGCAAATCCTGATTTAAAATGGGAAACTAAAAAGCAGACCAATATTGGTCTTGATTTCGCTCTTTTAGACAGTCGATTAAGAGGAACAATTGATGTGTACACTTCTACGACAGATAATTTATTATTTGATTACACTGTACCTCAGCCTCCTTATCCTTTTGATAAAATTAAAGCAAATGTTGGAAGTATTTCAAATAAAGGTTTAGAGATTGCTCTTGGATATGATGTCATCAGATCTGAAAATACAACTTTAACATTAGCAGGAAATGTTTCTCTAATGAAAAACGAAGTACTTAATTTAAGTGGAAGTATCAACGGAGTTCCTTTAAATACTGATTATGTAAGCTGGGGAGCTCCAAACTCCTATTTGATAAAAGGACAGCCAGTAGGAACTTTCAATATTTTACAACACACAGGCGTAGATGCGGCTGGAGTAGAAACTGTTTTAGATCGTGACGGAAATGGCATTATCGATCAAGGAGACAGAAGTCCAGACCGATACTTAAAAGGTTCTGCATTGCCAAAATATACATATGCTTTCAACCCAACTTTCGTTCATAAAAACTTTGATGCTTCGATGTTGTGGAGAGGCTCTGGAGGAAATAAAATTTACAATCAAGTACGATCTAACATAAGCAAATTGGAAAATATTGGTAAATCAAACATTTTAGAAAGTGCTGTCGATGAAGGAATTTATACTTCTCCTTATGCCTCAGATATGTATTTAGAAGATGGTTCATTTTTACGTTTAGAAAATGTTACTGCCGGATATAACTTTCGTTTTACTGATGTTAAATACATCGAATCTGTTAGACTTTCGCTTACCGGAAACAACCTTTTACTTTTTACAAATTATTCGGGTATAGACCCAGAAATAACTTTGAGCGGAAGTGGTAAACTTGAGGACAACTTTGGCGTTGATAAGGGGATTTATCCACGTACCAGAAGTATCGCAATCGGTTTGAATGTAAAATTTAAATAGTAAAAGAAATGAAACTTAAAAATATAATATTATTAGGAAGCGTTTGTTTCCTATCTCTTGTTGGTTGTACCAATGTAGATGAAAATGTTTACGATAAATATCGTTCTGAAGACTTTTACGGAACTCCAGAAGGAGCTGATATCGCTCTTGCTAGTGTTTATGCTCAAGTTGGAGGAAACTGGAATGGTGTAGGTTACGCCGGAGCTGATAATGGATGGTACGATTTAAACTGTATGTCTGCTGATGAACAGGTGATTCCGCATAGAAATACAGGTGACTGGCAATTAGATTTTGCGCGTGTATACATGCATCAATGGCTGCCAACTGATTTAATGGTAAACAACACTTGGAACTGGCTTTACAAATCGATCTTCAATGCAAACTTGGCCATTTCGCAATTAGAAACTGCAAAAGCCGATGCTTCAAAAATTGCAGAAGCTAAAGTATTACGCGCTTTTTTCTATTATTTATTAATGGATGATTACGGAAACATTCCGTTCTATACAGACAATAATATTACAGTAGATAAAATTCCACAAGCTGGCCGAAAAGAAGTTTACGACTTTATTGTAAAAGAATTGACTGAAAACGTAGAATTACTTTCTGGAACAAAAGGCGGTAATTATTACGGAAGATTTAATAAATGGGCTGGTTATACCTTATTGGCAAAAGTGTATTTGAATGCTCAAGTATATACTGGCGAGGCAAAATGGGCTGAATGTTTAGCAGCCTGCAACAAAGTAAGCGAAGGCGGTTTTAGTTTGCATCCTGCAAATGCAAATGCTGCAAGCGCACTTGGGAATACATATTATGAGTTATTTGGAGATGTCCTTCCTGCTGATGAAACTATTTTATCAATCTACACCACTGTTGATATTGTTTCTCGTAACATTTTTACTGTCCGCAGTTTATTTGGCCCTCATGCTCAAGCCTTATTTGGTTACAGCGGCTGGAACGGTACTATTGTTCCTAAAGATTTTTATCAGCAGTACACAGACACCGATGTTCGTAAAAAACAATTTTTAATTGGAGAACAGCCGGGCGGTACAAATTACACTCTTGACATTAGTTCATTAGATAATCCAGGAGCTGGAGCACAAGAAGGTGTTCGTAATGTGAAATTTTATCCTGTAACGCCACGTAACGGCGGAGGCGCATCTAATGATTTCCCGATTTACAGATATGCCGATGTTCTTTTGATGATTGCCGAATGTAACGTTCGCTTAAACAATCCAGCAGCAGCAAAATCTTTTGTAGACGCCGTAAGAACTCGTGCGGGAATTGGAGCGTTAGCTGCTAACCCAACTCTTGATGATATTTATACAGAAAGAGGTCTTGAACTAAACTGGGAAGGTCACAGAAGACAAGATATGATTCGTTTTGACAAATTTTTACTGCCAAAACAATTCAAAGAAGCTTCTGCAGCTTATAGAAAAATCTTCCCGATTCCTACTTCTGCCTTAAACGCTAATCCAGGTCTTAAACAAAATCCAGGTTACTAAAAAAAATATCACTATGAAAAAATATATAAGTACATTATTTGCATTTGGCGCCTTGCTTTTTTTAGGTGCATCTTGCGAAAATGATGCCGAATTGACTTATTTGAAAGAAGTAAATTTTCCGGCAGACATTAAAATAGCACCAAGCAGCAAAATTGTTTTATTAGAAGACAAAGCGGATGATAATGCGATAACTATTTCTTGGGAAGCTGTTACTTTTCCAATTGAAGCACCGGTAACGTATGCTGTACAGTTTGATGTTCCGGCAGATATTACGGGTTCTAGTGCATGGCTGAAAGCTACTCGATTTGAAGTTGGCCAAGATGTCTTAAGCAAATCTTTTTCAGTACGGGATTTAAACAAAATTGCAACAGATCTTGGTCTACAGCCAAACTCAGCCGGTAAACTTATTGTTCGTGTCGAGGCAGCAATGGACAGAAAAGTGTTCTCAAACAATGTAGAATTAACTGTTACACCTTTCGAAAAAAGTATTGTTTTTGGTGAAATTTATATGCCGGGCGCTTATCAAGGCGAATGGGATGTTAATACTGCCTCTGTCTTAACAGCTATTGAAAAAGGCGTTTATCAAGGCTATGTTACTGTTCTTCAAGGTTATGGACCGGTATTTAAAGTAAATACCGCAAGAAACTGGTCGGAGTTTTATGGCGCTGGTACCGGAGAAGGCACAATTCAAAAAATGAGTGATGCTGATTTAAAACTACCAGGAACTGGTTCTTATCAAGTTAAAGTAAATCTAAATACTTTAAAATGGTCTGCCACTGCTTATGCATGGGGAATTGTAGGAACTGCTCAATCTGGAGGCTGGGATAAAAGCACTCCAATGAACTATGACCATCAAACTAAAACATGGAAAATTACCGCTGATTTAGTTCCTGGAGCATTAAAATTCAGATTAAATGATAATTGGTCTGTTAATTATGGACCTAAAAATGCCACAACAAACACTATTAATCGTGATGATCAAGGTGCGTACACCATTACCGAAGCTGGAACCTATGAGGTAACATTTACAATCGCTGAAACTGATCCTGCAACTGCAGGTTATCCAGCAACGGCAACTTGTACTATTATAAAAAAATAAAAATATATAAAAGCTGAGTTTGGTTAGTTAATGCCTGTCTTTTAATCCTGAAAAAAGGCAGGTTTTTTCAAAAACTAAACAGATTTAAAAGCCTGACGATCAAAGTCAGGCTTATTAAAAATTAAATTCCTAAAATTATGAAGTCTAATACCAACATCGTTTTTATACTGCTTTTTGCTTTAGCATTTGTTTCCTGCAGCTCTTCTGATGATAATCCTAAACCTGATCCGGGAACAGGAACAGGAAATGAATATCAGCAATACGGAACTGCTTTTGATAAAGTTCCAGCCAATGAAGATGCTGTAATTTATCAAGTAAACCTTCGCTCTTTTAGTCCGGAAGGAACAATAAAAGGAGTTCAAAAACGTCTTGACTCTATTCAGAAATTAGGTGCGAATGTGATTTATTTAATGCCGATTTATCCTGTTGGAAAAATAAAATCTGCCGGAAAACTAGGCTCGCCTTATTCGGTAAAAGATTATAAGGCAGTAAATCCTGATTTTGGATCTTTGGACGATCTTCGTTCTCTAGTTACAGAAGCGCATAGTAAAAACATGGCGGTTATTTTAGACTGGGTTGCCAATCATACTTCGTGGGACAATCAATGGATCACAGCACATCCAGATTGGTATCAAAAAGACGCAAATGGAAATATTACAATTCCGCCTGGAACGAACTGGCAAGATGTTGCACAATTAAACTATACCAATACAGACATGAAAAAAGCCATGATTGATGCTATGTCGTATTGGGTTTATAATGCCAATATTGATGGTTTTAGATGTGATGCTGCTGATTTTGTTCCGATGACATTCTGGTCGCAGGCGATTACTGAAATCCGTAAAATCAAAAACCAAAAAATGATTTTGATGGCCGAAGGTTCCAGAGCAAACCATTATGATGCCGGTTTTGATTATACTTTTGGCTTTGCCTATTTTGATGCTTTAAAAAAGGTTTTTTCAGAAGCACAGCCCGCTTCTTATTTACAAACCGAAAGTTCAAAAGAATATGGACAATTAGAGAGTTCAAAAAGAATTGTACGCTACACTACAAATCATGACGTAAATCTTTCTGACGGAACGCCGCTAGAACTTTATGGAGGTAAAAAAGGATCTTTAGCGGCTTTTGTTGTCGCTTCAAGCATGAAATCTGTTCCGATGATTTATGGCGGACAAGAAATTGGCTACTCAAAACGAATTGACTATTTTGATAAAATAGCAATCGATTGGGCTGCAGCAGACTATGATATGCTGAAAGAATACAAAAAAATTATTGCTTTTAGGAATACAAGCGAAGCTTTACGAAAAGGAAAACTGACAGGATACAGCAGCAACGAAATTAGTGTTTTTACTATGGAAACCTCTGCTGATAAAGTTTTAATTATAGCAAATCTTAGAAACAAAGCCGTTAAATATACTGCTCCTACAACATTAGCAAATACAAACTGGACAGATGCTTTAACTGGAACTGGAATTTCAATTGGTGCCGAAATAAATTTAAATGCGTACCAATATTTAATCCTAAAAAAGTAATAAAAAGCCTTTAATAGAATTAGCTTTGCAAAAAACTAAATAATATGAATTTTCAATCCCAAAAAATGCAGCTTCAAATTCGTTTGAGCAAAAAAATCGCGCTTTTATTTTTTTTATGTGCCAACTCTTTATGGATTAACGCACAGGAAATAACTTCGCCAGACAAAAATCTTTCTTTAAAATTCGAATTGAAAGAAGGCGGTATTCCGTCTTACCAATTATCATATAAACAAAAAGCAGTTATAAAACCAAGTTCTTTGGGATTAGAACTTCAAAATATGCCTTCGTTTTTGGATGGTTTTACCGTTACAAATACAGCACAATCTTCTGTTGATGAAAATTGGAATCCAGTTTTAGGCGAAGAAAAAACGATTCGTAATCATTATAACGAATTGGTTGTCACTTTAGCGCAAGCAAAAAATAATAATAGATACATTCGAATTCGTTTCCGTTTATTCAACGACGGATTAGGTTTCAGATATGAATTTCCAAAGCAAAATGATTTAAGTTATTTTGTAATTAAAGAAGAGCGTTCTGAATTTAATTTAGCCGGAAATCATAAAATTTTCTGGATTCCGGGAGATTATGATACCAACGAATATGCGTATACAACCTCAAAAATTTCAGAGATTCCTTCGCTGATGAAAAAAGCAACGATCGAAATCAATTCACAATGGCCAATAAAAGAACTTTCTGTTCAAACGCCGTCAATGATGAAATCTGATGACGGTTTGTATATCAACATTCACGAAGCCGGATTAATTAATTACCCAGCAATGTATCTTGAAGTTGATGCTGCAACAAACAAAATGCGCAGCCATCTAGCGCCAGATGCTGTTGGCGCAAAAGGATATATGCAGACTGATGCACAATCGCCTTGGAGAACTATTGTAGTGAGCGATAAAGCAACAGATATTTTAGCTTCAAAATTAATTTTGAATTTGAACGAACCAACTAGTTACAAAGATGTTTCATGGATTAAACCGGTAAAATACATCGGAATTTGGTGGGAATATTTCGTAGCTGGAAAAAGTACTTGGGCTTTCGGAAAAGAAAACAATGTGAAATTAACAGATGATTTCACAAAACTTACTCCAAACGGAAAACACGGAGCTACAACAGAACGTGCAAAAGAATATATTGACTTTGCCTCTAAAAATGGTTTCGATGCGATTCTTATCGAAGGCTGGAACATTGGTTGGGAAGACTGGATTGGCAACTGGAAAGAAGAAGTTTTTGATTATGTAACGGCTTATCCTGATTTTGATGTAAAAGCTGTTCACGCCTATGCTGCTTCAAAAGGAGTAAAAATTATTATGCACCACGAAACTTCAGGATCTGCAACTAATTACGAACGTCGTTTAGATCGTGCTTTTCAGTTTATGAATGACAACGGTTATGACGCTGTAAAAACAGGTTATGTAGGTAAAATTATTCCGCGTGGCGAACACCATGACGGACAATGGATGGTCAATCATTACATCAATGTAGCCAAACGTGCTGCTGATTATAAAATTATGATTGACAGTCACGAAGCCGTTCGTCCAACAGGTTTACACCGAACTTTTCCAAACTGGATTGCTCAAGAATCTGCTCGCGGAACGGAATTTGAATCTATGGGAGGTTTAGCACCAGATCATACTACGATTTTACCATTTACAAGATTAATGGGAGGTCCAATGGATTATACACCTGGAATCTTCCAGACAGATCTTTCGTATTACGGAACAGGAAGTTCACAGCGTGTCAATACGACTTTGGTAAAACAATTGGCTTATTATGTAACCATGTACAGTCCGTTGCAAATGGCGGCTGATATTCCTGGGAATTATGAGCGTTTTCCAGATGCATTTCAGTTCATTAAAGATGTCGCTGTAGATTGGGATAACAGTTATATTTTGGAAGCTGAACCGGGAGATTACATTACTATTGCCCGTAAAGCTAAAGGAAAAGACGCTTGGTTTATTGGAGGTATTACAGATGAAAATGCTAGAACTGCAAATATCACTTTTGATTATTTACCTGCCGGAAAAAAATTCATTGCCACCATTTATGCCGATGCTAAAGAAGCGAATTGGAAAGAAAATCCACAAAAATATACTGTTACTAAGGTTGTTGTAACTTCAAAAACAGTTTTAAAACAGTATTTAGCTCCAGGCGGTGGTGTTGCCATCAGCGTTAAAGAAGGAAATGTTACAGAATTAAAGGGATTGAAAAAATTGTAATTTAAGACACAAAGGTTCTGAGATACTAAGCTTCTAAGTTTTTTGCCACAAATTTCACGAATTGACACGAATTAAAGCTGCAGATTAAAATTTGTGCTAATTCGTGAAATTCGTGGCAATCCCTATGTCTTATGGACAAAAATTAAATAATTTACTACTTGAAAACTATTAACCACAAAATGTTTGTCGAATTTAAAAACGATGCGAGTGAGAATGAATTTTAGTTAGAAATGCCGACAAGCATTCAAAAAACTATTATTATGAAAATCAAAATTACCACTAGATTATTTCATATTATGAAAACACTAGTTTGTTTTCTATTATTATTTGCAAGTTCAGTTTATGCACAAGATCCGCCTCAGTACGGCATGCCATTCGCTGGTGTTCCAGATACTCGAGATGTAAACATGTATCAGGTACATATTCGTCCGTTTAGTGCTAACGGAGATTTAGCCGGTGTAACCGCCCGATTAGACAATATAAAAGCACTCGGTACCAATGTTATTTATTTAATGCCAATTTACCCGCACGGTACTGATTCTCGAAGCTCAGCTTCACCTTATTGCATTAAAGATTTTAAAGCCGTTGGATCAGAATACGGTTCGCTTTCAGATCTACGAACTTTAGTAGATGGCGCTCACAGCCGCGGAATGGCCGTTATTTTAGACATTGCCATTAATGGAACTTCTTGGGATAATGCTTGGACAACCACGCATCCTGAGTATTATATGAGAAGCGGTACAACGATTCAGCAATTAGGCAACTTTTCAGATATTGCAGCGCTTGACCTTAATAGCTCAGCTACACGTGGCGCTATAAAAGATGCTATGCGTTATTGGATCTTGGCAGCAAATGTTGATGGATACCGTTGCGATTATGCAAATAATCCTCCGCTTGATTTTTGGTCAGAAGTTATTTCAAACATCAGAGGAATTTCTTCTCATAAATTATTAATGTTAGCCGAAGGAGACAGACAAGCCAACTTTACAGCTGGTTTTGACATGAATTTTGGCGACAGATGGTTTTGGAATGCTTTAAAAGATGTTGCTGCCGGTGGTCCGGTTTCAACACGTTTTCAAACCATAAACGATTACGAATATGCAAATGCAACGGGTTCAAATCAAGCTGTTCGATATACAGGAAATCATGATACGTATACGAACGATAATGGTGTACAAAGACCTTTTGTAATCTTTAATAATCATAACGGAATTGTGGCCAACTTCTTAGTTTCAGCTTATATGAAAGGTGTTCCTTTTTTAATGAGCGGACAAGAAATTGATTATGAACCAAAAACCGATTGGCCTTGGACAAATTTTAAATTCAATTGGTCACAAAACCCAACTGCAGCTGCTGATTTTGCTAAAATCTTAAATTTTAGAACTTCGAGTGCTGCTATAAGACGCGGTGATTTAACGATGTATGCAAATGATGACATTAGTATTTTCACCAAAACTTTAGGTACAGAAAAAGTTATTGTAATGTCGAATTTAAGAAATGCTTCTAAATCATATGTTATTCCGGCTGCCTTAGCAGGAACCTATGTAAATCCGTACAATAACAATGCTTCTGTAACTTTAACAACAGGCACAACAAGAACGTTTGCTGCTTATGAATATTTAGTTTTAACCAATACTAATGCTCCTGTTGTTGCAGTAACTGGAGTTTCTGTAAATCCGACAACTGCAACTGTTGGTTTAGGATCTACGCAACAATTAAATGCAATTATTGCACCAGCAAATGCTACCAATCAGAATCTTACTTGGACATCAAGTAATACAGCCGTTGCTACTGTAAATGCTTCTGGATTAGTTACGGCAGTTGCTACAGGAACAACTACTATTACTGTTAAAACTGCTGATGGAAATAAAACAGCAACATCAGCAATAACCGTTGCTGCGATTCCGGTTGCGTCAGTTAGTGTTTCACCAACTACAGCTAGTTTATATGCTGGAAATACGCAACAGCTCTCTGCAACAATTGCTCCGGCAAACGCAACAAACAAAAATATAACTTGGAGTTCTAGCAATACAGCGATTGCAGCGGTAAATTCTAGCGGACTTGTAACAGCTGTTGCAGCTGGAACAGCAAATATTACTGCAACAACACAAGACGGAAATAAGACCGCAGTTGCAGCAATTACCGTAAATCCAAATACTAATTTTACGGTTTATTTTTATAAACCATCAAACTGGGGAACTGCAATTAAAATCTATTATTGGAGTGCTTTGCCTGCGGGAGTTTTAGCAAATGCAACTTGGCCAGGTGCAAACATGATCGATGCAGGAAATGGCTGGTACAGTTATACCTTTACAAATGTAACTTCAACTAATTTAATTTTTAACGACGGAACGAACCAAACTGCCGACTTAAGCCGAAATAAAACAGGCTGGTACATGAATAATACTTGGTACGATTCTAATCCCGGAACTGGCGTTGTTGCTGTTACAAGCGTAACTTTAGCTCCAACAACTGCAACTCTATCAGTTGGCGCAACACAGCAATTAACACCAACAGTTAATCCTTCGACAGCAACAAATAAATCAGTAACGTACAGTTCAAATAATACTGCCGTTGCCACTGTAAATACATCCGGATTAATAACTGCTGTCGCTTCGGGCGCTGCAACGATTACAGTTACAACTCAAGATGGAGCAAAAACAGCAACTTGTGCCATAACCGTTTCTTCTTCAACAGGAACATATTTCACAATCAAAAACAGATGGACTGGAGCTTATTTATCTGATGCCGGAACAAACGTTGGTTATGGAGCAACAGTTTCAGGCAACAGCTACAAATGGCAAAAAATCGCTATTGATGCCACTTATTTTGTACTTAAAAATGTAGCAACTGGAGAGTTAATTAATATTGAAGGTCAGACTGGAAGTGTTCAATGTAACATAACAGATACTACTTTCTGGAGTGCACAATGGTCAAGCGACTATATTGATGGAACTTGGGTAAGACTAAGAAACAGATGGCAATCAGGAAATATTATTCATGTTGAAAACCAAACAGGATCTGCTCAATATGGAAATTCGCAAGATGGATGGTTCAGTGCGCAATGGCAATTGGAACCAACAACTATTGGAACAGGAAAAGCAGCTATAAAAATTGATGATGTTTCTGAAACTGAAAAAGTAATCGGCATTTATCCGAACCCAGCAACAGACAATGAATTTCATGTTTTACTGCCAGAATTAGAAAACGGAGATGCAGCTTCAATTACGGTTTCTGACATGAATGGGAGAACGGTTTTAACAGCAAAACTTTCTGCTTCAGGACAAATCAATCATCATTTGGCATCTGGCATGTATATTGTAAATATTGCTTCTAAAGATTTTAATGTTACTAAAAAACTGATCGTTAAATAGTTCATTTTTAGTTTAAAAGAAAATGGCGTATGGAAATCTCATACGCCATTTTTTAATTTTATTTTTGCCACGAATTTTAAGAAATTTCACTCTCAATAATTCGTGAATTCGTGGCTTTTTTAAAAAAAATTATTCCTCAAACAACTCCATCAATTCCAAAGCACGTTTGATAGATTTTACATTTTCAAAAGTCAATAATAAACGTAATCCGTTTACGGTTTGTTTTTCTTTCATTTTGCAAAGATTACTATGCTTTTGAACAAAATTTAAAACATTTCTAAACTTCACGGATTGGTAATAATCAGACTGTTGATCTGAAACAAAATACCCAATCATTTTACCTTGTTTCAAGACTAATTTCTCGATTCCAACACGCGTTGCAATCCATTTTACGCGGATGCTGTTTAGTAAAGCAGTTGCTTGTTTTGGCAAAGGTCCGAAACGGTCAATTAGCTTTCTTTCGAATTCCTGTAAACCAGCTTCGTCTTTTATGGCGCCTAATTCGTTATATAAAACCAAACGTTCCGAAACGTTATTGATATATTCATCTGGAAATAATAACTCAAAATCGGCATCGATTTGAATGTCTTTTACATATTCCTTAGTATCGATATTATTTTCTTCCGGATATAAATCTTTGAACTCGTTTTCTTTCAATTCTTCAATCGCTTCATTCATGATTTTTTGGTACGTATCAAAACCAATTTCATTGATGAAACCGCTTTGTTCTCCACCTAATAAATCTCCAGCGCCACGAATTTCAAGATCTTTCATCGCAATGTTAAAACCGCTTCCCAATTCACTGAATTGTTCCAATGCCTGAATACGTTTTCTTGCATCTTCAGTCATAGATGAATACGGCGGACAAATGAAATAACAGAATGCTTTTTTATTGCTTCGCCCAACACGCCCGCGCATTTGATGTAAATCTGATAAACCGAAATTATTGGCATTGTTGATGAAAATTGTATTGGCATTTGGTACATCTAAACCACTTTCAATAATCGTTGTAGCTACCAAAACGTCGAAATCTCCGTTCATAAAAGCCAGCATCAATTCCTCTAATTTTGCTCCGTCCATTTGTCCGTGCCCAATTCCGACTCTTGCATTTGGAACCAAACGCTGAATCATTCCGGCAACTTCTTTTATATTTTCTATTCGGTTATTGATGAAAAAAACTTGTCCATTTCGCTGAATTTCATACGAAATTGCATCACGAATTATTTCTTCATTAAAACCAACAACATTCGTTTCAATCGGATAACGATTTGGCGGAGGCGTTGTAATTACAGACAAATCTCTCGCCGCCATCAATGAGAATTGTAAAGTTCTCGGAATTGGCGTTGCTGTTAATGTCAACGTATCAACATTAGCTGCAATGGTTTTTAATTTATCTTTTACGTTAACTCCAAACTTTTGTTCCTCGTCGACAATCAACAAACCTAAGTCTTTAAAAACTACATTTTTGTTGACCAATTGGTGTGTTCCGATTACGATATCGAGTTTTCCTTCTGCTAAATCTTTTAAAGTTTGTGCTTTTTGTTTTGCCGTTCTAAATCGGTTTAAATAACCAATAGAAACTGGCATATCTTTTAAACGCTCCGAAAAAGTTCTAAAATGCTGATAAGCCAAAATAGTTGTAGGCACTAAAACAGCAACTTGTTTGCTATTGTCAACCGCTTTAAAAGCAGCGCGAATGGCAACCTCTGTTTTTCCGAAACCAACATCACCGCAAACCAAACGATCCATTGGGCGATCGCTTTCCATGTCGGCTTTTACTTCTGCCGTTGATTTGGTTTGATCGGGCGTATCTTCATAAATAAACGAACTTTCTAATTCGTTTTGCAAATAACTGTCCGGCGCAAATTGAAAACCTTTTTCTAAACGGCGTTTTGCATACAACTGAATCAAATTGAATGCAATATGTTTGACACGCGCTTTGGTTTTTTGTTTTAAAATTTTCCAGGCGTTCGATCCTAATTTATAGATTTTTGGAGGCGTTCCGTCTTTTCCGTTGTATTTTGAAATTTTATGAAGCGAGTGAATGCTGACATACACGATATCATTATCGGCATAAACCAATTTGATGGCTTCCTGCGTTTTCCCTTCCACTTGAATTTTCTGTAAACCGCCAAATTTTCCAATTCCGTGATCGATGTGCGTTACATAATCACCAACTGAAAGTGCTGTTAATTCCTTAAGCGTAATATTCTGCTTTTTCGAATAACCGTTTTTGATGTTGAATTTATGATAACGTTCAAAAATCTGATGATCGGTATAAGCCGTTATCTGATTTTCTTCATCGACAAACCCTTGATATAAGGGCAATACAATAGTGTGGTATTGTTTTCTTATGTTCTCAGAATTCGCTTCATCGAGACTTTCAAAAATATCATGAAAACGTTTGGCCTGCGTTTCATTCGAACAGAACAAATAATTTTTGTATCCGTTAAAATGATTATCGCTCAGGTTATTCAGCAGCAAATCAAATTGTTTATTGAAAGAGGGCTGAGGCTGAATATGGAATTCGAATTTTTTAGTGGTTTTGAAAATGGGTTTTGAAGCCAATTCTACAATCGAAAAATCTAAAGCGCGTTTAATGAACGAAGCCTGATTTAAAAATAATTGTTCTGGTTCGGCGTGTTTTATTTCTCCTGAAAGTTTTGAAAAAGCTTCTTCTGCCCTTGCAAATTGTTTATCAAGTTGACTAAAAAGTCCGTCAGTATTTTGAATAAAAAGTACCGTTTTCTCAGCAATGTAATCTAAAAAGCTTTCTCTATTTTCCTGAAATATCTTGTTTTCGACATTCGGAATAATGGTAATTTTTTTATGCGTTTCAACAGACAATTGTGTTTCCACATCAAAACTTCTGATGCTATCTACTTCATTTCCAAAAAATTCAATTCGATACGGATGATCGTTTGAAAAAGAAAACACATCGACAATACCTCCACGAACTGAAAATTCGCCGGGTTCTGTAATAAAATCGACTCTTTTGAATTCGTATTCGAACAAAACTTCATTAATGAAATCAATTGAAATTTTATCGTTTAAAGAAACTTTCAACGTGTTTTTATCCAATTGCTGACGCGTCACTACTTTCTCAAAAAGTGCTTCTGGATACGTAACAATTATGGCCGGTTTTTTTCGAGAATTTATTCGGTTTAAAACCTCAGCTCGAAGCAAAACATTTGCATTGTCTGTTTCATCAACTTGATACGGACGGCGAAATGAAGAGGGATAAAACAAAACATCCTGTTCGCCAATCATTTGTTCGAGATCATTCAAGTAATAAGCCGCCTCTTCTTTATTGTCTAAAACAACTAAAAATGGCAATTCGGCTTTCTTGAAAACGGCACGTATTACAAATGAAACTGCAGAACCCAACAAACCGCTGAGATGCATTTTCACTTGATTTTGTTCTAGTAATTGTATGGCAATCTGCTGTGTTTTAGGCAGATTGTCATACATTGTATATAAGGCGTTTTTACTCAACTTGTAAATTTTTATCTAAAGGCGTATTCGGAATCGCGCGTGTTGTATCTAACATTTTAAGAAAATCAGCTTCTCCTTCTTCTTTCGGAATTTTAGCTTTTTCGACAATTTTATCCATTTGTCTTTCTAATGAAACAAGTTCTTTGTTGATATCTCCAATTAAAAAAGTCACTTTTTCATCTGGAATTTTATTCAAATTAATAAACAAATCCAACATTCTGACTTTGGTAATCAAAATAGAAATCCGGCTTTTGATTACAGGCTGGTTAAATTCTGGAGGAATATTATTGTTTAAAGCCATTGCTTTTTTTGAAATCGCTTTTGACTTTTTTTGAAAAGCTCCGATTGTCTTTCTTGGTTTATCTCCGATTTCTTTTAAAAAATCGCGCCATTCAGTCCACGAACTTATTTTTTGTTGTGCGATATCGTTAATTGGCTCGTCAATGAAAACCCAGCCTTTATTGATATTATTAAAAATGATTTCCTTTTTTTTAGCTTCTTTTTCGTTTTCAGCACGACGTTTTTCATCTTCATTTTGACATGAATTCAGTACAAAAATCAAAAGCAGAAAAAGAGATATTTTATATTTCATTTGGTAAAACATTAAGCTACAAAGTTACAAAGTAAATTTACAATTACGAATTCTGATTTTTGCTAAAGATTCTATAAATCATTGTTATTATTTGCTTGTGAATTTAACCGCAAAGCACGCAAAGTTTCCTGTCTTATAGAAAGTTTAGAAAAGATAAAGTTCGCAGAGCTAGTTCAACATTTAGCTTTGCGACCTTTTTGTTTTAAAAAAAACTTATTGATTAAAAATTTTGCGTGCTTTGCGGTTAAATTTCATTTCGAGAATAATCCAAAAAACAAACTTTATCTTTGTTAAATTTATAATTTCATCTCCTAAAAAGTAAAATTATTTGCGAAAACGTTATATTTGCCATACTAAAATCTTCATAAATGAATCCAAAAATATTGATCATTGGCGCTTGCGGTCAGATTGGGACAGAGCTGACTCAAAAGCTGCGTAAGTTATACGGAACAGAAAATGTAATTGCTTCTGATATTCGAAAATTAAATACTGACGTTGTAAATTCTGGACCTTTTGAAGTGGTCAATGCTTTAGATTTTAATCAAATTGAACATCTTGTTGAGGTGCATCAAATTACCGATATTTATTTGATGGCAGCACTTTTGTCTGCTACAGCCGAAAAAAATCCTGCATTTGCCTGGGATCTAAATATGAATTCATTATTTCACGTTTTGAATTTGGCGAAAGCAAAAAAAATAAAAAAGATTTTCTGGCCATCCAGTATTGCTGTTTTTGGACCAACGACTCCAAAAGAAAATACACCGCAGTACACTATTATGGAACCTTCTACAGTTTACGGAATCAGTAAACAATCTGGCGAAAGATGGTGCGAATACTATCATAATATTTATGGTGTTGATGTTCGCAGTATTCGTTATCCAGGTTTAATCAGCTGGTCGACACCTCCAGGCGGCGGCACTACAGATTATGCGGTTGATATATTTTATAAAGCGATCGCCGATAAAAAATACGAATGCTTTTTGTCGTCTGAAACCAAAATGCCGATGATGTATATGGATGATGCTATTGAAGCAACCATCAATATTATGAAAGCTCCGGCTGAAAAAATCAAAATACATTCTTCATACAATTTGGCTGCAATGAGTTTTACTCCAACCGAAATTGCTGCAGAAATTAAAAAACATATTCCTGAATTTGAAATTACCTATAATCCAGATTTCCGTCAGAAAATTGCGGACAGCTGGCCGGCAAGTATCGATGACTCGTCTGCAAGAGAAGATTGGGATTGGAAACATACTTTTGATCTTGAGTCAATGACAAAAGATATGCTGGAACATTTAGGAGCATAAAAAATCCGTTTTTGGTTTGAAAATTTGCTATTTTTGATTGTTATTTATTGAATTTCAATTATTTAATTAACCTATTTTCAAACCAAAAACATTATGAAAAATATTTTCATTCTATCTTCCATTTTATTTTTTTCGATTTTTAGCTGTAATAAAAAACAGGACGATTCTTCAGGATCTGGCGACGAAGCTTTTCTGAAGTTATCTGAAGAATACATTACCCAAAATCTAGAATGGAACCCGCAAATGGGTGTTTATTTAGGACTTCACGAATACGACGGAAAAGTAGGCCACTTTAATAAAAAAACTATTGCTGCTCGAATTGCTGCACTTAAAAAATTCGACAGCCAATTCGCTGCTATTGATTCTTCTGCTTTAAGCAAAAAAAACTACTACGATTGGAAAATCATTAAATCGAATGTCAAAAACGAATTATTTTCTTTTGAAGATTTAAAACCTTTCAACAAAAACCCTATGACATATGCGGGCGCAATTGATGTCAACATTTATATTCAACGAAATTTTGCTCCGTTAGAAGAACAAATAAAATCGATTATTGCCATTGAAAAAGAAGCGCCGAGAATTTATAAAGATGCTAAAGAAAACTTGCAGGATTCACTTGCCCTGCCTCACATTCAATTAGCGATCGATATTGCAAAAGGTTCTGCTTCGTTTTTGGGAAATGATTTATTAGTTGCTTTAAAAGATGTTAAAAACGACAGTTTAATGAAGGCTTTTACAGAAGCCAATAAAAATGCGATTGCGGCCATTAATGATTATGCCGCATTTTTAGAAAAAGAAAAACTGCCAAAAGCGACTAACAAATATGCAATTGGTGTAGACAACTACAAAAAAATGCTGTTGTATCAGGAAGAAATTAAATTGTCTCCAGATGAAATTTTGGCAATTGGTTTAAAGGAATTAAAAAAAGAACAGGCTTCTTTTAATGCTGCAGCAAAAATCATCAACCCAAATAAAAAACCGATTGACGTTTATAATGACATGCAAAAAGAGCATCCAACGGCTCAAAACCTTATTCCAGATGCCAAAAAGAATATCGAAGCAATTCGTCAATATTTAATTGATCATAAAATCGTAACGATGCCTTCGGAAGTTCGTGTCAAAATTCAGGAAACTCCTGCTTATGCACGTGCTACAAGCACTGCTTCTATGGATTCTCCCGGTCCGTTTGAGACAAAAGCTACTCAGGCTTTTTACTACATCACTCCTGTAGATCCTAAATGGACACCAAAACAGCAAGAAGATTGGATGGCACAATTTAATTATTATACAACTGATATTGTTTCTATTCACGAAGCATATCCTGGACATTACACACAGTTCTTACATTCGAATGCTTCTAAAACATCTAAAATCCAAAAGGTTTTTATGAGTTATGCTTATGTTGAAGGCTGGGCGCATTATACTGAAAAAATGATGATTGACGAAGGATACGGCAACAACGGAGATCCGATTAAAGCCGCAAAATATCGTTTGGCGCAATCTGGCGATGCACTTTTGAGAATTTGTCGTTTATGTGTTTCTATTAATACTCATTGTCACGGAATGAATGTTGATGATGCCACTAAGTTTTTCATGAATAACTGGTATCAAGGCGATAAACCATCACGTCAGGAAGCTTTAAGAGGAACTTACGATCCAGGTTATTTGTTTTATACTTTAGGAAAATTACAAATTTTAAAACTTCGTGAAGACTATAAAAAACAAGAAGGCAGTAATTATAGCCTGCAAAAATTTAACGACGCCATGCTGGATAACGGCATGCCTCCAGTTCAGATTTTAAGAGAATTATTATTAAAGGACGAAAAAAGCTGGGGAGAAATTTTATAGAAAAACTAAAAAAATGCTCATTTTAAGAAATGCATCATTATAAAAGCCTGTCTTTTATGATGATGCATTTTTTTATTAAAATAAATTAAGATAAAATTTGCCAATTACATAATTTTCTTACTTTTGGTTGCGTTAAAATAATTTCAAGTTTATCTTAAATCATCAATCAAATCACAAACAAAAATGTTAATCAAATGACAAATTCTTATCATCCGATCGAACAAAGCAAAAGAACTGCTATTGTCGATATCCTTAGAGGCTGGGCAATTTTAGGTGTTGCTATTGGCAATTACTCTGATTTTTTATACATCGGTGTGCCTCACAAAATCAACAACAGTATTTTATCTGAAGTACTTATATATTTTAACCGGTATTTTTTTGCCGCAAAGTCTTGGACTTTATTAACGCTCTTATTTGGCTATGGCTTCGCTATTTTAATTAATAATGTAGCTGCGAAAGGCAAAAACCCAGTCACATTTTTTGCCTGGAGAATGATCTTGCTTTTTGTATTGGCGTTTATTAATTCAGCTTTTTGGCTTGGAGACATCTTAAAAGATTATGCTTTTTTAGGACTTGTAATGTTGCTTTTTTACAAATGTTCTGCTAAAACATTGGCCATAATTTCAGGCGTTCTTGTTCTTACTATTCCGTTTGTAATGGCTTATGTAAACGGCCTTAAAGTCGAACATCCTGAAATTGCCACTAATCCTGAATATTTAAAACTATATCATTCCGGAAACTGGATCGACTTTTTTAGATTTAATTTATTGGCTTCATTTTACGAACAAATTATTATTCCAGGTTATGCCATTACTGCACATATTGTAATGTTTGCGTGCATGCTTTTTGGCTTCTTGCTTCAAAAATTAGATTTCTTTAATCGTTTAAACGAATTGAAAAAAGTATTAAAACGCACACTTTGGATTAGTTTAGCCATAGCCCTTATTATTGGTGTAGGTTTTAATTTGATCATTTTTTATAAACAAGTTGCCATTTTCAAGATCTTTCATCCAATTTATTGGTTGTTTTTAAGTACAATGATTTTTATCGCAACCGGGATTTCTTTATTGTATACAAATGGAAAACTAAAAACGATTTTCAGTTATTTTAGTGCCGGCGGAAAAATGACTTTAACCAATTATATGACACAAAATATATTGGGTGCTTTTATCTTTTCCGGAATTGGTTTTGGGATTGCAGACTCAATGCCGTATTGGTTTTACTTTACCTTGGCTATTTTTGTTTTTATTCTTCAATTGTTTATCAGCAAATGGTGGCTTTCAAAATTCAATTACGGACCAATCGAATGGTTGTGGAGATCGGCAAGTTACCGAAAATTATTTCCTTTTAAGAAAACACAGACAGCCGTTGTTACAGAAATAAAAACAACATAAAATCTTAGATAAATTTGAAAAGAAAAAGCCCTTAAAATTAGTTTTAAGGGCTTTTTTTATTTGATTTCTTTTTGAAATTACTTCACTTCAAAAACATTATTTGCAGCTTTTGCATCGGCCATTAATCCGCTTGGATCTATAGTGATTTTTTTGATTGCAGTTTTATTTTTGTCGATTGTAAAACTGTAGTTTGACTGTGCCCAAGCCCAATCAGCTAAAACAGTTCTTTTTTCGTTCGGGTTTGGATTTGGCTTAATGAAATTCATCATTCTTAACGGAATGTAGAAAGCTTCAGAAGTTCCGTCTGTATACTCTACTTTTAAATCTATTGGCATTGGCATTCTTCCAATTCTTTCTAGACTAACTGTAGTTTTCCCTGAATTATCTTCTACATTTTTAATTCCGTAATCAATTGTGTTAGTCGTTTCAGCCCAGTCAATTAAATACCAATCTAATTCTGCTCCAGAAACTCTTTCCGCAGATCTTTTGATATCGTTTGGCGTTGGGTGCTTGAATTTAAAATCATTAAAATATCTTTTTAAAGTAGCATCTAAATTCTCTTGTCCGATAACATAAACTAATTGCGACAAGAAAATACTTCCTTTTATATAAGATGAAACACTGTAAGGTCTGTTTTCGTCATAACGGTCACCGTGAGTAGTTTGCGGCTGTTCTTTTCCTGATTGAACTAATTGATAGTAAGAGGTATAATTTCCTTTAAAAGGATTTACTTCTTTTTTATCTCCTTTTAATTCATTCAAAGCGCTGTCTTCAATATAGGTTGTAAAACCTTCATCCATCCATGGGTGTTTAGACTCGTTTGAAGCCAAAATATGCTGAAACCAAGAATGTCCTAATTCATGTGTTGCAGTCCCTAAAATTCCTTCAAGAGTACCGCTTCCTAGCATCAAAGTACACATTGCATACTCCATTCCGCCGTCTCCACCTTGAATAAATGAGTATTGTTTGTACGGATAAGCGCCTACTTTATGATTGTAGTAATCCATCACTTTTACCATTAAAGGCTCTAATTGTTTCCAATTTCCAGTTGTTTTTAGATCGTTTTTGTAGAAGAAGTGCAAATCGACATCGTTTGGTCCTTTTACAATATCATGCGTATAATCTTTATCAGCGGCCCAGGTAAAATCATGAACGTTTGGCGCGATAAAATGCCAAGTCAGCGTTTTTGCTTTTTTTGGATAAGTAACTGTTACGCCAGCATCTTCATATCCATGACCAATTTGATTTTTATCTTGTAGATATCCAGAACCTCCAATTGTGTATGCTGCGTCGATTGTAATTTTTACATCAAAATCTCCCCAAACCCCGTGAAATTCTCTTGCAATATAAGGATCTGCGTGCCAGCCTTCAAAATCAAATTCAGCTAATTTAGGATACCATTGCGACATCGAAAGTTCAACTCCTTCTTTATTATTTCTACCAGAACGACGAACTTGAACCGGAACCTGACCGTCAAAATCTAACGTAAAAGTTGTTTTAGAATTTGGTAAAATAGGCTTCGCCAAAGTTACTTCTAAAATAGTATTTGAAGTTCTTGTCTGTGCTGTTACGCCATCTTGCTTAAAATTGCTGATTTTTAAAAATCCTATTTCGTTTGGTTTTAAAGTTTCAATTCGACTTTGCTTAATATCTTTGCCGTCAGCGTCTTTTATTTTATTTACCATTCTTGCATCCGGATCTTTTATAGAATGCAAACGGGCATCCATTTCGCTTCCTGGCTGAAAAGCATTTGGGTATAAATGGTAGAAAACTTTTCTTAAAGTATCAGGAGAATTATTGGTATAAACCAATTCTTGTTTCCCTTTATATTGGTAGGTTTTTACATCCATTGATACTTCCATTTTGTAATCAACATGTTGTTGCCAATAGGGAGCACTTTGTGCAAATGCAGTGTTTAAACCTAAACTCAGAAAGGATAATAGTATAATTTTTCGCATGGTTGTTTTAATAAAAATGGAAGAGTTGCCACTCTTCCATCGGATTAGTATTTTATCTTAATTAGTTTTTAGACATTTTTTCAGCCATCAATAAGGCATTGTATGCATTAACTATTTTACCTGTTGTAGAAGTTTCCGCAGCTGGTTTCGGTGCTCCGTCTTCACCTAAATTTACGGTTGCAGGAAGTAAAATGCCTGAATCCATCAAGATGTGTTTTACTTGAGAGGCCGTTAATTTTGGATAATAAGAACGAATTAATGCTGCTACTCCAGCAACATTAGGAGATGCCATTGATGTTCCTTCTAAATATTGGTATTTGTTGTTTGGTACACTTGCATAAATTTTTACACCCGGCGCAAAAACATCAACATTTATTTTTCCAAAATTAGAAAAATCTGCGATAACATTTTCTCCGTAAGCATTGTTTATGGCTCCAACTGTTATTACGTTGTCTACAAACTCTTTAACATTATCTTGAGCGTCATTTGGATAACTGATGTTTTTTACATCATCAATATCATAACCGTCGTTTCCTGCTGCATGAACAATTAAAACATCTTTATCGGCTGCATATTTTAAAGCATCGAAAACCCATTGTTTATGCGGAGAAAATCCTTTTCCAAAACTTCCGTTAATTACTTTTGCTCCATTATCTACTGCATAACGAATTCCGAGTGCAATATCTTTATCGTATTCATCACCATCAGAAACAGATCGAACTGGTAAAATTTCAACATTCTCTGCAACACCGTCTCCTCCCAAATTGTTGCCGCGAAGCTGTGCTATTATTCCGGCTACGTGAGTCCCGTGAAGTGCTTTTTCTTTATTTGGACCAAAAACGGTATTGTTTCCGTAATGATTATCATTGATATCATCTGGATTATCTCCCACTATTTTTCTTCCGTCAAAATCTTTGTTTAAATTGAAATTCAATTCATTGTAAACCTGTTCTCTGTATTCTTCAAGCTCAGCTTCTGGATCAAAATCATCGTCAGAGTTAGCAAAAACCTGATTCATCACCATTTTGCTTTGCGCCAACTTGGGATCAACAGAAGTAAGTGATTTTAAATCTTCGGCTTTATAAGTTGATTTGTTCAACGCTTTTTTTATCGTGTTATGAACATCTAATAAAAAATCTACTTGTTTTTTGCTTTCTAATGCCTTGCTCATTTTTTCGTTGTACTGAGCCAGAGCATTTTTATATTCTGCAGATCCGTCGTCTCCTTTTTTAATGATACGAGTCATTTCAAGATTTTCGTCTACAGCATTTCCAAGAAAATTCCATCCGTGAATATCATCTATAAAACCATTTTTATCATCATCGATTCCGTTTCCTGGAATTTCTTTTGTATTGGTCCAGATTTTTCCTTTTAGATCTTCGTGGTCAATATCTATACCTGAATCAACAACACCTACAATTACTTTCTGGCCTGTTTTTCCTTTTAATATTTCGGCGTAAGCCCTGTCAACGCTCATTCCCGGAATAGTATCTTTCACCAAATCTAAATGGCTCCATCTTTTTAAATCATTCTCAGAAACTGGTGCTTTTTTTACGGTTGTTACCGGAATTGCAATTGGTGTCAATGTTTGTGCAGCAACAGTAATTGATGCTTGTTTTCCTGCTCCACAGCTTGCTAAAACAAGGATTGCAAATGCAGAAATACAAATAGGTTTTATGTGACTCATGTATCTTATTTTTAATAAAAGTTAAAAGATGCGCCTAAATTATGATTTTTTGTTACAAAAAGCTAACCGTTAACACTGTCTTATGACTTTTTGATTAAAATTTAAGAAAAACCAAAAAAGAATTCAAAGTCTTTTATACCAAACAGTTATGTATATTCTTATAAAAAATACATGTGGTGTAAAAAAAACGCCTCCAAAAATTTTAAAGATTAAAAAACCAAAAAAATAGCAGCTCGATTACGTTTTCCCGTAAGGAAACTTGGTTTAATATGAGTACACTTGCGCGACCAATCATAAAATCATTCTATGAAAACAAAACTACTCTTATTGCTTTTATTGGCAAATTTTTCAATTTATGCACAAGTTAACTTGGTTCCGAATGGAGGACTGGAAAGTTGGACAGGCAATGTACTTCAAAATTGGAACGTTACAAACTCTGTTGCTTCCAGCACTGATAGAGTGTTAGGAAATTATAGTGCAAAACTATCGTTTACAACAGTATCTCCAAAAATTCTTGCTCAAGTTCCTATGAAAGCTGGCGTAACTTATACTGTTAAATTCAGGTATAAATATGTGAGTGCAAATTATAGCGGAGATCATCCTATTGCTTTAAACATATCAAAAGCCGGAAGTGCAAGTACTTTATCAAGCAGTACTTTTGCGACTAATAATTTATGGACTGAAAAAGCAACTACTTTTACTGCAGATCAAGACCTTTCGTACGATTTGTCTATCTCTACTTTTAGTTTTGACAGCAAAACTTTTGATGTTTTGATTGATGATGTTCAAGTTTATGTTCAAGGTACAGAACAATATACCCTTATTCCTGATGTAGAATTTGAAAAAACATTAATATCGATGAGAATTGACTCTGGTGTACCCGATGGAAAAGTACCCACTTCGAATATCAATGCTTTAAAATCCCTCGATATTGCATCGATAGGAAATAATATTACCAATTTGACAGGTATTCAGGATTTTGCAGCTTTGACTACTTTAAATTGTAATTTTAGTCAAATATCAACTTTAGATGTTTCTAAAAACACCTTGTTAACGAGTTTATCTCTTCGCTTTAATAAATTAGCCTCGATTGATTTATCAAAAAACACTTTGCTGACAAATGTTGATTTATATTCTAATAGCCTGACTACTTTAGACGTATCAAGCAATACAGCGCTAACTTCTTTAGTATGCGGTTCGAATAAGCTCACTGTGCTAGATGTTTCATCTAATCTAAATTTAATTGGCTTAGATTGCTCTGGCAATAAACTTAAAACCTTAAATGTTTCTAAAAATACTTTATTACAAACATTGATTTGTCCTTTGATTGAGGCAACAAGTTTAGATTTGAGCAACAACCTAGCTTTAACTGATTTAGATTGTAGCGGTAACGCTTTAAAAACTTTAGATGTAAGTAAAAATACTGCTTTAATTAAATTAGCTTTTGGATCGAATAACTTAACAACTATAGACTTAAGCAAAAATACTAATTTAACTTTCTTGGACGCAAGTTCTAATTTATTAGAAACCTTCGATGTGACTTTAAACACAAATCTTGAATATTTAGTTTGCGGTAATAATGGAGGCAGTAATAAGTACACCACTTTAGATGTTTCTAAAAACACTAAATTAATTGAATTAAATCTTAGCAGACTTCCTTTAAAAACACTTGACGTAACAAAAAATATTGCTCTTAAGCAATTAGACTGCAACGTTAATAACCTGACGACATTAGATGTTTCGGCAAATACAGCACTAGAAACATTATTGCTTGATGGCAATAAACTGACAAGTTTAGATGTAAGTAAAAATAAACTGTTAAAAGACTTATCATGCAGTTCTAATCAATTAACCTCATTAGACGTCAGCAAAAATAATTCTTTAGTTTTGTTAAGTGCAGGCTATAATAAATTAACCAGCCTTAATGTAAAAAATGGAAACAATTCTAATTTATTAAAAAATCATGGAATTTATTTTAGATATTTTTACGGAAACGCAGGTTTAGACTATACTTTTAATTTTAAAGGAAATATTGGTTTATCATGTATTCAAGTTGATAATGTTGATTATTCTAGAACAAATTGGGAAACAATAAAAGATGCTGAAGAATATTATTCTTCGTTAGATTGTAATCTTTCTACAAATATTGCTGATCCGAAATTTGAAGATAAATTAATTGCTCTTGGAATTGATACCGATGGAAAAAATGGAGGTGTTTTAAATTCAAGCATTAACACAATAACTTCATTAGATGTCTCAGGAACTTCTATTTCTGATTTAACAGGAATTCAAGGCTTTACTGCCTTAACGAATTTAAATGCATCTGCTAATTCATTACAGAAATTAGATCTTTCTAAAAATGCTGTTTTAAACACATTAAATACTTCAAGTAATGCGGCTTTGACTTGCATTAAAGTTTCAGATTTGGCAGTCACTTCAAATTGGAATGTTACTAAAGATGCCGGCGCAAGCTTTAGTTTAGACTGTAATGTTTATACGCTTATTCCTGATTCAAAATTTGAAGACAAACTTATTGCTCTTCAAATTGACAGAGATGGTAAAAATGGAAAAGTTAAAACCGAAAGTATTGCAAATATTCTCTACTTAGACTTATCACTCAGTAACATTTCTGATTTAACTGGAATTCAAGATTTTACCTCTTTGTTACAACTTACAGTTAACAATAATAATTTAACTTCGATAGATATTTCAAAAAATTTAGGCTTGAATTATTTAAATGCTAGATCAAATCAACTGACAAGCATCGATGTTTCTAAAAATGTTGCTTTATTCTCTTTAACTTTAGGTTCAAATTTTATTTCAAATATTGATATAACAAAGAATATAAATTTAACTTCATTACAAGTCGACAATAACAAACTTTCATCTTTAGATTTAAGTTCAAATACAAAATTGGCTGTTATTTCTGCATATAGTAATAGTTTAGTTACTATTGATGTTTCAAAAAACACAGAGTTAGCTCAATTATCTTGTGGAGATAATCAAATTAGAACATTAGATTTATCAAAAAACACAAAACTGTATTCTTTGTATGCCTCTAACAGCAAGCTGGTAAACGTGAATGTTAAAAACGGAACGAATGTTACTCTAAAATTAGATGCTTATTTTACAGGAAATCCTGATTTAATATGTATTCAAGTTGATGATGTTTCTTATTCAAATACAAATTGGGCGACTAAAAAAGATGCCACAGCAACTTTTTCAGCAGTTGCTTGTCCTGTAGTTGTGCCTTATACTTTAATTCCTGACTCGAATTTTGAAGATAAGTTAATTGCTCTTGGAATCGATAAAGACGGAAAAAACGGAAAAGTTGCAACAATGAGTATTACTTCTCTAACAAGTTTAAATGTATCGAACAGCAATATTGCAGACTTAGCAGGAATTGAAGACTTTACTTTGCTTACTTCGTTAGAATGTAATAACAACCTATTAACAACGATTAACATTTCGAAAAACCTTTCGCTGACGAAATTAAACATTAGCAATAATAAAATAAGTGTATTAAATGTTGCATCTCACACGTTACTAAGTAATTTAAACTTCAGTAATAATGAGATCTTAGTTTTAGATGTTTCTAAAAATACTAAACTTACTAATCTTAGTGCAAGCTTTAATAAATTGAAAGATTTAGATGTTTCTAAAAATACTATTTTGAAAGAATTTGATTGTGCGGGCAATGACTTGTACAATTTGAATTTGAAAAACGGAAACAACGCAAATATGCAAAATGTAATTTTTGGAAATTTCACAAAAAATCCAAACTTGCTTTGTATTGAAGTTGATGATGCCGCTTTCTCTACCGATAAATGGATTGCAAAAGATGCAATTGCAACATACTCGACAGCAGCTTGCGAAAAAAATTATCAGTATACTTTAATTCCTGATGCTAATTTTGAAAGAAGATTAATTAGCAGCGGACTAGATTCTGGTGTAGTTGATGGAAAAGTTTTAACCTCAAATATTGTAAACGTAAAATCTTTATCTGCTTTTGGTACTCCTGATAAAATCACAGATTTAACTGGTATTGAAGATTTTGCTTCACTAGAAAATTTAAGTTCTTACCATGAGGCGATTACAAAAATTGATCTTTCAAAAAACTTAAAACTTAAAACACTAGATATTGCAGACAATAAAATTGCTGTTTTGGATTTATCTAAAAATACAGCTCTAGAAAGCGTTAATTGTGGTACAAATAGTTTGACAGAATTGAATGTTTCTAACAATTTAGCCTTAAAGACTTTAATTGCTTCAAGCAATAAACTAACAAGTATTGATCTTTCTAAAAACAAAGTATTGACTAGGCTGGATGTTAGCTCAAATCAAATATCAAATTTAGATGTTGCTGCAAATACAGCCTTAACTTATTTAGATTCATACAATAATAAGATAGCTGTGTTAGATATTTCAAAAAACTTGGCTCTGACTAGTTTAAGTACAGGTTTGAATGCATTATTGACAAGTATAGACGTTTCTAAACAAACGGCTTTAACTTATTTAAATGTTAAAAGCAGTCAGTTAACTTCGATAGATGTATCTAACAATAAAGCTTTAACAGGCCTAGATGTTTCTAGCAACAAAATCACAGCGATAGATCTGTCAAACAACACGGCATTGACATCCTTGAAAGTAAATTCTAATCAATTGACGAGTTTAAATTTAAAGAATGGTAAAAATAATTTACTGACAAATGTAAATGTATCCTTTTCAGGAAATTCAAAATTATACTGCATACTTGTTGATGATGTAACTTATGCAAATACAAACTGGACGAATGCTAAAGATGCTATTGCAACTTTCAACACAGAATGTTCTGGAGAATTAGTTTTACCAGCAAACAATTTTACTGTTGAAACTAAAGGAGAGTCTTGTCTTGGTGAAAACAATGGTGAAATCAGTATCGTAGGAAAAACTGCATTGGCTTATACAGCAACTATAAACGATAAAGCATATACTTTTACCAATAACAGCCTAAAAGTTAACGCTCTAGTTCCGGGAATTTACAACATTATGATTAGTGTTCCAGGCGTGATTTTCGAACAAAACTTTACAGTTACAATTGTAAAAGGCGGCACTATCGCTGGAAAATCTACTGTAACTTCTAAAAAAGTTGATGTTGAGATTACTGAAGGAACTGCTCCTTTTACAGTTTATATTGATGGAGCTGAGCAATTTCAAACTTCTGAATCAGCTTTTACTTTGGATCTTAGTCAAAATGTATTATTAGAAGTTGCGACATCAAAAGCATGCGAAGGTGTTTATGCTAAAAAAATTGACAACATTTCAAGTTTAAGTGGTGTCTTGACTGCATATCCAAATCCCACTTCTGGAAGTTTTGAAATCGAAATTCCAACCGGAAAAACTGAGGTTGCTATAGAATTGTACAATTTCGCTGGTCAATTAGTTTCTAAAGGAACTTATACAATCGAAAGTGGAAAAGTAACATTAAATCTTGAAAGTCAGCCATCAGGAATTTATGCTGCAAAAATCTATTTAGAGACTCCAGAATATATCAAAATTATAAAAAAATAAAAATGAAGAATTTTATATACCTATCAATTATCGGTTTGTTATTTACAGCTTGTGGCAGTGGCGGAGATGATCCTGTAACTCCACCAGTTGTAAACAAAGCGCCATCTGTTCCGGTTTTAACAGCTCCTGCTGACAATAAATTGTGTTTGGACAATGTTGTTTCTTTTCAATGGAATGAATCTACGGATACTGAAAAAGATGCTATTGTTTATCAGATTCAAGTTGCAAAAGACAATGCATTTTCACAAATCATCACAACTTTAGATAATACATCAAATCCGACTAATATTTCATTAGAGAAAAATACATCTTATTATTGGAGAGTAAAAGCTACTGATGCTAAAGGCTTAGCAAGTGCCTATACTGCAACGTACAAATTTTATACAGCGGGAACAGCAGTGGTAAATCATTTACCATTTTTACCAACATTAGGATTGCCAGCTATAAATAGTGTTTTGACTGCTTCGACTGCCACTTTAAGCTGGACAGCTTCTGATGTAGATACTGGAGATGTTTTGACGTATGATGTTTATTTTGGAACTGCTAATCCGCCAACAGTTAAAATTGGTGAGAATATATCGGCAGTTAATGTTACCACTGCAGTTGAACCTACGAAACAATATTTCTGGAAAGTTGTTGTAAAAGACAATAAAGGCGGAGAAACCATTGGCCAGGTTTGGAAGTTTAAAACCAATTAAAATTTGATTTTTAAAACCTAAAATAATAAACAAAAATCCCATTATCCATTTTGGAAATGGGATTTTTAGCTTTAAAAATTTCTGCTCCTTAAACTATAAAACAGAATTCGGGATTACGTCTTCCCGTAAAAAATACCCGTTTACTATTTGTATACTTGTACCACCGAATCATAAACTAAATCTATGAAGACAAAACTACTTTTATTATTTTTATTGCTTTCTTTCTTTTCAAACGCCCAAACTAATTTGGTCCCAAATGGCGATTTTGAAAATTGGGCATCATCATCGCAGCCAGACAATTGGTTTCGTTATTTCAATGGCTTGATTTTTCAAAATGCAACAGCCCAAAATGGTTTATCAAGTACAAAAATTCAAATTACCAGCGGTACATTTAATTACTTTAATAGCGAATTTTTTGCTGTTGAAGCCAATAAAACGTATCGCGTAACTATGTACCATAAAGTGGTTTCTGGAAGTTTTACTTCTTTAGATTTTACTTTACAAAATAAACCAAGCGTTTTTAAACAGGAGATTGCTAAAAAAACCGATGCAGTCTTTTCTACCTCAACATGGAGAAAAATTGAATTTGATTATACGTCGCCTACTTCGCAAAATATTGAAGTAGATGTCTGGGCAAACGGAACACTAAATTCTGAAATTTTAGTTGATAATATTTCAGTTGTAGATATAACGCCGCCGCCTGTTCAATACACCTTGATTCCAGATATTAATTTTGAGAAAAAACTAATCGCTCTTGGAATAGATTCTGGAACAGCTGATGGAAAAGTATTGACAGAAAATGCAGCTGCTGTGACTTACCTTTACATTCCTTCAAGTTCAATTACAGATTTAACCGGAATCGAAGATTTTAAGGCCTTGACAGATTTAGATTGTTCTAGAAACCAATTAACAAGCATTAATATTTCGAAAAACACCAAATTAGTAAATTTAAATCTTGGATATAATAAGTTAGCTGCTTTAGACATCACTTCAAACGTTCTATTAGAAGCACTTGACTGTCAGAGAAATTCATTAACCGATTTAAATGTTTCAAAAAACATTAATTTGACTGGATTAAACGCTATGGTTAATCAGCTGACGGCTTTAGATGTATCTCAAAATACACTTTTAAAACGATTAACTGTCAGCTCGAATAAACTAATAAGTTTAAATGTTGACAGCAATATTGCCTTGACCGATTTAACTTGTGGGAACAATTCTTTGACCAGCCTAAATGTATCAAACAATACGCTTTTAACTTCTTTAGTTTGTCATTACAATAAAATTTCTAGTTTAAATGTTTCTAAAAACATTTTACTTACAGAATTGATGTGTCATTTTAATGAACTGACCTCTTTGGATGTAACCTTTAATCTAGAATTATACCTATTGGATTGTCTTAACAATAAAATTACAAGTCTTGATATTTCTAAAAATCCTAAGATTACAGAGCTAGCCTGCGAGAATAACAGTTTGACTTATTTAAATCTAAAAAACGGAAACAACATTCATTTAGATCTGACTTATTCTAATTTTGCAAACAATCCTGATCTTACTTGTATTCAAGTAGATGACGCCACATATTCAACAGCAAATTGGTCGTCCAAAAAAGATGCCACTGCTCAATTTAATACAGACTGCAGACCTTATACTTTAATTCCAGATATTAATTTTGAGAAAAAACTAATCGCTCTTGGAATAGATTCTGGCGCTACAGATGGAAAAGTTTTGACTTCAAACGTAAATGCCGTTACAACATTAAATCTTAATAATGCTTCAATTTTAAATTTATCTGGAATTGAAGATTTTGTGAATTTAACTGATTTAAATTGTAACTCTAACAAATTAACAAGCCTTGATCTTTCTAAAAATATTGCTCTAAAATCATTAGATTGTTTTGACAATCAAATTACCTCAATAAATATTTCAAAAAACACCTTATTGACTTATTTAAATTGTGATACTGATTATTTAACAAATTTAGATGTTTCTAATAATACGCAACTAACTAATTTAATGTGTATTGGTAGGAGTGGAAGCTCAATTACAAGAGGTACTGGTAAACTAACAAGTTTAAATGTTTCTAAAAATGTCCTATTAACTAATCTGAATTGTAGCGCTAATCAAATTACCAATTTAGATATTTCTCAAAATATAGCACTAAAAACTTTTAATTGTGGCGCTAATAGATTATCATCTTTAAACATTTCTAATAATACTTTATTAACGTTAATCTTTTGTGGTTCAAATGACATTCAGACGTTAGATTTTTCTAACAATTTATTACTGAAAACAATTAGAAGTTCATCTAACAAATTAACATCAATAAATGTTTCTAAAAATACAGATTTAACTGATTTAGAATGTAACTCCAGCCTTTTAACAAGTTTAGATGTTTCTAAGAATCCGGCTTTAACCCACCTAATGTGTGGATTTAATAATTTGTCAAGTCTGAATTTGAAAAATGGAAAAAATACATTATTACAATTAACCGCTTCGCATATACAATTTTGGGGTAATCCAAACCTTAAATGTATTGAGGTTGATGATGTTGATTATTCTACTGCAAATTGGTCGAATGTTAAAGATGCAACTGCGCAGTTCAATGTAGACTGTACTCCTTACACCTTAATTCCAGATCCTAATTTTGAAGACAAATTAATTGCATTAGGAATTGATAAAGATGGGAAAAATGGGAAAGTTAAAACTGCTGACATAAATAATATTACCTTGCTGGATGTTTCGAATTCTAATATTAGTGACTTAACAGGATTAGAAGATTTTGCAGCTTTAAAATACTTTTTTTGTACTTCTAATAAGTTAACAACTGTTGATTTTAGCAAAAATCTAATGCTTGAAAATGTAGATGTCAGCGAAAATAATTTAACTAGTTTAGATGTGTCTAAAAACATTAAACTTCGTAGTCTTAGATTTTCACAAAATCAAATAAGTTCAATAGATATCTCTAAAAACATAAACCTTGAGAGCTTGGATTTTAATTATAATAAAGTAACCGAAATAGATCTTACCAATCATAATCTAACGCTTCTGAATTGCCGTCGTAATAATATAACCGTACTCGACTTATCAAAACAAACAAATCTAGTAACATTAGATTGTGGTTTTAACAGTATAGCGTCATTAGATTTAACAGCAAACAAAAAAATTGAAGTGATCGGTTGTGATCTTTTAGAGTTGACAAGCTTAGATGTTTCTGAAAATAAAGAATTATTACTTTTAAATGCTTTTGGAAACAAGTTAACCACGCTTGATGTTTCACAAAATCCAAAATTAAAGGCGTTATATGTTGAGTATAATCCTCTAACATCATTGAATATTCAAAATGGGAACAACAAAAACTTTATTTTACCATCCCAAACTGGCAAGAAATCAGAGCTTTCAATTTATACTAGTTTCTTAGGAAACAAATCTTTAAACTGCATCAAGGTAGATGATCCAGATTATTCAACCGCCAATTGGTCTAAGATTAAAGAAGCAAATACTGTTTATTCTGCAACCTGTTCTTTAGGTCTTGAAGAGTCTGTTTTTGACAAAGTTGTACTGTATCCAAATCCAACCAAAGGAGAAGTAAACATTAACAATATTGCTTTAGAAAAAGCAACGGTTTACAATTCGATCGGGCAATTGGTAAAAACCTTTACTCTAGATTCCAGCAATACCAACAATACAATAGACTTGTCTGGATTGCCAAGAGGAGTTTATTATGTTTATTTAATAAATCAAGATGCAGCTTCGGCTAAGAAAATTATAGTAGAATAATTACTATTACTTAAATATAAATACCCATTTTCATTTCGTTGAAAATGGGTATTTTTTTTGTGAATATGTTCAAGATAATTTACTATTGCTCAATTAATTAGTTTTTAAATGGATTTATTCACTTTAAAACTATTTAAAGAAATAAAATACGATCCTAATTATCTTAATTCAGGTAAGGAATGATTTTATTTAAAGCAGGTTTTCAATTCTCAAAACCACAAAAAAAGGGCTGTCTAAACGACAGCCCTTTTATTAAATTATACTTGAAATCAAGATTATGAATTACCACAAAATTTACTGTAATCATCATACATTTTGATATACGTTTCTTTGTTTTCAAAGTCATAAGCACCCTTATCGATACTTTCCATCATTTGAGGACAATCAGAGAAATATTCTTTTAATGCTTTTCTTCTTCCAAGGAAAATTGG
The DNA here is from genome assembly GCF_000708595.2 of Flavobacterium sp. KJJ. GTDB lineage: Bacteria > Bacteroidota > Bacteroidia > Flavobacteriales > Flavobacteriaceae > Flavobacterium. The sequence goes on along the minus strand of NZ_JARP01000002.1, from coordinate 402,263 downwards.
CGGAGAAAAGAACTCATCCTCGATTGATTTTTTCAAAGTATAAGCGTCTTGTGGGAAGAACTCATGATATAAAGAAACTTTTCCTCCTTTTTTAACTTCTTCAAACATTGAATATCTTTTTGAGCTTGTTGCCGGCTTGTCTCCAAATGAAATTGCAGGAACTCCTCTTCCAGTTTTACCTACAATGTAGATTCTGCCTTCTTCATCTTTAATATTAACTACTTTTTTCAAGTTTGTTCTTTCCGGTTTTTTCTGTCCGTCAATATAGATGTAAACACTGCTTTTTTCAGAACCAATTCCGTCCATCATCGATCTTAAGCCCGATACAGTTTCTTGTGTTCTTAAATCTACCAACTCAGGATAATCACTGATAACCCTAACTTTACCTTTCCAAACTTTAGAATCTGTATCTAAAACTTCACCTGGAAATTCTGCATATCTAAACGCTGTTGCTGCTTTTTTGTATGAAGGTAAAACTGGTTCTTGAGGAATTGCCTCAATAGTAAATGCTTTTTCAGTAAGTTTTTTGTATTTTTCAATATCCTCAACTACACTTGTCATATATGGAAAATCTTTTCTAATACCCAAAAAGCTTTTTTCATTCTCTTTTATTCCCGGTAAATACTTCGAAGCTTCCTCTGGATTTCCTAAAAGAATATAAGTTGCCGCTAAATTATAGTTGGCACTGAATCTGATTTGTTTGGCTAAATCTTCATCATCTTTATCTTGAAAATTCACAAGCTCTTTCCAGAATTTTTGAGCTTCTCCAAATAAATCTGCCCAGTTTTCTCTGTCTACATCAACTAAAGTTGGCATAACCTGAAGCGACTGATTGTATTCTTCAATGTTAAATGTTGATTTTGATTTTTTCTTTTTTTCAAGATCAGAATATCTCATGTTTGTAATTTTTGGCCCGTACAAGTAAAAACCTTCAAATTCTTCAATCATGCTGTAGAAATTGTCAGTCAATATTTTATACGTTAAATTATCATAAGTCTCTGACGGATTTATCACATACATACAAACCTTAGGAGTAGTATATCTTTTGTAAATCACTTTTCCTGTTTTGTCTGTTATTTCAAGATTAGACTCTAAACCAATGTAATATGCTGGAGCCTTTTGATATGTATTTTGCACATAATCCTCATCATTTACAAGTTCAAAACGAGTTAAATTGTATTTTACTTTAAAATCGCCTTCCTTTTGTTTTTTCAAACCAGAAATTGCAAAAGCTTCATAATATTTTTCTGCAGAATAAGGAATTTTTCTATTATTCATACTGTTTTCTAATCCAGGTGCAAGATCCAGAATCATCTCGTATGATTTATATTTTCCGTATTCTAAGTTTGTTGGGGGTACAGGACCGCGTAAATTAAGCGAGTTAGATACTACTGCTTTACCAAACCAACCTGTAGATTGAGCACTGACAGTCTGATTAATTCCTGCTAGTACAACAAGTAAAATAATCTTTGTAATTTTTTTCATGAATTTCTATTTTAAAGCTGGGTTATGTGTCGTATTCAATTTTGATGCCTTAAAGCTTGCAATTAAATTATTTGCTCTTTCTATCAATGCTTTTCCATCACTTTTATCATAATCATTTGCGATTAATTTCTCAGATTCGGCAATAGTTTTTTCCGGCTGATCTAACATAAGGTAAATAACAGCTAAATTATAATAAGCTGAATATCTCATTTTACGCGAAGGTTTATTATCCTCAGTATATTTTGTTTTCAATGACTCAAAGTACTCGATAAGAGGTTGCATATTTGTTTTTAATTCATCTATTGGCTCGTCAGCTTTCATGGTAGCAAATAAAGCTTTAACTGCCTGAATTGCCTCAATTTGAGTTTTTCCTTCATCACTTTTGGCATCCAAAATCCATAGAATTTCGTTATCGCTTTTAGGTTTAAAACCATAAACTCTATCAATATTATTACCGAAAGCAGACAACGAGTTATTAGCAAAATCTCTTAATGTTTGATCTTTGATAGCAGTTCTGTTCATGTTAAACTCCTTCAAAGGCAATGACGGATCTAAAGATTCTTTTGAAGTGTATTTTAGTTCACCATTGAAGCTAACATTAAAGCCTTCGTTTGATGCAGTAGAATCTTTTTTCACAACTGCATTTTTCAAAAATCTGTTGCTTGCAGCTGCAGCTTGTTTTGCTTTTTCGGCTTCGATTTGTTTATCTGAAACTGGCACCGCAGTAACGGGCCCTTTTACTTTAGCATAACCTCTAGTCGCATAGGTTGCAACTACATAATAATATACTTTTCGAGGTGTTGTAACTTTGCCGTCTTTATCTCTTTTCTCATCTTCAATTCTTGTCTGGGTTGAAACACCTCTTTCAACAAAATCTTCTAAATTAAGTTCGATATCAACAGTACCATTCGATTCAACTTTTTTCCAGCCTGTTATATAAACTTTTTCATTTGCAGTTTCTGGATTTACATAACTGTATAAAGCTGAGCCTAATTTTACTCTTGATGAGAATGTTCTTTTTTCGAACGGAACGTATTCTTTTGGAAGAATTTGATAATTTACACCAAAATAAAAACGATCAAGGTCTACTTTCTGAGCTTTGGAGCTAAAAACAGACATTAATAAGGTAAAAATAATGATTTTTTTCATAGGTTAATTATTAATAATTTTGAGTTGCAAACCTATCTAAAAAAATTTTAAAAAACAACATTAAAAGCCTGTAAATGAAAGAAGTTTTGAATTTATATTAACAAATATAAAGCCTCTCTAATCAGATGATTATAAAAAAATATGTGTTAAAAAAAAGGAATAAAATTAACGAATAAAATCTCACTGAAAAGAAACCAAAAGTGATTCAAATTCGTGTTAAAATCAGAAAAAACCTCTCACTTTTTATATTAAAATGAGAGGTTTTTTTATTTTTTTAACAAGTATTAAAAAATAGCTTCGCAAGAAAATACTTCTTTTAATCGAACGCCCTTCTCGGTATGTTCGACAGTGATGATTTGGTTATGAGCATCATGCTCTAAAAATAAATAATAATTTAGATCAGCAGCACTGTTTAACAATTTTGCTTTTTCAGGCATTGTCAAAAGTGGTCGAGTATCATACCCCATAACATACGGCAACGGAATATGGCCGGCAGTAGCAAGCAAATCGGCACAAAAAACGATAGTTTTATCCTTATATTGAATATGCGGAATCATTTGTTTTTCGGTATGACCGTCGGCATAAAAAATTCCGAAGCCTAATTCTTTTGAAAATCCGAAATCGCTATCAGGTTTTTCAACAAAATGCAATTGTCCACTTTTCTTCATTGGCAAAATATTCTCCGATAAAAAAGAAGCTTTTTCTCTCGGATTGGGTTTCGTAGCCCATTCCCAGTGCTTTTCGTTGCTCCAATATTTAGCATTTTTAAAAGCGGGCTCGTATCCGGTTTTATTGGAATTCCATTTTACGCTTCCGCCACAATGGTCAAAATGCAGATGCGTCATAAAAACATCGGTAATATCATCCCGGTGAAAACCATATTTTGCGAGAGATTTATCAATAGAATGCGATCCCCAAAGCGAGTAGTAGCCAAAAAATTTCTCTGATTGCTTATCGCCCATTCCAGTGTCAATCAAAATCAAACGATTTTCATCTTCAATAAGCAAACATCGCGCTGCAATGTCTATTAAATTGTTGTTGTCGGCAGGATTTGTTTTGTTCCAGATTGTTTTTGGTACAACTCCAAACATAGCGCCGCCATCTAACTTAAAATTTCCAGATTCTATAGGGTAAAGTTTCATGTAGCTATATTTCTAATAAGAAAACAAAACTAGGAAATCCAATTTCCTTACGCTACAATTTTCAAGTTAAAAATTCGGATTCCGTTATTCTAATGTTATAGAAGTGCTTCCCATTATTTCTTGTTTGTCGAAGAAATTGACAAAATAAGTTCCTTTTTTAAACTGGCTTTCATCAGCATTTAAAACGCCATATACATTTGCAGTTTTGCCCTGAAAATCAAGAGCTACTAAAAAACTATAAACTAAAGCCTTATCATTATCAAATTCAATCAGTTTATTTTCTCCCAAAACTGTGTTTTTCTGATCTAGAACCTGTACATAATATACTCTCTTACCGGTTTTTGCTACAGCATTTCCATTAACAGAGAAACTTATTTTTAGTTTTTTTGTGTTTTTTGCCTTTTCTGTTTCTAATTCTTTCCCGGAACTTTTTTCGCGAAGCGCTATTGCTTTAAAATTACTAAGAGATAATTTTGAAGCATCTTTTAGCGTCGATTCTAATTTTTGCTGTTTAGAAATTAAAGTGTCATTTTCAGCTTTTTGCTTGTACATGACTACATTTTGAGTTTCAATTTCTGTTAGCAGATTTTTATTTTGAGACTTTAATTTTTTAATTTCTAGAACTTTTTCGTCCAATGAAGTTTTTAAATCTGAAAGCTGTTTTCGATAAATTTTAATTTGTTGAATGGAGGGATTTTTAGATGCTTTTATGATTTCCATCAAATTTTCGATATTCCTTTTTTGGAGTTCTAATTCTTGTGAAAGTGCTGTTTTTTCAAAAATAGCCACGTCATAAGCCAGCTTTAAGTTATTTAAGGAATCTAATATATTCTCCTGAGCAACTGACTCATAATTTGATCCCATAATTTCCAGTCTGTCATCATCAGACTGTTCTATCATTTGTTCTGGTTCATTGCTAAAAATCAAGTATGTAGCACCTATTCCAAAAACAAAAACTACCGCAAACAGCGCTTTTATCCAGCTATCTTTGTAATGTTTTTTCATAATTACTCATAATTTTCTGCAAAAATAACCTTATTTCATCATCTGTAACAGGTAAAAATACGGTATTTTAACCCTTTAAAGCCATTATTATTAATTCATCAACAAAGGAAAAGCAATTTTGTAAGTTTTTATTTTATTTTTCTTCAAAAAATTGAAAACAATCTAATTTCTTGGAAGCAAAATAACTTCTATCTATTTTAACATTTGTTATAATAATGTGAACCGTTATGGAAAAAGGTTTTTAAGTCGTATCTTTGCAGACAATTTCATTTGAACATTGTAACAGCATTAAAAATTGTAATCCTTTAATTACTATTTATATGCGAATTAAAATGAATGAAAACAAATACCATAAACAATGATAAAAGTTTCTGATACAGCCAAAAAGAAAATCATCGATTTGATGCATGATGATGGTTTTGATGCCGCTAGCGACTACGTACGTGTGGGCGTGAAAAGTGGCGGATGCTCTGGTTTGTCTTATGATTTAAAATTTGATAAAACCAAGGGTGACGACGATAAAATATTTGTAGACAACGACATAACAATTGCAGTTGAAAAAAAATCATTCCTATATTTAGCCGGAACAATTCTTGAATTCTCAGGCGGATTAAACGGAAAAGGATTTGTATTCAATAATCCAAATGCAAGCAGAACTTGTGGTTGCGGAGAATCATTCTCTCTTTAAAATAATTAAATGATTGCAAAATTTAAAGATTTAAAAATTACAGAAGTGATTGTATTTAAATCCTTCAATTTTTAAATCTTTCAATAAAAAAAAAATGAGCAAATACACAGAAGACGATTTAAAAATCGAACTCGAAACTAAAGAATACGAATACGGATTTTACACCGATATTGAATCGGAGACGTTTCCTATTGGTCTAAACGAAGAAATTGTAAGAGCTATTTCTCTTAAAAAAGGAGAACCAGAATGGATGACCGATTGGCGTATAGAAGCTTTTCGTGCATGGAAAGAAATGATCGAGCCAGAATGGGCAAATGTTCATTATCAAAAGCCAGATTTTCAGGCAATTTCATACTATTCAGCTCCAAAACAAGTTGATCCGAACAAAACTTTAGACGATGTAGATCCTGAACTTTTAGAGATGTACAAAAAGCTTGGAATTTCTGTAGATGAACAAAAAATGATGAACAATGTCGCTATGGATATTGTGGTCGATTCTGTTTCTGTAGCTACTACTTTCAAGAAAACGTTGGGAGAAAAAGGAATTATTTTCTGTCCAATTTCTGAAGCAATCAAAGAACATCCAGAACTAGTTCGTAAATATTTAGGAACTGTTGTACCTCAAAAAGATAACTTTTATGCAGCATTAAACTCAGCGGTTTTCTCTGACGGAAGTTTCTGTTATATTCCAAAAGGCGTTCGTTGCCCAATGGAACTTTCAACGTATTTCAGAATCAATCAGGCAGGAACGGGACAATTCGAAAGAACTCTTGTTATTGCAGATGCAGGAAGTTATGTGTCTTACTTAGAAGGATGTACAGCTCCAAGCCGTGACGAAAACCAATTGCACGCTGCAGTAGTGGAATTAATCGCGTTGGATGATGCTGAAATTAAATATTCTACCGTTCAAAACTGGTTTCCTGGAAACAAAGAAGGAAAAGGTGGAGTTTATAACTTCGTAACCAAAAGAGGTTTATGCGAAACAAACGCTAAAATTTCATGGACACAAGTAGAAACTGGTTCTGCAGTTACGTGGAAATATCCTTCTTGTATACTTAAAGGAGATAATTCGGTAGGAGAATTTTATTCAATTGCCGTTACCAATAATTACCAACAAGCAGATACTGGAACGAAAATGATCCATTTAGGAAAAAACACTAAATCGACTATTATTTCTAAAGGTATTTCGGCTGGTAAATCACAAAACAGTTACCGTGGATTAGTGCAAATTAGCCCTAGAGCTGAGAACGCAAGAAACTTTTCGCAATGTGATTCTCTTTTAATGGGAAACAATTGTGGAGCGCATACTTTCCCTTATATCGAAAGTAAAAATCCATCGGCTAAAATAGAACACGAAGCAACTACAAGTAAAATTGGAGAAGATCAGGTTTTTTATTGCAACCAAAGAGGTATTCCGACTGAAAAAGCGATTGCCTTAATTGTAAACGGTTTCAGTAAAGATGTATTGAACAAATTACCAATGGAATTTGCTGTTGAAGCTCAAAAATTATTAGAGATTTCTTTGGAAGGATCTGTTGGATAATAATAACAAAGCGATATGGATATCATCTTAAAAAATGTAAAGAAAAAAGATTTTCCAGTTTTTCAATCACTGGCAAAATCTCTTGGTTTTGAAATTGTTGAAAAAAATGAAAAACCATATAATCCAGAATTTGTAAAAGAAATTCTTGAAGCAAGAGAAGAACTTAGACAAGGCAAGGGCGTCAAAATGACAATAGAAGATATCGATAAACTATGGAAATAGTTTTTTCGAGAAAAGCAGAAAATGATCTGGAGTTTTGGAGTAAATCGGGAAATAAGAAAATCTTAAAGAAAATCTCTGAATTATTACGGGCAATTCAAGAAAGTCCTTTTGAAGGCATTGGAAAACCAGAACAATTAAAATATAATCTATCTGGTGTTTGGTCACGCAGAATTGATCAAGAACATCGATTAGTATATGAGATAATTGATGAAAACACAATTGAAATACTAAATATTCTTTCATTGAAAGGACATTACGAATAAGTATTAATGGAAAATAGAAAAGTAATCATTTTAGGTTCTTCAAGAAAAAACGGAAACACAACAAAAATTGTTGATGAGATTTCTAAAGAACACGGAATAGAAGTAATTAATTTAAGCGATTTTAATATTTCTTATTATGATTACGAAAGCAAAAACAGAGAAGATGATTTTTTCCCTTTGATAAAAGGAATTATTGAAAATTACGACACTTTAATTTTTGCAACGCCTGTATATTGGTATAACATGAGTGGAATATTGAAGGTCTTTTTTGATCGTTTTTCAGATTTAATCCGAATTGAAAAAGAGACTGGAAGAAAACTTAGAGGAAAAAAAATTGGTGTGATATCAAATTCGCACGATAATGAAATCGAAGAAAGCTTTTATATCCCGTTCAAAAAAACAGCCGATTATTTAGGCATGGAATATTTAGGACATGCGCATTTTAATGCTAACATCCTAAACCAACAAACAAAAATAGAATTGACATTTATATAAAATAAAAAAAACAATGTTATCAATAAAAAACCTTCACGCCTCAATTGGTGATAAAGAAATCCTGAAAGGAATTAATATAGAAGTTAAAGCTGGCGAAGTACACGCTATCATGGGACCAAACGGTTCTGGAAAAAGTACACTTTCGGCTGTAATTGCCGGAAACGAAAACTACGAAGTTACTGATGGAGAAGTTATCCTTGACGGAGAAGATCTTGCTGATTTAGCTCCGGAAGAAAGAGCACACAAAGGAGTTTTCCTTTCGTTTCAATATCCTGTAGAAATTCCTGGAGTAAGTGTAACAAACTTCATGAAAACTGCAATCAACGAAACTCGCAAAGCAAACGGTCAAGAAGAAATGCCGGCAAACGAAATGTTGAAAGTAATTCGTGAGAAATCTGAATTATTAGAAATCGACCGTAAATTTTTATCTCGTTCTTTAAACGAAGGTTTTTCTGGAGGAGAGAAAAAAAGAAACGAAATTTTTCAAATGGCAATGTTAGAGCCAAAATTAGCCATCCTTGACGAAACCGATTCTGGTCTTGATATCGATGCTTTAAGAATTGTAGCTAACGGAGTTAACAAATTAAAAAGCGACAAAAACGCTATTATCGTTATCACGCACTACCAACGTTTGTTAGATTATATCGTTCCGGATTTCGTTCACGTTCTTTACAACGGAAGAATCGTAAAATCTGGCGGAAAAGAATTGGCTTACGAATTGGAAGAAAAAGGATACGACTGGATTAAAGCGGAGAACTAGATTTTTGTTTCAGGTTTCATGTTTTTTTAGTTTCAAGTTACAAACTATATTTGTAAGTTTTAACTTAAAATAACAAAAGCAGAAATGGCAACAATTAATAGATTTGAGGATTTAGGAATTTGGAAAGAGGCTCGACGATTAGCAAAAGAAATACATTCTATTTCAGTTGAAACAGAGCTAAGATCTGACCTCAGATTTAAAAATCAAATCAAAAGTTCTTCTGGCTCAGTAATGGATAATATTGCTGAAGGATTTGAAAGAGATGGAAATTTAGAATTTCGACAATTTTTATCAATTGCAAAAGGTTCAGCCGGAGAAACAAGATCTCAATTATATCGGGTTTTTGATTTTGATTATATTTCAGAAGAAAAATTCGAAGCTTTAAAAAAGGATTATGAAAATTTAAGCGGTAAAATAAAAAACTTTATCACTTACCTAAATAAAAAAGATTTCAAGGGGAATAAGTTTCAATAGGCAACCTGAAACTTGAAACCTGAAACACCGAAGGAAACAAAAGAACAATGGATTTAAAAGAAAAATTAGTATCGTCTTTTATGGCTTTTGAAGAGCGTGTCGATGTACATTCAGATTTACATGACATACGCACAAATGCTTTAAAAAACTTCGAAAATAAAGGTTTCCCAACCAAAAAAGAAGAAGCTTGGAAATATACATCGCTAAACGCCATCTTAAAAAATGACTTTACGGTTTTTCCAAAAGAAGAAAATGCAATCGAATTTAATCAGGTAAAAAAATATTTTTTACACGAAATTGATACTTATAAATTAGTATTTATTGATGGGGTTTTTAGTTCGCATTTGTCTTCTACAACTCACGACGGAATCGATGTTTGTTTGATGTCATCGGCATTGACCAAACCAAAATATAAAATGGTTATTGATACCTACTTCAATCAAATTGCAAGCAAAGACGAAAGTTTAACTTCGTTGAATACTGCTTTTGCATCTGAAGGCGCATTTATCAATATTCCGAAAAAGAAAGTTGCTGACAAACCTATCGAGATCATGTATTTCTCAACAGGAAACGAAGCTGCATTAATGGTTCAGCCAAGAAATTTGATTATTGTTGGAGAGAATTCACATGTTCAAATTATCGAGCGTCACCAAAGTTTGAATGAAAACCCTGTTTTGACCAATTCGGTTACAGAGATTTTTGCTCAAAAACGTGCAATTGTAGATCACTACAAAATTCAAAACGACAATCTTGAAGCGAATTTAATTGACAACACTTATGTTTCGCAACAACAAGAAAGTCACGTTTATGTACATACATTCTCGTTTGGAGGAAATCTAACTCGTAACAATTTGAACTTTTATCATTTTGGAGAAAGATTGACAAGCACCTTAAACGGAATCACTATTATTGGCGAAAAACAACACGTTGATCATTATACTTTGGTAAACCACGCGACACCAAATTGCGAAAGTTTCCAAGATTATAAAGGAATTTTCTCTGATCGTTCGACTGGAGTTTTCAACGGAAAAGTTTTGGTAGAAAAAGAAGCTCAAAAAACAAATGCTTTCCAAAAAAGCAACAATATTTTATTGAGTGACAAAGCAACTATAAATGCAAAACCACAATTAGAGATTTTTGCAGATGACGTAAAATGTTCTCACGGTTGTACAGTTGGACAGCTTGACGAAACAGCAATGTTCTACATGCAGTCTCGCGGAATCCCGAAAAAAGAAGCTAAAGCTTTATTGATGTACGCATTCTCAAATGCCGTTATCGAGAGCATCAAAATACCGGAATTAAAACAAAGAATTACTAAAATTATCGCTATGAAATTGGGCGTTAATTTAGGATTTGATTTGTAATAGCTTAACCGCAAGGTACGCTAAGATTTACGCAAAGTTCGCAAAGTTTATTATAAGCTTTGCGAACTTTGCGCTTTTACTTGGCGTCTTTGCGGTAAAATTTTATTTTTTTATTGAAGAAATCACCTCTTTCAAAAACCCATTAAAATCAAAACTTTTATCACCCTCTCTTACTCCCATTCTCACAATTACCATATCCAGAGACGGAATAATTGCCACCATTTGACCTTGATATCCGCTGCAATAAAACATATCACGAGGAACATCTGGGAATTTCCCGCCTGCGTTTAGCCAAAATTGAGCTCCGTATTTACCCTCAGAAGTATTGGTTGGTGTTGCGGTGTATTTTACCCAGCTTTCGTCAAGGATTTGTTCGCCGTTCCAGTTTCCTTTATGCAGATATAATAATCCAAATTTTGACCAATCGCGCGGGGTTGCCCATCCGTAAGAAGAACCAACGAAAGTTCCTGACATATCCTGTTCCACAATCATCGAATTCATTCCTATTTTGTCGATTACGGCACTGTACCAAAAATCAAGATATTCTTGCTGTGTTTTAAATTGTCTTCTTAAAATCAGGGACAATAAATTGGTTGTTCCAGACGAATAATTCCAATGTGTATTGGGTTTAAATTCTGCTGGCTTATCCATTTGTACTTTTCCCATATCTTCCGCCTGAAAAAGCATTTTTGTGGCATCGCAGATTGTGCTGTAATTCTCTTCCCATTCTAAACCAGAATTCATGTGAAGCAAATCGTTAAGCGTAATATTTTTGCGTTCGTCATTTTTCCACTCGGCAACTGGAGCAGGTTTATAAATATCGATTTTACGTTGTTTTGCCAAAACTCCAAAAGCCGAACTTGTGATACTTTTCGTCATCGACCAGCCTAAAATTTTACTGTCTTTAGTAAAACCTTTATCGTATTTTTCGGCGATTAATTTGTCTTTATATAAAACTACAACGGCACGGGTTTTTTTTGTTCCTCCGCTAGATTTATCAAAGGCATTTTCAACGGCTTTTTTTAATTTCGAACAATCTACATCCGCAAACAAAGTATCTTTTGGCTCATTATTCCCATAAGGGAAAGCTAAATTATTTACGAGTTTAGTTCTCTTTGGAAGCAGATACGGTTTCGAAACATCAAAATTATCATTAATTAAAACTGCTCCTAAACCTTCTCTGTAAATGGCTTTTCTTTCTTTTAAACCGTAAACATTTGAAGTTGCAAATTTTCCCGCATCATCAATTGCATTCGTTGCCAAATCAATCATCTTAATGTCATTATCTGTTTTTTCGATTAATTCTTTCGAACGATTATCGATAAAATGTCCTGATGCAATGCTTTTTGCAGAGAAACCCGAAATTAAATCGAGTTTTGGATACGTTGTAAATCCGAAATATAAAAAGGCAAGAATTAAAGCAAGTGCAACTACTTTGAGAAATTTTTTCATAATGTTTACAGGTATTTTTATTGCAATATAATTAATTTATGATCACGTTTTTAGAACTCAATTTAGATTTCTAATTCGGATAATTTATAAAATAGAAATAAATTTTACGGAATTGCTATTTAGGCCTCTCACTAATGGCGCTATAAAAGGAAATTATAGTTTTCATGGGTAAACCAATTTAGTTTTAGTACTTTTGTAAATAGATTTTTTCTAAATAAGACATGCTAGATATTCAAAAAATAAGAGCTGATTTTCCGATACTTTCACAAACTGTAAACGGAAAACCATTAGTATATTTCGATAACGGTGCTACTTCGCAAAAACCACAAGTTGTAATTGATGCTGAAGTAAAATATTATCAGGAAATCAATGCCAATATTCATCGTGGCGTTCACACTTTAAGCCAGTTAGCGACTGATGCTTATGAGGTTTCTCGTGGAAAAGTAAAAGAACACATAAATGCAAAATTCGCGCATGAAGTACTTTTTACTTCTGGAACAACATTCGGAATCAATTTAGTAGCCAACGGTTTTGCTTCTATCTTAAAACCAGGCGATGAAGTACTTGTTTCCTCATTAGAACATCATAGTAATATAGTGCCTTGGCAAATGTTATGCGAAAAAACAGGAGCAGTTTTAAAAGTTATTCCGATAAACGAAAACGGAGAATTAATTTTAGAAGCTTTTGATGCTTTACTATCAGAAAAAACTAAAGTTGTAACTGTAAATCATATTTCAAATGCTCTCGGAATCATTAATCCGATTAAATATATTATTGACAAAGCTCACACGGTTGGTGCTGCCGTTTTAATTGATGGCGCTCAGGCTGTTCCGCATTTAAAACCAGATGTTCAGGATTTAGATTGTGACTTTTATGCTTTTTCAGGACATAAAATGTGCGGTCCTACCGGAACTGGAATTTTATACGGAAAAGAAGAATGGTTAAATAAATTGCCGCCTTATCAAGGCGGAGGCGAAATGATTAAAGAAGTTACTTTCGAGAAAACAACTTACGCAGATCTTCCACATAAATTTGAAGCCGGGACTCCAAATATCGCTGGCGGAATTGTTTTAGGAACTGCTATTGATTATCTTAACAATATTGGATTTGAAAACATTCAGCAGTACGAAAATGAACTTTTGGAACATGCTACAAAACGTTTGCTGGAAATCGAAGGTTTAAAAATTTACGGAACTGGGAAAAAGGCTTCTGTAGTTTCATTCAATATTGATGGAATTCACCCGTATGATATCGGTTCAATTATTGATAAATTAGGAATTGCCGTTAGAACCGGACATCATTGCGCGCAGCCTATTATGAATTTCTTCTGCATTCCGGGAACTATCCGTGCTTCATTTTCTTTTTACAACACAAAAGAAGAAATTGATACAATGGTCGAAGCTGTGAAAAAAGCACAAACAATGTTAAGCTAAAAAAACTTTTATGAAAATAGTATCTTTATTGCTCTTAACGATTATTATCGGAACGAGCTGTTCAAGTCAAAAAACCGCAGATATGACAGCAACACAAATCGAATACACTGCAGTTTCAAGAGGACTCTTTAAAAAGATACTTGTTCATGACAAAACTGTTTCAGTTACAAATGGCAGAAATACAGAAGCAGTAGAAACGAAAATTGACGATGCAAAGTGGAATCAGATTGCAGAGGCATTTTCAAAGATAAATTTAGACAGTGTTCCAACTTTAAAAGCACCTACAGAAAAACGATTTTATGATGGTGCCGCAATTGGAAATTTAACCATAACACACAATCAAAAAACATATCAGACTAAAGGTTTCGACAATGGTTTTCCTCCAAAGGAAATAGAGAAATTGGTAAATTTGTTAGTCGATTTTGCTAAAGAATAATTATGACAATAAAAGAAATACAAAACGAAATAATAGAAGAATTTTCGATGTTCGATGATTGGATGCAGCGTTATGAATACATCATCGAGTTAGGAAAAACGCTTCCGTTAATTAAAGAAGAATATAAAACTGACGAAAATTTAATTAAGGGATGTCAATCTAAAGTTTGGCTTCAGGGCGAACAAAAAGACGATAAAATTGTCTTTACAGCAGATAGTGATGCGATTTTGACAAAAGGAATAATTGCGATTTTAATTCGTGCTTTTTCTAATCAAAAAGCAGAAGATATTATAAATGCCGATACTCAATTTATTGATGATATTGGTTTAAAAGAACACTTATCGGCAACCCGCGCAAACGGCTTGGTATCGATGATAAAAAATATCAAAATGTACGCTTTGGCTTTTGATGCAAAAAACAAATAAAAATATTTAAAGAGTAATGTTTTTAATTTTGAACCATTAAGTAATTAAGCTAAATAAAGCTAGACTTAATTTTTCTTCTTTCAATAAGATAATTAAGCTTTAGTAGAAAGCATGAAAACTTAATTCACTTTATATCTTAATGGTAAAAAACAAAACACTTAGTGGTAAAAAAACAATAACAATGGAACAAGAAATAGACACAAACGAATTAGGCGAATCAATCGTAAAAGTTTTAAAAGGAATTTACGATCCAGAGATTCCTGTAGATATTTATGAATTAGGATTAATTTATGACGTAATGGTAAACACAGATTACGAAGTAAAAATCCTGATGACACTAACATCTCCAAACTGCCCAGTTGCAGAAAGTTTGCCAAGAGAAGTAGAAGAAAAAGTAAAAACAATCGAAAACATTAAAGATGTTGATGTAGAAATTACTTTCGATCCGCCTTGGAGCAAAGATTTAATGAGCGAAGAAGCAAAATTAGAATTAGGAATGCTTTAATTAGTCATAAAGTCCAAAGTCATAAAGTCTAAAGTGCAAGACTTTATGGCTTTCGACCTTAGACTTTCAGACTAAAAAAATGGAAGAAATCATCAATAAAGTAGCCAACAGCGCTTTAGAAGTTTTTGATCTTGAAGATTATTATCCGAAAGGCGCGCGCGTGCAGATTGACATTTCTCAATGGCTTTTGGAAGGTTTTTTATTGAGAGAAAAAGACTTTAGAGAACATCTAAAACACCACGATTGGTCACAATACCAAGATCAGTACGTCGCTGTACACTGCAGTACAGATGCTATTGTTCCGGCATGGGCACTAATTTTAGTTAGTGTTCATTTGGCTCCTTATGCTAAAAAAGTAGTCAACGGAAATATTGAAGATCTGGATTCTAGCTTATATGAAGAAATTCTGACTAAGATCGATTACAGTGCATACAAAAACAAACCTGTAATTGTAAAAGGCTGCTCTAAAAAACCAGTCCCAATGCGTGCTTACATTTTGGCAACAACTTACTTACAGCCTTTTGCAAGAAGTATAATGTACGGCGAAGCTTGTTCTGCAGTACCCCTGTATAAAGAATCTAAGAAATAACTTTCTTTTCGTGCCAATAAACCCTGAACGTTTTCACGGTTTTTAGTATATTTGTTAATACACTTAAACTAAACAACCATGAGAAAGATAGCGTTATTACTCTTCATTTTAGCGAACTTTACTTTTGTTCAGGCCCAAAATACCGAAAAGGAATTAATTCAAAATACTGAAAAAGCAGTTAAAAAAATCAACGATACTATAGAAGGCGAAGGCTGGAAAACTAAAGGGACTGTTTCTCTTTTATTAAATCAGTCCAGCTTTAATAATTGGATTGCCGGAGGTGAAGACAGCTTTTCAGGAACGCTGGGGATCAACTACGATTTCAATTATAAAAAAGACGATGTAACTTGGGACAACAAACTTTTAGCATCTTATGGTCTTTTACAAACTAAAAACTCAGACTTCGGAAAAAAGACAGATGACCGTCTAGAATTTAATTCAATTTATGGAAAAAAGGCTTTTGGTCAATGGTATTACTCTTATTTTGTAAATTTCAGAACGCAGTTTTCTACCGGATATATTTATGGTCAAGATGTAAACGGAAAAGAAATCAGGACAGAACAAACTAAATTTATGTCTCCCGGATATCTTACCACTGGTCCTGGTATTTTTTGGACAAAAGATGACAATCTTAAAATAAATTTTGCACCTCTAACGTCAAAATTCACTTTTGTAGACAGCGCTTATACCACCGGAATCGATAGATTTACTGGTTTGCCTTATGTAGATGGCGATTATTTTGGCGTAGATGCCAATAAAAGCATGCGTTACGAATTAGGTTTTTATGCGTCCGTTTATTACAAATTGGCAATTATGACCAATGTAACGGCTGAAAATACCTTAAATCTTTATTCTAATTATCTTGAAGATCCTCAAAACGTCGATATCAACTACTCGCTGAATATTATCATGAAAGTAAACAAGTTTTTATCTGCGAACTTATCATTTCAGGCAATTTACGACGACAATGCATTTCAAGGTTTACAAACCAGAGAAGTTTTTGGTTTAGGAGTTAACTTCGGATTTTAATTAGAAACTGAAAACCGCTTATATTTTACCGCAAAGAGCTAATATTTTTATAAAGTAGGCTTTTGAACAAACAAAAAGTTCGCAAAGCTAAATCTATATATAGCTTTGCGAACTTTGTGCTTTGTAAAAATAATTTAATATAATTTAGCGCTCTTTGCAGTAAAATTATTTTTATTCTTCATCTTGTTCATCCTCTTTCTCGATTGCATCTTTATAATCTGGATACAAGAATTTATTATATGGGAATCGAGTAATATGAATCTGACGAACAGCTTCATAAACTCTTTCTCTAAATTCCTCAAAATTTTCTTTATTTGTAGCCGAAATAAACAAAGCATTGTCTTCACCTAAACGATGCATCCAAGTTGCTTTCCACTCGTCAAGCGTATAATGTCTAGGTGTTTTTTCCGTCATTAAATCATCTTCATCAATCGTCAAATGTTTGTAGGCATCAATCTTATTGAAAACCATGATTACTGGCTTTTCATGCGCTTTAATGTCCTGCAAAGTCTGATTTACAGATTCAATATGATCTTCAAAATCTGGATGCGAAATATCAACAATATGCAATAGCAAATCGGCTTCACGAACCTCATCAAGCGTACTTTTAAAAGAATCAACCAATTGAGTTGGCAATTTTCTAATAAAACCTACTGTATCAGAAAGTAAAAATGGCAAGTTTTTAATTACTACTTTTCGAACTGTTGTATCTAAAGTTGCGAATAATTTATTCTCAACAAAAACATCACTTTTACCAATAGCATTCATCAAAGTCGATTTTCCAACATTCGTATATCCAACCAAAGCTACACGAACCATCGCGCCGCGATTGCTGCGCTGTACTCCCATTTGCTTATCAATCGTTTTGATTTTATCTTTCAACAACGAAATTCGGTCACGAACAATACGTCTGTCTGTTTCGATCTCTGTTTCTCCAGGACCACGCATACCAATACCACCTTTTTGGCGTTCAAGGTGTGTCCATAAACCAGAAAGTCTTGGCAATAAATAGATACATTGTGCTAATTCAACCTGTGTTCTTGCATACGAACTTTCAGCTCTTTGCGCAAAGATATCCAGAATCAAATTCGTTCTGTCTAAGATTTTACAATCAATAATTTTAGAGATATTTTTTTGTTGAGAAGGAGATAATTCATCATCAAAAATTAATGTTGAAATATCGTTTTCTTTTACAAAAAGATTGATTTCCTCAATTTTTCCCGTTCCCATAAAAGTCTTAGGATTCGGGCGTTCCATTTTTTGCGAAAAGCGCTTAATCACTTCACCACCAGCGGTAAAAGTCAAAAACTCTAATTCGTCTAAATATTCGTTAAGTTTTTCTTCACTTTGATTTTGAGTCACAATACCTACGATGGCAGTTCTCTCAAAATTTATAACTTCTTTATCTAACATAGCTTTGAATAAGTTGCAAATTTAATGATTTGTAAGACACTAAACCTTATAGAATTTTGATTTTAAGTTCTATTTAGGAAATTAGTATATTCTCAAAAAAACAAACCATTTAAAAATCAAGGAAGACTCAATTTCTAAATGGTTTGTTTTAATATTCTGGAAAGAGAATTTATTCGTAAATAAAGGTCTTTTCCGTTTTTACAATTCCGTTTTCCTCAATCTGCGAACAGAAGATGGGAAAGTTTAATTTATTGTATTTGTATTTTCTGCTTACAGCAACCAATGCCGTAGACGATGGGCTAAAGTTTACTTCATTATTATACGAGATTGATTCAAAACTAAACTCATCTTCATGATACGAAATCATCGGTACAATAATTTTATAATTATCACCAAATAAACTCTGAACAATTAATTGATCAACAGATTTTTTATCGTCAAAAGTGTAGGTTTTAGAGATTTTATCTCCAACCAAACCTTTATGCTTGACAACATTATCATTGGTATAAACATATTCAATTTTACCATTAATCTGTTTGTTTTTGTCGCGCGAAGTACGTCTTACTATAATACCGTTTTCGACGATATATTCAAGATCTTCAACTAAATTCTGATGATTTGTACTCTTTTTAGTGGTTACCTTTATTCTTGCGCCTTCGTAAGCAAAAGTCACCACTTTTGTAATGTAATCAGGACCGTCCTGATATTTTTTTACAAATTTAATAATGTTATTATCTGCGTCATAAGTATAATTTACAACTTCTTTCCAGTCGCTGCCTACTTTATCTTTTACAGTCATATCCAGCAATCCGGCTTTGTTGTAAAAGAAGTGCTGCACAACATCAGAGGTAGTAATAGTTTGTATTTTTCCTTCCTTAAACACAAAAGTTTTGTTTACAATCTCACCATCTTTAGAGTTTTGATAGTTTGTTTTTACAATATTGATTTGCTTTAATCGAACAGGAGCGTCTTGATCCTGGCTGTGCAGTAAGCATGGAAATACCATCATCAAGATGGCGATAAAGTAGGTTCTCATAGTTTTTGTATCGATTTGGGATGACCAAAATACAAAATCCAATTAAATTTTAACAATTTTAAGGTAAGAAACTATGCATTATTAGGTTATTGTCTAAAAATCAATACTTTAATTATATTTTTAAAAAAGCAGAACTTATTTTTCTCCAAAAATTTTAACGTCGTCAACCATAAAAGCACCGTTTAATGTTTTGTCTTTTCCAGATCCAATATATTTAAATCCAATATTAATATTTCCAGAATAAGCTGATAAATCTATCCCGCCAGAGCTTATAAATTGACGGGAAGGAGTTGAAATGTTTGGAAATTTAGCTTCTAGTTTTGTCCATTTTGCTTTCGTAACGTTCGAGCCGTCAAAATTTGTTGAAACATAGACTTCGAGAGAATTTAAAGGTGAATCTACTTTTAAATCATGCTGTGCGCTTCTAAAAGACAACACTGCATTTTTATAATCTGTCATATTAATTTTAGGAGAAATCAGCCAAGCAACATTTTCTGCGGCGGTTGTGCTTGTGGTATTAAACTCTGCGTAACCATTTCCGCTATAAACCATGCTTTTCCATAATTTGGTAGCTTTTTCTACAACATTGCTCCAGCCAGGCAATGTAAAGTTCACGTTGTTTTTTACGGATTGAAAATCTTCTGCAAAGAATGGAACATTTCTTTTTCCATTCATCACTACATCTTTTTCCGCACGTATCATCATTTGATAATCAGAGCCGAATTTTGTCAAAATACCACGAACAGTACCACTGCCTTCTGGAACTAAATGATCTGAAAAATTCGCATAACTGCTTGTCCTAAAAATAATTTGATTTCCTGTTTTATCACGCAGATTCCAGTTAGTTGAACCTCCAACATTATTTGTTTCTTCAAAATAATGACGGCCTAGCGCCGCTTCTGTAAACTCAACATCTGTAAGTTCTATTAATGTATTTAATTTACTGTCATCTAATGCTTCTTCTATAGAAAGCTTTTCTACCAATTGATTTTCATTTATGACGGTGCAAGAGGCATTCAAGACATTTTTATATTCATTTTGGGAAATTCTGCCAATAGTGGGATCTCCAGCATTACTCACATATAAACTCCCAATTCGCAATCCGCCATAATATAAATCTGTAAACTGATTTTTTAATTTCACATAGACTTTATTCCCAACACGATAATCTATATACGTATTTGATGCATCAACAGGCACGCTAAAACCGATGGCGGACATTTTCTCTGTTGCCAAAGTCTGAAATGAAATACTCTTAAAAAAATTACCGTCTTCATCACTTGACACTACATAAGCTTCTACGATATCATCATATACATATTGTTTGGCGACATTTCCTGAAAGTTCATACACTTTCTCTACTGTTTTATTTACAGTAAAATTGGGTTGTGTACATTCTAATTTAGGAGTTTCAATTTCATTATTACAACTCCAAAATAGTATTGCTGACAATGCAAAAAATGAGTTCAAAAATATATTCTTCATGATAATTCTGTTTTAAATTTATAAGCCGATCGTAAGATTTAAGAAATAAGTTCGGCCGTATCCATAATAATATTTTGGTCCAAAAGAGGGAGTTCCGCTGGAAACATCTTGATTTAAAGCTCTAAAATTGGCGTTTCTAGCCTGCTCGAAACCACCAGTTTTATAAGTCAGATTCAACACATTATTTACACTTGTAAAAAGTCCAACATACTTACCGTAAATACGCCAAGATTTTCCTCCTGAAATATTCAGCAATGAAATTGGATCGAATTTTTCCTGTTTTAGCAATTGATCTCCACGTTCTTTTGTGGCTTCCGGAAACGGAAAACCATTTGCTGGATTGATATAAAATTGCGCCGTTCTTGCAATTGGAGAAACATCAATATAACTTTCTGCCAGATAATTAATATTTGCCCCCAACCACCAAAATTTTGGATCTCGATATTCTAGTCCTACAGAATAAGCCTGCTGAGGCATTCCGGCTTGCTTGTAATTTTTAAGGTAAGCTTTTCCAAAATCAAAAGTGGTCTGTGCACCTGGCTTTACTGCATTTGCATCATTCGTTATTGCGACATCTGGATTGCTGTCATAAGTGTAATTACCATACGCTGCTGATAAAGTAGTTTTTAATGTTGATAAAATCTGATATTCAAAACTCAGCTCGGTTCCAATATTTTTCTTGTTTATATGCGTTAATGTCTGGCTTACAAAAGCATCTGTAGCATCATAACCTGCTCCATTATCAAAAATTCCTTCAGCATAAAAAAAGGAAGTTTTTGTACTGTTTTTAATCAAAGCATAATACGCCGTCAAACGCATTTTAAGCTTAGGCGAACGATACGCATAATTTACTTCGGCACTGCTTATGTTTTCACTTTCAATTCCGGAAACGATAGAATTATTCAGACGGGAATTCGAAAAAGTATTTCGGAGGGAAGGTGCTCTGGTAAGGTGCGATCCGTTAAAAAACAGTGATTGTTTTCCTGAAATTTTATAGGTAAATCCACCTTTGAAACCAAAATTTTCAAAATTTACCATATCGCTTTTTCCTAAAGAATTTGAAGAGTAAATTCCGTTTTGATACAATCCTTCTCGCTGATAATTGGACATCGAATACGATTGTGCGAGATAAAAATCTGTCTTTTTGTAGGAGAATCTAAACTGCGTAAAAGCATCAATTGTGTTGGCTAAAAAATTGTAATTGTATCCATAAACCTCTCCTTCTTTTACTTGACGATTTGGATTTTGCAAATCTGATTGCGACTGATTTCCTTTATAAAATGGATCAATATCTTCAAAATATGATCCTCCAAGCAAGTCTAATAGATATTGAAAATTATGCGATTTTAAATTTCGAAAAGTCACTCCTGCATCAAAAAAGATATTTGAAGTAAGCTGTGCATTTAAATTTGAGTTTGCCGCAAAAGTTTTGTCATCAGTGCGATCTTCGTATAAAACATAATGACTTTGTGCTGGTTCAAATCCTGAAATATCACCTTCAGAATTTACCATTATAGTTTGATTTCCTCTGTACATCGACTCCCAATCGATTTGGGAATTCTCCAAAAAAGTCATTTTACTTTTTTCGGCACTTACATAATCGGGCGTAAATTCTCCTGAGAATTCTCCGTGATCCTTTGCGTAAAGTGAAGTAAAGTAGCTTGGCATTTTTTTATAATAAACCGGATCTGGACTGTCGCCTTTTTGATAATCAATATTGCTGTTGCCCACTTTTCCAAATTGGTACATTACAGCTGAATTCAAATTTGTCTTATCATCAATTTTTAAATAATGATTGAGCATTAATAATGGTTCTTCTACATTTTTTGCTTTCGCATTTCGCTTTTTACCGCTTTGCCAGCCCCAGTACGAATTGTATTTTTCATTCGTCAATTGTGTAACTTCATTGGTATTAGCTGAATTTTTTCCGCGTGAATTTGGTGTGTAGAATCCTGTAAAATTCAAAGATTGTTTAGCATTTAATTTTTTTTCGACACATATAAAAAATGAGTCTGCATTAAAATTTGTCCCTTCAAAAAAACCTTCTTCAGACCAGCGTTTTCCTGCAGAAATGGCATACGCCCAACCTGACGCATTCATTCCAGAAGCGTAAGATCCGACAGCTCGCCAATTGTATGTAGTATTGCTTCCTGAAAAGGTAAGGTTTCCGCCTTTTCTATACATCGATGCTCGTGTAAATATCTGCTGTGTTCCTAAAATGCCTCCAAAAGTATAATTTGAAGTTGCCGCACCAACAGAAAATTCCTGATTCCGAAGTACATTATTCAAACCTCCCCAATTGCTCCATTGTGGTCTGCCGTCGTAAATTTTGTTCATGATCATGCCGTTTAGCATCATAGTTCCGTTTTCGCTGTCGAGACCACGAACTCTAAATCGGGCTTGACCCCAATTAAAAGCGGAAGCCTGCATAAAAGCATCTTTTGAAGATTGAAGCAATCCAGAAGTCATTTCGGATGAACTGTTATCTTCTGAAAAATCGCTGTCTAATAATGTGATTAATGCGGCCGGAGTTTCATCAGAAAAAGTATCTTCTAGTTGTAATATCCCTAGATTAACCTTAAATCCAAAATTGGATTCTATTTTTAAAAGTAAATCTTTGTAACCCTGACTGTGAATTAAAAGTAGCTGCTGTCCTTTTATTTTAGAATGCAGTTCAAATCTTCCATCTGCTGATGTAAGTTGTGTTAGAGAAGAATTTTGAATAGAAACCACAACATTCTCTATTGCATTTTGAGTTTTGGCATCAATGACGAATCCAAAAAAAGTCGTTTCTTCTTGTGCAAAAACAAAATTAAGAGGCAGTAAAAATAAAAAGACCAAGTATTTTTTTCTCATGAAAAATCCCAATTTACTTTGAAAATAGATTTTGGATATTAATCCTATTCAAAAGATAAAATTGGTTTTTGGAAAAAAATCGAATTCAGGTTTTAGCTCTGAATTGAAATTCAAATGTACAAGAAATATTTAAAAAAATACAAAATTTCCTACTAATGTTTTGATTGAAATTTGAAATTAATTTAATAGATTTGTGGATTTTTTGTTTTTTTAAGTATAAAAAATTTAAGAAGCAGTTCTAATTTTAGATACCATAAAAGCGATCAGAACACCAAATATTCCGATAAAAGCAAAAGAAAATTGAAGTCCAAAATTTTGTGCTATGTGCCCAATTACAGGAGGTCCCATTAAAAAACCAAGAAAACTTACACTCGAAACAATCGTTAAGGCTTCTCCAGGCGGCACTGTTGGATTTTTACCTGCCATACTGTAAACCGTTGGAACAATTGTAGCAACTCCTAAACCAACAGCCATAAAAGCAATTGTACACGGAATGATGTAGGGAAGAAAAACTGCTGTAAAAAGTCCGGCAGAAATCATAACACCGCTAATCTGCATGACGCGTTCACGGCCGAATTTATTGATCAGGCCGTCGCCTAAAAAGCGCCCGCTGGCCATCATAATCATAAATGAAGTATATCCTAAAACTACCAATGGTCCTGGCGCTTGCACAATATCTTTAAAATAAACTCCGCTCCAGTCAAACATCACACCCTCGCTGGCCATACTGCAAAAACCTATTACGCCAAGCCAAATTAAAGCTGTATCTGGTTTTGTGAATAATTTTTTCTTCTCGCTATTTTTATGCTGGAGTTTTTCTTTGGCTTTGACCAAAAATTTAAAATTAAAAACCACCATCAGTACGACTACGACACCAACAATTAAAAAATGATGTAATGGTGAAAGATTCAAAGCCAGCATTCCTAATCCGACTAAAGCTCCAGTAAAACCAGCAAAACTCCACATACCGTGAAATGATGACATGATCGTTTTTCTAAAAAGCACTTCGGTATAAACACCTTGAGTATTTACTGCGATGTTGGCAAGATTTCCAAATAATCCAAACAAAAACAAGCCTAAAGATAATTGCAAGGCCGTTGTTGCCAAACCTAAATTAGCCAAACACAAAACATACATTATTAAGGAGAAAATCAAAATACGGTGGCTCCCAAATTTAGTTACCATTTTTCCTGAAAAAGGCATAATTACCAATTGCCCCATTGGAAGTGCAAAAAGTATAGAACCTAAATCGCCTTCGGTTAAATGCAAGGCAGTTTTAATATCTGGAATTCGGCTTGCCCATGTCGCAAAACTTAATCCCATTCCGAAATAAAACATTCCCACGGCAAAACGAATTCGGTTTAGATAAGAAGCTTTTGCCTCTCTATAGACTTTCTTGATTTTACCTTTGGTCTGAAAAAGTGATAATGGATTAAAATCGATCAAAATATTGCATTTTAGGTTGATACTATAAAAGTACTAAAATCTTGCTTTATGACCTATGGATAGCTTTCAGATCCTGAATTTATAACGTTATATGTTTATAAATTCTTTAAGAAACTAAGGTTCTGAGGGGCAAAGGGACAAAGTTTTTCTATATGTTCGCATAAAAAAAGACGCACTATTGATGCGTCTTTACTTTTCAATTTAAAAGATAAAAATCTCTAAAAATCTGTTTAACTCCTAAATCAGTAGGCCAATTTTATTTATAAATTAATCACCTTTTGCTGTGCATTGCTCGCAATTGCAGCTTCAATAATCTGCATTACTTTTATGCCATCTTGTGCCGTAACCGGTTCTGTTTTGTCGTTTGCGATTGCGTCGTAAACCCCATCAAAAAACGAAAAATAATTTCCTTGAAGCGTTAGTACTTTTTCACGAATTTGTTTTCCGTCAATTTCAGTATTCAAAAGTCCTTGCAAATCTTCAGATTCTGTTCCCCAAGTTTCTAAATTTGGTTTTTTACCTACTTTTAGATCATCTTCCTGAACGTCACCGCGAGGTTTTAAGAAAGAGCCTTTTTTACCATGAATGGTATAGGCAGAATTTGCTTCTTTCACAAAAAAACTGGCTTTTAAGCGTACTCTAAAATCATCATAAATCAATAACAAATCGATCCAATCGTCGACCAAAGAATGTTCTCTTGTATAGCGAATATCTCCAAAAACTCCTTTTGGCGAACCAAATAAGCAAACCGCCTGATCAATTAAATGCGGACCTAAATCTTTCAGTATTCCGGCGCCGTCGTTTATGGTTTCTTTATGTGCTTTCGGGCTCAATAACGGATTGTATCTGTCAAAATGAAATTCTGCTTCGACCAAATCTCCTAAAGTTCCTTCTTTAATTATTTTTTGAATAGTCTTAAAATCGCTGTCCCATCTTCTGTTTTGGAAAACCGCTAATTTCAATCCTTTTTCTTTCGCAATTTTAGCTAGTTCCTCAGCTTCAGCCACAGTTGTTGTAAATGCCTTTTCGACTACGGCGTGTTTTCCGGCCAAAAGCACTTTTTTAGCATATTCATAATGCGTTCCTACAGGTGTATTTACGATTACCAAATCAACCTCATCTACTAGTAAATCATCGATTGAAGGATAACTTTTTACATAGGGATAATCTTCCTGAATTAGTTTTTTGCTTCTTTCCCAAGAACCTAATAATTCAAATCCCGGATGAATATCTAAAAAGGGCGCATGAAAAACTTTCCCAGACATGCCGTATGATAATAGTGCTGTTTTTATTTTTTGCATGGTTTATATTTTTTTCTTGACACAGATTATTATGACTATAAGGATTTTTTTGTTGCTATGACTTTCACTTAGTTACATTCATTATAAAGTTCAAAAACTTAAATAAATTCGTGTAATTAGTGGCGAAAAACATTAAAAAGAAATCACTTTAATCTGTGACTAATAAAATTTAGATTTTAGCTCTCTCGTATTGTTTTGGCCACTGAATATCGCTATCTAATTCTTTGGCAAAATCTAAAGGTAAATTCGGATTTCTCAGTGATTCTCTCGCAAACAGAATCAAATCGGCTTGACCATTATTTAAAATTTCTTCGGCTTGTTTGGCTTCAGTAATTAAACCCACTGCCCCGGTTGAAATATTGGCTTCTTTTTTTACTTTTTCTGCAAAAGGAACTTGATAACCCGGACCAAGTGTAATTTTTTGATGCGAAACCAATCCGCCAGACGAAACATCAATTAAATCTACTCCTTTTTCTTTTAAAATTGCGGCAAGTTTTACCGATTCTTCCGGATTCCATCCGCCCTCTGCCCAATCTGTAGCTGAGATTCGAACAAATAAAGGCAAATCCGATGGCCATTCTGATTGAACAGCGCCTACAATTTCTAATGTAAATCGGATTCGGTTTTCAAAACTTCCTCCGTATTCATCAGTTCTTTCGTTTGTTAGAGGCGATAAAAATTGGTGCAGTAAATAACCGTGTGCGCCGTGAATTTCTACAACCTGAAAACCTGCTTCGAGCGCTCTTTTTGTGGCTGCTTTAAAATCTGCAATTACTTTTTGAATTCCGTTTTTATCCAAAGCTGTTGGAAGAAATGGTTCACCTTCATGATATGGAATCGCGCTTGAAGAAACCGT
This sequence comes from Flavobacterium sp. KJJ, assembly GCF_000708595.2. Classification (GTDB taxonomy): domain Bacteria; phylum Bacteroidota; class Bacteroidia; order Flavobacteriales; family Flavobacteriaceae; genus Flavobacterium. The sequence continues at coordinate 375,411 of NZ_JARP01000002.1, read as the reverse complement.
CTGCCATCCGCCTTGAGCGAAATCCAATTTTTTATTTCCTTCCCACGGAACTGAAACACTTGCTTTTCTGCCGGCATGCGCCAACTGAATTCCGGGAATTGAATTTTGCGAAACGATAAATTCGTTGATCGTTTTTAATTTTTGAACGTGTTCGTCTTTCCAGATTCCTAAATCAGCTGGCGAAATTCGGGCTTCGGGAGAAACGGCTGTTGCTTCCTGAATAATCAAGCCAACACCTCCGCTCGCACGACTGCCTAAATGAACCAAATGCCAATCGTTTGCAAATCCGTCAACTGCAGAATATTGACACATTGGAGAAATTACGATTCTATTTTTTAAAGTGATTTTTTTAATGGAAAGTGGAGAAAATAATATCGAAGCCATAAATATGTAACTTTTAATGGTTTTAGGCTACCAATGAATAGGATTGCCTTTAAGAAAGTAAAGTTAAACCATCTTGTTAAAAGTAAAAATCTAATTTTTATTAATTAACAAACATTTAAAACCTTATGTCTTATATTGCACTATCAAATTAAAATAGAAACGTTACTTTTGTGCGTTAAATACGAATTAAAAATACAAAATGGATATAGTTATCAAACTCTCTCAATTTCTATTGAGTTTATCTTTACTTATTATTCTTCACGAATTAGGACATTTTATTCCTGCTAAATTATTTAAAACCAGAGTCGAAAAATTTTACTTGTTTTTTGATGTTAAATATTCTCTATTAAAAAAGAAAATCGGTGAAACAGAATACGGAATTGGATGGCTTCCATTAGGAGGTTATGTGAAAATTTCTGGAATGATCGATGAAAGTATGGACAAGGAGCAAATGGCGCTTCCGCCTCAGCCTTGGGAATTTCGTTCTAAGCCAGCTTGGCAGCGTCTTATTATTATGTTGGGCGGTGTTACTGTAAACTTTATTTTGGCGTTTATTATTTATATCGGAATGGCGTTTGCTTATGGCGAAACTTATGTAGCAAATGGCGATTTGAAAGATGGCGTGTATGTAACAAATCCAGCACTTGAAAAAGCAGGGATTCATACAGGTGATAAAATAATTTCGATCGACGGCAAGAAAATTGAAAATTTTGATGATGACACGAACATGAAAGTGGTCATGGCAAAAGAAATTTTGATCGAAAGAAACGGACAACAGCAGACCGTTAAATTCCCTACGGATTTTGTTGATCAGATGTCAAAATACGAGAAAGGCTTATTGATTACACCAAGAATACCTTTTGTTGTTGGAGCGGTTTCTGAGGACTCTCAGAATAAGTCATTAAAAGCAAAAGATTTGTTTGTGACACTAAACGGTCAGCAAGCTAAATACTTTGATCAGGTGAAAGCAATTTTAAGTGCTAATAAAGGCAAAACGATTGCTGCAGTAGTTTTGCGTGATTTAAAACAAACTACAATTACGGTAAAAGTTTCTAAAGAAGGAAAACTTGGGGTTGCTCCTGGAGGCTTAGATATTAAATCTTTAGAAAAATTGGGTTACTACAAAATCAGTACTAAAGAATATAGTTTTGCAGAATCGATTCAGGTTGGACTTGAAAAAGGAAAAAATCAATTGATTGGTTACGGAAAACAATTGAAAATGATTTTTAATCCAGAAACAAAAGCATACAAGCAAGTGGGTGGATTTGCAGCGATTTTTAACATTTTCCCGAGTTCTTGGAGCTGGGAAACGTTCTGGTCGATCACAGCTTTATTGTCAATTATGCTTGGAGTTATGAATTTATTGCCAATTCCGGCACTAGACGGAGGCCATGTGATGTTTTTATTATACGAAATTATCAGCGGTAAAAAACCGAGTGATAAATTCCTTGAAAACGCCCAAATGGTTGGTTTCGTTCTACTTATCGCACTGCTTTTGTTCGCCAACGGAAACGATATTTATAAGGCGATTGTCAAGTAGAAAAAATATTTTTTAAAAAGAGTTAAAATATTTTTGGGAAATTAAAAAATCAACTATATTTGCACTCGCTAAAAAGAGCAACAACTTCCTCCTTAGCTCAGTTGGTTAGAGCATCTGACTGTTAATCAGAGGGTCCTTGGTTCGAGCCCAAGAGGGGGAGCAACTTTTTTTAGCAAACATATTTACCTTTAAGGTGATTCCTCCTTAGCTCAGTTGGTTAGAGCATCTGACTGTTAATCAGAGGGTCCTTGGTTCGAGCCCAAGAGGGGGAGCTTAAAAAAAAGACTATCATTTTCATGATAGTCTTTTTTTTGTTCCATACTCAAAGCTTAATTCCTCACAACTTTATTATGCCTCACCACATTATTCCCAATATTTTTACTTTCAAATAAAAGCATGGCTTCGTTTGCTTTTTCTGTCTGGTCGATTCCTTTTAGGGACTGTGCGTAACGATAATAATACATATCGTCTAATTGCACATCCATAGCCAGTAATTCTTCGTAGTATTTAGCTGCTGTTGCCAGATCGCCTTCAAAATAAGCTCGATCTGCCACTTTCTTGAGCATCTCTGCCGATTTATAACCTTTGTCTAAAACTTTTCCGTACGTATCAGCAACATCTATCTTTACATACGGCGCAGGCACTATTACCTCAACTTTTACGGGCTGAATAGCAGCAGACATCGTATCGACTATTTTTTTGGATTGGAGGCTGGCTTCGACTGCTTTTACTTTGGGTTTTCTGTAAATGGGCGTTACAACTCTAGTATTGTTTGGCCCGAGGTCATTTGTATAGACCATGTCTAGTTTTGAAACCTCATATTTTGTAACCCTTTTCCCAAAAGTCATATTTATCGTTTCTTCTACATAATATCCCACTATAACAAGATCATTATTTGATTTGTTCTCGGACGGTGAATGTGTATTTCCTGTTGTCGCAATTATGGGTGCATTAGAAACATTATGCTGTGCAAAACAGTAAAAAGGAAAAACACATACAATTGCTACAAAAAGCACTGCATTTGTTTTCATGTCGATCTGATTTTGTGGTTGGTGATATAAATTTACATAATTTTCTGATTTATAACACTATAACATCTTTGAAGTACTTATAAACACGTTTAAGTGGTGATTTTCATTTCGATTTCAATAAAAAAATTATAAAAAAAAAGCTTCACTACTATTAGTGAAGCTTTTTTTAAAACTAGTAATGTTTAGAATAAATTCTTAAACCCCTAACTTCTTAGCAATCTCAGTTGGAATTCCTCCTTTATTTACTAACAAAGCAGTAGTTTTATATTTTACGAAATTTTTAGTTACAAACAAGAAACCTTTGTAGTCGTTTGTTTCTCCCCAAGAATTTTTTACGATGTAATATTCTCTTCCGGTTTGATCTTTGGCTAGACCAATAATATGCATTCCGTGATCGTCTGTTGTTGTATAATTATCAAACGCAGCTTGGCGCATTTCTGGCGTTATTTCTGGTTCTGGTTTTGGTCCGTTAAACATATCTGCTTTTTCTTCAGCGGTCATGTCATCGAATTTTTTCATCGGAACATAAGCTACACCGTTTTTCCAGCTAAAGCTTTTCTCACTTACATCAGTTGCCCAAGCTACAGTATATCCTTTTTTCAATGCGTTGTCGATAACATCAGTCATGTCATTAACTTTTACGTTATACACCTGATCAAATGACCAGTTGTCCGGCACCATCATTGTTGTTTTTTGGTAGTATGGAGAAGTTGTAAACGATGACATTTCGATATATTCGTCAGGATTAATTCCAACTACTTCTTTAGCGAAAGATTGCGGCGTATAACTTTTTCCTTTATACGTAAAATTATCCGGTACTTTTCCTAAATAAGAATCGATTACAGCAGCGTATGCTTTTTGCCAGTTTGGTGTTAATTCACCATTTGGGTTTTTAACAACAGCACCTAAAACACCTTCGATAAGCGCAGCCATTTCGCCAAATTTATTTTTATCAGTTCCATAGTTTAAGCCTGTGTAAACTTCTCTTGGCACCGTTCCGTATTTTTTATACATATTAATTACATCATGCAAAGCGCCTCCATCACCTAAAGTAACTGCTCCATGCATACGCACATAATTAATTCCTTTTTCAACATACACATTTCTTGCTGCGTAAATTTGAGATAATTCTACCGGCTGTTTTCCTAAACGAATCATTTCTGACTCTAAAAAAGAGTTTGTCGAATAACTCCAGCAAGTTCCTGAAGAACCTTGTGTTTTTACCGAAGTTGTTCCTAAATTAATTTGCTCTGTGAATTTAAAGTTCTCTTTACTTTTATCACTTGCATTTAGCTTTAGCGAATTCACCAAAACATCCTGCGCAAAACAGCTGCTCACACCAACTAAAAAAGCCGATGCAACGAAAACTGATTTCATCGTAATTTTATACATAATCAATGATTTAAATAGTTAACTTATTAGTAACCTTTAATTAATTTTTGTTACAAATCAATTAAATAATAAGTAAAAAAACTAACACTTTCGCGTTAATGTTTACACAATGTTTTTATTAAGCTATAAAACCTTACAAAATATGCAAAACCTTATTTTGGAATTTAGAGAATGTGTCAATATGATAATTAGATAATTTTGAAATGAATTGAAACTTAACTTTAAAAAACATAAACAGTAAATTTATATGTAAATAAAGTGGTATTTTGGCTCTTGATTCTGCCGGCAATAAACTGAATATGTACGAACTCGAAAAAGAGAAATACTTAGGAAATACCAAAAACATATTCAACAATATGCAAGGAATTGCAGTGGTCGAAACCGAGTATCAAAATAAGGTTTACGAAGGCTGGCATTCGCACAATAATGCACATATTACTCTTTTTTTGAGAGGTGGTACCTCTGAAAAACGAAAAAATTACAGCGAAGCAGTTGGTCCGGGTTCTTTACTTTTTTATCATAGTGATGAACTTCATCTCAATCACAATACGCTTTTTCCATCTAAAAATATTAATATTGAAATTGAAGAAGATCTGCTGAAAGAACTTCAAATAAGCGAAGCTATTATTGAGAAATCGCTTCAAAATGCATCACTTGCCAAATTCTTAATTTTAAAGATTTTTAAAGAATCTCTCGTTGCCGATGCTTTTTCTGGCGACACCATTAATATGTTGTTTGCGCAATTATCAAACTCAGTAAATCATTTAGAAAAATTTGAAAAAAGTCCGTTTTGGGTTAAAAGCTTAAACGAGTTGCTAAACGACTGCTGGAATGAAAATCCCAATCTGCAAGATTTAGCAAAAGTTTTACAATTGAATCCGATTACGATTTCAAAACATTTTCCGAAATATTTTGGCTGTACTTTGGGCGAATACATGCGCAGAATAAAAATTGACCGTTCGCTTTCGCTGATAGCATCTAACCAAAGTAATTTGACTGAAATAAGTTTTCAATGCGGTTTTGCAGATCAAAGTCATTTTATCAGAACTTTTAAAAATCAAACCGGATTTTTACCCAAACAATTCCAAAAATTATAAAGAGGCAAATTTCATTCTATTTTTTGGTTTAGGTGTGATATACTTTTGTTTCAAATTAAAACCTAAACCAAATCAAAATGGAAACTTTAACTGCAAAACAAAAAATCTTTAATTTCCCTTTAACCAAAATTGTATTAGCCTTAATCGTTTGTCTTGTCTTTATAAATATTGGTCAGGCTATTGCTGGAAAATTATTGCTCTTAACACCAATTGACCGCGATTTAAGAAATCTTATAAAAGGAATTATTGTTTCTGCTTTAGCTTTAACAAGCTATATTATTTTCTTTAAAAAATATGAAAAAAGAGAAATAACAGAATTCGCTTTAAAAGGACTTGGGCGAAATTTAATCATCGGAATTTTAATTGGAGTTGTTTTGCAATCGCTGACCATTTGGATTATTTATATAAATGGCGGTTATATGGTTACTGCTGTAAATCCTGTTTCGTTTATTGTTATTCCGATTACGGTGGCTTTTACTGGTGCAATCATTGAAGAGATTTTAGTTCGCGGAATCCTTTTTAGAGTTATGGAAGAAAAACTCGGAAGTTATGCAGCGCTGTTTATTTCTGCATTGATTTTTGGCGCACTGCACTTAGTAAATCTGCATGCTACTTTACTTTCTGGATTATCTGTTGCTATTGAGGCGGGTTTATTATTAGGTGCAGCTTATATTTACAGCCGCAATTTATGGTTTCCGATCGCTTTGCACTTTGCGTGGAATTTCATGCAATCTGGAATTTTTGGAGCCATAACATCGGGAAATGAAAAAGGAACAAGTCTTCTGGTTTCAAAAATAGAAGGTTCTGCATGGATTACCGGCGGTGAATTTGGTCCTGAAGGCTCAATTCAGGCATTATTATTCTGTTCTGTTGGTACGATTATATTATTGGCTTTAAGCCATAAAGAAAACAAAATTATTAAACCGTATTGGAAGAAATAAAGTTTTTTTACTGCAAACATCAATTCAAATTCCGGTAGCAATTATCGCGAATTTGAATTTTTAATTAAACATTTATCTCAGCCAATTACTTCCAAAAACAATATAATAAGCCCAATCTTCAGGTCCTTTTGCAACATCAACTCCCATTCTTAGTTTGAATTTTCGCGCTAATAAATACCTGAAACCGGTTCCGTAACTGTATTCTAAAGGTTTATCAAAAGCTTGATCCCAGTCATCAAAAGCGTTTGCACCACCAGCGTAGCCCATTATACTCCATCGCTTGTAAAAATCCCATCGGAATTCGGCTTCAGCCACTAAACTTGTTTTTCCTTGATATCTTCCCATCGGAATTCCTCTTAAATTAATTCCGGGCAATAAATAAAACGGTGGATTTCCAAAAGCCTGTTCACCTTCAAACCGAAGTCCTAGAATTAATTTTTCGGTTATCGGCGTATAACCAATGGCAGAAAAATTCAATCGCCAAGCATCATAATCACTTCCAATTGCATTATCTGACCAAAAGAAATCAGACTGAATTCTGACTCCTTTATCTGGTGTAAAAATATTATCCCGACCGTCAAACTGAATCGCACCTCCTAATTGGCTTACCAAACTATTGACATCTTTTGGCTGTACAAAAGGCGGTGGGAGGTTTATGTCGGGCAATTTGATATTAGAATTCAAGAAGAGGTATTGAGGACCAGCACTCCATTTTGCATTCCTGAATTGTTTTAGCCATTGTGTATAAAAAACAGTAGATTTAAAATTGAGCTTAAATTCCTGATCCTTTTGGTTTGGCAAATTGTTGGCATAAAAAGATAAATTCATATCGCCATAACCGGCCATAACACGATATAATATTCTGGATTTTATAAGACTTCCTGAACGAAAACCGCCTACCATCCAGCTTTTATTTCCGGTATACATTCCGATTCCACCCGTGATATCTGGATTTATAAATCGTTTTTTGCCATTTTCATCAATAACTGGCGCGTGTTTTTTAAGAAAAACTGGCACAATTGCACCGCCAATTCCGCCTAAAGCAGGCTCTGTTATGACAGTTGGCACGACTATAAAACCGTGTGCATAAATAATATAATCGCTTAAATCGATAGCATGATCAAGAGAATCTCTAATACTGATTTTATATTTTTGTCCTACCATTGAAAATGATAAAATAAAAAAGAGATTTACGAGAATGATTTTCTGAAAGGATTTTGTTTTTTTCATAGTAGTAGAATCTGACTATTTATTTCTCATTTTACTCGCTTTAGAATTCCTCTTATTCTCTAAATTCTGTTAGAGCATTATTCTTTTTTAAAGCTGAATACATGGGCCAAAGTAAGAAAGAAGGTATTTCCTTGAAATCTGTTTATAGCATCGACCTCGCCTATCCAGCGTAATCCAGCAGAAGTTTTACAGCCAATATGAAAATAATTGATCTCAGCACCAATACCGCCAACTCTGTCTTTTTCACCTTCTACAACACCAACAATCGGCAGTGGAATTTTGTCGCTGGTTACTTTATATTGCAGATAGTAAATTAAACCTGCATTTAATATTCCGGTTGGAGCCGTTTTTTCAGCGTTCATCATATAAAATGTTTTTCCCAAACCGCCTTCAACACTTAAAATATCTCCGGTTTTTATATCAGTATCTTTCTTTTTTCCATTTATTTCGTAAGATGCTAAAGCTGAAAAATGAAACGTTTTTTTATCGTTAAAAAACAAAGTTGTTCCTGCTGAAAATTCATTCATAAACATGCCCAGACCGCTGTTGTCTGAAGCTCCGGCTTCAAATTTTCCGGTTGGCAAATACATTTGATAACTAAAGACAAAATCAGCCCTTTTATGATGCCAGCCCAGTTGAAGCGGCTGTACATACATATCTGTAAAAGCTAAAGAGTTATTTACATTTGTATTATTACCTTGAATTGTATTGGCGGCAAAAGCAAGCAAAATAGTCGCTCCGTAGTTAGCTCCTAAAATTTTAAAATCACTTACATACGATGCACCCGCGCCTGTAATCGTCATGGTTAAATCTGGATTTACAATTGCTTTGTCTCCGTTGGCATCTCTTAAAGACGAGGCTGTATAAAAATATCCTGGAATATAAACGCTAAGTGTATTTGCTGGGGTTTGCGTTCCGGACTGCAGTCCCATGGCGCCAAGAATATGACCGCCTTTTAGCTGCGCATTGGCGGAAAAACAAACCAATATGAAGAGTAAAAAAACTGAATTTATTGTTTGTCGCTGTTGATTTAATTTCGTTTTCATTGCATTCGTATTAAAAATTAATGAGCCTTGACAACCAATCTCTACAAACATTGTTTCTCAGTTTGAAGATTGTTTTAAATAAAAAGTATTTGTTTTATCAGGATTTATTCGAATAACCTTGAAGTATTCTGAAGGCGATTTCCCGGTATGTTTTATAAAAGCTCTAAAACATGTTGTTCTCGATTTAAAACCAGAACCCCAGGCCATGCCTTCAAGAGATAGATCTTTCCATTCTGGGTCGTTTATTTTTTCTTTGAAATATTCAATTCTCTTTAAATTCACATAATCCTGAAAGTGCAGGTTGAACTCTGAATTAATTAAATTAGAAATATGATGTACTGAGATTCCTGTAGCATCTGAAATATCTCGAATTACTAAATCTTTCTTTAAAAAGAGCTCTTCTGAGGCAAAAATGCTTTCTAATTTGTCCAGATATATTTGTTTTTTTTCATCTGTTAATTCCTTTATCAAGGGCAAGACGTTTTTATTTGCAGATGATTTTATCAGAATCAGATGATTTTCTTTCAAATCAAAATTTTCAGCACTATCTTCTATCTCATTTTCTTCATTCGGATCATAAAAAATCTGTGGCTTAAAATAGAGCCATCCAACAGTAAAAACAAGTACAGATGAAATAAGAATGTAACAGGAGAAATCGACACTGTCTACCTTATTAGTCAAGAAATAATGAACAAAAAGTGTAGAGAACAAAAATAATATCATTAAATTATATAGCCTGATCCAGCTTAAAACTTTGATACGATTAAAATGATTTTCTTTGAATTTTTTTAAATCATAACTTAAAATCATCATTGTCTGACAAAATGCGTACATAAGCCAAATCGTTAGACTCAGCATCGAGAAAGGACTTTTTATTTTAGCCGAAAGGTGTTCTGTAATGTGAAGGTCAATAACATTTCCTATCCAGACAAAAACCGTTAAGCTGAAATATAAAAGGAAAGGCAAAAAATGAAGCCAGTCGTGTTTTTTAAATATTCGATCTGAAAATAAAACACTTCTCACATATAAAAAAGCAGAAGGAGCTACTAAAAAGATAAAGGATTTTGTGATCATAAAAAGATCAGGAAAGTGCTTAAAAATATTGGCCGATAAATAAAAATTATAGATACTTACAACTGCTAGACTGAACAGGAATAGGCCTAAGAAAAAACTTTTTGAATAATTTTTTTTCGAAAACAAGACCATAAACGATGTTGCAAAGCCAACCAATGTAGCTATAAAAAAGAAAAGTGAAAGTACTATATCTAGCATATATTTAAGCTTAGATTATGGAATATCTTTATCTTATTAAAAAGAATAACTAAGAAAGTGATGCGTACTTTGTTTAAGTTATACTTATCCTGCTACAGATAAGCATAACTTTTATAGAACAAGCCTTATGCTATTTTTTTGCTGCTCCTGGAGGAAAACCTGCTAATATTTTTTTGATAGCACCAGCAATAAATTCTTCCGGATTATCTGGTTTGCTGTCAATTTGAGCATTTCCTATGCCTTGCCAAACCAGTTTTTGTGTTTTGGTTGATACAATATCAATTACCAGTGATCCGTCAACATAATCGTATGTATTAAATGTGGTAGAACCGCCACCCATCATGGCGCCTCCTCCCCAATATCCGTACGGACGATACATACCGCCGTAACCATAGAAATTGCTGTCGGCTGTAACTTGTGTTTTGTTTTTTAGGATAGAAACAGCGTTTACTTTTAAATCTGGGTTACTGCTGGTTTCTGTAAATCCTTTGGCTATCATCTCTGCGCGAATTGCCTTTGTAACCCGATCAACATTTAACTGATTTACCTGTCCTTCCTGTGCTCTTAAATCATAAACCGCAAATGTTTTATATTCGCCAAAATTGGCAGCATGATCATAATCTGTAGTAACACTTACTGTTGGAGAACAGCTGTAAATTAAACCCAAAAAAAGAATTGGGATTATTATTCGAAGATTCTTTCTTTTAATATTCATTTTGTAATTTTTTAAATTAGCAATTAAATTTTGTTTAACTTGAAATTATTAAAATTCAATAAATCTTAAAATGAGCGTAAAATCGTATTAAACAAGTGTAATTTTTACACAAAGTGTTATAATACAATACATTAACATAATCTCAAAGATAAATTATTTTCTTTAATTAACATAGCACAATCGTAAAATTCTTACTTATTTCGTTAGACATAATTAGACACAATTTATAATAGAAACAAGCTCACAGTTTTTGTTTTATTTTCCTTGAACAACAACATAACTGTCTTGCCCATCTTTTGATATGGGCTGGTAATAAACATTATTGTAAATCATATATTTTTGCCCGTCTATTGTTTTCTCTTCAGAACCTTCGGGAAGATGCGTAACGACAGCGCCTACAGGTGCATTTATCACTTTATATTTACTGGAGTCTTTAGTATAATAAGTTCCTCCATAATAATAATAGTCTTTTCCCGAGACATTGATCGTGACATAGCCTTTTGGCAGTTCTGAAATTGTCGCTCCAATTGGCGCAGGAACCACTTTGTATCCGCCAGAATCTTTTACATAATAAACTCCTTCATCATAGTTATACTGATTATTCTCTATTGTAATTACAATTGCAGCCGTCGTTAATGTCGCCGCAAAGAACCCGATTGGATACCAAGTTGGTCCCCAATAATACGGAACAAACGGATGATAAATATAGGGATATGGCACCGGATACGGGTGAAACGGCGGTGGAGGCAATGGCCTAGGATATGGATGTGGCGGTATTGGTCTTGGTGCGGGTGGAATAGGTCTTGGCCCTGGTGGAATAGGTCGAGGTCCCGGAGGAATCGGTCTTGGCTCCGGCGGATGAAATGGCATTGGCCTTGGCATTACGGCATGTGGAGTAAAATGCCCGAAACGCTGTGCATTTGCAGATTCTGGTAATAGCATTATTACAAATACTCCAGCAAGAATCAAGGATTTTATATGTTTTAATAGATCTAATTTCATGATTGTAGAATTTATTATGATTATTTTTTTATCTCTCTCGGTAAAATTTTCACCTTTGAAGCTTTTGGAGGTGCTATAAATTCAAACATATACTCAGGAAAATCGGGATTTATAATCCAATCTTTATAAACAGCTTCGTACTGTGGCTTATCTTTATCGCTAGTATAAATTATCACCATTTTTAGAGGCAGAAAAAAATCATCATTCGAAATCCAGAATTGAAAACTTTTGTTTTTATCTGTTCCTGCAATATGATAACACTCTTTGTCATCGATGATTGTTTTTCCTAAATAGATCAAATTTCCTTGTTCTGATCTCAGATCATCTAGAAACGATTCATAGAAAAAATCAGCAGCCGGAAACTCGATTCCAAATTTCTTGCTGGTTTCATCAATGGTTTCAATAACTGATTTGGGTGCTGGCGTATCGGCATACGTATTATTATCAAAAGAGTAATAACTCAATGTTTTGCCATTGTACCACAAGCTTCTATTTCCTTTATCACCTGACGAAATGATTTTCATTTTATCTGGAAATTTAATCGATACTTTTTCATTTACAGAATGCTTTATTAAACCCAGGCTTTCATTAAAAACATCATAAGTCAATGTCGATTTGAAGCTGCATGATTTTATATACTGCAATGATTCAGTAGTTCTGTTTAATATAAAAACAGCAGTAGAATCAATACGTTGCGTTTGCCCTTTAGCTGTGATTGTTATAATCAACAAGCCTATTAAAAATAAAAACTTTTTACTCATACTTACCTTTTTTAATTAATGCAAAAGTTAGATTTCAGCAGAAACTGGCAATCTTCCTTCTTTTATAGCTTCTAACATTTTATTATAATCGGCTTCATTTTGATCGGCGTAAGCCATAGAAAATCTAGAAATGGCATTGGCAAATTCGTTACTGTTACCAATATATCCTGATAATTCTGAGGGATCTCCTGTACGGGCATGTGCTCGCGCCAGTGCCCAACCGCAGGCTTTGGCATAATCAACCATATTTCTTGCTTTCATGATTTCGAGAATAGGTTTTACTTTAGCATCTCGAAGCTGCCTTATATAGAAAAACTTATTGTGATCATCATTTGTCCATCCTAAAAACATATCTGAAGCAGACTGCATCAGCTTTTGCCCCATTACGATTCGTTCGCCCTGATGGGTGTATTTGCTTTTTGCACTTACATTTTCTTCTAAAACACTTTTTCTAGCTTCTTTAAATTGTAAAAAAATAGGTTCTCCCGTAGCCGACATCAATAAACTGATCCCGCAAAGTGTTCCTACACTTCCTACGCCTACCACTTTTATTGCCAAGTCATGCAAACTGTACCTACTTAAAAGCACTTTTTTTTCATCAGATAAAGTTTGTATATAGCGTTTATGAACGATTTCGGCTTCTTTTAAAATTCGCTTTCCTTCTTCTCCTGAAGGATGAAAAATTAATGGCGGATCATCTTTTATCCGAGCTCGAGAACCATCTTGATATGTCATTTTTGCAAACTCTTTTTCATGAGCTGTATATTCTGCTGCTTTTTTTATTCGCTTTTGCTGAAATTCCTTAAGTTCTTCATCTTCTCCTCTTTCAATAAGTTCCGCTAAATCAATATCAGCATACCAAATTTGAAGTGCCGATAATTTACTGTAATCCAACATATGCCTTTTATAACTGTCGGCAACATTCCATGCAAATTCTTTACAAGTTTTATTCGAAAATTTTCTCCATCTTCCGGCAATGGCAAAACTTGCTGCGAGTCTTTTTACGTCCCATTCCCATGGGCCGGGAAATGTCTCGTCAAAATCATTTATATCAAAAACCAGCTTACGTTCTGGCGTTGCAAATCCTCCAAAGTTCATTAAATGACAATCACCGCAAAGCTGTAAATTTATTCCGGTATTAGGCGTGTGTGTCAAATCAGCAGCCATAATTGCTGCAGCTCCTCTAAAAAATGAAAAAGGCGATTCCATCATGCGGCTGTAGCGAATTGGCAATAAACTTTCCATCCTTCCTATACTTGTTTTTATCAAAATTTCAACAGGATCTTCTCGATTTTCTGATGGATTCCATTCTTGCTGCGACGAACGAGGCGTAATTTTTCTGATAGCCACGCCTTTTTCAAAACGTGTTGCTTTTGATGCTGCTGGATCAAATAGATTTTCGATATTTTCTAATTTTTCAGCCATAATACCCGTTTTACTGCTGATCACTTTGTCTGTAAAGCTTACATTTTTATAGCCTAATTTGTTTTTTCTGGTAATGGTATTTTCCACTCTCCGCTTGTAACATTTTTAGCTGGTCCATAAAGCCTGACAATAATGTTAAAACCTCCTTTTTGAGGCGATGGCAGCCAATTATTTTCTTTGTCTTTTCCTGGTGAATCCGTTTGCAGATAGATAATTAAATCTCCATTTGGTTCGTACTTAATTCCTTTTGTACGATCGCCTATAGAATATCTGTTAATTGGATTTTTTACCAAATTACGTTGTGGCAAATTGTACATGGTTATACTCCAAAAATAATATACAGGCGGTAGCTGTTCTTTCTTGAAATGAAGGACATACTTATTAGCAGCGTCTAATGGTTTTCCATCTTTATCATTCATTGACCCCACATAAACTGCTTCTTCTTTTGTATTGCCATATATTCCCATTGCAGCGGCAGTAGCTCGTGAAACATAATTGTTTTTTAAATCAGCCCGGCTACCAAAAAGATTAAGGGAACTTGTGGTTTTACTAATACTTTCTTCTAAAACTTTTCCTCCCTCCGCAATACCTTCTCCAATGGCTTTAAGAATCTCGGGAGAGAATTTAGATTTATCGAAAGGAACGCCCGGAACAATTCCGATTTTGGCAAAACGTTCCAAAAGTTCTTTTTCACTTTTATCAGGAACGGTGTATTGCAGTAAAGAATTAAGAACATTGATAAATTCAAGTGATTTATAATCGGCTTCTTTCCATTCTGGCAAAGGCATAGCATATTTTACTGCTTCAGGAGCCGTGGTTTTGGTATACTCGTGCAACGGAATTAAGCGATAACCGCTTTGAATTTTTTTGATAACGTTTGTTTCACCCACATTATCCATTTCGGTACGTCCCAAAATCGTTACTAAATTAGTTTCAGAAGTAAAAACTTTATCGATGCCTTTAGGCGTTTCTCCTTTCCATTTAGGCCCTGCAATAAGATATTTACCCGCTTTATTTCCTGTTGCTCTTGAACCTACATATGCAAAATTGTAAGTGTACGCATCTATAAGTTGCATGACATAATATCGCTTGTTTGTAATTTCAGGAACTTCCAATACTACAGGTTCATCTGAAAGATTCAGTATTGCCCAGGAATATGGAGTATCATTATTGGGCGTTACAATAGTGGTATCTAATGCTGTAAAACTGTTAGAATAATTTTTAAAAGTATTAAAGTTCTTCGCACCATTCGGATTGTTTTTATCTAAAGCATAAGAATATACTGTTTTGTAATTGTAAAATATAGGAAAACCATAAATCCAAGCTTCTTTTGCAATTGCTCTAGCAGAATCAACTGAAATAGAGGTGTCTGAATTAACAACAGCATCGTCTTTTTTATCTTTCTTACACGAAACTATTATCAATGAAAGGATCGAGAGAAATAAAGTTATTTGCTTTTTCATTTTAATGATTTGTCTGTTACTGTTTATTTCACTTCTTTAATATCATCCATTTTCCAGCTTTTATCAAAATAAGCCGAAGTTGGTCCATAAAAACGCATATAAGTAAACCAGTGTTTTCCGGGTAAAGTCTGAACCCAGTTTTTCTCTTTTCCTGCCGGAGCTTTTGGCCCAAAATACAAATCAACAGAGCCATCTGCATTTTTTATCAGATCCTTGCGGGAAGATAAATCGGCATTTTTCTGCGGATTATCAATCAAACAGCGCGTTGCTGTATCGTAAATCGTAATCGACCAGAAATTAACTGCCGGCGGATTTGCCGGAACTTTCAGCGTGTAATTTTTACCGCCGTCTAACCAGTTTCCTTCACTGTCATAATACGAGCCTAAATACGCCTGACCCACATTTGGAATTTTGGTAATCATCGCTTTTGAATACGTAACAGCTTCATAGAAATAAGAAGTTCTTTCGAAGAATTCATCGTAATTATCGGCATGTTGCGACGGATCTTTAATAATCATTACATAATCCCATTTTTTATCTGGCCAGTGTTTTACAGCTGCGAATCTTTTGTTGAAAGAATTTGCCATGGCCATTTGTTGTCCTTTCGCAGCAGCGGCAATTAAAATTTTCTTCTGACGTTCGTCTGGAGTAAAAGGTTTGCCTTTTTCGATTCCGAGATTTCTAAGCCAAGCCATGAAAAAACGATCGCGTTCTTCAACTGGTTCGTTTTGTAAAATAGCATGAAGGCGTTCCCAATAAGCTATTCCCGTTGGCTGAATTCCGTACCATTTTTTGCCTGCCGGCGGACTTACCACTTTTGTCGGTGTTGGATTGGCGCGTTGTGCGTATGGATAAATTTTTACTTGTTTTACCAACGTTTCAGTTGCTTTTGGATCTGGATCTAATGCCCTGAATCCGAAAAACATATTTACTGTCGTACATGGCACTATAAAATATCCTGCTGGTTTGAAATCTTTCATTGTTGGCGGCACTAAAATATATTTTCCTCCTTTTCCTTTATCGGGCCCCATTTCTCCAATTACAGCCTGTTCACGCTGCCAGAAATCGCCAAGACCTCCTGCAGTATGTCCAGCTGGCATTTCAATAACCGTTGGTCCGTTTGCAGCAAGATCAATAAATGACATGATATAAGGCGTTGTAGCATTTCCTGTTAGAATTCCTAAACGGTCATTGTAAGTATTATAAAAAACAAGATCATTACTGGTTGCATTAAATGTTTTGTAATGAATCTGCTGCCATTCGGCGAAAGCCACAATCGGAAGCCCCCATAAATAACACTGCGTTGCCTGTTGAAAATCCATTTCATCAAATAATGCCGGAATTGATTCTTTTGAAGGCAATTCACCATCCATTTTTATTGAAGTTCCAAACTCAGACGCTACAACTGTTGTAGTATCTGATGGAGATTTTTCATTTATGATAGTTTTTTTTTCACATCCGCTTATTACAATCAAGCACCAGGATGCCAAAATAATGAGAAAATTATTTTTCATAGTTTTTGTATTTGGATTAACTGGATAATACAATGACTCTTATTCGATAATAAATGTCAGGAAAACTTTTAAGAGCCTGGAAATACAAAAGCGACTACAGCTCTTAATCCCCAATCGGGTTTAATTTCATGAGGCCCTACAATTGGTATCAAAGGCATAACAGCAAACTGAACGACTTGATCTCCTAATTTGGTAACGGCTCCAATGGATGGATTTAAGGAAATTAAGGTTGTATTGGCTTCCCAGTTTTGAGTAATTTCGGCATTTACGCCTAAACTCGCCCCACTTTTGTAACTGTGCGAAAGAAAGATTTGTGTATAAAAACTATTAAAATCGGCACGGTCTTCATTGCCCGCAACTGACCAAATTTGATTGGCTATAAAACCCACAGAAAGTCCTTTACCCTGATGCATAACTAACATACTGGGTCCAACTCCAAATTTTTCTGTCCCTAAAAAATCATCTGTAGCTGTCGGAATCAAAAATGCAGGTCCGAACCCGAAAATAAGTCCTTTTGTTTTGGGTGCAAAAAATGCCGTTACAGTCGCGTCACTTAATCCAAA
Source organism: Flavobacterium sp. KJJ (assembly GCF_000708595.2). Taxonomy (GTDB): domain Bacteria; phylum Bacteroidota; class Bacteroidia; order Flavobacteriales; family Flavobacteriaceae; genus Flavobacterium. Next base: position 358,035 of record NZ_JARP01000002.1, on the reverse strand, counting down.
TTGATGCGTATTTTCTCCTGTAATATCTCTTTGGTCTACAACCGGAAGAATATAACGTGTAATTAAATTAAGATTATCACTTAATTTAAAAGGAATTACGGGCTGTATATTTATCGTATATTTTGATCCGTTAAATGGTCCAATACCATAACTAAGATTGTTTTGTAATGGAACACTAATTAAACTTGCAACGGGATTTGCTAATTTATCTGCCAATTCTTGAGCACTTGCTCCGCCTTTTGGTTCATCCTGGGCAAAAGCGGCAAAATATGGCAAAAGAAAAATGGTGGTACATAACAATTTTTTGAAAATATGAGATCTTATGCCTTTCATAATAATTCATTTAAAGATTCTTAATCATTTAAAACCAAAACGAAACAACTAAATGTAAAAAGTCGTTTCATTTTGATTTCTAACTAAATTCAAATTATTTATCTGCAAAAACTTTTTTCCAATCATCCTTAATACTGATTACATGATATTTGTATTTTGCAGCAGTATTTAATGACAGGTTGTCTTTTTCTTGGTAATTGTATTCTCTTATAGAATCATTATGATTTACAATTAATTGAAAAGAAGGATATTTACTTCCTTGAGAATATCTAAGCATGGCAAGGTCGCCTGCTCCGCCTTCGTTGCCACAGGCAAAAACAGGTCGTTGACCAATATGCAATTGAATGCCTATAGGTTTTCCTTCTTTATCATTAAATTGATCTAAAGCAGGCTCTCTTTTTATGGTATTTGCAACATCATCAAATTTGTATTTGAAGGAAGTTCCTACCACTTGCTCTTTTGGAATTCCGTAGAAATCTGCAGCTATTGCACGAACCAATTCAATAGTTCCGCCAGTAACAATAAAAGTTTTAAATCCGTTTGCACGCAGGTAATGCAGCAGTTCTAATTGTGGCTGATACCTTATTTGTTTCAGAGAAACGTTTTTTCCTGGATATTTCGCTCCAGCAAAAAACTCTTTGGCAGAAGCTTCAAACTCATCTTCGGTCATGCCGGTATGAGTTGCTGCAACAAGTTCAATTAGTGCTTTGTCTCCGCCTTTTTCAAAAAATGCTTTATCTTTTTCAACAACCGCTTTAAAAGGCTGTTTTTTAGCCAAATCAGGATTTGCTTCTACCATTTTTTTTACTCTGTAAAAAGCAAATAGTTCCTGGACATATGGTTTTTCAGCCCATAATGTTCCGTCATTATCAAAAGTGGCAATTCTGTTTTCGATCGGAATAAAATCAGGACTTCCTTTTGTAGTTACTTTTTTTACATAAGAAAGAATATCACTTTTTAATGTTCCGTCGTTCCAGCTTGGCAGCGGATCATCACTATTTGCAACAACTGCTGTACTGTCTTTTGGGTTTACGGTTACAGCATTATCAGACTTTTTACATGAAATAAGTAAAAATAAAAATAGGGACACTATATATATTTTTCTATACATGATGTTGATTTTTTTAAATAATAGAGCTTGAACTATAGTAATTCAAGCTCCATTTTGATATCTATTTTTTCTTTGAAGCTGACTGATTTATTGCTTTTTCCAATTTAATTTGATCAAGAGTTTCTTCCATAATAGTTACAGGAGAAAAACTTGGCGGTATTGAGCGAGGAGGATATTCTTTAAAAGTTGATGCAAATTTCATTACTTCTACATTCATTCCATATACACTACCTATATGGTTAATTATCCAATCCCAATAGGTATTAGAAGTAAAGTCTGCTCTTTCATAAGGATCAAGATATAAATTAAATATTTTTTGCAAACGCAGTTTTGTAAAAGGTTCTGCCCACAATCCCATAGTTCCCTGCATACGCTGCTCTGCAAAAACATATTTATAATCTCCTAAGCGCATGCCTACAAGTAACCCATCATCATCAGAATAAAAGAAACGGTCCCTTGCACTTGTTGGTGTTTTTCCCTCTAAAAATGCAGATTGATCATATCCGTCTAAATGTACTTTGTATGTGTTTCCATTGGCTTTATAACCTTTCAACATTTTATTTACAATATCAGGTTCTCCTGCTATAGACACTAAAGTTGGAAACCAATCATTGTGACTCATCATTTCAGTAGTTACCTGACCTGGCTTGATAACGCCTGGCCAACGTACCATACAAGGAACTCTAAATGCGCCTTCCCAGTTGGTGTTTTTTTCAGAACGGAAAGAAGTATAACCACCATCAGGCCATGTATTCATATGAGGACCGTTATCTGTAGAATACACTACTAATGTATTGTCTGCAATTCCTAAATCATCTAAAACTTTTAAAAGTTCTCCAACAGTTAAATCATGCTCGATCATACCATCCATATATTCACTGTCTCCGTGTGTGAATCTTCCACGATGTTCTGCTCGTACGTGTGTACGCAAGTGCATACGTGTACCATTCCACCAAACGAAGAAAGGTTTTCCAGCAGCATTTTGTCTTTTAATAAAATCAATAGCGGCGGCAACAGTTTCATCGTCAATAGTTTCCATTCTCTTTTTAGTAAGAGCTCCGGTATCTTCAATTTTTTGCTTCCCAATTTTTCCAAAACGTGGATCCGTAATTGTCGGATCATCAACATTTGTGGCGGTACATTTTAGTACACCTCTAGGTCCATATTGTTTTAAATATGCTGGATCTTTAGGATAATCTGGTAATTCTGGTTCTTCTTCTGCATTTAAGTGATACAGATTTCCAAAGAATTCATCAAAACCATTAACAGTTGGAAGACTCTCGTTACGATCTCCTAAGTGGTTTTTTCCAAATTGTCCTGTAGCATATCCTAACTGCTTAAGTACGCCTGCAATTGTTGGGTCTAATTGACTCATTCCCATTGGTGCTCCTGGGAAACCAACTTTCGTCAATCCGGTACGTATACCATGCTGTCCTGTTATTAAAGCGGCACGACCTGCTGTACAGCTTTGTTCTGCATAATAATCTAAAAACCGTATTCCTTCATTACCTACGCGATCAATATTAGGAGTCATATATCCCATTAATCCATCACTGTAGGCACTAACATTTGTAGTTCCAATGTCATCACCCCAAATTATCAAAATATTGGGTTTCTTTGTATTTTGAGCTTCCATTTGAAAACCTGTGAAGCACACTAATGCAAAAAGTAATATCGCATTTTTTAATCCACTTGTAAGTCTACTTTGTTTCATGGTAATAAAATTTGTTAGTAATTCTTTGTATAAATGGCATTTATAAAATCAAATAGGAAAACAGATGTTTCAAATTTTACTGTATAAGTTGAGTATTTTGAAACAGGAAAATTCTTAACATTTTTTTAAGTCTCTCAAAATTAGTTAATAAAAAATCTAACAACTGCATTTATAAGGCTTGACATTGTTTCATTTTATAAAATGAAACATCAAAAATGTTTTATTTTGCTCCATGATGTTGCATTTTATAAAATGAAACACTTAAAAATCATTTAATTAGGGATTTAAATTTTTTTACCTAAATGGCAAAAAATATAAAGCGCAGAAAAAACTCTTTAAACTAAATGTGGTTTTTTAACCAATTTTGTAAAAAGCAGTTCTTTATTTTGCTAAAAGTTTATCTTTTGATTGTAGTAAATTCTATTTTTGAAGAAGAAATTTATCTTTTACCTTAAATTATAAAGGAATTTAATGATTTAAAAAGGTACTTAAATGACTATATTTTTTAAAATAAGTCCAAAAAAAAAGCCATTCGACGCATATCGAATGGCTTTTAAAATATCTCTAAAAGAAATTATTCTATTTCAGAAACTCTCATGGTATTAACCATTCCTTTATCTTTAATTGGCATAGCTGCAAGGTTAATTAAGTAATCTCCTTTAACAGCATACCCTTTTTGAACTGCAATTTCATTAACATCAGTTACAGTATCATCTGTACTTTCATCTTTATCATAGAAGTATGATCTTACTCCCCATAATAAATTTAATTGTGTCAAGATTCTTCTGTTTGAAGTAAATACTAAAATATGTGCTGCCGGTCTCCAAGCTGAAATTTGAAAAGCTGTATAACCGCTGTTTGTTAAAGTACAAATTGCTTTAGCTTTGATTTCATTTGCCAATAAAGCTGCTTGGTGACAAACTGTTTTAGTAACAAAACGTTTTGTTTTGATTTGAGGTGTATTTTGCGGTACTTGAATAAGTGGTGAATCTTCAACAGCTTCGCAAATTTGTGTCATTTTTTGAATAACTTGAACTGGATAATTTCCTGTAGCAGTTTCTCCAGACAACATTACTGCATCTGCTCCATCCATTACTGAGTTAGCAACGTCATTAACTTCTGCTCTTGTTGGAGTTAAACTTGTAATCATTGTTTCCATCATTTGAGTAGCAACGATAACCGGAATTCTAGCTGTTTTTGCTCTGCGGATCAAATCTTTTTGAACCAATGGTACTTCGTGTGCAGGAAGTTCAACTCCTAAATCTCCACGAGCAACCATTAAAGCGTCGCAATATGCTACAATTTTATCCATGTTCTCAAGAGCTTCTGGCATTTCAATTTTAGCAACAATCGGAATTTTATATTCTGAATGCTTCGCGATTAATTCTTGAAGATCTTGTAAATCGCGTGGTGTTTTCACGAATGAAAGAGCGATCCAGTCTACTTTTTGCTCAATAGCAAAAATAGCATCTGCAATATCTTTTTCAGTTAAAGCTGGCAAAGAAATTTTAGTGTTTGGAAGATTAACTCCTTTTTTAGATTTTAATTCTCCACCTTGAATAACTACCGCAGTAACTTCTGTCTTTTTATCAGTTGTAAGGATTTCAAAGATTAATTTACCATCGTCAAGCAAAATACGCTCACCTGGATTAACATCATTTGGAAAGTTTTGATATTTCATGAACACTTTTTGAGCTGTTCCTATAACATCTTCAGCAGTTGTAAAAGTAATAACATCACCATCATTTACTACTGTTCCTTCTTCCATTACCCCAACTCTAAGTTTTGGTCCCTGCAAATCACCCAGGATCGCAGTTGTGTAACCAAACTCTTCGTTAAGACCTCTAATAATACTAATTTTATCTTTTACTCCTTCGTAATCAGCATGCGAAAAATTGATTCTAAACACGTTAACCCCTGCCTCGATCATATCTTTGATAATCTCTCTCGTACTACATGCAGGCCCAAGTGTAGCAACAATTTTGGTTTTTTTGTTTGTTTTTATCATTTCTTTTAAAAAATTAGATTGTTTTTTGATTTTATTTTATCAGTATCTACAGCATATATAGCCGCAATACTTTCTATAGTCTTTAATTGTTTTTGGATTTCTGAAAAATCTAAAGCCTCTTCGCTATTTTCTATTTTCAGGAAAAAATCTACTTTTTTGAATTCAGGAAGTAAATGAATTGTTGTTGAAACCTCACTTGTTTCATTAGAAAACAAATTCTGAAAATCATTTGTACTCACTGAAATGATCTCATTTTTATTCTGAATCAAATTCCATGAAACTGCTTTTTCGGAATCATAATAATAGAATCTTGAAAAATTTGCCTCTCCTTCCTTAGTTTGAGCATGGATCTCGTTTTTGCTCTTACTTAAGTTTATAGGAAGAATTTTATTGATAAAATAGGCCAGTCTATAATCTTCTAGTGAAGTATGAATTGCCATTAAATAATAATCAATCTCGTCAAATTCGTCTAAATCCAATCTATGAATAGCCATGTCATGAAAAATCAAGGTGTAAATATACTATTTCTAACGGAGCATCAATAGTTATGATGTGCTTGTTTTTGTTAATTTATAAACGAAAACGTTATAGCTTTAAGATAGTTACAGCTATTTTGTAGCTATTTCTTGTCTATTTTCTCCTGAAATGCAAAATAAGCTCTTTGTGATGCTTTTTCTTCTGCCTTCTTTTTTGAAGTTGCTCGCGCTCTTGCGATTACTTTATCGTCTATACTTAATTTAACACCAAATAAACGCTGACCGTCTATACCGTTATCTTCAAAAATATCGTAGTGAAAGATTCTCTTTTCTTTCTGACACCATTCGATAACCAAACTTTTATAGCTAATTACTTTTCCTTCTAATCGAGCAATGTCGACATAAGGCGTAATAACTCTTTTTTGAATAAATCGCTCACAAGACGAATATCCTCTGTCTAAATAAATCGCTCCAATAAGTGATTCGAAAATATTACCATGAATATTTTCTCCAAAATGCTGAATTGGCACTTTGCTTTCTACAAAGCGAACTAAATTTAAATCTTTGCCCAATTCATTCAAATGCTCTCGACTCACAATTTTTGAGCGCATCTTGGTTAGATAACCTTCATCTCCGTTAGGTGCCTTATTAAATAGGTGTGCTGCAATTACAGCACTTAACATGGCATCTCCCAGAAATTCTAATCGTTCATAATTAATTGGATGTCCTGACTGATCTAATTTATTAGAAGATCTATGTGTAAAAGCTTTCTTATAAAAATCGATATTAACAGGCTGAAAACCAAGTATTTTCTGAATAGTGTCAAAAAAAATCCCGTCTTCTAGAGAACGGGATTTTGAAAATATTTTTTTGATAATATTCATATACAGAAATTAATCAACTAATTTTTTAAACAATACACATGCATTGTGTCCACCAAAACCAAACGTGTTACTCATGGCAACATTTACTACTCTCTCTTGAGGTTTGTTTAAAGTAAGGTTTAATGCTGGATCAATATTTTCATCTACAACCTTGTGATTAATCGTTGGAGGAACAATACTGTGCTGCATTGCCAATATAGAAGCAATTGCTTCGATAGCTCCAGCTGCACCAAGTAAATGCCCTGTCATTGATTTAGTAGAATTGATATTGATGTTTTTTGCATGATCACCAAATACAGCGCTTATTGCTTTTAATTCGGCAACGTCTCCTAATGGAGTAGAAGTTCCGTGTGTGTTGATATGATCAACATCTTCCGGATTCATTCCAGCATCTCTTAATGTATTTTTCATTACAGCAATAACTCCAATTCCTTCTGGGTGTGGTGCTGTTAAGTGGTAAGCATCAGATGACATTCCGCCTCCGCCAATTTCGCAATAAATTTTTGCGCCTCTGGCTTTAGCATGTTCATAATCTTCTAGAACTAGAGCTCCTGCTCCTTCTCCTAATACGAAACCATCTCTGGTTGCATCAAAAGGTCTTGAAGCTGTTTCTGGACTTTCGTTTCTTGTAGACAAAGCGTGCATAGAGTTAAAACCTCCCATACCTGCAATCGTAATTGCAGCTTCTGAACCACCTGAAATAATAACATCACACATTCCTAAACGAATGTAGTTGAAAGCGTCAATTAATGCATTTGCAGATGATGCACATGCAGAAACAGTCGTATAATTTGGACCCATATACCCATTACGCATCGAAATGTGCGCAGGAGCAATATCGGCAATCATTTTAGGAATAAAAAACGGATTGAATTTTGGAGTTCCGTCACCTTTAGCGTAATAAATTACTTCTTCTTGAAACGTTTCTAAACCTCCAATTCCAGCTCCCCAGATAACACCAACTCTTGTTTTATCGATATTATCATTTGTAAGTCCAGCATCTTTGATAGCTTCATCACTGGCTGCAATTGCATATTGAGCAAATTTATCTAATCTTCGAGATTCCTTGCGATCCATGTAATCTTCAATATTGAAGTTTTTTACTTCGCAGGCAAATTTCGTTTTATGCTTCTCTGTATCATAATATGTTATAGGAGCCGCTCCGCTAACCCCATTCACAAGTGCATTCCAATAATCCTGGATATTATTCCCGATAGGAGTAAGTGCACCTAATCCTGTTACAACAACTCGCCTTAATGCCATAAATATGTTTTTTGTGCTTAAACAAATAAAACCCACGCTTTCTTAACTGTATTGTTACTTAAGAGCCATGGGCATTACAATATAAATATATCTTTTTGATTGAAAATCAATCGAAATTTAAATTTTAAAAAAATAATAACACCCGACTTTTAAAAATTTCATTTTTTTAAAAAACAAACTCCAATTTTGGAATTTGGCCCCGAAACTTCGGGATTAAAATTTGAAATTTTTAAAATTCGGGTGCGGTATTATTATTTTTTAGCTTCCTCGATATAAGAAATAGCTTGACCTACAGTAGCAATGTTTTCTGCTTGATCGTCTGGAATTTGAATATCAAATTCTTTTTCGAATTCCATAATAAGCTCAACAGTGTCTAATGAGTCAGCTCCTAAATCATTAGTGAAGCTTGCTTCTGTTACAACTTCGTTTTCGTCAACACCTAATTTGTCTACGATAATCGCTTTTACTCTTGATGCAATGTCTGACATAATCTTTAATTTTAGAATTTAATTTGTTGGCAAAAATAAAAAACTTTATTTTAAAACCACGATTTAGTTTATAAATGTAACACTAATTTATAAAATTAATTTCAAGAAAGCCCTTTTAATACTATTTATTTTCGATTTTTATTCCGTTTTTTGCATTCTCAAAATAAATTCGATTATGAAAAAAATTATTGTTTTTGCCTCAGGATCAGGGACTAATGCTGAAAACATCATAAAATATTTTGCAAAAACTGAAAACGCGAAAGTTGTTTCTGTTTTTACGAATAATCCTTCTGCAAAAGTCATCGAAAGAGCAAAAAATCATCAAATTCCTGTCGAAATCTTCTCAAAAACCGAACTTTTAGAACGAAATGTATTACAAAAAATACAAGAAATCGACCCAGATCTGATAGTTCTTGCAGGTTTTTTATTGAAATTTCCAGAAAATATAATCGAGAAATATCCTAACAAAATAATCAATATCCATCCGGCACTTTTGCCTAATTATGGAGGCAAGGGAATGTATGGAATGCACATACACAGAGCTATAGTTAATAATAAGGAGAAAGAAACCGGAATATCTATTCATTATGTAAATGAAAATTATGACGAAGGCGGGATTATTTTTCAGAAAAATATAGCCCTGACAGATGAGGATACGCCTGAAACGGTAGCCGAAAAGATTCACGAACTGGAGCAAAAGTATTTTCCAGAAATAATTCAGACTATCTTAGAACAATAAATTGTTTAGATCGTTAGACTTCTCATTAGAAAAATCTAAAAGTCTAAAAATCCAAATGATCTAAGAAGTCTAACAATCTAATAACCTAAGAAGTCTAAAAAATGACTCACGAAGTACATATATATACTGATGGCGCGGCAAAAGGAAACCCTGGAAACGGCGGTTACGGCGTTGTAATGGAATTGGTTGGAACACCGCATAAAAGAGAATTTTACGAAGGTTTTCGGCTTACTACAAATAACAGAATGGAACTTTTGGCTGTAATTGTGGGTTTAGAAAAACTGAAAAAGCCAAATATGAAAGTCCTTGTAATTTCTGATTCTAAATATGTTGTCGATTCTGTAGAGAAAAAATGGGTTTTAGGCTGGGAAAAAAAGAAATTTGCAGGAAGAAAAAATCCTGATTTATGGAAGCGATTTCTAATTGTGTACCGCAAACACCAAGTCGATTTTAAATGGATTAAAGGGCATAACAATCACCCACAAAACGAACGCTGCGATCAGCTTGCCGTTATGGCTTCAATGCAGCCCAAACTTTCTGTTGATGAATATTACGAAACCATCGGCTCAAAAATGGATTAAAAAAAATAACGTATCAAGCATATTCTCGATACGTTATTAAAATAATACCTTTAAAAAAATCTTATTCTTCTTTATCTAAATCTTTAGCGGTTCTAAATCCTGCTAATAAACCTACTCCAGCCATGATTAAAATAATTGACGGATAAACAGCACCGTCTTCTAAAGATGTATAAGTTGTAATTAGCAGGGCAAGAAAAATTCCAACACCGCTTCCTATTAATAAGAAAGCCAGATTGACTACGAACACTTTCCAGACCGAAACACCCTTTGTTGTTCCTTTTAAAAAGATACTGGCATCAACACCTTTTTCTATAAGTGCTAAACGTTCTCTGTTTCTAGTTGAATAAATAAGATAGACAATCCCGAAGATCATCAAAAAAAGACTAAGTGGTACTAAAATTTCTGGTCCCATAATTTTTGTGTTTTTATAATTGATTGATACTCCATATGACGAAGGTTTTCAAATTCAGGTTACAAGTTTTGGCAAAAAAATTTAAAAATTTAAAATCTAAATCTCAAAAACTACTGATAATCAGTTAATTTTAAACTCTAAAATTCTTTTAGAAAATAGATCCTAAAATATTAGTCCCGTTTTTGTCATCTCGACGAAGGAGAGATCACACTATCCCGAAGCTTCGGGACGCAAAGTAAACAGTTAATCGTTATCGAGTTTCGAGTGTGATCTCTCCTTCGTCGAGATGACAATAGTATGGTAAAGCCTGCTTTGGAAAGTTGGAATTGGAATTTTAAAAATTGAAATTTATTTTCAATTCATTGTAACCTAAACAAACAACCTGTCGTCCTATATAATATGAGTACAATAAGTGATCAACATTATATCGATAAAATCCTGCTGGGCGAACCCAATGCGTTTGCCGTGCTGGTAGATCGTTATAAGGATATGATTTTTACATTGGCACTCAAAATGATTAAAAACAGAGAAGAAGCTGAAGAAGTTGCACAAGACACTTTTATTAAAACATATAATTCTCTAAGCAAATTTAAAGGCGATTCTAAATTTTCGACTTGGATTTATAAGGTTGCCTATAATACCTGTTTAGACAGGTTGAAGAAAAACAAAAAGGAAGAAAATAATATTTCGATAGATGAGTTTTCGTCTCATTTAATTAAAACAATGGACAATGCATTAAGTGCATTAGAAGATAAAGAACGAAAGCAGACGATTCAGAATTGTTTAAATTTATTGCCAAGTGATGAGAATTTCTTGCTGACTTTGTTTTATTTCGAAGATCAGAGTTTAGAAGAAATCGGTAAAATCATGAATATTAATGCTAATAATGTCAAGGTAAAATTATTTAGAAGCCGACAAAAATTAGCCGTAATTTTGAAAAAGCAATTAGAACCAGAAATAGTAGCGTGTTATGAAAGAGAGCGATAAAAATATAGAAAATCTTATTGATAAAATGATGGCCGAAAATACTTTGGAGTCGCCATCTTTTGACTTTACTTCAAAAGTAATAACTCAGGTTTTAGCCGCTGAAAAAAGTAAAATTAAAACGTATAAACCTTTGATTTCTAAAACAACTTGGGTTCTGCTTTTTGGCGGTCTGATCGCTCTTGCTATCTATGCATCTCTTTTTTCTGGAAGCAATAATATGGAAATCGGAAAATTATATTCAAACAAATTCTCAGCCTTATTTTCAGGAATTCATTTTTCTAAAAATATAATGTACGCTATTTTGATTGTTCCTTTTATGATTTTAGTTCAGGTTGGAGTATTGAAGAATTATTTTGATAAGAAATTCGACTTTTAAATTCTGGTTTAGTATAACTGTTCAATCCAAAACATTCAAAGCATTTTTCAAAAATAATTATTGCTTTTTAAATCCAAAAACCCTATTTTAATCCTTCAAAAGATTCAAATATAATTCTCTCATTTACAACAGTTTTAGTCCCGCAAACGATATTGTTTTTTTATGAAAATTTTGAGAACTTAAACCGTTGCAATATTGCAACTTATGAAGTATCTTTGCACCCTAATTCGAAATTCATAAAATGAATAAATTATTGATTGTTGGAACGGTTGCTTTTGACGCGATTGAAACTCCTTTCGGAAAAACAGATAAAATTTTAGGTGGTGCTGCAACGTACATTGGTTTATCAGCATCCTTTTTTAACTTGCAATCGGCCATCGTTTCTGTAGTTGGCGACGATTTTCCACAAGAACATTTAGATCTTTTAACTTCAAAAAATATTGATATCTCTGGTATCGAAATTGTAAAAGGAGGAAAAACCTTTTTCTGGAGCGGTTTATACCACAACGATTTAAATTCAAGAGATACTCTTGTAACGGAACTAAACGTTTTGGCAGATTTTCAGCCAAAAGTTCCTCAAAACTTCAAAGATGCTGATGTTGTGATGTTAGGAAACTTGCATCCGTTAGTACAAAGCAGTGTTTTAGATCAAATGGAGAAAAAATCAAAATTAGTTGTTTTAGATACAATGAACTTTTGGATGGACTGCGCTCTTCCTGAATTATTAGACGTTATTAAACGTGTAGATGTTATTACAATCAATGACGAAGAAGCAAGACAACTTTCTGGTGAATATTCATTAGTTAAAGCAGCAAACAAAATCCAAGAAATGGGACCAAAATACGTCGTGATCAAAAAAGGAGAACACGGCGCACTTTTATTCCACAACAGAGAAGTATTTTTTGCACCAGCTTTACCATTAGAAGAGGTTTTTGACCCAACTGGAGCTGGAGATACATTTGCAGGCGGATTCTCAGGATTTATTGCGCAAAGCGAAAACATTTCGTTTGGCAATATGAAAAATGCAATAATTTACGGTTCGAACTTAGCTTCATTTTGTGTGGAGAAATTTGGAACTGAAAGGATGGAAACATTAAGCAAAGCAGAAGTAGCGATTCGATTACAGCAATTTAAATCGTTAACTCAGTTTGACATAGAAATATAATGCCCAAAAGCCTCGATAAAACGGGGCTTTTTTATTACGTTAATACACACAACTTACAACAACACAAAATACAAAAACAATGAGCGACGCTTTAAAACACGAATGTGGTATAGCCTTAGTTAGACTTCTTAAACCGCTTGAATATTACAAAGAAAAATACGGAACTGCATTTTACGGGATACAAAAAATGTATCTTATGATGGAAAAACAGCACAACCGCGGTCAAGATGGCGCCGGATTTGCAAGCATCAAACTAGATGTTGAGCCAGGACAACGCTATATCAGCAGAGTTCGTTCGAATCACGCACAGCCAATTCAGGATGTTTTTAAACAAATCAATGATCGTATCAATGAAGAGTTGACTTCAAAGCCAGAAATTGCTGATGATGTAAATAAAATAAAATCAGAAATTCCATATGTTGGCGAATTGTTTTTAGGACACGTTCGTTACGGAACTTTTGGAAAAAACAGCATCGAAAGTGTACATCCATTTTTACGTCAAAGCAACTGGATGCATCGTAATTTGATTTTAGCTGGAAACTTTAACATGACAAATGTTAAAGAGCTTTTCGAAAATTTAGTTGAATTAGGACAGCATCCAAAAGAAATGGCTGACACTGTTACGGTAATGGAAAAAATTGGTCATTTCTTAGACAAAGAAGTAATGCAATTATACCAAGATTGCAAGACAGAAGGTTACTCAAAAAGAGAAGCTTCTCCTGTAATTGCAGACCGATTGGATATTGCGAAAATATTAGCACGTTCTGCCAAAAATTTAGATGGAGGTTACGCAATGGCCGGATTGTTAGGTCATGGTGATGCTTTCGTTTTTAGAGATCCTGCAGGAATTCGTCCGGCTTATTTCTACCAAGATGACGAAGTAGTTGTTGTGGCTTCAGAAAGACCTGTTATTCAAACTGTATTTAACGTACCTTTTGAAAGCGTGCAGGAAATCGAACCAGGAAATGCGTTGATCATTAAGAAAAGCGGTAAGGTTTCGATGGAACAAATATTGGAGCCAACTGTGAAGAAAGCTTGTTCTTTTGAAAGAATTTATTTCTCAAGAGGAAGTGATGCTGAAATTTATCAAGAACGTAAAAATTTAGGAAAATTAATTTTGCCTGCCGTTCTTGAATCAATTGACAGTGATACAGACAACACTGTTTTTTCTTATATCCCGAACACGGCTGAAACTTCATTTTATGGTTTAGTCGAAGCAGCCCAAGATTTCCTAAATCAAAGAAAAAACAATTATATCCTAGAAAATAGAAGCACACTTACTGCTGAAACATTACAAGAATTATTGGCGGTAAAAATCCGCACAGAGAAAGTTGCTATTAAAGATGCTAAACTTAGAACGTTTATTACGGAAGACAGCAGCCGTGATGATCTAGTGGCTCACGTTTATGATGTAACGTACGGAGTTATTAAACCAACCGATAATTTAGTTATTATTGACGATAGTATTGTTCGTGGTACTACTCTAAAAATGAGTATCATTAAGATGATGGATCGTTTAAAACCAAAACGCATCGTAATTGTTTCTTCGGCACCGCAAATTCGCTATCCTGATTGTTACGGAATTGACATGGCGAAATTAGAAGGTCTTGTTGCTTTTAGAGCAGCATTGGCTTTATTAAAAGAAAGAAACTTATACCATATAGTAGACGAAGTTTACGCAAAATGCAAAGCACAGGAAAATTATGTAGACAGCGATGTCGTAAATTATGTTACAGCAATTTATGATCAGTTTACGCCTGAGGAGATTTCAGATAAAATTGCTGAAATGTTAAGCTCTCCAGAAATCAATGCCGAAGTAAAAATCATTTTCCAAAAGGTAGAAGATTTACATATTGCATGTCCTAAAAATTTAGGTGATTGGTACTTTACAGGAGACTATCCAACTCCGGGTGGAAATCGAGTTGTAAACAGAGCATTTATGAATTTTTATGAAGGAAAAGACGCTCGAGCGTATTAATAAAATACTAACAAAAGGTTAATTTGTGCATTTCATCGGTTTTTTTTGCCGTTCATCCTGTTTGTTTGGTAAAAATGAAAAGCTATAATACTTTTGGGAAACCATAACATTAGTAGGTTAAGTTTATGGTAGATTTGGGGCAAAAAGGGTGGAAGAAATTCCACCTTTTTTATTGGAATAAACTCAAGTATTTCAATTCTAAATCATTATCCTCATTTTGTCGGATTTATTTGCCATTCATCTAAAAAGTTTTTTTCATAAAAATAGCTGCCATACATTTACTGAACCATAACATTAGTAGGTTAAGTTTATGGTAGATTTGGGGCAAAAAGGGTGGAAGAAATTCCACCTTTTTTATTGGAATAAACTCAGCTATTCATTTAAAAGATTACTGATACTTAATCGGATATATTTGCCATTCATCTAAAAAGTTTTTTTCATAGAAATAGCTGTCATACATTTACTGAACCATAACATAGTAGGTTAAGTTTATGGTAGATTTGGGGCAAAAAGGGTGGAAGAAATTCCACCTTTTTTATTTTTTTTAGAAGAGAAAAAAAGATATGAGAATATAGATTACAGAAATAGACTAAAGAGAAATAAAAAAATATAGACAAAAAAAGACGGATAATCTTTCGATCATCCGTCTTTTTTCTATATTCTATTTTCTTTGAATAGACTATTTGTCTAAAGCAAATCTTCTAGCAACTTCTGTCCAATTAATTACATTAAAAAAAGCTTCAATATAATCTGGTCTTCTGTTTTGGTAGTTTAAGTAGTAAGCATGCTCCCAAACATCCATTCCTAAGATTGGAGTTCCACCGTTGCCAGCAACTTCCGGCATTAATGGATTATCTTGATTTGGAGTACCTACAACTTCTAATTTTCCTCCTTTTTGAACTGTTAACCAAGCCCATCCTGAACCAAATTGTGTTGCACCAGCTTTAGCAAATTTTGCTTTAAATTCTTCAAATGACCCAAAAGAAGACTCAATAGCTGCTAATAAATCACCTGTTGGCAATCCACCGCCGTTCGGAGCCATTACAGTCCAAAATAAATTGTGGTTGTAAAATCCTCCACCATTGTTACGAACTGCAGCGTTTGATTTATCTAAGTTGATTAAAATATTTTCAATTGTTTTTCCTTCCAAATCTGTTCCAGCAATAGCTGCATTCAAGTTTGTTGTATAGGCATTATGATGTTTTGAATGGTGAATTTCCATTGTACGAGCATCAATATGTGGTTCTAATGCATCATATGCATAAGGTAATTGTGGTAATTCAAAAGCCATGATATTATGATTTTATGGTTTATAATAATTTATTCCAAATTTAAACATTTAACTTTGGAATAGAAAATAGTATTTCGTTATTATTCAATTTAATTAATTGATAATTTGATTTTTTAAGACTTAAATACTTGTAAATCTTTATTTTCCGTTAAAAGTAGTCATCGTATTTTCTAATCCGGCTGTTCCAAAAGATTTTATAATTTCACATGCAACCTCCAAACGTTCCTGCAATTTTGATTTTTCTTCTTCATCCCAATCGCCTAAAACATAATCTACTTGCTGTCCTTTTTTAAACTGATCACTGATACCAAACCTAAAACGAGTGTATTCCTGCGTATTTAAAACCAGATTAATATTTTTCAATCCGTTGTGACCTCCGTCGCTTCCTTTTGGCCTGATTCTGATTGTTCCGAATGACAAGTTTAAATCATCTGTAATTACTAGAATATTTTCTAAGGGAATATTTTCTTTATCCATCCAATATTTCACTGCTTTTCCGCTCAGATTCATATAAGTATTTGGCTTTAAAAGAAAAAAGGTCCTTCCTTTAAATTTATATTCAGCTAAAGCACCAAGCTTTGCCGTTTCGAATGAAAGACTTTCTTTTTTAGCTAAAAAATCAAGAACCTTAAAACCTATATTATGTCTTGTATTTACGTATTCAGCGCCAATATTACCTAATCCTACTATCAAATATTTTTTCATATTGTCTATGTTCTCTTCTTTTTGTGTTGATGAAAACAGTTTTGTTATCCATTTTATCATAATGCAAAAATAAACTTAATTCGGAAATTAACTCTTTACGTTAATGATTTTCTGCTAAGTTTCTAGAAAAATTGCTAAATACCTAATTGTGTTTTTAAAAGTAAAAACCTACAAAAATACCTTAATCTATAAAAAGAAAAACCTATAGAGGCAAAACACAACAAGACTTAAAAAGAAATTTGCTAATTCAAAAAAGGGTTAATTAAATATTTGAATCGCCCATAAATAAAGAATATACTATGAAAAATAAATTACTTCCATTACTTTTTGTATTAGCCAGTTACGGAGCTTATTCGCAAGTAGGCATAGGCACACTTAAGCCAAATGCTTCGACACAATTAGAAGTTGTTGCTTTAGATAAGGGAATATTAATTCCAAGAGTTTCTTTAACAGGAAGCACAGATGCTACAACAATTACAAATGGAAATGTAAACAGCTTGCTGGTTTTTAATACAGAAACCATTTCAGATATTATTCCTGGCTACTACTATTGGTATGTTGATAAATGGTATAGAATTGCAGTTTCTGGAGAAGGATCAGGTATAGGAACAGCAGAAGGCAATGGAATTCCTGGTGATAAAGGAGAGCCAGGTTACCCAGGCAAAGATATTAACATTTATACGGACAAAACAGCCGAGATTGTTTATGTACAAAATTCAGATGGTACTTGGACACCCATAAATGGTAAGGATGGAAAAGATGGATTGCCAGGAATACAGGGTGCAACTGGAGCTACTGGTGCAACAGGGCCACAAGGAGAAATAGGGTTAACCGGTGAAACTGGAGCGCAGGGACCAATTGGACTAACTGGACCAGCAGGACCACAAGGAATTGATGGCCCAATTGGTTTAACTGGACCAGCAGGACCACAAGGACCTATAGGATTAACTGGAGCTACTGGCTCAACAGGTTTACAAGGACCATTAGGGCCAACTGGACCTCAGGGTCCAATAGGGTTAACTGGGCCAGCAGGGCCACAAGGACCACAAGGGTTAACTGGAGCTACTGGCTCAACAGGATTACAAGGACCAATTGGACCAACTGGGCCTCAGGGGCCAATAGGTTTAACTGGTCCAGCAGGGCCACAAGGACCACAAGGATTAACTGGAGCTACTGGTTCAACAGGATTACAAGGGCCAATAGGACCAACTGGGCCGACCGGAGGTCAGGGACCAATTGGACTAACAGGAGCAACAGGACCTCAAGGTTTGACAGGAACGACAGGCGCACCTGGCCCAACAGGACCACAGGGCCCAATAGGGCCAACCGGACCAACGGGTTCACAAGGACCAATTGGATCAACTGGTCCACAAGGACCAGAAGGCCCACAAGGAGTACCTGGTCCCAAAGGTGATTCTACTCCGCAAACCATAATTAAGGGAGATTTAATTGCTGGTAGTCCTTCTATAACAGTAACAGGAAACGGTAAAGTGTTAGATGCAAATATTATTGTTGATGTTATAAAAAAAGATCTTACTACTACAACACCTGATAATGGCGGAAAAGTATTTAAAATTATCTCAGGAGGAACTGGGGCAACACTTGTAGATACTCAAATAAACATGGTTCCTGCAGTAAACGCACCCGGAATGCTTACTACAAATAAATCTGGAATAATTGAATGGTCAGATATGCCATGGTTATTAGACGGTAATGGTGATCAAGATGGTGTTGACAGAATTAGATCATTTGGTACAAAATCTGCTTTTGACCTTCCGTTTATTACCAACAATACTGAAAAAATGAGGTTGACGACTTATGGTTTTCTTGGTATAAATACAATTAATCCACAAGCACCATTACACATACTAAAAGACGGATCAGATCTTGATAACAGAAGTATTCTGCGAATAACTAGTTATGATGACAAACCAAGTGCTGCTGCTCCTTCTCTTCTATTTGATAGACAAAGAGGTAATGTAGCAGCTGCAGATAATTTAGTAGCTGGTGATTTATTGGGCTCTATAAGTATGAGAGGAAAAACTAGTACAAGTGCCCTGACTTTCTTTTCAGCAATTACTAGTTATTATAAAGGTGACGGAACTACTGCTTTGAGCGATATTAGATTCAGCACATCAGGAATCTCTGATCAAGTAATAATTGATCAAACTGGTAATATTATTCCAAGAACAACTACTCAAAACTTAGGTTCTTTAAGTAAAAGATGGGGAACTGTCTACGCTGTTGATGGTACGATTCAAACATCAGACATTCGTTTGAAGAAGAATATTATACCACTTAAATATGGTTTAGCTGATGTTCTTAAAATTGATCCTATTTCTTATAACTGGAAAGAAGACAATACTGGAAAAGTAAAAATTGGAGTATCTGCACAACAAGTACAAACCATTTTACCTGAAGTAGTCGATGTGGCAAATGATGCCAATAAAACACTGGGCGTTAACTACGCTGAAATGGTTCCGGTTTTAATTAATGCCATTAAAGAACAGCAAACTCAGATAGAGGAGCTAAAAGCTTTGGTAAAACAATTGTCTAGTAAAAAATAATAAGATTATATTCTAAAAAGAAATAATTAAAAGTAAAAATCCGATTGCGTCATGTAATCGGATTTTTTTATGAATACACAAGCACACAATTACGCAAAATTCACTAAAGCATTATGAAGATTATCCATCTTCCGCAATTTTATTCTCTAGCCTCTTTTAAAACCAGAAACTTAGCATCTAAGCAACTTCAAAAAAAATAAAGACAAAAAAAAAGCACCAGTTTTGCAACTGATGCTTTTTGTATTGAGTTGAAAAAATTATTTTTTCTTTCCTTTTGCAGGAGCTTTTGCAGCTTTTGCAGCTTCTTGAGCAGCTTTCATAGCAGCACGAGAAATTCTTACTTGAGCAACAACAGTGTTGTCTGGGTGCATAACTTTGTATTCTGGAGCACCAACTTTAGTAACATATAATTTGTTACCCATTTCAAGTGGAGTAATATCAGCTTCAACAAAATCAGGAAGATCTTTAGGTAAAGCTTTTACTTTTAATTTACGAGTGTTCAAACGTAAAACACCACCTGCAAGAACACCTTTAGATGTACCAACAACTTTTACAGGAACTTCCATAGTGATTTCTTTGTCATCAAATAATTGAAAGAAGTCAATGTGTAAGATTTTGTCAGATACAGGGTGAACCTGAATATCTTGTAAAATTGCGTTGAATGATTTTCCTTTTCCAAGTTCGATCACAACTGTGTGAGCGTTTGGAGTGTAAACCAAGTTTTTGAATGCCGCAGCGTCCGCTGAGAAATGTACTGCCTGATTTCCTCCGTATAACACGCAAGGAACCGCTCCAGCATTACGTAAGGCTTTAGTTGACACTTTGCCCACGCTTTCTCTTTCTGATCCTTTAATTGTAATCGATTTCATTGTAAAAAAATATAGTTATTAATAAATATTCTTATTGGCTAAGCTTTAAGCAATACGCTTAAGGCTTTTTAAAATGAGTAACAAAGCTTACGGCCTAAAGCCTAAGCATATTGCTTTCTACATTATAAATTTTCCACTAATGGAATTGTTGTGGTGCACCATGTGCATAACTTCAGCAAAAAGAGGCGCACAACTCACTACTCTAATTTTCTTTGATTCTTTCTTTAACGGAATAGAATCGGTAACAATCAACTCACTTAATTTTGAGTTTTCAATTTTTTCGTAAGCGTCACCTGATAAAATCGCATGCGTACAAATTGCTCTAACACTTAATGCTCCTTTTTCGATCATTAGGTCAGCAGCTTTTGCTAGTGTACCTCCAGTATCGATCATGTCGTCTACTAATATTACGTTACGCCCTTTTACTTCACCAATTAACTCCATAGTGTCGATAACGTTTGCTGCTTTTCTTTGTTTGTAACAGATTACTACATCTGATTCTAAAAACTTAGAGTAAGCATATGCTCTTTTTGAACCTCCCATATCCGGAGATGCAATAGTTAAATTGTCTAATTTTAAACTTTCTACGTATGGTAAAAAGATTGTAGAGGCAAATAAATGATCTACTGGTTTTTCGAAAAACCCCTGAATTTGATCTGCGTGCAAATCCATTGTCATTACTCTTGTTGCTCCAGCAGCATCTAATAAATTAGCTACTAATTTAGCTCCAATCGGAACTCTTGGTTTGTCTTTTCTATCCTGTCTTGCCCAACCAAAATAAGGCATAACAGCTGTAATATGTCTTGCAGATGCGCGTTTTGCAGCATCGATCATCAGTAACAATTCCATCAAATTATCAGCAGTTGGAAAAGTCGAACACACGATAAAAACGCGTAATCCTCTAATTGACTCTTCGTAAGATGGCTGAAATTCCCCATCACTATACGTTGACATCGTTACTTTTCCTAACGGAATTCCGTATTGCTCTGCAATTTTTTCTGCAAGATAAACACTTTGTGAACAAGCAAAAATTTTAGCTTCTGGTTCTAGGTGCGACATTATAATTTGTTGTTTTGTAGTTAGTTGTGTGTGCTTCGTTTTAACGAGCTGCAAATTTAGAAAATTTATTGGACACTGAAAGGAAAAATTTAAGTATTTTTAGTAGAACATTTAATTTAATTTTTTACATTTGCACCGTGTTAAAGGAATAAGCACAGTTATGGCAACATAATTACTTATTCTATTGCGTTAAAATAATTGATTTATTCACTTATTTTTTCGTCTGCTAAGCCCGGATGGCGGAATTGGTAGACGCGCTGGTCTCAAACACCTGTGGGAAACCGTGCCGGTTCGACTCCGGCTCCGGGTACAAAAACCTCTTCATAACTGAAGAGGTTTTTTTGGTTTTATACTATGCCTGATTTAACCGCAAAGAGCGCAACGAAAAATGCGCAAAGGTTCGCAAAGATTTAAATAAGACCTTGCGAACCTTTGCGTAAAACCTAGCGTTCTTTGCGGTTAAGCTACTTCACAACTCGCATGATGCAAAACAGGAAAATTGCACGAATTGGCGATAAAGCATAATTGATTTGCTTTTTGATGTAATTCTAAAGCCAATTCAATTTGATCAGAATTTGAGATTTTAACTTTAGGATATAATTTTACCTCAACAAAACGCCCGCTTCCATCTGCAGAAACTTCGAGAGTTGCTTCGGCGCTGTCTGAGTATTCGAGAACTTCTATTCCGTTTTGAGAACAGACATATAAATACGACATCATATGGCACGAGACCAAACTGCTCAATAATAAATCTTCAGGATTGTATAATTCTGGATCGCCTTTGAATGCTTTCGCTGCCGAGACATTTAAAACTGGTTTGCCTTCAATTTTAATTTGATGAGTTTTACTGTAAAACTTTGAAGCTGATTCTTCTTTTTTTGATGTCCAATTTAATTGGGCTTTGAATATATGTTGGTGGTTCATTTAATTTTTTTTTTAAATAAGTAAGAATCTAAATGTTTAATTTTTCTCCATCTAAAAATTTAATCCAATATCGAATTATAAAAAAGGCAAAAAGAACTCCCCAGATACAACCCCAAAAAGAGATCTTTCCAATTAAAGTGCCATAGTACAAACTCCACAAATCCTTAAGCATAAAACCGCCAATAATAAAAATGGCTATCATCACAAATAATGTTGGAAGCGTAACAATAACTCCAAATAGACAACCTAAAATCCCATCATTTTTCATTATGATTTCTTTTCCAAAAGAAGAATATGAAAAGGGCAAAGAAATTCGATTTATAAAATTGTTTTGAAAATCATGTAAATTTGAAAGTTTGTAATCGCTATTATAAATTCTTTCACCTAAAAGTTTTACAGCAAAGTAAAGCTCACTTTTGTGCATTACCATTATTAAAATATTAAAAATAAAAACAAAATAAAGCAAAGGAAGAATAGTTGTTACAATTGAAGTGTTTTTTATTGAAACTGGACCTATTTGCAAAGTGTCTATTTGTAAATTTGAGGAAATAAAAAAGAGAAGTATTATTAAAGACAAATAAATAGAATACTTATCAACCTTACTATTTAGTTCTTCTAATTTTTTATATGCTTTATTATAAAGTTCTAAAATAATATTTTCATCTGCTTGCTCTACAAAGGCCAGGATTTCATCTTTTCTTGTCATAATCTAACATTTAATTAAAATAAATTCAATCAAATTTAAATATAAAATATAATTTTGATCAACCTAAGCAAACAAAAAAACCTCGAAAGCATAACTTCCGAGGTTTAATAGAGAATTACTAAACTAATAAACAAATCCTAAAACTATTTCTTTACTGAGAATTTAAAAGTAGTTTTAGTTTTATAATTTTCTCCCGGGTTTAGAACCGTTGTTGGGAAATTTTTCTGGTTTGGAGAATCCGGATAATGTTCTGTTTCTAAACAAAGTCCGGTTCTGTGTGCAAAAGTTCCTCCTCCGTTTGGCATTGGCAGAGTTCCGTCTAGGAAATTTCCAGAGTAAAACTGAATTCCAGGTTCATCGGTTGTCATTTCCAAAACCCTTCCGCTGGCAGCGTGATACACTTTTGCGATTATTGTTTTTCCTTTTTCAGGATTGTTCAACACCCAGCAGTGGTCGTAACCTTTTCCTTTTTCTAACTGCTCATTTTTAGCATTGATATCTTTTCCAATTAATTTTGGTTTTCTGAAATCGAAAGGCGTATTGGCAACATATTCTAATTTTCCTGTCGGAATTAACGTTGCATCAACCGGAACAATTTTATCTGCATTCAAAGTCAATTCGTGATCTAAGATTGTTTTGGTAAAATCTCCAGATAAATTAAAGTAAGAATGCTGAGTCAGATTCACAACCGTTTTCTTATCAGTCGTTGCTTCGTAAAGAACATCTAACTGATTATCATTTGTCAATGTATACGTTACAAAAACTTTTAAATTCCCAGGATAACCTTCTTCCATATCTTTACTTAAGTAGGATAATTTCAAAGAAGCTGTGTTTCCTGATTTCACCTCATCGGCTTTCCAAACCACATTAAAATATCCCTGTGGTCCACCGTGCAAAGCATTTGGTGCGTTATTGATTGCTAATGAATATTCTTTTTCATCTAAAGTAAATTTCCCTTTAGCAATTCGGTTGCCGTATCTTCCAATCAAAGCTCCAAAAAATGGATTTTCTTTTTCATATTGTGCCAAAGAATTAAATCCAATCACTACATTTTCAGAAACGCCGTCTTTATTAGGCACTTTTAAATCTGTAATTCTTCCACCAAAAGTGATGATGTCAACTTCCATCCCATTTTGGTTTTTCAATTTATAACTGTCTACTTTTTCTCCTTTAGCAGTTGTACCATAAGAAGATTTTTCAATCGTAACTGTAGCTTTTTCATCAGAAGAAACTGTTGTAGTATCCATTTTTTTATCGCTTTTACATTGAACTGAAACTGCAGCCAGACTTAACAGGCTTAAACCAAAAACGCAACGTTTTAATACATTCATATTTGATAATTTTGTGGTTATTTTGAAATGATTAGATGTTAAAAATAATCTGTCACGCGTAAAAAAAACTATATTTTGATGCGGATTAGACAGATTCGTTTCACGAAGAGGCGGATTTACACAGATTTTTTAATATTAAAATCCGTTTTTCATCTGCGATTTTGCATTAGCAAATCCGTTTTATCAGCGTTTTATTTTCATAAAGTGATTTATTACCCAGCAAGCTAAAAGTAACAAAAACTTAGAACCTTAGCAACTTAGTATCTTAGTATCTCAGACTACAATCCATGCTGAAACAAATGATAGTATGCCTCGTTTGCATTGATTTTATCTTTAAACTCTCTTACAGTCGTTTTTTCGTCAATTACCAATAATTCGATTCCGGCGATATCTGCGAAATCTTCCATGTATTCTGTTGTTAATGACTGGCTGTAAACTGTATGGTGCGCACCGCCAGCTAAAATCCAAGCTGTTGCAGCGATATCAAGGTTTGGTTTACAATCCCATAAAACTCTTGCAACTGGTAATTTTGGCAATTCAGCCATTGGTTTAATTGCTTCTACTTCATTTACAATTAAACGGAAACGAGTTCCCATGTCTACAAGCGAAACGTTGATTGCATCTCCAGCAGGCGAATTAAATACCAAACGAGCTGGATCTTCTTTGCCGCCAATTCCTAACGGATGTACTTCGCAAGAAGGTTTTCCATCTGCAATAGATGGACAGATTTCCAACATGTGAGATCCTAAAACATACGATTTTTGAGGTGTGAAATGATACGTATAATCTTCCATGAAAGAAGTTCCGCCTTCCAAACCAATATTCATTACTTTTAAAGCTCTTACCATTGCAGCTGTTTTCCAGTCGCCTTCTCCTCCAAAACCATAACCATCGGCCATTAATCTTTGTGTAGCAATTCCTGGTAATTGTTTCCAAGCTCCAAGGTTTTCAAATGTATCTGTAAAAGCTCCGAAACCTCCTTCTTCAAGGAAAGCTCTTAATCCTAATTCGATTTTTGCAGCTTCAACAAGTGAACTTCTTTGCGCTCCACCTTCTTTTAAAGAATCGGTTAAAGTGTATGATTGTTCGTAAACGGCTAATAAATCGTTTAATTCTTTTTCTGTTACTTTCTCAATATGTTTGGTAACATCTGAAGAATCGTATCCGTTTACCGAAACTCCAAAACGAATTTGAGCTTCTACTTTATCGCCTTCCGTAACGGCAACTTCACGCATATTGTCTCCAATACGAGCGACTTTTAGGTTTTGAAGTTCGTCCCATCCTAAAACGACTCTTGACCAGATTCCTAATTTTTTCTGCACTCTTTCCTCTTCCCAATGTCCTACAACAACTTTACGTTTTTTACGCATTCTCGACATGATAAAACCAAACTCACGATCTCCGTGTGCCGACTGGTTCAAGTTCATGAAATCCATGTCGATAGATCCCCACGGAATTTCAGCATTGTATTGTGTATGCAAATGGCATAATGGTTTTTTCAAAATACTCAAACCGCCAATCCACATTTTTGCTGGAGAGAAAGTGTGCATCCAAGCAATAATTCCGATACAGTTTTTAGCAGAGTTTGCCGCCAAACATACATCTAAAATCTGCGAAGGCGATTTTACCACATCTTTGTAAACTACTTTTACTGGAATCGAAGATGAAGCGTCTAATCCTTTTGCAATTATCTGCGAATGTTCTGCTACTTTTCTAAGTGTTTCTTCACCGTATAATTCTTGGCTTCCTACTACAAACCATACTTCTTTTTGAGAAATGTCTATCATTTTTTATTTTGTTTCAAGTTTTTTTGTTTCAAGTTTCAAGTTCTTGAAATGCCGAAAATCTTATTGTTATGTTATTATTTTGTTTTGTCTCTTTCATGTTTCACGTTCCAATTTTCACGTTCCAACAACTTGAAACAAAAAAACCTGAAAACTGAAACAAACTTTATCATTGTCCGTAGTACGAATCTTTTCCGTGTTTGCGGTTGTAATGTTTCTTTATTAAGGAATCTTTTAATCTTGGGGCGTTCGGATTTATTTGTAAGGTCAAATATGCCATTTCGGCTACGACTTCTAAAACTTTACTGTTGTAAACCGCTTTTGCCGCATTTTTTCCCCATGCAAACGGACCATGATTTCCAATTAAAATCATTTCTACTTCTTCATAAGAAAGATTTTTTTCTTTGAAACAATCCAAAATCTGAATTCCGGTATTGTGTTCGTAGTTGCCTTCAATAAGCGAATCTGCCATGGGCGGTGCGCACGGAATATCAGCTGTTAAATGATCGGCATGAGTTGTTCCGAAAATTGGAATATCCTGCTGTGCCTGCGCCCAAGCAACCGAATATGTTGCGTGCGTATGTGCAACGCCTCCAATATTTGGCCAGTTTTTGTACAAATAAGCATGCGTTTTAGTGTCTGACGACGGACGCATTGTTCCTTCGATTATGTTATTATCAAAATCGACAATTACAATATCTTCTGGTTTTAAATCTTCGTAAGGAACACCGCTTGGTTTAATGGCAAAAACACCATTTTGTCTGTCGACAGCGCTTACGTTTCCGAATGTGTAGACTACCAAATTCAATGCATTTAACTGCATATTGGCTTCATAACATTCTTGTTTTAAATCTTTATAAAGAGAGCTCATGCTGTGCTGTTTTAAGGTTTGGATCTGCGAAAGCGCTTAATTGATCATAAGCAATCAGCAATTTGTTATACGCTGCTACTTTGTCTAATTGAGGAAAATATTCTCCGTCAAAATCGCTTCCTATTTTTTGGCTTGCTTCGATTACGTTTGGATAAATTCCGGCTGCAACGGCTGCGTAGATTGCGGCACCTAAAGCTGGAGTCTGGTCTGAAGCAGCAATTTTAATTGGTTTGTTCAATACGTTAGCCAAAGTCTGCATAATAAAAGGTGATTTACGGGCAACCCCTCCAATTCCGATTACGCTGTCGATTTTTATTCCTTCTTCTTCAAAACGATCAACAATTTTCTTCGCTCCAAAACAAATGGCATTTACCAAAGCTTTAAAAAGATGAGGCGCTTTTGTTCCTAATGATAAATTTGAAATCGCGCTTTTTAATTCTTGATTGGCATCTGGAGTTCGTCGCCCGTTAATCCAGTCTAAAGCAATTGGAAGACTTTCTGAAACTGGAATTTTCTCTGCTTCTTTCGTTAATTCAACAATTAATTTATCGCTGAATTCTTCTCTCAATTGTTCTTTTTGAGTTTCATTTAAAAGAGATGACGAACCTAATAAATGTTCCGTCGGCCACATCAATAATTCTTTGTACCAAGCTAATAAATCTCCAAAAGCAGATTGTCCCGCTTCTAAACCAATAAATCCAGGAATTACAGAACCATCAACTTGTCCGCAGATGCCGCGAACGGTTTTTGTTCCCACTTCATCATAAGAACCAACCAAAATATCACAGGTTGAAGTTCCCATAACGCGGACTAAAGTATTTTCTTCAATTTTAGCTCCAACCGCTCCAGAATGTGCATCGAAAGTTCCAACTGCTACAACTGTATCTGTTGAAAGCCCTAAACGATCTGCCCATTCTTTGCTTAAATTTCCGGCAACTAAATCTGATGTATAGGTTTCATCATATAAATTACCGCGAAGCTGTGCTAAATACGGATGTAATTTTTCTAAGAATTCAACTGGTGGCAATCCGTTCCAGTCTTCGTGCCACATTGCTTTATGTCCTGCGGCGCAACGGCTTCTTTTAAATGTTTTTAAATCTTTATCTTCTATTAACAAATATGTCATTAAATCGCAGTGTTCCATCCAAGTGTGCGCTGCATTTCTAACCGCTTCGTCTTGTCTTGCAATGTGGAGGATTTTTGCCCAAAACCATTCCGATGAATAAATTCCTCCAACGTATTTGGTAACGTCTTCTCCGCCCCAGCTTACTGCCAGTTCGTTAATTTCGTTTGCTTCATTTATAGAAGTGTGATCTTTCCACAACACCATCATCGCATTTGGGTTTTCTTCAAAACCTTTTGTTAATGCTAGTGGAGTTCCATCTTTTGTAACTGGAACAGGAGAAGATCCCGTTGTATCAATACAAATTCCTCGTACCAATTTTGAATCAACTTTGCTTTCTTTTACAACATTTTGAATCGTAATTTCTAATCCTTCGATATGATCCAAAGGATGTTGGCGAAATTGATTTATCGACGCGTCACAATATTGCTTGTTTTTCCATCTTTTGTAATGAGAAACATTCGATGCCAGCTCCTGTCCATTTTCAGTGTCAATCAGCACCGCGCGAACAGAATCTGTTCCGTAGTCCAATCCTATAACGTAATTTTTCATTCGATTCATTTTATAATAATGACAAATATAATTATAATTCATTTATAAGTGTACAACAAACACTTAATAAAAATTAGCTCCTGAATTTTTACAAATAATGTATCAAAACAAGCGTTTAAGGTCAAAACAGAAAACAAACGTTAGTTTTACATTTATTCTGTTGCGATTATTTCATCTTAATTTTCAAAACGGTAACCGCATACGCAGGAAAATCATATTGAACTTTATTGCCATTTACTTTAAATTCGCTTTCTTTTGGACTAATTTTAGTTGGAGATTCAAATGAATTCTCATCATTTATTCCATCGCCTTTTAAGATTATTGCCGTTCCTTTCGAATCTAATTTTACTCCTTTTAAATCAATTGAAACATTTTGAGAAGTTCCTGATGTATTCACAATTTTCAGAATTACTTCTTTAGAATTTACATCTTTTACTGCAGATGCAAACAAATCATCCTGACCCGTTACCGCTTTTCCATCTTTCGTAATAGTAATTAAATCAGTTCCTTTATTATTTGAAAATAACTTTTGAACATAATAATTTGGTGTTCCATAAGATTGCAAATTGTTAAACCAAATCATATCCGGAGTCCATTGCCAGCCTTCAACGTGTGCCAATAAAGGCGCATAAGAGGTTAATTGAACGACCTCTGCATTACGTTCCATTCCGGTCATAAAGGCTGCTTCAGAAAAAGCACATTCCCAGTTGTTTTTGTTTAATGGACTTGCGATTCCAACACTTTGCGCTGCATATTCTCCAGCAAAAATCTTTGGTCCTTTTCGGTCGTAATTATCATAACGCGTTACATTTTTACGAAACCATTCCGGATCTTTATAATAATGTTCGTCAACAATTTCAGCATTTAGCTTTTTAAGTTCTTTCATTCCATAATCGTAAAAATCTCCATCAGGAAAAGGCCCTGTTCCAGAAACAATTGTGATGTTTGGATATTTGGCTTTAATCGCTTTTTGAAACACTTTGAAACGCTCAATATAATCTGGTCCCCATTGTTCATTTCCAACTCCAATGAATTTTAAGTTGAATGCTTTTGGATGTCCCATAGCAGTTCTTACTTTCCCCCAAGCTGTCGTCGCATCACCATTTGCAAATTCAATTAAGTCTAAAGCATCCTGAACGTAAGGATCGATTTGGTCTATCGGAACTAATTCTCCTGTATTGAACTGACAAGCCATTCCACAGCTTAAAATGGGAAGCGGAGAAGCGCCAATATCCTCAGAAAGTTGGAAATATTCGAAAAATCCCAAACCAAAACTTTGGAAATAATCTGGTGCAGGACGGTGTGAAAATTCCATGTTCCAACGGTTCACAGCAGTTTCTCTATCTTCAACATTTCCAACTGATTTTTTCCATTGATAACGTTCTGCCAAAGTTCTTCCCTCAACAATACAACCCCCTGGGAAACGTAAAAATCCTGGTTTTAAATCGTATAATAATTGTACTAAATCTTTACGAAGTCCGTTTTTTCTTCCTGCCCAAGTATCTTCTGGAAATAATGAAATATTGTCTAAGTCAATTACACCGTTTCCTTCAAAAGTAATTTTCAATTTTGCTTTGGCTTCAGTTGCTGAAGATGTTAACTGCGCACTGTAGTTTGACCAGTCGCCTGATGTTGGCAAGACCGAAGTTTCGCCTAGAACTTTATTGTTTTTGTCAACAAACTGGAATTTAATTTTAGAAATATTTCCTGAAATTTTTGAAGCTTTTAAAGTCAGATTGTACTTTAAATCTTTCTTGATTCCCATTCCTCTGAAACCTTCATTAATCAATTCGTACCCCGAAGCATCATTAATGGTAATTCGGCAGTAATTATGATTTGTTCCTTTTTGAGAATACTGAATCACATTTGCAATTCCAGATTCGGTGTTTAATTTATGACGGTCGCTTTTAGGCTGATTCCATCCCATTAACGGAAATTGGAATTCGAAAGATCTGTTTTTGATCATTTCGGCATACAATCCGCCATCTGCAGCAAAATTGATATCTTCAAAAAACACTCCATACATTGTTGGCTGAATTTTAGTTACTGTTTTGGCAACATCAACTTGAAGATTATTTTTTTGTGCCGAGGCTAAAAAGCCGTTCAGCAATAAACCGCAAAGGGTAATTTTTGTAATTAAATTGGACTTCATTTTTATTTAAATTTTGTTTTATCTGGTATAGTTATGATGCAAATAAAACGGGTTTTTATTTTCTAAACTTTGAATTTATTTTTAACACATAGAAACATAGAATTTGTTTTCTTAAAAAGGCATTTCATTTATATAAACAAACATAGCTATGTGTGCAAATCTAGATTTGTTTGATTCTCTTTTTTTAATTTATGTTTCTCTGTGTTAAAATTTTGTTTCTCGCAGATTTTGCAGATTAGGTAGATTTATTTTCTAATCTTTCTAATCCTTAATTCAGAGAAAATCTTGATTCTTTCTTCTTGGCTCTATTCTCTTTATTCTATAATCTATCTTCTCAATTCTCATAATCTAACCAAACTTTCATTTTCCCTACGCCTCGGTTTGACCAGCTGTAATATGGAATTGCTTTGAATTTTGAATTCTCAATCACGTTTACGCCATTTAGTAAATTGGCTTCTTTTTTTACTTGGAAAATATCTCCGACGCTTACATTTATTTTATCAAAATTGTTTTTATTATCAATTTCTTCTACTGCGTAAACTATTGGTCCGTATTCTAATGAAACTTTATTTTTATTGGTTTCTACTTTTAAATTTGTTTCAACTTCCTGAACTTCCATTGGAAAATTGAGGTTGATTTTATCTCCTTTTTTCCAATTTCTTTTAATTGTGAAATAGCCATTTTCTGGTTGAATTTCCAATATCTCTCCATTCAAATTAATAGTTGTTTTTTGAGTCGAAGCTTTTTTATAACTGTATAAATCGCCTGGCAAAACTTCATTTCTTGCCCAGCCCGGAACGCGAAGTTTAATTGTAAATTGACCTTCTTTTTTTGGATCAACAGAGATTACAACTTTTCCATTCCAAGGATATCCAGTTTGCTGCGAAATCTTCAAATCAGTTTTTCCTAAAGTGAAAGAAGCATTGTTTGAAGCATACAAATTCACATATAAAACATCTTGAGATTTTGAATAAATAAGCCCCGGAATTGAAGGTACAAATCGAATTAAATTGGTTGGACAACACGAACAGTCAAACCAAGCCTGACGTGTGCAGGATCCTCTATTTGATTTAAAAATTCCATCAGATTCTAACGCATTTGGGTAGAAAAATTCTTTTCCGTCTAATGAAATTCCAGAAATTAATCCGTTGTACATTGTTCTTTCGATGACATCAAAATATTGCGATTTTCCGGTTAAATTGTGCAGTCTGTGATTCCAATACACATCTCCAATGGCAGCACAGGTTTCGTTATATGCGGTTAAATTTGGCAATTCGTAATTATTTCCAAAAGCTTCTCCATCGTGTCTTGATCCGATTCCGCCAGTGATGTACATTTTTTTATTGACCATATTGGTCCACAAATTATTTATGGCATCCGTATAACCTTTATCTTTTGTCATTGCAGCAATATCGGTCATTCCTGCATACATATAAACCGCTCTCACGGCGTGCCCTACAACTTCATTTTGCTGTACAACCGGAATATGATCTTGTGCATATTCGCCATATAATTTATGATTATTCGGGTTTCCGCGATTGTCTAAATAGTATTTTGCCAGTTTCAAATAATCTTCTTTTCCCGTAATTTGATACAATTTGATCAAGCCT
Organism: Flavobacterium sp. KJJ; assembly: GCF_000708595.2. Lineage (GTDB taxonomy): Bacteria > Bacteroidota > Bacteroidia > Flavobacteriales > Flavobacteriaceae > Flavobacterium. The sequence goes on along the minus strand of NZ_JARP01000002.1, from coordinate 325,976 downwards.
GTTTCTACGATTTGATGTCCTGGAACTCCTTTTACCTGACCCGGACCATCGCCAAAAGTTCTGACTAATAAGTCTGCATTTTTGATCGCGATATCCAAAAAATTTCTTTTTCCCGTCGCTTCATAATGTACCACAGCCGCTTCAATTAAATGCCCTGCATTGTAACATTCATGACTGATTTGTAAAGATTCCCAACGTTTTCCTTCAATAACCGGAACCCACGGCGCGGGTGGTTTCGCCGGATTTATAGTTCGCCAAGTCGTTAAATAGCCGTCTTTTTCCTGACCAATTTTTACAATGGCAATTAACGAATCTAAAACGCGATCCAGTTTAGGATTTGGTGCGCTGATTAAAGTATTCGAAGCGCCTTCGATAATTTTATAAACATCAGTATCATCAAAAGGCATTTGTCCTCGAACTTCTCCTGTTTTTTGTTTTCCGGCAATTAAAAAATTCTCAAAACGGCCTTCTTCATTACATTTTTGAATGGCGTAGGCAATCGTAATTTCCTGTACTCTTTTGATAATCGGCAACCAAAAAGAATCTGTCAATTTTACATTTTGAATGTTGACTGGTTCAATTTCGTAACCCGCTTTTAGAGCAGAAGTTTTATCACTCGATTGCACTACATCATTTCTGGTTTCTTTGCAGGAAATCAAAATGAGCAGTGACATGAAAATCGTTAAAATTGGAAAATTATATTTTTTCATTGTATTAATTATTCTATTTTAAAATCGGCCATAAATTGGCATCCCATTGCATTTCTTTTACTATTAATCTTGGTGTTCCATTGGTTTTCTTTTCATAAGCGTGGTAAAAAATATAATCTTTTCCATCAAATGTATAAGCGCTGTTATGGCCTGCGCCAAAGTAATTTTCGTCGCCCTGAACCACCAAACTTCCTCCGCCTTCTGTTAGTAATTTCCCTTCTTTATCCACATAAGGTCCGGTTACATTTTTTGATCTTCCCACCACAACTTTATAAGTGCTTTTTTCGCCGCGGCAGCATAAGTCCCAGGAAAGAAATTGATAGTAATAACCGTTTTTCTTAAAAATGAAAGGAGCTTCAAGCGCGCCATCTCCGGGATCAGAATCTGCTAATTCAAAAGTTCTTTTACGTTTCGAGATCGTGTGCCATTCCTGTGGCTGTGCAATTGATTTTAAATCCGGATTTAATTTTACCATTTTTAATCCTTCCCAAAAAGAACCAAAAGACAGCCAAGGTGTATTATTTTCATCGAAAATTAAATTCGGATCTATGGCGTTCCACATATCGCGATTGGGTTGTGACTGAATGACAATTCCCTGATCGACCCATTTGTAATTTTTATCTTTTGAATCTAAGGTTTTGTTTGTCGCTACGCCAATCGCCGATGTATTTTTAGCGAAAGCAGAAACCGAATAATACAGATAATAAGTATTGTTATGAAATGAAATATCTGGTGCCCAAATATGATTTTTAAAGTCGGCTGCAACGCCATCTGCCCAAACGGGTTTTTCGGTAAAAACCTGTGGTTCCTTATTCCATTTTTTTAAATCTTTTGAACTGAAAACACTGATTCCTTTTCCGGTACAATACAAATAATAAGTGTCTTTTTGTTTGATGACAACGGGGTCGTGCACGACAATTTCTTGCGCAAACGACACTGAATTAATTAGCAATATTAGTACAGAAAGCGCTTGTTGTATGTTTTTTTTGTAAACCATATAAGTGATATAAGCAATTTAAGTTTTGAGCTGACTGAAAACTTTTTTAAATTATATAAGCAAAACTGAAACTGTGACTGAATACTAACTATTGAATACCTTCAGAAGTCATAATAATTCTTTTCATCGTTCCGTCTTTGTTATAATATAATTTATCGACACAAACAGATCTTCTAAAACTTCCTCCATCTGGAATCGTGGCTCCGTTGTGATAAATGAAATACGACTGTCCTTTAAAATCTATAATCGATTGATGATTGGTGTTGCTGTTGCCGGCAATTTCATTCAAAATTCCTTTAAATTCCCACGGACCTGTAATTGATTTGCTCATTGCGTAGGCGATTTTTTCTGGAAACTCATACGCATACGACAAATAATACCAGCCTTTGTGTTTGTGAATCCAAGGTGCTTCTGTAAAATGCGGTAAATCAATCGTCTGAATTGGGCCGTCTAATTCAAGCATGTTTTCTTTTAATTTGGCATAATGACAAACAGTATTTCCCCAGATTAAATACGCCTGACCATCATCATCAATATAAACTGTTGGGTCAATATCGTCCCAGCTTATTTTGGTGTGTGTGGTCATATCATTTGTAATCAAAGCTTTTCCTAATGCATCTTTAAAAGGTCCAGTCGGACTGTCAGAAATTGCAATTCCTATTGATTTTCCATGAATCGTTCCGTGTGAAACTGTTACATACCAGTAGAATTTTCCGTTTCTTTCAATTACCTGCGAAGCCCATGCATCTCCTTTTGCCCATGCAAAATCAGTTGTTTTTAATGGCACCGGATGCGATTCCCATTTTTTCATGTCTGAAGAAGAGTAGACTACCCATTCGTTCATCTTATAAAAATTAAAATCTTTTGCAGCTTCGTCATGACCGGCATATAAATACACTTTGTCTTTGTAAACCAACGCCGCAGGATCGCCTGTGTATTGATCTTTAATAATTGGATTATTAAATTTTGCTGGGTCAATCTGGCTTTGAACTTTTTGACAAAAGGCAAGCAAAACTAAAAGTGAGAGGCTTGTAATTGTATTTTTCATTGTGATTTATTTTAGAACATAGTTTCTGTGCGTTAAATGTTTTTTTTACGCAGATTTTGCTGATTAAGCAGATCTTTCTTTTAATCCTTTAATTGATGAATATTACTTACAAAGAATAATCCACTTAAAAAAGGTCTGGAATTTGGAATTTAAAAATTGATACTTCTAATTGACTTTCTTTCCCCAAACTGGCAATCCAGAAGCCGTTAATCCTGAATAACTTAAAGTTACTTTTCTGGTTGCTAATTCCCAATCCCAAGCATCGGTAACATTGCATTTTACGCCATTAACAGTTAAGATTTTTTTTGTACTGTCATACGACCAAGTTCCTGTTGCATCTCCGCTTACTTTTTTATCGGCAGTCAAATAAATTGTTCCTGCTTTTTGCATGGTTTTGTATTGGTAATTCATTGTAATTTGTTCCCAAGTTCCCACGAAATTTGCATCGGTAATTGTGGTTGCTGGAACACCCGCATAACGTTCTGCTTCAACAACCGGCCAGCCATCTTCTGTCCATTGAATACCGCGAACATGTCCCATCATAACTGCGTTTGAAACATTAATTCCCGACACACCTTCTGGCAAACGAGCCTGCGAAGCATAATACCATTGTTTTGTGTCTGGATTTTGAAAAACTGCACAATGCGAAATTCCAACCCAGCCCGTATGATTTTTAAATCCGTACGGATGTGTCAGCATTGGGTAACAATCTGCTCCAGTTGTTATGCTGCTGCCACTGATTGTCAAATAAGGGCCAAGAATATTTTTTGATCGCGCAACACGAGTATTATACGCAACTGATAATTCATCATAAGCCAAAAACAAATAATAATATTGAGTGTCTGGATTATAGATTATTTCTGGTCCTTCAAGCGCTTGCCAGCGATTTGTACTGACGTTTCCGCGTCCTGCAATTCGTACTCCGTAATCATCAATGGTTTTTAACTTAGCTGGTTTTCCGGTTGCTGGATCTAGTTTTAAAGCTGCAATTCCAGAATGCCATGAACCGTAAATTAAATACTGATCGCCTTCTGGAGTCTGAATAAAACTTGGGTCGATGGCGTTGAATTTAAAATAAGCATCCCAATCGTTTCCGCCGTTTCGAACGTAACTTTTTACGCCATCTGGTTCAGAGCAAACTACCATTCCTTTATCAACCCAATTATTTGAAGCCAAATCATCTGTTTCGGCTAAACCAATAAAAGCCCGTTCAGACCACGATGTATTAGTATCTGTTCCTGTAATTGGATTCGTTACAACAATGCTATAATACATTCTGAATTTGTTTCCGACTTTTCGAACGCAAGGAGCCCAATATCCATAACTCGGATTTGTAATTGGAGGAAGTGCCGGATTCATTCTTGCTCTTTTATTGTTCAACGAATCTTTTACCCAAGCCGGAGCCTGAGTCATTGAAGATCCCATGAATTCCCAATTGATTAAATCTTTTGATCTTCTGTAGAAAAAATGTCCGTTGCCTTCATGTGCATTTCCGTACGAAGCATCAGTTTGGTACATATAATAATATTCTCCAGATTTTTCTACTGATGGATCGTGTACGTTGGCTAAATTCCATTGCGATCTGTTTCCCCAACTTGAAATTGACGTATAATTATCAGCATAAGTTGGCCCTGGAAAAGCCGGCGTAACCACTGGCGGATCGACCACAACCGGCGGATCTGGAGTTACAGGTGTATCAGGATCATCTTTTGAACAACTGAACGACATTACTACAACTAAAAAAACTCCGATGTATGAGCCAATTTTCAGAATGGAATTTGATTTTTTCATTTCGCTATATTTTATTTTCCTTCTAAAACAACTACTGAGAAAGGAGGAATCGTAATTTCAAGTTTTCCTTTTTTATTTTCGAAACCTTTAAAAACTGTCGGAACAATTTTATTTGGTGTTTCGAATGAATTGTAATCTTGTAATTTAGCCGATGTTAAAACAATACCTGTGAAGTTTTTAACGCCAAGATCTTTAACATCAATCTCAATTTTATTTTTGTTTTTTGCATCAACATTTACCAATGAAATATGAACTGCTCCGCTTTTATCTTTTGAGGCTGAAGCCGAAACTGCAGGAAGTGTTTCTCCGTTAAAAGTATAATTTGGAGAATTAAAACTTACCGGCAATAATTGCGCATCTTGATGAACGCTGTACATTTTCATTACATGGTAAGTTGGCGTAGTAATCATTTTAGCTTTGTCTGTAAGAATTACTGCTTGCAAAACATTTACGCACTGCGCCAAATTTGCCATACGAACTCTGTCTGCATGATTGTTGAAAATATTAAGCGTAGCTCCAGCTAAAACAGCATCTCTCATGGTATTTTGTTGGTACAAAAATCCAGGATTTGTTCCTTTTTCTACTTCGTACCAGCCGCCCCATTCGTCAACCATCATGGCAACTTTTTTATTAGGATCGTATTTGTCCATGATGGCGCTGTGTTTGGTAACGAGTTCTTCCATTATTAAAGCTGATTTCATAGTTTTGAAATAACCTTCTTCTGTAAAATTAACTGCGTCGCCTTTTTTACCCCAGTCAATTACAGCATAATGATGAACCCCAACACCGCCTAACATATTTAGCGGAATATTTTTCATTAAAACTTCTGTCCAATTATAATCGGCACTGTTTGATCCTGAAGCGATACGCGTAATACCTCCAGTATTTTCCCAATCCGACATGAAAGTGGCAAATTTTCTATATTCTCCAGCATAATATTCTGCTGTCATATTTCCTCCACAACCCCAAGCTTCATTTCCAATTCCCCAGAATTTTACTTTCCAAGGTTCTGTTCTTCCATTCTTTTTACGCAAGTCACTCATCGGACTTTTACCGCTGAAGTTGGTATATTGAACCCAATCTGATAATTCTTGAACTGTTCCGCTCCCAACATTTCCAGACAAATAAGGTTCTGCACCAAGAAGATCGCACATGTTCAAGAAATCATGCGTTCCGAAACTATTGTCTTCCGTTACACCGCCCCACCATTTGTTTACAATAGTTGGTCTTTGTTCTTTTGGTCCAATTCCGTCTTTCCAGTGATACGTATCGGCAAAACAGCCGCCTGGCCATCTTAAATTTGGAATTTTTAATTCTTTTAAAGCCGTAATAATATCATTTCTAACTCCGTTTGTGTTTGGTATTTTAGAAGTATCTCCCACAAAAAAACCACCATAAATACAGCGTCCTAAATGTTCAGCAAAATGCCCGTAGATATTTTTATTGATGATTGGAGCGTCTGCATTATTTTTGATGCTAACAACTGTAGTTTCATTTTGAGCGAAACTAACCTGATTACAAAGAGTAATAAGAAATGTAATTAAAAGTGCTTTTTTCATAATGTGTTTATGTTATAATATCATGTGAAGATTCTTAAGCCTTCACATGATATCTTGTATTCTACTAATTTATAATAAAGTCTCCGTTTTCAGTCAGTTAAAATGGAGACTGAAAACGGAGACTGAAAACTTTTTTAATAACTACTGTTCTGAACTGTTCCTGGATTATTATCCATTTCCAATTGTGGAATTGGAAAAAATTCTCTTCCCGGCGCATAGGAATTAAACTCAACATCTCTTGATTTTAACCACGCCAGTTTTGCAGCATCCTGCAGCCATCCCCAACGACGAATATCATCAAAACGGTGTCCTTCAAGAGGAAATTCTAAAAATCTCTCGTGACCAATTTGCTCTCTCATTGTGGTTTGTGTCAATCCTGGTTTTGCCGTTGCTAAATCAGGCAGACCCACTCTGTCTCTTACTTTTTGAATGTAAGTATAGGCTCCCGGAGTATCTCCTGTTTCATTTAAACATTCTGCATACATTAACAAAATGTCTGCATAGCGCAATAAACGCTCGTTAATACCTGAACGCCAATCGTATTCGTCTGCAAATTGACCATCGGAATTTTGGTATTTTCTACAAAATATATCATTTAAGTCGGCAGGGCTGGTTGCGTAAAAAGTCGCAAAATCTTTACCGTATAATTGCATACCGCCTGGTTTGTTGTAGAAAATCGTAGCATCTAAACGAGGATCAACAGCTCCAGTTTTTGTTTTTTCCTGCTGAAATTCATTAAACAATGTCCAAGAAGGCTGTACATCTGTCCATCCAAAAGCTCTTGGCGCATAAGTAATAGCACGAGCTGATGTTTTTCCCCATCCAGAAGCGGGAGCACCGCCCCAACCTAAATCAACACCGCCTGCATCTCTGCTGAATTGTACTTCAAAAAGAGACTCAGAATTGTTTTCATTTGCAGTTGTAAAATTATCACGGTAGTTTGATACTAAAGCATAAACTCCTAAATCTATAACTTGCTTAAACGCAGTTTTTGCATTAGCGAAATCTTTAGTAAACAAATAGGCTTTTCCTAAATATCCTAAAGCAGCACCTTTTGTAGCACGGCCTTTTTGACCTTTATCTATGCCTGTAATTCCGTCGTATGAAGTTGGCAACAAATCTGCAGCAGCTTTAAAATCGGCAATAACTTGCGCCCATCCTTCAGCTTCTGTTTTCTGCGGATAATAAACCGCAATATCTGTTGGCAACGGAACATTTTTGAACATGTTTACGGCATGAAACAAATACAATCCTCTTAAAAAATAAGCCTGTCCTAAAATTCTGTTTTTAAGCGCTACGTCTTCAAATTGAATATTTGGCACATTGGCCAGAACTTGATTGGCACGATAAATTCCTTGGTAATAGGTTTCGTAAGCCCATCCATAAATTGCAGGATCTGTTGGGTTTGAATTAAAACGTCCGACATTATACATTGCACCCCAAGGGCTGTTGCTTCGTGTATCATCTGCTTTTAAATCTAAAAGCAATGGCGTGCTTCTCATGTAAGTTCCGTCTGTCAATAAACTTCCATACGCAGCGTTTACACCTTCAATAGCATCTTGATCTGTTTTCCAAAATGAACCCGCAGTTTCTACGTTTGGGTCAACTTGAAGTAAATCTTCATTTTCAACACAGCTTGTCGTTACAACTGCAAGAGAAAAGAAAACGGTTATATAATTAAATATTTTATATTTCATTTTGATTCGTTTTTAATTGTTAGGCTAGTTTAAAAATTCACTTCAACACCCAAAGAAATTGTTCTCGGATTTGGGAATGATCCGGCATCATATCCTCTAGAAAATAATCCGTCATTGTAATTAAAATCCGGATCGTAACCTTTGTATTTGCTAATGATTAATAAGTTTTGACCATTAACATACAATTTCGCTTTCTGAATAAACAAATCTTTCGGCAACGGAATTTCGTATCCAATTTCCATCGTTTGTAATTTGATGTAATCGCCGCTTTCAATAAATCTGTCAGAATCTCTTGCGTTGCCATTTGGATCTCCAATTATTGGTCGCGGTACATTTGTATTGGTATTTGTCGGAGTCCAATAATTCAAAGCATCAACATGGCTGTTTCCATATTGTTCAGTCATTAAATTGCGGTACAATCCGTTAAAAACTTTGTTGCCGCCTGAACCTTGCCAAAACATTGAGAAATCCCAATTTTTATAATTTGCACTAAAATTAAATCCGTAACTGTATTTTGGAATTGCAACTCCCATATACGTTCTGTCTGCATCTGTAATGGCACCATCACCATTAATATCTTTAAACTTAACATCTCCAACTCCCGCATTTGTCTGTGTTGGCGATGAAGCTAAATCAGCTGCATTTTGAAAAATTCCTGCAGTTTGGTAAGCATAAATTTCTCCTATAGATCTTCCTACTTCTGTTTTTGAAGCTGCTCCATAAATTGGATTTCCGTTCAAACCAATCTGAAGAACCTCGTTTTTCAATGTTCCTAAATTCGCTGAAATGCTGTATTTGAATTCGTGGTGATTGTTGTTATATGTTGTTGTAAACTCTAATCCATTGTTTTTTACTGCTCCCGCATTAGTTGTAATACTTGCCGGAAATGCTCCAGTTGAGTAAGGAAGCGGAACTCCAATTAATAAATCGGTTGATTTTTTTTGATAATATTCTGCCGTTAACTGCAAGTCATTATTAAAAAATCCAAGTTCGATCGCAACGTTAGAAGTTGCTGTTTTTTCCCAGTGTACATTTGGATCTATAGCACTTACCACAGTTGTTCCCGGTGCCAGTGTATTATTGAAATTGTATCCTGCAAAGGCATTAATTGTTGGAGAATAGGCGTAAACCCCAATTGTATTGTTTCCTAATTCTCCGTAACCTCCTCTTATTTTAATAGTGTTGAACCAATCTGGTAATTTTAAAAACTTTTCATTGCTCAATTTCCAAGCTCCAGAAAAAGAGTAGAAGTTTCCTGTATTGTTATTTTCGCTAAAAAGTGATGTTTTATCTTGTCTGAAATTTCCAGTAATAAAATAACGATCATCATAAGAATAATTCAAACGGCTTAAGTAAGAAACGTTTGTAACTGTATTTTTATATTCTCCTGCACTTGTAGCATCAGCATATTGAATTTGGCTGATTTCGCCGGGCGTATATCCAACTCCTCTTGACCAATGTCTGTAGTAATCATTTCGCTCTTGAATCCATCCTGCCAAAGCATCGATTTTATGCTTTCCAAGTGAAAATTCATACGTTAGTAAATTGTTTACGAAAGTTCTTGACTGATTTCCGTTATCAACATCTAAAGAAGCCTCATCATTTGTAGTAATATAATACCATCCTAAATCACTTGGCGGAATAAATTTTCTGTTTTGAAAATCTAATCTGTCAAAGCTTAAATCTATTTTATACTTTAAGCCTTTAACAATTTCTAGTTCTCCCCAGATATCTCCAATAAAACGATTTCTTTTTCCGTTGTTGGTAATCAAATTATTGTAACCGATAACGTTCATCGAAATAGCTCTTTGAGTCAAATTATCTGTACCGCCATATCCTCCAAGTCTGTTCGGATCATAAACCGGCATAGTTGGCACCGCACCTAATAAATCAACAATTGCAGATTGTCCTGCATTGTATTCATTAAAGTTTTCTTTGTCAGATTGTGTATATCCAATTTTTGAACCGTATTTGAATTTTCCTTTTTTTCCATATAAATTTAAACTCGTAGAAAATCTTTCGTAGTCTTGAGGCGAATTTAAATAACTGGTATTTTTAAAATAATCCACATTCATATTGTACCCTAAGCTTTCAGCACCGCCGTTAAAAGTAAGCGACTGGTTCTGTACAATTCCGGTTTGAAAAGCTTCATTCTGCCAATTTGTATTTACATTGTTGATATAAGAAGGACTTGTAGGATCATTTCCTGGTGCAATTCCCAAACCTGCATTTAATTCTGCGGCAGTAGTAATTTTTTGATATCCAACTCGGTCTGTCAAATCCCATTTTCTGGCTACATTTTGAAAACCTACAAGAGATTTATATTTAATATCTAATTTACCGCTTTTTCCTTTTTTAGTCGTAATAATTACGACGCCATTTGCTCCCTGAACACCATAAATAGCTGCTGAAGAGGCATCTTTTAAAACCTGCATCGACTCGATATCTCCAGGTGCAAAATCGTTCGGGTTTGCTACAATCATTCCATCAATAACAAAAAGAGGATTGTTGTTTGTAAATGAATTTATACCTCTAATTTTCACGTTTACAAATCCTCCAGGCTCTCCAGATGATTGTACTGTAACTCCCGCAACCTGACCCTGAAGCATTTTTGCCGGATCATAGGTTACTGTTTTTTTAGCAGCTTCCATATCTACGACACCGATTGAACCTGTAAGATCAGATTTCTTTTGTGTACCGTAACCTACAACAACTACTTCATTTAATTTATTAGTGTCTTCACTTAATGAAATGCTTATTTTTGATTGATCTCCTACTGCGATTTCTTGGTTCTGAAATCCGATAAATGAAAAGACTAAAATATCATTTGGTGATACTTTAATCGAATACTCTCCGTCAAATCCAGTTACGGCAACTGTTTTGGTTCCTTTAATCATAATATTTACTCCCGGCAAAGGCAAGTTGTCTTGTGCCGAAGTAACTACTCCGCCAATCACTTTGCCTTGAGCCGACATTTGATTAGCAGAAAATAGCAACATTAGTAAGGCTAAAAGCCATTCTTTTTTTGGCAATAAATAATTGCAATAAAAAATTAATTGTTGGTTTGTTATCATAGTGGTTTAAATAGGTTAGTTAGTGTTATAATTATAAGTGTTAATTTTACATTTGTAAATTTAACTAAAAAAAAAGGTGAAAAACAAATTAATATCATAAAAAAAGTGCTGAAAAAAAATACATATCGTAAATTAAGTGTGAAATACACATTAATAAATTGATGTTTTTTTCAAAAAAAAGATTTTTTTGGAGTGTTAATTGTGTAAAAATTACACTTTTGGTCAAAAACCAGCTTTTTAATCAAAAAAATAAGTTTGAGGAAAAAAGTATAAACAGACTGTTTTATAGTTATTTGAAAAGTCAAAATTTGTTATTTTGTAAAAAAAATCCTGTTTAGAATTGTTTTTTTACGGCTCAAATGAATCATTTTTTGAAAAAAAAGAAGATTTTTTACAACGAAAACGTTTGAAAAAGATAAATTGTAATCAAATTTGAAGTTCTTGATCCCATTTTTTAATTTTCATTAGTTATAAAATTATTAAGTGTGAAATCTACATTAATAAATTATGAAACCTATTAGGAAGTTTATATATTTACCAATAAAAAATTGAATATGCTAAACAGTTATAGCTCCGCTGATAAAGCTTTATTAGCAGTAGATTGCATTATCTTTGGGTTTGACCATCAAGGTTTGAAAATCCTTTTAATCAAAAGAGATTTTGAACCTGAAAAGGGAAAATGGTCTTTGATTGGAGGTTTCCTAAAACGAGATGAAGTCTTGGACAATGCTGCCATTCGAATTTTAAATACATATACAGGTTTAAACGACATTTATATGGAGCAGTTATATGCTTACAGTGAAATTGATCGTGATCCAGTAGAAAGAACCATTTCGGTTTCCTATTATGCCTTGATTAATATCGAAAATCATAATGCTGAACTAATCAAAAATTACCATGCACAATGGTTTAGCATTACCGATGCGCCAAACTTAATTTTTGATCATAACGAAATGGTGCAGCACGCAATAAGAAGATTACGCTATAGAACTTCAATAAAACCAATTGGGTTTGAATTGCTTCCTGAAAAATTTACAATGCGTCAGTTATTAGAATTGTACGAGGCAATTTTGAGCAAAGAATTAGACAAACGAAACTTTATAAGCAAAATAAATTCATTGGAAATCTTAAATAAACTTGACGAAAAAGACATGCAGTCTTCTAGAAAAGGATCTTATTTGTACACTTTCAATAAAGAAAAATACGAAGAAAAATTACTGAATGATTTTGTACTGAATTTATAAAAAAATTAACCACGGGGTTGAACTGCTTAAACTACTGTGCTAAAATTATTTTAAATAGAATTTCGCATAATCAAAGAAGATTTGTTTTCAATTTGTTCATTCTTTCCTTTCAACACCATTTCTGCCAAAATTTTTCCCATCATTTCAAAGTGCGTAGAAATGGTTGTAATACCGTTTGCTACTACTTTTTTTAATGGGGTTTCATTATATGATATGATTCCAAAATCAGCTCCTAATTTAAAATTTTGATTTCGAGCGGTTTCGATTACGCGAACCAAATCGCGATCATTTGGAATAATGTACATGTCGCCTAAAGTTATTTCTCTGTTTGTAAATTCGGTAATAATTTCGTGTTCAAAATTATATTCGTTACAAAATTCTTCAAAGCCTAATTTCATACCGAGGGGTTCTCTAAAACCTGGAAAAATCAAAATCAGTTTTTTATATTTATTCAGTCGCACTTTTCCTTTTACCAATCCTTCAAAAATATCTTTCTTATGATTTTGATAAATCGCAGGATACGATTTTAAATCAGGATTTGTCTGATCTAATATAATTACATCATTTACTGGTAGGGTTTTTATCAAATTAACTATATCGTTTAAGTTGGTTGGCATGATGATGTATTTGGTGTAATTTCCGTTGCTGTCATTTATTAGCTTTTGAAAAACCTGAACATTAAAATGATGAAAGAAAATATCGACCTGAACATTTTTTCCAATGTTTTTTAAAAACGAATTATAGATGTCTTCTTTAAAAATATTCAACTCGTCAAAAAGTAAAAAAATCTTCTGTTTGATACTGATTTCAACGCTTTTCACGTAATATCCTTTACCCGGAATGGCATAAATTATTCCTCTTTTTTTAAGTTCATCGTATCCAAGCAATACAGTATCGCGCGATAAAGAAAAAGCAAGACAAACTTTATTTACAGACGGAAGACGATCACCTTTTACCAATTTTTCTTCTTCAATTGCTTTTTCAATTGAAAGAATTATCTGCTTATATTTTGGCAAACCGATATTGTTTTGGATTGAAATGATATTCATGAAAATTGATTTTTTTGGCAATATACAAAAAACTGGTAGGTACTGGTATGGAAACTTAAAGAATGTTTCTATTTTTGAATTTCACTTTTGGTAAAAATAGTATGAAAATAAAACATATATCGCATTTACAAGACCAATCTAATTGCAAATTATTTGGTTTATTGTCTGATAACGAAGAAATTCATTCTTTCGAATTAACAAATAAAAACGGAATAAAAGTTCAGATTATCAATTATGGAGCGACAGTAACTTCGCTAAAAATTCCGTCAACAAACGGAAAACTGATCGATGTTGTTTTAGGTTTTGATACTTTAGAATCTTACTTACAATCTTATAATTTGCCAAGTCCTCCTTATTTTGGAACCACAATTGGACGTTACGCAGGAAGAATCAATAAAGGAACTTTTACTTTAAACGGCAAAACATTTCAACTGGCAGGAAACAACAACGGAAATACTTTGCACGGCGGCAATGTTGGTTTTGGGAAAAAAGTTTGGAATGTAACGGATCTAACCGGCGGCGACAATCCATCGATAACTTTTGGACTTTTGAGTGAAAATCTAGACGAAAATTTTCCCGGAGAATTACACATTTATCTAACGTATACTTTGACAGACGAAAACGAATTAAAACTAGAATACAAAGCAACAACAACTGAAGATACCGTTATCAATTTAACACATCACAGTTATTTTAACCTCAACGGTCACGATTCGTCTGTTTTAGATCAAGAAATGGTAATTGTTTCTGATAAAATATTAGAAACGGATTCAGATAATATTCCTACCGGAAAATTCACAGATCTTACTGGGCATAATTTCGATTTTAGAAAACCTAAAAACTGTCCGTCTTCAATAGACAATTCATTTGTAATTGAGCCTTCAAAAGAAATTATTGCACAATTATTCAGTTCAGAAACTAATTTAAAAATGAGCGTTTACACAGATCAGCCAAGCGTTCATATTTATGTAGGCGGAAATTGTTTTGATACTCTAAAAGGAAAAGAAAACGCAAATTATCATAAAACAAGTGGCATTTGTTTTGAAACGCAAAATTTTCCAGATGCTCCAAATCAGCCGCATTTTCCAAATTCGGTTTTGAAAAAAGGCGAAGAATATCAACAGACAACGGTTTATAAATTTGAAAATATAAAATAGAATTTATGAAAAAAGTAAATAGCATATTCTTTCTTTTTGCTCTTGCTGTTTTGGTTTCGTGCAGCACAACAAAAGATACTCCGGACTCAAAATCAGACGAAAAAGGTTTTGCAAAAGGAGCTGATGTGGGCTGGCTGCCACAAATGGAAGCAACTGGCTATAAATTTTATGATAGCGACGGTTCTCCAAAAGATTGTCTTCAATTATTAAAAGACCGTGGTATAAACACCATTCGCTTAAGAGTTTGGGTAAACCCGAATAACGATAAAGCGAGCGGTCACTGCAGTCCCGAAGAAACAGTGGTTATGGCGGTTCGAGCTAAAAAAATGGGAATGCGTATTATGATAGATTTTCATTACAGCGACTCTTGGGCCGATCCGGCTAAACAAAAAAAACCTGCAGCTTGGGAAAAACACTCTTTTCCTGAATTGCTGAACGATGTTTACAATCACACTTTCGACGTTTTAACACTTTTGAAAAAAGCTGGAGTTACACCAGAATGGGTTCAGGTTGGCAACGAAATTCCTGGCGGTATGCTTTGGCCCGAAGGAAGCACCGATAATTTTAGTCAGCTCGCACAATTGCTTAATAAAGGTTATGACGCGACAAAAGCGATTGACCCAAAAATAAAAGTTGTGGTTCATTTGGATGAAGGAAATAAGAGCGAAAAATTTAGATGGTTTTTTGATAAAGCTACAGCGAATAATGTAAAATACGACGTAATTGGTTTGTCCTATTATCCGTACTGGATTAAAACCGATTACCAAAGTACCATTTTAGATTTAGAAAATAATTTAAAAGATATGGCTTCCCGATACAACAAAGAAGTTATGGTAGTAGAAGTTGGCGGTGATTATACTTTAGTGCAAAACACAAAAGAAATGCTCGAAGCTACGATAAAAGCAGTAAAAAGTGTTCCGAATAATAAAGGTTTAGGCGTAATTTATTGGGAACCAGAAGGCGAAAAAAGCTGGAGCGGTTATCAATTAAGCGCTTGGCTTTCTGACGGAAAACCTTCGCCGGCATTGGATGCTTTTAAAGAATAATAACAATTAAATTTTACGGTTAAGATTAATGTTTTAATGGTGAAAGAAAAAAAAAGAAAATGAAACTTATTTTTAAATCCATATTCTTCTTATTTCTCCTGAACTTTTCGTTTGGAAGAGCGCAGGCACAATCGCGTACAAAAGTAAATTTTGGTGCCGATTGGGAATTTAAAAGAAAAGAAACTCCAGCTCAAGATTGGGAAAAAGTTACAATTCCGCATACCGCGCGACTTGAGAAATTAGTAGTTATAAAACAATTTCAAGGCATTTCTTGGTATCAGAAAAAATTCAGAACAAACATTTCAAAAGATCAAAAAGCCTTTATTTATTTTGAAGGCGTAATGCAGGAAGCAGATGTTTGGATTAATAATAAAAAAGTAACAAACCATAAAGGCGGTTATTTACCCTTTACGGTTGACGTTACACCGTATTTGAATGCCAATAATGAAAATATTATTAAAGTAAAAGTCAATAATGAAGACAATCCGGATTTCTTGCCTGGAAAACCTTTAAAAGACTTAGACTTTAATTATTATGGCGGAATTTACAGAAATGTGTATTTAATTACAACATCAAAATTATACATTACAGATGCTGTAAATGCTAATAAAGTGGCCAGCGGAGGAATTTATGTGAACTTTAAAACCATAAACAAAAATGAAGCTTCAGGAACGGTTCAGGTTCATTTAAAAAATGAATTTGAAGCAGAACAAAATGCCAGTTTAAAATTTATATTAACCGATAATAAAGGCAAGAAAACAGCATATAAATCAAATAATTTTTCGGTTAAACCGGATTCAGATTTGGTTTTAACTCAAAATATTTCGGTTGCAAATCCAAAATTATGGTCGATTTATAGTCCGAATTTATATCAATTGGAAGTTCAAATTCTTTCGAATAATAAAGTCGTTGATTCTTATTCAGAAAAAATAGGAATCAGAAAATCAGAATTAAAAGCTGATGGTTATTATTTAAACGACGAAAAAATATACATTACCGGAACAAACGAGCATCAGGAATATCCGTATTTGGGATATGCCATTTCTGATGAAGCGCAATATCGCGATGCTGTAAAAATTAAAAATGCAGGTTTTGATTTTGTTCGTATGTCGCATTATCCGCATGCAGAAGCTTTTCTAAATGCCTGCGACGAATTGGGAATTTTAGTTATGAACAGCTTAACGGGCTGGCAGTTTTTTGGCGGCGAAACTTTTCAAAAAAGTGCTTATCAAGACATTCGCGATATGGCGAGAAGAGATCGAAATCATCCGAGTATTGTTTTTTGGGAAGCTTCATTGAATGAAACAGACATGTCTGCTGCATTTATGGCAACAGCAACCAAAACCTTAAAAGAAGAATTGCCTTTTGATCACAACTACAGCGCCAGCTGGATTGATAACGAAAATTACGATTTGTTTATTCCAGCGCGCCAGCACGCAAAAGCACCCGATTATTGGACAAAATACAACAAAGGAAATCGTAAAATTTTCATTGCAGAATATGGCGATTGGGAATATTATGCGCAAAACGCAGGTTTCAATCAAACCGAATTTGCCAATTTAAAAGAAGAAGAAAGAACTTCAAGACAATTAAGAAGCGCTGGCGAAAAAAGACTTTTACAGCAAGCATACAATTTTCAAGAAGCTTCTAATTCTAATAGAAAAGGAAACCAAACTATTGGAGAGGCAAACTGGGTTATGTTCGATTACAACCGTGGTTACAGTCCGGATTTAGAAAGTTCTGGAATCAGTGATATTTTCAGAATTCCAAAATTTGCTTATTACTTTTATCAGAGTCAGAGAGATGCCAGTGTGATTTTAGATAAAAAATTAGTATCTGGACCAACAGTAAATATTGCCAATTTCTGGACACCAGAATCGCCGTTAAACATTACGGTCTACAGCAATTGTGATGAAGTCGCTTTATACTTAAATGATATTTTAGTTTCTAAAGAAAAACCAGCTTTAAATACAAACAGCGACAAATTAGAACATGCGCCTTTTATTTTTAAAGTATCCGCATTTAAAGCGGGAACATTGCGCGCAGAAGGTTTTATTAACGGTAAAAAAGTGGTTTCAAATAGTGTAAAAACGCCAGAAACAGCTTCGAAAATCGAGTTGAATTATGACCTTTCTTCAAAACAAATTAATTCAGAATTTCCGGATATGGTTTTTGTTTATGCTAAAATTACTGATGCAAAAGGAACTGTTATTCCAACAGCAACAAACGAGGTAACTTTCGTTTTAAGCGAAGGAAATGCTGAAATTATTGGTCAAAATCCAGTAAAGGCAGAAGCCGGAATTGCAACGATTATTCTTAAAACTAAAGATTTAAAAAAGAAAATAATTTTAAAAGCAACTTCAGAAAAACTAAAAGACAACACTATTACAATTACAAAATAATGAATGACATTTTAATACAAAACACCACAGCCTTTTTTGAGAAATCTTTTGGATCTTCTCCTCAAAAAATTGTGCTTTCTCCAGGTAGAATCAACATTATTGGAGAACATATTGATTACAACGACGGTTACGTTTTGCCCGCTGCAATTGACAAAGTAATTTGTTTTGCTTTTGAGAAAAACAATACCACAAAATCTAAAATAATCGCCATTGATTTAAACGAAGAATTTGAAATCGATTTGACTCAAAAAATCGAATTGAATGATGCCGTATGGACAAATTATATTCGTGGCGTTATTAAACAATTACAAGATAACGGATTTTCTTTTGAAGGTTTCAATTGTGTTTTCAGCAGTAATATTCCGGTTGGTTCTGGATTATCTTCTTCAGCAGCTTTAGAATGCGGCATGCTTTTCGGGATAAAAGAACTTTTCGATTTAAAAATTGAAAAAG
Source organism: Flavobacterium sp. KJJ (assembly GCF_000708595.2). Taxonomy (GTDB): domain Bacteria; phylum Bacteroidota; class Bacteroidia; order Flavobacteriales; family Flavobacteriaceae; genus Flavobacterium. The sequence continues at coordinate 307,749 of NZ_JARP01000002.1, read as the reverse complement.
TTGACATTGCCCTATTAGGACAAAAAGCAGAGCACTGGGTTGGAATTAACTGTGGTATTATGGATCAATTTTCAAGCGTACACGGACTTGAAAATAAAGTAATAAAACTGGATTGCAACACATTGGATTTTGAATATCACAATGCCGATTTCAAAGATTATTCTTTGATTTTATTTGACAGCAACGTAAAACATTCGCTTTTTACATCTGAATATAATACGAGAAGAATTGAATGTGAACAAGGTTTGGCAATTATCAAAAACCATTTTTCAGAAGTTAAAAGTTTCAGAGATTGTACTGAAGAACAGCTTTTAAGTATTCAGGATCAATTTACTCCAACAGTTTTTAAAAGAGTTCATTTTGTTGTAAAAGAAATTAACCGCGTAATAAAAGCATGCGAAGCTTTAGACAACGGAAACATCGAACTTTTAGGACAATTGCTTTTCGAAACACATTACGGTTTATCGAAAGAATATGAAGTGAGCTGCGAAGAGTTAGATATGCTTGTAGATACCGCAAAAGCTGACGACGCTATAATTGGTTCACGCTTAATGGGCGGCGGTTTTGGCGGATGCACCATAAATTTAATAAAAAAAGGTAATGAAAATGAGGTAAAAAGTAAGTTTTCAAATCTTTATTTAGATACATTTGGAATTGAATTAAAATTCTATGATGTAAAAATCTCAAATGGAACAACACTACTTTAATACCACAACAAATTACAATGAAAAATTTTGACATTAACGAAGATCCGCACAGGCGCTTCAACCCTTTAATTAACGAATGGGTTTTGGTTTCACCTCATCGTTCAAAACGTCCTTGGCAGGGGCAAAATGAAACCATAACAACAGAAACATTGCCAAAATACGACCCAACTTGTTACTTATGTCCAGGAAACGTTCGTGCAAACGGAATGAATAATCCGAAATACGAAAGCAGCTTTGTTTTTGAAAATGATTTTGCTGCAATGAAGCAAGACGAAATTATTTTTGAAGAAGATATTAAACATACTTTCTTTAAAGCAAAACCAGAACAAGGAATTTCGAGAGTGGTTTGTTTTTCGCCACGACACGATCTTACTTTACCTGAAATGGAACTGGATGGTATTGAAAACATTATTAGAACTTGGCAAAAAGAATATACCGATTTAGGGAATATCAAATATATTAATCACGTTCAGATTTTTGAAAATAAAGGAAGCGTGATGGGCTGCAGCAACCCGCATCCGCACGGACAAATCTGGGCGCAGTCGTCATTGCCAACACAAGTTGAAAAAACACAAAACAGCCTAAAAGCTTATTTTGACAAAAACAAAAGAACGCTTCTTGAAGATTATCTTCAGGCTGAATTAAGATCAGGAGAACGCATTGTAATCGAAAACGATCATTTTGTGGCATTAGTTCCGTTCTGGGCAATCTGGCCTTACGAAACTATGATTTTGAGCAAAAGAGCTTTTGGTAAAATCACTGATTTAACACCAGAAGAAACAAAATCATTTGCTAAGATTTTAAAACAGCTTACAACAAAATACGATAATTTATTCAGCACTTCTTTTCCCTACTCATCTGGAATTCACCAAGCTCCAACAGATGGATTAGAACATCCTGAATGGCATTTTCATATGCATTTTTACCCGCCTTTATTGAGATCTGCCACGGTTAAAAAATTTATGGTCGGTTATGAAATGTTAGGCGAATCGCAGCGTGATATTACACCTGAGAAAAGTGCCGAAATTTTAAGACAGCAATCAGAAGTGCATTACAAAAGCATTTAAAAATATGCTGGATAGAAAAGCAGATATTAAGACAAAAGTAAAATTTAACATAACAAACCGCTTATAAATGTAAAAAACACATTTGTTGATGGTGCAGATATAGAATTTTATTTTACTTTTGGCTTTCGTTCTTATTTTCATAAAAAAATAACAGAATAAAAACAGATATCTTATTTTAATCCAGATAAAACAATAAAAATCCAGGTTAGAAATTGTCTTAAAAAATGATTTCAAAACCAAATAAACAAACAATCACCTTTAAAATACTACTAACAATGAACCAGAACCTCGCTTTCGCAGATTATGCGGTTTTTATTATTTATTTCATCGTAGTTTCGGTCTACGGTTATACTGTTTATCGAAAACGTAAACAAGACGAGCAAGATGCTAAAGCTTACTTTTTGGCTGAAGGAAATTTAACTTGGTGGGCTATTGGAGCTTCTTTGATTGCTTCAAATATTTCTGCTGAACAATTTATCGGAATGAGCGGTGAAGGTTTCTTTTTAGGAATCGCTGTTGCTGCTTACGAATGGCTTGCTGCTGTTGCCTTAATTATTGTAGCGGTTTGGTTTATTCCTGTATATCTTAAAAATAAGATTTACACAATGCCTCAATTCTTAAAAACACGTTACAACGAATCTACTGCTTTGATTATGGCGGTTTTCTGGTTGTTTCTGTATGTTTTTGTAAATTTAACTTCTATCCTTTATTTAGGAGCTGTTGCTATTAACGGACTTGCAGGCGGTGAATATCTTCACGTGATCATGATCGGATTGGCAATATTTGCTTTGTTTATCTCTTTAGGAGGCATGAAGGTTGTTGCTTATACAGACGTTATTCAAGTTGCCGTTTTAATTATTGGAGGTTTAGTAACTTCATACATTGCCTTAACAACTGTTGGACAATATTTTGGAGTAGGCGAAAATGCAATTGCTGGTTTCAAAGTTTTGATGAGAGAGGCTCCTGAGCATTTCAAAATGATTATCCCGAAACCAACTGCAAATTCATCTCAGCTTGAAATCGACAAATATTTGACTTTCCCAGGTTTGATGTCTTACCTTGCCGGTATCTGGATCATCAACTTAAACTATTGGGGATGTAACCAATACATCACGCAAAGAGCTCTTGGTGCCGATTTACAAACGGCTCGTACAGGTATTTTATTTGCTGGAATGTTGAAATTATTAATGCCTTTAATCGTAATGTTGCCTGGTATTGCTGCTTTTGTTTTATATGAAAATGGACATTTACCACAATTAGTTGGAGGAAAAGATGGAGCGTACTCTGCAGTATTAACTTTCTTGCCAACAGGTTTAAAAGGACTTTCTGTAGCGGCTTTGACTGCTGCAATTGTGGCTTCATTAGCTGGAAAAGTAAACAGTATCTCGACTATTTATACTTTAGATATTCATAAAAAATACATTCAAAAAGAAGCTGGAGAAAAACAACAAGTAAACATTGGTAGAATTGCTGTTTTTGCTGCAATGCTTTTAGCTGTTTTATTTACATGGAATGACATCTTAGGAATTGGCGGTGTTGGTGGATTTACCTACATTCAAAAATACACTGGATTTATCAGCCCTGGAGTTTTTGCAATGTTCTTCCTTGGTATGTTCTGGAAAAGAACTACTGGAACTGCCGCTATTGTAGGGGTGATTTTAGGATTTGTATTGTCAGTATTATTCAACGAATATGCTCCAATGTTGTTCGGAAACGAAACATTGTTATATACTGCTTATCCAAATGGAAAAGGTGCTTTCGAAATTCCTTTCCACATTTGTATGGGATTATCATTCTTCTTTACAATGCTGGCTATGATCGGAATCAGTTTTGCAGGACCAAAAGTAAATCCTAAAGCGTTCGAAATAGACGCTGAAATGTTTAAAGTAAAACCACAAACTACAGTTTTAATCGTAATTACATTATTGATTATTGTGGCATTGTACGTTAAATTCTGGTAGTATAATTTTTTACTATATTATTTTTTGAAGACAAAAAGAGGATATCAATTTGATATCCTCTTTTTATTTATTGTCCTATGTCTTCTTGTGTAAATTCTACAAACAATTATTCTTTATTCGCTTCTTCTTTCTGCATATTCAATAAATACGCCATATTCTTGATCACGTGATCGTGTTTTTTGACAAACGGATTTTCTTCATTCCAAACATAACCTGCTAAAACGGAACAAATTTTCTCCTTTACATCTGGATTTTCAGGCTGATGAAAAAACAAAGTCTGAAGGTTTCCAGTGTACCATTCTTTCACGTAAGTGGTAAAAACAGCAATTCCTCTTTTCATATAATCGGTAAATTCAGTTTCCCAATCTACTTCAATTCCCTGCGATTCTTTGATGTATAATTTCGCGGCAAGCATTCCAGATTCTGTTGCAAAAGCAACTCCAGAAGAAAAAACCGGATCTAGAAATTCAGAACTGTTTCCTGTCAAAGCAAAACCATCTCCGTACATTCTTTTAACGGCTCTTGAATAATTTTCGAGTTTTACCGGTTCAAATAAAAATTCCGTTCCTTTAAATCTTTTGATATAATAATCAGACTTCTGAATTGCATTTTTCAAAGCTTCCGCATTGTCTTTATTTTCAGAAAGCGAATTAATAAAATCCGTTGGCCCCACAACACCTAAACTTGTATTTCCATTAGAAAACGGAATTACCCATAACCAAACTTCCGTTTCTAGAATATCGAATGAAATCTGCGTTCCTTCCTCGCCTTCCGGGCGATTAATATCTTTTACGTGTGTAAAAATCGAAGAATGAGGATCAAGTTTCGACGGCGTATCCAAGTCTAAAAGTCTCGGTAAAACGCGTCCGTATCCGCTAGAATCAATAATAAATTTAGCGTGAATTTCTTTTAAATTTCCGGCTGCATCTTTTACAATGGTTTTAGAATTTTTTCCTTCAAAAGAAACTTCCAAAACTTCTGTTTCAAATTCTAAATCAATTCCTTTTCTAATTACTTCTTCCGCCATCGTGTTATCAAAATCAGCACGTGGTACTTGCCACGTCCAATCCCAGCCTTCGCCAAATTTCTGACTGAAATCGAAAACACAAATTTCTTCTCCCCTAATAAAACGAGCACCTAATTTTTTCTCGAAATTCATCGCATCGAGGCTTTCAAAAAGTTCAGCTTCGGCAAAATGATCCATCACTCGCGGAATTAGGCTTTCGCCTACCACAAGCCGTGGAAATCTAGCTTTTTCTACTACTTTTATCTTAATATTATTTTTATGAAGATAAGATGCCGAAACGCATCCCGAAGGTCCTGCACCGATCACCAAAACATCAACAAACTCCTTTGTCATAATAAAAATGTTATCGATTATTAACTTACATTTGCGCTTATCAAAATAACTACATTTATTTTGATAAATAAAATTAAATTAGCACAACCAAAAACAATTTAATGAATACAATTAATGAATATCTAAGTTTAGCAGAATTCGAGTCTATAATTTTTGGCAATAACAAAGTTACCATCAGCGATGTAGTTCTAAATCGAGTAAACGAAAGCTTTAATTTTTTGAAAGAATTTTCAGGAAATAAAATAATATACGGTGTAAATACTGGTTTTGGACCAATGGCTCAATATCGAATTAAAGAGTCAGACCAAATTCAGCTGCAATATAATTTAATTAGAAGCCACTCTTCGGGAACCGGAAAACCTTTAAGTCCGGTTTGTGCAAAAGCGGCTATTTTAGCTCGTTTGAATACGCTTTCATTAGGAAATTCTGGAGTTCATCCTTCTGTAATTCATTTGATGGCAGAATTAATCAACAGAGATATTACGCCTTTAATCTTTGAACATGGCGGTGTTGGTGCCAGCGGTGACTTAGTTCAATTATCTCATTTAGCTTTAGTTTTAATTGGCGAAGGCGAAGTTTTTTATAAAGGCGACAGAAGACCAACTCCTGAAGTTTTTGAAATTGAAGGATTAAAACCAATTCAGGTAGAAATCAGAGAAGGATTGGCTTTAATCAACGGAACTTCTGTAATGACCGGAATTGGCGTTGTAAATGTGCATCACGCTAACAAATTATTAGATTGGTCTCTAAAATGTTCTTGTGCTATAAACGAATTGGTGCAGGCTTATGATGATCATTTTTCTGAAGAATTAAATCAAACCAAAAGACATAAAGGACAACAGGAAGTAGCTTTAAGAATGAGACAAAATCTTTCTGACAGTACTTTGATCCGCAAAAGAGAAGATCATTTATATTCTGGAGAAAATACAGAAGAAATTTTTAAAGAAAAAGTTCAGGAATATTATTCATTAAGATGTGTGCCTCAAATTCTTGGACCGGTTTTAGAAACGATTAATAATGTTGCTTCGATTTTAGAAGACGAATTTAACTCAGCAAACGACAACCCAATTATCGACGTAAAAAACAAACATGTTTACCACGGAGGAAATTTCCACGGTGATTATATTTCACTTGAAATGGATAAACTGAAAATTGTTATTACGAAATTAACGATGCTGGCAGAACGTCAATTGAATTATTTATTGAATTCAAAAATTAACGAAATTCTTCCTCCATTCGTGAATTTAGGAACTTTAGGATTTAATTTCGGAATGCAGGGTGTTCAGTTCACTGCAACCTCAACAACTGCAGAAAGCCAGATGCTTTCGAACCCAATGTATGTTCATTCAATTCCAAACAACAATGACAATCAAGACATTGTAAGTATGGGAACAAATGCCGCAGTGATTACATCAAAAGTTATCGAAAATGCTTTTGAAGTATTAGCAATTGAAATGATTACGATTGTTCAGGCGATTGACTATTTAGCTCAAAAAAATAAAATTTCATCGGTTACTAAAAAATGGTACGGCGATGTTCGAAATATAATTCCAGAATTCAAGGAAGATCAGGTAATGTATCCGTTTGTTCAACAAGTAAAAGATTACCTTATAAATAGTTAAACCGATTATATTAATTTTGAATCTTAAATCCATGAAAAAATCACTACTTTTTTTATTGTTATTACTCATTCAATTCGTTAATAGTCAAGAACTGGCGTTAGTTAAAAAGAATTCAAAATTTGGATATCTTGCTAAAGACGGCTCTTTTAAAATTGAACCTCAATATAAAGCTGCCAGAAGTTTTTCTGAAGGTTTGGCTGCTGTTGAAAATGGCGGAAAATGGGGATTTATAGATGCTAAAGGAACTTGGATAATTCCGGCTGATTTTAAAGATGCCAAAGATTTTAACAGCGGTATCGCAATTGTACAAAAAGACAAAGAGTGGGTTTATATTAATACAAAAGGTGAGATTCAAAAAGCACCGGCTTCTGATAAATTATTTGATTTTAATGATGGTGTAGCTTTCTTTAGACAAAACAACAAAGTAGGATTGATCAACAACAAAATGACCGTTGTTTTAGAGCCAAAATACGATCAGATCAAGTCTTTTGAAAATGGATATGCAAGAGTGGAAAGCAATAAAAAATGGGGAATTATTAATACTGCCGGCAAAGAATTAGTAGAACCTGTTTATGATGAAATTGGAGGCTATTTTAAAAATACAACTTGGGCCAGAAAAGATAAAACTTTCGGACTCGTAAATGCAGGGAAATTTATTCCTGTAGACGGTGCAGAAAAAATCTGGGATTTTGAAACTCAAGATTTGACATTTGCCAAGAAAAACGGAAAAATTGGCTACATTGATATAAAAGGAAATTGGGTAATTCTTCCTATTTACGATAAAGGAAAAGCTTTCTCTAAAAATTTAGCACCAGTACAAGTAGGTTCAAAATGGGGATATATAAATCCAAAAGCAGAATTTGTTATTCCGCCAACTTATAATGATGCAGAAGTTTTCAGTGCAAACGGTTTGGCTCCGATAAAAGAAAGCAATTGGGGATTTATAAATGAATCTGGAAAATTAGTAATCCCTACACAATACGGTATTACTGCAAATGCACTAATTGCTATGTTTACGCAACAAGATAAAGGATTTATTGATGGCGTTGCAAGAGTAAAAAATGAAGGAAAATGGGGGTTTCTTAAACCAGACGGAACCGTATTAAGCAACCAATGGTTTGACAATGCTGAACTATTTTCAAAAACAGAAAAAAGAGAAATAGCTGAAACTCCTGCTGAAAAACCAAAACCAGAAACAAAACCGGCAAAAACAGCAACCAAAGCAACAGCTAAAAAGAAGAAATAGCTTTTATTTCCAATAAAAATAAATTCCATATATATAATGAAATGTGTATTAGTAACAGGCGGTTCAAGAGGAATTGGAAGTGCTATTTGTAAAAAATTAGCCGTTGATGCCGACTATCATATTCTGATTAACTACCACTCCAATAAAACTGCTGCGGAAGAAACACTTCTTGAAGTACAGAGATTAGGCGGAAAAGGAGAAATTTTAGGTTTTGATGTTTCTAATTTTGAAGAAGTTCAAACTGTTTTAAATAAATGGCAGGAAGAAAATCCTAGCGCCATTGTAGAAGCAATTGTAAACAATGCCGGAATTACAAAAGATGGTCTTTTTATGTGGATGACTCCCGAAGACTGGAACGGCGTTGTGAACACAAGTTTAAACGGGTTTTTTAATGTAACGCAGTTTTTTATTCAAAAAATGCTTCGAAATAAATATGGCCGAATTGTAAACATGGTTTCGGTTTCTGGAGTAAAAGGAACTGCAGGACAAACCAATTATTCTGCGGCAAAAGGCGCGATTGTTGCTGCTACAAAAGCATTGGCACAAGAAGTTGCCAAAAGAAATATTACAGTTAATGCCGTTGCACCAGGTTTTATTAGAACGGATATGACGAGCCAATTAGACGAAAAAGAATTATTAAAACTTATTCCGGTAAATCGTTTTGGCGAAGCCGAAGAAGTAGCAGATTTGGTAAGCTTTTTGATTTCTAAAAAATCGAGTTATATTACCGGAGAAATTATTAATATAAACGGAGGAATATATTCTTAAAATTCTAACACATAGAGACCTAGATTTTCTATGGAATAAAGAATACAAAAAAGAAATACATTTCTTTTCACATAGAAAACTATGTTAATTTAAAATAAATGAAATGCCTTTTTTTGAGTTAAAAAGCTGTATTTCTATGTGTTTAAAATTACACGTAACGGATAAAAAATTACTTGAAAGACGATGAATAAAAGAGTTGTAATTACTGGAATGGGAATTTATTCTTGTATCGGAACTTCTTTAGATGAAGTAAAGGAATCTTTATACAACGGAAAATCTGGTATTCAGTTTGATTCTGATAGAAAAGAATTTGGTTTTCAATCTGCCTTAACAGGAGTGGTTCCGAAACCAGATCTTAAAAATTTATTGACGCGAAGACAGCGTATGAGCATTGGTGAAGAAACCGAGTATGCTTATATGGCTACAATCGAAGCTTTGAAAAATGCCAATATCGATGATGCCTTTTTTGACAATCGCGAAGTGGGTATTATGTACGGAAATGACAGCGTTTCTAAAGCAATTATTGACGCCACAGATATTGTTCGTGAGAAAAAAGACACCGCTTTAATTGGTTCTGGAGCGATTTTTAAATCGATGAATTCTACCGTTACGATGAATCTTTCAACGATTTTTAAACTTCGAGGCATCAATCTTACGATAAGTGCGGCCTGCGCGAGCGGTTCACATTCTATTGGATTGGCTTATTTCTTAATAAAAAGTGGTTTTCAGGATATTATTATCTGCGGAGGCGCACAAGAAATCAACAAGTATGCAATGAGCAGTTTTGATGGTTTGGGTGTTTTTTCTTCTAGAGAAAATGATCCGGAAAAAGCTTCTCGACCTTTTGATGCTGATCGTGACGGATTGATTCCGAGTGGCGGCGGTGCCACTTTAATTCTCGAAAGTTACGAATCTGCCATTGCAAGAGGCGCAAATATTATTGCTGAAGTTGTGGGTTACGGATTCTCATCAAACGGCGGTCATATTTCAACACCAAACGTTGAAGGCCCGTCTATAGCCATGCAACGAGCGCTTGATGATGCTCAATTAAAAGCAAATGACATCGAATATATTAATGCACACGCTACTTCAACTCCGGTTGGAGACGGTAATGAAGCAAAAGCAATTTTTGAAGTTTTTGGAGAAAAAAATCCGTACGTAAGTTCTACAAAATCAATGACTGGCCACGAATGTTGGATGGCTGGAGCCAGCGAAGTGATCTATTCTATCCTCATGATGCAAAACGATTTTATAGCGCCAAACATCAATTTGGAAAATCCAGATGAAGATGCTTCTAAATTAAATTTGGTCAAAACTACTTTAAACAAAAAATTTGACATATTTTTGTCCAATTCCTTCGGATTCGGAGGAACCAACTCTGCGTTGGTTGTTAAAAAGTTTAAACTGAATGATGAATAAAGAAGAGATAATAGCAAAAATTAATGGTTTTTTGGTTGATGAATTTGAAGTTGACAATGATGACATTGAACCAGATGCTAATTTGAAAGACACACTTGGATTAGATAGCTTAGACTATGTAGATTTGGTAGTTTCTATTGAAGCTAACTTTGGTGTAAAGCTGGTTGAAGTTGATTTCGTTGGAATTGCTTCTTTTCAAAACTTTTACGATCTCATTGAAAACAAATTAAAAGCTAAAGCTGCTTAATGAGTCAATGGGATGGCAAATCAAAAGGAACTGTTTTAGGGTATAGAATATTTGTTTTTTTAATACAAAAAGCAGGTATCAGGGCTGCCTATGTTTTACTTTATTTTGTTGCTTCTTATTATTTTTTATTTCTAAAGAAAAGCAACAAAGCCATTTCTTATTATTTTAAAGAAAGACTGCAGTACTCCAATTTCAAAGCTAAAAAAATGGTTTTCAAAAGTTACTTTACTTTTGGGCAAACCATTATTGATAAAATTTCCATTTCTGCAGGAATGCGGAATAAATTCACCTATGAATTTGACGGAATTGATATCCTGAAAAGACTTTTGGCAGAGAAAAAAGGCGGTGTTCTGATTAGTGCCCACATTGGAAATTTTGAAATTGCCGAGCATTTTTTTGGCGAAATTGATCTTGATTTTCAGATCAATTTAGTCACTACAGATTTAGAGCATTCTGCTATTAAAAATTATTTAGAAAGCGTAACCAAAAAATCAAGCGTAAAATTTATTATTATCAGAGACGATTTATCGCATATTTTTGAGATCAACGCCGCTTTGGCAAACAACGAGTTGGTTTGTTTCACTGGCGACCGTTATTTTGAAGGCACAAAATCTCTATCTGATAAAATTCTAGGTCAGGAAGCCCACTTTCCTGCCGGTCCATTTTTAATTGCTTCAAGATTAAAAGTTCCTGTAGTTTTTGTTTATGTAATGAAAGAACACAACTTACACTATCACTTATACGCACGCGAAGCTGTAGTCAAACACCGTGATGAAAAAGGTTTACTAAAAGCCTATATCGAAAGTTTAGAATCGATGCTGGAAAAATATCCGCTGCAATGGTTTAATTATTTTGATTTTTGGAATCAATTAAAAATAAAGTAAAATAATATCATTTAAAATCGTTCTTTTATACTTTAGCAATTCTTAAAGCAAAGTATGCAGGAGTTTGATACGATTATTATAGGTTCAGGAGTAGGCGGATTGGCAACTGCAATATGTCTGGCAAGAGCAGGACAAAAAGTTTTGGTACTCGAACAACATTATGTTCCTGGAGGCTGGAGTCATAGTTTTACCTTAAAAGGACAACGTTTTAGTCCCGGCGTTCATTATGTAGGACTTCTGGAAGAAGGACAATCAACTAGCGAATTGTATCGCGGTTTGGGAATTGCCAATGACATGGTTTTTTTCAGAATGAATAAAAATGCCTATGAGCATTGTCTCATTGGAGACGAAACTTTCGATCTTCCGGCAGGCCTCGATAATCTTAAAAAAACACTTTCTGCTCATTTTCCGCACGAAGAAAAAAACATAAAAGAATATCTTTCACTTGTTCAGAAAGTGAGTTATGAACTGCAGCTTATTCCTAAATTAAAAGGTTTCTGGCAAAATATTACCGTTCCGTTTCGAACGAAGCATTTTGGAAAATTTGCCTTATTCCCTTTAAAAAAAGTAATTGGATGGCATGTTAAAGATCCAATGCTAAAAGCTGTTCTGAATATTCAGTGCGGCGATCACGGACTTTCTCCAAGCCGAGCCTGTTTTCCGGTTCATTGTTCCGTAATGAACCATTATTTTGACGGTGGTTTTTACCCAATGGGCGGTGGTGGCGGTATCGTAAAAGCCATGACTAACAGCATAAAGAGAAATGGCGGTGAAATAAGAATCAAACAAAATGTAAGCAAAATCATTGTCGATCATAACAAAGCTATTGGCATAAGGCTTGAAAATGGAGAAGAAATATTGGCCAAAAATATTGTTTCAAATGCAGATCCTTCCATTACTTATTTAAATTTAATAGATAAGAAACATTTAAGTAAATCGCTTCTTAAAAAACTGGACAAAACGAAATATTCTGTTACTTCTCTCATTTTATTTTTGACTCTAGATATAGATGTAACACTCTACGGAATTGATTCCGGAAATATCTGGATGATGAAAGATGAAAACGACGATGCTAATTTTGAACATTTAATGAGCGATACAATTGCCACTGGAGATTCATTCCCTTCTGTTTTTATGAGCTGTACCACGCTCAAAGATCCAGCAAGTTTTAACGGACGATATCATAATTTTGAAATTGTAACGTATGTGAATTACGATCATCTAAAAGATTTTAATGGGTTAGAAGATTATCATAATGAAGACTATAAAAAGTTTAAAGAAAAGATTATAGATAAACTGATGAACAATCTCGAAAAGATAATTCCGAATGCCAAACAGCACGTCATTCAAGCCGAATTAGGAACTCCAAAAACCAACGAGTTTTATATAAATTCGACAAAAGGAAATGTCTACGGAACTGAAAAAACGTTAAATCAAGTTGGTCCCTTTTCCTATAAAAACAAAACCGAAATTGAAAATCTATTTCTCTGTGGTGCTTGTACGCTGTCTCACGGTGTTGCCGGCGCTACATATTCTGGCGTTGCGGCAGCTGCAATGATTTTAGGATGTACCTCTGACGATTTATTAATTGAAGATAAAAATCAGAAAATCCGAATTTATGATGCTGAAGATACTTCAACTTGGCCAGATTGGATTCACACAAAACGAACAGACAAATTAAGAAAATTCATTTAAATAAAAATACTTATTTTTGCTAGCAACCAAAGACTTTCAACCAAATGAAAAATGTTCTCGTTATTTATTATTCTCAGTCTGGACAACTAGAATCGATTGCACGAAATATTGCAAAACCGTTTTTAAATTCAGATGAAATAAAAGTAACTTTTCACGAAATTCAATTAGAAAAACCTTTTCCTTTTCCGTGGGACAAAGCTTCTTTTTTTGAGGCTTTTCCAGAATCATTTCTACAGATTCCGACAGCTTTAAAACCTGTTTCTGAAGAAATTTTGAATACAAAATTCGATTTAGTTCTTTTGCATTATCAAGTTTGGTTTTTATCGCCTTCAATTCCGATGAACTCTTTTCTAAAAAGTGCAGAAGCTAAAACTATCTTAAACCACACGCCTGTCGTTACCATAAATGGTTCAAGAAACATGTGGATTATGGCGCAGGAAAAAGTAAAAGTTTTATTGCGTGATGCGAATGCAAAATTGGTGGGAAATGTTGCTTTGGTAGATCGCGTTGGAAATTTAATCAGTGTAATTACAATTGTACATTGGATGTTTTCTGGAGTAAAGAAAAGGTATTTGGGATTTTTTCCACTGCCGGGAGTTTCTGATAAAGACATTCAAGAATCTGATAAATTTGGAGAAGCGATGCTTTCGCAATTTGAACAAAATAAATTAGAAGATTTACAGCCAAAATTAACAGCATTAGGCGCCGTAAAAATCAGTTCTTATTTGGTTACTGTTGACAAAACAGCTAACAAAATTTTTAATAAGTGGTCTAATATCATCCATAAAAATCAAAAAAACAGAAAAATGCTTCTTAAAGTATTTAATGTTTATTTATTGCTTGCAATATGGCTAATCTCGCCAATAGTGTATATATTGCACCTTATTACCTACCCATTTAAGTTGAAAACCATAAAAAAAGAAACTCGATATTATCAAGGAGTTTAGAAGAAGGATTAAATTATGTTTGACGTATATATTACCAAAGCCGCAAAATATTTGCCAAATGAAGCTGTTTCAAATGACGAAATGGAAGCTTACTTAGGCCTAATAAATGATACTGCCTCAAAAGCAAGACGTATTATTTTGCGAAATAATAAAATTACAAGCCGATACTACGCCGTAGACAAAACAGGAAAAAGCACACATACCAATGCTGAATTAACCCGAAATGCAATTGTACAATTGTTTGATGAAAACTTTACAGATCAAGATGTAGAGGTTCTTTCTTGCGGTACTTCGTCGCCAGATGTTTTGGCACCGTCGCATGCTGCAATGGTTCACGGTTTATTAAAAAACAGATCCGTAGAATTAAATTCGTCTATGGGTATTTGCTGTTCTGGAATGAACGCATTGAAATATGGTTTTCTTTCGATTCGATCAGGAAATTCTAAAAACGCGATCTGCACAGGATCTGAAAAAGTTTCGACTTGGCTTTCATCTCCAAAATATAAGCATGAAATCATCAATTTAAAAAACCTGGAAGAACAGCCCATTATTGCTTTCAAAAAAGATTTTCTGCGTTGGATGTTATCGGACGGCGCTGGTGCTTTTTTATTAGAAAATAAACCAAGCAACAACGGCATTTCTTTAAAAATAGAATGGATGGAAGCATATTCATACGCGTTCGAATTAGAAACGTGTATGTACGCCGGCGGCGATAAATTAGAAAATGGCGAAATCCAGCCTTGGAGCGATTACCATCCAGAACAATGGCTTAAGGAATCTGTGTTTGCCGTAAAACAAGACGTAAAACTGCTTGATGAATTTATTTTGCCAAAAGGCGTAGAAAGTATGAGCGATGCGATGGCAAAGCATAATATTACTGCAGAAGATGTTGACTATTTTTTACCACACGTTTCTTCTCACTTTTTTGTTGAAGGACTAAAAAAAGGATTGAACGAAAAAGGAATTGTACTTACCGATGAAAAATGGTTTATGAATCTTTTGAGAGTGGGTAACGTGGGTTCTGCTTCAATTTATATTGCACTTGAAGAATTAATAAACTCAGGAAAATTAAAAAAAGGTGAACGTATTTTATTGTCTGTTCCTGAAAGCGGCAGGTTTTCATTTGCTTATGCTTATTTAACGGTTTGCTAATGGAAACTGAAATTCTCTTAGAAAAAGAAGCTGTCGAAAATCTTCTGCCTCAAAAGTTTCCTTTTGTAATGGTAGATCGCCTATTTTCTTATTCTGAAACTTCATTGGTTGCAGGTTTGAAAATTAAGAACGACAATATTTTTGTAGAGGAAAACACTTTTTTAGAAGCAGGCTTAATCGAACATATGGCGCAGTCTGTTGCGTTGCATACAGGATATCAGTTTTTTTTGAAAAACGAAATTGCTCCTACCGGATACATTGGTTCGATCAAAGAAATTGAAATTAAAAAACTGCCAAAAACCAACGATACAATTCAATCAACTATTACGATTTTACAAGAATTTGCCGGAATTACTTTGGTTAATATTGCAACTTTTTTAAATAATGAAGAAATTGCAAACGGACAGATGAAAACCGTTTTAGCAAAACAATAAAACGTATGAAAGCTGGAGTTGACATACAAAATTATTTACCTCATCGCGCGCCGATGCTTATGGTCGATTTAATTTTAGATATTGATGCCAACTTTGTAGAAACTATATTTTTAATTAAAGAAGACAATATTTTTGTTGATAATGACATTTTTATTGAAGCCGGCTTAATCGAAAATACGGCGCAGACCTGTTCATCAATTGTCGGGAAAAAATATTTTTTTGAAGATGACGGAACCGAAAATGAAAACGTAAATGTTATTGGTTTTATCAGCGCATTAAAAAATGTAAAAATATATTCATTGCCTAAAGTTGGTGATTCTATCACAACAAAAGCAACTTTGGTATCGAAATTTGTTGGCGACGATTATACTTTATGCACAATGAACTGCGAAAGTTTACTCGAAGACGAAAAACTTTTAGAATGCGAAATTAATTTGTTCATTCAAAAGACGATTTCGACAACAACATAATTCTAATCGAAAACTAAACCGTCATGGAAAAAGAAAATGTACCACAGCACGATGGAAATTTGAGCAAAAAAAATCTCAAAGAATTAGTTTATGCTACGGATGAAAACGGTAATTATACAACGGCTCTAAGCACGGGCTGGGAACCAAAAGCCATTGCACTTTCTAACGCGATCGACGATATAAAAGAACGTGCCGAAGAAGCAAAACTGAAAGTTAAAAACGGAGAATTGAGTCCGATTTGTTATTATATGGAACTCAATAAAATGGATCTTACGATTCTTGCAGGATATGTAGGAATGTGGAAATGGCGCGTAAAAAGACATTTTAAGCCAGCCGTTTTTGCTAAATTGAGTGATAACATTTTACAAAAATATGCCGATGCTTTTGAGATTTCAATAGCCGAATTAAAAAACTTTAAAACAGATTAATGCAAGTTACTTTTACACATCATCAATCTGCTCATTGTGAAAATGGAGTAGCGTCAAACCTCTTAAAAAACAACGGACTGAATATCAGCGAACCGATGATTTTTGGAATTGGTTCTGGACTTTTATTTGTGTATTTGCCTTTTATAAAAGTCAATCACGCGCCGGCAATCAGTTATAGAACTTTGCCTGGACAGATTTTTAATAAGGTTGCAAATCGTTTAAATTTAAAAATTAAAAGACAAAAATTTTCTTCGGTAAGCAATGCCAATAAAGCTTTAGAAGAAAATTTAAAAAACAATATTCCAACCGGATTACAAGTTGGTGTTTATCATTTGAGTTATTTTCCTGATGAATACCGCTTTCATTTCAACGCGCACAATTTAGTGGTTTACGGCAAAACCGAAACCGATTATTTAATAAGCGATCCGGTAATGGAAACCGTTACGACTTTAACACACGATGAATTAGACAAAGTACGTTTTGCAAAAGGTGCATTTGCACCAAAAGGACAAATGTATTATCCAATTCAGATTCCGAAAGAAGTTGATTTTAAAAGTGCGATCATCAAAGGAATCAAAAATACCTGCCGTGATATGCTGGCGCCAATGCCAATTGTAGGCGTGCGCGGGATTAGATTAGTTTCAAGACGAATTAGAAAATGGCCTGTAAAACATGGTGTCAGAAAAGCCAATCATTATTTGGCACAAATGGTGCGCATGCAGGAAGAAATAGGAACTGGAGGCGGCGGTTTTCGTTTTATTTATGCTGCATTTTTGCAGGAAGCCTCGGTTGTTTTAGGTAATGACGAATTGAAAGTACTTTCTAAAGAAATGACTCAAATTGGAGATTCTTGGCGCGATTTTGCCGTAGAAGCTTCCCGAATTTATAAAAATAGAAGTGCCAAAGAAGACGCTTACAATGCCATTGCCGATGATCTTTTAGATATCGCCAATCGAGAAGAAATCTTTTTCAAAAAACTAAAAAAAGCAATCAGCTAGACATATTTTGCAATCCATTATAAAAATAGAATCGCTTTCGAAAAAGTACAAAAGTGCAGAAATGTACTCTTTGAACGATGTATCGCTGGAAATAAAAGAAGGCCAGATTTTCGGATTATTAGGTCCGAATGGTGCCGGAAAAACAACTTTGATTTCAATGCTCTGCGGTTTAATAAAACCAACTTCAGGACATTTTACAATTGATGATCTGAATTACACTGATCATTCTTCACAAATCAAAAAAATAATTGGTGTTGTTCCTCAAGAATATGCATTGTATCCAACACTGACAGCTCGTGAAAACTTGCATTATTTTGGAAGCATGTACGGTTTGAAAGGTTCAAATTTAAAAGATAAAGTAATCGAAACTTTAGATCTTCTAGGTTTATTAAAATTTGCCGACAAACGTATCGAAACTTTTTCAGGCGGGATGAAACGACGCGTCAATTTGATTGCTGGAATTCTGCACAATCCTAAAGTTTTGTTTTTAGATGAACCAACCGTTGGTGTTGATGTTCAGTCTAAAAATGCCATTTTAGATTATCTTAAAGTATTGAATCAAAACGGAACTACGATTATTTATACCTCACATCATTTGGCTGAAGCCGAAGATTTCTGCACGAATATTGCCATTTTAGATCAAGGCAAAATTTATGCGCAAGGAACGCCATCAAGTTTGATTGAATCAACTCAGGAAGCGAGAAATCTCGAAGAAGTTTTTATTTCATTAACCGGTAACGACTTGAGAGATGATATATAAAATTTGGATGTCGATAGTAAAAGAATTCTTGTTGCTGAAACGAGATTTAGGCGGCTTGATTATTTTATTTATAATGCCGTTGGTTTTGGTAATTACGGTAACTTTAATTCAGGACAGTACTTTTAAGACCGTAAGCGATACTAAAATTCCAATTTTATTAGTCGATAACGACAAGGGTTCTGTTTCGAAAACAGTTTTTGAAAACCTGGAAAAAAGTCAATTATTTAGCGTTGTCACTCAAATCGACAACAAACCAATTACAGAAGACGTTGCCAGAGAAAATGTCTACAAAGGAAAATTTCAATTGGCAATTGTAATCCCGAAAAACCTAAGCGTTGATTTACAGGCAAAAGTAGATCAGAATGTAGAAAACATTGTCAGTAAAATGGGTTTCACAGACAGCGTTGCCAAACCAGAAAAACCAAAAGTAATTGAGCAAAAAGAAGTAAAACTTTATTTTGACCCGGCGGTTCAATTGAGTTTCAAAAATTCTGTAATGAGTTCTATTGATAAAATGATCTCTCAAATCGAAACAAAATCTATTTATACCACTTTTCAAAATCAATTGGGCGAAGAAAATACCAAATTTGACCAGAAGAGTTTTATTACTTTCAAAGAAATAATTCCGAAAATAAACAACAAAGAAGTGTTGCCAAATTCGGTACAGCACAACGTTCCGGCTTGGACACTTTTTGCGATCTTTTTTATCGTGATTCCGTTGTCTATCAATATTGTTAAAGAAAAATCTCAGGGAACATTTGTTCGATTGCTGACCAATCCGGTCTCTAATTTAATCGTCATCATCGGAAAAACAATCACATATTCTCTCATTTGTATGATTCAGTTTTACATGATGGTTGCTGTTGCGATTTTCTTATTTCCGCATATTGGTTTGCCTTCATTAAATATCGAAGGGCATTTATTTTTAATGAGTGTCGTCGCTTTATTTTCAGGTTTTGCTGCCATCGGATTCGGAATTTTATTAGGAACTGTTGCGAACACACAAGAACAATCTGCTCCGTTTGGCGCGACAAGCGTTATTATTTTAGCTGCAATTGGCGGTGTTTGGGTTCCTGTGTTTGTAATGCCAAAAATTATGCAAATTGTCGCCAAATCATCGCCAATGAATTGGGCATTAGAAGCATTTTATGATGTTTTACTGCGCAACGTTTCTTTCGTCGAAATCATTCCAAAAATAAGTTTGTTATTTTTGTTCTTTATAATCACAACTTCCATCGCCTTATTTTATGACAAAAAGAAAAGAACAGTATAACGAGGTCGCTTCCCTAAGCGTTACGCACGAAATCAGAATTCGTTTTAACGAAACTGATCCGCTCGGAATCGTTTGGCACGGCAATTATATTACCTATTTTGAAGATGGACGCGAAGCCTTTGGACGTGAACACGGACTTACGTATTTAGATATTGCAGCAACTGGCTACACAACACCAATCGTAAAATCGAAATGCGAACATAAATTGTCTTTGCGCTACGGCGATGTTGTAACAATTGAAACAACAGTTGTCGATACGCCTGCAGCCAAAATGATTTACCGTTTTAAAATTATTGATGCCAAAGGTGAGATTGCTTGTACCGGCGAAACTGTTCAGGTTTTTTTAGATAAAGAAGGGAATTTAATGCTGACAAATCCTCCTTTTTATGAAGAATGGAAACGAAAAGTGGGGTTGTTGAAGTAGAACACGAATTTCACGAATTAGCACTAATTTATTTTCGTTGTCTTTTTCGTTTTTCGTTTTCCTGCAAGGTTTTTAAAACCTTGTAGGTATAAAATTAAAATCTGCTTAATCTGCAAAATCTGCGTGAAACCTTTTTTTTAAGATGAGGCTTTAAAATAAAATACCTACAAGGTTTTGAAAACCTTGCAGGAGAAATCGAGATCATAAAATGTTAAGAGAAATATACATAACAGAAACAAATTGTATCACGCCTTTAGGTTTTGATGTTCAATCGAACATTGAGGCGATCTTGCGCAGCGATTCTGGAATTCAATTGCATCAGGATATTTCTTTAATGCCAAATCCGTTTTATTCTTCTATTATTTCAGATGAAAAAATAAACAGTGCTTTTGCAAAAATAAACACTGAAACCAAATATTCTCGTTTAGAGAAAATGATGATTTTGGCTTTAGAGCCGATGATTAAAAATTCAGGAATTGAATTAAATTCGAAAACCGCTTTTATACTTTCAACCACAAAAGGAAACGTAACTGCATTAAAAGATAACTCTGAAGAAAGTTTTAACACCGCACATTTAGATGTTTTAGCGAAAAACATTGCTGCTTTTTTTGGTTTTACGACACAGCCAATTGTAATTTCAAATGCCTGTGTTTCTGGAATTTTAGCCATTTCTGTAGCGAAAAGAATGATTCAGTCTGAGCTTTATGATAATGTTTTTGTTGTAGCCGGCGATGAAGTTTCAGAATTTGTTTTGTCTGGTTTTAATGCTTTTCAGGCGATGAGCGATTTGCCTTGTAAGCCTTATTCTAAAAACAGAACCGGAGTAAGTTTAGGCGAAGCAACCGCAGCGATTTTAATTTCGGCGGAAGCCAAAAACGCCAAAATAAAAATTATTGGCGACAGTTCGATAAACGATGCGAATCATATTTCTGGTCCGTCAAGAACGGGCGAAGGTTTGTTCAGAAGTATCCAGAATGCTTTGACAGAAGCTCAAATCGAAGCCAATAAATTAGATTATATTTCAGCACACGGAACCGCAACGCCATTCAACGACGAAATGGAAGCCATTGCATTCAGCCGTTTGGGTTTACAAAATATTCCAGTAAATAGTTTGAAAGGATTTTACGGACATACGTTGGGCGCTTCAGGATTGTTGGAAACGGTAATCGCAATAGAATCTGCGAATCAAAATATGCTTTTTGAATCAAAAGGTTTTGATGAAATTGGCGTAAGTGAATCTATAAATGTGATTGAGAAAAATGAAGAGGCTAATATTGAATATTTTTTGAAGACGGCTTCTGGATTTGGCGGTTGTAATACGGCTGTGGTTTTTGAAAAGATGAAATGAAATGGAAAATAACGAAACTAAATTTCTTATTTACGACAATCCAAATGGAGAAGTCAGAGTTGATGTTTTTGTGCAAGACGAAACAGTTTGGCTTACACAAAAGGCCATGGGTGAATTATTTGGCACAACTCCGCAGAATATCACTTTACATTTAAAGAATATTTTTGAATCAGGAGAATTGCAAGAAAATTCAACTTGTAAGGGAATCTTACAAGTTCAATCTGAAGGTAATCGCCAAGTTTCCAGAAACCAAAAATTTTATAATCTTGATGCTATTATTTCTGTTGGATATCGAGTAAATTCAAGTAAAGCAACTCAATTTAGAATATGGGCAACTCAAACTTTAAAAGAATACATAATCAAAGGTTTTATTTTAGATGATGAACGTCTAAAACAAGGAAAAACGGTTTTTGGTAAAGATTATTTTAAAGAATTATTACGCAGAGTACGTTCTATCCGTGCAAGCGAACGTAGAATCTACCAACAAGTAAGTGATATTTTTGCAGAATGCAGTATCGATTACGATAAAAATTCAGAGGTAACAAAGAATTTCTATGCCATGATTCAAAACAAATTCCATTTTGCTATAACTGGAAATACTGCTGCAGAAATCATTCATAAAAATGCAGATAAAGAAAAAGACAATATGGGACTTAGCAGTTGGAAAAATGCTCCTGACGGAAGAATATTAAAATCCGATGTAATTGTTGCTAAAAATTATTTACAAGAAAAAGAAATAACTCTACTAGAAAGAACTGTTACAGGTTACTTTGATTATATTGAAGGATTGATTGAACGTGAAAACACTTTTACTATGGAACAGTTAGCTATAAGTGTAAATAAGTTTCTTTCCTTCAACGAGTATAAAATTTTAGAAGGAAAAGGTAAAATATCAAAAATTCAAGCAGATAAAAAAGCCATAAAAGAATATGATGAGTTTAATAAAACTCAAAAAATCATTTCAGATTTTGACAAAGAAATCAAACAAATCGGGAAGAAAAAATAATACTGATAATTTTGTTATATCTCACAATGACTCAAAACAAAACTTACATACAATCCTACATCACCATCAAAAACAACGAAATTGTTTTGAACGGAATTTCTGTATTCAAAATTGAACCAACAGATTTTGCGGATTTTGCTAAACAAGCTTATCGTAATTTTGAAATGCAATATCCGAAGTTTTTCAAAATGGATGCTTTGAGCAAATTGGCTTTTTTAGGATCAGAATTGCTTTTGAGTCCGATCACTTCAAATGAAGAGGAAAATGATATTGCTTTGGTTTTGGCCAATAAATCCTCTAGTTTAGATACCGATGTAAAATATCAGGAATCGATTTCAGACAAAGAAAATTATTTTCCGAGTCCGGCGGTTTTTGTGTATACGCTTCCAAATATATGTTTGGGCGAAATAAGTATCCGCCATCAGCTGAAAAGTGAAAATTCTTTCTTTATATTTGATGCTTTCAATTCTGAATTTTTGTCGAACTATTCAGAGATTCTGTTAAACACAAATAAAGCCGATATGGTTCTTTGCGGTTGGGTCGAGTTTTTTAACGACAATTATAAAGCTTTTCTGTGTCTTATCAGCAAAGAAAAAAATGAAAAATATACAAACGAAAATATCAATACATTATATAATAAATAATCATGGAAGCATTAAAAGAAGAATTAAAAAATAAAATCATTACTACTTTAAATTTAGAAGATATCGCAATCGAAGATATTGCAGATAACGATCCTTTGTTTGGAGACGGTTTAGGTTTAGACTCGATTGATGCGCTTGAATTGATCGTGATTTTAGATAAAGATTACGGAATTAAACTTGTCGACCCAAAAGAAGGAAAAACAATTTTCCAATCGATCGAAACTATGGCGGCTTATATTAGCGCTAACAGAACAAAGTAAGACTTACTTAGACTTGCTTAGATTTTTAGACTTCTTAGACAAAAAATAAAAAGCCCAATAATCTAAGAAGTCTGGAATCTAAGCAAGTCTAAAAAATCTAAGAAGTCTAAAAATCTAACAATCTAAGCAAGTCTAAATGAAAGGTGTCGCAATAACCGGAATGGGAATTATTTCTTCGATTGGAAATTCAGTCGAAGAAAATTATATTTCATTAATTGAAAATAAAATTGGTATTTCTCGTATCACAAATATTTCAACCGTTCATGCTGATATTATTAAAGTTGGTGAAATCAAAAAAACCAACGATGAACTGATCGCGCAATTAAAACTGGGAAAAGAAAACAACTTTTCGAGGTCTGCACTGCTTGGTGCAATTGCTGCGAAAGAAGCTGTTGCTAATGCTGGAATCACTTCTATTAATGAATATAAAACAGGATTAATTTCGGCAACAAGCGTTGGCGGCATGGATATGACGGAAAAATATTATTACGAATATTTCGAAAATCCAGCAGTACAAAAATACATTGTAAGTCATAATTGTGGTGATGTTGCTGAAAAAATTGCAGACGAACTTGGGCTAAAAGGTATGGTTACGACTATAAGTACAGCTTGCTCATCTGCCGCTAATTCGATTATGCTGGGTGCAAGATTAATTAAAACCGGAAAATTAGACCGCGTTATTGTGGGCGGAACTGATGCTTTGGCAAAATTCACCATTAACGGATTTAAGACTTTGATGATTTTGTCAGATGATTATAACAAACCTTTTGATAATGAAAGAAAAGGATTAAATCTTGGCGAAGCAGCTGCTTATCTGGTTTTGGAATCTGACGAAATTGTAAAAAAAGAAAACAAAAAAGTACTGGCTCGAGTTTCAGGCTACGGAAATGCAAATGATGCTTTTCATCAAACTGCTTCTTCTGAAAATGGTGACGGCGCTTATTCGGCCATGAAAAAAGCTTTTGAAATTGCTGCATTAGATCCGAGTGAAATTGATTATATAAATGTTCACGGAACAGCAACTCCTAATAATGATTTATCAGAAGGAAGAGCTATTTTGAGAATTTATAATGAAAACCCAATACCCGATTTTAGTTCAACTAAACCATTTACAGGACATACTTTAGCAGCTGCTGCTGCGATTGAAGCAGTTTACAGCGTACTTGCCATTCAGCACAATGTAGTTTTTCCAAGTTTAAATTTTGAAACTCCAATGCAGGAATTCGACTTAAAACCGCAAACAACATTAAAGCATAAAAATATTGAACATGTCTTATCAAATTCGTTTGGGTTTGGCGGAAATTGTTCGACACTTATATTTTCTAAAAGTTAGTGAAATCGTCATGATTTTAAATAACAATAAAAACTAAAAATGACGATACCATATTCCTTTAAAAAAACAAATATAATTTTCGTATGATAAAAAAAACATATATAAATGGTGTAGGTTGTCTTTCAGCTCAAAAAACATTTGATACTGTTTTTTTAGAAGAAGCCGTGTATAATAAAAATGAAAATATATTCTTTTTAAACAAACCCGTTTATAAAGATTTTATTTCTCCTGTTGCCAGCAGAAGAATGGCAAATGGCATTAAAAACGGAATCGTAGCTTCGGCTTATGCCATGAAAGAAGCAAATGTCGAAAATATAGATGCCATCATTACCGGAACCGGAATGGGCTGCATCGAAGATTCAGAGAAATTTTTGAAGACAATTATTGATAATAATGAAGAATTTTTGACACCAACTTCATTTATTCAATCGACACATAATACTGTTGGAGCACAAATTGCCCTTACATTGCAATGCAAAGGATATAATTTTACATATGTAAATGGAGCAATCTCTTTTGAATCAGCTCTTTTAGATGCCAAAATGCAAATTGAAGCAGATGAAGCAAAATCGATATTAGTCGGCGGCGTTGATGAGAATGGAGATTATACAACGTCTCTTTTTAAACTAGCCGGTTATATTAAAGACGAAAAAAGTGCACCTTATGATCTATTGAACGAGACTACAAAAGGAGCTGTTTATGGAGAAGGAGCCAGTTTTTTTGTTTTAGAAGATGAAAAAAAAGATACCACTTATGCTGAATTTGTTGATGTTGCATTTAAAAACATATTGCAGGAAAATGAAGTAGAAACTGAAATAACTGCATTTCTTAAAGCTAATAATCTGGAAATCTCAGACATCGACGCTGTAATTTTAGGTTTAAATGGCGATGCTGAATTCGATTCTTATTATAAAAATTTAACTCAAAATGCTTTCGCAGAGACACCACAAGTTTTTTATAAACATTTGTCTGGAGAGTTTAATACCTCGACAGCTTTTGCTTTTTGGGTTGGTTCAAAAATCATAAAAACACAAACAATTCCAGAGATTATAAAAGTGAATTCGCTAGAGAAACCCGCTTATAATACCATTTTATTATACAATCATTTATGTGGAAAAAATCATAGTTTTACGTTACTGTCAAAATGATAACGCATAAAAAAGTCACCATTTTTTTTATCTCCTTATTACTTTTTTTATTTTTATTAAAAGCTGATAAAGGAATTAACGAATTATGGTTTTTAGTGGCTATTCTACCTTGGCTTGCCATTAATATGTATGGTACAGCAAGAATTTCATCTAATTATATTGTAAAAGCTTTCTGTAACAATCCATTGGAAACAGAAAAAAAAATCGCTTTAACTTTTGATGACGGACCAAGCATCTATACTTTGGAAGTTTTAGAGCTTTTAAAAAAATACAATGTCAAAGCCACATTTTTCTGCATTGGAAAAAACATTGAAAAACATCCTGAAATTCTTCAAAAAGTAATTGACGACGGTCATTTGGTTGGAAATCATTCGTATTCACATTCTAAGTTTTTTGACTTTTATACCGAAGCAGCTATAATAGAAGAACTTGAAAAAACAGATGCACTTCTGGAAAAATTCACTTCAAAAAAAATAAACTTTTTTCGGCCGCCCTACGGAGTTACAACTCCATCGATTGGAAGAGCTTTAAAAATTACCGGACATAACGTTATCGGATGGAATATTCGTTCGCTTGACGGCGGTACAAAAAATCAGGAATTAATATTCAATCGAATTATAAAACGCGTTTGTCCCGGCGGAATCGTACTTTTGCACGACACGGCTTCACACTCTGTTTTGGTATTGGAACAGTTTTTGCAATTTTTACAGCAAAACAATTATAAAGTGATTTCTGTGGAAGAACTTTTGAATCTTAAAGCTTATGAAAACTAAAATATATATTCTGCTTTTTTTCTTAAACATCTTTGGCGTTCATTTGTCTGCTCAGGAACAAAAAATGACCGATGCCGAAATTGCATCTTTTAAACAAGATGTAAATGTTGTGGCAAAAAAAATAAAAACCTTAAGCACAGATTTTGTGCAGTACAAACATTTGGACTTTTTATCGAAAGACATTGAAACTTCTGGAAAAATGGTTTTTAAAGAACCTGCATTGCTGCAATGGCAATACAAAAAACCATACAACTACAGTATTACTTTTAAAAACGGAAAAATACTGATTAATGACGAAGGAAAGAAAAGTGCAGTTGATATTGGCAACAGTAAAATTTTTGGGCGAATCAATAAATTAATTGTTGGAAGCGTGAGCGGTAATATGTTCGACGAAAAAGAATTTACAATTTCATATTTTAAACTGAAAGGTCAGAATCTTGCGAAATTTGTTCCGAAAGATGCTGCGTTGAAAAAATACATTAAACAAATAGAACTGACTTTCGACAAGGAAGAAGCAACTGTGGTTCAAGTAAAATTACTAGAATCTTCTGAAGATTATACCCGAATTGTTCTTAAAAACAAAGTGATCAATGCAAAAATCGACGATTCAGTTTTTACTAATTAATTGCCTTTTGGCTTTGGTTTTAGTTTCTTGTGGCTCTGTCACAAAAAATTATGCGCCCAAAAAATTAGACAAAACATCATGCCAAGTTCCTTATTTTTCTGATTCAAAAAGCGATTATGTTTACAAAACTAATATCACAGTTTATGGTCACGAATTGTCTGGAATTTTCATTGCAAAAAAAATAAACGATACAACACATCGAGTAGTTTTTACAACTGAATTTGGCAACAAATTATTGGATTTTGAAATTTCAGAAAAGACTTTTAAAGTCAATTCGATTGTTTCAGAATTAGATCGAAAAATACTAATCAATACTTTGACAGATGATTTTCGACTTCTTCTAAAAAAAGAATATTTGATTCAGGAACAATTTGAAAACGAGTCAGATAATATTTATAAAGCAGCAGATGGTGATCGCGACAATTATCTTTTTATATCCAAAAAAGATCAAAAACTGCAGAAAGTCGTTAATGCATCTAAGACAAAAGAAAAAATAACAATTACTTTTACTTTAGAAAACGATATTTTTGCTAAAAAAGTTGTCATTTTACATCATAATATAAAGTTGAAAATTGAGCTAAACTATTTTAAACCAGAGTAAAAATCAATTAACCTTAACTAAATCAAACCCAATATGAGAAAATTAACCTTAATTGCATTTGTTTTATTTATCGGTCTTTCATCCGCGGAAGCGCAGGTAAGAGTTAGTCCGGGAATTCGCGGTGGTTTAAATCTTTCGAGATTAACCAATATCGACGGCAACGACATGAAATCTGATTTTTATGTTGGAGGTTTAGTTGAAATAAAATTCAATAAGTTTTTCACCTTACAGCCAGAACTAACTTATTCAAGACAAGGAAGCAAAGGCTATTACTATGATGGTTCTCCGGAACAAAATTCAATATTAGATCAGAAAACATACGATCTTAACTACGTGACATTTGGAGCAGTAGCTAAATTTAATTTTAACGGAGGCGGTTTTCATCTTTTGGCCGGACCATCATTTGATTTAAAAACAGATGACAATTTTGGACGATATGGTTTTAATCCGATAGATGCTGATATTGCTTTTGTAGGCGGCATTGGATATACACTGCCAAACGGATTAACTTTTGAAGCGAGATTCAAACAAGGATTAATTGATATTTACGGTTACGACGGTCTTGATTATGATAACGGAAACAATTATTATTATGATGATATAATTTTAAATCAAGTTTTCCAGATTGGTATCAGTTATACTTTTAAAGTCAAATAATATTGGACTATAAAAATATAGCAGCTGCAATACTCTTTTTCGTTGTGTTGCTGCAAGCGAAAGCTCAGGTAGTTTTTAAGCCGGGTTTCAGAGGCGGTTTTAGTTTTTCAAATATTTCAGAAATGAATTCTGATTATAAAACTGACTTTTACCTTGGCGGATTTGGAGAGATAAATATTAGGAAACATTATGCATTACAGCCCGAAATGACTTATATCAGGCAAGGAGCAAATAATCTTGCCCGAATTTATTATGCTGATGATGTGAAAAAAGTTGAATATCGTGATCTTCAATTAGGTTATGTATCATTTGCTATGATGAACAAATTTACATTTGGACCGGGTATTCAATTACAATTTGGACCATCATTAGATATTTTGGTGAATAACAATTTGGTTCGAAGAAAAACATACAATGATGCCGCAATTTTGGTCGGATTTGCCTATTGCTTTCCTTCTGGCCTAAGCATTGAAGGACGGATTAAAAAAGGATTATATGATGTTTTAGAAAGCAGCTATTATAATAATGACGACAGTAACAATAGGATTTTTGGTGACTATAATAGAAATGTAAATTTTCAATTCGGTATTGCTTACGCTTTTAGTGAAAAAAAATAAAAAATGGTTTTAAAAGATTTTTATAAAGTTCTTTCAGAAGAAAAAACAGAAGATTCTAAATATAATATTACGATTTTGGTCAATGAAAAACACGAAGTTTTCAAAGGTCATTTTCCAGGAAATCCGATTATGCCAGGAGTTTGCATGATTCAGATTATTAAAGAATTGACGGAAAAAATTACCAATAGTACTTTAATGATTCAGACGCTTGCGAATGTTAAATTCATGGCGCTTATTAATCCGGAAGTTACTCCTGAATTGCGTTTGGAGCTTGATATTGCAAAAACCGAAGATGATTTGGTTAAAGTAAAAAATACAACTTATTTTAACGATACGGTTGCTCTGAAATTGAGCACTGTGTATAAAAAAATGTGATTATGAAACTTTTGTTAACCTTGCTTTTATGGGTAAATTTAGCTGGTACGCCAGATTTGGCGACTATCAGAAAATTATATACGGGTGTTACAAAATCTGAAAGTAATGCGAAAGAGTTTTCAGAAAAATTGTCTGACATTTCTAACAGCGATGATAAAACTTTAGTGGCTTACAAAGCGGCTTCGATTTTATTAGATTCGAAGTTTGAGAAAAAGATGAAAAATAAAATGGATCGTTTTAAAGAAGGTGCAAAATTACTGGAATCGACTATAAAAAGCGAACCTAATAATATCGAAATCCGTTTGATTCGTTTGAGCATTCAAGAGAATGTTCCGCCAATTACGGGTTATAAAAAGAACATCAAGGAAGACAAAAAATACCTTACAGATCATTATAGTGCGCAAAATGCCACATTAAAAGAATACCTAAAAGACTTTATTTTACAATCTAAAAGTTTCTCTGAAAAAGAAAAACAATTCGTGAAGTAAGCGAAAGCAAAACACTAAATGAAACCTACCTTATCACAGCACGACTTACTTAATTCCACTTCTTTTTGTGTTATTGTCCCGACGTACAATAATCATAAAACGCTGCAAAAAGTGCTGGATTCTATTTTAGGTTTCACTTCAAATATTATTATTGTTAATGACGGGTCAACAGATACGACTTTCGAAATTTTACAAAACTATTCTCAATTAACACAAATTCATCATCCTAATAATTTAGGAAAAGGAAGAGCGCTTAGAAATGGTTTTAGAAAAGCAATCGAAATGAAATTTGAATACGCCATCACGATAGATTCTGACGGACAGCATTTTGCATCAGATATTCCGAGTTTTATTGCTGCAATTCAGAACGAACCCAATTCTTTATTAATTGGAAGCCGAAATATGACACAAGAAAATGTGCCAAAGAAAAGCAGTTTCGGAAATAAATTCTCTAATTTTTGGTTCAAATTTGAAACCGGAATTAAATTAGAAGACACACAATCTGGTTTCAGATTATATCCGCTGCAGCTTATTCCAAAGCAATTTTACACCAATAAATTTGAGTTTGAAATTGAGGTAATTGTGCGTTCGGCATGGAAAGGTATTGTAGTTAAAAATATTCCGATTCAGGTTTTGTACGATCCCGCAGAACGCGTTTCACACTTTCGTCCGTTTCGAGATTTTACCCGAATCAGTATTTTAAATACCGTTTTGGTAACCAACGCTTTGTTTTATATCAAGCCTCGAGATTTTTTTAGAAGAGCAAAAAAAAAAGGATTTAAAAAATTCTTTCTTGAAGATATTTTAGAAAGCAACGATTCTAATTTCAAAAAAGCCGCCGCAATTGCTTTGGGTATTTTTATCGGGATCTCACCCTTCTGGGGATTTCAAACCGTGTTGCTTTTTACTTTTGCCGCCTTATTCAGGCTTAATAAAGTCATTGCCTATTTATCTTCAAATGTTAGTTTTCCGCCTTTTATTCCGTTTGTTATCTACGGTTCGTTAAAAATGGGCAGCTATTTTGTATCCAATGATGCCCCTTTGGTTTTAGACAGTTCGATCACACTTAATGATATTCAGCAAAATGCAACACAATATATCGTGGGAAGTCTTATTTTAGCAGCTGTTTCAGCACTTTTAGTTGGTTTTATAAGTTATCTGCTTTTAACTGCTTTTAGTTCTAAAAACAAAAAAAATATTTAAATTCCGTTTTGCCACAGATTAAAGGATTAAAATGATTTTTTCGTTACTAATTCCTTTAATCTGTGGCAAAAAACAATAATAAATAATTATGCATCAGTACTTCTACGCCATTCATTTATTTGTAAACCGACGAAAATCTTTATCGGTTTTATTGGCTATTCTGTTGCTTTTTATATTTGGCTTTTTTGCTTCTCAAATTAAATTTGAAGAAGACATAACCAAACTTATTCCCACTAACGACAAAGCCGATGTTACAGCAAAAGTTTTAAAACAACTTAACTTTGCCGATAAAATAACCGTTATTTTCAAACTAGAAAAAAATGGCTCTGACGAAGATTTAAAAGAAATGGCAACCGCTTTTTCTGACAGCGTTGCGAAATCCTGCAAACCTTATATTACGGGAATTCAAGGAAAAATTGATGAAGAAAACATTCAGGAAACTATTGATTTTGTCTACAACAATCTGCCTCTTTTTTTAGAAAATAAAGACTACGCTGCGATTCAAAATAAATTGCAAAAAGACAGTATTGCAGCAACGGTTCAAGGAAATTACAAATCGATTATTTCGCCTTCAGGATTTATTACAAAAGATTTTATTCTGCAGGATCCGCTTGGAATTTCTTTTATCGCTTTAAAAAAATTACAACAGCTTAATATTGGAGACGATTTTACGCTCGACAATGGTTTTGTAATGACGAAGGACAAAAAGAAATTATTGCTTTTTATAACATCAAATCTTCCGTCGAGCGAAACCGAAAAAAACAGCATTTTTGCTGCAAAGCTCCAATCGATTCAAGATCATTTAAATCAGAAATTCAAAGGCAAAACTTCGATCAGTTATTTTGGTTCGGCTTTAATTGCGGTGGCAAATGCCAATCAAATCAAAAGCGATATTATTTTGACGACAACCATCGCGATGATCATGCTGATGCTGATTTTGATTTTGTTTTATAGAAAAATCTTGATTCCGATAATCATTTTTATTCCAACGATTTTCGGCGCGCTCTTTGCCGTTGCATTTTTATATTTTGTAAAAGAACAAATCTCTGCCATTTCACTCGGAATTGGTTCTATTTTATTGGGAATCACGATCGATTATTCCATACACATTCTCACGCATTACAAACACAACAGCGATGTAAAAACATTATACAAAGATATTACGATGCCCGTAATTATGAGCAGTTCTACAACAGCTGTTGCATTTTTATGTCTGCTTTTTGTAAAATCTGATGCGTTGAATGATTTAGGAATTTTTGCTGCCGTGATCGTAATGGCTTCTGCTTTTTTCTCACTTTTGATTGTTCCTCATTTATACAAACCAGAAGAAAATAATTTTGACCATAAGAAAAATGTGATTGATAAATTGGCGCATTTCTCTTTTCATAACAATAAAATTTTAATTGGTTTTTGCATTTTAATTACAATTGTATGCTGTTTTACATATAACAATGTCGGTTTCAATAACGATTTGTCGCAATTGAATTTTGTTCCGAAGGAAATAAAAGCCGCCGAAAAACAATTGGAAGAAAGTACAAGCTTAACTTCAAAAACCATTTATGTGGCTTCGTACGGAAAAAGTATGGATGAAGTTTTGCAAAACAATTCTAACCTTTTTGCTGATTTAGCAGCTGAAAAACAGCAAAATAAAATATTAAATTTTAGTTCGGTTGGAGGAATTATGCTTTCGCAGAAAACACAACAAGAAAAAATTGATAAATGGAATTCGTTTTGGAATGCCAATAAAAAACAAGTTTTAAAATCACAATTAATTGCTGAAGGTTCAAAACTTGGGTTTAAGCCAACAACATATGATGCTTTTTTTGATCATTTAGATTCTAATTTCAAACCTATTTCTGCAGCAGATTATTTAAAAATTCAAGCATTGCAGCTAAAAGAATTTGTAACCGAAAAAGATGGTTTTTATACGATTTCGACTTTAGTAAAAGTGACGCCAAAACAACGAGATGCTTTTGTAAAATCGGCTTCAGCCAAAAATAATTTGATTGCGATAGACCGTCAGCAAATGAATGAAACGTTTTTCAGCACTTTAAAAACTGATTTTAATTCGCTTGTTAATTATTCTTTTGTTGCCGTAATTCTGATTTTGTTTTTCTTTTTCAGAAGAATCGAATTGGTTATTGTAAGCTGTATTCCGATTGCTTTAACCGGAATTGTAACTGCAGGAATAATGGGCATTTTTGGCATTCAAATGAACATTTTCAGTATGATTGTATGTACTTTGATTTTTGGCCACGGTGTCGATTTTAGTATTTTCATGACAAGTGCACTTCAAAAAGAATATACAACCGGAAAAAACGAAATTGCAATTTATAGAACTTCAATTATTCTGGCTGTTATTACAACTATTTTAGGAATTGGTGCCATGATTTTTGCACAGCATCCGGCTTTGCGATCTATTTCTTCTGTTTCATTGATTGGAGTTTTTGCCGCGCTGATTATTACGTTTATTTTTTATCCAATTCTATTTAAAATATTTATATCAAATCGCTCGAAAAAAGGAAATCCGCCTTTTATGCTGCGAACTTTTATTCACGGTATTGTTTCATTTACTTATTACGGACTTGGTGGTATTTTGATGTCTCTTTTCAGCATAACGATTATGCCTATTCTTCCTGTAAATGAAAAAACAAAAATGAAAGGCTTTCGATACTTCATTTCAAAATTCATGAAATCGGTTTTGTATTCTAATCCATTTCTTCATAAAAAAGTCATTAATCAGTATAATGAAACCTTCGATAAACCGGCAATTATCATTGCAAACCATTCTTCTTTTATCGATATTTTAGCAATGGGAATGCTAAGTCCAAAAATTATATTTCTGGTAAACGATTGGGTTTACAACTCTCCTATTTTTGGCGGTACTGTTAGAAAAGCAGGTTTCTATCCTGTTTCTGAAGGAATTGAAGGCGGTGTTGAACATTTACGCCAAAAAGTAAATGAAGGATATTCGTTAATGGTTTTTCCAGAAGGAACACGTTCAGAAAGTAATCAGATTAAGCGTTTTCACAAAGGAGCATTTTATCTTGCAGAAGAATTTAATTTAGACATTCTCCCTGTAATTATTCATGGCGCGTCAGAGACAATTCCGAAAGGTGATTTTGTTATTCATGACAGCTATCTTACGGTCTCTATTTTAGAAAGAATCACGCCTGACAATCTTTCTTTCGGGAAAAATTATGCCGAAAGAACAAAACAAATGAGTGTCTTTTTTAAAGAAGAGTATCATAAAATTCGTCAGCGTTTAGAAGGTCCCGAGTATTTCAAAAAAATGGTTATTCATAGTTTTGATTATAAAGAAATCGAAATCGTAAACAGCCTCAAAAGCGATTTAAAAAATAACCTTGAAACTTACTATCATCTCAACAAGCATCTTTCGGCGAAAGCCAAAATATTGCATTTATCAAACGATTACGGTCAGTTAGATGTATTATTAACGTTGCAGGAACCACAGCGAAAAGTAACTTCATACAATTTTGACGAAGAAAAACTGTCGGTTTCAAAAACCAATTATTTCGTTAAAAAAAGAAAAATATCTTATTTAGATGATCTGGAATTTGCGTTGCAAAATCAATACGATGTTGTTTTAATTTCTGATGAAAATTACAAAGATGCTCTTGAAAAAATAATTTCGACCACTTCATCTATAATCTTAATCAATAGTTCGGACTTAAAAAATACTTTGCTTAATTTTGGTTTTGAATCTGTTTTAGAAGATTCTATAATCGTATTAGAGAAAAATTAAAATGAAGGAGCAATACGATATTGTAATTGTTGGCAGCGGATTGGGCGGATTGGTCTCGTCAATAATTTTGGCTAAAGAAGGCTATAGCGTTTGTGTGCTCGAAAAAAACAATCAATATGGTGGCAATCTTCAGACTTTTGTACGCGATAAAACTATTTTTGATACCGGAATTCATTATATCGGAGGTTTAGAAGAAGGGCAAAATTTGTACAAATATTTTACTTATTTGGGCATTATGGATCATCTTAATCTGAAAAAATTAGATGAAAATGGTTTTGACATTATTTCGTTTGAAGACGATGAAAATGAATATCCACATGCACAGGGTTACGAAAATTTTGCCAATCAATTAGTCGATTTTTTTCCTGATGAAAAAGCAAATATTGAGGAATATTGCAAAAGAATAAAAGCAATTTGCGAATCATTTCCGCTCTACAATTTAGAATGGGAAGGCAAATATGATAATGAAATTCTGGAGTTAAATGCAAAAGAAATCATTGACGAATGCACGCAAAACGAAAAATTAAAAGCAGTTTTAGCTGGTTCTAATTTTCTGTATGCCGGAATTCCAGATAAATCGCCTTTTTACGTTCATGCGCTTTCTGTCAACTCTTACATTCAAAGTTCATGGCGATGTATTAATGGCGGAAGCCAGATTACGAAGCAGCTTTTAAAACAACTGAAAAAGTACGGAGGCGAATTTTATAAATATAAAGAAGTTATCCGTTTTAAAGTTACAGACAACAAAGTTGATTGTGTAGAATTAAAAGACGGAACAAAAGTTTTTGGCTCTATGTTTATTTCGAATATTGAACCCAAAACAACCCTAAAAATGGCTGGCGAAGAAAACTTCAGAAAAGCATTTTTAAATCGTATTCAAAGTCTTGAAGGCGTCATATCGGCATTTAGTTTATACATTGTTTTTAAACCGGAAACCTTTAAATATATCAACCATAATCATTATCATTTTAAAAAAAGCAGTGAAGTCTGGAGTGCTCATGATTACGACGAAGATTCTTGGCCAAAGGCTTTTATGGCTTCTATGAATGCCTCAAAAAAACAGGAAGAATGGGCAGAAGGAATGACTTTTATAACCTACATGAAATATAAAGATGTTGCGCCATGGGCAGATACGTTTAATACCACTGTTCAAGAAAATGATAGGGGAGAAAGTTACGAAGCATTTAAATCAAGAAAAGCCGCAAAATTTTTAAAAGAAATTGAAATAAAATTTCCAGGAATTACAGACTGTATTCAATCGATACACACTTCTACTCCACTTTCTTATCGGGATTATATTGGAGGCGATGGCGGGAATATGTATGGTTATGTGAAGGACTCTAATAATCCTATGAAAACTCTTATTCCTTCAAAAACCAAATTAGACAATTTATATCTCACTGGCCAAAGTATCAATATGCATGGCGTTTTAGGAGTAACGATTGGTGCGGTGGTAACCTGCTCAGAAATTCTAGGAAAAGAATATTTAGTAACAAAAATCAATAAAGCATTTGAATAAAAGTGGGATATGAAAAACCGGATTAATTTATTTTTTTTCGTTGTTTTTTTGTTGATGTTGGCTTCGTGCGGAACGTCAAAATCTATGCGTCATCAGCCACAAATTTCAAACCTTAATACTTCAAAACCTACTGTAATAAAAAAATCTGACAGCGTTTTTGTTTCTGGAAAAAATTCGCTTTTAAAAAACAAACAAGGTCTGTGGGAATTGTATGTAGAAGGCGATCCTTTGGAGATTGGTTTAAATACAGGAGCTTTGTCTGACTCTCTTTTAAAGAATCAGGAACACATATTCTTCTCTAAAATAAAAGATATAATTCCGTCCAGATTCGAACAAAAAATATTGCGCCAATTTCTAAAATGGTACAACCGAAAATTATACCTGAATGTTCCTGAAGAATACCAGACAGAAATTTACGGCATTTCGCAATACACGTCACACGATTTTGAGAACATTGCTCCACAATATCAGCGCAGTTTATATTTGCACGCGGCCCACGACATTGGGCACGCGCTGCAGGATTTGGCTTTGGTTGGCTGTTCTTCGTTTGCGGCTTGGGGCGAAAAATCAGAAGATGGCAATTTAATTCTCGGACGAAATTTTGATTTTTATATAAATGACGCTTTCGCGGAAAACAAAATCATCGCGTTTATAAGTCCAGAACAAGGCCACAAATTTATGATGGTAACTTGGCCCGGAATGGTTGGAGCAGTTTCTGGAATGAATCAGGAAGGCTTGACAGTTACAATTAATGCAGGAAAATCAGAAATTCCGCTAAGTGCAAAAACACCCATTTCGATCTTGACCCGCGAAATTTTACAGCACGCACAAAATATTGAAGAAGCTATTATGATCGCCAAAAAGCGATCTGTCTTTGTTTCTGAATCTATTATGGTTGGAAGTGCTCAAGATAATAAAGCCGTTTTGATTGAAGTTTCTCCTAAGAAAATGGATGTTTTTGATGTTCCAAACAGCAATCAATTAATTTGTTCAAATCATTTTCAGAGCAAAGCTTTCGAAAATGACAAGCGAAATGAAATGCAAATAGCAGACAGTCATTCTAAATATCGCTTGGACAGAATGCAGGAACTTTTGGCTGAAAATTCAAAAATCAATCCAAAAATTGCATCAGAAATTTTACGAAATAAAGAAGGCTTAAAAGATATTCCACTAGGTTTAGGAAATGAAAAAGCTTTGAATCAGCTTTTGGCGCATCATGGCATTATTTTTAAACCTAAAGAAAAACTGGTTTGGGTTTCTGCAAATCCGTTTCAAATGGGCGAATTTGTGTGTTACAATCTCGATTCTATTTTTAAAGAAAGAAAATCAAATGCTGCTGTTTCATTCGAACAAGAAAATTTAAACATAGCCCAAGATCCGTTTGTAAAATCGACTGCTTATCAAAACTATAAAAAGTTTAAGATACAAAATCATCAGTTCGATTTATATCTAGAAAACAAAGAAACTGTTTCTTCAGAATTCATAGAACGTTATCAATCTTTAAACCCGGATTATTGGGTTGTATATTACAAAGCAGGGTTGTACTTTTATCAAAAAAAAGAGTTTAAGCTGGCTCAAGCTAATTTCCAAAAAGCGTTGACCAAAGAAATTACTACCGCTCCTGAAAAAGCAACAATTGAAAAATATTTAAAAAAACTCAAAAGAAAATTAAAATGATTCCAGCAATAGAAAAAAATTCTTTAGAAGAAATTAAAATTTTTCAGGAACAAAAACTAACCGAACTTTTAACTTACATAGGCGAAAATTCACCTTTTTATAAACGCCTTTTCGCAGGACAAAATATTGATATTTCTAAAATTAAAACCCTTGAAGATTTACAATATTTGCCTGTAACTAATAAAGAAGATTTACAACAATACAACGATGATTTTTTGTGCGTACCACAGCATAAAATTATAGATTATGCTTCGACTTCAGGAACTTTAGGCGATCCGGTAACTTTTGGCTTAACCGATTCAGATTTAGATCGATTGGCTTATAATGAAGCGATTTCGTTTGCCTGCGCCGGAATTGCAGAAGGAGATGTTGTGCAGTTGATGACGACAATAGACCGAAAATTCATGGCTGGTTTGGCTTATTTTCTTGGACTTCGAAAATTAAAAGTTGGTGTTATTAGAGTTGGCGCTGGAATTCCAGAATTGCAATGGGATTCGATTTTAAAATACAAACCTTCGTATTTAATTACGGTTCCTTCTTTTTTATTGAAGTTAATCGAATATGCTGAAATTCACGGAATAGAGTATAATAATTCGAGTATAAAAGGAGCGATCTGCATTGGAGAATCATTGCGAAATGAAGATTTTTCGATGAATACATTATCCCAAAAAATCACAGATAAATGGGATATTAAGTTGTTTTCGACTTATGCTTCGACCGAAATGAGTACCGCTTTTACAGAATGTGAACACGGAGTTGGAGGTCATCATCATCCAGAATTAATTATTGTAGAAGTTTTAGATGAAGATAATATGCCCGTAAAAAATGGAGAAGTTGGCGAATTAACTTTTACCACTTTGGGTATCGAAGCTATGCCTTTATTGCGGTTTAAAACTGGAGATATTGTACAGCTTCATAATGAACCTTGCGCCTGTGGCAGAAATACGTTGCGTGTGGGTCCAGTAATTGGCCGTAAAAAACAAATGATAAAATACAAAGGAACAACACTTTATCCGCCTGCGATGAATGATGTTTTGAGCGGTTTTGACAATATCGAAAATCATATTATTGAGATTTCGACGAACGATTTAGGCACAGATGAAATCGTGATAAAAATTGCGGTAAAAAACCAGACTCCAGAATTTTTACAAGAAATAAAAGACCATTTTAGAGCTAAATTAAGAGTAACGCCAAAGATTGAGTTTGCTTCAAAAGAAATTTTAAATCCAATGGTTTTTAATCCGATGAGCAGAAAACCAATTCGGTTTTTTGATTATCGAAAGACTACCGTTTAAGACACAAAAAAGCCTAGTTAAAAACTAGGCTTTTTTATTTGCTTTTTATGGTTCGATTGGTTCTAATGGTCCCGTAGATTGAATTAATTGAGGCGATGTTACAAAAATTTGATTGTTAGCGTCGACAACTCTGAAATACAAATCGTAATAAGTTGGTTTCGAAGATGTAGTTGTAAATAAATGTATCGGATTGCCTGTAGTAATCTGAGTATAAAATGAATTTGGATCTTCATGACGCTTAATCCACCAGCTAAAATGCTGATAAGGTAGGGTTCCTCCAGAAATTGTCGCCGTCCAAGATCCCATTGAAGTTTTTGTTACATAATTCGAACCCGTAAAAGTGGCTGTAAGTGCTGGAGGTATAGGAGTTGATGATGTCAGCACAAAATTATACGAATTTTTAAGTGTCTTTGGAAATGACCTATTATCTACTAGCACACCAGACTGGTGAGTAGTACTTACCTTAATGCTATAGCTTTGTAAAACTGCATTATCCTTTACTCTAAGATTAAGACCAACTCCATCGGTTGTATAAGATACGAATTCTAAATTATCTGTATCATATTCCCAAGTGTAAGGTATCTCTAAAATTCGGGCATCATGTTTTAGTTTAACGGTAAAAGTTTCACCTCTTTTGGGAGCAGTTGAAGGTGTCTGCAAAGCCATATTTAAACCATACGTTCGATAATTTTGTTTTAAACTGGGATTTATATAATAAAAAGTGATACAATTTTTAAATAAACCTCCATCACCTTGTTTTGAGTATACAACTGAATTGCCACTGTCAGTAATAATAGCAACGTGGTCAACCGCACTAATGACCTTATTCTGAAAATCTGCAGCATTATTCCAATATAAAACTTTTGTTGCTGTACTTGAATTATCTTCCACAAATATACTGTCATTAAAATATTGCTGATATAAAGGATAAAATGATGTTGGTTTTTCCTTTCCCAATCCTTCACTTAGAAAAAATGCAAGTCCATAACAATTATATAAAGGATCATCTGGGCCCATTTGAACAGCAGTTGTACAATCTTCGCCAGCTGGTTTTTTTGTACTTCCTGTATTTTTTGCAATTGATATTTCATCCTTTTGTTTCATGGTTTCTTCAGAACAGGAAAGAAATGTTAAAACAATAAACGACATAATTAAAAGTCTTAGGTTTTTCATAGTTTTTGATTAGTTTTGGAATTTTTATAACATATATTGTCAAATATATAGATAATTTTAATATAAATACTACATTAAATATTTTCGCTGTAATGTTTTTTTTACTTTAAAAAAGTTTTAAAAACAACACTTTTAAGTACTAAATCTTTCAACCTTTGTTAATCTGAACCTTTGAACCTCAATTTGGTACAAATTAAACTAAATGTTGTAATTTTGCACAAAATATTGAAGATGGTCAAGATTGGCAACATAGAATTACCTGAATTTCCTTTATTATTAGCACCGATGGAAGACGTTAGCGATCCGCCGTTTCGCAGATTATGCAAAACGCACGGCGCTGACATGATGTATTCTGAATTTATTTCATCAGAAGGATTGATTCGCGATGCTATCAAAAGCCGAATGAAGTTAGATATTTTTGATTACGAACGTCCGGTTGGAATTCAGATTTTTGGCGGAGATGAAGAAGCAATGGAAATGTCGTCTAAAATTGTTTCTACAGTAAAACCAGATTTAGTTGATATTAATTTTGGATGTCCAGTAAAAAAAGTAGTTTGCAAAGGTGCTGGAGCGGGAGTTTTAAAAGATGTTGATTTAATGGTACGTTTGACACAAGCGGTTATTAAAGGAACTGATTTGCCTGTTACCGTAAAAACGCGTTTAGGCTGGGATGAAAACTCTATTAACATTGATGAAGTGGCTGAAAGACTTCAGGATATTGGTGTTCAAGCTTTAACGATTCACGCCAGAACCCGAGCTCAAATGTATAAAGGTCATTCTGACTGGTCGCATATTGCACGTGTAAAAAACAACCCAAGAATTACAATGCCAATTTTTGGAAACGGCGATATTGACAGCCCAGAAAAAGCATTAAAATATAAAAACGAATACGGCATTGACGGAATCATGATTGGCCGTGCTGCAATTGGTTATCCTTGGATTTTTAATGAAATCAAGCATTATTTTAAAACTGGCGAGCACTTGCCTGCTCCAACGGTTATTGATCGTGTAGAAGCTGCCAGAAATCATTTAATGTGGTCGATGGAATGGAAAGGCGAACGTTTGGGAATTGTAGAAATGCGCCGTCATTATACAAACTATTTCAAAGGCATTCACTCTTTTAAAGAATACAAACAAAAATTAGTGACAACGGATGAGCCTGAAGTTTTGTTCGCCATTATGAAAGAAATCGAACAGGTTTATGCAGGTTACGAATTTGTATAAATATTCTTAATTCAAAAAAAAATGCCTTCAAATGTTGAAGGCATTTTTTTTATAAACTTATACTTGAATACGTTTCCATTTTCCTTTTTTGTAAAGCACTATTCCTGCTAAAGTAATCGCAGTCTCTGCAACCGGAATGGCAATAAAAACTCCAGTTGGTCCCATGTTAAAATGCTTCGCCAATATAAACGCAAGCGGAATCTGAAACAGCCAAAATCCGAAAAAATTAATTCCCGTTGGTGTCCAAGTATCTCCTGCTCCATTAAAAGTATTTATCAAAACCATCCCAATTCCGTAGAAAATAAATCCTGCACTCATAATCTGCAAAGCTTCAACGGCAACAGTTTTTACCATTTCGTCATTTGTGAAAAACGAAATAATATATTTTCCAAAACACAATGTAATGACCATAATGGCTGCCATAAAAATAACATTGTATCTTGCTGTTGTATAAACTGATTTTTCGGCACGCTCAATTTGCTTGGCCCCTAAATTTTGTCCAACTAAGGTTGCGGCTGCATTACTCAATCCCCAAGCCGGAAGAATAAAAAACATCATAATTCTAAGTGCTGTCTGATAACCCGCCGAACCGTGATCGCCTCCTGTTGTTGCAACTAATTGCGCTAGAAAAATCCAACTGCAGGAAGCAATTACAAATTGTAAAATTCCCGGAGCAGCGATTTTAACTAAAGCTTTTATCTGCTGAAAATCTGGGATAAAATAAGAGATAATAATTTTTAAAGCACCTTTTCCAAAAAACAAATGGTATACTTGGTATAGTACACCAATACTTCTTCCGATCGTTGTTGCCAATGCAGCACCAATTAATCCAAAAGCTGGGATTGGTCCTAAACCGTTAATAAAAATAGGACATAAAATAATATTGCAAATATTGGCCAGCCAAAGACTTTTCATAGCAATTGCTGCATTTCCTGCACCACGAAATATTCCGTTTATTAAGAATAAAAGCATGATGCATAAACTTGAGCCAATCATTATTTGTGTAAATCGATAGCCATGTTCGGCCGCTTCCGCAGAAGCTCCCATAATAACCAAAATGTCTTTGGCATACATAACGCCTAAAACACTCATAATGCTGTTTACTGCAAAAGCAATTATAATGGCCTGCATTCCTGCTTTTGCGGCAGCGATTGGATCTTTTTCGCCAATGCGTCGCGCTACCACGGCCGTTGCCGCCATGCTCATTCCGATTGCTAGTGAATATATAATAGTAAGAACTGATTCGGTTAAACCAACGGTCTGAATCGCAAAACTGCTGTGTTCTAAATGACCAACGAAATATAAATCGACCAATGCAAAAACTGATTCCATCATCATTTCTAAAACCATTGGAATAGCTAATAGAATAACGGCTTTTTTAATACTTCCGGCAGTATAATCAAATGATTCGTCGCCTTTTATGGCCTGTTTTAAAGTCGTGAAAATTTTAGAAAATAAACTTTTCTGTATTGTAGTTTCTGTCATGATATTTTAGGATAAATGATAAAATTGATCCAGATTCAATAATCTGAACTCGAGAAAAAACGTAAGTATCCTAATTATTCTAAAAAATAAAATTAGGATTAGGCAGAAACAATCATATGCTGTAGCTATTTAAGACGATAAATATAGGTAATTTTTTTTAGCAAAAAATACTAATCTAACAGCTTTTTGCTCACACGGCTGCAAGCAATTAAAGAAGCCAGAAAACCAAGTGAGATAATGGTTCCTAATACAATAAGTATATTTTCGACTGTAAAAACAACCGGAAAAGCTAAAGTTGGCGTAATCATAATGAGCTCATATCGCTGTTGCAGCAATACCAAAATGACACCCAAAACAAGTCCGATTAAACCTCCAAAAACACTTAACAAAGTGCCTTGAAGCAAAAATATTTTTCGAAGATGACTAATTTCTGTTCCGAGATTAAAAAGGGTTTTCAAGTTTCCTTTTTTCTCTAAAATCATCATAATTAATGCTCCAATCAAATTAAAAAGTGCTACGATAATTACCAAAGTAAAAATCAGATAAACCGCAATATTTTCGGTATTCAGCATTTTGTACAACGACTCATTAAGTTGTGCTCTGTTTTTTGAAGTAATTTTATTTTGAAAGATTGGCTTTAGTTTTGCTACAATTGCACTTTCATCTGCATTTTCTTTCAGGTTAAATTCAATTCCTGAAATCTGATTGGGTTTGTACATTAATAATTCCTGTGCCAAACCTAAATCAGCAAAAACATATTTTGAATCTAAATCTTCGCTGATCGAATAAATTCCAACTGGCAAAACATCTGTTTTATTAAAAGCATCCTCTGGATTTTCGATCGCGCCTTTTCCAGGTTTAGGCGCAAATATTTGCAACGGATTTTCAAAATCAAGAACACCTAAAGAAAAATCACGAGACATTCCGTACCCTATTACAACCTGATACGTATCTGGTTTTAGCCACTGTCCGGTAAAAAGCCTTTTTTTTATATCGTTAACTACTGCATAATTACGGTCAACACCTTTTAAATACGTTACTTTTTGCTTGTCTTTGAACAAAAACAGAACGCGTTCTTCGATAATT
Source organism: Flavobacterium sp. KJJ (assembly GCF_000708595.2). GTDB lineage: Bacteria > Bacteroidota > Bacteroidia > Flavobacteriales > Flavobacteriaceae > Flavobacterium. The sequence goes on along the minus strand of NZ_JARP01000002.1, from coordinate 263,584 downwards.
TTGGTATACGAAATAACACCATCAATTTTTTTAATTTGAGCTTCCTGTTCTGGCGTAATCAAAAATGATTTTCCGTATGTAATGGTAATTTTTAGATCAGGATCTATTTCGTTTGCAAACGAAAGACTGAATACTTTTAGTCCGCTAAAAACAGATAAAACTACAAACAAAGCCATCGTACCAACAATGATTCCCATGCTGGCAATGCGATTAATGATATTTATAGCATTGTTTTTACTTCTGCTAAAAATGTAACGTTTGGCTATGTAAAGGGGGAAATTCAATTTATGATTTTCTTCTTTTTTCTAAAAGATCACGGTTTTCAATTGGGTTTTCTCTGTTTGATAAAGCGTTGTCAATTTTCTCGATATAATCAAGAGAGTCATCAATAAAGAATACCAAGTTTGGTACACGACGCAATTGCAAACGAACACGCTGCGATAAATCGTGTTTAATTAAGGTTGTATTTGATTTTATACCTTCTAATGTTTCCTTCGCTTTATCTTGAGGAAAAATGCTTAAATACACTGTTGCCACAGATAAATCTGAAGTAACACTAACTTTGGATACCGAAATTACCAAATTATTAATTCCGTTTTTTCGCACTTCACCTTGCAAAATATCAACCAAATCTTTTTGGATGACACCGCCTATTTTTTTCTGTCTATTTGTTTCCATAGTGCAAAAATACTATTTTTAAATTCAATCGCTGCAATTTCACATTCAACAATTGCAATTGCAATAAAAAAGGGAGCTAAAATTAGCTCCCTTTTGATTATCTGTTTTGAAGCCATCCTTCAGGATCGCTGTTTGTTGTATTTTGAAGAATCAAGAATTTAATGATTGTTTTTCCAGAATCACCGCTTGTTCTCACTTTTCCGATACTTTGTTTGATGTTTACCTTATCTCCTTTAGTTACAAATACCTGACTTAAATTTTGATATACGGTAAAATAATCTCCATGCTGAATAACGACTGCTCTATTGACAGGAGATAAAACCATTACTGTCGAAACCTCACCTTCAAATACTGCGCGTGCATTTGCTCCTTGCTCTGTCGTAATTTCTACACCAGAATTGTGAACTGTTAAATCTGGATAAAGCGGATGTGGCTGATTTCCATATTTTAACGAAACAAATCCTTTTTCTACCGGCCAAGGCAATTTTCCTCGGTTTGCTTTAAAATCAGCCGCCAAAATTTTACCTTCTGGAGTTAATGCAATTTTAGATGACGAAACTGCTGTGACCGTTGTTGTTGAACCAGGATTATCTTTTGCTTTTTCTGCAGCTGCTTTTCTATTTGCTTCTGCAATGGCTTCACGAATCAAACGATCGATTTGTCTGTCAATTCTTTTTGCTTCTGCCTGCTTGCTTTTTGTATCAGCAATAATTTTGTTTTTATCTTTTTTGATTGCGTTAACCAGTTTTTGCTGTTCCTTCTTTTCAACTTCTAAGCTTTGTTTTTCTTTCTGATTTTCTGCAATGATCTTTTTCTTAACTTGTCTCTGTCCGTCTAATTTTGCATTAAAATCAAGTAATTGTGCCGATTTAGATTGAATTTCTAAACCTTGATTTTTTCTAAAAGTTGTATATTGTTTTAAATATTGTGCTCTTTTATAAGCTTGCAAAAAACTCTCTGATGACAAAATAAACATTGCTCTACTTTGTTCAGAACGGCTTTTGTATGATTTCAAGATCATTTTAGAATAATCTTCTTTTAATACTGTAAGTTCTTTTTTCAGTTTATTAACCTGAACTTGGTTAATATACATGTCGTTGCTTAAAAGTTTTTCCTGCTTTGCTGTAGTATTGATCAGTTTTTCTTTAAGCTTAATTTTATTCGCCTGAATTAAAAAAACATTTACAGCCGATTTTTCTTTTTTCTTTACAGATTGCAGCATTTTTTCATTATCTCTAATTTCCTGCTGAATCTGAGCTTTTCGCTGTTCCAGTTTTTCTTGTTGCGAATCTTGTGCCCACATAAAAGTTGTGGCGCATATAAAAATTAGGCTTAGGAGAAATTTTGGCATGTGTGTGTTTTCTTTTTGCAAATTTACTTAATTATAACTTTTTTATAACCACCAGGAACGCTATATGGAAAAGAAAGTTCTTCGTTAAATGAAATATTGTTGTAATTTAAATTAATATCCGTTTTCCCTTTTGGCTGAATTGCATTAATTTCGATGCTTGTAGGAAGTATTCCTTGATCAAAAGTTTTACTGTCTGCATAAGAAATCTTCAACAATCTGTTTTCAGCAGGCTGAGAAATCTCTTCTTTCTGCAACAAATATTTATCTGAATCTAAATAAAATGTCTTTTTTAGTTTATCGTCTTTTTCATCTTCTAAACGAAAAAGATTTTCAACAATAGTCTGTGTATATTTTCCTTTTCTTAAATCATCTAATGCTTCTCCAACTAATAAATTTTGAACTTTACTATAGTCTAATTCTGTTCCAAGCCATTTACTTAAACTAGTAAAATCGCCTTCGTAATAGGTACTGTTTATTTTTTCATAATAACTTACCGCAGTTGGCGTAATCAATGCTTTTGCCATTGTAATTCCAAGGAAACGAACACTAACTAAAATCTGTTTGTCTTTTTCAATTCTAATTTCAGCTGTAACGTTTTGACTTTGTTTTTCATCAACATATTTAGCGCTTGCTTTTATGTATAATGTCTTGAAGTCTAATTTATTATCGTAATGTTTATCTACCGCTTTTTTATCTTCTTTTGTTGGTGCTTCTGCTTTATTGTTGTTTTGTACAGCGACTGCTTTTGATTTACAAGAAATCATAACCACTGACATTATTAATATAACTATATATTTTTTCATCTGAATGCTCTCCTTTTACTTTTTTTGTTTTAATAACTCATTAGCCTTCAAAAAGTATTCCTCTTTTTTCTTGGCATCTCCTAACCCATTATAAGCCTCTCCTAGTTGAATGTTAAAATTTGCTTCGAGCTTTTTATCGTCTACAACATAATCGAGTCCCATTTCTAAAACGGTTTTTGCGTTTTTAAATTGTTTTAACTGATTGCTTCCCAAACCTGCATAATAATAAAATTGAGGCTGGCTCGGATAAACTTCAATCATGTTCATCGCTCTTTTTGTCATTGGTTCAAACTGTTTTGCCTGCGTATAGGCTTCAAGCAAAAGCAAGTTTGTTTCACGATCTGTATCTGAATTTGCTTTTAAATCTTTTTCATAATATTTAATAGCATTTTCAAACTGACCTTTGCTGTGATAAAATTTACCAATTTCTTTTGCAACATCAACTTCTTTATCATTATCAAAATAAGCAATCGCTTTTTCTAAATCTGGCGCATACTGCGGATTTTTATTCACATAAATCAAAAACTCATTTAGTGTGCGATGTTTAATTTTTGAATCTATTTTTGAACTTGACAAAATAACATTCATCGATTTAATCGCCTTATCAGCTTGATTGGCATCTAAATACCCTTTAAACAAACTTACTTGTCCCCATTCAGAATTCGGAATTTCCTTCGCCAATTGTTTTGCAACATCTAACGCTTTATCTGTTTCTTCTGATTTTGAATATAAAAAAATCAGATTAACATAATTCGATTCTTCTTTTGGATTCTTCTTAATCTGCTCAATTAAATCTGAAGCTTCTGCATTTTGATATTTTCCCTGAGATAAAATTTGTGTTTTATATCTTTCGCGATCTTCTGATTTTCCGAATTTATCATTCATTTCATTAATCGTCAAAAGCGCTTTGTCATATTGATTTGTAATCATATATAACGAAATCAAATCATCTTTATATTCTTCGTCAAACGGAATGATTTTTTGAATCGTTTCTATCGCCAAAGGATAGTTTTTAGTTTCATAACTTACATCATAAATTCCGAGCCAATACCATTTGTTTTTAGGATTTAACTGCGTAGCTTTTTCAAATGCACTTTGAGCATTTTGATATTCTTTTAATGACAAATAATTTTTCCCTAATTCAAAATAAGCAACGGCGTCATTAGGTTTTAGTTTGATACACTTCTCTAATGATACAATAGCTTTATCGTAATTCTCAATTCCTTTTTGTTTTAAAGATTCATAAAAGGAGTCCTGATATTCATCGGTTGCCATAGCAATATCTTCCGGTTCTGTCTGTGCGAAAACCGAAGCTGAATTGCCAATAAAAGCAAAAAATAAAATTAGTAATACCCTTTTTTTCATTCTTTTATAATTTCATATTTAAACCAAAAAGAATCAGTCGAAACTTATTTTTATTCTACAACTGAATAATCACCAATACTAATGCTCGTACCTTTACCATCATAACTAACGTGATTTCCGATCATAGCATTGTCTAAGTTAGCATTTTTTATTTGAGAATAAGTCTGAACTAAGCTGTTTTTAATTGAACTGTCAATAACATGGCATCCTTTTCCTAGTGAAACATTTGGTCCTACGGTTGCATTTTTCAACACTACATTTTCTCCAATATAACAAGGAGGAATAATTGTTGAGTTCTCTAGCGTTACGTCATAGTCTACTAAATGTTCGCCGTCGTTGTGCAAAAAGCCTAACATTCTGGTGTTTGTTTCTACAGTAACATCTTTATTTCCGCAATCCATCCATTCGTCAACGCTTCCAGTTTTAAAGACTTTACCGTTTGCCATCATGGCTTTTATTCCGTCATTAATTTGATATTCTCCTCCATTTTGAATATTATTATCCAAAACGCCTTGAAGTTCTTTTTTCAAATCGCCAACTTCTTTGAAATAATAAATTCCGATAACCGCTAAATCACTAACGAACTCTTTTGGTTTTTCGACCAATTCTATGATTTCATTATTCTGATTTAATTTTACAACACCAAAAGCTTCTGGCTGCTCTACTTGTTTTACCCAAATTACGGCATCTGCTGCAGGATCTAATTCAAAATCAGCTCTGATTAGAGTATCTGCATAAGCAATTACAGCTGGTCCTGACAAAGATTCTTTTGCACACATAATAGCGTGACCTGTTCCTAAAGGCAAATCTTGGCGGTAAATAGATGCTTTTGCACCTAAACTTCCTGCCAATTCTTCTAAACTTTCAACTAGATCATCTCCAAAAAAAGCGGCGTCGCCTAAAATAAAAGCAACTTCTTCTATTGGTTCTTTTAATATTTTGGCAATGTCTTCGACTAAACGATGTACTATAGATTTTCCAGCAACCGGAATTAATGGTTTTGGAACTGTTAAAGTATGTGGACGAAGTCTCGATCCGCGACCCGCCATTGGAACGATTATTTTCATGTAATGTATTTTATATAAGAAGATTTAAAATCTTCAGTTTGGTTAGTTCAACTTTTTAAGTACAATTTTAAATCAGTAAAAACTGAAAATTGAGACTGAAAACTATTTTACGCCAGTGCTTCCAAAACCGCCTTCGCCTCTTGAAGTTTCAGAAAGTACTTCTACTTCCATCCATTCTGCTCTTTCGTGTTTAGCGATAATTAATTGTGCGATTCTTTCTCCGTTTTCGATTACAAATTCTTCATTTGATAAATTTACTAAAATTACACCTATTTCACCTCTGTAATCAGCATCTACAGTTCCAGGAGAATTTAAAACGGTAACACCTTTTTTTGCTGCCAATCCGCTTCTTGGCCTTACCTGTGCTTCGTAGCCAATTGGCAATTCAATAAAAAGCCCTGTTTTTACAATGGTTCTTTCTAATGGTTTTAACGTTATAGCTTCAGTCAAATTGGCGCGTAAATCCATTCCTGCCGAAGCAATTGTCTCGTAATTTGGTAAATCGTGTTGTGATTTATTGATAATTTGTATTTTCATTTTTTATTTTAAAGATTAAAAAGTACTATTACTTTCTATTCATAATTCCTTTGATTGTCGCTTTTTCATTATGATAAACAAAATACATAAAGCCTAATAATAACGGTATTCCAACGAAATAATTTTCTCTAAATCCGTAAAAAGAAATAGCCGAAAATGCGATTGAAATTCCTAAGTAAGCTCCAATTTTATTCATATCATAAGGTATTGGATAATATTTGTTTCCTAAAGTATATGAGATTAACATCATACTTCCGTAAGCTGAAATAGTTGCAATTGCAGAACCGTAATAACTGTATTTTGGAATTAAAAGATAATTTAAAACCAATGTTACAATGGCGCCGACAATTGAAATGTAAGCTCCAATTTTTGTTTTATCTGTTAATTTATACCAAACCGATAAGTTGTTGTAAATTCCTAAAAAGAAGTTTGCCAAAATAATTAGCGGCACTACTTTCATAGCTTCCCAATAGGCTTTATCATGCAGTAGCAAAAATTTCAAAACATCTGCAAAAACGATTACACCTAATAAAATTAAGGAACCAAGAATGACAAAATATTTTGTGATAACAGCATATGTTTGAGGGGCATTTTCATTTTTAGCATGGCTGAAAAAGAACGGTTCTATTCCTAATCTAAAAGCTGTTGCAAACAAAACCATAAAAAGTCCCAGTTTGTAACAAGCAGAATAAGCTCCAACTTCAGATTTTGCAAGATTTTCAGGAAGCAGATATCCTAAAAGAATTTTATCAAAATGTTCATTTACTGCAAATGCAAGTCCGGCAATCAAAATTGGCAGACCGTATTTCATCATTTTTTTCCAAAGTACTGGATCAAATTTTCTTCCGAGTGAAAGGTAATTTGGCGAAAGCACCACAAAAGTCGCTAAACTAGCTAATAGATTTGCTATGAAAATATAGGCAATCTGGAAATTCTCAACATACAAATTATCCCAAACCGAATTAGGATTTGAAGCTGCAAGTTTAGGCAGGTACATTAAGAAAAACACATTTAATAATAGATTGATAATGACATTTCCAATTTTTATGGCTGCATAAACCATGGGTCTCTGATTGGCTCTTAATTTAGAAAAAGGTACCAAAACCAAAGCATCTAAAACTAAAATCCAAACCGAATATGTAATATACTGTACGTCTACTTCGGCAAGACTTGCTAATGTGTTTCTAAAAATTAAAGCAGCAAATAAGAAAATAATAGACGACCAAAATATCGAAATTGTCGAGGTTGCAATTACATTTTTCTTGTCTTCTTCGGCACTGTAAAATCTAAAAAAGGCTGTTTCCATTCCGTACGAAAGCACGACGTTAAAGAAAACCATCCAAGACAAAACAATCGAAACTTCGCCGTACTCTGCGGTTGGCAAGATATCTGTATATAATCTGACCAATAAAAAACTAAGCATTCTTGGTAAAACCGTTGCTAGTCCATAAATCGCAGTCTGTTTGAATAGATTTTTATATAATCCCAAAATAATTTTATAATAAAGTTCGTAAAACAAAAATAACCAATTCTTTGGTTTATTATTGCTTTTGCTGGTTCAATAAAAAAAACTTAGGTCTCTTTTTTATTGTGTCAATTTGTTTTCATCTAAAATCTTCACAAAATGAAAACCTTTTGGGCCATAACCTTGATTGTAATAAAAGCGGTGAGCAGCAAAATTTGCCGTAAAAGCATCTAAAACGATACTGCTGCAGTCTAAATCTAAAGCCTTTTGCTCAATATAATCTGTCAGCAATTTTCCAATTCCCTTATAGCGGTGCTGGGGATTTACAACAAAATTATCAATTTCAAGATATTTGCCTGTCCATAATTTAGTAGAAGACCAACACCCTGTTATACCTAAACATACACCATCTTCAAAAACTCCAATCTGAATATAGTTGCGCGGTACCATGTCTAAGAGAAAGGATTTGTATTTTTCAACAGATAGGTTTGGATAAAGAAATCTCATGGTTTCAATCTGAGAAATCATTTCTTCAATAGTAGTAAGTTCTTGTATTTGCAGTTTCATTGTATTAAAAATAGACATCAAAAATACTTAATTTTTTCATTTGTTATTATAGCAAAAAACTTACACATGTGAAATATATAAATCGAGGCTAAAAATTATATAACATTTCTTTAACAGTCTCTTCTTAAATTTGCTTCACAGGGATTGAGAAAAGCTAAAATACAACCCTTATAAAAAAGCGAAGCATTGGGACTAATAAAGCTAGTTTGTTCCCACAAAAGACAAAGCACAAGGGATTGATTCTGCTGAAATGTAACCCTCAAAAAAACAGAGCATTGGGACTAATAAAGCTAGTTTGTTCCCATAAAAGACAAAGCAAAAGGGATTGATTCTGCTGAAATGTAACCCTCAAAAAAACAGAGCATTGGGACTAATAAAGCTAGTTTGTTCCCATAAAAGACAAAGCATTACAGAGGTGATAAATCTGTTCATTAATTTTATAAAATGGTATTGATTCTCAGTTTTTGGGTAAATTGGGAATCACCATTTTATAAGTTACACTTGAAAAAACTAAACTACTATATATTAAAAAGAGCCGACAATTAATAATTGTCGGCTCTTTTGCTTTTTGTAATAAAGTATTATCCGTTTAAGGCTTCTGCTCCACCAACGATCTCTAAGATCTCATTAGTAATTGCAGCCTGACGTGCTTTATTGTATGTCAATTTCAATTGGTTTCTTAATTCAGTTGCGTTGTCAGTTGCTTTGTGCATAGCTGTCATACGTGCTCCATGTTCTGAAGCAAATGAATCACGAATACCTTTGTACAATTGTGTTTTTAATGATTTTGGAATCAAAGTCAATACAATTTCTTCTTTTGAAGGCTCAAAAATATAATCTCCAGCAGTAGCTGCTACGTCAGATTTAATTGGAGCTAACGGTAAAAACTGCTCAGTCTGAACAATTTGAGTCGCAGCATTTTTAAACTGATTGTAGATTATTTCGATCTTGTCGTACTCTCCAGCTAAAAATTTCTCAATCAAATTATCAGCAATTCCAGCAACATTTTCAAAAGTCAAATGATCAAAAATTGCATTATGATGACCGTGAACTTTATGAGTTTTGCTTAAAACATCATTTCCTTTTTTACCAATAGCAAAAACGTCAACTTGTTTTCCAGCGTAAAACTCAGTACGGCTTTTAATCTCTTTAATTACATTTGTATTAAATGCACCACATAAACCTCTGTTAGAAGTTATCGCTACAAGCAATACTTTTTTTACTTCACGTTGTGTTGTGTAATCTCCTCCAACTTCACCTTCAAGTGTAGCAGAAAGATTTTGCAGCAACTCCGTTAATTTCTCGGCATAAGGGCGCATTGCAGTGATTGCATCTTGTGCTTTCTTAAGCTTTGCAGCAGAAACCATTTTCATAGCCGATGTAATCTGCATCGTCGATGAAACGGAAGTAATTCTATTACGGATTTCCTTTAAATTTGCCATTTGTTAATTAAAAAATGTGACAATTTGAAAATTAGATAGTTAGAAAGTCTCTCAAGAAATTTTCTAATTATCTAATTAACGAATTATCTAATTAGATATATTTTGCTGAAATTTCTTTTGCTGCTTTTTCAATAACATCAGTAATGTTATCATCTAACTTTCCAGCTTTCAACGCATTAAGCGTATCTTTGTGTTTGCTGTTTAAGTAAGCTAAGAAATCTGCTTCAAATTCTTTTACTTTATTTACAGGAACGTTTCTTAATAAGTTTTTAGAACCAGCGTAAATAATAGCAACTTGATTTTCTACTGTATAAGGATCGTTCAAACCTTGTTTCAAGATTTCAACGTTTCTTTTTCCTTTTTCAATTACGTTTAAAGTAACAGAATCAAGATCAGAACCAAATTTAGCGAAAGCTTCTAATTCACGGAATTGAGCTTGGTCTAATTTTAAAGTTCCAGAAACTTTTTTCATTGATTTAATTTGAGCATTACCTCCAACACGAGATACAGAAATACCTACGTTGATCGCAGGACGCACTCCAGAGTTGAACAAATCTCCATCAAGGAAAATCTGACCATCTGTAATCGAAATTACGTTTGTTGGGATATATGCAGAAACGTCACCAGCTTGAGTTTCGATAATTGGTAAAGCAGTTAATGAACCGCCACCTTTAACGATAGGCTTGATAGAGTCTGGCAAATCGTTCATGTTTTTAGCAATTCCGTCATCTGCAATTACTTTACAAGCACGCTCTAATAAACGAGAGTGTAAGTAGAAAACGTCTCCAGGATATGCCTCACGTCCCGGTGGTCTTCTTAATAAAAGAGAAACCTCACGATAAGCAACAGCTTGTTTAGATAAATCATCATAAACGATAAGAGCTGGACGACCAGAATCTCTAAAGTATTCTCCAATTGCAGCACCTGCGAAAGGAGCATAAACTTGCATTGGAGCTGGATCAGAAGCATTAGCTGCAACAATAACTGTATAAGCCATTGCACCTTTTTCTTCTAACATTTTAGCGATTCCTGCTACAGTTGAAGCTTTTTGCCCAATTGCAACATATATACAGAATACAGGTTTTCCTGCATCGTAAAATTCTTTTTGATTTAAGATTGTATCAAGACAAACAGTTGATTTACCTGTTTGACGGTCACCAATTACAAGCTCACGCTGACCACGACCAACTGGGATCATAGCATCAACTGCTTTTACTCCTGTTTGTAATGGCTCAGTTACTGGCTGACGGAAGATAACTCCAGGTGCTTTTCTTTCTAAAGGCATTTCGTATAAGTCTCCACCAATTGGTCCTTTTCCATCAATTGGAAAACCAAGAGTGTTTACTACACGTCCTACCATTTGCTCACCTACTTTAAGAGATGCAATACGTTGTGTTCTTTTTGCTGTTGATCCTTCTTTGATTCCTGTTGATGGTCCTAACAATACCACACCAACATTGTCTTCTTCAAGGTTCAATACAATAGCTTCAAGTCCATTATCAAATTCAACTAACTCACCATATTGTACATTCGATAGCCCGTAAATACGAGCAATACCATCTCCAACCTGAAGTACTGTTCCTACTTCTTCTAGCGTAGCACCAGATTCAAAACCTTCTACTTGCTTTCTTAATATTGCTGAAATTTCAGCAGGTTTGATTTCCGCCATCTTAATTTATAATTTAGACACTTTTATGTGTAATAAAACTAATTACTTAACTCTCTTTTTAATACTTGTAATCTGTTTGCAACAGAAGCGTTGTATTGTTGATCACCTATTCTTAAAATAAATCCTCCAATGATTGATGGATCTACTATATTTTCTATTGTTATTTTTTTATCTGATAATGTTGACACTTTTGCTAAAACTTTAGCTTCTAATGCAGCATCCATAGGTATAGCTGTAGTAACTATTGCTACCTCAACGCCATTACTTTCATCAAATAATTTTTTATATTCTAATGCAATTGCTTCTAGAATTTCGAATCTTTTGTTTTCAAATAATAAATGAAATAAACCTTTAGTTACACCATTTACATCTGCAAAAACTTCTAAAAGAGCACTCTCTTTAACTTCAACCTTTGTAGTTGGGTTTTGGATAAAGGTACTCAATTCTAAATTGTTTTCAATTGCCGAAGCAATTGACTTCATATCGTTGTTTACAGCTTCGGCAACACCTTTAGAGTTTGCTAAGTCTAGAATTGCTTTTGCATAACGAATTGCTGCTCTTGTACTTGCCATAATCTTAGTTTAACTTTACGTCACCTAACATTTTCTCTACTAATTTAGTTTGAGATTCTTTGTTAGATAATTCTTCTTTCAACAATTTTTCAGCGATGCTTAATGATAAAGTTGAAACTTGTGATTTCAATTCAGCCATTGCAGCATTTTTTTCACTTTCGATAGCAGCTTTAGCTTGCTCGATCATTTTTTGACCTTGCACTTGTGCTTCGTTTTTAGAATCAGCTATCATTTTCTCTTTCATTTCGCGAGCTTCTTTCAACATCGCGTCACGTTCTGCACGAGCTTCATTCAAAATTCTTTGATTATCAGCTTGTAGGTTTTCCATTTCTCTCTTTGCATTTTCAGCAGAAAGCAATGCGTTTTTAATACCTTCTTCTCTTGCAGTAATAGATTCCATAATTGGTTTCCAAGCGAATTTTACTAAAAGTAAAATCAAAACCAACAAGATTAAAGCTTGCCAAAAGAATAAACCGAATGAAAAATCGTTAATTAACTTATCCATTTTATAACTATATTAAATATTTAATTTCATTTTTTAAAAGTAACAACACCTTTAACCAACCGTTAAAGATGTTGTTATTTCTCTCTTTATTATTTTCCTAAGATTAAAGCAGCGAATGCTAAACCTTCTAATAAAGCCGCGATAATAATCATCGCAGTTTGAATTTTACCAGCAGCTTCTGGTTGACGAGCAATCGCGTCCATAGCAGATCCACCGATTTTACCTAAACCTAAACCTGCACCGATTACTACTAAACCTGCACCTACTAAAGTTGGAATTGTTCCCATAAGTATTTATATATATAAAATTAAACTTCTAATTAAATGATTGCAGTCTCATCTTCGTGATGATGTGCGTGATCATGATCTTGAACAGCCATACCAATAAACAATGATGATAACATTGTAAAAATGAAAGCCTGTAAAAATGCAACTAAAACTTCGATAACCGAAATAAATAATGTTAATCCTAAAGAGATTGGCAAATCTGCAGCTAAATTTTTACCCACAAAAATCATGGCAATTAAACTCATAATTACGACGTGACCTGCAGTAATGTTTGCATACAAACGAATTAATAATGCAAATGGCTTTGTTAATGTTCCTAAGATTTCTATTGGAGCTAAAATGATTTTCATTGGAACAGGAACTCCTGGCATCCAGAAAATGTGTCCCCAATAGTCTTTGTTTGCACTAAATTGCGTAATAATAAAAGTAAAGGCAGCCAAACAAACTGTAATTGCAATATTTCCTGTTACGTTAATTCCTAGCGGAGTCATACCTAATAAGTTTAACAGCCACACAAAGAAAAATACAGTTAATAAGTAACCCATATATTTTCTGTATTTTTTCTCACCTATATTAGGAACAGCAATTTCGTCTCTGATAAAAATAATAAGCGGTTCTAAAACTCTTCCAAATCCAGTTGGAATTGGTCCTTTTTTATATGATCTTGCTAAACCAGTAAACATTATAAATAATAGAACTGAAACAAAAAGCATTGACACTACATTTTTTGTAATCGAAAAATCTAGTGGCTTTTCGTTTTCAGGATGTCCGTGCTCATTAAAGTTAATTGTGCCGGCAGCATCTGTTTTGTAAATTTTACCGTGAACTAATTTGTAGAAGTTTCCGTCAACTTCTGCAACTGCTTCACCGTGGTGTAATTTTGAAGATGAAAAAATTTTCAAACCTCCGTCAATAAGAATAACTGGTAATGGGAAACCATAATGTTTGTTTTCCTTTTCATCTGAAAAGAAAACAAAATCGTGAGAATCCTGTAAGTGATGATCGATAAAAGCATCCACTTTTGCTTTCGGATCAAGAGCTACATGCTCTCCTTCCGCAGGAGTGTTATGCGAAACTACTTTCTCTTCATGAGCTATCTCATTTTGCACATGCGTTGAGTCATTCTCTGAATTTGCAAAACTCATTACTGGAGAACAAGCTACTAAAGCGGCAAGAATAAATTTGAGCGGTTTGTTGGAAATCACCATATCTGTTAAAAATCTTATTTTTTTTACGTTTCTAAAATTTGGTGCAAAGGTACATTTTTTATTAATATTCAAAAGGATATGAAAAATTATTTTTGAACCTTGTTTTACAGAATCGTTATTTTAACGCTTTTCATTTAATAATCGGACAGTTAAAAGCGTTTCAAATAACAAAAATAAAATAAATGTTATAAAAAAATTGATTTTTTCAATCTCGACTTCTTCAGACTTGCTTTCTAAAATTGGTCTCAAATTTAAATATCCTAATAACATTTGCGTGAAGGTTCCAAACAAGAAAGCCATTCCGACAATTTCAAAATTCTTCTTTTTTACTATTAATAATATAAAGTATAACAATGCGGATATTCCGAAAAAAATCAAATACAAAAATTCCAGACTATAATAAAAGTTTAGGGGATTAACTTTTAAAACTAGAAAAGATGCTTTGTGCAAAATGTAGGCTGCTAAAGCGAAAAAGAATAATTGTACAAAAGGTTTATAATTTTTTAAAAGCATTTGAAATAAATTTATGCAAAGATGCAACATTTATTTAAAGCTGTTTTTAAAAAACTGTTTACTTTTTATTGATTTCGTTCACCTGACGGATAACATTATATAAGGCGAGTCCCACGCCAATCATTACAAAAATTGTATTATAATAAACTTTAGGACTAGGATGATTTTCATCTAACCAGCTGCCAAAATAAGAAAACACGAAAATAATAATTCCCATTTGAACCGGAATATTGATAAGTCCAATCCATTTATTCCACTGGTTTTTGTTCGGCTCTTTTTCCATCTTTTACGGTTACTTCTTTAGTGTTGGTTAGCATGGTACAAGTAGCTGTAAAATCGGCTCCAGGTTCTATGGATAACTTTCCGACAGCAACTTCACCATGAATTTTTGCTGTGGCTTTTATATTAAGGACTTCTAAAACTTTTAATTTTCCTTGAAACTCTCCTTCAATATCTGCATTGTGGCATATGATTTCGCCTTTTACAATTCCAGATGCGCCAATAACAAGTTTGCCTTGTGATGTAAAATTTCCAATCAATTCTCCGTCTAATCTAAAATCGGCCTTAGAGACAATGTCTCCAATAATAGAAGTTCCTTCAACAATTCTGTTGGTTTTTCCTAACTGCTCTGTGCCGTTTTTTTTGACTTTATCAAACATGATTTATGGATTTTTAGGGGCTAAATAAGTTTCCAGATTTTTTTTGATTTGTACTATTGTATAATTATCACTTGAGATAACGATTGCCGGATCTGAAATTTTATATTTTTTGTCATCTCTAAAAACTCCTGAAAGATCTCTGGCATAAGCTTCTGTTTTTATACCATGAATAACTACAAAACTTTCTGTTTTATTATACTTATCAAAAGAAGTTGTTAGTCTCTCGAAATTTTCAACTAATAAGAATACTCGAATTGCTTCCTCAATTTTTTTACGCGTTTTAACATCATTATTCGCTACTCTATAAATAATTTTCCAACTATGACCGTCAACAGCAGTAAAATCAAGTTTTTCTAGACTCGGAATTTGTTTCTCTAAAATTTCTCTTGCATTTTTTCCTTCCTCGTTATTCGGATAATTATCTGCAACGCCTTCAAGTGCTTTTTTATATGCTGCCAAACCGTTTACTTTTCCTAAAGTATTTGCTTTCAGCAATTCGTATTTAGAAACAATGTCATCTCCAGCATATTGATTAATCAAATTATCGATATTATCTAAAACAACATCAAACTGTTCTTCCTGATAAAGCTTGTACCATTTTTGATATTCTTTTTCAGGTGAAAAATTCGAATCATCTGAATTTTTATTGTTTAAAATTTGCGCATATCTCGAGTTTGGATATTTCGAAGTAATATCCAATTTTACAGATTCGGCCTTTGCTGGATTTGTAATCTGATAAATTTTATACAAATTATACATCGAAGGCAAAATCAATTTTTCCTCTGGATTATTTCGCAGTAACTGCTCCAGTTTATCGCTGGCCAAATTATACTCCTTAAATTTTTCTTTATAAATAAGTCCTAATTGGTAATACGCAAAATTGCGTTCTTTTCCAATGCTGTCCATAACAAGCTGACTTGTTGGAAGCTGTTTTTCATAAAACTCCGTAGTGTACTTTTCTATTACAACTGTATCCTTCAAGGCATTTATAGAATCTTGTTGAATGCTTAAAGAATCTTTTATTGCAGTATTGATAATTGATTTTGATGAAGCCAATCTCCAGTTGCCAGCTAAAGTTCTATTACCCCACATTTTTTTGAATTGCAGTTTTCCATAAGCAACTGTTGTTGGATTATAAAAATAAAAAGTACTCGCTGTTTCAGTTCCTGACGGCGGATTAAATGCTCCGGCTGTCAAATCATTTTTAGCTTGTGATTGCGGATTTACAGCAGTTGGCATATTGCTGGCGTTCGTATTACGTTCAACATTGGCCAATTTTTCTTTTTCTTGTTCTTCAAAGATGCGTTTTGCTTCATCTTTCTTTTTAAGCTCTGCAATATAATTTTCAAAGTACACCTTTCTATCTGCTACAGGCAAACCTTGAACTTTGATAATGCTGTCATTGCGTTTTGCAGTTCCTTCGTATAAAATTACATTATCTAAATTTTTTCTGTTTTTTTCGATAAGAGCAAATTCCCTGGTTTTCGGGTCTAATTTTACTAATGTACTATCGTAATATTTGGCAGCCATTGTGTAGTCTGTATCTTTAAAATACATGTTCCCGATATTTCGATATGCGGATGCTGTCAAGTAAGGATCTTTAGATTTTCTGCCTAACGATTTATTATAGAATTTCAGTGCGCTTTCGTTGTCTTTCTTTTTATCATAAAAGACTCCCATTTCATAAAAAAGCACATCATAATATGGTCGGTTTTCACGATCTGCCACTAACTTATTATACGTTTTTAAAAAAATGGTGTCATTGCCATTTTCATAATCATACATCTGGGCTTTTTTCGCATAAGCATGCATCATGTATTTACGGTCAGCTTTGCGGTTCATGTCTATTACTCCGTCATAAAAATAAGCAGCGCTGTCTTTTTTTCCGGCTTCCTGATACATCTGACCCAAAATAAAACGATACCTCGCGCGGTCTTCATTTACTCTCGAAAATTCTTCTGCAATTTTAAGTTTCGCAACTGCGCTGTCTCTTTCTTCTAAATTTAAAAAAGCTTCTGCCAATAAAGCGTTAGCATCAGAAAAAGTCTGTTTGTCTAGATCTGTGTTTTTTAATAATTTATTAATGTTTTTTAAGACAATTGCGTCGTTTCCTAAGCGCATATTTGTTTTTTCACGCCAGATTTTTGCCGTATAAATATTACTGCTGTTTGGGTATTTGTATAAAATATAATTGAATGCCTCAAGTGCTGGAATAAAACGTTGATCGTAATATCTGGCTTTTCCGAGCATTAAATAAGCTTCATCAATTTGGCTGTTTCTTTCGCGTCCTCCAATATTCATGGAGTGTTTTTGAATGGCTTTTGTTGCTTTAGTTTCTGCCAATTCAAAATCAGGGTTTTTTGTCTTCTTTTCTTCAGAAAAATTTTCATCAACCTGCATTTTTTCAATAGGAAGCATTTTCCAGAAATTATCCTGATTGTTGCCTTGAATAGATTTTAAACCTTTATCAAGGCCAATGCCTCCGTTGTACAAAATGTTATATTTTGTACTTAACGCATGAGAATTTCGAGACACAAAAGTATTTTTTTTGGTAGAACAAGCTATCAAAAGAAATAAAAACACAACAGGAAAACAATATTTTAGAGTATTCTTTTTCAATAGAAAAGATTTTAAATCATTTAACTTCGAAAATAGCTTTTTAGTATAATGAACTCGTAAAAATACGCTTCTTTTTTGAAACAATAGAAGTTATACTGCAAAAAACAACTCCAGCTCTTGCAAGGTTTCTTTTGATGTTTGAATATCTTTTACAACTTCTCCTTTATTAAGTGCAACTATACGATCGCAAACCTCTACAGTGTGTTGTAAATCATGGCTTGAAACCAAAACAGTAACGTTTGGATTTTCTGCCAAATCCTTAATTATTTTTTTTAATCGGCTAACGGTTGTCGGATCTAAATTCGCAAAAGGTTCGTCTAAAATAACCACTTCAGGATTACCAATAAGTGTGGCAATTATTCCCACTTTCTTCTGATTTCCTTTTGATAAATCGCGTAAGTATTTTTTGTTTTTCAGAATTTCTCCATTAAAAAATTCTTCATGCTGCGCCAATAAAGCATCAATATCTGCTTTGTTTTGATGACGCAAATCTCCAATAAAATAAAAGTATTCTTCAGGAGTTAAATATCCTATCAAGAAACTTTCATCTAAAAAAGATCCTGTAAAAGATTTCCAGTTTTCGCTTGTATTTACCTGAATATTATTGCTTGTAATGTGACCAGTAGAAGGCTGAATCAGGTCTAAAAGCAAACTGAAAAAAGTAGTTTTTCCTGCTCCGTTATTTCCTACTAAGCCAAAACTTTGTCCTTTTGGAATTTCAAGATTATTAATCTTTAAAACTGTTGTTCCGTTATATATTTTTGAAAGTTGGTTTACTTGTATCATTTTTTATACGTTTAATTATTGATTTGGTTAATAGTTAATTTGTTTCAGTTTTTAGAAATTTTCTAATTGACAAATTTTCTAATTAGTTTTTTTGTTTGTAAGCGCTTATTGTGCTGTATTTTTCAATTTTGTATCTTCTTTCGATTAAGGAGAAAACCTTATTTCTAAAAATAAATCCTAAAACTCCTGCGCCCGCAACCAGTAATAATCCCAGTGTTTTATCTCCCAAATAAAGTCCGATTCCGTATAATCCTAAAGGCAATAATAATTTTGGCAGTGTCAATAACATGGCATTTACATTGAATGCTTTTTTATCTCCAAAGGCACCTCCGGCGTTGCTCAAATCGATTGGCGTTTTGGTAAATGCACCGCCTAAAAGAACCAAATGCGAATTGACTCCAATATTATAAATTGCACCAACTACAATTGTCAGATAAATTTCCCATCCGTAAAAAAGATAGAAGGATGCCAAAATTGTCGAAACGAAAGTAGCAATTACAACCAGCCACCATTTTGAAGTTATATAGCCGCGATACGGAATGTTTTGTGTCATCATTAATTGATAATATGAACTGTCCCAACTTGGTACAAATTGACCAAAAACAAACAGAAATCCTCCTGAAACAAATATTCCTGCAAAAATGTGCATGATTGGAGGCTGGTGCGAATTCCCGAAAAAGATGAGTCCATAAAACAAAAAGAGCACACTCATAAAAATAGTTGTTTTAGATCTTTTGTTTCTCTTAATCAGTTTAATATCATTTTTAAGAAAAGTTCCTAAAGTTCCAAATTGATTTAGCCAAACCAAATTTTCGGTCGTTGCTATATCTTCTTTTTTAGAAAGTCCGGCATCTAAATATAAATTATTCTTGAAGTATTTAAATGTAAACTGATATAAGCCGATAAGCACCAAAACTGGAATTAAAAACAAGCCTTTCTTTGCATAAAGTCCTTGAAAAAATGGTGTTGTAAAAATCGTAATATCAAATAATTTATAATATTGTGCTGCTGCTAAAGCCAGCGCGATTCCGATAAAAACAACAAATAATTTGTCGATATTACTTAAAATAATATTCAAGAAATTGTTGATATATATTAAAGAGAAAATCGCTAAAAGCCAAAAAGTGATTCCTAGAATATCATATCCTTCAAATAGCAGCACAAGCGAAAAAGGAACAAAGAAAAGCGCATGAACCCAGTTGAAAAAAGACAATGCTGTTTTGCCTAAAGAAAAATGAACAATTGTGGGCTTCTTGAAAGGCAAAACCAATAACGGTTTTATATTCAGCACCGGAATTGCCTGCATAAGCAAACGAATTACAAGGTCGAACAGAAAATAGTAAATCAAAAATTTATTGACAGTTACTAATGGTTCGAAATTCATTTTTTTTAGAACATAAAATGCTCCTACGCCCATCGCGATAAATAGTACCGAAAAGTAGACCATCAAAAAACCGATTAAAATTTTCATCGCCAGGTTTGCGCCAAACGATGCCGATCTTGTAAAGGCCTTCCATTCGAGATAAATAAACTTTTTAATCATGGTTAATTGGTTTTGAGTTTGGTAGTAAGAGATCAAATGTAAGAAAACGTTACAAAAAAAGTTAAAAATAATAATTTAGTGCCTGTGATTTAACTGCTGTTTGCTACTTTTGCATAAAATATACAACCATGCCTTCATTCTTAAAACTCATAATTAAAGAGGTAAAACGCGAAACTAACGATGCTGTTTCTGTACTTTTTAATGTTCCCGAAGAACTAAAATCAGACTATAAATTTATTGCAGGACAATACATAAATTTAAAATTAACTCTTGATAATCAAGAAATAAGACGTGCTTATTCTATTTGCTCTGCACCAGAAAGCGGTGAATTGCGAATTGCAGTTAAAGCCGTTAAAAATGGTTTGTTTTCTCAATTTGCCAATACAAAACTAAAAGCCGGAGATGTTCTAGAAGTAGGTCATCCTGAAGGAAAATTTACTTTTGAACCAGATGCTGAAAGACAAAAAAATTATGCTGCTTTTGTAGCAGGAAGTGGTATTACGCCAGTTCTTTCTATTATAAAATCAGTTTTAAAAAGTGAACCAAAAAGCTCATTTGTATTAGTTTACGGAAACAGAACTCCTGAAGAAACTATTTTTCATCAAGAACTTCACGATTTGCAATTGCAATATGTTGGCCGTCTTTTTGTACATTATGTATACAGTCAGGCCAAAGCCGAAAATGCATTGTTTGGCAGAATCGAAAAATCTGCAGTAAATTTTGTATTGAACAACAAACATAAAGAACTTCAATTTGATAAATTTTTCTTGTGTGGTCCAGAAGAAATGATCAATACCGTTTCTGATATTTTGAAAGAGAAAAATGTAAAAGAATCAGCTATTAAGTTTGAGCTTTTTACTTCTTCATCTCAAGAAAATGAAATAAAAACTTCGCTGGAAGGACATACAAAAATTACGGTTTTAGTTGATGATGATGAAGTTTCTTTTGAAATGTCTCAAAAACAAACTATTCTAGACGCTGCATTAAAACAAGGAATTGATGCTCCGTATTCTTGCCAAGGCGGTATTTGCAGCAGCTGTTTAGCACGCGTTACAAGTGGGTCTGCAGAAATGACAAAAAACTCAATTTTAACTGATAAAGAAATTGCTTCAGGCTTAATTTTAACGTGTCAAGCACATCCAACTTCAGAATCTATTTATGTAGATTATGATGATGTATAATCGTTAGATCTCAAATTAAAAATTCGAAATTCCAACTTAATAAGTTGGAATTTTTTTATAATCCCGTACAACTCTTTTTATAAATTTCATTTTGCAGGTTCTCTTTGAAGGGTATTTTCTGTTCAAAAACATAATAGGCAAAAAATGATATAGAAAATTGAATATTTTTTAAAAAACATGGCATAAATTTACTATATTAGTAGTGTGCTAATGTACTTTCTTTATAAAAGGATCGTATTTATCAGCTATATCTAAATTGTCAACACGTTTTTAAAACATTAAATATTATGGCAATGCATCACTACCTCCGTTTAACTTTTATATTACTTTTTGTAGTAACATCATTTTTATGCCTCTACTTCATAATTAAAAGAAAAAAGAAAGCTCCCAAACTACTCTCAAAAGAAAAGTACAATTCATCAATGACTGGGGGAATGACAGAAATATCAATTTCTAATGATAGTTTTTTTAATATTTGGCCTTATGTAAGTGAATTAAAAGCGGCTAAAATTTTATCTAAAAAAGTTAAAGAATCTGAATTGGTACAGAAAGTTTACAGAAATTCAACCGATGATTTTGAACACATTTTGTTAGCTACTGAGAAAGAAAATCATTTTGTTAAAATTGTAGTTGATAGAAACAAAAAGAAACCAATGGGATATCTTTTTCTTGATTTATAATCTTTGTGAAAATAGAAAATTCCAATAAAAAAAATTCCAAATTCCAACTTTACAATTGGGATTTGGAATTTTTTATTTTGACATTCCTCACTTTTGGAATTTGATTTTTTTTGTTGAAATTTAAACTAAACTCTGAATATTGTCAATTATTTCTTTTGGCAAAATACTTCTCATCGCATTTTCGTAACCTTCAAAGATTTTATTTCCGTAAACAGATGTTGGCAATTTTGGATATTGATTTCTGTCTGAAACTAATGCGTTTTCTAAACTTTGGTTAAAAGGCAAAAATCCTGCGTACGGATGAGTTGCGCCCCAAAGTGTAATTACTTTTACGCCCAGCATTGCGGCAATATGTGCATTTCCAGAATCCATAGAAAGCATAATATCAAGATTGCTGATTAATTGTAATTCTTGCTGAAATTTAATTTTTCCAGCCATATTGATTACATTTTCAAATGGTTTTGAAAGTGAATCCAGAATTTCGATTTCTTTTTTTCCTCCACCAAAAAGCAAAATTTTATAAGCTGGATTTTCAGCCAATTTTGCAATAACTTCTTTCATTAAATCTATCGGATAAACTTTAGAATCGTATTGCGCAAAAGGTGCAATTCCGATTAATTTTTGATTTTGATTTCCGATAATTTCTAAAATTTCGGCACTTAAAACTGCTTTTTCAGGAAAAGTAGGATTGGATAAATCTAAATGAAAACCAAGTTCTTCAAACACTTTTGCGTGTCTTTCAAACATAGTTGGCAATTGTTTAAAAATCTTGTTTTCGGCTCTCGTTAATTCTTTTTTTCCTTCTCGGCCTTTATCAACAGTAGCTCTTTTTTTTCCGCTTAAAGCGAAAAGCAAACTCACAATTTTAGATCTCAAAACATTATGAAGATCTGCAAAAGCATCAATTTTGAGTTTTTTTACGTCGGTATATAAACGCACAAGTCCAAGAAACCCTTTGTGGCGTTCTTTTTCATCAAAAGCAAAAAAATCAAGATTCGGAATTCCTTCAAAAAATGGTTTAAAAAACGGACGAGAAATTACCGTCAGTTTTACCTCTGGATACTGTTTTACAAAAGCACGTAAAACAGGAACCGTCATGGCGACATCTCCCATTGCGGATAGTCTCATGACGGCTATATGCTTAATTGTATTGGACAATTCTGCCAATTATTTTTTGTTTTGATATAAAACAGGATTCAAATCATCGTCATTGTACATTTTCATTTGTTTGTACACTTTCATGAATTTATCTCCATTTTCGATATCTGTCAATAAATCTTCAATTGCTGTAGACAAATCACTTCTTTGTTCTAAAAGAATGTTTAATTTTTCCTGACATTTATCTCTATGTTCTTGTGAAGCCTCTGCACGATTAGCTTCTTCCTGCATATGATAAATTTTTAAAGCCAAAATAGATAATCTGTCAAAAGCCCAAGCTGGACTTTCAGAATTGATTTTTGCTCCGTCTTTTGCTTGTACATTACTGTATTTTTGCAAAAAGTAACTGTCGATATATTCGACCATATCAGTACGTTCTTGGTTTGAAGCATCGATTCTTCTTTTTAAAGTCAAAGCGGCGACCGGATCAATTTGAGGATCACGAATAATATCTTCAAAATGCCATTGCACCGTGTCAATCCAGTTTTTTAAATATAATAAATGTTCAAATTTATCCTTAGGATAAGGATTATTTATAGGCTGATCAACATTATCAAATTGATGATAATCTTTGATGCTTTGTTCGAAAACAGAATAAGCTAATTTTGAAAACATGTCTTTAATTATTAGAGAGACAAAGATACTTTTTATACTTTTATAGTGTGAAAAAAACGATTATTTTTTCGTTTTCATCTTACAAATCATTGATAATACTAAAAATAACATATGAAAATTCATTATATATCTGAAAATAACAGCGTTTTAAATCATTTTTTGGGCCAAATCAGAAATGTAAATGTTCAAAAAGACAGTATGCGTTTTCGAAGAAATATTGAGCGAATTGGAGAAATTATGGCGTATGAACTCAGCAAAGTTTTACCTTATAAAGATGTTGAAATTCAGACACCGCTCGGCATTAAAAAAACAACTCAAATAGAAAGTGATTTGGTTTTATGTCCAATTTTAAGAGCTGGACTGCCACTTCATAATGGTTTTTTAAATTATTTCGATCATGCAGAAAACAGCTTTGTTTCGGCCTGCAGATTTCATCCAAATAATGATGACGAATTTGAAATTTTAGTTGAATATCAAGCGATTTCAGACTTAAACAATAAAACAGTTCTGCTTCTTGATCCCATGCTGGCAACGGGACAATCTATTGTAGCGGTTCATAAAAAACTGGTTGAAAATGCTACTCCAAATGAAATTCATATTGTAGTTGTTATTGCTGCACCTGAAGGAGTTGCTTATCTTGAAAAAAATCTTCCCGATAACTGTCATTTGTGGGTTGCTGCTTTAGACGAAAAATTAAACGAGAAAAACTACATTGTTCCTGGTCTTGGAGATGCTGGCGATCTGGCTTACGGTAGTAAATTATAATTGCGAGAAAAACGTAAACAAACTGCAGGCAGTCAGCACGTAAAATACGATCTCATTATTTAGTCTCTGCTTCATATATTCAACATGACTCGATGCCATAATGCTTAGAGGTGCAATACTAAACAGCAGCAAATCATTGCTTTTATTCGGTGAAATTATAAAAACAAAAGCAGCAATAAAAAAATAAGCAACTACTTTTTTGTATGAAGTATGTACGATTTGAGGTCTGTTTGATAAAGTTGTCAAAATCGAAACTACAAAAAACAAGGCTACGGCAACATATATTGAAAGCGCTCCGTTTTCGTAATTATTTTTAAAATAATCAATCCTAAAATCCATTACTGCGCGTTTTTCGAAAAATTCAAACGCGTCAAAATGAAAAATTAAAGAGATCATATAAAAAATGGATGCAACGGCTAAAAGCGCTATAAAGGGCAAAACCCAGTTTCTATAATCTCTAGAAACGTGAAAAATGATCGATATAAAAACCAAAATTAGGAAAAGAATACACCAAAATTGAAATAAAGAAGCAACTAAAATCCAAAAAGATGCATCGAATATCTTTTCTTTTGATGCTTTTAATGATTGAAGTGATATTAATCTTCGAAGTGCCAGCAGGAGAAAAAAGTTGGCATATATTACATTCGGGTTATTAAATATGGTAGGGAAAAACAAAAGGAACAACAAATAGAAAAATATCGTATATCCGTTGTCTTTGCTGAGTCCGTTCTTCTTTACAATAAAATTAATTAAGAAAAAAGAAGCAAAAATAAAGCACAGCAAACTCATTTTTTGAAAAGCCAAAAAAGAAGAACTTACCCAAGATGGTTCTTGAATTTGAAACAGAAAAAAGAAAACCAGTATTAAAATTACAACCAATGAATAATTTAATGGTGTAGATTTTTTAAAAACACTTGTTATCATAAGGATATTTTATACTTTTGTGATTGTAAATATAATACTTGTTTAAAAGGAAAAACCAACAAGTTGAAAAAAGATTCTATTAATTGGATTTTGTCTTCAATGCGTTAAAAACAATAATAACATATAATTTTATAAATTATGACAGCTTTTTTTGAAGGAATACAATACTTATTCGTTAACATTTTGTTTGCTCCTCTTGACTTTTTGCGTCGTTTGGAACTAATTACTTGGTTTGGTGCAAACACAATTAACTGGATTTTTATGATCATCTGCGCATGCGCAATCGTTTATTGGATTAAACAATTACGCATTTTTGATGACGCCGGAACTGAAAATCAAGATACTACAGCTCACTCTTTTTTAAAGTAAGTCGAAGCCAATATCTTTTCTAAAATACATCTTATCAAAATTTAGTTTATCTATATTTTGGTAAGATTTTTTTATGGCCTGTTGAAAATCGTCTCCGTATGATGTAATTGTCAAAACACGTCCTCCATTACTAACGACATTTTCGCCATCTAATTTTGTTCCTGCATGAAAAACTATCGAATCTGTAATATTTTCTAATCCTGTAATTACTTTTCCTTTTTCGAAATCTTCAGGATAACCGCCAGAAACCACCATAATTGTTGTAGCACTTCTTGGATCCACTTCTAATTCGAATTCATCTAATTTTTGATTTGCTACTGAAAGAAACAATTCAACCAAATCAGATTTTAATCTCGGAACCACAACTTCAGTTTCCGGATCTCCCATTCTCACATTGTATTCAATAACAATTGGTTCGTTTTTTACATTGATCAAACCAATAAACACAAATCCTTTATATTCGATTCCGTCTTTTTGGAAACCTTCGATTGTTGGTTTTACGATTCTAGTTTCGATTTTTTCCATCAAAACAGCATCAACATAAGGAACTGGAGAAACTGCTCCCATTCCGCCTGTATTTAATCCGGTATCACCTTCTCCAATTCGTTTGTAATCTTTTGCAGTTGGCAGAATTTTATAGCTTTTTCCGTCTGTCAAAACAAAACAGCTCAATTCTATTCCGTCTAAAAATTCTTCGATAACAACTTTAGAACTTGCTGCTCCAAATTTTTCGTGAACCAGCATGTTTCTAAGTTCTGTTTTAGCTTCTTCAAGATCTTGAATAATTAAAACTCCTTTTCCTGCTGCTAAACCATCTGCTTTTAAAACGTATGGAGGCTGTAGCGTTTCTAGAAACTCACATCCTTTTTCAACTGTTTCTGCCGTAAAACTATCATAAGCGGCAGTTGGAATATTATGTTTCATCAAGAATTCTTTTGCAAATTCTTTACTTCCTTCTAATTGAGCTCCTAATTTTGATGGCCCAATTACCGGAATGTGTTTTAAACTTTCGTCATTTTTAAAATAATCGTAAATTCCTTTTACCAAAGGATCTTCTGGTCCTACAACCACCATTTTTACATTTTCCTGAAGTACGAATGCTTTTATCGCATCAAAATCGGTTGGAGACATTGCAACATTTGTAGCAATTGCAGCTGTTCCTGCATTTCCTGGTGCAACAAAAAGTTTTTCGCAAAGCGGACTCTGAATCATTTTCCACGCAAAAGCATGTTCTCTTCCGCCTGATCCCAATAATAAAATTGTCATGGTATAGTTGTATTTAGTTGTGGTGCAAAAATAATTGCTTTTGTACGTAAAAAATAATTAAATCTTAAAAAGTTCGTGATTCTTCTGTGTTAGTAGTTGGATAATATTATTTTTGATGAAAATTTACCTCATGAAACATTATTTAAAAACCTATATTTTTAAAACCCTGAGTATTCTTCCGGATTCTTTAGGTTCGAAAATCTATCACCAATTGCAAAATGTTTCTGAGAATAAAAATATTGAAGCAAAATTAAAAAGTACTGAAAATACATTAAGCGCCTTTGGAAACATCTTTGCAAATTTGAAAGTCGATTTACAAAACAAATCGGCGATTGAAATTGGTTCAGGATGGCTGCCAATTTCTCCCTATATCTTACTTCATAAATATAAGCTCAAAGAAATTTATAGTTTTGATATTAATAAGCATTACCAAAAAATAAACATTGAAAAATTCAATTCGTTATTTTCAAAAACATACAAAAATGATATTGCTGTAAGCAGAAATAACTCTTATTCCTTGCCAGAAAATGTTCACTATTTTCCTTCTCAAAATATAATAAATGCCAATATTCCAAAAGTCGATATTGTATTTTCAAGATTTGTTTTAGAACATGTTACGCCCGAAGATATTTTTAAAATGCATGAAAAATTTAAGCAGTCCTTAAATAAAGGATCTTACATTATTCATTTTATTTCTCCCAGCGATCACAGGGCATTTTCTGATCAATCGTTATCTCTTCAGGAGTTTTTAAAATACAGTTCTAAAGAATGGGATAAAATACAAACCAGGTTTGATTATCATAACCGTTTGAGATTGCCCCAATATTTAGACATTTTTAAATCTTTAGATTTAGAAATTGTTTATATTTCTCACGATAATCCTGGACCAAATTCTCCTCAAGAACAAAAGTTCAGAAATTTAAAATTACATCAGGATTTTTCAAAATATTCTGAAAAAGAATTGACCGCTGGCAGTATTAATATTGTTCTAAAAATATAATGATTCGTCTGTTTGATATCACACTTCGATTAAATGGTTTTCCGATAAAGAAAGCCAAAGCCGAATTGTATCAAATTGTGAATTTATCTGAAGATGAATATGCTGTTTTTCTTCAGAATAAGAAAAAGGAAATTGTCGATTTTCATCTTAAAAACAATTCCTTTTATCAGGAATTAGTTCGAAGTACAATTGCTCCCAAATGGGAAGATTTGCCAATTTTAAACAAACAGAATCTTCAAAAACCTTTGGAAGAAAGGCTTTCAAAAGGGTATTCTTTAAAAGATGTTTACCTCAACAAAACTTCTGGATCGAGCGGAACTCCTTTTATTTTTGCTAAAGATAAGTATTCACATGCCTTAACCTGGGCTTCAAATATTATGCGTTTCGGCTGGTTCGAGATCAATTTTAATCATTCGTATCAGGCGCGTTTTTATGGCATTCCGATGGATTTTATTGGATACCAAAAAGAACGTTTTAAAGATTTCCTGACGCATCGTTTTCGTTTTCCGGTTTTCGATTTATCTGATGAAATATTAGAAAAATTTTTACATAAATTCAAATCGAAAAAATTCGATTATATAAATGGTTATACTAGTTCGATCGTTTTATTTGCGAAATATTTAGAACAGAAAAATATCGTTTTAAATAAAATCTGCCCGAGTTTAAAAGCTTGTTTTGTTACTTCTGAAATGCTTTTTGAATCGGATAAAAAATTATTGGAAAAGCAATTTGGCATTCCCATTATCAATGAATACGGTGCATCAGAACTTGATTTAATTGCTTTTGAAAATCCACAGGGCGAATGGCAAATTAATGCTGAAACGCTTTTTGTCGAAATTTTAGATGAAAACAATAAAGTTCTCCCTTACGGGAAAGAGGGCCGAATTGTCATTACTTCTCTATTCAATAAGGCAAATCCTTTTATTCGATACGATATTGGCGATATTGGAATTTTAGATGAAAAAAGTACATTACAAAAACCAATTCTTAAAAAATTAATTGGCAGAACAAATGATGTTGCGATTTTACCAAGCGGAAAAAAATCGCCTGGATTGACGTTTTACTACGTAACCAAAAGTATTATTGAAGATGACGGAAACGTAAAAGAATTTATCATTAGACAAACGCAATTGCATACTTTTGAAATTGAATATGTTTCTGAAACAGCATTAGTTTCAGATCAAATTCAGAAAATAGAAGAAGCAATTGCATTATATCTTGAACCTAATCTAAACTTCACTTTTACCAGAAAAACAGTTTTAGAAAGAACCAATCGCGGCAAATTAAAGCAATTCAAATCTCATTTATAATATAAATAAAATCTTACATTTGTTTTTTTATTTAAAAACTCATGGACGATCAATCTTTACTTTCTGAAGAAACAATTTCTAATAAAATATATTTTATCCGCGGACAAAAAGTGATGCTGGATCGTGATTTGGCTTTACTTTATGGAGTAGAAACAAAACGATTAAAAGAACAAGTCAAAAGGAATCGAAATCGCTTTCCCGAGGATTTTATGTTTGAATTAACTAAAGAGGAATTTGAAAATTGGAGGTCGCAAATTGCGACCTCCAATTCTGATAAGATTGGTTTAAGATATGCACCAATGGCATTCACAGAACATGGAATATTAATGCTTTCAAGTATTTTAAATAGCGACAAAGCAATTCAAACTAATATTCAAATCATGCGTATTTTCACGAAAGTGAGGCAAATGCTTCTCGATACAACAGAAATTAAAGTTGATATTCTTCAGATTCAGAAGAAATTAGAGAATCATGATAAAAATATTGAATTGGTTTTTTCTTATTTAGATGAATTGACTGATAAAAAGGAAGATGAAACTAAAAGGGTGAAAATTGGATATAAAAAATAATATTTTTCACGGTAACAATTTGTTATCTCCAATTTTGAACAAAACTGTTTGTCGCAAATTGCGACCTAAAAGATGGAGAATTATATGTTCTTTATATATCTTGGTTTAATAACCAACTGTGTAAACAAAAACCGAGTCATCAATAAAACAGAACTCACGAAATTAAAACCGTGAAAATCTCTATAAACGCCAAAATTGTGCTTTATCAATTTGAATTTTGAAGAAGAAATAGAATCTTTTCTTATTCTATAAAAGGCTAAAGGTTCCGGAACAGGTTTTGTTTGTTTAATTTGTTTTAA
Source organism: Flavobacterium sp. KJJ (assembly GCF_000708595.2). Classification (GTDB taxonomy): domain Bacteria; phylum Bacteroidota; class Bacteroidia; order Flavobacteriales; family Flavobacteriaceae; genus Flavobacterium. The sequence goes on along the minus strand of NZ_JARP01000002.1, from coordinate 233,812 downwards.
AATTGTAAGCCACAAACGCCAATCTTGTCTTTTTTGAGTAGCTTTAATTACAATTTTACCAAAATAATCAGCGTCATAAATAGCGGTTAGATTCCCAACATAATTGCAGAAAAACAGTTGATTGTAGGTTAGATTTAATGGCGCTTCTACTCTTTTATTTAATGAATTTCCGTCTTCATCGATACAATCATAAAAGCTAAAAGTGAAAGGTAAATTGTTTGCTTTTAAAAACTGAATCTGCTTTTCTAACTTCGTCGTAAACCACAAATCATCCGCATCTAAGTATGCAATGTATTTTCCATTTGCTTTTTCTAAGGCAACATTTCTCGCAAAACCGTTTCCTGAATTTTTGGTTAATTCAGTTAGTTTTATCCGGCTGTCATTTTGAGCATATTCTTTTATAATTGCAACGGTTTGATCTGTAGATGCATCATCAACCAGAATTAATTCCCAGTTCTGATAACTCTGATCTATAACCGATTGCAAAGTTGCCCGAATGTATTTTTCGGTATTAAATGTTGGCGTTATAATAGAGACTAATTCATTCATCAATATGCTTTTTTATCGCCTTTAAAAATGTTTATTACGGTCTGAGAAATTATCTTTAAATCTAAAATAAGAGACCAATTTTCGATATAAAAAACATCAAATTTTATTCGGTTAATCATATCTCTTTCCATTGTAATTTCGCCTCTAAAACCACTGACTTGAGCTAAACCTGTAATTCCTGGCTTAACACAATGACGGATCATATATTTTTTTACTTTATTCCCGTACTCTTTATTTTGTGACCAAAGATGCGGCCTCGGACCCACAACTGACATGTCTCCCAATAAAACATTTACAAATTGCGGCAATTCGTCTATGCTTGTTTTTCGCATAAATCGACCAATTGCTGTAACACGTGGATCATCTTTAGAAGCCTCTTTTTCAGTTGTTTTATTAATTCGCATCGAACGAAATTTATAACACACAAATTCGTTTTCATCAATTCCGGGTCTTCCTTGTTTGAAAAAAACAGGCCCCTTAGATTCTAACTTTATTAAAATCGCCAATAACGGACCAAGCCATGATAATATAAAAACGATTACAGAAATAGAAAAAACAACATCAAAAGTACGTTTGAAAAATTTTATAGCGGGCTCATTCAGCATGGTTTGCTTTAGCGAAAGCACCGGAAAAAAATCGTAATAATCTATTTTTAAATTCTTTGAAAAAATCTCTTTTGTGTCCGGAATAAATTTTATTGTTTTATTGTTTTCGTCTGCAAAATCAATTAAATCTTTCAAATAATTATTCGACACTTCGTTTAGAGAACAATAAATTTCGTCGACTAAATTATCAATCACAAAAGGTTTTAAATCGGCTAATTTTCCGGCAATATTCTGATTGGCTTTTTTGTCTGAAAAATATCCGAGAAACCGATATCCGTAATCTTTTCTGGTTTCAAAAAGATCTTTAAGCCGAATTGCTTCTGGAGTAAACCCAATAATAACAGCCGTTCTATAATTGCTTCCCGTTATTATTCTATATTCTTTTAAATAAAAAAACAATGAAAATTTAAAAATCGTTACCAGTAAAATCACTAAAGAAATAAACAAAGCAATCGCAGTTTCGCTAAAAACAGCTTCTTTAAAAAACGGAAAAAAAGCAATTACAATTAAGAGAAATAAAATTCCCTGCTTTACTATTTTTGAAATGATTTCAATTGGTGTCGTAAATCTGTAAACATCATAAAACTTTATAGAAAAAGCAATTAAGCCCCATCCTGCATACTGATATAAAATGTATAGCCAAAAATTTGAAACCAGTTCTTGAAAAACAAAAAAATTCAAAACAGCAATAACCATCAGATCGATTAAGATACTAATTGGCCTGATATATTTTGAGTATCTTCCTGTTTGAAACGCGGTCATAAATGTTTTTTTTCAGCTGCTATTTTATGTAACTCGAAAAATCTTTATGCTCTTCTTTTGAAAGCTCTTCTTTAGAAAGTGATCTGAAATAATCATAGGTGATTTTCATTCCTTCAGAACGGCTCACTTTTGCTTCCCAGCCCAATAATTCCTTAGCTTTTGTAGTGTCTGGCTGGCGCTGCAGCGGATCGTTTATTGGCAACGGATGATATACTACTTTCTGGTTTGTACCTGTAAGTTTAATGATTTCTTCTGCAAAATCTTTAATTGTAATTTCGTCTGGATTTCCAATATTTACCGGATACACATAATCTGAATGCAGTAATCTAAAAATACCTTCTACTTGATCATCAACATAGCAGAAAGAACGCGTTTGCATTCCGTCTCCAAAAATTGTTAAATCTTCTCCACGAAGCGCCTGACCAATAAAAGCAGGAATTACACGTCCGTCATTTAAACGCATTCTTGGTCCGTAAGTATTAAAAATACGAACGATTCTTGTTTCTACACCGTGAAAAGTATGATATGCCATTGTGATAGATTCCTGAAAACGTTTGGCTTCATCATAAACTCCTCTTGGCCCAATTGTATTTACGTTTCCGTAATATTCTTCGGTTTGAGGATGAACCAATGGATCTCCGTAAACTTCTGAAGTTGAAGCTATCAAAATTCTCGCTTTTTTAACTCTTGCCAAACCTAATAAATTATGCGTTCCTAATGATCCAACTTTTAAAGTTTGAATCGGAATTTTTAAATAATCGATCGGACTTGCAGGCGAAGCAAAATGCAATATATAATCTAAATCACCAGGAACATGAACAAATTTCGTAATGTCGTGATGATAAAACTCAAAATGTTCTAATTTGAATAAATGTTCAATGTTTTTAAGATCGCCAGTGATCAAATTATCCATTCCGATAACATAATAACCTTCTTTGATAAAACGATCGCACAAATGTGATCCTAAAAAACCCGCCGCTCCGGTAATAAGTATTCTTTTCATAATGATTTTCTTGAACCTTTGTTTTTGATATTCGCTGCAAATATCCACAAATGTACTAAAATATCTGACCTTTTAAATTCGCTAAAAATTTTACTAAAATACAGGGTTAAAATTTTTAATTTATTATCAATTGGTTTATTCTACTTTTACAAAACTAAATTTTATTTGTTTTGAGAGTTGTACATGTTGTTGAAGCACTTGAGGGCGGCGTTTATACTTATTTTAAAGATTTGTCTACTTTCTTTGGGAATGAAGAAATTGCCAAAACTGCAGCAACTGCTATTATTTATAGCGGTCACAGAAATGGCGTGAACCCGACACAAATAAAAGCTGATTTTTCTCCAAACGTTCCTTTGATTCATATTAGTATGGTTCGCGAAATTGCTCCTTTTCAAGATTTAAAATCGATTTTGAAATTGAGAAAAGAACTCAAAAAAATCAATCCAGATGTTATTCATCTTCATTCATCTAAAGCTGGAGTTTTAGGCCGAATTGCATATTTTTTTCTATTCAGAAAAAAGAAAATTTTTTACACGCCGCACGGTTATGCTTTTCTAAGAACTGATATTTCTAACTCTTCAAAAAAATTATATGCGGGAATCGAAAAAAATTTTCAACGTTTTTTTGGAGGAACAATCGTTGCCTGTGGCGATACCGAATTTGAAATCGCGCAAAAAATAGGACCTTCAAAATTAATTCGAAATGGAGTTGATATTAGTGAAATTAGAAGACATTTTTTACCTCATCAAAATACAAAATTGACTATCGGAATTGTGGGCAGAATTACAGCTGCAAGAAATCCCAAATTGTTTAACGAAATTGCATTACGATTTCCTGATTATAATTTTCTTTGGATTGGCGATGGCGAATTAAATCCTTTAATTACAGCTCCTAATATTAAGGTTACGGGCTGGATCTTAGATAAAAATACTGTTTTTAAAAATTTGAATTCGATTGATATTTACCTGCAGACTTCTCTTTGGGAAGGTTTGCCAATTGCCGTTTTAGAAGCAATGGTTTTAGAAAAGCCTATAATTGCAACTAATATTATTGGCAATAAAGATGTCGTCGTTCACAATCAAACCGGATTTTTATTTGATGAAATTGAGAAATTAAATGACTATTTTAACGTTTTAAGCGATGAGAAAAATCGAATTTCTTTTGGTAAAAATGCTTTAAAAAGATGCGAAGATTTATTCGATAACAACAAAAATTTTAAACAGCTTCTGGAACTTTACCAGAAGTAGTTTTTTGCTGAAGCCAATAGCTTGCAAAAATCGATGACCACAAACCGCTAAAGGCAATTCCGTCGAAACGAAGCAAAAAATCATCGGTTAAATTTGACGTGAAAAAGATCAGAAAGAACGAAAATATAATCGCATTTTTGAGATCATAGCCCAGATAGCCAATAGTTAACATATAAAGCAACGCTACAATTGGTCCCAGAATTCCAAACTTTAATAAAAAATCGAGAAACTGATTGTGTGTCGGAAATTCGTATTTTGCTAAAAATTTTTGATTGGTCTGCTTGTAATATTTGTTTAATTCTGGTTTTCCATCAGATGCACCAACTCCAAAAGGAAGATTTTTAACTGATAATTCCCAAGCTGATTTCCAGATTGAAACTCGCGTTACCAGTGAATTGTAAACTTTAATTTCAGGATGATCAATTTCATCTAGTTTTCCAACTTTATCCATATAAGCAAAAGTCGCCGTCGAATATTTTTCTTTCATGTATGGATTTTCCTTTACATAGAAAAACAAAATACCACTTAATAAGATGAGTACAGTTACACTCGCTATTGCCATTTTTTTTAAGTTGAATTTTGTTTTAAATTCAAAAAAGAAAACAATTATAAATCCTGCCAAGACATTCATTAAAGCCATTCGTGTATTTACGAAAAGAACAAAGAAAAATGACAAAAGAAAAATGACAAAACGCAACATTTTAATTGCCGTTTTTTCATTGTTATGAAAGCTGTAAAAAACAAAATACAGCGCACAGACAGAAACAAATGCCAAATGCATGTTTAACGCCGGAGCATGAATACCAATGCTGTCTGCAAACTTATATCCTATTTCGAACAAATCAATTCCGTTAAAATATTTTGCAATTAACTCCGGATAAACAACATTAAATCGAATCAAGAAAAACAACATTATAATAGTTGTTATGATGTAATAAATCTGCGCCGTTTTTAAAAAATTTACACGCTGATAATTCCCAATAATAAAAATGGGAAATAATAATAAAGAGATACTTTTTTCTATTGCTTTTAGTCCTTTTGAGAACGAATCGTTATTCCAAAAAAGCAATAATTCCAACAAAATTGGTGAGGCAATACAAACAATTAAAATGAATGAAGTTTTATTAAATTTTAGTTTTTTGAAGAAAATCAAGCTAAAAACCCCAAACAAAATAATAAAAAGCGAACACGGTTTTCTAAAAATCATTGCAATCGCAATCACACACAAGAAAACATTGAATATTTTATTGAAGTTCTTTTCGGAAATATTCATAGTATAACGCAAAATAAATTAATGGAAAAATACCAATTTTATGACGAACGGCGGTTCCTAAATCGGGTTCAAAAACGCCTTGTACAATAAAAAACGAAAAGATAATCAGTAAAATTAAAAGTTCTTTTGGATATCTTTTTCTTTCTTTTAAACATTTTGAAAAACGAACGAGCAAAATATAAAACAAGAAAAGCTGCCAGATTATAAAGGTAATGATTTGAGGAGAAAAGATATGTTTTAATCCGTTTACCGGAACATTAACGGTGAAAAATCCATAAAAAATACCTACAATTTCTCCGTACCAAGTATCTGTTTTTACGGGCGAAATAATTATCGAATTGGCATCTGCAGAACCCACTCTGTCGCTGTTTACCACTTCTCGGCTAATTTCTGAAAGGTATTTCCCTTTTATAATTCCGTGACTGAAAGATAAAAAAACAGCAATTAATAAACCATAAAAAATGGTGGTTACGGTTTTGTTTTTAAAAGTTACCCGGCTTACCAAGTACATGCCGCCGCCAATAATTGGAATCAAAGCATAATACGGGCGATAAAACGCGCCAAAAATCAACAATAAAAGAACAACGTATACAATTGTTTTCTTTAGTGAAATTTGATCGTTTAAGCACAAGAAAACGATTGGAGATACATACAAAAACGTAATAAACTCTTTTGAAGGCATTGACATAAAAATAGCTATCATCAAAATACCCATATAAACCAGAATGTTCTTGATATTTATTTTTTCGAAGTTATCTGGAATTCCGATTTTATATAAAACAAACATCAAAATCGGAAATTGTATTAAGGCAATTACCGGAAAAGGCAAATAACGCAAACCTGAAATTTTATACAATAAAATCGTAAGCGGATAACTTCCAAAATAACCTATTTCATTTCCTTTATCATACGCTATAATTGCAGCGTCGTAAAAAAACTTGGGAGGCAAAACAAAATAAGCAGCAAATGCTACAACCAAATTGGCTGTGGCAATAAGCCAAAATGCTGCTGTACTTTTTTTAATCTTGTTTTGCATTTTAAATTGATTCTTAATGTAAAAAAATTTTGATTCGGTCTTTTTGATAAATAACAATAGCGGCAACTATATTCCAAAAAAGCGAACTCGAAACAAACGCAATCGCCGCTCCGATCATTCCGTATTCTGGAATTAAAAATCGGTTTAAAACAAAATTAAGCAAAACAGCCACCATTAAAATAACCTGAAAAATATGCTGTCTTCCAGTCATATTCAAATAAACGGGCGCTGAACCAAATGCAGAACAAACTCCCTGGCCAATTATCAAAATTAAAAAAGCTTGTTTTGCGACTACATATTGATGTCCAAAAAAAGATAAAACATGTTCAGAAGAAAAACTGATTAATAAAATTACAGGAAATGTTATTCCGAAGATTAATCGCGCGCTATTTCTAAGCATCTTAACTAATTCTGTTTTATTATGACTTGAAAAATACTCCGCAATTTTAGCCGAAACTGTAATATTTATGGTCAAAATAATAACTGAAACAATCGTCATCACTTTAACGCCGACAGAATAAAAGGCAACTGTTTCATCATTCCGGTATTTTTTCAAAAACATAATATCGAAACTCATCAATAAAAACATCGCCATACCGCTTATCGCAATTGGGTATGATTTTAAAAAAACTTCTTTATGAGAAAAATTTTCAAGTTTATTCACGGTTTCTGTTTTATTAAAATAAAGAAAAACAAAAACGGAACTTATAACCGAAAGAAAAACAAATCCGAGTAAAAAAACATCCACCAAATAGGTTTCTTCGTGCCAATAAAAAAGCAAAATTGAGCCTATAATTAAAGGAATATATTTCAAGATATTCCGAAACAATTCGGCAACATATAATTTATCTAAAGCTCTGAAAATTTCTGTGTTTAAAGTCGAAATTCCGTAGAAAAACAAGGTTGCGGCGCCTTTTAATAAAATCGAATATACCTGCTGATCCGCAAAATAATTGTTAATTAATTCTTTGCTTAAAAGGGCAATAATCAGCAATGCTAAAACGGAAGTAAAAAAAAGCATTCCCAGCATTTTGATATATATTTTTTTCAATTCTTCCAGCGCACCCTGACTTGCCAGTTTTCCTTTAAAATATAAAATAGACTGATCAAAACCCAGCAGGCAAATGCTTCCGATGGAGAGAAGAAAAGAACGAACAAAATCATATTGCCCAACCAATTTTGGACTATATGATTTTGTTAGAAAAACTGTAAAACCAAATAACAAAAGAACTCCTAAAATTCTTAAAAACAAGGTGTTAAAACTTTGTCTTAAAAACGGATTTTGAGAAAATCTTTTGAAAATAAGATTGGTTTTCAATTGTTTTTAAAGTTGATTTGCATTTGAAATTGCAAGTTGTTTGCGATAAAATTTCTTGAAAAGATAAGTCAAAACAAAAATCAAAATAAAGAAAAGAGGCAGCCAAATTTTGAAATTGCCGTTTACAGTTTTATTTTCATTTATGTTAAGCGTCGAATTAATCTCTTTGATTGTCTTACCAAAAGTGATTAATTTAATTCGGTTTTTTCCTTGTTCAAGAACCAGTTTTTGTTTGGTTTTTATAATGTCGTTGAGTTGCAGATTTTCATTGTAATAAACCAGTTTTTCGTTTTTAGAACCGTTTTTTACTGTATTCGAAAAGCCATTCAAAACATTATCAATCTGAGCAATTATCGTGTCGTTTTGTGCAATTTCGCGTTCTAAATTTTTATATCCAATTTTTTGAATTTCAGCATAATAGGTCGAATTGTTTAAGAATTTCAACAGCGGATCAACAACTTCTTTTTCGTTTGCTAGCTGATTTGAAATAAAAGAGATGGTATGAAAAGTATAGTTTTTGCTTGTAACATTATCTTCTAAAACCTTTTTTACCTCGCCAACCTCAGCCATTATTTTTATCAGTTCGAAGTTTTGTTCTTTGTCTTCGATAAATTTATAAACGTCAGGAATTGGCTTGATTTCGATTTTCCTGATTGTTTTTGGATGCGAAATACCAACTACATTTTTAAGAAAAGCCGTGTCGCCAGAAACAATTTTAGATTGTATCAAATCGATTTTGGCGTATAAATAATCAACACTTTCAAAATTTGGCGTTACAATAACTTGATTCTGAAATGATTTTTTATTCGAATCTAAATACCAGCCTAAACTAAACCCTAAAACAACTAGAATCAGCGCGATAATCCAGTTTCGAATAAAAAACTGAATTGCTCGAAAAAAAGATCTGCTAACGCGCTCGAAAAAATTACCAATACTTCTTGAAAGCTGAAAAATATCAATTTCCTGATCGGAGTTGTTATGGGGTACTTTTGTACTCATTTATTGGTTATTTTACGTTGAAAATTTGTTCTAAAATTTTAATGGTAATCAAATACGTTGGTTTTACGCCAGTTGTTCCTAATCCGCCAGAAGCTAATGTACTTCCGGTTTCAAGAGGATTATCTGAAGCATAATATGCATAACGAACTTTAATATCATGCGGTACGCTTTTTCTAATTTTTGATGCCGATTGAATCGCTTTTTGATAATAAGAACCTTCCATTTCAAGACCAATTACGCCCCAAGTCGATTCGTGAAAGAATTTCAACAAATCTCTGTTTTGCAAAGAAGTTCCTAAAACAGTAACCATTGCGCCTTCAAAAACGGCAATGTCGTTTCCTTCAAACATAGCGCCTGTAAGTTCATTTTCGAAGAAATAATTATCTGCAGTTCCCTCATTTATATGTGCCGACGGAATCATAATATCGCCTTTTCCGCCTTCTAAAATTCCAGCCTTACCCATTATAGAGACAGATTGAACATTCAATAAAGTTTCTTTTTTATATGGTTTTAAAAGCTCGTCGATTGTTTCGTATGCTTGTTCTCCAAAGGCATAATCCATTACAATAATAACAGGTTTGTTCTCGTCAAGTGCTGCTTTTGGAAATGCGGTTTTTGTCCAGTCAATTTTTGCAGTATCAAAAATCTGAACATCGATGTTTGTTCCTGATGTATCTAATATTGAAATCATTCCGTTTTTCAACGCCACTTCTTCAACAACAGCTCTGGTGTCTTTTGCGCCAGATTTGCTTAATTCTTCATAAATAAAGAAATCTGATTTGCCTTTGAATTTTGATGTTAATAAAGGAGTAGCAAAAATCGAATTCATGACACTGTGCATGTTCGCACTAATAACGTGAATTGGCCGCTTTAAAAGATCGTTAGCTTTTAAAACTTCCTTGATATTTGTTGCCCAAATTTCACCGTGAATATGGTGTCCTAAACGTTCTCTTAAAACGGGACTGAATGTTATTGTTCTTTTATTGTTTTCAATCACTTCTTCGATGGCTAGTTTTCCTAACCAATAAATAACGTGCAGGAAACGGTCTGGTGCATTTTCAGATCCAAAAGCATCGTAAATATCTAAAACCTCTTCAAAAGTTCTTGCTAAGATATTGGCAACGTGCGAAATTGCTTTTTCTTTTTCTATTAAAGACAATTTTTTCGTCTGCATTACAGCTTGTTCTAATTTAAGCCAGTCACGCGAAACTTCGCCTCCGTCGTCTAGTAAAACTCTATTTTTAATTTTATGGGATTCGATGAAAATAAAAGTCAAATGCGTCAGAATATCGTAAATGTCAGATCGCCCGCGTGTGATTTCGACATTCATTTGTTCTTCGTCAATTCGGTAACAATTTCTTCTTCTTTTTGGAGGAACAATTGCCTGAAAATGCGATTTAGAATAACCTTCATCTGAAGTTAAATTGATAAAACGGCATTGTTCGATTCCTATCGGAAGTCTTTCTATAACATACAAAAGTCCGTTTAGCTCTACTTTTTCTTCTCCTATATTTCCGTAGATTTCTGGGCGCAATGCCAATAATGATTCTCTTAAGCCATCGCCCGAAACTCCCATTGGCTTATAAAAACCGCGGTTGAATAAGTGGCGCATTGTAATGTACATTCTTTCTATCGCTGCAGATGATTCCTGTGCTCTAGATCTTGATATATGTTTGGTTTCTTTCATGTATTTTTATTTTAAAAATCTTCTTGTCGAGAAGATAATCTAAGTGTTTTAATAAACGAAATTAGGAAATATTACTATTATTTCAATCGAAAACTAAAAATGTGATTTAATTATAACGTTTATTTCAAATTAGGATTGACAATTTGAATAATTCATATTCTCTTCTTTTCTTACTTCAAATTATCCGCAATCTTCCTATCATTCGATAATCTCGGAATTTTATTTTGTCCGCCCAGTTTTCCCTGCGATTTCATATAATCTTGAAATCCATTTTTAGAAACTTTGGTTACCACTACTTTTCTCAAAACATTTCCTGTTATTAAATCGTCGTAATAAATGTTTTGCTTTCGCATTGAGTCGTCAATCGCTTCCGCGAAAGCGTCGAAATTTTCAGGTTCATTTTCAAATTCTACAAACCATTCGTGATACGGCAATCCGCTTGACGGATTTATTTGTGGTGCTACAGTAAATTCGTTTATTACAATTTTGGTTCCCTGAGTTGCTTCTTTCAGTGCTTTTTCGACTTCGTTGGCAATAACGTGTTCTCCAAAAGCAGAAATAAAATGTTTGATTCGGCCAGAAACGATAACACGATGCGGAAATAAAGTTGTAAACTGAACCGTGTCTCCAATATTATAACGCCAAAGCCCAGCATTTGTAGAAATAATTAAAACATAATTTACACCTATTTCTACTTCTCCAATGGTCAGCACTTTTGGTTTTTTTTCAAAAAATTCATCTGCTTTTATAAACTCGTAGAAAATACCCGAATTCAATAACAACAGCATTCCTTCTTCATTTTTGATCCCAAAATTTCGGGACTGATACGCAAAAAATCCTTCAGAAGCCGGAAACAATTCTATGCTGTCTACTTTTCTGCCAATCATGTTTTCGAACTTAGCGCGGTACGGCTCGTAATTAACACCTCCGTAAATAAACAAATTAAAGTTTTTGAATATTTCGCCAATCTTTTTTCCGTCGCTTTTTTGCTGCAAACGTTCAAAATACATCTGAACCCAAGACGGAATTCCAGAAATAACAGACATGTCTTCTTTTATCGTTTCGTCGACAATGGCATCAACTTTAGTTTCCCAATCATCGATACAATTGGTTTCCCAAGATGGCATTCTGTTTCGCTGCAAATATTTAGGTACAAAATGCGCTACGATTCCAGAAAGTCGTCCAAATTTAATTCCGTATTTTTCAGTCAGAATAGGGCTTCCTTGCAAAAAAATCATTTTTCCGTCAACAAAATCGGCATTACCAGTTTCATGAATATAATGTAAAATCGCATTTCGCGCGGCTTCTATATGATGCGGCATTGATTCTTTCGTTAGCGGAATAAATTTTGCCCCCGAAGTTGTGCCTGAAGTCTTTGCAAAATAAAGCGGTTTCCCTTTCCATAGAATGTTTTCTTCACCTTTGACCACTTTTTCGATGTAATGTTTTAAATCCTCATAATCTCTTACCGGAACATTTTTTTGAAAATCTTCAACATTTTTTATTTTACTAAAATGATGATCTGCACCAAACTGAGTTTCTTTTGCGCTTTTTATTAAACTCTTAAAAACTTTTTGCTGCGTTTCAACTGGTTTATTCGACCAGGCAAGGGTTTTGTAATATATTTTGCTGGCAAATAATTTTGCAGCTACAGATTTAATCGACATTTGCTGTGGTATTATTTTTTGTTGGTTTTGTTTTTACTTGGCACTTTTTCGCCCGGCTCCTTCTCTATTTTTCCAACTTCTTCTCTTAATTTAATTTCTTCTTCAGAAGCGTTCATTTTTAAGTCTGAATGCTCTTCTGTATCTGCTAAAATAGAATCTTTATTAAATTTTGCGTAATCCAGTTCGCCTCTCAAAACCTTCTGAATGCCATGAATATAAGCTTCGTTTTTCTTTAAGGCTGTTTCTAGCGAATCTGATTTTATGGCTAGTTTGGTTGCATTTTTTTTCAATTCAGAAGAAGAATATCCCGGAATAAATTCCCGCAAAGGCGTAAAAGCAATAATAAAAGTGGTGATTAAAATTAAGAAGATCCCGCCTAAAGAAAAGACAACAAAAACATTCATAAGGTTGAGTTTGAACGAGAAAATTTCTTCAAAAGTATTTTCATTCAAAATTACCAGCCGGTTTTTGTTGAATAATTTTTTTCTGAAATCATGTTTTTTCTTGGCCATTTTGGTTCTTTATACGAGCAAATATAATAATTAATCGTCTTGTTGATGCTCGATAAATTTTAACCAATCCGCTTAATTTACGATTTTATAAAATATTTAACGTGACCAGAATCAAATATTTTAATCCAAAAACACTTTTTGTTCGTATATTTCTATATACCTTTGCTTAAAATTAGAAAAACAATTTGCTTCGGCATTAAATATACAACCATGGGAAGATTAGGTCTTACAGAAATCCTCGTAATAGTAGGTATTGTGATATTACTTTTTGGAGGTAAAAAAATTCCAGAATTAATGAAAGGTTTAGGAAGCGGAATCAAAGAATTCAAGAACGCTGCTAAAGACGATCAAACTGCACCTGTACCTCCTGTTAAAAAAGAAGAGGAAGAAATTAAATAAGTATTTATAACCTTATTATTAACCCCAAACTGCAAATGCAGTTTGGGGTTTTTTTTATTTGTATAAAATAACCTACTTTTAGAGTCCCTAAATCAATTAACAATAATTATGAAAAACCTACTTCTGATTACTGTTGCCTTTTTGTGTCTCAAAAGTAACGCACAAAAGCAACCCTTTCCGGCAAATATTTCCTTTGCCAATGGCTTGATGGCTAGTTCTAAAAACAGCCAGGATGCCAAAAACAACTACGACCTTTGGAAAACCAATTTTGTAGAAGCCTGCAGCAATGGCCGATTCCGAGTTAAGTTTGATGACCCAAATCAAACCGTCTCTGAAGGAATTGGATACGGAATGCTTCTAGCGGTTTATGCTGCCGACAAAACTCTTTTTGATGGTCTTTGGCTTTACTACAAAGACAATGTGAATGCAAATGGTGTTATGAATTGGAAAATCAACGGCTGTTCAGGAATTAATGGCGCAAATGGCGCAACTGATGCCGAACTAGATGTTGCTTTTGCACTTATCGTTGCCGATTTTCAATGGGCAAGTGCCGGAACGATTAATTATAAAAATGATGCCAATACTTTAATCGCTGCAATTAAGGCGCACGAAATAGAGGCTAATACATTTGTTCTAAAGCCTGGAGATCAATTCGGCGGAAGCCAAATTACCAATCCATCTTATTTTTCGCCTGCTTATTACAGAGTATTCGGAACTTTTACAAATGACACCGCTTTTTGGAATTCAGTTGCTGCAAAATCCTATACCATTATCAACAACAATCTTACTGTAAACAATGCTGCGGGCGGTTTAGTTTCAGACTGGTGTGAAGCTTCAGGAGCTTATTCTTCGCAAGCAGGCGGTTATAATAAAGGAGGAAAAACCTATTCGTACGACGCTGCAAGAACTCCTTGGCGCATTGCGGTAGATTATTTATGGTACGGGACTGCAGATGCAAAAACGTATTCTAAAAAATCTTCGGATTTTGTGCGTGTCAATCTAGGCGGATCTTTAAATATAAAAGACGGTTACAATCAGGACGGATCTTTAAGCGGACAATGGCACAATGCTACTTTTGTAGGCGCGTTTGCCTGCGCCGCTATGGGAGGAGAAAATCAAACACATTTAGATGCTTCTTACCTTGATTTAAAAAACTTAAACGAACCAAACAGTTATTTTAATCATACCCTAAAAACATTATACTCCTTTTTGTTAACAGGTAATTTCTATTTACCATTAAATGCCAATCTGTCTAATGATCATTTTAATATTGAAAAATCTACTGTTACGCTTTTTCCAAATCCGAGTGCTGATCGAATTACAGTTAACGCACCTCAGCAATCAACTATTTCAGTAATTTCTATCTTAGGAAATGTTATTCTTCAACAAAAAACAACTTCAGAAACTACAGAAATAAATTTAGCTCATTATGCTCCAGGAATTTATTTTATAAAAATAGCCAATGATGATTTTAAAAGCGTCACCAAAAAGGTGATTTTGAAATAATCCTAAAAATAAAAACTCCCAAACTACTATTTTTGTTTGGGAGTTTTTTTTTATGTTTAATTCCAAAGTTGGAATTTGGAATTTAAAAATTAGGATTTTCTACAAAACCATAGTCAACTGAATTCTCTTTCTATCTTCATCGACTTCTGTAACCTTAACATCAACATGTTGGTGTAATTTAACCACTTCGTTTACATCGCTGACAAAACCAGCTTTCAATTGCGAAATATGAACCAATCCGCTTTCTTTGATCCCGATATCAACAAAACAGCCAAAGTTGGTAATGTTATTCACAATTCCAGGCAATATCATTCCGGTTTTCAAATCTTTGATTGATTTTACGTTTGCATCAAACTCAAAAACCTTTGCCGATTTTCTTGGGTCTAATCCGGGTTTTTCAAGCTCTTTTATGATGTCTTTCAGCGTAAGCAAACCAATTTCAGGTGTAATATAATTTTCTGCCTTAATAAGCGCTGTTTTCTCTTTGTTCGCAATTAAGTCGTTTACTGAAAGTTTCAAATCTTTCGCCATCTTCTCTACAACTGGATAAGCCTCTGGATGCACTGCCGAATTATCCAGCGGATTTTTTGCATTCGAAATTCTGATAAATGCCGCGCCTTGCTGATACGCTTTCTCGCCTAGGCGAGGCACTTTTTTCAGCTGTTTTCTGTCCTCAAACGGACCGTTTTCTGAACGGTATTGTACAATATTTTCAGCCAGTTTCTCTCCTATTCCACTCACATAACTCAGTAAATGTTTGCTTGCAGTGTTGATGTTAATGCCAACTGAGTTTACGCAGCGAATTACCGTATTATCCAATTCTTCTTTTAGTTTAGTCTGGTCAACATCGTGCTGGTATTGTCCTACTCCAATTGCTTTTGGGTCAATTTTTACTAATTCTGCCAATGGATCTGAAAGTCGTCTTCCGATCGAAACTGATCCACGAACGGTTACATCATAATTTGGAAATTCTTCTCGCGCAATTTTTGAAGCCGAGTAAACAGAAGCTCCGGCCTCAGAAACGATAAAAACTTGCAGCGGTTTGTCGAACGCGATTTTTTTTATGAAAAATTCAGTTTCGCGCGAAGCTGTTCCGTTACCGATAGAAATAGCATCAATTTGATAAGCATTTACCATCGAACGGATTTTTTTAATCGCCATTGCTTCTTCATTTTGAGGCGCATGAGGATAAATCGTTTCGTTGTATAACAAATCGCCTTTTTCATCCAAGCAAACTACTTTACAGCCACTTCTAAATCCTGGGTCAATTGCCAAGATTCTTTTTTCGCCCAAAGGCGGAGCCAGTAATAACTGTCCCAAATTGTTAGCAAAAACCTGAATTGAATTAGCATCGGCTTTTGCTTTTGCTTCCTGCAAAGTTTCATTTCCAATCGCTGGATTCAATAATCTTTTATAACTGTCTTCGATTGCTAATTGCAAATGAGCCGTCGTGCTGTTTTGTTTTTTAATGATTATTTCATCAATAATATCGTATGCTTCATCAATATCAACATCAACTTTCAACTTTACATAACCTTCGTTTTCTGCACGAAGCATGGCTAATAATCGATGTGAGGGTGCTTTTGTCAAAGGTTCTTCCCAATCAAAATATTGACTGAATTTTTGTGCGCCTTCTTCTTCGCTTTTCTTTTTTACTACTTTAGTTCCAATTGTCGCTTTCCTATTAAATAAGCGACGCAATTGTTTACGAACGTAAATATTCTCGTTAATCCATTCGGCAATAATATCTCTGGCACCTTGAATTGCTGCTTCTTCATTTATAACATTTTCATTAATGTATTGTGTCGAAATAAAATCGACATCAACATCATTTTCAGACATAATAATTTTTGCTAAAGGCTCTAAACCAAATTCGCGCGCGACATCTGCTTTTGTTTTTTTCTTCTTTTTGTATGGAAGGTAAAAATCTTCAATTTCCTGCAAATCAAAACTTTGTTCAATTTTATGCTTCAAATCTGGAGTAAGTGCTTTTTGCTCTTCAATAGATTTAAGAACTGCTTCTTTACGTTTTACAAGTGTTTCGTATTCTTTTTGAAGTTTTGCAATCTGCTCGATTTGAACTTCGTCAAGATTTCCGGTTGTATCTTTTCGGTAACGAGAGATAAACGGAATCGTACAATCTTCTTCTAATAATTTAACCGTGTTTTGAATGTTGATCGCTGCTGTTTGAACAGACTTGGCAATGAATTGAATATTAGTCATACTTTTAATGAAATAAATTCTTGTTATAAATGATATAATTTACTTGTTAAAATATAGAAACAAATTCATTAATCATTCGGCTAAAATAATATCTTTGTTTCAATATTAAGCCAATGAAAGTTTTATTATTTTATTTTTTATTTATAAATATCATCCTATTCGTTCTTGCTGGATACGATAAATATCAAGCCCGAAAAAATAAGCGGAGAATTCCTGAGAATACATTGTTTTTTCTGGAAGCAATTGGCGGCACAATAGGCTTATTAACAGCAATGTTTTTGTTTAGGCATAAAACGAGCAAGACTTCCTTTATCATCAAATTCATAATAATTCTTTTGATTCAGGCCGTTTTGATTTATCTTAAATTAACGGATAAAATATAGATATTCACAATGTTAATAACTCCTAAGAGGTATTTTAATTTTTTATTAAGCAACTGACTTTAAGATTATTAAACAAAAAACCGGATGAATTAAAAAATCCGCCCGGTTTACTATTTCTTAGGTGCGAAGCACCCGATTTTTTTTACTCTTTACGAACAAGCAATTTTATTCACTCTATTTTGGTGTCTTCCACCTTCAAATGCAGTAGTTAAAAACGTTTCAACAATTTCTACCGCTTGCGGAATAGAAGTGAAGCGCGCCGGAATACTCACAATATTCGCATCGTTATGCAGGCGTGTTAAATATGCAATTTCTTTAGTCCAGCATAAGCCAGCTCTAACTTTTGGATGTTTGTTTACAGTCATGGCAATTCCGTTGCCGCTTCCGCAGATGACAATTCCAAAATCAGCTTTTCCCTCAGACACATCATTCGCAACTGGATGTCCAAAATCAGGATAATCAACAGAATCTTCAGAATCTGTTCCGTAATTGGTTACTTCATATCCTTTTGCTTTAAGCATTGCAACAATTGCTTTTTTATAATCCGGTCCTGCGTGGTCGTTTCCTATCGAAATTTTCATTTTTAATACTATTAAGTTGTGTTTTGCAAATTTACTCAAAGAAATTTGCAGCCACACATTAATTATAAAAAAGTTCGCTAAGAATTTCACGAATATGTACTAATTGTTTTCTTTGTAAACATTTAAAAACACATTTTATATTCAAATTAAAATTAGAAGATATAGGGAATTGGTGGGAAAAAAATCATATTTCACAATAGTCTTACTATCAAATCATTGACACTTATTAACATTATCAATAACTCTATAAGTATCTCATAATCAATAAATAATAAGCATGGATTTTGTTAAAATTTTAGAATGTTAATACCAAATGCTAATTCGTTGATATTCAGTTAACTTTAAATTAACATTATTTGTTGATAAGTTCGGATAGAAAATTAGAAGTTTTTTTTGGTTGTGTCGAAAAAAAACCTAATCCAAAACTGGAATGAAAAAACCTAATAAACTTTCATGAATTTTTAGAAAAGTTATCAATATCAAAAATGTCATTTTCAACAAAAATTGAGATATGAACTTATCTACAAAATGAACTCAAATTTGGTTGTCAACCGTTGTTAATTAAAAATGAAAAAGGCTTAAAAATTAATCCTTTAACTAAATATAAGTATGTTGATAACTCTATATAACTAAGCAAAACTTCATTTCAATACATTTAAAAATAAAATTATTCGACATATTAACAAGCTATAATAACCATCAAAAATTAATTAAATTTAAAATTTCTTTTTTGTTGTATTTAATATATGTTGACAACTTTGAAAGTTGAAAAAGGAAAAAAAATTTTTTGAGAAGAAAAAAGAAACGATTTAAACGATTTTGAGTGGATTGTTTAGACTGTCTAAAATTTGCTGTACTTCTTCGAAATCGTTTGGGTGAACTTTGAGTTTGATGCCACCCAGGGCCGCCGAATACATTGGAGCAACAGAAAGCGTTATTTCATTTTCAAAAAAATACGGAATCTCTTCTTGCTCTAATAAGTGTTTCAGAACGACGGTTTCGTGCGTATAATTGAATACTGCAATGGTTTTAAAGCTTTCCATATAGAGTCTTTTTGTAAATGTACGAAAAGTTATATTTTTAATAATTCTAATTGTTAAAATCTATTATCTGATATCTTATTTGTAATTTTAAACCTTTAAGAAAAGATATATGAGTAAGAAAATTAGAAAGCCGATAAATAATGAGAAAGATTTCTCTAGTAAGATAGTAAAAATTTTATCGCAAAGCCCTAATAAATCATTCAATTATAAGCAGATAGGAGCAAAGTTAGAACTTGATGATACGAAAAGCAGAAATCAGATTATAAAAGATTTAAAAATTCTGGCTGCTTCAAAGAAGATTATAGAGACAGAACCTGGCAAATATTTAGTAAAAGCTGAAAGCCAGGATTATTACGAAGGAACAATAGATATGACCAGCAGAAAAACGGCCTATTTTATTTGTCCTGATTTTACTGAAGATGTTTTTATTCCGACGAATAATTTGAATCGTGCGTTAGACAAAGACAAAGTAAAAGTTTACGTTTATAACCGAAGAAAAGGAAAAAGACCTGAAGGTGAAGTAATTGAAGTTATAGAAAGAAATAAAACAGAATTTGTTGGAGTTATTGACATTCAGGCAAATTTTGCTTTTGTTTCTACTGCAAATCCTAAAATGTATACGGATATTTTTATTCCGAAAGATAAAATTGGAGAAGCAGAAAATGGTGACGTTGTTTTGGTTACGATTGAAGACTGGCCAAAAAGAGCTGATAGTCCGTTTGGATCTGTGATTAAAGTTTTAGGAAAACCTGGAGAACACAATACTGAGATTCACGCCATTTTAGCTGAATATGGTTTACCGGCAGATTTTCCGGTAGAAGTAGAGGTATTTGCACAAAAAATAGATACTTCGATTCAGGAATCTGAGATTGCAAAACGTCGTGATATGCGTGATACGCTCACGTTTACGATAGATCCAAAAGATGCCAAAGATTTTGATGATGCCTTGTCTTTCAAAAAGTTAGAAAATGGAAACTTCGAAATTGGAATTCACATTGCCGATGTTTCGTATTATTTGGAAGAAGGAACAATTTTAGATGATGAAGCTTATCAACGTGCAACTTCGGTTTATTTGGTTGATAGAGTAGTGCCAATGCTTCCGGAAGTTTTATCTAATTTTGCGTGTTCATTGCGTCCAAATGAAGAGAAATATACGTTCTCTGCCATATTTGAAGTTTCTCCAACCGCACAAGTTATCAACCAATGGTTTGGAAGAACAGTAATTTATTCAGATCAGCGTTTTGCTTACGAAGAAGCGCAATATATCATTGAAACAAAAGACAATACAATTCCGGTTGATGTTTCAATTACCGGAGAATCTTATGTAGTTTCAGATGAAATTACAGAAGCTACTTTAAAACTTGATGAATTAGCAAAGATTTTGAGAAAGAAAAGAATGCAGAATGGTGCAATTTCTTTTGATAAAGTTGAAGTGAAATTTAATTTGGATGCTGAAGGAGAACCGGAAGGAGTTTACTTTAAAGTATCTAAAGATGCGAATCATTTGATTGAAGAATTTATGCTTTTAGCCAATAGAAAAGTGGCTGAATACATTGGAAAACAAAAGAAAACATTTGTTTACAGAATTCACGATGAACCAAACGAAGACAAATTAATTGCGATGCAAACCGTAATTGCTAAATTTGGTTATAAAATAGATTTCCGTAACAAAGGTGATATTTCGAAATCACTGAATGCTTTAATGGAAGAAGTAAACGGTAAAAAAGAGCAAAACTTAATTGATACTCTTGCGATTAGAAGTATGAGCAAGGCCAAATATTCGACAGAAAATATTGGACATTATGGTTTAGCTTTTGATTATTACAGCCATTTTACATCGCCAATTCGTCGTTATCCAGACGTTATGGTACACCGTTTGCTGCAATATTATTTAGATGGAGGAGCTTCTGTAAATGAAGAAATGTACGAAACAAAATGTCTGCATTGTTCGAATATGGAAAGTTTAGCGACAAACGCTGAACGTGACAGTATTAAATACATGCAGGTTAAATACATGCAGGATCATCAGGACGAAGAATTTTTGGGAGTTATTTCAGGAGTTACAGAATGGGGAATTTATGTCGAAATTGTTTCTAACAAATGCGAAGGAATGGTAAGAATCAGAGAAATAAAAGATGATTACTATACTTTCGATGAAAAGCAATATGCTTTGGTTGGAGCAACTTCAAATAGTATTTTACAATTAGGAGATGAAATTTATGTTAAAGTAAAAAATGCAGATTTAGTTAAAAAACAACTTGATTTTCATTTTTTACGACGAGCAGAATAAGGTTTAATTTTAAAAAAATAAAAGTATGAAAAAGTTAATTATAGGAGCTGTAATTTTATTTGCACAGTTGTCTTTTGGTCAGGTTACCAAAGATTTAGGAGATTTTGATTCGGTAAAAGTATTCGATAAATTAAGTGTAAAACTAGTTCAGTCGTCTGAAAATAAAATTGTTATTAAAGGAGCAAGAGAATCAGAAGTTGAAGTTGTCAACAAACAGGGTTTATTAAAATTAAGAATGCCTTTTCCAAAATTATTATCTGGAGATGATCTTGATATTACCGTATATTACAAACATATTGAGCTGATAGATGTTAATGAAGGTGCGTATGTTTCAAGTACAGAAGCGATTAAAGCAACTGCTTTTAAAGTAAGTGCCCAAGAAGGCGGAAAAATTAACGTTGATTTAGATGTTAATAAACTAAAAGTAAGCTCAGTTTCTGGCGGAGAAATTACTTTAACTGGTAAAGCAGATAATCAAGATGCAAGTCTTGGTGCAGGAGGATATCTTTTAGCAAGTAAATTAAGTACTTCTCAAACTACTGTCAGCGTTTCTGCGGGAGGAAAAGCAGATGTAAATGCTTCTACCCTTGTAGATGCCAAAGTAAGCGCAGGAGGCTCTATTTACATTTATGGAAAACCTAAACAAATTAATCAAAAAACAGTTTTTGGAGGTAAAATCGAAGAAGTAAAATAACAAATTGTATTTGAATGATAAATGATATTTTGGCTGGACTGCCATGGGGACTTTTCTTAAGTTTTATGGTGGGTCCAGTATTTTTTATATTACTAGAAACCAGTATTACAAAAGGATTCAGAGCTGCAATTGTCTTTGATTTTGGTGTAGTGTTAGGTGATGTTTTTTTTATAGCAATTGCTTATTTAGGAAGTTACAGATTAATTCAGAGTTTAAAAGATAAACCTGCGCTGTTTATTTTTGGTGGCATAATTATGCTGGCTTATGGCATTATTTCTTTCATAAGATTACGAAATGACGAAAAAATTGATGACGAAGAAATAGATCGTGATATCATCAAAAGAAACTACGGCAGTTTGTTTATAAAAGGATTTTTATTGAACGTTATCAACATTGGTGTTCTAGGTTTTTGGCTGGCAGTTATCATTTCTGTAGGACCAAAATTAGAAATGCAAAACTCAAGAATGATTACTTTTTTTGCCTCAGTAATTATTACTTATTTAATAGTTGATTGCCTTAAAATATTATTAGCCAAACAATTAAAATCTAAAATGACACCAACAAATATCCTTAAAATCAAAAAAGGAATTAGTATTGTTTTGATGGTTTTTGGATTTGTATTAATAACGCAAGGCTGGTTTCCAAAAGAAAAAGAAATGGTTAGAAATGCTTTTGAAAAGATTGAAAAGAAGTAGTTAATAACTCAAAAATATAAATTAAGCCTCTGAATTTCAGAGGCTTTTTTATGGTTATAAGTCATTGCGAGGAACGAAGCAATCTTACTAAGTTGTTCACACAAAGTTTGTCATTTCGACCGAAGGGAGAAATCGCACAAGTAATTCCGTAGCTATGATAGCCAATCTTTGTCGATATACGAGTGCGATTTCTTCCTTCGGTCGAAATGACAAGATTGCGAAAAAATGAGCACAAAAAAAAGAGACACATTTCTGTATCTTTTTTTGAGGCATCGTCCGGATTCGAACCTACATCTTTATCTAATTTTTTTTAAAAATTAAACATAAAAAAAACCTCCAAGTTTCCTTGAAGGTTTTAGAGGCATCGTCCGGATTCGAACCGGAGTAGGAGCTTTTGCAGAGCCCAGCCTAGCCGCTCGGCCACGACGCCGTAGTTGAACGGACGGCAAAAGTAACTAAAATCTTTAAAATTCAAAAGCTTAATGTAAAGTATTTTAAAAAATTACGTTTTTATTGCGAATACTTATTTTCTAATTTCAGTCATTTTTATAGTAACTGATTCAACATCACCACCAATAGGCGGATTTATTTTAGAAACCCAAACTGTTGTTTTTTGTATGGTTTCAATTTCAGCTAATACACGAATGTTGATTCTTTTTGCTACATGCTCTAATAAATGCGAGCGAATTGCCATTTCTTCCGTAACAATTTTGTTTAAATGTACGTAATCAACCGTGTCTGAAAGATGATCTGTTTGTGCTGATTTTTGTAAATTGGTTGTAATTTTCAGATCAACAGTATAGTCAGATCCTATTTTTCCTTCTTCAATTAAACATCCGTGGTATGAAAAAGTCCGAATGTTTTTTAGTTTTATAACTCCCATTTTTGTATTATTTCACGTTTAAAGTTTCAGGTTTTGTACTAGTTAAATAACTTTAAACCTGAAACCTGAAACCTTTTTTTTATCTTTGCTAAAATTACTATAAAATAATGGCATCAGAAGAGAAATCACTCAATTTTATTGAACAAATCATAGAGGAAGATTTGAAATCAGGTCTTTCACAAACTAAACTTCATTTTCGTTTTCCACCAGAACCAAACGGTTATTTACACATTGGACACGCTAGTTCTATTGCTTTAAATTTTGGTTTGGGTATTGATTATCAGTCACCTGTAAATTTACGTTTTGACGATACAAATCCAGAAAAAGAAGAGCAGGAATTTGTTGACGCCATTAAAAAAGACGTAGAATGGCTGGGTTATACTTGGGCAGAAGAACGTTATGCATCTGATTATTTTCAACAATTATACGATTGGGCAGTTTTATTAATTAAAAAAGATAAAGCGTATGTTGACAGCCAGTCTTCTGAAGATATGGCCATTCAAAAAGGGACGCCATCAACTGTAGGTACAGATAGTCCGTACAGAAATCGTTCTGTTGAAGAAAATTTAGATTTATTCGAAAGAATGAAAAACGGTGAATTTGAGGCTGGTACACATATTCTTCGTGCAAAAATAGACATGAAATCAACCAATATGTTGATGCGTGATCCTATCATGTACAGAATTTTACATAAGCATCATCATAGAACTGGAGATGCCTGGAAAATTTATCCAATGTACGATTGGGCACACGGACAAAGTGATTATTTAGAAGAAATCTCACACTCATTTTGTACACTTGAATTCTTGCCTCACCGTGAATTATACGATTGGTTTTTAGACCAGATTTTAGACGAAAATAAACTGCGTCCGAAGCAAAGAGAATTTGCAAGACGTAACTTATCACATACTGTTGTTAGTAAGAGAAAATTACAGCAACTAGTTAAAGAAAAGCATGTTAACGGTTGGGATGATCCTAGAATGTCAACAATTTCTGGGTTAAGAAGACGTGGTTATACCGCTACTTCGTTACGTAATTTTGCCAACACAATTGGTATTGCAAAACGTGATAATTTAATCAATGTATCGGTCTTAGAATTCTGTATTCGTGAAGATTTGAACAAAATTGCACCTCGTGTAATGGCTGTTTTAGATCCAGTAAAACTGGTAATTACCAATTATCCAGAAGGTAAAGAAGAGTGGTTAGAAGCTGAAAATAATCAGGAAGATGAAAATGCAGGTTTCAGAAAAGTACCTTTTTCTCGTGAATTATACATCGAAAGAGAAGACTTTTTAGAAGAAGCTCCAGCGAAGTTTTTCCGTTTGACTTTAGGAAAAGAAGTTCGTCTTAAAAATGCATATATCATTAAAGGTGAATCTGTTATAAAAGATGCAGAAGGAAATATTGCAGAAATTCATGTAACATATGATACTGATTCTTTAAGCGGAAGCGGGACAGAAGCAAGCCAAAGAAAAGTATCTGGAACATTGCATTGGGTTTCAATTCAGCATGCATTAGAAGCAGAAGTTCGTTTATACGATCGTTTGTTTACAGATGAAGCTCCAGACAGTTATAAAGAGAAAAATTTCTTAGATTTTGTGAATCCAAATTCATTAGAAATTGTAACTGGATATGTTGAACCAAGTTTGTCGACAGCCCAAAATGAAGATAAATTCCAGTTTCAACGTTTGGGTTATTTTACTGTTGATAAAGACTCAACTGCTTCAAAATTAGTGTTTAACAAAACTGTTGGACTTAAAGATGCGTGGGAAGAAAAAGGTAAAAAAGAAGAAAACAGCATCAATAATTCTTTAAAAGAAATCAACAAATATTTTAAAGTTGAAAGCAAACCAGAACGAATTGCAATTGAAAGCGCAATAGGGGAGAACATCAAAAATGTTAGTAGTTTTTCACTTTTACAGAATTCTTTAAAAAAGAATATCAACAATAATAAGGCTTCTCTGTTGTTTGCTCAATTTATTTTGAAATATGGCAGCTGGAAATCGACAGATTTTGAAGAAGAAGATATTAAGAAATTATATTCAATGTCTTTAAAAAGTGAATCAACTTATGTTCGATCTAAAGCATTATTAAATTTGAGAGATATTGAAGAAGTAAGTTTCAAAAATCAGTTTGATGATGAAATTTTAAAATTATATTCAAATCCTCCCAAAAATACTTCGGAGAGAGAAATTGAAATTTTATCAGAAATGGTAAAGAAGTAAAATAAATAGAATCTATAATAAAGCGCTTTTTATAAGCGCTTTTTTTATTATTTATATTTTCTATTGAAATTAATAAAATTATAAAATTTTTAGATAAAAAATGACTTTCATAAATCGTTTTTAAACTATGATTTTACTTCTTCCGACTCATTAGTCATCTTTTAAAAAATCATTAAACAAAGTGCTTAATTTTAGTTTTAGCTCTTGTTTTACAGCGTCTGAGAGCTTATTAACAACAAATTGTTTATAACGTTGAATTTATTAATTAGATTTAAAATTGATTTTTAAAAAGCAGAAAATTAAGCTAGAGTAACCCAGTTTTTTAATCGTACTAATTATTATATTTAATTATTTAAAATTAAATTTTAATTAGTATTTATTATTATATATAAAATCTATTAAAAATATAAATTTTATAATATAAATAGATTAAAATCAGCTTTCATAAATCGTTTTTAAGCCAATTTTTTACTTCTTCTATCTCTTAACTCATCTTTTGAATAATTGTTGATTTTTAAGCTTTATTTAAGTTTTATACGTTGTTTTTCGTAGTTTAACGGGTTATTAACATACAATTGTTTATAAAGTTGGTATTTTTATCAAGGTCAATCTGAAATGTTAGAATTTCAAAATGATGCTTAAGAATCTAATCGGATTATTCTAAAATTAAAAAAGAATTTTTTTTTTGATTTTAAAATTAATTCTAAGTACAGATTCTAAAAATTGATTTTATGATCAATTCTAATTGTGGTTTTGTTTTGGTAATATTTCGAGCGTAAAAGTATTTTTCTAAAGCATTTCATAATTTTAAATTTCATGAAATTGGTTTAATAGATTATTTTGAATTTTGAATTTCATTTGACAGAAATGAGTAATCCCCTAAATTATATTTTATGAAGATCCTATATTTTACGCTATCTATTTTATTTGCCAATATTGCAATTTCTCAGACGCATCAAATTACAAAACATAATGGAGAACAGCTGGAAGTTAATTTTATTAAAAGTGAAAATGATTTGATTTATTATTCGCTGAATGGAAGTGCTGAAGAAATTAAAATTAGCAAATATGCCGTTTCTCAAATTACCAATAAACAAACAAAACAAACGCAAAAAATTTCAGATAAGGTAATAGTTGATTCTAAAGATGATTACAAAATGGTAACCGTTTTGCCTCAAGAAAAGACAATTGGTTTAAAACAAGCGGCAACTTTTAGCGGTGTTTCGACAAGAACAAAAGGCGAATCGCCAATTGCAAATCAAAACCAAACAGCTTTAAGAATCAAAGGTAAGTCAGCTTTAAACGGTTATCCTTTTGTGAGCATTATTGAAAAACCAGATGGTAAATATGAAGCTGTTGCCTATGTGTATTAATTGTATTATTAAATTTTTGTAAATATCAATTTATCAATATTTTATAAATCAAAAAAAGACTACCTTTATTAATCATTTAAATTTTAATATTATGTCAAAGAACTTAAATACTATTGCAGCCATCTTAGCAGGTGCGGCGGCAGGAGCAGCGATCGGGATTTTATTTGCTCCAGATAAAGGATCAAAAACGCGTGCTAAATTGAAAGAAGGTTTAGATGATGCAAAGCATAATTTGAAGGATTCTATAGATGCAAGTTCTGAAGTTCTTCGTGAAAAATTTTCTAGTGCAACGCAAAATCTTGATGGAACTTTAGATGATTTATTATCAAATGTAAGTCATAAAACGGAAGAAGTAATTACATTTTTAGAATCGAAACTAGCTGACTTAAAAGCGCAAAATGCGAAACTTCAGAAATAATAATCCAAAAAACTCAGAAGCAATTCTGAGTTTTTTTAATCAAAATAATAAATATGGCTTTTGAAGAGTTAAAAGAAAACACTGAAAATATTCAAGATCAAGCTAAAGTTTATCTAGATAGTCATTTAGCGTATTATAAACTTTGGGGTTTTAAGGTTGCCATGAAATCAACAACTTTAATTTTTAAATTTACATTGATCTTATTGTGCTTTAGTATGGTTTTAATTTTTGGATCTTTTGCGGCAGCGTACGGTTTTGCATCTTTATTCGAAAGCAATGCACTTGGATTTTTGACAGTAGGAGGGATCTATCTTGTTTTTACAATTTTACTTTTCTTTATAAAAGACAAATTTGTAGAAGGTCCGATTCTAGTGAAATTTTCAGAAATCTTTTTTAACGACTAATTTATGGAGCCAAAAAAATACTCATCATACGCAGAAATCGAAAGAGATTTAGAAATTTTGAAACTCCAAAAAGATATTAATTATCAAAAATTAGTTTTAAGTTTTCAGAAAACGAAAGAAAGCATCACACCACAAAAAATTGTAAACGGCTTTTTTTCTTCTTATAAAGATTATTTTTCTAACAACTATCCAAAGATTTTGCAATCGATTTTACCTTTTGCGATCAATTGGTTTATAAATAAAAAAAGAGGCAATTAAGCCTCTTTTTTGTTTTTTGTCATTATTTTGTTTCAGGTTGAATGTCATCTTCATAACCTGATTGTGGCTGAATTGGTTTTGGTTTTTCAATTTTCTTATTGTTTTTCTTCATCATTTCACCAACTTGGTTTGAAGCTGTAAACGATGCAACCATATTATTCAGCATATCACTTCCGGCTTGTGGAGAATTTGGAAGTAAAATTAAGTTCGAATTTGCATCAGCTCCAATTGCTTGCAATGTATCATAATGCTGTGTAACAACAATTAGGGCAGAAGCTTCTTGAGAATTAATTCCAACATTATTCAAAACTTCAACACTTTCTACCAATCCTCTTGCAATTTCACGACGCTGATCTGCAATACCCTGACCTTGCAAACGCTTACTTTCGGCTTCAGCTTTTGCTTTTGCAACGATTCTGATTCTTGAACTTTCAGCTTCAAATTCTGCTGCAGTTTTTTCTCTGTCGGCCGCGTTGATTCTGTTCATTGCATTTTTTACCTGAATATCCGGATCAATATCAGTAACCAAAGTATTGATGATATCATATCCGTAAGTTGTCATTGCTTCGTTCAATTCTCTTTTTACTGCAATGGCGATATCGTCTTTTCTTTCAAAAACGTCATCCAATTTTAGTTTAGGAACTTCAGCACGAACGACATCAAAAACATAAGCTGTAATCTGATCGTGTGGATATTCTAATTTATAAAAAGCATCGTATACTTTTTCCTGAATTACTTTAAACTGAACCGAAACTTTCATTTTGATAAAAACGTTGTCTTTGGTTTTGGTTTCGATAATAACATCTAACTGTTGAATTTTTAGATTTACACGTCCGGCCAATCTGTCAACTATTGGAATTTTTAATTGTAATCCTGAATTTCTCACACTTAAGAATTTACCAAATCTTTCGATTACAACAGATGATTGCTGTTTAACAGTAAAAAAGGAAGACATGAAAATAAAGAAAGCGAGGACTAAAAAGATAATAAGTACTGGATTCATGGTGATATTGATTTAGATTTTGATCTCGTAAATTACGAAAATTCTCCTTATTTAAATTTTTAAAATATAAAAAAACGCTAAGAACATTTTTTAGATGTTTCTTAGCGTTTGTATATAAATCGAATTTTAATTATAATGTAGTTATCGCTTTTTGAATTCTCGAAATAGTTTCTTCTTTTCCGATTATTTCTACAATGTCAAAAAGGTGAGGGCCTTTTAAAGCGCCAACCAAACTTAGTCGGAAAGGCTGCATTACTTTGCCCATTCCAATTTCATTTTTAGTTAACCAATCTTTTACGATTGCTTCGATATTTGCTGAATCAAAACCATCAATATATTCCAGAGTCGAGATCAATTCCTGCATTAAAGCTGGAGTTTCTTCCTTCCAGTTTTTGCTTGCTTTTTCATCATACGATGTTGGCGCCTGGAAAAAGTAATCTGTTAGATCCCAAAATTCAGATACAAAATGAGCGCGTTCTTTTATCAATGAAACAATTTTTGTAACATCATATTTAGATATATCAACACCTTTTTCAATCAAAATAGGAGAGAAGCTTTTCGCTAAATCAGCATCATTTTGTTTGATTAAATATTGATGATTGAACCATTTGTTTTTCTCTGGATCAAATTTTGCTCCAGATTTATGAACTCTGTTCAAGTCAAAAGCTTCAACAAGTTCTTCTAATGAAAACAACTCTTTATCAGTTCCATCATTCCAACCTAACAAAGCAAGGAAGTTTACAACTGCTTCCGGAAAAAATCCTTTCTCTCTATAACCAGATGAAATGCCTTCTTCCGTTTTCCATTCAAGAGGAAACACAGGAAATCCTAATTTGTCTCCATCTCTTTTTGATAATTTTCCATTGCCAACTGGTTTCAAAATCAAAGGTAAATGTGCAAATTCAGGAGCATCCCAGTCAAAAGCTCTGTATAATAAAACGTGAAGGGGCATCGATGGCAACCATTCTTCACCACGAATTACATGTGAGGTTTCCATCAAATGATCATCAACAATATTCGCTAAATGATACGTTGGCATTCCGTCACTTTTAAATAAAACTTTATCGTCAAGTAAACTCGTTTCAAATTTTACATCACCGCGAATGATATCTTTTAAATGTAAAGTTTCATCTACCGGCGTTTTAAAACGTATAACATAATGCTCTCCATTTGCAATTCTTTTAGAAACTTCTTCAGCAGAAATGACTAAAGAGGTATCTAGTTTTTCACGATTATGATGATTGTAAATAAACGTTTTTCCTTCAGCTTCTTGTTCTTTTCTCAAAGTATCAAGAGCTTCCGGAGTATCAAAAGCATAATACGCCCAACCCGAATTGATCAATTGATCAGCATAAGTTTGGTATAAATCTTTACGATCACTTTGTCTGTACGGACCAAATTTTTCGTTTTTTCCAACGGTTTCTTCTGGAGCAATTCCTAACCATTCTAGTGCTTCCATAATATAAGCTTCAGCACCTGGAACAAAACGAGTCTGATCTGTATCTTCAATTCTTAAATAAAAAACACCATTGTTTTTTTTGGCAAATAAATAATTAAATAGGGCAGTACGAACACCGCCAATATGTAAAGGTCCTGTTGGACTTGGTGCAAAACGCACACGAACTTGCTTTGACATTTGTTTAAATTTTGATGCAAAGATACAACTCTAATTAGAAAATTAGAAAATGACTTTAATGAGATAATGTTTTGTTTATAGCTTATTGACTATTTATCTCATTGATCATTATCTAATTAAAATTACTACTTTTATAGGTTATAATCATAAGAGATTTTATTTTGAAAACAACATCTGCTATATATTTAAAGTTAGAGGCTTTTATTAAAAAATATTACACGAATGAATTGATAAAAGGAATACTTCTTTTTACCGGTTTTGGGTTATTGTATTTTTTGTTCACGCTTTTTATTGAGTATTTCCTTTGGCTAAAACCAACAGGAAGAACATTGTTATTTTGGCTTTTTATAGGAGTAGAAGTTTTTCTTTTATTTCGATTTATTTTGTTTCCAATTTTCAAGTTGTTCAAACTTCAAAAAGGAATTGATTATAATCAGGCTTCTAAAATTATCGGAAATCATTTTACAGAAGTAAGAGATAAACTAACTAACTTTTTGCAGCTTTCAGCTTCTGAAAATTCTGCCGAAAGCTCAGAATTAATGTTGGCTTCAATAGAACAAAAAGCAAATTCATTGCAGCCAATTCCGTTTGGAAATGCTGTCAATTTTAAATCAAACAAGAAATATTTGCCATTAGCAATTATTCCAATTTTGCTTTTTGCGGTGTTTTACATTTCAGGAAACAGTAATATTATTTCTCAAAGTTTAAATAGAGTAGTGCATTTCAATGCTACATTTTTGCCTCCGGCTCCTTTCAAATTTGTGGTTTTAAATTCTAATTTGCAAACAGAACAAAACAAAGATTTCATTATCAAAATGGAATCAGTTGGAAATGTAGTTCCTGAAAATGTAATGATTCATATTGGTGATGAAAGTTATTTTATGGAATCATCTCAGCCAGGAAAGTTTGAATTCAAGATTGAAAAGCCAGTTGAAAATATTGAGTTTTATTTTGAAGGAAATTCAGTTTCATCTGCGGAATATGAGTTGAAAGTAATCACGGTTCCCTCAATTGCCAACTTTGAAATGGTGTTGAATTTTCCATCTTATCTAAAGAAAAAATCAGAAATCATTCAAGGAACTGGAAATGCAATTGTGCCTGAAGGAACTTTAGTTACCTGGAAAATGAATACACAATCTACTCAGGAAATAGTATGGAAAGAGGATAAAGCAACTTTTAAGTTCAATAAGGCTGAAAATGAATTTAAATTAGCTAAAAGTATCAGTCAAAATACAGAATATCAAATTCTTACATCTAACAATAAGGTTAAAAACTACGAAAAGCTTAATTATCAGCTGTCAGTGATTAAAGATCAGCATCCAACTATCAATGTGAGTACTGCTCCAGACAGTTTAAAGCTGGATAAAAATTATGTTTTGGGCAGATTGGGAGATGATTATGGATTGTCAAAATTGCAAGTGGTATATTATGAACATAACAAACCAAACACTGCCAAGCGTGGAACCATTCCGGTAAAGCAAGCAGTCTTTGATCAGTTCGTTTTTTCTTTCCCAAGTAATTTGCCAGTTGAAGAAGGAGTATCATATGAATACTATTTTGAAGTTTTTGATAACGATGCACCACACGGTTTTAAGAGTACAAAGTCATCTGTTTTTTCAGATAGAGTTTCTACTACTGATGAAGTTCATGATTTAGAACTGCAACAGCAAAATCAAAATATTAATAGCTTATCTAAATCTTTAAAGAATCAGGAAAAGCAATTTTCTGAGATGGATAAGATTCAGAATACTGGAAAAGAAAAAGACAATTTAGAATTTAAAGATCAGCAAAAGATTAATGATTTTATCAAGCGCCAGAAACAGCAAGACGAATTAATGAAACAGTTTTCTGAGAAAATGAATAAGAATTTAGACAAATTCAAAGACGATAAAAAAGATAAAACGGCAGATGATTTGCAAAAACGTTTAGATAATGCCGAGAAAGATTTAGAGAAAAATCAAAAACTTTTAGATGAATTGAAGAACTTAAATGATAAATTAAACAGCGAAGAACTGTTTGATAAAATGGAAAAGTTCAAACAAATCAGTAAAAACCAATCTCGTAATTTGGAACAATTGGTTGAACTGACCAAACGTTTTTATGTGTCTAAGAAAGCAGAACAAGTTGCTGAAAAATTAGATAAACTTTCTGAGAAACAAGAACAGCTTTCAGATAAAGAAAAAGAGAATACAAAAGAAAAGCAAGATGAAATTAATAAAGAATTCGATAAAATCCAGGAAGATTTAAAAGACTTAAAAGACGAAAATAAAACTTTAAAATCTCCTTTAGACCTTCCTTCGGATGCTTCAAAAGAAAAAGATGTACAGAATGATTTGCAAAAAGCTTCAGAAGAATTAGGCAAAAAAAACAATGCTTCGGCAAAGCCAAAACAAAAAAGTGCTTCTAAGAAAATGAAAAGCATGGCACAGCAAATGGATCAAAGTATGGAAGGTGGCGAGCAGGAACAATTAGAAGAAGATGTTGCAATGTTACGTCAGATTCTAGATAATCTTTTAGCATATTCTTTATCGCAGGAAGACGTGATGAAACAATTTAAATCGATGAAATTAGGTTCTTCTGCCTATACGAAGAACATAAAAATTCAGCAGAATTTAAAACAACAGTTTCGATATGTAGACGACAGTTTGTTTGCACTCTCTCTTCGTAATCCTAAAGTGGCTGAAGATGTAACTAAAGAAATTG
The DNA here is from genome assembly GCF_000708595.2 of Flavobacterium sp. KJJ. Lineage (GTDB taxonomy): Bacteria > Bacteroidota > Bacteroidia > Flavobacteriales > Flavobacteriaceae > Flavobacterium. The sequence continues at coordinate 200,437 of NZ_JARP01000002.1, read as the reverse complement.
GAAATGTACAGTACAATATTGATAAGGCTATTGAAACTTTAACCGATGTTCAAGTTCCAAAAGGAGTTTCGCACCAGCAATATGCAACTTCATCTGCAAATAAGTTAGCTGATTTTTTGAGTGATTTATTAAACAACATGCAAATGTCTATGTCAAAACCAGGTTCTGGAAAACCTAAACCAGGAGACGGACAAGGAATGCAGTTGCCAGATATCATTCAAAAACAAAAAGGGCTTGGAGACAAAATGAAGCAAGGAATGAAAGAAGGAAACAAACCCGGTGAAGGTCAACAAGGACAACAAAGTGGTGAAGGGAAACAAGGGCAAGGAAAAGATGGACAAGGAAAAGACGGACAAGGAAAAGATGGACAAGGAAGTAAGAATGGTGGAAAAGGAAATGAAGGAAAAGGCAGCAATGGTAAAGATGGAAATGATGGAGAAGGTGATGCAGAAGCTATAATGGAAATATACAAAGAACAAGTAAAGCTTCGTGAAGCTTTGCAAAAAGAATTAGCGAAGAAGGGATTAGATTCTCAAGGAAAATCTGTTATTGATCAAATGAAGCAATCAGAAAAACAACTTTTAAACAAAGGTTTTAAAAATGAAAACCTTCAAAGAATTTTAAATATTCAGCAGGAATTATTAAAATTAAACAATGCTGTTCAACAACAAGGTCAGGATACAAAGCGTCAATCTGAAACGAATAAGACAGAATTTTCTAATCGCTCCAATGCATTACCAAACTCATTATTGGAATATTTAAACAGTGTTGAGATATTAAACAGACAATCACTACCTTTGCGCTCGAATTTTAATCAAAAGGTTCAAGAATATTTTAATACAAAATGATCAATTTTAATTACGAAACCGATTTTACTTTAGATAACGAACAAGCATTTTCTGATTGGTTAAGTGCTGTGATTGTTTCTGAAAATAAAAACGAAGGCGAGATAAATTACATATTTTGTGATGACGAGTATCTTCATAAAATCAATGTAGAATATTTAAACCACGATACTTTAACTGATATTATCAGTTTTGATTACACAGTGGGAAATGAACTCAACGGAGATATATTTGTTTCTGTAGAAAGAGTAAAGGACAACGCTAAAGATTTTAATGTTTCTTTTGAAGAAGAATTAAAGCGCGTGTTGGCTCATGGTGTATTACACTACTGTGGATATAAAGACAAATCAGACAAGGATGCTGAATTAATGCGTTCGAAAGAAGATGAAAAAATCGCTATGTTTCACGTGGAACAGTAGAATTATGTTTCAAGTTTAAAGGTCAAGTTTCAGGTTTCAAATTTAAAGTTTCATGTTTTAATAAATTAAATGTTCCACGTGAAACGTTTTTTCAACAAAAGAGTTTAATGTTTTAAGTGAAGCATATTTTAAACTTAAGCTTTGAATGTTCCACGTGAAACGTTTCAAGTTTAAGTAAAGCTGAAGTTTATAATGTTTAAAGAAATGTTCCACGTGGAACTTTAATAAAGCAGGAACATGAACTTGAAACTTGAAACATGAAACTCGAAACATGAAACTCTGATCGTTCCACGTGGAACAAAAAAAATTAAGTTAATTCTGAAGACCGCCTTAAACGGTTTGCAGAGAATAATAAAACAAAATGTTTTTAGAAGAATACGATGTTATTGTAGTTGGTGCAGGTCATGCTGGATCTGAAGCCGCGGCAGCTGCTGCGAATTTAGGTTCAAAAACCTTATTGGTTACCATGAGCCTGCAAAACATTGCACAGATGTCTTGCAACCCAGCAATGGGTGGAATTGCGAAAGGACAAATTGTGCGTGAGATTGATGCGCTTGGAGGATACTCTGGAATTGTTTCAGACAGAACTGCAATTCAATTCAAAATGCTGAACAAATCAAAAGGACCTGCAATGTGGTCGCCAAGAGTTCAAAGTGACAGAATGCGTTTCGCTGAAGAATGGAGAATGATGCTGGAGGGAACTCCTAATTTGGATTTCTACCAAGAAATGGTAAAGGGATTGATTATTGAAAATGGAAAAATAAAAGGAATCAGAACATCTTTGGGAGTGGAGATTCGATCTAAATCTGTTGTGTTGACAAACGGAACTTTTTTAAATGGTTTGATTCATATTGGAGAAAAACAATTTGGAGGAGGAAGGGCAGGCGAAAGCGCTGCAACTGGAATTACAGAAGATTTAGTGAAAGCAGGTTTTGAAGCGGGACGAATGAAAACGGGAACACCGCCAAGAGTTGATGGACGTTCTTTGGATTATTCAAAAATGAACGAAGAAAAAGGTGATGCAAAACCGGATAAATTTTCTTATTCTGATTTAACCGTTCCGTTAACGCATCAAAGATCTTGTCACATGACATATACTTCATTGCAAGTTCATGATATTTTGAGAGAGGGTTTTGATCGTTCGCCAATGTTCAACGGAAGAATCAAAAGTCTTGGACCAAGATATTGTCCTTCGATTGAAGATAAGATTAATCGTTTTGCAGATAAAGAGCGTCACCAATTATTTGTAGAACCGGAAGGATGGAATACTTGTGAAGTTTACGTAAACGGATTTTCAACTTCGTTGCCGGAAGATATTCAATTCAAAGCTTTAAGTTCTGTTGCTGGATTTGAGAAAGTGAAATTCTTTCGTCCTGGATATGCAATCGAATATGATTATTTCCCGCCAACACAATTGAAACACACTTTGGAGACGAAGTTGGTTGAAGGTTTGTATTTCGCCGGACAAATTAATGGAACGACTGGATATGAAGAAGCAGCTTCGCAAGGATTGATGGCCGGAATTAATGCGCACTTAAAAGTGCATGAAAAAGCACCTTTAATTCTAAAACGTGATGAAGCATACATTGGAGTTTTGATTGACGACTTGATTACGAAAGGTACGGAAGAACCGTATCGTATGTTTACGTCGAGAGCAGAATACAGAACATTGTTGCGTCAAGATAATGCTGATTTCAGATTAACACCAATGTCGTATGAAATTGGTCTTGCTTCTGAGAAACGTTTACGTAGAATGGAAAAGAAATTAAATGAATCTGAAAAGATGGTTGCTTTCTTTAAAGAAACAAGTGTAAGTGTTGCAGAAACGAATCCGATTTTGGAATCAAAAGAAACAGCTCCGATTACGCAAGGTGATAAAATGTTTAAAGTTTTCTCACGTCCTCAAATCGATTTAGAGGATATGATGAAATTTGAGAAAGTAAAAGAATATATAGAAGCTAACGATGTTGATCAGGAAATTTTAGAGCAAGCCGAAATTCAGGTTAAATATTCTGGATATATCGAAAAGGAAAGAAATAACGCTGATAAACTAACTCGTTTAGAAGAAGTGAAAATTCCGGAGAATTTCGATTACAGTAAAATAAAATCAATGTCGATTGAAGCAAAACAAAAATTAAGCAAGATTCGTCCTGTAACAATTTCTCAAGCTTCAAGAATCAGCGGAGTGTCACCAAGTGATATTTCAATTTTGTTGATTTATATGGGGAGATAGGTTTTTTGGTTTCAAGTTTCAAGTTTCAAGTTTGTTGGAATCTAAAACTTTAATCTGATATTAAGTATAGTGAAACCTGAAACCTGAAACCTGAAACTTGAACCTGAAACTTGAAACAAATTCAAATTGTTCCACGTGAAACTATTCATCATATGAAAATTGTTGAAAAGGAAATTTTATCTAAAGAAGAAAAAGAAGTTTTACGACAACTTTGGAATGACGAATATCCCGCAAGATTACATTTGAAGACAAGTGAAGATTTTGAATTGTATTTAAATGGAATTTCAAGCACAAAACATTATTTGCTTTTTAACGATTCAAATAAAATTATAGGTTGGACATTTACTTTTTTGAGAGAGGATGAAGATGGGTTTGCTATAATTTTGAATAGCAAAATTCAAGGCAAAGGGAATGGTTCACTTTTGATTAATGAAATAAAAAATAAAAATACTAATTTGAATGGTTGGGTTATTGATCATGAAAATGAAGTAAAACAAAATAATGAATTTTATAAATCTCCTATGCCGTTTTATCTAAAAAATGGTTTTACTGTTTTGACAGAAATAAGAATTGAAAACGAAAAAATGTCGGCTGTAAAAATAAATTGGAGACGCTGAATAAATATAAAAATGAGCCCTAAAATAAATTTTTCTATTTTAGGGTTTGCTATAAAATTAAACCAAAAACACTTAAAATTAAAAATGGACGTTTTAAACAAAAAACATTTTCTTACTGTAAAAGACCATTCTGTTTCTAAAGAAATTTTCGAATTGTATCATGACGAAAATTTAGACATGCTGATTACATCGCCACAACCTAATTTAGAAAATCTAGGAAAATATTATGAAAGCGAAGATTATATTTCGCATACAGATAATAAACGTTCACTATTTGAAAAAGCATATCATTTTGTAAAAAATATTGCCTTAAAGAATAAACTAAATTTGATCAATAAAGAACAATCTCGCAAAGGTAGAATTTTAGACATTGGTGCCGGAACTGGAGATTTTTTATTAACAGCGAAAAATGACGGTTGGGTAACTGTTGGGGTAGAACCAAGTGAGAGAGCAAAAAATATTGCAATTCAAAAAGGAATTTCTTTTGTAAATGAAATTAGCGATCTTGAAAGTAATTCTTTTGACGTGATTACAATGTGGCATGTTTTAGAACACGTTCCAAATTTAGAACTTCAAATTCAGGAATTGAAACGACTATTAAAACCAACTGGAACATTAATTGTTGCGGTTCCAAATTTTAAATCGTACGACGCAAAACATTATAAAGAATTTTGGGCAGCTTTTGACGTGCCGATTCACTTTTGGCATTTCTCAAAAAAAGCCATTCAATCTCTTTTTGAAAAAGTAGACATGAAGTTAGAAAAAGTACTTCCAATGAAATTTGATTCTTTTTATGTGAGTTTGTTATCTGAAAAATACAAAACCGGAAAAATGAATTTCGTCAGCGCATTTTTCGTCGGCTTAAAGTCAAATTTGAAGGCGAGCAGTACAAAAGAGTATTCATCGCATATTTACATCTTAAAAAACAAGCAAAACGTAATTTAAGCGTATTTAAGCTGTTTTTTTGCCTTGATTGAGGTGGAAATATGGCTTTTTTGAGAAGTTGTTTCTAGTAAAAGCTATTAAAGCCAGTTTTAATAGTGTTGAATTATTGACATTTTTCTTTCCATAAATAAAAACAATATCATAAAATTCTAGCATTTTTTAAACTTTATGTCAATGCTATTTATTTTTTTATATTTTTGTCTTCAATACTTAAAAAAAATTAGAAATTTAGAAAATGAAAAAAGCATTAGTAATTATCGCACTTTCAATTTTAGTTGTTTCGTGTAATAAGGCAACGGAAGTTAAGGAAGTAAAAACAGCTTACGTAGATACTTCAGTTTTGATGAATGAGTACACTGAATCAAAAGATCTTGAAGCTAAATACAAAGCTCAAGCAGAAGAAAAGGGAAGACAATTACAAGCCGAAATTACTCGTTTTAAACAAGACGCTGCTAATTTTCAAAGTCAAGCACAAGCTAATGGTCAGGCTTGGGCACAACAAAGAGGTGCGGAACTGCAAAAAAGAGAGCAGCAGTTGGGTTATGCTCAACAAGCTTTGTCTCAACAATTGCAACAAGAAATTGGTGTAGAAAGAGATTCTTTGATAAGTGGAGTTAAAAAATTCATTAAAGACTACGGAAAGAAAAACGGTTACTCTTATATTTACGGAACAGGAGATGCTGCAACTATTTTGTATGCAGAGGATAAGTTTGATATTACAAAAGATTTGATTAAAGCTTTGAATGAAAAATACAAAGCAACTCCAAAAACAGATGCTCCTAAAGAAGAGGCTAAAAAATAACTGCCAAGTTAACTAACTATTTAAAAACCTAAATCTTAAGAGATTTAGGTTTTTTCTTTTATAAAAATGCGATACTTTTAGTTTTCAATATACGCCAAATGCAAAACGTTTCAGAAGCAGCTGCTTACACCTTACAATTCATTAATCAAACACAAAAATCTATCTTTCTGACTGGTAAAGCCGGAACAGGTAAAACCACTCTTTTGCGCGAAATTATCGCCACCACTCACAAAAACACTGTAGTTGTAGCGCCTACTGGAATTGCGGCCTTAAATGCTGGCGGTGTAACGATTCATTCGATGTTTCAACTGCCATTTTCGGCTTTTATTCCTTCGTATGAGAATAATTCACAGTTTACTGAAACAGTAAAATTTGAGAATAAAGAAACGTTGAGAAGACATTTCAAAATGAATAATGTCAAGCGAAATGTCATAAAAAACATGGAGTTGCTGATTATTGATGAAGTAAGTATGCTTCGTGCTGATTTGCTGGATGCTATAGATTTTATGATGCAGACAGTCCGTAAAAATACACGCGCTTTTGGAGGCGTTCAGGTGCTTTTTATTGGCGATTTATTGCAGCTGCCACCAGTAATTCGGGATGAAGAATGGCGCACTTTACGCAATTTTTATAAAGGAAAATTCTTTTTTCATTCGCATGTAATGCAGCAAAATCCACCGTTGTATATCGAATTATCTAAGATTTACCGCCAGACAGATGATAAATTTATATCTGTTTTGAACAATCTTCGAAACAATCAGATTACACCTCAGGATATTGAGATTTTAAACGAATATGTAAAACCAGATTTCGATTTAAAAAATAATAAGGGCTACATCACATTAACGACGCATAATGCGAAGGCTGATTCTATGAACGAACAGGCAATTAGTGATTTAGCAGGAAATGAATATACTTTTCAGCCTTTTGTTGTGGGTGATTTTCCAGAGAAAATTTTTCCGGTTGAAGAAAATTTAAAACTAAAAGTAGGTGCTCAGATTATGTTCGTAAAGAACGATTTATCTTTTGAAAAGCGCTATTTTAATGGAAAAATGGGCGTTATCAAGTCACTTTCACCAGAAGAAATCTTCGTGCATTTTCCGGAAGAGAACAAAACAATTGAAGTTGAAAAATACGAGTGGAAAAATATACGTTATAAAGTAAACGAGCTTACAAAAGAGATTGAAGAAGAAGTTTTAGGCACTTTTGCGCATTATCCAATCAAATTGGCTTGGGCAATTACGGTTCATAAAAGTCAAGGTTTAACTTTTGAGAAAGCAGCGCTTGATGTATCGCAAGTTTTTTTGCCAGGACAGGCATATGTGGCATTATCGCGTTTAACGTCTTTAAACGGGCTTATTTTGCTTTCTCCGATACAAATGAATGGCATTTCTAACGATCAAGATGTAATGGACTACGCTTTGAACAAAGCTACCGAAGAAGTTTTAAAGCATTCTTTGCATTTTGAAACTAAAAATTTTATTCATAACTATTTGATTAACAGTTTTAATTGGACAGATCTCGCTCAAGAATGGCGTAATCATCGTTTTAGTTATAATGAAAATGCTGTAAATTCAGAAAAAGCAAAACATTCTGCTTGGGCACATAAACGTTTAGAAACAATGGATTCACTCGTAGATCCAGCTCAAAAATTTATCCAGCAGCTCAATAAAATTTTTAATAAAGAAACTGTCGATTTGTATTTTGTGCAGGAAAGGGTAGTGGCAGCATACGATTATTTCTTTAAGCCAATGGATAAGTTGGTAACAGATCTTTTGCAGAAAATGGCTGAAATTCAGAAATTTAAAAAAGTAAAAGAGTTTTATGAAGAATTAGCTTTTCTAGATGATCTTCAAACGAAAGCCGTTTTGCGTTTAATGAAAGCCAAACTGCTTATAGAAATTGTAGTGGCTGGAGAACCAATTTCTAAAGAAAAACTAACATCACCCGCGATTAAGAATTTCAAAACGGATAAAATTTCGAAAATTCGGGAGGAGTTTAATATGAGCAATACTGATATTTTTAAACTCGATGAACCTGTTGTGCGTTACGTGGCGAAAAAACTCGATAAAAATGAGCCAAAATCCATAAAAAAGACCACTGTAGAAGAAACGCATGAACTTTGGCTCGAGAAAAATTCTATTGAAGATATTGCACGTATTCGAAAGCTCACAGTTCAAACTATAGAAATGCATCTCGTAAAACTGATTCAAGCCAAAAAAGTTGATATTTCTGATGTGCTGCCGTACGATAAAATCTTGGCACTTCGTGATGCTTTTGAGTTTTATCAGGAAGAATCTTTGAACGGATTAAAAGAAAAACATGGAGATGAATTTACGTGGGATGAACTTAAAATGTTCAAAGCCAGCATAAATTGATTTTAAATTTTGTATCTTAGGTTGACAATCTAAAAACTTAGATTTAAAAGCTACTCGTAAAAACATTATGTAAAATAGAAAACATGAAAAAGTTAATATACATTGCATTACTTATTTTTTCACTGCAGAATGCTGTAAGTCAGGATTTAAAACCAGAATATCAAAAGTTCGTTAAAAGCTTTATCGCAAATGTAAAAAGTAATAACAAAGCTGGAGTTGCTTTTTTTATCTCTTTTCCGCTCAGTCGTGAATATCCTATTCCTGCTGTTAAAAACAAAGCTGAATTTTTAAAGAGATACGATCAAATTTTTGATGCTGCTTTAAAAGCAGAAATAGTAAAATCGAATCCGGCCAAAGATTGGTCTGAGGTTGGCTGGCGCGGTATTATGCTGAATCAGGGTACTTTATGGATTGATACTGACGGAAAAATTATAAGTATCAATTACCAATCTAAAGCAGAGAACGCTCTTAAAAATAAGTTGATCTCGGGAGAGAAAACAAAATTACATTCATCTATTGCAACTTTCAAAAAACCGCTTTATATTTTAGAAACATCAAAATTCCGAATAAGAATTGACGATTTAGGAAATGAAAATTACAGATACGCTTCATGGTCAATTAAAAAATCCATGAGCGAAGAACCGGATTTAATAATTTCTAACGGAAAATGGATTGCAGATGGAAGTGGAGGAAACAGCAAATTCAATTTTAAAAAAGGTGCGTATCTTTACGAGTGCTACATTATTGTTTTAGGCACTTCAGATTCGCCGCCAGCTTCACTCACGATTTACCAAAACGGTGAAGAAATACTTTCTCAAGATGCAATCATTGTTCCACGATAAACAAAAAACCCAATTCATTGAATTGGGTTTTTTGTTTACAGCGATGAAATAACCTTTTCGAGCTCTTTTTGCTGTGTTATTTGCGTCAATTTAAGTTTTTGAATACTTACCTCGTTTTCTTTAGTTTTTATTCTTTGTTTTTGAATTTCTTCATCAGAAACCGAAGTTGTTGTTATTTTACTTTCGATCTTTTGATTTGCAAGTTCCAATTTGCTGATTTTTTCTTGTGTTGATTTTAAATCATTTTCAGATTTAACGAGGTTTTTCTTCTTTGTTTCAACTTCTTTTTGTTGTTTCTTTAAGTCTGAAATTTTGTCGTCAAGTCTTTTATGATTCTCTTCTGAAATTCTTCTTGCTTCATTTTCTGAATTTCTAAATTCAATTTCCTGAGTTTTCTGGTCTTTGATTTGTTGTGCAAAAAAAGACTGAGAATTCATCGCTAAAAGTAGAGCTAAACATAATTTTAATGTAAAATTCATTGCGTTATTTTTAATAATAAATAAGCGCAAAAATAGCCGTACAATTATCTGTAGGCAGTATAATGAGGTTTTTAAAAAGATAAAATAAGACAAAAAAATCCTATTCGGCTGAATAGGATTTTTAAAATTTTATAGATTTTCGATGAGAATCCAAGCATCTGGATTTTCGCCTTTTTGTATTTCTTTTTGTGCTTTTTCGGCTTCAGCCATTGTTGCGTAGCTTCCGTACAAAACAGGAAATAATCCGTGTTTGTTTTCTCCTAGCATTCTTGCTTGGTAACCATCCTTAATTAGTTGGTTATACGCTTTTCGTGCATTTTGTTCGCTTCTGTAAGCGCCAGCCATAATATGGTAAGGCATTACTTTTTCAGCCATTTCTACTTTTGCAGAGTCAACTGAAAGTGTTACTGCAGGCAATGGATTTTGGATAAAAAATGTAGCTTCCTGAATTTTGTTTTGTACTTTTTTCTGAACAGCACTTTCTACAATAAGTGTTTTGCTGTCGATCTGATTTTGATACAAAGGATATCCAATGCTTCCTGTGATTCCAAGTCCTAAGACAAAAAATGCAGCATATTTTAAAAGAGAATTTGATGATTTTTCTTCGTCCTCATATAATGCAACTGTTTCTTTTTCTGTAATTTTCTCGATTTTTTTCTCGAAGATCTCTTTTTTTACAATCGGAGAAACAAACGGGCTTAATCCAAAAGAAGTCGCCAAATAGTTAGTTTGATCGTTTGGTGTAAAAATGATATTTTTTTCAGAATTAAAACGAATTTCTCCAATATTCTTCAAACTGATTGAACCTCCTTCTTCTAAGGTTTTCTTCCAGCTTAAAACTTCGAATGCGATTGCGCTGACAGCAAAACCATATGATGTTTTTTCTGAGTGAGCGATATGATTAGCCAACAGTCCATCATTGTTTTTAAGATGACTGTTAAAAGAGAGCATTTTTTTAGGCGGAAAAAACGAATTTGTGCTTTCATTCAGCTGTGCCGATTGAATTTCGGTTAAAAATGCTCCAAAGCCTGGAACCGTTACACACTGATAACGATATAATAACTGTGCTATATAAGTTTCGATTTTCATAGTAACAAAGTTATGCAACGAATATAGTTATCAAAATTTTATTCACAATTTTTATTAACAATTCGAATATTTTTATATACAATTAATTTTCAATTAGTTAAATAAATTTAGTGTTTTATTAAAACTCCTGCGAAATGTTTAATTATTTATTTTTTGAAAGAATTTACTTCTAATTTATATATTTGCCATTCTTAAAAATCGATTGCAAAATGTTGATTTCAAAAATTTTTCGCCACGCTTAACACAATTTAAAAGCCATGTTAGATCAAGAATTATTTTATTTATTAGCCTTATTAAAAGTGGATGGCGTTGGAGATATTATGGCCAAAAAATTGTTGATGCATTGTGGCAATGCCGAATCTGTTTTTAAAATGAAACCAACTCAAATATCTGGAATTGATGGAGTTGGTTCTGTATTGCTTCGAAATTTAAAAGACAAAACCATTTTTGAAAAAGCCAATCAGGAACTTGAATTTATTAAATCGGATCGTATAAAAGTTTCCTTTTTTCAGGATGAAGATTATCCGGAAAGGCTTAAACATTGTATCGATTCTCCTGTTTTGATTTTTTCGTCTGGGAAAATAAATTTAAAAAACAAAAAATTAATCAGTATTGTCGGAACTCGCCAGATTACTTCGTACGGAACAGACTTCTGCAAAAAATTAATCGAAGATTTAGTACCTCTTGATCCAGTTATTGTAAGTGGATTTGCCTACGGAGTTGATATTGTCGCGCATCAATTGGCGATGGAAAACAACTTGCAGACAATTGGAGTTTTAGCACATGGTTTAAACCAAATTTATCCAAAAACGCACAAAAAATATATTGCAAAAATGGAAGAAAATGGCGGATTTATTACCGAGTTTTGGAGCTCCTCAAACCCAGATAAAGAAAAATTTGTACGCCGAAACCGCATCGTTGCCGGAATGACCGAAGCCACCATTGTTATAGAATCTGCAGATCGAGGCGGATCGCTTATTACGGCGAATATGGCCAACGATTATAACCGTGATGTTTTCGCCGTTCCGGGGCGTGTTACAGATAAATATAGCCAAGGCTGTAATGATCTCATTAAAACGCAAAAAGCAAATGTTTTGAGCAGTGCCGCCGATTTAATTTATATGCTGAATTGGGATGTTGAAAATAAAGCAAAACCGATACAAAAACAATTGTTTGTCAATTTAGAACCTGATGAACAAAGGATTTACGATTTCTTGTTAATAAACGGAAAAGAATTGCTGGATGTTATTGCGCTGCAATGCGATTTTCCAATATATAGAATTTCGGGAATTCTTCTGAATATGGAACTTAAAGGTGTAATTAGGCCGTTGCCGGGAAAATTGTTTGAGGCAATCTAATAAAAAAACAATTGTCAAAAATTACAACAATTTTCAAAAATTCACTGATTGAAATTGTTGTAATTCCTGACCCATATTTCTATTTTTCAAATCCAAGAACTTGACGAACTTTTGCCAAAACGCCATCAGCTACAACTGAAGCTTTTGAAGCTCCTTTTTTCAATAGTGCATCTACTTCTTCAAGATTGTTGATGTAGTAATTGTATTTTTCTCTTTCAGTTTTAAATTTTTCTGTAATCAATTCAAAAAGAGCCTGTTTTGCATGACCGTAACCATAATTACCTCCTAAATAATTGGCTCTCATTGCTGCAATTTGGGCATCATCTGCTAAAAGCGAATAAATTGCAAAAGCATTACAAGTATCTGGATTTTTTGGTTCTTCAAGCGGTGTACTGTCCGTTTCAATACTCATTACTTGTTTTCGAAGTGATTTATCATCCAAGAAAATATTGATAATATTATTGGCCGATTTACTCATTTTTCCGCCATTCGTTCCCGGAATCAACATACTGTCTTCTTGAATTTTAGCTTCAGGAATTACAAATGTTTCGCCCATTTGATGATTGAAACGGGAAGCCACATCGCGTGTGATTTCTAAATGCTGCAATTGGTCTTTTCCAACCGGAACAAATTTGGCATCATATAACAAAATATCTGCCGCCATTAACATCGGATAAGTAAAAAGTCCAGCATTCACGTCTTCTAAACGATCTGATTTATCTTTGAAAGAATGTGCTAAAGTCAAACGCTGAAACGGAAAAAAGCAACTTAAATACCAAGTCAATTCGGCTGTTTGAGTTACATCAGACTGTCTGTAAAATGTAACTTTGTCAGGATTTAATCCGCATGCAAGCCATGCAGCAGCAGTGCTATATGTGTTTTCTCTTAAAGTTTTCCCGTCCTTAATTTGTGTTATCGAATGTAAATCAGCGATAAACAAATACGATTCGTTTGCCGGATTGTTTGATAACTCAATTGCAGGAATAATTGCGCCCAATAAATTGCCTAAGTGTGGCGTTCCAGTACTCTGAACACCAGTAAGTATTTTTGCCATTCTCGTTTTTCTTATTCTTTAACTGCAAAGATTGCAAGTTTATTTTTTTTATCGGCAAAGTTCGCAAAGTTTTTCGCAAACTCTGCAAGTTTATTTTACATATAGCGGATTTAAAGTTTATTTTAAAAGAAAAGCCTAATATTCTAAAAATCTAATGAGCTAAGAATCTAAATTAATTTCTCTTTTCTTACATTTGAAACCATGAAAGGAATTAAGATTGTTTTTTGGGTTTTATGGCGCATTTGGTTTTATATTCTGATGGCCATTCCGATATTGATTATGTTGCCGTTTTTGCTGATTTCTATTATATCAGAAAGTGGATATCCGTATTTCTTTAAAATGGCTCGCATTTGGGCTAAATTTATCCTTTTTGGGATGGGTTTTTATTATAAAGTCGAACGTCAAGAGAAATTAATAAAAAACAAAAGCTACATGATTGTAGCGAATCATACTTCGATGACCGACATCATGCTAATGTTGGCAGTAGTTAGAAATCCGTTTGTATTTGTTGGAAAAAAAGAGTTGGTTAAAATTCCGTTATTTGGTTTTTTCTACAAACGAACATGTATTTTGGTTGACAGAAATTCTTCTAGAAGTAAAAATGACGTTTTTAAAAGAGCGCAAGACAGACTAAATCAAGGGCTTAGTATTTGTATTTTTCCAGAAGGAGGAGTTCCAGATGACGAAAGTGTTTTGCTGGATGAGTTTAAAGACGGAGCATTTCGTCTAGCAATTGAGCATCAAATTCCGATAGTTCCGATTGTTTTTGCCGATAACAAAGAGCGTTTTTCATATACTTTTTTAAGTGGAAGCCCAGGAAAAATGCGCGTAAAAGTCCTGCCATTTGTAGAAACAAAAGGATTAGGCGGCGAAAACCGAAAAGATCTTCGGGATCAAATTAGACAATTGATATACAAAGGATTGCTTGAATTTAAAAAAGAGAAACCTAAAAAATAATTTCAAAATATATAACCCGACAAACCTTAAGCATCAGGATTGTCGGGTTTTCTTTTGAACTAAAATAACCCCTTATTTATATCCAAAATTTATCTGTGTATTATTTTTTCTGAAATAAAACGCAATACTTTTCGTAGTTTTAATTTGGTTTTTTTTCGGTTTTTACTGTACAACACTTCTATTTTCTCTTTCATGACTAAAATATTATGGGTTGATATAAAGAGTTTGGTCAAACTCAAGTTAACTTCATAATATAAAAGAGAGCTAAAAATCAAAAAGGTTGCGTTAAAATAAACTTTTCTCCAAAAAATAATAAAAACCCGCCAGCACCAAATTAAGCCGACGGATTTTTATTGACATAAACCAACCAAATTTATTCTAAAAAGTCTCTGAAAGTGGTACTTATGGCCAAGTACCAAATCAACTTCTTACGTCTATTTAACTAGATAGCGCTATTGCAAAATGGTTGCGTCATTTTTTTATTTTTTTTGAAATAAAAAACCCGACAAGTTAAAAACATGTCGGGCTGTAAATAAAAAAGCCAGCAATTTGCTGGCTTTATAGTTTTATGCGTTTGCTAATTCTTTGATATGAGCTTTAATTTTTGCTTCTAATTCATCAGCTAATTCTGGATTGTCTTTAATTAGCGCTTTAACCGCATCACGGCCTTGTCCTAATTTAGTGTCTCCATAACTGAACCAAGATCCTGCTTTTTTAACAATCTCAAATTCAACAGCCAAGTCAAGAATTTCTCCAGTTTTAGAAACGCCTTCTCCATACATAATGTCGAATTCAGCAGTTTTAAAAGGCGGAGCAACTTTATTTTTAACCACTTTTACTTTGGTTCTGTTTCCAATAACATTTTCACCGTCTTTAATTTGAGAAGAACGACGAATATCTAATCGAACAGAAGCATAGAATTTTAAAGCGTTACCACCTGTTGTAGTTTCTGGATTTCCAAACATAACTCCAATTTTCTCTCTCAACTGGTTGATGAAGAAAACAGTACAATTTGTTTTGCTGATTGTACCCGTTAATTTTCTCAAAGCTTGAGACATTAAACGTGCGTGAAGACCCATTTTAGAATCTCCCATTTCACCTTCGATTTCACTTTTTGGAGTCAAAGCCGCAACCGAGTCAATTACCACAATATCAATTGCGCCTGAACGAATCAAGTTTTCTGCAATTTCTAAAGCTTGTTCTCCGTTGTCTGGCTGAGAGATGATCAAGTTTTCGATATCTACGCCTAATTTTTCAGCGTAATTTCTATCAAAAGCATGTTCAGCATCTATAAAAGCAGCAATTCCTCCCGCTTTTTGAGCCTCAGCAATTGCATGTAGTGTTAAAGTAGTTTTACCAGATGATTCTGGTCCGTATATTTCGATAATTCTTCCTTTTGGATATCCATTTACCCCAAGAGCTAAATCAACACCAAGAGAACCTGAAGAAATAGTTTCTACTTCAACAATGGCTTTGTCACCCATTTTCATTACGGTTCCTTTTCCGTAAGTTTTATCTAGTTTGTCAAGCGTAAGTTGTAACGCTTTTAATTTGGCATCTTTCTCTGAACTCATCTCTTTTTTTTCTTTTTCTTTCATCTAAAATTTTATAATTCTTTCATTCTCAAAACAAATCAGAAATTAATAACGTACTGATTTAGATTTGTATCAGGCTTGTAATGGTGTAAAATTAGTTCTTTTTTTTGAAGTTCATTGTTCCAAATTGTATCAAAATGACTATAAAAACAAAGCCTTTAATTCTGTAGCTTCAGAAGGTTTTATTTTTCCAGCAAGTAATAAACTCAATTGTTTTCTTCGTAAAGCTGCATCGAAACGCTGAATTTCAAGTTCGGTTTCTGGCGCTATTGGCGGCACTTCAACAGGTCTTCCGGTATCGTCAACAGCAACAAATGTATAGATAGCTTCGTTTGCTTTTGTTCTGTTCCCAGATTCGCGGTCCTCTACCCAAACATCAATAAAAACTTCCATCGAACTTTTGAAAGATCTTGAAACCTTTGCCTCAACCGTAACAACACTTCCAAGAGAAATTGCTCTGTTAAAGGCAACGTGATTTACAGATGCTGTAACTACAATTCGGCGTGAATGTCTGCGGGCTGCAATACTTGCTGCGCGATCCATTCGGGCTAATAATTCGCCGCCAAAAAGGTTGTTTAGCGGATTTGTTTCGCTCGGTAAAACTAAATCTGTTAATATAGTTAGAGATTCTGAAGGGTGTTTTGGATTCATTTTTTAATATAAATTTTTAAAATAAGCAAGCTGATTTAATTCAGCCAATAAACAGCCATTACAGCCGGAATAAAATAGATAACAATGGTTCTTGCACCATCGTAATCTTTGGCTAATCGCTGACCGAAGAGCATCATTAACAAACTGATACACGAAAAAATGGCTCCGTAAAAACCAAATTCGCGTCCGCTGTTTGTGAGTAATTGTATAGCACCAACTACGCATAACACCCCAGAAATTAATTCTAAAATTAAAAGGTGAAGCAAAGCAAGCGGCACTTGGTTTTTTAAACGTGTTTTTGCAAAATGTTCTTTAAGCCAGGTAACATTATCATTCCAATAAAATATTTTTTCATATCCGGATTGTAAAAAAGTTAAAGCTAAAAACGCTAAAAGTAAAATAGAGGCAACATTATTCATTTGAAAACTATTTTTTATGAATTAAACGAGTCAATTTTATAGATAAATCGGTTAGGATTATTTTTGCATTTCCGTTTCTTTCAATATGATACATGGCATCTGAAAGCTCTTTGAAAATTTCGTGAATATTATTTCCGTTTACAAAAGGCGCAAAATTTTCAAGTTTAAACTTGTCAACTTTTGGTTCAATATAAACTAAGCTTGGCGTTTCATAATTAAGCAAAAGCGCCTGACGAAACATTTCGATACAAAACTGAATGAATTTTTTTTGGCTTTCGCGTCCAAGAGATGCAATTTCTTCACTCCAGGAAATCAAGTCCTGAATTGCTGCTGCATTTCCTTTTGCTCTAAAAGCGGCGCGAACCCAATTTACAAACCATTGTTCAAAAGGATATTCAGAATCATCTTCTTTTAAAAGATGAATTGCTTTATTAAAATTTCCCTGAGCCTGATGTGCAATTTTTTTAGCCAAATTAGGATCTATGTTTTCCTGAGAAACCAAAGTTTCTGCAATTACTTTTTCTGGTAGTCCATTAAAGTGAATTACCTGACAGCGAGAACGTATGGTTTGAATAATATCTTCTTCGTTTTCAGAAATCAGAATAAATATAGTTTTATCAGAAGGCTCTTCTAAAAGCTTTAATAATTTATTTGAAGCCGCAATATTCATTTTATCGGCCATCCAGATAATCATAATTTTATACCCGCCTTCGTAAGATTTTAGTGAGAGGGATTTTAAAACTTCCTGTGCATCTTCAACACGAATTTCTCCCTGTTTGTTCTGAACACCAAGAATTTTATACCAGTCAAATAATCCGCCGTATGGCATTTCTTGAATAAATGTGCGCCAATCTAGGATAAAATCTAAACTTTTTGGTTTGGTTTTTACATCTTCGGTTGTAACAGTCGGGTAAATAAAATGCAGATCGGGATGCGAAATGTTTTGAAACTTCAAATTGCAGGAATCATTTCCGTTTGAGTTTTCATCGCCCGTGTTGCTGCATAAAATATATTGAGCGTAAGCAATAGCCGTTGATAATGTACCGCTTCCTTCTGGACCTATGAATAATTGCGCGTGCGGAATTCGTCCAGAAGCTGCACTTTTTATCAAGTGACTTTTGATGTAATCTTGACCTAAAATTTGAGAAAATTGCATGAAGCAAAGATAGAAGAAAATGATGTAGTCAAAAATTTTCGCGCAAAAGTTTATCGAAGCAGTTTTTATTTATAGCAGAATAAAAGTTTTTGGGCTATTTTTTTAAAGCTTGTTAACCAACTTGTGTTAATAAAGAGATCATTTGGAGGAGATATTAAGACTTTTTTGTTAATAGTTTTTTCAAAAATCCGATTATCGTATGTATTTTTTGGTTATTAATAGAAATATTTGACTTTTTTTAATAATTATTGCCTTACAGTTTAGGCCTTAACAAATTTAACAAAAAGCTCGTTAAAACGCATATTTTCTCGACATAAGACTAAATTTTAAGATTTCTTTAAGGTTTTTTTTTGAAAAAAGAAATCAATAAAGTTGCAATTTAAGTTAATTTATATATTTTTGTTTTCATAACAACCAATTATAAATAAGAATCTATGAAAGGGAAAATTATTTTTTTAAGTGCACTTTTTTTCTTGACAACTGGCGCTATTTCAGCACAAGCAAAAAATGCTCCAAGAAGTATTATCAGTACAACAGCTCTTATTCGCAAATACCATGATCAAAAAGAATTGAGCGGTATGCAAAAAGGAGAACTTTTAGAGTTGTACATTGAGCGTATTAAAGTTTTAGTTAAGACTCTTCCTTATATTGCTTTGGTTACTAAACCAGGTGTTACGATGGCAGACTTAGGTATTCCGGACGATAGTGAGCACAAAAAAGTATTAGATGCTCAGGCAGTTGGTACTACAACCTTCTTAGATACTACTGTAGATTTTCAGCGAAAAATGATGCCTTATTCAGATAAAGGAAACTTAATTGCTGCTATTTTATTTTACGAAAGCACATTGAAATCATTACACGAATTCAACGAATTGAATGAAATGTAATAAATAAAAATATTTTTTAAAACCTTTTTTAAAGTGTTTACGTAATTGGATTGGGTTTCAAGCGTCATTTTTAAAAAGAGATAAAAAACAACTCGTTCTCGATGTGTTCTGATTTAAGCCAGAAAAATCGAGATGAGTTTTTTCATTTACGCATACGCATACCCAAATTTATATATTAACCTTAATACCCCCATATCATGAAAAAAATTACTCAAATGATCTGTGTTCTTTTGACAGTTACAAGTATGACTGCTCAGCAAGAAAAAGGAATTATGGGCTATAACAATTGGTTGAACAACTGGACCGAATTTAAGCCTAACAAAGTAGAGTATGGAGAAGCAAACCAAATTTTAGCAGGAAACATTTCTGTTAATACTAAATTGCTGAAGAAGAATATTTATGTTTTGCAAGGAAACGTTTATGTTACAAACAATGCCGTTTTAACAATTGAGCCAGGAACTTTAATTATCGGAGATTTCGAAACTAAAGGAACTTTGGTAGTTACAAAAGGTGCACAAATAGTTGCAGATGGTTTAGAGACTGACCCAATCGTATTTACATCTAACCGCAGCCAGAAAAAAGCTGGAGACTGGGGTGGACTTGTTCTTCTTGGAGATGCTCCAATCAATAAATTTGGAAATGTTGGTTCTTACAACATGGATCTTGATCCTACACTTACTACTTACGGTGGTGACAATGTTGCAGGAAATTCAGGAATTTTAAGATATGTGAGAATCGAATTTGCAGGAAAAAAAGTTAAAGGAGTTGATACTTTTAACGGTTTAACTGTTGCTGGTGTTGGAAACAAAACAATACTTGAAAACGTTATGGTTAGCTACTCTGGTGGTGACTCATTTGCCTTTTTTGGAGGTGATGTAAATGCTACTAAATTAGTGTCTTACAAATCAATCAACGACGATTATAAATTTACTCAAGGTGTTCAATGCCGTTTATTCAACTCATTGGCAGTAAGATCTTCTTATTTATCTAGTAATAAAGATGGATCTCGTTGTTTAGAGGTAAAATCTTTCGAAAAGAAAAATGAAACAGATTTTACTAAAAAACAAACACTTGTTGTTGCTACAAATATTACAATGCTTAACGACAGTGAGAACATCAAAGCTGATATTCAGGCTGGTTTAGTAAAAGAGGCAATTTATGTTGCTGAAACTGCCTCTCTTGAAATGAAGCGCAGTGTGATCTCTGGATTTAACCCTGCTGTTTTATTAGACAGTAAGACAGAGATTAATGATGCCAATCTTAAGAAAATTAAAATTGAAGAAATGTACTTTAACTTATGTAACGGAAATATCTTTACAGAGTATAATTCAAACAATGAAGATTTAGAAAGCTGGTACGGAAACCCTGTGTTTTTCAATGTTATGGCACAAAGTGATAACAAAGAAACATTCATTGATATCTACAATCCTAAAAAACCAGATTTCAGATTACAGTTAGGCAAAATCACAGCATCTAGCGGAAACAGATAGATAGATTTAGATTTTTATTTCAGAGCGTAAATTTTATTAATTAAGTCCCCAGACACAATTTATGTATTCGTCTCGAACAGGACTCAAATAAAGATCAAAACATAATGGCCCCATCTATAAAAAAATATATTTATATTATATTTTTGGTTTCGCCTATTGCATTAAGTTTACACGCACAAAGTAAATCAGAAACAACTACAGTTTCTAATGACTTAGAATGCACTGCAACGGCGTTTAACAGCAACCAAAAGATCGAGATAGCTGATACTGCTTGTATTAGCAAATTAGATAATTCTAATCAGTTTATAGCAGGACTATCCATCCCCAAGGGTAGTCTTGCTATGGCAGCTGATGGAAAAAATCAGACTTTAGAATGCCAAGAAGAATCGTTAATTACAGGCTCTTATTCTGTTCTTGCAAAAGACATTATCGAGAACTATAAGTATGATTTTTCAGAAACATTCATTGATATTTTGTTTTTTGAGAATATAGATTTAGCAAGAAAACGCACTATATGATTCAAAAAACTACTCTATTTTTAACTAAATATTTAATTTTCTTCGGCGCATTATTTGCTTTCGAATCAAATGTTAATGCGCAAACCATTGTGCCACAGCAGTTTGACGGTTTAGAGAAATTATGCGCCGGTGGAAGTTTTAATGAATTTTATGCCACATTTAGTTATGTAGATTTTCCTGCAGGTACAACGTTTGTAGTTGAATTGGTTGATAGTGCAAATAATCCAATTGCAACAACGCTACTTCTTACTACTGATGTTTCAGCAACACAAAAAACGATTAAATACGCCGTACCAACTGATTTAATTGGCTCTGATGCTTATGGTTTAAGAGTAAAAAGCTCCACAGGAGTAACGAGTACAAGATTCAAAAATTCTTTAGGAAACACTTCTTTTCCCGCCTATTACAAAGATTACGAAGCTTCTTTCTTTATTAATAACAGAAGCGATGCTGCTATGATATGTTCTGGCGGAAGTCTAACGCTTACGATTAATAACGAAACGCCAACTGTTCCAAATTCATCTCCAGTAAATTATTCAAAAATTAAATACAAGTGGTATAAAGACGATGTTCGAATTACAGGACAAAGCTCTAGTACGTTACTTGTAAATACTACCGGAAAATACTACGCAGAGATTGATTATGGGTTATGTTCTGATGTTAACTTTAGTTCTAATCGTGTTACTGTAACTTCTTCAAGTTCAGGATCTGGAGTTACTGTAACCTCAAGTTTAGGAAACCCTTTTTGTTCAAACGGAACAGGTACAGTTTTAACAGCTACATCTGGAAACAGTTATGTTTGGAAGAAGAATGGCACAGTAATCTCTGGCGCGACAGGTAGAAATTATACTACAAATGAAGAAGCTGTTTATACGGTTGATGTTGATTTTGGAGGATGTAAAGCTACGGGAACAATTGATCTTAAAAACAATAGTTTTAATGCAAGTATTGATGTTGCAGATGAGTTTGAACTTAACGAAGGTGAAACTGTAAATGCGACTGTAACAACAGATGCAACAAGTCCAACTTATGAGTGGTATTTAAACAATACTCTTATTTCTGGTGCAACGACAGACACTTATCTAATAGCCGTTAGAGGTAATTATAAAGTAAAAATTTCGCAAGCTTCAGGATGTATAGCTACAAAAGAATTAGTATTTAAAGTTTTAGGAAATTCAGGCCCTTCAGGAGTTATCCCAAACATTATTAATTTGAGTGGTTTAAATCCATATTGGAATATTCCAAACGAATATAAAAATGCAGCTACTACAGTCATGATTATAAGCTCGAATGGCGATAAGGTTTTAGATGTCGTCGATTATCAAGGCGACTGGCCCCAGACCTCAATTGATTTTAAAAATGTAAATCCAGTTTATTACTATGTCATTAAAGGCGACGCAGGTGAAAAAAAAGGATCAATAACTGTGATAAAATAATATGAAGAAAATCCTACTATTCATAACTTTATTTTACGGTTTTTCAAATGTACTCTATTCACAGGATGCTCCTGAGAATGGAGTTGTTTCGTTTTCCATACCTATCAGAAATTCTTTAAAGTTTAATAGATATTTAATTAATCCAACATTCAGTTTTGTTCGCGAAACAAATGCGTATGTTAGTTTTTATAATAAAAGACAATGGGTACAATTTGAAGATGCTCCAAATACTTATTTGTTTAATTACTCAGGACGTTTTAGAGAAAATGAAGCATTTGCTTTTGGCTTATTTCAGCAAAATTATGGTTTAATGACCGTTTTTGGCGGAGTAGCGAATTTTGCACACAACATTGTTTTAGAACAGGACAGTAATTTAACTTTTGGTTTAAATGTTGGAGCTTATCAAAGTGGCTTAAACAAAGGAAAAATAATATCAGAGGATGACACCGTTTTAACTGGTGATTATCCATCCAATACAATTCTTACTGTAAATCCAGGTATTAATTACGGAACAGCTTTTCTTGATTTCGGATTAGCAGTAAACAATCTCGTACTTTATAATTTTGGTTCTGGAATGGTTAAAGACGATCCAGAGAGAGCTATTCAACTGCATGCAATGTACACCGGATATATTGATAGTTATGGCTTTTTTGACAGAAGTAAATTTTCTGGAATTGTAAGAACAGAACTTAAAAAAGATAAAACAGTACTTTCAGGTCTGGCTATGATCGCAATTCCGCAAGGAGTTTGGGCTCAAGCTGGCTATAATACATTATACGGAGTTTCTGCAGGATTGGGAGTAAATATTTCTCCTAGCATTGCTATAGAATACAACTACGAAAGAGGAATGGGCAACTTTTCTAATTTAGGTGGTTCACATGAATTTGCAATTGCCTACAAATTCAAAAGCAAAAATTACTATTACGGTGATGATGAAGAAGGTTCGCTTATTGATCCTGCTAAGTCAAAACCAGTAATGGCTAAAAAATCAACTACACCGGTAACTCGAGTAGATACTGCTGAAAAAGCAAGACTTGCAGCCGAAGCAAAAGCGAAAGCTGATGCAGAAGCCCAACAAGTGAGATTAGCTGCTGCAGAAAAAGCAAAGGCTGACGCCGAAGCCGCAAAAGCAAAATTACTAGCAGACAATAAAGCGAAAGTAGACGCTGCCGAAGCACAAAAACTAAAATTAGCTGCAGAAGCTAAAGCTAAAGCAGATGCTGCTGCTGCTGCAAGAGCCCAAACTGCAACTGCAAACAAAGCAGTTTCGACAGAACAAAAAACACAAGCCCAATTGGCTGCAGATAAAGCTAGAGCTGATGCTGAAGCACGCAGAATAAAATTAGCTGCAGATAATAAAGCTAGAGTAGATGCTGCTGCTGCTGCAAGAGCACAAGCATTAACTGCAAGCAAGACAGCAACAGGAGAACAAAAAACTGCAGCACAGTTAGCGGCAGACAAATCAAAAGCTGATGCTGAAGCACTAAGAATAAAACTAGCTGCAGATAAGTCAAGAGCTGATGCTGAAGCTGCAAAAGCGAAAGCGGCAGCTGCTAAGCCAGAACCACAAAAAACTGCAGCACAATTAGCGGCAGACAAATCAAAAGCTGATGCTGAAGCATTAAAATTAAAATTAGCTGCAGATGCTAAAGCGAAAGCTGACGCTGAAAATGCTGCTAAAGCAAAAGCGGCAAGCGAGCCTGCAACGGCACAAAAAACACAAGCAGAGTTAACAGCTGAAAAAGCAAAAGCTGATGCAGAAGCATTAAAAGTTAAACTTGCTGCTGATGCAAAAGCAAAAGCCGATGCCGCTGAAGCGAAGAGAAAAGCCGATGCAAAAGCGAAAGCCGAAGCTGCTGATTTACAATCAATTTTAGCTGCTGATGCAAAAGCAAAAGCAGACTCAGATGCTTATCAGGCAAAACTGGCTGCTGACGCAAAAGCAAAAGCTGCTGCAGACTCAAAAACTAAAGCGAATATAGACGCCGCAAATAAGGCAAAATTAGCCGCTGACGCGAAAGCAAAAACAGCAGAGGAAGCAGCCTTAAAAGAAAAATTAGCTGCTGATGCAAAAGCGAAAGCGGATGCAGAAGCAAGACAAGCATTAATTGCAGCTGAAGCAAAAGCAAAAGCAGATGCAGAAGCATTGAAAATAAAACTAGCTGCAGATGCAAAAGCGAAAGCTGATGCAGAAGCACTACAAGCGAAACAAGCTGCTGAAGCAAAAGTTAAAGCCGAAGCAGATGCAGTACAAGCTAAACTTGCTGCCGATGCAAAAGCGAAAGCCGATGCAGAAGCGTTGCAAGCAAAATTAGCTGCAGATGCAAAAGCGAAAGCTGATGCAGAAGCATTACAAGCAAAACAAGCCGCTGAAGCAAAAGTTAAAGCCGAAGCAGATGCAGTACAAGCTAAACTTGCCGCAGACGCGAAAGCAAAAGCTGACATGGAAGCATTACAAGCAAAATTAATTGCTGATGCAAGAGTAAAAGCAGATGCAGAAGCAACAGCGAAATTAAAAGCTGAAGCAGAAGCAAAACAATTAGAAGAGGCTGAACAAGCACGTCAAGCAAAATTAACTGCAGATGCAAAAGCAAAAGCTGATGCAGAAGCGCTTAAAGCGAAACAAGCTGCTGAAGCAAAAGTAAAAGCAGATGCAGAAGCGCAACAAGCAAAATTAGCTGCAGATGCAAAAGCGAAAGCAGATGCAGAAGCATTGCAAGCTAAATTAGTAGCAGACGCAAAAGCAAAAGCAGATGCAGAAGCGCTTCAAGCAAAACAAGCTGCTGAAGCAAAAGTAAAAGCGGATGAGGAAGCGCGTGTAGCTAAATTAGCTGCAGATGCAAAAGCGAAAGCTGACGCAGAAGCATTACAAGCGAAACTTGCAGCAGATGCAAAAGCAAAAGCGGATGCAGAAGCACTTCAAGCAAAACAAGCAGCTGAAGCAAAATTAGCAGCAGATGCTAAGGCGAAAGCAGATGCAGAAGCATTACAAGCGAAACTTGCAGCAGATGCAAAGGCAAAAGCGGATGCAGAAGCGCAACAAGCAAAATTAGCTGCAGATGCAAAAGCAAAAGCAGATATGGAAGCATTACAAGCAAAATTACTTGCTGATGCAAAAGTAAAAGCGGATGCAGAAGCAACTGAAAGAATGAAAGCAGAAGCAGAGGCAAAACAATTACAAGCAGCTGAAGAAGCCCGCTTGGCTAAGTTAGCTGCTGATGAAAAAGCAAAAGCAGATGCAGAAGCAAAACAAGCTAAACTTGCGGCTGATGCTAAAGCAAAAGCTGACGCAGATGCTCTTAAAGCAAAACTTGCTGCAGATGCAAAAGCGAAAGCAGATGCAGAAGCACTTCAGGCAAAACAAGCTGCTGACGCTAAAGCAAAAGCTGCTGAAGAAGCTCGTCAAGCGAAATTAGATGCTGACGCCAAAGCAAAAGCCGATGCAGAAGCACTTAAAGCTAAACTTGCTGCCGATGCGAAAGCAAAAGCTGACGCAATAGCATTACAGGCAAAATTACTTGCTGACGCCAAAGCAAAAGCAGATGCTGATGCACTTCAAGCGAAACAAGCTGTAGAACAAAAAGCAAAAGCTGACGAGGAAGCGCGTTTGGCAAAATTAGCAGCAGATGCTAAAGCGAAAGCAGATGCAGAAGCTCTACAAGCAAGACTTGCTGAAGAAGCAGAATTGAAAGCGAAATTAGAGGCCGATGCAAAAGCGAAAGCAGATGCAGATGCAGCTGCAAAATTAGCGGCAACTCCAAAAGATGATTCAGCAAAAGAAATTGAGGCCTTGTCTAAAGCTATAGAAGCCGCTATTAAAACACAAAAAGAGTTGTATTCACAGTTTACGGCAACAGTAGCAAATAAACAAAAGGACTTAGATGACTTGAGAGAAGAGAATGATTTAAGTGAAAAAGGAATCTACAGAGAGCCTAAACCATTTAAAAGTGTTGCGGCAGAAAACAGTCAGTTAGAAGCTTTCAAATTACAGCTTGCTGAAGCAAATAAAAATTCAAAAGACGAGCTTAATAAGCTGACAAATTTATATAACGAAAGACTTAAAAAAGTACCAAATAAAAATGATGCTTTAAACAAGGCTTACCTAGAGAAAATTAATGAACTGAAAGCGGCTCAATTAAAAATGGAGCAGGACAGTGCAGATTTATTAGCGAATTTAGAGCGTATTAAAGCTGAAACTGAAATAGAGAAAAAACGTAGAATTAAACGTGCGGCTTATGAAAATGATCAAGGTAGATATGCACAGGATCTTGCAGCGCTTAAACGTATAAAAGAAACTACCAAAGTGAGCAGTACGCCATTAACAGCAAGTGATTTTGATTTTGGTGAAGACCAATCGAATATGCAGATTATCAAGAATATTAAAAATTCTGAAAGTGGTTATTATATGATCATTGCTGTTCACAGCAGTGTTGAAAAAAGAGATCAATTCCTGACTCAGGCTGTTGCAGCAGGACGTTCAGATATTAATTTCTTTTATAATGTAACAACAAGTAAATATTATATCTATTACGAAAAGTTTGAAGGATTACCAGAAGCAACTAAAGCATTAGAAGCTAAAGGAAACAAGCCATACAACGGGAAAATGGCTATCGTAAAAGTGGAGAATTAATAGATTATTGTAGAATATAAATAGGAATGATAACTTCTTTTTTAAGAAGGACATATTAAAAATTAAGAATAAATAAGATTACATATTGTTTTTTTGAATGCCCCTTCAAGGGAACAGTTAGTTAAACTGAAACCATAATATTATGAAAAAACCTACTACTTTAAAATCAGTTTTAGTTGTATTGCTTTTTATACAAAGTTTTATTGCTTTCTCGCAAAAGGATTTCTCTGTTCGTTACGATACGAGCTTAAAAGGAGACATGCTCTTGATTGGTAATAACATTTTGAATAGAGATGCAAACAAAACAGGTGAGCGCCCTAACAATGCTTTTGACGCGACTGATAAAAACAACAATGATCTCAATATGCAATATATTGATGTTGATGGAGACAATGGTACATTCAGTTCAAGTACAGCTAATTTGGCGATACCAACTGCAAGTGCAGAATGTTATAAAATTGTTTACGCAGGTTTGTACTGGACTGGTATCTTAAGCAAAGCATCTATTGACGATGGTACCACGATTCGTGCTAATATTGGAAATGTAAAATTTAAGCTTCCTGGTGAGACAGCCTATAGACCTATTGTAGGAGAAAAAGTTTATGATTATTATCCAGATACTGCAAATGGTGATCAAATTATTTATGCTTACTATTATAATGTAACAACTTTATTACAAGGATTAACAAACCCTCAAGGTACTTATACTGTTGCCGATGTTATATCTGCAAGAGGTACAATTAATGGAGGTTTTGCTGCAGGATGGTCGCTATTTGTTATTTATGAAGATCCTAAAGCTACTGCAAAATATATTACATCATTTGATGGTTTTAGATTTATTAAGGCAAATAGCCCAGATGTAACTTATGATATTTCAGGTTTTAAAACAATTCCAACAGGAAACGTAAATGCAAAACTTGCTTTTGCAGCTAATGAAGGAGATAGAAATACTACGGGAGACCGTTATTCTATAAATGGTACAGATATTTTTACTAATGAAAGACCAGTAGACAATTTTTTTAACAGTACAATCAATAACATAGATGGTCCTTTTACGGATCGAAATCCAAAAAGTGTTAACACTTTAGGATATGACTCCGGAATTATTAAATTAAATAATGCAAATAATTCTGTTATTAAAAATGGAGATACTAAAGCAACTTTAAAGTTAAGGACCAGCGGTGACGGTTACGGACTCTTTTTTAATGCCTTTAATGTTGAAATTATTGAGCCTAAAATTGTTTTAACAAAAATTGTACAAGATGCACAAGGAAATAATATTGGTGGACAAAATGTAACTTTAGGACAACTTTTAAATTATAAAATTGGTTTTAGAAATTCAGGTAATGATGATGCAACGTCATTTACAATTCGAGATCAATTGCCTATCAATGTAATTTTTAATTATCCAGCAGATTTACTTCCTTTACCTACTGGTGTAAGCGTTAAATCTTGGAATCCAGCTACTAGAAGTATTGTTTTTGAAGTTGATAATTCATTAGTTAAAAAAGGTGGAATTACTGAAACAACTATTGGTTTTAAAGTTCAAGTAATTCCTGATTGTATAATGCTAGATGAAGCTTGTTCTAACAGTATTGACAACTCGGCATATGCAACTTATAAAGGTACCCAAAACACAACTTTTGTAATTTCTGATGACCCGAGTGTGAACACTAATACAGGTTGTCTTTTAGTACCAAAAGCGACTAACTTTTTGGTTAACGTTGCGGGTTGTGAATATAAAAGAACAGCAACGTTGTGTACAGATAGTGTAAACTTGGTTGCTGCAGATGGATATTCTACTTATACTTGGTATAGCGATGCCGCTATGAAAAACCAAATTGGAACAGGACAAACTTTTGCGGTAAAAAACCCAGGAGTTTATTATGTTTACAATCTTGCGCCAGCGCCATGTAGATCTATTTCGGAGTCATTTACTGTAACCAGATTTGGAGCTACAGCAGACAACCCAGTACTTGCTTTTGCAGATCAAATTGTTACTTGTCCTAATGACGGAAAGAAGCTCCCAAATATTTTCTTATGTGGGGCTAATGCTTTTAAAGACATTAAAACAGGTATCAGCGATAGCAACAACATTGTTTGGGAAAGATTAAACACTGCCAGCTGTGCGGCAACAACAAACGAAAATTGTGCTAACGAAGGAACTGCTTGTCAGTGGCTTCCGGCGGGCACTGGTCCAGATTATAAGGCAAGTGTAGCAGGACAATATCGTTTGACGATTAATTATGCTGGAAGCTGTTTTAGCCGTTTTTATTTTAATGTCTATACAAACTCATTAGACCCAACAGCGAAAGTTGTAGATATTCTTTGCGGAAAAGCAGGAAGTATTACAATAGAAGGTGTTCCTGCTGGATATGAATATGCTATAAGAACAGATCCAAATGGAGCTTATGGAGCTTGGCAAAATAGTAATGTTTTCCCTATTGCTGCAAATGCTGCTAATTCTTATAGTGTTAATATTAGACAAAAAGGAGTTACAACAAATCCATGTATTTTTAATGTACCTAATATTTTAGTTAGAAGTTTAGATTTAGTTGTAAATACTGAAATCACACAACCAGTTTGTTACGGTGAAACAGGAAGTATTAAAATTGGAGCTCAAAATTTAGATCAATATTACTATTATCTTTACAACAGCAGCAATACATTATTACAAACTGTAGGACCAGTATCAACTCCTAATCAGACTTTTGCATCTTTAACACCAGGAGTTACCTATTATGTTAGAATTACGAGCTCTGCCCTTACTGGATCTCCGACTCCACCAGCTCCTTCTTGTAATGTAAAGACAGCAAATATTAAAATTAACACAGTCACAAGTCAAACGAAAGTAGTTGCTAGTATAAGCGAACCTTTAACAGCTTGTAACCCAGGAAAAATTTTATTAACTGGATCAGGAGGTACTGCTCCATATACGTATTTCGTAAATGGATCACCTACTTATATTAATACAAATCCGTTCGAATATACTGCTGGAGGAACGTTTAATATTGAAATGGTAGACAGTAATGGCTGTAAAGCAACGACTTCTATCACTGTTACAGATGCTCCAAAACCAACTTACGATATAAAAAGTACAAACAGTACATGTTATGGAGGCACTTCTTCAATATCAATAGAAAACGTCGTTGCAAATGGTTATACTATGGGTTATAGTATAAATGATGGCGGTTCTTATTCTACAAATCCTTTATTTTCTAATTTATCACCTGGTGATTATAAAGTTAAGGTTAGATACAGTATTACAACAAATGGAGTTAAAAAGGAATGTTTTGATGCTTCTCAAACTATAAAAATCACAGGACCAACAGCAGCACTTACTGCTTCAGCAGGTGTTGGTGCATTAGCAGGCTGTACGCTTCCTGATGCAAATGGAGTAAATCAGGGTGGTTTATTACGAATTACTAATGTACAAGGAGGAACTCCTGGTTATGAATATAGTTTTAATGGCGGTACTTCATGGCAGACAACAAATGAAAAAGATGTATTGCCAGGATCATACATTTTAAAAGTTAGAGATAAATTAGGTTGCGAATATACTATTCCTTATAATATTACTCTTGATCAAAAACCTGCCGATCCAACTATTATAGTTGAGGATCCTGTTTTTAGCTGTAACGGAACTGCAACAAGTAAAGTAACGGTTACAAATGGTACTTCTGCTAATTATACCTATGAATATTATTTAGACAACAAGCCAAATACACCTATTACAAATAATACATTTACGAATGTTCCTTCAGGGATGCATACTGTTTCTGTTAAATACAATGTAACAACAGCTACTACTTTTAGTAATTTACTAAAAGAAGATTTTGGAAGTGGTCAAAATACTACTACACCAGGAATTGCAGCAGCATATTGTTTTCATGATTTATCAGTAGTACCTTCTACTTGTTCGGATACAAGACTTACTTTAGAGGATAATCAATATGAAGTAACAAGCGCTATTATTCCTAATAACGGAAGCTGGTACCCGTTTAGAGACCATACTTCATTGGGCGCAAACCCAAATGGAAGATTTTTAGCAGTTAATATTGGTTCTGTGGCTGGACCTTACGGAGTATTATACAGTAAACCAATTGTTGATGTTATTCCAAATCAACCAGTTAAAGTTGATTTATTTGTAGCGAATTTATTAAATGTAGGAGTAAGTGGAGCTGCACCAATTGTTAGATTTCAATTAGTTGATCCTTCTGGTAATGTAGTTGCTCAGGCAGATACAGGCAAAATTGCAGAAGCTACGACTGATCCTAACAGAGCAAAATGGGTAGCTATACCAACGTTTTCTTTGGATCCAGGAAATAATACGAACTTAACTTTTGTAGTTCGTTCAGGAAGTTTAGAGTATAATGGAAATGATTTATTAATAGATGATATTTCAGTTTATCAAGTTCCAAGATCATGTATTGCTCAAAAAGACTTTAAGGTTATTATTGATTCAAATAAAGCTTTTCAAGTCGACGAGCCAATTATTGATGATGTAAGCTGTAATGGTGTAACGCCTCCAGACGGAAAAATTACTCTTACTGTAAAGAATTTTACAGGCAGTTATCAATATTCAATCAATAATGGTTCGACATGGAGTACTGCAACAGTTTCGCCATTTACAATTTCTGGTTTAGGAGTTGGAACATATAATATAATTGTTAAAAGTGATACTGCTGGAACATGTTCAACTTCTTTTACAAAAACAATTAGCGCCCCAACAGCACTTACAATATCAGCTAGTGTAGTTACGCAACCAACTTGTACTACTGGAGCTTCTATAAAAGCGATTGCAGGAGGTGGTGTTCCAAATTATAAATACGAACTGCGTCTAACTAATGGAACTATTGTAGTACCATTTCAAGATAGTGATACATTTAATCTTGCTCTAAATCAAACAGGTAATTTTGTAGTTTTTATAAAAGATGCTGGTCCTTGTTCTTCTGGAGCTTCAAATACTGTTAACATTACTCCTGCAGTACCTCCAACAGCAACACTAGACTTAACGGCTTCAGATTTATGTTATGATTTAGCTAATAAGGCTACATTAGTAGTTAGCGTAAGCAACGGACTAGCACCGTTTTCTTATAGTTTGGATGGTCAAGCTGGTCAATCAGGCAATAGCTTTGTTGTTGGAACAGGTCTACATACTATTGTAGTAACCGATGCAAATGGTTGTACAGCAAATGTTACTGGAATTCCAACAATCGCAAACGAATTAACAGCAAGTGCAGATGTAACTAAGAAATTAGATTGTACGACATCGCCAAATGCTCAAATTACAATTACGCCTCAAAACGGAATTCCTGGATATACTTATGAAGTATCTGTAAATGGTGGCGGTTATGCTGCAATAGGATCAAATATTTATCCTACATCAGTAGCTGGAAGCTTTGTATTTAGAGTAACAGACTCAAAAGGATGTAAATTTGTAACACTGGCAGTTAAAGTAGATGCTAAGGTTGACCCTACTGCTTCAATAACTAGTCAAAACGATCCAAAATGTAACAATGGTACAGACGGACAATTTACAGTTTTAGCAGAAGGAGGAAATGGAGCACCATATACTTATAGTTTTAATGGCGGTGCTTTTGGTACCTCTGCAACTTATTCAGGTTTAAATGCTTTTGTAGGTGGCGTAAATACTAGAACTTATACGTATCAAGTAAAAGACAGCAAAGGCTGTATTTCTCCAACTTACAATGTTACATTAACGAACCCAACAAAAGTTGTTGCAAGTGCTAATTTTACACCAAATACAACTTGTAGCGCTACGACTTTAATTACAACTTCAGGCCAATATGGCTCTGGAGGTTATACATATAACTTTGGTGCAGGTAATACATCTTACAATAACACGAATACATTATTAGTTACAAATAAAAATGTTGCACAAACTATTACGTATTCAGTAAAAGATTCTAATGGTTGTATTGATACAAACACAATTGTTGTTCCTGCATACAATCCTCCAACAGAACTTACGGTTTCAACTCCTGCAGCAATTACATGTAATGCAACAACAACAAGTGTTACTGTAGCTGCAATTGCTGGTGTAGCACCGTTTACTTATGTAATTACTGCTGGTCCTGTCGTAAATACAACAGGAGCTTCAACAGGTACATTTAGCGGATTGACTGCTGGAACCTATGATTTTAAGGTGACAGATGCTAATGGATGTACTGCTGTTGGTTCTACCACAATTAATCCTGCTCCAACAATTTCAGTTGCGGGATCAAAAACAAACGAAAATTGTGTTGGTGCAAATGACGGTACAGCTACATTCAATATTACAGGAGCAAGCACTACAGGTAATTTTACTTATACTTTAAGCCCTGCCTCAGGAACAATTGTTCAAAGCGGAGATCAGGTAAAAGTAACCGGATTAGGTGCAGGTACTTATACTTTGACTGTTAAAGATAAAACTACAGGATGTACGTCTAATGCTGAGCAAGTTACTATTAATGCTGCAACAGCTATTACGTTCAATGTAAATGGAACAAAAATTAACTGTTCTACTACAGTTTCAACATTAACGATATCATCTTTATTGGGAGGATCACCTGGATATACTTATGCTTATGCACCTAGTCCATCTACGGCACCAACTACAGCTTATGGAACTAATTTAAATGTTGATACTGCAACTTTAACAACAAACATCGATGTTTATGTAAAAGATACAAATGGCTGTTTTGTTAAGAAAACAGTGAGTATCGCATCAGAGGCGGTACCAACAATTAACCCTATAGCGACACAATGTTATACAGGAACTCCAATAAATGTAACGATTACAGGAACATTTACAGGAGTTGCTACTTATAGTAAAGATGGTGTAAATTATGGCAGTTCGGCTAGTTTTAGCTTAACTCCTGGAACTTACCAATTATCTTTAAAAGATGGTTTTGGATGTCCAGCTTCTATTACTTATGTAGTAGCAGACCAATTAACAATTACTCCAACAATTGTTACGGACGTTACTTGTACTCCAAATACAACAATTAGTTTAAGTTCTACAGGAGGGACAGGTACTAAAACTTACGCAGTTTCTATAAACGGCGGTGGTTACACAACGACTACTAGTCCGTATGTAGCAACTGCAACAGGTACTTATAAATTCAGAGTTACTGATTCGGCAACTCCATCTTGTTCTGCTGTAACTGCTGATATTCCGGTTACCTTAAAAGCAACTACTTTAACAATAACGACAAGTAAAGTAGATGTAAAATGTAATGGTGATGCTACAGGAAGTATTTTAGTTACACCAACATCTGGTAAAGCACCTTATACTTATAGCATTACAAAAAGTACTGCACCATTTACAAATTATACCGTAAATAATCCTTCTGGATTAACTGCTGGTACGTACGATATTGTTGTTACAGATGCATTAGGCTGTACTTCAGCTGCTTCAACATCTGTTACGATTGGTGAACCAACTAAGTTAGTTGCAACAGCATCAGCAAGTACATTCACTTGTAGTCCTACTAATGCTAAGCAAGCTGCATTAGTTACGGTTGATCTTCCAACGACAGGTACTGCACCTTATCAATATAGTTTTAATGGAGGTTCATTTACTAATACAAATACTTTCTCTGTAACTGATAACGGAAATGATCAAACGATCAACTACGTTGTTATGGATGGTAATGGCTGTACAACAGCTTCACAATCTGTTACGATTTTAAAATTAAACCCGCCAAAGATTACTTCAATCAATGCAAGTTTAATTTATTGTAATCCTGTTGCTAGTCAAACTAGTACAGTTACAATTACAAGAACTGCAGGAACGGGTGTTAATCCACTTTCGTATGTAATTGTTTCAGGACCAGTTGTTAATACTTCTGGAGCTGCAAACGGAATTTTTACAGGACTTACTGCTGGAACTTATGATTTTAAAGTTACAGATGCGAACGGTTGTTTTACAACGCAATCTAAAAACATTCCTGCTGTTGCTTCAATAACAGTAGTACCAAATAAACTAAATGATGCATATTGTCATGGAAGTTTAACTGGAAACATTCGTTATAACGTAGCTAACTTTACGGGTACTTACAGCTATACTGTAAACGGAGGAACTGCAGTAACAGGTCAAACCGCAGCTACCTTTACGTTGCCTAATCTAGGACAAGGCGTATATAATGTAGATTTCACAGATGAAATTACATTATGTACTTACCCAACTACAATTACAATTACTGAACCAATTTCTGACTTAACTTTAGGTTTGGTTTCGAATGTAAATGCTAATTGTAAAAAAGTGACATCTACAGTTACAGTATTGGGAAGCGGTGGAACACCTAATGCTACTCCTGCTAAATATGAATACGCAATATTAGTATCAGGAAGTACAGCAACACCAGTTTATGGTTCAAATCCAATATTTAATATCAACTCTAACGGTGGAACTGATAAAAACTGGGTTATTTATGTAAAAGACGCAAAAGGATGTACTGCAACTTTACCAGTTGTTATAGATACAGATCCGACACCAACAGTTACTGCTACTGTTACCAATCAATGTACTGCTTCTGGAAATACATTTACAATTAAAGCAGTAGGTGCAGATGGAGTTGGTCCTTACACTTATACAATAAATACTGGAGTGGCTCCAAGTCCTGCGGATACATTTACTGTAGCTCCAGGTACTTATACCATTACTGTTACAGATGCTAATAAATGTACTAATACAACATCGGTTACTGTAATTGATGCTCTTGTTCCGACTGCGGTTTTAACTAAAGATCTTACATGTGCAGCTCCTACAGATGCAAGTATAACAGTTACAGTAAACGGAGGAAAATTAAATTTTGGTTATAGAGTAAAAGTTGGTGCTGCTGTTTACACAGGTTCACCAATTCCTTTTACAGGAAACTCTTTTGTATATCCAACAGCAACAGCAGGTATTTATCAATTTGAAATTACTGATGCCAATAGCTGTATTAAAGAAACAGGTACTGTAGAGGTTAAGGATTATATACCTGTAACAGCTTCTCATACTGAAACGAACCCAACTTGTAATGGCGATTCTGACGGTACAATTACACTAAAAGCATTGACAGGTGAAGGTCCGTTCAAATACAGCATTACTGGTGCTGCAAACTTAAACAGCTCATTTGTTTTTGGTGGTTTGCCAAGTGGAGTTTATAACTACATTATTAGAGATAGTAAAGGTTGTGATGCCATTGGAACAGTTACTTTAGTAAATCCTGCCCCATTAGCTGTTAATATCGTTGCAAATGGAATAACTTGTGGAGCTACACTTCCAGGAAGTTTTGATATAAATGTAATTTCGGGCGGTACAGCACCATATACATATCATTTGTATAATAATGCAATGACTGAAATTGATACTTATACAGAAACAGGTGCCGCAGGAACTCCTGTACATAATTTCCCAGGTTTATTTTTCGGAAATTATTATATCACAGTAATTGATGCTAATGGATGTAAATTTGATAGTCCAAGATTAAGAATCGAACCACCACCTTATCTAAATGTTTCTGGTGTGGTTGTAGGTGCAAATTGTGTTGATGGTATATCGGTAACAGTTAGTGTAACTGGAGGAAATCCAAATTACACCTATTCAATCTATGGTGTTGGAACCACTTCAGGTCCAATTCCAGGAACTTCTTATACATTTACACATTTAGATCAAAATACACCATACGTTTTTGAAGTAGTAGATAATGGTGGATGTCCTTCTTATTTTGAGTTGACAACTCCAAAAATTTCAAATCTTGAAATTTCACCAATAACAGTTACAGATGTAACTTGTTTTAATGCAGCAAATGGTAAAGTAGACTTTACAGTTGATAAATTAGACGGTACAGTTTCTCGAATTGATTTTGAAGTTAGAGATAATGTTACAAACACGGCTATAGTACCGCCTGTAGGTGGTTTTGCTACTGGTTTGTTAGGATCTACTTCATATAATGGAAGTTTAACAGGATTAAAACCAGGTAATTATACACTTTATATTAAAGAATTTGATGGTACACAATGTTCGACTACTGCTCAATTCCAAATTAAGCAGCCTGCTCAAGCATTAGATGCAAAAATTACAAGTGTACTAAATGCAAATTGCTATAGAGGAGCTGTAGTAACAGTAAAAGCTACTGGCGGTACAGGTCCGTATTATTATGGAACTGCCGTTTCACCTGCAGTACCAACAGTATTTACAAGCACTAATAATGTAATAGAGTTAGATCCTGCTTTAGGAACAAACTGGAACATTTATGTTCAAGATGCTAAAGGCTGTATATTTCCTTTAGGTCAAAATATAATTGTAGATACTCCTCCTGCGATCACATTAACAACAGCTGACAAATGTGTTGCTGAAGGTACATTCACAGTAACAGTTGGTGGTACAAAAGGAACAGGTGCTGTACCTACAGGTGCTGTATCGATTAGCGTAGACAGTAATGCTGCTTACACAAGTATTACAACTTGGCCATACGATGTTACAAACCTTAGTTCTGGTTCACATACAATCTATATTAAAGATGCCAATGATTGTATCGACTCAGAAACTATTACTATTGCTAAGCCTCTCGGTTTAACTATCGATCCGGTTACTTTGCCAGATTGTTACGCTAACACTGGAGAAATTAAATTAAACCCAACAGGTGGTTCTGGTACTTATACATATAGTATTTCACCTTCTTATATTGGAGTGAATATTGTAGGAAATACAATTACAGGACTTCAGGCAGGACTTCATACGGTAACAGTTACAGACTCAGGGGCCTCAGGAACTCTTTGTACAACGACTGCAGATATTACATTACCAGCTGGAACTCCAGTAGACTTTAACATTATTGTTTCTAATGCATTATGTAAAGGTGACAGCAATGGTAAAATTGAAGTTACTCTTGTTCCGGGTAATGATGATAATGAACCTTATACTTATGCATTAACGGGTACAACTGCTCTTGGAGTTGCTGTAACCAGACCTACTCAACCTGAAAATGTATTTGACAATCTTGAAGCAGGTAACTATGATGTTCTGGTAACTTCAGGAAGAAAATGTGCACTTACTAAGAACGTTGTGGTTGGTGAGCCTACTGCTTTAACAACTACAGCAACAGTTGCAGATTTTTCATGTAATCCTGCTACCAATGCGCCACAGTCTGCGATAGTAACAGTAGTTGTCCCAACTACGGGAACTGCACCTTATCAATATAATTTTGACGGAACATCAACGTATTATGATGATAATACAGTTACAGTAATAGATAATTTAGACCCTCTGGGACAAGATATTCCTTATTACGTAATAGATGCGAATGGATGTAAATTTACAAGTACTGTACATGTTGATTCATACAAAAAAATCACAGATCTTACATTTGCGTTAACAACACCTCCGGTTTGTCCAACAAACGTGGCTGATGTAACATTAACAGTTACTGGTGGTTATACAACAGCTGCTAGTGGAAATACATTAATGGCGAAATATGAAATTATTTCTCCAATCACTTTAGATAATCTAGGTTCTAATGTCTTCACTAATTTAACAGCAGGTGTAACTTACTTATTTAAGGTAACAGATGATCATGGTTGTTCTATCGAGAGACCATATACAGTTGAATCAGTTGTTCCAATTGATATTGCATTAACATCTTCAACTAATATTACTTGTAACGCCCTTAACGGAATTACAAATAACGGAACTGCAGTATTCAATGTTTCTGATTTTAGTACATCTGGAAATTATACAATTGGTGTAACAAGTGTTCCTTTAGGATTACCAGTTACAGTACCGACTCCAATAGCAGATGTTATTACGTTAAGTAATTTACAAGCTGGAACTTATACAATAACAGTAACAGATAATACAACGCATTGTGATAAGAGCGCAAATGTAACGATCACATTGCCGAATCCAATTACATTTACAGCAACAGCAAGCAATGTGTATTGTTCAAATGATAATTCGACGATTACGGTAGCTAATGTAGCAGGTGGAACTGGTCTAATTGGAAGTTACACTTATGCAGCTGTTCCTGCAACAACTGCAGCACCTACGACTTTTGGAAATAATCCAATTATAGTAGATACTAATTTAACTATCCTTTCTTGGGATGTTTATGTAAAAGATCCTAATGGATGTATTTCTGAGCCAGTGACGGTACCAGTAATTCTTGATGTAGCTCCAAATTTAAACTTACCAGCGCAGCAATGTTATGTAGGTACAGATTTAACAATCGACCTAGCAGATCCATTATTGTCTACTACTTATAATGGTAATAAATCATTTACTGTCAATGGATTGCCTATTTTAGGATCTGTAGCAACATTTAGTGGTGCAGGAGATTATATATTAGGACTTGTGGATGACCATGGTTGTGAAGCTTTCGTAACTTATAGAATCCAAAAACAATTAGAAGCTACTGCTACTTTAACTAAAGATCTATACTGCGCAGCTCCAATAAATGCAACAATTGATGTTGAGATTTCTAACGGTGTTGCGGGTTATACATACGAAACGTATTTTAATGGCGGATTAGTAGCCGGCGGACCAAATACAGTAACAGGAAATACTTTTACAGCTTCTGTAGCTGCAGCCGGAGATTATTATTTTGTAATTACAGATAGTAATACACCAGCTTGTTCTGTAACAACTAATACAGTGACAGTAGATCCAACAGTGATTCCAACACTTGCAGACTCTCATACTGATGTAAGCTGTTTTAATGGTAACGACGGAACTCTAACTGTTGAAGCAACAGGCGGACGTCTTCCTTATACGTACACACTTACAGGTACAGGTGCAAATAATACTGGAGATACAACAGGAAAATACACAGGCTTAACAGCAGGTACTTATACTGTTATAGCAACAGATGCTAAAAATTGTCCTTCAGCAGTAACTACAATTACAATCGGTCAACCGGTGTTGCTTACTGCGACTCATTCGATTCCTGTTAATACTACTTGTAGTGTTGCAACTGTAATTACAGTAACAGGTCACGATGGTACTCCAACAGGTGCAGGAGTAGGAGGATACTATTATAACTTTAATAATTTAGGTTATGATACAAATAACACATTTACAGTAAATGACAATACAGCTGTTCAAACTGTAACGTATACTGTAAAAGATGGCAATGGTTGTGAGACAGCTCCAGTAACTGTAACAATTAATCCATTAAACAAACCGAAAGATTTAACATTCACGCCTACAGCGATTACTTGTTTAACTGGAAACAGCAGCAATGTAACGGTTAAAGCAACAGACGGTGTTGGAATATTAACATTCACAATTACTGAATTTAACGCTGCGGCTCCTGCGGTGGCTTATCCTGCTCAAACGGTATCTGATAATACTGTTTCAACAACTTTTAACGGATTGCCTTTTGGTGATTATAAGTTTAGAGTGACAGACAGTAACGGATGTACATATGATGAATTGATGACCATTAAGGATGTTATTAGAATTACGGTAACAAATCCTTTAGTGTCGGATATGAGTTGTAATACAACAAATGACGGTAAAGTAACTTTTGAAGTTTCTGATTTTGCAGGTACTTATACTTATACAATAACTAAAGATGGCGCTCCTTTTGTAGCAGCAACTACTACATCTGCGAATTTAATTCCATTAACAAACTTAGCGTTTGGAACTTATGAAATTACTGCAACAGATGACATCACAACTTGTCCTACAACTTATTCAGCTGTAGTTAAACAACCAACTGTGGTAACGGTAACTGAAGTGAGCAACGTTAATGCTAATTGTAAAAGAGGTGCCGTTGTTACGGTTGCTGGAAATGGCGGAGCTCCGGATTATACCTATTCATTTGTAACTGCTGGGGCACCAGCTGGTGCTTTTGATGCGGCTGTTACAAGAGAACTTGATCCTTTAACTCCTGCATGGTATGTTTATGCTAAAGATCAAAACGGATGTATTTCTGCTCCTATAACAGTAAACATAACAACAGATCCATTGCCAGCCGGATTTACAGCAAATGTAACTTCGTACTGTGCTGATACAAATGGCAACTATGAAATTGTCGTGACTCCTGGTACAGGTATGTTCCCTTTCGAATACAGTATCGGAGGCGGATTCCAATCAGGTACATCATTCACAGTAAACGTGGCAAAAGCATACGATCTAGTAGTAAGAGATAAATTCGGTTGCGAATCTACATTCCCTGCTGCGATAACTATTCTACAGCCATTAGATTTAAAATATAATGTAGTAGCATTGCCAAGCTGTGCTGACTTTGACGGACGCGTTAGCGCTGAAGCAACTGGAGGTTCTGGTAATTATAGTTATACTATCGATGGTGTAACTACTCAGACTATCGCTCCAATAGAATTCACAGGCTTAAATGCAGGTCCACATGAAATTATAGTTACTGATGTAACTACAACTTGTACCGCTAAAGTAAACTTTACTTTAGGTGCAGCAACTCCTGTTACAGGATTCGATGCAATTGCAACTCCAGTTACTTGTAACGGTGGAAACAACGGTAAAATAGTTGCAAGTATAGCAGTACCAAGCGTAGGGGTTAATGACAATCCGATATACATGTACAGTATAAACGGAGGAACTCCACAAGCTAGTCCGGTATTCGAAGGATTAATTGCTGGTGATTATACTGTAGCAGTAATTTCTGAAAGAGGTTGTCAAGCTTCAAAACTTGTAAAAGTTAGTGAACCAGCTATTATAGATGTTCCAAATCCTGCAGTTGTTCAATACGGCTGTATTACAGAAAACAACAGCAATTTTGCAACGATTACAATCTCTGGTGTAACTGGCGGTTCAGGAACTTACACTAACTATGAGTTTATTAAAAATGGCGCTCGAGTTTATTATGGTCCTAAAAACGTTTACACTGAAATGGATTACTTAGGTGGTTCTTATACTGTAAATGTTTATGATAATAATGGTTGTATTGGTACTAATGCCGGAACATATGTTATTGCTCCGTACATTAGTTTAGATAAAGTAAATGTTACAGTTACTGCTCCTATTACTTGTCCTACAAACGAAAACATTAGTGTTGCAGTAGAGACAACAGGCGGAACTCCAGCAACTTTAAATTATTCTATTGCTTACTCTTCTGGAGCTGCTGTTCCAGGAAATCCAGCTAATACAAACGGTATATTTACTAATTTGCCAATAGGAGAATACATTATAACGGTTGTAAATCCAGCTACTGGATGTACAATTCAAAAAATTCATAACGTATTTGATCCAAATACATTTACTATCAAAGCAGAAACTGTTAATGGTAAAATTTGTTTTGGAGCTAATGACGGAAGTGTTGATTTAACTTTTATTGATAACCAATTAGTTCCACAAGACGATGCTGGTATTTTTGATTATGTAATTAAAGGTCCAGTACCAAGTTCTGGAACTTCATCTAATGCAGGTCCAGTTAGGATTTCTAATTTAACTGCTGGTGAATATAAAGTTGTTGCTACATTAAAAGGTATTCCTTATTGTTCAGTTGAAACTATATTCTCTATTGAACAGCCAAATGCAGTCTTAGCAGCTACATCATCAAAAGCAGACATTACTTGTATTACTGGTAATAATGATGGAGAAATCTCTGTAACTGCTACAGGCGGATGGGATACGACTTATGAATACCAATTAGTAAAAGGAGCTACTACTGTGATAGACTATTCTGCTCAAAATAACTTTACAGGTTTAGATGCAGGAGTGTATACAATCAATGTTAGAGATTTTAATGGCTGTACAGCTTCTACAACTCAAACATTAATAGTGCCGTTGCCAATTGTTGTAACAGCTAGTGCTAACGTAACTATGTTGCCATGTTTTGGTGATAAGTCTGGAGTTATAACTGTTGATCTTCCAACTGGCGGTCAAGGAAGTAATTATATGTATACATTAAATTATCTTTCTGTAGATCCAGTTGTAAATTCTGGTCCAGTACAATCACCAATTTTCAGTGGTTTAGGAGCAGGAAGATATAGTGTTACGGTTACAGACGGATTTACATGTGCAGCTACATCTGCTGAAATCGTAATCGACGAGCCAACAGTTGTATTAGCTAGTGTTGTAGAGTCAAGAGCACAAACTTGTCAGACGCTTACAGAGCTTACATTAAGTGCAGAGGGAGGAACAGGACCTTATACTTACAGTACTGACGGTACAACAGTATTAGGATCATTTACTTCATCTATTTCATTTGATGTTCCTGTTGGAGCTCATAAATATTTCGTGAAAGATGCTAATGGATGTACTAGTTTTGTTTCTAACACAATTGAAATCATTCCTTTAGTACCATTGACAATTAAACTTGATGTATCAAATGCAGTTGTAAAATGTACAGGCGAAGCAACAGGAGTTATTTCTGCTGATGCTGTTGGAGGATTAGGAAACTATGTTTACACACTTCTTAATGGTGCTGGAACTGCATTACTTCCTTCTCAAGATAACGGTAGATTCGAAAATCTTGTAATGGGTACCTATAGAGTAAAAGTTGACAGCGGTGATTGTAGTACTACTTCTGAAGTAATAACAATCAATGAACCAGCAACTCCTTTAACTGCTCAATTCTTCCCAACTAACGTTAGTTGTTTTGGAGAGAATAATGGTAAACTTGAAATCGTTGCTGCAGGCGGAACAGGTGTTATTAAATACGCACTTTCACCAGACTTAAATCAATTTGATACTAAGTTTACATTTGATAAATTAGCTCCTGGTGATTATCAGGTAATTGTTCAAGATGAAAATGGATGTTTCGTATTACATGACTTTACGATCACGCAACCTGAAGTTCTTAAAGCTAAAGAAGTTCCAAACTCAATGATTCCAGAGGTTTGTGTTGGAGATAAAGATGGAGCATTTAGCGTAGAAGTTACTGGAGGTACTGCTCCATACAGTGTAAGTCTTGATAATGAAACAGGAACTTATACACAAGGTGCGGCAGGTCAGACAATATTTGATTTTACGAATCTTACAGGTGGTAAACACATTGTATACTATAAAGATGCTGCAGGATGTTCAAACCTATTAGAGATTAATATGCCTCTGCCGGTTGTTTTAGATCCTAAAGCAGAAGTAAATTATGACTGTGTTGATAATCATGCTGCAAACAGTGTTACAATCACTGTTGATGCAAGTATTACAAATCTTGCTGAAGTTGATTACCAACTTGACGGAGCTGGAGCTTACCAACCAAGCAATATCTTTACAAATGTTGCTCCAGGTATTCACTACGTAACGGCAAGACATACGAACGGTTGTGAAGTACCAACTGCAAGTTTTAATATCATTGCTGTTGATCCATTAGCGATTGCATTATCGGCAGGACAACCTGAAATGAACGTAATTTCGGTTACAGGTTCAGGAGGATCTCCAGCATACGAATACAGTTTCAACGGAGAGCCGTTCAGTTCTTCTAATACATACAAAATCTACAAATCGGGAGATTATGTAGTAGTAGTAAGAGATCAAAACGGATGTACTGCGACAATCACTGTACCAATGGTTTATATTGATGTTTGTCTTGATAATTACTTTACTCCTAACGGAGACGGTGTTTACGATACATGGGGTCCTGGTTGTACTAATATTTACAACAACCTTGAATTCTCAATCTTCGACAGATACGGTCGTGTAATTGCTAAATATCACTATGGTCAAAAATGGGATGGTAGATATAACGGAGCAGAATTACCTTCAGGAGATTACTGGTATGTTCTTAAATTGAATGATGAAAAGGATAACAGAGAGTTTGTAGGACATTTCACTTTATACAGATAACAAAATAAGAGCCCCTAATGATGTTGTCTAAAAAAATTATCACAATGAAAAAGTTTATTTTATCTTTAGTACTCATGGCTGTAACATCAGGTTACAGCCAAGAGTTAAACCTACCTGTATTTACACAGTATTTAGCAGACAATCCTTTTGTTATATCACCTGCTTTTGCCGGTATTGGAGATAACTTAAGAATTAGAGCAAACGGATTGACACAATGGGTAGGAATCAAAGATGCACCCGATAACCAATCGTTATATGCAGATTTTAGAGTTTTAGACAGATCTG
The DNA here is from genome assembly GCF_000708595.2 of Flavobacterium sp. KJJ. Taxonomy (GTDB): domain Bacteria; phylum Bacteroidota; class Bacteroidia; order Flavobacteriales; family Flavobacteriaceae; genus Flavobacterium. The sequence continues at coordinate 155,594 of NZ_JARP01000002.1, read as the reverse complement.
GAGTTGGTATCAATATTTACAATGATAAAAATGGTTATACGAGGCAAACCGGAGCGAAAGTTTCTTTTGCACACCATATCATTTTAGATTATTATTCTAAGCAGTATTTGTCTTTTGGTCTTTCGTATAACTTCAATAGTTTTAGAATTGATATTGATGAATTCAATAACACTATTGAACACCCAATATTAGATCCTTCTGTTACGGATAATCGTTATACAACAAACAATAACTTTGATATTAGTGCTTTGTATCGTAACAAAAACTTCTATGCGAGTTTTAATGCGAACAACGTTTTAAAGAAAAACACGGATAAATATCGTGGAGTTGAACCTAACTTGCTTTCAAATTACCAAGTGTATACTGGTATGGTCTTTAAAGATGGCGAAAACAGCCGTATCGAATACGAACCATCTCTTTACTACCAATATTTTGCCAGCGACGGGCGTTCTACAACCGATATCAACTTCAAATACAGACGTTACAATCGTTACGAAGATTATTATTGGATTGGAGTTTCATACCGTTTCTTAAATGACCAATTTCCAAAACCATTATCAGTAGGACCAATGGTTGGTTTTATGAAATCTAAATTCTATTTCGGATATTCATACCAAGTAATGTTCAATGATCTTGGGAACTATAATACAGGAACACACTCGATCACAATTGGATTCGATTTCTTACAAGCGATCAGTAACTGTCCTTGTACGCAAAGTCCGGTTCACGACTAAACAGATTATTTCATGGCAGATAAGCCATAATTATTCAGCGGGTCGCAACATTATGTGTTTTTACCGCAATAATTTGAAATAAACAAGCAATAAGATTAAATTTGGCTAATGTCATTTTGTTTCGGCAAAAGCGTTAGCCAAATTTTTTTTATGAAAGCAAAATTTTCACTTTATGCGAAACATATAGTTCTGTGCCTCGCTTTTTTATTTTTGCCGTATGCCTTTACATCGACAACTAATGTTTTTTCGTTGCCGCATTTGTATACCAACGCACACGATCGCATTTACCTTTTCATTTATTTTACCCTTCTTTGCTTTTTCTATTTCAACTATTATTACCTGATCCCGAAGTTATATTTTGCTGATAAAAAGCTTTTATACTATATAATCATTATTGTTTTTCTATTGTTTTTTCTTTGGATATCAACTGTTCTGGATCATCCAAGCCGGAATTTTTTAGATTTTAGAAATCATGCTGAACCTTTTTTAGACGATCACAATCTCCCAAAAGGATTTCCGCCTCCGCCAATGGGAAAAGATATGCCTTTTGAATTTGCCGGTGGTCCGCCCACGCAATACGGACACACCACTTTAGTTTATTTAATCGGAGTCATCTCTAGTTTGCTGTTTGCTATTTCAGGCCGATTGCAAAGTGTCGAAAAAGAAAAAGTAAAATCAGAATTAGCGTTTTTAAAAGCACAGATTAATCCGCATTTTCTATTTAATACTTTAAATAGTATTTACGCATTAGCACTTAAAAAAGATGACAAAACTCCAGATGCCGTTGTACAGCTTTCTGAGTTAATGCGTTACATCATGACTAATTCTAATGATGAGGTTATTGATCTCAATAAAGAAATTAATTACATCAATAATTTTATATCGCTTCAAAAAACACGTTTAGGAAATACTGTAAGTGTCGATTATAAAGTAACCGGAAACGCTTTCGGAAAAGCCATAACGCCCCTTATTTTAATTTCTTTTATAGAAAATGCTTTTAAACATGGTGTAAATCCAGATCAAACTTCAGAAATTTGTGTTTATATTGATATTGATGAAGAAATGCTGACTTTATTCGTTTCGAATAAAAAGACCTTTTCAGTTCAGTCAGATAGCGGTATCGGACTGCAAAATACAATCGAAAGATTATCGTTAGTATATCCTAACAAGCATGAACTCAAAATTGAAGATACTTCAGAAAAATACATTGTAAACTTGGCCATAAAAATAGGATGATTAAAGCTATTGCATTAGATGACGAGCCATTGGCACTGGAGATTCTTCAGAGTTTGTGCAGTACTACTGAGTACGTAGAACTGAAGAAAACCTTCACAAAATCTGATGAAGCTTTTAAATATTTAAAGAAATATCCTGTCGATTTATTATTTTTAGATATCAATATGCCGTCGATTTCAGGTTTAGATTTCTATAAAAAACTGCCACATAAAACAATGGTAATTTTTACAACGGCTTATTCTGAATTTGCTGTAGAAGGCTTTACTTTAAGTGCAACAGATTATCTTTTAAAACCCATTTCACTTGACCGTTTTCGACAATCTGTAGAAAAAGCCTATTCGCAGTGGAAACTTCAAAACCAAAATATCGAACAGCAGTATCTTTTTATACGTGCCGATTACAGTTTGATTAAAATCCTCTTTTCAGATATTTTATACATTGAAGGTTTAGATGATTATTTGAAAATTCATATTCAAAATCAAAAAACTGTTGTCGCCAGAATGACATTAAAAGCCATTCTTCTAAAACTGCCTGATACAGAATTCATCCGAGTACATCGTTCTTTTATTATTCCAATTTCAAAAATCGAAAAAATCAGAAACAAGATTATTTACATCGAACAAACTGAAATACCAATAAGTGCGAGTTACGAAGAAGCTTTTTTTGCACTTTTAGATCAAAAATAGAACAGATCAGTTTTTACTTATTTTTACTACAAAATATATTTTTTTCGCTGTTCACCTCAATATTTTTATGGTTTACCTCAAACTTTTTCCAACGCTCTAATTTCGAATAATTTTACTCGAAAATAACTGTTAATCATTCAATTGATCTAACATTTAAACTAAAAAGCGATGAAAAGAAAAGAGTTTTTAAGAGGTTTGGGTTTAATCGGAATCAGCTCTTTAGCAATTCCAATTATTAACTCCTGCAGCAAAGATGGCGATTCTTCAGATACGGCCACAGGCACAGATTCTGGTTCAGGATCTTCCGGCAATTGCAGTGTTACACCATCAGAAACGGCTGGTCCATTTCCGACCATCACACCATCTTCATTAGTAAAATCTAATATTGTAATGGACAGAACCGGAGTTGGTTTTACAATTAAAATTACAGTCAAAAACACAAATGCAAGCTGTGCAGCTTTAAAAGGCGCATTAATTGACATTTGGCATTGCGATAAAGATGGTTATTATTCTGAATATGGTGGTACTTCTATGCAGTCTGTAAATTATACTTCAGTACACTTTTTACGAGGCAGACAAACTACAGATGATAATGGATTAGTGACTTTTACCTCGATATTTCCAGGTTGGTATTCGGGCAGAGCGACGCATATTCACGTTCATATTTACAATGCGAGCGGGACTTCTTTGCTGGTTACACAAATTGCTTTTCCAGAAGGGACAAATAGTGCAGTCGCTTTAGTAAACGCATCAACTGCAAATGGCTATACCAAAGGTTTAACCGGGTATACATATAATGCTTCTGATAATGTGTTTTCAGATTCTGTTGCAAACGAATTGGCAACACTTACCGGGAGTGTAAGCGATGGATATGTTTTAGCGCATACCATAAATGTGGCAAGTTAGTTTTCTAAAATAGTTTATAATGATAGTTCAAATTCCCACTCAAATTTATAAGTCAGATGCAAGAGGCGCTTTAAATTCTGCAAATCACAATTGTTTTGCGACTTTTAACTTTGAACATTACCAAGATTTGTCCAGAAACGCCTTCGGATCTTTAAAAATTCTAAATGAAGTAATTCTTGCTCCCCAACAACGTATTACCCGATTTATAAATTCGAATTCTAATGTAATTATTCTGCCATTATTTGGAGGCATAGATTATAAGGACAATATTGGTAATGAGGAATTTTTGCGTGTCGAACAGATTCGGGTTTTGGCCGCCGATGACGATTTGTCTTTAGAAATCTTTAATCCGTACAAAAGTGAAAATGTCAGTTATCTGGAAATTGATTTTCAGATGGGAAGACAGTATTTCAAAAATTATTTCCAGCAGTATATCATAGATTTTAGTAAAAGAAATAAACTCAACCCGTTATTCGAAATTGAAAGAGCGATTGGGTTCATCGGAATTTATGACGGAAGAAAAGAAGGTTTTTATGCTTTGAAAAATTCGAATAACGGCGTTTTTGTTTTTGTGATTCACGGAGCTTTTGAAGTCGAAAACAGGTTATTAGAAGCAAAAGACGGTTTGGGAATTAAAAAAGTCGGTACAATTGAGTGGGAAGCTTTATCAGAAAATGCAATTTTACTGGTTATTGAAGTTCCTTTAACATCAAAGGATTAAGTTATGGAAATCACTAAAATTAAATTAGCGTACCGCGTCATTATTGATAATTCCTCTACTTTTTTGTGGGATAAATATGTTTTTGAAGATACCTTCAAAGAATATAATATGCAAAGTCAGCAATTTAATTCTGGTGAAAACAAAAAAAATACTTTCAGAGAACTTTTGGCAGAAAACGAAAAAGCAGAACAGCTTCATTTTTTAACCGGTATTGCGGCGAGTGGTTACGTTTCACAATTAAAAGGAAATTTTCACAGAGTTTCTGATGTTCTAGGAAATAATTATTTTCCGTTTATAAACTATCAGCTTGATATTTTAAATACAGATATAACCGATATCTCAAAGCACAGAATTGGCATCACATTTTATTCGCCCTTGTTAACGTATTTCGGAATTATTGAAGGAAATTATCTCGTTTCTAAAAATACCGACAATGCAAATGAATACGAAACGCTGATGTTTCCCGTTCAAAAACATTTGTCAATTTGTTACATTCAAAAATAATAGCAGGCAATCTCCAAAAACAAAAATAAATCGATTCATTTTTGACCTTTTCTGTCTTTCTTTTGGCAGAGAAGGTTTTTTTATATGATCCGGATGTTAAATTAGCATTCAAAATTGTGTTTATAATTTAATAAACCATTTTATTTGTGAAATTATAACGTTTTCGTTCTTTTAATTATCGATTTTTTAGTTTATTCGAATTTATAACTACTCCAAAAGTTCTATATTTGTTGTTCTATCTAAAAAAATTAAAAAACTATCAAATGAAAACTTTAAACGATTTCGATTTCAAAAATAAAAAAGCAATAATCCGTGTTGATTTTAATGTGCCTTTAGATGAAAATTTTAACGTAACAGATGCTACACGTATCGAAGCTGCAAAACCTACAATTGATACTATTTTAGCGCAAGGCGGAAGTGTAATTTTAATGTCTCACTTAGGAAGACCAAAAGGCGCTGAAGAAAAATATTCTTTAAAACATATTTTAAAAACTGCTTCTAAAATTTTAGGAGTTGAAGTTAAATTTGCTACAGACTGTGTGGGAGAACCAGCTCAAACTGCGGCAAAAGACCTTAAGCCAGGAGAAGTTTTATTATTAGAAAATTTACGTTTTCATGCTGAAGAAGAAGCTGGAGATGTTGCTTTTGCAAAAGAATTGGCATCACTAGGAGATATTTATGTAAACGATGCTTTTGGAACGGCTCACAGAGCGCACGCTTCTACAACTATTATTGCACAATTTTTCCCAACTGAAAAATGTTTCGGAACTTTATTGGCAAAAGAAATTGAAAGCTTGAATAAAGTATTAAAAAACAGCGAAAAACCTGTAACTGCGGTTCTTGGAGGTTCTAAAGTTTCTTCAAAAATTACAGTTATCGAAAATATTTTAGATAAAGTAGACCACATGATTATTGGTGGTGGAATGACTTTTACTTTCATAAAAGCACAAGGCGGAAAAATTGGCGAGTCTATCTGCGAAGATGACAAACAAGAACTGGCTCTTGAAATTTTAAGATTAGCGAAAGAAAAGGGAGTTCAAGTTCATATTCCTGTTGACGTAATTGCTGCTGACGATTTCTCAAACACTGCAAATACACAAGTTGTAGACGTAACTGCAATTCCAGACGGATGGCAAGGTCTTGATGCTGGCCCTAAATCTTTAGAAAATTTCAAAAAAGTAATTTTAGAGTCTAAAACTATTTTATGGAATGGTCCATTAGGTGTTTTTGAAATGGAATCTTTTGCAAAAGGAACTATTGCTTTAGGAGAGTATATTGCTGAAGCTACTGAAAAAGGAGCTTTTTCATTAGTTGGAGGCGGAGATTCTGTTGCTGCTGTAAAACAATTTGGTCTAGAAGATAAAATGAGCTACGTTTCTACAGGTGGTGGAGCGATGTTAGAGATGCTGGAAGGAAAAGTTTTACCAGGAATTGCGGCGATTTTAGACTAAAAAATCACAATTAACATTTTTTTACGTATATTTAGGCGGTAAACTTTTTAAGTTTGCAAAACTAAAGCTTCTATAATTATTTGATTTATAGAATTTTAAAAAAATGTTATATGATTATAAAGAAAATCTCCTTAGTCGTTACAGCTTTTTTTTCAATATCGATGTTTGCACAGGAAACTGCAACAGCATCTTTAGAAATAAAACCAGAAGTTAAGTTATCTTATCTAGATTCTGTTAAAAGTTCTTTCAAAAAAAATGACATGGCTGCGAGAGTAGACAGTTTGTGGATGAAAGAGCTGACAAGCTTAGATATTTATGACGATTTATCAAAAGACATTCAAACCATTAACACTGATATTACAGTTGATGAAGAGTTGCCAACAGAATTGCTGAAACAGCGTCTGCAGGCGATGAACGAAAAATCACCTTTTAATATTGAATACAATCAAGGTTTAGAAAACATAATAAAGTCATTTCTTAAGAATCGAAGAAAATCGTTTTCTCGATTAATGGCTTTATCAGAATATTACTTCCCAATTTTTGAGGAGTCTTTTTCAAGACATAATATTCCTTTAGAAATTAAATATTTAGCCGTTGTAGAATCTGCTTTAAATCCTAAAGCAGTTTCTAAAATGGGCGCTACGGGTCTTTGGCAATTCATGTACGGCACCGGAAAACAATACGCACTTAAAATTGATTCTTATATAGACGAGCGAAGCGATCCTATGAAAGCAACCGCAGCCTGCAGTGAATACATGAACAAAATGTTCAATGTATTTAACGATTGGGAACTTGTTTTAGCGTCATACAACTCTGGACCTGGAAATGTTACCAAAGCAATTCGCCGTTCTGGAGGTCAGACCAAATATTGGGACATTCGCAGTAATCTTCCTAAAGAAACACAAGGTTATGTTCCAGCTTTTTATGCTACAATGTATCTTTTTGAATATCACAAAGAACACGGAATTAATCCTGAAAGAGCTGTAGTTAAAAACTTCGAAACAGATACAGTTAACATCAAAAATGAGATGACATTCAAACAAATTGCTGATTTGTTAGATATGCCACAATCTCAGATTCAACTTTTAAACCCTTCGTATAAATTAAATGTTGTGCCTCATTATCAAGGCGAACCGCACTTCTTGCGTCTTCCAAAAGATAAAATTGCAACTTTTGTTTCTAATGAAGATCAAATTTATGCGTACGTTCAGCACCAATCTGGAATTAGAACAATGTCAAAACAATTAGCTTTAAAAGTAGGTCCAAAAGCAAAAGCAAAGCTGGAGAAAACAATTCCTACTGAAACAGAAATCTATAAAGTTCAAAAAGGAGATAATCTGGGCGCTATTGCAGATAAATACGATGTTTCTATTTTAGATTTAAAAAAATGGAATAACATTAAAGGAAACTCAATCGCTCTTGGGCAAAATTTAAAAATAAAATCTAATGCAGATCCTATTGCAAAAAATCCAAAAGATTTGAAAGCAATGCCTGAAACAGATAAAAAACCAACTGAAGCTGTTGCCGCTGCAGATGAAAAAGAAAAAACATCTGGACAAACTCAAGAATATGTTGTAGCTGCAGGAGATAATTTAGGAAGTATTGCTAAAAAATTCGGCACAACTATTGCTGACTTAAAAGAACTTAATAATCTGCCTTCAAACAACATTGGTTTAGGAAAAACATTAATAGTTTCTAAAGCAGTTCTAGAAATAGATGAGCCAAGTACAGTTAACAATGCAATAGTTTCAACAAATGCATCTGTTGATTCTTTCAAGAAAGGTGCTTCATCAGCTAAAATGGGCGAAGATTATTATGTTAAAAAAGGAGATTCTTTGTATAGCATTTCTAAAAAATATCCTGGAGTTACAATTTCAGATATTAAAAAATGGAATGGTATTAAAGACGGAGATATAAAACCCGGAATGAAACTTAAAATAAACGGATAATAAAAAAACATCTAAATTTGGGTTTTATTTCATAAATTAAAAAAATGAATAAAACCCATTTTTTATTAGTACTACTGCCGTTTTTGCTGATTTCGTGTTTAAAAACCGATAAACAGCCTCAGCCTGTATCTGGTAAAACCAACACAATTTCTATAATCATTGACGACCAATTGTGGTATGGAGAAGTAGGTGACAGTATTCGTAATAAATTTGCATCTCCAGTTTGGGGCCTTACTCAAGAAGAGCCTCTTTTTACAATCAATCAATATCCTGCCCGTCTGCTAGAAGGTTTTGTTACCGACAGCAGAAGTATTATTGTTGTAAAAAAAGCCACAACAGATAAATTTGAAATCACAAGAAGCAAAAATCTGCCCCACAATACTTTTCGTATTTACGGAAAATCTGTAGATGATATTATTTGCAGTATCGAACTCAATTCTGCACAAATTATCAAAATGATTCGAGATGCTGAAATCGAAAAAATTCAGCAGGATAACAGCAAATCATTACTGAATCCGGCTGTCATCAAAAACAAATTTCATATCGATCTCCAGATTCCAACGGGATATGAATACATGCTTCATAAAAAGAATTTTATTTGGCTTAAAAATGATATAATCAGCGGTAATACAAGTTTGCTTATTTACCAGATTCCGCTTCGTAATTTTAAAAAGAAATCTAACGTTGTCGGGAATATCATTAGAATGCGAGATTCTATTGGGACTTACATCAAAGGAAGAGAACCCAATACACGCATGATTACCGGTGAAGCTTATGCACCTTATTTTTCAAACACACTTTTAGACGGAAAGAAAGCGTATGAAACAAAAGGAACTTGGGAGCTTAAAAACGATTTCATGGCTGGACCTTTTATCAATTATGCAATAGTTGATGAAACATACAATCGAATATTGGTTATCGAAGGTTTCTGCTACTCACCATCCAATCAAGAACGTGACTTAATGCTTGATTTAGAAGCCATTATAAAATCGGTTAAAATAGATAAAAGATAATTTTATTATAATTTTTCATACTTTTGTTTATAACAAACATTAAATGAGATACTTATGAAAAATTATTATGTAGCATTATCAATGTTAGTTTTGTGTTTTGCTTCTTGTAAAAAGGAAGTAAAAACTGAAATGGTAACCACAAAAGACACTGCTAGTGTAAAAACAGAAGAAGCAATTGCAGAACCAGTTTTAGATTCTGCAGCACAAATGAAGGCATGGCAAGCATATGCTGCGCCTACTGCTCCACACAAATTGATGGCAGATGAAACAGGAACTTGGAACTGTGATATGACTTTTTGGGAAGAACCCGACGGAAAACCGAGCAAAGCCACTTCGACAGCAAATATCAAAATGATACTTGGTGGCCGTTATCAAGAAGCAAATTATAACGGAACTATGATGGGTCAGCCATTTGAAGGGAAAAGTACACTGGCTTATAATAATGCCAGCAAAGAATACACCACTACTTTTATTGATAATATGGGAACGGGTATGATGGTCGCACTTGGAAAATATGACGAAGCGAGCAAAAGCATAGAATTTAAAGGCGAAATGGTAAGTCCGTTAAACGGAAAAAAATCGCCTTATAGAGAATTGTATACCATTGTTGATGCATCTACCCGCAAATTAGAAACTTTCGATACGAAAAACGGACAAGAATATAAGAGCATGGAAATTATCATGAAGAAAAAATAGGAATTTAGATTCCTAAGTTTTAAAAATCCCGATTGCAAATTGTAATCGGGATTTCTATGTGGCAATATTTGATGTAATTTTGCTTTTAACACTTAACAACGATAAAAAACTACAAATAAAATAGAATGGAATTAAAATGGAAAATAAAGCCGTTTGACGCATTAACGGTTCATGAGTTATATGATTTGCTTAAAGTTAGAAGTGAGATCTTTGTTGTCGAGCAAAATTGCGTTTATTTAGACGCAGATGGCAAAGACAAGCTTGCCTTACATCTAATTGGAGAATACGACGGTAAGATAGTTGCCTATGCACGTTTATTCGACGCTGGAATAAGCTTTGATAATTCTTCAATTGGCAGAGTAGTAGTAGATGCTAATTATCGTGATAGAAAGTGGGGACATGATTTAATGCGTGAAGCCATTGCAGGAATAAAATCAAATTTTGGAAAAGATAAAATTACAATTGGTGCTCAATTATATTTAAAGAAGTTTTATGAAAGCCATGGATTTGTACAAACAAGCGAAATGTATTTGGAAGACGATATTCCGCATATCGAAATGATTCGTGGTTAAAAACACTATTGTAATGATGTTGCAATAATAATTTTTGATTTTAATATTGATTTGTAACTTTCTTAAAATTAAAAAAATAACTACTTTGTTTAAAGTTAAACTTTAAGTAAATAGAAATTTTTATTCAAATAAATGTCATAGTTTAGTAATGACGAATTCAACACGGCGATCAAGATTGTCACCTCTTCCCAAGGGGTTTTTATTGCCATATCCTTGATAAGTCATTCTGTTTTTAGATATTTTTTTCGAGCTCAAATAGTAAAAAACGGTTTTGGCACGATTCCAGGAAAGTCTTCTTTCATTGGTTGCTTTGTCAATTCCGTCGCTGTATATTTCTGGAGTACAGCAAACGTGGCCTCTTATTTCAAATTTAATATTTTTTTGATGCAGGAGAGTTTCGGCTATTTTATCTAATTCTTTTTTAGAAGTATGGGTGAGTTTCGAACTTCCAATGTCAAATAAAATACTTTCTAGACAAACTTTATCGCCAACTTTCAGATTGTCTTTAAATGAATTTCGAATTCCTTTTCCAAAGCTGTTCCGTCTCACGGCGATCAAGTCGACCCGCCGATTCCGAGAACGAGTTTCACTGAGGCTTTCGACAGTATCAGGCCGTACAACTACCCGGCCTTTTCCTTCTAAAATAACAATTTTTGTCTGATTGAATCCAGCAGAAACTAATAGATTCTGAATCGTAAGAGCACGATTATTCGATAATCTAAAATTATACTCGTCTGTACCGCGATCGTCGCAGTATCCGTAAATTTGTATTGACTCTACTTTAGAAGTGTCAATGTTTTTAATGAAATTAGTTACAACTTCGGTTTGTTTTGAGGTGAGATCATATTTGTCAAACTCAAAATAAATGGTTTCGATGGGTTTTTGTTGCGCCGATAAATTGTAAATAATAAACAGAAATAAGGCTCTACAAAGTTTCATTCTTTTTTTTACATTTTTAAAATCGTTTTATACTCAGTTTGATTATTTAAAACGCTGACCGCTTTCTTAATTTCTGAATTGTTTTTGATATAAAATTGATACAAACCTTCTTGATACTGATATCTTTTGATCAGTTCTTCTTGAATCAAATTCTTGATTTCTTTTTGGTTTTTGTCTAATAATGTAGTTTCACTTTTTTCAAGTGCGGCCAATAATTGCTGATATTCAGGCGCTATGGTTTCGTCAATTTTTTCATTTTTGGCTGCAGCCAAAGTATTTCTCAATGCCACTTCAGTTTCAGTGTCAAAACTGATTTTGTTTGTTTTTAAGTATTGTTTGAAACTAGTATAATCAGCATCCGTAAGCACCGGAATTTTATCTCCTAAATTTGGATTTTTATAATAGTACGTCGTTGCATAATCAAAGATTCCGTCATTTTTTAATAAAGCAGTCGTGATTGGACTGGTCTTGGTTTCGTCTAATTCGATATCGGGCAAAACTCCTCCTCCGTCATAAACAGTTCTGCCTTTTCTGGTTTTAAAAGCATTAAAGTTTTTTGCATCTGTTTTTTGAGCAACACCATTTTTGTCTTTGTGCGCATAATCTAACGCTTGAATACAACGCCCAGAAGGTGTGTAGTAACGAGAAATAGTTACTTTTAATTGCGTTCCGTAAGTTAAATCAACAGAACGCTGAACCAAACCTTTACCGAAACTGCGGCTTCCTAAAATAACGGCGCGATCTAAATCCTGTAAAGCTCCAGATACAATTTCTGATGCCGATGCACTTCGTCCGTTAACCAAAATTGCTAACGGAATTTCAGTATCTACAGGTTCTTTAGTGGTTTTATAAGTATTGTTGTGTTTTTCAATTCTTGATTTTGTGGTAACGATAACTTCGTTTTTCGGAACAAATAAATTACAGATATCGATGGCTTCATTCAACAACCCTCCGGGATTTCCTCTTAAATCAAGGACAATTTGTTTGGCACCGTCTGCTTTTAGTTTTTCAAGAGCGTCTTTTACTTCGGCAGCAGCTTTTCTGCTAAAATGTGCTAAAACAATATAACCGGTTTTATCATCAATCTTCCCGTAAAACGGAACAGATTTAATATCAACTTCGTCAAGAATCAATTCGGTTGTATACGTTTTTCCTTGACGTAAATATTTAATCTGAATTTTGGTGTTTTTAGTTCCTTTTAATAACTGCGAAGCGTCATCTTTAAAATCAGCAATCAAAACATCTCCAATTTGAATAATTTCGTCACCAGCTTTTAGTCCCGCTTTATCTGCAGGATAGTTTTTATAAGGCTCGCGAACTATTAAGCGGTCTTTTTTTCTAGAAATCAAAGCGCCAATTCCGGTATATTCTCCAGTATTATTGATTTTAAAGTTTACAACATCCTGCTCATTAAAATAAACAGTGTACGGATCTAAACTTCCTAACATGCTTTTAATGGCTTTGTCCATTAAATCACCCGGATTGGTCTCGTCTACGTAATTGGTATTTACCGCTTTAAAGAGGGTTGTAAAAATTTCTATTTGTTTAGCAATTTCAAAAAAGTCGTCTTTGAAACTGGTTCCAATAAATAGAAATGCCGCCGCAACGGTTGGTATAATGATTTTTCTTTTGAAAAAAGTAGCCATGTTTATGTAATATCTGAAATAAATAAAGCACTAAAATAAGAATAAATCATTAATAAAGGCATTCCCAGTAAATGATTATCGACGAACAGTCAGAAAAGAATTAATTACAAAGGATTTTGCGATTCTGTTTTGTTTTCAGAATCGGCTGTTTTATTTACTTGCAATAGAAATTTCTCAAACAATTGAATTGTCTTTGTGTTGATTTCTTCGTAAGATAATTTGTCTTTAGTCTGGTAAAAAAACATCAGAGAATAAGGCTGTTGAATGTTTTCTAAAAGCAAATGTTTGTTTAATCGATACGTTTCTCTAAGAACGCGTTTGAAGTAATTTCGGTCAACGGCTCTTTTAAAGTATTTCTTAGAAACCGATACTCCAATTTTAATTTTTTCTTCTGAATCAGCTTCCGCTTGACGGTAAACCAAACGCAATGGATATTTAGAAACCGATTTTCCTTCAGAAAACAGTAATCCAATTACGGTTTTGCTTTTTAAGCGTTCATTTTTAGGGTAAGTGAAATTCATTTAATTCAGAGAAAATTGCAATTTTAGGGACAAAGGTAATTTTTTTATTTGCTGTATAAATATTCCTTCATGGGTTTTATGAAATGAATTGGCACTTTTTTATAATTTTAAATAAGAAGATATCGATTATTTTTGTAAAATGGAGTTTTTGAATGTAAATACAATTCGTACAAATTCGTGTGTTTTATATATATTTTTTCTTTTAAGTACCGTATTTGTTGATACTTATATAATTTTTATACGGCTAAAAATATATTTACTACTTTTGGCCTTAAATTTTTTCAAGCATGCAAAAGATAATTTCATATCCAATCTCCGTAATTTATTATTTATGTTTTGGATTGTGTTTGGCGGTTTTTCACCCAATACAATGGATTTGCCTTAATCTTTTTGGTTATCAGGCGCATAAAGTAAGTGTTGATTATTTGAATTTTTTCCTTTTAAGATGTACCAATCTTGTGGGAACAACTTATAAAATTGAAGGAAGAGAGACAATTCCAACCGGCGTTCCGTTGATTTTTGTATCGAATCACCAAAGTATGTACGATATCGTAGCAATGATTTGGTACTTTAGACGTTTTCATTGTAAATTTGTAAGTAAGAAAGAGTTAGGCAGCGGAATTCCGAGTGTGTCATTTAATTTACGCCACGGAGGTTCAGTGCTAATTGACCGTAAAGATCCTAAACAAGCGATTCCTGTAATCAAAAGCTTGTCTGAATATATCGAAAAAAACACAAGATCTGCTGTAATTTTTCCTGAAGGCACAAGAAGCAAAACAGGAAAACCTAAAGAATTTGCTCAAAGCGGTTTAAAAATTCTATGCAAATATGCGCCTTCAGCGTATGTTGTACCCGTGAGCATAAACAATTCATGGAAAATGGTAAAGTATGGTTTTTTCCCAGTTGGTCTAGGAAATCATCTTACCTTTACCGCACATCAAGCCATGGCAGTAAAAGATTATGATTTTGCCGAGTTAATGAGATTGACTGAAAAGGCAGTTGTAGAAGGAGTAAACGAGTATAAATAGATTTTTGATTTCAGAAATTACTTTGAAACAAAAATCCCAAATCTAAAATAAGTAATGTCTATAAAAAACATTAGATTAGAAGTGATGCAGTTTTTGGAAAAAAACGTTGACAGCTTCGTTGAACAGTATTTAATTCCAGTAGAAAAAATTTGGCAGCCGTCTGATTTTCTGCCTAATTCTGAAGGAGATAACTTCTTTGAGGAGGTAAAAGAACTACGCGAAATTGCTAAAGAATTACCATATGATTTCTGGGTTACGCTTGTTGGTGATACAATCACTGAAGAAGCTTTGCCAACATATGAATCTTGGCTGATGGATGTAGAAGGAATAAACCAGATAGAAAACGGTGGAAATGGCTGGTCGAAATGGATCCGTCAGTGGACTGGAGAAGAAAACCGCCATGGTGATTTATTAAATAAATACTTGTATTTGTCTGGTCGTGTGAACATGCGTGAAATCGAAATGACAACACAGCATTTGATCAACGACGGTTTTGATATCGGGACTGGATCTGACCCATACAAAAACTTTGTATATACTAGTTTTCAGGAATTAGCAACTTACGTTTCGCACAATAGAGTAGCTCAAATGGCTAAGAAATTTGGTGATAACAAGCTGTCTAAAATGTGTAAAATGATTGCGGGTGACGAAATGCGCCATCACCATGCTTACAGCGAATTTGTAACGCGCATTTTTGCAGTTGATCCAAGCGAGATGATGTTGGCGTTTCAATATATGATGAAACAAAAAATCGTTATGCCAGCACATTTCTTGAGAGAATCTGGTCAAAAAATCAGTTCTGCTTTCGAACAGTTTTCTGATTCTGCACAACGTATTGGAGTTTATACTGCAAACGATTATGTTGATATCATGCAAAAACTAATCGACAAATGGGAAATTGACAAAATCACGAATTTGACAGATGAAGCTGAAAAAGCACGTGATTACTTAATGAAATTACCAGCTCGTATGGCAAGAATCTCTGAAAGACTAGTAATTCCTGCAGAAGGTCACATCTTTAAATGGGTAGAACCGGCGAGACTTTAAATTTAGATTTCTGATTTTAGAATTTAGATTAAAAAATATATTGTTGATTGTTGAGGTTTTAAACTTTGACAATCAACATTTTTATTTAAAAGAATACAACAAAAAAATTGGCGCTAATCCGCTTAAATCCGCGTCATCCGCTTACCATTATTATCACACGAAAATACAGCTATGAATAATCCTGATTTAATAAATAAAACAATCGCGTTTGTAAAAGAAAAACTAAACGATGCCGAAGGCGGACACGATTGGTTTCATATCGAACGCGTATACAAAAATGCACTTTTAATTGCAAAAGGAACGGATTGCGATATTACCGTTGTGCAGTTAGGAGCTTTGCTTCATGATATTGCTGACAGTAAATTTCATAATGGAGATGAAACAATTGGACCCAAAACAGCACGCTTGTTTTTAGAATCTCAAAAGGTTTCAGAAGAAATCATAATGCATGTTGTAAATATCATCGAAAACATCTCTTACAAAGGCGGAAATTTCGAAAAGAGCTTCTCCTCTATAGAATTAGATATCGTTCAGGATGCTGATCGTTTAGATGCAATAGGAGCGATTGGAGTGGCAAGAGCATTTAATTATGGTGGATTTAAAAACAGAGCCTTATACAATCCTGAAATTTCGCCCGTAACTAACATGACAAAAGAAGAATATAAAAAGAATAATGCGCCAACTATAAATCATTTCTACGAAAAACTGCTTCTCTTAAAAGATAAAATGAATACCGAAACAGGAAAACAAATTGCGGCAGAAAGACATAAATTTATGGAGACTTTCCTAGCACAGTTTTATGCCGAGTGGGAGGGAATTAAATAGTTTTTATTCCACAATGATTCGCCAAGAAAACACAAAGCTTCACAAAGAAATTAAATCTCTGTGAAGCTTTGTTTTTTTTTGTGTCTCTGCGAAATTGCTTTCTAAACCTTTGTCCCTTTGCCCCTTTGAAAATTTAAACCTTCCTCTAAGAACACCCACAATCGCTACTTCCGCAATCTTTTTTCTTTTTAGATTTCCAAAAGAATTTTTTGATTAGAAAACCAACGGCAATAAGTAATATTCCGAAGGCAATTATTTCTTGTACCATGATCGATTATTTTAAAAGTTGATACGCTAAAAGCGCTACAAAATAAGCTAGCCCACTCATTAAAACGAGTTGCATTGCAGGCCATTTCCATGAATTGGTTTCTTTTTTGGTAATTGCTAAAGTACTCGCGCACTGCATCGCAAAAGCATAAAACAGCAATAAAGAAATTCCAGATGCAAAATTAAAGATCTTCTGACCCGTTTCTGGATTCACTTCTTTTTGCATTTTACTTTTAATTGTTGCTTCGCTATCACTATCGCCAACACTGTAAATAGTAGCTAATGTTCCAACAAAAACCTCACGCGCGGCGAAAGAGCTGATAATAGCAATTCCGATTTTCCAATCGTAACCTAAAGGATGAATTGCCGGTTCGATGGCTTTACCCATAATTCCGATATATGAATTCTCCAGTTTTTGAGAAGCTACTTCGTTCTCAAACTGAACTTCGTTTAAAGTTGTATTTGCGAATCTTTCTTTTACAATAGTTTCTGCTTCATTAAAATCTTTTCCAGGACCGTATGAAGCTAAAAACCACAAAATAACAGATATTGCCAAGATGATTTTACCAGCTCCAACAACAAAAGCTTTTGTTTTTTCGACAACATTGATTCCGACATTTTTGAAAAGAGGCATTTTATAACTTGGCATTTCAACAACAAAATAAGTTTTTGAGTTGAATTTCAATATCTTATTTAAGATATAGGCAGATAGAATTGCGGTTCCAAAACCTAATAAATAAAGCAGCATCAATGCTAATCCCTGCATGTTCAAAATTCCAAATAATCTTTCATTCGGAATTACCAACGAAATAATAATCGTATAAACAGGCAATCTTGCTGAACAAGTTGTGAAGGGTGTTACTAGGATGGTAATAAGTCGTTCTTTCCAATTTTCTATATTTCGGGTTGCCATAATCGCCGGAATTGCACACGCGGTTCCTGAAATCAAAGGCACAACACTTTTTCCTGAAAGCCCGAATTTGCGCATTATTTTATCCATCAAAAAAACCACTCGGCTCATATAACCGCTTTCTTCCAGAATAGAAATAAACAGAAATAAGAAGGCAATCTGTGGAATAAAAATAATAACACCGCCAATCCCTGGAATAATTCCCTGCGAAAGCAAATCTGTCAAAATACCGCTTGGCAATCTTTCAGCAACCCAGCTGCTTAATGAAGCAAAAGTGCTGTCGATAAAATCCATCGGAATGGTTGACCAGCTGAATATCGATTGAAAAATTAAAAATAATATCGCCAGAAAAATTACATAACCCCAAAATTTATGTGTTAAAACGCGATCGAGTTTGGCTCTAAAGTCTTTGGCCATCGTGGCATCGACTTTTAAACCTTCTTTCAAAACATCATTTATAAACTGATATCTTTTGATAGTTTCTTTTTGCTGTAAGCGTTTTAATTCTGAATGTGATTTGGTAAACGTGCTTCGAATTTCATTACGGTCTAAATTCGAAAAGTTAACATCTTGTGTAATCACTAACCATAATTTGTATAATAACTGGTTTGGAAATGCACGTTGTAACTTTTCAAAATAAGCTTCATCGATGACCGAAGCATTTAAACAAGGTTCGTGCGGAATGGTTTTATAGGAAACAATTAATTCTTTTAATTCTTCAATTCCTAAACCTTTGCGGGAACTTACAAGCGCAATTTTAGTTTTAAGTTTTTCCTCCAAATACGGAATATCAAGTGTAATTCCTTTTGTTTCCATACGATCTGACATATTAATGACTAATATCGTCGGAATTTCTAGGTCTTTTATTTGAGTATAAATCAGTAAATTTCGTTTCAGATTTTCAACATCTGTAACCACTACTGCAACATCAGGATATAGTTTGTCGTTTTTATTAAGGAGAAGTTCAATTACAACACTTTCGTCCATCGAACTTGCATTCAGACTATACGTTCCAGGCAAATCTAAAATGTTGGCTTTGATGTTGTGAGGTAATTTGCAAAACCCGATTTTTTTCTCAACCGTAATTCCAGGATAATTTCCAACTTGCTGATTTAAACCAGTAAGCTGATTAAAAACGGAAGTTTTTCCTGTATTAGGATTCCCAATTAAGGCGACATTAATATTCTGAATGCTCATTACAAATTGGTTTTGATAAGTTCAACTTCAATTTCACGAGCAGTTTCAACACGAATAGCGACATGCGAGCCGTTAATGTCTAAATACAATGGATCTCCAAAAGGAGCAATTTGAAGTAATTCGACCAGGTTGCCCGGTAAACAACCCATCTCTAATAATTTTAAAGGAATTAAATCGATATCAAAATCTTTGATAATGGCTTTTTCGCCTTTTTTTAGGGTATGAATTGTATTTTGCAAGCTTATTTAGATTGAATTTAGATTACAAAAGTATACAATTATTCTTTATTGCAAGGCATTTAACACTTTTGAATATGCTAAATGTTTCTAAAAATAAGGCATTTTACTCTTCGCATAAGAAATTTATGTCATCTATAAGACGTTTGATTTCTTCTTTGTTTGTCCCGTCATAAAAACCTCGAACACGGCGTTTTTGATCAACCAAAACAAAATTCTCTGTATGAACCATATCATATAACTGATCTGGGCGGCCTTGTTTTACGGCCAAATATGATTTTCGTGCCATTTTGTAAATCTCTTTTTTATCTCCAGTTACTAAATTCCACTTGCCGTCTACAACACCATATTTTACAGCATACGCTTTTAAAACAGAAACACTGTCTACCTCTGGAAAAACCGTATGAGAAAGCAACATTACTTTAGGATTATTTAGAACTGCTTTTTGAACTTCAGATAAATTAGTACTCATTTTCGGGCATATAGAACCGCAGGTCGTGAAGAAAAAGTCGGCTACATAAATTTTTCCTTCATAATTTTTTTGTGTGATAGTATCACCGTTTTGGTTTACGAATGAAAAATCAGCGATAGTATGGTATTTACTTTTGTATTGAACTGTACTGTCAACCAATTCTGGGTTTACATCTGCGGGATTGTAAATTGGCAATGTTTTTTGTGGCTTTAAAGCCGAATAAAATAAAGATATGGTGACAACAGAAAATACAATTAAAACAATGAAGAATTTTCGGTATTTATAAAGAAACGATTTCATAAAAATAATTTGGCGCAAAAATACGAAAAGAGGTTTTTAAAAGCCTAATTATCCGTTCTTTTTAACAAAGAACACTCCATTCATCGCCACGATTTCATGAATTACAATTCAAATACAAATTCGTGAATTGGCGGCAAATTATTTTAGCTTCGATTTTCGGATTGATTTATTAACTAAATACAATCCGGTTAAAGTAACTAAAACTCCAATTGCAATGGCTTGTGTTAATGGTTCTCCAAAAAGGAAAAAGGCTAAAATAATGGCTACAATCGGATTGATGTATGCGTAAATACTGCTTACTTCTGTCGGAAGATGCTGTAAAGTGTATATAAAAGCAATGAAAGTTAAAATAGAACCAATAATAACTAAATAAAAAATTGCCCACCAAGCTGTTATAGGTATTTCTGTCAAAGGAATGTTCATGTCTGCAGTTTGGGTAATTCCAAATAAAATAAAACTTGAAATAAACATTTGAAGTCCCAGACTAAAATACGGATTAAAACTTGCTGCCTTTTTCTTGGTATGCAAGATTCCGAAAGCCCAAGTTATGGTTGAAGCAACAGACAAGAAAATTCCGAATTGAAAATCAGGTCTTAAAAAATCACCCAAATGATCCATAAAGATAATACAGATTCCTGCAAAGCAGATTAAAAGTCCTGTTACCGCTAGTTTAGCAATTCGTTCGCCTTTAAAAAAACAGATAATGACAATCCAAATTGGGAAAATAGCTCCAATAATTGCACCCAAACCACTGCTGATGTATTGCACGCCCCAAGTGCTTAAGCCATTGCTGCAGACAAAATTCAAAATAGCCAGAATCAAAATAGTTCCCCATTGCTTGCCTCTTGGCCACGGTTCTTTTTTCAGAATAAAATATCCAACATACATTATCCCGCCTAAAAACTGGCGAATCATCGCCAATTGCAAAGCCGGCATATGTTTTACACCTTCTTTTGAAGCCAGCCAAGTGGTTCCCCAAAAGAAACTTACCCAGCACAAAGCCAGAATTGGAAGTCCGATGGCTTCTATTTTTCCTGAAAAGGCATTCTGAATTTTTGCTCTCACTTTTATGTTTGTTCTTTTGACAAATATTCCAAAAACAATTTAAATATTGCTCTAAAATGTGAGATAATATTCATGAAAATTTCAGGTAGAATCTATTCGAAAATTCAATACAGATGCTCCAGTCAAATATTGGAAAAATTTAACATAGAATTTAAAATAATAACAATATGTTTGTAGATATACTAAAAACTATAAATTAAAATGATTAAACAGCTTACTAAACCTATGTTTTGTGTTGTTTCTGCAATGTTTACATTGACAGCAGTTCAGGCTCAAAATGCAAAACCAAAAGAACCAGGTATCAATGTCTCTTTCATGGATACAAAAGTTAGTCCGGGTGACGATTTTTTTCGTTATGTAAACGGAACGTGGTTAGATAAAACTGAAATCCCAAATGATAGAAATTCATGGGGAAGTTTTAATGAATTACGTCAAAAGACAGACAATGATGCTCTTGCCATTTTAAAAGAAGCATCAAAAGATCCAAAGTACAAATCAAATACAGATCAAGGTAAAGCAATCGCTTTATTCAACACGATCATGGATACTGTTGGAAGAAATAAAAGAGGTATTGAGCCGCTTAAGCCTTACCTAAAGAAAATTGACGCTATTAAAAATGTAGCCGATTTACAAAACTATCTTATCGAAATGCAGCCTCAAGGTGGTGCTGGTTTCTTTGGAGTTTATGTTGGAGCAGATGCTAAAAACAGTAACAAAAACTCTGTTAGCTTAGGCCCTGGAGGTTTAGGATTATCTGATAAAGATTATTATAATGCAGATGACAAAGATTCTAAAGAAAAACGTGAGAAATACGAAGTTCACGTAGCTAGAATGATGCAATTTCTTGGAGAAACTCCAGCAAAAGCTAAAGAAAGTGCAAAACAAATCTTGGCTTTAGAGGTTGAAATGTCAGCTCCAAGATTGGACCGTGTCGAAAGAAGAGACCGCAGAAAGCAATACAACCCAACTGCAGTTGCAGATTTGAAAAAGAATACACCTTCAATTCAGTGGGATAAATATTTTGCAGGAATCGGAATGGCAAAATTAGATACAGTGAATGTTTCTCAGCCACGTTATATGATTGCGCTGGAAAAAACTTTTACTGAAAAGAAAATAGAAGCTTGGAAAGAATATTTAAAATGGTCTATTTTAAACAGAGCAGCTTCAACTTTAAGTACTGATATCGAAAATGCAAATTTTGATTTCTACGGAAAAACATTAACAGGAGCTTTAAAACAACGTCCACGTGAGGAAGTTGCTTTGCAAGTTATCAACGGAGCAACCGGAGAAGCTTTAGGAAAGCTTTATGTAGAGAAATTATTTCCTGCTGAAGCAAAAGACAAAGCAAAGAAAATGATTGCAAACGTAATGTTGGCTTATAAAAACAGAATCAATGCTTTGCCTTGGATGTCTGCTGAGACAAAAACTAAAGCAATTGAGAAATTAAATAAATTAACAGTTAAAATTGGATATCCAGACAAATGGAAAGATTATTCTGCTTTAGAGCTTAAAAATGTTTCTGAAGGCGGTACTTATTTTGATAATATGAAAAATATTTCAAAATGGGCTTATGCTGAAAATGTTGGTAAATTAGGAAAATCAGTTGATAAAACAGAATGGGGAATGTCTCCACAAACTGTAAATGCATATTTCAATCCATCTTACAATGAGATTGTTTTCCCTGCTGCAATTTTACAGCCGCCTTTCTACAATTATCAAGCTGATGAAGCTGTAAATTATGGTGGAATTGGAGCTGTTATTGGTCACGAAATTTCACACGGATTTGATGATTCAGGTGCACGTTACAATGCTGATGGAAATCTTGTTGACTGGTGGACTGCTGATGACTTAAAACAATTTACTGCTCTTGGTGGAGAACTTGCTGCTCAATATAGTGCATTAGAGCCTTTGCCAGGAATTCACGTTGATGGTAAATTTACTTTAGGAGAAAATATTGGTGACTTAGGAGGTACAAACGCAGCTTACGATGGTTTGCAGTTGTATTTAAAAGAAAACGGAAATCCAGGATTAATCGACGGATTTACCCCAGAACAGCGTTTCTTTATTTCTTGGGCTACAGTTTGGAGAACTAAATCTAGAGACGAAGCTATTAAAAGCCAAGTTAAAACAGATCCGCACTCTCCAGGAATGTATAGAGCAGTTGTGCCAATTCAGAATTTGGATACTTTTTACCAAGCTTTTGGAATCAAAAAAGGAGACAAGATGTACGTAGAACCAGAAAAACGAGTTAAAATCTGGTAATATTTTAAATATAAAAAAACGGCGCTAATTTAGCGCCGTTTTTGTTTTATATGATAAAGTATTGTTTATTTCGAATTGCTGTAAATATACGCTTCTAATGCTTTTAATTCCTCATCCGACATTGCCTGTGTCACTGGGAAATTTGTTTTCATTACAGAAAACTGACTTGGATCAACAATTGGATCTGCATTTCCTTTTAAGAAAGTAACGATATCTCCTTTTTTTTCTTTGTAGGTTTTTCCAATTTCCTGAATGCTTGGCCCGATGATTTTTTGATCTACTTGATGGCAAGAAGTACAATTTCCTCTTCCTTCAAAAATAGCTTTTCCTAAAGCTTCTGGAGTTTTCGCTTCTGCTGATTCTCCTTCTGAATAATTTTCTGTATTTGTTTGAACTTTGTTTTCAGTTGTTTCTTTTTTACATGATGCTAAAGCCAAAACAGCGGATAAGAATAATACTTTCTTCATCATTATTTATTTAAAATTACAGCGGCTTCTTTTGCGAAGTAAGTTGAGATAATACTTGCCCCAGCACGCTTAATGCAATAAAGTTGCTCTAACATAATTTTGTCATGATCTAACCATCCTCTTTCTGCAGCGGCCTTTACCATAGCGTACTCACCAGATACTTGGTAAACTGCAACCGGCACATGAACGGCATTTTTTACCTCGCGAACAATATCCAAATAAGCAATTCCTGGTTTTACCATTACAATATCTGCGCCTTCTTCAACATCTAATAATGCTTCACGAATTCCTTCAATTCTGTTGGCATAATCCATTTGATAAGTCTTTTTATCCTTTGGAATATTTTGAGAATCTACAGGAGCAGAATCTAGTGCATCACGAAACGGTCCGTAAAATGCAGATGCATATTTTGCACTGTAACTCATGATTCCAACATTGTGATGTCCGTTTTCTTCTAATGCTTTTCTGATTGCTAAAACGCGTCCATCCATCATGTCGCTTGGTGCAACAAAATCGGCTCCGGCTTCAGCGTGACTTAAACTCATTCGGGTTAAGGCATCAACAGTTGCGTCGTTAATTAATTGACCGTTTTCGATAATTCCATCATGTCCGTAAATAGAATAAGGATCTAGCGCAACATCAGGCATAACAATCATTTCCGGAACAGCATCTTTTATAGCGCGAATAGTTTGCTGCATCAATCCGTCTTTATTCCAGGCTTCAACACCTTTATTATCTTTAAGATTTTCGCTTACTTTTACATAAATATTCACCGCTTTTATTCCTAAATCCCAAGCTTCTTTTACTTCTTTAATTGTATTGTCTAATGAATGACGATAAATTCCTGGCATTGATGGAATGGCAACTTTTACATCTTTTCCTTCAGCCACAAACATTGGAAGCATAAAATCCTGTGGACTCAAACTTGTTTCACGAACTAAAGAACGAATAGATTCGTTGGTTCTTAAACGGCGGTTTCTTTGTAATGGGAACATATAAATTTAGATTTTAGAATGTAGATTTTAGATTTTTCTACAATCTTATTTTTATTAATTGATGACAGACACTTTCGACTTTAATAACTCTAATCTTTCGACTAAATTATGTAATAGAAGCTTCGTAAATGGCTGCAATTGTCTTTTCTAACTTAGTATTAAAATCAGCATCAGATTGACCTGCAGAAAGTCCCTCAGATAATGCTCTTGAAAAACTGGCAATCAATCCGTGATTTTGAGATAGTTTATAATTAGCTTCATCTTGACCATATCCGCCAGACAATGCCACAACGCGCACTACATGCGGATCAGATATTAATTCTTTATAAAAGTCATTCACAGTTGGGATCGACAGTTTCAGCATTACTTTCACATTATCATCTAATAGGCTAAGTTGTTTTTTAATTTCTTCTTTTAAAATTGCTTCTGACTTTTCTTTATCAGCGCTGTAAATATCTACTTCGGGTTCAATAATAGGTACAAGTCCTTTTTCAAAAATTTGCAAACCTACCGCAAATTGCTGTTCAACTATTTCTCGAATTCCTTCACTATTAGCTTCTTTTATAACAGAACGCATCTTAGTTCCAAAAATATTTCTTTCTACAGCTCGGGTTAACAATTCGTCTAAACCAGCAATAGGTTTCATTAATTGTACGCCGTTTGCAAGATCAGCAAGTCCTTTGTCTACTTTTAAAAACGGAACTATATTTTTCTTTTCCCATAAATAGTCGGCAGTCCATTGGCCGTCAATTTTGCGATCCATTGTATTTTCAAATAAAATGGCTCCCAAAATATAGTCACTGTCAAAGGCAGGACTTTTAATTATTCGAGTTCTCATTTCATGAACAAGAGTGTACATTTCTTCATCATTACTAAAACTGCTTTCTTGAACGCCATATAACGATAATGCTTTTGGTGTACTTCCGCCACTTTGATCAAGTGCTGCGATAAATCCTTTTCCAGAATGCATGCGATCTAGTTGTGCCTTATTTATATTTCTCATAATGATAATTTATTTTATTATAAATACTCCGTTATTGCGAGCGTCAGCTCATATGTAATATTGTTCATTCTAAAATTTTCAAAGGCCAGTCTTCTCATTCACCTTCTCGTAAACCTCTTTTACTTTGTTTGGAGGATCAAACCGGTATCCAATACTTAATTTTACAGTTGATATATTATCATTAAGTCTATCTTTTGCAGACTCTTTCTGAATAAAATTAATTGTATTTAAACTCGCAAAAGCAAAAAACCGATCGGTATTGTATGCTAATTTTAAATTTAGATCCAGCTGATAAAGTGCCGAAACATCACCATCTATATCATTAATTCCAGCGCCAAATGCAATTCCGGTTCCGATTAATATTCTATCACTAATCACAAAATTATAAAAATAGGAGGGCGCTAACGAAAAAACATAAAAATCTCCGTTGGAAGAATTTGGCTCATTATTTAAATTTAAATTCGTGTAATAAAACGAAAAATTAGGAATAAAACTACCGGAACTTTTAGTTTGCCATTCGTTTTGATTCACTAAAGTTTTATAAGAGAAATTATCATTAAAAACATACGAAGTTGTTCCTCCAATTTTTGTAGTTCGCATTCGCGGAAAAGGAACTTGAACACTTTCTTCGCTGGCATAAAATCCTTTTTGATTAATGAACGTGAAAGACTGCATCCATTTTTTGTGATAAAAACGGGTATTGAAACTAAATAATTTTGAATCTGAATTATCTTTGTTTACATCAAAAAACTTCGGCGAAAAGCCAAAACTAATGTCAACGAACTTATAGCCTAAACTCAAACCTAATTGTTCCTGTCGATTCGGAATCAGGTCAATGTAATTCTTTTGACCATTTGTGGTAAATCCGATTTGAAAATTGTTGGAAGTATCTAAATAATAAGAGCTAACTGTAACTTTATCATCATACGATTTAAAATAGGGATTTTGCAGCGAATCTTTTTGGGCAAAACACCCAAAAACGCTTGCAAAAAATACTATATAAATCAGTTTTAGATCCATTCGCGCGGATTTTCTAATACATTTACTAATTTCTCTTCCTTACTTCCTTTTTCGGCATGATGATCATAAACCCATTGCACATGCGGAGGCAGACTCATTAAAATACTTTCGATTCTTCCGTTGGTTTTTAAACCGAATAAAGTGCCTTTATCATGAACCAGATTAAACTCAACATAACGTCCACGGCGGATTTCTTGCCAATTTCTGTTTTCTGAGGTATATTCTAAATTCTTTCTTTTCTCTACAATTGGAACATAAGCTTCAAGAAAACTATTTCCAACTTCAGATACAAAATTAAACCAATTTTCCATTGACATTGTTTCATTTGCTTTGCAATAATCAAAGAACAAACCGCCAATGCCACGTGCTTCGTTACGGTGCGCATTCCAAAAATACGAATCGCATTGCTTTTTATATTTGGGATAAAACTCCGGATTATGTTTGTCACACGCTGTTTTACAAGTTTGGTGAAAGTGCACTGCATCTTCTTCAAACAAATAATATGGTGTTAAATCTTGTCCGCCGCCAAACCATTGTTCGATTACTTTTCCAGATTCATCATACATTTCAAAATAACGCCAATTAGCGTGGACAGTAGGAACCATAGGGTTTTTTGGGTGTAAAACCAAGCTTAATCCGCAAGCGAAGAAATCAGCTTCGCCAACGCCAAACATTTTTTGCATTGCTTCTGGCAGTGTACCGTGAACAGCAGAAATGTTTACACCGCCTTTTTCAAAAACTCCTGAGCCTTCGGGGCCGTTTTCAATAACGCGAGTTCTTCCGCCTCCGCCTTCAGGACGTTTCCAAAGATCTTCACGGAATTTTGCAGTTCCGTCCACAGCTTCTAATCCGGCACAGATTTGGTCTTGTAATTTTTGTATGTAGGCGTAAAATTTATCTTTCATGAGTATTATATTCTGATTTAAGCAATCCGAAATAAACGGTGTTTTGCAACTCGCCATCACCATTTCTAAATTCGTCTCTTAAAATTCCTTCTTGTTTAAAATTGTGTTTTAATGCAATTCGCTGGCTTGCCAAATTAATTTCTGAAGTGCAGATAAAAACTTTGTTCATTTTTAATTCGTTGAAACAAAAGTCCAGCGCATCAGAAACCATTTTTGATGTTACCCCTTTTCCCTGATAATCTTCAGCTGCAAAATAGCCCAATTCACATTTTAAAATGCGGTAATCAATCGTTTTTACACAAATAACCAATTAAATCGTTGGTTTTAATGTCTCTTGCGTAAAAATAAAATCCTTCATTGTTTTTTTCTTTATCAAGACTCACTGCCAGAAAATCTTCAGCTTTATTTAATGAATCGGAATTGGCAAGTGTTACTGGGAAAGTTTTTCCAATATGATTTCTATTCTTATTGACTAGTTTATAAAACGCTTCGGGATGAACATTTTCAATTCGGTCTATTTTCCAAGCTGTAAAACTCATTCTATTTGTTTTTAAGAGAATTAATTTTAGTATTTATTCCGAAAGAAAAAACCTTGCTTTCCTGTTGAATATATTGGTAAATAGCTAAAGCTTTATTTTTAAAATTATAATTTTCGACATGGGAAAAATCTATTAAAAAATCAGCAAATTGTTCCAATTGATTAAAATCTAAATGACATCGAATTAATAATGTTATCAATTCTTCATTTTGATAATCAACGAGAGTTTGAATATTTAAACCAAATTCTTTTAACTGATTTTCAATATCTAATTTTGTATCATCTGTCAAGGGATGAGGTACAAAGTCAAGCGAGCGCAATGTTTTCAGTACATTGTCAATTCTGATGCTTTCCTCGTCTCTTAAGCCTTTGTTTAGCATTATTTTTTGAGTTTTGAGTCCCAGTTTTCAGTTTTAAAGTGACTGAAAACTAAGACTGAATGCTTGTATACTATTGTCCGTATTCCTTAACCGCGTCAATAAACGCTTTTGCGTGATCTACAGGGATATTTGGCAAAATTCCGTGACCTAAATTTACAACATATTTATCTTTTCCGAACTCGTTTATCATTTCGTGAACCATTTTTTTGATGGTTGGAATTGGAGAAAGCAATCTTGACGGGTCAAAATTTCCTTGTAAAGTAATATTTCCGCCAGACAAATAACGTGCATTTCTAGCCGAACAAGTCCAGTCTACACCTAAAGCAGAAGCCCTACTTTTACCCATTTCACCTAAAGCAAACCAACATCCTTTTCCGAAGACAATAACCGGAGCGTGATCTGCTAAAGCTTCAACGATTTGGTTGATGTATTTCCATGAAAATTCCTGATAATCAACAGGTGAAAGCATTCCGCCCCAAGAATCAAAAATCTGAACGGCATCAACTCCAGCTTTTACTTTTTCTTTTAAATATAAAATAGTAGTATCTGTGATTTTTTGTAATAATGTATGTGCTGCAACAGGATTTGAAAAACAGAAGCCTTTTGCGGTATCAAAACTCTTAGAACCTTTTCCTTCAACAGCATAACAAAAAATTGTCCATGGCGAACCGGCGAAACCTATTAACGGTACTTCGTCGTTCAGCATTTCTTTGGTCAATTTAATAGCATCCATTACATAACCAAGACTTTCCTGAATATCCGGAACATAAACGCGCTCAACATCTTCTAATGAACGAATCGGATTTGGTAAAAACGGGCCAAAATTCTCTTTCATTAAAACTTCGATTCCCATTGCTTGAGGCACAACTAAAATGTCTGAGAACAAAATCGCTGCATCTGGAGCAATTCTGCGAATTGGCTGAACAGTAATTTCTGCTGCCAATTCTGGCGTTTGACAACGTGTGAAGAAATCGTATTTATCACGTAAAGCGATAAATTCTGGCAAATATCTTCCGGCTTGGCGCATCATCCATACTGGCGGACGTTGCACAGTTTCTCCTTTTAATGCTTTTAAAAATAGGTCGTTTTTTAACATTTCTTATTTGTTTATCCTGCAAAGTTTCAAAAACCTTGTAGGTATTGTTGTTGATTAATATACACCTACAAGGTTTTTGAAACTTTGCAGGAAATGTTTCTTATTATTTATATTCTTCTAAAACAGCTTCTAAAACATCTTCAACCGTTGGCTGATCTGCAATGAGGATGTTTTTTGTAATTTTATGTAAAACTTCGGCAGTGGTTTCTCCAATGCAAAAGCATTTTTCTTTCTTAATAGTGTTCTCTTTTAAATAACTTTCAACGCCAGACGGACTAAAAAATAGTATTGCATCAACTGCAGTTTTTATTTTTTGAGGTGTTAATGAAGTATCGTAAACCTGAATTTCATTGAATTTTATATTGGCATCTTTTAGGGCTTTTGGCAAAGTTTCTCTACGAAGATTTCCGCTAAAAAAAGTATAGTTTTCGTTACGGTAAATCAAAGTGATAATTTCTGCCAAATCTGAAGCGTAACCGGTGTAAGCCACAACATTAAAACCGCTTTCAGATAAAAGGATTTTAGTTTTTAAGCCAACACAAAAAACATTCTTGCTTTTCAGCTCCTCTGATTTTGGATCTGCTAAAACGCTGTGAACGGCATTTTGGCTCGTAAAAATTAGATTCTCGTTAATATCTTTTAATTCGAAAGATTTATTTTGAGTTTGGATAAAATCTGCTTCAAGAACTTCAATGTTGGATTTTACCAATGCTTGTTTTTGTTCTCCTGAAAGCTTTTTTGTAGATAATATTTGAATTGATTTTGCCATTTATTTTTTTAAAGATTCTTTAATAGATGCCATCAATTCCGTTCCGCCGTTGTTCAGAATTTCCTGAGCCGAATGAAAACCTAATTTTTTCCATTCTGAAATATCAACAGTTTTATTGATTTCTAGTTTTTGTTTTCCATCAACAGAAAGCAAAACACCCTGAAAATGCAAAGTGTCTTCGTCTTCATTATATGTTACTAAAGCTCCAATTGGTGCAGTACAACCGCCTTCGAGTGTTCTTAAAAACTGACGTTCTATATAAGTACAAATTTCAGTCTCAATATGATTTAGCTGCGAAAGTGCATCAAGTGTATAATTGTCATTTTCCATTGCTACAACAAGCATTGCTCCTTGTGCCGGGGCGGGAATCATCCAGTCTAAATTAATATAATTTTCTGGTTTTATGTTAATGCGCTCCAAACCTGCCGCGGCAAAAACAGCTCCGTCCCAATTATTGTCTTGTAATTTTTGCATGCGTGTGTTTACATTTCCACGTAAGTCAACCACAGTATGATTTGGATATTTATTAAACCAAAGTGCCTGGCGGCGTAAACTTCCGGTTGCAATGGTGCTTGGATTCGTAAAATCAGGATTTCCTTTATGAACTAAAATATCTAAAACATTTGCTCTTTCTAAAACAGCAGCCTGAACAATTCCTTTTGGCAATGCTGTTGGAACATCTTTCATCGAATGAACCGCAATGTCAACATCGCCATTAATCATGGCAATGTCTAAGGTTTTGGTAAAAATTCCGGTAATTCCCAATTCGTAAAGTGGTTTGTCCAAAATAATATCACCTTGAGATTTTACTGCAACAATTTCAGTTTTGTAACCTAAATCGTTGAGTTTTTTTTCTACATTATGTGCTTGCCAAAGTGCTAGTTCGCTATCGCGAGTTCCAATTCTGATTGTTTTTTCAGCCATGTTTTGTTTTAAAACCAAGGTTTTTGTTTTTTTACCATTAAGCTTAATTAGCTTAATATCTTAATGGTAAAATAAATTTAGGATGCTTTTATTTTGAAGACTTTTTCGATCCATTCGATGCTTTCATCTACCATGGTGTCGTCGTCTTTTAAGTGATTAGCAAAATGTGTAGTGATTTTTTGAATAATTCTGTTGCTGATGATTTCAGCTTGAGCTTCATTAAAATCTGCAATTTTTCTGCTTTGAAAATCCAATTCTGAAATTTTAATGGCATTCAGTTTTTCTTTTAAAGCATTAATTGTCGGTGCAAATTTTCGGCCTTTCATCCAAACTAAAAATTCTTCTTTGATTTCTTCGATGATAGCTTCAGCTGCTGGAATATGCAGTTTTCTGTTTTCCAAGGTTTCATCTGTCAACTGAGACAAATAATCCATGTGAATTAAAGTTACACCTTCTAATTCTTCTACGTTTTCGTGAACGTTTTTCGGAATCGATAAATCTAAAATCAATAAAGGTTTTTTTAGATTTAAAATCGCTTTGTCTACCGTTGGGTTTTGTGCGCCAGTTGCAACAACCACAACATCCGCTTTCTGAAGTTCTAAGTGTAATTCTGAATAATCTTTAACAATTAAATTCAATTTTCCTGCTAATTTTTCGGCTTTA
Source organism: Flavobacterium sp. KJJ (assembly GCF_000708595.2). Lineage (GTDB taxonomy): Bacteria > Bacteroidota > Bacteroidia > Flavobacteriales > Flavobacteriaceae > Flavobacterium. Next base: position 123,651 of record NZ_JARP01000002.1, on the reverse strand, counting down.
TCCTTAGTTCGGTTGATTAAAGTAATATGTTCATTTTTAGTATGTTTTACTAAATTCTCACATGTGTTTCTTCCGATTTTTCCTGTTCCGAAAAGCAAAATATTTTTATTGCTGATGTCTTCTACATTTTTAAGAATGTATTGTACCGATGCAAAAGAAACTGAAGTAGCCCCAGAACTGATTTCTGTTTCGTTTTTGATTTTTTTGCTCGCCTGAATCACTGCATTCACCAATCTTTCCATAAAAGTATTGGCTAAATTCATTGATTTTGAATGGATAAAACTGGTTTTGATTTGAGAAATAATTTCGAAATCGCCTAAAATTTGGCTGTCTAAACCTGTTCCTACACGAAACAAATGATTAATTGCTTCTTGATTTTTATACACGAAACCAACTTTCTGAAAAGCATCGACTGAACCGTTGCTGTTATCACAAATTAGTTTTATTAATTGAAATGGGTGTTCTGCAAAACCGTAGATCTCAGTTCTGTTGCATGTCGAAGTGACAATCAAACTTTCTATTCCTTCAGTTTTAGCTTGTTCCAGCAAACGCGTTTTGGCAATTGCATCCAAACTAAATTGACCTCTTACCTCAGCATCAGCTTTTTTATAACTCAGACCAACTGAGTAAAAATAAAGGTGTTTCGGTACGTTATTGTTTTCCATAAATTCACTTTCATAAAAGTGGAACAAAATTATCATTATAGTGTTTATAAAAGTAACGCTCAAAGTACTTTTTGTATCGCTGCATGTTTTTTTGATTCTAAAGAGCTGTTTTTATGCAAAAAGAAGTACTTTTGTAGCAAAATCAACTCGTTAGAAACTATTTGTTTAGAGTCATTCTAAATAACATTTCCAATTTGCATCGATTTTATTTTTAAAAAAACATCGCTATGAGTTCTCAAGAAATTATAAAAATTGAAGACGACTTTACGCTAATCCGTTTTCAAAACGACAGTTCAGAATCTTTTTATGCGCAACATGAAGTAGGTAGTGGCCTGATACAGTTTCACTTCGGAATAAAAGGCAATGCAAAATTTCTGTTTAATCAGGGTACTTATGCCTTAGATTTGAAGGAAGAAAAATCACTGCTTTTGTACAATCCGCAAAAAGAATTACCGCTCAATTTAGAGTTGGCTCCAAATTCGTGGGTGATTTCTGTAATTGTTTCCATTAAAAAATTTCACGCGTTATTTTCTGCAGAAGCCGATTATATTACTTTTTTAAGTCCTGATAATAAGGATAAAAAGTATTATAACGAAGGAAATATTAGTCCGTCAATGGCGATTGTTTTGAGTCAGTTGTTTCATTACAATCTTCATCCATCCATAAAAAACCTTTATTATAAAGGAAAAGGATACGAATTGTTGAGTTTGTATTTTAACAGAACCGAAGATCCAAATGCAGAACAATGTCCGTTTTTGATCGATGAAGATAACGTTTTAAAGATCCGAAAAGCAAAAGAAATTATCATCGCTAATATGGCTGAACCGCCAGGATTACAAGAACTGGCAGATGAAATTGGTTTGAATTTGAAGAAACTCAAAATGGGTTTCAAACAAATTTACGGCGACACGGTTTATGGTTTTCTTTTCGACTACAAAATGGATTTCGCCCGAAAACTTCTAGACAGCGGATCTTATAATGTAAACGAAGTTGGATTGAAAATTGGCTACAGCACCGGAAGTCACTTTATCGCGGCATTCAAAAAGAAATTTGCTACAACTCCGAAAAAGTATTTGATGTCAATTAATACGAATGTTTAAACACAAATTTCACAAATTAACACCAATTAAAAATCTGCTAGATCTGCGGGAGAATTTTAAAAGAGATGTTTGCAAATCAATTTTCGATATTCAGCAATAAATAAAAAGTAATAATTATCATATTTCTAAAAAGCAGTAAATTCTACTTTTGACGAAAATTAAAATAAACAAAATGCTTAAAGCCTAAAGCTTAAAGCCTAAAGCAAAAAACAATAATGAAAGGCGTATTATTAGTAAACTTAGGATCTCCAGAAAGTCCAACACCAAAAGATGTAAAACCCTATTTAGACGAATTTTTAATGGATAAATACGTGATCGACGTTCCGTATTTATTAAGAGCATTATTGGTTCGTGGAATCATTTTAAGAAAGAGACCAGAAGAATCAGCACACGCTTATGCGAAAATTTGGTGGGATGAAGGTTCTCCATTAGTAGTTCTTTCTGAAAGAATGCAGAAAAAAGTACAGCCTTTGGTAAATGTTCCGGTTGCGTTAGCAATGCGTTACGGAAGCATGACAATCGAAAAAGGACTTCAGGAATTGCACGATAAAGGTGTAGATGAAGTAATGCTTTTTCCTTTATATCCCCAATATGCAATGGCTTCGACTTTGACGATTTTAGTAAAAGCAGAAGAAATCCGTAAAAAGAAATTTCCAAACATGAAATTTACAGATGTTCCGGCATTTTACAACAAACCAGATTACATCAAGAATTTAGCAGATTCGATTCAGAAACATTTAGTTGGATTTGACTACGATCATTTATTGTTCTCTTATCACGGAATTCCGGAACGTCACATCCGTAAAACCGATGTAACCAAATCACATTGCAAAATTGACGGTTCTTGTTGTAACACGCCTTCTGCGGCGCATGATTTTTGCTACCGTCACCAATGTTATAAAACTACAAAACAAGTCGTAAAATTATTAGGACTTCCAGAAGATAAATACAGTTTGACTTTTCAATCACGCTTAGCTGGTGATAAATGGTTAGAACCGTATACAGATGTGGAAATTGACAACATGCCTGCAAAAGGAATCAAGAAATTAGCGGTTGTAACGCCAGCTTTCGTTTCTGACTGTTTAGAAACTTTAGAGGAAATCGCGATGCGCGCCAAAGAAGATTTCGAAAAAAATGGAGGTGAAGAATTCTTGGCCATTCCTTGTTTGAATGATGATGATGAATGGTGCCAGACAGTTTCTAATTGGATTAATGATTGGGCTAAATAAATTTTTGTTTCAGGTTTAAAGTTTCAAGTTATGTTCCACTGTGAGAAATAACCTGAAACCTGAAACCTGAAACCTGAAACTAAATATTAATGGAATATTATAACTACCTAAAATCACTGCATCTTATATTTGTAATAACCTGGTTTGCGGGTTTGTTTTATATTGTGCGTTTGTTTGTGTATCAAATAGAAGCCAATGAAAAACCTTCTCCAGAAAAAGAAATTCTGCAGGCGCAGTACAAAATAATGGCCTATCGTTTGTGGTACATTATTACGTGGCCATCAGCAATTTTGGCAAGTATTTTTGCTTTTTGGATGCTATTTTTTACTGATTTAGGAAATGCTTGGCTTAAAATGCCTTGGATGCATGTAAAATTATGTTTTGTTTTTCTTTTATATTTATATCACGCAAAATGCCATCAGATTTTTAAGCAATTGCAAAACGATGAAGTAAAATATACCAATAATTTTATGCGTTTATGGAATGAAGGCGCAACGATTATTTTGTTTGCAGTTGTCTTTTTAGTAGTTTTAAAAAGCGCTATCAACTGGATTTTCGGGGTAATCGGAATTATTTTATTCTCGGTTTTAATAATGCTGGGATTTCGTTTTTATAAAAGAATTAGAGAAAAGAAATAGTTTTTAGTTTCAGGTTTCAAGTTTCAAGTTGCCAAACGCAACCTAAACTGAACTTGAAACCTGAAACAAATAAAACAAAAACAGATGCAGAACTTCAAAATGTCAATGCTTTCACTTCGTACTAGGATTTTCCTGTCGATGATTGTATTGATTGTGGTGGCATCATTTTTATTAGCTTCGATTTCGATTATTCAGTTTAAAACGGAGGCCAAAGAATATCATCAGGAACGTTTAGAACGAAAAGAAAACGCGGTAAAAGAGCACATCAATTATGTGCTTTCAACTACAACTTATCCTTTAAAAACAGCAAATCTTGACCTGATTTTTAAAGACAAAATCCACGAGCTGGCACAAATTCATAAAATCGAAATCAACATTTACGGTCTTGACGGTAAATTATTAAAATCTTCAAAAGAATCTTTTGCAGTTGATAAGGTTGCACCGCCAATTCCGGAATACATCTTGAAATTGGTTCGGTCTTCAATCGAAAAGCGTTTTGTAGATATTAAAACGATCGATGGCGTTAAAAACAGATCGTCTTACAGTTTAATAAAAGATGAAAAATTCAAACCTCTTGGCGTTTTAAATCTCCCATATTTAGAAGACGACGGCTATTATGACAACGAGTTGAATACTTTTTTGATACGGTTAAGCCAAGTTTACTCATTTATGCTGGTTGTGGCTTTTGCTTTGGCTTATTTCCTGTCAACTTATATTACGAAATCGCTAAAAACCATTTCAGACCGATTAGAAGAAACCAATTTAGATCAGAAGAACGAGAAAATTGTTTTAGAAGCCAACAGTAAAGAAGTCAACTTCCTAATAAAAGCGTATAACGGAATGGTAGACAAGCTCGAAACCAGTGCCATAAAACTGGCTCAAAGTGAGCGTGAAGAAGCTTGGCGCGAAATGGCAAAACAAGTTGCACACGAAATTAAAAACCCGCTTACGCCGATGCGATTGACGGTGCAAAGTTTTCAGCGAAAGTTTGACCCGACAGCGCCGGATGTTAAACAGAAATTAAATGATTATTCTGAAACTTTAATTCAGCAAATTGATACAATGACAGCCGTGGCTTCGGCATTTTCGAATTTTGCTTCGATGCCGGCACAGCAAAATGAAACGCTGAATGTTGTTGAGGTTGTAGAATTAGCGTTGGATATTTTCAACGAAGATTATATTGTTTTTGAAAAAGACGAAGAAGAAATCATTTCGAAAATGGACCGTACGCAGTTGATCCGAGTCATTACCAACTTGGTTAAAAATGCAACTCAGGCCATTCCGGAAAGCCAGTTTCAAAAATCAATTGTCGTTACGGTAAAGAGACGAAACAATAATGTTGAGATTGCTGTAAAAGACAACGGAATCGGGATTCAGAAACTAGATATCGGACGAATCTTCGAGCCAAAATTTACCACAAAAACAAGTGGAATGGGACTTGGCCTCGGAATTATAAAAAACATCATCGAAAATTACAAAGGAACAATTACCTTTGAATCAACTTACGGAAAAGGAACCACTTTTAGAGTTTCTTTGCCTATCACAAACTCATAAAACCAGCGTCATGAACTACGAAAATCTTTTAATCTCGATTGAAGAAAAAATTGCAACCGTAACCATAAACCGACCTACAAAACTGAATGCGTTAAACAAAGCAACCATCAGTGATCTTAATAAAGCAATTAAATTATTAGGTAAAAATGACGATGTACGCGTTATTATTCTGACCGGCAGCGGTGAGAAAGCTTTTGTGGCTGGAGCCGATATTTCGGAATTTGCAAATTATACTATTGTCGAAGGCGCACAATTAGCAGCCGAAGGTCAAGAAACAGTATTTGATTATATCGAAAATTTAAAGAAACCCGTTATTGCGGCCGTTAACGGTTTTGCACTTGGCGGTGGATTAGAATTGGCAATGGCGTGTCATTTTAGAGTAGCTTCGGATAATGCTAAAATGGGTTTGCCAGAAGTAACTTTAGGATTGATTCCGGGTTATGGAGGAACACAGCGTCTACCGCAATTAGTGGGTAAAGGCCGTGCAATGGAAATGATCATGACCGCAGCAATGATTTCTGCAGAAGAAGCAAAAGAATATGGTTTAGTAAATCATGTTGTGCCACAAACAGAACTTATGTCATTCACGAATGTAATTGCTCAAAAAATAATCAAAAATGCGCCATTTGCAATCGGTAAAGCTATAAAAGCAATCAATGCCAACTTTGAAGACGGTAAAAACGGATTTGATACTGAGATAAAATCGTTCGGAAAATGTTTCGGAACTCAGGATTTTAAAGAAGGGACAACAGCATTTTTAGAAAAACGTAAAGCTGAATTTACAGGGAAATAATTTTCTTAACCGCAAAGTTCGCAAGGGATTGCGCAAAGCACACAAGGAAAGTTGAGAAATTTTGTGAACCTTGCGTAAATCTTTGCGAACTTTGCGGTTAAATTATAATACAAACATCATGTCCTACGAACCAATATTTGCCCTTTTTTGTGAACGAGTTAAAGAAAGTATTCAAGCTGGAACTTTCGCAAAACTGACTTTGGCCAAAACCATTGGCGATACTGAAATTAAAAACATTTATTTTCGTTTGGTTTTGAATGAAGATAATACCTTTTCGATTTCATTAACTTCACGTTATAAAACCGAAGAAATAGAAAGCATTCACACTCTTGATGAAGCTTTGATGGTTTTAGGAACTTATATCAAAAATCCTTTTTTAACAGCACTTTTGTTTACAACAGATAATGATGTAACTTTTAAAGTAAACAAGAAAAATGCAGGAAGTATTATCGAACAAGAACCAACGTTTAAAAATGCTTCTCCAGTAATGCTGGAAATGATAGAGAAAGGATTGCTGTAAAATTGTTAAAATTTATCATTTTTATTTTTTGTGAAGCACTTTAATTTTGTGATTATGTTTTAAAAACTCAATATAGTCAATAAATTTAAGCTTAATAAAATTTTGTTCTTTGTCTTATCTTGTTGCTTTTAAGTTCTTTTCTGGTATGTTTCTTTTAAAGGGCTATAGTACTTTTACACTTTATAGTGAAAAAAATTAGCTTAAAATGAAAGTGTATAGAATATCTAAGACATGGAGGATAATTATTTATAGTATTTGCTCATCCACTTCTTTGTTTTATGGAATATTTGGAATAATATTACTTCTTCCTGCAGAATTAGCGCCCTTTCAAGTCAATGAGGAACCATTAGTAAAAAATTTGTTGGCAGTACTATTTCTTTTTGTAGTACCCTGCATGGTATTTTTAATTTTTAAAACATATAAAACAAGAATTGTAATTACACAAGATAGTTTTCAGCTTATAGGCGTGTTTAAAAAAAAAGAACTAAAGTTTAAGGATATAAAAGGTTTTGAGGTAAGCAGCAATCCAAAACTTAATTTACAAAAATTCTTAGGCGTCGAATCCAAAACCAAAGGTGAAAAAGCGATTGTTTTTAGTAATTTATTTGAAAAATTTGACGAAATAAGATCTCAGTTAAGTTTTAAAGTCGCAGATCTAAATGCTGAAAAGGTAAAAGTAATTGAAGAGAAGATCACGCACGAAAAAAAAGAAATTTTAAAAAATAATGATTTTGGTTTTACAGTTGAAGAAAAAACGAGTCAATTAAAATATGCAAAAATAACGGCCAGAATTATATATGCAACGACTTTTATCATTGGATTTTGGATATACAATTATCCGCAGCCTTATGAATATGCGCTTCTATCAGGTATGATGTTACCAATTGTTTCTTTATTAGCTATTAAATATTGGAAAGGTTTAATACGAGTTGATAAAATTAGAAATAGTATATATCCGAATGTCGCTGTTGGTATTCTTGCACCAGCATACTTGCTCTATAAAAGGGTAGAGGCAGATTTTAGTATTTTAGATTTCAGTAATATTTGGCTTCCATTAGTTTTGGCAGTAATCATTTATTCAGCATTTCTGTTTACTGAAAAAATGGATCTTTCTGGTGAAAATCCAGAAGGAAGATTAGTGGTATTATTTACGTTTATTTTTATATGCGGTTATGTATATAGTTCTGTCATATGTTTAAATGACATGTTTGACAAATCGAGTCCAGTAAAATATACTACAACAATTCTTGATAAGGAAAAACCTGGAGAATCTTTCATTATATCAGTTGCTCCATTGGAAAAGGAAGGTCAAATTCAGAAAATTAAAATTGACAAAGAGTTTTATTATGAAGCAAAAATAGGAGATAAGGCTTCAGTTTATGTCTACAAAGGTTTCTTTAATATACCTTATGCAGATGCTTTCAAGGCTAACTAAAAATAGTTCTAAACCAGCTTCACAAACAAATTAGACGCAATTTTATTAGAAATAGATAATTCTCTGCCATCAATTTTAATCTTAACAGATAAATCAAAAGACTCTTTGGATAGAAATTCAATTCTTGAACCCAAAGCGATTTCTTGTTTGTCTAGATATTTAAGAAACTCTGAAGAAGTATCTTTTACGCCCACGCAAACCCCAATTTGATTTTCTGTTAATTCAGAAAGTAAATATTTTTCGATTTTAATAATTCGGCCATTTGCATCCGGAATTGGATCGCCGTGAGGGTCTTCTGTAGGATTTCCCAAAAAGTCATCTAAACGGTTAATTAACTGTTCAGATTTGATATGTTCTAACTGCTCGGCAATATCGTGAACCTCATCCCAGCTGAAATTTAGTTTTTCTACTAAAAAAACTTCCCACAATCGATGCTTGCGAACAATCATTTTTGCGGCAAGTTTTCCATTTTCAGTCAATGAAACACCTTGATATTTTTTGTAATTCACCAAATCTTTGTCTGCCAGCTTTTTTAGCATATCCGTTACGGAAGAAGCTTTGGTCTCCATCATTTCAGCAATAGCGTTAGTGCTTACTTCAGTTTCCAAAGAAGCTGTAAGATGATATATTGATTTAAGATAGTTTTCTTCTGAAAAAGTCATTTTTTTATTTTTTGAGGCTCGAAGGTAGAAAGTGACAAAGGTTTAGAGTTATCAAAACTTTGTCCCTTTGTATCTGTGAACCTTTGTCCCTATTTTTTAACAATCAACAAAGGTATCGAAATTTTATGTCTCAATTTATCTACGGTTGTGCCAAAAAGAAGATCTTTTAATCCAGTATGGCCGTGGGTTCCCATTACGAGAATATCGAATTTCCCTGTGTTGATAATCTTTGGGATCACGGTGTTTGGTTTTCCAAACCCAAGTTCAGTTTCTATATTGAATCCCTTCTGCGAAAGCATTTTTTTATATTCTAGTAATAATTTTTCGTCGATAGTTGTTTCATGATCGTCTACATGACCTCCGTACATTAATGCGCCAACGGTTTCAACAATGTGAATTAAGGTGTATTGCGCTTCAATTCCGCCCAATTCGAAGGCGTTATTTAATGCAGCTTCATCGGCTTTAGAAAAATCGACAGAAATCGCTATGTTTTTCTTGCTGTATGTTTCCTTTGGGGCATATTGTAATTTTAAATGATGAGGTGAATGATTTTCAATATGCGATTTTGCTCTTGCAATAAAGGGCTTGAATACGATATAAAGCAATAAACCTAAAAAGCCAAAAGCAATGGGAACCACGGTAACCCAAAGAAAGATAGGATGACTAGAGCTTACTAGCCAGGAAGTGATTTCGTCATAAACCAATTTGGCATTCAGTGAAACAATGATCAAAGCGATAATCCAAGCAACGACTTGAGTGGTTTTTGAAATATGAAATCCCTTCATTTTGGTTTTATCACTTACAAAATGAATTAGCGGGATAATGGCAAATCCCAATTGCAGGCTCAAAATAACCTGACTTAAAATCAATAGCTTTCCTGTTACGCTTTCTCCGTAAATTAAAATTACAACTACGGCTGGAATAATCGCGATCAATCGAGTTATGATGCGACGAACCCAAGGCTGAATTCTTAAGTTCAAATAACCTTCCATAACGATCTGTCCTGCAAGGGTTCCCGTTACTGTCGAACTCTGTCCTGCAGCAATAAGGGCAACGGCAAAGAGAACTGGTGCCCATTTGGTTCCTAGTAATGGTTCTAAAAATTTGTGAGCATCTTGAATTTCAGCAACTTCAAACATTCCGTTTCTGTAAAATGTGGCTGCTGCTAAAATTAAAATGGCTGCATTTACAAAAAATGCTAGATTTAAGGCAATCGTTGAATCTATAAAATTGTATTTTAATGCTTGTTTAATGCCAGCTGGAGTTCTGTCGAATTTTCTAGTTTGTACTAAAGAAGAATGTAAATACAAATTGTGAGGCATTACCGTAGCACCAATAATTCCGATTGCGATGTATAATGCTGCAGAACTCGGTATAGACGGAACCAATCCGTAAATGACTTTATCAAGTTCTGGTTCTGCAAAAATCATTTCAAAAATAAAAGAAAAACCGATAATGGCTACCAATACAATAATAAAAGCTTCCATTTTGCGAATGCCTTTATTGATTAAGAAAAGCAAAAGAAAAGTATCTAAAACAGTAATTAAAACGCCTTCGATTAACGGAATATCAAAAAGAAGATTAATCCCAATTGCCATTCCCAAAACTTCGGCTAAATCACAAGCGGCGATAGCAATCTCTGCCAAAAAATATAAAACGTAATTGATGTATTTAGAATAGGTTTCTCTTGAAGCCTGCGCCAAATCGCGTTGTGTTACGATCCCAAGGCGCGCACTTAAACTTTGAAGCAGCAAAGCCATTAAGTTGCTCATAAGCAAAACCCAAAGCAAAGAATATCCAAATTGACTTCCACCCGCGATATCTGTTGCCCAATTTCCGGGATCCATATAACCAACGCTGACTAAATAGGCTGGACCTAAAAAGGCTAATATTTTTCTGAATCCTGTTTTTTTATGCTCTGTAGCAACCGATTGATGAACTTCTTCTAAAGATTTGGTCATTGTAAAAAATGTTGTTTTAACAAATATAGCGATAAATCATATTCGCACAACAATATTTTTAGGCAAGTCTAAATCTTAAATGTTAGAATTTAAACAATTCGGGCATAATCCAGATAATGTAAAATTTATCTCTTTTACTTTATAATTATGAGGCATGATATAACTGGGCTTTACATTTTCGAGACAAGTAATTTCATGACAATTCTCGCAGCTAAAGTGAGCATGATTATGTATATGTACTTTATTTATATGGTGGCATTTTGCATACTTAACTGTTCCGTCAAGATTCGAAATTTTATGAATTATATCATCATTTAATAAGCGATCAAGTATTCTGTAAATGGTAACACGATCACAAATATCATTCAATTGTTTTTGAATTTCTGTATGTGACAGAGCTGTTTTAGATTTCTCAAAAACCTCTAAAACGGCTGTCTTTGCTGTAGTGTTACGAGTTGTTTTCATTTTTTTTAAATAAAAAATATTAAGCAACAATGTTGCAATTGAAATTTAAATGTGTATTTGCAACAAAAGTGCATTAAGCAAATATACAAGAAATTAAACAACAACAACATCTTTTTACGATATTTTAGAATTTCTATCAAGGCTGTTTGTCTGGTGTATTTAATATTTTCCCTTATTGAAGATGATGCCTTTTAGTTAAGTAATAATCTATATTGATTTGCCTTTTGCACTTCTTAGTCTTTTTGAAATTTTTAAAATTATTAAAAAATCAAGTCTTTTTTAATAGCTGCATTTTTATTATTAAATATTGGTTTTTTAAATCTTTTTGAATAGACCCTAGCTTCAGCTAGGGGATGAAGATTGGATTGAAATGGGCTTCAGCCAACTCTAAATTTGTCTGAAGCCATTAGTTTTTCCCTATGTTCATCCAGATAAAGCTGAACGCTATTCACTCTTGTGTTTAATAAAGTCTAACATATTGAATTTAATGAGTTTGAAAATTTTTAGTTTTACAATCATTATTTGTCAAATTTAATTTTTAGATTTGTCTAAATTTAATTTTATAATGATGAAAAATTTAATTTGGATATTGATATTATTTAATTTACAATTTTCCTTTGCGCAGGAAATCACTAAAATCTCAGGTTTTATTTCTGTTGAAGGAAGAAAAATACAAGCCTCAAACGTTCATTTATTAGGGACAAACCAAAAAACAATTTCTGATAGTTTAGGTTACTACAGTTTTGAAAATGTCGAAATAGAAAATGGAAGAATTCAAGTGACCTTGACTGGATTCAAACCTGTAACCCAAAGATTTTCCATTATAAAAGGACAAAATCTAAATCTTGATTTTGATTTGGAAGACAATGAAAACCAATTGAACGAAGTGGTGGTTTCTGGAACTTTAAAAGCAGTAAAACGATTAGAAAGCGCTGTTCCGGTTGAGGTTTATTCACCAGTTTTCTTCAAAAAGAATCCAACTGCCAGTATTTATGAGGCACTGCAAAATATAAATGGCGTTCGGCCTCAGCTGAATTGCGGGGTTTGCAATACGGGTGATATTCATATTAACGGTTTAGAAGGTCCGTACACTTTGGTTTTAATTGACGGAATGCCAATTGTCAGCAGTCTTTCTACAGTTTACGGTTTATCTGGAATTCCAAATTCTCTTGTTGAGCGAATTGAAATCGTAAAAGGTCCGGCTTCTTCTCTTTACGGAAGCGAGGCAGTTGGCGGTTTGATCAATATTATTACTAAAAATCCAACGAACGCACCTTTGTTTTCTGCAGACATTTTTACGACTTCGTATTTAGAAACCAATGTCGATTTGGGAATGAAATTTAATCCGAGTAAAAAGGCAACAACACTTTTGGGTCTTAATTATTTTAATTACAATCAAGTTATCGATAAAGACAAAGATAATTTTACGGATGTTACACTTTCTGATCGAATTTCAATTTTTAATAAATGGAATTTCCAACGAAATAATAATCGTCTCTTTACGATCGCAGCGCGCGGTATGTATGAAGATCGTTGGGGCGGAGATGTGCGCTGGGAGAAAAAATTCCGCGGAGGCGATGAAATTTATGGTGAAAGTATTTATACCAAAAGAGGCGAATTAATTGGAAGTTATCAATTACCTTTTGAAGAAAAATTAATGGTTTCGTTTTCTGGAAATGTGCATTATCAAGACAGCCGTTACGGGACAACATCGTATATCGCCAATCAAAAAATTGGTTTTCTGCAACTGACTTGGGATAAAAAACTTGGTCGAAATGATTTGCTAGCAGGAATTGCAAATCGATATTCGTATTACGACGACAATACAACCGCAACAAAAGAAGCTGAAAGTACTTGGTTGCCTGGAATTTTTGTTCAGGATGAGATAACGCTTTCGCCTAAAAGTCAGGTTTTGCTGGGAATGCGATACGATTATAACTCGATTCACGGCTCAATTTATACACCGCGCGTGGCGTATCGATGGAAGAAAAATGAAAACACGATTTTCCGTTTGAATGCCGGAACCGGATTTCGAGTTGTGAATTTATTTACCGAAGATCACGCGGCGCTTACAGGTTCGCGAGATGTTGTAATCAAAAACGATTTGAAACCAGAACAATCTGTAAATGCGAATCTGAATTACATTCAAAAGATAAACTTTACAAATGGCACTTTTATCGGAATTGAAACAACGGCTTTTTATACTCGTTTCAGTAATAAAATCATCTCTGATTACGGAACGGATCCAAACAAAATCATTTACGACAATATCAACGGTTATGCTATAAGTCAAGGAATCAGTACAAATATTGACGTTAATTTCACAAACGGATTAAAAATGATTTTAGGTGCGACTTTCTTAGATAATAAAAATGTTGAAAACGGAATTTCAGAAAGACCTTTTCTAACAGAAAATTTTACCGCAACCTGGAGCATTTCTTATAAAGTAGAAGCACTAAATTTAGTTTTGGATTACACTGGAAATGTTTACAGTCCGATGAAACTTCCTTTATTGAGCGATTTAGACCCGAGAAGTCCGAAATCGCCTTGGCACAGTATTCAGAATATTCAATTTACTTATCTCGGATGGAAGAATTTTGAGCTTTATGGCGGAATCAAGAATCTTTTGAATTTTACGCCTAAGCAAAATAATCCGTTTTTGATTTCGAGAACAAATGATCCCTTTGATAAAAATGTACAATACGATTCGGCTGGAAAAGTCTTGGTAACGCCTGATAATCCGTATGGATTGACTTTTGATACGACATACGTTTATGGACAAAATCAAACTATTCGTGGATTTTTTGGGTTGAGATACACTTTGAGATAATAACCCAACTAAAATTAAAATGAAAAAGCTAATTCTAATTTTCTTCTTCTTAATAACTTCAACCGGATTTTCTCAGTTGAAAGTAATTTCTTTTGAAGAAATCGATAGTTTACAGCAAATTCAAAAACGAAAAATCATCATTTTTATTCATACCAATTGGTGTCAGTTTTGCCAAAGTATGAAAAATACAACTTTCAAAAACCAAGAAATCATCGAAAAATTGAACTCGGATTTCTATTTTTTAGATTTGAATGCAGAAGAAAAACGTGATATTGCGTTTAATAATCAGGTTTTTAAATATCAGCCTTCTGGAAATAATGTTGGTGTTCATGAATTGGCTTTGCAGTTGGGAACATTGAACAATCAAATCGTGTATCCGGTTTTATGTGTTTTGAATGAAAAGAATGAAATCATTCTTCAGTACAGCAGTTATTTGGGTCCAAAGGATTTTAAACTGCTTTTAGAAAAATTGAAAGAATAAAATTCATTATTTTTGAGAATGAATTCTTCACAAATAAAACACTTCGATTACATTTTTACCGGAACAGGTTTAGCATCTTTAATGACCGTTTATAAGATGTTGTTGTCTGGAAAATTTTCAGACAAAGCCATTTTGCTGTTAGATGAGAATCCAAAAAAAACAAATGACAGAACTTGGTGTTTTTGGGGAATAGAAGAATCAATATGGAATTCTGTAATCTCAAAAAAATGGGATTCGGCTTTGTTTGCCAACGAAAACTTTAAACGCGATTTGGCGTTGAAGCCTTATCAATACAATCAAATTCGCGGAGTAGAGTTTTACAATTTTGTTTTCGCAGAAATTTCAAAGCATCAAAATATTACTTTTTTAAATGAAAAAGTAACAGATATCAATGAATTAGAAACCCATGTTTTTGTGGGAACAGAGTCGAATCGATATACTGGAGATTATTTGTTAAATAGTATTTACACCAAAGCTTTAGCCGAAAGGCAAACCAAATATCCTGTTTTGCAACAGCATTTTATCGGTTGGTTTGTAAAAACAACAAATGAAATCTTCGATCCAGAACAGGCAACTTTCATGGATTTTTCGATAGAACAGAGAGGCAACACAAGATTTATGTATGTTTTGCCAACTTCTAAAACTGAAGCGTTGGTTGAATACACACTCTTTTCTGAAAATCTGCTCACAAAAGAAGAATACGAAAATGAAATTCAAATTTACCTTAAAAATTTAGGAGCAGATCAGTATGAAATTATCGAAAAAGAGCAAGGAAGTATCCCGATGACATGCTATCCTTTTTGGAAAAAAAACACGAAAAGAGTTTTAAATATTGGCACTGCCGGAGGATGGACAAAAGCAAGTACGGGTTATACTTTTAAAAGCTCGGATAAAAAATCTTCTAAATTAGTTGAGTTTCTTCACTCTTCTTCTGAAAATTCTAAATTGCTCAGTATGTCTTCTTTTCATAAAAAAAGCCGATTTTGGTTTTATGATTTACTTCTTCTAGACATTCTTCATCGTCATAATGAATTGGGAAGTTCTATTTTTTCTTCATTATTCAAAAAAGGAAATCCTGCTTTGATTTTCAAATTTTTAGATGAAGAAACAAATTTGCTTGAAGATCTCCAAGTGATTTTAAAATGTCCGAAAATGCCATTTATTAAGGCATTGTTTCGAGCTTTATTCAATTAAATTATATTTTGATCCCTATTATTTAAATCTGTGAACATCTGCCGAATCCATATAGTATGTGGGCAATGTTCATTTTGCGCTCAGATGCTAATCAATTTACTATTAAAATGTCTTATTCTTTTATTTTAATAATTTTTTGCGGCAGTTAGAAAGATGTTGCAATATTTAGATTTGCCTGCTATAATCGATCTTTTACGATAATAATTAATTGGCAAATTTATGGGAATGACAAAACGTTTAAATTTTGATACAGAAACTGAAGCAATAGGAAAAATTTGCAAAGCTCTCGGACATCCTACACGAATTGAGATTATGACGCTTTTATGGAAGAGAGACAATAGAACTTGTGGGGAAATTGTCGAATTAATTCCGTTGGCACAATCAACAATCTCTAAACATTTATTAGAATTAAAAAAAGCAAATTTGGTCAATATTAAAAACGAAGGAAAAAAAACAATTTACTCTATTGATGTTGACAACATACAAATACTTAAAAAATATTTGACAAGTTATCTTTCAACCATTGAAATTTCAGAACAAAGCAAGTCAACTGTTTTAACAACCAAGCATAAAGCAGGAGGAAGAAATAGTCATTTGAAAAAATACAATTATCAATTTCCAGATAAAAAAATGGCAGTTTAAAGTTTTGCAAATTATTTTTAAAGATTGCTTTTCTGTTTGGTTCAAAATTTTATATCGAACTATAACAAAACTTTATACTTCAAATTAAGTTGTTGCGAGTAAACTTTGTAACTTTGCAGTTCAAAAGTAAAATTTAAAAATAAACAATATGTATCCAGAAGAAATGGTAAAACCAATGCAAGCTGAATTGACTGCTGCAGGTTTTCAAGATTTACATAGTGCTGACGCTGTAGATAATGCTATCAAAGCTGAAGGTACCACTTTAGTTGTTGTAAATTCAGTTTGCGGTTGTGCTGCTAGAAATGCACGTCCGGGAGCTAAAATGAGTTTAGAAGGCGCTAAAAAACCAGATCACTTAATTACAGTTTTCGCAGGTGTTGACAAAGAAGCTGTTGATGCCGCAAGACAACATATGTTTCCTTTTCCTCCATCATCGCCATCTATGGCTTTGTTCAAAAACGGAGAATTGGTTCACATGCTTGAGCGTCACCATATTGAAGGGCGCCCAGCTGAATTAATCGCTGAGAATTTGCAAGATGCGTTTAACGAGTATTGTTAATTAGGTTCAAAGAAGCAAAGGTACAGAGGTACAAAGATTAAGAGGGCTATTTCATTTTTTTGAAACAGCCCTCTTTTCATTTTTTATATTCTATGTTCCGGTGGAACATCTTCTGTAGAAAATTAAATTTAAAATCATACGATACTGCTTATATTATTTAATATTCCATGATTTTTATCATTTTTAAAATTGAATAGAAAAACTTATCTTTGCGCCCGAATTCAGTAAGATAAAAGAATTCAATACCCATTTATTTCTAAACTTAAAAACTGTTTATAGCATGCAACTGTATAACACTTTAAGCGCAGAAGAAAGAGCCATCATGATCGATGATGCCGGTAAACAACGACTAACGTTGTCTTTCTATGCGTATGCCAAAATTCAAGATCCCAAAAAATTTCGCGATGATTTATTTGTAGCCTGGAATAAGCTCGATGCTTTAGGCCGAATTTATGTTGCTAACGAAGGAATAAATGCTCAAATGAGTATTCCTGAAGAAAATTTGGAGGCTTTTAGAGCAACTCTTGAAGTTTATGATTTCATGAAAGGCATTCGTTTGAATGAAGCCGTAGAACATGATGACCATTCCTTTTTAAAATTAACAATTAAAGTACGTCACAAAATCGTTGCTGATGGTTTAAACGATGATACTTTTGATGTAACAGATATCGGTGTTCACTTAAAAGCCAAAGAGTTTAATGAAATATTAGATGATCCGAATACGATTGTGGTTGATTTTAGAAATCACTACGAAAGTGAAGTGGGGCATTTTAAAAATGCGATTACTCCAGACGTTGAAACATTTAGAGAAAGTTTGCCAATTATCAATGAACAGCTTCAAAATCATAAAGAAGATAAAAACCTTGTAATGTACTGCACCGGCGGAATTCGCTGCGAAAAAGCAAGTGCTTATTTCAAACATCAAGGCTTTAAAAATGTTTTTCAATTAGAAGGCGGTATTATTAATTATGCGAAACAATTGAAAGAAGAAGGTTTAGAAAGTAAATTCATTGGTAAAAACTTCGTATTCGACAATCGCCTTGGCGAAAGAATTACCGAAGATATTATTTCGCAATGTCACCAATGTGGCAAACCTTGTGACAATCATACCAACTGCGAAAATGACGGATGCCATTTGTTGTTTATTCAATGTGATGAATGCAAAGCAGCTATGGAAAACTGCTGTTCTACTGAATGTCTGGAAATAGTACACATGCCATTGGTTGATCAGGTAAGATTAAGAACCGGAAAACAAGTTGGAAACAAAGTGTTTAGAAAAGGAAAATCAGATAGTTTGAAATTCAAACATTCTGGAGAACTGCCAAACAGTGCTTTGGCTACAGCCGAAAAATCAGCTGATATCCGTCAAAAAATAAAAGTAAAAAAAGCATTGCTTGGAAAAGCGGAGCATTATTATGTAAAAGCAAAAGTGGGTCAATTTACTGTTGAAAATCAAGAGTTATCCATTGGCGATAAAATCTTAATCTCCGGACCAACAACAGGCGAGCAAGAATTGGTTTTAGATAAAATGATTGTAGACGGAGCAGAAACTGCAACAGCAAAAATTGGTGATAAAGTTACTTTTGAAGTGCCTTTTAGAATAAGATTGTCTGATAAAATTTATAAAATTTTGGGATAAATCCTTTTAAATAAAGTTAAAAAAGCAGATTTTGTGTCAAACAAAATCTGCTTTTTTTATTTAACAAGCCTTTAGTTTTAATCCATAAAAAGCAAACTAAAAAAAATACTATCTTTACCGATCAAACGTTTATGAACTTAAGTTGCTTTTATGCAACACTACATATATAATTATGGCATGTACAAGTTGTTCAACCTCAGATGGTGGTGCACCAAAAGGTTGTAAAAATAATGGGACTTGCGGCACCGATAGCTGCAATAAATTGACGGTTTTTGACTGGCTTGCGAACATGAGTCCGTCTAATGGAGAAGCAATTTTTGATTGTGTTGAGGTTCGTTTTAAAAACGGACGCAAGGAATTTTTTAGAAATTCAGAGAAATTAACTTTAAGTATTGGCGATATTGTAGCAACTGTTGCATCGCCAGGGCATGATATTGGAATTGTAACTTTGACAGGAGAATTGGTAAAAATTCAAATGAAGAAAAAAGGTGTAAATCACGAAAGCAATGAAGTGCCAAAAATTTACAGAAAAGCATCTCAAAAAGATATCGATATTTGGTCTGTAGCGCGTGATCGCGAAGAACCAATGAAAGTTCGTGCCCGAGAATTAGCGATTCAGCATAAATTAGAAATGAAAATTTCGGATATTGAATTTCAAGGAGACGGGTCAAAAGCTACGTTTTACTACACGGCAAATGACAGAGTCGATTTTAGGCTTTTAATTAAAGATTTTGCTAAAGAATTCAGTACAAGAGTCGAAATGAAACAAGTTGGTTTCCGTCAGGAAGCAGCTCGTTTAGGCGGAATTGGTTCGTGCGGAAGAGAACTTTGCTGTTCGACTTGGCTTACCGATTTTAGAAGTGTAAATACTTCGGCAGCTCGTTACCAACAGCTTTCGCTGAATCCACAAAAATTAGCAGGACAATGCGGAAAATTAAAGTGCTGCTTAAACTACGAACTTGACACTTACATGGATGCATTGAAAGATTTTCCAGATTACGATACTAAATTAGTAACTGAAAAAGGTGATGCAATCTGCCAGAAACAAGATATTTTTAAAGGTTTAATGTGGTTTGCATACACAAATAATTTTGCAAACTGGCACGTTTTAAAAATTGATCAGGTAAAAGAAATTATTGCCGAAAATAAACAGAAAAACAAAGTGTCTTCACTTGAAGATTTTGCTATTGAAGTAGTTTCAGAACCTGAAAAAGACTTTAATAATGCAATGGGTCAAGAGAGCTTAACTCGTTTTGATCAGCCTAAAAGAAAGAAAAAACCAAACCGAAAACGCAAACCAAATGCGGAGGGCGCGGTTGTGGCAGCTCCGGCTCCAAATAAACCGCAACAAGGAAATAACAATAATAATAAACCAGCTGGAGGAAATCCGAATAAATCGAATAAACCGAACAATAAGCAAAATCAATCGAATAAACCAAATAATTCGAATGAAAACAAACCAGCTGAACCAAGAAAACCTATAATTATTACTAAAAATGAGAATAAAAAATAGCGGGATTCTTCTTTTGGTGGCAATACTTCTTTTTTCTTGTGATAAAAAAAGAGTATTTGATGAGTACAAATCTGTTGGAAGTGCTTGGCACAAAGACAGTATTGTAACCTTTGATCTGCCAGTTTTAGATTCTACCAAAAAATACAATTTATTTGTAAATTTGAGAGACAATAACAATTATCCGTTCAATAATTTGTTTTTAATTGTTGCTATTGAAACGCCAAGCGGTTTCACGAAAGTGGATACTTTAGAATACCAAATGGCAAATCCTGATGGGACTTTATTAGGAAACGGTTTTACAGATATTAAAGAAAGTAAATTGTATTATAAAGAAGACGTTAAGTTTAAAGGAAAATACAAAGTACACATAAAACAAGCCGTTAGAGAAACAGGTAAAATTCCTGGTGTCGAGGCATTAGAAGGTATTACAGACGTTGGTTTTAGAATAGAACAAAAAGATTAGAAAATAGTTATGGCTGCTAAAAAAAACAATCAAACAAATAGCGTTAAAGATATTAATTACTATAAAAAGAAGTTCTGGCGTGTTTTTGCGTACACACTGCTAGGTATTTTAGCTTTCTTTTTATTCGCCTCTTGGGGGTTATTCGGTTCAATGCCTTCTTTTGAAGATTTAGAAAATCCGGATTCTAACTTAGCTACCGAAATTATTTCTTCTGATGGAGTAGTTATTGGTAAATATTTTAAGACTAATAGATCGCAGCTTAAATATTCAGATTTGCCAAAAAGTTTGGTAGAAGCTTTGGTTGCCACCGAAGATGCCCGTTTTTACGAACATTCAGGAATTGACGGACGCGGAACTCTAAGAGCTGTTTTTACTTTAGGAACCAACGGTGGAGCAAGTACATTAACACAGCAATTAGCAAAACAATTATTTCACGGAGAAGGTTCTAAATTCCTTCCTTTCAGAATTGTACAAAAAATAAAAGAATGGATTATCGCCATTCGACTCGAAAGACAATATACGAAAAATGAAATTTTGGCAATGTATTGCAACGTTTATGATTTCGGAAATTATTCTGTTGGAGTAAGTTCTGCTGCTCAAACGTATTTCTCTAAAGATCCAAAAGATTTAACAATGGACGAATCGGCTATTTTAGTCGGAATGTTCAAAAATTCAGGTTTATACAATCCAGTTCGTAATCCGGAGGGAGTTAAAAACCGTAGAAATGTCGTGCTTTCTCAAATGGAAAAAGCAAAGATGATTTCTACTGCAGAGAAATTAAGATTACAGGCTTTGCCAATTGCTTTGAAATTTAAATTAGAAAGTCACCGCGAAGGAACTGCAACGTATTTCAGAGAATATCTTCGTGATTACATGAAAAAATGGGTAGCAGAAAACAAAAAACCAGACGGTTCTGATTATGATATCTATAAAGATGGTCTGAAGATTTACACTACTATCGATTCTAGAATGCAGCAATATGCAGAAGAAGCAGTTTCAGAACACATGAAAAACTTACAGCAACAGTTTTTCATTGAAATGAAAACTAATAAAAATGCACCTTTCGTAAATATTACTCAAGCTGAGACAGAAAGAATTATGATGCAAGCCATGAAAAATTCTACGCGCTGGGCAATCATGAAAGATTTAGATAAAAGCGAAGATGAGATTATTGCTTCATTCAAGGTAAAAACACAAATGCGTGTATTTACTTGGAAAGGGGAACGCGATACCGTTATGACGCCGTTAGATTCTATCCGTTATTACAAACACTTTTTGCAGTCAGGTTTAATGGCAATGGAGCCTCAAACCGGAAATATTAAAGCGTGGGTTGGCGGAATCAATTACAAATACTTTCAGTACGATCACGTAGGTCAGGGAGCAAGACAAGTAGGTTCTACCTTCAAACCTTTTGTTTATGCAACTGCTATCGAACAACTAAATATGTCTCCTTGTGATTCAATTTTAGATGGACCTTTCATGATTCATAAAGGACGTCACCACGTTACGGAAGATTGGGAACCAAGAAACTCTGATAACAGATACCGCGGAATGGTAACATTAAAACAAGGTTTGGCAAACTCTATTAATACAGTTTCGGCTAAATTAATTGACAGAACTGGTCCAGAAGCTGTTGTAGAGTTAACGCAAAAGTTAGGAGTTAAAACTGAAATTCCGGTTCAGCCTTCAATTGCTTTAGGAGCTGTTGATATTACAGTTGAAGATATGGTTGCTGCTTACAGCACTTTTGCAAATCAAGGAGTTTATGTAAAGCCGCAATTTTTAAGCCGTATCGAGAATAAAAGCGGAGAGGTTATTTACGAACCCATTCCAGAATCGCACGACGTTTTAAATAAAGATATTGCTTTTGCTGTAATCAAATTATTAGAAGGAGTTACAGAAACTGGTTCTGGTGCACGTTTGCGCACGCAGGGCGGAGGAAGCGGTGATAACCGTTGGACAGGATATCCATACATGTTCAAAAATCCGATTGCGGGTAAAACAGGAACAACACAAAACCAGTCAGACGGTTGGTTTATGGGAATGGTTCCAAATTTAGTTACAGGAGTTTGGGTTGGTTGTGAAGACCGTTCAGCTCGTTTTAAAAGTTTAACCTACGGACAGGGAGCTACGGCAGCATTGCCAGTTTGGGCTTATTTTATGAAACTATGTTATGGAGATCCAGGACTTCAAGTTTCTAAATCAGAATTTGAGCGTCCGGCAAATCTTTCTATCAAGGTAGATTGTTACAGTCGACCAGCTGTTGTAAAAGATACTACTCAAACAGAACAAAATACAGACGAATTCGAGTTATAATACTTAATTCAGGTTTAAATTAAAAATATCCCTTTATGCACTTCTCTATTATGAAGTCATAAAGGGATATTTTTTTGAAGTCAATTTTATTTTTTACGAAATCGTTATAATTTAATCTAAAAATCTTATTTTTATCAAAATTATACGCTAATAAAGACAGTTTGTTATGATAACAAAAAAAGTAAATAACGTGCAGGAAGCGATTAACGGAATCGAAAACAGCATGACCATTATGTTTGGCGGTTTCGGATTATGCGGTATTCCTGAAAATACGATTGCGGCATTGGTAAATACCTCAATTTCAGATTTAACTTGTATCTCAAATAATGCAGGTGTTGATGATTTTGGTTTGGGATTGCTGTTGAAGAAAAAACAAATAAGAAAAATGATTTCATCTTATGTGGGTGAAAATGCCGAATTCGAACGCCAAATGCTTTCAGGAGAATTAGAAGTAGAGTTAACTCCACAAGGAACTTTAGCAGAACGCTGCCGTGCGGCTCAAGCGGGAATTCCTGCTTTCTTCACGCCAGCCGGTTACGGAACTGAAGTTGCTGAAGGAAAAGAAGCTCGTGAATTCAATGGGAAAATGCATATTATGGAACATGCTTTCAAAGCTGATTTTGCTATTGTCAAAGCGTGGAAAGGGGACGAAGCGGGAAATCTTATTTTTAAAGGAACCGCCAGAAACTTTAATGCATGTATGGCAGGCGCAGCAAAAATTACAATTGCTGAGGTCGAAGAATTAGTTCCGGTTGGCACTTTAGATCCAAATCAAATTCACATTCCGGGAATTATGGTGCAGCGAATTTTTCAAGGAGAAAAATTCGAAAAGAGAATCGAGCAACGAACAGTAAGACAGAGAGCGTAATTAGATAAGTAGAAAATGTGATAATTAGATAATTAATTTAGATTGTGATGAAGCATTATCCAATTATCTAATTTCCAAATTGACACATTATAAATATGTTAACAAAAGAAGATATAGCAAAACGAATTGCTAAAGAAGTTAAAGACCGATATTTTGTCAATCTTGGAATCGGGATACCGACTTTGGTTGCGAATTACGTGAGAGAAGATATTGCAGTAGAGTTTCAAAGTGAAAACGGAGTTTTAGGCATGGGGCCTTTTCCTTTTGCCGGAGAAGAAGATGCCGACATTATTAACGCAGGAAAGCAAACGATTACTACACTTCCGGGTGCGAGTTTTTTTGATTCGGCTTTTAGTTTCGGAATGATCCGAAGTCAAAAAGTAGATTTGACGATTTTGGGTGCAATGGAAGTTTCAGAAAATGGAGATATCGCCAACTGGAAAATTCCAGGTAAAATGGTTAAAGGAATGGGAGGCGCAATGGATTTAGTGGCTTCCGCTGAAAATATCATTGTTGCGATGATGCATGTTAATAAAGCAGGAGAATCTAAAATTCTTAAAAAATGTACCTTGCCATTAACAGGTGTAGGATGCGTAAAAAAGATTGTAACGGAATTAGCAGTTCTGGAAGTGACAGAAAACGGCTTTAAGCTCTTAGAACGTGCGCCAGGTGTTTCTGTTGAGCATATCATAGCTTCAACTGAAGCTGATTTAATAATTGAAGGAGAAATTCCAGAAATGAATATATAGTTAATTTCTTTTTTAAATAACAACACGTCTTTAGGCTGGCTTTTTAAAGCTAGCCTTTTTTTTGTAAGATAAATCGAGATCGTGCTTTTGGAAGATTTTTAAGTGATAGTTTTATTTGTAAGTATTATTTAAGTTTAAAATATTAAATATCAATAGTATAATTGGTTTTATGTGGTATTTATTGTAGGATTATTACAATTTGTTAAATAAAAGTGAATTTAGAATAAAAAGTGTTGCATTTTATCGATTAAAGGCAAATTTCATCGACTATCTGACAAATTTAAAATACTTTTATCCAAAAATAAAGTATTTACTTACTTTTAAATACTTTGTTTGTAATCCAATTTAACCAATCTTAAACCAAACTTATTATGAAAAAAAAATTACCTAAAATTTTATTGGCCACAACTGTTATCCTTATTTCGCTCAATGTGTCTGCACAAGAAACAGACAAAAGAGTAAGCAAGAAAGATCTCTCCGAAAATGGTTTGCCTAGTTTAATTACATTTAATGATAAATCAGCCTACAAGGGTTCTGATTCACAAAAAGTTTTTAAAGAACAATTAGGCTTAAAAGACAATCAGTCTTTTTCAAAAATTAAAATAGAATCGGATAAGGAAGGTTTTACTCATGAAAAATTTCAATTATACGAACAAGGAATTAAAGTGGAGTTTGCCAATTACACCTTACACTCAAAAGGCGGGAAATTAGTTTCGATGAATGGAGAGTTTTATGCTCTTGAGAATGTCAATGTAACTCCAAAATTATCAAGTCAAGCTGCATTTGATAAAGCAATAGCCTACACAGGAGCAAAACAATATTTATGGGAAAAACCAGCAGATGCAGCTGCAATGGATTATGAAAAACCAACAGGCGAACTGGTTTTATTGCCAGCGATGGAAGAGCAGGGGCAATTAAGAAAAAGTGATAAAGTGCGATTGGCGTATAAATTTGATATTTATGCTACGGTACCTTTAAGTCGCGGCGATCTTTATATTGATGCTGAAACTGGAAAAGTCTTGTTTTACAATGCCACAATTAAACATCTTGGAGAATACAGTCACGGCAAATCGAATGCTGATGGAATTGAAGAGCAAAAAAATAATGTGTCTTCAAAAATGGCAGTTGTAGCAGCAAACGCAGCAACTCGTTACAGCGGCACTCAAACTATTCAAACTAGTTTAAGTGGTTCATCGTATATTTTGTCAGATGTTACTCGTGGAAATGGAGTTCAAACTTATAATTCTGCAAGAACAGCAACTTATCCAACAACAAATTTTACCGATGCTGATAACAACTGGACTGCTGCTGAATATAATAATACAAATAAAGATAACGGAGCACTTGATGCACATTGGGGAGCTGAAATGACGTATGATTATTGGTCAGCTGTTCATGGCAGAAACAGCTATGATAATGCTGGAGCAAAAATCAAAAGTTATGTGCATTATAATTTAATTGCAGCCGGATATTCAAGTAATAATAATGCTTTCTGGAACGGAAGTGTTATGACTTACGGAGACGGAAGCGGAACTGGAGGTTTTGATATCTTAACTTCTATAGATGTTGCAGGACACGAGATTGGGCATGCAGTATGTACATACACAGCAAATTTAGCATACCAAAAAGAATCTGGAGCGATGAACGAAGCTTTTTCGGATATTTGGGCAGCCTGTATTGAATATCGCGCAGCACCAACAAAATCAACATGGTTAGTAGGTGAAGATATTGAAAGAAGAACTGGACATTTGGCTTTACGTTCTATGAGCGATCCAAACTCTGAGGGTCAGCCAGATACTTATGGAGGAACGTATTGGGTAAATGTAAGCTGTACACCAACAAGCAACAATGATTATTGCGGTGTTCACACCAATTCAGGAGTATTAAATCATTGGTTTTATATTTTATCAGTTGGTAAATCAGGAACAAACGACATAGGAAGTGTTTATAACGTTACAGGAATTACAATAGATAAAGCGGCTAAAATTGCTTTCCGTTTAGAAAGTGTTTATTTAACTTCAAACTCGACTTATGCAAATGCGAGAACTTCAGGTATACAGTCTGCTATTGACTTATATGGCGCTGGTTCTGCAGAAGTTATTGCTACAACAAATGCATTTTATGCCGTTGGTATTGGAGCCGCTTATTCAGGATCTACAGATACAGTGGCACCATCAGCACCAACCGCACTTGCTGCTTCTGGAACAACAGGAACAACAACAAATTTATCGTGGACCGCCTCTACAGATAATGTGGCAGTAACAGGATATGATATTTACCAAGGAACAACTTTAAAAGGTTCATCTACAACTACAAGTTATACGGTTACTGGATTAACTGCTTCAACTGCCTATACTTTTACGGTAAAGGCTAAAGATGCAGCAGGAAATGTTTCTGCAGCTAGTAATGCTGTAAATGTTACCACTACTGCGACTACAATAACGTATTGTACTTCTAAAGGAAATAGTGCAGCAGACGAAAGAATTGGCAAAGTAGTTTTGGGTACAATTAATAATACTTCTACTGGAACTACTGGGTACGAAAATTATACTTCAATTTCTACAAATGCAACAAGAGGAACAGCGTATACAATTACAATTACCCCAAGTTGGACTTCTTCTGTTTACAGTGAAGGATATGCTGTTTTTATAGATTACAACCAAGATGGCGATTTTGCAGATTCTGGCGAAACTGTATTTACAAAAGCCACATCAACTGCAACTCCAGCAACAGGTACAATTACAATTCCATCAACTGCAACACTTGGAACAACCAGGTTAAGGGTTTCTATGAAGTATAATGGAACTCCAACATCTTGTGAGACTTTCTCATACGGTCAAGTGGAAGATTATTCTATAAATATAACGGCTTCTGGCGCAGTTGTCGATGAGGAAATTGTAGCAGGATTAGTTGAAACTACTGAAACTTCAAGTTTTGCATTATATCCAAATCCAGTAGAAAATGAATTAAATGTTTCTTTTTCTAACAGCAGCGGTTATTCGTATAAAATTACAAATACATTAGGTCAGCAGCTTATTTCTGGAGAAATCTCTGGAAGTGCTATCGATGTAAGCAAGTTGGCTACAGGATTTTATATTATTGAATTAAATAACGGCAACAAAAAGATTATCAAGAAATTCGTTAAAAAATAAATTGTAATTTTAGAAAAGGAAAAGCCTTGCAATTGCAAGGCTTTTTTTATGAGAATTTATGAGAATTTATAAAATTTACAAATTAAAAGAAGCTCCCAAACTAAAAGTCGCCTGATTGTTTAGGTGGTCAAAGTAATCATTTTTGTCACTGTATTTTGCAATTGGAAAACCAATTTCTGTAAAAACACCAAATCCTTCAGTAAAAAAATAACGACCGCCAACGTGACCGCCAAAATTGCGTAATCCTAAACTCAAACCAGGATAAATATCTAATTGATCAACACCAATAACACTGCTTAAGTTAGCATTGATTCTGGCTTTGGCATCAAAACGGTCACCAAAATCCGGAGATACTGTTCTAATTTGGTTATTAACAAAAACATTACGGTCTTCTACTCCTAATAAATAATTTGAAACAAATCCGAAAGAGAAATTTTCTCCCAAACCAAAATCTACAGAACCTTGAATTCCTGAACCACCATCTTGTATATTAGCACCAATATTAACTTTGACATCTCCTTTTCCTGTATAGGCATGCTGTGCATGAGTGAATCCAAATGATACTAAAAACAAAAGCGTAATTACTTTTTTCATAAACTTAAATATTAATTGTTTTAAAATGCAAAAATATATTTTTATACATTAATTCCTACCTTTTTCGTTGGCATATAATTCGTTTAAAGGATCACTTTGCCAGAATTCCTTGGTGTCAACATTCAAAATTGTCAAAGGACCTTTGAATGCTGCGCCTGTATCGACATTCCAGACGCATGCTTTTTGAACCGGAACCGTTTTTCCAATTCTTGTAACAGGAGTATGCCCAATATAGATTTCTTTATACAATGTAAAACGTTTTGGGTAATAAGGATCATCTACACTTAAATTTGGATCTAAAGAAAGAGCGGTTTCCCAAAGTGTTCTGTCCCAATAAAACAGTTTCGGAAAATATTCCCACATTACACCACTTAAATTGGTAAAACCTGCGTGAACAAAAAGTCGGTTTTCATCATCAAGATGATAATCCTGCAACGATTCGAGAAAGGCAATATGCGTTTTCTTTTTCTCTTCAGAAAGTTTCGAATACCCTTCAACAGTAGCGCGTCCGCCATGTTTGTACCACATTTCTTCGTCAAAATTTTCATGTCTGTTCTCAAGCCAATCTAAGGCAAGCTGATCATGATTTCCTCTAATGCAAATACAGTTTTGTTTGCTTTTTAAATCAATAAGGTAATCGATAACTTCTGCAGACTGACTCCAGCCGTCAACGTAATCGCCTAAAAATATAAGAGTATCTTTTGTAGTAATTTCGGCTTTTTTCATCACTTGTTCAAGCGCGAGTAGTCCGCCGTGTATGTCGCCTATAACAAATGTTCGCATTTTATTTTATTTCGAGTAGAAGTACAAAAATAAAGAAAATGATTTGTTTGAGATCATTAAGTTGCTAATCTTTGCGAAACAGAAGATCGTTTTTGTTTTGAAGATCTTTAGAGCCAATCAATTGTATTAACTAAATCAAAACCAAAAAACCAATTTAACATGAAAAAAAATTTTACTATTTTATTTTTAATTCTTACGCTGGCGGGCTATTCGCAACAACTCTCTTATAAAAGTGGCGGAACCGTTTATAATGCTGAAAACAAAAGACTTAATTCTAATGAAGTTCGAAGTTTGCTAGCCAATAATTCTGAAGCGTTAGCACTTTATAATGCAGGAAGAAGTAAAAAAACTTTTGGAAATGTTTTCTTTTATGGTGGTTTGGGACTTGTAACAGCTAATTTACTTTTTGGAATGAATAGTGACCCCAATTATTCATCAGGAGGCTATAATCCGAATCCTTCTGAAAAAACAAATATGACAGCTGCAATTATTGGTGGCGCTTTAATTATCGCTTCAATACCAATAAAAATAGGATATCCAAAGAAAATCAAATCGGCTCTGGAAAAATACAACAGCGGTTTGGCCACTACTTATAAGCCAGCGCCTAAAACAACTTTGGTTGCAAGTGCAAATCAAATTGGTTTTAGAGTTGAATTTTAAGAATTTCAAAAGATAAAAACAGAAAGCTATAATTGAAAGTTGTAGCTTTTTTTTATGACTATTTTGATCCCATTTTGGTGTTTTCCTATTTAAATTTGTAACATGTCTGAATCGCCTACATATCGAAAAATTATCCATATTGATATGGATGCTTTTTACGCGTCTGTAGAACAGATGGACAATCCTGAATTACGCGGAAAACCTGTTGCTGTTGGAGGTTCAGAAAACAGAGGAGTAGTTTCGGCGGCGAGTTATGAAGCAAGAAAGTTTGGTGTTCGCAGTGCTTTGAGCGGGACATTGGCCAAAAAATACTGCCCAGAAATTATTTTTGTGCGTCCGCGTTTTGATCGCTATAAAGAGATTTCGTCTAAAATTCATAAAATCTTTCACGACTATACTGATTTGGTTGAACCGCTTTCGCTAGACGAAGCGTATCTCGATGTCACGCAAAATAAAAAAGGAAACCCAAGTGCCAGTTTGCTTGCACAGGAAATTAGGCTCCGTATATTGAATGAAGTTGGGTTGACGGCTTCTGCGGGAATTTCTGTCAATAAATTTGTCGCTAAAATTGCGAGCGACATCAATAAACCAAACGGACAAAAAACGGTAAATCCAGATGAAGTTGAAGCTTTTTTAGAAGAATTGCCTATTCGAAAGTTTTATGGCGTTGGAAAAGTAACTACTGAAAAAATGTATCAGCTTGGAATATTTACTGGAACAGATTTAAAAAGCAAATCTTTAGAATTTCTAGAAAAGCACTTCGGAAAATCGGGCGCTTTTTATTATAAAGTGGTTCGAGGTATTCACAACAGCGAAGTAAAATCGCACCGAATCACCAAATCAGTTGCAGCAGAACATACTTTTGATGTAAATTTATCATCAGAAATTTTTATGCTAGAACAACTTGAAAGAATTGCAACATCACTAGAAAAACGACTGCAAAAGCATAAAATATCGGGAAAAACAGTGACACTAAAAATCAAATACAGCGATTTTACCCAACAGACTAGAAGTAAAACTTTGCCTTATTTTATTTCAGATAAAAGCTTGATTTTAGAAACGGTTGAAGAATTATTGTATCAAGAAAAAATGAAGGATTCTGTTCGGTTACTCGGAATTTCATTAAATAATTTGAATACAGAAGAAAAAAAAGCGGTTGTTGTACAGCTGAAATTTTCGTTTTAATAAGCTTCAACATACGTTAAATGAGGGTTTACGTAATTAAGTTTGCAATTTTCTCGCTATCTTTGAGATAACTGCAGTCTTTTAAACTCTTTCAAAATGAAAAATACTAACTCTGAAGAAGCTTTGTTTCGTAATTCAGTACCAATTATGGCCTGGGATTTTCATTATGAATATGTAAATGAATTGAAAGCTGTTTTTGCTGATTTGAAAAAAGTAAATAAAATTTCAAGCCAGTTTTCCTGGGATGAAGAAGATTTGAAAATTGAGGAAAGAATTAAAGCCGAGGTTGTTGTGGTTACAGATTTGAATCTCAAAATCGTTTTTGCCTCTAACCGAATTAAAAGCATGACAGGTTATACAGAAGCTGAAATATTAGGGAAAACCCCAAGAATATTTCAAGGACCAACAACATGTCAGACTGTTTTAAAAGAGATAAGAGAAGCAATAAAAAGCCAAGTTCCGTTTGAAAAAATAATCGAAAATTATAAAAAAAATGGCAAACCGTACAGTTGCAAAATCAATGGTTTTCCTATTTATAATTTAAAAGGAGAAGTGTCGCATTTTATAGCTTTTGAGCAAAATGCCCTAAGCGCTTAATTAATTGCAAAGTAAACAAGTTTTATATACAAAAAACCGCCTTTTGGGCGATTTTTTGTATATAAAACTTAGAAACTCAAATTATAAATTTTCGAAAAAGTCATTTCCTTTATCATCTGTAATAATAAACGCAGGAAAATCTTTAACGGTGATTTTGCGGACAGCTTCCATTCCTAATTCTTCAAAATCTACAACTTCAACTTTCAGGATGTTGTCTTGTGCTAAAATTGCTGCAGGACCACCAATAGAACCTAAATAAAATCCGCCATATTTATTACAAGCATCCGTAACTTGTTTGGTACGGTTTCCTTTGGCAAGCATAATCATGCTGCCGCCATGTTTTTGAAATTCATCTACATAAACATCCATACGACCTGCAGTTGTTGGTCCAAAACTTCCTGAAGCCATTCCCTCTGGCGTTTTTGCTGGACCTGCGTAATAAACAGGGTGATTTTTAAAGTATTCCGGCATTGGTTTGCCTGCTTCTAATAATTCCATGATTTTTGCATGCGCAATATCGCGGGCAACAATCACAGTTCCGTTCAATTTTAAACGTGTTTTAATAGGATATTGCGTTAATTTAGCTAAAATATCAGCCATTGGCATATTCAAATCAATTTCAACTGGCGCTTCTAAATGCGGTGCAGTTTCTGGTAAAAATTGTTTTGGATTTACTTCTAACTGCTCAACGAAAATTCCATCTTTCGTGATTTTTCCTTTGATATTTCTATCTGCAGAGCAAGAAACTCCCAGTCCAACCGGGCAAGAAGCTGCATGGCGTGGCAAACGAATTACACGTACATCATGCGTGAAATATTTTCCGCCAAACTGAGCTCCAATGGCACTTTCCTGGCAAATTTGCTGTACGCGCTGTTCCCATTCGATATCACGGAAAGCCTGACCAGACATATTTCCAGTAGTTGGCAAATGATCGTAATATCCGGCAGACGCTTTTTTAACGGCGCTTAAGTTCGCTTCCGCAGAAGTTCCGCCAATTACTAAAGCCAAATGATAAGGAGGACAAGCCGAAGTTCCTAAATCTTTAATTTTTGCACGAACGAAAGCATCCATAGATTTTTCATTCAGCAACGATTTTGTCTGCTGGTATAAATAGGTTTTGTTTGCAGATCCACCGCCTTTTGCCATAAACAAGAACTCGTACGAAGTTCCTTTTTTAGCATAAATATCAATTTGAGCCGGAAGATTTGAGCCTGAGTTTTTTTCTTCAAACATCGAAATCGGCACAATTTGCGAATATCTTAAGTTACGTTTTTGATAGGTATTAAAAATTCCTCTGCTTAGCCATTCTGCGTCATCTACACCTGTAAATATGTTTTCGCCTTTTTTAGCCATTACAATCGCTGTTCCGGTATCCTGACAGCTTGGTAATTGTCCTTCGGCTGCGACCGAAGCATTTTGAAGTAAATTGTAAGCCACAAAACGATCATTGTCTGTTGCTTCTGGATCGTCAAGAATCTTTCGTAGTTTTTGCAAATGTGATGTTCTTAGCATAAACGAAACATCGGTTAAAGCTTCTTCAGCTAATAATTCTAAACCTTTAGGATCAACGGTTAAAACTTCACGTTCTCCAAATTGTTCCACTTTTACAAAATCAGAGGTGATTTTGCGGTACTGCGTATCATCCTTTAAAATAGGATAAGGGTCTTGGTATATAAAATCAATCATTTCTTTGTTTTTGGCAAAGTTAAAAATTATTTACCTAAGAAAGAATTTGAATAAGGGGTGTATGATGGTTCCTGTTTGTTAAAATCATCAAAGCTCATCTAAATAATCAATTACGGTGCTGATCTGTTAAATGAATATAAAAAGAAAAAAATTAAGGCTAGAATTACAAAGCCAATTATTTGATTGTCTTCTTTTAATACATCATCCATCGGTTTTTTTCCTCCATAATAGATCCATTTAGCGATATTCCCAATAAAAAGACAAATTAATTTTGATACGTGCCACATAATTTAAAAAAACCAAGTCGCCACAAAAATTGCCGTTATCACACAAATAAGATCTACCAAAAGCATTGTGCCTAATGCATAACGCGTATTTTTGATATTAATCGAACCAAAATAAACCGCAATTACATAAAAAGTACTTTCAGCGCTGCATTGAAAAATACTGCTTAATCTTGCCGTTAAAGAATCTGCTCCAAACGTATTCATCGAATCGATTAAAAATCCGCGAGATCCGGCAGAACTAAAAGGACGAAGCATAGCAACCGGCAACGCATTTGTAATTTCTTTATTTACTCCCAAATTCGAAAAAACAAAAGCAATTCCGTCGCTGATAATTTCGAATAAACCACTGTTTCTGAAGAGCGAAATAGCAACTAACATTCCCAATACATAAGGAAAAATAGTAACTCCAGTTTTTACGCCATTATTGGCACCTACAACAAATGTTTCAAAAACTGTCGTATTTGCCTCAGTAAATTTCTTTTCGTTTATGAATGAAAAAATCAAGGTGAAGGCAATAATTCCAATTAATATTAGTCCAGAAAGATTAGAGGTAAAGTAATTTTTTCCAATTAAATCCAAATGATTTACATACATCAAAAGCCCAACAATTGCAGCTATTAATCCCATTAAGACGATAAGAAGAGAAGCACTTTTGAAGTTGATTTTTTGTTTAATTCCCACAATTAAAAAAGCAGCAATAGTACCAATGAAAGAAGTAATGATACAAGGCAGCATAACATCAGCAGGATTACTTGCGTTTGCAGCGGCGCGATATCCGATAATTGAAGTTGCGATTAGGGTTAAACCCGAAGCATGAAGACACATAAACATAATTTGAGCATCACTTGCTCTGTCTTTGTCCGGATTTATTTCCTGCAAACTTTCCATAGCTTTTAGTCCAAATGGCGTTGCAGCCGAATCTAATCCCAAGAAATTGGCAGCAAAGTTTAAAGTCATGTACGATATCGAAGGATGATTTTCTGGAATAGTTGGAAAAACTTTTACAAATACCGGACTCAAAGCTTTAGCTAATTTTCCAGATGCTCCAGAAATAATTAAAAGCTCCATTAAACCGCAGAAAAAGGCTAAATAAGCAATAAGCGGTAAAATTAAATCGAGTAAAGTAGTTTTGCAGGTAGGCAATAAGCCGTCAGATTTTTGAAGCCCGCTGTAAACTTTTACGGTTTTGTTTTTAAAAACATAAGTTGTGTCAGCATTAAGAGTATCACGATTGATAGTCATGCTCTGATCTGGTGCTTTTTTAATACTGTCTTTAATAAAAGCAGGAAGCTGATCAATGTATTTTTCTGAGACTAAAACAGGATCATCTTTCTTGCCATTTAGTACAGAATCAATAGTATAAGTGTTGGCAGTAAATAAACTGACAGCAATAAAGAAAATTGAAGATATAAAAATCACTAACCAAAATCTGCTTAATACCATAATGCTAATATTTTTTGTAAATATAATTATTTAGCGATAGTTTGCGCAAAGATTTTATTGATCAAACGACAAGTATCTATTAGAAAACACAACATTTTAATGAAAAACGGATTTATTCAATAATGATTTTGGTTTCCAGATAATTTTCAAAAGCTTTGATTCCTTTAAACAAAACTTCTTTTTTATGTTTTTGGGTTTCGTTAAAAAAATCGGTTTCTATTTTTGCGTACTCTTTTTTGATGGTTCTTTTCCAAGTTCCAATAACTTTTCCGTTTTCAAGAATAATGGGTTTGAAAATGCCGTTATTGGTAAAAGCTTTAGCTTGATGCTCAACTAAAATTGAAGCTTCACGAGTTTTGTAAGAAATTAAAATCTCATCAAATGCGGGTAGAAAGTGTACACTTTCGTGGAAGTTGTCTTCATCAGAAAATTGATTTCCGAAGTAATAAGTTTGATTTTCAATTGCAACAGAATTCAATTGCAACTCAATTGTATTAACTGCATTTTTGCAGGTTGTAGGCGGAAATCCGGACCACCACGAAAAGTCAAGAAGTGTAGCAGGGCCGTGACTTTCGAAATATTTGAGAGCTAATTTTGCAAGACCTTCTTCTTTAGTCAATTTAGATTTTGGTTTTAAAACTCGCTCTTCGAGTAAAGCATAGGTAATTTGTTTGCCTTTCATTCTTCCATTACAAACCAAACCGTCAAGTTCTGCATTCATCATAATTGCAGCACTTAAAAAATCTGCAGAGGACGTTTTTTTAATATCGAGTTCCTGCATAATCTCCTCTCGTGTCAAATGATTGTTTCGGGCTAAAAGTTTTGCAATTTTAGAATTTGCCTGATCGAGTTTTTTGGCATCATAACCGTATTTTTTGCCCGCAGCAGCCGTGAATTTTTTCACTTGCTGAGCAGAAATATCCAGCATCCAGTAAATATCCTCAGCAGAAACAAAATGCCAAGTTGGGCGCAAAATATGAGTTCGGATTATCTTTGCGGAATTTATAGCTTCTTCAATCTCTTTTTCAGTAGCGTTACAACGGGAACCAATTGCCCACTTTGCCATTGCATAATCCTGAGCCTGCATGGCACCTAAATGATGTACGATTTCTTGTGGAGAATTGTGATTCTTTTCAAGAAGTTTTTGTGCTGCAAGTCGATAATATGAAATTTCCTGATGC
The DNA here is from genome assembly GCF_000708595.2 of Flavobacterium sp. KJJ. Lineage (GTDB taxonomy): Bacteria > Bacteroidota > Bacteroidia > Flavobacteriales > Flavobacteriaceae > Flavobacterium. The sequence continues at coordinate 87,807 of NZ_JARP01000002.1, read as the reverse complement.
GTCATTTTCTAAACAATTTAAATTCTGGAATTTTAAAGGAGCTAACCTTTGTACCGCTGCATCTTTGCGCCTTTGTAACTTAAAAAAACTCATACATGAATAATCTCTTCATCAATCAGTAAATGTTCTCTGCGCAAGCGAAGAAAAATCTGTGCCACAGCAATTGTATCTTTTTCACAATAAGTTACAATTCGGTCAATATCTTTTTCGACGTAAAAAACATGTGCAACCTGACTTCCGTCAATATCGCCTTTTGGCGATGGGATGCCGAGAATCTTTGTCAACAGTTTCAAAGAAGTAAAATGTTTGTAATCGCCAAACTTCCATAACTCTAAAGTATCCAAATGCGGAATTTCCCAAGGTTTTTTGCCGAATAAATTCAGTTTGTCTGGAATTGCAATTTGGTTGATAATCATACGGCGTGCAATAAACGGGATATCAAATTCTTTCGCATTATGCCCGCACAACAAATGTTGAGGTTGATTAAAATGATTATTCAGCAGATTATTAAAGTCTTTTAAAATCTTTTTTTCTTCTCCAAAAAAGGAAGTAACTCTAAAATTTCGAATATCGCCTTTGATGGTGAAATACCCAACAGAAATACAAATAATTTTTCCGAACTCTGCCCAAATTCCGGCGCGGTCATAGAATTCTTCTGGCGTAAAATCGTCTTTTCGCTGATATTGTGTTTTATGATCCCAAAGCGATTGCATTTCCGCGTCAAGCAAGTTGAAATTTTCTTCTTCGGGAACGGTTTCAATATCTAAGAACAGGATATTATTAAGATTTATTTTTTCAATCATATTTTTAATTTAAACACAGATTACACTAATAGCACAGCTGTTTTGAGTAAAACAATTATATAGAATCTTCTGTTTTGTAAATATAAAGCTATAATTTTAATTCGTGCAAATCTGTGAAATTTGTGTTTTAAAACAAACTCTGCTGTGTACTTGGATTTTCATGCTCGAGCAGCCATTTTTTGCGGGACAAGCCACCGGCGTAACCTGTTAAGGATCCGTTTGTACCAATAACACGATGACACGGAACTACAATCCAAAGCGGATTTTTTCCATTTGCGGAAGCAACCGCGCGGATTGCTTTTATATCGCCCAGTTTTTTGGTTTGGTCCATATAACTTACCGTTTTCCCGTACGGAATCTCCAATAAAGATTTCCATACTTTCTGCTGGAATTCTGTGCCTTTTGGATTTAGCCTTAAATCGAAATCGGTTCTTTTGCCTTCGAAATATTCATTTAACTGGAAAACAGCTTCTTTTAAAACTTCTGGAATTTCTTTAGAAACTTCGTTTAAACCAACATCCGAAACAGAAATAACAGCAATACCGTTTTCGTCTCCAATGATTTTGGTGATTCCTAAAGGTGAATTGATGTAAACTGTTTCCATTTTTTAACCGCAAAGGCACTAAGGTTTATCGCAAAGTTCGCAAAGTTTTTGTTTTAAACCATAAAAGTAGTGTAAGTAAATTTAAGGTTTCGGAATTTACTGTTAATCCCGCAATGTTAGATTTAAATGAACTTATATCAATTATATGGTTTAATACTTATCTAACGTAAATTGAAAATTTAAATCAGATTCTAACTTTTCGCTTGAAATGGTTTTTTTGACATTCGATTTTTCAGAGTTGAATCTCGGTAAATCAAGATTTTGCAATTTCGCTTTTTGCGTATAATAGTCCTCTCTTGTGGGATGAAAAGGCGCAACAGCATTAAAAACTTCATTCCATTTTGATCTGTTAATGATTTCTTCAATGATTCTGACACAATCATTTTGATGAATTAAGTTGACAGGCGCATCTGGATTTTCAAGATTTTCTTTTCCGGCTAAGAACTTTACAGGATGACGGTCTTCGCCAATTAAACCTCCAAAACGTAAAATAGTAGTGTCGAAGTTTTTATTTTTTTGAAGAATAGCTTCTGCCAAAAGCAATTGCTTGCCACTTTCAGTTTCTGGATTGGGAATCGTTTTTTCTGTAACCCATTCGTTGTCATCTCCATAAACAGAAGTCGAACTAACAAAAAGCACTTTTTTTATACTTGATTGCTCAATAAATGGAATCAAGGTTTGAATTTTTTGTACAAATATTTTTTGTAATGAACTTGAAGAATCTGCATTATTTCCGCGCAATTTCGGTGGAATATCAATGATTAAGATTTCGTTTTCACCTAAAAAATCATTTATGTTTTCTGAAACAGATTCACTTTCAAGCACAACCAAAAATGGATTTATTCCAGCGTCTTTTAAAACAGAAAGTTTATTTTCCGAAGTAGTTGATCCGTTTACCGAATGTCCATTTTCAATTAATTTTTTTGCTAAAGGCAAACCTAGCCAACCACATCCTAATATGCTTATTTTGCTCATTTTTTGTTTTTTAGGTGAAAAGATACAAAAGATACAAAAGATACAAAAGGTACAAAAGGTACAAAGGTACAAAGGTACAAAGGTGAAGGAGCAAAGTTAGGATTATGTACACAAACTTGTCATCCTGAGGAACGAAGGATCACACAAGTAGCTCCGCATACTAAATCGCCAATCGTTGTCGAGTTTCAAGTGCGATCCTTCGTTCCTCAGGATGACAAAACTCTGCTACTTTGCGAGATTAAATAACTCTTGTTTTAGTTATATCACAAATTCAAAGTAAACCGAACTTTGTCTTTTCCTTTTGCGCCAATTCTATTATAAAATTTAATGGCTCTTTCGTTAAATTCAGGCGTTTGCCATTGTATGTTGATGCAATTTTTGGCAATACCAATTTGTTTTAGTTTTTCAATTAAAACTTCCCCAATTCCAAAACTTCTGGCGCTTTCTTCCAAAAACAGACAATCCATGTAAATAAAAGTTCCAGCGTCCCACGTTGAAAAGTCAAAAGTATATGAAACGTAGCCTAAAATGTCCTTATCCGTGGCAACAACCAAGCAATATAATTTCGGATGTTCATCAAATAATGCTTTTTCTAAAAGTTCTTGTTTTCCTTCTGGAGAAAAAGAAGCTTTTTCGTATGCAGCATGTTTTTGGCATAAAACAACGAGCTTAGGCAAATCAGCCACTTCGCAGTTTCTTATTGTATATTCCATTGCAAGTTGATTTCGGTTTGTAAAAAAGTTATAAAATGATGAAAATAAGCCGGATATTCCTGATTGTCTCTAACTGCAATAAAATGTTTTCTTTTTAAACCGTTTTTACCAATTTTAATCGCTTTTATGGGATTGTTTTTTAAATGTGGCAACAATGCCCATTTAGCCATAGACATCACGCCCATATCAGCCTTAACCATTTCTAGAGAAGCTTCGGTCAGCGGTAATGCCGTTATTTTTTTGGGAGTTACTTTGGCTGGAGCCAAAACAAACTGATGAATTGTTACGGTTTCCATCGGAAGTGAGTGAATTAGCAAATGTTCGTTTATAAAATCTTCAGCAACGACATACTTTTTGTTCGTCCAAGCATGATTTTCAGAAACGGCCATAACAACTTCGTCCTGAAAAAGTTCTAAATATTTGATGTTATTATCATTAATCTGATCGCTGATAATCGCAATATCAATTGTGTTTTCAAGTAATTTTTGCAGCGGCATATGAGTGGCTTCGGTCACAATTTTTAAATCAACATTCGGATACAGCAAATGAAACTGCTTCATAACCGAAGGAAGCCAATGGTAACTTGAAAAACATTCGGTGCTAATTCTGATTTCGCCATGTTCTCCAAAAACCATTTGTTTAATCTGAGTTTCAGTTTGCGAAAGTTTGTCTAGAATTTCATTAGCCAATTCATAGATTTTTTCGCCAGCTTTTGTCAAAACCAGCTTTTTGTTGGTTCTCAAAAAAATAGCAGTTCCCAATTGATATTCAGCTTCTTTAAGTTGGTGACTCAAAGCTGATTGCGTCAAATGCAATTTGTCAATCGCTTTGGTAATGCTACCTTCTTCAACAATTGCTTTTATTAATCGTAAATGACGTATTTCCATTTTTTGAGAATTAGTATACAAAGGAACAAAATTTTAGAATGGCTTTTCTATGAAAAAAAGTAATCAAGTTGATGAATTCTTTTCGTTTTTATGGGAGTTATGGCTGCATTACTTTTGAAAAAACAAAATCATAAAAACTAAAAACATGGAAGCACAAATTAAACATTATGAAAACAAATTGGCATTTGAAATGGATCCGTCAGATTTGTTTGATGCCTTGAATAACGGAGAAAAAGTAATTGCTTTAGATGCAAGAAAAGCATTTGGATTTGAAGCTGAGCATATTCCAACAGCGATTAATATACCGCATCGCGAAATGACGGCTGAAAGTACACAACATCTTGATAAAGAAATTTTGTATGTAACCTATTGCGACGGAATTGGCTGTAACGCTTCAACAAAAGCGGCGTTGAACATGACAAAATTAGGTTTTAAAGTCAAAGAATTAATTGGCGGAATAGAGTGGTGGAAGTTTGATGGTTATGCAACCGAAGGAACAAAAGGGGTTAAATCTGGTTTAAAAATAGAATGTGCTTGTTAGAGGTTCAAAGGTTCAAAGGTTCAGAGTTAGGTTCAAAGGTTCAGAGTTACAGAGGTTTTCGGTATATCTTAAAAAAATAAAAGCACTATTTTTATAGTGCTTTTTTAATCTTTGTGACTCTGAACCTCTGAACCTTTGTACCTAATTTTAAGATTCGATTAAAGCTTTTAAACTTTGAAGAATCGGGTTTTCTTCGCCTTGCGGTTCTTCTTGAACTGCGCCCGGACGATTGTCTTCCTGAATTATTTCGAGCTTGGTTTTCTGATTTTCTTCAGATAAAACATAGCTCATAATAAAATAATTTTCTGGTTTGTCTTCTAATTCCGGTCTTGGAAAAAACAAAGAATATTTGATTTTCTGATTCGGAACAACTTCTAAAACGGTTCCCCATTGTTCGAAAACCTGACCTTCCCATTCATTTCTAAACCTGATTTCATTGCCAACTTTCCAATCAGTAATCAAATCACTTCCATATTGCCATTGTTTAACCAGATCTGGCTGTGTCAAAGTTTTCCAAACTTTTTCACTGGATGCATTCAGGACGATTGTAGAAATATTAGTTGCCATATCATTCTAGTTTAATGTTGTTCTTTTCTGCTATTTTTTTGAACAGCTCTTCTTTATTTTCAGATTTCATTTTTTGATAAATGGCTCCCAAAAGCTGTTCAGAATCTTTTACATATTCTGATTTTTCACTTGTATATATAATGTGAGCAATAAAAATATTGTCAAGCGCCTTTTCGTCATCATTTAGAAGAAAATAATTTTTTCCGGCACCAAAGTAACCCTCAGCATTATTTGGCTGATATTGGATTAGTTTTTCGTAATAACCGACAGCAGTTTTAAAATCTGATTTTAAGCTATACGCTGTTCCAATATTCATTAAGGCCATATCACCTTCTGGAAAAATTTCCAGCGATTTTTTATAATATTTTATGGCATTATCAAAATCATCTAATTGTCTATAGCAAACCGCGATATCATCAAGCGCCAAAACAAAATTTGGATCTTCTTTTAAGGAAAGCTGTAAACTTTCAATCGCCATTTTGTAATTCTTGTTGCGCATTAAATCTTTGGCAATTGTATACGAATTCTGTGCGTTTTTATTTTTAGAATTGACATAAAAAGCGGCGCTTTTGTCTTTTGGTGCTTCAGGTACAAATTTCGGACAGTTTTTAATTACTAAATCTTGTACTTTTTGAATCATGCCTTGAATTCCCTCAACTGTATTAAGCGATTCTCTCACTTTTGGATCTTTGTCATTCAATATGATTTCCGACATTGAAGCGGTTAGACAATCTCTAAAAGCATTTTCGGTAATTATTCCTGAACTTTTACTTAAGCAATCGCACGATTTAGTTGCTATTTTCTCTTCGACAGCTTGCGCATATAAGGTTGGAAAGCTTGCAATTGCTATAAAAAGCAGGAATTTATTCTTCATATTAAAATTATAAACGTTTATTATTCAATGAAATTAATTTATTGAGGCTTAACAGGTGATATTAAGCTGTCTTTTGCAATAATAGCACTGTCTTTTGCCACTGCTGCTGGTGCAAGCGGCGTTACTGGCGCTGTATATTTTTTTATTTTTTGATGAATTAAAACAGCATCATTCAAAACAAATGGCGTTGGCATCATCCAGTCGCTTCTTGGTTTGATTTGAAACAATGGATTAGTCATCAAATCGAAAGAACTTTCGATTAAATCCATATCAAAAACAGATGATTTGTTGATGTAGAAATCTAGGACCAAAGGCTCATTTCCAACTACATAATAGCATAGAATTTTCATTCCTTCTCGTTCCAGGCGATTTCCTTTTTCGCCTGAAGTTGAAACGCCGTTTGCCTTAAAGTTGAAAAACGTCATTTTAGGATTGGCAAAAATGTCGTAACGATTAACTTTTCGATTTGGCGTAATTTTTATTTTTAGATATCTATTATTTCCTATTACGCTGTCTTTTAAGAAAGCAATTGTCGGCTTAGGAACATCTACAACTGGCGCGATCGCACTGTACGTAAAACTTGAATTGTATTTGCTCGCTATTGGCAGACTATTTAAACCAACTGCTTTTTGATTTTTGTCACCTAAATAAGTTCTAGTCCATTCGTCTAAATTAACATCATAAGTAGTCCAAACTGCAGAGTTTGTGTTTGCATTATAAACGTATAACAAACTATTTGATTTTGCTTTGCCAGGTTCGTAGCCAGAATTGTAACCGGCATAGATGAAAAAGGCTAGTGAAAATGCAAAAAACAGCATAGTCCAACTTCCCTTTTTAATAAAAGCTCCAAATATTGGAAGTAATAATCCGAAGAGCAAAACCGTCAAAATTGCGCTTCCAAAAAGTATTTTTAATCCTAACCCAATAGGGAACATTACGATAAATGGCGCTATAATAGCCAAAGCCGGAATACTTAATATTAAGTTTAAGCCAAGACTGTAATGTGAAGTCAAAACATAAATTCCGAATAAAATAACTCCGAAATAAACAGGTATAATTAAGAAACCAGCACCTGTTAAATTATTCGCTAAAAAAGTATTAATGACAATCCAAAGCAATAATGGCGATACAAAATGATTCATTGTCGCTCTTGTTTCAGAGAAATGATGATAAAACGCAAAACAAATAGCAATGCTTAACGTTACAAACGCTCCAATATAAGCATGGCCGTTATAAGTAAATCCGTTTAGTAAATCAGAATATTGAGGATAAGCTTCTAAAACTATTTTCCATCCTAAAAAAGTAACCAATCCGGCAATTATCAAAGAACCGAAAAGTGGCACAAAACCTCTGAAAATTTCTCTGAAAGTGATCATGTGTTTTGCTTTTCCAATAAAAATGAAAAGAATCAATAATCCTAACGCAATAATTGTCATTGGCATAACCCATGTAAAGGGATAACTTATAAAAGAAAACGGAACACTAAAATAAACATCGTCTTGTGTAGAATCTGTTGCGTTTAAATCGATATTCGAAAAATATTTTAATAAAGGCATTAAATACGTTCCCTGATGCGCAAGAGTCATTTTGTTTAAATGCTGTACGTCGTCTTGCTGTGTGTGGTAATTGTAATGTCCGTCTATAAAGGCAAAATTGAATCCCTGAATGTTTCCTTGTTTTCTAAAAACGGTTAAATCAGTATCGTTTGGAAGCATTTTGTAAATACTGTACATCAACGAATTTGAAACAGGATAAGCTGCTTTTGCTTTACTGAATTCTTTAACGAGCTCTTTATTTCCTTTGTTGGTTTCCATCAGCATGTAACTTGGCCCAGAAGAACCTCTTGCTTCAAAATTGATAACCAAACCAACGTCTTTTGCCCAAGGATGTTTATTTACGAAAAGTGCGGCACCGTTTAAGCCTAACTCTTCAGCATCAGAAAACAAAATAATAATGTCATTTTTATGAGGTTGTTTAGCGTATAAAAATGCACGGATTCCTTCGAGTATAGTAGCAACTCCAGAAGCATCATCACTTGCACCTTTAGAAAAAGAATGCGGAGCACTGTCATAATGAGAAAGCAGTAAAAGTGCTTTTGAGTTATTGGTTCCTTTTATTCTGGCCAGAATATTTTTTGATTTTACTAAAAGTCCTTTATCGTTTAAAGTAAATCCTTCTTGAGTTGAGGTTTCTAAACCAATTCGGTTTAGCTCAAGTTTTAAGTAATTTGCAACTAATTCATGATTGGTAGATCCCACATAATGTGGCTTTTGGGCAATAATTTCTACTTGATTTAATGCCCTTTCTGTAGAGAATTCAGCGAGTGCTTCTTCTTCTTTAGAAATATATTGAGGCATCATAGTGGCATAAATAATGCCGAGTATTGCTAAGACACAAATGAAAGCAAGAATTGAGGTGGGGTTTTTTTTCATGATGAATGGTCTATATTTCTTTTTTAACAAGCATAAAATAATCGTTGTCTAGAGAACGGTATCCTTGGTCATACAGGAAATAGTAGGTATTTCCTGTTTTCGTCTGCAAGATATTGGTAAAGAAATCAAAATCAAAACCTTTATTAATCATTTTATCCCTCGTTGCTTTCGATTTTCCTTCTGTATTTAATTCAGCCAAAATACGGTAATTTTTGCGTAATTTATTGTTTACATTGCGCATAAAATTAGTGCTGTCTTTGTTTATTTTATTATTGTAGGCATTTCGGCAGCTGTCTGAACAAAATTTCTTGTCTTCGCGGCCTACAAGTTTTTCGGAGCATTCCAGGCATGTTTTCATTGCTCAATTTTTTTTATTTCATATAAATCAGTTCTTCTGTCTTTTAATATTCGTACACTTCCATGTTCGTGAAGCTGTTTTAATAAATTCAAATCGACATCTACAATTAATGTCATTTCAGTATTTGGAGTAGCTTCGGCCTTAATTCCATTACTTGGAAAAGCAAAATCAGAAGGCGTAAACACAGAAGCCTGTGCATACTGAATGTCCATGTTATTTACTTTTGGTAAGTTACCAACACAGCCTGCAATTGCTACATAACATTCATTTTCGATTGCGCGTGCCTGCGAGCAGTGTTTTACGCGTGTATAAGCATTTTGAGTATCCGTTAAAAAAGGCACAAATAAAATATTCATTCCTTCGTTGGCCAATATTCGAGAGAGTTCTGGAAACTCGACATCATAACAAATTAAGATTCCAATTTTACCGCAGTCAGTATCAAAGGTCTTAAATTGTGATCCGCCTTTCATTCCCCAATGTTGAACTTCGTTTGGCGTGATGTGAATTTTGGTATACATTTCAGAAGTCCCGTCTCTTTTGCATAAAAACCCAACGTTAAAAAGATTACCGTTTTCTAAATAAGGCATACTTCCGGTAATAATATTGATGTTGTATGAAATGGCAAATTCCTGAAAACGCTTTCTAATCGGGTCAGAATAACGGGCTAATTCACGAATCGCCTCAGCTTCAGATAAATGATTGTAATCGGCCATTAAAGGTGCAATGAAAAGTTCTGGAAACAAAGCAAAATCAGCTCCATAACCAGAAACAACATCAATAAAAAATTCAGATTGCTCAAAAAATTCTTCTAAATTGTTTAATTGACGCATTTGCCACTGCACTAAGCCTAGGCGTATTACACTTTTTTCAAGATTAATCAGTTTTGGACTTTCATCATAATAAACATTGTTCCATTCAAGCAAAACGGCAAATTCTTTTGATTCTTCGTCGCCTTCGAGGTAATTTTTGATAATTCTTAAAACGTGAAAATCATTACTCAACTGAAAAGAAAGTACAGGATCATGCAATTCTTTATGTTTTACTTTATCAATATAAACTTTTGGAGTCATTTTTTTAGCATGTTGAGAATAATTTGGAATTCTTCCTGCAAAAACAATCGCTTTAAGGTTTAATTGTTCGCAAAGTTCTTTACGCGTATCATATAAACGGCGGCCTAAACGCAAACCTCTATAATTTGGATGTATAAAAACATCGATACCGTACAAAATTTCCCCATTTGGATTATGGGTTGAAAAAGTATAGTCGCCTATAATTTGTCTGTAATTATGCCTTTTGTCTACTAATTTTTCGTCTACTATTAAGGATAGGGCAGAGCCTACAACAATGCCGTCGACCAATATTACAAGCTGGCCTTCAGGAAATATAGAAAGTAATTTTTTAATATCGTTAGGCCTCCAGTATGAATTCGCCATTTCTGGATACGATTCGACCATTGAATTTTTTAATTGCTGATAATCGTCGAACTCTAGATTTCGTAGTTCAACTTTATTAATTTTTGTCTGCATGTAGTAAGATTTGTGTTAAATATACGAAAAATTTTTCCATTTACAAACGTTTACAAATAGTTACAACCGAAAGTAAATAGATTTTAACCGAATATTTTCTGCCTTCCTTCACATCTTTGCACCTTTGAATTTGATAAACGAATTCAAATTATAAGCACATCTAAAAAATATACGCCATGAATGCAATGAAAAACAGAGTACAATTAATTGGAAAAGTAGGGAATGATCCAGAAATCAAAACATTAGAAAACGGAAAAAAATTAGCACAATTAACTATTGCAACACACGATTATTACAAAAACGACAAAGGGGAGAAAATAGAGCAAACCGAATGGCATCGTATTACTGCTTGGGGAAAAGTGGTTGAAATTATCGAAAAATATGTGGTAAAAGGCAAAGATGTTGCGATCGATGGAAAATTAACCCACAGAAGCTACGACGACAAAAACGGGGAAAAAAAATTTATTACAGAAGTTGTAGTCAATGAGATTTTGCTTTTGAGTAAATAATGAGAAAATTAAAGCCCGATGACTTGAGAAGTTATCGGGCTTTTTGTTTGAATCAGTTGTGATTATAAAACCGAAGCGCCATTAACATCGGTTGAAAGTACTTCGCTCATATAATCAAAAAAAGGCCTCATATTTTTACATGTTTCCAAAGCTTGTTTTAAAAAAATCGGACTTAAAACTTCTTCATCTGTAAAACGCTTAATAATCAAAAACTGTTTGTAACGAAGCAGATCGATAGCTTCATGATTTACATCAAAACCCTTTGGTGTGGTTTTAAGCTGTTCGCCCTGCAAAGTTCCAAAAGTGTTTACAAAAGATTTTGAATGCAATATTTTTCTAAATGATTCAGGATCTTGGGCAAATTCGTTTCTAATACGTTTTAAATCTCCAGCATTTGGTCCCCAAAAACCGCCGGCAAAAAAACTGTTTCCTTTTTCGAGATGAAAATAATAGCCGCCGCGTCTTGCGATTGTTGCTCGTGTAAAACTGCCTCCCCAAAAAGTTTTAAAAGGAGTTTTGTCTTTTGCAAAACGAATATCACGATAAATTCGGTACACACTTTTTTTTCCAGAGGGTGTTTCTAAAACATCGGTTTTAGAAAGTTCTTGAAGCAGCGCACCAGCAAAAGTTTCAATATGATTTAATTCTTTTAAGTATTCTGGCTTATTAGCTTCAAACCAAGGTTTGTTATTGTTTTCTTTAAGTAGAACCAAAAAATCAAGGCTTGATTTAGGTATAGTAATTGGGTTGTTCATAATTGAAAATTGATTCTTTAAATATCAGAAGAAACTAAAAACCCACCAAATTTCTTGGTGGGTTTGTATATATTTTGTTAAGCCGTTTTTTTGAATAAGTCAAACATAGGACAACGCGAGCAACGTTTTTTTTCGCTTTTTTTATATTTCTCACAGCACGAAGACTTACAGTTTTCAATCTTCTTAATTTTATCAAGGATATCTTTGTTTTTCTTTTTCTTTTTATCCTTTTTCTTGTCCTTGTCTTTTTCTTTCTTGCTCAATTTTCCTCAGTATTAAAACAGAGGCAAATATAAAAGAATAAAAGTTATTTTTAAGTATTCTAAATAAACTTTAACTTTTTTATTTTGGATTAATTGCAATTGAACTTGTAACTGTTAATTGCTGAATATCACGATCAAACAAATAAAGTCCGCCTTTGTCATCGCCAATTAAGTTGATTTTATCTAAGATAGATTTAGCTGTAGCTTCTTCCTCGATTTGTTCAGATACATACCATTGCAAGAAATTATGAGTTGCATAATCTTTTTCTTCAAAAGTAATGTGTACCAATTCGTTGATAGATTCTGAAACAAAAATTTCATGACTGTACAGTGCTTCAAACATTTCTTTAAATGTAGAATAAGAAGTTTTAGGTGCTTTAAGATCTGTAACTTGAGCATGACCTCCACGTTCGTTCACATATTTTACTAGTTTGAGCATATGTGCACGCTCTTCATCTGACTGTGTGTACATAAATTGAGCGATTCCCTCTAATCCGTGTACTTCAGCCCAGCAAGCCATAGAAAGATAAGTTTGCGAAGATTCTGCTTCTATGCGAATTTGCTTGTTTAAAGCTGTTTCAATATTTTTTGATAGCATAATGATGTCTTTTTTGTAAAGTTAAAAAAAATAATTCAAACCATTTTTTTTAACCTAGAAACAAGCCACATTTGTATTAATTCTCAATAAAGATTAATTTCTGTTTAACGGAATAGATTTAGAAAATATCGCTTTATTCATAATTGGATTTCCAAAACCTTGATCCATAAAACCATCTGTAAATTTGCGCATAGTATAGCTTTTTGTATCTACGTCGTAATATCCTAAAATATAAAAATCGGTCAATTTAATAATACTCACCATTAAAATATTCTTACTATTGCTCATAAAATAGTTAAGATTATCAATTGCCAGCGGTTCAGCCTGGCTATTATTTATAAATTCAAAATCGGAGTTTAATGCAGCGTCAAAAAACACCATTTTGCTTGAATCCTGAATATTATTTTGCCCGTAATTGTAACTTATGCCAAATGATTGATAAGAAGCAAATCCACCGAAAGTAATAAACGTAATTTGCTTGTTTTTAAAAGCCGAGAGAGTTGCATTAACAGTCGATAATTGTTTCAAAAACTTACTGGTAGTTTTTAACTTCTGAGGTTTTTCTTCGTTTATCTGTAAAAACATAGGTGAATTTTTAAAACTGATGGTATCATTTTTTGAAACAGAAATGGTTTTTATGTCTTTACCGGAATAAAAATCTTTTATGCTGAACAAAAATTGCTCGCTGTTTGCACTAAGTTGATAAAGTTTGTTTTCTAGATAAAAAGAGTTTGTACTTTTTGATGCTGTTTGAGTAACAGGGGTATCAAAAATTTTCTCCGTAACTTCACTAGTCTGCAGATTTAGATTAAAAACTTGTGTATGATTTATGTTATAATCAAATGTTAGAATAATACGGTCATCGAACACATACATCTTGCTTTTCTTTTCTGTTTTATCTAAAGTAGAAAAATCGTCAGTTTCAATTTTTTCGATTGGGTAATGATATTGAACAAGTGCGCTAAACGAAAGATTTTGAGCTTTTTCATTTTTAAAAGAAAACGAGGTGAAATCGAACATTTTTATTTCACATTTATCGTTTCGGAATTCAAATAATAGCAAATGCTCCTGATCTTTTTCTTTTGACAGCACATAAAAGGCATTATTTTTTTGAAAAGATGTTATAATGTTTCCTGTATTTGCCGGAAAATCAAAATTCAAGGAGGTTGATTTTTTAGTTTCCAGATTATATTTTATTATACGGATACTTTTGTGGTTTTCAGAATCCCAATAAAGTGTTGGGTTTTCATCTTCACCAAAACTATAACCCATCAAAACCCTCTTTTTTTCAGCTCGGAGCGTGTCTTTGAATTGGTTCGCAAGAAACAGAGATTTATTAAACTTTAAAATATTGATGGCTTTATTATCAGAAGCAAAAACATAAACTTCATGAGTTTTTGTGTTTTCAGCATTAATAAGCTGGCCACTTTCTGCTGGCTTGCTCAAATTTAAAACAGAAGAATTTAATATGGTCTGGCTTATCAATATTGATTGCGAGAGTAGAAGGAAGAAAAGCAGTAGTTTTTTCATTAGGATTTGCTCAGATATATTTTCAAAATTAATGAAATAAATGAGTTTTTGAAAAGGAAAATTAGAATACACAAAAACAATTTTCTATTTGGGGAATCATAAAAACAGTTTAATTTGTTTTAAAAAAAAACTTTTCTTCTTAAGCTTTTAATTTTTAGTACTCGTTTTGGATTGATACATTGGTGCTGATGAATTGAAGTTAATCCGAGTAAAGTCAATGCCTATTTTTTAAGAATGACTTCGAAAAACTAGACGGCGTATTGAGCGGGTCAATGGCATCGTCAGTTTCAAATCCATCCTGAAATTTTCGCATTATATATTGTTTTGTGCCTTTGTCATAATAACCTAAAATGTAGTAATCTTTAAATTTCATTATGCTTTGTAAGGTTACTTTTTTGTTTATATCTAAAAAATAGGAAATATTATCAATGGCAAGCGGTTGTGGTTCCGGGTTTACAAATTCATGATTATCATTCAGTTCAGTTTCAAAATAAACACTTTTTGAATGTATCTCAGCTGGATAACCGCCTTGGTAAAAATTGGCTTCTGGAAAATCTTGCGTGAAAGGATCATAAAAATTATTAAACATCGAAAAGGGTTTTTCTATTTCTGAAGCTCCTCCCAACATAATAAAAGTATTTTGATCATTTTTGAAAACAGATAAACCAATATCTAATTTAGATAAATGCTGTAGAAAAACATTGGTTTTTTCAAATTCTTTTGGCTTTGCACCATCTCGTTCTAGAAAAAAAGGTGAGATTTTAAAATTGACGTTTTCATCTTTAGAGACTTTAAAACTCTTTATAGTCTGATTTGAATTAAAATCTTTTATATCAAGAAACATTTGTGATTTATCAGCAGTTATCTGATAGAGTTTATTTTGGTGATAAAAAGAATTACTTACTATTTTGGGGTTTTGGATAATTGATTGTGTAAAGTTTTTTTCTTTTATTTCTTCACTTTCCATACTAATTTCAAATACCTGAGTTTTTTTAGGATTATAATCTAAGGTCAAAATAAATTTGTCATCCAGAACATAAAATTTACTCTTTTTCGCGCTTTTGTACAAAGAATTGTAATCACCAGCTTCAATTTTTTCAATTGGATTTTCTTTGATAAGCTGTGTGAAAGTTAATAAATGTGTGCTTTTATCTTGAAAAGTAAAGGGTGAGAAATCAAATATTTTTTCTTCAACTGTCCCGTTTTTAAAAGCGTAAACATTTAATGTTGGCTTAGAGACATCTTTTGAAAGAATGTAAAATGAATTGTTTTTTTGAAATATATCTACAACGTATTGATCTGCAGATGGAAAACTGAAATTCAAGACCTTAAAGGTTTTGCTTTCCAAATAATATTTAATAGCAAAAATGTAGCTGAAATCAAGTCGAGACCAATAAAGTGTTGGGTTTCCGTCTTCGCTAAAACTATATCCAATTAAATGCTTATCATCTAGATTTTTTATCGGAGCCTTGTATTGATCTGTTAGAAATAAAGAAGCATTGTATTTTAAAATCGAAATGTTTTCATTATCAGAAGCAAATACAAAAACTTCATGGGTTTTGACATTCTCTACATTTAGAAGTTCGTTATTAATCCCTGATATTTTTAGATCTAATGGATAAGAGTTCAATATCGTTTGACTAAACAATATAGATTTATAGAATAGAAGAAGGCAGAGTAATATTTTTTTCATACGTTTTTATTGACAAAAATCATTCCAAAATTATGATAGTTAATGATTTAGTAAATTATGAATTATCCAGATTAAACATTGTTTTTTAAATATTAAAAAGATAAGTTGTAATGATAATATAAAAACATATATAAGAAAAGCCCTAAAGGAATTTCCTTTAGGGCTTAATTTTTATTTAGTTAAGAATTATTTTACTCTGAAAGTAACTCTTCTAGCTAATCTTCTAGCTTCTTCTGAATCTTTTTGGATAGATGTATCAGCACCTTTTGCTGCTACATTTAATCTTGAAGATGAAATACCCGCTTTTTCGAAAATAGTTTTTACGTTATTTGCTCTCGCAGTTGATAATTTTTCATTGTACTCAGAACTTCCAACTTGATCAGCGTAACCAATAATATCTAAAGAAGCTGATGGATGTTTTCTTAAATAACTTAAAACTACATCAATTGCAGCTGTAGAATTTTCGATTGGAGTTGCTTTGTTAAAGTCAAAATAAACACTGTAGTATTGTTCGTTGATCATTTCTTTGATAAGATCTTTGTCATTTACTACCGTATTGTTGACTGGTTTTTCTACGATTACTTGTTTTTCTGGCATCTTTTTAACCATTGCTTCCAAATCAGCAATTTTGTTTTCTAGTCCAGAAACATCAGTATCTTGAGAAACTACAGTCCAGTCAGCATGTTTTGTGTTTTTTCCTAAGTAAACATTTAGTCCAACTGTTCCGTTAAAAACTAAGCCTGAAAACCCTCTGTTTTCTGGAACAATTACACCGTCAAAAGTTGCATCTTGTGAAGCATTCATAATCGTAGAAAAATCACCTGTTAAAGCAATTCTGTTTGATAATCTGATTTGACCTGTAATACCAGCAATAAAATTACCAACTCTGTCTTTTACATGTAAATCTTTATTTTCGATTTGGCCAACTCCAAAACCAGCATGTCCTAATAAACCAAATGTATTAGTCCAAGTTTCAAAATTCATGATTCTTCCTAAGTTTGCTACACCTTGTAAATCTACTCTGTAGTACTTAGTGTCGAAATCTTGAGAATTGTTTTTTCCTGTAAAGCTGTTATATCCAAAATCAGCTTTTAAACCAAATTTGTTGTTTAACATATAACGTACTCCAAAATCACCAACAAACGGACTTGGCGTCGAAGTAAAATAGTTAGAACTGAAAGGGCGTTGAGGTTTGTTTACCCCTCCATCTAATTCTATAGACCATTTGTTATAGTCATTCTCCGTGTTTTTTTCTTTTTCTGTTTGTGCATGAAGGTTTGTTAAACCTAGTGAAACCGCAAGAATAAATGCAATTTTTTTCATTGTAATTTGAGATTTTAAATTTTTCCCAAACCAACAATTATTTGTAAGAATTATTATCCAATAAAAGCCAAAAACGTAGCAGAATAAGGTTAATTGTAAAACTTAAAAAAATCAGCTATTCATTAAATTTTGAAAAATATCTACAAACTGGCCAACGTGTAAGCCGTCCATCAAACCATGATGAACATGAACAGACATCGCAATAGTTCTTTTTCCGGTTTCTGAAGTGATCATTTTTCCGAAAGAGATTTTAGGACAGCTATCTGGAAAAGTATAACTTCTTGCGTGAGAAAGTGAAGTAAAATTCAGCCACGGAATTGCCGAAAAATGAATCAGGTTATCGTTATCAAAAGATCTTGTAAAAAGTCCGCTTGTGTTTTGAATACGCTCAATTTCTGCTAAAGCTGTTTTCTCAAAGATTTTAAAATCGGGATTGTATTCAATTAAAGAAAATCCAAAAGTGCCGTCTTCACGGCCTATTGTTGCAGAAGCATCAACGCGTTCGTTAATGTAAATTTGGTCTTCTGAAATTCTATATTTAAAATTCTCAACTGAATTTACTGCGGCTAATGTTTTATGAAGATAATAGATAAAGAAGGAAGCTTTCAAATTTTTAGCCGTTTGATAAGCTTGGGTACAATCAATTTCGACAGTTGCACCAAAAAATGGTTCTTCCATTTGTCTGAAATGCTGAAAGTGTTCTTTTCTATTCCAGTTTTCTAAGTCTAAAAGTGTTTTCATTATAATAAATTGTGAACGACTTCGGTAATTTTTTCGAAGGAACTAAAATGTTCATGTTCGACTTTGTGATTAATTTTTTCGTGCTCCCAAGTGGTATGAAACGGAATGTGAACGGCATAACCGCCAATTCCCAAAACTGGAAGAACATCTGATTTTAAAGAATTTCCGATCATCAAAAATTCAGAAGCTTGAATATCTAGACGTCGTAATAATTTCTCATAATCGACTTCTTGTTTGTCTGACATTACTTCAATATGATGAAAATAATGCCCCAATCCAGAACGATGTAATTTGCTGTGCTGATCTTTCAAATCACCTTTTGTAGCAACGACTAATTTGTATTTTCCGTGCAGTGACTGTAAAGTTTCTTCGATTCCATCCAGCAATTCGATTGGTTTTTCAAGAAGTTCTTTTCCGTATTGAATAATTTTTTGAATAACTTCAATCGGAATTGTATTTTCTGAAATGTTCATCGCCGCTTCAATCATCGAAAGAATATAACCTTTAATTCCGTAGCCGTATAAAGGCAAGTTGGCAATTTCGATCTTAAATAATTCCTGCGAAATCCCTTGATGCGAAAGATAATCTTCCATCAAGGCACAAAATTTATGTTCGGTTTCTTGAAAATATGGTTCGTTTACAAACAAAGTGTCATCAGCGTCAAATGCGATTACTTTTAAATTTGGTATTTTGCTTTTATGTAACATATGTTTTTTGTTTCAAGTTTTTGTTTGTTTCAGTTTTTTTTTCGACACAGATTATTGAAATTAAAATGATTTTCAAATCTGCATGAAACCATTTTAAATCAATTTCTTAGAAAAAAGCTTTTTTAAAGAAATAGTTTTATCGTAAAAAGTAATTCGGATTCCGAAAAGTAAAACGATTCCGCCGAAAACCATTTGTAAAGTTATTTGTTCTTCTAAAAACAACCAAGCTAAAACAGATGTAATTACAGCCTGGCTCAATAAACTTAACGAAACTCGCGTTGCGCGCATATGTTGTGTCGCATAACTAATAGAAAGCCAAGCGCATAATTGACAAATTACCGCTTGAAGCAAAAGTACAAACCAGCCCGTATTTGAAAATCCGGTAAAAGGTTGGTTTAAAGTATAACAAAGAATTCCTAAATAAATACTTGAAGCTAATAAACTAATAGTCATAAAAGACAAAACATCCACCTTTGAAAGTACATTTTTGCTGACCAAAAGATAGATCGAGTACAGAATTCCGGATAAAACTGCAAACAAAAAAGCCTGATTGAAATTCAATTCCATAAAAAAGCCAAAACCAACTAAAGTCACCATTCCGAATAAAGAAACAATCGTTCCGATCCAGAAATTAGTTGCCGGTTTTGATTTTAAAAACAAGAAAGAACCAATCCCAACCCAAAGTGGAGATAAATTTGTAAGCAACGAAGCCTGCGTCGCGCTTGAATCCTGAATAGCGATATTCCAGACCGCAACATCTGAGGCGAATAATATGCCACAAAGAGCTGCCAAAAGAGTAAATTTTAGTGTTGGAATTTTAAAATTTTTGCTCACAAGTACATAAGGCAAAAGCAAAGTTACTGCGAAAGCCATTCTATAAAAAGCCGAAATTAATCTTGGCGCTAGTTTAAGTTTAACCAATATTGGGAAGATCGATATGCATAGTATACCGCATATTAGAGCTAATCTTGGTTTGGTGAGTTTCATTTTAATTTATTTTTTCAAATTTATTTTGGCATGTCATTTAAAAACAAAAGCGTGAATCAATTGACGACAATCGATTCACGCAATTTTATAGTATTTATAAAACGTTAGTTTATCGTCTCACCATTCGGAGCATCAGCATCTGGGTTTACAAAAACTAGTTTTCCTTCAGCATTTGTTGTCATTAAGATCATTCCCTGGCTTTCAACGCCACGTAACGCTCTTGGTGCTAAATTTGCCAGAACTGTAACGCGTTTACCAATAATTTCTTCCGGAGAAAAGCTTTCGGCAATTCCTGAAACGATTGTGCGAACGTCAATTCCGGTATCGATTTTTAGTACTAAAAGTTTGTTTGCTTTTGGCATTTTTTCAGCTTCAATAATGGTTCCTACACGTAAATCCATTTTAGCGAAATCCTCATATTGAATTAAATCTTTTTGAGGTTCAGCTTTTTTGTTTTCAGCGATATTTGCAGTTTTTGTAGCTTCCAATTTGTCTATTTGTTTTTGTATTTCTTCGTCTTCGATTTTTGCAAAAAGCAATTCTGCTTCGCCAATTTGGTGACCTTCAGGAATTAATTCTGAATTTTCAGCAACGTCATTCCAGTTCAATTTGCCTTCATTTTTCAATATTCTTGACAATTTAGCCGCAGTAAAAGGCAGGAACGGTTCAGCTAAAATGCTTAAAGCAGCGGCAATTTGCAATGCCACATACATTTGTGTTTTTACACGCTCCGGATTGTCTTTCATTACTTTCCAAGGCTCTTCGTCGGCAAGATATTTATTTCCTAAACGTGCAACATTCATCAATTCTCCTAAAGCTTCACGGAATCTGTAACGCTCAACCGAACTAGAAATTACAGCCGGATAGGCTTTTAATTCCGCTAAAGTATTTTCGTCAACTTCTGATAATTCATTCGGAGTTGGAATATAACCGTCATAATATTTGTTGGTTAAAACCACAACACGATTAATAAAGTTTCCAAAAATCGCAACCAATTCGTTGTTATTTCTCGCCTGGAAATCTTTCCACGTAAAATCGTTATCTTTAGTTTCAGGAGCGTTAGAAGTTAATGCATAACGCAATACGTCTTGTTTCTCCGGAAATTCTTCTAAATATTCGTGCAGCCAAACCGCCCAGTTTTTAGAAGTCGAAAGTTTGTTTCCTTCCAAATTCAAAAACTCATTTGCAGGAACATTGTCCGGCAAAATATAGCTTCCTTCGGCTTTAAGCATCGCCGGGAAAATGATACAGTGAAAAACAATATTGTCTTTTCCAATAAAGTGAACCAGTTTGGTATCTTCATCTTTCCAGTATGGTTCCCAGTCTTTTCCTTCGCGCAGCGCCCATTCTTTTGTTGATGAAATGTACCCAATTGGCGCATCAAACCAAACATATAATTTTTTTCCTTCGGCACCTTCAACAGGAACATCAATTCCCCAGTCAAGGTCACGTGTTACCGCACGAGGTTCCAATCCGCCATCAACCCAAGACTTTACTTGTCCGTAAACATTCGGTTTCCAGTCGTTTTTATGTCCGACTAGAATCCATTCTGTTAAGAACTCAGTATATCTGTCTAATGGTAAAAACCAGTGTTTTGTAGATTTCAAGATCGGAGTTTCTCCCGTAATTGTCGATTTTGGATTAATTAAATCCGTCGCATTCAAAGTCGATCCGCAATTTTCGCACTGATCGCCGTAAGCTCCTTCGTTACCGCATCTCGGACAAGTTCCAACCACAAAACGGTCAGCTAAAAACTGATCTGCTTTTGCATCGTACAATTGCTCTGTTATTTCTTCAATAAAATCACCATTATCATACAGTTTTCTAAAGAATTCCTGAGCCGTATCATGATGAATTTTAGCTGAAGTTCTGGAATAATTATCAAAAGAAATCCCAAAATCAGCAAATGATTTTCTGATAATTCCGTCATATTTATCAATAACTTCTTGTGGTGTAATTCCTTCTTTTTTTGCTTTCATAGAAATTGCAACCCCATGTTCATCGCTTCCGCAAATAAATGCAACATCTTTTCCCTGCAAACGCAAGTATCTCGAATATATATCCGCAGGCACGTAAACCCCCGCCAAATGCCCAATATGAATAGGTCCGTTGGTGTAAGGAAGAGCCGCTGTAATAGTATATCTCTTTGGATTCTGTATCATAAGTCAATTTTATTGAGTGCAAAAATAAGCAATAGAATTGAGATTTTGTTATTTCGCCGAGATTCGCAAAGATTTTCGCCGAGATTCGCGGAGAATAAACACAGAGATTCACCAAGTTTTTAGTAAAGAATGCGAATTAATCTCGGAAAGTCACAGATTCGCAAAGAAAATTTAATCTGACAACCTTTGCGAACCTCTCTGTTGAAAACCGTCATAAAATAGAACCAGTTTAAACTAGCATTAGCATTAAAATCTTCAGAATATATTTCGCAATCTTTGCCCTGAAAAAAACAAAAACAAGTTATGAGCAAGACAAAATTAATCATCAATAAAAACGGATCTATAAAAATAGAAGGCGATTTCGAAATTATGGACGCTGAAGGAACGGTTTACGGACTTCAAGGAAGATCTGCACTTGGACTTTGCCGTTGCGGATTATCTGCAAACAAACCTTTTTGCGATGGCGGACACCGTAACAATTTCGAGCACGATTCTATCGCGTTTGATTTGCCTCCTATTAAAACGAATTAATATTCTTTCAGATAAAATATCTTAAAACCGCATTCTAATTAGAGTGCGGTTTTTTTTGTGCATTATTTTTCATAAAAGTAAGTTATTACTTAAAGAAACAAATATTACATTTACTGCAACTTTAATTTCCAAAAATGAAAAAACTAATAATACCACTGTTATTTTTGTTTTTCAGCACCAGTTATGCTCAAACACAAAAAACGATTTCAAGTGATTGGACATCTTTCAATCAGACAATTGATATTCAGACTGCTGTTACGAAAAAATTCAAGGTAATTGCATCTGTTAAAGCCGAAACTACAGAACCAACAGCTTGGGCTGGAGTATGGGCAAGAGTTGATACTAAAAATGATGAAGAAGGTTTTTTTGATAATATGCAGGACAGACCTGTAAAATCTAAAGATTGGAACTCCTACACCGTTGAAGGAACTTTAGATAAAAATAGCAAATCATTGAGTTTTGGAGGTCTTTGTATCAATAACGGAAAATTCTATTTTGATAAGTTCGAATTATGGATTGAAAATGATAAAGGTATTTTTGAACCTTTAACTGTTTTAAATTCAAGTTTTGAAACTGCTGTAAAGAATGGAGACATTCCGAAATGGAGCTTAGGAACTTCAAAAGAAGCCATTGTAAAAGTAAAGGAATATAAAATTACATCTGATAAATCAAGCGTTGATGGGAAAAGCAGTTTATTATTAGAAGGAAGCGGTATTAAACCAAGACCACAAGCTAGAATAGGAAATGTTGATGGAGCTTCTCCAAAGATCGCCGACATGATTTCGATGCTGGAAGATCTTAAATCTCGTGTTGAAAGAACGGTGAAAAACATGAGTCAGTATGAAATCGATTATCTCCATGATGAAGAAGCGAATCGAATTGGAGCTTTGGTGATGCATTTGGCTGCAGCCGAAAAATACTATCAGGTTTTTACTTTTGAAAATAGGGATTTTAATGAAGAAGAAAAGAAAATTTGGAACAACGCTTTAAATTTAGATCAAGGCGGACGCGACGAATTTAAAGGTCACGATATTCAATATTATTTGGATATTTATAATCAAGTTCGTGCAAAAACTATTGAAGAATTAAAGAAAAGGGACGATGCTTGGTTTGCCGAAGTTCAGTTAAAATACGACATGACCAATCAATATTGCTGGTTTCACGTAATGGAGCATCAATCGAGTCATTTAGGGCAAATTTTATTCTTGAAGAAACGAATTCCGCCTCAACAAGAGCCACCAAAACCAATTAAACAAGGGATTAAAAACTAAAATATTATATATAAAAAAAGCTGCATTAAGTGCAGCTTTTTTTATATATAAAGTTCACCTCGCATTGTAATAATTGAAGAACCGCCAACCAAAACATCATTTTGCCTGCACATTACTTCTATAAGTGATGCCTGGTTGAGTTTTACGCCTTGCAGAATTTTATATTCTTTATTTAATTGCGTGTATCTGTTTTTGGTTAAAAAACCAATTAAAGGCCCAGCAGCAGTTCCTGTTGCAGGATCTTCTTCAATTCCGATTATTGGATTAAAAAATCGGGCTTCAACTATATGATTTTGATTTTCATTAGAAATAGAGAAACAATAAAACCCTTCAAATTGATATTCTTTCGAAATTTCAATCAAAAGTTTGCTGTCCGGAACACAACCATTTAATAATTGACTGCTTCGAACTGGAACCATAGTATGTGCTACTTCCGTCTGAACAACTGTTGGCACAAGCATATCGATTTCGAGATCTTCAATTTTAAAACCCAGCGCAATTGCTATTTTGTAAGTTGGTATTTGCTGTTTGATAACCGCTTGTTTTTGATGCATTTGCACAATCGGATATTGCGTAACAGTATCAAAACTTACCGTCAACGGAATTGGTGAATGTTTCATAATCACAAAACGATTGTTTTCGTCCTGCTCATCAAAAATGGGCATTTTTTTTAACAAAGCGCCACAAACTGCGCCTAATAAATTATGTCCGGCACCGTCTATTTCAAATCCAATTGGCGTGAACGAGCGAACATTTAGTGCTTTTTGTTCTTTTGAATAGTAAACAAATGAAGTTTCAGAATAACCAAATTCCTTTGCAATATTTTGATAGGTTTCTAATTCTAAATTGCCATCAGTAAAAACGACAGACAACGGATTTCCTTTGTAACTTTCGTTTGAAAATACATCTAAAACGTAATATTGTAAGGCTGTTCTTTCTGTCATTGTTCTTCTTTTAGCTTTTTAACGGAATAAAGTTACTGTTTATTCTCAATTTAAATCAAAACTTACAACATTCGTTTTTGCTCAGCACTTATACTTATTGTTTTTTCGAGACGTGAAATTCTGGTTTTTTCTTGTTTCGCCGTCATAATCCAGTGAATCATAACTTTTTTATAGGATGGCGCTTGGTTCTTAAAGTATTCCCAGGCTTTTTTATTTTCTTTAAATTGTTTCTCGAATTCTGCATCAAGAATGGAAGGTTCTTTTTCGTGCGAATAAATTCTGGATTTCGTTTCCGATCTTAATTCGAAAGCTTTTAGTCCAGCTTCTTTTATCAGTCCGGCTTTTGTGAGTTCCTCTATTTTTTTAATGTTGATAGCACTCCAAATGCTGGACTTTTTTCTCGGTGTAAATCGGATCGAATAACTTTCTTCGTCGATAGATCTTCGAACACCGTCGATCCAGCCAAAACAAAGCGCCTGATCTACAGATTCTGACCAGGACATTGATGGTTTTTTGCTGTTCACTTTATAAAAACCTACTAAAAGTTCGGTTTCTTTTTGGTGATGCTTTTCTAGCCATAATCTGAATTTTTCTTGGGTTGGGAAGAAGGTTGGGTTCATTTTTTAAGTATTTATAACACTAGTCTTAGAAATAGAATCGTGCCAGCCAATATCAGATACCGCAAATGATATTGCATCGAAAGGAATAAATCGTGAAAGATTTCTAATTAACAGCTTTTTGAAATTTGGCTTCTTGTCATTTTCATCTATTACTTTTGTTGCAGTAAAAATTTTTCCTGGTGTTCGTCCAAAAAGAGATTCAAAAAACATATAATAAATAAAGCGCAATAATAAAAAGCAAGAGATATTTATTAAAGCCGATCCTTTGCCAATATTTGACTGTACCCAATCTTCAAAAAATAAAATAGTGATAATAAATAAAATCCAAGAAATAAAGTTATCAATAACAAGATTTAAAAATCTGGTTTTCTTGCTTGCGTAGTCTGTTAAAAGTTCATTATCCATAATGTTTTTTAAAATAAATTAAAAATTAACAATCATTCTAATTATCAATAAAAGTATAATAAATCCAACAAAACAGAATTGAACTATATTAATTTTTTAATTGCCAAACTTTCTGACCAAAAAGCAATTAGCGATTATTCGATTGTTTTGAAATTTTCATAATGAGTAACATTGCTATTGGCGCAACAATAATATTAGCATAAAATAATATTTCAAAAATTGCTCCCGAGTCAATTATTTGTACAGCCATTGTAATTAAAAGTAGGATAAAAAAGAACAAATTGATCCAGAAAATCAATGTGAGCAAGAATATTTTAAATTTAGGTTTTAATCTTTTTATAAATGAAATTAATAGTACGATTAATCCAAAGCTTGCTGAAAACCAACAAGAATATAAGAAAAATCCAAGAGTTTTCAAACCACTAAATATTCCAGGACGTTCAAAGAAATAAATAAAAAATACAGCAACACTCCAAATGTTAGTTAGTAGCAATGAAAAAATTAAACTTTTTTGGATAGTTTCTTTCATGTTTTGATAAATTTTTGGTTATTAGAATTTAATGATTATGCCAAGCTTTAATTCTCTTCACTTACTTTATCAATCATTATTCCATTTCTTAATTAGTTAAATTCTATCAGGAACTATCTTATAAATTTATCAAAGTGAACTTAATATTTTTTATTTACTAGAACAATCCTTCTTATTTCATAATATACTCACAAAAATCAAATCTTCTTTTGAAAACGAGTGCGTTAGGGATAGCAGTGGAAAGCCCACAGCCTGACGAAGGAAGTGCGAGGACTTGAAGCGAATAGCCCGGCCAGGAGGGAAACGCCCAAAAAATATTTTTAATGTATCATTATTTCGCCGAAATTTGCAAAACAAACTAAGAGGAAATCATGGCAAAAGGACCCGAAAAAAACACCAAAAATAAGGCTTTGCATACCAAATTGCTAAATCGGAAAAAGGCTAAACTTCGTGAGGAGAAAAAAGACCAGGCATTGCGTTTGAAAGCCTTGGTTGCAAAGATGAATGAAAAAAAGAATAGTGACGGAATTTGATTCTGTTTTTATTTAACTGAAATTTGCAAAACAATCTCAAAAAACAAACAAAATGGAGGAATTTGGTAGAATAATAGTTTCTGAAACGGCGATGAATAGTGAAAATCTGCATGATATTATTCACTCAAATATTTCGGTAATCAATTTAATGCGCGAAGAAGGCGTCGATGACGAATTTATTCACGAAGATGCTTTATTGAGTTATTATCTCGATTATTATTGGTCGCAATATACGGAAGGAAATTTTGCGCAGTTTGTCTATAAATCAGGTTGGAACAAAGAACTAAACGAACTGCTGGAAGAAGGTTTAGCTTTGATTGGCGCCGAGAAACACTTGGAGTTGTTTCAGCAGCAAAGCAAAAAAGTAAAACTGATGAGCAGCGTAAAGCTGAATAAATTTGTAAGCGGTAAATTTGAAGGTGTAAATCCGGTTCGCGACTCTTTGAATAACGATACTTTTTATGAATTAGAAGAAAACTTGGTGATCCTAAATGCCAATTTCCTTAAAAATCACCCCGATTTCGAAGTGCTTTCTGTAGATGATATGTTTGCCGCATTGGAAGAATTTGTTGGGCATGAGATTAAAAGAGCTTAATGTGAGTCACAAAGGATCAGAGAGGGAAAGGTTCAAAGGTTTTTTGCGGGCTTCTCATGATCGGGCGGCAGCAAAAAAATAAAAATCTTTGCGAGTCTTTGCGTAACCTTGGTGCTCTTTGTGGTAAAATCGTCCGACATAAAGACTTGTTTGTTAATTAATTATCTTAATTTTAGTTCTATAAAATAAATTTTTATTTATGGAAGAACTAACGCACATCAAATCGATTATCGGTATAATTCTGGGTTTAAGTTTAACGCATCTTATTAAAGGTTCGGTACTATTTATTCAGCATCCGGGTCGGAAGAAAATTTATTTTGTGCACTCGCTTTGGGTGTTTTATGTTTTTTTGCTGATTATTCATTTTTGGTGGTGGGAGTTTAATTTGAAGTTAATTCAGGAATGGTATTTTGCCGATTATTTCTTTATTATCTGTTATATTCTGATTTTCTATTTAATGTGTGCCATTCTGTATCCAGATGATTTAGTTGATTATACCGGTTACGAAGATTATTTCTATTCACGAAAAAATTGGTTTTTTGGTATTCTTGCGATAAGTTTTGGCGCGGACTTAATTGATACCGCAATAAAAGGAGGTGATTATTTTTTATACAATCAAACCGAATATTACATTCGAATTATAAGTCACATTATACTTTGCCTTTTGGCGATAAAAGTGCACAATAAAGTTTTTCATCGCTATTTGGCGATTGCTTTTATCGTTTATGAGCTTTCGTATATTTTGAGATTGTTTAATGTGGAATAAATGCTTGTTCTTGAGTGTGTTAATTTTAAAAATCGTTATTTTTGCTAGACACATTCATAGTAGTAACTAATAAATCCGGATCATGAAAATTAAAGCTATCAACTTATTTGTCATCGCAGTTTTAGTACTGAGTTTTTCTTGCAGCAAGTCTGATATTGAAAGAGGAATCGATTGTGTAGCAGAATCTACATTTATTAAATTAAAGCATACAGCAGACGCAACAAATACAAAAATCATCAATTACGAAATAGAATATACGGGTACTTATGCGCTGACATCAGTAAAATGGACATTTGGCGATGGTACAACTGAAACCGTTTTTGGAAAAACCGTTTCACATACTTACGCTACAGGAGGAACATTTGCAGTAAAGGCAGATGTGACAATAAAAAAAGATAAACAAACCTGTACTTCGTCGCCAACAAAAAGTGTCACAGTTAATTAAAAGTTGTAATTGCAATTAATTTTTAAAACCCATTTTAGTTTCTTGTAACTTCGCATAAGCTTAAATATATTTTGAATTAAGAAATTTTAAT
The DNA here is from genome assembly GCF_000708595.2 of Flavobacterium sp. KJJ. GTDB lineage: Bacteria > Bacteroidota > Bacteroidia > Flavobacteriales > Flavobacteriaceae > Flavobacterium. Next base: position 59,529 of record NZ_JARP01000002.1, on the reverse strand, counting down.
GATTCTGAAATGAAATGCAACTGTCTTAAATTGATTCTTTTTTTGTTTTGCCAAGTTCTAGTTTCGCAAAACAAAATCAATCTTTTTTCAGAGATTAACTATAGTTCAATTCCTGCCGTATCATTAAACGATTATAAATCGGTTCAGGAGCGAAATATCAGGTTTCAGAATCCAAATATTGCTTTAGGAATCGGTATTTCTGGAGGCGGGTCGCGTGCACAGTTTTTTAGTATGGGCGTTCTTTTAGGCTTAGAAGAAATTCAGGAAAACAATTTACAGCGCAACTTTTTAAACGAAATCGATTATTTTTCTACCGTTTCTGGAGGCTGTTATTCAGCAGCATATTATTTGACGATTCTGAAAAACAAACTCAATTACGACAATTGTACCTTCAATGAGTTTTATTTCTCCAAGGCCGATGCGTATAAAGATTATGTAGATAAATCGGCTACAATCTTATCTCTTCTAAACAATAGCCGAAACGAAAAAGGCGATAAAATATCCATGACGCAGCGATTAGACTCGGAGATTTTGCAATATGACAGCTCAAATCCTGAAAACCCAAATAAATTTGGAACCCAAATGCTGATGTCTGATTTTTTTATTCCGAAAGAAAGCAAAAAGAATCCTGACCTTCCAATGTTAGTCGCAAACGGAACGGCTTATAATAACGGAGAACGAGTTCCGTTTATGCCGCATATTATTCGCGGTTTAAGTTTAAATACGTCTTTGGCTCCCAATAAAGCTTCGATTCCGCTTGATCATAATCTTATAAATGATGGTTATGATTTTCCGGTTACGTATGCAATCACAGCAAGTTCTGCTTTTCCGGGTGTGTTGCCAAAAGTAAAATTTGGGGTAAAAAACCAAAACAAAATATTATGCATTATTGATGGAGGAGCTTCAGATAATACGGGCTATAAAACGCTGTTAGAACTTCTTTATAATGATACTAAAGTAGATAGCAAAAACAAAAGAGCGCTTTTTATTGATTGCTTGGGACAAGGAAAAAAAGAACCTTATATAAGTGATGAGAAAATTAAACTGATTTCGTTGTTTGAAACGGCTTCTTTATATACCGTTCAAACCCGATACATGACTTTTGATCGTGATGTTGAGAATTTAATGGAACGTTATAAGATCCCGACTTCTAATTATCAGGTAATTGGTTTTACAACACTTCGCGATCATTTATTAAAACTTAAAAAAGATGAAAAATACGAAGCTCTGGTAGCCGAATTAAAAAACACTGATGATGATTATTCGAATTGGCTAAAGTTCTACACTAATTTTAGAAAAGAATTAATCGAAAGATTTGGTGAACTCAGCTTTACTAAAGACAAAGACGGCGAAGTGATTTTGGCTACTTTAAATAAAGAAAAATTCACATCATTAACCGCTAGCGAGATCCTTATATTATATGAATTTTCATCTCACGTTCAGACAAAATTGAGAATAGCTCCTGAAGAAAGAGAAATGTTGCTTCTGTCTGGTCGTTTGGCTTCATTTTTAAAAACAAATGAATTGAAGGAATTGCTTATTGAACGTAAGTAAACATTAACCAGTTTTTAAACAGCTTTTGCGGATCTTTACGTAAAGCTTACAGTTCTTTGGATAATTTTATGAATTTACTTACGATTTTCTAATAATTATGTAAATGATGAAGAAATTTGTGTAACATTTCCCACAGCTTTAAAATTAATTTAGCACTATTAATTTTAAACAAATCAGACATGAAAATCAGAAGCTTATTACTCGCCCTTATCTTAAGCGTTGGCTTATTTACAACCTCTTGCAGCAGCGATGACAATGAAGGAGAAACATTAGTACCATTAGAAGGAAAATGGAAATTAAGTAAAGTTGGTACTTCTACAGGTGGTACTGAAACTTTAATTGATGCTCCACAAAATCAAAGTGGATGTGAAAAAGATTACTTGGAACTTAAATTAGATAACACTGTAATTGTTGGAGATTATGATTCAACAATTAGTGCTTGTGCAATAACAACACAATCAGGAATTTATTCAAGATCACACAATAATTTAACTACGGTTATAAATGGTGTAAGTAAAACTCAAGATATCGTAAATCTTACGCTTTCAGAATTGAAAGTAAAAGATGCAAACGGTGCAATCACGGTTTATACGAGATAATATTGATCTTATTGCTAAATTTCAATTTTTGAGATGCAGCATAAAAACGGAAACGGCTTTTAAAAGTTGTTTCCGTTTTTTTTATGGAATAATTTCGCAGAGATACACAAAGAGTCGCAAAGTTTCACGAAGAAATTTTAAAAAGCTTTGTGTATCTCTGTGTAATTTTAGTGCATCTCTGAGAAATAACTTTAGAACAAAATTACGAATTCTCCCATTCTTTGATTGTCGTTACGTTGGCATATCGAAGAAAAACTTTAGTAGTCAAAACATGATGTACTTCTTCATCAGTATCGGCACAGCCATCAGACAAAATAGTGATTTTATAATCTTTATCAGCAGCTTCTGTTGTAGTTGATAAAACAATACCGCTTGTTGCATAGCCAGTCATTACAAGATGTTTAATATCTTTCGATCTTAAAACAACTTCTAATGCGCTTCCTGCAAATGCACTTATGCGACGTTTTATTACTTGTATATCGTTTTCCTGTGGCGCTAATGCCGGATGAACTTTTGTAAAATCGTCAAAATTAATGTTGTTGATGTGTTCTCTGGTTTTTGCAAAAGTTTTATTGTTAGGACTAATTTCAGATGCTCCATTTTTGAAACCAAGTGTGGCGTAAATAATTGGAATGTTTTTGCTTCTTGCAACTTTTATTGCTTGGGCTATATTTTCGACTATAACTGTTGAATCCTGAAGGCTGGTTAATATTGCCGACTGCATGTCCATTACTAGTAAAGCGCTATTTTCATTCATGATGTTTTACTTTGTTTAAAATTCTTTGGAAAAGAAAATTACGCAAATTCACTAATATTCACTAAGAATTATAATGTTTAATTTTGAAAAATTTTTGCTAATAGATGTTTTATCGCAGTCCAACGCTGTGAAATAACTTTTTCCGCACAAACTTTGTCTTATTCTTAGCAAACATTTCCTTAAATTTGCTTCCTTTATATAAAAATACTAGTTATAAAAACAAAGCTATGTTACAAATCGCATTTATTAGAGAGAATCAAGAGAAAGTAATCAAGGCTTTAGCAAAACGAAATATCGATGCTAAAAGTGTTGTAGAAGAGGTAGTGCAATTAGACGAAAATCGTCGTGCTGCGCAAGTTGAGTTAGATAATACTTTATCAGAATCTAATAAATTGTCCAAAGATATAGGCGAATTAATGAAGGCGGGAGAGAAATCTAAAGCCGCAATTTTAAAAGAAAAAACCGTTTCATTAAAAGAAAAAAGCAAAGAATTAAGCGAAAAAGCAGAAGCTCTAGCAACTGAATTAACCAATAAATTATACACTTTGCCAAATCTTCCGGCAGATATTGTTCCTGAAGGAAAAACACCAGATGACAATTTGAATGTTTTTCAAGAAGGAGATATTCCGGTTTTGCACGAAGGTGCTCAGCCTCACTGGGAATTGGTAAAAAAATACGATATCATCGATTTCGAATTAGGTGTAAAAATTACAGGCGCAGGTTTTCCAGTTTACAAAGGAAAAGGTGCTCGTTTACAGCGTGCCCTAATCAATTATTTTTTAGATAAAAATACTGCAGCAGGATACAACGAAGTGCAAGTGCCTCATTTGGTAAATGAAGCTTCAGGATACGGAACAGGACAATTGCCAGATAAAGAAGGACAAATGTATCATTCAACAATTGATGATTTATATTTGATTCCGACTGCTGAAGTTCCGGTTACCAATTTATTCCGCGATGTACTTTTAAGTGAAAGCGAATTGCCAGTTTTACACACGGCTTACACACCGTGTTTCCGTCGTGAAGCAGGTTCTTATGGAGCGCACGTACGCGGATTAAACCGTTTGCACCAATTTGATAAAGTAGAAATCGTACGTATCGAACATCCTGATAAGTCTTATGAAGCGCTTGACGGAATGGTAGAGCACGTAAAAGATATTTTAAAGGAATTAAAATTGCCATACCGTGTTTTACGTTTATGTGGTGGCGATATGGGTTTCACATCTGCTTTGACTTATGATTTTGAAGTGTTTTCTACAGCGCAGGATCGCTGGTTAGAAATTAGTTCAGTTTCTAACTTCGAAACTTTTCAAGCTAACCGCTTGAAGTTACGTTTTAAAGACAAAGACGGGAAAAATCAATTAGCGCATACTTTGAACGGAAGTTCATTGGCTTTGCCACGAGTTTTGGCCGGAATTTTAGAAAATTACCAAACACCGGAAGGAATTGTAATTCCAGAAGTTTTACGCCCTTACTGCGGATTTGATATTATAAATTAAAAAAGGTTACAGTGGCAGTTACAGTTTTCAGTTTTCAACTGTAACTGCCACTGAATACTGAACACTGTGACTTCAACTGCGACTTAAAAAACTGAAATATGAAAGACATCTTTATCTATATCGTTTTGTTGTGGTCAACTTTTGCAATGTCTCAAAATGAGCAACTTGCTCAATATTACTACGATAAAGGTGATTTCGAAAAAGCTAAAATAAGTTATGAAGAGCTTTTACGTAATGTGCCGTCTAATACTCAATATTTTTTAAAAACGATCGATTGTTATCAGCAGCTGCAGCAGTTTGCTTTGGCCGAAAAATCGATTCAAGATCGTTATAACAAATACAAGCAAGGTGTTTTTTTAGTGGAATTGGGTTATAATTTTCAATTGCAGAAAAACGAAGCTAAAGCTAAAAACTACTACGATCAGGCAATAGAAAAAATAAAAACGAATCCAAATGATGTTTACGGAATCGGAAATTCTTTTGAGAAAAAAGTGTTGTTGGAATATGCTTTAAAAGCATATCAGACCGCAATGCAAGTACAGCCGAATTACAATTTCAATTTCCAAATCGGAATGTTGTACGGACAGTTAGGAAAAACAGATCAAATGATTGATCTTTTGCTGACAGAATCGTTTCAGAACCCGCAAAATGCCAATTTGATCCAGACACAGTTATCGCGTTTTATGAACGGTGAAACCGATAATACTGCTTTTAAAGATGCAATGCGAAAAGCATTAATCCTGAAAACGCAGAAAGATCAAGATGTATTCTGGAATCATTATTTGAGTTGGTTTTATGTACAGCAAAAAGAATTTGGAAAAGCATTTATTCAAGAAAAAGCAATTTATAAGCGAGATCCAGAGTCACTTTCGAGTATTGTTAATCTGAGTCAATTTGCATTGAATGAAGATGACACAGAAACAGCATCTGAAATTCTGAATTTTATCCTTCTTAATACCAAAGACTTAGATTTATTGATTCAGACGAATTATTATCTAATGGAAATTAAAATTGATAAGGCACAGGATAAAGATTATCCAATTATCAATACTGAGCTGCAACAATTGTTGGCAACCTACGATATAACTCCTTTTACCTTATCTTTGCAATTACTTCAGGCGCATTTTGTCGCTTTTAATTTAAAAAAGCCTGAAGAAGGAATAACGATTGTCAAACGAGCTTTAGAACTCAATTTGAATGATTATCAAGAGGCAGATGCTAAAATGGAGTTGGGAGATATCTTGCTTTTGCAGGAGAAATTCAATCAGGCATTAATTTATTATTCTCAAATTCAATTGGATTTAAAGAATGATGTCATGTCGCACGAAGCGAGTTTAAAAGCGGCGAAAACAAGTTATTTTAAAACTGATTTTGAATGGGCTTTAAAACAATTTAAAGAATTGAAGTCGGCCAATACGCAATTGATTGCAAATGATGCGCTGGAATATTTTTTATTGATAAACGACAATACCGTAGCTGATTCGACGCAAACAGCATTAAAGCAATTTGCAAAGGGCGATTTTTTAATTTATCAGAATAAAAAACCAGAAGCTATTGCCCAGTTTCAGAATATTTTAAAAGCCTTTAAAGGCCAAGAAATTGAAGCTGTAACAATGTTGCGTTTAGGTAAAATCTATGAAAGTCTAAAAGATTATAATTCGGCTCTAAGCCAATACCAGCAAATCATTGACAATCATAGCGACGGAATTTATATGGATGAAGCGCTGTTTTTTTCGGCAGAAATTTACAATGACGAATTGCACGATACAGAAAAGGCAAAGCCTTTATATGAAAAGGTAATTTTTAATCATCAAGATAGTATTTACTTTGTTGATGCCAGAAAAAAATACCGCGAGTTAAGAGGAGACAAGAATTTATAAAATAGATTCTTAAATCTTTAGACTTTCTGAAATCTAAGTAGTCTAAAGATCTAAGAAATCTAACAATCTAAAAGAAAATGATTATTTACAACGTTACCACAAATATACATGAAAGCGTTCATGACCAATGGTTAAAGTGGATGCAGGAAAAACATATACCCGAAATTCTAGCTACGCAGAAATTTTCTTCTGCCCGAATTGTCAGAGTTTTAATTGAAGAGGAAATGGGTGGAATTACCTATTCAGTTCAATACATTACCGACAGCAAAGAAACTTTAGAGAAGTTTTATATCGAAGATGAACCAGCATTTCATAGAGAAGCTTTAGGGTTATTTGCTGATAAAATGCTTTCTTTCAGAACGGAGTTAGAAGTTATTTCGGAACATTAAAAGAGATTTAGATCATTAGACTTCAGATTTTAAACTTACTAAAATCTAACAATCTAAGAAGTCTAAAAATCTGCAATCTAAAAAAGAAAATGGAAAAAGTAAAAGCCAAAAAACATTTAGGACAACACTTCCTAAAAGACGAAAGTATTGCAAAAGCAATTGCAGATACTTTGAGCTTAAAAGGATACGATGAGGTTTTAGAAATAGGACCAGGAATGGGTGTGTTGACTAAGTATTTGCTTGATAAGCCAATTAATACACACGTGATTGAGATAGACGGAGAATCTGTAGTGTATTTGGGTGAAAATTATCCAAAATTAAAAGATAAAATTATCTCTCAGGATTTCCTGAAATACAATATTAACGAGGTTTACGAAAACAAACAATTCGCAATAATCGGTAATTTTCCTTATAATATTTCAACACAGATTGTTTTTAGGACTTTAGAATTCAAACATCAGATTCCAGAATTTTCTGGGATGTTCCAGAAAGAAGTTGCTGAACGAATCTGCGAGAAAAAAGGCTCAAAGGCTTACGGAATTTTATCTGTTTTAGCTCAGGCTTTCTATGACACAGAGTATTTATTTACTGTCGACGAAAATGTTTTTATTCCTCCGCCCAAGGTGAAATCGGGTGTGATGAAAATGACCCGAAAGGAAGATTATAGTCTTCCATGTGGCGAAAAGTTGTTCTTTACGGTAGTGAAAACTGCTTTTCAGCAAAGACGAAAAACATTACGTAACAGTTTGAAAACATTAAATTTAACTGATAATTTGCGATTAGACACTATCTTTGATAAACGTCCCGAGCAACTTAGTGTAGAAGAATTTATTGAACTGACTCAAAAAATAGAAGCCGATGGAGTTCAAAGTTAGTAAAGAATTAATCCACCAATTAGAAGAGCATATTGTTAACAAAAACGACAAAGAACTTGAAGTTTTGCTTAATGATCTGCACCATGCTGATATCGCCGAAATCCTGGATGAACTGGATTTCGACGAAGCAACCTATATTTTTAAGGTTTTAGATAGTGATAAAACTGCAGAGATTCTTCTTGAATTAGAAGATGATTTGCGTGAAAACATCTTAAGCCGACTTTCGCCTAAAGAAATTGCAGAAGAGCTTGATGAGCTTGAAACGAATGATGCGGCGGATATTATCGCTGAACTTTCGCAGGAAATAAAAGCGGAGGTAATCTCTGAAATGATTGACGTTGAACACGCAAAAGATATTGTAGACTTACTGCGTTACGACGAAAATTCTGCCGGTGGTTTAATGGGTAAAGAGTTAGTAAAAGTCAATGAAAATTGGAATGTATTAACTTGCGTGAAAGAAATGCGTATTCAGGCAGAAAATGTTTCGCGCGTTCATTCGATATATGTTGTTGATGATGAAAACCGCCTTAAAGGAAGATTATCATTAAAAGATTTGTTGACGACATCAACCAAAACACAAATTGGAGATATTTATATTCGAAAGTTAAATTTTGTGAACGTAGATACCGAAGATGTTGAGGTAGCACGTATCATGCAGAAATACGATTTAGAGGCTATTCCAGTTGTAGATGAATTAGGTCGTCTGGTTGGAAGAATTACTATCGATGATATCGTAGACGTAATCAAGGACGAAGCCGATAAGGATTACCAGTTGGCGGCGGGTATCACACAAGACGTAGAATCAAATGACAGCGTTTTGGAACTCACAAAAGCGCGTTTGCCTTGGCTTTTAATCGGAATGGTTATTGAAATTGTAGCATCTTTTGTTTTAAAAGGTAACGAAGCTACATTTCAAAAATATTCAACCTTAATTATTTTTGTGCCTTTGCTTTCAGCAACTGCAGGAAATATAGGTGTTCAAGCATCTGCTATCGTAGTGCAAGGTTTGGCTAACGGAACTTTGAAAGAATTTAGCCGTAGCTATTTTAGTAAAGAAATCAGCGTTTCTATGATTTCAGGAACGATTATTTCCTTATTGCTGTTAGGCTACCATTCTGTTATGTACCAGCAATATTTAGTGGGTATGGCAATTTCAATTTCGATGATTGTAGTAATTTTATTCGCTGCAACTTTAGGAACTCTTGTGCCTCTTTTTCTTCATAAAAATAAAATTGACCCTGCAATTGCTACAGGTCCGTTTATCACAACAACCAATGACGTTTTCGGAATTATGCTCTATTTTGGAGTTGCCAAAATGATTCTTGGATTTTAAATTTTTGCCACAAATTAATAAATTTCAGTGATTTAAGATCTCTAAAATCTATGTAATTTGTAGGCGGAAAATAGACTGTTAACTAGCGTCAAACAAATTAAAACCAAGAAGAATGAAAGTACACATAATAGGAGGAGGAAATCTTGGGGTTTCTATTGCCTTGGGAATTGCTAAATTCTCTAAAAACAACCAAGTTACAGTTACAAGAAGAAATATTGCGAGTATTCAATATTTATCAGAATACGGAATCACGGTTTCTTCAGATAATAAACATAACATTCAAGAAGCTGATGTGGTAATTTTAACTATAAAACCGTATCAAGTCGATACTGTTTTTGCTGAAATTTTGCCAGTAATTAAAGGCAAAACAATAGCTTCAGCAGTTAGCGGATTGTCTCTTGATGCACTTCAGTCTAAAACAAATAACGAATATCCGGTAATCAGGATTATGCCGAATATTGCGGCGCAGTTTGGCGAATCAGCGACTTGTATTTCCTTCCCTGAAAAAGATAGAGAAAAAGCGCTGCCAATTGTTGATTTATTTCAGGATTTAGGAACCGCTCCCGTTATTGACGAAAAGTTAATGGATGCGGCAACGGTTTTAGGCGCATGCGGAACGGCGTATGCTTTAAGATACATTCGCGCGTCTATGCAGGCCGGAATCGAAATTGGTTTTGATTCTCAAACGGCATTGGCAATTGCTGCTCAAACTGTAAAAGGTGCAGCAAAAATGCTTTTAGAAGAAAAAGTACATCCAGAACAATTAATTGACCGTGTAACGACACCGCAAGGCTGTACAATCGTTGGTTTGAACGAGATGGAACATAATGGTTTTAGTTCCTCTTTAATTAAAGGAATTAAGACTTCTTTGAAGCAAATAAAAGGGTAGATTATTTAAATTCCAATATTTTAAAAATTCCAAATTCCAATTTTGTTTAGGTTTGGAAATTTTTGTTTTTGAAGAGAGCTGGCTTTTGTGTTATTTCGATCCCGAGGCCTCGGGATCGAAATGACAAATATTGGGAGGTTGCTTCATAAATGTTTCAAGCAAAAACCTCAAAATGCTCTACTTTTTCTTCAAACTCCAAAAGAAAATCATTGTCTTCAGGATAATATTTTGCTTTTTCAAAATCTTCTCCAGCAAAGTTTTTAATAACTTCCAGGTTTTCCCAATATGTGATCAGTGTAAAATGGGCTTCGCCGTTTTTGATGTTTCTTAAAAAAGATAATTTTATAAAACCGTCTGTTTTTGAGTAATCCGATCATAATAGTAAGTTTTAAAGTTAATTATTAAGGCAATGCGATGAGTAATTGGATTTTTGGACTCGAGTTTTAACGAACAGTCTAAGTAATTTTATTTATTTGATTTTCCTTTCTTTATAAGTTGAATGTACTTACTTCCACATTCAGAAAGCTTTGTATACGAATTCATAGCATTGCCATAATTCTGAATCGTAAGTGTATCTTTAACATAACTTGCGTCAATGCCAACAGGAATCTCTAATTCTTTTGGTTCAGATTCTGATAAAGAATCTTCTTCATGGCTGATATCTCCTTCGTATTCATCCCATTTTATTCCTTCTAAAACTAAATATTTTTCACCAGATTCACTTTTAGTAAAATTTGCTTTTCCTTTTAACTGTCTGGTTTTTGTTTTTAAAAAATAGCTGTAACCGTCTTTTGTTTTATTTATTTCAAGAGAAATTCCGCATTCTTCTGAATTGTTAAAATCAGAATATGTTTTATAAATGCCTTCCATTGATTCTTGCGTTTTAGTGGTCTGAGCAATTACAGTATCTTTAGGAATAATTTCTTCAGAGGCAGACTCAGTTTTTTTATTACAAGACCACAATAATAAAACAGCAAAAAGGATATAAGTTAATTTCATGTCTTAATTTATTTATATGTTTTAAACTTTAATTTCTAGTTGCTTTTCTTTTTTTCAAGATGTATTTCAAATAAACAAATCCAAAAATTCCAGAAAGTATCGAGGCAATTAAAATAGCGATTTTAGAAAAAACGATGGTTTCAGGATCTTTAAAAGCCAAAATTGTAATGAAAATGGACATGGTAAAGCCAATACCACCCAACATTCCGGCACCTAAAATATGAGACCATTTTAAACTTTTTGGCAAAGCACACAAACCTGCGCTAACGCCAATAGATGAAAAAAGCAAAATACCTACTGGTTTTCCAACAACTAGACCTAGAATAATTCCGAAAGTATTTGGATGACTCAAACCTTCATGCCAGTCTGATTCAATCGCGATACATGTATTTGCAATCGCGAATAAAGGCAAAATTACAAAGGCAACAGGTTTATGTAAAAAGTGCTGGAGTTTATAAGAGGACGATTTTTCGCCTCCATCGCCAAACGGAATAACAAAGGCTAAAATAACACCAGTAATGGTAGCATGAACGCCAGAATTAAGCATGAAATACCACATCACAACACCTCCAATTAAATACGGAATTAAGTTATGAATTTTCATTCTGTTTAAAATGAATAAGAAAACCCAAATCCCCAAAGCAATTGCAAGATTTATAAAAGCTATAGAAGTAGTATAAAAAACTGCAATAACAATGATGGCACCTAAGTCGTCTATAACTGCTAAAGCTGTTAAAAATACTTTTAATGAAGCCGGAACTTTATTGCCTAATAGCGATAATATCCCAATGGCAAAGGCAATATCTGTCGCCATCGGAATTCCAGCTCCGTTTTGAGTATAAGTTCCGAAATTTAAAGCGAGAAATATAGCAGCAGGAACCAGCATGCCACCAAAAGCAGCCATAATAGGCAAAGAAGCATTTTTTATGCTGGATAATTCGCCATGGTAAATTTCGCGCTCTAATTCTAACCCGATCAATAAAAAGAAAATCGTCATCAAACCATCGTTAATCCAATGTGTGATCGAATGTCCGCCTAAATCTTTTTCCCAAAAACCAATAAATTCGCTTTGAAAAGAAGAGTTTGCCAGAGAAAGTGAAATTATCGTAACAAACAGCAAGAGCAAACCTCCTGATTTTTCATTTTCAAAAAAGGATTTAAAAGTTTTTGTTAATTTCATTTTAATGAAGTTCTGAGAATTTAAAGGAAGCGAATTTTTGAGGTGTATTTCCAAAGTTAAAAAAAATCTGACCAATAAAAAATTTTATCCGTAGAGACAAGCAATTATGAAATATTGCCTAAGAGTAAAAATGTGTTTAAAATATGCAAAATCTGACTTATACAAATGATACTTTCGAGATTAATATTTGGGTCATATCTTAAAGAATTAACCGTATTTTTGCTATATAAAATTCAAAAATAATGAGCATAAAAATTCTGCATATAGACAGCAATAACCCAATTCTGTGGTCACAGTTAGAAGAAGCAGGTTTTGAAAACCACGCCGATTTTAAATCTTCTAAAGAAGAAATTGAAGCCAAAATTCAAGATTACAACGGAATTGTTATTCGAAGCCGTTTTAAAATTGATAAAACTTTTTTAGATAAAGCGACCAATTTACAGTTTATTGCAAGAGTTGGCGCCGGTTTAGAAAGTATCGACTGTGATTATGCGGAGACAAAAGGCATACATTTAATTGCGGCTCCAGAAGGTAATCGCAACGCTGTTGCAGAACACTCTCTGGGTGTTATTTTGTCTTTGTTTAATAATTTGAATCAGGCCGATGCCGAAATAAAAGCTGGACATTGGAATCGAGAAAGTAATCGGGGTCACGAATTAGATGGAAAAACGGTTGGAATTATCGGATACGGAAATATGGGAAAAGCCTTTGCAAAAAAACTTCGCGGTTTTGAAACAGAAGTTTTGTGTTATGATATTTTGGAAAATGTGGGTGATGAAAATGCCAAGCAAGTTTCATTGCAACATTTGCAGCAAAAAGCCGATGTTTTGAGTTTGCATCTTCCATGGACTCCAGAAACAGACAAAATGGTTAATACTGATTTTATAAACGCATTTTCGAAGCCATTTTGGATTATAAATACTTCGCGCGGCAAAAACATAGTAACAGCTGATTTAGTTGATGCAATGAACGCTAAAAAGATTCTGGGTGCTGGTCTGGATGTTTTAGAGTATGAAAAATTATCTTTCGAGACTCTTTTTCAAGATAAAAACACTCCAGAAGCATTTCAATATTTATTGGAAGCTAAAAATGCTTTGCTCACACCTCATATAGCAGGATGGACTTTTGAAAGTCACGAACGTTTAGCTCAGGTTATTGTAGATAAAATCAAAACGCTTTATAACGATAAAGCCAATGATTTTAAGGTTTAAAGAGTTATCCTTTTTTATGTATTGCAATTTAGTTTTTAATAACAAGTCTTTTCTTTAAAAGTAACATTGAGAATTAGTTTTTAAGATTATTTTTTTTTAATATTGTTGTGATTTTTTTAACAAAATTTTATAAAAGGAGCAACCGAAAATCCTAAAAAGAGTAGGGATTAACTAAATAATTTTCTTAATTATGATTGAATGGTACAAAACGGCACTTTTTGAGAACTATGCAAATTTTACAGGAAGAGCTAGAAGAAGCGAATACTGGTATTTTCGTTTAGCAACTGCAGTTATTTTCTTCTTGTTTATCATATTATCAGTGATTATATATGTTGTTACTGATAATGGTCCTTTGGCTGTAGGTTTAGGATTTGGACTTTTAGCTCTTTATTCTCTTTTGACATTCATTCCATCATTGTCTGTTACAGTTCGAAGAATGCACGATATTGGTAAAAGCGGCTGGACATTTCTTGTAGCTTTAATTCCATTAGCTGGCCCAATTTGGCTGTTGATTTTGCTTTTAACTGAAGGAGATTCTGGTGAAAACTATTATGGGGCAGATCCAAAAAGTGAAATAGAAGAAATTAATGAAATCGGAAACGTTGAATTACAATAATTAAATTAATAAATAACTAAAAATGGAAACTACCAAACAAGAAGCTTGGAACACCCCAGCAGGACCAAAACAAGAGAATAAAAAAGTATTAGCAGGAGTTCTTGCTTTAATTTTTGGATACTTAGGAATTCATAAATTTATATTAGGATATACTCAAGAAGGGATAATTCAATTAGTAATAAGTATTGTTACTTGTGGCCTTGGAGGTATAATCGGATTTGTTGAAGGAATTATCTATCTGACAAAATCAGATGAAGAATTCTACCAAACATACCAAGTAGGTAAAAAAGGCTGGTTCTAAAACATATAAATCCCGTTCATCATGTGAACGGGATTTTTTTTAATATTGATTTACTTCCCATTTATAAATTTAATTTAAAAATAAGAATATGGAAAATACACAATCAGAGTTTGGAAATACCAAGCAAGAAAATAAAAAAGTGGTTAGCGGAATCTTTGCAATTTTATTAGGCGTATTTGGAATTCATAAATTTTATTTAGGTTATACGAAAGAGGGCTTTATTCAACTCATCTTGGGCTTTATTTGCGGAATAGGGGCTGTTATTGGCCTTATTGAAGGAATTATTTACCTCACAAAATCAGATGAAGAGTTTTACGAGACTTACCAAGTTGGCAGGAAACCTTGGTTTTAAAATATTATAAATCCCATTCGATAGAGTGGGATTTTTTTTTGAATGTATCTGTTTTAAAATTGCCTTTTTTTAATATAACACTGGCTTATTGTGGGATATTAAGGTTTTTTAGATTTATAATTTCGCACGAAATTTCAAGGATGTATTTCTTGAATAAAGCATACTAAGCTTTAAAACACAATTATAAATTTATAAATCAATAAAATGGAAAACGGAAAAGTAGAGAACAAAAAAGTAGTTGCAGGAGTTCTAGGAATTTTATTAGGATCATTTGGAGCTCATAAGTTTTATTTAGGGTATAAAAAAGAAGGGATTATTCAGCTTATTGTAAGTATGGTAACTTTCGGGCTTGGAGGTCTTGTTGGAGTAGCTGAAGGAATAATCTATTTGACTAAATCTGATGATGAATTTTATCAAACGTATCAAGCGGGTAAAAAGCCTTGGTTCTAAAACAAAAAATCTCATTTTCAAATGAGATTTTTTTTATAAAATATGTCAAATTAATAGCAAATAATAATTATGATTAAATGGTACAAAAAAGTAGTTTTTGAAAACTATGCAAATTTTAAAGGACGAGCAAGAAGAAGTGAATATTGGTATTTTGGCCTGGCTGGTCTTTGCATTTTGATTTCTTTTTTGGTAATTGGAGGCCTAATTGGAGCAATTTTAAACGGCAAGGTTGGAGCTGGCAACGGAATTGCCTTAGGTTATATTTGTTTTACGGTTTATTCGTTAGCAGTTATGATACCAAATTTAGCAGTTCTTGTTAGAAGATTACATGATATTGGTAAAAGTGGCTGGTTTTTTCTAATTGCTTTTATTCCTTTTGGTGCAATTGTTCTCTTGGTTTTTTTGGCAACAGAAGGAACAAGAGGCTCTAATCAATATGGTACAGATCCTAAAAACCAATTTGAAGAAATTAATGAAATTGGAATCGAATAACTCCAATTAGTTTTAAATAAAAATTGTAATAAAAAATCCCATTCTCGTACGAGAATGGGATTTTTTAATTTTATATAAGGCATTTACTTAATCTTCTTTCTCGGATAATTTACGCTCTAATTCTATTTGAAATTCTTCGATAACAGGTTTCATTGTGCTTTCGGGAATATCGGCGATTCTAATGTACATTAAACCGTCAATCGCGTTATTAAACAATGGATCAACGTTAAAAGCTACAACACGCGCATTTTGCTTGATGTACTTTTTGATTAAAACCGGTAAACGTAAATTTCCTGGTTCTAATTCGTCAATGATTTTGTCAAATTTATTTAAGTCTGATTCTGCTTCATCGAAGATAAAGTCCTTATCTGCATCTTTCAATTTTACTTTATAGGCTTTTTTCGGATGAATGTATTGCGCAATATACGGATCGTAATAATTTGATTTCATGAATTCAATCATCAATGATTTAGAGAAATCAGAAAATTGGTTGCTGATACTAACACCGCCTAATAAATACTTATGTTCCGGATAACGTAAAGTCGTATGAATAATACCTTTCCATAATAAGAATAAAGGCATTGGTTTTTGTTGATAGTCCTTGATGATAAAAGCTCGGCCCATTTCGATCGATTTATGCATCATATCATGCAGTTCAGGCTCGAATCTAAAAAGATCGTTCAAATAAAAACCTTCGATTCCGTATTTTGGATAAATTTCAGAACCTAATCCCATGCGGTAAGCACCGGCAATTTTTTTGGTTTCATCATCCCATAAAAACATATGGTGGTAATATTGGTCAAATTTATCTAAATCAATAGATTCATTTGTCCCTTCACCAACTTCACGAAAAGTGATTTCGCGTAGACGGCCAATTTCATGCAATACATTTGGAATCGATTTTGCTCCCGCAAAAAATACTTCATAGTTTTTGCTTTGCAATAAACGGCAATCACTGCCTCTTAGTGCATCAACTTCAGCAATCATTTGTGTTTCGTTGGCTGGAGTTGCAATTTTTTTAGGTGCTTTCGGAATTTTTAAGCTTGCTGTATCAATTAGCTTGGTATCCTTTTCAAAAGGATTTGCCAGCATGTAGGTTTTCTTTCTTAAAAACTCTGAATATTCTTCAAATGATTCTATTTCGTTTTGCTCGTTCACAGAAATTGGTTTTCCGATACGAACTTTAATTACACGATCTCTTTGTGTAAGTAATTCTGATGGTAATTTTGCCGTACGCAAAGTATCATCAATTTTAGAAAGCCAATAAAATAATCTGCTGTTTTTAGCATGAAAATAAATAGGAACAACTGGAACTTTTGCTTTGCGAATTAGCTTTAAAGCACCTTCTTCCCAAGGTTTATCTACAACAAGTTTTCCGTCTTTATAAGTCGAAACTTCTCCAGCAGGGAAAATTCCTAATGGTTTTCCGTCACTTAAATGGCGTAAAGTTTCTTTAATTCCAACAACGCTAGATTTTGCATCCTTATGATTTTCAAAAGGATTAACAGGCATGATGTATTTTTTAAGCGGAACAATTCGGTGTAATAAAAAGTTAGCAATAATCTTGAAATTGGGTTCTCTTTCAAGCATTAATTTCAAAAGTAATATACCATCAATTCCTCCAAGTGGATGATTTGAAATGGTAATATATGCGCCATCTTTAGGTAAACGTTTTAAATCTTCTTCAGGAATTTCAAATTTGATTTCCATTTCATCTAAAATCCCGTTTAAAAAAGCGACGTCTTCTAAATGTTTATTATGATCGTAAATTTTATTAAGGGTAGAGATCTTAAGAACCTTCATAAGAATCCAGCCTGAAAAAGTACCAAAAACTCCGTACTTATCAACATTTATTGCCTTTGCAACTTCTTTCGCGGTAACTAAACCCATGTACTATTTTTAATTTATTAGAGCAGCGAACAAAGATAACAAAAAACTCTACTTTTCGTTGATTCAAACACAAACTTTCCACTTTTTTATTACATTTGGAATCCTAAAAAAAAAACTGTAATGAAAATTATTTCTTATAATGTGAACGGAATTCGCGCCGCGATTTCTAAAGGTTTTATAGAATGGCTGCAACATGCAAATCCAGATGTAATTTGCCTTCAGGAAATAAAAGCGACTCAAGAGCAAATTCCTGTCGACGATATTACTGCTGCAGGATATCCGTACCAATATTATTATCCTGCAACAAAAAAGGGCTACAGTGGCGTGGCTATCTTATCTAAAATAAAACCAAACAACATTGTTTACGGAACGGGAATTCATCATATGGATTTTGAAGGCCGTAATCTTCGTGCTGATTTTGATGATTGTTCTGTAATGAGTTTATACCTTCCGTCAGGAACAAATATTGAAAGATTAGATCATAAATTTATGTTTATGGATGATTTTCAGACATATGTTAACGAACTGAAACTAACAATTCCGAATTTGATTATCTGTGGTGATTATAACATCTGCCATGAAGCGATAGATATTCATGATCCGGTCCGAAATAAAACCGTTTCTGGGTTTTTGCCGCAAGAGCGCGCTTGGTTAGACAGTTTTATGAAATCTGGCTTTGTCGACAGTTTTCGTCATTTTAATAAAGAACCGCATCAGTATTCTTGGTGGAGTTACCGTGCTGGAGCCAGAGGAAATAATAAAGGGTGGCGTATCGATTATAATTTAGTAAGCGATTCGATGCAGCACAGACTAAAACGTGCCGTTATCCTTCCAGACGCTGTACATTCAGATCATTGTCCGGTTTTGGTTGAGATTGAGTAAAGTTTGGTACTGTTCTTGCTGAAAGAATATCAATTTAAATTCGAAATTATACCCCAAATAAAAACCAAAAAGTAAAATGATTAAAAAAGCCTCTATCGGAATGCTAGTTTTAGCTTTGTCTATGACTTCTTGCGTATCCAAAAAAATTTACAACGATCTTGAAACAAAATATTCAGATCTAAAAAAAGAAAATCGTTCGCTTGCTGATCAAAACGCAGATTTAGATAAAGCAAAAAATCAATTAGAATTAGATCGCGATAAATTAACCAAAGATTTAGCCAGTACAAAAGATGACCTTGCTAAGCAAAAAGCTGATCTAGCTGCTGAGCAAAAGAAATACAAAGTATTGCAGGATTCTTATAATGCGTTAGAGAAAAACAGTAACGATGCATTAGAAAGCAATATGGCTAAAAACCGAGATTTGTTAGCACAGTTAGAAGCAAAATCTAAAAAATTAGCAGAAGAGCAAGCACGTTTAGATAAAACAGCAAGCCGCTTAAACGAACTTGAAGCTATGATTGCTGCAAAAGAAGAAGCAATGCGCAAACTAAAAGAAACTTTATCTAAAGCTTTAAATGGTTTTGAAGGAAAAGGTCTTACCGTGGAACAAAAAAACGGAAAAGTATATGTTTCTATGGAAAATAAATTGCTTTTCAATTCAGGTAGCTGGGCAGTTGGTGTTGAAGGTAGAAAAGCTGTTGTAGAATTGGGAAAAGTTTTGGGTGATAATCCAGATCTTTCAGTTCTTATTGAAGGACATACAGATGATGATCCGTACGCAGGTTCTGGACCAATTGCTGATAACTGGGATTTGTCAACTAAAAGAGCTACAGCGATTGTAAATATTTTAGGAGAAAACAAAAAAATCAACAAGCAGAAATTAACTGCAGCAGGACGAAGCGAATATTCTCCGCTTGCCAGCAATGCAACTCCAGAAGGAAAAGCCAAAAACCGCAGAATCGAAATCATCTTAACGCCAAGATTAGATGAAATCGCTGAGATGCTTAATAGTATTAATTAAGAGGCTAAGTTTCTGAGATACCAAGTTTCTAAGATTTAAAAAGGCGCAAAGTTTTACTGTGCGCCTTTCTTATTAATAAAAATCAAACTTAGAGTCTTAGCAATTTAGAAACTTAGTACCTCAAAAAAAACTTGTGGTTTTTTTAACTTTTGTCAAATTTTCATTTGAGTATAGCATCGTATCTTTGAAGCTTATAAAACAAAGAAAAAAAACTTAGAATCTTAGTCACTTAGAAACTTAGCTGCTTAGAAAATGAAATACACAACTTTACCCAATACAGATATAAAAGTTAGTAAAATATGTCTTGGAACTATGACTTTCGGACAACAAAATACAGAAGCTGATGGTCATGCTCAAATGGATTATGCACTTGAAAAAGGTGTAAACTTTTTTGATACAGCCGAAATGTACTCTGTTCCAGCAAATGAAGCAACTTATGGAAGTACAGAAAAGATCATAGGAACTTGGTTTAAGAAATCAGGAAATCGTGAAAAAATAGTTTTGGCTTCTAAAATTGCGGGTCCAAATGCTAATTTTGGCTATATGCGCGAAAAACTGGATTTCTCTCCGACAAGTATTAAATATGCGGTTGAAAACAGCTTAAAACGCCTTCAAACAGATTATATCGATTTATATCAGATGCATTGGCCAGAGCGTAAAACAAATTGTTTTGGACAAAGAGCTTTTACTGGTTTTGAGGATTCTTGGCAAGATAATTTTAGAGAAGTTCTTGAAACTTTCGACGGCTTGATTAAAGAGGGAAAAATTAAACATATTGGTGTTTCAAATGAAAATTCTTGGGGAATGATGCGTTTTTTAGAAGAAAGCAAATACCAAAATCTTCCAAGAATTAAAACCGTTCAAAATCCGTATAATTTATTGAATCGTCTTTTTGAAGTAAATTCTGCAGAAGTTTCAAAATATGAAAATGTTGGTTTGTTGGCTTATTCTCCTTTGGCTTTTGGAACTTTGACGGGTAAATTTTTAACTGGCGATGAACATCCAAATGCGAGAATTAATCTTTTTCCGCAATATACACGTTACGCAAGCGAACAATGTACGGAAGCAACAAAATTGTATCAGGAAATCGCTCATAAACACGGATTAACGTTAACACAGTTGGCAATGGGTTTTGTGTTGCAGCAACCGTTCTTGACAAGTGCGATTATTGGAGCAACAACTTTGGAACAATTAAAAGAAAATATTGACACAATTGACGTTGTGCTTTCTAAAGAAATTTTAGCTGAAATCAATAAAGTGCAAGCTGTAATTCCTGATCCAGCGCCGTAGTTAAAGATTTAGAATAAATATTAATTCCACAAATTTTCACGGACTAATCTGTGTTAATTTGTGGAATTTTTTTATTTAAAGATTTGCTTTCTGAATTATAGAAGAGTTGGTGAAATCTGTTTTATTAAAATTTACAAATCAAATTCTTCTCCTATAGACAAAGAATCGTTTTTAACTGCAGTTGAATCTGGAGCTTTTATTCTGATTAATGAACGTGCATTTCCAGAAATGTAAACTGGCAATAACCCAATCGTGTCTTCAGGAATTAAAAGTCCTCGGCGAAACATTAAGTTTCTTAAGAATTTTTGATTCTTGATGGCATAATCTTTCAAATTACCTTGATCATTAAACTGATACATGAATTTTCTCGGTTTCGGAATAATCGTTGCCAAAAATAAACATTCATCTACGTTTAAAGCTGAAGGACTTTTTTGAAAATAAAAATGACTCGCTTCACCAATTCCGTACACATTTGGTCCCCATTCGATAATGTTGAAATAAACCTCAAGCATTCTTTCTTTGCTTACAATTCGGTTGTTTTCTAAAATGTAGACTAAAAGAATTTCTTCAAGCTTTCGCGAAAGCGTTTTTTCACGCGTTAAAAATACGTTTTTAATCAGCTGCATGCTGATTGTGCTGGCACCGCGTGAGAATTTTTTGGTTCTGATATTCTTAAGAATAGATTGTTTAAAAGCTTCATTGATAAAACCTCGATGCGAAAAGAACGAAGGGTCTTCTGTAGTTAAAACACATTTTCTCAAATAAGGTGAAATCTGGTCTAAAGGCGTGTAATTCGGATTTGCATTTCCAACCAAAATTGGGCGCTGCAAAACGTTTTGAATTATGGCGCGATAAACAAATTCACCATTTAATTTATTTAAATCGGCTTCGCCATATTTGGTGATTCTTAAATCTTCCTTATTCAATTTGCTATCGAAAACCAAATTATTGGGTTTGTTTTTGTTGAATTTGAAATCTAATTTATAATCAAAATTTCCGGTAGCCTGCATACCTTGAAAATGAGTAAATAAACCGTCTGGCAATGAAACAATAAATTCCTGCGCCAACATTTTTGGGATATTGACTTTTAAAGTGTAAACGGTGTCTTTTTCTGTGTTGTAAGAAACATATGGATGCAGTTTAATCTTGTTCAACTGTACAGTCGATGTGCTGTCGATGGAAATAAAATCATCTCCCAATAAAAATCGATAATCAAAACGTGCATTTTTGATGACTACATCTTTGCTTGCAATTTTTGGGTGATTGATTTTAAGATTCGCGATAGAAGTGTAGCCGTCTATATGAAGTTCGCTTCCGTCTTTTTCGATGTTTTCGACATTTAAGCGAATGGAATCAAAACTTGCTTTTAGGTTATAACGTTCATCTAAATACGGAACACGAATTGCGCCAGTATCTAAATTAAAGAAACGAATATCAGCTTTTTTATTTCTTGGGTCAGCAAATCCTTTTATGTTCCAGCGCTGATCAAAATTTTTGCTCTGAACATGAAGATTGGTTTCGAGCTGTTTGTTGTCTAAAACAAGTTTATTTACTGCGATAGACGTTTTTTTGCCGTTATCATCAATTCTGAAATTTAGGTTTTCCAATTTCATATCGGTCGGGACCAAATTCAATAATTTTGAAATAATTCGGTACGCAAAAGTGGCGTATTTTCGTTTTTCATTACTATCATTATCAGCTTTGTCTCTTTTTAAAAAAGCATCGAAATTTCGAACTTTTCCTTTTTTAACCAGTTGAATGTAACCGTTGTTAATTTTTAAAGTTCCAACTTGTACATCGCCAATCAGTAAATTTGCTAAGCTGATACTGGTTTCAATTTTTTGAATATGAAAAAGGGTATCAGCGTTTTTTGGAACGAGTATAACATCGGTCAATTTAATTCCGGATAAACCACTAAATGAAGCCGATTTTACAGAAAAATCACTGTTATAATCTACAGCCATTTTGTGGGTTACTTTAGCAATTGCCTGTTTTAAAAGCGAATCACGAAAAAAGTAAAGTCCAACACAAAGCAAGATAAATATCAGGGCAAATATTTTTAGTGCTTTGAATATTTTTTGTTTAGGAAAAGTCATAAAGTAGGTTTGTAAAAAATTAACCAAATAAAATACTGGCAACATCTTCAATTTTAGCTACAAGCTCAATTTTGATTCCGGTATTTTTTAAGGCAATTTTATTGTACTTAGATACAAATATAGTGGTGAATCCTAGTTTTTCTGCTTCTTGAATGCGCTGGTCAACTCGGTTTACAGGACGAATTTCACCTGAAAGTCCGACTTCGCCCGCAAAGCAAAATCCTTTAGTAACTGGAATATCTTCGTTTGAAGATAAAATTGCAGCAACAACAGCCAAATCAATCGCTGGATCATCAACGGAAATCCCGCCTGTTACGTTTAGGAAAACATCTTTTGCACCTAAACGAAAACCAGCTCTTTTTTCTAAAACAGCCAAAATCATGTTTAATCTTTTAGCATTATAGCCAGTTGTGCTCCTTTGTGGCGTTCCGTAAACCGCTGTACTTACTAAGGACTGTATTTCGATCATTAACGGACGCATACCTTCCATGGTTGTAGCAATTGCAGTTCCCGACATTTCTTCGTCTTTGTGCGAAATCAATATTTCTGACGGATTGCTTACTTCACGTAAACCGCTTCCTAACATTTCGTAAATTCCCAATTCAGCTGTAGAGCCAAAGCGGTTTTTTAACGATCGCAAAATTCGGTAAACGTGATTTCGGTCACCTTCAAATTGTAAAACGGTATCGACCATATGTTCCAGAATTTTTGGTCCGGCGATGTTTCCGTCTTTCGTAATATGTCCAATTAAAATAACCGGAATATTGGTTTCTTTAGCAAATTTTATTAATTCAGCAGTTGTTTCTCTAATTTGAGAAATACTTCCGGCGGTCGATTCGATATAATCAGTATGCAAAGTCTGAATCGAATCTATGATCACAATTTCAGGCTGAATTGCTTCAATCTGTTTAAAAATATTTTGCGTTTTAGTCTCCGTAAGAATATAGCAGTTGTCGCTGTTTGGTGTGATTCTTTCGGCACGCATTTTTATTTGCTTCTGACTTTCCTCACCAGAAACATATAAAGTTTTATAAGGTAATTTTAATGAAATTTGAAGCAAAAGTGTACTTTTTCCAATTCCTGGTTCACCGCCTAAAAGTGTTAGAGATCCTGGAACGATACCGCCTCCTAAAACACGATTCAATTCGCCGTCGGTCGTGTCCATTCTGACTTCTTGAGCCGAATCAATTTCGTTAATTTTTAAAGGTCTTGGTGCTTTGTTTGCTGGAGTTGGTTCACTTTTCCAGGCTACTTTTTCTTGTTTCTGAATAATTTCTTCAGCAATAGTATTCCATTCTTTGCAGGCATTGCACTGTCCTTGCCATTTGGCATATTGAGTTCCGCAATTTTGACAAAAAAAGGAAGTTTTAACTTTTGACATTATTTAGTTTTTTTTGAAAGTGTATTCATTTCGTCGATTTTTTCATACATTAAATCCTTATTCAAATCTCCGATTGGCTCCATTTGAGAAGCATTCTGATATTTTTTTGAAGCATGTTTTGGATCACCCATTTTTTCATACATCAATCCTAATTCATATTCTCCCAACATCGCTTTTGGATAGTTTACATTTCCAATTTCGGCCATTTTTCCTAATTCGTCATAGGCATTTTTCTTCAAAATAAGATTTTCAATTACTTTGAAATCACTCATACGAACCGGAATCTGAACTCCCATAACCTTAGACATCGTATTGTATTTATTTTCTAAATAATCTGCATAACCAGATTCAAGAATCGCAATTTTATCGTTGTATTCTGCAGAATTAATTGGTCTGTAAATTTCAAAAATTTGATACAAAGCACTCGGAATAGAGTGTAAAACCTCTGTATAATGTGTTGTGTTTTTGAATACATCATACTTATAATTCACTAACGGATTATTTGCAATTTTAATATTGCTGTCTAATTTTTCTATCGGTTCTTTTATTTTTTTGATGTCGCCATCGCCTACAGATAGGTAGTAAAAGAAAGGCTCTTCGACTTTAGCAAATTTCTCTGGAATTCGAACTTCCATTTTAGGAGCAAGTTCTGGACTCAAGCAGATGTATGCGTTAAAAAGAGGTTTCTCTTTGTATAAATAAAAGTTGATAAAACTCGCGGTAATATCATGACCCGCAATAATGCGAAATGGAGTTGTGCGGTATTTTTTTTCAATATAAGGAACTAATTCGCCTCCAATAAATTCAAAAAACGATGCCCCTTTTTCAAAAGGAAGTCCAGTATTTTGGTCGATAGTAGTATCATCATAACGTTCTCCATCTTTATTTTGATGAACTCCAATGATAATCATCTCAGGCAAATCATCCCAATAAGCACCATAACTGATAGCTCCAGAAAAAGGATCAAATAAATAATCACCGTCTAATAAATAAATAACAGGATATTTTTTTTCAGGATTAGCTTCATAAGACGCAGGAAGTCCGATGGTTATTCTTCTTTCTTCTCCAAGTTTTTCAGATTTGATGTTGTCGAATTTTTTCTGAGCAAAAGCAGAAATAGAGATTAAAATAAATAGCAGGTAAACTTTTTTCATGATTTGTGGCATTTCAGTGAATTAAAAAGTATTGAAATAGTGTAGCAATATAATACTTTATTTGCTTTTTTCTTACAATGAGATTTTAAAAAGCAATGAAGTTTCAACTTAAAATCTATTTAATTTTAGGCAAAGGCAATGTTCTTTGTTCAAAAATAATTTTGACAAATCTTAGAAGAGTATTAAAAATAAAAATAAGGTTAGGTTAACGAATTATCGTCTTCATTAGGAAAAATGATCCATGGTTTGAAGGTTTTTGCTTCTTCAAAATCAAGGGTTGCATATGAGATAATGATAATAATATCGTCTTTTTGAACTTTCCTAGCAGCTGGACCATTCAGTGTGATATCACCTGAATTTTTTTCTCCTTTGATAGCATAAGTTTCAAAACGTTCGCCATTATTAATGTTAACAATAGATACTTTTTCTCCTTCAATAATATTTGAGGCTTCTAGTAAAGTTTCATCAATAGTAATACTGCCAATATAATTTAAATCAGCTCCAGTTACTTTTACACGATGAATTTTTGATTTTATAACTTGAATTTGCATGTTGCAAAGGTAAATTAATTTAATGAAATGGTATCAATCAACCTTATAGAATTAACAAATACCGCTATAAACGCACGGTAATTTTTGTCTTTACTTTTATGATCGATAGGTAATAATGTAGATTCGTCAGCAATTACGAAATATTCGAGCTCAAATTTTTTGTTGTTTTTAAAAGAATTTTCTACAAATTCGATCGTTTCTTGAGGGCTTTTGGTTTGAAATATTTCTTTTGCTTCCGTTAATGTTTTGTATATTATTGCGGCTTCTTTACGTTCTTCGTGAGTTAATCGTTCATTTCTAGAGCTCATCGCCAGTAGATTTTCTTCTCTATAAATAGGACATCCAACAACATTTACGGGCAAATGGTTTTTCTCAACCATTTTCTTTACAATTTGCAACTGTTGAAAATCTTTCTCGCCAAAATAGGCATTTGTAGGGTTAACGATTTCAAATAGCCTTTTTACTATGGTGCCAACGCCGTTAAAATGTCCTGGTCTGAATTTTCCTTCCATTTGGTTTTCTAATCCATCAAAATCAAATGATTGCGAAATAGTGTGCCCTTCATATATATCTTCTACAGAAGGTGCATATAAAATTATTTTGTCACTTAAACCTCGCATTTTTTTTACATCTTCTTCAAGTGTTCTTGGGTATTTTTCGAGGTCTTCAGGGTTGTTAAATTGAGTTGGATTTACAAAAATACTTACAACAGTATCGTCGTTTTCTTTAAGTGATCGCTGCATTAAAGCCAAATGCCCTTGGTGTAAAGCGCCCATTGTTGGTACAAATCCGATCGTGGAATTTGCAGTTTTGATAGTTTTTAAATAGGCTATCAAAGCTACTTTACCGTAGAAAATATGCATGGCAGTATTATTAAAATTTAGTGCAAACATAATATATTAGTTATAAACTGCATAAAATTTTGTAATTTTGCGACGTTTTTATTACCAAAAATTAAGTAAAATACTATTATGAAAGATAAGAGGATATTATACGTATCATCTGAAGTCGTGCCTTATTTGGCTGAAAATGAGGTTTCTTTAATGTCTTATGACGTTCCAAAAATGATTAACGATCAAGGAGGTCAGATAAGAATTTTCATGCCGAGATATGGAAATATCAACGAAAGAAGACACCAGTTACATGAAGTGATCAGGCTTTCAGGAATGAATTTGGTAGTGAATGACTTAGATATGCCATTGATTATTAAGGTAGCTTCAATTCCGAAAGAAAGAATTCAGGTTTACTTTATCGATAATGATGAATATTTTAAGCGTAAAGCAACTTTTGCTGACGAAGAAGGTGTTTTATATCCTGATAATGATGAGAGAGCAATATTTTTTGCAAAAGGAGTTGTTGAAACAGTGAAAAAATTGAATTGGGTTCCTGATATAATTCATGTTCACGGTTGGCTGGCTGCAATGTTGCCAATTTATATGAAACACTATTATAAAAATGAAGCTTTGTTTTCTGAAACTAAAATTGTGACGTCTGTTTACGGTCAGTCTTTCGATGAAAATTTAGATTTAGAAATGATAAATAAGGTTAAATTTGATGGAGTTCCTCATGATTCTATTGCTGATTTAGAAACGCCTAATTACGAAAATATCCTCAAGGCTAGTATATTACATTCTGATGCTGTGATTATAGCGTCTGAAAACGTATCCCCAAGTTTAACAAAATTTATAGAATCTTCAGGAAAACCTTTTTTACCTTTCGCCACGAAAGATGCATTCGCT
Source organism: Flavobacterium sp. KJJ (assembly GCF_000708595.2). Lineage (GTDB taxonomy): Bacteria > Bacteroidota > Bacteroidia > Flavobacteriales > Flavobacteriaceae > Flavobacterium. Next base: position 32,149 of record NZ_JARP01000002.1, on the reverse strand, counting down.
GAAGCGTATACAAATTTCTATAAAAGTATGGGTCTTTAAATTTTAACTTTATTATTAAACATGTATAATACTTCTTTTATTAAGAAAATTCTAATAGTTGCAACAGTTGTTCTTTTATATTCTTGCGATAAAGATTTTAATGCGATTGGTGATGATTTAATCGGAGATAATCATTTTGGTTTAACGCCAGAAAATTACGATGTGCTTGCATATAATCAAGAAGTAACTCCAATTCAATCAAACGGATTGCCAATTAATGCCTTGGGTATTTACGATAATCCTGTTTTTGGTACAACAACAGCAAATTATAATACACAAGTAGCTTTAAGTGAATATGCTCCAACAATTGGTGATGCACCAGAAATAGAGAGTGTAGTTTTGAGTGTGCCTTATTTTAGTCATATCACCGCTGCAGACCCAAAAGGAGGTAGTGTATATGCCTTAGATTCTATTTTTGGAGATCCAAAAGGGAAGATTAAATTAAGTGTTTACGAATCTGGTGTTCAAACACGTGCAAGTTATTTTGATACAGGTAATCAATTGGCACAATTATACTATACTGATGAAAATGCTAATTTTGATAATTTCAAAAAAACATTATTAAATGACGGAAAAGCTTCTGAAAATACTGAATTTTTCTTTGATGCTGCACAAAAAATTGACTCAACTGTAGATGCAACAACAAAAAAAGTAACAGTAACATATTCTGCACCAGAAATGCGTTTGCATTTAAATAATGCATTTTTTCAAGCTAAAATTTTAAATGCGCCTGCTTCAAAATTATCTTCTGCAGATGTTTTTCAAGAATATTTTAGAGGATTGTATTTTAAAGTTGAAAAATCTGGCAGCAATACAAGCAATATGGCATTGATTGATTTTGCGAAAAGCGGAAAAATTACAATAAAGTATAAAGCTAGAACGGCAATTACTACTGATCCTGAAGCTACAATGGAGGATAAAACTTTAGTGCTTACTTTAACAGGGAGTACGGTAAACTTGCTTCAAGATGCAAAAAATGCTGTCTATGATAATGCAATAAAAAATCCAAATGTTACAGAAGGAGATGATAGGCTTTATTTAAAAGGAGGTCAAGGTTCTGTTGCGGTTATTGATCTTTTTGATAAAACAGATTTAATAGGATACAACAGCGATGGTGTGTTGCAAAATGCTCCAAACGGTGTTTCAGACGCATTAGATGAAATTAGAAATAACGTTACAACTAAAAAATGGTTGGTTAACGAAGCTAATCTTGTTTTTTATATCGATTCAGATAATATGTCAAAAGCAGATCCAGTAACTAAGTTATTAGCTGATGAACCAAAAAGAGTTTATTTGTATGATTTAACTAACAATCTTCCTTTGATAGATTATTCTGACGGAACTTCGGGGGTTTTAACTCCAACAGATCCAAAATCTACTAAATATGTTTTTGGCGGTATTATTGATATTGATGCTACTACAAAACGAGGAAAGACATATAAAGTAAGAATAACAAATCACGTTCGAAATCTTGTAAAAGACGCTACAGCAGTTAATGTTAAACTAGGTTTAGCTGTTACGCAAGATATCAGTATTATTGCTTCAAATAAATTAAAAGCGAAAAACAGCGTTATTTCTGAAGCGCCTAGAGGTTCAGTAATTAGTCCGGTAGGGACAATCTTGTATGGAGGAAAATCTTCTGCAGGAGATAAAAAACTGAAACTTGAAATTTACTACACGAAACCAAATTAATAAATATATATGTGTGGAATTGTTGGATATATCGGTCATAGAGAGGCGTATCCTATTGTTATCAAGGGATTAAAGCGACTCGAGTACAGAGGATATGATAGCGCCGGTGTTATGTTGTTTGACAACGAAGCTGGGGTAAAACTTTGTAAAACAAAAGGTAAAGTTTCGGATCTTGAGGCTAAGGCAAAAGACAATTTTACAACAAATGGAACTATAGGAATTGGACACACACGTTGGGCAACTCATGGTGTTCCGAATGATGTAAACTCGCATCCTCATCTTTCTAATTCTGGTGAATTGGTAATTATTCACAACGGAATTATTGAGAATTATGCACCGCTTAAAGAAGAATTAAAAAAAAGAGGTTATACTTTTAAATCTGATACGGATACAGAAGTTTTAGTAAACTTAATTGAAGAAGTTCAGAAAAAAGAAAATATTAAACTTGGTAAAGCGGTTCAAATTGCTTTAAACCAAGTTGTAGGAGCATATGCAATTGCTGTTTTTGATAAAAAAAATCCAAATGAAATTGTTGCAGCAAGATTAGGAAGCCCGTTAGCTATTGGTGTTGGTGAAGGAGAATATTTTATTGCTTCAGATGCTTCGCCTTTTATTGAATATACTGCAAATGCAATTTATCTTGAAGATGGTGAAATGGCAAACATTAGATTGCATAAGCCTCTTAAGGTTAGAAAAATAAAAGACGACTCGTTAGTAGATCCTTATATCCAAGAGCTTCAAATGAATTTGGAGCAAATTGAAAAAGGCGGTTACGACCATTTTATGCTAAAAGAAATCTACGAACAGCCAAGTGTAATTAAAGATACTTACAGAGGAAGACTTCATGCAAATGAAGGAATAGTTCAGATGGCCGGTGTTGAGGATAATCTTGAAAAATTTCTTAACGCTGATAGAATTATTATTGTTGCTTGTGGTACTTCATGGCACGCAGGTTTAGTTGCAGAATACATTTTTGAGGAGTTTACTCGTATTCCTGTTGAAGTAGAATATGCTTCTGAATTTAGATACAGAAACCCAATCATTAATAAAAACGATGTTGTAATTGCTATTTCTCAATCAGGAGAAACTGCAGATACAATGGCTGCTATTAAATTGGCTAAAGAAAACGGAGCATTCGTTTTTGGAGTTTGTAACGTTGTTGGTTCGTCTATCTCTAGAGAAAGCCATGCAGGTGCTTACACACATGCAGGACCAGAAATTGGAGTAGCTTCAACTAAAGCTTTTACAACTCAAATCACAGTGTTGACTATGATCGCTTTGAGATTAGGAAAAGCAAAAGGAACTTTATCAAACACAGATTTTCACACTTATTTGCAAGAATTAGAGATAATTCCTGAAAAAGTAGCTGAGGCATTAGAAACTAACGACAGAGCAAAAGAAATTGCTGCAGCTTTTAAAGATGCGCCAAACTGTTTGTACTTAGGTCGTGGATATAATTTTCCAGTAGCTCTTGAAGGAGCCTTAAAGCTTAAAGAAATTTCATATATTCACGCTGAAGGTTATCCTGCAGCCGAGATGAAACACGGTCCGATTGCTTTAATTGATGAACATATGCCCGTTATTGTAATTGCACCTAAACAAGGTCACTACGATAAAATTGTAAGTAATATTCAAGAGATTAAATCAAGAAGCGGTAAAATTATTGCCGTTGTCACTAAAGGAGATACACAAGTTCGTGAATTAGCTGATTATGTAATCGAAATTCCAGAAACTTCAGATGCTTTATCTCCATTAATTACAACTATACCATTGCAATTACTTTCTTACTATATTGCTGTAATGAGAGGTTGTAATGTAGATCAGCCTCGTAACTTGGCAAAGTCTGTTACGGTAGAATAATATATGTAAACATACAAATGTTAAAAAGCGAGATTTAGGTCTCGCTTTTTTTTATTGTCATATTTTTTTTCTAACCCCTGTATTTTTATTGAATCCTCATTTTTTTTCTTAAATTTTATATGTATGCATACTATTTAAGATTTGAAAAGGTTTGTTGTTGCTGTTAATTTAATAAAAGACAATGTGAAAAAGTTAAAATACTAACTAAAAAGATGCGTATTATTAATTTTTTTTAACGTTTTTTTATTAATATTAAAATTATTTGTATTTTGGCTAGATAAACTAACCAAAAACTAACCAAAATGAGAGTGTATTTACTAATTATGTTGTTTTTCTGCGGAGTTTCCTTTGCGCAGAATACAATTACTGGTTCTGTTACCGATAGTAACAAACAATCTATTCCTGGTGCGAATGTTAATGTAGTTGGAAGTTCAACAGGAACTTCAACTGACTTTGATGGCACATTTAAATTAAGTACTACTGCGAAGCCTCCTTTTACAATTAAAGTATCGGCAGTGGGTTTTGAAACTAAAACGATTAGTATTACATCGCTGAATCAAAAAGTTGATGTGATTTTAAAAGATGAAGAAACAAAACTGGATGAAATCGTAGTTTCTGCTTCAAGAACTCCAGAAAGAGTAATTGAATCGCCAGTTACTATTGAGAGGATGGGAATTCAGGAAATTAAAAATACTACGGCAGCTACTTTTTATGATGGATTAGAAAACCTTAAAGAGGTCCATTTTAATACCAGCAGTATTTCATTTAAATCGATCAATACCCGTGGTTTTGCTTCTGTGGCCAATACCCGTTTTATGCAATTGGTTGATGGAATGGATAACTCGTCACCAGCACTAAACTTTGTACTAGGTAACTTAATTGGTATATCGGATATTGATGTGGCTAATGTGGAGCTTTTGCCTGGAGCATCTTCTGCACTTTACGGAGCAAATGCTTTTAACGGTATAATGTTTATGAACAGTAAAAGTCCTTTTACAAATGAAGGAATTAGTGTTTACTACAAATATGGCCAGACTACTCAAAATGCAGCTGGAACAAATGATTACAATGATTTTGGAATTAGAGCAGCAAAAGCATTTACACAGCATTTTGCCTTAAAAGCCAACTTTACTTATATGGAGGCAACTGAATGGATTGCTGCTGATACAAGAAGTATGACTGGAGGTTCTGTTGGGCATGCAATGAATCAAAATTATGATGGATTAAATATTTACGGAGACGAGGTTACTACTTTTATTCCAAATGTTGGACAAGTAAGCAGAACTGGATACCGTGAACAAGATTTAACAGATAACAAGGTTAAAAATGTCAAAGCCGATTTTTCTGCACATATCAAACCTTTTAATGATAGTGAGACAGAAGTTATCTTGCAATATAAAATTGGGTTAGGTAGTACAATCTATCAAGGAGCTAATAGATATGCGCTGAAAGGCTTTATGATGCAACAAGGAAAAATTGAAGTAAAAGGAAAGAACTTTTTCGTTAGAGCATATGCTACAGATGAAGATGCAGGAAATTCATACGATATGAGATTCGCAGCATGGAATGTTAATAGAGCAGCAAAATCTGATACAAACTGGTTTACTGATTATGGAAGATCTTTTCAATTGTCTTCTGCTGTACTTGGACTTAATGCAAATGACGCCGCAAATTATGCTAGAAACTTCGCAGATTATAATGTTTCGCCAGGTTTAAATTTGGTGCCAAATACGGATCCTAATAATCCTAGTGCTCCAAGATCGGCGAGATTTGAGCCGGGTTCTCCTCAATTTAAAACTGCTTTATCAACTGTAGTTTCTAATCCTGATTTAACTCAAGGGGCTAAATTTATTGATCACTCAAAATTATACCATACAGATGTGAATTATAATTTTAGAGATATTATTAAATGGGCTGAAATTCAAGTTGGTGGTTCTTGGAGAAAATACATAATGGATTCTGAAGGAACTATCTTTACAGATTATGATGGTCCAATTGATTATAAAGAATACGGCGCTTACGGACAATTGACTAAAAAATTCATGGAAGACAGATTGAAATTCACAGGATCTTTACGTTATGATAAAAGTCAAAACTTTGATGGAAAAATTTCACCAAGAGTTTCATTCGTTTATTCTGCTGGAGAGTCTAAAAGACATAACTTCAGATTGTCTTACCAAACAGGTTTCCGTAATCCAACAACGCAAGATCAGTATATTGGTTTAGATTTAGGTCCATTTGCTTTGATTGGTTCGGCTCCTGAAAATTTAGACCGTTTTCAAGAAACTGTAAATGTAAGTGCTGCAGGTCAGGCAGTAGCTGGGCAACCTGCAACTATCGCGATGTCTGGTCAAAATGCATATCATAACGCTTATACTGTAGCTTCTGTTCAAGCTTTTGCCGCTTCTGCAAATCCAGCAGATCTTAAAGTTGCGAATATTGGATTGGTAAAGCCGGAGCAAGTTCAAGCTTTTGAGGTTGGGTATCGCTCAGTAGTTCAAAATGATTTGTCAATCGATTTGAATGCTTATTATAATATTTATAATGATTTCATGAATACGGCGAGAGTAATATCACCTTATTACGGAACAGTAGGTGCAGATTCTTCTAATCCTGCAGTACAGCAAACTTATCAAGCGTTAGCATTTGGTGACAGAAGAGTTTATCAAGTTTATACAAATACCACAGCTCAAATTTCTTCTTTTGGTTTTGGAGTTGGTTTATCTAAAAAAGTGTATAAAGATTTTGAGGTAGGAGTTAATTATAACTATGCGCAATTTGACTTTGATCAATCAGAAGATCCAAGTTTTGTGGCTGGATTTAATACGCCTAAACACAGAATTAAAGCGTCACTTGGTAATGCTAAAGTGATCAAAAATTTAGGTTTTAATGTAAATGTGAGATGGAATACAGAATATTTATGGCAATCTTCTTTCGGAGACGGAATGATTCCAGAAAATACTGTTCTTGATGCTCAAATTAATTATGCTTTTCCAAAACTTAAATCAGTACTTAAAGTTGGGGCAACTAATCTTTTTGGATCAGATTATCTTCAAGTGATTGGAGCTGGAGCAATTGGCCAAATGTGGTTTGCTTCTTGGACAATCAATCCATAATTAAAGCATTTAATTGAATGAAGCAGGGTTTTCTTTCTTTTTTATTATTCAATAAAAGTAAAATGAAAGAAGTATTAATTTTAAACTTAATGACATGAAAAAAAATATAAAATGGCTTTTATTGGTTTCTTTAACCTTTATGGCATGTAATAATGATGAAAGTGATGCGCCGGTAGAGGTGCCTGTTGTTCCTGGATCAGCAGTTTTTACAAAATATGTGGCGCTCGGAGATTCTTTTGCTGCGGGTTATAGCGATAATGCGCTGTTTAAAAAAGGCCAAGAAGGAGCTTATACTAATATTTTGGCACAGCAATTTGTTGCTGCCGGCGGAGGTGCTTTTGCAACTCCGTTTATGAATGATAATATTGGTGGTTTGCTTGTAGGAGGAAAGGTTGCGGCGGGAACACGTTTGTATTTCAACGGAGTTGGGCCGGTAAATGTTTCGGGTACACCAACTACTGAAGTGACAGCGCATCTTACAGGTTCGTTTGGTAATTTAGGTGTTCCGGGTGCTAAGAGTTTTCATTTATTAGCGGCAGGTTATGGTAATGTGGCTGGATTGGCAACAGGAGCTTCAAATCCTTATTTTGTTCGATTTGCCAGTGCGCCTTCAACAACAGTTTTGGCTGATGCGGTAGCGCAGAATCCGACTTTTTTCTCTTTATTTATTGGTGGAAATGATGTTTTAGCTTATGCAACTTCTGGTGGAATTGGAAAAGACCAAACAGGAAATGCAAATCCAGCGACTTATGGAGGAAACGATATTACAGATCCAGCAGTATTTGCAAGTGTTTACAATAATTTGGTTACAGGTCTAACTTCGAAAGGAGCAAAAGGAGTGGTGGCTAATTTGCCATACATTACAGCTTTGCCTTATTTTACAACTGTTCCTTACAATCCGCTTACAGCTAAATCGCTGGGTGGTGATAATGAAGCAGTGGGTAAAGCAACTATTCAAGCTTTGAATGCACAATTATATGGACCATTAAAACAAGCATTGACTGCGTTTAGTGCAGGAGACAGAATTAATTTGTTGTCTGAAACTGCTGCTAATCCGGTTTTAATAAAAGATGAATCGCTGACTAATTTATCAGCTCAGTTAACGGCTGCATTTACACCAACATTAGGAGCTCAGACTGCGGCTTTTTATGGAGCTGTTTTTGGACAGGCAAGACAAGCTAAAGCTACAGATCTTGTAGTTTTGCCAACAAGAACTGCAATTGGTGCTGCGCCAGTAGCTGAGGATTCTGGTCTTGGAATTGCACCGCCTGCTCCATTAAATAAATTTGGAGTAACTTATCCTTTGCAGGATAAACACGTACTAATTCCGACGGAAATTGCTGAGATTAAAAAAGCAACAGACGCTTATAATGTAACAATCGAAGCCGTTGCCAAAGAAAAAGGTTTGGCTTTTGTTGATACCAGAGCGACTTTAACCCAGTTATCAAGTGGAGGAATTCGATTTGGGAATTTCAGTATGACTTCTACATATGTTACCGGAGGAGCTTTTTCTTTAGATGGAGTTCATCCAAGTGCAAGAGGTTATGGTTTAATCGCAAATATTTTTATAGATGCAATTAACAAACAATACGGTTCGACTTTGCGTCATGTTGATTTGGCTTTATATCCAATTCAATATCCCGCATCTTTATAATAAAGCCAATTTTTTTAGTAAGAAAGTCACGCGTTTCTAAAATGTAGTGGCTTTTTTTATTTTTGCTAAAAAATGCTATTTTCGGTTTTTGAAGCCTGACTTTTAGGAATCAAACAAAATCGTAGTATTTTTTATAAAAAAAATATTGATTTTATATTTTAAAAAATTATCTTTGCGCTCTGAAAAAAGAGGTATTTTCGATAAACCTAAATAGCTATTTAATAAATACATAAGTAATGTCAAAAGTAATAGGAAAAGTTGCTCAAATCATTGGACCAGTAGTTGACGTAGTTTTCAACGGTAAGGATGTTGAACTTCCAAAAATTTATGATTCACTAGAAGTCACTAAAAAAGATGGAACATTATTAGTTCTAGAAGTACAATCTCATATTGGAGAAAACACTGTTCGTACCATTTCTATGGACTCAACAGATGGTTTGTCAAGAGGATATGAAGTAGTTGGAACTGGTAATCCAATCCAAATGCCAATCGGTCCAGATGTATATGGAAGATTATTCAATGTAATTGGAGATGCAATTGATGGTTTAGGAAACTTGCCAAAAACTGGAGAAAACGGTTTGTCTATTCACAGACAAGCTCCTAAATTCGAAGATTTATCAACTTCATCTGAAGTTTTATTCACAGGTATTAAAGTAATCGATTTGATTGAGCCTTACGCAAAAGGGGGTAAAATTGGATTGTTTGGTGGTGCAGGTGTTGGTAAAACAGTATTGATTCAGGAGTTGATCAACAATATCGCAAAAGGTCACGGTGGACTTTCAGTATTCGCAGGAGTAGGTGAAAGAACACGTGAAGGAAATGACTTGCTTCGTGAGATGTTAGAGTCAGGAATTATTAAATATGGTGATGATTTCATGCACTCTATGGAAAATGGAGGATGGGATTTGTCTAAAGTAGATATGCCAGGAATGAGAGAGTCTAAAGCTACTTTCGTTTTCGGACAAATGAATGAGCCTCCTGGAGCTCGTGCTCGTGTAGCACTTTCAGGATTATCTATCGCTGAGTATTTCCGTGATGGAGCTGGAACTGATCAAGGTAAAGACGTATTGTTTTTCGTTGATAACATCTTCCGTTTTACACAAGCAGGTTCTGAGGTATCAGCACTTTTAGGTCGTATGCCTTCTGCAGTAGGATACCAACCAACTTTGGCAACAGAGATGGGAGCTATGCAAGAGCGTATTACATCTACAAACAAAGGATCTATTACATCTGTCCAAGCGGTTTACGTTCCTGCGGATGACTTAACTGACCCGGCGCCGGCAACAACGTTTGCTCACTTAGATGCTACAACAGTATTGTCTCGTAAAATTGCTGAGTTAGGTATTTATCCTGCGGTTGACCCGTTAGATTCTACTTCAAGAATTTTAACTCCTCAAATTTTAGGAAATGAGCACTACGACTGTGCACAAAGAGTAAAAGAAATTCTTCAAAAATACAAGCAATTGCAAGATATTATCGCGATCTTAGGTATGGAAGAATTATCTGAAGAAGATAAATTATCAGTATCTAGAGCACGTCGTGTTCAACGTTTCTTGTCTCAACCTTTCCACGTAGCGGAGCAATTTACAGGTATTCCTGGAGTATTGGTTGATATTAAAGATACTATCAAAGGTTTCAACATGATTATCGATGGTGAATTAGATCATCTTCCTGAAGCAGCTTTCAACTTGAAAGGTTCTATTCAAGATGCTATCGAAGCTGGAGAAAAAATGTTGGCTGAAGCTTAATATAATTATGAATTATGAGTTATAAATTATGAGTTTCAACTCACTTATAACTCATAACTTATAACTCATAACTAAAAAAAAATGATTTTAGAAATAGTATCACCAGAAGCAAAATTATTTTCAGGAGAAGTAACATCTGTTACATTGCCTGGAGTTGATGGAAGCTTTCAAATTTTGAACAATCACGCTCCTATTGTTTCTATTTTAGAAAAAGGAACCATTAAAATTGCAGCTTCAAACTTCAATTTTTCTAAAGAGGTAGCGACTAAATTCAAGAAAGTAAACGATCAGACTTATACATTAGAGATTACATCGGGTACTATCGAGATGAAAGATAATAAAGTAATTGTTTTAGTTGATTAAGACAATTTCAAAATAAATGAAAAAGCCAAACATTATTGTTTGGCTTTTTTTATTTTTAGAGCATGGAAGAAAATCAAAGAGAGGAATTAATTTATGTTTCAAAAAGACCTTTTTGGCACTATTTAATTGCCTTTTTTTTCTATTTTTTATTATCGTTTATGTTTCTTGAAATGGTAGATCTTTTTTATTTAGGAAAGGTTTTATACGGATTAAGATTCACACTTGCTGTTTTAGTGATTTCTATATGTGCAGCTGGATTAACTTTTACTAAAAAAGTATATACAAATACTGACTTAAAAACAGTTCGATTTAATTTTACATTGTTTAAGATTCAGTTAGGCAAGGATATAATTTTTAAGGATGTTAAATATGTATCGGTTTATAAAAATTATTCAGATAGAGATTTTGAAATTAAAATTTGGCTTTCTGACACGAAAAAGAAAACAGTTTCAGTACACCTAAATTCGGAAGCGGCTTTTAAACTAGCCTATTGCATTGCCGTTGGATTAGATGTAAATTTACTTGATGCTACTGAAAAAGGAAACTTCAAATGGATTGAAAAAGAAAACCTGAAATAATGTTTGATTTGATTTTCATAACTTTGTTTTTATGAAATTACCAGAAAATCTTATTCAAAGGCTCGAAAACAGGAAGCAAAATAATTCGTTGAGACAATTGCCAAGCTTTAATAATCTTGTCGATTTTTCTTCTAACGATTATATCGGATTTTCGAAATCAGAATCGATTTTTAAATTAACACATCATTATTTAGTCGAAAATGAGATTATTCAGAACGGGGCTACAGGTTCACGATTAATTTCTGGCAACCATTCTTTATATCAAATTGCGGAAAACTTCATTTCGCATTTTCATGAGGCTGAATCGGCTTTAATTTTTAATTCGGGTTACGATGCCAATGTTGGTTTTTTTAGCGCTGTACCACAACGAAACGATGTTATTCTATATGATGAACTAAGTCATGCTTCTATTCGGGACGGAATTACAATGTCGAATGCCAAATCATATAAATTCAATCATAATGATTTTGAAGATTTAGAACGTCTTATACTTAAATTTCCAGACACGAATATCTACATCATTACTGAAACCGTTTTTTCTATGGATGGTGATAGTCCAAATCTTGAAGAATTAGCGCAGCTTTCAGAAAAATACAATTGCTATTTAGTGGTTGATGAAGCACATACTCTAGGTGTTTTTGGTGAAAAAGGAGAAGGCTTAAGTCAATACCTGCACTTGCACCATAGAATTTTTGCCCGAATTATGACTTTTGGAAAAGCTTTGGGCTGTCACGGCGCTGCAATTTTAGGTAGTTCAGAACTTAAGGAATATTTGATAAACTTCTCCAGAAGTTTTATTTACACAACAGGATTGTCTCCACATTCTGTAGCCACAATTTTAATTGCCTATCAACAATTAGAAATCGAAGCACAAACTATAGATAAACTGCGCCAGAATATAATTTTGTTTAATCAGCAGAAAAATTTATTAGGCTTAAAGCCGATGTTTGTTAGCAGCAAGTCTGCCATTCAATCTGCGATTGTTCCCGGTAATGAAAATGTCAAAAGATTAGCGCAACAGTTGCAAGATAGAGGTTTCGATGTAAAACCAATTCTTTCGCCAACAGTTCCAGAAGGTCAGGAACGTCTGCGTTTTTGTATTCACAGTTATAATTCTGAAGAAGAAATTAATCAAGTACTAGAATTATTAAGAAATTCAATTTTTTAGTTTTTCTATTCAACAGAGAGAGTCACGACTGAGAAAATAAAGAATTATTTTTTGTGTTTTCTCTGTTTTTTTCTTTGTGAATTTCTGTGTAATAGCTGAATTTCCGTACTTTCTGAAAAAAGTTTAATTTTTTTTGTAACGTTTTGATTATTCGATTACTTACGAGCCGTAATCAAATAAACCAAAATAATTATGAAAACTATAATCACTTTTGTAAAAAAATCATTTGTAATTTATTGCTTGTTTTAGCTTCCATTCAGGTAACTTATTCTTTAGTAAATCATTTTTTCTATAGTAAGCCATATCCTGATTTTACAATAATAATTATTTGTCTGCTTGTAGCAACTTATGCTTCTGTAAAAAGAGAAAAATACAGCAAACTATAATTTGGAGTTTCAATCATCAAAATCATCAATCAATAATCAACTTAAAATCAATCAAAATGAAAAATTTATTTAAAGCAGCAGTAGTGGCAATCGCCATTATTTTTAGTGGAGCAACTCAAGCACAGACAACAGTTACAAAACTTGAAAATTCTCTTTTGTGGGAAGTATCAGGAAACGGATTATCGAAACCTTCTTATCTGTATGGAACCATTCATATGATTTGTGGAGGAGATTATTTTCTTACTGAAAAAACAAAAAAAGCATTCGAAGCATCAAATAAATTAGTGCTAGAAATCAATTTTGCTGATCCGAAAGAGATGACAGAGATGCAAAAACTGGCTATGGGAAAAGAACCATTAAGCAAAAAGTTAAGTCCAGAACAATTGTCTAAATTAGATGAGATTTTAAAAAAGACAACTGGAATGACGGTGCAACAAGTAGATGCTTTTAGCTTAATGACAGTAATGAGTTTAATCTCAATGAAATCTTTTGGCTGTACAGATATAAAACTTTATGAAATGGAATTTATTGATCAGGCCAAAAAAAGAAATATTGAAATAGGCGGACTTGAAACGGTTAAATCTCAGTTTGCAATACTTGAAAATGCTTATTCAAATAACGAAATGATTGCCATGTTAAGTGAATCAACTCCAGAAGAAACGGCTAAATTAGTAACGGCTTATAAAATGGAGAACATTGATGAATTGCATGAATTTAGTACGGATGAAAGATTTGCAAGTGAAAAAACCAGAAAAACAATTTTAGATGACAGAAACAGCAATTGGATTAATCAAATGCCAATATTAATGAAAAAAGAATCTGTGTTTTTTGCTTTTGGAGCGGCACATTTAGGAGGCGAATTTGGAGTGATTAATTTGTTAAGAAAAGCAGGATATAATGTAAAACCGGTAATGAACTAGAAAAGTTTTGAAAGAGAAAGAACAAGAGTTTTTAAAACGGATAGAAAGTCACAAAGGAATTTTGTACAAGGTTTCTAAAATGTACATGGATAATTTTGATGATCAGCAAGATCTTTTTCAAGAAATTGTTTGTCAGCTCTGGAAATCGTACGACACTTTTAGAAATGAAAGTCAGTTTTCGACTTGGATGTATCGCGTCGCAGTAAATACAGCAATTGTTTTTCTTAGAAAAGAAAAGCGAAAAGTAGATAAGTATGAAATTGCTTCTGAAAATATTAAAGACGAAGAAGGCGATTCGCATATAAAAGAAAGTCAGCTTGATCATTTTTATAAAGCAGTTCAGAAACTTGAAAAAATTGACAAAGCCATTATTTTCTATCAGTTAGAAGGTTTCTCGCATAAAGAAATTGGAGAAAATCTTGGAATTTCTGAGGGGAATGCCCGCGTAAAACTGAACAGAGCAAAAGAAAAATTAAAAGAAATAATTAAAAATCAAGGATATGGATTTTAACGATATACAAAATGCATGGAATAACGAAAAGACAGAAAATGTCGTTCTTCCAAATAATTTAGAAAAAATACAATCGGCAAATACGCCACTGGATAAAATCAAAAAGAATTTAAAAAACGAATTTATTTATCAAATACTTTCAATTGTTTTTATAGGATTTATTCCCATATTATGCAATTTTCCGCAAAAAGGAATCGTTTTGTTTTATCTGCTTTATAGCCTTTTTACTGCCGTAAGCCTTTATTATTTGATAAAACTATATTTATTTTATAAGAGATTAGGCTCGATAGAATTAAAAACGAAAGACAGTTTGTATGAAACTTATTTTGACATAAGACTTAATATGGAATTGTATAAAACTTTTGGATTTGCCTTGACACCTTTTTTAATTTTATATTTGATCGGCCTTTTTTATTTTCAATTATCTAAAATTCCCGGTTTTTTGTCAAATGAAATTACAAATTATCAATTAGCAGTATTGGCCTCAGTAGTTATTTTTACTATGCTTTTTATGGGAATTATGCTGGAATGGTGGGTTCAAAAATTTTACGGTAAATACGCCAAAGAAATCAAAAAAGTGATCGACGAATTAAAAGAAGAATAAACAAAAACAGAACCCATTGTAATGATGGGTTTCTTTTTTATTGGTATTTTGCAGAGAATATTACACAGAGACTCACAGGGAAAATGCAGAGATTCCCAAAATTATTTATTCTTTGTGTAGCTTTGTGAATCTCTGCGTAACAAAATCATGAAAATATTTATAACAGGAATTTCTACCGATGTTGGTAAAACCATAGTTGCTGCAATTGTGGTTGAAGCTTTAGAAGCTGACTATTGGAAACCTATTCAGGCTGGTGATTTAGGCAATTCTGACAGTCATAAAATCAAATCTAAAATCTCCAATCAAAAATCTAAAATTTTTGAAAATGCTTATCAGTTAAATACGCCAGCGAGTCCGCATTGGGCAGCGGAAATTGATGGGATTACAATTGATGTCAGTCAAATTCAAGAACCAGAAACAGATAATAATTTAGTTATTGAAGGAGCTGGAGGGATTTTTGTTCCGTTGAACGAAAAAGAAACTATTATTGATTTGATTAAACCGGATTATAAAATTATTGTTGTTTCAAGACATTATCTTGGCAGCATTAATCATACTTTATTGACAGTTGAAGCAATTCAGAATCGAGGTCTGCAAGTTTCCGGAATTATCTTCAGCGGCAGCGAAAACAAACCGACTGAAAGTTTAATCTTGAATAAAACAGGAATAAAATGCATTGGAAGAATTGACGAAGAACCGTACTTCGATCAAAATGTAATTAAAGAATACGCCGATTTGTTCCGACAAAACCTTGTTAATTTATAGAGCAAAGAATATAGAATAAAGAAAACAGACTTTTCTATCTTTGTCAAAACTACAGTGGTTTAGTCTTTGCTCTATACTCTGTTTTCTATATCCTAAAAAATGACTTTATCTGAAAAAGACAGCCAATATCTTTGGCATCCGTATACACAGCACAAAACTTCTCAAACGCCAATTGTAATATCGAGAGGTGAAGGCGCGTTGCTGTGGGATGAAAATAATAAAGTATATATCGATGCGATTGCCTCTTGGTGGGTAAATCCGTTTGGGCATAGTAATAAATTTATTGCTGATTCGATCTATAAACAGCTGACCACTTTAGAACATGTTTTGTTTGGAGGTTTTACACATGAACCCGCGATAAAAGTTGCAGAAAAACTCATGGAAATTTTGCCTAAAAACCAAGAGAAAATCTTCTTTTCTGATAATGGTTCGACAGCAGTTGAAGTAGCTATTAAAGTAGCTTTGCAATATTTCTTTAATAAAAATGAAAAACGAACCACGATAATTGCTTTTGAAAATGCTTTTCACGGAGATACTTTTGCAGCAATGGCGGCAAGCGGCATTTCATTTTATACCCAAGCTTTTCAAGGAATGTTTATTGATGTTGTTCGGATTCCTGTTCCAGTAAAAGGAAAAGAACAAATTAGTTTTGATGCTTTAAAAAATGCAATTCAAAATCATAATTGTGCCGGATTTATTTTCGAACCTTTGGTTCAGGGTGCAGCCGGAATGGTAATGTACGAGCCAGAAGCATTAGCAAAACTAATTAGGATTTGTAAAGAAAACCAAGTTTTAACTATTGCCGATGAAGTCATGACCGGTTTTGGGAAAACAGGAAAAACATTTGCAATGGATTATGTTTCTGAAGAAGCAGATATGATTTGTTTGTCGAAAGCTTTGACTGGAGGAACAATACCTATGGCAATTACAACTTTTACTAAAGACATTTTTGATGCTTTTTTTGATGATGATATTAATAAAGCTTTGTTTCATGGGCACACCTTCACGGCGAATCCAACTGGTTGTGCAGCGGCTTTGGCAAGTATAGATTTATTGCAAACATCGGAAATGCAGCAGAACATCAAAAGAATTAATGCGAGTCATTTAGATTTTCAAAAGAAAATTGAAAATCATTCAAAAGTAATTACAGCCAGAACCTTAGGCGTTATTTTTGCCGTCGAAATCAAATCAAATTCTGAAGAAAGTTACTACGGCTCAATGCGCACAAAACTCTATAATTTCTTTATCCAAAATGGAGTAATTTTGAGACCAGTTGGCAACATTGTTTACATTTTGCCACCTTATATTATAACCGATGAACAACTTCAAAAAGTATATAAAACTATTGAAGAAGCGATTGAAATGGTATAGGTTTTTCAATAATATAAGAGATATAAATTCAATAAAAAAGTTTGGTCTAGTTGGTCTATTACATTTGCTTATATCTCTTATATGGTTATAATAAAGTTCTAATTTTTCGCGAACTTGCACGTTTAAAAATCAGTAACATTGAAAACAAAAATCTCCATAACAGCTTTCTCTTCCATTTCTTCTCTAGGAAATAATACTGATGAAGTTTGGAAAAAATATCTTGATGGCCAACATTGCTTTTCCAAACAATTTATAGATCAGCAAGAGACTTCTGTTGCTGTTCTTGATGTTGCATCAAAGGAACTTATTAAAGCAATTCGGGAATCAGATTCTAAATATAAGTTTTTAGATGATTCGGTTTTATTTGCATTAGCAGTTTCACGAAAAGCTATCGAAGAGGCAGGCTGGAATTCAAAGGCTGTTTTTGGAATCAATATTGGTTCTTCACGTGGTGCTACAGATTTATTCGAAAAGCATTACAAAGAATATATAGATACGGGAAAAGCACGGACTTTGGCTTCTCCAACAACTACTTTAGGAAATATCTCCTCTTGGGTTGCACATGATTTACAAAATGATGGTCCAGAAATATCGCATTCTATAACTTGTTCGACAGCACTTCATGCAGTTTTAAATGGAATTGCCTGGCTGCAATCAGGAATGGCAGATAAGTTTTTAGTAGGAGGGAGCGAAGCGCCTTTGACTGATTTTACAATTGCCCAGATGCGTGCGCTCAAAATATATTCAAAAATTAATCAAGATGAACAAGCTTGGCCAAATCTCGCTTTTGATTTTGAGAAAACCCAAAACACCATGATTTTGGGTGAAGGCGCAGCGGTTTGCTGTTTAGAAGCAGGAGAAAAAGACAATGCAATCGCTTATGTTACTGGTGTTGGTTATGCAACCGAAATCCTAGAGCATAATATTTCTATTTCTGCAGAGGCGGACTGTTTTCAGAAATCCATGAAAATGGCTTTAAAAGACGAAAAATTAGATATTGATGTAATCGTCATGCACGCACCAGGAACAATAAAAGGTGATTTGACAGAATTGCGCGCTGTAGAAAAAGTTTTTGGATCTAAATTGCCGTTATTGACAACGAACAAATGGAAAGTCGGGCATACCTTTGGCGCATCTGGAATGTTGAGCTTAGAATTAGCACTTTTAATGATGCAGCATGATACATTTATTGGAGTGCCTTTTTCAAAAGTAAAAACTCAGGCAAAATCGATTAAAAAAGTTTTGATAAATGCTGTAGGTTTTGGTGGAAACGCAGTAAGTATTTTGATTGAAAAACGATAGTAAACAAAAAATCCATCCTGTTTTGCAGAATGGATTTTTTTTAAATCTTATTATTTTATTGAAAGATAATTTTTCTAGAAGTTTTGAATCCGTTTTCTAAAGTTACATTTACAAGTAAAACCTGATTTCCAGCCTGCAAATTTGAAACCTGAAGTTCATTTGCTCCTACCTTCTTTTTATCTAGAAGCAATTTTCCCGAAATATCAAAAACAGCAACTTCCTGTATGGCTTCTTCTGAGGATTGCACTTTAACCGTTTTGTCCTTAACAGAAACCAGAATTCCGTTTTCCGTATTTTCAAAATCTCCGGTTCCCAGTGTTTTGTTTGTGTATCGAAGCACAAAACGGTCTGGGAAAGTTCCCGCTGCAGTTGCAAAAGTGTAGTTGGCAGCGCGCAGATCGCTGAGAGTCCCTGTTGTTTTGTCTTCTAGATAAACTGCCTGTGTGCTCAGCTTTCCGTCGGCATCGCTTAGGGAAATTGTAAAGTTCCCTTCAACTGCCGTGCGGTATCCCAGAGGCACTGTATCTGTGTCTGCAAATGGCAGTGCACGCCCCTGAATCACAAGTTTGCTGGCATTGTTTATGCTGTAAAAATCAATGTACTTATTTCCGTCAAATGTTAATCCGTCGTACATGTCTTCATAGTCATTTGTCGCGCCTTCAATGTATCCGACCAGGATCTGCTTGAAAGCGCCTTCCTCATTGGTCATGTCCAGCCATACACGGTTTTTTTCAAGATCAGCTGTTTTTGATGTGCCTGCCGGTTTGAAAAACTGGCCGTTATTATTGCCGGCTCTTCGCATCGAATTGGCAAAACTTATGCTGCCGGCCGCTTTTGCTCCCATAAAGAAAGACTGTCCGGCGGCAATGTAGCCGCTCGGCACATTGATGTTGGTTCCAGCCGCTCCGCCTGACGGTGCTTTCTGGGTTCCTGCCCCTCCGCTCAAATTGTAAGTGGCGTAGTCATCTGAATTGTATTTATAGCTTGGGCCCAGAACTACCGGGGTATTATGTGTCCAGAAATACATTGTTCCCACCAAGAAAAGATTCGCATTTATAAAATCGTCGGCAGACAGTGCTTTTTTAAACTAGTACTCGGATTGGCCACCCATTTTGTATTTTCCCAGCTTAAATATTTATCACTCAAAGTCAATGGCGAAACTCCTCCCAGGGTCTGGGCTTTTACTGGAGTGGACCAATATACATAATCGGCCTGGCGAATGTCTACGCTGTTGCGCTTGTAAGTAATATTGCCTGAATTAATATTAGATGCAGTATTGGTTTGCATTAAGCTTGAACTGTTTTCGAATGTTAGTGATCCTCCAGACAACACTGTTACCGCGTTAACAATATTTAAAGTACGGCCAGAAGGAACGTTAAGACTGCCGCTTGAATTGATGGTACAAGAACAAGCATCTAGGTCTGATGCTAATGTATATGCTCCTGTAAAAACAACACTTTTTGTTGCAGTCGGAATTCCGTTAGACCATGCTGAGCCGTTCCATGTTGTAGATGCCTGATTTTTAATTTCTACTGTTGCTGTCGGTGGCGATTTACATCCAGTGCTATTAGTTACTCTAAAGGTATATGTGCCAACCGGAATATTTGAAATTGTTGCTGTTGCTCCTGTGCCAGTTTCAGTTACATTATCAGGACTTCTTTGTAATGTCCAAGTTCCTGTTGCAGGCAAATCATTCAAAACTACACTTCCAAAAGCGTTTACACATGAAATATCTGTTATAGTTCCAATAGTAGGTGCTGTTAATAAAATTGTTGTTGCTCCTGCAATGTCTTCAACAGTATTTAACGAGGGATCTGTTCCTGTAACTTTAGCTGTATTTACAACTTTACCGGCATCAACATCTGTAGAGGTAATGGTATAAGTTCCGCTTAATGTGGTAGTCGCTCCAGGCGCAAGTGATGCAATTGAATTTCCAGAGATTACCAATCCCGGCATGGGATCTGTTACGTGAATATCAGTTATTGGGACTTCTCCAGTATTGGTTATTTCGAAAGCATAATTTATCACATCGCCTTGTTTTCCACAGTTTGACAGGGTTGCTTTTTTAATTAATTTTAATTCTGCAATCTTTAAGGACTTAGTATTAAAAGCGATAAAAGCACAATCTGAACTTCCTGAAAAATTAATCACAAAACGATCTACTTGCGAAGAATTAGCAGATGTTAGGTTAAATTCGCTTAATTCGATACCTAATATTCTAATATCTCTGGTAGAAGCTGGTGAAAAAGAATTAGCTCCTCCATCTGCTTTAAATAAATCCAGACTATATGTGCCGACAGCAGAAACAGTGTTGAAATTTATTGAAACTTCTGTTCCAACTGTATTTCCTGCAGCATCTACAAACTTAAATGTGTCTAATGCTCCTCCTGGATCAGCTACCTGTGTTACAATTAGATCTGGAAAGCCATCGCCAATACCTAAAAGATTTAAATTGTTTGTTCCGATTTTAAATTCGGCTGTACCTGCTTTTATATTTGCAACACCAGTTCCAAGTGCTAATCCGTTAATACCATCCGTTAATCTTGAAGCAAGTTCAGCACCTGTCGGCAGTGTTCCAGCCAGTACCGGTCTTATTGAAGCAGTACTAGCGGATTCATCTATCATTGAACCTTGCAAAATATAAGTACTGTTGTTCTGACCTAAAGTCTGAATTTTTAAAGCTCTAAATTTCTGTGTGCTGTAGCCAATAGCGTGTGCATCAAGTATGGTATTATTAACACCTGTTGAGTACGTAACGTTATTCCACGTAAAGGCTAATAAGTTGTTTTCTCTATCTGGTCGGTTTCCCGCACCGGTCGGGGCATTCGATGTCCAATATCCATTCCAGTCGGTATAGATTCTTGTAACAGGAAATATTGCGGTCTGCCCTGCCATTTTGAAAGAAAACAAAAAGACAAGCAAGCTTAATTTTTTTAAAAATAAAAATTGATCTGGCAAAAATGTTTTTGGGGACATACAATTTTGTTGGTTTAGATTTGGGTTTTTAGTTAAAGTTTATGTGCTTCATTTTAACTGATTATTTTAAAACTTAGCTATTTGTTTTATGATTTATAGTTTAATTATGACTAACATATTACACACAAAAATCCGGCAACTCACGTTGTCGGATTTTTATTACTTATTTTGATGCGATTAATTGAAAATGATTTTTTTACTTTCTATATAGCTATTATCTAAAGTTATTTTTACAATTAATACTTGATTACTGGATTGCAGGTTTGAAATTTGAAATTCAGTTTGATCAATTTTATTTTTATTGAAAAGCAGTCTTCCTGAAATATCATAAACATTAATCTCTTTTATATTTTCTTTAGAAGACAGCACCTTGATGATTTTATCTTTTACAGAAACAAGAATACCATTTTCGATATTTTCAAAATCACCTGTTCCTAATGTTTTACTTGTGTAACGAAGCACAAAACGATCTGCAAAAGTTCCTGCTACTGTTTTAAACGTATAATTTCCTGCACGCAAATCGTTAATGGTTCCAGTTGTTTTATCTTCTAGATAAATTGGCTGAGTGCTCAAGCTTCCGTCTGCTTGATCTATAGAAATAGTAAATTCTCCTTCAACTGTTGTACGATATCCTAGTGGCACTAAATCAGTATCTGCAAAAGGAAGTGCTCGTCCTTGAATTACAAGTTTATTGGTATTGTTTATACTATAAAAGTCAATATATTTATTACCATCAAAAGTTAATCCGTCGTACATGTCTTCATAATCATTTGTAGCACCTTCAATATAACCAACCATCATTTGCTTAAAAGCACCTTCTTCATTAGTCATATTTAGCCATACACGATTTTTTTCGAGAGCAGTTGTTTTTGAGGTCGTACTTGGTTTGAAAAATTGTGTATTACGATTATCGCCCTTTCGCATTAAATTAGTAAAACTAATTGTACCTGGAGCTTTAGATCCTACAAAAAAGGATTGCCCTGTACCAATATAACCGCTTGGTACATTTATATTGTTTCCTGTTGCGTTAGTTCCTGAAGTTGCCGCTTTCGTTCCTGTACCTCCACTTAAATTGTAAGTAGCATAATCATCTGAATTATATTTATAATTTGGACCAAGAACTACCGGAGTATTATGAGTCCAGAAATAAAGCGTTCCTACTAGAAAGTTATTACCCATAATAAAGGCATCAGCATCTAATGCAGATGGGTAAGGATTTCCAACTAAATAATATTTACTTGCAACTGCCGTTTCTCCCGAAATGTTTCCGTTATTAGGCGTACCAGTAAAAGTTGCAGAAAATGCAGTTCTTGCCGTGTTAGAATACGTTTCAGGCCCGCGAATAATATATCCCTTACCAGGTATCATGATATTAGTACTAGGATTAGCTAACCATTTTGTAGTTTCCCAGCTCAAATATTTATCACTGGCTGTTAAGGGAGAAATATTATATAAATTTTGTCCTTTTACAGGAGACGACCAATACACATAATCGGCTTGGCGGATAGGTGTACTTGTACGCTGATAATTAATAACACCAGTATTAATATTCGGATCGGTACTAGTCTGCAATAAATTAGCACTGTCTTCAAAAGTTAAATTACCCGTCGAAGCCGGAGATGAAGATGATAAAACCGTAACAGCATTCGTAACATTTAATGTGTTTTTACTTTGAACCGTTAGAGATGCTTTATCATTTACAGTAATTGTGTAGGCATAGAAATTGCCTGCTGTTCCTGAAATAACTGGACTATTTGTAACACCTGCAGGTATAACAACACAATCTGATGAAGTTGGAACACCTGATGGAGTCCAGTTTGCATCAACACTCCAGTTGCTGCTAGCTGAGCCGTTCCAAGTTTTAGATGTTGCTGGTTGAACTTGTAACTGAGTTGCCATTGTTGAAATACAGTCAGAACTATTTTTTGCAGTTACTGTATAAGAACCAACAGCAACAGAGCTGAAAACGCCAGAAGTAAAATAGTCTGTTCCGTTAATACTGTAAGTGATGCCAGTACCGGTTGGCGCAGTAACTGTAATAGTTCCTGTAGATGATGCACAATTAGGCTGTGAAGTTACAGTTGCAACTGGTGCCGAAGGAAAAGCATTTGTAATGAAGGCTCCTGAAACTGCACTTGTAACCTGGCCACAATTACCTCGTACAATACAATAGTAATATAATGTTCCTATTGTTGCTGATGAGGGTGTATATGTATTTGTTTGCGCAGCAGTTCCCAAAGAAGTTCCTCCTGAGTTGCTGTTTACATTATTGCTGTACCATTGATATTGAAGATTAGTTCCTGTTGCAATTACTGAAATTGCTGAAAAGGCAACATTTTGACATCTTGATTGAGTTGCTGTTGATTGTGATGTAATTACAGTTGGCGCATCTACATCTACTCTTGTTTCGATAGAATATTGTTCAGCACAGCTTCCGTTTTTAGCTACAGCTCTATATGTTCTTAGAGCTGTCAAAGTTCCGGTTGGAGAAATGCTCGTTTGCCCAGCCGTTCCAGGAATAGCAACCCACGTGTTAGCTCCATTTGAAGGATCATCTGTATATTCCCATCTTGTAATTTTACTTGGGTCTGAATATACAACGTCACCAGGACCATTAAAATTATACACAGTCATCGTTGGAGTAGCATCTCCAGGACAAATATGTTTTCCTCCTTTTGATCTTCCTCTATCAGTAACAATTGTTGATACTGTTACAGCATTTGATGTTACGGCAGGAGAACAAGTACCAGTTATTTCCACTGTATAACTGCCTTCTTCCGCTGCAGTAGTATTTGTTATCGTTAATGTATTTGAGCCTTGCCCACTGTAAACCCCTCCGTTATTAATAGTTGTTGTACCTTTTTTCCAAACATATGTTAATCCAGTTCCAGTTGCAATAACTGAAATTGTTTGCGTACCGCTTCCTGGACATGTTGGAGTTGGCGCTGTTGGCTGAGTAGTTATTGCTGGTGCAGCATTTACTGTTACGGCTACAATACTCGATGTCACTGCTGGAGTACAAGCACCAGTAATTTCTACAGTATAATTTCCTTGGTCAGCTGTTGTTGGATTTGTTAGTGTCAGTGTTGCTGTTCCTTGACCACTAAAAACACCTCCATTTGTTACAGCTGTTCCAGCTTTTTTCCAAGTATAAGCTATTGTTGTTCCAGTAGCAGTAACTGAAATAGTTTGTATACCACTTCCAGAGCAGGTTGCTGTTGGAGCAGTTGGCTGAGTAGTTATTGCAGGAGGTGTACAACTGAATATTTCATCAGCACCCATGTAAGGTTTTGTTCTTGTTTGTCCATCTATATCTGTTGTGATTCCTGAAATTGCAATACCTGCTAAATTCTCATTGTTTACATTTCCTGATACTAAATGAAAATCTGAAGTACTTGTAAAAGTAGGTGCAATATTTAAAGATTCTTGATCTTTTCCGGTTAGTGTTCTCCAATTTGCTATTGTTGCAGCGTCAGAACTTCCTAAATGCCCAATAAGACCTCCAGTACTTGTTATGTAATCATTTCTGTTTATTGCAGAAAATATAGCATTGCTGCCAGGTATTGAATAAACTGCATACTTTAGACCTGATCCTGTTTGAGAATTATAAAAGATATTATTTCTAACATCTAAATTACTTGCACTATTAATAAATAAAGCCGCACAAAGTACATTTTGATTTACATTAAGAACGACTGTATTAAAAAATAAATTCACTTTATTTCCGCCAGCTACATAGATTCCGTGTCCAGCATTATTATAATCGAAAGCGTTATTACCAGAGGAAGCAATATTTGTAATAAAATTATTGTAAATATTTAAATTAGAAGTTATGCTCGAATCGATATTGATGTGGATACCACTCGCTAATGATGCACTTCTTATACCTGAAATTTTATTCTGAGCAATCGTACAATTAAGACTTTTATTGTATAAACTAATTCCACTTATAAAAGTAGCAGTTGAGGACATTGAAACACCTGCAATAGTGTTTCCAGTAACAATCGTATTTTGAGTATTCGAAAGTTTAATCGCATTTACAACAATATAATCTGTTGAAGAGCCAAAAGTATTTTTATCAATTGTCAGATTTTGATTGTATGCTGAGGATCCAGTACCACCTAGAACCCAAATTCCAAATTTCATTTTTGTAAAAACATTGTTTGAAATATTGTTGTTTGAATTTGAAGTAGTTTCAGCAGTTTGCATGTTAGTGGTTTCACTAAATACTATTCCAGCAGATGTTGCAGATGTTGCATCTGTACTCGAACCTACAAATTGAATATTTTTTATTGTATTATTTGTTGCGCCATTTCCGGTTTTATTGGCAAGCCACAAAATTGCAGAATGCACTTGGTCGTAATTGTTATAATTTGACAAAGAGGTATTTGTAATTATTAGATTACTAGACGTTGTGTTATTGTTGCTTCCGTCTATTGTTACATAGTCTGTGGCATCTAACTTAATTAACGGTGAAGTACTAGAGTTCCCCATATTACCGGTAATTGTAATATTTTTTGCAGTGTTTGGCTTAATAGTCAAAGTGTTAGTTGCACTTAAACCAGCAAATTGATTGATAACAATAGTTGAAGAAACAGTTTGATTTTCATCTATTAACAAAGTCACAGGACCGCTTATACCGTTATTGTTGTTAAGACTGGTAATTGCACTTGCTAAACTCTTAAAAGGATTTGGCTGTGAAGAATTTATAATATAGCTGCCCGGCGCTAACTGGCTAAATCCAAAAAAGGGCAACAATAAAAATAAAAAATTCAAAAGTAATTTTTTAATCATAATTAAATCGTGGCATTTAATTTTAAAAAGTGTTTTTTTATTTTGTCTTAAAAGCACGCGCCATTTTTTGAATTTATATAAATTCAAAAACTAACACTTGAGAGAAGCCAAATAGTCATGTTAAATGTTTTCTATCAAGTTGTTATGCTGGCATAGGACTTTGACCCGACAAAGATAGATACATCTACGAGTTAGTAATAATGATGGTTTTTATAAAGGCCGAATAATCGATGAAGTGTTTGAATTAATCGATAAACTACATGGCTAAATTTGCTATTTTATGTTATTTCCTATAAATCAACAATTTAAAATATAAGAAAATTCATAAAATAAGATGTAAAAACAATTACTTTTTAAATTTATAATTCAAAAAACGCGAGTTAGACTGAAAAATTCGTAAAAATGTAACATTTTTTAGAGCGAGGGTTTTCTGATAAATAACGCTTCTTTTTTTAAGAAATTAGATATCAGGTATTTGCAAAAAAAACTAATGTAGTTCCAATTCTTTTGCTTTATCATAAACTAAATTACTTTCATATCCACGACGAAGAAGATAATCGCAAAACTTTTTTCTTTTTTTGAGAACGTTTTTTTCATTTATGCTTTCCCAATATCTTTCAGAAAGATTATTGAAGTTTGTTTCGTATTCCTCAGGCGAAATCTCCTTAAGAGCAAGAGTAATATTTGTAGAAGAAATATGTCTTGCCTTGAGCTCGTTTGTAATTCTAATTTTTCCCCAAAACTTGATTCGATGCTTGCCTCTTGCAAAACTGCAGGCAAACCGAGTTTCATTTAAAAAATTTCCTTCAATGAGCTGAACTACAATATTATTGATTTCGTCAGAAGTCATTTTTAAGCTGTACAATTTTGAAATTACTTCATCGTGACAACGCTCTTGATAGGCACAAAAGTGTTCTAATTTCTGTAAAGCTTCTTTTTGAGTGCAAATTGAATCCATGAGTTTTTTCTTTCTTTTTAACTATAAGTGGCACAAATAATCAATTTTGCGTTAAATTTCGTACTGATTTTTTACTAATTCTCAAAAAGAAAATAGCTAAAATGTTGTGCGTGTGCTGAATTATAATATTTTTGTACGATAATATAATGAGTTTTATTCTGTTTGAAAAACAGGATATTAACTTTTATTTTTAAGTTTAAAAAGCCAAAATTAAAGTATTGCATCAAAAATGCAGCACTATTTTATTTTCTTTTTACGCCAAAAACAAAATTTAATACCACGCCTATGACCCGAAAACTACTTTTATTCGTTCGTTCTTTATTTTTAAAAACTTTTAATTCTTCTGAGGAAAGATCTTTTACTCCTAGTTTTAGGTTGATTTGTTTGGGGATGTTTTTTGTGATGACTTTTAGTTATGGACAGATTGTACAAAGAGGTATTGCAACAACTAATACTACATCTAATAATTTTTTGACTATTAATAAACCTTCGGGCGTTGTAGCTGGCGATGTTATGATTGTTAACATAGCTCAAGTTAATTCAAATAATTCAAATGCGCTTTCAAATCCATCATTAACTGGTTGGACTTTGATTCGTGGCGGTTCATTAACTACTTCTGGTAATCCTCGCTGGGGTGCAGTTTTGTATAAAATTGCTACTGCAACTGAACCACTTACTTATAATTTTGCATTAGCTTCAGATAATAACGGAGGAGTTGGAGCTATAGTTGCATTTTCGGGTGTAGATATCGCAAGCACTTTCGATGTCTCATCACCAGCACTTAATACATCAAATGCAAGTACTGCAACAGCAAGTGCTGTTACAACGGTTTCCCCTTATGCAACAATAATTATGTTTGCTCAGGCGGCAAATTCTTCTCCAACTTGGGATAATTGGAGAACTACCTCACCTGGAACATTAACAGAACTCTATGATGAAAGAATAAATACACCAGCCAATTCCACAGTAGGAGCGGCTTGGGGGAATAAGGTTACAGCCGGCAGCACAGGAAATGGGATTGTTGATTTAAGTTCTAGTCAAAGAAATGGCGCAATATTAGTGGCTTTAAAACCTTTAACTTATAAAAGCTCAATTACAAGTGTAAACGCTGGATCAGTAACGTGGTGCCCAGGAGAAACTAGAAACGTAACTGTTACTATTACCAATACGGGTACTGCAACTTGGACTGATGGTGCAGGTGGAACGCCAGATATTAATATTGGAGCGAAATGGAATACGAATGGAACCTCTTGGAATGATTACAATGTAAGAGTAGATGCTGGAAATTTAGCTCCAGGAGCTAGCCGAACTTATACTTTTTCAATACAAGCATCAAATGCTACAGCAGGACCTGTTTATGGAACCAATCTTGCTGCTGGCTCAAACAATCTTACTTTTGATCTCGTTTATGAAGGCCCCTTTTGGTTTGCTTCAAATTCTAATGGAGCAGGTCCAGGAAATGTAGTTTTTACTACTCCGGCCCAGACAATTTTAGGAGCTCCTTTAAATAAAACAGTTGCAACAACCTCAACGGCTGTTTGTGCAGGAAGTGGCACTAATGTTACTGTAGCATTATCTGAAGTTGGGGTGAGTTACCAACTTCGAAATGCAAGCAATGTTGCTATAGGTACTGCAGTTGCAGGAACAGGCGGCACTATAAATCTGCCAACTGGAAATTTAGCAGCTACAACAACTTTTAATGTTTTGGCTACATCTTGTGGTAACTCTGTTCAGATGACCACCACTCCAACAGTTACAGTAAACGGCTCGTTTTCTAGTTCAGTTGGGGGACCATATTCTTTTTGTACAGATAATGGAACAACTTATACAACTGCAGGAAATGCATCTGCAGGTCAATATGCTTTAGTTAATGTAATAAGCGGTTTTACTTATACTTTTTCTGTACCCAACGCTTTTGCAAGTTTTAATGAAAATATATTAGTTTTAGATGATGCTACAAATACTGTTTTAACGAGTGTGAATGGTACGGGTTCTGGTGCTTCAATTACAGGCTGGGTTTCACCAATTTCAGGAGTAATAAAAGTAGTTTTAACTACTCCAAATTGTGCTAACAATGGAACAGCAGGAACAGCAGGAAGCTCCGGAATTACAGTTACTCAAACTGCAACAGGTAATAATTTAGATAGTCAAACTGCAGCAGGAACCAATACTTGGATTGGTCATATTTATAATGCAGGAGGTGCCCAACCGGCTCCTTTTACTAATGCCAATTATGCAGGTTATTATACCATAGGAACAGAAAATTTTGATGAAAACTTTGGTTCAAATACTTCTTGCCAACCAGTATATTCAAATGGAACAGTCCGAGCTTCAATGTATACCGAAGGTTTTGCAGTACGTTATCGTATGAATTCTACCAGACCAGCGGGTTGTTATTTTATCAAAGTGACTGGAGATGATGGTGTAAGATTGTCCACTGATGGTGGTGCTACTTATCTTTTTGACAGATGGGTTGAACAAGGTGCAACAACCTATGATTACATATTAGTTAATTTACCTGCAAACCCAACTTTTATCTTAGATTATTATGAAAATGCAGGTGCGAATAGAGTTACTTTTGATATAATTCCGTTTGATCCAGCTGCAAATACAATTGTAGCTCCTGCTACAATTAATTATTGTGGTGCAGGAGATCCGGCTGTTATTAACGGTTCACTTCAGTATAATAGTGGTGATGCCAATATGGTAAATCCAAATATTAGTTTCCAGTGGCAACAACAAATAGATGGCGGTGGGTTTACTAATATTTCTGGTGCAACATCAAGGACATATGATCCGATAGCAGTTACAAATAGTACTGCTAACGATATAGTATATCAATTTAGACGTAATGCAATTAATAATGTATCCGGCGCAACATGTACTTTTAATCCAAGTAATGTAGTTACGATTACTTATAGCGCTCCAACTGTTGGAGGAACTGTTAGTGGCGGAACAACAATTTGCTCTGGCAGTACAAGCGGACTGCTTATACTATCAGGACAAAAAGGTACAGTTGTAAAATGGCAATCATCTGTTAGTCCGTTTACTGCTTGGACTGATATTGCATCCACAGCTGGGTTAACATCATACACTTCAGGAGCTTTAACAGCTTCTACTCAATTCAGGGCAGTTATACAAAACGGAACTTGTACAAGTGCAAATTCTATTGCAACTACTGTAACTGTAAATCCAGCAGTAGGAAACAATATAATAACGTATACAAATGGAACTTCGGGAATACTTTGTGCACAAGTTGTAGAAGGTAATAATGCAAGTTTTACTGCACCAGCAGGAACTTATTTTAATACAGTAAGTTTTGCTAGTTACGGTACACCAACCGGTACTACTTGTGGTTCTTATGCTATAAATACAGCTTGTCATGCTGCAAGCAGTCAATCTGTAGTCGAAAATGCACTTTTGGGTAATTCGGGTACAGTTTTAATTGCTGCGAACAATACAACATTTCCTGATCCTTGTGTTGGTACAGGTAAAAATTTATATGCTACTACATATTATTCACAACCTATATGTGCAGGAAGCTTACCAGGTGCTATTGCAGGGACAGCTCCAACAGGTAACGGAACTTACACTTATTTATGGGAAAGCAGTACAACAAGCAGTGGCAGTGGTTTTGCAGCTGCATCTGGAACTAATAATGCTCAGAATTATACACCTGGCACATTAACACAAAGTACATGGTTTAGAAGAACAATTACTTCTGGTCCATGCGTAAATGTTTCAGCTGTTGTCTTTATAAAAGTAAATCCTTTACCAACTATAACAACGGCAGCTACTCCGGCAGTCATTAATGCAGTTTGTGTAAGTGCAACTGCACAAACAACAGGGATGGTTTACTCTGCTACAACAGCAAATCCTACTAGCTACAGTATTGATTGGGCAACTTTGACAGATCAAGCTTCTACTGCGTTTGCATTTGCAGCAGGCGGAGGAACTTTAACAGGAATTAATGTTCCTGGCGGTACAACAGCAGGAACATATCCTGGAACAATGACACTTACAACTGCAAGCGGATGTACAGTTAATTTAAATATTAGTTTAGTAGTAAAACCTAATTATGTAGCTCCAACAGTAGGAACTATTAATCAGCCAACATGTGTTGTTTCAACTGGACAAATTGCCTTAAGTGGTTTACCAGCTTCTGGAACTTTACTTCAAGATAATGGAACAGTAGTTTCTAATGTTGTAATCACTGGAACTTCGATGACTATTTCAGGTTTACCTCCAGGAACTTATAAATTTGCAATTGATAATGGTTGTACGATAACATACTCATCTTCAGTAACCATAGGAGCAGCGAATATCTGGAATGGTACTACATGGTCGTACGGAGCTGATCCCACGATAAATGATGCGGTTGATTTTAGAGGAAACTTTACTCTAGATCAAGATGTTAATGCTTGTTCTTGTACCGTAAGCAATAGTGCAAATGTTGTGATTAAATCTAAAAGAACGTTAACAGTTACAAATGGAGTATTTGTGGTTTCGGGTACATTAACTTTTGAAGACAGCGCAAATTTAATGCAGACTACTACAAGTAATTCGTTGAATACTGGCAATATTACTTACAAGCGCAACAGCGTAGACATTCGCCAGGCCGATTATGTATATTGGTCCACTCCAGTAAAAGCCCAGACCCTGGGAGGAGTTTCGCCATTGACTTTGAGTGATAAATATTTAAGCTGGGAAAATACAAAATGGGTGGCCAATCCGAGTACTAGTTTTATGACAGCGGGCAAAGGCTATATTATCCGCGGTCCGGAAACTTTTTCAAATACAGTGAGGACCCCTTATACTGCCAGTTTTATCGGAGTTCCCAATAATGGAACTATAGCAGGGGAAACAGCTGTGCCAAGCACCTATTACTTAATAGGAAACCCGTATCCTTCTGCACTGTCTGCCGACGATTTTATAAATGCGAATCTTTTCTTGGTGGGAACAATGTATTTCTGGACACATAATACCCCGGTAGTTCTGGGCCCAAGCTATAAATACAATTCAGATGACTACGCCACTTACAATTTGAGCGGAGGGGCAGGAACCCAGAAAGCACCGTCAGGGGGGGCGGCTGGAACCAACATCAATGTGCCGAGCGGCTACATTGCCGCCGGACAGTCTTTCTTTATGGGAGCAAAAGCGGCCGGCAGCATAAGTTTTGCCAATTCGATGCGAAGAGCCGGCAATAATAACGGCCAGTTTTTCAAACCGGCAGGCACATCAAAAACAGCTGATCTTGAAAAAAACCGTGTATGGCTGGACATGACCAATGAGGAAGGCGCTTTCAAGCAGATCCTGGTCGGATACATTGAAGGCGCGACAAATG
>NZ_JARP01000001.1 GCF_000708595.2 Flavobacterium sp. KJJ | reverse complement strand
GAAGAAGCCATACAGGAAGTTGCTGTTTTTGATATTTCGGGAAAATTGCTTCTAGATAAAAAGAAGGTAGGAGCAAATGAACTTCAGGTTTCAAATTTGCAGGCTGGAAATCAGGTTTTACTTGTAAATGTAACTTTAGAAAACGGATTCAAAACTTCTAGAAAAATTATTTTTCAATAACTAATTAAGTACAATTATAGACAAATAAATAGTCTGTCTTAAAAAGCCATTTATCAATCGATAAATGGCTTTTTTTAAGCACAAATATCCCTAAAAGTGGGTATTGTGTATTAAAAAAACTGGTTTTAATTTTAAGGAAAATTCTTATAATTATTTATTAACCTGATTATTATTTATTTTGTTTAAAAAATTACTTTATTCATTGATTTTAATTGTATGCATTGGAAAAATTGAGTTGCATGCACAGCAAGGAAAAGTTGATATTACTTTTAATACGCTGGATGACGGTTTGACTGGAGATGGTTTTGATAGTTCAGTACGAACTTTATCTTTACAATCCGACCAAAATCTAATCGTTGGCGGTGATTATCTAAATCTCAACGGAATTCCTTCTCCTTATTTAACACGCTTAAAACCAGACGGAACGATTGATGAAAGTTTTAATGTAGGTTCTGGTTTCAATGGCAAAGTTTACACTACTTATATACAGCCAGATGGCAAAATAATTGTTGGAGGCAGTTTTACTTCTTATAACGGAATTTCTTGCGGAAGACTTATTCGCTTAAATAATGATGGTACTTATGATGCATCATTTAATACTTTAATTGGAGCAACAACTGGAATCATTTATGAAGTTACACAACAGCCTGACGGTAAAATTATTATTTCAGGAAGCTTTACAAAATATAACAATATAACAGCTAATAGGATCGCGCGAATTATGCCTAACGGCTCTTTAGATACCTCTTTTCTCATAGGTTCAGGTTCTTCCACAAACATCACAAACGTGAGAGTTTTATCGGATGGCAAAATTTTGCTTTCTGGAAATTTCATTTCTTTTAATGGAATTCCAACTAACAGAATTGTTCGATTAAATTCAGACGGAAGAGTTGATGCAAGTTTTAATGTGGGAATAGGTTTTGATGACGATGTCAATGCAATGGAAATTCAGGCTGATGGCAAAATAATTCTCGGCGGAAAATTTACGACATATAATGGCATTTTGGCTAATAGAATCATCAGGCTTAATGATGACGGCAATATAGACAACAGTTTTTTATCTGGTACTGGATTTAACTCAGGAGCAGTTCAAAAGATAAAAACAGATTTCTCAGGAAATATTATGTTAGGAGGTTCTTTTAGCGGTAATTATAATGGTATTGATGTTAATCGGGTATGTCTTTTAAATTCTGTAGGTGTTCTTAAAAACGATATTGATTTTGGTTCTGGACCCGCGACATTATCTGTTTTAGCTTTAGAAAAAGATGCAGAAGGATCTTGGTATATTGGAGGATCATTTTCAGTTTTTGATGGTCTTAATCAAGGAAGATTAGCAAAAATTAATCCTGAAGGAGAATATGATACGGGTTATTTGTCGGCTGGAGTTGGTTTTGATAATTCTGTTTATAAAATATTGTCTCTAGAAAATAAAGAGACTATGGTTTTTGGTAATTTCAAAAAATTCAATGGTAATTTTGCTTCTAGAATTGCAAAACTTTTAGAGGATGGATCGTCAGATTCTAATTTTAATTCTGGGCAATCTGGTGCCAATAATTTAATTAAAACTGCGATTTCACAATCTGATGGTAAGATTATATTTGGAGGAAACTTTACAAAATACAATGAAACATCCATTAACCGAATCGTTCGTATTTTACCAGATGGTACAGTTGATCCTGCGTTTAATGTCGGTACTGGTTGTAACGGTCAAGTTTATGCAATGGCAATTCAATCGGATCAAAAAGTAATTGTTGCCGGAAATTTTACTAAATATAATGAAGCAGCTTCAGGCAGAATAATCAGGCTATTATCTAATGGTTCGCGTGATGTGAATTTTAACGTTGGTTTGGGAGCAGATGCAATTATTGAAGCCGTTTTGATTCTGCCCGATGGTAAAATTTTGGTCGGAGGAAGATTTAATAATTTTGATGGACATTTAATTTCAAAGTTAGTTCGTTTAAATAATGATGGAAGTATTGATCTGAGTTTTAATGTTAGCACTGGATTCGATAAATATATTTATGCAATAGCTGTACAATCAGATGGAAAAATAATTGTTGGAGGATCGTTTTTAAGCTTTAATGGAGTTTCTCAAAAGCGAATTCTTCGATTAAATTCAAATGGCAGTTTAGACACAACGTTTGACTCTGGAATTGGTTTTAATAAAGGTGACGTCAGAAGTATTTTAGTACAGCCAGATGATAGCATTTTAGTTGGCGGGACTTTTTCTGGAACTTATAAAAGTACCTCTTCGTTGAGGTTAATTCGATTATTGAAATCAGGTGATTTTGATCCTTCTTTTAAAGCTAATCTTAATAGCAAGCTTTATACAATGGGTTTTACATCAGATTATAAACTTATGATTGGCGGTGATTTTAATTCCGTTTCGGGTATTTCTAAACACAGAATTGCGAGATTAAAACTTTGTTTAGAAGCTACAGTTTGGAATGGCACTTCATGGTCAAATGGTTTTCCTTCAGGCGGAAAAGAAGTTGTTTTTAAGGATGATTACCCTTCTATGACTAATGCAAATGTATGCAGCTGCGCTATTGATGCAGGAAAGACAGTAACCTTATTAAGTGGAAATACATTAGGAATTGAATTTTCTTATTTTGGATTAGGAACTTTAATTTTACAAGATGGGTCAAATTTATATCAGTCAGATGATGATATGATTAATACTGGAATTATACATCTTAAAAGAAAATCATCTCCTATTTTAAGGAAAGATTATACATATTGGTCTTCTCCTGTTGCTGATCAAAAATTAATTGATGTTTCTCCAGATACGGCATCTGATTGTTATTATTCGTATGATTTTTTAATAAAAAACTGGCATAGAGAAAGTGGGTCAAATACTATGAACCTCGGAACAGGATATATTATCAGAGGACCAGAAAATTTTTCTGAAACAGTTGCTCAGAAGTTTGAGGCAACTTTTAAAGGAATTCCAACAAATGGGAAAATAGAGGTAAGCATAGGAGATAAATATGTCTTTAATTTGGTTGGAAATCCTTACGCGTCAACTATTAATGCAGATATTTTTCTGAAAAAAAATGCATCAAAAATTAAAGGAGCACTGCATTTTTGGACTCACAATACTCCTGTAGCGAATAACAAATATGCCTCTGATGATTATGCCGTTTACAATTTGCTTGGAGGAGTAGGTACGCGAGGCGCACTATCATCAGGTATTAACGAAAATATTCCAGATAATAAAATTGCTTCAGGACAAGCCTTTTTAGTAGAAAGTGAAAATTTGGGGACAATAGAATTTGATGATAGTATGCGTATGGTAGAAAAAAATTCTACTTTTTTTAAACCTGGAAAAAACAATCAATCACATAATAAAAATGAAATTGAAAGGCATCGCATTTGGATAGACTTTAAAAATCCTGAAGGTGTCTTTAAGCAAATTTTGATTGGATATATTGATGGAGCCACAAATTCATATGATGTGAAGTATGATACTCAATCTTTTAACGGAAATAAATTTGCAGATTTTTACAGTATCGTCGATGATAAAAATCTAGTTATTCAAGGCCGAAGCCTGCCATTTGAAGATACGGATATTATACCGCTTGGCTATATGACTAAAGTTGATGGAGAATTTACAATTGGAATAGATCAATCCGATGGAAACATGAGTATTCAGCCCATTTATTTAGAAGATAAAAATACGGGACTTATACACGATTTGAGAGTTAGCAGTTATAAATTCAATACAGAGTCAGGAACATTTCCAGATCGATTTCTTCTACGTTACACAAATAAACCTTTAAATACAGGTAATGATATTTATACTGAAAGCGATATTTTAATTTCTGTTAAGAACAAAGTAATCAGAATAACTTCTATGAAAGAAAATTTACAAGAAGTTTCTGTTTTTGATATATCTGGAAAACTCCTTTACAATAAAAAAGATATTGGACAATCAGAATTTGATATAATAAATCTACAGGCAGCAAATCAAGTTTTATTGCTAAAGGTTAGTTCGGAAAATGAATATTTGATAAGCAAAAAAATAATTTTTTAAAGGAAAATTTATTGATTTTAAGAATCCACTTCAAATATAAGAAGTGGATTTTTTGCTTATATAAGGATTGAAAAGTTCCTATCAAAAAAACATTAACAGTTGCTTTTAATTTTTAATTGAATTAAATGTTTTTTTGTTCGAAATGTTAAAGTGTTGTTTTTCAAGTTAAAGTTTAAAAACAGATGTAAAAAAAATCGTACCTTGTTGTTGTTCTTACTCGACGAACAACGTAAAAGCCCGTTATACTGCCTTTTTGGTAAGTTTTTTAAGAAAGCTAAATCACATATTTTTTAGTTTTTATCCGCCTAAATACTTCTTGTAAAGTTTTAAATGCCTCATTATAATAAACAAAAAAGTACGTTACATTGATTTTGTATTTTGGATATAGTTTAGGGTACTTTTTTGTATTTCTGTTTAATTGTGAGCCGTTAAAATTTCAAGATGATTTCATTTGACTTTGAATCTAATTTTTAAATTTTTTAAATGCCACGTTATGAAAAAATCTTTACTTCAACTATTACTTTTTGCCCAAATTTTATTGCCGTTTTTATTTTTTAAAAGGCTCTATTCAAAACAATTTTCACTTTTAAAAGTAAAATTTTCTCTTGTTTTAATTTTTGCTTACGCTTCTTTATGGTCTCAAGCTCCACCACATAAATTTATTGCCAACGGTTCATTAGTTGTTCCGGCTGGAATTACAACGGTAACTGTTGAAGCATGGGGAGCAGGTGGAGCAGGTGGAGGAGCTAGTGGGGCTGTAGGGACTACGGGAAGAAGTGCCGGTGGCGGTGGCGGTGGTGCTTATGCCAAATCAAATATTACTGTAGTGCCAGGTACAACTTTAACGGCAATTGTGGCTCCTCAAACTTTAGGAACAACTTCTGATGGAGCTTCAGGAGGAAATTCTACCATTTTGAATTTCGAAGGAAGTATTCTGGCTCGTGGTGGCGCAGGTGGAATTGCGAACACAACTGGAAACCAGCCAGCAGGAGGATTAGGAGGTTCAGCTCTAACGTCTATTGGTGGTTTATCGACTGCTGCTGGGGAAACAGGAGGTGCTGGAAATTTCGTTTTAATATCCGCTTTGCTTACTTCTGGAAAAGGAGGCAACGGAGCTAGTCCTGGTGGAGGAAATGGTGGTAACCCAGCTTCAACGGTAGTTTTAGGTAGTTATCCCGGAAATATTGGAAACGCACCAGGAGGAGGAGGAAGTGGAGCTCTAAACTCTGCAGGTGCCGCTGCTCAGATTGGAGGGATAGGTGAACGTGGAGAGGTTGTTGTGACTTATACTTGTCCTTCCTATAGTATAACAGGAATCTCAGTTGTAAATGCTTGCGCTACAGTGGGCACCGCTAAAATAATACTAAACTCAAGTGCGGCTTCATTACCATTTGGTGTTTATACAGTAGATTATAATTTAACTAATCCTGTTGCAAGCGGAACCGCAACAATGAGTGTTACAACAGCGGGAACAGGAAATTTTGATATTTCAGGTTTAACAACTGTAGGAACAAGAGCTATAACAATTACAAAATTAACATCTGGAGTATGTGTAAGTAATATCACAACAGGTAATACAGGAAGCATTGTAATTTCGGGAGCTTCTGTTCCTGGATCTGTTACTGGTGGCAGTACAATTTGCAGTGGTTTTACAAGTGGTACACTTACATTAGGAACACATACAGGCTCAATTATAAAATGGCAATACTTCACTGCTTCATCAGGCGTTTGGACAGATATTTCAAACACAGCAGCTACATATACTTCCGTTTCATTAACAGAAACTACTCAATTTAGAGCAGTGATAAAAAATGGAGTTTGTGATGAAGCGTATTCGGCTTCCACAACTGTTACTGTTAATCCGCTGCCTCAAGGTAGTCTAACTGCTAATGGTCCTTTTTGTACGTCTGGAGTACCTCAGTTAATATTTACAGCTACAAATGGAGTAGGTCCGTATACTCTTATTTATAAGGAAAACGGTGGTGCAGACCGCAGTGCAACAGGAGTCATAAGCGGAACAGCTTTTACTCCTTTCACAACTCCAGTACTAAATACAACAACTTATACATTAGTCTCAGTAACAGGGGCAAATACATGTGTACGAAATGCTGGATTTACTGGAGGATCAGCAACGGTTACGATTAATTTAGTTCCAGCTGCTCCTACAATTTCAAATATTATACAGCCAAACTGCACAACGGCTACTGGGAGTATTGTTGTAAATGGTTTGCCTGGGTCTGGAAATTTGCTTCAATCAGACGGTAGTACTATTGTTAGTCGCCCTTATACAGGAAGTTCTTTGGCAATTTCTGGATTAGCAATGGGTAAGTATAATTTTGCGATTGATAACAGCTGTGGATTGAACTATTCTACAGATGTAACAATACAGGCAAACACATGGAATGGAACAAGTTGGTCTTACGGTTTAGAACCTACAAGTGATAATTTAGTGAATTTTAACGGCGATTACAATATAAGCGCAGATGTAAATGCTTGTTCGTGCACAATAAGCAATGCGGCAGCGGTTACCATACAAAATGGGAAAACATTAAATGTAGTTAAAGGTGTGCATGTGGTTTCGGGCTCCCTAACATTTGCAGATGGATCGAACTTATTGCAGACTAGTACTGACAATAATTTAAATACTGGAAATATTACTTATAAACGTGCAAGTAAACCAATTCGCCAAGCAGATTATGTGTATTGGTCAACGCCGGTCAAAGGACAAACTTTAGCTGGAGTTTCTCCTCTAACAGCTAGTGATAAATATTTAAGTTATGATGGAACCAAGTGGGTTGCTCATCCTAATACTGATGTGATGATTGTTGGCAAAGGTTATATCATACGCGGTCCCGAAAACTATTCAAATACAGTAAGAAATCCGTTTGCGGTGGCTTTTGTAGGTGTGCCTAATAACGGAGACATAAATGGAGAAACCGTACTGAATTCAAAATATTATTTGATTGGAAATCCATATCCATCGGCTTTGAATGCTGATGATTTCATACTAGCAAATAATATCTTAGAAGGGACGCTTCACTTTTGGACACATAACACACCTGTAGTTTTAGGCCCGAATTATAAATATGCTTCAGATGATTATGCTACTTATAATTTAAGCGGTGGTGTTAGAGCAGCATTTGCAGCACAATCTACTGGTAATCCGTCTGATCCTGAAAACAATAAAAGCTTGCCAAGCGGTGAGATTGCGGCAGGACAATCATTTTTTGCTAGTACTGTATCATCAGGTACAATTCAATTTAAAAACTACATGAGAAGAGGAGGCGCTTCAAACGGTCAGTTTTACAAACCCGAGAGTGAATCAAAAACTCTTCTAGAAAAACACCGTTTATGGCTTAATATGACTAATTCAGAAGGCGCATTTAAACAAACCCTGATTGGTTATATTGAAGGAGCAACTAATGAATATGATCAGAGATATGATGGAACCAGTCTTGACGGAAATAAATATTTGGATTTTTATAGCATTAATAGTGGAGAAAACCTTGTAATTCAAGGACGTGCTCTTCCTTTCACTAATCGGGATTCAGTTCCATTAGGGTATCGTACAACAATTGACGGCGAGTTTACGATTGCAATAGATCAAACCGACGGCAATATGAATTATCAATCTATTTATTTAGAAGACAAAGATACAGGGGCCATTCATGATTTACGCGCCAGTAATTATACTTTTACTACTTTGGCTGGTACTTTTGCAGATCGCTTTGTTCTTCGTTATACAAATAAAACACTGGGAACAGATGATTTTGAAAATACTGAAAATTATGTTTTAGTTTCTGTAAAAGATAAAATCATTAAACTCACGTCATCAAAAGAAAACATCAGCGAGGTGAATATTTTTGAAACATCTGGAAAGAAAGTTTTTAATAAAAACAATGTTAATGCAACAGAATTGCAAATATCCAATTTACAGCTTCGTCACCAGGTTTTACTGATAAAAGTAATTTTTGAAAATGGAAAAACAGTAACAAAAAAGATAGTTTTTTAATAGTGCTAAATAAAAAAAGCAGTTGTAGTTTTTAAAATTCTACAACTGCTTTTTTTCTATTTATTAAGATACTTTCCTTAAAAAAGTCTTTTCTAAATTTTCATGTGTATTCTGAATTGCTTTTTCATTTTTATAATCAATCCATTTTTGGCCTTTAAATTTCCGCATCATTATATCAAAATGACGCATAATAAAAACATTATATGCCGCCTTAGATAAGTTCGCAATGTTTCTAGGAAACGCACGTAAACTCATAGAAAATCCCGGAGTTAAATATTTCATATAATGCCAATAACCTTCAGGCATATAAAGCATTTCTCCATGTTTTAGATTAGTGATGAATCCTTCTGCATTTTTTAAAGCCGGAAATTTATCATAATCAGGATTATCAAAATCAATATCTTCTCTCGAAATTAAAGCGTGTGGTACTTTATACATATATTTTGACTGATCAGGAGCAAAAATCATACACTGCTTTTCTCCATGAAAATGAAAATGTAGAATATTCGAATAATCAATATCAAAATGCATAAACACTTTGGAGTTTTCTCCACCAAAAAAAAGCATAGGCATTTGCTTAACCAATTTGAGGCCAATATCCGGCCATAAGAAGTCCTCTTTTAGCGTAGGCACCACTTTCATTAAATTATAAAGAAAGATTCGGTAATTGGTAGGTTTTGATTGTAAAAGAGCAATATAATCGCTCATTTTCATTTTAGTATGTGCTTCATTAAAGCCATCTTCATGATTTACAGGCCTATCATCATATAGCGGAACTGTAATATCACCAGCGATATCATTGATATAAGATAATTTCCATTTGTGATAAGCCGGCCAATCTTCGGTCAGCTCTTCAACAACTACTGGAATTTGTTTTTTAACGTATTGGGAAATAAAATCGGATTTTGAGATCTTTTTTACCCTTTCGATTTGTTTTAAATTCATCTCTTTGAAATAAAAAAATTGCTTCTGGAACTCAGAAGCAATTTAAAAATATTTATTGAGATGTATTAACTCAATTAACTAAATTTTTGATTTGATCGAAGCCTCAAGGTTTCTTTCAATGGTATGTCCTGGTCTTGACCATTTAGGTTTTTCGCCTAGTGGACCAAATTGAGAATCAGCTGCTTCTACCGTTTGTGGCTGTGAGACTTTAACAAATGGTTTTTGCGGAATCAATCCTAATAGTTCAAACATCTTCATGTCTTCTTGTACATCTGGATTTGGCGTTGTCAGTAATTTATCTCCAGCAAAAATAGAATTTGCACCTGCAAAAAAGCACATTGCCTGTCCTTCACGGCTCATATTAGTTCTTCCTGCAGATAAACGAACCTGCGTATCAGGCATGACAATTCTTGTTGTTGCAACCATACGAATCATCTCCCAGATTTCAACTGGTTTTTCTTCTTCCATTGGAGTTCCTTCTACAGCAACCAAAGCATTTATTGGAACTGATTCTGGCTGGGGATTTAAAGTAGAAAGCGCAACAAGCATTCCGGCTCTGTCTTCAATACTTTCTCCCATTCCAAT
Source organism: Flavobacterium sp. KJJ (assembly GCF_000708595.2). Lineage (GTDB taxonomy): Bacteria > Bacteroidota > Bacteroidia > Flavobacteriales > Flavobacteriaceae > Flavobacterium. The sequence continues at coordinate 1,545,286 of NZ_JARP01000001.1, read as the reverse complement.
AATACCGCCACTGCAAACCGTGACATTTGTTTTACGGACGTTTTCTATAGTTTCTAAACGATCTTCAAAAGCACGTGTCGAAATAACGTCTTTATAATATTCTTCAGAAGTATCTAAATTATGATTATAAGCATATAAGCCTGCTTCTGCTAAACGCTGTGCCTGATTTTCTGTAATCATTCCTAAAGTACAGCAAACTTCCATATCAAGCTTGTTTATGGTACGAACCATTTCTAAAACCTGATCAAATTCTTCACCATCTTTTACATTTCTCCAAGCCGCTCCCATACAAACTCTAGAAGAACCGCTAGACTTTGCACGCAAAGCCTGTGCCTTTACTTGGCTGACACTCATTAAATCATTGCCTTCAACTCCTGTGTTATAACGTGCAGCTTGTGGACAATAGCCACAATCTTCTGGACATCCGCCAGTTTTGATGGATAGTAAAGTTGATACCTGAACAACATTGGGATCGTGCTTTTGTCGATGAATTGTTGCAGCTTCATAAAGAAGGTCCATCAAAGGTTTATTATAAATTGCAATTATTTCGTCTTTAGTCCAGTTGTGTTTCGTAATGGTCATTGATTAATTTTTTTTGGTATTTCAAAAGTAGTTAAATTGTCGTAATCACCAAATATTGAATTTGTAAATGAATAATTGTCAGCTATTTTCAAAAAAGAAGCACTCTAAAATCAAAGAAATTTACTTTTTTATGATTTTAGAGTGCTAATAATATGATTTATTTTGAATAATTAATCAGCGATATATTTATTGTTCCAATATAACATCATCATCAAGGTGACAATCACCGAAGATGCAATTCCTTCAAAAAGTAAACAGATGCAGTATGTTGGAACAGAAGGATCTCCTCCAAACATAAAAGTTTCTGATAATGTTTTAACGTAGGCATCTCCCCCTCTGGCATAGCTATATATTAATAATCCAAAAACACTCATCGATACGCCAACTACTGAAGTTGCCATTGCTGAGACAGCATTCGATACAAAATTGTTCTCTCCTTCGTGAAGGTTCATTTGCATAGTTCTGTTTACGCCATAAAAGATAAAAAATACATTTAGGGTTCGTAAATAAAACAAATCTGCTAAACCTAATAGATTCATTAATAAAAAATAAATGCCTATTCCGAGGAAAATCAAAAAACCGTTTGTTATTTCTTTAGGTAATTTCATAGTGGTTATTTTTAGAAGTTAATAGTAAATATTTGATAAACAGAGTTCTATATCAAATTTACTAAAAAAATAACTACGATGATTTAAAAAAGGCAAAAAGTATAGTGCAGGATATTTTAAAGCTGCTTCACAAAAGCTAAAGCGTCTTTTTTGTCTTGAGTTAATTGCGCTTTCAGTAAGTCAACTGAACCAAATTTCTGCTCTTCGCGAAGATATTGCAATAGTGAAACTTCAATTTTTTTGCCATAAATATCGGCATCAAAATCAAAAAGATTTACTTCAATAGTTTGCTTTTGGCCATTTACAGTTGGATTGAAACCAATATTCATCATTCCAAAAACTTCTTTTTGATCGATTACGGCTTTAACAGCATAAACCCCATTTTTTGGAATTAACTTGTAATCTTCTTCAATTTGAATGTTTGCTGTCGGAAAACCAATTGTTCTTCCTAATTGTTTTCCTTTAACAACTTCTCCAGATAAAAAGTAAGCATAACCCAGATACTCATTGGCTAAAGCCATATTTCCTTCATTTAAAGCTTTCCTGATTTTGGTAGAACTTACAGAAACATCTTGTATTTCTTCTGCAGAAATTTGTTCTACTTCAAACCCATATTCAGCTCCAAAAGCAATTAAATTGTCAATATTTGCAGTCCTATTTCTTCCAAAACGGTGATCGTGACCAATAATTATTTTTTGAATTTGAAATTGATCTACTAAAATAGAATGCACAAATTCTTCGGCAGTTAATCGCGAGAAGCTTTCGTTAAACGGATGAATAACAAGATTTTCAATTCCGGTAGCTTCTAAAAGTTTTGATTTTTCAGAAATAGTATTTAAGAGTTTTATTTCTGATTTTTCTTGTAAAACCATTCGCGGATGTGGAAAAAAAGTAAGCACTAAACTTTCGTATTTCCCATTTTCAGTATTTTGAGTAATTCGTTCCAGAATTTTTTTATGACCAATATGCACACCATCAAAGGTACCAAGAGTTAAAATCGTTTTCTTGGTCGAATGGAAATCGTTTATAGAATGAAAGAGCTTCAAAACAAATAATTTAAGATGCTGCAAATTTATACTATCTATTTTGAATTTTATATCAAGCGAAGTTGATTTTTTGGAGAGTTTGGGTTTCTTTTTGTGAAAAATGGCCAGCTCGTCGACTAAAAAGCATTAATTGTCGTATTTATGTAAGAATTTAATTTAATTCGTTTAATTTTGATTGATCAATTTGCCACGAGTATGAAAAAACAACTACTTTTTATATTTTTTATTTTTAGCTGCGCCAATATTTATGCTCAAAGCGATGACTTGTGGCAGAGGTCAAATTCAATTTCTGCTCTCAGCAAAAAGACAAATTCATCCGATTCTGATAAATTATACTATAAATTAAATTCAGATTTTTTAAAATCAAAACTTTCTCCTGCGACAAATGAAACGACGCAAAACGGTACTGTAGAAATCACTTTTCCAACTGCAGCAGGTGTTTTAGAAAGGTTTGCAGTTTGGGAATCTTCGAATTTTGAGCCAGAATTACAGGCAAAATATCCAGAAATAAGAGCGTATGAAGGAAGAGGTTTAGATGATAAAACGGCGAAAATTCATTTTAGCGTTTCTCCTGCAGGAGTACAAACCATGGTACTTCGTCCTGATAAATCGACTGAGTTTATTGAAACAAATCCAGACAATACAGCAGAATATGTTTTATTTGCTAAAAATAGTACTACTTCAAAAAGATTACTTTGTAAAACAGACGATTTATTTTTAGATAAAAATCTTTCTGGCAAAACGGCGAAAACTGCATCTAATACAAAAGTTTTTAAAACAATTCGTTTGGCATTGTCTTGTACCGCCGAGTATACTACTTTTTTTGGAGGTACAAAAGCTGCTGCATTAGCCGGAATGAATGCAACAATGACGAGAGTTAATGGTGTTTTTAATAAAGATTTGGCCGTAAAATTGGTCATAATCGCCAATACAGATGCTGTAATTTATACAGATGCAGCAAGTGATCCTTACTCGAATGCTTCTACAGGCGCAGACGGCGCATGGAATCAGGAAGTGCAAACGACTTTAACCAACGTAATTGGAAATGCGAATTATGATATTGGGCATTTATTTGGAGCTTCGGGCGGTGGCGGAAACGCAGGCTGTATAGGCTGTGTTTGTACCAACCCAACAGTTAATGTGCCTTTAGGAAAGGGAAGTGCTTATACTTCGCCTTCTGATTCAAAACCTCAGGGAGACACATTTGATATTGATTTTGTAGCGCATGAATTCGGGCATCAATTAGGTGCAAATCATACATTTTCATATGATTCTGAAGAAAGAACCACCGTAAATGTTGAGCCAGGAAGCGGTACAACAATAATGGCTTATGCTGGAGTTACTGTTGATTATGATATTCAAAGTGCTTCTGATGATTATTTTGCTTATGCTAGTATTCTGCAGATACAAAATACTCTTGCATCGAAAAGTTGTCCGGTAAATACTGCTATAACAAATAATCCACCTACAATAAATGCTGGAGAAGATTATACCATTCCCATTGGTACGGCTTTTATTCTAACAGGAACGGGTTCTGATCCTGAAGGAGATTCGGTAACTTATACTTGGGAACAGAATGATAATGCCACAACAACTTCTGGAGCAAACAGTATAGCATACCCAACAAAACCAGATGGCCCTTTGTTTAGATCTGTAATTCCGAGCAGCAGTACAATTCGTTATATGCCTAGCTACAGCTCAGTTCTTCAAAATAGATTAACCACAACTTGGGAGTCGGTTTCGTCTATTGCAAGAACGTTGCATTTTACCTTAACGGGAAGAGATAATGCAGCTTTAGGAACAGCACAAACCAATACAGATGCAATGGTGGTAAATGTTGCTTCATTCGCTGGTCCGTTTGCGATAACTTCTCATACAAATGATAATGTAAGCTGGTGGCAGGGATTGAGCGAAACAGTAACTTGGAGTGTAAACAATACAAATACGCTGCAAGGTTCTACTACGGTTAACATAAAATTATCTACAGACGGAGGTTTAACTTTTCCGATAACTTTAGCGGCAAATACTCCAAATGACGGTTCTGAGACAATTGTACTTCCAACAAGCGTACCTTCATCTAAAAATTGCAGAATCTTGATTGAACCTACGGGAAATATTTATTATGCAATTAACAGCAAAGCCTTTGCAGTTGGTTATACGTCATCAGCAACCTGTGATTCTTATAGCTTTGGGAGTTCATTTTCAATTCCAAATACTGCTGCTTTTGTAACTAGAACAATAACAGTTCCAGATACTGGTGCAACGGTTGCAGATGTAAATGTTTCTGTAAATGTAACACATGCAAGATTTTCTGATATTGAAATTCAAATCGTAAACCCACAAGGAACTATTGTGCGTTTATTTAATAAAAACTGCGGATCTACAAATTCAACTTTAGCACTCCAGTTTGATGATGCCGGTGCCGCTCTAGATTGTAATGCAACTACTCAGCAGATTGTTATTCCTGTAGATGCTTTAAGTGTTTTTAATGGGCAAAATACACAAGGAACTTGGACTTTAAGAGTTCGAGATGCAGTTACTGGAAGTTTCGGGACTTTAAATTCAGCTTCAATAAGCATCTGCGGTCAAACATTTACTTTAGGAACTAGTGATTTCGAAAATATAGATTTCAGTCTTTATCCAAATCCCAATAAAGGAAATTTCAACATTCAGTTTGAAAGCCAGGGAAAAAAAGGAGTTAAAGTATTTGTTCATGATATTCTAGGTAAAAATGTGTATTCTAATACGTTTGAAACTACAACTCAGTTCAATCAAAATATTCAATTGCAAAATGTGTCTTCAGGAATTTATCTAGTAACGGTTATTGATGGAGATCGAAGAACAGTTAAGAAACTTGTAGTTAACTAAATTTCACTATTTAAATTCCAAATTCAAATTAAAAATGAGTTGGAATTTGGAATTTATTCTTTTTAAGAGTTCGCCATCGCCATACAAACAATGCTAATCTTAGCTCCGGGAATTTTTAGTAATGCTCGTGAACAGGCTTCTAGAGTTGCGCCGGTAGTAAGAACATCATCAACAATTAAAAAATGTTTGTTTTGATTTGCTTCTGAGAAGTTGGCGTCAAAAATGGCATCAATGTTTTCAGATCTTCCCAAAAGATTCTTTTTAGATTGTGTCTTCGTGTATTTCTTTCGGTATAAAATAGAATCATCAAAGCTGATATTAAAACCTTCGGATAAAGCTTTTCCAAAAGTTGTGACTTGATTGTAACCGCGTTCTCTAAATTTTTTCGGATGGAGCGGTACCGGAATTACAACATCAAAAGGAGTTTTCAGATTTAAATCTTTCAAATCTTCTACATACCAATTTCCTAAGAGCGCACCAATTTCTTCGTGACCTTTGTATTTTAGGTTATGAATCAATTCCTGAACTATTCCTTTTTTATTGAAATACAAAAATGCCGAAGCATGTTCAATTTCAATTTTGCCATAAAATTTTTTAACGGCTTCATTATTTGAGTCTAAATGATATTGCGTAAGAGGCATTTCGTGTCGACAGCTGGTGCATAACACAGATTCATCATTTAGTAAAAGTTGCCGGCATCCGGCACAAACTTTAGGAAAAAATAGGCTTATAAGATAATTAAACACAAATAGAAAGAATTTAGTTACAAAAATAACGAAATCAATCCTTCAATCTTTATTATTTTTCTTTTTTTTAAAAGTACTTTTTATATTTTTGCATCACTATGGCAAAACAAGAAGATTTATTTAAGAATGTGGTTTCGCACGCAAAAGAGTACGGATTTATATTTCCGTCAAGCGAAGTATACGATGGATTAAGTGCTGTGTATGATTACGCACAAAATGGTGTCGAGTTAAAAAAGAATATCCGTGAATATTGGTGGAAATCAATGGTTCAGATGAATGAGAATATTGTCGGCCTTGATGCTGCAATATTAATGCATCCAACGACTTGGAAAGCTTCAGGCCACGTTGATGCCTTCAATGATCCATTAATTGATAATAAAGATTCTAAAAAAAGATATAGAGCCGATGTTTTAGTAGAAGATTTTGCTGAAAAGATCAATCAAAAAGCTCAAAAAGAAATTGAAAAAGCAAGAGCTCGTTTTGGTGATGCTTTTAATGAAGAAGAATTTGTTACCACAAATGCCCGCGTTGTAGAATATCTTTCAAAATACAAAGAAATTTTATCAAGGCTTGCAAAAGGAATGACTGATAATCTTCAGGATGTAAAAGCTTTAATCGAAGAATTAGAAATTGCTGACCCTGAAACTGGTTCAAAAAACTGGACAGACGTAAAGCAATTTAACCTAATGTTCGGAACTAAACTTGGAGCTTCTGCAGAATCTGCAATGGATTTATATTTGCGTCCAGAAACAGCTCAGGGGATTTTTGTGAATTTCCTGAATGTTCAGAAATCAGGCCGTATGAAAGTTCCATTTGGAATTGCTCAAACAGGTAAAGCGTTTAGAAACGAAATTGTTGCAAGACAATTCATTTTCCGTATGCGTGAATTCGAACAAATGGAAATGCAGTTTTTCGTTCGTCCGGGTGAAGAAATGAAATGGTACCACCACTGGAAAGAAACGCGTTTAAAATGGCATTTGTCTCTAGGATTAGGAAAAGAAAACTACCGTTTTCATGATCACGAAAAATTAGCGCATTACGCAAATGCAGCGGCAGATATTGAATTTAACTTCCCATTCGGATTTAAGGAATTAGAAGGAATTCACTCTCGTACAGATTTTGACTTAAAAGCGCACGAACAATATTCAGGCAGAAAACTGCAATATTTTGATGCTGAATTGAATGAAAATTACGTTCCATACGTTGTAGAGACGTCTGTGGGTCTGGATCGTATGTTTTTAGCTGTTTTTGCAACATCGTTGCAAGAAGAAACTTTAGAAGACGGATCAACAAGAACTGTTCTAAAATTACCAGCAGTTTTAGCGCCAACAAAAGTGGCGGTTTTACCATTGGTTAAGAAAGATGGTTTGCCAGAAATTTCTAAAAAAATTATCGAAGATTTAAAATGGGATTTCAATGTAGCGTATGATGAAAAAGATGCAGTTGGTCGTCGTTATAGAAGACAAGATGCTCTTGGAACTCCATTTTGTGTTACTGTAGACCATCAAACAATAGAAGATGAAACAGTAACAATTCGTCATAGAGATACAATGAAACAAGATCGAGTTAAAATCTCTGAATTAAGAGGTATTATAGAGAACGAAGTTTCGATGAAAAACTGGTTGATGAAAATGTAATTTTTTATTTTAACACTATATAAATCCCAAATTCCTAGCAGGAGTTTGGGATTTTTTTAATTTTGAGATTTGCATTTCATCGATGATTTCTGCATTTCGTCCTTATGTATTAACATTTTGTTTTAATGTGTTAACAATGAAATGTTTAGAATATTGAAATGTGTAAATTTAATTGCGTATAATACACCATAAACAAAAATTGAAAAAATATTCGTACATTATTGTTGACAATGACGCTGAAAGTATTTTGAAAACCAGAATCGTTGCAGAAGGTTTCTCAGAATTGACTTTTATAGCATCTGCTACGAATTACCTTCAAGGTTTAAATTTAGTTTTGGAACATCGGCCGTCCTTTGTTTTTCTCGAAGTTGATCCTGAAAATTCTTTAAGTAATTTGTCATTGGCATTTATTGGCGAATTATATCGATATCTGGCTATTATTCCTAAAATAATAATTACTACAACCAAAAAAGATTTTGCTTTCGAAGCTATTCAGTACAGCGTTTTTGATTATATCATAAAGCCTTTAACCCACATTGATCTGCTCAAAACACTTCTCAAATTAGATAAAATACTTATTGAGCCAAAAAATACAAATATTACTGCAGTTTTGCCTGAAACTATTGTTCCTCAAGAAACTGTTTCTATAGTCGAAAATCCTGTTTTAAAAGAAGAAATAACACCAACTATTATTAGAGAAGTACAAATAACTCACGAGGCCGAAAAACCGCTTATTATTTGTGTAAAATCATATGGCGATTATCGCTATATGAATGCGGCTGATATCTGCTATTTTCAAGCCGATAATAATTCGACAGATATTTATTTGAGTTCTGGCGAAATGGTTACTGCTTTTAAAACTTTAAAACATTTTGAAATTGTATTATCTCTACCTTTTGTAAGAATTCACAATAGTTATATTATCAATCAAAATTATATTTCTAGAATTCACCACGGGAACTCAGTTTGTTACATAAAAAACTCTCCAAAAAAGATCCCTTTTTCAAAGACCTACAAATCAAATATCGATTTAATTATTGCTGATTTCGCAGCGGGAAACTACTTAGAGGTCTAAAAATTAGATATTTACACAGATTTGACGCTCATTGACTATCATTTGGGCATGATCTACCATAAAGCCAATTTTTCGTATAAATTTTTTTTGATTCTGGAGTTAGTTTTACACCATGATTCGCACAAAGCGATCAACTCCAAAAACAAAAAATCACATTTAATACCCCCCAGGAACATGAAAAAAACAGCTTTAACAATCGGATTATTTTCTTTAGTAGTAGTAGCAACATCTTTTGCTAACCCAACAATAAATTCAGCAACAAGTTCATATAATGAAGAAGGTGTAATAACTGGACAAAATCAAGGAAGAAAACTTGATTTTCATTCTAATGGTAATCAACTGAAAAATAATAATCAATCTGAAGGATTTCGTCAAGATAGACAATCATTAGGGAATACTATAAAACTTGACTAATAATACAAGTTTACTATAACAAAAAAAGGCTCTCAAATTTTGAGAGCCTTTTTTTGTGTCTTTACTTTTAGTATTTTTGATGAAATTCATTAAAATATTGAGAAAAGCCTGTCAAATATTATTAGTTCTGCTTGTATTTAGCTGTACCAAGAAAACTGATCTAAATAAAGAAATAACTTCTTCAGAGGATAGTCTTTCAACATACCTATCATTGGCTAATGATATTAACTTGTCTTATGACTACAAGCAAAAATATAACCATAAAGCTTTTTCTATTGTTAGCAATCAAGAAAATGATTCAATGAATAGAGTTAATCTTTTTAAAATTGCTAATCGATATTATAATATGAATGATTTAAAATCATATCAGCAAATATCACATTTAGTCCTAGAAAGATCCAAAAGTGCAAAAGATTCTGTTAGCACAGCAAAAGCTTATACTTATTTGGGAGATTATTATAGTTCTGAAGGAATCGCAGATAGTGCTTTTTTGTTTTTTTTTAGAGCTCAAAAAATCTATTTGCAAATTAATGATGATTATAATTTAGCAAAAGCATTTTTAAGCAAAGCAAGCCTTCAGTACAACGAAGGAGATTTTTTTGAAAGTGAAATTGCTGTTTTTAAAGCATTAAGTATTTTAAAAAAACAAAAGAATGTTAGTGATTTACTTTATGAGTGTTATAATCTTTTAGGCATATTATATAGCGATAGAGAAGAATATACAAAATCATTAGAATTTCATAATAAAGCTTTAGAAGTTTTAAATGATAATTCTATACCATCAGAACTTCAGCTAAGAGCAACTTCGTTAAATAATATAGGATTTGTTTATATCAGTATGCGCGATTATGAGCAGGCCAAAAAATATTTTCAACGCGGATTAAAGGAAAAAAATCTTTTTAAGGAAAAGGTAGTTTTATATGCCATGTTATTAGATAATTTGGCGTATTCCAAATTTAAATTAAAAGAATCAGATGGACTTCCTGATCAGTTTTTTAAAGCTTTGCGAATAAGAGACAGTCTGGGATTAAAATCTGGAATAATCTCAAATAAGATTCACTTGTCTGAATATTTTGCTTTTAAAAGAGATACTTTTAGAGCAATTCAATTTTCAAAACAAGCATTAATTTTAGCCAGAAATTCAAATAAAATAGGGAATACGATAGATGCTCTTAAACAAGTTGCAATTGTTGACCCAAGAAATGCTTCGACTTATTCAAAGGAATACATTCGATTAAATGAAAAAATGCTGAAATCAGAACGCAAAATGGGAGAGAAATTTTCCCGTATTGAATATGAAACAAACGAAATAAAAGATCAAAATTCGAATTTGCAGGAAAAGAATAAAACATTAGTATATGTTTTTAGTATTTGTACATTAGCGGGGTTATTTTTCTATGTATACAAAACACAGCAGGCAAAGAATCGTGAATTGCTTTTTAAACAGCAACAGCAGATTGCCAATGAAGATATTTATAATTTGATGATCTCGCAGCAAAATGACATCGAGCTGACTCGTATAAAAGAGAAGAAAAAAGTTGCGCAAGAGCTTCATGATGGTGTTTTGGGCCGAATGTTTGGCGTGAGAATAAGTTTAGACAGTTTAGATAAAATAGATGAAGCGCAGGCAGCTCCAAAAAGAAAAAAATACTTAACAGAACTTAAACACATAGAAGAAGATATACGAGAAATTTCGCATGATTTAAATAGAGAAAAATCAGAATTAATTAATAATTTTGTGGCAATTTTGTCGAAACTGTTTGAAAATCAGCAGAACACGTACGATTCAGAATTAATTACAAAATTTGATTCTCATATAAAATGGGAATTGGTCAGCAATGCTGTTAAAATTAATTTATACAGAATAGTGCAGGAAGCGCTTCAAAACTGTAATAAATATGCTAAAGCAAATATTATCAGGGTTGAATTTAAAAGCGAGATAGATCATTTGGTTTTATCTATTCTGGATGATGGTATAGGTTTTAATACAAAAAGAACCAAAAATGGTATAGGATTGCATAATATTCAATACAGAGCGACAGAATGTAAGGGTACAGTTACGATAAAATCTGCCAAAGGAGAAGGAACACTTCTAATAGTTAAAGTCCCAATAGATCAAAAAATTAACCTGCATAATAATGACATTTGACCTTACAGCCTCATCTTCGCAAACAATTAAGCGAAATATTCTAATCGTAGATGATCACCCTTTTATTATTGAGGGATATAAAAATGCAATTACGCGGTATAATCCAAAAGAGTATGACTTTGTTATTTCGCAAGCTTACGACTGCAGATCTGCCTATGATTTGCTTGAAGATGAAGCAACTCCAAACTTTGATATTGCTTTTCTAGATATCAGTATGCCAGCATATGAAGAGAAAGAGCTTTATTCTGGAGAAGATTTGGCAAAGCTTATCATGAAAAAAATGCCATATTGCAAGATTATCTTGCTAACAATGTATACAGAACTTCTTAAGATAAAAACAATTATCAGAACCATTCAGCCCAATGGACTGATCATAAAAAATGATCTCACTTTTGATGAGTTGCTTTTTGCTTTTGATAAGGTAATTAAAAACGAAAAATATTACAGTCAGTCAGTTGTAAAAATGCTGAATCAGTCACCTCATAATTCAATTGAAATTGATCAGTTTGATAAACAGATTTTATTTCATTTGTCAAAAGGAACGAAAGTTGAAGAAATGTCTCAATACATTCCTATTTCCTTAAACGCAATCGAAAAGCGCAGAATCAATTTAAAAGAACTTCTTAAAATAAAATCAGGTTCTGATGAAGAATTGGTAAAAGAAGCAAAAAGCAAAGGGCTTTTCTAAATATAAAATTTCAAATAAAAAAATTCCAAATTCCAATACAATTATACATTGGAATTTGGAATTTTTTTTATTTGAAATTTTTAAAACTACTCACTCAAAGCATCCCAGCCTCTTGCTTTTAGAGCAATTTTTGTATTAGCACGGGTTACCAAATGAATTCCCTCGCTTTCATCTGCCATGTGGCCGATAATTGAGAAGTTTGGATTTCCTTTTATTTTGTCAAAATCGTTAATATCGATTGTAAATAGTAATTCATAATCTTCGCCGCCATTAATAGCAACTGTTGTACTGTCAATATTAAACTCTTCGCAAGTCGAAATAAATTGCGGATCTAAAGGCAGTTTATCTTCGTATAAATTACATCCCACTTTAGACTGTTTGCACAAATGAATAATTTCTGATGATAATCCGTCAGATATATCAATCATAGAAGTTGGTTTTATCTCAAGCGCGTGCAATAAAGTACGAACATCTTTTCTTGCTTCGGGTTTCAACTGGCGCTCGATTAAATAACTGTACATATCTAAATCGGGCTGACTGTTAGGATTTACCTGAAAAACCTGTTTTTCACGTTCTAAAACCTGTAATCCCATGTAAGCAGCACCGATATCTCCGGTAACAACTAATAAGTCAGTTTGTTTTGCTCCATTTCGGTATACGATTTCATCTTCGTTAGCCTCACCAATTGCGGTAATGCTGATAATTAACCCTTTTTGAGATGAGGTAGTGTCTCCTCCAATAACATCAACTTTATATTCTTTTGCGGCGTGTGTAATTCCTTCAAATAATTCTTCTAAAGCTTCTAGTGGAAAACGATTAGAAACGGCAACAGAAACAGTTATTTGCGTTGGTTTGGCATTCATTGCACAAATATCAGACAGATTTACAACTACTGATTTATAACCTAAATGTTTTAAAGGCATATAAGCCAAATCAAAATGAACACCTTCGATTAGCAAATCTGTAGAAACAACTGCTTTTTTATCTTTGAAATCAAGAACTGCTGCATCATCACCTATACTTTTTAAAGTAGATTCCTGAGTAACATCAAAATTTTTGGTTAAATGTTCAATTAAACCAAACTCGCCTAATTGCGCTATACTGGTACGTTGCGGATTTTTATCTTCGATCATTATTTTAAGTTCCAAAAGTTATTTAGCTACAAAGGTACAAAGTTGATAGTTTAATAGCTATAATTATCAGATAAAGGATAATTTCATTAAACCACGGCATCAAATAATTACCTTTTTAAGCTAAAATGAGATTTAAATATTTGAGACACGCCGTTTTGGGTATAAAAAGCTTGAAACCAATAATCACTGGAAGGAAGCGGACTTCCATTATAATTACCATCCCATCCGGTTCCAGAAGGTTTGAGCTGTTTTAGGAATTTACCATAGCGGTCGAAAATATTTATTACTGCGTCAGGCTGAAAAGCGAGATCTGTAATGTTCCAAATATCATGAAAACCATCGTTGTTTGGAGTGAAAAACTTAGGATATTTTAGAACGTTGGCAATTAAAATTTGATCATCACAATTTCCTTTTATGTCTTTAATTGTAATAACATGCTCTCCGGAATCAACATCCGAAAAAACATTGCTGGTTTGAAAACCCCCATCATCTAATTGATATTCATATGTTCCAAATCCATTTGTTAAGTTTACAATTATGTCGATATTATCTTCAAAAGCATCGGTAACAGTAACGGTTGCAATTGCCGGACTTGATTTTTCGACGATAACTGTGGTTGTGCTATAACCGCAATCGTCACCAATATTAGGTGTAATTTTAGTACTTACAACGGTATAAGTTCCTTCTTTGATGGCTGTATAAGCTGGTCCCGTGCTTATTTTACTGCCTTCTAAAAACCAGTCAACGGTATAAATATTCGAGTTAAGTCCGGAATCTAATTGTACCGGGCTCAGTAAAATTCCGGTTTGATAATCGACACAAATTATGCCGCCATTTATTGGCAAATCTTTTAAAGGGTAAATCGTAATATTAAAATCATCTTGAGAAGCACAAGTCTGATTTGTCTCTGGAAAAGCATAGATATACATTTTTTGGCTGGTCTTTATTTGTTCACCAGCAAAATATTGCGTTCCTGTCGCACTTGGTCCGCTATAATAATAACTTCCAATCGGTAAGGGAGGCAATGTGTAGCTTTCACAAATGGCAACATCAGGTGTACTAACCAGTATGGGCGTTATAGAAATGGTAACAGAAAAGCTCTTTTCGCTCGTGCAAGTCGATCGCGTTCCCACAATCGCATAAACATAGATTGTCTGTGAGGAAGTTAAAACAGTTCCCGCTGGAATAATGGGACCTTTGCCTCCAGGCTGTGAAAAATAATTGCCTAAATTTAATGGTGGAAGAGTGTAGCTGTCGCAAACATTTATATTTTCGAAAGTTCCAACATCTATTCCGTTGGCATTGATTTTAAAAAAAGTTTCATTAGTGCACGTTTTAAAATCAGGCCATTCATTATAAATATAAACAGTTTGAGTTGTTTTTATGCTTGTTCCTTCAGCAATTTGAGTTCCCAAACCATTTGGGCCTCCTGTAGCGGTATAGTATTGACCATTTTTCAATACAGGCAGTTTAAAATCTGCACAGGTAACGACATCAGTAAAACTATCAACTGGGGGAAGCTTTCTAATTTCGACAATAAAACTATGTTCATTATTGCATTCCGTTCCAACGGAATAAACATAGATGGTTTGTGTTGACGTGATTATGTCTCCAGCTTTTAACGAATTTCCTCCGCCATTTGTACCAGTAAAATAATTGCCATTTATCAAGGGAGGCAAAATATAACTTTTGCATTCAAGCCTATTGCTAGGCATATCGACCAAAGGCAAGGGTTTTATGGTAATGTCATATTTAAGGTTATTTGTACAATTGTTAGAAGTTGTAGTGGCGACATAATAATAAACGGTTTGTGAGGTGGTAATAATGGTTTCAGCAGGAATATTTTTTCCCTGTCCACCAGGACTATCATAATAACCTCCTATTTCAACTGCTGGCAAAGTGTAGCTGCCGCATTGCGTAATTGGAACAAAGATTGAAGAATCAACAATATCAATTTTAAAAGAATGTTCATTGGTACACCTGCCGTCATTTGCAAAAACAAATAAGGTTCGGCTTGAAGTTATATTCGTTCCAGCATTCAATAAAGTTCCACCGCCACCAGCTGCAGTGTAATAATTTCCATTAACTAAAGAAGGCAGTGTATACGAATCGCAAGTTACTACATTACTTGGTTTGTCTATCGGTGGCAGGGGATGAACAATAAATGGCACAGCTTCGTCACGACAAACTGATCCATTAAATACGGCATAATAATAAATGGTTTGATCAGTAGTAAATAATGTGCCATTTGGAATAGGATCTCCCCTGCCACCAGGTTCGGTAAAAAAACCGCCTGTAGCTACTCGGGGAACAATGTATGCTCCACAAGCTTCTTTTGCAAATGAGAGTTCATAAACTAAGGTTACATTAAAGTAATTCTCATTGGTACAATTATTACTAGTTGAACCACTGTATATGTAATATACTCCAGTTTTTGTAATAACATCTCCAGCATTCAATTTGGTTCCCGTTCCGCTTGGACCAGTGTAATAATTTCCAAAAGTGATTGGCGGCAATGTATAACTGTTGCAGGCAATAACATCTGGAAGAGCATCTACATTCGGAAGCGAATTAATTATGATATCGAAATTTACTATAGTATAACAAACTGAGCTCGAAATATTTTGAACTCGAACCCAGATGGTTTGTGGCGATTGAGATAAAGAAGTAATAAAGACAGTTGGATTTGGTATACTGTTCCTGCCATTGTTTGCATCTGTTTGGCTTGTGTAATATATAATTTTATAATCTGATGGATTTAATCCATTTAAGATAGCCGGTTCTTGAACAGTCAAATCAACTCGTACTCTTCCAGAATTGGTATCACAAACACTCAAGTCTGGCGGTTTTACAACGTTGATTGGAGCGGTCACCAACAAATCAAATGAGATTAGATTATTGCAAAACGTATTTCTATTATTAACTGGTACCGCTTTTATGTATATAGTTTGATTGCCAGAGCTGGTAAAATAGTTCAATTGATTTTCTGGTATTATTGGGCCGTTTGCATTGGCAGCAGTCAAAGAAGCAAAATAATAAAGTGAATATTCTGCCGGATTAACACCTAAGACAGCCGCATTATTTTGAGTTAGGTCATATTGGTAGATACCGTTTGCGGTATAGCAGGCAATCAAATTATTAGGAGGTTTAATCGCCAAATCGCTAATCACGACTTCATCTTTTATAACGCAGCCAGAAAGTGTTGCCGTAACGCCATAAGTTCCGGCTTTATCTAGCGTTAAAGAACTGCTTGTTTCTCCAGCAATAACGGTTCCGTTTAAAGTCCAGATATAGGTATAATTCCCGATAAGTCCTGATTGAAGTGTGATTTTTTCGCCTTGACAAATATTTCTGTCTGGACCCAAATCCATATTGGTCATAAAACTGCCCCCTTTTATAAAAACTGCAGAATCATAATTGCTGTCATTGTAATCGCCAATTGCCAGTTTGATGCTGTAAGTTCTATTTGGAATTACAGTTGACGAAGCCATTAGAACTTTGGTCTCACCTCTCATATTTATGGCCGAATTTGCTGGATTATTTACGTTATAATGGTCAAATAAATTTGCATTGGCAGATAAACAGGAAGAATTATATTGTTGATCTCTAATATTCTTGACCGAAACAGGCGTATTTGTTCCCGGAACTACAGCAAGATTAGTGGTAGTTCCTGTAGTTAAATCAGTCAGTATAAATGCAAAAACATCGCTGAAACCACATTGAAATTCGCCATATTCATTCGAAGCAAAAAGAAACTCAAAACTAAAATTACTCGATAAAGGCGTAAAATCAAACTGAACAAAACTTACATCTGTGATCGGAACAATTTGTCCGTTGCTGTCACTGATAACCTGCAGATCGCTGTCATTGGCAGTATTCAATTGACTGCTTTCATTATTGCCAGTATAGTTTCCTTCGGTATATTTGGCGATTCCATTACGAATAATGATTCCTTCTGAAATGGGAAAGTTAGGATTCGTACTTGTAAATTTACCAATGCCCAGATGTGATGAGAACTTGAAGTTATTTTCGTTGGCACAGGCATTCTGCATTAATTCTTCGCGAACCAGTTCAGGTATAGTCAAAGTTGTAGTGTCGACAACGATCCCCTGTGACAAAGATATAGTCGAATAAAATAATAAAAGAAGAAATAGAGTTGCTCTCATAATTCTTGTTTTTATTAATTGGGGTTATTAAAGATACGAATGATTTTATTTTTAATACCATGAATGTCAGTTTTTTATGATTTATTTCGTTAAGATTAATTATTTGTCCAAAAGTGATTATCGGTTTTAATTTTACTAAATTGCATATACATCTTATAAATAGAAACCATTTTCACAATAAAAAAATATGAAATCATTTGATATAGTTACCTTGACCGTAAACCCTTCCGTAGATAAGAGCACACATTTCTCTGGTTTAATTGCTGAGCAGAAAATTAGATGCAAAGACCCTCAATTTGATGCTGGAGGCGGTGGCATAAATGTTTCAAAAGCAATTTCTCGCTTGCGCGGAAGTTCTCTTGCTGTCTTTACTTCTGGCGGACCTGTTGGAGAAATGCTTAAAGATTTGGTTAAAAAAGAAAAAATTGATTTTGAAGTTATTGAAACGGAAACGGCAACAAGAGAAAATTTTATTGCTGTTGATGATCATACAAATTCGCAATATCGTTTTGGATTTTCGGGCGATGTTTTAGCTGATGCTGAGGTTGGAAAGATTTTAGAAACCATTTCAGAATTAAAACCTAAGTTTTTGGTGGCAAGCGGCAGTTTGAACGAAGGTTTATCTGATGATTTTTATCAAAGAGTGGCTGAAATTGCTAAAAAATCAAATTCTAAATTAATCGTTGATACTTCCGGAGAAGCCTTGAAGAAAGTTTTAGAAACGGGTGCTTATCTTATAAAACCAAATGTTGGAGAACTCGCAAAATTAGTAGGAGTAGAGCGCCTTGAAATGGAAGAAGTAAACGATGCCGCAAAAAAAATAATTGCCAAAGGCGGAGCAGAAATTGTCGTAGTTTCACTCGGGCCTCAAGGTGCAGTTCTGGTTACTAAGGACAGTTACGAATATGTACCTGCGCCAAATGTTGCTAAAAAAAGTACTGTGGGAGCAGGAGACAGTATGGTTGGGGGCATAGTTTGGGCATTATCTCAAAATAAAGATTTGAAAGAAGTAATTCGCTGGGGTGTTGCCTGTGGATCAGCCGCGACAATGAATGAAGGAACGCAATTATTTAAATTTGAAGATGCCAACCGTTTGTTTGAATGGCTGAAGAATAAATAGATTTAATTGTTAATTATAAATTGTGAGTTTAGGAAATAAAGTAAAATATTTTTTCCTGCTGACAAACTGTTGTCACCGACCCTCAATAATTTTGAAGTATTAAACAAATTAAAACTTTAAAATCATGAAAACATTAGAAGCACATGCACAAGTAATCAGTTCAGAAGATTTATTAAAACACTGGCAAGGACACCGCGCACTTACACGCCGAATTATCGAAGTTTTTCCGGAGAAGGATTTTTTTGAATTTTCGATTGGCGGAATGAGACCTTTTGCAAAATTAGTAGATGAACTTTTAGCAATTGCAGTTCCGGGCTTAAAAGGAATTGTAAATAAAGAAATTAAAGCTTTTACCGAAGAGGAATCGGAAAAATTGATTTTTAAAGCGCAATATCTTGAAAAATGGGACGAAGCAACTTTAGAAATTAATAAATATTGGGAAAAACTGTCGGTTGAGGATTTTAGTGAAACTTTTAATCTGTTTGGTCAATACGAATTTCCGGTTATACAGAATATATTATATTTTATTGATAATGAAGTACATCACCGCGGACAAGGATATGTATATTTAAGAGCTTTAAATATTGAGCCTCCTTTTTTCTGGGAAAGATAAAACCGTAGAATTTATAACAAAAAACTCCTAAAAGATGAAATCAAATTCTTCTCTAGGAGTTTTTTTATAAAAGTCTTTTTCGATTAACCTCCAACAATTCTAAAGTTCTAGTTTTAAGTCTTTCCGGTTCTAAGATTTTAGCGTAATCTCCAAACATTAAAAACCACCGTGGAAAACCACTTTCTATATCTCTGCACATAAAGGTCATTTCGATTTGTCCGTTTACTTCTTTTTCAGAAACATATCCATGATATTTTTGTTCATAACGAAGGTAACAGGCAATTTTTTTATCGACTAAAATGCGAACTTTTGTCGTTGGTATCGTTTCTGTTTTCGTTAAATATGTTTCTAAAGAATCGTGTTCTATTGTAAAATCGTAATCTGTTTTTTGAATTCCCTGAATTCTATCGGTTCTAAATTGACGATAATCTTTCCTCAAATGACAATATCCTAAAAAATACCAATTATTGTTATCATGAAAAACACCAACAGGCTCAATATTTCTATTGCTCGCTTCTTCGGCTTCCAAGGTTTTATAAGTTAAAAGAACTTGCTTTTTCTCCGCAATACTTTCAAACAAAACGGCTAAAGTATTAGGAGAACTGTCATTAAACATGGGTTCGGCAGTTTGCATAACTACTCTCGATTCAATATTCGAAAGCCAATCTTTATCCGTACTTCTTAAAACCGATTTGAGTTTATACATGGCAGAAGCGTAATGTGAACCAAGAGATGGATCAGTGAATTTCTGCATTAATTTCTCTGCAGCAATAAAACTGCTCACTTCTTCGCGCGTAAACATAACTGGCGGCAATCTATAACCTTCCATTAAAGCATAACCCACTCCGGCTTCACTATAAATAGGAACTCCGGAAGCTTCAAGAGTTCGAATGTCCCTGTAAATAGTTCTCAAACTACAGTCAAAACGATCAGCCAATTCCTGAGCTTTTACAATTTTTTTAGATTGTAATTGAATCAGAATGGCGACAATTCGATCAAATCGTTTTGGGGTTTCGTCGAGCATGATTTTTTTTGAGGGTTGAGAGGTTCAAAGATACAGAGTTTTTAATGTGGAAATAAAAAGAAAGTCTTTAATAATTAATTCAAAATGCTATTTTTGAATAAATATGACAAATAAGTTTTAATGAAAATATATGATAGAAAATTACACTTTTAATGAAACTCACACACGATTTGAACCTCTTAACAATAAATGTACTTATTGCGGAGAAGCAGAAATGAAAAGTATTAATGATTGCTGTTTTGTATCTCTTTATGCAATTAATGACAGAACAAACCTTATTGTCTACAGATCTGTAAAATATGCAGCAATCACGATTGGAGTACCACGATGTTCCTCTTGTAAAAAAATCCATATTTCGACGCAAAGCAAAGCAAATTGGGTTAGTCTCGGGATATCTGCATTTGTTTTAGTTTTTATCATTTACTTATTTTTTGGTTTTAATCCTTTCTCAATTGTCTTTGGGCTTTTTGGAATTTTTATTGGCGCAGTTTTATTGGCTCCAAAATTAACGGAGACATATACGAGTAATCAAGGAATCTATACAATGAAAGATGGTGCTGAAACAAACCAATTTATTCATGATCTAGTTATGTCTGGCTGGTCTTTTACCAAGCCATCAGCATAAATAAAAAACCTCGCTGTTTGCGAGGTTTTTATCTTATTTGAAAATTTTTATTTCTTTATAAATTTCTTGAAAACTGATTTTTCTCCATCATTCAATTCTATAATATAAATTCCTGAGCCAATTCTGCTAATATCAATGCCAGCTTCATCAACCTTGCCTTCATCAATATTTTGACCAACTAGATTAGTTATCTTGTATGTTGCTGTTTTATTTTCAGGAATTCTGACAAACAATTTATCATGAGCTGGATTTGGATGCAAAATATAACCAAGATTCTTTGAAGAGTCATGATCTTCGACAGAAAGATTTGATTGGATATTTACAGTATAATCTTCGACTTCTCCCAAAGCAAATGTTTCGCAGCTGGCAGGAGTTCCGCTTTGTTTCATAGAAATCCTCATTCTTGTCGATCCGTTGACAGCAGTATTTGGAATTGTAAAATTACCTGTTACAGCTGTTGAAGTTACCAGAGCTGAACTCCAAATTAATTCATTGGCATCCTCAAAATCTTTATCTCCATTTAGGTCAATCCAAACAGCAAACACATTTGATTTGCCGTTTGAAGTCCAAGTTTCTATAGTAATCGTATTGCTTTGACCCTTTGCTAAATTTGTAGATATTGTCGTGAAGTCAGAATATCCTCCAATTCCTCCTTTTGTTGTATTGTCTATTGAGTTTAAGAGTACTTTATTAATGTGTCCTTTTTCTGTATCTGTTCCAGCAGAAGTACAATATAAAATTTCTTTATCGGTAGTTACAGTTACAGTATTACTCGCATCAGATAAATTTTTTGCCCTGTCTTTTGCTTTAACGGTAAATAAATAATCCCTTCCTAATGTTAGATTTTTAACGGTATAAGTTGTTGTTGTAGACGTTGCAATCAGCGTATTATCAATATAAATTTCATAACTGGTTACACCTACATTATCTGTAGAAGCTGTCCAAGTTAAGATTGTTGTTGTTCCGTTAGTTGTCGCAGTAAGATTTTTTGGTGCTGTTGGAGGCGTTGAGTCTTCCGGTAAAGTATCTACTATAACATTTTTGCTGGCGTCAGATAAATTTCCGTCAGCATCTTTTGCTTTTACAGTAAACGAATACCTTTGTTCTGCTATTAAATTCGTAAAAGTATAAGTCGTATTTGTTGTTGTAGCAAAAAGAACATTATCCAGATAATAAATGTTATAGCCGGTAACTGCAATATTATCCGTCGAAGCTGTCCATGATAAAGTAGTTCCTGATTTTGTAGTGTTAGAGGCTATAAGATCTGTTGGCGCAGTTGGAGGCGTTACATCCTGGCCAAGAGTGGTTATCATTAATTTAGTACTAGCTTCAGAAACATTTCCCGCTTCATCTTTGGCTTTTACAGTAAAAGTATAAATTGAGTTTGATTTTAAATTTGAAACATTGTAAGTTGTTGTAGATATTGTTTCAAGTAAAGAGTAATCCTTATAAACCTCATAACTAACAACGCCTACATTATCTGTTGATGCTGTCCATGATAATATTGTTCCTGTTTTTGTGGTATTGCTTGCGGTAAGATTTAATGGAGGTGTTGGAGCCATTATATCAGCCGCCAAGGTAGTCACTAAAGCAGTGTTGCTTTCTAAAGAGCTGTTTCCAGTATAATCTTTAGCTTTTACAGTAAACGAATAAGCGGTTTGCGAATTCAAGCCTGTAACTATATATTCTGTATTAGAGGTACTTGCTGTAAGAATACCATTCTTATAAATTTCGTAAGTGGCAACGCCAATATTGTCTGTCGAAGCTTTCCAGGACAAATTAGCTGTGAATGACTTGATGTTCGATGCTGTTAGGTTTGTGGGTGCAGTTGGAGCTTCAAATTCTACTATTGGTTTTTTAATAGTGACTGAATAATCTTCAACCTCTCCATAAGGAAATTTTTCGCATGATGTTGGAATTCCATTTTGCTTCATGGCAATTCTTAGCCTTGTTTTTCTCGGAGTTACAGTAGTTGGAATCGTAAAATTTGCAACAGCATCAAAGTTTAGGGTTGAGATATTTTTGTATGTTGAACTCCATACCAATTCACCTTCATCATCAAAATCTTTATCATCATTGAAGTCAATCCAAATTGCAAATCCATTAGATTCAGTTTGTGGACTGCTTTTATAAATTGTTGTAATAATAGAGGTTTCCTGCCCGGGAGTTATTGAAGCGGTATAAATCGTAACATCTTCATAGCTGGATGAACCAGAAAAGTGAGTGACTGCTCCAAAATCAACATTTGAAATGTAGTCTTTTTTTCCAATTGTTGCCCCAGGAATGCAGTATTTTAGCAATGCGACAGTTTGAATTGTTAGCGTACCGCTTTTAGAAGTGTAGGAATCATCATTAAGGACAGCCTCAACAATAAACGAATATGTTTTCTCACTTTCCAATCCAGTTACATTAAAAGTTGTTATGTTGCCATCAACTGTGCCAATTTTTTGACCATCTTTATAGATTATGTAAGATGTTATAGGTGTGCCATTTTTCGATGGTGTCCATGTTAGCGTTGCTGATGAGGTTGTAATTTCTGTTGCCGTTAGATCTGTCGCAGGCAGTGGAGCGGGACCATAGTTTAAGGTAGTGCCTTTAATACTATCACTCATTGGCGATTTATTTGATGCTTCGTCAACTGCTTGTACCGTAACGGTATAATCTCTATTTGGACCAAGACTTTTGATCGTGAAATAAGGATTTTTCGTTGAGCCAAAGGATTGATTGGTAAGCGACCCGTACGATAGATAAATATAGTAAGTTATATCGCCACTGCTTACTGAGGGACTCCATGAGATGTCAATTTTAGTAGCACTTACATCCGTAATCTTTAAATTTGTTGGAACACTAGGATTTGGAGCTCGTAGTGTTTTAATAAATACAGGAGTGCTAGACTTCGAGACTGTCCCGTCAGATTTTTTTGCTTTTACTGTAAATAAATAGGCTCTTAATTGCATTAAACCAGTAACGGAAAAATTGGTGGTTTGCGAATTTCCAATCAAAACATCTTCCTTGTAAATTTCATAGCCAACAATATCTGCTGTATTTGCAGGCGCGAGCCATGCTAAATCAGTTGTTGTCCAAGTAGTACCTGACGCGACTAGATTTGTTGGTGGTGAGGATGCATTAGGATCATTAGACGAATTTATAATATTTACAGTATAATCAAAAGTGTGTCCATAATTGTAAGTGCCAGTGTAATCTCCACAAGGATAAGGAATGCCAACAGCATCACCTTGAGTTGTTACTCTCATTCTAGTTTCTCCACTAATTGCGCTTTCAGGAACTAGAAAAGTACCTATTACCGGTGAAGTTGTAGTAACTTCTTGATTCCAAATCAATTCTCCAGGATCATTAAAATCAAAATCTTTATTGTAATCGATCCAAACAGCATAACGTTGACCAAACTGAGTTTGACCGCTAATATATTCAGTTGCAGTAAGGGTAATACTATATGATATTCCTTTCTTTAAATCTGTAGTCGGCGACGTACTGTTGCCACTTTGTGATGCATCTTGTTTGGTGTCAAGAGAGCCAACTTGTACTCTGCTTATAGACATAGGTATAGAGCTGCTAAAGCCTGTAGAAACACAATAAGCAGGAATAGGAGGTGCTGTAGTTACAGTAATTACGGCAATTAAAGGAGATGTATTTCCGGTAGCATCTTTTGCGGTTATTGTAAAAGAATACTTTGTATTGGCTTTTAATAGTGTGGCATTAAAATTAGCCGATGTTGATGTACCAGCAAGATAGCCATCTTTAAAAATCTCATACGAAGTAACGCCTCTGTTATCTGTTGATGGAATCCACGATAAATTTATAGATGTTGGGTTAATTTCCGTAGTAATTACACTAGGTGTTGTTGGTGGCAGCGTATCTACAGTTTCAAATAAAACAGCAACACTTTTCTGAGAAACATTTCCGGCAGCATCTCTGGCTTTTACTGTAAAAGTGTAAATGTTGTTTGGGACTAAACCTGTAACGGTAAAGTTTGTGGTAGTTGAAGTTCCAACAAGCAAACTGCCACCTTGATAAATATCGTAAGCAGCCACAGCATCATTATCTTTTGAAGCTGCCCATGATAAATTGATACTCGTAGCAGTTGCTCCTGAAGCTGTTAATTTGGTTGGTATAGTTGGCTCCGTTATGTCTAGCGTTTTAATCGAAAGTGAAACACTTGCAACTGAAACGTTTCCCGCGGCATCCTTGGCCCTTATTTTAAAACTAGTACTATAATTTGAAGATAAAGGAGTAACAGTAAAAGATGTTGCCGTTGAATTTCCCATAAGTATATTGACTCCCTGATAAATGTCATAAGACACAACACCTACATTATCTATAGCAGCTGTCCAAGATAAAGTTACACTTGATGCTGTAATTTGTGTTGCCACTAAATTTGTAGGAGCGGTTGGAGCTTCTGTATCTGCAATTGAATGAGAAAAGGAATTTTCTATACTGGAAAAAATGCGTAAATCAGAAATAATAGATTTAGTTCCTGCATTCGCAAATATTGGTGTTAGAAGTGAAATAAACAAAATAATTTGCAATCTAGCTTTAAGTAAAGTTTCTATCATATGGTATCGTTAATTAGTAGAGTAAATCTATTGCTTTTTACTTATAAAAAAAATAGTATTAAATTTTTTGAATAGAAATAATTTGAGAGCAGTAAAAAACCCGACAACTTTCGTCATCGGGTTTTATCTCTATTCTATTCTCTTTATTCTTTCTTCTAAAAATAAAAAAATCTAGTCGTTCAATTTCAAAACTGCCATAAAAGCTTCTTGCGGAATCTCAACGTTTCCTACTTGTCTCATACGTTTTTTACCTTTTTTCTGTTTTTCCAGCAATTTACGCTTACGCGAAATATCTCCCCCGTAACATTTTGCGGTAACGTCTTTACGAAGTGCTTTAATCGTTTCACGAGCGATAATTTTTGCTCCAATTGCAGCTTGAATCGGAATGTCAAATTGTTGTCTCGGAATCAATTCGCGTAATTTCTCGGTCATTTTTTTACCAATGTTGTAAGCGTTGTCTTCGTGAATCAAGGCTGAAAGTGCATCAACAGTCTGTGCATTCAAAAGAACATCCAGTTTTACCAATTTTGAAGTCCTCATTCCGATAGGAGAGTAATCAAAAGAGGCATAACCTTTAGAAACGGTTTTTAAACGATCGTAAAAATCGAATACAATTTCGGCCAGAGGCATATCAAAATTCAATTCAACTCTTTCTGTAGTCAAATAAGTTTGATTTGTAATTTGACCACGTTTTTCAATACACAGGCTCATTACGTTTCCTACGAAATCAGCTTTTGTAATGATTGTGGCTTTAATATATGGTTCTTCAACTCTGTCTAAACGAGAAGGTTCAGGCAAGTCAGAAGGATTGTTTACTACAAACGCAGTTTCAGGATCTTTTTTGGTATAAGCCAAATACGAAACGTTAGGAACTGTAGTAATTACAGTCATATCGAACTCACGCTCTAAACGTTCCTGGATAATTTCCATATGAAGCATTCCTAAGAAGCCGCAACGGAAACCAAAACCTAACGCTGCAGAACTTTCAGGTGTAAAAACCAGCGAAGCATCATTCAATTGCAATTTCTCCATAGAAGAACGCAAATCTTCATAATCTTCCGTATCAACAGGATAAATTCCGGCAAAAACCATTGGTTTTACATCCTCAAAACCTGTAATCATATTAGTTGTTGGCGTTTTGGCATCTGTCAATGTATCACCAACTTTTACTTCTTTTGCTTCTTTAATTCCAGAAATTAAATAACCAACATCTCCAACAGAAATTACATTTTTCGGAACTTGATTTAGTTTTAAAGTTCCAATTTCGTCAGCAAAGTATTCATTTCCAGTGGCCATGAATTTAATTTTCTGACCTTTTTTAATTTCTCCGTTTACAACTCTAAAGATTACCTCAATTCCACGAAACGGGTTATAAACCGAGTCAAAAATTAAAGCCTGTAATGGTTCGTCTTTATTTCCTTTTGGAGCTGGAATTTTTTCGATAATGGCAGCTAAGATATTCTCAACACCAAAACCTGTTTTTCCAGATGCGTGAATAATATCTTCTAATTTACATCCTAATAAATCGATAATATCATCACTAACTTCTTCAGGGTTGGCACTTGGTAAATCAACTTTATTTAAAACCGGAATAATTTCCAGATCATTCTCAAGAGCTAAATATAAGTTCGAAATAGTCTGCGCCTGAATACTTTGTGCAGCATCAACAATCAAAAGCGCACCTTCGCAGGCTGCAATAGATCTTGAAACCTCGTATGAAAAGTCAACGTGACCAGGAGTGTCAATCAAATTTAAAATATATTCTTCACCTTTATAAGTGTATTCCATTTGTATGGCGTGACTTTTAATGGTAATTCCACGCTCGCGCTCCAGGTCCATGTTGTCAAGCAATTGTGCTTTTTCTTCACGAGCTGTAACGGTTTGTGTAGCGCCCAATAAGCGGTCTGCCAGTGTACTTTTACCGTGGTCAATGTGTGCAATAATGCAAAAGTTACGTATCTTCTTCATTTTAATATATCAATTCTCTTAACGAGTTTTAGTCTTTTCTGGGTATAAATTGCGCTATTGCAATTGCTTTAGTGCATGTTATTAAGGCGCAAAGATAGCGCAAAGTTTTGGATTCTGGAATGTTGAAGAGTGATAGTTAAATTCTGAAATTTAAAACGGCTTCTAAAATTCAAAATTAAAACCTTTTTCGGTCAGTTTTTTGTAAATATCGGGGTCAAATTTGTAGAGTTTTGCTGCTCTGTGCGAAACATCCTGCTGTTTTTCATCGAGCTCAACCAGTAATTTCATGTGCAGAATTTTTCTTCGGAAATTTGACTTGTCCAATTCAATTCCTAATATTTCTTCATAAAGATGCATTAGCTGCAATAAAGTAAATTTTTCTGGCAAAAGATTAAAACCAATTGGCGCTTGACGAACGCGATTTCGCAATTGCATTAAACTAAAGCCTAAAATTTCGTTATGATCAAATATTAAATCCGGAACATCATTGATTTTGTGCCATTTAGCTTCGATTACCGTTAAGCTGGCTTTAATATTATAATCTTCACGATTTACTAAAGTGTAATAGCCAATAGTAACTACTCTTCGTTCGCTTACACGATTTGGGTTCGTAAACGCTTTCAGTTGTTCTAAGTAAATATTATCTAGAGCGGTGAGTTCGTATAAAATTCGCTGTGCGGCGTCATCTGCACTTTCATCTTTTTTTAAGTATCCTCCCAAAAGTCCCCATTTTCCAATACTTTCTCCCTCGGCATGCTGAACTAAAAGTACTTCGAGGCTTGCTTTGTTAAATCCAAAAATAACGCAGTCAATCGTGATTCCGTCAACGGCTGGCTGTGGCATTTCTGCAGCTTTTTTGCTGTCTGGATTTAGCATATTTTTAGAAGGTGAAAATTTCATTATTGCTTACAGGCTGGGGTTAAAATTCAAAATTAAATCCTTTTTGTGTCAGTTTATTGTAGATCGCTGGGTCAAATCTGTATAGTTTTGCTGCACGGTGTGAAACATCCTGTTGTTTTTCGTCTAACGCAACTAATAACTTCATGTGCAGAATTTTTCTTCTAAAATTTGATTTGTCCATTTCGACGCCTAAAATTTCTTCATACAAATGCATCAATTGCAATAAAGTGAATTTTTCAGGCAAAAGATTAAAACCAAGCGGTGCTTGACGAACTCGATTCTGAAGATGTTTTAAGCTATAAGAAAGAATTTCATTATGATCGTAAATTAAATCCGGAATAGTATTGATTCGATACCACTTGGCATCAGAAGCTGTAAAACCTGCTTTAATGTTATAATCTTCGCGTTTTACCAAGGCATAATATCCAATCGTAATAACGCGTCGAAGCGGGAAACGGTCTGGATCTCCAAATGCTTTTAACTGCTCCAGATAAATATTGTCAAGTCCTGTAAGCTCATTTAATAAACGGTGCGCAGCATTATCGGTGCTTTCTTTTTTATAAATCCAACCTCCTGGAAGTCCCCATTTTCCTTTACTGATTCCTTCTCCGTGCTGCACTAAAAGTACTTCTAAACTTCCTTTGTCAAAACCAAAAATAACACAGTCAATCGTGATCGCATTCATTGCGGTCTGCTCGCTTTTTAAAGCCGAATCGTCCTGTGTACTTTTAACCATTTGTTATCAAAATTTTGACAAATTAAATAAATAAAATGAATACTTGGTGTGATAAAACATTTATATTTTTTTTAACGAAATAATTTTCTGACAATCAGATACTTATCAAATTGTTGAAATTGACAACTTAAAATTGATTATCCTTAAATGATTGATTGTCAATTCTCTAAACTATTATTTTTTCAATATTTTTTATCTCAATTTAACGCCCTCTATTGAAATATCCATAATTATCATAGTTGTTTAATCGCAATAGCAAATTTTTTTGCCTAATATTTTGTTAATATGAAAAAATGTTTTACACTTGTAGTCAAATTAACCATAAGATAAATTCATTTTGACTATAACTTTTAAAATAGCAAATAATTCTTCACTTAAAAAAATAGGTCAGATACTGTTTTTGGAATTAAAAATGAAATCGTAGATGGAAATTTCAACTTGAAAAGGAAGACCGTTATTATAAAAATTAATTCGGATTTCAACAATTAGATTAAAAATAACTTAACTATAAATTTTAACCAATTCTTAATTATTATGAAAAGCAAATATTGTATTAAAACAACAATGCTTCCATTTTGTTTGGCGCTGTTGCTTAGCGTATTTATGATGCAGTCTGGTTTTGCTCAGGACCAGTCTAAATCAGTAAGTGGAAATGTAAAGTCGGCAGATGACGGTATGGGAGTTCCTGGTGCAACTGTTTTAGTACAGGGAACAAAAACGAGTACAGCAACTGATTTTGACGGAAATTTTAAAATAGAAGCAAAAACAGGCGACGTACTTGTATTTAGTTTTATGGGATATAAAACACAAAACATTACAGTTGGAACTCAAAAAACAATAACCGTTACGATGCAGGCTGAAACTGCTGAACTTAAAGAAATTGTTGTAATCGGATACGGAACACAAAAGAAAAAGGTAAATACAGCAGCAACTTCATTAGTTTCAGGTAAAGATATTCAGCAAGTAGCAAGTTTAGATGTTGTAAATGCTTTGCAAGGTCAGGCTTCTGGGGTTTCTGTTACTTCATCTTCAGGACAGCCAGGTGCTAATATGGTGGTAAATATTCGTGGAGCCGGAACTGCAGGAAACAGCGATCCGCTTTATGTAGTAGACGGTGTTGTGGTTGATAACGGAATCGGATATCTTGATCCTTCAGTTATCGAAAGGGTCGATGTTCTTAAAGATGCTTCTGCCGCTTCTATCTACGGAGCAAGAGCAGCAAACGGAGTTATTTTGGTTACAACCAAAAAAGGAAAAGACGGAAAAATGAATGTGTCATTCAATTCTTATACTGGTTTTCAGCAAGTTGCTAAAAAATTAGATTTGATGAATACCAAAGAATATACTACAATCATCAACGAAGCACGTGTTAATTCTGGATATACTCCATTATACACACCAGCTCAGGTTGCAGCATTGCCAAATCATGACTGGCAAGACGACTTGTTTAATGAAGGTGCAATGAAACAAAATCATTCACTTTTGATTACTGGCGGTGATAAAAAATCTACAATTGCTACTGGTTTGTCTTACTACGGACAAGAAGGCATGATTGGCGGCGTAAATAATCAGTCTCAATACGATCGTATTACTTTTAGTGTAAACTCAACTTCTGAAATTATTGAAAATCATTTGAAAATTGGTGAAAACTTCACTTTATCAAATATTAAAAGCAACGGAGTTGCTGATAAAGGAATTTACAGCAATGGTATCAGAAGCTTCTTAAATGCAGCTCCAGTTGATGCAGCTTACGATGCAAATGGAGATTTTGCTCATTCTATTATTTCTGCAGATGTCAGCAATCCGGTTGGATCATTGTATTACAACAACTTTAATCAAACAAAGGTAAATCGTTATGTTGGAAATATTTTTGCAGAATTGAAATTCGCAAAAGATTTTACTTTCAGAACTAGTTTTGGTGTTGATATGACAGACAGTAATTTCCGTTCATTCAGACCTGTTTATTCTCTTTCTTCAAATGATAATAATACGGTTTCAAGCGTTACTCAAAGTGGTACAAAAGCGATGGGATGGATTTTTGAAAATACGTTGCAATACAAATTCTCAATTAGCGACACACATAATTTTGATGTTTTAGTAGGAACTTCTGCTAAAAAGAATACTTCAGATTATATGAGCGGTACAGGTAGAAACTTGATTTTTGATGATTTTGAACATGCGTATTTAAGTAATGCGAAAGATCAAACTTCTAATACAGTAGCAGGAAATCGTACAGATTATGCAATTCAGTCTTACTTCGGACGTTTGCTTTACGATTATAATAACAAATACTTATTCTCTGCAACAGTTCGTAGAGACGGTTCTTCAGAATTTGGTCCAAATAACAAATATGCCATTTTCCCATCTTTCTCTGCAGGTTGGAATTTAGATAAAGAAGCTTTTTTTAAAGAAAATGCAGTTTTAAATACATTTAAACTTAGAGCGAGCTGGGGACAAAATGGTAACGACCAGTTTGCTAGAAGATTTGCTTATATGTCTACGGTAAGTTCAACAGATAAAAGTTACCATTTTGGTACTGGAGATGAAACTTTGTTAGTAGGTTCTAGCCCTGATCAGCTTTCAGACCGTAACTTAAAATGGGAAACTTCAGAGCAGTTAGATTTCGGTTTTGATGCTGTTTTGTTCAAAAACTTTACTTTAACTTTTGATTACTACGATAAGAAAACAAAAGACTGGCTGGTTTTAGCTTCTATCCCAACTTATGCAGGAGCAACAGCACCTTATATTAATGGTGGTGATGTAAGCAATAAAGGATTTGAATTTGCACTTGGTTACCGCAAAAGTTTTGCAAAAGATTGGAATTTCGGAATTAATGCAAACCTTT
This sequence comes from Flavobacterium sp. KJJ, assembly GCF_000708595.2. Taxonomy (GTDB): domain Bacteria; phylum Bacteroidota; class Bacteroidia; order Flavobacteriales; family Flavobacteriaceae; genus Flavobacterium. Next base: position 1,513,769 of record NZ_JARP01000001.1, on the reverse strand, counting down.
CTGCAAACAAAAATGAAGTACTTCGAATTGCAAACAATGAAGGAATCATTCACGGAGAATCAAATGTATTGTTCCAAGGTTTAGATGAGATGAACCGTGTTGAGGTAGGAAAACCAATGGGTTATTTCTACGGATTAAAAACAGCTGGAATTTTCCAAAATGCAGCAGAAGTTCAAGCTGGTGTACAGCCAAATGCTTCGCCTGGAGATGTTCGTTTTGTTGATTTGAATGGAGACGGAAAAATCGATGCGAATGACAAAACTGAAATCGGAAATCCAAATCCAGATATTTCTTATGGTGTAAACATGGATCTTTCTTATAAAGCTTTTGATTTTTCTATCAATACTTACGGTGTTTCAGGAAGTCAAAACGTTTTCGGAATTCACGATGCAACTCGTGCCTACACAAATAATACAACAGAAGTTTTAAACAGATGGACTTCTGAAGGAACTTCTAATACGGTTCCAAGAGTAACTTACGGGACTGATCCTAACGGAAACTACACGAAATTTTCAGATTTATATGTTCAAGACGCTGATTTCTTCAGAATTAAGAACGCAACTATTGGATGTGATTTGACAAAATTAACAAACAAGTTAAGTTTCTTCAGCAAATTCAGATTGTATGTAGCAGGAAACAACATTTACACTTTTACAAAGTATAAAGGAATGGATCCAGAGATTGGTTTTGGAAACGTAAACCAAACTTGGGCAAAAGGAATTGATGTTGGATATTATCCACAGCCTAGAACATACATGATGGGTCTTAATGTTAACTTTTAATTTATGAAAACGATGAAACGATATATAAAATTATTTGCCCTTTCAAGCTTATTGGTTTTAGGAGCTTGTTCGGAAGATTTTTTGGAAAATGAACCATACACAGATAAAGTAACTGAAAATTTTTATAAAACGCCAGCGGATGCTTTTGAAGGATTAGTTGCTGTTTATGATGTATTACAGCGTGAGGCTTACGGCGGACCGCTTATTGTGAGCGAGCAGGCATCTGATGATTGCTTTGGAGGATTTGGTATTGCCGATCCAGCTGGAGATTTAGAGTGGGATCGCTTTTTATACACGATCGATAAAGATATGAATGCAAATATCTGGACTACTTCTTACTTAGGAATTTACAGAGCAAATATCTTATTAGAAAATTTAGATAAAGTAAATTGGGGAGCCAACACCGCTTTAAAAACACAATACGAAGCTGAAGCACGTTTTTTAAGAGCGCACTTTCATTTTCAGGCAGCAAAAATGTTTGGCGATATTATTCCGCTTGACCATACGGTTACAACAAGCGAATTTGAATTGCCAAGAGCTACTGCTGATGTGACTTATGCGTTAATTGCAAATGATTTAAAATTTGCTGCTGATAACTTAGGTCCTGAAAATTATTCTCAAAAAGGAAATGCAAATTACGGTCGTATTACAAAATGGGCTGCTGAAGCCTATATCGCAAGAACATTTTTGTTTTACACAGATTATTACAAAAAAGCTGATTTAGCTGGTGTAATTACAAAAGCGCAGGCTGTAACTTATATTAACGATGCAGTAAGCAATAGCGGACACGGATTAGTGGCTGATTTTGCGAACCTTTGGCTTGCAGCTTCTTTTGAAAATTTTGCAGGAGAAGATAATACTGAAATGGTTTGGGCGGTTCGTTTTAACGGATCGGGAAAAGGAAACTGGGACTTACACGAAGGAAACCGTTTTCAGGTTAACATTGCACCGCGTGGTGGAGCTATCGGAAAATATGCAACCGGATGGGGAGGAGCAACTGTAAATCCAGATTTATATAATGCTTATGAAGCTGGAGATACTCGTAGAAATGCAACTATCATTAGCTATGCTGATGAAAACTTAAATTTTGATGCACAAGCAAGAGAACAACGCCAGTACACAGGATATTCTTGGAAAAAATATTGCCCAATTACCAATGCAGCTGGAACTGCAGTTGTTGAGGCTAATGGAGGAAACTTCCAAATTGATAATTACCAAGATTATGCAATCATTCGTTATGCAGATGTTTTATTAATGGCAGCCGAATTGAACTTAGGAACAAATGCCGGATTAGCGCAAGCAGATTTAGATAAAGTTCGTGACCGTGCTTTCAAAAACACAACGCACAGAATTGCGGTTTCAAAAGCAGCTATTTTGAATGAACGTCGTTTAGAATTAGCTCTTGAAGGACAACGTTATTTCGATTTGATCAGACAAGGAGTTGATGTTGCAAAATTAGCAATCGATAACACAGATGCTGATTCTCAATTTAATGTGACTTTCAGAACTGAAACTTTAGGCTGGTTTCCATTGCCACAATCTCAAGTAATACTTTCTAATGGTACAATCAAACAAAATCCAGGTTGGTAATTAACTAAAAACAAATGATTATGAAACGTATACTATATATATTAATAGCGGCTGTAACCATCGGTTCGTTATTATTCTCATGCGAGGCTGTAGAAGATCGCGAGAGTTTGCCTGCGGTAACTTTAACGCCGTCGACACTTAAGTTTTCTGTAACTCAAAATGCCACAAATAAAAATCAAATTACTTTAAAAAGTGATGATCCAACTGTAATTCCGTATTGGAAATATGTTGATGGAAACGGAAACGAATTAGGACATTCTAACAAAAGCAGTGACAATGTAGTTTTTCCTTTCGCAGGAAAATATACTGTTTATTTCACAGCATACACAAGAGGAGGTTCTGTAGATGCAGCTCCTGTAGAAGTATTGGTAGATAAAAATGATGCTACTTACTTTAATGATCCTAAATGGAACATGCTTACAAATGGGGTAACAGGTAAAACTTGGGTATTAGATTTTACAGATCCTGTTGGTTGGGCTGGTTTAGACTACCCAGCAGCGTCTGGAGATAACTGGAGCTGGCTTCCAGATTATGCAAGCAATTCATGGGTTATGGCAAATAAAAATTGGGGACAAATGTATTTCGACTTAAATGGCGGATACAATACAAATGTTACACAAACTGCAATTGCAAACGATACGCAAACTACAAAAAAAGGAACTTATACTTTTGATATTGCAAACAACAAACTAATCTTTAATGGTGGAGTTGAAATGCTTTATGGTGGCGATTATTATGGAGATGTAAGCAACTGGTATAGTGTAAAAGTAGTCGAATTGACTGCAACATCGTTAAGATTAGCCGTTATTAGAGATAAAAGCCGTACTGGCGAAGGTGTTTGTTTAATAGTGTTTCATTACAAACCAAAACCTTAAATTTACTTAAATATATAAAACTAACCGGTAGGTGATTGGTACAGTCGCTTACCGGTATGTTTATATTTGTTTTTCAAAAACTATAAATTATATCAAAATGAAGAATAAAGGAAAGTATTTAAGGAGCGGGCTGTCATTAGTAATGTTGGCAGGAATTATAATATTCAATTCTTGCAGTAAAAAAGAAGAAGCTTTCAGCAACCGAAAAGTTTCTTTTAATTCAGATTGGAGTTTTCACTTAAATGATAGTATTGCAGATAAAGATACTATTGGAGCATCAACAAAATGGAGAACTTTAAATGTTCCTCATGATTGGAGCATCGAAGGAAAATTTGATGAAAAAAGTCCTGCCGGATACGGAGGCGGAGCGCTTAACGGAGGTTTAGGCTGGTACAAAAAAACATTCAAAGTAAATGCCGCAGACAGCAGTAAAGTAACTTCAATCATTTTTGATGGCGTTTACAGAAATAGTGAAGTCTGGGTAAACGGACATTATTTAGGAAAACGTCCAAACGGATATATTGGTTTTCAATACCAAATTTCTCCATACTTAAATTACGGAGACAAAAACAATGAAATTATTGTAAAGGTTGACAATTCAAAACAACCTAATTCACGCTGGTATTCTGGTTCTGGAATTTTTAGAAATGTCTGGATCGAAACCACTGATAAATTGCATGTTGCACAATGGGGTACTTATGTAACAACTCCAAAAGTTACCGCTCAAAAAGCTTCGGTACAATTTGAAACTACTGTTCAAAATCAAAACGCAGCTTCAAAAAAAGCAACTGTAACCACAACTATTTATAAAGAAGATACAAAAGTAGCATCGGTTACTCAAGATATAACAATTGGTGCAAATGCCAATCAAACAATTAAGCAGCAAACAGAAGTTGAAACTCCTGTTTTATGGTCTGTTGAAAAACCAGAACTGTATACAGCCGTTATAGCAATTTCGGTTGATAATCAAATTATAGACGAATACAAAACTAATTTCGGGATCAGGGATTTTAAATTTGATTTAAACAAAGGTTTCCTTTTAAACGGAAAACAAGTTAAAATTAAGGGAGTTTGTATGCATCATGATTTAGGCCCGTTAGGTACTGCAATCAATACGCGCGCGATCGAAAGACAATTAGAAATCTTGAAAGAAATGGGTGTAAACGGAATCAGAACTTCTCACAATCCGCCCGCTCCAGAACTTTTAGATCTTTGCGATAAAATGGGTTTCATTGTCATGGATGAAGCATTCGATATGTGGAAACAATCTAAAACCAAATACGATTACGGAAATGATTGGGATAAATGGCACAAGAAAGATTTAATCGATCAATTGCTTCGAGACCGTAATCACCCGAGTATTTTTATGTGGAGTATTGGAAATGAAATTCCACAGCAGTGGGACGAAAGCGGTGTTACAATTGCCAAAGAATTGGCAGACATTACACGTCAATACGATAAAACACGTCCGATAACGGCTGCCATGAATCCGCCAGTTAATATGAATCTTGATGGTATCGATTTGCAGTTTGATAAGGCAGCAGTTCAATACAATAAAATTGCAGCTTCTGGTGCTTTAGATATTATTGGTTATAATTACGCTCATCAAACGTATGAATATCATCAGAAGAATTTCCCAAAAACACCATTTATTGCTACTGAAACAACATCGGCTTTAGAAACTCGCGGTTATTACGACGAAAGTTCTGATTCGATTAAAAAATGGCCAGTAAGATGGGATCTTAAATTTACAGACGGAAATGCAGGAAACACTGTTTCTGCTTATGATCAGGTGCAGGCGCCTTGGGGTTCTACGCACGAAGCAACTTGGAAAATTATTAAAAAACACGATTATCTTTCTGGAATGTACATTTGGACCGGATTCGATTATATCGGAGAACCAACTCCTTATGAATGGCCATCAATCAGTTCTTATTTCGGAATTGTAGATTTAGCTGGTTTCCCAAAAGACGTTTATTATATGTACCAAAGCGAATGGACGAATAAAACAGTTTTGCATTTGTTTCCGCATTGGAATTGGAAAGCTGGACAAACCGTAGACGTTTGGGCTTATTACAATAATGCAGATGAGGTTGAACTTTTCTTAAACGGAAAATCAGTTGGAGTTCGCAGTAAAAAAGGAGAAGAGCTGCATGTAGTTTGGAAAGTTCCTTTTCAAGCCGGAACATTAAAAGCGGTTTCTCGTAAAAACGGAAAAACAGTTTTAGAAACAGAAATCAAAACTGCTGGAAATCCATCAAACTTAAAATTGAAAGCAGATAGAAGTACGATTAAAGCAGATGGAAATGATTTGTCATTTGTAACAGTCGATATTTTAGATGCAAACGGAACTTTGGCTCCAAAAGCAAATAACGAAATTAACTTTTCTTTAAAAGGAAACGGAAAAATTGTGGGAGTCTGCAGTGGAGATCCAGTAAGTCACGAATCGTATAAAGGTTCAAAACATACTGCGCTTAACGGGAAATGTTTAGTAATTGTTCAGTCGGATACTAAATCAGGAAGATTAGAATTAACCGCTAAAGCAAATGGATTAAAACCTGCAACGATCGTAATTACAGCAGAATAATAATTTACACTCTTAACAGTGTTCCAAAACCTGTTAGGACAACTAACATATAGAATTACTAACAAATGAAAAACACACAACTAAAAGTATTGTTTTCCATCTTCATGTTTGGATTTCTTGCTATGCCAAAAGCATCAGCACAGATCCAGAACGCAGATGTATTAAACGCTCCAATAGATATCAGCAAAGATTTTCAAAACTATCTGAACACTTTTTATTTTGCTGATGAACTAGCATCTTTTGATCCGGCAACCGGAAAAGGCACTATAAAATATTTGAGATACAATTATAAAACGCGTCAGGCTTTCAACAATATGATGATGAAGCCAGATGTGGAAAAGGCAAATGAATTCCCAACAACGGAATATGCAGAATCTCCTGTTTTGCCATTTGAAATTCAGTTTGTTTCAGATCGAACTATCCGAATCAAAACCACTTCGGGACCACAATTTCATCCAGAAAAAGAGTCTTTAATGCTGATTAACGGTGTTGCGCCAAATCATCCAGAATTATGGAAATATTCTAAAATTGAAGGCGGTCATAAATATACCAGCAAACATGGAGTTGTAGAGATTTTATCAAAACCTTGGCACATAAAAATTTACGATGAGACAGGGAAATTGTTAACGAGTACACTTCACGATTCTGATTTTAAAAATACCTATACACCAACACTTCCGTTCTCGTATGTGCGCAGAAACAGCGATTATTCAAGAAGTATGGGCGCGGCTTTCAGTTTAGAGCCAGACGAAAAAATATTTGGCTGTGGAGAATCTTTCACTCAATTCAACAAACGCGGTCAAAAAGTAGTTTTATGGACAGATGATGCGAACGGAATTCAGAATGAAACGATGTATAAACCTGTTCCGTTTTATATGAGCAGCCGTGGTTACGGAGTTTTCATGCACCATTCAACGCCAATTACTGTTGATTTTGGAAGATATTACGGAAGCGCAAACGAAATGTACATTGGAGATGATGAAGCCGATTTATTTTTCTTCATTGGTGAACCAAAAGATATTTTAGACCAATACACAGATTTAACCGGAAAAGCAGCAATGCCACCACTTTGGTCATTTGGTTTCTGGATGAGCCGTATTACGTATTTCTCTGAAAAAGAAGGACGTGAAGTAGCAAAAGATTTGCGTAAATATAAAATCCCAACAGATGTTATTCACTTTGATACAGGTTGGTTTGATGTAGATTGGAGAAACAATTATGAGTTTTCTAAAGATCGTTTTCCAGATGCTCAAAAAATGATGTCTGATTTAAAAGATGATGGTTTTCACGTGTGTTTATGGCAGTTGCCTTATTTCTCACCAAAGAATACATTATTCAACGAAATCATGGATAAAAATCTTGCAGTAAGAGACCGCAAAGGAAATCTTCCTTATGAAGACGCGGTTTTAGATTTCTCAAATCCTGAAACGGTAACTTGGTATCAATCAAAACTAAAACATTTATTTGATCAAGGTGTTTCTGTTTTTAAAGTTGATTTTGGAGAAGCTGCACCGCCAGATGGAATTTACCATTCAGGACGTACAGGTTTCTACGAGCACAATTTATATCCGTTAAGATACAATAAAGCCGTTGCTGAAATTACCCAAAAAGAAAAAGGATATACTTTAATCTGGGCGAGAAGTACTTGGGCAGGATCGCAGCGATACCCATTACATTGGGGCGGAGATGCTGAAACTACAAACGGTGCAATGTCGGCAGAATTAAGAGGCGGACTTTCATTAGGTTTAAGCGGTTTCAGTTTTTGGAGTCATGATGTGGGTGGATTTGCAACAAAATCGCCAGAGAATTTATACAGAAGATGGGCACCATTCGGAATGTTTACTTCGCACGTAAGAAGCCACGGCGAACCTCCGCGTGAACCTTGGTTGTACAGTAAAGATTTCTTGGAAGGATTTAGAAAAGCAGATAATATGCGTTACGAATTGATGCCTTATATCTACGCTCAAGCGAAAGAAAGTTCTCAAAAAGGATTGCCAATGATGCGTGCCTTATTTGTAGAATATCCAAACGATCCCGGAGCTTGGCTGGTTGATAATGAATATTTATTTGGTTCAAGCATTTTAGTTGCACCGCTTTTTGAAGAAGTGACAGAAAGAGATGTTTATCTTCCAGAAGGAACTTGGATTGATTATCAAACTAAAAAAGTATACCAATCAGGATGGCATAAAATTAAAGCAGGCGAAGTGCCAATTGTAGTTTTAGTAAAAGACGGAACGGCATTGCCTCATATCGCTTTGGCACAATCTACAAAAGATATGGATTGGAGTAAATTAACGCTAAAAGTATATGCAAGCGACAAAACAACTTCGGCGACAGCCAAAGTATTTTTACCAGAAGGCGACGCAGTTCAGGAAATAAAAGTGACAAAAAGTGGAAACAATTTTGAAGTAACACCAAACGCATTGACAGGAAAAACCACTTTTAAAACGGAGTGGGTTAAATAAAAAAAATAGCCACAGATTGCACAGATTAAAAATTAAAAATTTGCAAAATCTGCTCGATCTGCCAAATCTGCGTGAGAATAAATACAGAATTTAAAGAAATCATTAAAATCCTTTAATCTGTGAGAAAAAAATAATCCCAACAGGATAAAAAATAAGTTAGTTTAAGTTGAGTCTTTTTAAATCGGATGAGATTTTCGCATCCGATTTATAAAAGACGAATTAAGAAAGAAAACATGAAAAAATATCTAGTTCTTCCAGCTGTATTATTATCAATTACAATTGGTTACAGTCAGAAAAATAAGAATGCTTACGAATTGGCTTCGCCTAATGGGCAGAATAAAATAAAATTCGAATTAGTAAAAAACGCTCCCAAATATGCTGTTTCACACGGAAAAACCGAAGTGATTACACCATCGGATATGGGTTTTTTATTAAAGGGAAATGAAAATTTAAGCTCAGATTTCGAAATCAAAAGCGTAAAGAATTCAACATTTGATGAAACTTGGGAACAAGTTTGGGGAGAAAAGAAAAACATTAGAAATCACTACAATCAGTTAGTAGTTGATTTACAGCAAAAAACTGGCAACAAACGAAAGCTGCAAATTCAATTTCGTGCTTTCGATGACGGAATCGCGTTTAGATATGTATATCCAAAACAAAATGTAAAAGACAGTATTTTCATTATGGATGAAAAAACGACTTTTAACTTAAAAGAAGATGGAAAAGCATGGTGGATTCCGGCAAACCGAGAAAACCGTGACGAATATCTTTTTAAAGATGCAGCAGTAAGTACTTTAGATACTGTTTTGACACCGCTTACAATTGAAAGCAAAAGCGGATTGGCCTTGAGTTTTCACGAAGCAAACTTGGTAGATTTTGCAAGTATGACTTTGGTAAACACACAAGGAACACAACTTAAATTAGATTTAGTGCCTTGGGCTGACGGAGTAAAAGTACGCGTAAAAGACACTTTTACCTCTTCTTGGAGAACGCTTCAAATTGGAGAAACCCCAGCAGATTTAATTACTTCTTATTTGATTTTAAATCTAAACGAACCAAATAAATTAAAAAACACAAGCTATTTTAAACCGTATAAATATTTCGGAATTTGGTGGGGAATGCATATCGGGAAATATACTTTTTGGGAAAGCGAAAAACAAGGCGCAACAACCAAACATGCAGAAGAATATATCGATTTCACGGCAAAAGAAGGATTTCACCATTTATTGATCGAAGGCTGGAACAAAGGCTGGACGCCGGCTTGGTATGAAAATCACATGCACATGTTCAGTTTCACCAAAAGTGCAGATAATTTTGATTTAGAAAAAGTAGTCGATTACGGAAATAAAAAAGGAGTAGCACTAATTGGATATCACGAAACAGGTTCTAACTTAATTAATTATTTAAAAGAAGTTGACGAAGGTTTTGCATTATATAAAAAATTAGGAATGCACTCGGTTAAAATTGGCCATGTGGGTTCTAAATTAAACATGAAAGAAAACCACTTCGGACAATTTGGGGTAAACTATTTCAGATATATTTTAGAAAAAGCAGCGCAATATGATTTAGCAGTTTTATATCACGAATCAATAAAAGACACCGGAGAGCGCAGAACTTTTCCAAATATGGTTTCTAGAGAAGCAGCAAGAGGACAGGAATACAACGCTTGGAGCGAAGGAAATCCGCCAAATCACTTAACAATTATTCCGTTTACAAGATTGCTTTCTGGACCAATGGATTTTACTCCGGGAATTTTTGATGTTGAGGTAAAACAAGGTTTTCCAGGAAAGAGAGTGCACGGAACGGCTGCACAGCAATTGGCTTTGTATGTAACAATTTATGCGCCAATCCAGATGATGGCCGATCTTCCTGAGAACTACGAAGGAAAACCAGCATTGCAATTCTTAAAAGATGTTCCAACAGATTGGGAAGATACTACAGTATTAGAAGGATCAATTGGGCAATATATTACAACAGTTCGTAAAGACAGAAACAGTGCCGATTGGTATTTAGGAACTATTACAAATGAAAATGCAAGAGATGTAAATGTTTCTTTATCATTTTTAGACCCAAATGCAACTTACGAAGCACAGATTTATGCTGACGCAGAAGGAACTGATGAAACACATAATCCGTCTGCTATAGCAATTTCTAAGAAAACAGTTAAAGCGTCAGATTCATTAAAATTACATTTAGGCGGTGCTGGAGGAACAGCAATCAGATTTAAAAAATTGTAATTTATAGATTGTCAAACGCAAAGATTAGATTTTAAATATCCTAACAGGTTTCCAAAACATTTTAGGTATTAAATCAGAGAGGTTAAAATTAATTTGGAATATTGGATCGGTAAAAACAATACCTAATAGGTTTCGAAAACCTGTTAGGAAATAAAAAAATCAGATGAAAAATTTTTCAGCAATACTATTTATTACAGTAATTCTAATCAATATTAATTTGTTTGGACAAAACAATAATGCTGAAAATCGAATCATAAAAGTTGATTATAAGAAAGAGGCAGGAAAATTAAACACCATGTTTAAAGAATGTATTGGCGCCGGAAGAGCCAATGAGGGTTTGCGCGCCGATTGGCAGCAGCAATTGGCAATGGTGAAAAAAGAATGTGATTTTAAATACATCAGAATGCATGGTTTATTGTCTGATGATATGGCTGTTTATAGAGAAGATTCAAAAGGAAATCCAGAATACAATTACCAATATATTGATGCTTTGTATGATTTTATTTTAAGCATAAAAATGAAACCTTTTGTAGAATTGGGTTTTATGCCATCGGCATTGGCCAGTGGAAATCAGACGATTTTTTGGTGGAGAGGAAATGTTACGCCTCCAAAAGATTATAAAAAATGGGAAGATTTAATTCGCAATCTGACACAGCATTTTACAGAACGTTATGGAGCAGATGAAGTAAAAACTTGGTATTTTGAAGTTTGGAACGAGCCTAACTTATCTCCAGGTTTCTGGACGGGCACTCAAGATGAATATTTTAAATTATACGAGCACAGCGCACGCGCAATAAAAAGTGTAAACACTGCTTATAAAGTGGGCGGGCCAGCAACTGCCGGAGCAGCTTGGGTTCCGGAAACAATTGATTTTTGTGCAAAAAAGAATGTTGCATTAGATTTTATTTCGACACATACTTATGGAGTAAAACAAGGGTTTTTAGATGAATTTGGAACAACAGGAACCGTTTTAAATAAAGATGAATCAAGTATCAGTGGTGATGTTATCAACTCACGTACACAGATTTCAAATTCGGCTAAGCCAAAATTAGAATTGCATTATACAGAATGGAGTTCATCTTATACACCAGCAGATCCTATTCACGACAGTTATCATTCGGCTGCTTATATTCTGCAAAAATTAAAACAGGTCGGCAATGCCGCAAACTCCATGTCATATTGGGTTTTTACTGATATTTTTGAAGAAGCTGGGCCACGATTCACGCCTTTTCATGGCGGATTCGGATTATTGAATACGCAGGGAATTAAAAAGCCAGCTTATTTCTCTTATTATTTGTTGAATAAATTAGGAGAAACAGAACTTCAAAACAAAGACACTTCTTCATGGGCTTCTAAAAATGCAAAAGGAGATGTTCAATTATTATTTTGGGATTTTACAAACACGCATCCAGGAGATTCTGTCAACAATCAAACCTATTATGTTCAGGATTTGCCATCAAAACCAAAGGGAAGCATTAAAATTGAAGTTGAAGGTTTGGCAAAAGGCAATTATAAATTAGAGATCTACAAAGTTGGATATAAAGTCAATGATGCTTTCGCAGATTATTTAGCGATGGGCAAACCAACTCAGCTGACAGCCAATCAAGTAAAAACGATCAAAGAAAAAAATAATGGTGATTTGCTTGCGACTGAAAAAGTAAGTATTGACTCAAAAGGCAAGTTTAGTAAAGATTTTAAGATTAATGAAAATGATGTTGTCTTTTTCAATTTTGTAAAACAATAAACTATCAATAACCACAAAAAAACTATAAATAATTTATCAAGTATGAAAAATAAAATGATATACCTCTCAGTTGCTATGGCTTTTGCGTTGTTTACTTCTTGTAAAAAAGACGTACAAAGTTCAAATGCTGACTCGGCACAGACAGAAGAACATCAAGGAAAAGAACTAGGTTCTGAATTTGATGCAGAAATTGATAAACTTGTTTCTCAGCTTACACTTGAGGAAAAAATTGGAATGCTGCACGGTAACAGTATGTTTAGTACGGGCGCTGTAGAGCGTTTGGGTATTCCGGAACTAAAAATGGCTGATGGACCGCTAGGAGTTCGTGAGGAAATTTCGCGTGACAATTGGGCTCCAGCAGGGTTAAAAGATGATTTTGCAACATATTATCCAGCCGGAGGCGGTTTAGCAGCAACTTGGAATACAGAAATGGCTTATACTTTTGGGAACAGTGTTGGTCAGGAACTGCGTGCCAGAGACAAAGACATGCTGCTTTCGCCAGCAATTAATATTGTGAGAACGCCGCTTGGAGGAAGAACGTATGAATATATGAGCGAAGATCCGTTTTTAAATAAAAAAATTGCAGTGCCGTTAATCGTTGGTTTACAAGATAATGATGTAATGGCTTGCGTAAAACACTTCGCAGCAAACAATCAAGAAACCAATCGTGATTTTGTAGATGTACAAATTGACGAGCGTACGCTTCGTGAAATCTATCTTCCAGCTTTTGAAGCTTCTATAAAAGAGGCTCATGCATATAGCGTAATGGGCGCGTACAACAAATTTAGAGGAGAATATTTATGCGAGAATGATTATATGCTGAATAAAATTCTTCGTGATGAATGGGGATTTAAAGGTGTTGTAGTTTCAGATTGGGCTGCCGTTCATTCTACCGTAAAATCATTGAACAGCGGTTTAGATATTGAAATGGGAACTCCAAAACCATTCAATGAATTTTTCTTGGCAGATAAATTAATCACTGCTGCAAAAGCGGGCGAAATTTCAGAAGCAGAAATTGATGTACACGTAAAAAGAATCTTGCGCGTATTATTTCAAGTAAAAGCAATGGGAGGCAAAGACCGTGTGAAAGGAAGTATTTCTACTGAAGCACATTATCAAGATGCTTACAAAATTGCTGCAGAAGCAATCGTTTTATTGAAAAATGACAATAATGCATTGCCTTTAAAATTAGACGGAGTAAAATCTATTGCGGTAATTGGAAACAATGCAATGAAAAAAAATGCTCTTGGCGGATTTGGTGCTGGAGTAAAAACAAAGAGAGAAGTAACGCCTTTAGAAGGTCTGAAAAACAGACTGCCTTCATCAATCAAAATCAATTATGCTGAAGGATATCTTGAGCGTTACGACGAGAAAAATAAAGGAAAATTAGGAGATATTACGCTAAATGGTCCAGTAACAATTGACCAATTAGATCCAGCTAAATTTCAAGAAGCTATTGAGGCAGCAAAAAAATCAGATGTGGCGATCATTTTTGCGGGTTCTAACCGTGATTATGAAACCGAAGCTTCTGACCGCAGAAATTTGAAATTACCTTTTGGACAGGAAGAATTGATTAAAAAAGTATTAGAAGTAAACCCAAGAACAATTGTCGTTATGATTGCGGGAGCTCCTTTTGATATTAACGAAGTGAGCAAAAAATCTTCAGCACTAGTATGGAGCTGGTTTAATGGTTCTGAAGGCGGAAATGCCTTAGCAGACGTTTTATTAGGAAAAGTAAATCCGTCAGGAAAACTGCCTTGGACAATGCCTAAAAATATTATGGATTCTCCTGCACACGCAACTAACAGTTTCCCTGGTGGAAAAACAGTTCAATATGCTGAGGGAATTTTGGTAGGATACCGTTGGTTTGATACTAAAAATGTTACGCCTTTATATCCTTTCGGATACGGATTATCATACACCACTTTTACTTTCGATAATGCTAAAGCAGATAAAGATTCTTATAACGCTAATGAAACCATCACCGTTTCTGTTGATGTAAAAAACACTGGAAAAGTAGATGGAAAAGAAGTAGTGCAATTATATGCGTCTAAATCAGATTCAAAAGTAACGCGTGCTGCAAAAGAATTAAAAGGATTCAAAAAAGTAGAAGTAAAATCTGGCGGTTCGAATACAGTAACCATTAAAATTCCAGCTAAAGAATTGGCATATTATGATGTAGCTTCTAAGAAATGGGTAGTTGAATCAGGAAAATACACATTGAAAATTGGAAATTCTTCTAGAGATATCAAAAAAGAAATTGTTGTAACAATTAAGTAAAAAAATCCAGCGACATGAAAAACACTGTTAAGAGTTCCTTGTTTAGTGCGATTTTGTGCTTGTCTTTTTTAAGCCTTTGGGCATGCAGTTCTGATAAAGATCTAGAAAATACAGCGCCAGTTGTTGGTTTATACCCAAGTTATAATACAAATCCAATTGCTGCAGATGCAAGCGGAATGGGAAGTACAGCCGTTCAATTGGCAGCAAAAATAAAAATAGGCTGGAATATCGGAAATACTTTAGAAGCAACCGGCGGTGAAACGGCTTGGGGAAATCCAAAAGTTACAAAAGCATTAATTGATGCCGTTAAGGCTAATGGCTTTAATGCTATACGAATTCCGTGTTCTTGGAACCAATATTTATCAAACAGTACAACGGCACAGATAAAAACAGAATGGCTAGATCGCGTAAAAGAAGTCGTTCAGTATTGTGTTGAAAACGATATGTATGTTGTAGTTAATATTCACTGGGACGGAGGCTGGCTCGAAAATAACATTACCGAAGCCAAAAAAACAGAAAACAACGCCAAACAAAAAGCTTTTTGGGAACAAATCGCAACACACTTACGTGGATTTGACGAGCATTTGCTTTTTGCCAGTGCCAACGAACCAGCGGTTGAAGACGCAGCTCAGATGGCAGTTTTAACGTCCTATCACCAAACTTTTATTGATGCTGTTCGTTCTACTGGCGGTAAAAACGCATATCGTACTTTAGTAGTTCAAGGACCAACGACAGACATTGAAAAAACAAATAAATTAATGCTGACGCTTCCAACGGATAAAGCAGTGAGCCGAATGATGATAGAAGTTCATTATTATGCTCCATGGAATTTTGCGGGTTTAACCAAAGATGAAACCTGGGGCAAAATGTTTTACTATTGGGGAGCAGGTTTTCACTCGGCAACAGATACGGAACGAAACGCAAGCTGGGGAGAAGAAGCTGATTTGGAGAAAAACTTCAAACTGATGAAAACCCAATTTGTCGACAAAGGAATTCCTGTTTTATTGGGAGAATTTGGCGCAATTCGCAGAAGCACTTTAACTGGCGAGGCCCTGACCTTGCATTTAAATTCAAGAGCATATTATTTAAAGACAGTTGTCAAACAAGCCAAAGCAAATGGTTTATTGCCTTTTTATTGGGATGAAGGAAGTACTGGAAACAACGGTTTCGGGATTTTAAAAAGAAGCGATAATACTGTTTTTGATACTCAAGCGCTAAACGCCCTGATTGAAGGATTGAAATAATATTTTTTAAACCATATAAGTGATATAAGTAATTTTAAGTTGCATAATTTGTGAGCTTATTTTTACTTATATCACTTATATGGTTTAAATTTATCAATTGTTTATAGGTTGCCTTATTCTTTTAAAATAAAAAAAAATGAAAAAATATATAGTCTTTGTTTTATTGTTTTGTGGCATAATTGCAAATGCAAATGTAAAAATGCCTTTATTGTTTTCTGACGGAATGGTTTTGCAGCGCAACAAAGGGATTCCGGTTTGGGGCTGGGCAGATGCTAATGAAAAAGTAGAAGTTCATTTTAATAATCAAACTAAAACCATTCAAGCAGATAAAAGCGGGAAATGGATGATTCGTCTAAATCCTGAAAAAGCCGGAGGTCCTTTCGAATTAATCATTACAGGAAAAAATAAAATTGTTATAAAAGATGTTTTGGTTGGAGAAGTATGGATTTGCAGCGGACAATCGAATATGGAATTTCAGGTTTTTAAAACAATTAATTCTGACAAAGAAATAGCAGATTCTAATTATCCAATGATTCGCCATTTTGGTGTAGCGCAAGATTTAAGCGGTAAACCAAAAGACGATTTGAAAGCAGGAAAATGGGAAGTTTCTAACAAAGAAAATGTTGGCAATTTTACAGCAGTTGGTTATTATTTTGCTAAAAAATTATACGCTGAGTTAAAAATTCCAATCGGAATTATCAATACTTCTTGGGGAGGAACAAATGTAGAAACATGGACAAGCCGAGAAGCTTTTGAAAAAAGCAAGGATTTTAAAACGATGATCGCTGATGTTCCAGCATTAAACATAGATTCGATTTCAAAATTATATGCAACGCGTATGAAAGAAAGAGTCGAAAAAATTCAAGGAACTCCGGTAAGTACAGAAAATGAAAATACTTTCAAAGAAGCTTCGTTCACCGATGCAGCTTGGGGCGAACTCAATACGCCAAGTTTATGGGAAAATCAGCCTTTAGGCGATTTAGATGGAATTGTTTGGATGCGAAAAACTATAACACTTTCTGCAGAAGACATTAAAAATAAAGCAACACTTTATCTTTCAAAAATCGACGACGAAGACATTACGTATGTAAACGGAATCGAAATTGGAAAAAACACACAATGGGATGCCAAACGCGTTTATGAAGTTCCTGCAAATATTTTAAAAGAAGGTTTAAATGTCATCGCAGTAAGAATTGTCGATAACAGCGGCGGTGGCGGCATTTACGGAGATGCAGCCGATTTAAAACTAACGGTCGGATCGAAAATTATGCCGCTTGACGGAAAATGGAAATACAAAGTTATTGTCGTAAAAACCGCTTTATCGCCAAACAGCTATCCTTCATTATTGTACAATGCAATGGTAAATCCGTTGGTTCCGTATGCTTTCGAAGGCGTTTTGTGGTATCAGGGCGAAGCCAATGTCTGGAGAGCCAATCAATATAAAAAAGCATTTCCTTTAATGATAACAGATTGGAGAACAAAATTTAAGCAAGGCGATTTTCCTTTCTATTTTGTTCAATTATCAACTTTTAATGAATTTAACGGAAACAGTAAAGTTGGCAGTAAATGGGCCGAACTCCGCGAAGCACAATCAGAAACGCTGCAATTGAAAAACACAGGAATGGCCGTAACCACAGACATTGGAAACGCAAAAGATATTCACCCAACAAATAAGCAAGATGTTGGTTTGCGTTTGGCAGCAATTGCGTTGAACAATGTATACGGCAAAAAGCAAGTTTTTAGCGGACCAACATATAAATCTCAGGAAATAAAAGGCAATCAAATCATTCTGACTTTTGACAATATTGGCTCGGGATTAACAGCTTCAGACAATTCAGAAAACGTAAAAGGATTTGAAATTGCTGGTACTGATAAAGTTTTTCATGCTGCGAAAGCGATAATAAAAAACAACAAAATCATTATTTCAAGTGATCAGGTTCAAAATCCTGTTGCAGTACATTACGGCTGGGCAGATGACGATACGGAAATCAATCTGTTTAATAAAGAAAAATTTCCAGCATCGCCTTTTAGAACTGATAATTGGGAAATGATTACGGCAAAAGAAACATACAAAGTCAGCAAATAAGGGCGTGACCATATTTACAAAAGGCGCTATTTAAGAGGCCGCTTATGTGCGCCTTTCGCAAATACGGTCGGGCTATCCGCGCTACTTCGGTAGCCAGCTCCTATCCCTCACGCGCAGAAAAAAATGTTCCATTGGAACAATTGGTTGAACGAATGAAATCCGTTGATCAAAATTAAAAATCACAATAATGTTTCTTTGAAACATATGATTGGTAATTTTAAACGTTGCAATATGAATTCAAAGCTCATGAAAAAAACATTTATCATCTTACTTTTTACATTTTACTATACAAGTATTTCTGCGCAATCCACGCATGTTTTATGGTACAATCAACCGGCAGAATTTTTTGAAGAAAGCTTGGTTTTAGGAAACGGAAAAATGGGCGCAACTATTTATGGAGGCGTCAATTCAGATAAAATCTATTTGAACGATCCCACGCTTTGGTCGGGCGGGCCTGTAAATGCAAACATGAATCCCGAAGCTTATAAAAATCTTCCGGCAATTCGCGAAGCATTAAAAAACGAAAACTACAAACTCGCCGACGAACTCAATAAAAAAATCGAAGGAAAGAATTCTGAATCGTACGCACCGCTTGGAACTTTAGAAATTACAAATTCTAATAAAGGAAAAGTTTCAAATTACCGTCGTGAACTTGACATCTCTAATGCGATTTCAAAAGTGACTTACGAAATAGACGGAGTAAAATTTACACGCGAATATTTTGTCTCTGCACCAGATCAAATCATGATTATCAAATTGACAAGCAGTCAAAAAGGCGCCTTAAATTTTGAGATTAATTCAAGCAGTTTATTAAAATCAAATATCGAAGTAAAAGATAATGTTTTGGCAATGAACGGAACAGCGCCGGTTCATGAAAATCCGGGATATATAGGAACAAACGCTTATCTTTCTAATGAGCAATGGAAAGATTTAAAAGAAAAAGGCAGCACTACAAGGTTTACTTCTTTAGTAAAAATCAAGAGCGTTGACGGAACTATTATAAATACAAATAAAACTTTAGGCGTAAAAAACGGAACTGAAGCTTTAATTTATGTTTCGATCGCTACAAGTTTTAATGGTTTTGATAAAAATCCGGCAATTTCTGGATTAAACAATAAAGAAATTGCGGCGAAGAGTTTAAAATCAGCGTTATCAAAATCGTTCGATAAATTAAAAACCGCACACATTGCAGATTATCAAAAATTCTTTAATCGCGTAAATTTAGATTTAGGAAAAACAACAGCTCCAGATCTGCCAACAGACGAGCGATTATTGCGTTACGCCGAAGGAAAAGAAGATAAAAACCTAGAAATTCTATATTTTAATTTCGGACGTTATTTGCTAATCAGCAGTTCAAGAACTATAGGAGTTCCAGCTAATTTGCAAGGAATTTGGAACCCGCATCTAAATCCGCCTTGGAGCAGTAATTATACAATGAACATTAATCTGGAAGAAAATTATTGGCTTGCTGAAAACACCAATCTTTCAGAAATGCATTTACCTCTTTTAAGTTTTATAAAAAATCTTTCGGTAACCGGAAAAGTGACAGCAAAGACTTTTTATGGCGTGAATGAAGGCTGGGCCGCAGCGCATAATTCAGACATATGGGCAATGACAAATCCGGTTGGACAATTTGGAAAAGAAGATCCAAGCTGGGCTTGCTGGCCTATCTCTGGTGCGTGGCTTAGTACGCATATTTGGGAACACTATGTTTTTTCGCAAGACAAAAATTATCTGAAAAATGAAGGATATCCAATTATGAAAGGCGCTTCGCAATTCTTTTTAGGATATATGGTTGTAGATAAAAACGGAAATTTAATTACATCTCCATCAACTTCTCCAGAAAACAAATACATTGCGCCAGATGGTTTTATTGGAGCAACAATGTACGGAGGAACAGCTGATTTGGCGATGATAAGAGAATGTTTTGAAAAGACAATTAAAGCTTCAGAAATTTTAAATATTGATGCTGATTTTAGAGCAAAACTCCAAACAGCACTTTCTAAATTTCATCCGTACCAAATTGGCAAAAAAGGAAATTTGCAGGAATGGTATTTTGATTGGGAAGATCAAGACCCGAAACACCGTCATCAATCGCAATTATTCGGACTTTTTCCTGGCGATCATATTACGCCATTAAAAACGCCAGATTTGGCCATAGCTTCAAGAAAAACACTCGAAATAAAGGGAGATGAAACAACCGGCTGGTCAAAAGGCTGGAGAATTAATCTTTGGGCAAGACTTTGGGACGGAAATCGTGCTTACAAAATGTATCGCGAATTACTTCGATATGTAGATCCTGACGGGAAAAAAACCGAAAAACCAAGAAGAGGAGGAGGAACATACCCCAATTTATTCGACGCGCATCCGCCATTTCAAATTGATGGAAATTTTGGCGGCGCTGCAGCTGTTGCAGAAATGCTGGTTCAATCTAACGAAAACGAAATTAGATTGCTTCCCGCGTTGCCAGATGCATGGGAAGACGGACATGTAAGCGGAATTTGTGCTCGTGGCGGTTTTGAAATTGCAATTACTTGGGCCAATAAAAAAGTTGAAAAAGTTACAATCTTTTCTAAATTAGGAGGAAAAGCAACTTTGATTTTTGGTGGTAAAAACCAAAATGTCACTTTGAAAAAAGGAGAAAAATTAGAAGTGAAAATCTAAATTTTATTTTTAAAAAAGGTGTCATACTGAGCGAAGCTGAAATTTTTTAAGTATAAACTTGCTCAGTATGACAAATTAAATTATTTTTTTTTAGAAGTTTCTTCAGAATTTTTAGCATGTTCTTTCTTAAAAGTATCATACCATTTTTCAATTGAAGGATAAACAAAAGCGGCTACTTTTTTTACCGGATTATAAAAAATAGAATTGTCTAAAGTTTCCTTTTTAGCAAAAGTATTGTTGAAGTTTATTTTCTCGAAAAAGGCAATAAAAATACTCATAATTAAGATGGTTTTTAAAACCCGGAAAAAACCGCCACCTAATTTATTGGCCCATCCTAAAAAGGCAAAATCAGCAATTCCGGTAAGTATTTTGGCTAAAAAATAAACGACAACAACAACCAAAATAAAAGTCAGAATAAACGCCGTAACCTGAATTGTGTTTGGATTCCAGGAAACATGTTTTCCGATAATTTCTTTCATTAAAAAAGAAAATTTAATCGCAATGTAAATTCCCAACAACAAAGAAACAAAAGAAGCGATTTCTACAAAAAGCCCATTTTTGATGCCTTTATATAAACTGTAACACAAAATTACTCCAAAAATAATATCAAAAAGGCTCATATTTTCTATGTTTTATTGAGGCGCAAATATATATCTTTTTTTAGGTTCAAAGGTTCAGGGTTACAAAGGTTCACGGGTTTTTATCTTTTTTTTTGGACTACTTCTTTTAGATAAAGTTAAATCTATGTTTTGATCTGGTTAATTTTTTGATGCCTTTGAATTTGAAGTACGTATCTTTGCAAGCTAAATTTTATGGTTTCTGAATTTATAATTCACAATTCATAATTCATAATTAAAAGAAATGTCTAGAGATACACAACTAAAAGAGCGCTGGGAAAAGCTCGTCGATATATTATCCAATCAATTTTCGCAAGGAGAAGATTTAGATTTGGATGCCATAATTTACCTAATTGGAGTTCAGGAACTAGGAAAAGTGCACCGTGAATTCAAAAAAGATGAAAAACTAAACCTGATGCATATCGCTATTTGTAGATTATTAGAGCCGTATGGTTTTTATGAATTCGATTTTTTTGATGCTGAAGGATGGCCGCATTATAAAGTAAAAGAAGAATTGCCGCCTTTAAAAGCTGGCGAGCAATCGGTTTTGATGAAAGAAGCCATTGTGAATTATTTTTTAGAACGTGAACTTATTGAGTAATTTTTAGTCGCAGTCGCAGTTTTCATTTCAATTAGGGCTGAAAACTGCGACTGCGACTGTGCACTTTAAACTAAAAACACTAAATTTGTATTCTCAATTATTGAAGGAAAATGATAGATAAGATAAAACAACATATAGAGGAAGCCAAATCCTTTAATGATAAAAATAAAGAATCCTTAGAGCAATTCCGTATTAAATATTTAGGCAGTAAAGGTTTGTTGAAAGAACTTTTTACGGAGTTTAAAAATATTCCAAACGACCAAAAAAAGGACTTTGGACAGGTTATTAATACCTTAAAAGCAGTTGCTGAAGAAAAAGTAAGAGTTATTCAAGAAGAACTTGAAAGCAAGGAAGAAATCAAAGGTGTTTTTGGTGATTTAACACGTGCTGCAGAACCTGTAATTATTGGTTCGCGTCATCCTATTTCAATAGTTAAAAATCAAATTATAGATATTTTTGCCAATATTGGTTTCAATGTTTCTGAAGGTCCAGAAATTGAGGACGACTGGCATAATTTTACTGCATTAAACTTGCCAGAATATCATCCGGCTCGTGATATGCAGGATACATTTTTTATTCAGACAAATCCTGATGTGCTGTTGCGTACGCATACATCATCTGTTCAGGTGCGTTATATGGAAAATCACAAACCGCCAATCCGTACTATTTCTCCGGGACGTGTTTTCCGTAATGAAGCAATTTCGTCACGTTCGCACTGTATTTTCCATCAAGTAGAAGGATTGTACATTGATAAAGATGTTTCTTTTGCAGATTTGAAGCAAACGCTGCTTTATTTCACAAAAGAAATGTTCGGTAAATCGAAGATTCGTCTTCGTCCGTCTTATTTCCCTTTTACAGAACCAAGCGCTGAAATTGATATCTATTGGGGTTTAAAAACCGAAACAGATTATCGTATCACAAAAGGAACGGGATGGTTAGAAATTGGAGGATGTGGAATGGTAGATCCTAACGTTCTTAAAAATTGCGACATCAATCCTGATGAATATAATGGTTTTGCTTTTGGAATGGGAGTAGAGCGTATTGCAATGCTTTTATACCAAATTGGTGATATTCGTATGTTTTACGAAAATGATGTTCGTTTCTTAGAGCAATTTAAAGCAAATATATAATTTAGACATAAAAGTCATAAAGTCGAAAGTTGAAAGTCCCAAAATAAGGCTTTTGACTTTCGACTTTATGACTTTCGACTTTTAAACTTTGACTCATATGAAAAAAGATATAACAATCCCTGAAGTAGAAAACGTATTTCTAGCTGCAGTTCAAGAATGGAGCGACGATTTTATGGAAAAAGTATGGTACGCTTATCTTGTAAATGACAGCGATTTTAATTTAGACAGTGTTATGGTCGTTTCAAAAGCATTTGGAACAATTGATGGCGAAATGAAAAAAACATCTGTTTTGCGTCACGCATTTGTTGAAGTTCCAGCTGTTTCAGTCGTAAAAATCGAAATGATAGAGAAAAGCCTTTTGGTTTTAAACAATGAATTCATGGTAACTTTCTTCATCGGCAACACTTTGTACGACAAGAAATTCATCTTCAAATCAAAACTTATAAATGAGGAAAATACGGAAGAAGTGCCGATTTTGTTTGTTGAGGGAATTATGGTGAAGTAGAGTGTTGAAAGAGGAAAGAATCAAGAAGGAAAGAAGCAAGAAGCAAGAAGCAAGAAGCAAGAAGCAAGAAGGAAGAGAAAAGACTTCTCTGTACTGAAATAAAAAAGAGCCAAACTGAATTTCAGTCTTGGCTCTTTTTTCTTTATTCTATTTAGTCTTCTCTAGTCTTGGTTCTTGCTTCTTTCTTCTTTTCACTAAAAAACTAATCTAAAGATTCCGTTAATTTCTTAAAAACAGATTTAGCATCTTTACCTTCGTATAAAATACTGTAAACGGCATCAATTATTGGTGTTTTTGCGCCGTAACCCTGATTTAGTTTATATGCACTTTTTGTTGCGTAATATCCTTCGGCAACCATGCTCATTTCCATCATAGCACTTTTTACCGTATATCCTTTTCCGATCATATTTCCGAACATTCTATTTCTGGAGAAAACAGAATAACCTGTAACTAATAAATCGCCCAAATAAGCCGAATCATTAATGTTACGTTTCATTTTATGTACTTTTCTGATGAACTTTTTCATTTCACGAATTCCGTTGCTCATCATAACCGATTGGAAATTATCTCCATAACCTAAACCATGTGCAATTCCGGCAGCGATGGCGTAGATGTTTTTAAGCATTGCGGCATATTCAGTACCAATAATATCGTCTGAAATTTTGGCTTTAATATAATTTCCAGATAAAGATTTTGCAACGATACAGGCTTTTTCAGGATCTCCACAAGCAATTGTTAAATACGAAAGTCTTTCTAAAGCCACTTCTTCAGCATGACAAGGACCTGTAATAACTCCAATATTATAATATGGAATGTCGTATTGAATATGAAAGTGTTCTCCAACAATTAAACTCGTTTCAGGTACGATTCCTTTAATGGCTGAAAATATGATTTTGTCAGCTAGTGAAACCGTCATATTTTTTAATTCAGCATCTAAAAAAGCAGATGGAATGGCAAAAATGATATAATCTGCATATTCAATTGCCTCGTTTATATTGTTAGTTAATTTAAGTTTTTTAGTATCAAATTCTACTGAACTTAAATAATTTGGGTTGTGTTTGTATTTTTGAATGTGCTCGATTGCAGCGTCATTACGCATGTACCACGCAATTTCAGGTAGATTTACGCATAACATTTTTGCAATTGCCGTTGCCCAGCTTCCTCCTCCAATTACTGCAAATTTTAAATTTTCGCTCATTATTTTAATAATTTAAAACAAAAGTACTTAATAATGTAGTAATAACACAAAATCTAATTTAAGAAATTTTTGAAATGGCAGGAAAGACAGTGGTTTTCAAGAAGTTTTGAAAAAATAAAAAATTATTTCAACTTCTGTACAATAAAAATTAAAGCATTGCGTTTTAACTGTTTATAAATTAGAATTTTAATGAGTTTAACACGAATTGAGTTAGTTAGTTTTGTTTTAGTATTTTAAAAAGGCGTTCCTAAATAAATTAAGAACGCCTTTTTTTATCAAACCCCATTATTTTTAAATTCTAAATTCAAAGTGTTTGGATGTTAAAAGTTTAAATTTCAAATAAAAATCCAAATCAAATACCGCTATTAAATCATTAGAATTTATAATTTATCTCAAGGCTTGGGATTGAAATTTGCTTATTAATAGCTCATTTCAACAATAGATTTTACTTTGTCTAGCGTAACCAATTGTTTTTCGCCTAATCCTTTCCAGCCTCTTTCATCAAAACGATTTACGATAAAATCTGCTGTTTTGCTGTAGTCGTCAGTATATTGCGAAAGTTTAGTATCCATTCCCATTGTATGAAAAAATTCAACGGTTTTATTTATGGCTTCTTTTGCGACTTCGTCGTCTGAACCCGTTAGGCTAAAAATTCTTCTTCCGTATTGCGCTAATTTTCCTTTTTTTGTCTCAAACATTACATTATAAAGGTTTGGGCCTATAATGGCCAAAGTTCTGGCATGATCAATGCCATATAAAGCAGTTAACTCGTGACCAATCATATGTGTTGCCCAGTCTGACGGAACTCCTTTCTGAATCAAGCCGTTTAAAGCCATTGTACAGCTCCACATAAAGTTTGATGCCAATGCATAATCTGTTGGGTTCTCTACCACTTTTGGACCAACTTCAATTAAAGTCTGTAAAATTCCTTCTGCAATCCTATCTTGTAAATAACCTTCGTGAGGATAGGTTAAGTATTGCTCCATTACGTGTGTATAAGCATCGACAACACCATTTTGAATTTGTCTTTTTGGTAAAGAAGCAATTACAGTTGGATCGCAAATAGAAAATTTCGGAAACATAGCGCTTCCGCCAAAAGCCAGCTTTTCCTGAGTAGCTTCGATCGTAACAACAGATCCTGAATTCATTTCACTTCCTGTTGCAGGGAGCGTTAAAACAGTTCCAAAAGGCATTGCATTTTCTTTAATCAGAATTCTTTTTTGCAAAATATCAATTGGGTTTCCTTCAAAATGAACAGCAGCAGAAATAAATTTTACGCCATCAATTACAGATCCGCCGCCAACGGCTAAAATAAAATCAATTTTTTCAGCTTTTATTACTTCAACCGCTTTCATTAAAGTTTCAAAATGTGGGTTTGGTTCTATTCCGCCAAATTCTACAATTTCAAAACCTTTTAAGTTCGCGATTACCTGATCGTAAACACCATTTTTGAAAATACTTCCACCACCATAAGCCAAAAGAATTTTAGCTTCTTTTGGAACTAAAGTCGAAAGCTTTTCAATTTGTCCTTTTCCGAAAATCAAATTTGTCGGATTATATAATTCGAAGTTTAACATGTTTTTTTTAGAGTTTCTATGATAGTAAGATGCAAAGATTCTAAGTTTTTTACCTAGAATCTTCACGATCTATTATCGGATTAGTTATTCTTTCAATTATTACTAAAAACTTAGAACCTTAGCATCTTTTTATTTTAATTGTTGTAATAATTTACCAGCAACTAGTTTAGATGAAGCAGGGTTTTGACCTGTGATCAACAGACCGTCTTCTACAGCATACGGCTGCCAATTTTCTACTTTTGAGAATTTACCTCCATTTTGGGTTAAAACATCTTCTAATAAAAACGGAACAACTTTGGTTAATCCAACAGCTTCTTCTTCAGTATTTGTAAAACCAGTTATTTTTTTGTCTTTTACTAAAAATTCGCCATTTACTTTTACGTTTTTTAAAACTGCAGGAGCGTGACAAACAAAAGCAACAGGTTTTTTATGGTTATAAAATGATTCAATTAATGCGATAGAATTTTTATCTTCCACTAAATCCCATAATGGTCCGTGTCCTCCAGGATAAAATACAGCATCATAATCAGCTTGATTTATTGTCGAAAGTTTTAGCGTATGTTTTAGTTTTTCTTGTAATGCCTTATCCGCATCAAAACGTTTTGTATCCTCAGTTGCTGAAGATGGATCAGCGCTTTTTGGGTCAATTGGAGGCTGTCCTCCAAGCGGAGATGCAATCGTAATTTCAACTCCTTGATCTAATAATTCATAGTATGGTGCAGCTAATTCTTCTGACCAAAATCCTGTTTTTTCTCCTGTATTGCCCAGCTTATCGTTACTGGTGACAACAAATAATACTTTTTTCATACCTTTTTTTGATTTTTGAGCTGCAGCAGATATACTGAAAGCTGTGAATATTATAATTGCGAGCGCTATTTTTTTCATAAGTAATAATTTTACACAAATTTACGGTTTAAGTGATATTAGTAAAAATAAAATAAACTATGTTTGTTATAAATATATTTATGTCATGGTAAATTTAGAATGGTACAGAACTTTTAAGTCTGTATATAAGAATCGAAATTTTTCTGTCGCTGCCAAAGAGCTGTTTATCAGTCAGCCTGCTGTAAGTCAGCAGATATCAATGCTGGAAGCGCATGTAGGGTATAAATTGTTCAACCGAAAGTCAAAGGGCGTAGAACCAACGGAATACGCTAAGTTACTCAATAATTTAATTATTGATGCACTTGACCGTCTAGAAAATGTCGAAAGCGGATTCAGAGCCAAAGCTGAAGATTCTGTTCGATTAATTTCAGTTGGTATTTCTAAAGATTTATTCAATAGCTGTGGCAGTGTCTTAATCTCTAAATTTGATTTTATTGATTTTACTTTTGCTGAAGATGATGCTCTTTTTGCACTTGTCGATGCTAAAAAACTTGATTTTGCGATCACGACAAAAAGATATGATACGTTTGATACTATTTATGAAATTGTCGGTAAAATTAAATTGATCATGGTCGCGCCGATGAATTTGGATATAGCTGAATTCCGTAACAAATTGAAGGCAGACAATTATCAGGAAACAGAGAAATGGCTCAACGAACAAAAATGGTACAGTCATGACTCCAGAATTCCGCATATAAAAATATTCTGGCTGCACGCTTTTAATAAAAAGAGACCCTCTATGGTTCCAAATTACATTATTCCATCAGAATCAGAAATGCTCGAAATGCTTTCTAAAAACTCGGGTATTGCGATCACATGGAATTGTAATGCGAGAAAATATATCAAGGACAATAGATTGCAATTGGTATGGAATAGTTTTCACGTTCCAGAGGAATTTGTGTATTTACTGTCAGGCAAAAACAATAATTTAAATTCTTTTTTTGAAACGATTGCGAAAGAATTAAAGTTGTTTCTGGGTAATAGAATGTAAAAAAGTCCTGAATAATTTATTTAGTTTTTTTTTATTTCTTATATAAATTATTATGATCTATATATTCCCAGACTTTAGATGGTAGGAGAGGCTGGATATTTTTTCCTTCTTTAATACTGTTTCTTATAAAGGTTGAAGAAATTTCTACAATTGGTGCATCAATAATATGAACTTTTGGATGCGATTTCAGTTCAATATTTTCTTCTTCTTCAGTAATACGCGGATAAACGTAAATATCATAATGATCTAAAATAACTTCGTAGTTTTTCCATTTATGAAGCGTTTTTAAATTATCCTCACCCATAATCAAAGAGAAATCGTGATTTGGGTATTTTTCATGCAAATGAACTAAAGTGTTAACCGTATAATTGGGTTGTGGAAGCTTGAATTCAATGTCAGAAGGTTTAATTTTTGGATAATCTTCAGTGGCTAAAAAAACCATTTGTAAACGCTGATGATCGTCTAATAAGGTAGCCTTCTTTTTTAGCGGATTATGAGGCGTAACAACCATCCAAACTTGATCTAAATCAGCAAATTCAGCCATATGATTGGCTATGATCAAATGACCAACGTGAATTGGATTATAAGTTCCAAAGTAAAGACCTATTTTCATTTTTTAGAGTTTCACAAAGATTCGCTAAGATACCACAAAGATTCGCAAAGTTTAAAATAATACTTTTGCGAATCTCTGTGTTTTTTCTTTGTGTATCTCTGCGGAATAAAATTATTTATTTACAAAATCTTTCACTAATTGATACGCTTCTTCCTTTGCTGTATCTAAATCGTAGTTTTTGATAATAGTATCAAATTGAGGAGCAGTAGCCAATTCTACAGAAGCTTTTGCAATTCGCATATTGATTTTATCGTCACTTTCTGTAGAACGTTGTTTTAACCTTCTTTTAAGTTCGTCGACGCTTGGCGGTTTTACAAAAACGGCTAAAGTTTGTTCTGGAAATTTGTGTTTAATACGCAATCCTCCAGCAACATCAATATCAAAAATTACATTTTTTCCTAAAGCCCAGATTCTTTCAATTTCGGCTTTTAAAGTGCCGTAAAAATTATCGCGGTATACTTCTTCCCATTCTAGGAAATCTTCGGCTTTAATGTGTTTTTTGAATTCTTCCAGCGAAATAAAGTAATAATCTTTTCCGTGTTCTTCTTCTCCGCGTGGGTCGCGAGAAGCCGCCGAGATCGAAAATTCTAAATTTAAATCTTCTTTCCCCAGTAAATGTCTTACTATAGTTGTTTTTCCTGATCCGGACGGTGCGGAGAAAACAATTAATTTTCCTTTGTTCATTAATTTATGCTTTAGGCTTTAGGCTGTACGCTTTAAGCTCTCTTACTTATGTTTTTTGCTTATAGCCTAAAGCTTAAAGCGTATTGCGTTTACAAAACATTCAAA
The DNA here is from genome assembly GCF_000708595.2 of Flavobacterium sp. KJJ. GTDB lineage: Bacteria > Bacteroidota > Bacteroidia > Flavobacteriales > Flavobacteriaceae > Flavobacterium. The sequence continues at coordinate 1,484,309 of NZ_JARP01000001.1, read as the reverse complement.
ACCTGTTCCTTAATCTTCTCCAATTCATCTTTCATCATCACCACCAATTTCTGCATTTGAGCATGATTCGATTTAGATCCCATTGTATTGATTTCACGACCCATTTCCTGAGTGATAAAACCTAATTTACGGCCATTGGCTTCAGTTCCTTTTATAGTTTCTAAAAAATAGTCTAAGTGATTCGTCAAACGAACTTTCTCTTCTGTAATGTCCAGTTTCTCTAAATAATAAATCAATTCCTGTTCAAAACGATTTTCATCAACATTCACTTTCAATTCTGAGATTGCAGTCTGCAAACGGTCTTTTATAGCCTGAACACGTTCTGGATCTAATGCCAAAGCATCGTTCATATATTGACGAATATTTCCAATTCTTAGGTTGAATTCTTTTTCAAGCGATTCGCCTTCGTCTTTTCTAAAACTCAAGATGTTTTGCAAAGCTTCTTCAATGATAATCTGAATCTGGTCCCAGTCGTTTTCGTCGATTTCTTCACGTTCTGTTTTTAATGTGTCAGGCATACGAACCGCCATTTTCATTAATTCTGTTTCATCTGCATCAGGATAAACCTCCTTAAGTTGTGCGATGTAATTTTTTACAACAGGAACATTTACCTTAGTTGAAGTTTGTTCAGAAGTACTTTCAATGTAAATTCCGAAATCAATTTTTCCTCTTTCTAACTTTGTAGAGATTTGAGTTCTTAGACCTAATTCCATTTCGCGATAAAGCGACGGCATTCTTACGTTTAAATCTAAACCTTTACTATTTAAGGATTTTACTTCGACGGTAATTTTTTTTGTAGGCAATTGCAAAGAAGCTTTGCCAAACCCTGTCATAGATTGTATCATATAATTGAGTATAAAGGCGCAAAGATAAATAAAAGTTTGCAGTCTTGAGTTTTAAATCGCTAATCTGTTAAAGTCAGCTTTATTAAAGTTTTTTTGTCGCGACCCGAGCGTAGCGAATACGTGAAGCACCCTTTTTCAAGAGTCAAAATTTTAATTGGGTCGTTCCCTTCGGTCGGGCTATCCGTTCCCAATCTTTTTTGAGCAGAAAAAGCTCAAAAAAGGATTTCCGCTTCAAATGAAATTCACTGAACTCTGATTAAAATAAGAATCATGTGGAGTAATCCCCAACACAAACCCGAATTTTTAGAACTTTGGGTTATTATTTTTCTAAAGCTTTCATTACCTGCAATGTTACAGGCTGCGTATTACCAATATAAATTTTTTCATCAATGATAAAGACCGGACGGCTTAAAAAAGTATAATGCTCTAAAATGTATTTTTTATAATCTTCCTCAGTCAAAGACTTGTTTTTTAAGTCCATCGATTTGTAAAGCTGTGCTTTTTTACTAAATAACGCTTCGTAACTGCCTGCGAGTTTATGCATTTCTTCAAGTTCAGCTTCGGTAATCGGATTTTGCTTGATGTCGTGAAAAACTAAGTTGTTGTCTTTTGGTAAGCTTTTAATGATTTTTCGACATGTATCGCAAGATGCTAAATAATATATTTTGTTCATGATTGTTGATTTAGTGAGTACAAAGAAAATTCATTTGAAAGTGAAAAATGAGTAATTTTAGAAAAAAAATACAATTATGAGTTCAGTTTTTGAAGTACAAAAAACGATTAGAGAAATTCTTTTAAAAGTTTTAGACCATCATTCGTTGGAGCAGTTAAATAAAATTCCACCCGGATTTAGTAATAATTTGATTTGGAATGTCGCTCACTGCATATCATCACAACAAGTTTTAGTTTATAAATTATCAGGTCTGCCAACATTGGTTTCTGATGCGTTTATTGATAAATATAAAAAAGGAACCAAGCCAGAAGGTGATGTTTCTCAAACCGAAGTTGATGAAATAAAAGGATTGCTTTACTCCACCTTAAATCAGACAAAAAAAGATTTTGAAGCTCGTGTTTTTGTTGATTACAATGCTTATACCACAAGTATGGGTTTTGACCTTAAAAATGTTCAGGATGCCCTAGATTTTGTTAATTATCATGAAGGAATACATACCGGAATGATAATGAGCATTAGAAAGTTTGTATAAATAAAATCCCGTCTAGCAAATGCAGGACGGGATTTTTTTATTCCATTATTGTTTCAATAGTAACTTTAAGTGCGCCATAGCCTTTGTTTCCGGTAATGTCCATAAAAGCTCTTTTCGATAAATCAATTTCTCTTGTTTTTACAAAAGGACCTCGATCGGTTACTTTTACAATAACAAATTTTCCATTAGCTTCATTTGTTACTTTTACTTTTGTTCCAAAAGGAAGTTTTTTGTGTGCAGCAGTATATTTACTGTTGTTAAATCTGCTGCCGTCGGCTGTTTTTTTTCCATTAAATCGGTCTGCATAGTAGGAAGCATGTGCCGTTTTTTTGTAAAGTTTTAATTTTAAGCCTTTGTCGGTAAAAACAGAATCGTTTACGGTAGGTGTTAACGGTTTTGCTTTAGCATTCTTTAAAGTATCCTCAACAATTTTAGATTCTACTGGTTTGCTTTGGCTCATTACATAAGTAATACTGCAGCTTAGAAATAGAAGGGTTAAAATAGAGAGAATGCTGGTTTTTTTATTAATCATAGTTTTTATTTTTCATAGTTTGGGGACTTATGCAAATAACGTGTTTTTATAAAAAAAAACCTACATTTTGGTTTGTTTTTTTATTTTAGAACCATAGATTCCAAGGTATTCTACTCAGAATTAAGAGTAATCCTAAACCGTAAAAAATAGCGAATGTTTTAAATTTTGCCTCGCTGTTAATTAGTTTTTTATGTTTTGACCATCCAATAGTAATCAGGATAATAGCTATAATGTTGATTAGCGGATGTTCTAGTGAAGTTAATCTAAGTTCGGCATTTGACATTTCTCCAAAAGCGGCTTTTCCTAATGGTGAAACAAAATAAAGAATCAATCCGATTAGTAATTGTGTGTGTGTTCCAATTAAGGCAAACAAGCCAATTTTTCGATCTTTGGCCACAAATTCTTTTTTAGAAGTTATGCCGATAATAGCATTAATAACTGCAATTAATAAAAGCAATAATGCTAAATAAGCCCAGCCAGAGTGTAGTTTTTGAAGAAAATGGTACATAAATTATAATTTTTGTTAAAACAAATATAGCAAAAAAGGGTATAAAAAAAACGGCATTAAACTAAAAGTCAATGCCGTTTTTATTATTTATTTTGGTTCTTATTAGAACATCAATTAGTTACCAAAGATGTATCTAATTGTAAATTGTGCTTGCCAAACATCTGATGTAGATGAATTTTTTTGGTAAGTATCTTTAATTAAAGTTCTATTTCCAACTGCATCTGTTTGAGTTGCAAGAGTATAGAAAGGTACGTTAGCAGTAGATGCTGAAGCAAAAGCTAAAACGTTAGGGTTTGTTGCTCTTTGAGATATACCCCAGTCTTTATTAATCATGTTAGTAAAGTTCAAGATATCAGCTCTGAATTGAAAACTGTTCTTTTTACCAGCGATTTTGATATATACATCTTGAGAGATAGATAAATCTAATCTGTGTAACATTGGTAAAGTAGACTCGTTTCTTTGTGCATATTGACCTCTTCTTGTACGAAGGTATTTATCTTGATTGATATACGCATCAAATGCAGTTCTTTGCTCAGCTTCTGTATATGTTCTAGAAGTTGTAACTCCAGCTACAGTACTAGTTACTACAAGAGGGTTAAAACGTAGTTCATTTGCGCTGTTTGGTACATAAAGTAAATCATTACCACTTACTCTATCTCCGTTCATATCTCCACTGTAAGTGTAAGTGAATGGGCTTGCTTGTTCTCCAATGTAACCTAAGTTTATAGAAGTTGCTCCTCCAAGTCCTTTACCGTACTCAATTCTGTATCCAATAACTCCAACTAAACGATTTGGTGTATTGTTATTTGAGTTAGAAACTTCTAAATTATTATTTCCGTTTACAGATCTAGCACTTGTCCATGAACCAGAAGCTACTGAACCTGGAGACATTAAGTCTGTTGCGTTAGAGTGTGTATAAGCGAATGATCCCCAAAGTCCTTTTTGGTAAGGGTACTCTAATTTAAATGTTGTAGAATAAAAATATCCTTCATCAGAGTTTGTTAAAACAATTCCGTTTGAAACGTTGTCATTTACACGTGTACCAGCATCAGTACGTGAGTATCTTGGTCTATTGTCAGTACCACTGAATGTTCCAACAGGAGCATCAAAGTTAGCATTGTAATAGCTGATTGCATTGATATTTTTTTGAAGAATACCTTCAACTGTACCTGTAAATCCAAAAGGAAGTTTTTGGTCAACTGCCATAGTCGTTTTCCAAACCTGTGGAGATTTGAATTTTTTATCATTAAAAGATAAATCATAAGAAGATGGAGCTGTAGGAGTAGATGGAGTAAAGTAAGCAGCTGGATTTGGTGTAAAACCATATCCTCCTGCAGCTAAAGCAGCACCACTCACGTCAATAAATCCTGTAAGTACACCATTGTTTCCAATTTGGTTTGATAAGTATACCGCTGGAGATCTACCAGTGAAGATACCTGAACCTCCACGAAGGATTGTTGAAGCGTTTCCGTTTAAGTCAAGGTTGAAACCAACTCTAGGCTCAAATAAATAAGCTGCATCCGGCATATCACCAGTGTTTAATTTTTCGCCATTAGCAAAAGTCATAGCAGTAACTGTAGGGTTTTCTAATGCTGTGTCAGCATACCAAACTCTAGAAGCTCTTAAACCAACTGTTAATTTGAATCTGTCGCTCAATTTCATTTCGTCTTGAGCATATAAATCTAATTTGTTAGATTTTAAGATTTGCATTGGATCTGCTCCACCTGGCAAAGCAGAATATCTGTATTGAAAACGAGCTGGAGAAGTAACAGTTGCATTTGATGGAGCACCACCGTTAGCTACTGATTGATCTGCCGCTGCGTAGAAATCAGCTAAAGAGTTGAAAACGTAAACTCCGTTTGATCCTGAGAAGAATAAGTTGCTTGATTTGAAATATTCAAAGTTTGCACCAAATACTAAAGAGTGTTTCCCGATAGTTTTAGTCAAGTTATCAGTAAAGTGTAATGTAGAGTAAGAAAGTTTGTTACCTTGAGTAAAAGGATCTAAACCAACTGAAATGTAAGTTGCAGCACCTTGTTTGATATCAATTGTTGGGAACAAACCACCACCAATTAAACCTCTATCTTCAATTTGCTTGTCATAACCTCCAATGAAGTTGTTATACCAAGAATTACTTAATTTACTGTTTAATTCTAATACAATAGATCTAGTGTTATCTAAAATAGTATATCCACTATTTTGGAAAGACATAGCTAGTGAGCTATTTGTTCTGTTACCAAAACCTAAAGAGTTTGAGTTAGAAGTTAACTGATCTGATGATGAATCATGATATACATAACGAGCAGTAAGTTTATGATTGTCGTTGATATTCCAGTCAATTCTAGTTAAGAATTTTTTTGATTCTCTTGAAGAGTTATAATTTTCCCAAGGACCTGTAACATATCCAAACTTATCTTTCATGTAGTTAGAAAGTGTTTGCATTTCGTTATAAGTAGGAAGAGCTACTTGTCCTCCTGCTTGTGGTGATCCTGTTGAAGTCCAGTTTGTAGCAGGGCTTACGTTGTCAATAGTTTCAAAGTTACCAAAAAAGAATAATTTGTCTTTGATGATTGGTGCTCCAATACGAGCTCCCCATATTTTTTCGTCAAATTTACCTGGAGTGATTGTTACATCTCCAGCATGAGTACCAATAAAATCTTTTTTATTGCTTCTGAAAGAATTGTAAATAGATCCTTCAACTTCATTTGTTCCACTTCTTGTTACCGCATTAATACCAGATCCTAAAAATCCAGATTGACGAATGTCATAAGGAGCGATGTTTACTTGTAATTGCTCAATTGCATCAAGTGAGATAGCTGTAGAACCTGTTCTACCACCCGCTTGTGAATCTGATCCTAATCCAAATCCGTTGTTGAATACAGAACCGTCAATTGTAAAGTTGTTTAATCTTGAATCTTGACCGCCAAATGTTCCGTTAGCACCGGCATTAGCGTTATATTTTGTAACAGCGTTGATTGAACGAGCTCCTAATACTGGAACTGCTGCAATTTCTCTGTTTGTAAACTGTTGCGAAGCACCAGTTCTTCCTTTGTTAAAATTTCCTTTTGATTTTGTTGTAACTACAACTTCTTGAAGAGCATTTTGTTCTTCGTCTACTTTAACGTTTACAGTTAGGTTGTTACCTAAACCAACGTTAATGTCAGTGATTTCAGTTGTTTTGAAACCAATGTAAGTTACTTTTACAGTATAAGGACCTCCTGGTCTTAAACCCTGTACAGCATATCCACCGTCAAAATCTGTAGTAGAGAAGTACTTAGTTCCAGTTGGCTTGTGAACAATTTCCACCGTTGCCCCTGGAAGAGCTTCTCCCTTGTTTGATCTAACAGTCCCTGACATGGCTGAGCCCGTAACCTGAGCATGACCTAAGGCCGATAGAAAAATAATCAAAATAAAAATAATTTTTTTCATTTCTTGTATTTGTTTAGTTTTTGTTTTTGGCAAAATTATAACAAATAACTCAGATAGTGTTATCAAAATGTTAAGAAAAACGAGTTTTATTTAATGTGTTGCGCATTAAAATGATTTTTTCTTTTTTCCTTACATAAAACAATGTTTTTTTGAATTTCAATACTTCTTTTTTGTTAAAATCATAATAATGTGAGCGACAATGTAGGGGTAACCTTTCATTAATCATTATTACACTGGTGGTAAAGCATCTATTTATACGAAAAAACGCCTTAATTTTTGTTAAATTAAGGCGTTTCAGTTTTTTGTGTAGTTCTGATTTTACTAAATTTTATTTGTTTAGTAAAAAATGGTTTAGCAAAAAAGATGTTGAGCTATCGTGACTTTTTATTGTTTTTGTGTTTATTTCATCTAAAATTGAATTGGCTAATTGTTTTCCCAATTCTACTCCCCATTGATCAAAGCTGAAAATGTTCCAGATAATGCCTTGAACAAAGATTTTATGTTCGTATAAAGCAATCAGCGAACCTAAGCTTTTTGGAGTCAATTTGTGAATCAAAATTGTATTGGTTGGCTTGTTTCCTGTAAAAACTTTGAAAGGCAATAAGTAAGATGCTTTTTCTGCAGAAAGCCCTTGTTTGTCAAATTCAGCTTGAACTTGTGCTTCAGTTTTTCCATTTAACAACGCTTCAGTCTGTGCAAAAAAGTTAGACATCAATTTATCATGATGATCTTCGTTTCCGTATAACGGTTTTACAAATCCAATGAAATCTGTCGGAATCAATTTTGTTCCTTGGTGAATCAATTGAAAAAAGGCATGCTGTGAATTTGTTCCAGGTTCTCCCCAGATAATAGTTCCTGTTTGATAATGAACTGGTTTTCCGTCACGGCCAACACTTTTTCCGTTACTTTCCATAGTTGCCTGCTGTAAGTAAGGAGCTAATTTTGATAAATATTGCGTGTACGGAATCAAAGCTTCACTTTCAGCACCAAAGAAATTATTGTACCAAACGCTTAACAAAGCTAAAATTACCGGAATATTTTCGTCAAATTCTGCCGATTTGAAATGTTCGTCCATTTCGTTTGCGCCTTTCAATAAATCATTATAATTATCAAAACCAATTGACAAAGCAATGCTCAAACCAACAGCGCTCCATAAAGAAAATCTTCCTCCAACCCAGTCCCACATTGGAAAAACGTTATCTGGGTTAATTCCGAATTCGGTTACTTTTTGAATATTAGTTGAAACCGCTACAAAGTGTTTTGCAATATCTTCCTGATTTCCTGATTTCAAAAACCATTCTTTGATAGTTTCAGAATTGGATAAAGTTTCCTGAGTTGTAAAAGTTTTAGAAACAATTAAAAACAGTGTCGTTTCAGGATTTAGTTTTTTGATGATTTCGTTTACGTGATCACCATCAACATTTGAAACGAAATGTGTATTTAAGTGGTTTTTGTAAAATTGTAAAGCTTCAACAGCCATAACAGGTCCAAGATCTGAACCTCCAATTCCGATATTTACGATATCTGTAAAAGCTTTTCCTGTAAAACCTTTTCTCTCTCCAGAAATAACTTCATGCGTAAATTTCTTAATTTTATTTTTTACTTCATAAACTTCAGGAATGACATTTTCTCCGTCAACTTTAATAACGGCAGATTCTGGTGCACGCAACGCTGTGTGTAAAACAGCTCTATTTTCTGTTTGGTTGATGATTTCACCACCAAAATATTGAGCAATTGCATTTTTTAATCCAATTGAATTTGCCAATTCTATTAAAAGAGAAATCGTTTCTTGACTGATATTATTTTTAGAATAATCTATTAAAAAATCATTCCATTGTAAGTTGAATTTTTCAACACGAGCATTATCTTGCTGAAACAATTCTTGTATCGTAGTTTCGTGAATTGCGTTATAGTGGTTTTGCAGATTTTTCCACGCTTCAGTCCCAGTTGGGTTTGTTGTGTTTAAAGCCATTTTTGTTTAAATTGAAAATGTGGTTTATAAAAACACAAAAATACTGAAATTACTTTTAAAAGGATAATCCTTCATAATTATATAACAATTAGTTGCGAAAACGTTTTTTGAAATTGATTACAGTTTTTTCCAGACCACTTCTGCGGTTACTGATTTTCCGCCTTGAGTGGTATTGGTTACTAGATATTTAAGTTCATTGTTCATAAAAGCATACGATCTCTTTTGAATTGTTCCTTCCCAATTTGGGAAAGATGCCGTTTTTATTTTGAAAGTAAGAATCTTATTCGTTTCATCAATTTCATATTCACCAAAATGCGAATTGCTTCCCTGAACAATTGCAGCATTTTCTTCGGATGTAGATTTGTTTTTGTCGCCTGAAATTATTTTCGGCCTTTCATTTTTATAAATTTCAATGGCGTAATTTCCTTTTTCATCAAAAAATAAAATGCCTTTTGGATTTGTGCCATACGGAAGATTTTTTGTTCCGTCTGAATTTATATTTTCAACCGAAACTAAAGTCCATGAACCTAATAATTCAGGTTTTGTTTTTTGTGCAATAGCCGAATTTATAACTAAAAGAAGTAGCAGGAAAGTTGTGTTTTTCATCTTTAAAATTTTAATAGTTTACTTTAATAATTTGTCCATTTAGAGTTTCTTCAATACTTTTTGCATAAGCTTGTACTAAATCATAAATCGGAATATCTGAAACTTTTCCTGGACTAATCGCATTTATTCTTATTCCTCTTTCAAGCTCAAGTGAAGCCGCAAGAACAAAACTGTTAATGCCACCATTTACAATCGATTTGCTAATATTGTTTTTTACCGGTTTATCTGCCATTTTTCCAGAAGTAAGGGTAAACGATCCATTATCATTTAAATATTTTTGACCAATTAAAACCAGATTTATTTGACCCAACAATTTATTTTTGATACCAATATTTAATTTTTCTTCGTCAAGCGAATGCAAATCTCCTGTGTAACAATCGCCAGCGACACATAGACACGCATCAATGTTTTTAACTTCTTCGAATAATTTTTCTATTGAATGTGAATCTGATAAATCGATTCTAAAATCACCGCTGTTTCTTCCGGCTGAAATTATTTCATGATTTTTAACCAATTCGGGATTCAATATTTTGCCAATTTCTCCATTTGCCCCAATTAAAAGTATTTTCATTTTGTTATAGATTTAAATTATTATCTATAACAAAATTAGGATCTTGGCCATTGTTTAAAATTGTACTAATTGGTACTAAAATTGTATTTTAGCAATATGACAGATACGAATTTATATCTTCCTTTTGAAGTCGCTTTTAAAGAGTTGGAACAGTTTCCGAAAATAATTCGGAAAAACAATTTCTTTGAATTGATTTATGTTGTCGACGGAACCGGAATTCAGATTATTAATGATAATAAATTTCAATACCGAAAAGGAAATCTGTTTCTCGTAACACCGCAAGACATTCATTCATTTGAAATTACAACACCAACCAAATTCTTTTTCCTTCGGTTTAATGAATATTATATCAGAGCAAATTCTCAAAATGGACAAATGGAAACGGTACTTCGAATGGAGTATATTCTTCAGAATGCAAGTCATCGTCCGGGATGTATTTTAAAAAATAAAGTTGATAAACCTTTAATTGCGTCGCTGATAGAAAGTATTATAAACGAACAAAGCAATCAGCAAATTTATCATCAAAAGATTATTGAACAGATCGTAAATACCATAATTACGATTGTAGCGCGAAATATTGCTTTAAAACTTCCAAAGAATATAAAAGAGACAACAGGAGAAATGGTTCTTGAGATTTTGCATTATATTCAGGAAAACATTTATGATTCTAAACAATTAAAATCAGAAAAAATAAGCGAACACTTTAATATTTCGCTTCATTATTTAGGGAAATATTTTAAGAAACAAACGGGTGAAACGCTGCAGGAATATATCGCAAATTATAAATTAAGATTGATTGAAGCACGACTTTTAAACAGTGATATGCGTATTAATGAAATTGCAGACGAATTAAATTATTCAGACGAAAGTCATCTCAATAAAGTCTTTAGAAAACATAAAGGAATGAATCCGTCGGAGTTTAGGAAAAAGCATTCTTAATAATTCGGAATTTATATTACCAAATTTTCCACCAAGGTTTTTTATTAATCGAAATGATTTTTTTCTCTATGTCAATTTCGATTTTTTTTGGCGATTCAATTTTAATTTTAGAATCGTCAAAAAATAGTTCCCCGTTCTCGTTCATTCCAATCGGAGATTTGGTTCTCTCTTTCCAATCTTCAGTTTGTAATTCGGAAATTAAAGCAATATTTCTCTTGTCTACGAATTTCTTTCTGGCCTTTTCTGTGATTTCTTCTTCTAGATTTGAAGTTGAATTTTTAAAAAGTGAAATTGAATTATCGGGAATGTTCAAAAGAAAAACTTGTGTTTGATTATCCATTTTCTGTATGTCTAAAACCTTAAAATAGGCAATAGAATCTAAAAGGAAATGACCAATTTTTGCTGAATCTGGATTGAATTTTGATATGTCTTTTGCATTTGCACTGGCAATCAGATATCTCAAATTTCCTGAAAGACCTGCCCCCATAGAAGTCATATCAGTAAAACCTTTTTCCTGAATTATTTGCCCGATTTTATATTTTGAAATTAAGTCTTCTGAAAGATTTGTGTCTCTGTAAAATAATTTTAAATCTGAAAAAGTTTCGTTGTAAATTGTTTTGAGACGTGAGTTTTTCATGGTTTTTTCTATTTTTTAGAATGGAGTTCTCAATAAAAAATTACAAATTCCCAATACTGTCCAATTCTCTTTTCAGAGGTTCAATTTGTTTCTCAAAACGAGTTTTGTCATTTCCGGTTAAAGATTCTCCGGTTGGTAAATTCAATCGAAGCGCATCCACCTGAACTCCATTTTTCCAGAAGCGGTAGCAAACATGAGGTCCAGACGCTAATCCTGTGCTTCCTACCAAACCAATTGTTTGTCCTTGTGTTACGCGCTGTCCGCGACGTACCAAAATTCTAGACATATGAAGATATTGAGTAGAGTAGGTTCCGTTGTGTTTTACTTTTACAAAATTTCCGTTTCCTGCGGTGTATCCAGTTGCTTCTACAACGCCAGATGCAGTTGTCGAAATTGGCGTGCCTGTTGGAGCGGCGTAATCTGTTCCTTTATGTGCTTTCCAAGTATGCTGAACAGGGTGAAATCTGTTCATCGTAAATCTTGAAGTGATTCGGCTAAACTTAATTGGTGTTTTTAAGAAAAAGTTTTTTAGCGTTTTTCCTTCATCATCATAGTATTCAATTTTCCCCGAAAGGGTATCTTTTTCAAATGGAAAAGCGTAAATAATCTTTCCTTTATATTCAAAAAATGCGGCTTCTAGATCTTCAACGCCGTCGTATGTTTTGCCATTAATAAAACGTTCGGTAAAAACTAATCCGTAACGATCTCCTTTTTTAAGTTTAAAGAAGTCAATAGACCAAGAAAATACTTTTGTAATTCGATTGGCAAGTGCTGTTTCTACACTTTCGTTTCCTAAAGTTTCAGATAATGAGCTTTTTAAGACTCCGCCAATTATTTTGCGTTTAAATGTAACAGGCTTTATTTTTTTGTATGCTTTGGCTATGCTATCTCGTAAATCAATTACATAATAGGTTAACGCATCAGGCTGATAAATAAAAACTTGCAGCTTATTGGTTTTGTTTTTAGAGCGAAGAATTGTGTAAGGTTTGTTGTAGCGAATTGTTCGAACATCAAAAGTGTCTTTTACCTGTTCGACAATATCAAAAACTTTTTTGTTGCCAATATTTTGGCTTTGTATGATAGATCCAAAAGAATCTCCTTTTGTTATAGTGTCATTAACGACATTAAAATCAGCGTAATTAAAACCGAATTCTACTTTCTTAGTTTTTGGTTTAGTGATTTTAATTTCAACTTTTTCATCGGTTTTATTACATGAAAATACTGAAAATAAGAGGACTATAATTACGAATGCTTTTTTCAAACTTTTAATTTTTTTTGGGAAATTAAGCAGTGGTTTCATTTCCCCAATTGGACAATTCTTCTTCGGTCCACAATTTAGGAAAAAAGATGCGTCTTTGGTATTTTGGATGCATATATTTTTGCCAGTCACTTCCTCCGGTTGCTTCGCCATTGCCTTTTCCGCTTTCTAGAATGTACTTTCTAGCAGTATTAAGGTGTTGCATAACCCAGGTGATATTTACAGTTTTATCATAATGGCGCATTGCCTGAATTAATTCTTGGTTTTGCTGATCTTGTTCAGGCAGTTGCGTAAATTTTTGCCAAATATTCTTTGTCTTAAACTCAGACATTTGTCTTAAAAAATGACCTTTATATTTCTTTTCGAATTCCTGAAGCAAATATGATTTTTCGCCTGTTTGATAATCTTTTCCTGCAGCTTGCCAGTATAAATGTTCGAAACTTATTTCTAAATCAGTATTTTCATCAAAGTTGTCTTTGTAGCGGCGGTCTGTTAAATTGATAACATCTGTCGAAGCAAATTCAATTAAACGATATTGCGCACTCTGAAAACCGCTTGCGGGAGTCAATGTATTTCTGAATTTCATGTACTGATCCACTTCCATTCCGTTTTCCATAATACTGAACGAATTGGTAAGCATGTCAAAATAGCGTGTAATTCTAGATAATCTTTCGCTGAAAAAATCGACTTGAATGTTTTGAGTTTCTGCAATTTGATCTATTTCCCATAAAATCATTTTAAAGATCAATTCATTTACCTGATGGTACATGATAAAAACCATTTCGTCAGGAAGTGTAGTGCGTTGTACTTGTAAGCTTAAAAGAGCATCTGTCTGAATATAATCCCAATACGTAATTGGTTTAGACCAAAGTAATCCTTCTAACTGAACATCAGTTTTTTGATTTATTGCTTGAAATTTTTGGTCAATTTCTTTTAAAATTGATTCTGAATGATCAGTAAGGTTCATTATTTTTTTACTTTAAATGGATTTTTTAATCCTTTATATTCGTCAAGATCCGCTTTAAGTGATCCAACGGCAAGATCTGCTTTTATTCTGACTGGAACTTTATTGTCGTCATCTGTGATCCAGAGTGTTACGCTTTCTTTTTCTTTAAAAACTCTTCCTGTTTGTACCAAAGGTTTAAATACCATGGTAGAAACGGTTCCAAATTTAGTCGTAATATCTTGACGGCCTATATATTTTAACTTAAATTTTGTGATTTCTTCATCAAAAAACATATCAATTGTAATGGCGTCTCCTGATTTAAGTTTGTCTATATTTGGGTGATTTCGCAAATAGTAAAAAGACGAAATTATATCTTGCACATTATCAGTAATAATAATTGTTTTTTCTGATTTTCGCTTATAATCTTTTACCAAAACTCTATTTTCGGCCTGATTAAAAATACCTTCCTGATTTTTTGTGTAGCCTCCTTCATCTATTTTTCTGATGTAGCGATATGGACTTCCTGTTTCTTTGTCAAAATAACTTTCATATAAATCTTCTACTTTGAAGAAAAATTTTGACATTCCGGTTGTATAACCTTTACCAATAGCATGATGCACTTTTTTATTGTTTATGGTGGCGTCTTTTATTTCGAGTGTAGCGTAACCTGCGTTTACAATTCCGTAGTGAATTCGGAACTTAAAGTATTCACCTGTTCCAAATGCATCTTCTTTTTGGGTATCAAAAGCAAGTGAGGTGAGAATTAATATGATGAGAACTAGCTTTTTCATAGTACAATTTTTACATTTCATTATAAAGATAATTAAATGCAAATTCTATTCCAAATGTACCGAAACAAAAAAACTCAGTCAAGGAATGACTGAGTTTTTATGCTATTAACTAACCAAAAAACTATAAATTATGAAATTTATATCAATTCAGAAGGAAACCACCCCTTCTTGATTTGCGAGTGCAAAGATATGCAGAAAGTTCAAAAAAGAAATAGCAAAAGGCAAGTTTAACATAACATTTGCATAAAAAGCATCGTTTTATAGCGAATTTTTCTATATAATGTAAAAATATTGCGATTTTACAAAGTTCCTCTCAATTCTTGCTCTCTCTCAATTGACTCAAAAAGGGCTTTAAAGTTCCCTGCACCGAATCCTTTTGCCCCCATTCTTTGAATAATTTCGAAGAAAAGCGTCGGTCTGTCTTGAACCGGCTTTGTAAATATTTGTAACAGATAACCATCTTCATCGGCATCGACCATGATCGCTAATTTTTCAATTTCGTTGATATCTTCTTTCATCATGTCCATATGAACACCTAATCTTTCAGGGATTGCTTGGTAATAAGTATGAGGAGGAGCTGATAAAAACTCAACGCCGCGTGCTCTTAGTTGAGATACTGTTTTAATAATATCATCTGTAGCAATTGCAATGTGCTGAATTCCAGGGCCGCCGTAGAAATCTAAATATTCTTCAATCTGTGATTTTTTCTTTCCTTCTGCAGGTTCGTTAATTGGGAATTTAATTCTGCCGTTTCCGTTAGACATTACTTTACTCATCAATGCAGAGTATTCTGTGGTAATTTGTTTGTCATCAAAAGATAAGAAGTTCACGAATCCCATAACTTCTTCGTAAAATTTTACCCAAGTGTTCATTTCGTTCCAGCCCACATTTCCAACCATGTGATCAATATATTTCAATCCGGTTGGTTCTGGATTGTAATCAGATTTCCATTCTTTGTAACCTGGCAAGAACACGCCATTGTAGTTTTTTCTTTCTACAAAAACATGAACTGTTTCTCCGTAAGTATAAATTCCGGAACGAACAACTTCTCCAAATTCATCTGATTCAACAGTTGGTTCCATAAAAGATCTGGCACCGCGTTTCATAGTTTCTTCGTAAGCACTTCTGGCATCTTCTACCCAAAGCGCCGCAACTTTTACTCCGTCTCCATGTTTTTGGAGATGTGCATGAATTGGAGAATCTTGCGTTAATGGCGTTGTCAAAACAATTCTGATTTTGTCCTGTTTCAAAACATAAGATGCTTTGTCTTTTACTCCGGTTTCTAATCCGGCGTAAGCTAATGACTGATATCCAAAAGCTGTTTTGTAATAATGTGCAGATTGTTTTGCATTCCCTACATAAAATTCTACATAATCTGTTCCTAATAATGGAAGGAAATCTTGTGCTCCTTCAAATATTTTCTCTAATCCGTATTCTACTGATTTTACTTCTTTTGACATGATGTTTATTTGTTTAATCGGTTAATCGTTTATTTGAAAAACCGAAGTGTTGATTTAAGATTTTGTTTTTTTAACCGCAAAGTTCGCAAAGATTTTACGCAAGGTTCGCAAAGTAATTATAGCGCTCTTTGCGTAAAATCTTTGCGAACTTTGCGGTTAAATTCGATTAGTTACTCCGTCCAGGATTTATAATACTGACCATCATCTAATCCCATAGCTTCTTCTGTAACCATTAAGGGTCTGAAAGTATCAACCATAACAGCTAATTCCTGAGTTTCTTTGTGGCCAATACTGCGTTCCATCGCGCCTGGCGCCGGACCGTGTGGAATTCCTTTTGGGTGTAAAGTGATATGACCCTGCTCAATATTATTACGGCTCATAAAATCGCCATCGACATAATATAGTACTTCGTCTGAATCTATATTGCTGTGATTGTATGGCGCCGGAATTGCTTTCGGATGATAATCGTAAAGTCTTGGACAGAAAGAACAAACGACAAAAGTAGCCGTTTCAAAAGTTTGATGTACTGGTGGCGGTTGGTGAACACGCCCAGTTATAGGTTCGAAATTGTGAATGGAGAATCCGTATGGGAAATTATATCCGTCCCAGCCGACAACGTCAAAAGGATGTGTTGCATAAACCACTTCGTGAATCATGCCTTCTTTTTTGATTTTAATTAAAAAATCACCTTTTTCGTCGTGCGTTTCCAATTCACTTGGCAAAATAAAATCACGCTCACAAAAAGGAGAATGTTCTAAATGCTGACCCGATTGGTTTTTATAACGTTTTGGAGTGTAAAATGGAGAATATGATTCGACATAAAAAAGTCGGTTTTCTTCGGTTTCGAATTCAATTTGATAAATAATGCCTCTCGGAATAATCAAATAATCGCCATATTCAAACGGAATATTTCCTAACATGGTTCTTAATTTTCCTTTTCCTTTATGGATGAAAAGCATTTCATCGGCATCGGCATTTTTGTAGAAATAATTTCGAAGCGATTCTTTCGGCGCAGCCAAACCAATAATGCAGTCTTTATTGACTAACATAGCTTTTCGGCTGTCCAGAAAATCATTTTCAGGCTTTAATTCAAAACCTTTAAAAAGTAATGATTTTATGTTTTTTCCGATTGCAATTTTTGGTTCAACCGAATAAGAGTTTAAAATTTCTTTAACCTGTGTTGGTCTATGAACATGATATGATAATGATGAATGTCCGTGAAAACCTTCAGTTCCAAACAATTGTTCGTAGTAAAAACCACCGTTAGGTTTTTCAAATTGAGTGTGTCTTTTTTGTGGAAAGTCTCCGAGTTTATGATATAATGGCATGGCTTTTCAATTAGATAATTTGTAAATTAGATAATTCGAAAAATTTGAATTGTGTGAACAGATAATCAGCTCAATTTTCTAATTGACTAATCATCTCAATTCGATCGGTTTTACTCAGGATTTCTCTTGATAAGGAATTGAAGATATTCTAATAAACCTGTCCATTTTGTTTTCATTATAACAAATGTCGTAATTTTTATTGATTTAAATTACAAATTAAAATAAAAATCCGATACTAAACCAAGTAAAACTTTTTGACATTTCTGGAGACCATGATTGTTTGATTTCAATTGGACCAATAATAGTTTCTAATCCGTAGCCTACTGCGTACCCAGAATATTTGGGCATTGAGATCCAATCGACAGTACCAAAAATATCATCACCTAAATTGGCGTAATTTGCAGAAAAATTCACGTGATTTTTTTTGAAAATTTCATAATCTAAAGTAATTGTTGATTTTATATAGCTGTTTCCAGCAATACTTAGAAAATCATATCCGTAGAAATAATTGAAATTATTGATTTTGCTGTAGCCATAACCGCCGAGAATAAAATTGAAAAACGGAACACTGTCGCTGCCAATATTAAATCCGGCATCTGCTCCAATTTTTACTGTAGCTCTTCTAAATAATGTTTTGGCAAAAGCAACTTCGGCTTTAGCGATTGAAAAAGGCTTAAACTTATTTGTATAATCTGATGACGCTAAATAAGTTTGTAAATCAGATGAAAAATACAATCCTGAATGCGGAAAGCTTTTGTTGTCGAAAGAGTCATATTTTAAATACCCAAAGACACTCATATAATTACTTTTGTCAATTATGTTTTCATCATTAGAGAGCGTTGGCGAATTTATTTTCAAATATTTGTATTCTAAACCGCCGCCCATTAAAAACTTCTGCACAAAAATAGTTTGAAAATAAGCTTGATTTGTGAGGTCTAAAAAGTCAACATTTATCAAATTTACGTTTGGATTTTGTGTTTCTAAATTACTAATGCTTGTCGTAACATTTCGGTTGAATTGATTTAGTCGAGAACGAAATCCAAAACTGATATTAAATCCGTTTTCAACATAATAATTTAAATCATATCTAAAATTATCACCTAAAATAACATCTAAAGAAGTAACATCATTTTTTAAGAATGTTTTTTTATGGGTAAGATTCAATAAAATACCACTTTTATAAAGTCCGTCATAATGCAGGCCCAGTTTTAGATAAGTCTGAGTTGGGTTTTCTTTTAACACAAGATCTAAATCATCTTGCTTTCCGTCAGGCTGAAGGCAATACGAAATGGTACTAAAGTTTTGAGTAGCATTCAGATTGTTTATTCCTGTTTTAAGATCATCATAAGTAATGGTACTTCCGGGTTTAAAACGCAGTTTTCCTCGAATGTATTCTTTAGTATAATTGTCTAACAGTTCACTGTTTATTTTTTTAATTTCTATAGTATCCGTAGCGAGTTTTAGTTTTGGTTTTTTATAAAAATTATCTTCATTAACGAGTGATTTAATTTTTTCATAAACTGCAAAAGCAGCTTCTTCTCCTTTTCGGATTATTTCTTCACCTTTATCAAATGAAATTACACCAAAATCGCGAATATCTGGTTTAATATAAACGTCAGTGTCCTTTATTTTACTTTTCATTTTATCGATTGATTGCAGATTGGTAATCTGAACCAAAATTCGGGTAGCATTTTTCAGGTTTTTTCTTTTCATTAAATCGTCCTGAACATCAACACCAATAATAATATCAGCTCCAAGATTTCGTACTTCCTGAATTGGATAATTGTTTACTACGCCACCGTCGACCAATAAATTTCCATCAATTTCTACTGGAGTAAATAGGGAAGGGAATGCCGCACTTGCCATCATCGCCTGAACTAGGTTTCCTTTGTTAAGCAAAACTTCTTCGCCTGTTTCGATATTTGTGCCGATGCATAAAAAAGGAGTTGGCAATTTATTAAAATCACGAATGTGACGCACATTTCGAGTTAAACTGCTCAATAAATTATAATTGTACATTCCTTTTGAGAGTGCTTCGGGAATCCCAACTTTAAAATTACTAAAAGGCAAAACGATCGCATATAATTCATCATTTTTCTTTCCGTAAAAGTTTTTAGACGAACGCGGAATATAATCGTTGATTAATTCATCAAAATTGGTTTTTTTGAAGATTGAATCAATTTGAGAAGCATTATAGCCAGAAGCGTAAAGACCGCCAATTACAGATCCCATACTTGTGCCGCCGATAAAATCAATTTTGATTCCGGCTTCTTCTAAAACTTTTAAAACGCCAATATGTGCAAATCCTTTGGCGCCTCCACCGCTTAAAACCAAACCAATTTTTGGTCTTTTAACAGAGTCTTTTTTTATTTCTTGCGAAAAAGTGTTTTGTGGATTGAATACTAAAATGGAAATAAGTGCCAACCCCACAGTCCAATAATTTCCGATAGTCATCGGAAATGAAAACTTTGATTGCTTATTTAAAATGGACAGCTGTTTTGGGCGCATAAAGTGAACTAGTTGGTTTTGTAAAAGTCGACAATTTTTTTGGCTTTCTAATATATTATCTTAATATGATTCTGTTTTAGAAAGTATTAAATTTTTGTTCTTGTCATATTTCCAAGTATCTATATAATTTCTTGCACCGCCTCTGCAACTCGACGTTAGTGTCTTTTTAGTTTTATCTATTTTAACATCACAAAACATGTCGCATTTAGGACTAAAATTCGATGGAAATTTTAAAGAATCAAATTTTTTTGTTTTTGGATTAAAAATAAAAATCTGATAAATGGTATAAACTCCCATTCCGTCATCTGTGTGAAACGAAGCAAAATCTGTAAAACCATCAAAGTTATAATCGTTTATTTCTAAATGTGAAGGTTTTTCCGTTATCGAAACTTCAATATTATTTATAATTTGTATTTGTCCGGTATGCATATTTTTTACTTCTAAACTCTCAAAATTATTGATATAGCTTACTTTAATTTTGCTTTTGTCATTTTGCACAAATGAAATATTATTTTGACTGTACGTAATGCCAAAAACAAACAGCAAGATATGTAGAATGTGCTTTTTCAAATGAATTTAGTTTTCTTTAGGATGATAAAAATCAATAATTTTCTTGGCTCGTGATAAACCTATAACTTCAGATATTTCTTTTTCTGTAGCCAATTTTAATCTTTTAACACTTTTAAAATGCTGAATTAATGTAATCATTGTTTTTTCGCCGATTCCCGGAATGCTTTCAACCGAGGAATTTAGTGCCGCTTTGCTTCGTTTGTCGCGGTGAAAAGTAATTCCAAAACGGTGCGCTTCATTCCGCAATTGCTGAATTACTTTTAATGTTTCAGACTTTTTGTCTAAATATAACGGAATCGAATCTCCAGGATAAAACAACTCTTCAAGTCGTTTTGCAATTCCGATAATGGCAATTTTACCGCGTAATCCTAATTCATCAATACTTTTTAATGCCGCAGATAATTGCCCTTTTCCTCCATCAATAATAATTAATTGTGGCAAAGGTTCATTTTCATCTAGTAATCTTTTATAACGGCGATAGACAATTTCAGTCATCGAAGCAAAATCATCTGGGCCTTCAACAGTCTTCACATTAAAATGGCGATAATCTTTCTTGCTTGCTTTTCCATCTTTAAAAACCACGCAGGCCGCCACGGGATTTGTTCCTTGTATATTTGAGTTGTCAAAACATTCAATATGTCGAGGCTCAACCGGCAAACGCAAATCTTTCTGCATTTGTGCCATAATGCGATTAGTGTGTCGATCCGGATCTACAATCTGCAATTGTTTCAGTTGTTCTATTCTATAAAATTTTGCATTTCGAATAGACAAATCTAAAATCTGTTTTTTATCTCCAAGCTGCGGAACAGTCGTTTTTATATTTTCGCCTAAATCAATTTCAAACGGAACAATAACTTCTTTTGATAATAATTGAAAACGTTCACGAAGCTCGATAATCGCCAATTCTAATAATTCTTCATCGCTTTCGTCTAGTTTTTTCTTGATTTCTAAAGTATGCGAACGAATAATCGATCCGTGAGAAATTTGTAAAAAATTGACAAATGCGGCACTTTCATCAGACACAATCGAAAAAACATCAATATTGGTAATTTTCGGATTTACGATTGTAGATCTGGATTGATAGTTTTCAAGAATTTCTATTTTTTCTTTGATTTTTTGGGCTTCTTCAAAATGCAGATCCTGCGCATATTGATTCATTAAACGCTTAAAATCTTTCATGCTTTCTTTAAAATTTCCTTTCAGAATTTCTCTAATTGCATCGACTTGTCTTTGATAATTTTCTAAAGGTTCTAAACCTTCACAAGGACCTTTGCAATTGCCAATATGGTATTCTAAACAAACTTTAAATTTGCCAGCTCTGATATTTGATTCGCTTAAATCATAAGTACAAGTTCGTAAAGGGTATAATTCTTTTATTAAGTCGAGAATGGTATAAACCATTTTGAAATTAGTATACGGGCCAAAATACTCAGATCCGTCTTTGATCATTCTTCTAGTCAAAAATATTCTAGAAAAAGGTTCTCTTTTAATGCAAATCCAAGGGTAACTTTTGTCGTCACGAAGCAAAACATTATAACGTGGCTGCAGTGTTTTTATTAAATTGTTTTCTAGTAAAAGCGCATCAGTTTCAGTAGGAACGACAATATGTTTTATGGTTACAATTTTTCTAACCAGCACATTCGTTTTTCTCGTATCGTGAATTTTATTGAAGTAGGAGGAAACTCTTTTTTTTAAATTTTTTGCTTTTCCAACATACAATATTTTGTCGTCTTTATCGTAATACTGATACACGCCAGGATTGTCTGGCAAGGTTTGAATTTGAAGTTCTAAAGACGGTTTTTGCATTCTGTTTTATTTCTGGAGGTATTGAAAAGCTTTGTCAAAAATCATTCCGATTTCTTATAAAAAGCTTAGCATTGATTTAGTTTCAAATTTACGAAATCAAAAGAATAATTTCTATATTTAGATTTTATAATTCTACATGAAAAATAGTAAACCCTTAGTTATTTTTGGCGAATCGATTTTGCCGGGAGAAAACAAAACGATAAACGTCGAAATTGCGAGGTTGCATACCACGACAAAACTTAATATCCCTGTTATTGTTCGCCGTTCTAAGCTAGAAGGTCCGGTAGTTTTATTTTCTGCAGGAATTCATGGTGACGAAATTAACGGAGTAGAAATTGTTCGCCAGATCATCAGCAAAAAAATAAATCGCCCTGCAAGAGGAACTATTATTTGTATTCCGATTATCAATATGTATGGTTTTGTCAATAAATCAAGAGAGTTTCCAGACGGAAGAGATTTAAACAGAGTTTTTCCAGGAAGTAAAAAAGGTTCTCTAGCAAGCAGGTTTGCTTATCATATTGTTGCAGAAGTTTTGCCGATAATAGATTATGCTGTTGATTTTCATGCTGGAGGCGCAAGCCGTTTTAACGCACCGCAAATTAGAATTACAGAAAATAACCCAGATCTAAAACTTCTAGCCGATGTTTTTAATGCGCCGTTTACATTGTATTCTAAAAACATCAACGGTTCTTTCAGAAATACCTGCGAAAGAGCCAATATTAAAATGTTGCTTTTTGAAGGAGGAAAATCTTTAGATATAAATAATTCGGTAGCAAATGAAGGAGTGATGGGAGTACAGCGTTTGCTGGCTTATTTAAACATGCTTGATCCTAAACATATTGTCGAAGAAGCTGAAGATCCCTCTATTTATATCAAAAATTCGGTTTGGCTTCGTGCCAAATGTTCTGGATTATTGCATGATTATAATATGATTGGAAGATTTGTTACTAAAGGAACTATTTTAGCTATTATAACAGATCCGTTTGGTAAATTTGAGCAGAAAGTAAAAGCACCGCACGACGGATTTGTCATAAACGCGAATCATTCGCCGATTGTGTATGAAGGTGATGCAATTTACCACATGTCTAAAAATAGCCCTGATAATGCCGACGAATAAAAAAGAATTAAGATTACAGTATAAAAATCTTCGAAAAGAACTTTCAACTGATGAAGTCGAAGAAAAGAGTCTGGCTATAGCCAATAATTTAATTCAATTGCCCATTTGGGATAAAACCTATTATCATGTTTTTCTGCCTATCGAAGAACAAAAAGAAGTAAATACAGAATATATTTTGCATTTGCTTTCTGGAAAAGATAAAGAAATTGTGGTTTCTAAAAGTGATTTTCAAACTCGTGAAATGACTCATTTTCTTTTGACTGATAATACCAAAATCAAGAAAAACGATTATAATATTCCGGAACCAGTAAATGGTTTGCCAGTGCCGTCACAAACTATCGATGTGGTTTTTATACCGCTTTTGGCTTTTGATGTTTTAGGAAATAGAGTAGGTTATGGAAAAGGTTTTTACGATAAATTTCTATCTGAATGCAAACCAGAAACCATAAAAATTGGACTTTCTTTTTTTGAAGCCGAGAACCAAATTAAAGATGTCTTCGAGTTAGATATAAGATTAGATTATTGCGTGACACCTTTAAAAGTCTATGCTTTTTAGTTTTTGACCATATAAGTGATATAAGTTGATTTAAGATCTAAATTTAAACAAACTAATATTTGCTTATATCACTTAAATAGTTTGAAAATAGTATAGGATTAAAAAATTGGCTTAACTTCTTTAATCGTTGTAGCATCAATCCAGCCTTCAGTACCGTCAGTCAATTCTATTTTTTTCCATTTTCCTAAAGTTTCTTTTACATAAACTTTTGCACCTTCGTGTAATAAGAAAATGGCAACACCGGCTTTTTGCGGTTCGCTTCGAACTTCGCTTAATTCAGCAAAAACAATTGCGGGGCGATCATTATCATAATGACTTTTTTCAGACATTCCAGCAGATACACTCAAAGCTAAACCAGCCAAAAGAACAAACATTCCAATAAAATATAGTCTTTTTGAAAGGGTGAGCTGTGAAAAATAGTAGCCAATAAAAGTCAATAAAAAAGCAAATGCAATTCCGACAGAAATTTTTGCCCAAGTATTATAATCGAAGATTCCGGTAAAGTTCTGTATCAGTTTTGCAAAACCTACTTTAGGAACTTCTTTAATTTCGTCAATAGTTAGTTTTTTAGCAAATTTTAAATTGTTTAAAGTCTCAGGATCATGAGGTTTTAAAACTAATGCTTTCTCGTAATTATAAATAGAAGGGGCTACTTTATTAAGCTTATAATAACAATTTGCTAAGTTAAAATACAATTCAGCCGACTCTTGTTTGTCTTCTTTTAAGATATTTTCATATTCCTGAGCTGCTTGCTGATATTGTCCCTTTTGGTACAAAGCATTTCCTTTTTCAAAGCTGCTTTGAGCAAAGAAAATCTGAGAGATTAATAAAAAGAGATAAACTATATTTTTCATTTTCTAGAGGTGTAATAACATTTCCAACTTTGCGATTAAAACTAAACCATTTGTTTTTCAAGTTCCGAAATAATCAAAACAGCCTTGTCATAATCTTGCTGAATCGAAGCGCTTGAAGCCGGAGCATAACGCGCAAATTCACAGTTTTCTGTCAAAATAATAAAGTTCTGTACCGTTTCTGGGTTTGCTTTTCTTGACAATAACAATTCACGAATATTGTCTTTGCTCATTTCTGAGGTTTCAATATGCAGTTTTGCTTTCAAGAAATTGTGCATTGCTTTTTCTAAAGCAATATAAAATGGCTCTTTGTTATTAAGCTGTTTTTTGGCTTCAGATAAATATTTCTTCGCCAGTTTGTTGTTCATTTTAATTCGGTTTCCGGCAACGTCACCGTCAATCGCTTCTTTTTTCTTTTTAGCCAAAACTATGATCGGCAAAATAACAAACGGAAGGAATATCAATATAAAATACAAATCTGAGCTGTAAAAATCTTTTTTAGCTATCGAAACCAAAGTTGTTTTTGGCTTAATGTATTTGAATTGTTCTGTTTTTGTAATGACATTTTTAGAAGCATTAGCAGAGTTGCTCGCTTCGGTTTGCATTGGTCCGTCTAAAACGTCAACTGTAATTTCTTGAGAGGTTATAGTTTTATAAGAACCTGTACTCAAATCGAAATACGAAAACTGCATAGGCTTAATGACATATTTTCCTTTGTATTGCGGAATAATAGTGTATTTATCCGAAATCTTTCCAGACATTCCAGCCAATGAAGTTGTTACCTTTTCGTCATGAACAGGATCGTATATTTCTAAGGCATTTGGCACAACTGGTTTTGGCAACGTAAATAATTTCATGTTTCCAGCTCCTGATGCGCTTACAACTAAATCTAAACTTTCACCATTTTTCAAACTTGTTTTTGATGGTGTAACTGTAAAGTTAAATTTACCAACAGCGCCACTAAAACCTTCGGGTTTATTGCTTTCAGGAAGCGGCCTAACATTAATGGTTTTAGCTCCAGCCGAAACAATTTTGTTATCATCCGTTAAAATCATTTGACCAAACATATCACGGCGATTTGTTGGCAATTGCACTCCAATATCTAATGAAAGCGGTTCAATTGTTAATTTTCCTGATTTTTGAGGATATAGAATAGTCTTTTTCAAGATGACATAATAACATCTCTGTCCTTGATAGGTTCCTTCTTCTATTGCCAATTGTTTGATGTCGATGTTTTGATTCCAGAAATCATTATATTTCGGTTTTGCCAATTCTTTAAAACCAGTAACGCCGATATTGTTGAAATACAATTTATAAACTACCGTAA
Organism: Flavobacterium sp. KJJ; assembly: GCF_000708595.2. Classification (GTDB taxonomy): domain Bacteria; phylum Bacteroidota; class Bacteroidia; order Flavobacteriales; family Flavobacteriaceae; genus Flavobacterium. The sequence continues at coordinate 1,458,547 of NZ_JARP01000001.1, read as the reverse complement.
TGGGTTCATTTAAATACGGATTCGTTTTAGATATTTCTGCAACCAGATTCAATGTTTCGCTTCCTGATCCCTGAGGTCTGTCATTCGGGTCTCTTTCTTGTGCAACGGCATTTGTAACAACAATTTTTATTGGAGAAGTTTTGTAAACTTGTCCATTAAATTCGATCGCTGCCTGTTTGATATTGATTGTCCCTTTTCTGTCGGGCTGTAAAATGTAAGAGTATATCTTTTGAAAAGAACTTCTGCCATTTACCCAAGACTGACTTATTTGCTGGCTAGGACCTGCAACAACTCTAAAGCCATCAAATGCAGGCTGTTCGAAATTGTCTCCATCAACATTCATAATGAAGTCAACGCGAAGTCTTTCGTTTAATCCAAGCGTATTTTTGCTTACTCTGGCTTCAAATTGAACTTGAGCCATAAGTCCTTGAAAAGTGAATAGTAATAGAATTAAATATCTTTTCATTAATTTTTCAGTTTTGTTTAACTGTTTAATTGTTATTTGTTTAATCGTTTTTTTTACAGTTTTATTGTTTATTCGAATAAACAGTTAAACGAATAAACCTAAAAATCTACCAGTCTTTTTCTGTTTTTCTAGGACTTCCTTTTACTTTTTGAGCGTTAACTTTATCCTGAATTTTCTTTTCTTCGTTGTTAACCGCATCTAATAAATTCTGAACACGTTCTTTTGAGATTCCTCCAGGCTGCGGTTTTGGTTGTCCGTTATTGTCTGATTTATCATCTTTTTTTGGATCGTTTTTGCCGTCTTTTTTATCTTTGTCTTTATCGCCTTTATCGTCCTTCTTATCTTTATCCTTGTCCTTATTTTTATCTTTGTTCTTGTCTTTATCTTTATTTTTATCCTTGTCTTTGTCCTTATCCTTATTCTTGTCTTTATTTTTATCGTTTTTCGGAGGATTTTCTTTTAGTTTTTGTTTGGCCAGAGCATAGTTATAACGCGTTTCATCGTCTGTAGGATCGTTTCTTAACGCTTCTTTATAAGCTTCAACTGCCTGCGTATAATCTTTCTCTTTCATTAAAACATTTCCTAAATTGTGGAATGCTTTATGTTTTTCAGGCCTTGTTTTAGCATTTTTTATCGCTTTCGCATATGCGAATTTAGCTTCAGAAACTTGATTTTGCTTATAAATTGTATTTCCCAAATTATAAGAAGCTATTGCTTTTTTAGGAAATTTTGACTGCGAAATTCTATAATTGGCTTCAGCGTCTACAAATTTATTCTGCTTATATTCTTCATTCGCATCAGGCAATGTCTTGTCTTTCTCTTGAGCCGAAACCGCTAAAGAAAACGTTAGTAAAATATAAAGAAGTAAATTTTTCATTCTAATTTTTTATGTTTTTTGTTCCGAATTTAAACGGATCAATTATTTCTTTTCGTTAAATAAATTCAACTCTTTTATCCAATTTGTTTTTCTTTCCAAAAGGAAAATATCTAAGAATAATAATAGAAAAGCAAAACCAATAAACCACTGAAACTGTGATTGAAATTCTGCCATTTGTGTTGCTTCAAATTCGGTTTTTTGAATATTATTCAAAGCATTTTTTACATATTCTAAAACCTCTTTTGTACTTCCACCATAAACGTAACCGCCTTTTGTAGCTTTTGCAATCGTTTTTAAACCTTCTTGATTTAGCTTTGTAATTACAACTTCATTATTGTTATCTCTCTGAAAACTTTCGACTCTCCCGTTTACTTTTAGCGGTATAGTTCCTCCTTTTTCAGTTCCAATACCAATTGTTATAATTTTCATTCCCAATTTATTGGCTTCTTCCGCTGCAGCAGAAGCTCCTTCAGAATGATCTTCTCCATCCGAAATCAAAATCAGCAATTTGCTTGTTTTGCTCTTTTCATCGAAATAAGTCGATGATAATTTAATTGCTTCATCCAGCGAAGTTCCTTGAGAAGAAACCATATCTGGACTCATACTTTGTAAAAACATTTTAGCAACACTATAATCTGTAGTAATTGGCAAAACCGGAAAGGCGCTTCCTGCGTAGGCCACGATACCAATTCTGTCACTTCCTAAATTATTAATGATTTGCGAAACCAGTTGCTTGCTTTTTTCTAAACGGCTTGGTGCCACATCTTCGGCCAGCATACTTTTAGAAACGTCGACTGCAAAAACAATGTCAATACCTTCACGCTTTACAGTTTCCATTTTAGTCCCGATTTTCGGATTCACTAATCCTATAATTAAGCAGGCAAGCGCTAAAAGCAATACTGATAGTTTCAGCACAGGTTTAAAAACAGATCGTTCTGGACTCAGTTTTTTAACCATTTCTAAATCGCCAAATTCGCGTTGTTTTTTCCTTTTCCAATACATATTGAAAAGAAAAATACACACCACAATTGGCAATAAGAATAAAAGGTATAAATATTTTTTTTCGTCTAATTCCATTTTTTAATTCTAGTTTTCAGTTTCCTGCCGCAGTTTTCAGCTGTAAACTGAAAACCGAGACTGCGACTAAAATATTAAATAAAGCTTCTATAAACCGTGTTTCGTAAACCCACTTCCAACAATAGCAAAAAGACAGCAATTAAGGCAAATGTTCTGTATTTTTCGTCATAATCGTAGAACTTCAATTCTTGAATTTCAGTTGTTTCTAATTTATTGATCGAGTTATATATTTCAGCTAATTTATCGTTGCTCGTCGCTCTAAAATAAGTTCCATCTGTTTTGCGGGCAATGCTTTTCATTAATTGCTCGTCGATTTCAACTTTTTGCATTTTAAATAAAAATCCGCCATTTGGTGCGTATGCATATGGAGATTCTGCCATTCCGTTGCTTCCAAGTCCAATTGTGTATACTTTTATTCCGTATTGTTTCGCAATATCAGCAGCCGTTTCTGGTTCGATAAATCCAGCATTATTTACACCATCAGTAAGTAAAATAATAATTCTGCTTTTTGCTTTACTGTCTTTCAAACGGTTTACAGCTGTTGCCAAACCCATTCCAATTCCAGTTCCGTCCTGTAAGGCAGTATCATATTTAATTCCTTTTATAGCTTCTAAAATAATAGCCTTGTCACTTGTAACCGGAGTTTTTGTATACGCTTCAGATGCATATAAAACCAATCCAATTCGGTCATTAGGTCGTTCAGTTACGAAATCTCCAGCAACTCTTTTTAAAGCTTCCATACGGTTTGGCTTTAAATCTTTTGCCAGCATACTTCCGGAAACGTCTATTGCCATTACAATATCAATTCCTTTAGTAGTTTTAGTTTGATTGCTGATGTCTACTGTTCTTGGTCTTGCCAAAGCAATAATCAAGGAACATAAAGCAAGAATTCTAAAAATATACAAGCAAGGTTTTAATTTTGTTAAAAGCGATTCGCTGTTTTTAAAACCTGCCGTCGAACTCATTTTTAAAGTAGCCGATTGTTGGTTGCGTTTCCAAAAGAACCAAGCAATTGCAACTGGAATTAAAAGAAACAGCCAAAAGAACTCTGGATTTAAAAAAGTTATCTTTCCCATTAGTTGTTCGCTTTTTTAAGTTCAACAGAATTTAAAATTCGTGTTGTAATGTCATTTGCATAAGTGTCTCCTTCTTCATGTAAAATCACGATTTGCTGTAATCCTTGTTCTTGTTTAAAGAGCAGTATTTCATAGTATGCTTTTGTGCTCGTTTTAGTAGTAGGATTTAATATGCTCATGGTTCCATATCCTTTTAATCCTTGAATACCTTGATTCGTTTGATAATCTTCTTGTTTTACAATGATATTTTGTCCGCCTTGAGCTTCAATTACTTTTAGATAACCTTCTAAAGCTTTTGCTAAATCAATATCTGTAGGATTTTTAAATTTACTGGTCGAAACCGCGATATAGAAATTATCAATCATACTTCCGTACCCGAAAAGCTGCATTTCTTTGATCAAAGCCATGGCTTCTTTAGGTAGTACTTTTTGAGTATCCATTCGTTTTAAAACTTTTGGAGTTTCAATTAAAATACCAGGATTTCCGTATTCACTTTTTACCCATTCGCCTTCTAACAATTCTTTAGATGGATGGCCAATAATATTATCTTTTACGTAATTAAAACCTTTAGTGACAATAAAAAAGGTAGTTGTTGCTGCCAATAAAAAGACAACTGTTCCCACCGCAATAGCAATGCGTTTATTGCGTTTTTTTCGTAATTGAAGCTGAATCTGTTTTTGTTTCTGAGCTTCATTCAACAGTTGATCTTCTTCATCCGCCGACACTTCGGTTGGAATTGCATTGTCAAGTGTTAGGATTACTCTTTGAATTTTATTTCGATCTTCAGTAATTTCAAAATCCAGCGGTTTAGATTTTGCAAATTTTACTAAATCGGCCTGACGTAAAACACGCTCTAAATTCTCTACAGTTTCAGGCGTCAAAGTCATTTTCTTTTTAGTCGAAGCCGTTCTTATTGCCAGAATTAATTCAGAAGTAGTGCTTTCCATTGCTGGAATATGAATAGCTTCTTCAATGTAATTACGTGCAATATCTGTCAGTTCGCTATAATATTCTTTAATTTCACCTTTTTGAACAAGTTCTTTTTGCTCCAGATTATTTAGTAAACTTGTCGCTTTTTCGATTGGTGTTTTATAAACTTCCTCTTCAATTTTTTTATGTTGACGTTTTTTAACGAACCAATATACAAATGCGCCAATTCCTAATATAATAACAATAGCCAAGACATATTTCCACCAATCTCCAATCCCACTTTCAACAGTAGAAATATCTTTGATGTCATACATTTTTTGCTGCATCGTGTCTACTTTTACATTAGCAACTTCAACACGAATAGAATCAGATAAATAAGGTTTTTTATCAATTAAAATTTTGATGCTTGGAATTGTATATCTTCCAGAATCAAATTGTGTTAATCCATATTTTTTAATCAGTTCATAATTGCCGTCTTTTTTAACGGTATCAATCGGATAAGATTGAATTACTTCTAAAGGCCCGATAGTTTTCAGTTTAGGAAAAACAACTTTCGATTTAGAACTTACCACTGTTTTCAGCGTTAGCTTAAACTCGGCTCCAATTTTATTTTTAGTGGTATCAATACTGGTTTCCACTTGCTTTTGTTGTGCAAAAACAGCGGAACTTAGTAAAAATAAAAATATGTAAAATTTTAATTTCATTTGATTTTTGATTTAGATTTTAGTCTAAAACGAATGCTTAAAGATGGTACGCGGATAACACGGATTTAAGCGGATTTTTTATTTGTGCAATGCAGAAATCATAAATTATTAAATTTGAAAAAATCTAAATCTAAAATCTGCAATCTAAAATTATATTTATCTTGATTTAAAATAGCCCAGTAATTTGGTGACATAATTTTCATCAACTCTTGTGTTTACAACACCTGCGCCAGATTTACTGAAAATATCTTTGAAATAATTTACCCTGTCGTGATAATGTTTTTCGTAATTCATTCGCACCGTTTTTGATCCGGTATCAACCAATTGAATTTTCCCTGTTTCAGCATCGAGCATGGTTACCATTCCTAGATTCGGGATTTTTTCTTCACGTACATCATATACGCGAACACCTGTAATATCATGTTTTTTAGAAGCAATTTTCAATGTCTGCTCGTAATTTTCAGACATAAAATCTGAAATCACAAAAACGATTGCTTTCTTTTTTTGCGTTCCTGATAAAAACTTCAAGGCTTGAGAAATATCCGTTTTATTGCTTTTTGGTTCAAATTCGATTAATTCACGAATAATTCTTAAAACATGCGAACGGCCTTTTTTTGGTGGAATATACAATTCGACATTATCAGAAAATAATATTAAACCAATTTTGTCATTGTTTTGTGTAGCCGAGAAAGCCATCGTTGCCGCAATTTCGGTGACGATGTCCTTTTTAAACTGACTTTTTGAACCAAAACCCTCAGAACCCGAAATATCGACCATTAACATCATTGTTAATTCGCGTTCTTCTTCAAAAACTTTTACGTGGGCTTCGTTGTAGCGTGCGGTTACATTCCAATCGATGTTACGAATATCATCGCCATATTGGTATTGACGGACTTCGCTAAAAGTCATTCCGCGTCCTTTAAATGAAGAGTGGTATTCTCCCGAAAAGATATGATTGCTCAGTCTTTTGGTTTTGATTTCTATTTTCCGTACTTTTTTTAAAAGCTCTTTTGTATCCATTTTATTTGTTTAAAGTTTAAAGTTTAAAGCTTTCAGGTGTGCTTTGCGACAACCTGAAACCTGAAACTTGAAACAAATTTTTAAGGTACTTCAATCTCGTTTACGATTTTGTTGATAATGTCTACAGAAGTAATGTTTTCAGCTTCGGCTTCATATGTTATTCCCACTCTGTGACGTAAAACATCGTGTACAACTGCGCGAACATCTTCTGGAATTACATATCCGCGACGTTTAATGAAAGCGTAACATTTAGCTGCATTAGCTAAATTGATACTTCCACGCGGAGATGCTCCAAAACTGATAAGAGGTTTTAGGTCGGCTAATTTGTACTTCTCTGGATAACGAGTAGCAAAGATGATATCTAAGATGTATTTTTCGATTTTTTCATCCATGTAAACTTCACGAACAGCTTCTTGCGCACGCAAAATTTGTTCTACAGAAACTACAGGATTTACTTTTTCGTAACTTCCTTTTAAGTTTTGGCGAATCACAAAACGCTCTTCGTCAATTTTTGGATAGTCAATTACGGTTTTAAGCATAAAACGGTCAACTTGTGCTTCAGGAAGCTGGTACGTTCCTTCTTGCTCAACAGGATTTTGAGTTGCAAGAACTAAAAACGGACGATCAAGTTTGAAAGTTGTGTCGCCAATAGTAACTTGTTTTTCCTGCATCGCCTCTAAAAGTGCAGACTGAACTTTTGCTGGCGCACGGTTGATCTCATCGGCAAGTACAAAATTAGCAAAAATTGGTCCTTTTTTAATAGAGAACTCGTTTGCTTTAATGTTGTAAATCATCGTTCCGACAACATCGGCAGGTAATAAGTCAGGAGTAAACTGAATACGGCTGAAAGATCCTTGTACCGCTTGCGACAAAGTATTTATCGCTAAAGTTTTGGCCAAACCAGGAACACCTTCTAATAAAATATGTCCTTGTCCCAAAAGCCCGATTAATAAACGCTCGACCATATGTTTCTGGCCCACAATAACTTTGTTCATTTCCATTGTAAGAAGGTCTATAAAAGCACTTTCTCTCTCAATTTTTTCATTTATCGCTCTAATGTCTAAAGTCGTTGTATTTTCTTCCATATAAATATTTTTAAAACCTTTTTAAAACCTTGATTTTTATGCCTTACTTTTGAGAGTGCAAATTGAATATTTTTTGAGAAGTACAATGTTAAAGAATGGTTAAAACTTCGACCAATGACCTAATTTTAAGGACTAATTGTGAATCTATTTTTATATTTTTAAGAACTTTGGTGATTATGCTTTACAAAAGCATATTTATTACCAAAAATAACGCAATGTAACCATGAGTAAAACAACATTATCGCCCATAATTTCGGGTACTATGAATTGGGGTGTTTGGGACAAAAACTTGACGCCAAAAGAAATGGAAAATATGATACAAATTTGTATCGAAAACAAAATTACCACTTTTGATCACGCAGACATTTACGGATCATATACTACAGAAGCCGATTTCGGAAAAGCATTTGAAAACAGCAAAATTTCGCGCGAAAAATTACAATTAATTACCAAGTGCGGTATTCAGATGATTGCTGAAAAACGTCCACAGAATAAAATCAAATATTACGATTATTCTAAAGATTATATTATTTGGTCTGTTGAAGAATCTCTTAAAAATTTAAAAACAGATTATGTTGATGTGTTTTTATTGCACAGACCAAGTCCGCTGATGCAGGCTGATGAAATTGCGGAAGCGGTCGAAAAATTAAAATCAGAAGGGAAAATTATCGATTTTGGTCTTTCGAATTTTACAAATTCACAAACCGAATTGATTCGCCAGAAAACCGAAGTTAGTTTTAATCAGGTACAATTTTCCGCAACACATTATGAGGCAATGGTTGACGGAAGTTTAGATTATATGCAAACGCACGGAATCCGCCCTTTATCATGGAATCCGCTTGGAACGGTTTTTAGAGAAGATACCAAACAAACACGCCGTTTGAAAAAATTGCTTTCAGATTTGGTTAAAAAATATGGTTTTGGTTCTGATACATTATTGCTTGCCTGGATTTTAAAACATCCAGCAAAAGTAATTCCGATTGCAGGAACTGTAAATGTTGCCAGAATTCAATCTTTGATGAAAGCTGTTGAATTAGAAATGGATAAAGAAGACTGGTTTGCCATCTGGACTGAAAGTATGGGCGACGATGTGGCTTAATTTTAGCGTTTAGCAGAAGTTTTTACTATTCAGCAAAACTTATCATAAAAAAAATTAGCCACAGGTTAAAATGATTTTCACCGATTAAAAATCTGCAGGATCTGCGTGAAAAATTACTCTTGAAGATTTTTCAGATTACAGATAAAGAATCAATCATTTTAATCTGTGGCAAAAAACACAAAATATTACAATGAAAAAAACAGTTTTAATTACTGGAGCTACAAGCGGAATTGGAAAAGCAACCGCACAAATAATGGCAAAAAACGACTATAAAGTTATCCTTTGCGGAAGACGTAAAGATCGTTTAGAGGCGTTGGAAAAAGAACTTTCTGCTTTTACAGAAGTATATTCTCTTTCTTTTGATGTTCGTGACAAAGAAGCTGTTTTTTCAACTATTAATTCTTTGCCAGCAGCATTTTCAACTATTGATGTTTTAATTAATAATGCAGGAAACGCGCATGGTTTAGATCCGATTCAGACTGGAAACACAGATGATTGGGATGCTATGATTGATATTAATGTAAAAGGACTTTTATATGTTTCAAAAGCAATTATGCCGCAAATGATTGAAAGAAAGTCGGGACATATTATCAATATTGGTTCGATAGCTGGAAAAGAAGTGTATCCGAATGGAAATGTTTACTGCGCTTCAAAACACGCAGTAGATGCAATCAACAACGGAATGCGAATGGATTTGAATCCGTACGGAATTCGAGTTGGAGCAATTCATCCAGGAATGGTCGAAACCGAGTTTAGTGAAGTTCGTTTTAAAGGCGATGCCGATAGAGCTTCGAATGTATATAAAGGTTTAGATGCATTGCAGGCTGAAGATATTGCAGATATAATTCATTTTGTAGTTTCAAGAAAATATCATGTAAATATCGCAGATCTAATAGTCTATCCAACAGCGCAGGCATCGGCAACCATTGTTAAAAGAGATTAATTTAGATGTCTTAGATATTTAGACTAACTTAGACTGCAGATGAAAATCAATATCTAAGAAGTCTAATATCTGAGGTCTAAAGTCTAAGAAGTCTAAAATCTAAAAATCTAAGAAGTCTAAAATAATGATCAACAAACGCCTTTTAATAAAAAATTTGCTCGCTCATAATGATGAGAGCAGTTTTTATGACAAAAAAAGGCAGTTGAATCTGCACTCGCGTGAGGGAAAAGGAAAGTTTCTGAAGCATATTTGCGCGTTGTCAAATTCAAATCCAACCAATAATTCTTATATTGTTGTTGGGGTTGAAGATCAAGATAATGAAATTGTAGGCGATGATTTTTTTGATGACAGCCGAATTCAGAATCTGGTGAATGCTTTCTTAGAAAATCCACCTAAAATTCAATACGAGAATGTACCATTTCCAAATCTTCCAAAAGATAAAGTAATTGGGCTGGTTACCATTAAACCTAAAAGTAAAATCTCGTATTTCAAAAAAGGAATTCATACCATCCTCGCCAACAGCGTTTTTGTAAGACGAGGGAGTAATTCGATTCCGGTTGAAGGCGAAATAGAGAAAAATTTCCAAAATACTGAAACGGTAATTGGAATCGAAAACAGTTCTCGAAACAGTATTCAATATACACTAGACGGCGTAATCGATTTTATGAATTTTCGCCACAAAGACATGTCGCCAAAATATCATGTTTTTAAAGAATTATTTGTGATTTGCTGGGCTGGAGTTCCTAAAAAATCGCGTGATAAAACCTTTCTTTCCCGCGTAGATATTGAGCTTATCAATGAACAAATTAAACTTTTCTATTCGGCGCAAGATGTGGTAACGATTGTTTTTGATGACGATAGTTTTACAATAACCGAATATGTTCCACTTGGCTTGAACGATAAAACAAGTTATTATCCTTTAGAAAAACAAACGATTCACTTTTTTGATAACGGTTATTATAAAATTGACCGTGAAATGCTTTTTCTGCCTCCAGAATTCAACCGAAAAATGCTCTATCATATTTACAACTCCAATATGGCTTTGCTTCAAAAACTGCAAAAAGGAATTGTTTTATCTGAGCGTGAATTAAAAGATTTAGAAAACCTTCCATCGACTTTTATGATTTGCTATTTGAATGGTTTTGAAGATGCCAAACAAAAACTCATCGATGCTAAATTACTTTTAAAACCTTATGGGCAAATTTATTTATCGTTTAAAGAAGCGTTGCGAATTTTACGAAAAATGAAGTATGATGTTCAGTAAGAAAGGTCTAAGAAGCTAAGATTCTGAGATGCTGATTTTTATTGAAGATTCAAATATTTTTTTATTTCATTATAGGGAAATAAAATTTCTTTTGGACCGTCAGCATAAGAAGCGGCTTCATATGAATTATAATAAAGAAGCAAGCCTTCAGAAGTGTAAAAAATATTCTGCGGCAACTGAAATTTATCATTTTCGAACATCAAACCCGTGGCATTAATGTTAGCACTTGCTGGGATTTTATATTTTGTTCTGAATTTTTTTTCGGCGAAAGCCTTAAAATCTTTTTCGTTTTTAAACAATTGATCGTTAAAAATGGTTTTTCCTGTTTTTGGATTAAATAATAACGATCGGAAACCTTGATATCCGTGTGCGCCTCCGGTAAAAGTATAATGATCAATTTTGATGTTTATAATTTGATCTGATTCAAATTCAACATTTCCAATAATCTTTCCTTCCCAGCCAAAAGTTTCGCTTGGGAATTTTTTATGCATTTCCTCATAAGAAGCAATAAAAGATTTTGCTAAAGATTTATAATCGTTAGTTTTTGCAGGATCTTCTCCAAAATAAACTATTTCTTTTACTACAGAAAAAACTTTTTTATTAATCGAGTCTGCCGGAATTTTAATGTTTTTTGCAATTGGGATTTCAATAGTAATTTTTGGGCAATCGCTTTTACATGGAATTTTAGATTTTTCTTCAAACGTTTCATTTTCAAAGGAAAGCTCTTTATTGCAACTCGTAAAAATCAAACACAGAAAGACTAAAAATGTATAATGTTTCATATCAAAAAGTGTTAATTATATACAAAGGTAAGAAGTTGATTCAGGATTAAAATAAATTAACGGTAAATTTGTGCAAGAATTAAGCATTTAAAATTTGTAACTATATGAAATTCAATACTAAAGTAATACATGGTGGTCAACATCATGATCCAAGTACTGGTGCTGTTATGCCTCCGGTGTATCAAACTTCAACATTTATACAAACAAGTCCGGGAAAACCTTTGGCAGATTATGAATACAGCCGAGCATCGAATCCAACTCGTACGGCCTTAGAAAATGCTTTGGCAAGTATTGAAAATGGTACACGCGGATTGGCTTTTTCATCTGGGTTGGCTGCAACTGACTGTATTCTGAGATCATTTAAGGCTGGTGATGAAATCATTGCCATGGATGATTTATACGGAGGGACTTATAGAATGTTTACGCGAATTTATAAAGATTCAGGAATTAAATTTCATTTCGTAGATATGACGGATATCGAAAAATTGAAATCTTTAATCAATGAAAATACAAAATTGGTTTGGGTCGAAACACCAACTAACCCATTAATGAAATTAGCTGATATTCAAGAAGTAGCTAAAATTACAAAAGCCAACAAAATTTTATTTGCTGTCGATAATACTTTTGCAACTCCATATTTGCAAAAACCTTTAGATTTAGGTGCTGATATTGTAATGCACTCAGCAACAAAATATTTAGGCGGACACTCTGATGTTATTGCTGGAGCATTAATTGTAAAAGACGAAGCTTTAGGCGAACAATTGCATTTTCAGCAATTTGCAACTGGTGCAACATTAGGCCCAATGGATAGTTTTTTGGTTTTGAGAGGAATTAAAACGCTTTCTTTAAGAGTTCAACGACACTGCGAAAACGGAGAAAAAGTAGTTGAATATTTAACGAAACATCCAAAAATTAATACCGTTTATTATCCTGGATTAGAAAGTCATCCGTTTCATGAAATTGCTAAAAAACAAATGAAAGCTTATGGTGGCATGGTTTCTTTTACTTTTAAATCGGGTAAAAAAGAAGATTCTATTGCATTTTTAGAGAAATTGAAAGTATTTACTTTAGCAGAATCTTTAGGTGGAGTTGAATCATTAGCAAATCATCCAGCTTTGATGACACACGCTTCTATTCCGGCAGATAAAAGAGCTGAGGTTGGAATTACTGATGATTTAGTTCGGCTAAGTGTTGGTATTGAAGATGCAGAGGATTTAATTGCTGATATAGAACAGGCTTTGGCTTAAAATAAATTTTTAGAAATAAAAAATCCCAAATTCCAAAATAATTAATATTGGAATTTGGAATTTTTTTTATTTTGGAATTTCCTTATAATTAGAATTCTAAGTAGTAAATGTATCCAACATTAAACCAAACTTGCCAGTCGTTGTTTTTGTTTTCTTTGTAAATGTCTTTATTCGGATTTAACCCGTCAACCCAGTCTGAACTGAACATCTGAAAACGGCCTTCAACCATTAAGTCGCTCATTGTTGTTAGTTTATAATGTATGCCTAAACCAGCTGTTGCAGCTAAAACTACACCATTTTCGCTAGAAAAACCATATTGATGACCGTCTGAAGGAGTTAAATATTTACCATAAGTAGTTTCAGGAATTCCTAAAGGGCCAAGATCTGAGCTTACTTTTGTAGAATAATAGCTAATTAAAAAACCTAAGCTTGCGTATGGACTAATACTCCCAACGCTATTCTCAAAATCATGTATTTTTATTGGCGAAAATTCTAATTGTGATCCAATACTTAATACACTTGAAGTACCATGCATTGCTTTAAGCTGTTCTACAGCTAAAGTTGGAGGTTTTTTTTCAACCCATTCTCCAAAATGGTTCAGTTTGGTTGTATTAAATGATAATTCTGATCTAACTTTGAAATGTTCTGTGAAAAAACTTTCACGATTATTATTTGCAGAGAAGTTTATAAAGTGAACAATTCCTACCCCAAATCCGGTGTTTCCAACATTTGTATCGAAATTGTGTCTTTGTCCATAATCGGATTGAAAAGTTACGGGACCGAATATTATTCCTACTTCTTGTGCGAGGTCTGATTGTGCGGTGGCTATCGTCGAGATGCCAAAAAAGGCAAATAGTGTGATAAATAGGTGTTTAGACATGTTATTTGGGCTTTCAAATCTTGGCAAATATATAAAAAACATAGTCTAATCAAAATATAAAATACTTCTATTAAAAAATTAGTAGCAAAACACTTAATTTTCTGACTTTAACTAGGGTAATTTGATGTAAATTCGTAAGTGTAAAATTGTATTTTTATTTTTGTTTAGAAATTACACAATTCTCTTTCAAAAACAAAAAAAAATAACAAATCATGATCAATTTGATTTATCTTTGCGTGTTATAACGAAAACGTTTTCTTTAAATCTGTTTTCGTACTTTAATTGATTAAGTATAAAACTATTATTTGAATAATTTATTTTAAAAATGGAACAAAAAATAAATGAATTTATGACTCTTGTTGAGTCAAAAAATCCAAACGAGCCAGAATTTCTTCAAGCCGTTAGAGAATTTGCAGAAACGGTAATTCCATTTATCGCTGAACGAAAAAAATACGATGGTAAAAATTTACTTCTTAGAATAGCTGAACCAGAAAGATCTATAATTTTTAGAGTTCCGTGGGTTGACGATAAAGGAGAAATAATCGTTAACAGAGGTTTCAGAATTCAAATGAATTCAGCGATCGGTCCATATAAAGGAGGAATTAGATTTCATCACACAGTAAATTTATCTGTTTTAAAATTCTTGGCTTTCGAACAGGTTTTTAAAAATAGTTTGACAACACTTCCAATGGGTGGAGGAAAAGGAGGTTCTGATTTTGATCCTGAAGGAAAATCTGATGGCGAAATCATGCGTTTCTGTCAATCATTTATGACTGAATTATGTCGTCATATTGGTCCAGACTTAGACGTTCCTGCTGGAGATATTGGTGTTGGCGCCAGAGAAATTGGTTACTTATTCGGTCAATATAAAAGAATTAGAAATGAATTTACAGGAGTTTTAACCGGAAAAGGTCTTGCTTACGGTGGTTCATTAATCAGACCAGAAGCTACAGGTTATGGCGTTGTATATTTTACAGATCAAATGCTTCGTACTATTGGTCATGACATTAAAGGGAAACGAGTTGCCATTTCAGGTTTTGGAAATGTAGCTTGGGGAGTTGCCTTAAAAATAAATGAACTTGGAGGAAAAGTAGTTACCATTTCTGGTCCTGATGGTTATATTTATGATGAAGAAGGAATTTCTGGAGAAAAAATTGATCATATGGTCGAAATGAGAGCAACTGGAGATAACAGAGCAGAACTTTACATTAATAAATATCCAAACGCTGTTTTCCACAAAGGAAAAAGTCCTTGGGAAGTGAAGGTTGATATTGCTATCCCGTGTGCTACTCAAAACGAATTGAATGGCGATGATGCTAAAAAACTTATTGATAATGGTGTTTTGTGTGTAACTGAAGCTGCAAATATGCCGTCAACTTTAGATGCCATCAAATTATTCTTAGATAATAAAGTGCTTTTTGCTCCTGGGAAAGCTGCAAATGCTGGAGGAGTTGCTGCATCTGGATTAGAAATGACACAAAACTCTATTCGTCTTAACTGGACAAGTGAAGAAGTAGATTTAAGATTAAAAGATATTATGGTTGGAATTCATAACCAATGTAAAAAATATGGAGCTGGCGAAGATGGCTATGTAAACTATGTAAAAGGAGCTAACATTGCAGGATTTGTAAAAGTTGCCGATGCTATGCTTGCTCAAGGTGTAGTGTAAATTTAATTACAGTAAAAAAAATGCCTTCATTCGTCTTTAAGATGAATCGAAGGCATTTTTTATTTATCAGAGAACAAAAATCAAATACTCCGGTTTGTATTATATTTGTGTATCTGAATATATTAATAATGGAGAGAAGGTTTCTGTATATTTTATTTTTAATGCTGTTTCAATTTAGTTTCTCTCAGAATAAATTGTCATGGGAAGGTTATTTTTCGTTTAATGAAATAAAAGATATTTCAGAATCTTCAACAGCGGTTTATACAGCCTCAGAAAATGCTTTGTTTTCTAAAAATACTGCCGACAACATTGTAAAAACAACCACTACAATTGATGGTCTTTCGGGCCAGACTATTTCTGCGGTTTACTACAGCGAAACTTTCAAAAAAACTATTGTTGGTTATGAAAACGGCTTAATGATCGTGATCAATGAAGCAGACGGAAGTATGTTGAATAAAGTAGATATAATCAACAAGAAATTAGCTGCAAACCTTAAGAAAATTAATCATTTCATGGAATATAACGGCTTGCTGTATGTTTCGTGTGATTTTGGAATTGTTCAGTTTAATTTAACGACATCGCAATTTGGCGACACTTATTTTATAGGAGATAATGGAGCTGAGATCAGTGTTAAGCAAACCGCTTTTTTTAATGGATTTATTTATGCCGCAACTTCAAGCGGTATTCGAAGAGCAGACAGCACAAATTCAAATTTGATCGATTTTAATCAATGGTCAATTATTAATCCAGGAGATTGGTCAAGCGTAGAAAATTTGGATACAGAACTAATTGCAATCAATTCGACTGGATATGTACATCGATTTAATTCAAATGCATTTGCTGGGTTTTTACAGCTTCCACAATCTTCGTTTGATTTGCGTGCAAAAAATCATAATTTGTTTATTACTACTGCAAATTCGGTTTTAGTCTATAACAATCAAATGGTTTTGATTCGTCAAATATCTAATACTCAAGTTTTAGATAATACCATACATTTTACTTGTGCAACTGCTGTTGGCAATTTAATTTTCATCGGAACAAAAGAAAAAGGATTATTTTCATCAATACTTTCTGGAACTGCAACTTTTGAAAATACTACGCCGGCAGGTCCTTCAAGAAATAATATTTTTTCACTCGATGTAACGCCTAATTCGCTTTGGAGTGTGTATGGAGATTACGATACGTATTACAATCCTTATGACTTAGATAGTTATGGTATAAGTAAATTTAGCAACAAGAATTGGTTAAATATCCCATATTCAGAAGTTTATGATGCAAAGTCAATAACAAGAATAATTATTAACCCAAGTAATGAAAAACAAGTTTATGCAAGCTCATTTTTCTCTGGATTATTAAAAATAGAGAACGATATTCCTACTATTTTATATAATGAAAAAAATAGCAGTCTTGAAACTTTAACAACCGAAGGGCCAAATTATATTGATGTACGCATAAACGGAACTGCCTTTGATAAAACAGGAAATCTTTGGATAACAAATAGCCGAATTAAAAACGGCTTGAAAGTTTTAAAATCGAATGGTCAATGGGGAAGCTATTCGTTGACAAGTATTATTGATGATGCAGAAGCCTCAAGTTATGCGAGTATTCTTGTAGATAAAAACAGCGTAAAATGGATCGCTACAAATCGTGATGGTGTAGTTGGATTTAACGAAACTACAAATACATTCAAAAAAATCACTTTTGGAGCTGATGCTGGAAATTTGCCAATTGCTGACGTAAGAGCAATAGCGATTGATACTAAAAATCAACTTTGGATAGGTACAACAAAAGGATTGCGGGTTTTGTCAAATGTGGGAAGTTTTCAGAATGACAGTCAATTAAAAGCAAATGCAATTATTATTACAGAAGACAATCTTGCTCAAGAATTGCTTTATGAGCAATTCATTACTTCAATTGCAGTAGACGGTGCCAACAATAAATGGATAGGCACTGCAGATGCGGGAGTTTTTATGGTTTCACCAAATGGACAGGAAACAAAATATCATTTTACGATCAGCAATTCGCCTTTGCCAAGCAATGTTATAAACGATATTAAAATTAACAGCGCAACAGGAGAAGTTTTTATCGCCACAAATAAAGGAATGATTTCTTTTGGCGGCATTGCAACAGATGCAAATGAAGATTTGAATAATGTGTACGTTTACCCAAATCCGGTTCGCCCAACGTATTCAGGAACCGTAAAAGTGGCCGGATTAATTGATAAAGCCAATATTAAAATTACAGATATTGAAGGGAATTTAGTTTACGAAACCATTTCAGAAGGCGGCACAATAGAATGGGATACTACTGCTTTTGGAAGGTATAAAGTAGCTTCAGGAGTTTACATAATTTTTATTTCTGCCCAAGACGGTGGAGAAACTAAAGTTAAGAAAGTTATGATTATTAGATAATTTGATAATTTGATAATTTGATAATTTTTTTAATAATATCTAAAAGAGTTTACTAGGGAATTCTAATAATCTAAGATATCTAATGTCTAAGAAGTCTAAAATCTAAAAACAAAAAGTTGTTAATCAAAACCAAAGCAATAGTAATTTCGGCATTAAAATTTCAGGAAAAAAGTTTGATCGTAAAATGTTTTACGCTTTCTAACGGCTTGAAGTCTTATTTTGTGCGTGATGCTTTTTCGAGTCGAAAAGCAAGTCAAAAAATTGCTTATTTTCAGCCTTTGTCAATTCTTGAGATCGAAGCCGTACATAAAAATAAAGGAACTTTAGAAAATTTTAAAGAAATAAAAACGGCAGTTCCTTTTCAAACTATTCATACCGATCTTGTAAAAAGTACAATGGTCATGTTTTTATCTGAAATGCTGCATTATTCTATTCAGGAAGAAGAAAAAAACGAATCGCTTTTTGTCTTTTTAGAAACAGCATTAACATGGCTGGATCATCATGATGAAATTTCTAATTTTCATTTGATTTTGCTTTTAGAAGCAACTAAATATTTAGGCTTCTATCCTGATACTTCTGAAATCGATTTGCCTTATTTTGAAATGAATAATGGTGTTTTTACCCTTTTTCATGGTTTGGGTTCCTTGACAGAACATGAAACCAATTTGTTCAAAAAACTTATTGATTTGAAATTCGATAATGATCAAAAAATATTTCATGTTATGGAAAGACAAATGCTGCTAAAAATCCTGATTGACTATTATAGTTTTCATTTGGATGGATTCAAAAAACCGAAATCTTTAGAGGTTTTAAAAGAAGTTTTCTCCTAGATTTGTAAAATGAGCGATTTTTTTTGCGGAATATACCTGAAATTTCCTGACTAAGCTCTTTTTTCTGTCATCTTTTATCTATTTTCCTCAAAATTCCTTACTTTCGCACCTCGTTTAAGAAAAGGATAAAATGAGCACAAAATTTACTGAATACAAAGGACTTGACTTGCCAACAGTAGCGTCAGAAGTACTTGATTTTTGGAAGAAAGAAAATATATTTGAAAAGAGTGTAACCACTCGCGAAGGTGCTGAGCCTTACGTGTTTTTTGAAGGTCCGCCTTCAGCAAACGGATTACCGGGAATTCACCACGTGATGGCACGTGCGATTAAAGATATTTTTTGCAGATATAAAACTCAAAAAGGTTTTCAGGTAAAAAGAAAAGCCGGTTGGGATACACACGGTTTGCCTGTAGAATTAGGTACTGAAAAAGAACTTGGAATTACAAAAGAAGATATTGGTAAAACAATTTCTATCGAAGAATATAACGAAGCGTGTAAAAAAACCGTAATGCGTTATACCGACGTATGGAATGATTTGACCGAAAAAATGGGATATTGGGTAGATATGGAAGATCCGTATGTGACTTATAAACCAAAATACATGGAATCTGTTTGGTGGCTTTTGAAACAAATCTATGATAAAGGCTTGTTGTACAAAGGATACACAATTCAGCCATACTCTCCAAAAGCAGGAACAGGATTGTCTTCTCACGAAGTAAATCAGCCTGGAGCTTATCGTGATGTTACAGATACTACGATTGTAGCGCAATTCAAAACTTTACCGGAAACGCTTCCGAGCTTTTTACAAGGTTTTGGAGATATCCACATTTTAGCATGGACGACTACTCCCTGGACATTGCCATCGAACACCGCTTTGACAGTTGGGCCAAAAATTGATTATGTCTTAGTAAAAACGTTTAATCAATATACTTTTGAACCTGTAAATGTAATTTTAGCTAAAAATTTAGTTGGAAAACAATTCGGAAAAGGGTTTTTTGCTAGCGAAGACGATGCTGATTTTGATAAAGTAAAAAATGGCGACAAGCAACTTCCGTACAAAATTTTGGCAGATGCTAAAGGTGCTGATTTGGTTGAAATAAGTTACGAGCAATTATTGCAGTACACATTGCCATATCAAAATGCAGAAAATGCATTTAGAGTAATTGCCGGAGATTTCGTAACGACAGAAGACGGAACAGGAATTGTACACACGGCTCCAACTTTTGGTGCTGATGATGCAAAAGTTTCAAAAGAAGCTAAGCCTGAAATTCCACCAATGTTGGTTTTAGACGAAAATGGTACGCCGGTTCCTTTAGTAGATTTACAAGGAAAATTTACTTCGCATGTAGGTGATCTAGCAGGTAAATATGTAAAAAACGAATATTACGATGCGGGTCAGGCGCCAGAGCGTTCTGTTGATGTGGAAATCGCTATTCGTTTAAAAGAAGAAAATAAAGCTTTTAAAGTTGAAAAATACGTACATAGTTATCCACACAGCTGGAGAACTGATGAACCGTTATTATATTATCCACTAGACTCTTGGTTCATTAAAGTAACCGATGTAAAAGATAGAATGTTCGACCTGAACGAAACTATCAATTGGAAGCCTAAGTCTACTGGTGAAGGACGTTTTGGAAATTGGCTGAAAAATGCCAACGACTGGAACTTATCTCGTTCTAGATATTGGGGTATTCCGTTGCCAATTTGGAGAACTGAAGACAAAAAAGAAGAAGTTCTTATTGGTTCTGTTGAAGAATTGTACAATGCGATTGAGAAATCTATTGAAGCCGGTTTTCAAAAAGAAAATCCGTTTAAAGGTTTTGAAATCGGAAACATGGCTGAGTCAAACTATGATTTAATCGATTTGCATAAAAATGTAGTCGATCAAATTACATTGGTTTCGGCTTCAGGCCAGCCAATGAAACGCGAAAGCGATTTAATTGATGTTTGGTTCGATTCTGGAGCAATGCCTTATGCACAATGGCATTATCCTTTTGAAAACAAAGACAAAATTGACGAGAATAAAGATTTCCCAGCGGATTTTATTGCCGAAGGTGTAGATCAAACTCGTGGGTGGTTTTATACTTTACATGCTATCGGAACTTTAGTTTTTGATAAAGTAGCGTATAAAAATGTAGTTTCGAATGGTTTGGTTTTGGATAAAAACGGACAAAAAATGTCGAAACGTTTAGGAAACGCGACAGATCCTTTTGAAACAATTGCAGAATATGGTCCTGATGCCACACGCTGGTACATGATCTCAAATGCAAATCCTTGGGATAACTTAAAGTTTGATATTGAAGGTATTGCTGAGGTTCGTCGTAAATTCTTCGGGACACTTTATAATACATATTCTTTCTTCTCGTTATATGCGAATATCGATGGATTTAAATACGCTGAAGCGGAAATTCCGTTAAACGAAAGACCAGAAATCGATCAATGGATTATTTCTGAATTGCATTCGTTAATCAAATTTGTTGATGAATGTTACGAAGATTATGAGCCAACAAAAGCTACAAGAGCAATTTCTGATTTTGTTCAGGAAAACTTAAGTAACTGGTACGTTCGTTTGTGTCGTCGTCGTTTCTGGAAAGGAGAATATGCTCATGATAAAATTGCAGCTTACCAAACGCTTTATACTTGCTTGTTAACAATCAGCAAATTAAGCGCTCCGGTCGCTCCTTTTTTCATGGATAAATTGTACCGAGATTTGACAAGTTCGACACAAACTGAGGAATTTGCCAGTGTTCACTTGGCTTCGTTTCCAAAATTTGTCGAAAACTTTGTTAATAAAACGTTAGAAAGCAAAATGCAGAAGGCGCAAACCATCTCGTCCTTGGTTTTATCTCTTCGTAAAAAGGAAATGATTAAAGTACGTCAACCATTGCAAAAGGTAATGATTCCGGTACTTGACGAAAATCAGAAGGTTGAAATTGAAGCGATTTCTGAGCTTGTAAAAGCAGAAGTAAACGTTAAAGAAATCATACTTCTGGATGATGATTCTGGTATATTAGTGAAGCAGATTAAACCTAATTTTAAAGCATTGGGACCACGTTTCGGTAAAGATATGGGGTTGATTTCCAAAGAAATACAAGCATTTTCGGCTGATCAGATTAATCAGTTGGACAAGCAGGGAACACTAGATATTATTATTGCTGGAAATAATGTAACTTTATCATTAGAAGACGTCGAAATAACATCGCAAGATATAGAAGGATGGCTGGTTGCAAATTCAAATGGAATTACAGTTGCGCTGGATATTACAATTTCGGAAGAATTGAAAAACGAGGGAATCGCTAGAGAATTGGTAAACAGAATTCAAAATATCCGTAAAGATTCTGGATTTGAGGTTACCGATAAAATTAAGGTTCAAATACAAAGAAGCGGTCTTTTAGAAGATGCAATTCTTAAAAATGAAGACTATATTAAGTCTGAGACATTAACAGACGATTTGGTTTTTGTAGACGCTTTAGAAAACGGCACAGAAATTGAGTTTGATGATATTAAAACAGTGATATTAATTTCAAAATAATATAAATACCATGATAGATGAAATTACAAGATACTCTGATGCTGATCTAGCAGAGTTCAAAGAAATAATTCAAAATAAAATACAAAAAGCACAAGCCGATCTGGATTTAATAAAAAGTGCTTATATGAATGATTTAAATAACGGAACAGATGATACTTCTCCAACTTTTAAAGCATTTGAAGAAGGAAGTGAAACAATGTCGAAAGAAGCAAACTCACAGTTGGCTATCAGACAAGAAAAGTTTATTCGCGATCTAAAAAACGCATTATTCCGTGTTGAAAATAAAACGTATGGTATTTGCAAAGTAACTGGCAAATTAATCAGCAAAGAAAGGCTTAAAATTGTTCCTCATGCTACAATGAGTATCGAAGCCAAAAACTTGCAACGATAATATTTCAATTTTTAAATTGATAAAACAAAGCGCTCCTTTTTAGGGGCGTTTTTTTTGTTTAATGTTTGATCGGAGTTGAGTCTGCTTACCTTTTTTTGTTTTGAGAGAAATTGTTTATAATTAATCAAAATAAAGCAAAGAAAGGTATTGAGTTTTTTGTAGGAATAATAAAATGAAGTACTTAAAGTATGTTTTGAGAATATATTCTAATTAGAACTGTCGTAATCAAGACAGTTCTAATTAAAACAAAGAGTAAAGATTAAGCCAAATTTTTCTCTAAATCTAATTTGTGTTTTCTTAAAACAGCTCTTGTCATTCCTAAATTTGCTTTGCTGGCATCTGCAGCAAGATAAATCATGAATTTTTTGTTTGGCGAGATGTCGATAATATGAATTTGATTCGTAAGCGTAATCAAAATATCTTCGATTTCTTGGTTTAGGTTTAGGGCTTTAACGGCACTTAGTTTTGCCTTTACAACTTCTAGGTTGTAAGCTGCTGCAAGTTCCGGATCAAAAGAAGGGTCAATTGTTAAGTTTCCAAAACTTAGTCCAGACTCGATTTCAGTTACTGCCACAGCTATAAAGCCGTTTACGTTGGTTTTCATTTCATTTAAAAACACGTTTAAAAAATCATTACTCATAATTCAGTGGGTTTGTTGGGTTAATAGATTTATGTTATTTTAATAGGGAATTTTTACTTAATTCTGAAGCAACTTCATCAGTTGAGCGCATTAATAATCCGAGATTGCTTCCGTCTTTAGAAAATGCAATTAGAAAATTTGTACCGCTGATTTTGTTTCCGATTACAACTCCTTCAGAGGTTTTTAAGAAAAGCTGCTTTAATGCTCCTTTGTCTAAATCGATTAAAAATTTTTCGCTCATAGATAAAATCGCTGCGCTCATTGCAGCAACGCTGTCTCCGTAATCTAAATGTAATGATGTGATTAATTTTCCTTTGCCATTTAAAATTAATGCGGAGTTAGATTTTGTAGTAACTAGAAAATCATTTAGAGTAGTGTTGATTTCATTCATATTTGTAAGATTTGGGAGAATTGTTAAAATAATTTCATTCTTTCGCTTGACTTATCTGTATTATTGTGTTTTTTGCTAAACAAGTGTTAATTTTTGTTAACAAATATAAATTAAATTATGTATCATTGTAATGTCGAATTGTTAATAATTTTAATTTTTTACTATAAAAAACTTACACCATGGCTAAAGTGTTGAAATTCAAAGAAGTGAACTCAGACGTAGAGACTAGAATGAAGGAATTTGAGAAAATGCGTTTGAAATTAAAATCGGATATTAAAAAGAGCGAAGCTAAAAAGGCAAATGCTGGAAAAGAGAGCAAGGGTTTGCTTAAATCTATTTCTGGTTTTTTTGCTGATAGTCCTAAAACTCCAGCTAAAACAGAGGCTAAAAAGTAGGCTTTGTTTTAGCTGTAGAAATGCAGACTTAACCCATTTAGTTTTATTGTAAAAGAATTAACGCTCCTTAGGGAGCGTTTTTTTTGATTAAATTGCTATTTTTGCGCATCAAAAAAATATAAAATGTCATTACGAAAAGCGTATTTCCTAATATTTCTAGTTTTAATTGTCGATCAGCTTTCTAAAATTTACGTAAAAACAAACTTCATTCTTGGTGAAGAAGTGATTGTTTTCGATTGGTTTAGAATTCATTTCATAGAAAATGAAGGAATGGCTTGGGGAACAAAAATTCCTGGAGAGTACGGAAAATTGATTTTGACCGTTTTTAGAATCTTCGCAGTATTCGGAATCGGATATTGGTTAGCTGATGCAATCAAAAAACGTCATTCTAATTATTTAATAGTTGCAATCGCTTTAATATTTGCTGGCGCGGCGGGAAATATTTTAGATTCTGTTTTCTACGGAGTGATTTTCGATGACAGTACGCATAACTTAGCGACAATTTTTTCTCCAAATCCTTATGGAACTTGGTTTCATGGTTTAGTTGTAGATATGTTTTATTTTCCTATTTGGGAAGGGAATTTGCCAGCTTGGCTTCCGATTTTTGGAGGAAAACATTTTGCCTTCTTCAATGCTATTTTTAATGTTGCTGATATGGCTATTTCTACTGGCGTTGGGATATTGTTGGTTTTCAATAAAAAAGCCTTCCACAAATAAAATAATTTTTAAAATATTAAAATTCCAAATTCCAATATTTGAAGCATTCATTGCGTGCAGATATTGGAATTTGGAATTTTTCATTATTGAGATTTAATATTATTGTGCTATTTTTACAATACAAAACCCAAACGTATGCAAAGTCCGTCTTTCTCTATTTATGATGCATCTGCAGGATCAGGAAAGACCTATACTTTGGTTAAGGAATATCTTAAAATTATTCTTTCTTCTCCAAAAAATGACGCCTATCGAAATATTCTGGCTATAACTTTTACCAACAAAGCGGTTCATGAAATGAAAAGCCGTATTGTTGGCAGTTTATCTGAATTTGCGAAAGATGAACCTTCTGCGAAAGCAACCGATTTAATGGAAGATTTATCTCGAGAAACTGGGCTTTCAATTATAAAAATCAAAACAAAATCTCAAAATATTATAAAGCATCTTATTCATAATTATGCTGCTTTTGATATTTCTACAATTGATAAATTTACGCATAAAGTAATTCGTGCTTTTGCACATGACTTAAATCTTCCGATGACTTTTGAAGTCACTTTAGATACAGAAAATTTATTAATCGAAGCGGTTGATGCGATAATTGCGCAAGCGGGACAAGATGAAACCTTAACGAAACTGCTGATTGATTTTACAATGGAAAAAACCGACGACGATAAAAGTTGGGATGTTTCGCGTGAAATTCTTGAAACAGGCCGATTGGTTTTAAATGAAAACAATCGGAATGAAATTTTACATTTTCAGGATAAATCTATTGAAGAATTTGTAGAGATAAAAAAGAAAATGTTGACTCTTTGCAAAGATTTAGAATCTGAAAATGAGCAATTGGCCACAGAAGCACTTTCTTTAATTGATAAAAACGGGATCGATTTAAAATCATTTTCTCGCGGGACTTTTCCGAATCATTTAGAAAATATTCGGGACGGGAAATTCAATTCAAGAAATAAAACTTTTCATGAGTTTGATGATATTGCGATTAACAAAACTGCCAAAGACAAAGCATTAATTGAAAATATAATTCCAGAGCTTCTACAGGTATTAGATAACATTTATAAAAATTTCGAAAAAAGAGATTTCTATAAAGCTTTCCTCAAAAATATTACGCCGCTTTCACTGCTTAACACGGTTAGTAATGAATTGGCTAAAATTCAGTCTGAACAAAATATTTTGTCGATTTCTGAATTTAATGCTATTATTCACCGCGAAATTCAGAATCAGCCCGCTCTTTTTATTTACGAACGTTTGGGCGAAAAATACCGCCATTTTTTTATTGATGAATTTCAGGATACTTCTGAGATGCAATGGCAAAACCTTATTCCGCTTATAGATAATTCCCTTTCTGGTTTAGATGATTTAGGAAATAAAGGAACTTTAATGATTGTTGGAGACCCAAAACAATCGATTTATCGCTGGAGGGGAGGAAAGGCAGAACAATTTATCGAATTGAGTAAAGATGTAAATCCCTTCAATAATCCAGATAAAGCAATTAAGCATTTAGACACAAATTACAGAAGTTACAGCGAAGTAATTGATTTTAATAATGCTTTTTTTGGTTTGATTTCCACCGAATTTGTTAACGAAGATTATAAAGATTTATATGAAAACCATAGTTTTCAGCATTCAAATGCCAAAAAAGGCGGTTATGTAAATATTTCTTTTCTTCCGATAATTGAAAAAAATGATTTTGCAGATGAGGAAGAAGTTGTAGAAAAATCAGATTTATACGTTTTGGCAACTTTAAATACAATTCAAAACGTTCTTCGCGAAGGTTTTGAGTATAAAGATATTGTGGTGCTCACGCGTAAAAGAGATCAGGGAATTGCAATTGCAAATTATCTGACAGAGCAAAATATTCCTCTTTTGTCGTCAGAAACATTAATGATTCAGAATGCAACAGAAGTTCGCTTGATTGTTCATTTGCTTAAATATCTAAACAACAGTGCTGATTTAGAATCGAAAGCTAATTTCTTGCATTTTTTAGCTACTCACATAGAAATCGATATGCCTATTCATGATTTTATTGCAAAAGGAATGGCAGAGAAATTTGAAATTGATTTTGAAAAATGGCTGTTGAGTTTTGATGTTTCCCTTTCTTTTGAAAATGTCCGAAAAAAATCATTGTATGAAGCAGTTGAAATTATAATTTCGAAATTCATTCTTCCCTTTGAAGGAAATGCATACGTGCAATTTTTCTTGGATATTGTTTTAGAAAGAGATATTCGAAATCAAGCCGGAATAGCTGACTTCTTAAATTACTGGGATAAAAATGCAGACAAAGTCAGTATTCCATCTCCGGAAGGGAATAATGCTGTTAGAATTATGACTATTCATAAGTCGAAAGGTTTAGAATTTCCGGTTGTAATTATGCCTTTTGCAGAAGAAGATTATAATAGAAAACCAAAAGATAAATTATGGCTTGATACAGAAGGTGTAGAATTGGATTTTCCAAAAGCCTTAATTGATAACAGCAGTGCGGTTGAAGGTTTTGGCGAAAGTGCATCGGCTGTTTTTAATTTGAAAAAACAAGAAGAATTACTGGATAATATTAATGTTTTATATGTGGCATTAACCCGCGCAGAAGAACAATTGTATGTTATATCGCAGTCATTGAAAGAAAGAAAAGATGGGGAATTTCCAAATAATATGGCTTCTTTTTTTATTAAATATTTAATGAATAAAGGAGTTTACGATCCTGAAAAATTAGAATATGAATTTGGAAATAAAATGAAACTTTCCGCTCCTGCAAAATCTGCTGATTTAGTAAAGCTGATTCCGATTGTTGCAGCTGTTTTAGATTCTAAAAATATAAAAATTGCACAGCGAGAAGCTTTAATGTGGGGAACGCACCAGCAAGAAGCAATTTCATATGGAAATATAATTCATGAAATTTTGGCTTTTATTAAAGATAAATCAGATATTGATTTGGCAATTACAAAAGCAATTGAAGAAGGATTGATTAAAGTCGATCAAAGTGAAATGGTCTTGAATACACTTCGAGAAATTGTAAATCATCCCGAATTGAGTATCTGTTTTGATGGGAAAAATAAAATTCTTAATGAGCAGACAATTGTTCAAAAAGAAGGGAAAATTTTGAAACCAGACCGAATTATTCTAACACAAAATAAAGAAGCTTATTTGTTGGATTATAAAACTGGAGCTATAAATCCAAAATACAAACAGCAAATTCAAGAATATCAAGATGCTATTGAGGATTTAGGATACAAAGTGTTAAAAAGGGCGCTGGTATATATAGGAACCGAAATCGATGTAGTAAATTTGTGAAAAAATTAATCAGATGTTAAGGTTTAACAGCTTCAAAATTGAGGTAAATTGTTAATTTTTAACGTTTTAAATAAATAGAAATGTACGGTAAAATTAAAGAACATTTGCAAAGTGAATTGCAGACTATTGAAGAAAACGGAATTTTTAAAAAAGAGCGCATTATAACTTCTGCTCAAGATGCAGAAATTACAATTTCGACTGGAGAAAAAGTGTTGAACTTTTGTGCCAATAATTATTTAGGGCTCTCGTCGCATCCAGAAGTTGTTCAAGCAGCTAAAGATGCTATGGATACACATGGTTTCGGAATGTCATCCGTTCGTTTTATATGTGGAACACAGGATATTCATAAAACATTAGAGAAAAAAATTGCTGATTTTTACGGAACAGAGGATACGATATTATACGCGGCTGCATTTGATGCAAATGGTGGTGTTTTTGAGCCTTTATTGGGAGAAAATGATGCGATTATTTCAGACAGCTTAAACCATGCTTCGATAATAGACGGAGTTCGTTTGTGCAAAGCAGCTCGTTATCGTTACGAAAATAGTAACATGGAAGATTTAGAACAGCAATTAATTAAAGCTAATGAAGCAGGTGCCCGTTTTAAATTAATTGTTACAGACGGTGTTTTCTCTATGGACGGTCTCGTTGCGCCTCTAGATAAAATTTGCGATTTAGCTGATAAATATGATGCCTTAGTGATGGTAGATGAATGCCATGCTGCTGGATTTATTGGAGCTACGGGGAAAGGTACTTTAGAAGCGAAAGGTGTAATGGGAAGGGTAGATATTATAACTGGAACACTTGGTAAAGCTTTAGGAGGAGCGATGGGCGGTTATACGACAGCTAAAAAAGAAGTTATAGAATTACTTCGTCAGCGTTCGAGACCGTATTTGTTTTCCAATTCATTAGCGCCTGCAATTGTCGGGGCTTCAATAAAAGTTTTTGAATTATTAGAAAAAGATACTTCGTTAAGAGATAAATTAGAGTGGAATACAAATTATTTCAAGGAAGGAATGAAAAAGGCTGGTTTCGATATCATAGATGGAGATTCTGCAATTGTACCAGTCATGTTATATGATGCAAAATTATCTCAAAAAATGGCTGATGAATTATTGAAAGAAGGTATTTATGTAATCGGTTTCTTCTTTCCTGTTGTACCTAAAGATAAGGCTAGAATTAGGGTGCAATTATCTGCAGCACATACCAAAGAGCACTTAGACAGAGCAATAACTGCATTCAAAGTTGTTGGAGAGATGTTAAAAGTTATATAATTTCCATTTACTGAAATTTTTGTAGGTTTTTTTTAACATTTCATTTTGTATTTAAAAATTTTGGTGTTACTTTTGTCTGTAATTAACTAAATTGTAATTAAAAAAATTAAGTATGAAACATCTTAACAAACTTTTAGTTGCTGTGATGATGGTGATGGGTTTAAGTTCTCACGCACAAGACAGTAACAATCCATGGGCTATCTCTTTTGGAGTTAATGCCGTTGACACTAGAACTAGTGCTGGTGGAGGACATGGTTTCTTCGATCAACATTTTTCGCAGCCATTCGCTGTAAAAGACAACTGGAATATTCTTCCTTCTTTATCTTACATTAGTGTGTCTAGATATGTTGGTAGCGGTTTCTCAGTAGGTTTACAAGGATCTGTAAACAAAATTGATAAAGCTGTTTACTTCAGACCAAATGCTGTAGGGCATGATGGAAGAGGTATGGTAGTTACTAATCCAGGGGATTTAATGTATTATGGTATCGATGCTAATATCAGATATAGCTTCCAAGAATTAATTAAATCTAAAGTAATTGATCCTTCGTTAACAATTGGTGGGGGTTATACTTTCTTAGGGAAAGATAGCTTTGGTACTGTTAATCCAGGTGCTGGAATTACATTCTGGTTTACTGATGCAATTGGTTTGTCTTTAAACACAGCTTACAAATGGGCTGTTGCTCCAAGCGAACCTCCAGGAAGAAATGATTATAATGGAGAAATTGATACTCCATCTCATTTCCAACACACTTTAGGTCTTACTTTCAAATTCGGAGGTAAAGATACTGACGGAGACGGAATCTACGACAAAGATGATGCTTGTCCAGATGTTGCTGGTTTGAAACAATTCAACGGATGTCCTGATACTGACGGAGATGGAATCGTTGATGCTTCTGATGCTTGTCCAGATGTATTTGGTTTAGCTGCATTAAACGGATGTCCTGATACTGACGGAGACGGAATTGCTGATAAAGATGATGCTTGTCCAGATGTTGCTGGTTTAGCTGCTTTAAAAGGTTGTCCTGATACTGATGGAGACGGAATCGCTGATAAAGATGATAAATGTCCTACAGTTGCTGGTCCTAAAGAAAACGGTGGTTGTCCTTTCTTAGACGCTGACAAAGATGGTGTTGCTGATAAAGATGATGATTGTCCTACAGTTTACGGTCCTGCTTCTAATAGAGGTTGTCCAGAAGTAACTACTGAAGCTTTAGAAGATCTTAAAGTTCAAGCTAGAGCAATCTACTTTAACTCAGGAAAAGCTACTTTCAAAACTGGTGACAAAGAAACTCCAGCTAGATTAGATGCTATCAAAGAAATCCTTAAAAACTATCCAAACGCGAAATTCAGTATTGAAGGTCACACAGATAGCGATGGTTCTGATAAATTGAACCAAAAACTTTCTGAAGACAGAGCTGCTGCAGTTATGAACGCTTTGATCGAAAGAGGAGTAAATGTTGATAACTTAGTATCTAAAGGTTTTGGTGAGTCTATGCCAGTTGCGACTAATAAAACTCCAGCAGGAAAAGCACAAAACAGAAGAACTGAAATCAAACATATTGGTTCTAAATACCAAGGTAAACTATAATTTACTTTTGTAAATAAATACTAAAAGCCATTCTTAATTGAATGGCTTTTTTTATTTTTATCAAATGATAAATACTTCTTTTCTCGAAAAAATAGCAACAGTTGTAATTCAGGATTATGGAACTAAACTTTCTGAAACTACCATTATCTTACCCAATAAAAGAGCTAAAGTTTTTTTAGTAGAGGCTTTAAAAAAAGAGACTATTAAAACAATTCTTTCGCCAGAGATTATAAGCATAGAAGATTTTGTACAAGATCTTGCTTCAATTCGTTCAGTTGATTCAATTGAACTTTTATTTGAATTTTACGAAGTATATCTCTCTGTTACAGAAAAACAACATCAACAGTCATTTGAGTTATTTGCCAATTGGGCAAAAACACTTCTTCAGGATTTTAATGAAATTGATCGATACCTTTTAGATCCATCTCATGTTTTATCTTATTTAAAAGATATTGAGGATATCAAGAAATGGGGAATTGAAGTAGAGAACAAAACTAAACTCCTAGAAAACTATATTGATTTCTGGAAACTTCTCCCTTTGTATTACGATGCCTTATACAATCACTTGTTAAATAAAGGAATTGGATATCAAGGTTTAATTTATCGTGAAGCGGTAAATAATCTAAATCACTTTTCGAATACAATTTCAAATCGATCTTTTATTTTTGCGGGCTTTAATGCACTAAACGCTGCGGAGGAAAAAATAGTGCAGCATCTTTTAGCATTAGATCAAGCCAAAATTTACTGGGATGTCGATCAGACTTTCTTAAATGATCCTTATCATGATGCAGGTCTTTTCGTAAGACGTTTTAAAGAGAATTGGAAACATTATAAATCACATCCGTTTGAGTGGATAGTAGACGACTTTTCGCAATCAAAAAACATTCAGGTTATAGGTTCTCCTAAAACTATTGGTCAGGCAAAATTAACAGGAAGTATAATTGAAAATATTATAAATGAAAATCCAACTACATCACTTGACAAAGTAGCTATTGTTTTGGGTGAAGAAAATTTGCTGATGCCGGTTTTATATTCATTGCCTTCTTCGGTTGGAGCTTTAAATATTACAATGGGATATTCTGGCAAGAATAATCCATCCCAGATATTGATTGCAAAATTATTTAAAATGCATACTAATGCACTTTCTCGAAAAGGTGAGAGTTATGTGTTTTATTATAAAGACGTTTTGGATATTTTGACACATCCTTTGGTTGCGCCATATTCAAATACAGGTAATTTAGTGAAAATTATAAAAGAAAATAATTACACGTTTATTACCCACAACAGAATAATCGAACTAAATTCGACTTCATCAAATTTATTTCAGTTATTATTTAAAAAATGGGAAAACGGCTCTATTGCTGTTCTCGAAAATGTCTCCGCAATATTACTTCTGATAAAAGAAAATTTCAGCAACGATAATGAAGAAGAAAAAATTGCCAAATCTTTTGTATTTGCTGTTTTTAAAGTAATTAATAAGCTGATTAATTATTATTCACAGCATCATCACATTGATAATATTGATACTTTGCATGCGATTTATAAGCAAATTATAGATGTTGCCGAAGTTTCATTTGAAGGAGAACCTTTAAGAGGCCTTCAGATTATGGGAGTTTTAGAAAGCCGTGTTCTTGATTTTGATACTGTAATTGTTACTTCTATGAATGAAGGGAAATTCCCTGCCGGAAAATCACAAAATTCATTTATTCCTTATGATGTGAAACGTGAATTGGGTTTGCCAACTTTTAAAGAAAAAGATGCCATTTATACCTATCACTTTTATCACTTGCTGCAAAGAGCAAAGAATATCTATTTGATTTATAACACTGAAAATGATGGTCTTGATGCAGGAGAGCGAAGCCGCTTTATAACTCAATTAGAGGTTGAAAAACAAATCAAACATAATCTGACTTTTGATATTTATAATCCTGTTTTGCCAACAACGGCTTATCAGCCAATGATTATTCCGAAGTCGGAAGCTGTTATGGAGCGTCTAAAAGAAATTGCTGTAACTGGATTTTCTCCTTCGGCATTAACAAGTTATATTCGAAACCCAATTGAGTTTTACTTTCAAAAAATACTTCGAATTAGAGAAGTGGAAGAAGTGGAGGAAAATATTGCTTTAAATACGCTCGGAACTATTATTCATGAAACTTTAAAAGCTTTATATGATCCTTTTGTGGGCAAATTTATTTCTGAATCTGATATCACAAATTGCTTTAAATTGCTCGATGATGAAGTTTTAAAACAATTTAAGCTGGTTTATAAAGAAGGGGAAATTAAAAAAGGCCGAAATCTTTTAGCGTTTGAAGTTGCGAAACGAAACGTTTCTAATTTTTTAAGATTAGAATTAGAATCGATACAGAATGGAGATGCAATTCAGATTATAGCTTTAGAGAAAACTTTCGAACGTCAACTCGTTCATGAAAATTTGCCATTTCCAATTCTAATTAAAGGAAATGTAGATAGAATTGAATTGCGAAACGGAAAAATAAGAATCGTTGATTATAAGACAGGAAAAGTAGAAAAAGGTAATGTTGTACTGAAGTCATGGAACGGTTTAACGCAGGAGCTTAAAAATGACAAAATCATTCAGGTTCTGGCTTATGCGTTTATGTTTGAGAAAGAAGCTGGCGAAATTCCTATTGAAGTTGGAATTATTTCGTTTAAAAACCTAAAATCAGGTTTCTTGCCTTTTGGTTTTAAGGAAGATAAAGATCTCGACATTGTAGTGACAAAAGAAATTCTTCATCATTATTTAGAAGAAATTGTATTGCTGTTAAATGAAATTTTCGATGCTGAAATTCCTTTTGAAGAAAAAATAAACTAAAAAAATATGAGAAAGCTTGCTAATATTTTTGAGTTTTTTAAATCTACTTTAGCTATCAATTTGACGGTGTGTGCTATTCCGGTTTTTTTGGCCGGCTATGATTATTTCTTTATCTATTTTTTAAGTTTAGGATTTTTGTTGAGTATTGGTTATAAAGAATTATATCGCAAAAATGAGTACCTGTTTTATTCAAACAACGGAATTTCTAAAATACAGCTTTTGGTCTCTAGCTACATTTTGACATTTTTCTCCACAATAGTTTTAGGATTAATCCTTTTTCTAATAAAGCAGTTATCTTGAAGAAACATATTTTAGAAGTCGATGGAATACAGAAAAGGTATAGTGAAAAAATTATACTGTCTGATATATATTTGAAATGCGAAACTTCAGAAATTGTTGGTTTGCTCGGCCGAAATGGATCCGGAAAATCAACTTTATTAAAAATTATTGTCGGACTTGAATCTGCGCCAAACAAATGCGTTCGGATAGATTCAGTTTCGCTAAATAATAAAAATGTTTTGCTGAATGAAATTAGTTATCTGCATCAAGATCAATTCATTCCGAAATATTTGTCTGTTCGCAAAGTAATCTCATTAGCCATCGATAAACAAAATAGGGATATTTTTTGCCAAGATGAATTTATTCAATCTCTTTTAGATAAAAAAATAAGTCATTTATCTGGTGGAGAATTGCGCTATCTGGAAATCAAAACAGTTCTTTTTAACCCTTCAAAATTTGTTTTGCTCGATGAGCCTTACAACGGATTGTCTCCTTTAATGGTTGATGTTGTCAATGAAATGATACGATCAAACGTAAGCAAAAAAGGATATTTATCTTATTCTGCCTTTTTGTAAGTGCTTTTTAGCTGAAAATTTTCTTGAAAAATCCTTTCTTTTCGCTCTCTTCAGCATCTCCATTGTTTATTTTTCCGTTTTCAAAACGAAATCTTCTAAACTTCATAAGTTTTACATTCAAATCAAATCGTACTTCGTCAACAGTTTTCATTTTATTAAAATTTTTTGCAAAGCTATGAAAAACTTCTATTAAACGGCATTAGTCTCAAATGTTAATTGTAGAAATGAGTTTAATGGAAAGAAATGTTTGATTTTTAAATAATTCTACTTTTTCTGTTAATTTTTTTTGCATATTTTATTTTAAAGAATGCCAATAATTACGCTATAAATAAAAGTGCTTCAAATGGTTACGAAGGTCTTTTTTTTTAACAAGTGTTTACCAAACAATTATATTTATTAAAAATATCTTTGACCCTTCTTATAATATATAATAACAATTATGATTGATTTAAATACGCTTGTTGAAGAGACCGGAGCTGAGTCTGGATTAAGTTTTAATATAGATGGTATTTTGCTAGAGTCAGTTAATTTGGAGTACGACGGCAATGTAGCGGCAATGATTGGAATGATATTAAAAATGTGTTTAGAGATGTCTGAAGATGTTAATAATGGAGATCTTAAGCAGGTAATGATTAAAAATAGAGATGGTATCGTGGTAGCAAACAAAGACCAATATGATAATTGTGTTGCACTGCTTTCTAAAGATATAAGTAAAATGGGTCTTTTGCTTCGAAAGATGGATACCGTTTTCAACAATTAATTTAAACAAAATTTAAAACATGTCAGATTTTTTACAAAATTTTCAAAACGATTTAAAAGAGAATGTTAACGGATTTATCGCTGTTTCAGTGACTGAAGTTGAAACAGGAATGTCTTACTGTTCGCTTACTGTAAATCCTGATTTTGACCCAGAATTGGCATCTGCTTACAATTTAGAAGTAGTTAAAGCAAAACTAAACGCCATTAAAGCTTTAGGATTAAACCAAAAAATCAACGATATTTTAATTACACTTACAGATCAAATACATATTATTGACGTTTCTGAAGACGGAAGATATTTCATTTATTTAGCTGTAGATTCTACTAAAGCAAATCTTGGATTAACAAGAGCAACTTTATCTAAATACAAAAAAGATATTTCTTCAAAGTTATAATGATATTTTGCCCCCAAAAATGAGAAAAAGGCTATTTTCAACCTCGGTTAGAAATGGCCTTTTTTGATTTTTATAAGGTTAGGTTATTCGAAAAAATTCAATAAAATTGTTTTCAATTCTTCTTTATTTTCGATGTGGCTCATATGCCCGTCTTCAAATGAAACGAGTTCTGCAGTTGTGTCTTCGATTTGAGAAATACTTTCTTCATAATTTAAAACAGGGTCTTTTTTGCCTAAAACCAATAAAACCGGAAACAGATTTTTTTGCAAAAGTGCTTCTCTGTCTTTTCTGATTTTCATTCCTTCTAGAGAAGCTACAATGCCCTGCAAAGGTGTTTTTAAAGCCTGAACTTTTACTTTTTCGATTTCATCAGCCAATCTTATCCTGTTTTTTTCGCTGAATAAATTTGCAATTGCCAGGCTTACAAAGCTTACATAATTCTGCTTTACTGCTTTTATAGCGCGAGTTCGATTTAATTTCTTTTCGGCGCTGTCTTCTTTGGAAGTTGAATTGAGTAAAACTAATTTTTGAATGTTTTTTGGGAATAATTCGGCGAAAGCCAAACCAACATAACCGCCCATCGAATGCCCTAAAATGATAGCTTTTTCAATTTTTAAATGTTCTAAAACTTCATGAACTGCATTGGCATTTTCTTCCATAGAATGTACATAGCCTAAAGAATCTGATTCGCCGTGACCTAATAAATCAATGGTAATAACGCGAAATTTTTCTGAGAAAAAATCAACATATTCCTGCCACATTTTTTTATTTTCTAAAAAACCATGAAGCAGTACAATTGCAAATCCAGCGCCCGAATCGGTATACGATATTTTGGTGTTTTTATATAGAATGTTTTTCAAAATGATGCTTAAATGTTTAAAGTGCAAAGATAAGAAACATAATATATATAAGAAATCTAAGGAAATTTAAGCCTGCATTGTTGATAGGTTTTGTGTTTAAATGAGCTTACATGACTTATATTGAGCAAAAAAATGGCTCCCATTTCTGAAAGCCATTTAATTTTTATGATTTTAAAAAGGAATTTATTTCTCCAAAATACTTTTCTTTTGCGTCCAGCCATCCATAATGTCGGCAATGTTCAAGTAAAATGAGTTTCGAATTAGGAATTGTTTTATGAGCCAATTCGCCAATTTCGTTGCTGATAACGTCTTCTTTACCTTGAATAATTAAAACAGGATTTTTAAAGTTTTTCAATTTGGCTGAGCAGTCAAAATTAATTTTTTGCATATCATCCCAAAGCAAACTGTTTATAGTCGAATTTCCTTGTGTTAGTCTTTCAGCGATTATCGGAACATATTTTCGATCATACACATAAGCAGGTGCCATTGCTTTTCCGCGACCAAGCGCAGCGTTGTATGAAGTATCCCCTTTTTCAATTCTGTCATTCCAGTAATTCATTGAGTCTTTCTCTACTTTGCTTAAGTTTCTTTCGATAAGATTTTCTGTTTTTCGTAAAGTCAAATCAATGCCTCCAGAAGAAGATAAAACTAATTTATTAATGCTATTTGGGTAAATTGTTGCGTAATATGAAGCTAGCATTCCGCCAAAAGAATGTCCAAGAATATTCCATTTTTTAATTTTTAGATGTTTTCGTAATGACTCAATATCGTCAGCCATTATTTTCATCGAAATAGTTTTAGAATTTACGTCTTTCAGTTTTGATTTTCCAGTTCCTCTTTGGTCGTAAATAATCGTTTCTTGAGTTTCTGCCAAAATTTTAGCCATGCCTTCAAAACCATTACTGTTCATTCCGGGACCGCCGTTAATAATTAAAAGCGGTTCGCCTTTTCCGAATATCTTATAATACGTTTTGCTGGTGTCGCTGTTCGTTGCATAACCTTCGGTTTGAGCAAAACTATGTCCGATAAACATCAAAAAGACAAATAGAAAAATCTTTTTCATTTTTAAATTATTCATTCATTAATGTTTCAATCTCATCAACTTCAACCGGAATGTTGCGCATTAAGTTAAACGGCGCTCCTTTTTCCTGAACCACAACGTTGTCTTCCAAACGAATTCCGAAACCTTCTGCAGGAATATAGATTCCAGGTTCTACCGTAAAAACCATATTGGCTTTCATTGGTTCGTGAAGTAATCCGTAATCGTGTGTGTCAAGTCCCATATGGTGAGAAGTTCCGTGCATGAAATATTTTTTATAGGCTGGCCATTCTGGATTTTCGTTCTGAACATCAGCTTTGTCAATTAATCCTAAACCTAATAATTCAGAAGTCATGATTTTACCCACTTCAACATGATATTGTTTCCAAAGTGTTCCTGGAGTCAACATTTTTGTAGCTTCATTTTTAACTCTCAAAACGGCATTATAAACTGCTTTTTGACGCTCAGAGAATTTTCCAGAAACCGGAATCGTTCTTGTCATATCGCTAGAATAATTTGCATACTCTGCCGCAACATCTAATAAAATCAAATCTCCCGCTTTACATTGCTGATTGTTCTCAATATAATGCAAAACATTCGCATTATTTCCAGAAGCAATAATTGGCGTGTAAGCAAAGCCTTTAGAGCGGTTACGGATGAATTCGTGCGCCAATTCAGCTTCAATTTCATATTCGGTTACGTTTGGTTTCACAAACGAAAGCAATCTGCGGAAACCTTTCTCCGTAATATCACAAGCTTGCTGAATCAAATCAATTTCTTCGCTTTCTTTTACAGAACGAATGCGTTGTAAAATTGGATTGCTTTTCGCTACATTGTGTGCAGGATAACGTTCTTTCCACCATTTTACAAAACGAGCTTCGCGGGTTTCAGTTTCAACCGTTGCGCGATAATGTTCGTTGGTATTAACATACATCGTATCGGCATACGTCATCATTTCGTTCAAAACTTTATGAAAATCCTGCAACCAATAAACAGTTTTAATTCCAGAAACCTGAAAAGCGCGTTCTTTACTTAATTTTTCACCTTCCCAAACCGCAATATGGTCGTTAGTTTCTTTCAAGAAAAGAATCTCTTTTTGACTTTCGTAAGGCGCATCTGGAAACAAAAGCAAAATACTTTCTTCCTGATCTACACCACTTAAATAAAAAATGTCGCGGTGTTGTGCAAACGGCAAAGTACTGTCGGCACTAATTGGGTAAATGTCATTAGAGTTGAAAACGGCAACCGAATTAGGTTTCATTTCTGCCGTGAATTTTTTGCGGTTTTTTACAAAAAGAGCGCTGTTTATTTGATGATATTTCATAATAATTTCGTTTTTGAACTTCGAATTTCAAAATTACTATTTTTTACAGAAGTGCGTATAATTGATTTATTAAAGTTTTCTTATTTGTTAGAGTTTCCCACCAAGACGCTAAGACACAAAGTTTTTGCACAATCTTGTCATTTCGGCGAAGGAGAAATCTCCGCAAGTAACTCCATAAAGATTGATAAACGCAAAGTTCTGTCATTTCGAGGGAGGAGAAATCACAATAGAAACTCGAAAAAGATTGGCGATTTTCTCTTACGCAGATTTGACAGATTTTTAATCTTAGCAATTTAGTATCTTAAAATAGGCATGCCCATCTGGTTCGTCGCGAAGCTTCGGGATCGGCTATATTTTTTATTCCGCTCCGCTGCATAAAAGGATACCGCCTCTATCCGTGAAGCTTGCGTTTTCATAAGAAGTTTTGAATTAATTTGAAAGTACATTGATAAAATTCTACTTTAGCAAGTGATAAGGTTTCTTTTATTTTAGAAACATTTAAAATACTAAGTCATTTTAATGAGATGTAAAATGGATATAAAAAATAATGATTTAAAAATTATTATTCCTTTTTTGCTTTTGGTCGCAGTTGGAATATATGGAATGTATTCTTGTTCTTATATTTCTGTAAGCATAACTTTTAAGTTTGTCAGGAAGTATTTTTTAGTTCCATTGTTGCTTTATTCTTTCTTTTATGCTTACAATGGGGTGTTTCGTTCTCATAAGAAAACATTGCTTTGGAAAAGCATAATTCTTTTTATACTACTTACAATAATGATTGGAATGATAACTTTTGTTTCTCTTCAAGGAATATCAATTTTAGTTAATAAAGAATTTGGAAAACAGTATAAATATAAGCTGTCGGGTAAAATAATTAAACTCAATTATCCAGCAAATAAAAAGATCGGAAATAATTACAGTATATATATTAAAAGAGATATTGAAAAAGATACAATTGAATTAATCGTTCCTAGAAATGCATATTTGGTAGGGCAAAAAATCACGAAAGAAATGAAAATTGGTTTATTGAAATTTGTGTATTCTAACGACTAATTGATCTATTTTGAGATTCAAATTCTATTATCAGAACTAAAAATATGTCAGCTAACCTCCAAATAAGAAAAATCAAAACACAAGACCTAGATTTCATCTATAAATCAATCTGTGAATTAGAAAATGAAATTTTAGAATTCGAAGTATTCAAAGCAATATTCAACGAAAACATTTCAAATCCAAAAAATCTTTATTTAATAGCAGAAAACGAAAACGAAGCATTAGGTTTTATCAGCTTTCACACTCAAAAACTTTTACATCACTGCGGATTAGTTGGCGAAATTCAGGAATTTTTTATTCATCAAAATTATCGTGGTCAAGGTGTTGGAAGATTATTGATAAATGAGATTTTAAATTTTGCAGATCAGAATAATTTAAAAAGCATCGAAGTAACCACAAATAAAAAACGGGTAGAAAATGTGGCGATTTATGAAAATCTTGGCTTTACTTTATCGCATAATAAGTTCACTATTTATAAGTAATGAAACAACTAAATCCATCTATAAAACACAATCTGATAGTAGGCTTGCTACTTTCTTTATGGATTTTCATTTTTGCTTTTATTATAAAACCTTTTGATGACGGAACTTTAAATTTTCGCTCTTGGTTTTTAATAAGTCTTGGCTTTAGCGTAATAGCATTTTTATGTTATGGCATTTTGGCTTTTGTTCAAAAAGCGGTTTACGAAAAAAAAGCAAAATGGAACAGCAGTTTAGAAATTGGCAGTGTCCTGTTTTTTTACGTGATTTATTTAATCTGTATTTACACCTATTATAAAAGTCCGATTTTAAAAGGAGGATATGATTTTGGGCAATTCTTCTCGATAATATTTATAAAAGTAGCGCTTGTTGTAACTCCAGTAATTGTTCTGGCAAGAAGATATTTAATAAAACTGATTCCGATAAAAGATGAAGTTTTAATTATTAGAGGCGAAAACAAATTAGATGTTTTAAAAATCAGCAAAGCCGATTTAGTTTGTATTTCTAACGCTCAAAATTATGTAGAGATTTTCTATCTTGAAAACGAAAAACTAACTTCAAAACTGCTTCGGACTTCTCTTAAAAAAGTACAGCAAGATTTTGATTTCTTACTTCAAATTCATCGTTCTCATTTAATAAATCCGATGCATTTTAAATCTTGGCGAAATCAAAATACGGTTCTTCTTACCCAAATCGAACTTCCGGTTTCTAAAAATTATAAAGAAGCTTTATTGTCTTTGTAATTTCGTACCTAAAAACGCTGGTTTTGTACCTAAGTTAGTAAAATAAGGATTTACGTAGGTTTTTCATTTTAGTTTTGTTCATCAATTTTTAAAATAAATTATGAAAACAAAACACCTTTGCCTAATCGGATTATTATTTTTCGTCATCAGTTATTTATTCTTTTCTAAAATTTTGCCCGACTTTCATCAGCCAATCGATTTTGCACATTGGTTCAATTTAATTGGAGCTTGTTTGTTATTTTCTTTCAATCATGTATTTCCTAAAAACAGATTGAATCTGGTCGCTTCTACAATTACTGTATTAGGCGTTATTGCGCACATCGGACTTTGCACAATCGACTTACTAATGTGGAGTTTTGGGAATGATGATTTTGCCAGAGAACAATTAAGCCAGCATATTAGTAATGCGCCATCGATTTTATATCCTTTTGTAATTGTTGGTCCGTCTTTACTTTTTATTGGACTTTCTCTGCACGCGTTGAATTTTATCAAAACAAATACGATAAGTTTTCTCATGGTTTTTGTTTCTTCACTGGCAATCGGTTTTTCCTTTTTTGTATTAAAAAATGGAGTTTATATGCTGGTGAGTTGTATTGTTTTTGTTTTGGGATTGGGATTTTTACTTTATAGAAAGGAATAAAAACAGAAGCCCTGCATTAAATTAGTTTGGCATAAAAATCCAAATTCAATTAAATAAGAAAGATTGATGTCTTATTTAAACGCAAGGAGCGCATTTTTTTACAATATTGAAATAACCCAAAGAAAAAAAACCGAAACATGAAGCTTCGGTTTTGGAATTTCCTTATTGGAATTTAAAAATTTAATCAATCCATTTATAATATCTAGCTCCAATCAAATTTGGAATTTCTTTTTCAATTCGGTCCAGAACCCATTCGTTTTTCGGAGTTCGAACACTTGTTTTTTGTTCTTTTTTATGAAGGCTTTCATAAGTTTCAAAACCAATTTCTATGCTTTCAGCTAAGTTTTCAAAAAGGTTTACATTTGCCAAAGCCGATTTCCATTCCGGTTGAATCGTTCCTTCAAAAACTTTAGATTTAGATCCGCTTCCGTAAGCAAGGAAACCAAATTTAGTTCCGGCAACTTCTTGCTTCGTGTCGTAATAATGTGCTAAAGTCGATAATAATCCCATGAAAATGGAACCTGTATATAGATTCCCAATTAGCGATGAAGCCAATTCTGCAGGCTGTAATTTCTCGGTTACAAATTTTCTATATTCATCAGATTTTCCAACTTCTTTAATTTTGGTTTGATAATCTGCCGGTGCAATATTCTCTGAAATAATTTTATCATTATGATCTAAAGCGTAAATTTCAGATAACATTCGTCGCCCCTGAAAAGAATACGGCAAGTGCATAATAATGCTGTTCCAGGAATTGTATAAAGTTTCGGTAGTGTTTTTTAGTTTTTTAAATGAAAAATAAGCATTACGCGTACGATCCATATAACATTGATTCGAATATTGGCCGTCAAAAACCGGTTGGTCTTTGTGGATCTCGATTTCAGCTTCTAAATTATCAAACCACGGATCGTTGTTTTGGTTTTGCGTAATTGCTTCTTTTGAAACACTTCTGTAAGGTTTAAAGAAATCGAAAACACCTTTTGTACTTGTAGCCCAATTTTCATCAAAAGCAATGATTTTTGGGTTTGAAGTTATAAGCATTGCAACGGCTCCGGCGCCTTGTGTGTATTCTCCAGTTGAATTTAAATCGTATTTAGCAAAATCAGTCGTAACCACAATTGCTTTTTTGGTTGGATTTAGTTTTACAAAATCGATACAGTTTTGCAGCGCGTCAACACCGCCAATACAGGCAAAAGTAAAATCGACAACATCACATGCGGCTAAAGAATCTTCACCAAATTTTTGTTCCATTAAGCTGATTAAAAAAGAACTAATTGGTTTCGAGCTGTCGATACCGCTTTCAGTACCAACGTAAATTCGGCTGATTTCACTTAAGTTTATTTCGTTTTCAAGAATAAGTTTAGTCAAAGCATTTGCTCCAAAAACGACTGCATCTTGATGAACGTCTGGCAAAGTCATTTTAAGTAATCCGAGACCTTTTTCTAATTTTTCGGGTTCAATATTTCGGGCAACGGCCAAAGTTTTTATGGGTAAATGTATGTTGGCTACATCAAAAGAGATAGCGTCAATTCCTGTTTTCATTCTGATTTTTTTTGAAGCCGATAAAGGTAAAATTATGCTATTAAAATTCAGCCGTTTTATTGGATTAAAATTGCTGTAGCGTTTATTTTTGAGGAAAAGAAACTAAAAAGTGTAAAAAAATAACAATTTGGTAATTATATAAAAGTCAGGATTTAGTTAAAATGCTTTCAGAAAAAATCCTATTTTGTTGTTTTTAAATAATTTGCAATAATGTTATTCAAAGCTCTTTAAAATCATTATAAATAACAGCGAAATGGTTGTAGTTCATGTCTAATTGCTTTATTTTTGTCTAATTTTTAAAACAAACTACTTAAACACTTATGGCACAATCTGCACAGTTGAATGCTTCCATCTTAAAGAAAGTGGCTATGGCTCTTTCGGGAATATTCTTAATCACGTTTTTAGCGCTGCATGTTTCCTTAAATTTTATTTCTATTATTAGTGAAGATGTTTTTAACGAGGCTTCTCACTTTATGGGATACAATCCGCTGATACAATATGTTATGCAGCCAGTTTTGGCAATTGGAGTAATTTTCCATTTCGTAATGGGATTTGTACTTACTGCTCAAAACAATGCAGCAAGACCAATTGCTTATGCAAGATACAACGGAGCGGCAAACGCTTCTTGGAGTTCTAGAAATATGATTATTTCTGGATTGGTTATTTTGGCTTTCTTAGGATTGCATTTTTATGATTTTTGGTTTCCAGAAGTAAACTATAAATATGTAGTAGGTAATGCGCCAGATGCTACAAGATATTATGGAGAGTTAGTTCATAAATTTCAAGATCCAATCCGTACAGGATTATACTGTGTGTCTTTTATCCTTTTAGGATTTCACCTTTGGCACGGATTCGGTTCATCTCTTCAGTCAATGGGGATGCACAATAAATATTCTAGATTTTTAAGTAAAGTGGGTTATGGTTTTGCAGTTGTAGTACCGGCACTTTTCGTAATTATC
Source organism: Flavobacterium sp. KJJ (assembly GCF_000708595.2). Lineage (GTDB taxonomy): Bacteria > Bacteroidota > Bacteroidia > Flavobacteriales > Flavobacteriaceae > Flavobacterium. The sequence goes on along the minus strand of NZ_JARP01000001.1, from coordinate 1,414,488 downwards.
GCATTATTTCATCATTTCAATAATTAATATAAATTATAATGGCATTAGATTCAAAAATTCCACACGGCCCAATATCGGACAAATGGACAGATTATAAAGATCATATTAATTTAGTAAACCCTGCAAACAAACGTAATTTAGATATTATCATTGTTGGTACAGGTTTGGCTGGAGGTTCAGCTGCGGCTACTTTGGCTGAGCAGGGATATAACGTAAAAGCTTTCTGCTTTCAGGATTCACCAAGACGTGCGCACTCTATTGCAGCACAAGGGGGAATCAATGCAGCAAAAAATTATAAAGGTGATGGTGACTCAGTTTACAGATTATTTTACGATACTGTAAAAGGAGGTGACTACCGTGCACGTGAGGCAAACGTTCACCGTTTGGCTGAAGTTTCTGCTAATATTATTGACCAATGTGTGGCTCAAGGAGTTCCATTGGCTCGTGAATATGGCGGACTTTTAGATAACCGTTCTTTTGGAGGAACTTTGGTTTCTCGTACTTTTTATGCACAAGGGCAAACTGGTCAGCAATTATTGTTAGGAGCTTATTCTGCAATGAACCGTCAGATTGGTCGTGGAAAAATTAAAATGTACAATCGTCATGAAATGCTTGACCTTGTTATCGTAAACGGAAAAGCCAGAGGTATTATCGCTCGTAACTTAATTACTGGAGAAATAGAAAGACATTCTGCTCACGCGGTAGTAGTTGGTTCTGGAGGATACGGTAACGTATTTTTCTTGTCAACAAATGCTATGGGAAGTAACGCAACAGCAGCTTGGAAAATTCATAAAAAAGGAGCGTTTTTCGCAAATCCTTGTTACACACAAATTCACCCAACTTGTATTCCAGTTTCTGGAGATCACCAGTCAAAACTGACTTTGATGTCTGAATCGTTACGTAATGACGGTCGTATTTGGGTTCCTGCAAAATTAGAAGATGCTAAAGCAATTCGTGAAGGAAAGAAAAAAGCAACAGATTTATCTGAAGCTGAGAGAGATTATTTCTTAGAAAGAAGATATCCTGCTTTTGGTAACTTAGTACCTCGTGACGTTGCGTCTCGTGCTGCAAAAGAAAGATGTGATGCTGGTTTTGGAGTTAACAAAACTGGAGAAGCTGTTTACTTAGATTTTGCTGCAGCGATCAAACGTTACGGAACTGAAGAAGCTTTCGTAAAAGGTTTAGATGCAAATGATGCTGCATTGGTAACTAAATTAGGAGCTGAAATCGTGAAAAGTAAATACGGAAACTTATTCCAAATGTATTACAAAATTGTTGACGAAGATCCTTATACTACGCCAATGATGATTTACCCTGCAGTTCACTATACAATGGGTGGAACTTGGGTAGATTATAATTTAATGACTACAATTCCTGGATGTTTCTCAATTGGAGAATCTAACTTCTCTGATCACGGAGCAAACAGACTTGGAGCTTCTGCTCTAATGCAAGGTTTAGCTGATGGATATTTCGTATTACCATATACTATTGGAGATTATTTGGCTCCGGATATTAAAATGGGACCAATTTCTACAGATTTACCAGAATTCGTAGCGGCAGAAAAAGAAGTAAAAGATCAAATCGACAGATTTATCAATAATAAAGGAACTCATTCTGTAGATTATTTCCACAAAAAATTAGGAAAAATAATGTGGGATAAAGTTGGTATGGCGCGTAATGCTAAAGGTTTAACCGAAGCTATCGAAGAAATTGCTGCTTTACGTGAAGAGTTTTATAAAGATGTAAAAGTTCCTGGAAGCGCTAACGAATTTAATCAGGAATTAGAGAAAGCAACACGTGTTGCTGATTTCTTAGAGTTAGGAGAGTTGTTCGCAAAAGATGCATTACACCGTAATGAATCTTGTGGAGGTCATTTCCGCGAAGAATACCAAACAGAAGAAGGAGAAGCACTTCGTGATGACGAAAACTTTGCATACGTTGCAGCTTGGGAGTACAAAGGAAAACCAAGTGACGCGGTATTACACAAAGAACCTCTGGTTTACGAAAACATTAAATTAGTTCAAAGAAGCTACAAATAAGAATTTGGTCGAAAGTCCAAAGTCTTAAAGTCCAAAGGCAAAATGTCAAGCGACTTTCGACTTTCGACTTTATGACTTTCAAACTAAAAAGGTATGAAACTTACATTAAAAATATGGCGTCAAAAAAACGCCCAAGATAAAGGAGGAATTGTTGATTACCCAATCGACGGAATCGAACCAGATATGTCTTTCCTTGAAATGCTTGATGTTCTTAACGAACAATTAATCAACAAAGGAGAAGAGCCAGTAGCATTTGACCACGATTGTCGTGAAGGAATCTGCGGAATGTGTTCTTTATTCATCAACGGAGAAGCACACGGTCCAGACAGAGGAGTTACAACTTGCCAATTGCACATGCGTATGTTTAAAGATGGTGACACGATTTTTATCGAGCCATTTAGAGCAAAAGCTTTCCCTGTAATTAAAGATTTAGTTGTAGACAGAAGTTCTTTTGACAGAATTCAGCACGCTGGTGGATTTATCTCTGTAAATACTTCAGGAAATACAATTGATGCGAATACAATTCCGATTAACAAACACGATGCAGATAAATCATTTGATGCTGCTGCTTGTATTGGTTGTGGAGCTTGTGTTGCAACTTGTAAAAACTCATCTGCAATGTTGTTCGTTGCTGCAAAAGTATCGCAATACGCTTTATTGCCACAAGGTAAAATCGAAGCTGTTGATCGTGTTTTAAACATGGTACACCAAATGGATCATGAAGGTTTTGGTAACTGTACTAATACAGGAGCTTGTGAAATCGAATGTCCTAAAGGAATTTCTCTTGAGAATATTGCACGTATGAACCGTGAATATTTATCTGCAAGTTTAAAAGGATAATCAAAAGACTTTTAGTTTAAATAAAAAAAAGGATCAGCTTCAACTGATCCTTTTTTTGTGTTTATTTCTAAAAAATTAATGTCAATGAAAGTTTTAATTTATAACTGGGCATTTATGCAATAAAATATTTTATAACATCGACAGTAAAAAAATGACGAAAACACATAGGTACAATTCGTGGTAAGTGTGTCTTGGCGCATCTTTGACAGTAATAACAGGAGATTTTATTACTTGATTTTTTTGGTTTATTAGGAAGTTTTTGCAATAAACTATGAACTCCATAGAATAATCTTTCTTCACTAACGGTAATTGTTATCTTTTTTAAAGTAATATTAATTTGATAAGCTGCTTTTTTTGATTAAAAGGGTTGACTTTTTGCAATAAATTCTTTCTGCAAAAAATGCAAAAGCAATTCTTGTTTAAATGTCTTTAAATAGATTGATTATCTTTTTGTTTGTTTGTGTTGTGCTTTGTTTCGCAATATTATTGCATTTATTGTTTAAATTTGTTTAAAAAATAATTCGCATGAATAATGATAATGAAGCAGTAAATTACAGTAAGGAAGAACGTAAAAATCTTATTTTAAAAGAGATTAACTTGCATACCCGTGTAAGTTTCGAAACGCTTTCGGCTAAATTATTTGTTTCAGAAGATACTATAAGACGTGATATAAATGAACTTGAATCAGAATCTTTATTGATAAAAGTAAAAGGGGGTGCGATGACAAAAGCATATCACCATTCTTCATCCAATCAAACTTATGCAGGCGAATCTAAACAAATTATTGCGCAAAAAACTTTAGGACTTATTCATGACGGAATGGTTCTGTTAATTGGTGGCGGTACTACAATTCGTGAATTCATTCGCATAATTCCCAATGATTTAAATCTTACTATTTTCACCGTTACCGTTTTATCTGCGGTTGAACTTTTAGATAAGCCGAATGTTAAAATTATCATGATTGGCGGCAGTATTTCTTCGTACAGCCAAATGTGTGTGAGCGGCGATGTGTATAATCAATTGGCAAATATAAAAGTCGATTTATTACTATTAGGAACCAATGCTTTAGATATCGAAGGCGGATTTTCAGATTCTGACTGGGAAACTGTTCAGGTAAAAAAAGCAATGATTCAGGCTTCTGAAAAAAAAGCAATTTTAACTATTTCTGAAAAACTTGATACGGTTCTAAAAATGAAAATTGCCAACTTATCTGAGGTTGATTACGTTGTAACGGAGGTTGATCCAAGTGACAAAAAATTACAATCGTATAAAAAGGCAGTTCCAAGTGTACTTTTTATTTAATCCCAATTCTTCATTAAAAATTGAGCCAGTTTTAAAAAGATTCTTTTCTAATTCTTCATCACAATATCCGTTGTTTTAAAAATTGGCCATTCAATGCATTCTGGTTCAGATAATTTGTCGGCCAATCCCTATAATAATCTGGCGTTAAAGACATTTTTAGGGCCAATTTGATCCGTGGCGATTTTAGTTTTAGGTATTTTTGTTTTGAAAAAATTTCCTTCATGTATCAGCAGCCCTTTGTATAAATGTGCAGAACCGTCTGATTTCTAAAACTCATAGAAAGTGTTTTATAAAATTCGTATTTTTGAAGTATGAAAATCGCACTTATACAATCAGATCTTTATTGGGAAGATGCTTCTAAAAACAGAAAAAACTTGGAATCGAAAATAAATCAAATCGATTCTGAAGTAAATTTGATCGTTCTTCCAGAAATGTTTTCTACCGGATTTACTATGAATGCTTCACCTGTAGCCGAACCTATGGAAGGCGAAACAGTTTTGTGGATGAAGGCGATAGCGAGACAAAAAAACTGCGCCGTTACAGGAAGTGTAATTATCATCGAAAACGAACAATATTATAATCGAATGTTGTTTGTTTTTCCGTCAGGAGAACTTAACTATTATGACAAACGTCATTTGTTTACATTGGCTGGAGAAGATAAGTCTTATACTGCAGGAACTCAAAAAGTAATTGTTGAGTACTTAAATTGGAAGATTTGCCTGCAGATCTGCTACGATCTGAGATTTCCTGTCTTTGCAAGAAATGTCGAAAATTATGATTTGCTTTTGTATGTTGCCAATTGGCCAAAAGTGCGTACAAACGCATGGGATGCCTTATTAAAAGCACGAGCAATCGAGAACTTAAGCTATGTAATTGGAGTAAATAGAATAGGAGTAGATGCTAATAACTACGAATATATTGGACATTCGCAAGCAGTTGATTATTTAGGCAATTATATTCTAGAACCACAAGAAACAGAAAATGCTTTTGTGGTTGACTTAGATAAAAATAAAATGTTGGAAACCCGAGAAAAACTCGATTTTTTGAGTGATAAAGATTTTTTCGAAATTAAAATCTAAAAAGCTTTCCGTTTTTTGACTTCTTCTTTTTTCTTTTTCGCGTCTTCTTTTTTCTCCACTTCCGGATTAAAAGGAACACTCATATCAATTGCTTGATCTACATCCCAATTCGCGCGGACATCAACTGCTTTCTGGAAATAAAAGACTTCTTCTGAGTATGTCTTGGTTAAGAAATTACCAGAATCATAAATTTTATTTTTGTTGTCGTCGTATATAATTCGGACAGTAAATTCTTCTGGCTCTAATAAATTGAATTCGATTTTGGTTTTTCCTTCAGAATATTCAGTCGCAATAACGTTGTCACCTTTTTTATTGGTTATTTCAACGATAATAGGAAAGCGTTTTACATTCTGTAAATTCAATACTAAATTTCCGTAATCTTCTAATTCCTTCGTGCTTAGTTTATATGTTAAAGTATCGTTTGTTTTATCATAGAAATCAGTCAATGCGCCCGGCAAGAAAGTAAATTTATACTTTTCTAAAGGCTCTTTTTTGAAATCTACATACAATTTTTGTTCAAACTCATTATATTCTGTAGTAAAATCTACAGCAGTCGAATCTTTATTGATTAACTTGATTTTAGATTTATCAAATTTAACCAAAGGCGTTGCAGTTTCAAGCGTAAACTTGTCTCTGAAAGTAATAATACCATTTTGAAGTGCCGTGATGTTCAGCGTATCTTTTTTCTGGTCTTTAATCTTAAAATTGAATTTTTTGTTGTAGTTCTCAGCGTTCACTTCTAAAGAAAGCGAGTCGACTTTTATTGGTTTATACCAAATTTGCAATGAATCTTTTTTAGGAAATTGTGTTACAATAGATTCTACAACTTCATTATTATTTCTAATGGTGATTTTTGGCTTAGAAAGTTTGAAACTCTGTTTTGCATCATAAGGAAGAAACAATCTGTTTCCAGATACCTGAATAGGTTTCAGTGTTTTCAGCGGAAGCGTTTCCTTAAATAATTCTAATTCAAAAATAGTGTCGTTTGGTATCGTAATAGGATGCTTTATAAACCCGATTTTATCATCTTTGGGATTATATCGATTATTTCCAGATTTGTCTTTCATTGCCACTAAAAGATATTTTCCGGCTTTTAGATTTTCTAATTTAAAAGTACGCAAACTGTCTAAAGTGTTTGTAATGTACCTCGGGTATTCCTTATAAACAGCAGAATCTTTAAATTTATCGTTTACTTCGTACAGCATTACAGAAACAAAATTGTCTACATTTTTTTCATAAGAATCCTTAATGATACCGCTTATAGAAAGCGAATCAATATAAGATCCGGTCGAAAAAACATATTTAAATTGATTGATCGCATTTCCTTCATTATTATCGGCAATACTTTGACCAAAATTCAAACTATATGTTGTGTTTGGCTGTAAGGTGTCTTTGATTTTGATGCTGATAAATTTACTTACGTTAGTAGGTGTAATAACGGGCTCATGTTTCATAGGCGGCGAAACGATAAGCTGTTTGTTTATGTTTTTAAGTTTTATGTATTCATCAAATGTCAGAATGATTTCGTCTCCCTTAAAATCAGTGCTGAAATTTTTAGGCGAACTTGATCTTAAAACAGGAGCAAGAGTATCTTTTAGTCCACCTGTTATACTGCCTCTTTTGGCACAGCTCATCATTAAAAATACCAGTAAAAATGAAAAATATTTTAAGTTGTTTTTCAACATAATCGTTTTTGAATTTGATTGCACAAAATAACGATTATATTTGCTTTAATCGAAATTTTTTATCTATTTATTAGGATTCGCCCGTTTTGATTTTTCTTATTTTTAAGAATTTGAAAGCACTAATGGCACATAATTTCTTACTTTTGATTTCAAATGTAATTTCTGCTAGTTTTGATAAAAAGAATTTTTTTAGGCTGCCTGTTTTTTTTGCTCGTTGCCTGCGGTAAAAGTGACAGACCAATTATTGCTTTTTATTATTGGAAAACAATCTTGAAGTTTTCTGAAACCGAGAAAGAGATTTTGCAGGATAATAAAGTAAATAAACTTTACGTCAGGTATTTTGATGTTGGCCTGCATCCTAAAACACAACAGCCTATACCAATAAGCCCGATTCATTTTCAAGAAAATACTAGCAATTTTGAAATTGTTCCTGTAATTTTCATTCAAAATAAAGTCATGCTTTTGTCGAATGTTGATATAAATGATTTGGCTCAAAAGGCAGTTCGTTTAGTCGAAGAAATAAATTCGAAAAATAAAATTGACTGCAAAGAAATTCAGATTGACTGCGATTGGACACTGAAAAGTAAAGACAATTATCTTAAATTTATAGAAAAATTTAAAACACTTTCGCGGAAAAAACTCTCGGCGACAATTCGTCTGCATCAGGTGAAATATTTCAAAAAGACAAAAATTCCAAATGTTGATTCTGGTGTTTTGATGTATTATAATATGGGAACAATTGCAAACGATTCTTTAAATTCTATTTACAGCGAAAAAATCGCTAAAAAATATCTGGCAAGCTTAAAGAAATATCCGCTTCATCTTGATTTTGCCTTGCCAATATATTCTTGGGCAATTCATATCAGAAATCAGAAAGTGATTGGTTTACGCTCAAAACTTAATCTAAGCGAACTGAGAAAAGATGTAAATTTTCAGCAGATCAGCACCATTTTTTTTAAAACAAAACATTCTAATTATAAAAACGGCATTTTTTATGAAGAAAATGATTTGCTTAAAATAGAAGCTCTTTCATCTGAAAACTTGATTGAAATGGCGGATCAATTATCGGAGAATACAGCTCAGCCTCCAAAAGAAATTATATTTTACGATTTAGATGAATTCAATTTAAAAAATTATGAAAAAAATATTTTTGAACAAGTTATTTCTTGTTTCTAGTACAGTTTTACTTTTTGCTTATGGAATAATTTATGCCTGCGCAGATGGCGATTGGGATTATTTTTTGGACAATTCTAATTTTACGCCAGAAACCTTTACAGATAAATCGTATACGCCACTATTTTTATCAGGTTCAATTTTTTACGGAATTGGTTTTGATACCGAACATAATTCAAGATTCAATAAAAATATTCAATCAGATTGGGAAGTTTACCTTAAAGGAAAAGCCGATACCGCAACTGTAAATTATTTTTTAATTGGAGATGAATCGCCAAAATACTATTCTGACAAAAATAAAACTATTGAAAATAAAAGCGAAATTGAACAGCTTCATGTGTATTTCAAAACCAAAAAAGATAATAAAACGTCTTTAAAATGGGGAAAGAAAATCAGTTTGAAAGACGCTAAAATTAAAAGTTTTATTGAGTTTTTATATTTGGCACAAAAAATTGAAACGGTTTCTATTGGAGACGATTATTGGAGTTATGATCCGGTTGTAGCGAAAACGTTTAATGATTTGAAAATGATTCAATCAATCGAGAATGTTTACAATATAACTGCAGATTCATTTCTAAAGAACAGATATTGGTTTCTTACCATGAAAGCCTATTTCTACAGTAATAATAAGCAGAAAGCAATTCAGTTTTTTAATAAGACAGAAAGTTCAGTTCCAAAAAACACGTTATATTATCGTGCGCTCTCTTATGTGGCGGGAATAAATTACCAGCAGAAAAAATACGCAAATTCAAATTATTTGTACGCACAGGTATTTGACAAATGTCCGAAAATGCGAATTGTTACAGCTTATAGTTTTCATCCTAAAAATGAAGCTGACTGGACTAAGTCTTTGGCAATGGCTAAAAATAATCAAGAAAAGGCAGCGCTTTGGGCAATTCATGGTTATTATAAAGATGAAGTTCAGGCAATTGAAAAAATTTATGAATTAGATGCAAAAAGCGAACATCTTAATTATTTGCTTACGCGTTTGGTAAACAGACAAGAGCAAGATTTGAATAATTCATTTAAGCAGAGCGCAGGAGAAAATCAGCCAGTTAAAAATCAAACAATTGTAGAAAACAGAACTGAAAATTTAGCTAAAATCAATAAAAAAGCATTTGATGTTGTTTCAAAAATAGCAACAGCAGGAAATACTGAAAAGCCATATTTGTGGAATATTGCTTTAGGTTATCTCCAAACTCTAAAAGGCGATTTCGCTGTTGCGGATGCTAATTATGATAAAGCAGAAAAAACAATGCCCCAGACAGAATTGGCAAAATACCAACTGCGATTACTTCGCTTTGTAAATAATCTAAGCAAAATAGATAAACTGACAGATAAAAACGAAAAAACAATTTTAGCCGATTTAAATTGGCTTTATCAAGAACTTCCAAAAAACTATAAAGGATCTGAGTTTCGTTATCAAAATGCGGCACAGTGGAGCAAAAATTATTTAGCTGTACTTTATAGCGCAAAAGCAAATCCGGTCATGGCAGAATTGTTTAATGAATCGCGCGATAATTATTGGAACGATGGTAATTCTTTTTATGATAACGAAAAGAATTTACTGGATATGAAAGCTTTTTTGGCTAAGCCAAATAAAACGGAGATTGAGAAAATTGCTGCTGGAATTTATAGTCTGAAATTAAAAGACATAAATAATTTTCAGGCAGTTCAGTCTACTTTCAAGAATAAAATTCCAGAAGCAATTGCTTTTATACAACAAACAGATTCGGTACAGTATTATACTTTTTTAGGAAATCCATTTAATGGAAATATTAAAGACTGTCATGATTGTGAACACGCGGCGTACCAGAAGAAGAAATATTCGCAATTAGAATTCCTGACAACAATAAAATCAATGCAGGATAAATTAGCTCAAAAAGAAGATGTTTATACGAATAGTTTGCTGCTAGGAAATGCATTTTATAATATCACACATTTTGGAAACGGAAGGACTTTCTACGAAATTAATATTGTCGGATACGGTTCTAGTCCATATTCTTTCCGCGATTCAATGAAAAAAATGATTACCAATTGCGATGTTCCAAAAATGTATTATCAAAAAGCATTTGAAGCTGCAACGTCAAAAGAACAAAAAGCAAAATGCGTGTATTTGATTTCAAAATGTGAACGAAACGAATATTATAACAATAAGTATAATAATGTAACCAATTGGTGGAGTGTTGACGATGATAAAATTAATTTCCTTGCTTGGAATGGTTTTAAAACTTTAAAGAAAGACTATTCAGATACAAAATATTACCAAGATGTAATTGCAGAATGCGGTTATTTTAATACTTATATCAATCAATAATAGTATGGTAAATAAAATAGAACATATTGGAATTGCCGTTAAAAACATAGACGACGCAAATGTATTGTTTGAAAAATTGTTAGGCATTCCGTCTTATAAAATGGAAACTGTCGAAAGCGAAGGTGTATTAACTTCTTTTTTTCAAACAGGAGTTAATAAAATTGAACTTTTAATGGCAACAAATCCAGAAAGTCCGATTGCTAAATTTTTAGAAAAAAAAGGAGAAGGAATTCATCATATTGCTTTTGATGTAGAAGATATTCATGCTGAAATTTTCCGCTTGAAAAGTGAAGGTTTTGTGCTGATAAACGAAGTTCCTAAAAAAGGCGCTGATAATAAATTGGTCGTTTTCCTGCATCCAAAAAATACAAATGGCGTTTTAGTAGAGCTTTGTCAGGAAATTAAGTAAAAAAATAATGTTTTTTGATTTCAAATAAGACATTGAGAATCAATTGTGTTTTAAAATATGAGGATTGCTATTTGAAATTAAATACAAATCATATCCTAAAATATTTGGAGTGAATTAAAAATAGTAGTAATATTGCATCCTCAAACCGGTCCTATAGCTCAGCTGGTTAGAGCACCTGACTCATAATCAGGTGGTCCCTGGTTCGAGCCCAGGTGGGACCACTCCAAAAGCTTCATAAATCTTTATGAAGCTTTTTTTTGTGTTTAAAGTTGCTTTTTTGCAAAAATCTTATACATTTGTCAAAGAAAAGCGTTATAAATCAAGGTTTTGTACGAAATTTCTATTATCAGGCCCCAAGTCTAATTAATATCGCACTTGCTTATAGCAGGTTTAACTTATGAAAATAAATAAAACTATTTTTTTAGCATTTTGCTTAGTTATAGCAAATGTGTCGAATGTTTTGTCGCAAGCTCCGCCAGACCCTAGGCCAGACCCGCCAGGACAAGAAACACCATTAGATACAAATCTTTTAATTTTATTAGCTGCAGGATTAATTTTCGGAACTGTAGTTATTTATAAGAACAAAATGAAAAAAGCTTCAATGTAAATTGAAGCTTTTTTTGCGAAATTGTCTTTTTTGCTTTATTTATTGATCGAATAAAGTCTAGAGATGTATTTTCCGACAACATCAAATTCTAAATTTATTTTTGTTCCAACTTTAAAGTTTTTGAAATTGGTGTGCTCAAAAGTATAAGGTATAATCGAAACGCTAAATTCATTTGTTTTAGAATTTACAACGGTAAGACTTACTCCATTTACAGTAATAGAACCTTTTTCTATTGTTATATTGTTGAGGTTTGAGTCGTATTCAAAAGTATAGTTCCAGCTTCCGCTTGCTTCTTCGATCTTAATACAAGTTCCGGTTTGATCTACATGGCCTTGCACGATATGCCCGTCAAGACGGTCGCCAAGCTTCATTCCTCTTTCTAAATTAATAATGTCATTTACGTTCCAATCTCCAATATTTGTCTTTAAAATAGTTTCATCAATAGCCGTTACCGTATAAAAAGAATCTGTTATGTTAACGACAGTCAGGCAAATTCCGTTATGCGAAACGCTTTGGTCAATTTTTAATTCATTTGTAAAAGAAGACTCAACTGTAACGTGAAGATTGTTTTGATCTTTTTGTATTTCGTGAACCCTTCCTAGGGTTTCTATAATTCCTGTGAACATTGTTGTTTTATTTTACTAAATTTGCACATCAAAATTAGTAATAAATAAGCTGAGCTCATGAATAAAAAAGCAGAAAATATAATTGTTGGAATTTCAATTGGAGATTTAAACGGTATTGGAAGCGAAGTTATACTTAAAACATTCGAAGATTCTCGCATGTTGGAGATGTGTACGCCAGTTATTTTTGCCAATGCCAAAATACTTTCTTTCGTAAAAAAAAGTTTTACTTCATCAGTTCAATTTCATGGAGTTGATAAATTAGATCAAGTTTTGCCTGGAAAAGTAAATGTATTTAATTTATGGAAAGAAGGCGTTGATATAAATTTAGGTCAAAATGATGAAAAGATCGGCGAATATGCTATAAAATCTTTTGTAGCAGCAACCAAAGCTTTAAAGGAAGATTTGATAGATGTACTTGTTACAGCTCCGATAAATAAATATAACATTCAGTCAGAAGATTTTAAATTTCCAGGACATACAGATTATCTGAATCAAGAATTAGAGGGTAATGCTCTTATGATGATGGTTCAGGATAATTTGAGAGTGGGTTTGTTGACGGATCATGTGCCATTGAATGAAGTCTCTTCTCACTTAACAGAAGAATTAATTACAAGAAAAATTGAGACAGTAAGAAAATCGCTGATTCAAGATTTTAGCATAGTAAAACCAAAAATTGCTGTATTAGGATTAAATCCTCATGCTGGTGATGGAGGAGTTATTGGTAAAGAAGATGATTTGGTTTTAAAACCAGCCTTGAAGAAAATATTTGATGCCGGAACGATGGTTTTTGGACCATTTCCTGCTGATGGATTTTTTGGAAGCGGTCAATATGAAAAATATGATGCTATTGTGGCGACCTATCACGATCAAGGATTGATTCCTTTTAAAACATTATCTTTTGGAAAAGGAGTAAATTATACAGCAGGTTTAAACAAAGTGAGAACCTCGCCAGATCACGGTACAGCCTATGATATTGCTGGAAAAGATATGGCAGATTTTAATTCGTTTAAAGAGGCAGTTTATCTCGCGATAGATATTTTTCGTTCGCGTAATCAGTATGAGGAGATTAGCCAAAAACCTCTTAAAATAAAAGAAAAACAGTTATAAACAAAAAAAGGTGAATAAGATTATTAGTTTTATAATAATTTTATATCTTTGCACCCCAATTCAGGTATCTGAGTTTTAGATACGAGTTGGTCAAATTGATGTTGAAATGAGCAAAACAAAAGAATTTTTAATTCCTTTCATAGGATTAAAGCTGGGAAAACACCATTTTGAGTATCAAATAAGTAACACGTTCTTTGAGAACTTTGATTACGACGAATTTCAAAGTTCGGATATCAAAGTGAATTTAGTTTTAGATAAGAAAAGCAACATGTTAGAGTTGGAATTCAAACACAAAGGAACTGTAAATGTGCCTTGTGATCTAACAGGCGAAGATTTTGATCTTCCTATAAAAGGGAAAATGAAATTAATTGTTCGCTTTGGAGATGAATTCAATAACGATAACGAAGAGTTGTTGATTTTACCGCACGGAGAGCACGAAATAGATGTACAGCAATACATTTATGAAATGATTGCGCTTTCGGTACCGCTAAAACGAGTTCATCCAGGAGTAAAAGACGGCAGTTTGCAAACTGAAGCCTTGAAAAAACTAAATGAACTGACTGTAAAAGAAGTCAAAGAAGAAAAACAAGAGAGTAAAAAAGAAGAAGATATTGACCCGCGCTGGGACAAATTAAAGCAACTATTAACGGATAAATAATATAGTAAAATGGCACATCCTAAGAGAAAAATCTCGAAAACAAGAAGAGATAAGAGAAGAACACATTATAAAGCTACTGTAGCTCAAATCGCTACATGTCCTATTACTGGAGAAGCACATTTATACCACAGAGCTTACTGGCATGAAGGTAAAATGTATTACAGAGGGCAAGTTGTTATCGATAAATCTGTAGCGGTTGCTTAATACGTTTTTGTAAATGATACTGGAACTCTCACATAGTGAGAGTTTTTTTTGTTGGTTACAATTTTCTTTTTTTAAGAAATTATCTACAAATTAATTTCGTTTTTTTTTTGTAATTTTCAAGTCTTTTAAAAATTTTTCAAATGCACTGTGTTTGAAAGGAAATAATAAAATATAATGAATACAATCACAGCCGCAATTACCGCTGTTGGAGCCTATGTTCCTGACTTTGTACTTTCAAACAAAGTATTAGAAACAATGGTCGATACTAATGATGAGTGGATCACTACTCGTACCGGAATTAAAGAAAGAAGAATTCTTAAAGATGCTGATAAAGGAACATCGTTTCTTGCTATTAAAGCAGCACAGGATTTAATAAAAAAAGCTAATATTGATCCGTTAGAGATTGATATGGTTATAATGGCAACAGCTACTGCAGATATGCCGGTAGCCTCTACAGGAGTTTATGTTGCAACAGAAATTGGAGCTACCAATGCATTTGCATACGATTTGCAGGCAGCATGTTCAAGTTTCTTATACGGAATGTCTACTGCAGCAGCTTATGTGCAGTCAGGACGTTACAAAAAAGTATTATTAATTGGTGCTGATAAAATGTCATCAATTGTAGATTATACAGACAGATCAACTTGTATTATTTTTGGAGATGGAGCAGGAGCAGTTTTGTTCGAACCAAATTATGAAGGCTTAGGCTTGCAAGATGAATACTTACGAAGCGATGGCGTAGGACGCGATTTTCTTAAAATTCCTGCCGGAGGTTCTCTAATACCAACTACTGAAGAGACCGTAAAAAACAGACAACATAATATTATTCAAGACGGAAAAACCGTTTTTAAATATGCTGTAACTAATATGGCTGATGCCAGCGAATTAATCGTTCAGAGAAATAATTTGACTAACGAAGATGTAAATTGGTTAGTACCGCATCAGGCAAATAAACGTATTATTGATGCAACTGCAAGCAGAATGAATCTTGACGATTCTAAAGTATTAATGAATATTGAAAAATATGGTAATACAACTTCTGCAACTTTGCCATTAGTAATAAGTGACTTTGAACACCTATTCAAAAAAGGAGATAATATTATTTTTGCTGCTTTTGGTGGTGGATTCACTTGGGGATCTATCTATTTAAAATGGGCTTACGATACAAAATAAATTAAAACTAAAAACGAATCATTATGGATTTAAAAGAAATTCAAAACCTAATCAAATTTGTAGCAAATTCGGGAGTTGCAGAAGTAAAGTTAGAAATGGATGATGTAAAAATCACCATCAGAACTACTTTAGAAGGAAATGTGACTGAAACTACATATGTACAACAATTGCCAGCTCAGGCACAATTGCCACAAGCAGTTGCTCCACAAACTGCTCCAGCTGTCGTAAACGTAACTAGCGAGGTATCTGCTCCAGCTGAAGATTCTAAATTTATTACTATAAAATCTCCAATTATCGGAACTTTTTATAGAAAACCATCTCCAGACAAACCAGTTTTTACTGAAGTAGGAAGTACTATTGCAAAAGGTGATGTTCTTTGTGTGATTGAAGCAATGAAATTATTTAACGAAATCGAATCAGAAGTTTCAGGTAAAATTGTAAAAATTCTTGTTGACGATATGTCTCCTGTAGAATTTGACCAACCTTTATTTTTAGTTGATCCATCTTAATTTTAGATCGTTAGATTTTTAGATTTCAGACTTTTTCGGAAGTGCTTAAAATCTAATTATCCAATTATCTAATTATCTAATTATCTAATTTTAAAAAGATGTTTAAAAAAATATTAATTGCGAATAGAGGAGAAATTGCACTTCGTGTAATTCGTACATGTAAAGAAATGGGAATCAAAACTGTAGCAGTTTACTCTACAGCAGATGCAGAAAGTCTACATGTAAAGTTTGCTGATGAAGCGGTTTGTATTGGACCCCCTCCAAGTAACTTATCGTATTTGAAAATGTCAAATATTATTGCTGCTGCAGAAATTACTAATGCAGACGCAATACATCCAGGATATGGATTTCTTTCAGAGAATGCTAAATTCTCTAAAATTTGTCAAGAGCACGGAATCAAATTTATTGGTGCCGCTCCTGAAATGATTGATAGAATGGGAGATAAAGCTTCTGCAAAAGCGACAATGAAAGCAGCAGGAGTTCCATGTGTACCAGGTTCTGAAGGATTATTAGAATCTTTTGAACAAACACAAAAATTAGCTAAAGAATTTGGTTACCCAGTTATGCTTAAAGCAACTGCTGGTGGTGGCGGAAAAGGAATGCGTGCCGTTTGGAAAGAAGATGAACTATTGAAAGCTTGGGAAAGTGCACGTCAGGAAGCTGCTGCTGCATTTGGAAATGACGGTATGTACATGGAGAAACTTATCGAAGAGCCACGTCATATCGAAATTCAGGTTGTTGGAGATTCTTACGGAAAAGCATGTCACCTTTCTGAAAGAGATTGTTCTGTTCAGCGTCGTCACCAAAAATTAACTGAAGAAACGCCTTCACCTTTCATGACAGACGAATTGCGTACTGCAATGGGAGAAGCTGCTGTAAAAGCTGCTGAATTCATTAAATACGAAGGAGCTGGAACAGTAGAATTTCTTGTAGACAAACACAGAAATTTCTATTTCATGGAAATGAATACACGTATCCAAGTAGAGCACCCAATTACTGAGCAAGTTATTGATTATGATTTGATTCGTGAGCAAATTATGGTTGCAGCTGGAATTCCGATTTCAGGGAAAAACTATTTGCCACAATTACACGCTATCGAATGCCGTATTAATGCTGAAGATCCTTATAATGATTTTCGTCCTTCACCAGGAAAAATTACTACGCTTCATATGCCAGGAGGACATGGAGTTCGTTTAGATACACACGTTTATTCTGGTTACAGTATTCCTCCAAATTACGATTCAATGATTGCTAAGTTAATTACAACAGCGCAGTCTCGTGAAGAAGCTATCAGCAAAATGAGAAGAGCTTTAGATGAATTTGTTATTGAAGGTGTAAAAACTACAATACCATTCCATAGACAATTAATGGATGATCCAAGATATATTGCAGGAGATTATACAACTGCTTTTATGGATACTTTTAAAATGAATCCAATAGAATAATTTAAAGGCTGTCAATTCTGACAGCCTTTTTTGTTTTACATATATATGAACCCGAAAGATTTTATAAATCTTTCGGGTTTTTGTCATTTGTATCCTTAGTAAACACAATTTGTGTATACTTTTTACACACTTTTTATAAAATTACACACTTTTATATATTGATAAATTTTGGCGCAAATCTCTTAAACTACTGTAAAATAAGGCTTTTTGGGATGGAGACTAAGAAATGTTGGTTACGGCATGATAATTTCATTATCTAAAGCGTAAACAATTATCAAACTATTTAAAATATATACATTATGAAAAATCTATTCTTATCAGCCGCTATAGTATTGGGAGGTTTAACATCATTTGCTTCTACTTCTCCAGTAACAAATTCTATTGTAAAAACGATTTCAATTCAAGATGAATATACAGAAATTAAACTAGAAGAAATTCCGGCCCCAATTACGGAAGCTTTGAAAAAAGCTTTTCCAGATGCAGTACTTTCAAAAGCATATAAAAATGCAAAATCAGAATATAAATTAGACGTAACTGTAGGAGAAAAAGTAGGTTCTCTTTACGCTAATGCAGATGGAACTTGGATTAAAAAATAATCTATCCTATTAAAAACTCAATTAACTCATTAAATATACACACTATGAAAAATTTATTTTTATCAGCCGCAATCGTTTTGGGAAGTTTAACTTCATTTGCTTCGACTTCACCAATAACTAATACAATCGTAAAAACAATTTCTATTCAAGAAGAATATACAGAAATTAAAGTAGTAGAACTGCCAACTGCAGTAACTGACGCTCTTAAAAAAGCATATCCAGATGCAGTATTGACAAAAGCATACAAAAATGCAAAATCAGAATATAAATTAGAAGTAGCTGTAGGAGACAAAGTAGGTGCTCTTTATGCTAACGCAGATGGAACTTGGATTAAAAAATAATCCTAATCCATAATTAAATTATCAATTAACTCATTAAAATATACACACTATGAAAAATTTATTTTTATCAGCCGCAATCGTTTTGGGAGGTTTAACATCATTTGCTTCAACTTCACCAGTAACTAATACAATCGTAAAAACAATTTCTATTCAAGAAGAATATACAGAAATTAAAGTAGAAGAAGTTCCAAGTGCAGTTACTGAAGCGCTGAAAAAAGCGTATCCAGATGCAGTTTTAAATAAAGCATACAAAAATGCTGCTTCTCAATATAAATTAGAAATTACAGTAGGAGACAAAGTTGGTTCTCTTTATGCTAACGCAGATGGATCTTGGATCAAAAAATAACCAACTAACTAAAAAACTATAATTATGAAAAAGTTAATCTTATCGGCAGCAATCCTATTAGGAGGGTTGTCAACACAAGCTGCAACTACTGAAAAAAATTCAAATATACAATCAGTAAAGTTTCAAGACGAATATAAAGAAGTTGATGCTGTTCCGGCAGCTATAAAAACAGCTTTGGATAACGCTTATCCAGGTGTAAAACTTGAAAAAGCTTATGTAAACGACAAAAAAGAATATAAAATTGAAATTTTGGTAAGAGATGTAAAATCTATTGTGTACACAGATATTCAAGGAAATATTATTAAAAAATAAATTAATTATTAAAATCACCTCATTATGAAAAAGTTAATCCTTTCGGCAGCTATTGTTTTAGGTAGTTTGTCAATGCATGCAGCAAATGCTGTTGTAACAAATTCAATTGTTAAATCAATAAATGTTCAAGATGAATTTACTGAAGTTAGTGCAGATGCTGTTCCAGCTGCAGTAAAGTCAACTATTGAAAAGTCTTTTCCGAACACTAAGCTAGAAAAAGCGTATAAAAACGAAAAGAACGAGTACAAACTAGAAATTTCTAGTGGTGACAAAAAGTATACTGTTTTTACAGATGCTTCTGGAAACATCATTAAAAAATAATTTTTAAAAAGGACATTATGAAAAAGTTAATCTTATCAACAGCAATTATTTTAGGAAGTTTATCACTGCATGCAACTACAACGACGACAAATGATGCCGATGTAAAGATTGCTGTAAATTTTCAAAATGAGTATAAAGAAGTTGGTACTGATGCAGTTCCTGCAGCAGTAAAAACAGCTCTAGAAACCGCTTATCCTGGTGCAAAACTAGATAAAGCGTATGTAAACGAAAAAAAAGAGTATAAACTCGAAATATCAGTTGGTGACCAAAAGGCTACTGTTTACTCAGATGTCAATGGCAATTGGTTGAAAATATAATTAGGTGAATTAGATTTATGTTTTTGGTGAAAAAGAGATTGCTCGTAGCAATCTCTTTTTTTTGCATAATTTTGTGAAAATACAACTTTAATAGTATTATTTTAGCAAAAAAGTCCCAAAAAACAGATGTCAAAGATATTACTGATAGAAGATGATATTGCGTTTTGCAAATTATTAGAAAAATTTCTAATAAAAAAAGCATACGACGTAACCATTGCTTTCTCGGCTGAAGAAGCACGATTAGCAATGAAAAAAGAATCTTTTGATTTGATTCTGACCGATCTGCGTTTGCCAGATTCGGACGGTATTGGACTTATGTCTGAATTTAAAATCTCAAATCCTGACATTCCTGTTGTACTTATGACAGGTTACTCAGATGTAAATACTGCTGTGAAAGCAATAAAAAATGGCGCTGCAGATTATATCTCAAAGCCATTTAATCCGGATGAGGTTTTATTAGTTATAACAAATGCACTGCAGACTACAGAAACAGAAATAGAGGAAACTCCAGCTGTTGCCAAGAAATCAGTTAAAAAACAAACTTCATCTGAAAACGAATTTGTAAAAGGAATTTCTGTCGCTTCTAGAAAATTGCTGGATCACATTCAATTGGTAAGCCCAACGGATATGTCGGTATTGATTATTGGAGAAAGCGGTACTGGAAAAGAAATCATTGCAAAAAGTATTCATCAGCAAAGTAATCGCAAAAACAATAATTTCATTGCAGTAGATTGTGGCGCAATACCGAAAGAGTTGGCAGCAAGCGAATTTTTTGGTCATTTAAAAGGATCTTTTACTGGGGCAATCAGCGATAAAATGGGTTATTTTGAGGCTGCAAATGGCGGAACTATTTTCTTAGATGAAATTGGAAATCTTTCCTACGAAAATCAAATTCAGTTATTAAGAGCGCTTCAGGAACGAAAAATCAAACCTGTTGGAAGCAATAAAGAAATTAACGTTGATATCCGCATTATTACCGCCACAAATGAAGATTTGCGAGAAGCAGTAAAAAACGGCGATTTTAGAGAAGATTTATACCATAGAATCAATGAATTCTCTATTCTTTCTCCTTCATTAAAAGATAGAGAAGAGGACTTAATGGTCTTTGCCGATTATTTCTTGGAAAAAGCCAATCAGCAATTGAATAAGGAAATTATTGGATTCTCTCCAGAGGTCGTAGCTATTTTTCAGAAATACAATTGGCCGGGAAATTTACGTGAATTGCAAAACTGTGTAAAACGGGCGACTCTTTTGTCGCGCGGAGAATTTATTGAAAGTGATGTTTTGCCAGCAGAATTTTTTCAGATTCAAAAGCAAAATACGATAGAAACGGTTAGTTCGTTTTCTTTGTCTGAAAATGAAAAAGAAACAATTATTCATGCTTTATCTAAAACACAGAATAATAAATCGGAAGCGGCAAAACTTCTTAAAATTACAAGAAAAACACTTTATAATAAATTGAAGCAATACAATATTGATTAAAATTGAATGCTAATTTTCCTTAATCAAATTCGTGAAAATTCATGTCTACTTTCTTTTTCTTTTAAACAATTTCCTTTTGAAGAGCCTTAAAAAGCGACTCTGTTTTTGATTTTAAAACCTTATAAATATCTTTTAAATCAGAAATTTCAAAATCATTTTTTTCTAGTGCTTTCAAAAGTCCGCCAATTTCTCGGGCTTCAATTTGCTTGAACATCGGTGCAATTCTATGTGCAATTGAATTTATTTCTGGTACATTTTCTTCGGCGATTGCATTTTCTAAAAATGTTAAATTTTCATTGCTGCTTTCTATAAAAGATTTTAAAACTTCGTTAAGCGCAACAGTATCGTTTCCTAAAAACTCTTTTAAAGTTTCTAAAGAATACAATTTAGAAAATGTTTTTTCTTCAACATCATTAATCTCCACTTTTGGCAAAGTATCATTTTCTAAAATTAGTCTAATAGTCTCTAATAATATTTTGGGAGAATAAGGTTTTTTAATTACCGTTGTAAATCCGGCATCAGCATAAACAGACGAATCTAGATCAGATCTTCCGGTCAGCGCAATCACAGGCTGATTTTTGTAAACATCAGTAGTTTTAAGTTTTTGAAGGAATCCAAAACCATCCATTTCTGGCATTTGAATATCTGTAATCACAAAATCAAAATTTGTCTGCTGAATCGCTTCTAATGCTTTAATAGCACTATTAAAAGATAAGACCTGATGTTTTTCTTGTCTCAAAACACCACTTGTCAAATTCAAAAGATTAATATCATCATCAATAACTATAAAAGTTTGTGCTTCTATATTTTGAGAAACCTGCTTTTTAACTTCTGGAACTGAATTTGTACTTGTGTCAAAAAGCAACGGAAGCTGAATTTCAAAAACACTTCCTTTTCCGAAGGCACTTTCTAATTCTAAACTGCCTCCTAAAGCCGAAATAATTTTTTTGCAAATAGATAGGCCTAAACCTGTTCCTCCATATTTTTTCTCGATATTTTCATTGGCTTGAGCAAATTCTTCAAAAACTAATTTCTGATTTTCTTTTTCGATTCCAATTCCGGTATCCTCAATAGTAATAGTAAGAAAGTTTTCGTTTTCAGCAAGATATGCGCTGATTCTGATAAAACCTTCTTCTGTAAATTTATAGGCATTTCCGATAAGATTACTCAGAATTTGTTTCAATCGAAACGGATCGCCCACAATTTTAGCGTTCAGTTTTTCATCAACATTAACAACAAGATCGATGTTTTTTTGCTTGTAAACAGTCTGAATACTTTTGGCAACTTCATCGATGATTTCTGGCAAAACAAAAGGAACTTTCTCTATAGAAATTTTTCCGGCTTCAATCTTAGAAAAATCCAATAAATCCTGAACCAGCTGTGTAATATATTCAGAAGAGTTTTTAATGTTTTTAATAAAATAGGACTGTTTCGTATTTACATCAGAATTGCCCAAAAGTTCAGAATAACCTACAATCGTACTCAAAGGCGTTTTTAAATCGTGGCTTACTGTCGAAATCAACTGTTCACGGCTTTTTAGTAAATTCTTGGTTTTGAAGTTCGCAATTTCAAGCTGTTTCTTGTAAACTTGAGATTTTGAGTAATCGCTCACAATTAAAATAGAAAAAAACAATGTCAGAACTAGACCAATAATCGCCGAAGCTGTTACGATTTCGTTTACTTTTTTAAGTGATTTTTCTTTTAAGGAATTGTTTTTTATCGAGTTGATAATAATTTCTCTTTCTATAATTCGAAGCACTTTTCGAAGCTGATCAGAGATTGCAATTTCGTTTTTAAGCAATTTATTTTCTTCAAAATTCAGCGATTCTTTTTTCTTTTCTGCTTTCAATTTTACATTGCTCAACAGCTTTTTAGAATTGGCCAAAATAGAATCTGATGCTTTTTTGCTAAGTGTGTTTGTGCTGTCGTCAGGAATATTTTGGTTTAAATAATCGACATATTTTTGAAGTACATTACGCTGATAATTTCCTAATTGATTTGGGTTTTTGTTGAAATCCTGAAGTTCTAATTTTCGGAGTTTAAACTCCATTTTAGTAATTTCATCAATAGCTGTATTTACCGAAACTTCATCTTCGGCTTTGTTTTTAATCGTCTTTAATTGTTTTATGTTTTTTGTCTTTTCAGACAGTAAATAAGTTACGCTGTCCAGTAAAGTTTTTTGATATTGGGTGGTAACAATTTGCTTTAAAGTATCAATTCGTAAGCGCAAAGAATCGGTTTCGATAAGATAGCTTTTAAAGTCATTCTCAGAATTGGTCTGAATCGTTTTTCGGGCTAAGCTTTCCGTTTTATAAACATTCGAAAATAATTTGCTAACTCTTAAAATCTTGGTTTTTTCAAACGCAATTTTATCTTCCAATTTATTGTAAACCTGATTTTCAGAATATAAAAACCATCCAACGGTAATCACCAGAGCCAGTAATGCAACATAGCTGAAAAGCACTTTTATCGCTGTATAACTTTTTTTGCTCTCCATAGATATTTTACGGGATTGGGCCCCGACGCCTCGGGATTAAATTTGAAATTACTGCAATTTATTTAAAAAAAACTGTTTTAAAAAGATAAATAAATGCTAAAGTGTTATATAATTTCAATGTCTCAAAAACAAAATAGCCGAAGATTATAGAAATCTCCGGCTATTAAATATTTTAAAAATCGTATCTTAAAGTGTTTCGCTCAGCCATTTAAAAAATTCTCCTTGCCAAACCTGAGCATTTTGCGGTTTTAAAACCCAGTGGTTTTCATCTGGAAAATAAACAAATCTGCTTTTAATGCCTCTTAACTGTGCAGCTTGAAAAGCTTCTTGCCCTTGCCCGATTGGCACACGGAAATCTTTTCCTCCTTGAAAAATCAAGATTGGCGTATTCCAGTTCTGAACCAAAGTTGCAGGATTGAAAGTCGTGTATGCTTTTTGAGCTACAGCGTTGTCTTTTTCCCAGTACGCTCCGCCGAAATCCCAGTTGTTAAAGAAAACTTCTTCTGTGGTGCCCAACATGCTTACGGTATTGAAAACACCATCGTGCGCGATAAAAGTTTTGAAACGTTTGTTGTGAATTCCAGCTAAATAAAATACTGAATATCCTCCGTAGCTTGCGCCAACACAGCCTAAACGAGATTTGTCGACATAGCTTTCTTTAGCAACATCATCAATTGCAGAAAGGTAATCGTCCATAACTTGTCCGCCCCAGTCTTTACTGATTTTTTCATTCCATTCAACACCGTGTCCTGGCATTCCGCGACGGTTTGGCGCCACAACTACATAGCCTTTTGCAGCCATTAATGAGAAATTCCAACGGAAAGAATACGATTGTGTCAACGGAGATTGTGGTCCTCCTTGACAGAATAATAAGGTTGGATATTTTTTAGAAGCATCAAAATTTGGAGGCAAAATTACCCAAACCAACATTTTTTTTCCGTCAGTTGTAGTAACATAACGTTTTTCTGTTTTGCTTAAAGTTAATGTTTTATACGTTTCTGTATTTATGTTTGAGATTTGTTTCCAAGTGTTTTTCTTCAAATTAAAAGAAAAAATCTCGCCAGCATGATTCATGTCAGATCTTGTTACGATAATATCATCGCCTGCAAATCCAACTAAATCATTTACATCAAAATCTCCATTTGTCAATTGACGAACTTGAATAGCAATTTTTGTTAATCCCGGAAAGTTTAATGTAAAAAGTTGTTTTGTACCATCAACTGGCGCTACAAAAAATACGTTTTTGCCATCTTTACTCCAGATAAAATTATCTACAGTTCCATCCCAATTTGCAGTTAAGTTGGTTTTGATTCCTTTAAATTCAACAATAATATCGTTTTTATCAGACTCATATCCGTCGCGTTTCATTTGCAGCCAAGTCAAATTTCCTGTTGGAGAAAATTGCGGTGCCGTGTCGT
The DNA here is from genome assembly GCF_000708595.2 of Flavobacterium sp. KJJ. Classification (GTDB taxonomy): domain Bacteria; phylum Bacteroidota; class Bacteroidia; order Flavobacteriales; family Flavobacteriaceae; genus Flavobacterium. Next base: position 1,389,685 of record NZ_JARP01000001.1, on the reverse strand, counting down.
AACCTAAATTATCTTCGGTTCTGTTGCTAGTTTTTTGAGTTTCTAAATTGTACTCATAAATATTTGTGTTCGTAGAAATTGCATATTGTGTTCCCGCTTTTTTCTTGCATACATATAAAATGCTTTTTGAGTCTGGCGACCAAATATAATCTTCGTCTCCGCCAAAAGGTTTTTGAGGAGAATCAAAAGTTTCTCCTTTTAAAATATCGATTCCTGTTGCACCTTCTTTATTTTCTTTATAAAAAACATGGTTAAATTTCCCTTCATTCCAAGTATCCCAATGACGGTAATCAAGTCCGTCATAAATTTGAGCGTCTGATTTGTCTAATTTCGGATAAAAATCTTTTCCTAAAACCTTGTCAATTTTTACTTCTTCATTGTACACTAAAAATTTTCCGTCTGGCGAAACATTTTTGTCAGCCAAAACAGCTTTTGTGTCTTTAATTTCAGTTGCAGTGCCGCCACCAACAGGGAGCATGTAAAATTTTGAAGACGATTTGTTTTCTTCTACAGAAGGAGTTGAAACCTTAAAAACAACATTTTTTTCATCTTTAGAAAGTCCAAGTGCCGTCACTCTTCCTAGTTTCCATAACAATTCTGGCGACATTACATTTTGTCCGATAGCGTTTAAACTCATCATTATTAAGGTTGTTAATACTACTTTTTTCATAATAAAAATTCTATTTTTTGTGGCGCTAAAAATACAACAATTAAATTCCAATTTTTAAATCCCAAATTCCAATTACTGTTAAAGTTTGTAATTTCAAATTCCAATATAAAAAATCCAAAACTTTTACAGGAATGTTCCGTTACTAATTCACTGATTTTCAAAATTAATTCATGAATTCTTGGCGAATAGAATCCGTTTAAAACAAAGTTTTAGAATTTGGATTTTAAAAATTGAAATTTATTTTTTAGGATAAAAAAATCATTATTTTTATAAAAAATTGGCAAATGGAATTAAGTTACTGGGAACTAAAAAACTGGTTCACGAATGTTGATTATACGATTGTTGGAAGCGGTATTGTAGGTTTGCACGCGGCATTGCGCTTACGCGAAAGATTTCCTGCTGCTAAAATTTTAGTTTTAGAACGAGGCATGTTGCCACAGGGTGCAAGTACAAAAAATGCAGGTTTTGCTTGTTTCGGAAGCCTGTCTGAAATTTTGGAAGACTTAAAAACACATTCAGAAGAAGATGTGGAAAATCTTATTGAGAAACGCTGGAAAGGTTTGCAATTGCTTCGAAAAAGATTGGGCGACACAGCAATAGATTTTAAGCCCCACGGAGGATATGAATTATTTTTGAAAGACGATAATCTTGGATTTTCTGAATGTATTTCGAGATTGCCTTTTATTAATGAAATTCTAAAACCGCTTTTTAAAGCCGACGTTTTTTCGAAAGAAGTTGATCGTTTTGGTTTTGAGAACATTCAGGAATATTTAATTTTTAATCCTTTTGAAGCGCAGATCGATACCGGAAATATGATGCAGGAATTGTTGCGGCAAGCGGTTTCTGAAAATATTTTAATTCTGAATCAGCAAACGGTAACAGGTTATGCCGATTTAGGAAATCAAGTAGAAATCGCGCTGGCCGATTTTACTTTTAAATCCAAAAAAATACTTTTTGCAACAAATGGTTTTGCTAACACTTTGACAAAAGGTGCCGTTCAGCCTGCAAGAGCACAGGTTTTGATTACAGAACCTATCAAAAATTTAGATATTAGAGGCACTTTTCATTTAGACCGCGGTTATTATTATTTTAGAAATATAGGCGACAGAATACTTCTTGGCGGTGGACGAAATCTAGATTTTGAAGCTGAAAATACAACCGAATTTGGGCAAACGAAAATTGTACAAAATAAATTGGAGGAGTTGCTGAAAAATGTAATTTTACCAAATCAGGAATTCCAGATCGCGCATCGTTGGAGCGGTATTATGGGAATAGGAAACAGTAAAAAACCTGTTGTTTCTCAACTGTCTGAAAACGTGTTTTGTGGAGTGCGTTTAGGCGGCATGGGCGTAGCAATTGGAAGTTTAATAGGAACAGAATTAGCAGATTTAATATAATGGCAGCAACCAAAAAACCAGCACCAAAAAAAACAACAGCAACCAAACCAAAACCAACTGCTAAAAAAGGCAATCGCTCTTTTGGCGAAAAAGTAAAATGGTTTTTCATCAAATTAATGTTATGGTTTTTCGGACTCTCGATTGGATCGGTCATACTTTTTAAATATGTACCGGTTCCTTTTACGCCGTTGATGCTGATTCGTGCAATTGAAAATAAATTGGGCGGAAAGGAAGTTTATTTTGATCACGACTGGGAGCCAATTGAAAAAATTTCGATGAATTTGCAGAAAGCCGTTATCGCGAGTGAAGACGGAACTTTTTTATATCACAATGGTTTCGATTTCAAAGCGCTCCAAAAAGCATATAAAAGCAACGAGCGCGGACGCCGCATTCGAGGTGGAAGTACGATTTCGCAGCAAACGGCAAAAAATGTCTTTTTATGGCAAGGCAAAAGTTATTTCCGTAAAGGTTTAGAAGCTTATTTTACTGTTTTAATAGAAATTATCTGGGGCAAAGAACGCATCATGGAAGTGTATTTGAATAGTATCGAAATGGGCGATGGGGTTTATGGTGCCTATGCCGCGACAGAACATTGGTACCGTCGTGATGCCTCGAGCTTAACGCCAATGCAGGCCGCCGGAATTGCAGCGATTTTGCCAAACCCACGAAAGTTTAAAGCAACAGGATCTTCAAGTTATATTAACAGACGTAAACAGCGAATTGTTCGCGAAATGCGTGCCGTTGGAAAAATCAATTATAATGGGAAGTAAAAATTGCTTTATTGCGCTCTTTCTATTAACATCAATATTGGGTTTTGGACAGGCAAAAACAACAGAAATAGGTTTTATTACAGACAACGATTTGTATACTTCGTCTAAAAATGACATGTATTATACAAATGGTTTAGAGCTTTTTTACCGATTTTTATCGAAAAACGAAAATGAAAAAATCAATAAAAAGATTACTGAATTTCGTTTAGGGCAATACATTTACAATCCTAGATATATTAATGAAACTTCTGTAGATATAAACGATCGCCCTTTTGTAGGTTATCTTTTTGCCGAAGCGGGAAGAAGTTTTTTCTACCAAAATGAATCGGTTTTAAAGACTGATTTTCAGTTGGGTTTTCTTGGGCCGAATGCACTTGGAAAAGAAACACAGGAAAGTTTTCATCATATTATTGGCTATAAAAAAGTATACGGCTGGGAAAATCAGATTCATAACGCGTTTGGCGTTCAGGCGCATGTTATGTATTCGAAGAAATTATTTCCAAGCAAAAACAATGATTTTATAGATCTGCATTTTCAGTCGGAGGCAAATTTAGGAACTATTTTTACGGGAGTTTCGACAGGATTTTTAACCCGAATTGGCTTCAAGAAACTGCTTCCTGTTTACGATTCTAATTTGCATGACGCTTCTGTAAGTTCGACACCACAATACAATATTCGCGAATTTTACTTTTATGCGATGCCAAGCGTCAATTACCAATTTTATGACGCTACAATTGAAGGCAGTATGTTTAATGATACAAGTCCAGTAACTTTCGATTTAGAACCGCTTCGTTTCAACGCCGAGTTTGGTTTAAAATACCGCCACAACAATTTCAATATGTCGTATTCTTTCATTTATCGTGGAAGAGAATTAAATGATCCTGGGATTAATACTAATTCAGGATATTTTTATGGGAGTATTCGATTGGGTATTTTGCTGAATTAGGAGGTTTTAAAAGTTGCTAAGGTTTTGAGATGCTATCCCGAAATCTCAGGACTAAGTTTTTATATTTGAATAAACACAATCTTGTTGTCATCCAGAGGAACGGGGAATCTCCGCAACAAATAACATATAGTTTTTGAGATCCGATAGCGCGGATTTACAATCCGTGCCTGCAAAGCAAATCCTGAATCTAAATCAAAAAACATAAATTGAAAATCAAAACCTTCAATTCTAGCCCCGATTGAAACGGCATCCTTTTTCTTGCTTCTTTAGCAAGGAAAAGATAGAGTGGAAAGCGGGACAAAACGATCTTTTGAAAACGAAAACCTTCTGCTTCTAATTTTAGAAGTACTATTTAATAATGGTTTTTATTCTGAAATGGCTATCACAAAATATATAACAGAGGCGATTAAAAGAACCACTCCGGTGATTAGCAGTACATCATCTTCTACTGTGCTGATGTTTTTTTTGACTAGATAATAACGATCGACTAACATTCCGATTTCGTAAACCATTAAGAAGCCGATTAAGGTTAATAAACCGTATATTTTTTCTAATCCGCCACCTCCGCTAAAAGCACCTTCGTAGGCAAACCATGAAATAATGCCAACTGCAGGAACAATTAGCAATACTGATTTTATAAGGAGCGGACTTCCTTTCCAGAATAGTAATACAATCAGAACTATTATTGGTATGAATAACCATCGCAGTAATAATGTCATTTTTTAGGTTTTAATTTAATGTAAGTTAATTAAAATTTTTTTTACTTGAACAAGTGGTCTTTGAAAAACTAAAATTTATCTGACTATTTATGAGGTTTAACCTTTTAGTAATAATGCTGCGTTTTTTAATCCGTAAATTTATTTAAAATTAAAACTATGGAAATCAATTGGATCATAATTGGAATTGTTGCAGCAGTAGTTGTAGTTGTAATTGTTTTTACGGTTAGGAAAAATCAAAAAGAGAAAAAAAAGTTAACAGAAGAATTGAATAACGATTTTACTAAACCAGAAGAAGACGAGCCAAATTTTGAGGATTCGGCGAATGAGAAATAATTAAGGAAAGATCTAAAATTCTATTTAGATGATTAATTGTCATTTCGATCCCGATGCTTCGGGAGAGAAATCACAAGATTGTGTAAAATAGTTAATTAAAAAAATAAACCCTTGTAAACTAAATTACAAGGGTTTTGTTTTTGTGGAGAATACCGGATTCGAACCGGTCACCTCTTGCCTGCCAGGCGTAATCTGTCCTTTTTCTTCCATGTTCATCTTTTTTCAAACATCTTCTAAGCCCTTATAAAATAAGTGTAAATATAATATATGTTTTATATTCGATTTCTTTTTTTTTCTTTTAAATGCTATATTTGTGTGCAACGTGTGTGCAACATTCTATATATTAAATAAATTTCTATGTTTAGATTTTCAAAAGATGGTATTACAATAGCGGCAATTTTAGACAATAGAAAAGCTAATAAAGAAGAAAAATATCCTGTAAAGATCCGAGTGACTTATAAAAGAATTAGAAAATACTATTCGACCGGAAAAAACTTGGGGGTAAAAGAATGGGATTTATTGCCTGATAGTAAAAGCCGGGCTTTAAGAGAAGTTAGAGAAAGTATTGCAAATAGTTTTTCATTAGTTAGATCAAACGTTGAAGCAATTGCAGAGAAAGGTGGTTTCTCATTTGATGCACTCAATGTTAGATTAGGAAGAGCTGCGGGTGATACTGTAAATAGTGCTCTTAAAGCTAGAATTCAAAATTTGAAAAGAGAGGACCAGATAAGCACTATGCAACTAAGTGAGTATCTCTTAAAGTCTTTGGAATTGTTTAGTAACAGAGATCTTGATTTTGAGAATATAACTGTTGATTGGTTAAAAAAGTATGAGAAATTTCTTTTAGGTAAAGATAAAAGCTATACTACTATCTCAATGCAAATGAGAATAATTCGTACTCTTATGAATCAGGCCAAAAGAGATGGTGCTATAAAAGAAACACAATATCCATTTGGTAAAGATAAATACGAGATTAAGGAGGGAGCAAATATTAAAAAAGCTTTGACACGTGAGCAAGTTGGCCAAATATTTCATTTTACAGACGGGAACGAGACGACGGAAAGATATAGAGATCTTTGGATTTTTAGTTATTTATGTAATGGAATTAATGTTGCAGATTTGGTAAAACTTAAATTCAAAGACATTAAGGATGGAGAGATTTGCTTTGTGAGGCAAAAAACAGAGAATACATCAAAAAACAGAAGAGAAATTCGAGCTTCCCTAACACCACAAGTTCAAAATATTATTGATAGATGGGGTAATAAACCTACCTCTGGAAGCTATATATTTCCTTATTTAAAAGGAAAGGAAGATGCAGAAAAAAGACAACGTATTACAAAAGATCTTACTAAGCGTATAAATCTACGCATGAAGATGATAGGGAAAGAATTGAATATAGGCGATATAACTACCTATACGGCTCGTCATAGCTTTGCTACTGTGTTAAAAAGGAGTGGAGCTAATATTTCATATATTGGTGAGAGTTTAGGCCATAGAGACTTAAAAACAACTGAAAATTATCTGGCTGGTTTTGAAAAAGAAGAGCGTCAGAAAAATGCTGGTTTTTTGACTGATTTTTAGTTTGGTAAGATGAAGTTTTTAGTATTTATTACTTGTAGACAGCTAACCACTCTGGTTTATTTATTATTTCTTTTAAAAATGCAGCTTTTAAAAATTTTCTATCGTCATATTTATCTATCTCATAATCTTCAATTGCATCATTAATTACTTGTTCATAAGTTGAATTTTGTTTTCTTTCGTGATTTCTTCGAAAGCTATTAGCTAAAATACGTAATTCTGTTTTGCTAAATTGTCTAACATCATTATTATATCTTGAAGTGATTTTAAAAAGCCAATTCCATGTTTCTACTTTTCGAGCATCATTATTATAACTAATTCTTAATTCTTCTTCCAATAATTCCAAGTAATTGGTAGAATCCGAATCATTTATTTCAATCTTTATTTCAAATTCATTGTCCAAAGGTTTAAAGGGATAGAAAGAAATTTTTCCATTTTTGAAAGGATTTTTAGTCGATTTACATTTTTTATTGCATTTACTGCATAAAGGAGGTAAGTTTCCAAAATTTACTGATGCAAATGGATAATTAGCCTTAGGTAAATAATGATCATTGTCTTCGCGGTAATGAGATTTTGCATTTTCAATAGGAGTTAATCCACAACAAGGACAAAAAATGTAATTGTTATTATTCTCCATTAGATTTTTATAATAATTTAATTTCTCTTTTGAACTAATAAGCTCATTATAAAACTTAACTAATAAAGGTTTCATTTTTTGTTCTACGACAATGTGTAGAGCATTCAATTCAATAGGACTTGCTCCTCCTTCGCACAATGTCTCAATGTCATTATTAATAAAAAAGGCTTCACGGATTATAGCTCTTTCATCATTATTTATTGTTTTACATATTTCATAGATTTCATCAACGCCATTTTTTACCCAATCTCTAGCTGAGTAAATCCTTTCAAATTCTTCTGACAGCAAATCCTGACAATTTTGACCTTCAACTGCATTACACCAAACATCACAAATTAAATGTTGAAGATGAGTGTGATAGGTAAAAATCGAATGATTGGCTAGTGGTTTATAAGTTCTAAGCATTCAAATTATTTTTTAATTTTTTATTTAGTTGCGATAGAACCATGTCTTTTTCGATAGACTCTCCAAATTTTCTTAATAAAGATTTTGTCTTAGCAATTTCTTCAGGTGTATTTACCTCTTCAATATTGATGTTTTCAATTTGTGAAAATGATAAATCTCCTATTGATTGATTATAGTTAAACAGTTTGTCTAATATTAATTCTACAGAAGTCCCGAAGGTGTTAAATGAGTTTTCAAGTTCCGAAACTTTTTTTGCTGATGTTTTACCTTTTTCATCCTTTTCGAATAGAATTACATTATCTGGTAAACAGTCGGATATGATAAAAGGTGAATGTGATGTCAATAATACATCTTTTAACAAATGTACATTGAAATTATTTTTTTTATTGCCAGCTTCAATACTGTCATTTAATATTTTTACAAATTTTGCTCTCCAGCTTGGATTAAAATGAGTTTCGGGTTCATCTAGTAATAATAATGTTCGTCTATCTTTTAGCAACAGACAAATTCCCATTGTATGAATAAATTGATGTTCACCATCGGAAAAATTCCTTAGTAATAAATCTTTTTTTTCACCCGTTTTCCTTAATTCTTTAGTAATGTAAAAATCTGAAAAATGAAAAACGTCCTGAGTTGGACTTGGAGATGGTAATTTGCCATCTGTGTATATACCTTTAGAGCGATAAACATCTGCTTTTGTTTTTTCATCAATGAAATAGTTGTTTAATTCATAAAGCAACCTAAAAGTTTGAAAACAATCTAACCCATCTTTAAAGTGCTTTCTAAATGCTTTTTTTGTTGCATTATCTACATGAAAATCTAACCATAATGTATTTGCGCTATAATCTAAAAATAAAGAAGTAGCACATTTTTTTAAGTTATCTAAATCTCTATTCTCAAGGAAATCTACTATTGGCAATTTTTGAAAATTTCCTTTAGAATCTTTAAACTCAAAATTTTGGAGATGAATACTCATTCTAAAACTTCTTAAGCCCAAAATGCCAGTATTATCTACAGATCTAAGAGGAGCCAATGTTTCTTCATCCTCAAACAGTAAACAGGCCAACAATACTGCTTGGCTCATATTGTTATCAATATAAATTAAGCTATTCTCAGCTTCTTGATAATTACTATAATCATCTCTAACAGCTTGAAGATATTCATCTAAGTGAATTAAGCGGCTTTTAATGAAAGGCAAGCTTAGAATTTCATTTTCTCCAGATGAATAACCAATAATATGAGCAGGTAGGTATTCTTTTCCTTCTGCGGCAAATTCTCTTTTCTTAGATGGAATTAATGATACTTCTCTTCTTTCAACAGTATCATTAAAAGGAAAGGGATGAATAAACATTTTGGGTTCTTTCCCTTCTTTTTTAATTATAGTTATCTTATCAAAATAATATAAGTTGTAATATTTTCTGTCGTGCTGACCAATTAAATATTCTAAAGTAAACGCATCAGGGGTGCAATATGATCTTCTAAAGTTATTTGGGTTTTGAATACTTTCGGGTAAATATCTTGCTACACAAACTTCTAAATGATAGAAAATATTTGCTAATGCTTCTAATACATTTGATTTGCCACTTCCATTTAGACCTGCAAAACAAAATGGCCGGAAGTGCCCCATAGCTTCATCGTTTGCCAATGAGTGAAAGTTTATTTCAAAGCCTTGTTGAAGACTCCTAAAACCATCTTTATTTTCTATTTTTAGTTTTAATAGTTTCATGAAACAGTCAATTTTATACATTGAAATTTTTCATCGAATATTTGTTTTATTCGGTCTTCTTTTAGAAGTTCAAATACAAATTCTTTTGCTTTGTTATACTGATCTTGTTCATAAAATTTATTAGAATTTAACTCATCTTTGTCTAATCTCTTCAATAATAATCTAATCGTTTCTTTGTTACTATTTTTTTTAAAAAAAGTATAATCATTCTCTAGTAGTATTTCTAGATCAACTGCAGTGTTAAAGTTTAATTCACCCTTAAAAGCTAATTCAGAAATTGAGCCAAATAGATCAGATATATCTTGATGTGCTTTTTTTAATTTTGCTTTTAATCCACTATATTTTAAAAAAGTTTTTTCAAATTGTTCTTGCAATTCTATAGGTGGATATGGAATAATTATATTCCTAAATTTGTCCATAGAAATATTAAGCATTGATCCACTTGATCCAGTTGCAATAGATAGGAATGTCTTTCTAACATCTTTATTTTGAAGTACATAATGTAAATAGGTCTTTTTTATGAGAGACTCATCAGTTTCGATTTTCCATATTTTATCGGATAAAAATAATCTATCATAATTTGCATCTAAAATGCAAGTGGCTCCTACTAATTCTAGTGTGTTTGCCCTGGAAAAAAGCAAGTCTCCTTTTTGTGGATGAATTGTTTGACGTTTTATAATGCTCTTTTTTACTGCTTTAAATTCGTCGGCATTGAAAAAACCTTTTGTAATTGCGCTAACTTTTAATACACCTAGTTCGTCATCGGTCAATTTTTTTTTATTTTCACCTCCATAACTCGTTCCTGAAGATAGATTAATTAAACATTTATTAATAGTATCCAACTTCCATTGATTAGGTCTTTCCATTGGGTTGCCAAAAGTGTCTAAAAAAAAAGCTCTTATTAATTCATCATGTTTAGTAATTGTATCCTGTCTTTTATTTAATATAGTTTTTACTTTGTCTAAAATGGCAACTACTTTGTTTTGTGTTTCAATATCTGGAAGTGGAATGGGTAATCTTTCTAATGCTGATCTGCTTAAGTGAGGTATGATTGCTCCTGTTGAAGTATTTTGAAAATATTCAAATTTGGATGAAAGAAAGTAACCTAAATAAATACTATTGCATTTATTCACAAATTCTTTTTTGACAGTCAATTTAGCCAAAGTACTACCAATAATTCCATTAAGTCCAAATCCTATTGTTCCTGCATTGGCTCCGTCCCAAGCTATTATTATATCTTTTTCATTAACAAATACACATTTAGATTCGTTTGTGTATTTAAGTTGATTGTTATTACGTAGATCTTCAATTTGTATGTACCTAAAAGAGTCACCATCAATTTTGTCTGAAGAAAAATTGACTTTTCTCCCTTTAGTTATATTAAGAATGTCTTTGAAAAATTCCATTAGCCAATCATATTTTTAAGTTCTTCCATTTCTTTTTGGATAATATTTTCCAATTGAAAAAGTGATTCTAATATTTCCTGAGGAGGATCATAATTCTGGTCCTCGTATTCAAATTGTTTGTAACGGTTATAACTAAGATCAAATTCATTTAATTCAATTTCTTCTATTGGTACATAAAAGTGATTATGTCGTTTTGTGGGTGTATTCTGTTGTTTTGTATTGAAAATTTCTTTAGCAATTGGAAGTGGATTGTCAGATAGTTTTCTTCTATTATCATCCAAGCTATAACCATCATTTTTCAATTCATAGAACCACACTTTTTTTGTATTAAAGACTATGCTTCCCTCTTTTATTTTTGAGAAAACTAAAATGGAAGTTTTAACTCCTGCATATGGTTTGAATACTCCGCTAGGAAGTGAAATTACAGCTTCTAGATTATTGTCTTTTAATAAAATTTCTCTTGTCGATTTCTGATTTTTACTTCCACTAAATAAAACACCTTCAGGTATAATAACGGCAGCTTTTCCTCCTTTGCGAAGCATTTTAGAGATACGAATTAAAAATAATAATTCACTTTGAGTTCCATAATCTTTGAGTTTATCGCTAACACCATCTTTATTAATTCTTCCTGTAAACGGAGGGTTTGCGAGGATAATAGAATATTCACCATCTTCATGCTGTTGATCATATTCTTTTGATAAAGAATCTAAGTTTTCAATTTGTGGAATTTTTATTCCATGGAGCATTAGATTCATTAGGCCAATACGAACCATGTTTTGATCGATATCAAAACCAAAAAATGTCTTACTATTTAACTTATTCAAGATTTTTTGATCAGTAATTTTTTCTCCGCCGTTCCTTTTGAAACGATTTAATCCATTTTCATCTTCAACTATATTTTCAGGTTTTGTATATTTTGTAAGAATGTGTTGATATGCCCCTAATAAAAAACCTCCTGTGCCACAGGCCGGATCGCAAATTTTGTCATTAACATCTGGATCTATAAGTTCACACATAAACTGTATTATATGTCTTGGTGTTCTAAATTGACCATTTTTACCTGAAGTACTTATTTCATTGATAAGATATTCGTAAACATCTCCTTGTGTATCTTGAAATTGTTGTCCTTCTTCTTGTTGTTGTTTAATGTCTTGAAAAATACTGTTTATATCATCGATAGCCTCCTTGAGTAGTGTAGCGTTATTAATGCCAAACGTAGCATTTTGCATGTGACGTGTATACGGTTTAGTTGGATCGTTTAGGTTTTTTATAAATGGAAATGCCTTTTTACTCACTACGTCTAATATATCATCTACTTTCTCTAAAGAGGAAAAATAAGACCAACGACAATCTTCGGCACTTTCCATAATAAATTTTCCATTTTTCCCAATTATTGGTTTTCCATTTTTATCTAATTTTTGTGTTTTAAAAATGGTTTTGTGTTTTTTATTATCAGCTAAGGCCTCTTTATCAGCATCATCGATCCGACGCAAAAACAATAAATATGAAATTTGCTCAATTGCTGTGATTGGATTAGTTATACCCCTACTCCAAAACTTATCCCAAAGTTTGTTTATTTTTGATTTTATGTCTTGTGACAACATTTTAATTTGTATTTTGATTAAATATTTAAAGCATTTATAAACTTAATTATGATATAATATATTGATCATTTTTAATGCAAACTTAAAGTATTAATCTGCCATGACCAAGATTAAAAAAAATGATTAATTAAATAGTTTACTCTTTCAAAAAAATATTTTTCATTAAAGAAGAGGAATGTTATTAATACTTGTTTTTGCAAGTAAATTTAAATAGGTGATTATAAGGCAATAATTTTAATGCTTTGTAAGACTAGATTATTATCTAAATTCTTTAAAATTAAGAATTACAATATTTTTTTGTAATTGTCCAATGTTATGGCATTATCACCAATAGATTTAATATTGTTAATAAGGGTATTAACATCAATTTCTGCATTTAAAATAGCTTCATTAATTGTTCTTATTCTCTTATCTCGAATTGCATTGTCAATTACATAATTTAGAAAATCATCAAAGTAATTATGTAAATTTTCAACAAGAATATTTGTGTAAGAAGGCATTTTTCCAGAATGTACTATAAGATTTCTAACTCTATAAATTCTTCTAATTTGCCACTCTACTTTTTGTCTATGAATTTCAATTAACTTCACTACCTCTTTCCCGTTTGATAGAGTTTTATTTAGTGTAAATAGGCGGAATCTTAGTAATGGATAATTATTAAGTAAATCATATACTTGAGTTCTAATAGTTTCATTTTCTACTGTCATTATTAGGGCTGATAGAGCATGAAAACTATTTTCACTATCCTTTAGTACAGTTGCCTTAATTAGCTTTTTAGAATTTTCGCTATCAAAATATGAAAAGTCATTTCCCGCTTGTTCTATTAATTTATTAATGTATTTTAATGTTTGAAAAGGTAATAGAGCTTTGATGATTTGTATAATTCGATCATCACCACAGTCAATATCTTTAGGGATTAACGTCTCTAGTGATGTCCATAAATTTATTAATTTGTTTTCAACTTGTTCAGTGGTCAATGAAATACTGTGTAGATCAATTGCTCGACTAATTCGATAAATTGTTTCAGGTGGCAAATTTAAAGTTGAAAAAAGATTTTTTGCTTTTAATGCTGCTGTTTTGGGGTTCGTGTCAGCTTTCTTTATTATTGATTTTATTGGCTGTTCTCTTAATAGCGAAAATTTATCAGAGTGGTTTGTAACTAGAGCTAATGTACTTATTTTTGGAACCTCTTTATGATGATAAAATGAAAATAAATTTCCTATTTTAAATAATGGTATCTCAGTCATTATTCTTGCTACATTATCATCAAATGCCTCTACATTTTCAAATACAATAAATGTCTCAGAAGTATTAATATTAGATATAAATTTTTTTTCGTCTCCCGATAAGTTCTTAGTCGAGTATTTTTCTTGAATTTTAAAATTTAATGTTTCTGACAGACTTTCAAATTCTTTAAATAATTTGCTGACTTTGTATACAACAGTAAATGTTTTTTCTTTATAGTTAAATATTTCAAAAAATGTTTTTGGTGTTGTTTGAGAAAAACTTTCAGCGTAATTAAAGAAGAATCTATTAGCATTGTGATAAATGTAGGATGTTGTATACCCATAACTAACTAATTCAGTTACAAAGGATTTAGTTGCTTTATAAATGTTTCCTTTTTCTTTATTTTCTGGAACAAGTCTGTTTAATTTAATCTGTATATGATTTAAATACTTTTTGTCGTCTAAATAATGATACAATAACTGAATTACTTCCTTTAAGTTTTTGAGATTATTTCTGTTAGAATTTATTTTTTCAATAATTCCAGATAATTTTGTTCCCACTAATTCTTTTGCTACAAAATCTCCATTTAGGCTCCATAGAAGTTCATCAATGACTGATTCAATATTGGGCTTCTTAATTAATCCTAATTTAATATTGTCAATAGTTTGTAAAGCCTCAATACAAAGCAATCTAATGTTAAGAGCTTGTGTTTTATAAGTATCTAAAGTATAATCAAAAAGCGCTTCATTTAATATCTGTGCAAAAAACAATAATCCTTGTTGATTTGGCAAGTCTGTCCAATGTGTAGTCTTTAAATATTTCATGCACTTTTAAGGATTAGATTTTATTAAAAAGTTAATTCTGAAGATCTTAAATATTAAAGATAAATATAGTTTAATTTTGTTTATATTAAGAATATCTTTTATTTAATGCTAAAAAAATATAATAATTTTAATTGAGCTTGTGTTTTTGTATTTATAATGTGAAAATTTTAGATGAACTAAGTGAAGTAGGAAAATTATTTTTTTTTAAATTCATATATTTTTTAATTTCATTATTTATAAATCTATCTTTTTATATTTATAATTCACTTAATTCACTAATATTAAAATGTAGAAGATGATTTTTTTTAAAATTAAATTCATTTAGTTCACTTTTTATTTCCAATTAGCCTATAAAATTTAACTTTCTTGGATATATTCGATATTAAAAAAATAAAAATTCATGAAAGGATTAGTAGACCATTACATCATCTCCATGTATAATCTGGAGGACGAAATAAAAGAAGATTTAATTAGAAAAAACTTGAAAATGAATCAAGATTCTGATGAAGAGATCGATAATGCAGTTAATCAATTATTTGAAAAACTCTAAAATTTAAATAATTCGATAATACTTATTCCTAATGCTTTACAGACTGTCTCTAAAGTAGAAAGAGTTGCATTAGATCTTCCTGCTTCCAATCGAGACATATTACTTTTTTCAAAATTACATTTTGCAGCAAGATCTTGCTGAGAAATATTCTTCTCAATTCTGATTTAATGTTGCTTTTTTATGCTTTTAAAATAGCTGTATGCAACAAACTAAAAATTACATTTATAAATTTTACCGTTAATTGCTTGATTTTAATCGTGGAGAATACCGGATTCGAACCGGTCACCTCTTGCCTGCCAGGCAAGCGCTCTAGCCAAATGAGCTAATCCCCCAAAACGTTAACAAATAAAGTCAATTAATTGACAAAAAACAAATTTCAAATTGCTTGGGCTGAAAATATTTTGCAAAACCGTAACTTTACGTTCAAATCTATTTTTATGAGTTCAGAAAATCAAAACGGTTCTTTAGAAACTACTTTTAATAATGCCGTTGCAACGGTGCAGTTTGGTCATCCGGCGAGCAATTCTTTTCCGCGTGAATTACTGGATCGCCTAACTGCCGAAATTAATTTGTTGAGCCGAAATGAAACGGTTTCGGTCATTGTTTTGCAAAGCGAAGGTTCGAAAGTTTTTTGCTCTGGCGCTTCGTTTGACGAACTTTTGCAAGTTCAAAATGAGGAGCAGGGAACAGAATTTTTCTCTGGTTTTGCACATTTGTTAAACGCCATGCGAAATTGTTCTAAAATAATTGTCGGCCGTGTTCAAGGCAAAGCAGTAGGTGGCGGTGTCGGCATTATTGCGACTTGCGATTATGTTTTGGCAACACCCGAAAGTGCAGTGAAATTATCTGAATTGGCAATCGGAATTGGGCCTTTTGTTATCGAACCGGCTGTTTCGAGAAAAATAGGAAAAACGGCGATGACAGAAATGACATTGGCGGCGCACGAATGGAAGTCGGCTAACTGGGCTTTGCAAAACGGACTCTACGCGTCACTTCATAATGCGGCTGAATTAGATGCCGAAGTTGCGAATTTTGCTCAAAAACTAAGTTCGTATAATTCTGAAGCTTTATTCGAAATGAAAAAAATCATTTGGGAAGGAACAGAACAATGGGAATCGATTTTAATTGAACGTGCTAAGATTACAGGTAAATTGGTTTTGTCTGATTTTAGCAAAAATGCTTTGACGCAGTTTAAGAAGTAATTTTCAGTTTTCAATCTCAGTCTCAGTTCTTGAATTTTGACAAAGTTTGGACTCAATATAACAAAGGTAAAAAAAGACCCGAAAACGGTTATTAATTTGTAAATTTGCAACCTAAAATTTAAATCGATGAGTAATATCAGAATTACAAAGCAATTTAATTTCGAAACCGGTCACGCTTTGTACGGTTACGACGGAAAATGCAAAAACGTTCACGGGCACAGTTATAAATTATCGGTAACGGTTATTGGTTCGCCAATCACGGATCGAAACAATGTGAAATTCGGAATGGTAATCGATTTTTCAGATTTAAAGAAAATTGTAAAAGAAGAAATTGTCGATCAGTTTGATCATGCGACTGTTTTTAACGAAACTACACCGCATATCGAATTGGCAAATGAATTGAAAAACCGCGGGCATCACGTAATTTTAGTAGATTATCAGCCAACAAGTGAAAACATGGTGGTCGATTTTGCTGAAAGAATCGTTGCAAGGCTTCCTGCAGGAATAACGCTTTTCTCACTTAAACTTCAAGAGACAGAATCGTCATTTGCAGAATGGTACGCAAGTGATAATCAGTAAAAAGTAAAAAGTAAAAAGTAAGATGTGAAAAGTAAAATGTGAAAAGTAAAAAGTAAGATGTGAAAGGTAAAACAATTCACATTTGACCTCTCACAACTCACATTTGACATCTCACGACTCACATTTGACCTCTCACAACTCACATTTGACATCTCACAAATCACAACTCACATCTCACAAAAAAAAATCAATGAAAAAAGTATATTTTGCTTCTGATCAGCATTTTGGAGCGCCGACTCCAGAGTTGAGTTTGCCTCGTGAAAAGAAATTTGTCGCTTGGTTGGATGAGGTTAAAGAAGATGCGGAAGCTATTTTTTTATTGGGCGATTTATTTGATTTTTGGTTTGAATATAAAACCGTTGTGCCAAAAGGATTTGTGCGTATTTTAGGCAAATTGGCTGAAATTCGCGACAGCGGTATTCCGATTTACTTTTTTGTTGGAAATCACGATTTGTGGATGAACGATTATTTTGAAACCGAATTAAATATTCCGGTTTACCACGATAACAAAGAATTTACTTTTAACGGAAAAACCTTTTTGATTGGCCACGGTGACGGAAAAGGTCCTGGCGACAAAGGTTATAAAAGGATGAAAAAGGTATTTACAAATTCGTTTTCAAAATGGCTTTTCCGATGGCTTCATCCAGATGTTGGCGTGAGTTTAGCGCAATATTTATCGGTTAAAAACAAATTGATTTCTGGTGACGAAGATGTAAAATTTTTAGGCGAAGAAAACGAATGGCTGGTTTTGTACGCCAAACGAAAACTCGAAACCAAACATTATAATTATTTTATTTTCGGACATCGTCATTTGCCAATGATCATTCCTGTTGGCGAAGATGCTAAATATGTAAATCTTGGCGACTGGATTGGTTATTTTACCTACGGCGTTTTTGACGGTGAAACTTTTGAACTTCAAAAATTCGAAAAATAACTATTTTTATTTAGCCGGATAAATTCCGATTTTGTGCGTCCTCAGATTGTAATTCGAAAATTGCTTGCTGTTTGAAAGCTGAAATTTAATCGCACTAGATGGTTTTTTCGGCATATGGCATTCTACACAATTATTTGCCAGCATGCTTCCTGACATTGTTTTTAATGTAGTTTCAGTGTGTTTTAAATCTTGATGACAACTCATGCAGATCTTAGAATAAGACGCTAGTTTAGTAGGCGCATTCTCGTGTGGATTATGACAGGTCATGCAATCCATTTTTTCGCTTTTTTGAAAACATTTGCTTTGCGCCAATAAACCCAATTGATTGCCGTGAACATCAAAGTGAAGACTATCATTTGAGGATGGAGTTGCTCTGAAGTAATCATTTATATTATCACCGGGCTTAAATTGAAAACGAGATTTCATTCTGAGTTTATCGTTTCCTGAATGGCATATTGCACAAGCATCAATTCTTTGCTGTCTGGTCAGATTTTTGAAGGCAACAATATTTTGGGATTTCTTTAGATCAGGAAATTTTAAGTGAGTTTGAACGTGCTCTTTTCCAGGACCATGACAACGTTCACAGTCAATACCGTACACTAAAGTGTTTTTGTCCATAAAATTCTCGACTTCCATTGTCATCGAACTTACTTTGTCTGAACTTGTTGTTATGTAACTGCTTGCAATATTTGAGCTGTGACAGCCGTAGCATTCTTTAGCTATTTCTCGAGTAAAATTTGGTTTGTCTGCCGGATATCCCGGACTTGTAGCCCAACTGTTTAAGGATTTGTAATACGATATAGGAAGTTCGTATGTGTAATGGTTTTTCCAGAAGGCACTTGTTTGTGCATGTTTTGTTCCAAAGACAATATCATAAGGATGTGCTTCGACTTCTTTTCCATTTTTGTATAAAACTTGGTACAGGCTGTCGTTGCGTTCTTCCATGACCAATTTGGTATTTTTGTCATAGATGAAAACATGATTTCCTTTATTAAAATCACCTAAAACATTTTCTAAGGTTGCTGGAGCAGTTGCTTTAAAATGAGAACTCACTAAAGCCAATTGATGTTGTGTCTGATGACAGTGAATACAGCTTTCAGAACCTGCGTAATCAGTACCGCGCGGGTCTATATATTCATCAGATTTATTTGTGCAGTTTGTTAGAAAAACGGCTAAAACAGCAAGGACAAAAAGAATGCAAGTTTTTTTCATTGCTGTAAATATACTTTTTTTTGAAGAAAATCAAAATATATTTCAATAATGAAAAAATGTTGTTAAAATATTTAGAATGCTTCTTAATTCAAGCCAGCTCCATAAACATATTCGTCAAGTTCAATTCGGAACAAAGACCCTTCAACCAAATCTTTAATAGATTTTAATTCTGTCATAGAAACAGCCAAATCTATTGCCGCGCAGGGTGTTTTCAATAAAAATTTATGACAAGAATATTTTAATTCGCAAGCTTCGCAACATGCATTTTCGATCAGGCTGTCTTCTATTAAATCACAGAATTGATTCATTTCAGAAATGGTGAAATAAAAACCTGTTTCCTTAAAAACGAGCTGTACTTTGTCTACCAATGTTTCGTTTTCTTTTTTCCAGTAAAAAGCTATCCCAAAATTGTTGTGGTATATCTGCTCTATTTCTCTCATTGCAAATCTTTTTATTGTCACAAATATAAATATTATTTATATTAGTTCTAAATAAAAGATTCATAAAAAATAGAAAATTTTCAAACCATATAAGTAAAATAAGTTCATATTAAACATTCTTGTTTTTTGGCATACGGCGAAACAATTTAAAGTTCTTTAATTAGATGAACTTTTAGGACTTATATGGTAAAATATAATTACTCCATATTCTGATGATCATCCATATCTTTTTGAAGATCTAGATTTCTAAATGTAGGCGATTTTATTCCGAAACCTAAAACGGTTA
The DNA here is from genome assembly GCF_000708595.2 of Flavobacterium sp. KJJ. Classification (GTDB taxonomy): domain Bacteria; phylum Bacteroidota; class Bacteroidia; order Flavobacteriales; family Flavobacteriaceae; genus Flavobacterium. The sequence goes on along the minus strand of NZ_JARP01000001.1, from coordinate 1,370,240 downwards.
AAAGCGTCATACTTCCTCCAAAAACTACCGAAACAACAGTTCCCATTAAACGTGCGGTTAAGCCGCTTTCAAATGCGCCTAATTCATTTGATGACCCAACAAATATTGAATTTACTGCTGCCACGCGGCCACGCATGTGATCAGGAGTTTTAAGCTGTAAAATGGTTTGACGAATAACAACTGAAATTCCATCAGCAAGTCCACTTAAGAATAAAGCGACTACCGAAACCCAGAAAATAGTCGAAACTCCAAATAATATAATAGACAATCCGAAAATAAAAATGGCAGCCAACAGTTTCATTCCGGCTTTTTTGTATAAAGGAACGTAGGCCGATACCAACATTGTGATAAAAGCTCCAACAGCGGGAGCAGCTCTTAAAACGCCGAATCCTTCAGGGCCAACTTTTAAAATATCCTGTGCAAAAACAGGCAGTAAAGCTACAGCTCCACCAAAAAGCACAGCAACCATATCAAGTGAAAGAACTCCCAAAATGGTTTTATTATTGAAAACAAATTTAATTCCCTCTTTCAGACTTTCCATAATTGGCTCGCCAATTTTTGGATTTAAAATTGGTTTTTTCTCAATTTGAGATAATGCGATTAATGAGAAAACAGAAAACCCAACTACCAAACACATTGACCAGTGAACCCCAATCCAATTGATCGAAAATCCTGCAACGGCTGGTCCTAAAACAGAACCAATCTGCCACACCGAACTGCTCCAGGTTGCTGCATTTGGATATGCTTTTTTAGGAACAATCAAAGATAAAAGCGAGAAAATAGTTGGACCAAGAAAAGAACGAACCAATCCACCGATAAAAACTAAAAAGTAAATAGAAAGTAGGATTGCATCTGTAGACCACCCGTGAACAATTTTTGGCCACGTTAATAAAAACAGTCCAAAACTAACGACCGAAAAACCAAGGATACATTTTACCAACAATCCTCTTTTTTCTCTTTGATCGACCATGTGTCCAGCAAATAAAGACATTCCGATGGCTGGTATTATTTCTGCCAAACCAATAAAGCCCAAAGAAAGCGGATTTTTCGTTAAGCTGTAAACTTCCCATTCAATAACAATAAACTGCATGGACCACGCAAAAACCATTGCAAAACGCAGGATTAAAAAAATATTAAATTCTCTGTAGCGCAATGCCTGATACGGGTCGGCTTTTTTTGATTTATCTTTCATTTGTTCTAATATCTTTTAGCATAAGCTGAGTCGAAACATTTCCGTTCCACTCATTTTCAGCAATACAATAGGCAAGCTGAAAAGTATTTTGATTTTTGGTAATGTCTATTTTTTTTCCGAGTCCAAAACCAATTGCTGCAATTCCATCTGTTCCAATGCTTCGGGATTGTTTAACGAAAAGCCTCAAATGTTCTTCGTCTGCGCCTAAAGTTTTGGCATAACCTGTATCTTTTACATCCGAAGTCATAAAAACAGGTGTCATATTTTGCGGACCAAAAGGTTCAAATTGTTTTAAAATCCGAATCAGTTTTGGTGTAATATCGCTAAAGTTTATCTCTGCATCAATTTCGATTTCCGGTGTTCGCATTTCAGGCAAAATGGTTGCTGAAACTTGTTTCTCAAAAGCTTCTTTAAAAGTTTTATAATTCTCAGCTTTCAACGTCATTCCCGCAGCGTACATATGCCCTCCAAATTGTTCTAAATGATGTGCACAAGCGTCTAGAGCATTATAAACGTCAAAACCTTTTACAGATCTTGCCGACGCAGCATATTTGTCGCCGCTTTTAGTGAAAACCAAAGTTGGGCGATAATACGTTTCTATTAATCTTGAAGCGACAATTCCAATTACGCCTTTGTGCCAGTCTTCTTGAAAAACAACAGTTGAAAAACGCTCTTCTTCTTGATTTTCTATAATTTGCTGAAAAGCTTCTTTGGTAATTTTTTTATCTAGATCTTTTCGATCTGCATTGTATTGCTCAATTTCGGAAGCAAATTGCTGTGCTTGATCAAAATCAAATTCAGTTAATAATTCGACCGCATGATTTCCATGTTTGATTCTTCCTGCAGCATTTATTCTCGGGGAAATAATAAAAACAACATCGGTAATGTCCAAAACTTTCTTCTTTACCTGATGCACTAAAGCTTTGATTCCCGGTCTTGGTTCGCTATTAATAACCTGCAATCCAAAATAAGCCAAAACACGGTTTTCTCCTGTGATCGGAACAATATCTGCTGCAATCGCCGTTGCAACTAAATCCAGATACGGAACAAGATCTTCAATACTTTCATTTCGATTTTGACCCAAAGCCTGAATCAGTTTAAAGCCAACACCGCAACCGCACAATTCGTCGTACGGATAGGAGCAGTCTTCTCTTTTAGGATCTAAAATCGCAACAGCATCCGGAAGAATATTTCCGGGTCTGTGGTGATCGCAAATAATAAAATCGATGTTTTTTTCTTTCGCGTAGGCGATATGATCTATTGATTTGATACCACAATCGAGAGCAATAATTAATGAAATTCCGTTATCATCGGCAAAGTCAATTCCTTTAAAAGAAATTCCGTAACCTTCATCATAACGATCTGGAATGTAAGTTGCAATGTTTGGATAATGTGATTTTAGATAAGATGAAACTAAAGAAACCGCAGTCGTTCCGTCAACATCATAATCGCCAAAAACCAAAATATTTTCCTGATTTTCAATAGCCGATTCGATTCTTGAAACGGCTTTGTCCATATCTTTCATCAAATACGGATCATGAAGATGTTCTAACGATGGGCGAAAGAAATTCTTGGCATCGTCAAAAGTTTCAATGCCACGCTGAATCAAAAGTGTTGCTACAAAATCTTCTACATTTAAGGCTTGCGCCAAATGTTTGATTTTATCTTCAGAAGGTTTTGGTTTTAATGTCCAACGCATTTTTAATGATTTTTGATTTTTGAATGAAGATTAACAATTTTTTATTTGAAATACAGATTTGTAATTAAAAAGATTTGTAATTCTGAAATCAAAAATCGTTAATCAAAAATCTTAAATAAAATTACTTCAATTCTAAAGCATTCCCTTCAAACTGAATTCCGTCCCAGCCTAAGTTGATAAAATTTCTAATGTTTTGGTGATTGGTTCCGTTTGGGTCTTTTAAAACTTCTTCGAAATAAAAAGCGCCGAAACAAGCTAAAGTTTCTTCTTTGCTTAAGTTTTGCAGTTTTGCAAAAGAAAATAATTTGCAAGAACCAGAGTTTTCGCCAGCAGCATTATGCTGTGTTCCGTTTTGAAAAGCAATTGGGGTAAAGTTGTAGTTTTCTTCGATTACTGCAATCGTTTCAGGAAATGTTATTTGTGTTGGAGTTTGTTTTACTTTTTCTAAAAAGGCTTGAATGCTCATGATATTTTATTTGTATTTTTCTGATATTAGTTTTGAACTATTATTTAGAATTGCTGTAATTTTTTAAAGCGATATAATTAGTGTCTTTTTTAATTGATTCTGGAATTTCTTTTAATAGACTTGCAACTTCTTCTTTACTAAAATTTTTCTTCAAAAAATTTAGTCTTTTTACTCCACTTTTTGATTTAATATATTTTACAGCTAACGTTTTGTTTTTATTGATAGTATATTCAATAACTATGCTGTCCAAGGATTGGAGCATTTTTGCGTCACTTAACTTATCTCTATTTTCTTCAATGAATTTTTTGTTTTCAGATTTCCATTCGTTAATTAGTTTTTCATTTTCTGCAGAAAATTGAGAGTCAAGATTCGATTGACATGAAGCCATTATCGGTAATAAAAGGAATATATATACTTTACTCATAATTCACTATTCCTCATCCTTAGAATACTTACTTTTCTTAGCTTCTTTTTCTATTGTTTTTCCAGCAACGACAACCACGATTTCACCTCGCGGTGCTATTTTTTCAAAATGGGTTAAAACTTCTCTTGCGGTGCCACGGACATTTTCTTCGTGTAATTTTGATAATTCTCTCGAAACGCAAACTTGTCTGTCTTCTCCAAAATATTGAATAAATTCGGCTAAAGTCTTAACGAGTTTATGTGGTGAAACGTATAAAATCATCGTTCTTGTTTCTTCGGCTAAAGCCAAAAATCGAGTCTGACGTCCTTTTTTATCAGGCAGAAAACCTTCAAAAATAAATTTGTCATTTGGCAATCCGCTGTTTACTAACGCGGGAACAAAAGCGGTTGCACCAGGCAGACATTCTACTTCAATTTTATTTTCGACGCAAGCGCGTGTTAATAAAAAACCTGGATCCGAAATTGCTGGAGTTCCTGCGTCAGAAATTAACGCAATGGTTTCGCCGGCTTTCAAACGGGCAATTAAATTTTCAGTCGTTTTATGTTCGTTGTGCATGTGATGGCTGTGCATGTGCGTGCCAATTTCAAAATGCTTTAAAAGTTTTCCGCTTGTTCGGGTATCCTCGGCCAAAATCAAATCGACTTCTTTTAGAATTCTGATCGCACGAAAAGTCATGTCTTCAAGATTGCCAATTGGCGTTGGAACGATATATAATTTAGACATAGTTTTTTTATATTTAACACAGATTGCACGAATTAGCACGAATGATTTGAATGCTAAAAATTTCACCAAAATAAATTAGTGTAAATCTGTGAAATTCGTGTTTAAGAGAATTTTTTCTCTACAATTCCTAGAAAACGTTCTGCATAATCATCTTTTCCTTCCCAGTTATTATAATCTGGTTTTACCATATTTTCAATAAAATCTTTGGCTTCTCCAAAAGTATCAAAAGTCAATAATTGATTTAAAACACGACTGTAATCTTCAGAACTGTTTCCGAAAAGATTTTTAGTAAAAGCAATTCTATCATTCAAATCAACGTGAAAACCTTTTGCCAGTTTTTCGTTTAAAGTAACTGTCTTTGGTTCAGAATGAGTTTCTAAAACTGCCGTTTCAGGAGTTTTCTTTTCTGTAAATTCATTGAATAATGGAGTAGGAACGGGAGAAACTGCTTCAAAACTATCCACTTTTACAAATTGTGCATCGGCATAATTGATTCCGAAATCTTCAAACGAAATTGGAACTGGAATTGATTTTGTTGAAGTTTCAATTTTTGGCTCTTCTTTTTCCTCTTCAATTTTTTCTAATTCAAAAGCAGGTTTAAAATCCGGAATTGGTTTTAGTTCGTTTACTGTCGTAAAAGAAAGATCTCTATTTGCTTCGATTGTTTTTTTAGCTTCAAAAACAGCTTCTTCAATTTTTTTAATAATTGGATCTTGAACATTTTCGGCAGTTTCAGGAATAGTTTCAACAATGGATTCCGCAATTATTTCTTCTGGAACTTCGGCAACGATTTCTTCAGAAGCTTCCTCAGCTTTATTTTCTTCTGTCACTTCTGATTCGGCGATTATTTCATTTGGAGTTTCTTCAACTGCAACAGGAGTTTCAATCACAGCTTCTGCCGGAGTGTTTTCTTGTTTTTCGAAAATAGTTTCGATTTCAGAACTAATGTCGCTGTGGCTGATCGTTGGTTTTGCCGTGTCGAAATTTTCATCGACAAATTTTAAAATCGCCAGTTTCTCATATAATTTCTGAGTTTCAAGATACAATTGATTGATATCGGATTTATTTTTAAGCTTTAAAATTCGATGTGCAATGCTGATTAAATCGGCTTCCAATTTTTTTTTCATAACTGTTGAAATTATAGTGAATAGGGTATTTTAGTGTATTTTGTATTTGAATGTCTTTATTAATGGAGAAAATCAACGAGATAATTTTTATTTCTGTTAATAAGCGTTTGCGAATCTCCGATTTGATAAAAATTTTCTACTTTTGAAAAAACGTAAAACATCAAAATTTTGCGTCAATTTATTACCAGTACAAAGTAATAAAAACTATTCATTTTTAAAGGTAGAAAAATACAAAATGTTTCTCGAAAATACAGTAAATCACAAAGAACAATTTGGTTGGATTGAAGTTATTTGTGGATCAATGTTTTCGGGTAAAACCGAGGAGTTAATCCGCAGATTAAAACGCGCCCAATTTGCCAAACAAAGAGTCGAAATTTTTAAACCTGCTATTGATACCCGCTATCATGACGAAATGGTGGTATCGCACGATGCCAACGAAATTCGCTCAACCCCAGTTCCAGCCGCAGCAAATATTGCTATTTTAGCCCAAGGATGCGACGTTATCGGAATTGATGAAGCGCAGTTCTTTGATGATGAAATTGTTACGGTTTGTAATGATCTTGCCAATCAAGGAATTCGTGTTATAGTTGCAGGACTTGATATGGACTTTAAAGGAAATCCTTTCGGACCCATGCCAGCTCTTATGGCAACCGCCGAATATGTAACTAAAGTTCACGCAGTTTGCACCAGAACAGGAAATTTAGCGAATTACAGTTTTCGTAAAACCGACAATGATAAATTAGTAATGCTCGGTGAAACCGAAGAATATGAGCCACTTAGCCGCGCAGCATATTATAATGCGATGAAAAAAAGCCAAGAGAAATAAATTTTAAAATTCCATTTAAAGCCAAATAACAAATGCAAGAAAAGCAAAGTAAAAGAAAACAGAACATTTTATTATTGGTTGTAATTGGAATTGCGATTTTTTTAGCTGTTTTTTTTCAGTTTTATCTTTCGAAGAATTCAGATGAAGTAAATACTGAAATAACAGAATTAGTTGGAAAATATAATAAAAATTGTCCGCTCACGATTCAGCAAGGAATTCGACTAGACAGTGTAAATTTACCTTCAGAGCAAGTTGTGCAGTATAATTTAACATTGATGAATGTAGAAAAAGAAACTGCAGAAATTAATGTTATAAAGAAAGAAATTGAAAAAAGTTTGATCAGCACTGCAAAAGCAAATCCGGGGCTTCAAGTTTTTAGAGATAATGATTATACCTTGGTTTATAAATATAGTGACAAAAAGAAAGCGTCTTTGTTTGAAGTAAAAATATTGGCTGATCAATATAAATAATTGAACTTCCAGATAAAAAATAAAACCCGACAGATTTTTGAAATCTGTCGGGTTTGTTGTTTTGTTTAAACTGGACTGAAGTCCCGCTCTACAATATAATATGTTCCTTCGGAACTATTAACGAGCCTTTGGCTTTATCCATATTATAGGGACGGATTTTAATCTGGTTTATAATGAATGGTGATTGTATTAAATCTTTTTTCTCATTCTTGCTACCGGAATATCAAGCTGTTCTCGGTATTTTGCAATAGTTCTTCTGGCAATTGGATATCCTTTTTCTTTTAATATTTCAGCCAATTGATCATCTGGAAGCGGTTTGTGTTTGTCTTCTTCTTCAATTGTATTCTTCAGAATTTTTTTGATTTCTAAAGTCGAAACATCTTCACCTTGATCATTTTTCATCGCCTCAGAGAAAAATTCTTTGATTAGTTTTGTTCCGTAGGGTGTTTCAACATATTTACTGTTGGCAACACGCGAAATCGTCGAAATATCCAATCCAACCATATCGGCAATATCTTTTAAGATCATCGGTTTTAGTTTGGTTTCGTCGCCGTCTAAAAAGAATTCCTCCTGATAATGCATAATCGCATTCATCGTTACAAAAAGTGTCTCCTGGCGCTGTCTGATCGCATCTATAAACCATTTAGCCGAATCCAATTTCTGTTTGATAAACTGAACGGCATCTTTCTGAGCAGTCGATTTATCACGAGAATCTTTGTACGTTTGCATCATTTCCTGATAATCTTTAGAAACATGCAAAGAAGGAGCATTTCTTCCGTTTAAGGTTAATTCCAGCTCGCCGTCAACAATTCTGATGGCAAAATCCGGAACTACATTCTCCGTAACTTTATTGTTTCCGGTAAAAGATCCTCCCGGTTTTGGATTTAGTCTTTCGATTTCGTGAATGGCTTTTTTAAGCTGTTCGTTAGAAACACTATATTTCTGTAAAAGTTTATCGTAATGTTTTTTTGTAAAAGCATCAAATTGATTTTCGATGATGTCAATTGCTAAATCAACATATTCAGTTGGTGTTTTGTGCTTTAACTGCAATAATAAACATTCCTGCAGATCACGTGCTCCAACTCCCGAAGGTTCAAGTTCGTGAATAACGTGAAGCATTTTTTCGACCATTGCTTCATCAGTATAAATTCCCTGAGTAAAAGCCATATCATCAACAATATCCGGAACGCTTCTGCGGATATAACCCATATCATCAATACTCCCAACAAGAAATTCTGCAATTTCACGTTCTTGATCGTTCAGAATAAAAGTATTCAGCTGATTGATTAAATCCTGATGAAAACTAATCGGAGAAGCAAAAGGCGTTTCTCTTTCTTCATCTTCACCATAATTATTTACCTGAGTTTTATAATCAGGCGTATCGTCGTCGCTTAAGTATTCGTCAATATTAATGTCGTCTGCTTCGATTCTGTCAGATTCTGCATCATCATAATCGTCGTATTCTTCATTGGCGAATTCATCGGCTTCGTATTCATCTTCTTTTCCAGCTTCCAAAGCTGGGTTTTCGTTCATTTCTTCTAATAAACGTTGCTCAAAAGCTTGCGTAGGCAATTGAATTAACTTCATCAGCTGAATTTGCTGTGGAGATAATTTTTGGGATAATTTTAAATTTAAAAATTGCTTTAGCATAATAAGGCACTACTTTTTTTAGCCACTAAGACGCGAAGGCGCAAAGTTTTTATTTTTAATTGCCTCTAAGGCTTTTATTTGATTTTTTTTAAAATACTCTTTTCGTGTTTATAAATCTTCTGATACCGCTTTTGATTAATGGTACATTAAAATTAATTAAAAAGCCTAAATCTTTGTTTAGTAATTTTAACTGACTTATAATTTGCGCTTCCCAAACTGAATTTATTTTTTCTACTGCTTTTATTTCTATTATTATAGAATCTTCAATTAATAAATCTAATCTTAATCCTTCGCTAAATTCAATTCCATCATAAACAATCGGAATATCAACTTGTCGTTTTACATCAAGACCAGCCTTAGCAATTTCATGAGCTAAACAAACTTCATAAACTCTTTCTAATAATCTGGGTCCAAGTTGTTTGTGAACTTTAAAAGCAGAGTTTACAATTATTTTTCCAATTTCTTCAGTTCTTTCAGAGAGCATAATATTTTATATTTGCCACGAAGACGCTAAGGCGCAAAGTTTTTTATTTTTGAAAGTTGTTAAATCTCCATTTACAATAAAATAATACTTGTGAATTTGTGTCTTCGTGGTATTATTTTAATTTTTTGAGTCTTAAATCAGTTTTTAAAAATAAAACTTAGTGTCTTAGTGCCTTCGTGGCAAATTTGTTTCTATTAAAATTCCGCACTTCCAGGAGTTCTTGGGAAAGGAATTACGTCTCTAATATTTGTCATTCCGGTTACAAACAATACCAAACGCTCAAATCCTAATCCGAAACCTGCGTGAGTGGCAGAACCAAATCTTCTGGTGTCTAAATACCAGTATAATTCTTCTTCGTCGATGTTTAAAGCTTTCATTTTTTCAACCAAAACATCGTAACGCTCTTCTCTTTCAGAACCACCAACGATTTCTCCAATTCCAGGGAAAAGGATATCCATGGCACGAACTGTTTCTCTTCCTGGTTCTGTGTTGTCGTTCAAACGCATGTAAAACGCTTTAATGTTTGCTGGGTAATCGTATAAAATTACCGGACATTTAAAGTGTTTTTCAACTAAATAACGCTCGTGTTCTGACTGTAAATCAGCTCCCCATTCGTTAATTAAGTAGCTAAATTTTTTCTTTTTATTTGGAGTTGAATCTCTTAAGATATCAATTGCTTCAGTATAAGAAACACGTTTGAAGTTGTTCTCCAAAACAAAATTTAATTTCTCTAACAAAGGCATTTCGCTTCTGTCTGCTTGCGGTTTTGATTTTTCTTCTTCTAAAAGTCTCCCTTCTAAGAATTTCAAATCGTCTCCACAATTGTCTAAAGCATATTTAATTACGTACTGAATAAAATCTTCAGCCAAATCCATGTTGTCATCAAGATCATTGAAAGCAACTTCTGGCTCGATCATCCAAAACTCAGCCAAGTGACGAGAAGTGTTTGAATTTTCTGCTCTAAAAGTTGGTCCAAAAGTATAAATCTGACCCAAAGCCATTGCGAAAGTTTCGCCTTCTAATTGTCCAGAAACCGTTAAGTTGGTATGTTTTCCAAAGAAATCTTTTTTGAAATCAATGTTTCCTTCTTCGTTTTTTGGAAGATTATCCAAAGGCAATGAAGTCACCTGAAACATTTCTCCAGCACCTTCAGCGTCAGCGCCGGTAATAATTGGTGTGTTTACATACACAAAACCTTTTTGTTGAAAATAGCTGTGAACTGCATAAGACAATACAGAACGTACACGCATAATCGCACCAAAAGCATTTGTACGTACGCGCAAGTGAGCATTTTCGCGTAAAAATTCTAAAGAGTGTTTTTTAGGCTGCATTGGAAATTTCTCCGCATCAGAATCTCCTAAGATTTCAAGTTTTGTAACCTGAATTTCATATTTCTGACCCGCACCTTTACTTTCAACCAAAGTTCCGATTACAGAAACCGCAGCTCCAGTCGTGATTCTTTTTAAAGTTTCTTCTGGTGTATTTTCAAAATCAACAACACATTGTATATTATTAATGGTAGAACCGTCATTAAGCGCGATGAACTGATTATTTCTAAAAGTTCTCACCCATCCTTTTGCATTCACTTCCTGTAGCGTCGTAGTACTGTTTAATAAGTCTTTAACTTTTGTGTGTCTCATTTTAATTTTAGATTTATAGATTGCTGATTTTAGATTAAAATAAAATCAGTGTTTTATATCGAATTGCAAATATAAACGATAATAATTAATTTTTGAAGCTATTCCTGCTATCCGCTTGTATCTTTTCCTTGCTAAAGAAGCAAGAAAAAGGATACCGCTTCTATCAGGGCTAGGCGAATCACTTTCATAAGAAGCAATCGTTTTTATTTTTGTCATTTCGATCCCGAGGCTTCGGGAGAGAAATCTTCACAAGTAGCTCCGTTTAGTATTTCGTAGTCTTGCAGAATCTCACAGATTTCGATTTCGAAGCCTCGGGATCGAAATGATAAATTTTTGTGTGATTCTTAATTAAATTATGATTTCAAATATTTCGTTGAACTTTCGTTCTAAATTTTTCATTTCTTGTTTTGTTCGCCATTTTGTATAAAACGTTGAAAAAACAATAAACAAGTTAAAAAATAAATATACTTGTAAAGGGATTTTTTCTTGACTAATAAGAACTGAATTTGCTAAAACAAATGCAATAATTGGAAAATACTTTATCCAAATAATTGAAAGTTTGTGAGTTGGCTCAATTGTATAACTAATATTTAATGTTCTATTTGCTGTTTTGTAATTGCCTTTGATTGTATAAAATGTCGGCAATATGGCTGTATTTATTGTTAAACGAAATGTTGAATCGTCAAAATTTCCATAAAAAGGTTTTGAAATTCCTTCAAATATTCTGAATAACCAAAATGGACTAATATATTTAAGTTTTGGGTTCCCAATTACTGTGTTGCTTTTAATCTTATTTCTAAATTCAGTCGCTTCCAGTTTAGATTTCATTTTATTTTTTTAATTAATTCGTGCTAATTCGTGAAATTGGTGTTTCCTTCCAATCCTTCCAAATCCTCTTTCTTCGCTTTTTTCTTCTCAAAAGTCAAAACCAAAGCGGGCAAAACCAATAAATTGGCAAACATCGCAAACAATAAGGTACATGAAATTAATCCGCCAAGTGCGATTGTGCCACTAAAGCTTGAAAGCGTGAAAGTAGCAAATCCTAAAATTAAAACGACAGAGGTGTAAAAAGTACTGATTCCGGTTTCTCTTAAAGCACTGAAAACAGATTTTTTTACTTTTCCGTTGCTTTGCAATAAATCATGTCGATACTTCGCCATAAACTGAATCGCGTTATCTACCGAGATTCCGAATGCAATACTAAATACCAAAATAGTTGACGGTTTCAACGGGATTCCGAAATAGCCCATCAATCCAGACGTAATACAAAGCGGTAAAACATTTGTAATTACAGACGCAAAAACCATTTTGAAAGATCTAAATAAGTAAAGCATCAAAGCAGCAATTACTAAAATGGCAAAAATCAGCGACTCGATTAAGTTCTCAACCAGGTACGATGTTCCTTTCTGGAAAACCAATGCTTTTCCGGTTAAGGTAACTTCATAGCGGTCTTTCGGGAAAATTTCAGCGATTTTGGCATGCAGTTTTTTCTCAACTTTCGCCATTTCATCGGTACCAATATCTCTCATAAAAGTCGTGATTCGGGCGTATTGTCCAGTCGAATCTACATAACTTTTCATTAAATTATCTTTGCTGTTTTTTGTTGCGTTTTTAGCATATGATAAAATAAAAGTTTGTTCCTGCGAAGTCGGCAATTGGTAATATTCTGGATTTCCGTTATAAAAAGCCTGTTTCGAATATTTAACCAAATTTACAATAGAAACCGGCTTTGATAATTCTGGAATCGACGCAATTGTATTTTGCAGTTCATCCATTTTTTTCATTGTCGATAATTTCATCACACCTTTTTTGTGTTTGGTGTCAATCATTATTTCGAGTGGCATTACACCTTTAAACTCTTTTTCGTAAAATAAAATATCTTTAAAAAACGAAGCGCTTTTTGGCATTTCGCCAATCAAACTTCCTGAAACTTTCATTTGTGCAACTCCAATAACACTAAAAACTAAAAGCAAACCGTAAATGGTATAAATTACTTTTCGTTTGTTTTTAACTACATTTTCTACAAAATCCAGTAAAGTAGAAATGTAAGTTTTAGTCAAATGATAAAGGTGCTTTTCTTTTGGCAGTGACATAAAACTGTATACGATGGGCACAATTAAAAGCGTCAACAAATACACAGAAATAACGTTGATCGATGTTACTAAACCAAATTCAAAAAGCAAATCATTTCCTGTAATCATAAACGTTGCAAAACCTATCGCAGTAGTAACATTTGTCATTAAGGTCGAAACTCCAATTTTCGAAATAATGCGCTGTAATGCTTTTGCCTGATTGTTATGCAGTTTAATTTCCTGCTGGTATTTATTGATCAGGAAAATACAATTCGTAATTCCGATAACGATAATTAGTGGCGGAATAATAGCCGTTAAAATCGTGATTTTATAATGAAATAATCCTAAAGTTCCGAACGACCAAATTACCCCAACTATCAAAATGCAGATCGAAATAAACGTAGCTCTAAACGAACGGAAAAAGAAAAAGAAAATCAATGAAACCGTCAATAAAGCAGCGCCGATAAAAAGTGCGATTTCGCCTTTCATATTGTCAGCATTGATGGTTCTGATGTAGGGCATTCCAGAAACTTTCAAATCGATTCCGGTTGTTTTCTCGAATTTAGCGATTTTAGGAACCAAGTTTTCAAGAATAAAAGTTTTTCTCTCCGCCGTATTTACAATTTTTTTGTTGATGTAAACTGCAGAACGAATACTGCCGCTTTCTTTATTAAAAAGCAAGCCTTCATAAAAAGGAAGATTGTGAAATAAATCGTATTGTATTTTTTTTAAATATTCAGGATCAACCGCTTTGCTTTGGTCAATAAAAGGCGCCAAAACGAATTTTTCGTTAACAGTATCTTTTTCTAATTTTTTCAAGTCGTTTAAAGAAACAACCAAATCAATTTCCTTCGATTTTTTTAAACCCGTCATCAATTCATTCCAAGCTGCGTAATTTTTTGGCGTAAAAAACTTTGGGTCTTTAAAACCAATTACTACAAGATTTCCTTCTTCTCCAAACTTGTCCAAGAATTTTTGATAATCTTTATTTGCAACATGATTTTTAGGAAGCAAATTGGCTTCTGTATAGGTCATAGCAAGATTTCTCCATTGAAAACCAAGGAAAATGGTCAAGGCTGCAACCACAACTAAAATCGTAATTCTGTTTTTAAGAATAATTCGGGCTACTTTTTCCCAAAATCCAACTTGAATAGCGTTTTTCATAAAATCTTTAAAATGGTTGCAAATGTAGTGAAAAGTGCTCAAAATCATAAATAATCGTTTGTATTTTACTTAATGTTAACACAAATCTGCAACTTTATATTTTATAATAAATTTCTTTCTTTTTGCTGATTAATCCTAAGCTTTTCTCATATTTGCAATTAATTTAAAAATGAAAAGAAAATGAACTGGATTTTATTAATTATCGCTGGACTTTTTGAAGTTGGATTTGCATCATGTCTTGGAAAAGCCAAAGAAACAACCGGAATTATTTCGACGTATTGGATGGGAGGTTTTTTTGTATGTTTGACCATAAGTATGGTTTTGTTATATAAAGCAACTCAAACATTGCCAATTGGTACGGCATACGCAGTTTGGACAGGCGTAGGCGCTGTAGGAACTGTTTTAGTTGGAATTTTAGTTTTTAAAGAACCAGCCACTTTTTGGAGAATATTTTTTCTTTCAACTTTAATCGCGTCGATTATTGGGTTGAAATTTGTTTCAAGTCATTAAGGATTAGTAAGCATAATAAATTTAAAGAATGGTTGAAAAGGTAATTTTACTTATAAATGCTATTAGAAGGTTTGGTGACTATTCTTCAAATTTAGATTTAAGTCGCTTTGTTATTTGTTTTTCTAATGAAAAAATGAAGATCAGCCTTGCTGAAAATGATTTTAGCTCAATTATAGTTATTGATTTTAAAGAAGCTTTCAGAGATTATGTAATCAGCTATATTATTAATCTTAAAAAGATTGATAATGAATTACTGATGAGATTTTCAAAAGTGAATTTTAGAGGAGATTTTATTACTGAAAGAACAGAAGATTTAGATTTGTTAAATGAAATTATAAATTATTTAGATGCTCAATTCAGTAAGGTTAAAATTTCTGAAAAGATCAGCGATAGAATTATTTTTCATTTTAAGAGATCTTTATCTGAATTAGATAAAGTTTTGGTAAATACAAACAAGTCTATGTTATTCTTTAAGAAGGATAGTTCTCGCATGCTGGAGTTTTACAAAAAACCAATCAAATTAACATGGATTAACGAAAATTTTATACAAAATTATGGTTACAATAATTCTTTTAAATTTATTGAGTTTTTAGTAGCAACTCAAATATTTCAAGATTATAAAAATAATTTTTACCGGATGAATAAAAATTATGAGTTAGTTTTGTTTACATCTAATGGTGAGTTTTATTGCGGGGCTAAAGAGAATAAGGAGTTTTACAACTTCGTAAAATAATTTATAATTAGATATTTTATAATAATAGAAGAGTCACATGCAGGACAACAATACCACAACTTTTATTTTTTTAGCAATTCTTTTGTTGCTCATTGTCATCATTTGCTTTATGATGTACCAACTAATGCAGGCAAAAAAATCGAAAGAAGATGCTGAAGAGAGTTTTTATGCACTGGAGAGAAAGGTAAATGACTTGCAGTTAGAAACTTTAGAGTCTAAACTTAATCCGCATTTGTTTAAGAATATTCTAAACTCAATTCAATCACACGCCTATCAAACTTATTTTGCTTTAGATAAATTAGCCAATGTTTTGGATTATATTTTATACGAAAGCAAAAAGAAATTCGTCACGGCAAAAGAAGAAATTGATTTTGCACTGAATTTAATCGAAATAAACAAGATCAAAATAAGTCCGCTTTTTGAGCTGAAGATAAAAACCAATATTAATAAAGAAGATAAATTATACGACCAGCCATTATTAGCGCCGTTAATTTCAATTGATTTAATCGAAAATGCTTTTAAACATGCTGATTTGCAAAGTGCAGATGCTTTTATTTCGGTTGTTTTTGAGTTTAAAGACAATGCTTTTTTTATGACGGTTTCGAATAAAATCTCGGATAAGAAAGTACTCAAAAAAGAACGAAGCGGTTTTGGCCACGCAACATTAGAACATCGCTTGCGCATTATTTATAAGAATAATTTCAAACTTGATAAATTCGTAGAAAACGACGTTTATATCGCTCATCTTAAAATAGATTTACTTGAATACAAAACTGAAATGCTTGCTTCTGGACGATGAGTTGCCTGGATTAACGTACTTGAAAATGCTTTGCGAACAAATTCCTGAAGTAGAAATTGTAAAGACGTACAACAATCCTGAAAAACTCCTTGCCGATATTCCGGATCTCGATTTTGATTTATTAATATCAGATATCGAAATGCCAGGAATGGATGGCTTGCATTTGGCTGAAATGTTAGAAAACAAATTAGTCATTTTTTGTACGGCATATAAAGAATATGCAGCCGACGCTTTTAATATTGACGCTGTAGATTATATTACAAAACCAGTAAAATTAGAACGCCTGCAAAAAGCAATCTCAAAAGCTTTTGAGAAGTTTCACAAACCAGAGACTGCTAAAAAATTCATTCAATTAAATACGGACAAAGGAAAAACCTTGCTGTATTTTAACCAAATTCACTACATCAAAACCGCAGTAAGCGACAGTCGCGACAAAACAGTTTTGCTCTCTGATGGGAGTTTTTTGAACTTAAAGAATGTTAAGTTTGATACACTTCTGAAAGAATTGCCAGAAGCTGATTTTTGCCGTGTAAACAAAAAAGAAATCGTGGCGGTAAAAGCCATTAAATTCTTTAACCACAACGAAATTGTACTTCATCATTTAGAGAAAAATGATAAAAACAGCACATTGATTTTAAGTGAAACGTACCGTTCTGACTTTTTGAAAAAAGTAAAAATCTAACTTATTACAAAGTTTTTCCCACTTGTTACATAGATCGAAAATTAGCAGTAAATTTACTTTATCGCTAAATTTTCAGTGTTGATATTTGCAGCATTAAAATCAAAAAAACGAGTTATGAATAACTTAAAAAACTCTTTGTTTTACGTAACAATTATTGGAGGTTTCGGCGCTCTGATTTATTGGATAATTTCAAAAGGCGCATCTCTAGAAGTTGGACGCGACATCATTCAGAAAAAAATAGAAAGCAATCATTGGAATGATTTTCTTCATTCTATGGTCGAAAATTTACAGCATCCTTTAGCTATTTTATTAGCCCAAATCGTGACTATTATTTTAGTGGCACGTTTATTTGGATGGGTTTTCAGAAAAATAGGGCAGCCGTCTGTAATTGGCGAAATGATTGCAGGTATTGTTTTAGGGCCATCTTTGGTCGGAATGTATTTTCCTGAATTCTCAGCGGCTTTATTTCCAAAAGAATCTTTAGGAAATCTTCAATTCTTAAGTCAGATTGGTTTAATCCTTTTCATGTTCGTAATCGGGATGGAATTGGATTTGAAAGTTCTAAAAAATAAAGCGCATGAATCTGTAGTAATCAGCCATGCGAGTATCGTAATTCCGTTTGCATTAGGATTAACATTTGCTTATTTTATCTACGGAACTTTTGCGCCGGTTGGTGTAGAGTTTTCTTCTTTCGGATTGTTTATGGGAATCGCGATGAGTATTACAGCTTTTCCGGTTTTAGCGCGAATCGTTCAAGAGCGAGGGATGCAAAAAACAAAACTCGGAACTATTGCGATTACTTGTGCGGCCGCAGACGATATCACGGCTTGGTGTATTTTAGCAGTTGTAATTGCTATTGTAAAAGCAGGTTCATTTACAAGTGCTTTGTATGTAATAGGTTTAGCTATTTTATATGTAATTGTAATGCTTAAAATAGTTCGCCCGTTTTTGAAACGTGTAGGCGATTTGAATTCAACACGCGAAAGCTTAAATAAACCGGTTGTTGCGATTTTCTTTTTAACACTTTTATTTTCTGCGTATGCATCTGAATTAATCGGAATTCATGCTTTATTTGGAGCTTTTTTAGCGGGAGCTATTATGCCGGAAAACAATAAATTCAGAAATATTTTTATTGAAAAAGTAGAAGATGTTTCGATCATCGTTTTATTGCCATTGTTTTTTGTTTTCACAGGTTTGCGTACACAAATCGGATTATTAAATGATCCTTATTTATGGAAAGTAACTGCAGTAATTATTGCGGTAGCGGTAACTGGAAAATTCTTTGGCAGCGCATTGGCAGCAAAATTTGTTGGACAAAACTGGAAAGACAGTTTGGCCATTGGAGCGTTGATGAATACACGCGGTTTAATGGAATTGGTAGTTTTAAATATTGGTTACGATTTAGGAGTTCTTTCTACTGAAATTTTTACTATGATGGTAATTATGGCTTTAGTAACCACTTTTATGACGGGTCCTGCTTTAGATTTCATCGGATTTATTTTTAAAGATAAAGTAACAACAGTACCGCAAGAAATTGGAAATAAAAGCAAATACAAAATTTTGCTTTCGTTTGCTACTCCTGAAAGAGGAAAAAAATTGTTGAAAATCGCTAACAGTTTAGTGAAAAAACAAGGAGATAATTCGATCGTAACAGCGATGCATTTATCTTTAAGTACAGAAATACATTCATTTGATGTAAAAGATCATGAACGTAAAATGCTGATTCCTGTTATTGAGGAGTCAGAACGTTTGAATCAAAATATGATAAGTGTATTTAAAGTGACCAATGATATTGATACAGATATTATTGATACTGCAAATCAAGGTGAATACGATCTTTTATTAGTTGGTTTAGGTCAGTCAATTTTTGACGGAACTTTGTTGGGCAAGATTCTAGGTTTTACAACCCGAATCGTAAATCCGGATCGTTTGATTGACAAATTTACTGGAAAAGAAGGTTTGTTTGAAAATTCTCCTTTTGATGAAAGAACACGTCACATTATTGCAAAAAGCAAAATGCCAGTCGGAATTTTTATTGATAAAGATTTAGAAGAAGTCAATCAGATTTTTATGCCTGTTTTTAGTAAGGAAGATGCTTTTTTAATTGAATATGCTAAGAAATTAATCAATAACAACGGCTCTCAAATTACAGTTCTTGATGCCAGCGGTGAGGTAAAAAGTACACGCGATATTCAGGAAACGATTCGTTCAATCGAACAGATTGCTCCAAATCATATTATGATTATGCACGATAGAACCATTAAAAAAGAGTTTTTAGAAAGCCAAAACTTAATGATTATTAGCTTAGACAGCTGGAAAAAGCTGATTGAATCTCAAAGTACATGGCTGAACAATACGCCATCAGTTTTGATTTTGAAACCATAAAAGGATTTAAATTGCAATTCTTAAGCCTCACAATAAAAATCCCAAATCCAATTTTATGATTGGAGTTTGGGATTTTTTGTTCTTGTCATTTCGATCGGAGGGAGAAATCACACGCGTAACTCAACAAAGATTGGCGATTCTTTTTCCGGAATATCTAGTGTGATTTCTCCCTCCGATCGAAATGACAAGATTGTGTGGAAGATTGGAATTTGGAATTTATCTTAATACCTACAGGGTTTGGAATTTCAGGTATTAAAGTCCCAAATCCAAAACATACGAAATCTTAACCGCAATATTGTCTTCAAATTTCAACAATTGATTTGGGCCATAACGGTAAAATCCGCCTAAACCAAAACCTTTAAAGATTTTATTCAATTCAATTCCAGATTCAAAGAAGCCTTTGTCTAAAGTTTTATATGCCGGACCAACATGCTGTTCTGGGTTTTGCATATTTCCCCAAGCCATTCTGGTAACTAAAACTAAAGAAGGACGGACTTTTTTAAGAATTGTAATTCGGTCAAAACCATGTTTAATTTGAAAAAACACATATTGGCTCGAGAAAAATTCATTAAAATACATGGTTTCAAAACTGTTTCTTCCGGCAAAAGTAATACGCTGCATAACCGTTTCTTTGGTTAAGTTATTAGGCATTGTATTGTACAAATGTGTTATTGGCACATCGCCAATAGCGTAACCGCCCTGTAGTAGTAAACTTGTTTTTTGGCCGTTTAAATATTTCTTTTCATATTCTGTTTTGAAATCTATTTTACTGAATTTAAAATCGTTTTCTAAAACATTTGGCAATGATTGCGTATACTGAAAAGTAAACCTCGGAAATCTTTTGTCAGATTCTGTTCTTCCTGTTGGCGTTTGCATGAAATCGCTAAAAGGCGCCCAAACAATCGAAGCCATGGCAGTTGTCATCACATAACTTGAATATAACTGTCCGTTTAAATTAAAAAGATAATCAAATTTTGGCTCAACATCCGTTCGTGATAACTCAAAAACAGCTTCGGTTTTCGGAATAATTTTAGTTTGAATATTCGCTTTCCAGCTGATGTATTTATAAAAAGTACTAATGTTGATTGGCCGTGGATCGTAAATTTTGAAAACACGTTTGTCAACTGCAAAAACGGTACTCGCAATTTCTCGAACATCATCTGTATAAGATCCGTTTAGCCAAGTATTAGTCGATTTGTCCAACAAAACTCCAGAGCCTAAATTGTATTTAAAAACACCGTCTTTTGTTCCGTATGCAGTATAGCCTTCAATCCTGAAATTTTTAGAAAAACGATCATTAGTAATACCGCCGACGCCTAAACGAAAACCTTCGTAATTGTTAAAGCTGATTAATTTCTTTAAGTCAAGATCTACAGGTCCGATAGGCAGATAACCATTTATGATTTTTCGCCCAAGGCCTAAACGTTTTTCTATTCTCTTCTTAACCGAAAGACTGTCTAATAATTGATAGGTTTTCTGGCTTTTTAGGTCTAAACTTTCTTTTCGGTACTCATTCCAAAATTCTTCTGGTTTTTTGCTGGCATCGTCTTTAATTTCAATATAGAGTGCAGGATTTTTTATCGCAGGATTTGTGTTATAATGAATGTCAAAATTGTTGCTTTCTGAAATCAGATAAGTAAAATCAGAAGCTACTTTTTTTCTTCTTTCAAAATTATCTTCAACATCTCCGTCAAACTGGATTGTACCGCCCAATATTTTGATATCATCATCATTTTTTCCTTTGACAATTTTAAAAGTTGTATTGCTCTGAAACCAGATTTTTTCCTCCGGAACATATTCAAATTCATGAACACCGCTAATGTCTAGAACGCTTTTTATACGCATTACAGCTTTGGCAACAGCAAAATTTTCCTGATCAATATATAAAACGCCTTCAAGAGCATTTGTTTTTCTTTTCTTGTTTTTAAAGTAAATCATAAAAGTTTCTCGTCCTTTTATATTTACGGTATCAAGAAGTTTATAATTGTAATCATCAAAAGCGTTGTTTGCAATGGGGCTTTGATGTTTGGTTTCGAATAATTCGTATTTCGAATCGTAAACTGAAATAGACTGCAGGTTAAATGCCAGCACTTCATAAATTGGCTGTTTGAAACCAGCTATTTTAGTTCCTAAAATAGTTTCTTTGAGTTTGTTGTTTCCAAACTGATATTGCGAAACTTTTTCAGTTTGAAATAAATGCTGTTTGCTGATTATTTCTTTAAACTTATAATCAGACGAATCAATATTGATTTCTTTTTTATTGAAATCTTTATACGCTGCAGAAGAATCGATTCTGCCGTCAATTGAATCTGGATTGGCAGTTACAATAAGTTTGTTGTAGGTTTTGTACTCAAAACTGCTGAGTTTTTTTTGCGGATCGTTTCTGTTTTTATTAGCGATGACTTTTCTAATTATGGCTAAAGCTGGATTTTCATTAGAAATTACAACTTCTTTTAAATCATCTGTTTTTTGAGAAAGAGAAATCGAATAAAACTTTTTATGATCTGCAATTGCAATGATTTTAGTTTCAAAACCAATGTAGGAAACAGCAAAATTGGTAATTTTTACTGAAGTTTTAAAATCAAATTTACCGTCAACATCTGTAATAGTATTGTTATTGTCAGAAGTTGTTATAGTTGCAAAAGGCAACGGTTTGTTGTTAGAATCAGTTACAATTCCGTTTACTTGAAATTGCGCTTGAATAGAAAGCGTGAAAAACAAAGTCAATAAACAGAATAGCTTCATACAGAATGTTATAGTTTCAAAAACGAAAAGAATGTGATTTTGGTATGCAAAAATAAGAATAAAAAAATCCGTCTGGTAAATTTAACCAAACGGATTTCTATTTTGTATCAAATACAATTAAACCTTCATTATTTCAGCTTCTTTCGCAGCTAATAATTCATCGATTTTTTTGATAAAAGTATTTGTTAAGTTTTGAACTTCTTCTTCAGCAGATTTGCATACATCTTCAGAAGTTCCGTCTTTTTCTAATTTTTTAATATCAGAGTTGGCGTCTTTACGAACGTTACGAACACCAATTTTAGCATCTTCAGCTTCAGATTTTGCTTGTTTCGCCAAATCTCTACGGCGCTCTTCTGTCAAAGGCGGTACGCTGATGATGATTACGTCACCATTGTTCATCGGATTAAAACCAATGTTGGCAATCATAATTGCTTTTTCAATAGCTTGAAGCATATTTTTTTCAAAAGGCTGTAACGTGATTGTTCTTGCATCAGGAACACTAATTTTTGAAACTTGCGAAAGTGGTGTTGCAGAACCATAATAATCTACAAAAACACTTCCCAACATTGCTGGAGAAGCTTTTCCTGCACGAATATTTAGAAATTCTTTTTCCAAGTGCGCAATAGAACCGTTCATTGATTCCTCAGTACTTTCTAATATAAAATCTATTTCTTCACTCATTTTTTTTCGATTTTTAAGTCCCGAAGCCTCGGGATAGACGTTTGGATTTTTAGATTTTAAAAATCGTTGGATCTAATTTACTAACTAATATGATTTTTGTTTTTTTTTGAATATTAAACGATTGTCAAAAATTAAGAGAAATCTAATAATCTAAAAGTCGAATAATCGAACAATCTAAACATTTACTACAGTTCCAATATTTTCTCCTTCACAAATTTTCAATAAATTTCCAATTTTGTTCATATCAAAAACAACGATTGGCAATTTATTTTCCTGGCTTAAAGTAAAAGCCGTTGTATCCATAACGTTTAGTCCTTTTTTAAGAACATCATCAAACGAAATCATATCGAATTTTACTGCCGAAGCATTTTTTTCAGGATCAGAATCATAAACACCATCAACGCGAGTTCCTTTTAAGATAACATCAGCATTAATTTCGATTCCTCTTAAAACAGCTGCAGTATCAGTTGTGAAATATGGATTTCCGGTTCCGGCTCCAAAAATTACAATTCTTCCTTTTTCAAGATGACGATCTGCTCTTCTTTTAATGTAAGGTTCAGCAATAGATTCCATTTTCAAAGCAGTCTGCAAACGCGTTTTCATTCCTTTGTCTTCAAGCGCACCTTGCAAAGCCATTCCGTTAATTACAGTGGCAAGCATTCCCATATAATCACCTTGTACTCTATCCATACCGGCACTTGCACCCGCAACGCCTCTAAAAATATTTCCTCCTCCAATAACAATAGCAATTTCTACTCCTTTACTATGAATCTGCTTAATTTCGTCAGCATATTCGGCTAATCTTTTAGGGTCAATTCCGTATTGTAAATCACCCATTAAGGCCTCGCCGCTAAGTTTTAGAAGAATTCTTTTATATTTCATGTTTGTGTTGCGTTAATTTGTGCAAATATAGACATATTCTGATTTTTAAAAATAATGTTTACAAAAAATTAATAGCTCTTTTGTGTTTAAATTTAAACAGACTTTTGGTATTAATTTCGGTCTAATGTGATAAAAGTCATACTCGCATCTTCTTAAAATGATTATTTTTATAGAACCAAAACGAAGTAAATATGAAAAGTATTGTTGCTAAAGCATTATTCAATAGTTATTCTTATGCAGAATATAGAAAATTAGTTACCGATTTATTGTCAGAAGGAAAATCGACAGGAGATACTCAATCTGAAAGTTTGACTCATTATACGAGTTTGAATGAAGCTCGAATGAATCGGCTTGAAAAAACGATTAAAATTTCAGAAGAAACAATCGAGAAGCTTCAAAAATTAGACAACCATTTTATTTGGTTAGTAATTTCTGAAGGCTGGTGCGGCGATGCTGCGCAAATACTTCCTATCCTTAATAAGATGGCTATTGAATCAAATAAAAAAATTGATCTTCAAATTGTGCTTCGTGACCAAAATGATGATTTAATGAGTCAATATTTAACGAATGGCGGAAGAGCAATTCCAAAAGTTATTGTAATTTGTAAAGAAGCCGGAATTGTTCGTGCAGATTGGGGACCAAGACCAAAAGGTGCAACTGAATTAATGACAAATTATAAAAAAGAATTTGGTGTAATTGATGAAAAAATCAAAACAGATCTGCAATTATGGTATTTGGCCGATAAAGGAATTTCAGTGCAGCAGGAATTGCTTGAGATTATGGAGAATATAAAATATAATCGATTGTAGTTTTTATTAAATTAAATCTTTTAAAAGCCTTTTTGTTCTAGTAATTTGTTGAGGACAAGTGTTTTAATATTAAATAATCTGTAAAATATTTTTTTATTATGTGGAATTTTGTATCTTAGTGAAATAATCCCACTTCTATTATTTACTTTTTGATTTACTCTATTATTGGTGTTTATTTAATGTTTAACTATTAAAAACTGCACTATTATGAAAAAGTTATTCGAAAGGTTTTATGATTTTTTTTCATCATTCTTGTTCGGAGGGAAAAGTGTTCCTCACTATTAATCACAGGACAACAAGTATGAAGTAACATTACTTAGGAGTTGGCACATTACAATACCCCATTGTGTAATGTGCTTCTTTAATGCCAAACTCAGTAAGTTTGCTTAAAGAACGCTTTTAAAAAGTAATAACAGAAATTCCAAAACTAATACAGCCAATACTATTATATTCGTAAAGAGGAAAATCAAAATCGGCTATTTCAATAAATAGTGTTTTCTCATCGCCAGTAAGTCCAAGTCTTGCTTTTTTATAAGTGCCACTCAAATTGCCTCGGCCTAAAGCAAAACTTTTTCCGTATCCTACTTCCATAGTAATTCGGGTTTCTTCACCTATTTTTGGTCTTAATCCGAAGTTAAGATAAACCGGAACAGCCACCAATTTTTCATTCCATTTCCAGTCGAGACCGCTATGAAGTCCTAACGTTGCCCATTGTTTATATTGAAGGCCATAACCCAGTTTTGAGCCTAAACCGTCTGGAAGAAGAAAAGGCTGTTTGTCGCCTTCATATTTTGGTGAATCACCATAATCTGGATTACCTGTTATTGAAATACCAACATCAAATTGAACGTAATTAAATTTTCTGTCCTGAGCATAAAGTGTCAGATTGAAGCAAAAAAAAGTAACAACCGCGAGTAAACAATATTTCATAAAATTGATTTAGGCTTGTCTTTGCTGTGAAATTATATTGTTTCAGTAAGCTCGGAATTAGCAAAATATTTTTTGAAAGATATTTAAAAAATTGCGATAATTCGTACAGTTAAAAAAATTATTTTTTATGTATAATAAAAGGAAATAAGAACCTGTTTTTATTGCAGGCTTTCCTCAAACAAAGTAATATCAATTGCATTTTTCACATCGTAATCGCCAATTTTAGTTCGGCGTAAAACGGTTAAGTGTGATCCTGAATGCATTGCTTTACCAAAATCATAAGCAAGAGAACGAATATAAGTTCCTTTACTGCAAACAACTCTAAAGTCAATTTCAGGAAGTGCAATTCTAGTAATTTCGAATTCGTGAATTGTGGTTTTTCTGCTTGCAATTTCTACCGTTTCTCCAGCTCGTGCATGCTCATATAAACGAACGCCGTCTTTTTTAATTGCTGAAAAAATAGGTGGTTTTTGATCGATTTCGCCTAAAAACTGTTTTACCGTTTCATGAATTAAAGCTTCGTCGATATGTCCTGTTGGAAAAGTTTCATCAATTTCAGTTTCTAAATCATACGATGGAGTAGTGGCTCCAATATAAAAAGTTCCCGTATATTCTTTTGCCTGACCTTGAAGTTCAGAAATTCTTTTGGTAAATTTTCCAGTACAGATTAATAATAAGCCTGTAGCCAAAGGATCTAAAGTTCCTGCATGGCCAATTTTGAACTTTTTTGGAAGCCCGACTTTGTTAATTAAAAGGTATTTTAATTTGTTGACAGCTTGAAACGAACTCCATTTTAAAGGTTTGTCTATCAGTAAAACTTGTCCGTCTAGATATTCTTCAGTTGTCATTATATAATGGTAAGCGGGTGAATGAAAAAGTGAATCAATAATAAAATGATTCCAGCAATGATTCGGTAATAACCAAAAACTTTAAATCCGTTTTTAGTTAAGAATCCAATGAAGGTTTTGATAGCCAAAAGCGCTACAATAAATGCCACTACATTTCCGATAACCAATAAATTGATTTGGTCGTGAGACAATTCGAATCCATCTTTATAATAATCGTAACATTTTTTTACTGTTGCGCCCAACATTGTTGGAACTGCAAGGAAAAATGAAAATTCAGCAGCTGTAGTTCTTGATAGTTTTTGAGACATTCCCCCAACGATACTTGCTCCACTTCTTGAAACTCCAGGAATCATAGCGATACATTGAAATAATCCAATTTTAAAAGCTTGCAAATAGGTAATTTCTTGAGAACCTTCGGCAGTATTTGGATTGTTGAACCATTCGTCGACTTTCAATAAAATAAATCCTCCAATTAAAAGTGAAATAGCTACAGTAACTGGATTTTCTAATAAACCATCAATAAAATCGCTTAACAATAATCCTAAAATGACAGCCGGAATAAAAGCAACCAAAAGTTTAAAATAAAAATCAAGTGTTTGAAAGAAACGTTTGAAATATAAAACGACAACCGAAAGTATAGCGCCAAGCTGAATAACAATCGTAAAAAGTTTTGTAAAGTCTTCGTGTGCAATTCCGAAAAAAGAAGAGGCAATAATCATGTGACCAGTTGAAGAAACAGGTAAAAACTCTGTAATTCCTTCTATTATGGCAAGAACAATAGCTTGTAATGTATTCATTTATTTAGATTGTTAGATTATTAGACTTCTTAGATATCAGACTTTTTAAAGATATTAATCTAATAATCTAAAGATCTAAGTTGTCTAAGGAGTCTATTTTGTTTTTTTGAAAATAGAATAAATCGTGATTCCAAAACCAAGCAAAACAGTTGTTGGTGCTAAACGGATACGTCTAAAGCTAAAAACATCTTCATTAAAAACATTAGGATTATCACTTCCTCCACCAGACATTAAAATAAAGCCAAGTGCAATAACCGCAATTCCAATCAATAAGATTTTGTAATTGATACCGTCAAAAAGAAATTCTTGTTTTTGTGGCTGTTGGTATTCTTCTTTAATATTGTTTTTCATTTTATTTCTTTTGTAATCCTAGCAAAGCTAAAATATTTTTATTGTTTTATTGAACCATTAACATTCAGACTGTATACTAGTATAAGTCGTCCGTTCTTAAGTTCAAGAAACGTTGTGTTGCAAAGTGAGTACTTACCCAAGTAATTAAAACGCCAATTCCGAAAACGGCTAGTAATACTAATCCGATTAGGGCTTTATCTTCTAAAATCCCTAAACCTGGAAAGTTAGTGTCTACATAAAGTAAAAGTGCAATAAGACCAATAATTGCCAATCCTGCGCCAAGCATTCCTAATTTTACGCTTCTCATTACAAAAGGTTTACGGATAAACGATTTTGTTGCACCAACCATTTGCATGGTTTTGATAATGAAACGGTTTGAGTGAATTGATAAACGTAATGAGCTGTTGATTAATAAAACTGCAATTACCGCAAGGAAACCACTGATAATCAAAATCCACATACTTACTTTTTTGATATTGTCATTTACTAGATTTACCAATTGTTTGTCATACACAATATCTTCGATCATAGTGTTTTTACGCAGTTGGCTTTCAATTTGCAAAATGCTGTCTCTCTCAACATAATCCGCTTTTAGGTGAATGTCGTATGAATTCAATAGCGGATTTTCTCCTAAAAAGGTCAAGAAATCTTCTCCAATAATATCAGTATGTTCTTTTGCTGCTTTTTCTTTAGAAACATAGACATAAGATCTCGCAAAAGGAGCCCTTTTCAATTCGGTGTTAAATGCTTTTATTACACTATCATTAGCTTCGTTTTTAAAGAAAACCGTCATTGCGATTTTTTCTTTAAAATCATTGGCCAGTTTTTTAGAATTGATAATGAATAATCCTAGTACTCCTAAAAGGAATAATACCAAGAATACACTTAATACAACCGAAAAATAAGAGGAAATTAACCTGCGCTTTTGAAATTTATCAAAGTTAGAACTCATAGTATGCTTAAATTATGTGGTAAAAATAATAAAGAATTTCTTTATTTAAAGTTAATAACGAACTTTTATACCATAAATATACAATTCAATATTGAATAAAAGTTTATTTAACCGCAAACAAGAATAAGTTTTTTTAAAGTTTACTTATATGAGGGCATAAAAACAGATTTTACCACAAAGTGCGCTAAGTTATTTTAAAGTATGATTTTTATAAAGCACACCAATTAATATAAAACTTAGCTAACGCAGCGTTTTAAAAAAATAGCAAAAGACTAAAAACCTTTGCCACTTAGAACCTCAAAACTTTTGGCTTAAAATTTCTGAAACTACACGAAATGCAATTCGGTATAAGTGTTTTTACTTAATTTGAATAAGTATTTTGATATTTTATTTGTTTGTCAATGAAATGCTTTGGTACAAACCACAATAAATGTAAATTTGCGCTGAATTCATAAAGTGATAAACCTTAGAACCTTGTCGCTTTGCAACTTTGTACCTTAAAAAAATGAAATACAATCCAAACGAAATTGACGCCAAATGGCAAAAATATTGGGCAGAAAATCAAACTTTTGCAGCAAAAAACAACTCTGATAAACCAAAGCATTATGTACTCGACATGTTTCCTTATCCGTCTGGAGCAGGATTACACGTAGGTCATCCGCTGGGTTATATAGCTTCAGATGTTTATTCTCGTTTCAAAAGACATCAGGGTTTCAATGTTTTGCATCCAATGGGTTACGACAGTTTCGGATTGCCGGCAGAACAATATGCGATTCAGACAGGACAGCGTCCAGAAGATACAACTCGTGTAAATATTGACGGTGGTGTTGATAAAGAAGGAAAACAAATTGCAGGATACAGAAAACAATTAGATAAAATCGGATTTTCATTTGACTGGAGTCGTGAAGTACGAACTTCAAATCCGGATTATTACAAACATACACAATGGATTTTTATTCAATTGTTCAATTCTTGGTATTGCAAAAAAGAAGGAAAAGCATTTGATATTTCAGAGTTAGTAACCGTTTTTGAAGAAAGTGGAAATGCATTAGTTGAAGCCGTTTGCGATGACAATGTTGTGATTTTTACTGCTGACGAATGGAAATCCTATTCTGACGATCAAAAAGAAAAAATCTTGTTGCAATACCGAATGACGTATTTGGCAGAAACCGAAGTAAACTGGTGTCCAGGCTTAGGAACTGTACTGGCAAATGATGAAATTGTAAACGGAGTTTCTGAGCGTGGAGGCTTTCCTGTTATAAGAAAAAAAATGACACAATGGAGTATGCGAATTTCTGCTTATGCCGAACGCTTACTTCAAGGCCTAAATGATATCGATTGGAGCGAGTCAATAAAAGAATCTCAACGTAACTGGATTGGAAAATCGGTAGGAGCTTTAGTTAAGTTTCAAGTTTCAAGTTTCAACTCTCAGGTTGAGGCGCAAAGTGATGAAACTTTAAATGTGAAACCTGAAACAAATTATATAGAAGTTTTCACAACAAGACCTGATACTATTTTTGGAGTAACTTTTATGACTTTGGCACCAGAACATGATTTGGTAGCTAAAATTGTAACTGCTGATCAAAAAAATGCAGTTGACGCGTATATCGAAAAAACAGCAAAACGATCAGAGCGTGAGCGTATGGCCGATGTAAAAACGATCTCTGGTGTATTTACAGGGGCTTATGCTGAACATCCTTTTACAAAAGAACCAATTCCGGTTTGGATTGGAGATTATGTTTTGGCAGGTTACGGAACAGGCGCTGTAATGGCGGTTCCTTGCGGAGACGAAAGAGATTATGCTTTTGCTAATTTCTTTAAAGGTCAGGAAGGAATGCCGGAAATCAAAAATATCTTCGCCAATGTTGATATTTCTGAAGCCGCATACGGATCAAAAGACAACGTTGAAATCGCAAATTCTGATTTCTTAAACGGATTAAATTATAAAGAAGCGACTCAAAAAGCGATTTCTGAATTAGAAAAAATTGGTCAGGGAACCGGAAAAACAAATTACCGTTTGCGTGATGCCGTTTTCTCTCGTCAGCGTTATTGGGGAGAACCTTTCCCGGTTTATTATGTAAACGGATTGCCAAAAATGATCAGTGCAGAACATTTGCCAATTATTTTACCTGAAGTAGAGAAATATTTACCAACCGAAGATGGGTTGCCTCCGTTAGGAAATGCAACAATCTGGGCTTGGGATACCAAAAACAATGAAGTTGTTAATACGGATTTGGTTGATAATTTCGAAATTTTCCCTCTGGAATTGAACACCATGCCAGGTTGGGCAGGAAGCTCTTGGTACTGGATGCGTTATATGGATGCACACAATGAAGATAAATTCGCTTCCGCGGAAGCTTTGAAATATTGGGAAAGCGTGGATTTATATATTGGAGGAAGCGAACACGCAACCGGACACTTATTATATTCTCGTTTCTGGAACAAATTCTTAAAAGACAAAGGTTTTGCTCCAACTGAAGAGCCATTCAAAAAACTGATCAATCAGGGGATGATTTTGGGGACAAGTGCTTTTGTTTATAGATTAGAAGGAACAAATACTTTTGTATCTAAAAACAAAATTGGAGATCAAAAAGTACAGCCAATCCATGCTGATGTTTCCATCGTAAATTCTTCTGATGAATTAGATGTTCAGAAATTCAAAAATTCAAGAGATGAATATAAAACGGCAGAATTCATTTTAGACGAAAATGGAAAATACATTGTAGGCCGCGAAGTCGAAAAAATGTCGAAATCAAAATACAATGTGGTAACTCCGGATGATATTTGTGCAGAATATGGAGCTGATACATTACGTTTATACGAAATGTTTTTAGGTCCGTTAGAGCAGGCAAAACCTTGGAATACGGCTGGAATTTCGGGAGTATTTGGTTTCCTGAAAAAATTGTGGAGATTGTATATTGATGAGAATAACGGTTTAATCGTAAACAATGACGCACCAACAAAAGACAATTTAAAGTCTTTGCATAAAACCATCAAAAAAGTAGCAGATGATATTGAGAATTTCTCTTTCAATACGTCAGTTTCTCAATTTATGATTTGTGTGAATGAATTGTCGACTCAAAATTGTCATTCAAGAGCGATCTTAGAACCATTAGCAATTTTGGTTTCGCCATACGCACCACACATTGCAGAGGAATTATGGTCGCAATTAGGACATAAAACTTCAATTTCTGAAGTAGCGTTTCCAATTTTTGATGCCGGTCATTTGGTCGAAACAAATAAAGAATATCCGGTTTCTTTCAACGGAAAAATGCGTTTCACTATCGAATTGCCTTTGGATTTAACCAAAGAACAAATCGAAGAAATCGTAATGAAAGACGAAAGAACGCAAAAACAATTAGACGGAAGAACTCCAAATAAAGTGATAATTGTTCCTGGGAAGATTATCAACCTTGTGGGGTAATTGAATAAATTCCAATATAAAATTCCAAATTCCAACTTTGTTGGGGTTTGGGATTTTTTTTGCACACAGTTTTTCATCCTGAGGGACGAAGGATCTCACTAGATATTCCGTGGTCAAAATCGCCAATCTTTGTAGAGTTGCTTGTGTGATCTGCACACAGTTTGTCATCCTGAGGGACGAAGGATCACACTGGAAATTCCGCGGTCAAAATCGCCAATCATTGTAGAGTTACGTGTGTGATCCTTCGTTCCTCAGGATGACAAAAATTAAAAATGATTCTTCATTTCCTCACGATGACAAATCTCTGAGTGTAATATTTTTTTTCATTCTTAATCTCGCACCAACATTGGAATTTAGAATTTTTTCATTAAAAATTTAAAAACTTTTGTAACATTTTAATAGTCGTCGTATCAAAAGCATGGATCCGATTTAATTAACAACTTAAAAACTATTAAAAATGAAAAAGTATATTTTAATTATCGCCCTTTTATTTTCTGCATTATGCGTGAATGTTTTTGCACAAACAAAATCATATCCTTTTGAAGTTATCAAAACAGGAAAGGGAAAACAATCTATAATATTCATTCCTGGATTTGCTTCTTCTGGAGAAGTTTGGAATGAAAGCAAAACAGCTTTCGAAAAAGATTTTACTTGTTATACGCTTACAATGGCCGGGTTTGCCGGAGCTAAACCACAGCCAAATCCTTCAATTGAAAACTGGAAAACTGGAATTGCGAATTATATAAAAGACAATAAAATCGAAAAACCAATTTTAATTGGCCACAGTATGGGCGGTGGATTGGCTTTGGCAATAGCCGCAGATTATCCAGAATTGATTGGGAAAATTGTTGTAGTTGATGCGCTTCCGTGTTTGGCCGCTTTGAGCGATGCTTCTTTTAAATCAAAAGAAAATAACGATTGTTCGCCAATGGTAACGCAAATGACAGCGATGTCAGATTCTCAGTTTTATGAAATGCAAAAAGGTACTATGCCAAGACTTATGCAAGACGCATCAAAACTGGATATGGTTGTAGATTGGAGTGTAAAATCTGACCGAACAACTTTTGCTCAAATGTATTGTGATTTCTTTAATACTGATTTGCGAGAAAGAATCTCGGCGATAAAATGCCCAGCCTTAATTTTATTAGAATCTTATTTTATAAATTTAAAACCAGCAATTGAGGGACAATATAAAAACTTGAAAACGGCTAATTTTCAATATGCGACTAAAGGCTTGCACTTTATAATGTATGATGATACAGCTTGGTATTTAGGACAGTTAAACAATTTTCTAAAATCGTAAGAATGGAATTTGAAGATATTTATAAAACGTACTGGGATCGAATATTCAGGCTTTGCATGGGTTTTGTGAACGATTATGATATAGCGCAGGATTTGGCTCAGGAGACCTTTATAATTGTTTGGCAAAAGCTGGAAACGTTTAGAAATGAATCGGCGATTGGAACTTGGATTTTTAGAATTGCTTCTAATAATTGTTTAAGGCAGATTGAAAAAGAAAAACGATTCCCAAAATCTGATTTGCCGATTCATTTAACCGAAGAAAAGCAACAATCGATAGAGCCTCAAATTCAGTTTTTGTATAAATGCATAGCAGAATTGCCAGAAACCGAACGTATTATTATTTCACTGGAATTAGAAGATGTTAAGCAGGCAGAAATCGCCAAAATTGTTGGGCTTTCTGAAGCAAATGTTAGAGTGAAAATTCACAGAATCAAAGAAAAATTGACTCAAAAATTTAAAGAAAATGGACAACAATAATATAGATTTCAAAGATTTATGGAAAAAACAAACCGTAAGTCAACCCAATATCGAGGATTTGCTAGCACGATTAAAACAATTTAAAAAAGCAAATTTACGCAGTTTATGGAAAACTAATATTTTGCTTTTTGCTACAAGCGCCTTTATTCTGTTTGTTTGGTATTATTATCAGCCACAGTTTATTTCGAGTAAAATCGGAATTGTTTTAGCGATCGCAGCAATGGCGATGTATGTTTTTGTTTATAATCGTTCATTAAAAGATTTTAAAAATATTGATGCCACTCAAACCAATCATGAATATTTGCAAAAACTGATTTTAATTAAGAAAAAACAGCAGTTTATGCAGTCCACAATATTAAGCTGGTATTTTGTTTTGCTTCTTGTCGGAATCTGTTTGTATATGTATGAATACGCTTCGAGAATGACGGTTTTTTATGCTTTGATTACTTACGGCGTAACGTTGTTATGGATTGGATTTAACTGGTTTTATATCCGTCCGAAGCAAATTAAAAAACAAGACGAAAAGCTAAACAGTCTCATTGAGAAGTTTGAAGAAATAGACAAACAGCTGTTGTAAGTTTCGATTTTAATTTTTTGATTTGGAATTGAATAATAATGCCAAAATGACATTTTTTGAAATTGGTTCATAAATTGCAGTTTGTTTTGTAACTTTAAAATTCAATCAAAAAAAAACAAAAATATGGGAAGTGGATATTTAATTATTGCCGGACTAATTATGCTTTTTAGCTGGTTAGTAAGCTCTAGACTTAAAAGTAAATTCGAATTATATTCTCAATTGCAGTTAAAAAACGGAATGAGCGGTGCTGAAATTGCAGAAAAAATGCTTGCCGATAACGGAATTATAGATGTGCGCGTTATTTCGACTCCAGGTCAATTAACAGATCATTACAATCCGTCAGATAAAACAGTGAATTTGAGTGAAGCAGTTTACAATCATCGCAATACAGCAGCGGCGGCAGTTGCCGCACACGAATGTGGTCACGCAGTACAACATGCAATTGGTTATGAATGGCTTACAATGCGTTCTAAATTAGTTCCAATTGTAAGTGTAGCGTCAAATTACGTACAATGGATTTTGATTGCTGGAATTTTGATGATTAAAACTTTTCCGCAGTTATTGTTAGTAGGAATTGTGATTTTTGCAGCAACAACTTTATTTTCAGTTATAACTTTGCCTGTAGAATACGATGCGAGCAACAGGGCGTTGGCGTGGCTTGAAAATAAACACATGCTGACACAAGAGGAACAAGCTGGAGCAAAAGACGCTTTAAAATGGGCGGCAAGAACGTATGTTGTTGCGGCGATAGGATCTATTGCAACGTTGTTATACTATATCTCGATTTATTCAGGAAGCAGCAGGAGAAACTAATTTGCTAATTAGAGAATTAGTCAATTAGAGAATTTTATAGCAAACCCGACAGGTTTTAAAAACCTGTCGGGTTTTTTGTGAAGTATTTTGAATTACCTAATTATCAAATTGCCACATTATCTCATTATCTCATTATAACTGAATCTGTCTGTCAATCTGCTGATCAAGCGAAATAAAAGTTTCTGTTCTTGAAACACCTTCAATGGCTTGAATTTTAGTATTTAAAAGCTGCATTAAATGTTCGTTGTCGCGACAGATAATTTTAATTAGTACAGACCAGTTTCCTGTTGTGTAATGGCATTCTAAAACCTCGGGAATTTTTCTTAAATCTTTTACAGCTTCAGAGTTTCGCGAAGCTTTGTCAAGATAAACGCCAATAAACGCCATAGTATTGTAGCCTAAAACCTTTGGATTTACAGTAAATTTTGATCCGGAAATCACGCCAGATTGTTCTAGTTTTTTTAGACGCTGATGAATTGCGGCTCCAGAAATGCCTATTTTATTAGCAATTTGCAAAATAGGTTTTCGGGCATCGTCCATTAAATAACGAAGAATTTCTTTGTCGATGCCATCAATTTCAATTAGAAGGGAGTTGATTTTCATACGAGTTTAAATTTGAAACTAATTTTAGTGATTTGGTTTTAGTTAGAAATCAAATGTACTCAAAATGAGGGGAAAATAAAATTCCAATTTTAAAAATTCTAAATTCAAAATAGAATTCATTGCCTGTATTTCTTTGTATAAATTTTAAACTTTTACAAAGATCTGGAAAGATTGATTTAAAAGAAAAATTCCAAATCCCAACAGATAAAGTTAGAATTTGGAATTTAAAAGATTTTAATATTGTTAAGGATTTATTTTCCTTTGTTTGCTTCACTAATGTATTTTTCTAAAGCCATTGTCATAGAAGGAGTTTCAGGTGTTGGAGCAAGAATATCAATTCTTAATCCATGGTCTAAAGCTTCTTTTTGAGTTGTGCTTCCAAAAACAGCGATTCTGGTATTGTTTTGCTGAAAATCTGGGAAATTTTTAAATAATGATTTAATTCCAGTTGGACTGAAAAAAGCTAAAACATCATAATAAACATCAGCTAAATCAGATAAATCACTCATTACAGTTCTATAAAAAATAGCTTGTGCCCAATCTACTTTCAGATTGTTTAATGTAATAGGTGCATCAGCATTTAATTGATCAGATGCTGGTAACAAGAATTTCTCGTCTTTGTATTTTTTGATCAGCGGTGATAAGTCTGCAAAGTCTTTTGCTCCCACATAAATTTTACGTTTTCTATACACTACATATTTTTGCAGGTAAAACGCAACTGCTTCAGATTGACAAAAATATTTCAATCCTTCAGGAACTTTATAGCGCATTTCATCGGCTACTCTGAAAAAATGATCAACTGCATTTCTGCTTGTCAAAATAATCGCAGTATAATGATTAAGATCAATTTTTTGTAATCGAATCTCTTTTGCGTTAACCCCTTCCACATGAATAAATGGTCTGAAATCAATTTTTATTTTGTGTTTTTGTTGGAGCTCAAAGTATGGAGAATTTTCCACTTTAGGTTCAGGCTGTGACACCAAAATTGTTTTCACTTTCATATTATAAACATTTTCTAAGCACTCCCTTTTGTAATCCAATAATAGAGAAAATAATAAGGGGCTATTTCAAGTGCGCAAAGATATAAAATAAAATAAAATAACTTGCCGATTATTACATTTTGATACGTTTTAATTGAAATAAAGTAAGAGTATACGCTTATACAGAGCGAAACGCCTATGATTGCTAGCGGTATAGTTTTAGGAATATTGTCATAATAAAACAAAATGGCATTTATAGGAAGGATCAAAACTCCAATATAAGTTCTATAGGTTACTTTTTGTAAGTTAAAAAGATCTACAAAATCATCAATATTGAAAGAAGTCGCGACAATTTTCTCAATTAAGAACTTGGCCAGAATAAAATAAAGTAAAAAAGTAGCGATCTGAATAAACAAAATATAATCGGTTTTTTCTACCGTATCGTCAAAAATATGCATCGTAAGCTGAATGAAAAAAGCAAACGAAATAACCTGCACGAAAAATAAACCAACCGTAAAACTGCTTTTTAGATTGCCGTCACGATAAATTTTTGCGTATTTGTCTGAAAAAATAAGCTTGCTGAATTCACTGAATCGTGTTTCATAAGCAGATTTTGTCATTGCAACGATGGCAAAGGCCACCACAAATAAAAGTGTTGCCCAATCTTTGTTTTCGAGGATTCTGGGGTGAAGTTGTTCAATCATAACGATACAAAATTAGTAATTTTTTGGCTCAATACTTTTATTATATATTTATTATGAATCAAATGCTATAAAAAGTTTACTTTTGCGGTGAAATTTACGCAGAAAAATGAATGATTGTATTGTCATAATTCCCACTTACAACGAAATCGAAAATATTGAAAGTATAGTTAGAGCTGTCCTTTCGCAACATAAACCTTTTCATCTTTTAATAATAGATGATAACTCGCCAGATTTCACTGCCAATAAAGTGATTGCGCTTCAGGAAGAATATCCTGAAAGGCTGTTTTTAGAAAAAAGAGCCAAAAAATCTGGTTTAGGAACTGCTTATGTTCATGGTTTTAAATGGGCTTTAGAACGCAATTATGATTACATTTTTGAGATGGATGCTGATTTCTCTCATAATCCAAATGATCTTGAAAAATTATTTGACGCCTGCCATTTTGGAGGCGCTGATTTAGCTGTTGGCTCTCGTTATGTAACGGGTGTAAATGTGGTAAACTGGCCTTTAAGCAGAGTACTGATGTCTTATTTTGCTTCGGTTTACGTAAAATTTATTACCGGAATGAAAATTCATGACGCGACAGCAGGTTTTGTTTGTTATAAAAGACAAGTTTTAGAAAAGATAAATCTTAACAAAATCAAATTTGTTGGATATGCTTTTCAAATTGAGATGAAATATAGAACATATTGTGGTAAATTTGAAATAACCGAAGTTCCAATTATTTTTACGGATAGAACAAAAGGCGTTTCAAAAATGAGCAATGCTATTATTAAAGAAGCGATCCTTGGCGTAATTTCTCTTCGATTAAAAAAATTATTCAATACACTATAAACGAAAGGCGATGAACAGGATTTTAATCAAAAATGCAAAAATTGTAAACGAGGGATCTATTTTTGAAGGTGATGTTTTGATTGAGAACGACTTAATTGTTGAGATTTCAGACAGTATAAGCCTAAAAACATCAGATTGTATTGTTGTAGATGCAGAAGGAAGTTATTTAATGCCCGGTGCTATTGACGATCAGGTACATTTTAGAGAACCAGGATTAACACATAAGGGTGATATTGAATCAGAATCGAGAGCAGCAGTTGCTGGTGGTATTACTTCTTTTATAGAACAGCCAAATACAGTTCCGAATGCCGTTACTCAAGAAATCCTTGAAGATAAATATCAGATTGCAGCAGTAAAATCATTTGCGAATTATTCGTTTATGATGGGTGCAACGAACGATAA
Source organism: Flavobacterium sp. KJJ (assembly GCF_000708595.2). Lineage (GTDB taxonomy): Bacteria > Bacteroidota > Bacteroidia > Flavobacteriales > Flavobacteriaceae > Flavobacterium. The sequence continues at coordinate 1,332,085 of NZ_JARP01000001.1, read as the reverse complement.
TTTAGAAGAAGTTCTAAAAACGAATCCGAAAAATGTTGCCGGAATTAAGATTTTTCTAGGTTCTTCAACCGGAAATATGCTGGTTGATAACGAAGCTGTTTTAGAAAAAATATTTTCAAGCACGCCAATGTTAATTGCGGTCCATTGTGAAGATGAAACTACTATTCAAAATAATTTAGCCGAATTCAAAGAAAAATATGGTGACGATGTTCCTGTAACGGCGCATCACTTAATCCGCAGTGCTGAGGCTTGTTATATTTCGTCTTCAAAAGCGGTAGCTTTAGCGAAAAAAACAGGCGCTAGATTGCATATTTTTCATCTTTCTACAGCGAAAGAAATGGAATTGTTCTCGAATAAAATTCCGGTAGAAGATAAAAAAATCACTGCTGAGGTATGTGTACATCATCTTTGGTTTACGGATGAAGATTACAAAACAAAAGGAAATTTCATTAAATGGAATCCTGCTGTAAAAACTGCTGAAGATCGCGCTGAACTTTGGAAAGCCTTGAATGACGGCCGTATTGATGTTATTGCAACTGACCATGCTCCACATACAAAGGAAGAAAAAATGCAGTCGTACTTAAAAGCGCCTTCTGGAGGTCCGCTTGTACAGCATGCAGTTGTTGCCATGTTCGAAGCACATCACCAAGGAAAAATTACTGTAGAGAAAATCGTTGAAAAAATGTGCCATAATCCGGCTAAAATTTTCAAAATCGAAAAAAGAGGTTTTATTAAAGAAGGTTATTTTGCTGATTTAGTTATTGTTAATCCAAGTTTGCCTTGGAGTGTAAAACCAGAGAATATTCTAGCAAAATGCGGTTGGTCGCCTTTTGACAATTATACTTTTAAATCGAGAATTACACATACTTTTGTAAACGGAGAAATGGTTTACAATAATTTTAAAGTAAAAGATATCCGCGCTGGAAAAAGATTATTGTTTGACAGATAAAAAGCTAAAATGAAGAATTTTGTATTTATAATATTGGTTTTGTCTCTTTCGATAAGTTGTAAAAAAGAATTGGTAAAAGAACCAAAAGGACTTATCGAGAAAGGAAAAATGATTGATATTATGTATGACTTGTCACTTTTAGAGGCTATGAAATATCAAAATCCACTTTCTTTGGATTCGGTTGATGCAGATCCTAAAAAGTATGTGCTGAAAAAATACAAAGTGGACAGTCTGCAGTTTGCTCAAAGTAATATGTATTACGCAGCAGATTTTAATACGTACAAAGAAATGTTCGACGAACTTGGCAAGCGAATAGCTGTAAAACAGAGAGCAACAGATTCTATCGTTAAACTTGAAGAGAAAAAAGCAGCGAAAGCGGCTAAAAAGAATAAAGGAAAATCAGAGCCAGCTCCAAAGCTGAATGAAGCAAAACCTTCAAAATCAGTCAATATTGATTCAATACGAAGAACCCTTCAAATAAGATAGTTTATATTTTTGAAACGTCTTTTATATATTGATGTACATCTAGAAAAACCGTTCCAAGAGCGGTTTTTATTTTTTCATTTGAATACAGATTTTTAGAATATGATGCTTTTGCTGTTGCCTTTGTCATTCTTCTCTTTTGAAAAAACAGCGTAGAGAATATTCCGTCGGCTATCCAAAGTAGATTCATTATTAAAGGTGTTGCGTGAATGCTTGGCTTTTTTACTTTTAAAGCTTCTGCAATTGTATTTAATATATCACGGAAAACAATATTGTCTGCAATTAAGGTAAATCTCTCGTTTTTAATATCACTTTTCACTAATTCACTTGCTATTCTTACAACATCATCTACAGTTATGAAGCCGGTATTTCCAAGTGTGTAAAAAGAAAGTCCGTCAGCAACTTTTGTATAAAGCTGGCCACTTCCTTCATTGTAGATTTTTGCCGTTGGAATCTTTGCTAAAATAACTCCCGGATTTAAAATAATAACATCTAATCCTTCTTGAACTGCGCGCCAAACTTCCATTTCGGCACCATATTTAGAAATGGCGTAATCGCTGTGCGGTTTTTCTGGATTCCAATCTGTTTCTTCAGTTATATAAGTTTCGTGAGCAGCTAAATCTCCTAGCGCTGCAATCGAACTTACAAAACAGAATTTCTTTACCCCTTTTGTGATAGAAAAATTAACCATATTGGCCGTTCCCTCAATATTGGTTTTTCGAAGTGCATCTTCTTCTTTAGGATCAAATGAAATCAAAGCAGCGCAATGATATACGTAATTCACATCTGCGAAAGCAATTTCTAAAGAAGGAACATCTAAAATATCGGCTTCAATCCAATTGATTTTTTCAAACAAAACAGCTTTTTTATACAGTTCAAAAAGTGATTTTGTTTTCTGGATGTTACTTGAATTTCGGTAAATAGCCCGAACATTTTCTCCATTTTCAATTAAATGAAGCAATAAATGTGCGCCGACTAAACCAGTTCCTCCTGTTACTAATACCATTTTGTAAAGATACTTATTTTGGTTTTTGCCACAAAGGCGCAAAGACGCTAAGTTTTTTGTTTTGCCACAAATTGTCAAATTTTTTTAATTCTTCCTTGTGTGTTATTGCCTTTGTGGCAAACCTTTTTGATATTGCGATTCACAATCTTTGGTTTTTGCGACAAAGGCGCAAAGACGCTAAGTTTTTTGTTTTGCCGCAAATTGTCAAAGTTTTTTAATTCTTCTTTGTGTCTTAGTGCCTTTGTGGCAAACCTTTTTGATATTGCGATTCACAATCTTTGGTTTTTGCGACAAAGACGCAAAGACGCTAAGTTTTTTGTTTTGTCACAAATTGGCAAGTTTTTTAATTCTTCTTTGTGTCTTAGTGCCTTTGTAGCAAACCTTTTTGATATTGCAATTCACAATCCTTATATTTGCGCAAATTATTTTAAAAAATGAAGAATCTAGTTGAAGAATTAAAGTGGCGCGGTTTGTACCATGATAGCATGCCAGGAACGGAAGAACAATTGCTTAAAGAAGTAACAACGGCTTATATAGGTTTTGATCCAACGGCAGATTCTTTGCATATTGGCAGTATGGTTCAGATTATTTTATTGGTTCACTTGAAGAATTTTGGACATCAGCCTATAGCTTTGGTTGGTGGTGCAACCGGAATGATTGGTGATCCATCTGGGAAATCTGATGAAAGAAATTTGCTGAACGAAGAAACGCTGGCCAAAAACGTTGCTGGAATTAAAAGTGTTTTGTCTCGTTTCTTAGATTTTAATTCTACGGATTCAAATGCTCCGGTTATGGTAAACAACTATGATTGGATGAAAGAATTCTCCTTTATTGATTTTGCTCGTGAAGTTGGAAAACGTATCACGGTAAATTATATGATGGCAAAGGATTCTGTTAAAAAGAGATTAAGCGGAGAAGGAGAAGGAATGTCTTTTACCGAATTCACGTATCAATTAATTCAAGGTTACGATTTTTATCATTTATATAAAAACAACAACTGCCTTTTGCAAATGGGAGGTTCTGACCAATGGGGAAATATCACTACGGGTACAGAATTAGTTCGCAGAATGGGTGGAGAAAGTGCGAAAGCTTTTGCTTTGACAACACCATTAATTACAAAAGCAGACGGTTCTAAATTCGGAAAATCTGAAGGAGGAAATGTTTGGTTAGATGCTGATAAAACTTCGGTTTATAAATTTTACCAATTTTGGGTAAACGCAACAGATGTCGATGCAGAAAAATACATCAAGATCTTTACTTTCTTAGAGAAGGACGCAATTGATGCTTTAATTGAACAACATAAGGAAGCTCCACATTTAAGAGTTTTACAAAAGAAATTAGCTGAAGAAATCACGATTTTTGTTCACAGCAAAGAAGAATTAGAAAAAGCAATTCAAGCTTCGAATATTTTGTTCGGAAATTCAACTTCAGAAGATTTAAAACAACTGGATGAAGCGACTTTTCTAGAAGTCTTTGACGGAGTGCCACAAGCAGAAATTGCAAAAGCTGATTTACAAAACGGCTTGGATATTGTTTCAATTTTAAACGAAAAAACAGGTTTCTTTAAATCTAACGGAGAAGCAAGAAGAGCTTTGACGGCGAATTCAATTTCTGTGAACAGAGAAAAAATCAAAGAAGATTTTGTGTTGACTTCAAATGATTTGATCAACAATCAATTTGTATTATTGCAAAGCGGAAAGAAAAATTATTTTGTAATTAGAGTGGTTTAATTACAAAACCATGAGGTTGCAACCTCGAATATCAGAATTATCAAAACGTCCCAATACCTCGAAAGAGTTGTTGGGATTTTTTTTGCCCAAATCTTGAGTGGCAATAAAAGAGCATGAATTTATATTAGCTAAATCAATAACGTTGATGCCTCCGGTTTTTCCGTCTTTCACGTAAGTGAGTGCGTCTTCCGGATCGCGAACTAAAATGTGCATCCAAGACGGGCATTCGAAAATACCTTCACCTAAAGAATACGCTTGCGCTAAAAGTTCAGTCATGCCGTATTCTGAGTGAATTGCAGTAACCCCAAAACCTTCACAAAGCTGTTCATGCAGTTCTTCGCGAATCATTTCTTTACGTTTGCCTTTCATGCCTCCGGTTTCCATAATAATGGTATTCTGGAGTTTGAATGTATGTTTTTCGATTAAATCTAAAAGAGCATATGTAACGCCAATTAGGATGACATTTTGACCAGATTGATCTAAAGCTGTAAGTTTTTTAATTAAGTCGTCGTGATTGTGTAGATAAAACCCGCTGTCAGGCTGATTGGAGAGTTTAATTAAATCTTCGACCATATAAATAAGCGAAGATCCATCACGTTCGAGATAAGACGGTAAAAGGGCCAAAACAACGTAATCCTCGATATTGCCATAGAACTGAGAAAACCCGTTGCGGTAGCTTTCTTCATAAAGAGAAACATCCGTAACCAAATGCCTGCTGGTAATCATTCCCGTTGTACCGCTACTGGTAAAAGTTACTTGAGCAGGATTTGTGTTAGAAATGACATCATGGCTTTTGAAAAACTGAATAGGCAGAAACGGAATTTGCTCTAAAGATTTTACCTGTTGTGGGTTTACTTTTAAAAAGTCACAAAAATCACGATATACCGGATTGTTTTCGTGCTGAAAACGAAACACTTTTAATGCTATTTTTTCAAATTGTTTCTGAGTCGAAATGGTAAATATATCGCTGGCTGTAATCAAAACTTTTTTTGTGCAAAGATATTGTTTTTTAGTTTTCAGTCTGATTTTTCAGTCTGAGTTTTGTGCAGTATGCTTACTGAAAACTGCCACTGCCACTGTAAAACTAAAAAAGCCCCAAATTGGAGCTTTTTTTTTATATTTTTATCGAATAATGAGCTTTCGCGTTGCGGAAGCATTTTCTTCACTTATTTTAATGATATAAACGCCAGGAACCAAATCCGAAACGTTTAATTCTCTTGAACTTAAATGTGTTTGAAGTACTTTTTTACCCAAAATATCAAAAATGATTATTTCTTTTTCTAAATCATTTTTTGATGAAATATTTACTTTTCCGTTAGTCACTGGATTAGGGTACAAGCTTAGTCCCTCAATAGTTGTGGTCTCTTGAGGTTTTGGTAATTGCTTACTGTCTTGTGCCGAAACACTTACAGTAAAGAAAAATGCCAATAAGAATGTAATATAAAAGTAGTTTTTTGCCATCGCGTTATTTTGGTTACGGTAAATATACAAAAAAAATTACAAAAATTACGCCAAAAAAAAACATCCTAAAATTTTAGGATGTTTTTAACATTTTATAAGATGATTCTTATTATTTGATCAAGCTTGCACCGTCAACTGAAGCCCAAGCCCCAGCAGTTAATGAAGCTCCTGTAGCAGTAGTACTAGTTGTGAAAGTTCCAGCTGGGAAAGCAACTGTAAATCCAGTAGCACCGTTAGTTGGTACTATAAGTGTAGTGTTAGAAATTTTAACATTTAAAACTTTAATTTTAGATGTATTCACTTGGTGAGTATTAGTTGCAGCGTCTAAGATACTAACTACAGCACCTTGGTAAGTTGTAGTTCCAGTTGTAAAGTTTCCGTAACCATCAACAATGATATTGCTGTATTCTCCGTTACCTTCTCTTTTGAATTGGAAAGCATCAACTTGGTTATCTCCAACTTCAGGAACGTTAGAAGCTTCTCTTTTTAAAGTAATGTTAGAAACTTTTGGTCCAAAAGCATTGTCATTTGCAGACGCTTCGATTTCCATTCCGTAGTTTCCTTTTCCAGTTTGGTAAGCATACCAGTTTGTATTAGCAGTACCTTGCCATCCATCTTGCCAGTCAAATGCGTCATCATAGTTACCGAAAGAGATAGCATTTGTCATGCTTACAGTTCCTCCGAAAAATTCGAATCCGTCATCAGCTCCTTTGTAAGCAACTAAGTGATCTAAAGTTGTTCCAGAACCTACTGAGTAGAATGTGAAAGCATTGTTTTCTTTTTGACCATCAGCTAATTTAGATCCAGCGTATTCAACTCTTACATAGTTTAATGAACCACCATTGTGAGTTGCATTAGTTCCTCCGTAAGAAATATTATTTCCATCTTCTGAAGTTGAAGAAGTTCCTCCTCCAGCAACTTTTGCAGGTGCATCACCGTACATGATGATACCTCCCCAAGAACCTGGAACTTTAGATTTTTCTGTAAATACTACTGGTTTGTCAGCAGTTCCGTTTACGATTAATTTTGCTCCGTTTAAAACAACTAAAGCGTTGTCTCCTGTAGCTTTGTCAATAGTAACAGTAGAACCTGCATCAAAAGTTACAGTTACACCAGCATTGATTTTTACAATACCTTTTAATGTATAGTTACCGTAAGCGTAAGTTTTGTTTGCAGTTATTGGACCTGTAATTTCACCTGTTACTGGTGTTGGTGCAGGAGTTGGATCGTCGCTGCTTGAGCAAGAATTAAAAAATAAACCTGTAGCAAGTGCTAAAGCAAGAATTTTAGTTTTCATAGTTTTTTGTGTTGTATTATTCGTTTTTATTTTTTTCAAAATTAAGCCGTAAATCTCTTTAGGGTGTTATCTGAACATTACATTACAGTTACCAAAAATCAATTTAAATGTGAAGAGAATGTTAAGCGATATTCTTGTTGATTCTTAAAATAAAAAAAGCTCCAGATATCTGGAGCTTTGAATTTTGTATGTTGTTGTATTAAAAAGTATATCCAACTTTGAAAGAGAAACCGACACCTTTTTTATAGCTGTTGGCTAATAAAGATGGTTCGTCAACTTTTACAGTTCCGTTGTTTCCAAATTCTAATTTTCTTTCTGGATTCAATAAGTTGTCAGCTGTGAATTTTACATCAAAATGTTCTGAGATTTTACTTCCCCAAACAAAGTCTAATTGTGATACTGGTAATTCATAAGTATTGTCCTGACCGTTTGTACCTACTGCATAAATTCTTTTTCCGAATACACCATAAACAAGTGACATTGTATTTGTCCAGTCTTTAGCTAAATTAAATTCATACTTCAAATCAGAATTAACTAACCAGTCTGAAGCACCTTGTAAAGATCTTGTTTGGTGTGTTTCGATTGAATTTTTAACTGTAATATTACCGTCTTCGTCCTGAGATTCGTAAGTAGCTGCAACATTTACTTTTGTTGACATAACTGAAGCGTTCAATCCAAAAGAGAAATGTTCTAAATTTTCACTTATTCTGTTTAATCCTAATAAAAATTCAACTTCAGCTCCAAATAATGTTGCGTTATCTGAATTTAAAAATGTAGTTACAGTTCCAGATGTTGCATTAGCAATAAAAGTTCTCTCGATCGGATTGTCAATATATTTCCCGAATACTCCAAAAGTCATCATTTCTTTATTTGTAGGGAAAATTTCGTATTTCAAATCAACATTATAGTTGTCACTATTTTTCAATAAAGAATTTCCTTGTGTCGAAGTATTATCTGCATTGATGTATGATATCGGGAAAGATTCCATTACAACCGGTTTTGTGTATGTTTTACTTGCTGCAAAACGAATGTTTGAGGTTTCGTTTAAAAGATATTTTACGTTTAACGATGGCAAAACATAAAGGTTGTTGTATTTTTTTAATTTGAAAGGATCATCAAAAGAACCTAAAGTTCTATAATATGTTTCTTTAATAGTGCTTTCAACTCTTACTCCTCCGTTAAGTTCAAATTTTTCTGCAAATTTCAAGAATAAGTTTGCATACCCTGCATTTGCACTTTCATTAAGTTTTACTTTGTACGTTGTGTTTGAACTTTCGTTAAAGAAAACGGCACTACTGTTAATGTCATTTGTAATTTTTGTGTCAATATTGTTTATATCTGCTGATGAAAAAGTCCCACCGTTACTTGCAACGAATCGGTAAGAAGATTCCATTTTAGAAGCATTTCCATTATAACCAACTGTCAATTTGTTTTGTTTTGCATCTTTTCCAAATTTCAAGTTGTATTCTAATAATCCAGAAACGAATACATTTCCGTCTACATCTAAATACTGGCGTAAGAAGTTGTTTCCACCGTAAGAAGTGTTAATTTGATTTTCAGCTTCCTGCGTACCTGAGAAAAATTTTCTATCAGGTTGTCCGTATTTTGTATTTGCATAAGATACACCTGCTTTTAAAGTTTGGTTTTTATCTTCTGTCAAATTGTATTCTCCTAATAATTGTGCATTTAAATAATCCGTTTTGTCCAATTGGTTAGTACGGATAAAGTTATTTTTAACTCCATTATTGCTTAAAACTCCGTATTGATCTAAAATTGAATTTAATGTTGTTTTTAAATACAATGTGTTAAACGCTAACTTAAATCTTTCAGTAGTATAATTTACTCCTACTAACGCAGATGTACTGGTCTTAAGGCGATATTCAGTATTAATAAAATCATTATTGTATTTATCACCAAGAGTTTGAAGTGTTCTGCTGACACCTTCTCTAACAGCATAACTATTGTCGAAATTAAGAGACAATAAGTATGAAATGTTACGATCATTGCTTAGGTCAAATTTTTCTGCATGAAGAAAATTGAAGCTAGAGTTTAATGGGCTTTTGCTTTTATTAACATTGAAACCTTTATCACCGCTTACAGAGTTTAATGCCTGATCTGTTGTAAAAGTCGATCTGCCAGCAGTTTCACCTAAAAAGCTTGGTAACTCTCTGTCTTTTCCGTTAAATCCAAAAAATCCTGCAGCAGAATCTGCATCACTAGAAAGTAAGAAATCTTTAAAACTGTTTCCAGTAGTATATCCTGCGCCAATATTTATTTTGGTAATGCTTTTAGAAACTTTAGAAGTTTGAATATTAAAAGTTCCACCAGCGAAATCTCCATAAATGTTTGGGTTAAATGTTTTGTATACATCAATAACACCTATAATATTTGTTGGAAACAAGTCAAGAGGGACAATTTTTGAGAAAGGGCTGTTTGACGGAACAGCAAGATCGTTAATTAATAAGTTGTTGTATCTGTCTTCAAGACCACGAACAAATAAACCTCTCGATCCAACTTTAGTGATTCCGGTTACTTTAGTCAAACCTTCTTCTACATCGCTAACGCCTTTTCTAGACATTTCCTGTGCACCAATACTTTGTTTGATTACAACAGCATTTTTTTGGTCTAGCAATAAAGCAGTTTCTTTTTCTTTGTTTGCTGTCGATTTTACAACAACATCTTTTAGCGTATAACCGCCAGATGAAAGTACTTGATTTACAGTGACAGTTTCGTTTGCTGCAACTGTTACTGGTTTTTCTACAGATTCATATCCAACGAAGCTAAATATAATAGTATAAGTTCCTGGATTTACATTCAACGAATATTTTCCGTCAATGTCAGTGTTTGTGCTGATATTTGTTCCTTTTATTAGGATGTTTGCAAAAGGAAGTACTTCATTATTAGTTTCTTTGTCGGTTAATACACCAGAAATTGTACCTTTGTTTTGCGCGATCGAAATCGTACAGATAAATAATGTGATAAATAGAAATTTTAAATTGAATTTCATTTCAGTGTTGTGTTTAATTTATTTTTGTGCAAAGAAAGAAACGCGATGTAAAGTTCATGTTAGGGACTTGTTATGTTTTTGTGTTGTCAAGATTATCAAATTGTTACCAAATTAAATTACAGTTAACCGCAATTTTTAACGGTTCATTTATTAGTATATTTACGCTGTGAAATAAAAAACATCGAATGTATAATAAAGAAAATTTGATGTAAGAATCTCTATTTTTGCTATTTATGAAAAAAACACAAACCAAGATTTTATTAGTTGACGACGAACCAGATATCTTAGAAATCGTTGGCTATAACCTTGCACAGGAAGGCTACCAAATTGTAACGGCTTCTAACGGAAAAGAAGCAATAGCAAAGGCTCAGAAAGAATTGCCACAATTAATCATTATGGATGTAATGATGGCTGAAATGGACGGGATGGAAGCTTGTGAACACATCAGAAAAATTCCAGAATTAAATAATGTTATCATAACATTTCTAACCGCAAGAAGCGAAGATTACTCTCAAGTTGCTGGTTTTGACGCAGGTGCTGATGACTATATCACAAAACCAATAAAACCAAAATTATTGGTAAGCAAAGTAAAGGCTTTGTTAAGAAGGTTAAAAGAACAAGAAGTAGTCAGCGATACCTTAAATGTTGGCGGAATCGAGATTAACCGAGAAGAATACAAAATCATCAAAGGCAATGTCGAAATTGCTTTGCCAAGAAAAGAATTCGAATTGTTTTATTTATTGGCTTCTAAACCTGGAAAAGTTTTTAAAAGAGATGAAATTCTAGATAAAGTTTGGGGAAATGAAGTTGTGGTTGGAGGAAGAACAATCGACGTTCACATTAGAAAACTTCGAGAAAAAATAGGAGAAGACCTTTTTAAAACAATAAAAGGTGTTGGTTATAAATTTGAAGTATAAGTTTTTTAAGATGCTGAGGTTCTAAGATACTAAGTTGCTAAGGCTTTTAGTATTTTGCTGAAGATTAAACGGATTTGGATTATATAAAAAAATAAACCATATAGGAAATTAAAGATCACGTGAACTTTAATTTCTTATATGGTTTTTGAGTTAACTTTGTTTTGAGTTCAAATGTTAATTTAAAGAAATTTACAAACTCAAAAGAAAACTTAATTTTTCTTAATCTATTAATGGTTAATACTACCAATGAAAATTAATTTTAAAAAAACATACAAATTTGCTGTAAAATCGGCATTATATATAAGTCTTTTTGGGACAGGATTTGTACTGATCTTAATGAACTTGTTTTATAAAAATCAACTAAAGCATCAAGTTGCGTTTGGAATAATTTTCATAATCTCAATTTATATTTTCTCATTTTTAGTTTTGCAATATCGTGTAGAACGTTTTATTTACAGAAGAGTAAAGAAAATTTACGATGAGGTTTCGTTGTTAGAATCGACAACACTTATCAATCAGCCCATAACGACAGATATGGAAACGCTTTCGCGCGAAGTGAAAAAGTTTGCTACTGATAAAAAGCTCGAAATCGAAATGCTTGAAATTCGTGAAGAATACCGAAGAGAGTTTTTAGGAAATATATCTCACGAACTTAAAACGCCTTTGTTTACCGTTCAAGGTTATGTTTCGACTTTGCTTGACGGAGCAATGGATGACAAGAACATTCGTAAAAAATATTTAAAACGTGCCGAGAAAGGTGTGGAGCGACTTATATATATAGTCGAAGATTTAGATATGATTACTAAATTAGAATCGGGTGATTTAGATTTGAATATGACTGATTTTGATATCGTTGAGCTGATTCAGAACGTCTTTGATTTATTAGAAATGAAAGCTGATAAAAAGAAAATAAACTTGGCTTTTGAAAGTAAAAACATAAAATCAGTTCTTGTACATGGCGATCAAGATAGAATTCAGCAGGTTTTAGAAAACTTGATTGTAAACTCTATTAAGTATGGTAAAGAAGGCGGTTTAACTGAAGTTGGAGTAGTAAATCTGACAAAGAAAAAAGTGCTCATTCGTATTAGCGACAATGGAGAAGGTGTTGAAAAACAAAATATTCCAAGGCTTTTTGAACGTTTTTATAGAGTTGATAAAAGCGGAACGCGTTCTGAAGGCGGTTCTGGTTTAGGTTTAGCGATCGTAAAACATATTATCGAAGCGCATAAAGAGAAGGTTTATGTCGAAAGTGAATTCGGAATTGGTTCTGAATTTTCTTTTACGCTAGAAAAAACAAATAAAACAATAAAACCCGAGGTTAAATAATTGTAACCTCATTTATACTTAAAGCTCAAATAGACGCATTTAACAATAAATAAACATTTGGATTCTGTTCATAACATTAAATTTTTATTATGGTAACATCTTGTTAATAATTTCTTAACATAGGTGAGTGATCTTTGCACCTTGAAATTAAGGGAATTAGGGAAAAGATGATAAAAAGAAAATTAATTATTGTTTTGTTGTTGCTGCATTTCGCAGCAAATGCTCAAGAAATAAATAAACAGGATGTAAAAAACGAAGTAATTCGTATTTTAGATTCTATAAACAAAGCAAAACTTCCAGATACCAAATCGGGAGTCAGCGGAGAAGAACATTGGTACGACAAAATTTCTTTAAGAGGTTATGCCCAAATAAGATACAACGGTCTTTTTTCTACAAACGACAAAGTTTCGTGCGAACAATGCGATAAATCTTGGGGAACAACTTCTACTGCTCCAGACGCAAAAGCAAACAACGGACTTTTTATTCGCCGTGCGCGTTTAGTATTTTCTGGACAAGTTCATCCTAATGTCTTTTTCTATTTTCAACCTGATTTTGCCAGTTCACCAAGTACCGGAATCCAAAATTTTGTTCAGATTCGTGACCTATATTTTGATCTTTCTTTTGATAAAAAAAAGGAATATCGTGTTCGTGTGGGGCAAAGTAAAATTCCATATGGTTTTGAAAATATGCAGTCTAGCTCACAGCGTTTGGCCTTAGATCGTAATGATGCATTAAACAGCGCAATATTAAATGAGCGTGATTTGGGAATATTTTTTTATTGGGCGCCGGCTGAAATCAGAGAACGTTTTGCTATGTTGGTAAAAGACGGTTACAAAGGTTCAGGTGATTATGGTGTTTTCGCCTTTGGAGTTTACAACGGACAAATAGCCAATAAATTAGACGGAAATAGAGATTTGAATGTCGTAGCGAGAGTAACATATCCGTTTGTTATCGGAAGTCAGATTATCGAACCCGGAATTCAGGCTTATACAGGAAAATGGGCTTTTACCGGAGAAATTTCATCAGGAGTTATAGTCAATGATCCTCAATATGTAAAAGACCAGAGAATAGGCGCGACTTTCGTTTTATACCCAAGACCTTTTGGAATCCAGACCGAATATAATTTAGGAAAAGGACCGCGATATAATACTCTAACAAATACTGTTGATGAAACAGATTTAGACGGCGGTTATGTTTTATTGAATTACAAATGGGACATTAAAAAACAGCATATTTATCCTTTCGCTAAATTTCAATATTATGATGGAGGAAAAAAATATGAAAAAGATGCCAGAAGCTATGTTGTAAGAGATTACGAATTAGGTATCGAATGGCAGCCAATGAAAGCTTTCGAACTAACTGCAGAATATGTTATCGCAGACAGAACTTTTGAAGACAGCGCACTCCCAATAAACAGGCAACAAGGAAATTTATTGCGATTGCAAGCGCAGTTTAACTTCTAAGTTAGTCTTCAAAAACAGTAAATAACGAGTCCCAGTCTATATCATTTTTAAATTGAGACAAACCTTTAAACGACTTTACCTTAGATAAATCTTCAATCGTAAAGTCGTCTTGCAATGCATAAGGTACAAGATTTTCTTCCTGAAGTTTTATCGCCAAATATTCCTGCTCATATTGCCCTGGAGTTGGAATAAAGAAAGCTTTCTTTCCGAGTTTGGCCAAATCCATTACGGTTGTATATCCGGAACGGCAGAGTACAAATTCACTTTCATTAAAAGTTTGTTCTAATTGTTTTGAGTTCATGAAATTGTAGTATGTTACATTTCCTGCTTGCCATTTGGTTTGTGTTTTCTCCACTATGCCTTGAACAAAAACAACTTTGCCCGGATAATTTACAGTTTCCTTTTGCAGTTTTTCATCTAAATAAGTTCGCTGAGGTTCTGGTCCAGACAAAATGATCATTAAATCATATATTTTTGGAGTTTCCTTTTGACGCATTCTGCTTAAAGGCCCAATATATTTTAAGTTCAGATGATTGGTTTTTAAATGCCCCAATTCACCCGTTAAATTTGTTCCTTCATTAGTGTCAGGAACCCAGCATTCGGTATATTTTTTTATAAAATATTGATGACATTTACTGGTAAACCAAGTCGTATTTCCAGTCATGACATTCAATTGATGCGTCATAAATACAGATGGAATTTTTCTGCTGAAAACACCCAATCGGTTATCCGAAATAATGCCGTCAATTCCATGTTTTCTAATCCAGGAATTAACGATTTTTTTCTCGTCTAAAATAGCAGTAATCATTTTAGGCAAGTTTTTAATCAGTTTCCATTTAAAGTTTTTGCCGTTTTTAGCATATTCAATATGATACGATGGCAGTTCAAGTGTTTGTATATAAGGGAATTCTTTTCTCAATAAAGCTAATGCAACACCGTCAGACGCAATAATCGGAATAAAATTGTTTTCTTGAAGCGCTTTAATAATCGGAATACATCTTGTGGCATGGCCCAATCCCCAGTTTAATGGAGCAACTAAAATTGTTTTGTTCGCAGAATAGTCAATGCTCATAATTAACGCTTTTTAAAAACGAAGATAAAGAAATAAGCTTTCTATGTTATTTTGAATGTATTACTAAATTATTAACTCAATATTTTTTTTAAGGTTCTATCCCCAGACTTTGGGACTGTGGGAACTAAGTTTTTGCCATTTTTTAGATTGAATAAAAAAAGCCGAACTTGCGTTCGGCTTCAAAGCTTTGTATCTTACAATCTCAGCATCAAAGTCTTGGTAACTTTCTTTTAATCCTGAATATAAGTTTTATTACCGTTTTTATTAATGTAGTATTTACCGCCTCTTGGTCCTGTATATACTTTCTTTCCATTATACTCTCCTGTAACTTTATCTGGAACAGCCGGAGCTTTTTCGTTTGTTTCTTTTAAAGTTTTTGCTGAAGATTTTTTTGCTTTTGTGGCATCTTTCTTGGCTGCATCGGCATCTTTTTTAGCTGTTTTTGATGCAGATTCAGCTTTTGTTGCTGTTTTCTTTGCTTTGTCAGCTTCTGTTTTTGCTTTTGTTGCCTCACTTTTTGCTTTGGTCGCGTCTTTTTCAGCTGATTTTTTGGCAGCGCTTGCTGATTCTTTTTTAGCTTTTGTCGATGCTTCCGTCGCTTTATCTGCAGCTTTTTTAGATTTTGTGGCTTCTTTTTTAGCATCGGCAGCAGCTTTGTCTGCATCGCTTTTTGCTTTGGCTTTTTTTGCCGCAGCTTCGGTTTTGCTCTTAGTAGCCTTTTCAGTTGTTTCCTGAGCATAGAATGTAGAAGAAAAAACAACTATGAAACACAATAAAAATAATTTTTTCATAAGGTTAAAGGTTTAAAATTCAAATTAAAAATAAACAATTTATGCATAGGTTTTGCAAAGGACTAAAAATAAGCACGAAGCTGAACATTTCCGGTATGAACAGTTTTACCCGTTTCGCTTTTTCGGCCTTGATAATTTAAATTGATATCTAAAAACTGTGTGATATTTTTCTGCAAAAGCAATTTCCAAACTAAATTTTGTCCCGCCTGAAGTCCTTCCAGCATCTGAAACCCCACTGACGAAAACTCATTTCCAGTAAATTTATTTTCATAAAAAGAAAACTCTCCATTCAAGGTTACTTTTTTTTCTCCGGCAAATGAAAACGAAGTTCCTAATCTGTTTTGAACTAAAGTTTCTAAATTCCCAATCTGATTTTCTTTGTTTTGAAATTCATAAAAGAAATCTAAACTGGTGTTTTTCGAAAATAAATAACTGATTTTTGGTGCAATTTGATACCCTTTTAAATCATAGTTTTTTTCGACAAAATCCTCTGAAACTAAGTTGGTATTTATGGTTTTTGTAAAGAAATTAAAAAGCCAGCTTTTTTGATATAAATGCGTGTATTGCAATTGATGCGAGCTGTTTTCGACATTTTGAGATCCAACCGACAGCAAATTTTTTCCTTTATTAATTAAATAGGAATACGTTACAGAATGTTTTTGTTTGCCTCGGTTATAGTAAAAACTATTTCTAAAAGTCGAATTCAATCCCAAAACATTTTCTTCTGAAGACGCAAACGGATTCAGTTCTAACCTTTCGCCCTCACTTTTTACTTTTCTATCCATAATAAAGGAAGTCTGATTGTAAAAATAAGAAGCGAATTTTTTAAAGCCTTTTTCATTTTGCCATTGCAATGGATTTAGAGCAACAGACTGAGAAAATTTATTTTGATTGGTTTTAATGTAAATCTGATTCGGTAAAAAGATTCGGATATAGCGCGCCTGATCAGAAAATTGCGCGATTTCAAATTCTTGTAATTCTTCAATTCCGTTGCCGTTATAATCGTTCCAAGTATACACTCCTTGTCCAGTCGGAACTTCGATATATGTAAATTCCTGTTGTGCAATAGTTCCTGAGCTTGTTTCGTATGCCGTTCCAACTTGTATAAATTGATTAAAGAAACGATCGTTGTACAGAATTCTAGAATTTACCGAAGGTTCCTTTTTTCTTGATGTATCTGTAAAATCTAAATTTCGGTAACTCATATAAACTGCCAAATCTGTTTTTTTAGTCTGAATCAGTTTCGATCTTAAATAATAAGTTTGGGAATTGTTTACATGCTGTAATAATCCGTTTTGCAAACTGTCATTGCGACGGCGCAGAAAACCAATTTCCGTAAACACTTTTGTGCTGTCTCCTCTTCCAATAAAAGCACCATATTCTGTGAATCTTTGGCTTAAAGCTGAAAATTGATTCGTGGTTTTATCTTTTTCCTGATTGTCTTCGATCTGCAGGCTGGCGCCAATCCAGTTTTTGCCAAAATGATATTTAGTTCGCGCGTGATCCCGAATAAATTTTGAAGTAGAAGCAGTAGCGTCGCTATTCAAAAAACTTCCTTGATTTTCAATCGTCCATTTTTTAATTTTAAAAAAGGCGGTTGTAGTGTGGCGCGATCCCGAATAACTTTCTGTAAAATCTAATTTTTCAAATTGATAGGTTAATAAACCAATATTTGAGGTTTTCTTTTTGGCAAATAAATTAAAGTTTAAACCGGTTACCAATAAACTCTGATTTCCAAAAAGAGTAGTGTTTAAATTCCAATCTCGATTAAATTCAATATTATATAAACGTTCAACCGATTTGAAATTTTCCTGAACAAACTGATAATTTACAAATCCGTCTAAAGTCCAGCTTCTTGTAAAAAGGCGTTTTTTAATATTTGTTTTTAAAGCAATTCCTTCATTGTTTGCATCATCAATACCCGAAAATAAATTTTTGTCATTGTTGCTTACGGCGACTTCAAAATCGACCAGCGTTTTTTCATTCGGATTATATTTTCCCAAAAAAGTTGCGACTTGCAGTTTTATAGGAGGAACCAACTGCACAATCGGCTCGTAATTTCCCTGTAGAATTCCGTTTACAGGAGCAACATATTCATAAATTCTTTCGACAGAATTGTTGTTCTGAACAATGTAATTTCCAAGATTATTGCCCACTAAACTGAACTTTACATTATATAAAACATCGCTCGAATTGTTCGAATATTCATAAACTTCAACTGAGTTTATAATTGTTTTTTTATACAAAATTTTATTGTCTGCGTATGAATCTTCATAAGCTGATGGCGCTTTCATAAGATCTGTGTTGTCGCCGGCCTGGCTTAAAACCTGAACCTGAGCTGTAGATAGATTTTGCTGCAACGGCTGATTTTTCATATCATTTTCAGAATAAACATAACCGCCAAAACTCCAATTTTTGTTTTCGTGTGTCGCGCCTGCATAAGTAACAAGCCGGTTGTAATTTCGCTCAGAATATTGATATTCTATATTAATACGCATTTCTGAAGTAATCGTAAAAAGCGATGTAAAAATAATCTCACCCGCATTATAGTCGATCACATAATCGTTGTTTTCACCGCGTTTCAGCAAAACGCCATTTACATAAACGCGCTCAGAACCAGAAATAACCAAAACGTACAATTCGCCGTTTTGTCCTTTTAACTTATACGGACCTTGATTGCCTTCCTGTCCTGTAAAAGTACTTTTAGCATATTGTCCTTTTACAAAAGCAACTGAGGCAAAAACATTGGTTTTGCTTTTATCGGTGTCAAAATTAAAACTCGTCGAAAGTCCCTGAACTTTTTTATTAAAACTCAAAAATTGCGTTTTCCTGTTTTCTAAAAAAACATCGCCTGCGCGGATGTTCCAGTCATCGCTGAAAAGTTCCATGAAAATGTTATCAAACTGATCGAGTTTTTGCGAATAACCGCCATCTTGCAACGGAATATTGCTGTCTTGAAGTGAAGCCCGCAAGCTGACTTTATCCGAAATTTTACCAGTAATCTGAAGATCTAGATTAGAATTCAAAACCGTATTTTGATTGTTTCCAACTGTAATGCCTCGCGTAATACTTCCAGAAGTATTCAATCCGTCAAACGGAATAACTTTTTTGGCATTGGTATTTTCTATTTTGTATAATTTCTCAGTGCCAACATCATTCGTAACCACTTGATTTGCTTTGTAGAGGCTGTATTCTTTAGTAATAAAATCAGGATATTTTAGATAATTGACAATTAAAGTGTCTGAGGTTGAATTTAGTTTTTCATTAAAAAGCAAAATTCCTTTTTGAAAATCTATTTTATAAAAAGTCGAATCGAGCAGTTCGTTTTTAGTATTTAATATTTGAAAAAAACTCGAGTTGATACTGAATTCTTCTAAATGAATGGTATCTCGTGTTGCAATTACTTTTTTGGTTTTGTACGATGATTCCGTTTCCTGAGCCTGAAGTCCAGAAAACCAGATAAAAACCGTCAAAAACAGTAATTTTTTCAACATAAATACTTTAACTCTAAAAAGTCAAAAGTAGTATTAAAAACGCAAAATTATAGGGAGTTAACATCTTTATAAAAACAAAAAAGACTTCAAGTAAAGAAGTCTTTTTGTTGAATTGATATAATTAACTTTTTCTCTGAAGAATTATTCGATCTCTTTCGTTACAATCTGCATCGTTTCGCGGCTAACTTGCTTTAGTAAAACCACTTTGTTTTCTTCGACAGTCTGAGCTGCATTTTCTGTAAAATGACGAATCGTGTATAAAGTCACATTCTCATTATAATCTACTTTGAATTTTTTCGAAAGAATGGCATTTAAGTCATTGAAATTCTCAAACTTATCTTCAACACAAACAGAAAAACTAATAGCAGAATTCTGAATCAAGTTCACTTTTATTTTGAATTGGTGAAACAAAGCAAAAATCTCACTGATATTTTCTTCCATAATAAAAGAGAAATCTATCGAGGAAAGTGAAATCAAAAGCTGGTTTCGTTTTACAATAAAACAAGGATATTGTGGCTCTAAATCAACACCTTTAGAAACACAAGTTCCTTTTAATAATGGATTTATAAATGATTTTACGTATAAAGGAATTTCTTTTTTCTGTAACGGCTGTAATGTTTTTGGGTGAATAACCGTTGCGCCGTAAAAAGCCAATTCGATTGCTTCACGATACGAAATTTGGTTTAACAAACTTGCATTTTCAAAATAACGCGGATCTGCATTCATAACTCCTGGAACATCTTTCCAAATTGTTACGCTTTCTGCATTTAAACAGTAAGCAAAAATTCCTGCGGTATAATCAGAACCTTCACGGCCTAAAGTTGTAGTGAAATTATTTTCATCAGCACCTAAAAATCCTTGTGTGATATTCAATCTTTTTCTAGGTACATTTTTACTGATCAGCTGCTGTGTTGTTTCCCAATCTACTTCGGCATCTCTGTAGTTTGCGTTGGTTTTAATGAAATTACGAACATCAAGCCATTGCGTCTGAATGCCCATGAAATTCATAAAATAACTTAAAATTGTAGTCGAAATTAATTCTCCAAAACTCACAATCTGATCGTAGACAAAATTGTAATTAGGAGATTTATTATGTGCTAAAAAATATTCTAATTCTGAAAACTGTGCTTTTACAGCTTCAAAAACACTGTGTTTTTCATCTTCGAATAAATCTAATAAAATTTGATTGTGATATTTTTTAATTTCTTGTACAGATGAATTCAACTCTGGTGATTTGTCAAAATAATTTTTGATCACAACCTCAAGAGCATTTGTCGTTTTCCCCATTGCCGAAACGACCAAAATCACATCTTCATAACCCACTTTTTGCAAAACGTCGTATACGTTTTTAATTCCATCGGCATCTTTTACAGATGCTCCACCAAATTTAAATACTCTCATTTTTAATTTTAGATTTTAATTTTTTTCCGCCACGAATTCACGAATTATTTTTTTAATCTTTACGAATAAAAATTCGTGGCAACCTGACACAGATTATAAATCATTTTAATTCTAAAAATCTGCGACAAACTATTTTTTATAATTTTTCTAAGAACGAATTAATTCCTGCTTCATCCATTTGTACTACTTGCCAGTCTTCAAGAATTCTTGCTCCAGAACTTTTATAGAAATTAACTGCTGGAGTATTCCAGTCCAGAACATTCCATTCTATTCTGCGAACATTATCTCTTTTTCCTTGTTTCATGATTTCAGCATAAAGTGCAGAACCTAAGCCGGTACCGCGCATTTTTTCCTTTACAATTAAATCTTCAAGATGTATTGTTTTTCCTTTCCAAGTCGAATATCTGTAATAGTATAATGCGATTCCAACAATTTCCTCTTCCACTTCTGCAACAAAAACGTGAAACAATGGTTTCTCGCCAAAACCATCACGTATTAAATCTTCTTCCGTTATTACTACAGCATCAGGTTCTTTTTCGAATATTGCCAGCTCCTGTATTAATCCTAAAACTGATTTCATGTCTTCAGGATTTCCTTTTCTAATATTCATATAATGTAAAATTTGTTTTTTTGATCTTATATATTTACTGCCATTTTATTTTAAAGTTATTTCTTTAAAATTTTTGCAGGCAATTCATATATTCTTATTATTGAGCGTGTATTAGCCAAAAAATTATGTATTTACCGCATACTTTTTGCCTTTAATTAGCAAATATACAATAGTGGCAAACTAACGAAATAATTTTTAAATCATTCTCACAAAAAAAACGATATTTGTGACTTAAAATTAAAACTACAACGATATAGTAATGGAAGAACGCAATAAAACACTAGGAGAGTTTATTATTGAGAACCAAAAAGCATTTCAGTATTCGTCGGGAGAGCTTTCCCGAATTATCAACTCTATACGTTTAGCGGCAAAGGTCGTAAACTATAAAGTAAACAAAGCCGGATTAGTGGATATTATTGGCGCCGCAGGCGAACAGAATATTCAGGGAGAAGATCAGCAAAAATTAGATGTGTATGCCAACGAAGTATTTATTCAGACGTTAATAAACCGTGAGATTGTCTGTGGAATTGCTTCGGAAGAAAACGACGAATTTATTACTGTCAAGGGGAGCGACAACAGTAATAATAACAAGTACGTAATCTTAATGGATCCGCTTGACGGCTCATCTAATATTGATGTGAATGTTTCATTAGGAACTATTTTTTCTGTTTTCAGAAGAATTACCCCAATCGGAACGCCAGTAACAAGTGAAGATTTTTTACAGCCAGGCGTAAATCAAGTTGCAGCCGGTTATGTAATTTACGGAACTTCGACAATGTTGGTTTATACAACTGGTCATGGCGTAAACGGGTTTACATTAAATCCAGCAATTGGTACATTTTATCTTTCACACCCAAATATGCAATTTCCGAAAGACGGACATATTTATTCTGTTAATGAAGGAAATTATGTTCATTTTCCACAGGGCGTAAAAAACTATATTAAATATTGTCAGCGTGAAGAAGAAGACAGACCGTATACATCAAGATATATAGGAAGTTTAGTTTCTGATTTTCATCGAAATATGATCAAAGGCGGTATTTATTTATATCCAACAAGTTCAAAAGCACCAAAAGGGAAATTGCGATTATTATATGAATGTAATCCAATGGCGTTTATTGCAGAACAGGCGGGAGGAAAAGCAACAGACGGTTTCGGCCGAATTATGGAAATCCAGCCAACTGAATTGCACCAAAGAGTTCCTTTTTTCTGCGGAAGCGAAAATATGGTAAAAAAAGCCGAGCAGTTTATGGCGGAAGCGCTTTAGTCTGAGTCAAAGTTTTCAGTGCCAGTCACAGTTGAAGTAAAAATAGAAAACCCGACAAGTTTACTTGTCGGGTTTTTATATATTATAAGTTTTTGGTCCCAGCCTAAAAACTGAAAACTTCGACTGAAACTAAATACTATTTATGCATATGCTGCATTTCGTAAACAAAAGTATCTGCGTCAACTTTCTTATCTACTAATGACAATGCTTTTGCAATAATATAATTTACGTTGCTTGGAGTAAATCCTAAAGCAATTCCTAATTTTCTCAACATTACTTCTTGTTGATCTTCAAGATGATGATCAACATGCACCATTCTTGTTAAATCGTATAAACGCTCTAAACGCTGTACGTGTAAATAAGGTGGGTTGATTGGGTATTTTAATGGATCGTTAAGAATTTCTTCGTATTCAGTCTCTGAAATTTCTAAACGAGAAGCTAATTTATCCAAGAAACTTTTTTCTTCAGGATGTACAACACCGTCTGCTAATGCTACGCGAACAATAGCTGAAAAGTGACCTTTGTTTCTTTGTTTGAATTCGCTATCGAATAAATCTGAAAATGACATAATTATAGAGTTTTTTATCACGCAAATATAAATCTTATTTTAATTTAACAATTTTAAATTTCTCATAAAATTTAACTTATTTTTCTGAGTTGATTTAAGAGGAGACTTTACTTAATTTTCAAAATAAATCGTAAGTTTACAACCCCTAATCATTTAATATTATTGCCCCTATGTCAGAATTTTGGATTTATTTTCAGATAGGATTAAAGCACGTTTTAGATATCCACGCTTACGATCACGTTCTTTTTTTAATCGCATTAACAGTGCCTTACATGTTTAAAGATTGGAAACGCATTTTGCTTTTGGTTTCTGTTTTTACAATAGGTCATACGCTGGCTTTATTGCTTTCGGTTTTCGGAATAATCGCGATTAAAGTAAATATTGTGGAGTTTTTAATTCCGATTACGATTTTAATAACCGCGCTTTTTCATCTTTTTACAGCTGGAAAAGCAACTAAAAATGACGGCATAAATCTGATCTTTTTCGTGACATTGTTTTTCGGAATTATACACGGACTTGGATTTTCAAACTATTTTAAAACCATATTAGGAGGTTCGCCAAGTTCAAAATTAATACCTTTAGGCGAATTTGCGTTAGGAATCGAAGCAGCACAGTTAGTAGTTGTGTTTGTGGTTTTGGTATTATCTTATATAGTGCAGACGGTTTTTCGTTTTTCAAAACGCGACTGGGCACTTGTAATGTCGGCTTTTATTATAGGTGTTGTGATTCCGATGATTATTGAAAGCCCAATTTGGAACAGATAAAATAAATGGAAATAAAGAAATTAAATAAATACGATAAAGCTTATTTGAGAATTGCGACAGAGTGGGGTGCACTCTCATACTGCAAACGCAAAAAAGTAGGAGCCATTATTGTAAAAGACCGAATGATTATTTCTGACGGATACAACGGTACGCCATCAGGATTTGAAAACTGCTGTGAAGACGAAGACGGCTTAACCCGTTGGGATGTTCTTCATGCTGAAGCAAATGCGATTTTAAAAGTAGCCCGTTCAACGCAGTCTTGCGAAGGTGCAACTTTATATATTACGCTTTCGCCTTGCAAAGAATGCAGTAAATTAATTCATCAGTCGGGAATAAAAAGAGTCGTATACCATAATGGATATCGTGACGATTCTGGAATTCAATTTTTAATAAAAGCAGGTGTCGAAGTCGAACATATTCCTGTTTTAGAAGAGTAAATGAAATTTAACTCAAAATATTTGCCCATTATAATCGGAGCTACTTTTGCTTTGGGTATAGTCCTCGGAAGCGTAATGAATGCTCCCGTTGATGACCAGGTTTTGGCTAAAAATTACTCCAAAACAAAACTTAATAAACTGATCGATTTTATCAATAACGAATATGTTGACAGCGTTAACACAGATTCTATTGTAAACCTTACAGTTGATAATATCTTATCTAAACTAGACCCGCATTCTGTTTATATTCCGCCAAGCGAACAAGCAGAAGTAGCGGAAAGTATGAAAGGTGATTTTGTTGGAATCGGAATTAATTTTTATATGTATAAAGATTCTGTTGCAATTATAAAGCCAATTGAAAACGGACCTTCGGCAAAAGCCGGAATAAAATCTGGAGACCGAATTTTGTTTGCTGGAAAAACCAAATTATACGGCAGAAAATTGCCTTCAGACAGTTTATTTTCGAAATTGAAAGGATTGCAAGGTTCTGAAATCGAATTGACTGTTTTTAGAAAATCAGAACAAAAAAAACTGAAATTTAAAGTAAAAAGAGATGTCATTCCGATAAAAAGTGTCGATGCCTCTTTATTGCTTGGAAACAATACTGGTTATATCAAGATCAATCGTTTTGCCGAAACGACTTTTAATGAATTTAAAACGGGATTAAGCAGGTTAAAGCAAAGCGGGATTCAATCACTTGTAATTGATCTTCGCGACAATGGCGGTGGTTATATGGAAGAGGCCGTGGCTATTGCCGATGAGTTTTTGAAAGACAAACAATTGATCGTTTTCACGAAAAACAAAAATGGTACAACCGAAAAAACCTATGCGACAAAAGCCGGAAGTTTTGAAACTGGAAAAGTATATGTTTTAATTAATGAAAACAGCGCATCTGCGAGCGAAATATTAGCTGGAGCACTTCAGGATAATGACCGAGGCATTATTGTAGGACGCCGTTCTTTCGGAAAAGGTTTAGTACAGCGCGAAATGGATTTTAATGATGGATCTGCAGTTCGATTGACTGTGGCGAGATATTACACGCCAACAGGAAGATCGATTCAAAAACCATATAAAAAAGGAAACGAAGAATATTTTAAAGAATCAGAATCGCGTTTGAAGTCTGGAGAACTTTATGCAAAAGATAGTATTAAAGTAGCCGATTCTTTAAAGTTTAAAACACCAAAAGGTAAAATTGTTTATGGCGGTGGCGGTATCGTTCCGGATGTTTTTGTTCCAATGGAATCAGAACACGGAAATGAAAATGTTGCTTATTTGCTTCAAACCGGAATCGTAGGTCATTTTGTTTTTGAAGAATTAGATAAAGATAGAAAAGCATTTAAAGGGCTTAGTTTTAATCAGTTTTTGGCAGAAATGAAAGACTCAGATGTTTATTTCAAAAAATTTAAGAACTACATTTTTATGACAGGTTTAGATTTGAAATTAGACAAGACAAAAGATTTGGTTAATCGCTATATTACTGCTGAATTCGCACGCCAATTGTATGGGGAATTGTATTATTATGATGTGGTTTTAAAACAAGATGCCATGATCAAAGCGGTTTTAAATCCGAAGAAATAATAATAATTTTTTAAAATATAATGTAACAGATCTTTTGTTATATAAATTTACATTTGTGTTTAAAATATACAAATATGAAAAATCTAAAAAGAATAAGTTTTCTTGCATTAGTAATGACTTTTATAATTTCTTGTACAGCTATGAAAGATAGCGATAAGACAGTTTCAGGAAAAGTAGAGTCAATAGAAGCAGGAAAAGACGGTTACACTGCAAAAATTAATACAAATACAAAAGAAGTTTATTTTGCTGTAATCAGTATTGTAAATGTTGGCGGACCTCAAAATTACAAACAATTAAAAATTGGTGATAATGTTTCTTTAAAAGGAGAAATCTGGAAAACAGATGACGAAAAACATATGAAAGTAACTCAGATTGTTTCGGTGAAATAAAGAAACGGAGTATAAAGTTTTAAACCATATAAGTTATATAAGTCTATTTAATGCGCAAGCATTATATTAACTTATATAACTTATATGGTTTGTTTTTTTTTAAAACTATCGAATACTATCGTGCACATGTGTCTGAACACCGTTATTCCATAAAGTAAGAATATCGGTTGCGACAGCAGCGCCGCTTCCGGCAGCAATTGCAAGTTGACTTCTCCATCCGGCTAAAGTTCCAATTGCATAAATGCCTTCGGCAACTTTATGATCTTTATTTTTAAGCTGAATTCGTTGTTTTTCTGGAAGTGCTTTTTTATGAGGTTCAATGTATTGCATCAAACCTTGAATGTCAAAGGTATTGGCAGAACCAATTCCTATAACAATACTTTTTGTTTTGTATGAGTTTTTGTTTGTGATAACAGTAAATTCAGGAAAAAATCCCTCCACTTTAATTACTTTTTCATTAGGAATCTGAGTAATATGTGGGTAAGTGAGTGCTAAATCCTGTGTGCTTTCTGTTAGTAAATCAGCTCCAAGTTTGCCTGGTGTTATGCCATAAGCATTGTAGAAAATTGCTTCCTGTAAAGAAGAACTTTTTTGATGGGTAAAAATTCCGATTTTTTTATCGGCAACGAAAGCTTTGTTTTTAGCTGATCCTAAAACGAGGGCACAGGACATGCCTGAAACACCTCCGCCGACAATTAAAACGTCAAACATATATTATCGTCCGTTTGTTTTTTCTTCAATTCTTTTTGAGATTCTAAAAATCAAAAGAATTAAAACGGCGCAAAATGAAGCGGCGATTCCAATAAGCGCAACACCACTATCCCCTTGAAAAGGACTTGTAAAGTCAAGCTGCGTAATATTAAAAACGATTAAAGCTAATGCTAAAAGCACTAAGATTGAAGTAAAGATTTTCATAAGGCTGTTTTGTTTGTCTAAAATAATAAAGTAAAACTTCCAGATCTGAAAAATATCTTAAAGTTGAATTTTAGAAATTTTATGGGGTAAATTTATAAAAATAATTGTTAGACGAACAAACCTTTAACATTAGCGGCGAATAATTTAACAGCTATAGCTAAAAGTATGACTCCAAATGTCTTGCGAACGACACCAAGTCCGTTTTCTCCTAATAAAGTTTCTATTTTTTTGGAAGATTTTAAAACGATATAAACCAAAATAATGTTCAATAAAATAGCAATTATGATATTGATAGTATGAAATTGAGATCGGAGCGATAGTAAAGTCGTCATTGTTCCTGCTCCGGCAATCAGCGGAAAAGCTAGAGGAACAATAGAAGCCGATCCTGGCTCTTCATCGCGATAAATTCTAATTCCTAAAATCATTTCTAAAGCTAGAAAAAATAAAACAAAAGAACCTGCAACAGCAAATGAATGAACATCGATTCCTATTAGATTGAGCAGGCCTTCTCCGACAAAAAGAAAAACAATCATAATGGTTCCGGCAACAATAGAAGCTTTCTCAGAATCTATGTGTCCCACTTTTGCTCTTAAATTTACTATAATCGGAATTGAACCAACAATATCGATTACTGCAAAGAGTACCATTCCGACAGTGATAATTTCTTTAAAGTCGATTTCTAACATATTGCCTTGGTTTTAAGGGTTTAAAATTTTTGCAAAGGTAGGTAATAAAGCTAGGGGATTTTTTGATAAGATGTACTTTTGTTATAAAAATACGATTTAATAGTTATAAAAGTGATATTTGTAACAAATATTGTCTTTTACCGCAAAGATTCGCAAAGATTTACGCAAAGTTCGCAAAGCTTTATCACATTGTATCCTTTGGGAACTTTGCGTAAATCTTTGCGTGCTTTGCGGTTAATATTTTAGAGTGTTTTATCTGCTTTCTTTGACTATCTTTGCACTTTATAAATTACAGTATTTTTATCATGTTTCAATTAGGGAAAACCATTATTTCAGAAGATATTCTTGAAAAAGAATTTGTGTGCAATTTATCAGCTTGTAAAGGAGCTTGCTGTGTGGATGGAGATGCTGGTGCTCCTTTAAGCGACGCGGAGACAAAAATCATGGAAGAAATTTACCCTAAAGTAAAGCCTTTTTTGAGAAAAGAAGGAATTGCTGCTATTGAAGCGCAAGGAACGTGGGTAAAAGGAACCGATGGCGATCTTGAAACGCCGTTAATTGATGAAAAAGATTGTGCTTATGTTATTTTTGATGGTAAAACAGCACTTTGTGGTATTGAACAAGCTTACAATCAAGGAATAGTAGATTGGAAAAAACCAGTTTCTTGTCATTTATATCCAATTCGAGTAAAAGACTTCACAGAATTCGCCGCAGTTAATTATGATAAATGGGATATTTGCGATGACGCCTGTTCTTTAGGAAAAGAATTAGAAGTTCCGGTTTATAAATTTGTAAAAGAAGCTTTGATTCGCCGCTTTGGTGAAGATTGGTATTTAGAGCTTGAAAAAGTCGCCCAAGAACTTAAAAATTCTTAAAATTCGAGATGCTTTAGTTACGATTTTGAGAGGATCTATTTTAACTCAAAAAATAAAGTTTTAACTCAAAAAAAAACTTTTAAAAACAATTCAAAATTTCTTGCTTTTTATTTTAAAAAGTCTATATTCTACGGGCTTTTAGAAGTAAATAACAATATTAAATGTCTCATTTACAAATATTTAATTATTGTCTGAAAAATATAGCATTTTTTCTCCGTTGTTAAAAACTACGTCGAATTGTGAATAAGTTTGGCTTTCATTTTTGGCTGTAAATGACAATCTTTGTAGTCTATTGAATTAGTAGAAATTCAGTACAAAAATTAAACAAAAATTGTCATGTCACAAGTCGAACCAATATTACAAGAAAATAAAAATCGTTTCGTTATTTTTCCAATCAAACATCATGATATTTGGGAATGGTACAAAAAGATGGAAGCTAGTTTTTGGACTGCTGAGGAAATCGATTTACACCAAGACTTGACAGACTGGAACAATAAGTTAAGTGATGACGAAAGATATTTCATCAAACATATTTTGGCATTCTTCGCTGCTTCTGACGGAATTGTAAACGAAAATCTTGCTGAAAACTTTGTAAACGAAGTTCAATATGCTGAAGCTAAGTTTTTCTATGGTTTCCAGATCATGATGGAAAACATTCATAGTGAAACGTATTCTTTATTAATTGACACTTACGTGAAAGATGAAGCAGAAAAAGCAGAATTGTTTAATGCTTTGGAAGTTTTTCCTGCAATTAAGAAAAAAGCAGACTGGGCTTTAAAATGGATCGAATCTGATTCGTTTGCTGAAAGACTAATTGCTTTTGCAGCAGTTGAAGGAATCTTTTTCTCTGGTGCTTTTTGTTCTATTTATTGGTTGAAAAAACGTGGTTTAATGCCAGGTTTAACTTTTTCTAACGAGTTGATTTCTCGTGACGAAGGCGTACATTGTGATTTTGCAGTTCACTTGCACAATCACCATTTGATTAACAAAGTTCCAAAAGACAGAATCAAAGAAATCATTGTTGATGCTTTAGATATTGAAAGAGAGTTCGTAACAGAATCTCTTCCAGTAAGCTTAATTGGAATGAATGCTGCTTTAATGACGCAATATCTAGAATTTGTTGCTGATAGATTATTAGTAGAATTAGGTTGCGAGCGTGTGTATGGATCAGCGAATCCGTTTGATTTCATGGACATGATCTCTCTTCAAGGAAAAACTAATTTCTTTGAAAAACGTGTTGCCGAGTATCAAAAATCTGGTGTGATGAACACAGACAGTGATGCTCAGAAAATTTCATTTGATGCAGATTTTTAGACAACAACAATATTTTAGTGGTTTACCCCAAATAAGCACTAATTAAGATTAAAATTTTATAACAAAACATTTTTTAGAATCTCTTTTCCCAAATCGAAGATTCTGCAATTTTCAACACATTTTCGATCTGATTTCAGATTGGAAGAGGGTAGCTATTGAGAATGCTATAATTCTCAAAAAATAATTTAAAAACACGCAATGTTTAAGTGCTGGAATTCGTTTTCTAGTGTCTTTCATTTTTTCAATAACAATAAAATAGTAAGCTTATGTATGTAATAAAAAGAGATGGCCATAAAGAGCCCGTAATGTTTGATAAGATTACAGAAAGAATCAAAAAATTGTGTTACGGCTTAAACGAGCTTGTAGATCCGGTTAAGGTAGCGATGAGAGTTATCGAAGGATTGTATGATGGGGTTTCTACTTCTGAACTTGATAATCTTGCAGCAGAAACGGCGGCATCTATGACTATTGCGCATCCAGATTATGCTCAATTGGCAGCGCGTGTGGCGATTTCAAACCTACATTCAAATACTAAAAAATCGTTCTCTGAAACGATGAAAGATATGTATAATTACGTAAATCCAAGAAACGGGCAAGAAGCTCCATTGCTTTCGGATGAAGTATTTAAAGTA
The DNA here is from genome assembly GCF_000708595.2 of Flavobacterium sp. KJJ. Classification (GTDB taxonomy): domain Bacteria; phylum Bacteroidota; class Bacteroidia; order Flavobacteriales; family Flavobacteriaceae; genus Flavobacterium. The sequence continues at coordinate 1,301,653 of NZ_JARP01000001.1, read as the reverse complement.
ATTCAGGAAAATGCTGCTTTCTTAGATTCTCATATCATTTACACAAGAGATTTTAATTACGATTACTTTGGTTTCAAAACTTTAGAGCGTTCTTATCTTCTTAAAATAAACGGAAAAATCGTCGAAAGACCACAACATATGTTAATGCGTGTTTCGGTTGGTATTCACTTAGATGATTTAAAATCGGTAATTGAAACTTACGATTTAATGTCTAAAAAGTTCTTTACGCATGCAACGCCAACGTTGTTCAATGCGGGAACTCCAAAACCACAAATGTCTTCTTGTTTCCTTTTGGCAATGCAGGATGATAGTATTGATGGTATTTACGATACATTAAAACAAACGGCTAAAATCTCGCAATCAGCGGGAGGAATTGGTCTTTCTATTCATAACGTTCGTGCAACCGGATCTTACATCCGTGGTACAAACGGAACTTCAAACGGAATTGTGCCAATGTTGAGAGTTTTCAACGATACGGCTCGTTACGTAGATCAAGGTGGTGGAAAACGTAAAGGAAGTTTTGCGATTTACATCGAAACTTGGCATGCTGATATTTTTGAATTCTTGGATTTAAAGAAAAATACGGGAAAAGAAGAAATGCGTGCGAGAGATTTATTCTTCGCAATGTGGACATCAGATTTGTTCATGAAACGTGTTCAGGAAGATACAACCTGGACTTTGATGTGTCCTAATGAATGTCCAGGATTATACGATGTTTATGGAGATGAATTCGAAGCAATGTATACAGATTATGAATTTAGAGGAAAAGGTAGAAAAACTATTCGTGCACGTGAATTATGGGAGAAAATCCTAGAATCACAAATCGAAACAGGAACGCCTTACATGTTATATAAAGATGCAGCAAACCGTAAATCGAACCACAAGAATTTAGGAACAATTCGTTCTTCGAACTTGTGTACAGAGATTATGGAATTTACCTCTAAAGATGAAATCGCAGTTTGTAACTTAGCTTCTATCTCGTTGCCAATGTTTATTGAAAACGGAAAATTCGATCACCAGGCACTTTACAATGTTACAAAACGTGTAACTCGTAACTTGAACAAAGTAATCGACAGAAATTATTACCCAGTAAAAGAAGCTGAAAACTCAAACATGCGTCACCGTCCGGTTGGATTAGGTGTGCAAGGTTTGGCAGATGCTTTTATTATGTTACGTTTGCCGTTTACAAGCGATGAAGCGAAAACGTTAAACCAAGAAATTTTCGAAACTTTATACTTCGCAGCTGTAACCGCTTCTATGGAAATGGCGAAAGAAGAAGGACCATATTCTACATTTGAAGGATCTCCAATGTCTAAAGGAGAATTCCAATACAATATGTGGGGAATGAAAGATGAAGAATTATCTGGCCGTTGGGACTGGGCTTCATTAAGAAAAGAAGTAATGGAGCACGGAGTTCGTAACTCATTATTGGTTGCGCCAATGCCAACTGCTTCGACTTCTCAAATTCTTGGAAACAACGAAGCTTTTGAACCGTATACATCAAACATTTACACACGTCGTGTATTGTCTGGAGAATTTATCGTTGTGAACAAACACTTGCTAGAAGACTTAGTAAAATTAGGTTTGTGGAACGAAACATTGAAACAAGAAATTATGCGTCATAACGGATCAGTTCAAAACATTGATGTGATTCCGCAAGACTTAAAAGAATTATACAAAACCGTTTGGGAAATGTCTATGAAAGATATTATAGATATGTCTCGTCAAAGAGGATATTTCATTGACCAATCACAATCTTTGAACTTGTTCATGCAAGATGCCAACTATTCTAAACTAACGTCGATGCACTTTTATGCTTGGCAGTCTGGTTTAAAAACAGGAATGTACTACTTGAGAACAAAATCTGCAGTAGATGCGATTAAATTCACATTAAACAACGATAAAAAAGAAGAAGTACCAACTCTAGTTGCAGAAACTGAAGAAATAAGTGTTGAAGATTATAAAGCAATGTTATTAAAAGCACAAGCAGCAGATCCTGAAGATTGCGAAATGTGTGGGTCTTAATTTTTCTTAGAAGAGAGAAAATAGAATAAAGAGGAAAGATTTTATTCTTAATTTATAGAAAGCAGTTATTGTAATGATAGCTGCTTTTTTGTATTGTTTCTAAAATATAGAATTTTTCAATAGATTGAGTTTTATTTTTTTGCAGGAATTTATTTATATAAATAGCTATTTATTCGGAATAAAGATTGTTTTAATCATTTTTTCTATAACTTTGCATGACAATTTTATACCTAAATGTTCTGTTTTAAATGAAAAACTTTAATTTAAATAAAGAAAAAGCGATTAATAGTCTTTTATTTGTAGTGAATCAACTTGAAAAGGCGGATACTCATAAAACATATAAGATATTATATTTTGCAGATCAAAAGCATTTGTTAAAATATGGTCGTCCAATAATTGGTGATACATATGTCAAAATGAATTTTGGTCCAGTACCATCATTTGTGAAAAACGTTGTTGACGAACAGATAGAAGAACTTAAAGAAATTGTTGCAAAATATAATGGATACTTTATTCAGTCATTGAAGAGTCCAAATCTTGATTTTCTTTCTGAAAGTGATATTGAATGCCTATCAGAATCAATAGAGGAAAATAAAAATTTAAACTTTCCTGATTTAACAGAAAAATCACATGATTATGCCTATAATAAGGCAGGTTGGGTAATTGATTATTTAGATATGGCTAAAACCATAGGAGCTGACGATGATACTTTGTATTATATTAAGCAACAAATGATTAACGAGAATTTAGAACTTAGATGAGCTTAGGTGATTCATTTCCAGATGATATTAAAAAAAAGTTTGCAGAGAGAAATATTAATTTAGGCAATGCTTTGCTAATTCACATACCAGAATTCTCAATAACCTATGAGAAATACATTATTATCGTATCGACTTGCGGAAACAAAGTAGAGCTTGCATATGTGGTAATTAATTCAGATCCAATTTGCAATCCACATTTGAAGGCATTAAATGTTGAAATAGACAAAGACAGTCATTCTTTTCTAGCTAAAGATAGTTATGTCGATTGTTCTAAAATAAGAGAATTTCCAATACAATATGTTATAGATTTTTTAACCCATAACCCCGAACGTGCAGTTGGAAATGTATCAGATGAAATCTTAAAAAAGATACACGTAACATTAACAACTTCTAAAACTATAGATAGGTTAACTAAAGTAAAATATGGTTTTCTCAATTAATTAAATAAAATCAGAATACAGATTATAACTTATTCCCTCAGGAATAAGTTATAAGAGCTAAGCATATAAAAGCTACAAACTTATTAAGTTTGTAGCTTTTTTTTTATTCAAAATACATTAAAAAGATATTATTATATTAATTTGAGAAGCTTACAAGCTTCTCAAATTAAACCTTTCATGAAAAATAAAGTCTTATTTCTAAACAAATTTCTGAATTATGAAAAAAAGCAGTCTTTGGTCCCTTCGATTAGGTTTTTCAGGAAAACAAGCGTCAACAATTGAAAAACTCGGATTAGAAAAATTTCTAAAACATTCTTACGATTCAAAATTTGATACAGAATTTCCAGCGTTTCTGCAAGATCAGCCTAAAACTGCTTTAGAGCTTAAGCAAATTCGGGAATTATTGAAAACCTCAGATCCTGAAACTAAAAAGGAAATTCAGAAAAAAGAAAATCAAGCAACCGCTGCACTTAAAAAGTGGTGGATTGCGAAAATGCGTAATAACGAATTTCCATTACGGGAAAACATGGTTTGTTTTTGGCACAATCATTTCGTTTCCACTTCACAAAAAGTAAAAATCAATTACTGGATTTATCAGCACAATATGATTTTGCGAGAAAATGCCTTTGGAAATTTTAAAGATTTAACCAAGCAGATTCTTAAATCAAACGCAATGGTGCGCTATCTCGACAATGGTGACAACAAAAAAGGCAAAATAAACGAAAACTTAAGCCGTGAATTGCTGGAATTATTCACTATCGGAATTGGAAATTATACCGAAGAGGATATTAAAAACGGAGCCAAAGCTTTAGCAGGTTTGAATATTGGCGATGACGGTGCTGTTTACAGAAAAAATATTGAAGATAATAGTGATAAAACCTATTTCGGGAAAACCGGAAACTGGAAAGCTGATGATCTCGTTGATATCATTTTCGAGCAGAAAAACATTCCGTATTTAATAACCAGAAAAATTCTAGAATGGTTTATATATGATAATCCGCCTGAAAATTTAGTCGTTTATTATGGAGATTACTTCAGAAAAGTAAAGTTTGAAATCGAACCTTTGCTGACTAAAATTTTTACTGAAGAATTTAAAAAAGAGAATTCGGGAAATAAGATTAAAAACCCGTTGGTTTATATTTTACAATTAATTGACGAACTGCATATTACTGATGTTGATGATGCAATGGTCTTGTTTTTTTTGAAACAACAGGGAATGGATTTGTATAATCAGCTTAATGTGAAAGGCTGGGATGGTGGAAATTCTTGGCTGACTTCGCAGATTTATCTCCAACGCAATAATACTTCGGATTTGCTTTGCAGTGGAAGAAGTATTACGAAAAGAATTTTAAATACAATGTCTAATGCAGACGAAAAACCAAAAGCAGAATTCGAAAAAATCGAAATAAAGATTGATTTTGATTCTGACGGAAATAACAAAACCATTATCGCTGAATTGTCTAATAGATTGTTATTTACAGTAAATGACTCAATGCAGAAAGACATGGAGAATTTGATTAAATACGATTTTGACCCAAAAGATGTGAATGCCAATTTTGCTGTTATTCGATTGTTTAATTACATCACAAAATTGCCCGAATATCAATTGATCTAAAAACTTGCAATTATGAACAGAAGAGATTTTCTAACATTGACAGGAACTTTTACAGGCGGAATGCTTGTGCTTCCTGATTTTTTACATGCTTTTGGTTCGCAAAACAATTTGGTTATCGGCGAGCAATGCATTGTTTTTGTGCAGTTGAATGGCGGAAACGACGGATTGAATACTTTTATTCCGTATCAAGATCCGCTGTATTATGATTTGCGAACTAAAATCGCGTTAAATAAAGATGCAGTAATTGGAAAGAATAACGGAATGGCATTTCATCCTTCTTTAAAAGATTTTGCACAAATGCAGCAAAACGGTGATTTAACCGTAATTCAAAATGTGGGATATCCGGAACCTATTCGGTCGCATTTTCGAAGCCAGGAAATTTGGCAGACTGCAACAGATTCAAATAAATATATAAACGAAGGCTGGCTGGGCAGATATTTAGATTTACAGTGCAACGGTCATGAGGCAACAGCGGGAATAAATCTGGACTCTATTGATAATTTGGCATTGAAAGGATTAGAACCAAATTCAATAACAGTTAAAGATCCGAATCGATTCAAAATAAAATCAAATAAGGACGAGAATATAAAACTATCTGATAATCCTCAATTAGATTTTGTACGTAAGATTGCTAATTCGGTTACAGAAGGATCAGATGAAATTCAGAAAGCTTTAGCGAAATCGAAATCTGAAATCAGTTATCCAAAAACAGAATTATCCAAAAACCTGGAATGGATTGGCAGATTAATAAAAGGAAATTTAAACTCGAAAGTTTATTATACTTCACTTGGCGGATTTGATACGCATGATAATCAATTGGCTATTCATGAGAAAAAATTAACCGATTTAAATGATGCTTTATTTAGTTTTTACAGTGATTTAAAACAAGCACAATTACTTCAAAATGTTACTATTGTGGTTTTTTCCGAATTTGGGCGACGAGTAAAAGACAACGGAAACGGAACCGATCATGGAACCGCAGCGCCAATGTTTGTCATCGGAGGAAATAACAAAGGAACTATTTTAGGTAATAATCCAAACTTAGCCGACTTAGATAATGGCGATTTAAAATACGAAATAGATTTTAGAAGTGTTTATGCTTCTTTATTAAAAGAAAAAATGAATTTCGATTATTCTAAAATTGGGATTTCTAATAAGCCGGTTTCGGGATTGTTTGCATAATCGCAACCTTGTCATTTCGACGAAGGAGAAATCTGCGTTAGAAACTCTACAAAGATTGGCGCTTTTGATTGCGGAGTTACTTGCGGAGATTTCTCCTTCGTCGAAATGACAAACAAACCAAATTTTGCTGGTAAATCATCTTCGAAATACTATTTAAATAAAGAAAACCTTAGAACCTTAGCAACTCAGTCCCGAAGTTTCGGGATAGCACCTTAAAAAAAAACCATTGTAAATATCTCATTTTAAGCCGATATTTTTATATTATCATACAAAAGCTCCTAAATTTGTTAAGAAAACCTTTTTTGTTTCATAAAATACATTATTTTTTTTGGTACGGTGAAAATAATTTATACATTCGCAGAGAATTTATTGAAAAACACAAACAAAATGTCTAATAACCGTTTTTATTTTAGCAACTCTTTTTATTTCTTCTTTAGTAGAAGTAAGGATTGTGCTATGGTTATTTGAAAAATATAAAATACAAATAAAACTAATATACAATCCTGATGCAAATCAGGATTTTTTTTTGAATATATGACAACGAAAATTGCAATACAAGGTATAAAAGGTTCTTTTCATCATCAGGTTGTAAAAGAGTATTTCTCTGAAAATGTGGCTATTGATGAATGTTTATCTTTTGAAGAATTGATTGACAGCCTACTTTCTGGAAAATCTGATCAGGCGGTAATGGCGATTGAAAATTCGATTGCAGGGCCAATTATTCCGAATTATGCGTTGATTGACAAAAATAATTTACACATTATTGGAGAACATTATTTAAGCATTCACCAAAATTTAATGGCTTTAAAAGGTCAGAAAATTGAAGATATAAAAGAAGTTCATTCGCACCCAATGGCAATTTTGCAATGCATGGATTTCTTAAAGCAATATCCAAATATCAAATTGGTTGAAGATAAAGATACAGCGGAAACAGCAAGAAGAATTCAGGAAAAGCAACTAACCGGAATTGCGGCAATTGCTAGTAAAACGGCTTCTGAAATGTATGATTTAGAAATCATTGCGCCAGAAATTCAAACGATCAAAAACAATATGACTCGTTTTGTTATTATCAAAAAGCAAAATTCATTTTTGCCGGAAAACGAAATCAACAGAGCTTCAATCAAATTTGAATTAGATCACAAAAGAGGAAGTTTAGCAGCAGTTTTAAACGTAATGAGCGACTGCAAACTGAATTTGACAAAAATTCAGTCACTTCCAAAAATCGAAACACCTTGGAAATATTCATTTTTCGTAGACGTAACATTCGAGAAATACGAGGATTTCGCAAAAGCCAAATCATTATTGAATATCATGGCAGAATATTTAAAAGTTCTGGGAGAATATAAGAATACAAAACCTTTTATAGGTTAAATGTTATTAGTTAAAAGTTAGAAGTAAAAAAGAGCCTAAAGCTTACAGCTTAAAGTCTAAAGCAAATATAAAAATGATTACAACAGCAAAAAGATTAGATACAGTTGAAGAATACTACTTCTCATCAAAATTGAGAGAAGTTCGTCAATTGCAGTCTGAAGGAAAATCGATTATCAATATGGGAATTGGAAGTCCTGATTTGAGTCCGTCAAAAGCAGTAATTGAAGCAGTGGCTGCAGCAATTCAAGACGAAAACGGACATGGTTATCAAAGCTATCAGGGATTACCAGAAATGAGACAAGCGATGGCAGATTTTTATAAAGATCAGTTTGGTGTTGAAGTGAATCCGAATAATGAGATTTTGCCTTTGATGGGTTCGAAAGAAGGAATTATGCATATTTCACTGGCTTTTTTAAATGAAGGCGATCACGTTTTAATTCCGAATCCGGGTTATCCAACGTATACTTCGGTAACCAATTTAGTTCAGGCAGTTCCTGTTTATTATGATTTGAAAGAAGAAAATGGATGGGAGCCGGATTTTGAAGCTTTAGAAAAATTGGATCTTTCGAAAGTAAAAATTATGTGGCTGGGTTATCCGCACATGCCGACTGGAGCGAGAGGAAGTTTAGCGTTATTTGAAAAATTGGTTGCTTTTGCTAAAAAACACAATATATTATTGATCAACGACAATCCGTATAGTTTTGTTTTGAATGATAATCCGATGAGTTTATTGCAGGTTGAAGGAGCAAAAGATGTGGCTTTAGAATTAAACTCACTTAGTAAAACATTCAACATGGCAGGCTGGAGAGTAGGAATGGTTTTAGGAAATCCTGAAATTATTGATGCAGTTCTAAAAGTAAAAAGCAACATGGACAGCGGAATGTACTACGGAATTCAGAAAGGTGCAATCGCAGCTTTGAATTGTGATAAATCGTGGTTTGAAGACCAAAACAAAATTTACAGACGCCGTCGTGAATTAACAGAAAAATTAGCAGAAAAATTAGGTTGCGAAGTTTATAAAGAAGGAGTTGGACTTTTTGTTTGGGCAAAACTTCCGGAAGGAATAGAATCATCAGAAAAGTTCATTGACGAAATATTATACGAGAAACATATTTTCATTACACCGGGTACCATTTTCGGAAGCAATGGTGAAGGGTATATCAGATTCTCGTTGTGTGTAAAAGAAGAAAAAGTACAAGAAGCGATAGACCGATTTTAAGTATTAAGATTTTAGAATCAAGAATCAAGATTTTTGACGCAGTTTGTCATTTCGAGGAACGAGAAATCACACGAGGAACTCTACAAAGATTGAAGAAATAGCAGGTGGAATTTCTAGTGTGATTTCTCGTTCCTCGAAATGACAAATTAAAAGCTCTTGAAAAAACGAGAAGTTCTAGCTCTGATAGAAGTGGAAATCCTTTTGTGCCGGTCCCGAGGCTTCGGGAGGCGGAAAAGATTGAAACGGATAGCAGGAAACAGCTTCAAATAAAAAGAATTATGAAAGTATACGTAATAGGAATAGGATTAATAGGCGGATCGATGGTGCTGGATATCAAAGACCAACATCCGGATTCGACAATTTTTGGAATCGACAGCAACGAAAAACACTTGCAGGAAGCAATTGATTTAGGAGTTATCGACGAAGCAGGAAGTTTTGAAGATTTGGCTGAAGCCGATTTTGTAATTGTTTCGGTTCCGGTTGATGTGGCGCTGACAGTTTTGCCAAAGGTTCTGGATTCGGTTGGAGATAAAACGATTGTTTTTGAAGTAGGTTCAACGAAAAAGCCAATTTGTGAAGCAGTGGCAGCTCATCCGAAAAGAAGAAATTTCATCGCTACACATCCGATAGCAGGAACGGAGTTTTCAGGACCTTCGGCAGCGATAAGAGGTTTGTTTAAAGGAAAAACAAACATTATCTGCGAAGTGGAAAAAACCACTTTTAAATTGCAGGAAAAAGCATTAAAGCTTTTTAGCGAAATCGGAATGAGGATTCGATATATGGATCCGACTTCGCACGACAAACATATTGCTTACGTTTCGCATTTGTCGCACATAAGTTCGTTTATGCTCGGAAAAACGGTAATGAATAAAGAAAAAGACGAACAGGATATTTTTGATATGGCGGGAAGTGGATTTGAAAGCACCGTTCGTTTAGCAAAAAGTTCTCCCGCAATGTGGACGCCAATTTTTAAGCAGAACAAAGAACATGTTCTGGAAACATTAGAAGAATACATTTCAAATCTCAGTCGGTTTAGGGATTTGCTGAAAGATGAAAATTATAACGCCATTTTTGAAGAAATGGAAAGCACAAATAAAATAAAAGAAATACTAAACGGATTAACAACAACTAAAAAGTAAATTAGAATTAAGATGGAAAATAAGAAAGAAATGAGAAAGTGGTTAGAAGATTTCAATTTAAATCACCCACTTGTGATAGCTGGACCATGTAGTGCAGAAACTGAAGATCAAGTATTGAAAATTGCTCATGAATTGAAAGATTCAAAAGTTAGTGTTTTCAGAGCTGGAATCTGGAAACCAAGAACGCGTCCAGGAGGATTTGAAGGTGTTGGAGAAATTGGTTTAAAATGGTTGCAAAAAGCAAAAGCTGAAACTGGTTTATTAATGGGTACTGAAGTGGCAACTGCAGCGCATTGTAAACTGGCTTTAGAACATGATATCGACGTTTTATGGGTTGGTGCCCGTACAACTGCAAACCCTTTCGCAGTTCAAGAAATTGCTGATACTCTAAAAGGAACAGATAAAATCGTTTTGGTTAAAAACCCAGTAAACCCAGATTTAGCTTTATGGTTAGGTGGTGTTGAGCGTTTACATATGGCTGGAATTGAGAAATTAGGAGTTATTCACAGAGGTTTCTCTACTTACGAAAAAACAAAATACAGAAATATTCCAGAATGGCAGATTGCTATCGAATTGCAAAATAAATTCCCTGATTTACCATTAATCATCGACCCATCTCACATTACAGGAGATCGTAAAATGATTTTCGAAGTAACGCAAGAGGCTTTAGACTTGAACTACGACGGTATGATTATCGAAACGCACTACGATCCGGACAACGCTTGGTCTGATGCTGCGCAGCAAGTTACTCCAGACGCTTTGAAACAAATCATTAAAGATTTGACTATCAGAAAAACGGATGATACTACAGATGAGTACAGTTCTAAAATGACTAAATTAAGAGCTAACATCGATGTTCTAGACGCTAACTTATTAGAGTTATTAGGAAAACGTATGAAAGTTGCTGACGAAATTGGTCAGGTGAAAAAAGATGCAAACGTTGCAATTCTTCAAAACAACCGTTGGAACGAAATTTTAGGAAAAATGATTTTAGAAGGTGAGAAAAAAGGTCTTACTGAAGAATTTGTTTTGAGAATGTTCAAAGCGATCCACCAGGAAAGTATTGGTCACCAAGAGAAAATTTTTAATGCATAATTTTTGCTGAAACATATAAGTGATATAAGATAGTTTTAGTTTTCTAAATTTTGTTATTTGATTTTCTTATATCATAATTTTAAAAATAGATTGTTTTTTTTAAATCTCCATCGCTTTTAAAGAAGTGCTGGAGATTTTTTTATGATTTTAAATATCGAAATCAATGGGTTTCAATTGTAAAACAGTAATTTTGTGCTTTAATATTTTTTAGTTTTCAGAGTAATCTAAAAATCTAAAAATCTAAAATCTAAAATTTGAATGACAGGACTCGTATATAAATCTACAGGAAGTTGGTACACCGTAAAATCAGAACAAGGTGATTTTATAGAATGCCGTATGAAAGGAAAGTTTAGGATGAAAGGTATCAAAAGTACTAATCCTATTGCTGTAGGTGATATTGTCGATTATGAATTAGAAGAAACTTCAGATGCGGTAACCGGAACGATTTTTAATATCCACGAAAGAAAGAATTATATTGTTCGTAAATCGGTTAATCTTTCGCATCAAATGCATATAATTGCGTCGAATATTGATCGTGTTTTTCTATTAATAACCATTAATAATCCGCCAACAACCTTCAATTTTATAGACCGTTTTTTGGTAACGGCCGAGGCTTATAATATCGAAACTATTTTGGTTTTCAATAAAATAGATACTTTTGATGAGCCAACGCTCGAAGATCAATTGTATATGCAATATGTATATCAGCAAATTGGTTATAAATGCCTTCGTGTTTCTTCAACAGAAATGAAAGGTGTTGATGAATTGAAAGAAATGATGATTGGTAAAGTGAGCATGTTTTCCGGACATTCAGGTGTTGGAAAATCAACTTTGGTAAATGCCATGGAACCTTCTTTGCATCTTAAAACCAAAACTATTTCTGAAGCCAGTAAACAAGGTCAGCATACTACTACTTTTGCTGAAATGTATGATTTGTCTTTTAATGCAAAAATTATCGATACTCCGGGAATTAAAGGTTTCGGAATTGTCGATATGGAAAAAGAAGAAATCAGCGGTTACTTTCCTGAATTTTTCAAATTGAAAGATCAATGTAAGTTTAACAACTGTTTACACAAAGAAGAACCACATTGTGCCATAAAAGCAGCACTGGAAAGAGACGAAATCGCCTGGTCGCGTTACAATAGTTACTTAAAAATTTTAGAAGGCGATGAAGAAAATTATCGCACAGACACTTATGATGAGGATCGTAAAATTAGTGATGAAACTAGAAACCAGAAATAATTGTGAATTGTAAATGGTTAATTGTGAATTATGTCTGAAAATGTGATAAAAACTAAGTCATTTAATTTTGCTTTAAGAATTATTAAATTATTTCGTTTTTTAAAGGAAGAAAAAAAGGAGTTTATTTTAAGTAAACAATTGCTTAGGAGCGGTACATCTATTGGAGCATTAGTACGTGAGTCTGAACAAGCTGAAAGCAAAAAAGATTTTATTCATAAACTTGCAGTTGCACAAAAGGAAGCAAATGAAACAGATTACTGGCTAGAATTATTATTTCAGTCGGGCTATTTAAATGAGACTCAATTCAAATCTATAAAATCAGATATTTTAGAAATAAATAAAATTTTAGCTTCCATCATAATTACAACCAAACAAAAATTATCCGCAATTTAATTCACAATTAACCATTTACAATTCATAATTTCTATGAAAGTTGTTCTTCAAAGAGTCTCCCAAGCATCAGTTACTGTCGATAATCAAGTAGTTGCCAACATTCAAAAGGGATTATTAGTTTTAGTCGGAATTGAAGATTCCGATAATCAGGAAGATATTGATTGGCTGGTCGGGAAAATCATTAAAATGAGAATTTTTGGCGATGAAAATGACATTATGAACTGCTCGGTTCAAGATATTGATGGTGAAATACTTGTTGTAAGCCAATTTACACTTCATGCTTCTACAAAAAAAGGAAATCGTCCTTCGTACATAAAAGCTTCAAAACCAGAATTCGCTATTCCGATGTATGAAAATTTTGTAAAAACTTTAGAAAAAGAATTCAATAAGAAAGTTCAAACCGGAATTTTTGGTGCTGATATGAAAGTCAGTCTGTTAAATGACGGACCGGTTACGATCATAATGGACAGCAAAAACAAGGAATAAAAAATAATTAAACGTTTGTTAAGAATTTCTAAAAATAATATATATTTGGAGAAATTCCTTACTAATGAAAAAACCTTTTTTTGCGTTATTTTTTTTCTTTTTTACCCTTATTTCTTTTGCTCAAAAGAGCGAATATTCAATCCTTACTATTGCCGATAGTCTTAAAGAAAATGCCAATGCAGTTGTTCGTTTAGACCAAACTGATATTGCTATTTTGTCGCAGCGAAGCATGAATGTCAAAAATCATCGCGTTGTGACTGTCTTTAATGAAAAAGGTTTTAACGCTACAGATGCTTACGAATTTTACGATAAATCGACTACAGTTAGAAGTATAGAAGCTACCATATATGATGCATTTGGGAAGGAAATCAAAAAAATCAGAAGAAAAGATTTTAGAGACCAAAGTGTTGTGGGCGGAAGTACACTTTTTTCAGAAAGCAGATACGTTTATTTAGATTATACTCCAGTTTCATATCCTTTTACAGTTGAATTCAATAGCGAAGTTCAAAGTTCTTCGACTGCATTTATTCCGAGATGGATGCCATTAAGAGGATTTAATTTCAGCATCGAAAAATCAATCTTAAATGTTGTTTATCCTACTGATTTAGGATTCAAAAAGAAAGAATTTCAATTCTCGAATTTCAACGTCAAGAAAAATACAGATACCAATACACAGCTTTCTTACACTGCGGCTAATATTTTAGCGCAAAAACAAGAAGATCACAGTCCGTCTTATAAAGAACTTTTCCCACAAGTAATGATGGGCTTAGAACATTTTCATCTTGAAGGCGTTGACGGGACAGCTACAAACTGGACAGACTTTGGAAAATGGTATTCTGAAAAAATACTTTCTGGCACAACCGATTTGCCCGCAGAAACAAAAGCGAAAATTAAGGCAATCGTAGGAGATGAAAAAGATCCGATAAAAAAAGCAAAACTGGTTTATGATTTTGTACAGAAAAAGTCAAGATATGTAAGTATTCAGGTCGGAATTGGCGGTTGGAAACCCATGTTGGCCACAGACGTTGATCGGTTAGGTTATGGAGACTGCAAAGCATTAACAAATTATACAAAAGCGCTTTTAGAAGCAGTCGATGTTCCTTCTTACAACACCGTTTTATATGGAGACACTTATAAAACAAACATCGAATCTGATTTTGTTTCGATGCAGGGAAATCATATGATTCTATCTATTCCAAACGGAAATCATTATACCTGGTTGGAATGCACAAGCCAAGATGATCCTTTTGGTTATCAAGGAACTTTTACAGACGACAGAGATGTTTTAGTAATCAAGCCAGAAGGCGGTGAAATTGTTCGAACTAAAGTTTACGAAGACAATGGTAATACTCAAAAAGACAAAGGGATATATTCAATAGATGAAAATGGAAATTTTTCCGGTTCGATTTCAATAGTTTCTGAAGGCTCTCAATACAGTTCAAAAGCCAGAATCGAAAATTTACAGCCTACAGAAAAAGAAGCACATTATAAAGAATATTGGGATAATATCAATAATTTGAAATTAGGGAAAATAACTTTTTCAAATGATAAAGAAAACATTCGTTTTACCGAAGATGTGCAGCTGAGCGCTATAAATTATGCTTCAATTTCGGCTAATAAAATGATTTTTGCTATTGATGCTTTCAACCAAAATACAGGAAATATCAAAAGAATCAGAAATAGAAAAAGTCCGTTTCAAATTCAGCGTGGTTATTTAGATTCTGATGAAATTGAAATTAATCTGCCAGCTGGTTTTGCAATCGAATTTCTTCCTTCAAACTTTGAATTAAAAGGAAAATTTGGTGAATATAAAACTGAAATTATTAAAAAAGAAAATAACAAACTGACTTACAAACGATCTATGTTTTTGAATAAAGGAAAATATTCAAACAAAGAATACGATGAGTATCGTCTTTTTATGGAGCAAATTTCAAAAAATGACAACGCCAAAATTATATTAACCAAGAACTAACCAAATGAAATCTATTAAATTTTTTAGTCTATTTATTGTACTGCTATTTGTTTCAAAAACAACAGCGCAAGAATTTAAATTAGGAAAAGTATCTATCGCCGAATTAGAACAAAAAGTGCATCCAAAAGATTCATCGGCCGTGGCGGCTGTCTTGTATACGAAAGGAAAAGCCAGAATCGAATACGATCCAAACGATGGTTTTGTTACTTTGACTGATGTTGAAGCTAGAATTAAAATTTACAAAAAAGAAGGCTACGATTGGGCCAATCAAAACGTTTGGTATTATAATATTACAAATCTGAGTGAAAAAGTGTCGTTTAGTGATGCGTACACTTATAATCTGGTTAATGGCAAAATTGAAAAAACCAAACTGAAAAGCGAGGGAATTTTTGATGAAACTGTAAATAAGTTTAGAGCAAGGAAAAAAATCACAATGCCGAATGTTAAAGAGGGTTCAGTGATTGAATATCGGTATACGATCAAAAGCCCAAGCGACAGATTAATCAGAGAATGGGATTTTCAAAAAAGTATTCCGGTTAATTATTCAGAGTTTATGACTTACGTGCCTGAATATTATGTTTTTAATTCGCGACAAAAAGGTTATGTTTTTCCTAAAATGACAGTTGATAAAAGGCCAAGATCTATCACTTTTAATAATAAAGACAGAGTTTCAGACGGACATGTTGTAAAAACAGAATATTCGACTGAAAAAGTAGATTATATTGAAACGCAAACAACCTACATCGCGCAAGATTTTCCTGCGATGAAAGATGAGGCTTATGTAAATAATATGGATAATTATGTTTCGAGTATTCAGCATGAATTGTCTATGACAAAATTTCCAAATTCACCAATGAAAATGTATTCAGCAGATTGGAATTCTGTTGCAAAAACCATTTATGAATACGACAGTTTTGGCCCTGAATTAAATAAAACAGGATACTATGAAGATGATTTAAAAATTGTACTTGCAGGAAAAAATACACCTGAAGAAAAAATATGGGCAATTTTAAACCATGTAAAGTCAAATGTAAAATGGAATGGCTATCGCGGTTATGATTGTGATAATGGTGTAAAAAAAGCCTATAAAGAAAAATCAGGAAATATTGGTGATATCAATTTAATGCTTACTTCGATGTTGCGTTATGCTGGTTTAACGGCAAATCCGGTTTTGGTCAGTACACGTGAAAACGGAATTGCATTGTTCCCAAATCGAACTGCTTTTGATTATGTAATTGCAGCGGTCGAAACGCCAACCGGAAATGTATTACTGGATGCATCTGATAAATTTTCGACGCCAAACATTTTGCCTTTCAGAACACTGAATTGGTCCGGACGATTAATTAGAAAAGACGGAAGTTCTGAAGAGGTCGATTTAATGCCTAAAAAAACGTCAAGCGATATTGTTTTTCTGAGTTATAGTATAGAGCCTGATGGAAAAGTAACAGGCAAAACCAGAAGGCAATGTACAGATTATAATGCGTTGATAACAAGAGATCGAATTAATGGTTTGAAGGAAGAAGAGTATCTAGAAAAGTTAGAGAATAAAAGCGGTAAAATCGAAATAAGCGATTATGTTCGTACAAATGAAAAAGAAATTCTGCTTCCAACTATAGAAACCTATTCATTTACCGGTAATAACTTTTGTGAACTTATTGGAGGAAAAATTTATGTTAGCCCAATGTTGTTTTTTGCAAATGAGAAAAATCCGTTTAAACAAGAAATAAGAGAATATCCTGTAGACTTTGGTTTTCCGTTTTTAGATAAATATAATATTACGATTAAAATTCCAGAAGGATTTGCTGTTGAGACATTGCCAACTGGTACAATAATCAATATGCAGGATAACATTGGCAGTTTTAAATTTAATGTTGCAGCTGACGGAAATACATTGCAGTTAAGTATTGCGCATCAAATCAATGAAGCAATTGTAACAACAGAACAATATGAAATGCTTAAAGAATATTATAAAGGAATGATTGCAAAAGAAACGGAGAAAATTGTTTTAAAAAGAATCTAACATGAAATTCCGACACTTTGCAATAGTTGTTTTTTTATTTATTGGATTTCTAAAAATCAATGCTCAAAATTTTGAGATGGGAAAAGTAACTATTGCTGAGCTTGAGGAAAAAAAACATCCAATTGATTCTGCAGCTTCAGCAGCTATTTTATTTAGCAAAGGAACTGTGAATATAAAAAATACAGGCTCATCTGAAACTAGCGTTCAGATGCGGATAAAAATCTACAAGAAAGAAGGCTACAATTGGTCTAATGTTCAATTTGCTTTCCCTTCGGGAAAATTAAGTGCTATAAGCATAACTGACGTTTATACTTATAATTTGGTCGATGGAAAAATTGTAAAATCTAAATTAAAGCCAGAAGGTGAATTTCTCGAAAAGAGCAATAAAAATTATTGGATTAAAAAGATCACGTTTCCAGATGTGAGAGAAGGGTCTATAATAGAATATCAATTTAAAAATTACGGAGGTGCTTTGAATATTCGCGATTGGGATTTTCAAAAAAGCATTCCAGTTAATTATTCAGAGTTTAAAACGATAATTCCAGATTCATTTGTATTTAAAAGAAATACAACTGGTTTTTTTTCGCCAAAAATAAAAACTCAAGTTGCCAATACATATGGCTATTTAGCGATCGAAAATATTTATTCGCTTCAAAATCTGCCAGCCATGAAAGAAGAAGAATATGTCAGTAACATCAATAATTATCGCGCTTCTATTTCTCATGAACTCGAAACTATAGCAATTCCAGGTCAGATATTTAAATCATTTTCTTCAAATTGGTCGGCAGTAGTAAAAACAATTTACGAATATGAAAATTTTGGTCTTGAATTAAATAAAACAGGTTATTTTGAAGAAGACTTAAAATTATTGTTGCAAGCAAAATTAAAATCTGAAGATAAAATGACAGCGATTTTAAATTATGTAAAATCGAACATAAAATGGAATAATCATTTCGGATATGGCTGTGATCAAGGCGTTCGAAAAGCATATAAAGAAAAGACAGGAAATTGTGCTGATATTAATTTAATGTTGACAGCAATGTTGCGTTATTCTGGTTTAGAAGCGCATCCGGTTTTAATAAGTACGCGTTCTAATGGCATTACTTTTTTTCCTAATATAGATGCTTTTAATTATGTTATTGCCGCAGTGGAAACTCCAAACGGAAATGTTTTATTAGATGCAACTGATGAATTTTCAGCTTTAAATATTCTGCCATTAAGAGATTTAAATTGGGTGGGAAGATTGATTCGTAAAGACGGAACTTCTGACGTTATAGATTTGATGCCAAAGAAGACCTCTAATGATCTTGTTACAATGAGTTTTGAAATTACAGAACAAGGAAAAGTAGAAGGAAAGGCTAGAAGACAATATTCTGATTACAATGCTTTGAGTTTTAGACAAAAAACAGCATCTGAAAAAGAAGAAGATTACATTGAAGAAATTGAAAACAAAAACAGCAATATCGAGATAAGCGAATACAAAAGAGTAAATCAAAACGAATTTTTATTGCCAGTTTCAGAATCTTTTTCTTTTACAGGTTCAAATTTAGCAGAAGTAATAGGTGGAAAAATTTACTTAAATCCGATGTTGTTTTTCTTAAGCGAAAAAAATCCGTTTAAGCAGGAAAAAAGAGAGTATCCAGTCGATTTTGGTTTTCCTTTTTGCAATAAATATACCATAACAATTAAGCTTCCGGAGAATTTTACAGTCGAAAATCTACCCGAATCTACTGCCGTGGTTATGGAAGATAATCTAGGTGCTTTTAAGTTTGATATCGCATTTACAGACAACCTAATCCAGATTTCGATGATACATCAAATCAACGAGGCTATATTTCCAATCGAAAAATATGAAATGCTTAAGGAATATTATAAAACAATGCTTGCAAAACAATCAGAGAAAATAGTTTTAAAAAGAATATAAATATGAAGTTTCAAAATCTTGCAGTTGTTTTTTTACTTTTCTGCTTTTCGAAAATAAATGCTCAAAGCTATGAGTTAGGTAAAGTTACAATTACTGAATTACAAGAAAAAACAAATCCAAAAGATACAGCGGCGCCTGCCACAATTTTATTTAAAAAAGGGAGAACATTTTTTACATACAATAAAGATGTTGGGTTTTCGGCCAATCATGTTTACGAGTTTAAAATTAAAATCTATAAAAAAGAAGGACTTGACTGGGCAAATCAAAAAGTACGATTTTATATAGGTTATGAAAACCTAAACGAGGACCGATTAGAGTTTACAAATGCCATTACATATAATCTCGAAAATGGTGCAATTGTAAAAACTAAATTAGATAATCAGGGAACTTTTAAGAAAAAAGTAAATAAATTTTGGAATGAAAAAATGATAACATTGCCAAACGTAAAAGTAGGTTCTATTATCGAATACAAATACATACTAAAATCAGAGAATATAGTTAGACTGCCTGATTTTGAAATTCAATATGACATTCCTGTAAATTATTTTGAATATAAAACGGAGATTCCCGAGTTTTATATTTACAAACCTATTTTGATTGGAAAACTACCAATAGAATCAGAGGCTAAACTTGTTGATAAGAATCAAAGTTTTGATAATGATTACAATCGAACGAGTTTGCTTTCTTTTAGACAAATCAATTCTTCTTATAAAGGAAAAGATATTCCAGCTTTAGCACAAGAGCCTTATGTAAATAATATTGAGAATTACAAAGGATGTATTCAGTACGAATTAGAGAGAATTCGTTATCCAGATAAGCCAGATAAAGATTATACTATAACTTGGGAAGGTGTTGCTTCTACTATTTTTAAAGATGAAAGTTTCGGAAAAGAATTAAATGAAAAGAACTTTTTGATAGAAGATGTTAAACGATTATTGAATGGTGTAGAATCGTTGAATGAAAGAATGAATATTGTTTTTAAGTTCGTTCAGAATAAAATGAATTGGAATGAAGAAAAGAGTTATTATACGGATAAAGGAATTGTAAAAGCATACGCAGATCAAACAGGAAATGTCGCGGAAATTAATTTCATCTTAATCAATATGCTGAAATTAGGAGGGGTTGATGCTAACCCCGTTTTAGTAAGTACTATTGAAAATGGCGTACCAGTTTACCCGACAAGAACGGGTTTTAATTATGTTATTGCTGCTGCGCAAATTGATGGAAAGCAAATTTTGCTCGATGCTTCGCATAAATTTACTTCACCAAATATTTTGCCATTAGATGTTTTAAACTGGAAAGGGAGATTGATCAAAAAAGATGGAACTTCTCTAGAAATCAATTTGGATACAGATAATTTATCTAAAGAATTTTCAAGTGTAATAGCCAAAATGGATGCTTTTGGAAAAGTTGAAGGAAAGATCAGAATTCAGAGAACAGATTATGATGCTTATAATTTTAGGATTAAAAATGCCAATAGAAGCCAAGAAGATTATCTTGACAAATATGGAGGACAACTGGGAGATTTAAAAATCTCAAATTATGTTGTTGAAAATAAAAACACAAATTTGTCAAATCCTATAATTGAAACTTTTGAGTTTTCATCAGATAACCAAATTGAAATTATTGGAGGAAAAATATTCGTTAACCCGTTACTTTTTTTTACCAGATCGAAAAATCCTTTTAGTCAGGAAAAAAGACAAATGGGGATTTATTTCGGATACCCAACGCAAGAACGATTTAATGTGACTTTGGATATTCCTGAAGGATATCAAATAGAAGCAATGCCGACTCCAATTAGAATTGCATCTGAAAATAAAGAAATAATATATACCTTAAATGTTTTAAATCAAGGAAACAAAATTCAAATTAGCAGTGTAAAAGAAATTAACAATAGTATTTTTGCAGCTGAAGATTATGATGGATTAAAAGATCTTTTTCAGAAAATGATTGCCAGTCAAAACGAAAAAATTATTCTTAAAAAAATATAATTATGGATTTGAAAAATGCACAGCTTGATGTAGATACCTGGATAAAAGAACATGGTGTTCGCTATTTTAACGAATTAACCAATATGGCACAACTTACGGAAGAAGTAGGTGAAGTTGCCCGTATCATTGCACGTCGCTACGGAGAACAATCTGAAAAAGAAAGCGATAAAAATAAAGATTTAGGAGAAGAATTAGCCGATGTTGTTTTCGTGGTTTTATGTCTTGCCAATCAAACCGGAATCGACTTGCAAGCCGCCTTTGATAAAAAAATGGATTTAAAATCGGTTCGAGATAAAGACCGTCACAAAAACAACGATAAATTAAAATAATTGTGAAATATCACTCATAAGTTTTGAATTATGAGTTTTGAATTTTGAATTATGAGTAGGGAGTGGTAAATTGCGAGGCTGAATTATGTTTCTAATCATTCATAATTCAATTTACAACTTACAATTAAAAAAATGAATTTACTACTCCAGACAACTCAACATAATTTACAAGGACAGATTGCAGTAACAGGATCAAAAAGTGAAACCAATCGATTATTATTATTAAAAGCTTTGTTTCCAAATATTACTTTAGCCAATACATCTAATTCTGATGACAGCGAAGTAATGCAAAAAGCTTTGATTGGAAATGACGAAATTGTAGACATTCACCACGCAGGAACAGCAATGCGTTTCCTTACTGCCTATTTTGCCGTAAATGAAAATCGCGAAGTGGTAATGACAGGTTCAAGCAGAATGCAGGAACGTCCGATAAAAATTTTAGTTGAAGCTTTAGGACAATTGGGAGTGGAGATTTCTTATGAAAAAGAAGAAGGATATCCGCCAATTCGAATCAAAGGAAAAAAAGTTACGGCTTCAAAAGTAACATTGGCAGCAAATGTAAGCAGTCAATACATTTCGGCACTTTTATTAGTGGCTTCAAAATTAGAAAATGGTTTAGAACTGACTTTAGAAGGAGAAATTACTTCAATTCCGTATATCAAAATGACTTTGGCTTTGCTGAAGGATCTGGATATTCAAACCAGTTTTGAAGGAAATGTAATTAAAGTGCATCCAAAAGCAGAAGTAGCATCAAAAGAAATGGTAGTAGAATCAGATTGGAGTTCTGCCTCTTACTTTTTCAGTTTAGTGGCTTTGGCCGATACTGCATCAATCACTTTAAGCAGTTACAAAGAAAATAGTTTACAAGGTGATTCTGAATTGGTTTCTTTGTATGAAAAACTGGGAGTTCAGACTACTTTTGAAGGAAATAAAATGACTTTGGTAAAGCAAGCTGATTTTAAATTTGAAGATGTAAATTTCGAATTGAACAATACGCCTGATATTGCGCAAACAATTGTTGTAACCTGTTTAGGTTTAGGAATTGGCTGTCATTTAACGGGTCTTCATACTTTAAAAATCAAAGAAACTGACCGATTGGAAGCACTTCGAATTGAACTTACAAAATTAGGAGCAAATATCTCGGTAACCAATGATAGTCTGACTTTAGTAGCTTCAGAAAATATTAATCATAATGTAAAAATTTCAACATATAACGATCATCGTATGGCAATGGCATTTGCGCCATTAGCATTAAAAGTGCCAATTATTATAGAAAATGCTGAAGTAGTTTCTAAGTCATATCCTGATTTCTGGAATGATTTAAAAGAATTAAATTTCGAAGTTTCCGAATTGTAAAAATGTTGAACCATATAAGTGATATAAGTTCATTTAAATAAATGAGCATAATTAGAATAGCCCCTGGTTTTAACTAGGGGTTTTTTATGTTTAGATTTTTCGGCTTTAGCCAAATAAAAACACCATCAATTTTTTAAAGCATGCAAATTAAATGAACTTATATCACTTATATGGTGAAAAACAGTTTTTTGATGTTGTCGAAACGCCACTAAATCAGCTACTTTTGAAAATAAACAGCAAAACACTTGACAACGCCTATCTCACAATCGTATATTTGCACACGATTAAAAATCAGGTGTCAAATAATCCTGATCTAAAATCTATAACTCATAACTTTCTCAAATGAAATTATCACATTTTCAATTTAATTTACCGAAAGAACTTTTAGCGGAATTCCCAGCAGAAAATAGAGACGAATCTCGTTTAATGGTAATCGATCGTCAAAAACAAACTATAGAACATAAAATGTTTAAAGATGTTATCAATTATTTTGATGACGGAGACGTTTTAATTCTTAACAATACAAAAGTTTTCCCTGCACGTTTGTACGGAAACAAAGAAAAAACAGGAGCAAGAATTGAAGTTTTCTTATTAAGAGAATTAAATTCAGAGCAACGTCTTTGGGACGTTTTAGTTGATCCGGCTAGAAAAATCCGTATCGGAAATAAACTTTATTTCGGAGATGACGATTCGTTAGTTGCTGAGGTAATCGACAACACAACTTCTCGTGGTAGAACTTTACGTTTTTTATATGACGGTTCTTACGAAGAATTCAGAAATAAATTGACAGAACTTGGAGAAACTCCAATTCCTAAATACATCAACAGAGAAGTAACTGCTGAAGATGCTGAAAGATACCAGACGATTTATGCAAAAGAAGAAGGAGCTGTTGCGGCGCCAACTGCTGGTTTACACTTTTCAAAACACCTTTTGAAAAAATTAGAAATTAAAGGAGTAAATTTTGCTGAAGTAACACTTCACGTTGGTTTAGGAACTTTTAACCCGGTTGAGGTTGAAGATTTGTCTAAACACAAAATGGATTCTGAGGAATTGATCATCAAACAAGAAGCTTGCGATATCGTTAACGAAGCAAAAGCAAAGAAAAAACGTATATGTGCAGTAGGAACAACTTCTATGCGTGCTATTGAAAGTTCAGTTTCTTCTCAAAATACTTTAAATCCGTACGAAGGATGGACAAATAAATTCATTTTTCCTCCTCACGATTTTAGTATCGCAAACTGTATGATTACAAATTTCCACACACCAAAATCAACATTATTAATGATGATTTCTGCTTTCTGTGGTCATGATTTAATGAAAAGAGCTTATGATGAAGCTATCAAAGAAGAATATAAATTCTATTCTTACGGAGATGCTATGTTAATCATCTAATTCG
This sequence comes from Flavobacterium sp. KJJ, assembly GCF_000708595.2. GTDB lineage: Bacteria > Bacteroidota > Bacteroidia > Flavobacteriales > Flavobacteriaceae > Flavobacterium. The sequence continues at coordinate 1,277,697 of NZ_JARP01000001.1, read as the reverse complement.
AATTTTATATTATAAAGAAACCCGACAGTATTTTTAGAAGCTGTCGGGTTTTCTGTTTTTATAGTTTTGTTTCAAGTTTCAGGTTTCAAGTTCTTTCTGCAGATTAACCGCAAAGCGCACAAAGATTTTTGCTCAGTTTGTGTTTGCCAAGTGCTAAATAACGCAAAGCTTTGCGAACTTAGCGTTTGTAAACGTCAACCTTGATAAAAATCTTTGCGCGCTTTGCGGTTAAACACACAAAGCATATCAACTTGAAACCTGAAACCTGAAACAAAACAAACAAAATTTGTTATTTTAGCAGTCAAAACAAAAACACAATGACTTTTCAAAATACACGCGAATTCGCGAAACAACTCGATTCACAAGATTCGTTAAATCATTATCAAGATCAATTTATTTTCCCTAAAGTGAATGACAAACGCGTTATTTATTTTACAGGAAATTCACTTGGATTACAGCCAAAACGGACTAAAGCTTATATCGATGAAGTAATGAATGACTGGGCAGAACTTGCTGTCGAAGGTCATTTTTATGCTCAAAAACCTTGGTGGGATTATCAGGAAAGATTTGCTGAACCGTTGAGTAAAATTGTTGGAGCATTGCCATCGGAAGTTACCGTAATGAATACTTTGACTGTAAATCTTCATTTATTGATGGTTTCTTTTTATCAGCCTAAAGGCAAACGTTACAAAATTATCTGCGAAGAAAAAGCTTTTCCATCAGATCAATATATGTTTCAGAGTCAGGTTCATTTTCATGGATATAAACCCGAAGATGCAATTGTCGAAATTAAAAGACGCGAAGGCGAACATAATATTCGCTTACAAGATGTTTTAGCAAAAATTGAAGAAGTTGGAGAAGAACTGGCTTTGGTTTTAATTGGCGGTGTAAACTATTATACCGGACAAGTTTTCGATATTAAAACTATTACTCAAGCCGGACAAAAAGCCGGTGCAAAAGTAGGCTGGGATTTGGCGCACGCGGCTGGAAACATAAAATTAAATCTTCACGAGTGGAATGTAGATTTCGCTGCCTGGTGCAGTTATAAATACATGAATTCAGGACCAGGAAATGCTTCTGGAGTTTTCGTTCATGAAAGACATCACAACGATTCTGATTTGCCTCGCTTTGCTGGATGGTGGGGACATAATAAAGAACGCCGTTTTAAAATGGAACCAAATTTTGATCCGGTTCACGGAGCGGGAGGATGGCAAATTAGTAATTTACCGGTACTTTCGCTAGCGCCATATTTAGCGTCGGTAGAAATGTTTGCTGAAGTTGGAATGGATGCTTTAATTGAAAAAAGAGATAATATTACTTCTTACTTAGAATTTATCCTGCATGAAATTGATAAAGAAGTTAAAGGCAATTTCGAAATCATAACTCCTTCTAATCCTGAAGAAAGAGCGTCACAGTTATCCGTATTTTTACACGGAGAAGGCAGAAGTCTATTTGATTATTTAATGAAAAACGGAGTAATTACAGATTGGCGAGAACCTAATGTAATTCGTCTTGCACCAGTTCCGTTATATTGTTCATATGAAGATATGTATGACTTTGGGCAAATTCTTAAAAAAGGAATTTTAGGAAAGTAACAAAAAAATAAATAAAATATCTTCAAATTCTATAACCTTTAATCTAAATCTTGTAACTCAAATAGAATATAACGGTTTTACTTTGTAGTGTACAATTTTTAAAACTACAATCATGAAAGCCTTATATATTTTATTCGCGGCCTTAACAATCGTTTCTTGTCAAAATCAAGGAAAAGAAGATCTTAACAGAGCAAAACAAGCCAGTATTGACTCAATGAAAGTTGAAATTGACAAACAGCGTGTTATTGATTCAATCAAGACTGAAATGGCGAATGTACAAGCAGAAAAAGAAAAAGTTGAAGCTCAAAAAGTTGTAGTAGTTCATCAACAAGCTGATGGAACGGCAACTTCGACTACCACTACAACAAAAAAGAAAGGTTGGAGTTCAACTGCTAAAGGTGCTGTAATTGGTGCTGGAGTAGGAGCTGCAACTGGTGCGATCATTAGCAAGAAAAAAGGTGAAGGTGCCATTATTGGTGGTTTAGCCGGAGCTGGAGTTGGAGCAGGAACAGGTGCTATTATTGACGGAAGCAAAAAGAAACAATAACAACTACTCTAAATATAAAATCCCCGATTCAGTTTCTGAGTCGGGGATTTGTTTTTTTATACTAATTCCAAAGTTGGTATTTTTATGGTTTCTAATTCTGATTTATAAAAATAGAATGCTTTTTTAATTTTTTCTTCATCCTTTTTAAAATAGAAAATGGATGAAAATAAAGTTTGATAATATTCAATTCCACTTAAAAGATTTGTTTTAAAAGTATTCCATTTTTTAATTTGATTCGAAGTCGCTTCGTCAGAAAGCGTTTCAATTTCATTTCTAAAATAATCAACATACATTTTTAATTCTTTTACGAATAAGTTTGGACGATCGTTTTCTTCTAAGATAGAAATGTTGCCGTAAATATGCTGTAACATCTCTTTTAAAGAAACTTCTTGGTTAAAATAAGCCATATTAGGTCCGGGACAAATTACAACGCCTTGAGCCTGTCCTTTTGTTTTAATGTTGTTTTCTAAATAAGAAGCATTTGCTAAACCAACGCACAAACATGATTTTTCAGTAATTTGTGTCTTCGTCTTTTCATAACATGATTCTGAAAGTAAATCTTTTTTGGTTTCTAATTCTTCTAATTTTAGATCTTGATATTTTTTTGAAGCGGTACAAATGCCGTGAGAGTCGTATTCTTTGCTTAAAGCAAGGAATCTTTTTGGACAAGAACTTCCTGCTCTGTTTTCTTGAATTCTTTTTTGTTTTAAGGTTTCGTTTGAAGTGCCTTTTACGGTATTAAACGGAACTCCCAAAGGAGAAATATGACTTAAATACAGATCTTCTTCTTTGGCATTCATCAGTAAATTTCTAGTTTCATGATCGACAGATGTAGCTTCAGGAACTAATAAAAAAGGCGAACCCCAGCCAACGGAATCGACTTTATAATGTTCTAGTAAAAAATCATGTTCTTCTGCAGTTCCAACACCTCCTTGAACGGTGATTCTTAAATCTAAAGGGTTTTCTGGAAAAGCATGATTTTTTTGCTGTAAAACTTTTACCATCAGTTCGTGCGCAGATTTTACCAACTCTTGTTTTTTCTGCTTAAATTCTTCTAAAATTGTTCCCAATAAAAGTCCCTCAGTTGCAAAAGCGTGTCCGCCACAGTTTAATCCTGATTCGATTCGGTATTCTGAAACCCAAAGCCCTTTTTTGGCTAAAAAATTTCCCTGAATCATAGCCGATCGAAAGTCGCTTACCTTTAGAATGATTTTCTTTTTTAGTTGATTTTTTTCATTCGGATAAAAATCATTAAAATTTTCAAAATAACTGTAAAGCCTCGGATTCATTCCTGCCGAAAGAACTACAGATGATTCTAAATTACTGTTTGCAAAACCTCTTAACGCAGCATGAGCATCATTAAATTGAATTGGCAATTGTTCGTTTTTAATGAAATTATCTTTGTCTAATTTCGTCATGATATTTACATCAATTGCGCCGGGAGAAAAGTGAGATTCGACATAGTTTTGAATGTTTTCTTTAAAAGAAATCCCATCTTCTAATAAATTTTGAAAACCTTTTTTTATGTCTGAAGAATTAGGAAGGATTGCCATGAAATTTTCTAAAGCAGTTTTGCTTTCTGCAAGTTCTGTTTTAAAGCTTTCGAATTTCTGCTTTACGATTTTATCAACTAAATTTAGGTAAGATGTAATTCGTTCAGCTCGATAATCGTGAAATTTCTGAGTTATTTCTTCGTATGGAAAATTGAATTTGGTGCTGTAAAAATTGCGCATCTTCTCAATTAAATCATCATCAGCAATAGAAATAACAGATGAAATTCCGTATTGTGCTACTCGAATTGGGCTGTCAATGGTATATGCGAGTCCCATTACAGGAATATGAAAAGTGTGTAGAGATGGTTTTGTCATTTGTTTTCATTTTAAAATAAAAACAAATATTGAAAAAAGGATTTTCGTAAAAGCTGATAATTGTCAGGTTTGTAAATTGTTGGAAAGAATGTTATATCAAAATCTTCTTCAAAGATTCGGCAATGCTTCGCCATAAAAAGTTGTAAAATGATTTTTCCTGAATTCTTTCCAGTTCAACATCGGCAGTTTTTGCTTTGTCTTTCGAGTCATTTTTGACAAGTAAATTAACGATTGCTGATTTTAGTTTAGCCTCTTTTTCAGGATGTTTCTTTTTGTATAATTTGACTTTAAGATCGTCGTAATCGAGAGAAGCATTTCCTTTTGAGATATTATCGTTTCCGTAAAAATTAAATCGATATTTATTAAAGACTCCAGTAAACGAAGCGTTCATGTAAGGCTTGCTGAATTGCCCCATTGCCCTAACATCAAAATTCGAAATAACGCCCTGAATATGAAAACTGTCTTTTTTGTCCAGAACATTAAAACTCCAATCGACATTTAAAGGTGAAGTTTTCATGAAAATGCAATTCACTTTAATCTTAACATCATTGGTTTTTTTCAAAGCAAAACCGCTTCGAAGATTAATGGCTCTCAAATTGAATTTATCGAAGTTCAAAACTCCTGGTCCTTTAGAAAAATCTATTTCTTCTTCGTAAACCAATTTTGATTTCAAAACTTGCAAAGTGTCAATTTGAAGCGGAAATTTAATATTTCGCAATAAATGATTGTACAAATATTTTTTGCTCAAATCGTCTTTAGGCATTTTTCCGCGGTAAATATTGGCGTTGAAATGATTTATAATAAGAGCATTTGCCTTAAAGTAAAAACGATCGTTCTTGAATCCCCAATCCATTTTTTTTACTTGTGCCGAGTCAAATTTCAGTGTATAAATATCTTTTTCCTTATCCAGTTTTTTAATAAAATCGCGTCTATTAAATTGAGGAATATGAGAGAAATTGTTGATTTTTAAAAAGTTTTTTTCAGTTGCTATTTTACCAATATTGATATGATAAAACGCACTTGGTCTGTAAAATAAACTATCAATAACTAAAGCGTAAGTTTTGTATTGAATCGGAATTTTTTCTTTCAGAGTTGCATCTGTTATTAAAATGCCTTCTAATTTTAAAATGATTTTTTTAACGCTGAAAATTGGTTTTTCGGTATCTAAAGAAACCACATCAACAGTTCCGTCATTTAAGTAAATGTTTGAGACTGCAACAATTTTTCGGAAAGGCTCGATAATTTCGCTTTTAATACTTTTGCTGTTGTTTAAAAGTTTTTCGCCTTTTTTATATAAAATGACGCGAGGTTTATTAATGATAATGCTTTCTGCCTGAATAACATCTCGAAAAGCTAAATCCCAAATATTAAAATGTTTTATGGTAATTGATTCAATCTTAGAAAAGAGTCCGTTTTTACTGTCTTTAGGCTGATTTTTTGGACTTACCAATAATGTCGTTGCGTAGATATTTCGAGAAAGAAGCGAAACTTCAATTTTTTCATAATTGATGTTGTAAGCCGTTTTGTTTTTCTCATGAATAATAATAGGAAGCTGTTTTTTAATCCAATAATTCAAGCCAATATTAGCCAAAATCACAATTAGAAAAAGAGAAATTACGCCGATTATTATTTTTTTATAGACTGACATTTATTGTATTGATTTTAAATACATAAATTTAGACTTTAAAAAACTAAGTCGCTTACAGGATTTAAGTTATAAATTACATTATTACAAATTTGATATTGTTATACTTTTTTTGAATATGAGAAAAATTAAAAAAATACTGCTGGTTTTATTGGTCTTGATTGTAGTTTTAGGAATTGGTTTATGTGCTTATATTTTTCATTTAAAACCCAAATATGAAGGAGAACTGAAATTAAAAAACCTTGTAAATGAAACCACCGTTTATTTTGATGATTTTGGTGTTCCTCATATTTATGCCAATTCAGAAAAAGATGCCATGACCACCTTAGGTTATGTACATGCGCAGGAAAGATTATGGCAAATGGAATTGCTCCGCAGGATTGCGCCCGGAAGATTATCAGAAATCTTCGGATCTGTTGCGCTTAAAAATGATAAGTTTTTCTCCGGAATTGGTATTGAAGAAGCTTCGGCGAAAGCCATAGCCAAATTAGATAAAAATAGTCCGAGTTATCAATTGACTTTGGCATATTTAGACGGAATAAATCAATATTTAGAAGAAGGTCCTACACCAATTGAATTTACGTTGGTTGGCGTAAAAAAAGAAAAATTCACAATAAAGGATGTTTATAATATTTTTGGATATATGTCTTTCAGTTTTGCAATGGCTCAAAAAACAGATCCGTTATTGACAGAAATTAAAAATAAATACGGAGCTGAGTATCTGAAAGATTTAGGAATTGATGGCGAATTTAATACAACCAAAATTAAAAGTTCGAAAGAGAATATCGACGAATATAGTGCGATCGCAAAATCGGTTGCAAGTTTGCTGGACACATCTCCGATTCCTCCATTTGTTGGCAGCAACAGCTGGGTTGCCGGACCAACGAAGACAAAGAGCGGTAAAGTAATTTTTGCGAATGATCCGCATATTGGGTTTTCGCAGCCGGCAACTTGGTATGAAGCACATTTAGTCGCACCAAATTTTGAATTGTACGGCTGTTATTTGGCCGGAACTCCATTTCCGCTATTGGCTCATAATCGCAATTATGCGTATGGTTTGACCATGTTCGAAAACGATGATATCGATTTTTATCAGGAAAAAAATAAAGCTGGAGATGTAAATCAATATCAAACACCAGCGGGTTTTGCAAATTATGAAATCAGAAAAAAAACAATAAAAGTTAAGGATACTTCTGATGTTGTTTTGACTATAAAATCAAGCCGACACGGACCCATTATGAATGATTTAATTGAACGCTTGGATAAAAAAAATCCGATAGCAATGTCTTGGATTTACACGCAGCAGCCTATTCAGATTCTTGATGCAGTTTACGGACTTTCGCATGCAAAAAGCAAAGACGAATTTAGAAAAGCCGTGCAGTTAGTTGCTGCGCCGGGGCTGAATGTTATGTATGGCGACGCCAAAGGAAATGTCGCTTGGTGGGCAACCGGAAAATTGTACAAACACAATAAAGGTGTCAATTCGTTTTTGATTTTAGATGGCACGAGCGGAAAAGATGATATTACGGAATATTTAGATTTTTCTAAAAATCCGTCAGCCGAAAATCCGAAATGGGGTTATGTATATTCTGCTAACAATCAGCCGGAAGCTGTTGACGGTTATTTGTATCCGGGCTATTATTTGCCTGAAGATCGTGCGAAGAGAATCTCAAGTTTAATGGATTCAAAATCAGATTGGGATAAAGAAGCCATAAGTAAAATGATTTTTGATAATACATCGCCAGTCGCGCCGCAAGTAGTTCAAAGTTTGGTTTCGAATGTAAACACTGCGTTGCTTTCAAGTGAAGAAAAAAAGGTGCTGTCGACTTTAAAATCCTGGAAAGGAACAACCAATCTACAAGATGTTGGACCAACAATTTACAATAAATGGATTTATTTGTATCTAAAAAATACTTTTCAAGACGAAATGGGCGAGGAGAACTTTAGTTTATTTCTAGGAACGCACATCGGGAAACAAATTATTGCGCGACAAATTGAAAATGAAAATTCAGTTTGGTGGGATAATATTAAAACTAAAAATGTAAAAGAAACCAGAAACGATATCGTTAATAAATCGTTTCATGAAGTTGTAAAAGCGCTTCAGGAACAATTAGGAAATGATATTTCTCAATGGAATTGGGAAAAAGTACACACTGTTGAACACGAACATCCGTTAGGTAAAATTGCAGCTTTGCGCAAATTATTCAACGTTGGTCCTTTCGCAGCGCCCGGCTCAAATGAAGTAATCAATAATCAGTTTTTTGGATTTAACGAAGAAGGAAAGTATTATGTAAAAGGCGGACCATCAACCAGAAGAATTGTCGATTTCTCGAATATCGAAAACAGCTGGAGCATTATTCCGACGGGACAATCTGGAAATCCATTCAGCAAACATTATGACGATCAAGCAGAAATGTTTAATGCTGGAAAATTCAGAAAAATGAAATTGAATAAAGAAGAAATCATAAAAACTTCTACTAAATTGATTTTTAAACCAACGAATTAATAGTTTTTGCTTTAATAATTAAATGTTAAATTTATTTGTATATTTTTGAGACTTAAACTCTTAATTTATGTATAAAAAAATTACCCTATTTTCTTTATTCTTTTCTATTATTGGAATTGTTCTAGTACTTTACAGAGACTACAATTCCTTACTTTATTCTATTTTAAATGTTTTTGATGTTGGACTTATTTCTAGAATCGAACTTTTTAGAGTCGATGGATATGTCTGGCAAATGTTTTTTAATTTGGTTTTATTAATAGGCGGATTAACCTATTATATAACCAAAGAAAAAGAAACGCGAATTTTACGTTTTATGTTTTCGGCGCTGTTTATACAATATATATTATTTTTTATTTTACGCATTTATAGCTTTTTTACCATTATATTAAAAAGTTTCGATTGGAAACTTTATCTGAGTTTTTTCACAGGAACAGTAGTGGTAATTTTTGTACTTTATTTTGTATATAAATCTTTATTGTATTTAAATAAACTAAAAGAATTAGACTATGAAACTTTTGTTTACACGGAATCTACAGAGATATCTTATTTTAATGTAAATAACTGGGTTCGTTTGCTTCATTTAATTTTAGACAGTTTCATCTTTTTTTTAATTGCTTTTCAATTTCTCTTCTTTTTAGCTAGAGTTCCATTCTTTGGTATTTATATGCAAGAAATTGGCGGAGGTTATAATGAAAGAACATTAATAATTGTTTTGTCGGTTGTTTTTAGAACCATTTTCTATTTTTCATTTGAATCGCTTTTTGGCGGAACTCCTGCAAAATTTTTAACCGAAAGCAGAGTTGTAGATTCTTCAGGATTAAAACCTTCAGCTTCTTCAATTTTAAAGAGAACTTTGATACGAAGCATTCCTTTTAACGGAGTTTCTTTTTTATTTGGAGCAAATTGGCATGATAGCTATTCTGAAACTCAAGTTTGTAAAGAAAAGACAACAGGAGTTGTAGGTAGTTTCTATTTTCTATTAATTCCATTATTTGTAATCTCATTTTATTCAATGAATTTTGTTGGTGATCTGTATGTAAAAAGTATGATTTACAAAGATGGCGAAATGACTTTTCAAGAAAACAATGCTAAAATAGTGACTGGATTAAAAACACTTAGTCCGAACTCAGTTTTAGTTTTAAAAAATATTAGCAATGATGCAACTGAAACAAAATTTTTGAAAGTAGAAAATATTTCAAATTCTGAAATTGAATTTTCAGTTTTGAAATTACAAAAAAACATTACTTACCAAAATAATTCGATTCAAAAACAATTCGAGTTGGCAAAAGATACACTGCAGAAAATTAAAATTAATAAAAGAGATTTGCAAAAATTGGTTTTGAATTCTTTTGAACAATCCCCGGAATATTATGAAGATGACAAAGAAGAATTTACTGGTATTGCAGGCAATGCTGTTTTAAAAGGAGAATATATTAATAGAATTATTGAATTAAATTCTCCGGATCTAGTTGTTTTTGGTGTAAATGTAGACTCATCAAATATAACTTTACAATTACAAAACCAAGGGATTCCTGCGGAAGTTGAATCAATTGTTTCTAGTAATGGTAAAATAGACTGGATTAAACATGAATATTACCCTAAACCGTTTTCAATGTTTGGAGCAATAGAATTAAGAGGTGTAGGAGATGTTGAAGATTACGAAGTGAATGTTACAGTCAATGATAGTTTGTATCGAAAGTTTACATACAAAATTTCAAGTACAAGTGATCCGCGAAAAGCGACAATAAAGCTTATAAAATAATTTCAGATTACTCAGGTTCTAAGATAAAAAAACTTAGAACCTGATTTTTAAAGCCTCTGTTCCTCTTAACCTTTGCTGCTTTAATCCTTATTTCGAAATATACTTTCCCTTCACAATATCATTTGCAAAAATATTCAGATTATTTGCAAGTGCTTTATTGGCAATCATAACATTTGCAGTTTGGTAAGCTGTATCTTTTTCATACGCTTTTAATAAAGTTTCCAGTTCAACTTCATCATAAAATGCGAACATATTATAAATGGCATCTCTAAAATTTTTGTAGTTGATGCTTTCTGTTATTTCCATTGCTTTTTGATCATTCCAGCCTTCTTTTGCAGAAGCTTCATTTATTTTAGACAAGCAAAAATCAATAACATAATTTTTGTAATGTGCCGCTTCGATAATTTTGTCGACAATAATTTTATTTTGTTGCGTAGGCATTGCTACAGGCGTAGAATTTGTTTGAGAATTAGATATTGAAGGAATAATCAAACATAGCATTAAAGCCAAAAAGGCGTGCTTTTTTAAATTTTTCATAGGTTAATCAGTTGTTTTTGGGTACGGCTAAAATAGTGTTTTTTATGACAAATTATCGAATTTGAATGTTAGAAATTGTAACAAAAAAAACTCCGATAAAACCAATTTAAAATTAGTCTGATCGGAGTGTATTGAAAATGATTTTGGATTTTTAAATCTCGTTTTAATTATTATTTTGAAATTTCTGCTAACACTTTCTTTCCGTTTTCATTTGTAGGATCAAGTGCAATAGATTTCGTATAGTTTTCAATTGCCAGTTTTTTATTTCCGTCGGCTAAATAAGCTTCGGCCAAACTATCGTAAACATTTCCAGATTTCGGAAAATTTTCAACATTAATTTTAAAAGCTTCAATGGCTTCTTTCTTTTTTCCGTTTTGTAATAATTCATATCCAACACGGTTCATGTCGCCTTCTTTAAGACCAAAAGTCGGATCGCTTTTTAATTTTTTATAAGCATCTGCACCGGCCACAGCTCCTTTTTCTGTAAACACATCCAGCAATTCAAAAGCCAATGATTTTTTTGGCTGATTTAACGGCTGATTGTATAAAATAGCTCTAATGCCTTCATTCATTTCATCCAGAATTGTACCGCCAGTATTGTTAAGCAAAACCACTAAATTTTTATCTGCAGGAATGCGTGAAATAACAGTGTTGAAACCGTTAATTCCTCCTCCGTGTTCGATAATTTTTAGTTTTGGTTTGTCGCCATTCTGAGCTTCTTGCAAAAACCATCCGTAGCCATAAGAACCATCTCCAGCTTTAATATAAGGTTTAAACAACGATTCCATAGATTTTGCAGAAAGCAATTTTGTGGTATACAGCGCCTGATCCCAAAGATATAAATCTTCAACTGTCGAATATAAAGATCCCGCAGCATACGGAATGCTCATATCCAGAAAAAAAGAATTAGTATATATTTTTCCTTTTTTTTCATAGCCCGAAGCTCTGTTTTTTATAATGATTTCGCTATGGTCATAACCTGTATTTGCCATTTTTAGCGGTGTCAAAATAGTTTCCTGTAAATATTGTTCATACGTTTTGCCAGAAATTTTCTCGATAATATAACCCAATAAAAAATACCCAGAATTGCTGTATTTAAATTTTTCGCCAGGCGTAAATTCAAGCGGCAAACTTGAAAATGTTTTTACAAATTCTTCTGGAGTGTAAGGGTTTCTGCTTTTATCTCTAAAGAAATTTGGAGCAGAAGTATAATTCTGAATTCCAGATGTATGCGTAAGCAAATGATGAATGGTTATTTTGTCGCCAGTTGTTTTTGGATAATCTGGCAAATAAGTCGTAATCGGAACGTCAAGTTTTAGTTTTCCTTCTTCAGCAAGTTTCACAATTAAAAATGCTGTAAATTGTTTGCTGATAGAACCTAATCTAAATTTTGTATTCGGCTGGTTTGGAATATCCCATTCCATATTAGCAAAGCCAAAACCTTTTTTAAAAATTACTTTTCCGTTTTCAGCTACCAAAGCAGATCCGTTAAATTGACCGTATTCTGTGTATTTACTTAAAAGCTGTTCGATTTGTTTTGCCTTGTCTTGTGCCGTTATATTTAATGTAAAAAGCACAAGAATAAAGGAGAGTGCAATTAGTTTGATTGATTTTTTCATAATGATTGATGATTATGGGTTTAAGGATTAATGTAATGATTCGTTTTTGATTGATGATTGAAACTTTTTAATCATTTGTTTATTAATTTGTTAGACTAATTTACAAATTAAAATGATGATTATTTCGTTGCCTTGATTTTTATTAGACGACTGAAGTTTTATTATGTTTCAAGATCAATCAATTATTTTCATTTTTCCTTAAATTAAAATTTAGAGTGCATATCAAAAACTACTTTTTTATAGGTCTATGCTCGTAGCTCACAATTCGTTTCAATTTCCAATCATTATCTTTTCTTTCCCAAATATGAATAAATTTCCCAGTTCCTTCTGGAATTCCATCAACGTAAAAAGTATGTTCGCCTATTTGTACGGCGCCAAAATCTCCCAGTTTGTCAATCGTGCAGGAATTTAGTTTTCTGGTTAGTTTATCAGATCTATCGCATTTTCCAATTAAGGATTTTATTTCATTTGCTTTGGAAATATTTAATCCAAAGCGGTCATCGTAAAACTCAACATCGTCAGAAATTATTTTTTTAAAAAGTCCCGCATCGCATTGATTAAAAGCAACATCAAAAAGCAGACTGTCCATCTTTGTGATTTCGATTTTCAGAAGATCCAGTTTTTGAGTTTCTTTTTGCGCTTCTGCGCTTGTTTGCGCCTTTACTTCTTTGCTTAAAAATAACATGAAGAGTACAATTATATTTATCATAGGTATCATGGCTGTATTTTGATTCACTTTCATTATTTCGTTTCAATTTCAATTAATCGATTTCCGTTTTCCCCTAAATAATGCGAAATGATTTTTTCATACACTTTATAACCGTCGTCACCATTTGTAAAAACAATAAGTCCCTGCTTTGTTTTTGGCAATAAAAAAACAAGTGTCTGAACACCCTGATCTGCACCGCCATGCGAAAGTGCATAATTATCATTTCCTAAATCGTAAATTTCAAAACCCAAACCAAAATATTTATTAGCTTTTGCTTGTCTTACCTGATGCGTATTCATGTCATCAAATACTTTTTTGCTTAAGCCTTCGCTGTTTATTACGCTGCATAAAAAGGTTCCGTAATCTTCAATTGTGGTCAATAAGTCGTCGGCAGCGTTTGCGGTTTTGTTTTTAATGGGTTCATAGGCATTTCCCTTATTGTCATAATTTGAAGCGTATCTCGAAACATCAGTTATGTCGTTCCAAATAAATTTGGTATCGTCCATTTTTAGCGGTTTAAAAATTAATTCATTGGCTAATTGATCTAAGGTTTTATGGAATTTCTTTTCTAAAGCCTTTCTTAAATATTCAAATCCTTCTCCGGAATATTGGTATTTGGTACCTGGTTTAAACTTAAAATCTAACTTTTTAGATTCGTTCATGTATCTCCAATTCGGAAAACCAGTTTGGTGACTTAAAACAATTCTCGTTGTCAGCAGTTTTGTATTTGGGTCGTTTGCAATATCTGGATCTGTCCAATACTTGGATAAGGGTTCGTCTAAATCCCATTTTCCTGAACTTACTAGTTTTAAGGCAACAATTGCAGTTACTGGTTTAGTAAGAGAGGCGACATTCCATATCGTGTTATATGGCGCTGTAATTCCTTTTTTAAGCTCGCCGTACACTTTTATCTGTTGGAGTTTTCCATCGTTAATTACGCCAATTCCTAAAGTCGGAATATTATTTTGTTTCAGCCATTTTTGAATTTCTTGATCGTTGTCGAAAATAGAGGATTTTGTGCCTGCTGTACTTGTGTTTTGATGATCGTAACTTAAAGATCTTTTGAGTTTCCAAACGCCGTTTTCTAATAGCCAAACGTGGGTAAATCTTGCTGTGCTTCCAAAATTTTCTTTCGCGTTGGCAAGAGATTCATTTTTCTGCGCCGATTTTTCATAAAATTGATGAATCCCGATTTGTACTGCACCATACAAAACGCCTTTTTTATAAAGCGGATAAATTTCAGTGCTTCCTTCAACTAATGCTCTTCGCGATTGGTACGTTGCAGGAGAGCCACACAATCCTTTTTTTAGAGTTGCTAAAAATTTTGTTTTATCTGAAATACTGTCTTTGTCGTGATAAAATTCAAAATTGTCGCTCAGCAAATTTTCGAATTGTGAAATGTCGCAAGTATTAAAACCGACATTAAAAAGAAGACTGTCTTTTGAAAGAATGGTTTTGTAGAGTTGGGATTTTTTTTCTTCTTGAGAAAATCCAATTTGAACGTGGAAGATTAAAATTCCGATTAAAAACCATTTTAAGTAGAAAGATTGGTATTTGATTTTCATTTTGTGATTGATTGATGATTAATGATTTTGCAATAGTAATTCAATCAAAACTCTCAAAATTGTACAAATGCGAAATCTTATCTTTTTTTGGAAAGAAAATACAAATCTGAATTGAACATTTTCGGAGTTGTTTTGGTCACATCTTTGAATTTTTTGATAAAATGCGACTGGTCAAAATATTGGTTGTAAAGCGCAACATCGGTCAAACTCATTTTTTCTACATTAGAATTTACCATTTGATCGACCGATTTTCTGAATTTCAGAATCTGAATGTATTTTTTAATTGTAAGTCCCGTTGCAATTTTAAACTTAATCTGCAACATTCGCTGTGAAGTATTTAAGCTTTTGCTAATTTCGGAAACATTAATTTCTTCGTTGTGAAGCTTGACTATTTCGCAGATTTTTTCAATTGTATTTTTAGTCGGATTTGAAGTGTTTAATTCTTCGAAGTAAGTGTTTATTATATTGGTCAATGTTGAAATATCAGTTTCAATTTGAACTTCAAAAGGCAGTTCAGCCGAATCAATTTTAATAATAGAATCCAAAAAATTACTCAAATCATATTCAGGAAACATCGAAAGTGTCCAAGCATGCAACTGAATGATGGTAACTTTAGTTTTCGGTTGTATGTTAACCAAAACTTTATTGGTCATTTGCGAACAAAAGTAAAAACCTTTGTTCATTTGGTATTTCTTTTTGCTTGTATGAACTTCTATCTCATTGCCGCTTACAATGGCTACATTAAAACAGCCATTTGGCAATACGAGTTTATTTTCGATAAGGCTTTCGCCGATGCTGTTATCGAGACACCAAATTTTATTGACAAACCGCTCGGAAGTTTTACTTACATAATGTTCTGAATAGAGGTTCATCAATATAATATGTTAGCTAAATTTTCTTCTTTTAGTCTGAGATTCTACGCTAAAATACTACTTTTTAAAACATTATAAATCAATTTTTTCAAATAAACTCCCCAAAATAATCTCGTTTAGTATTCTCCCATTCCTCTAAAATAATGCTATAATAAACATCGTCTTTGCTTTTTCCTTCAGAATCGACATAATTATTTCTGAAGAGGCCTTCTTTTAAAGCGCCTAGGTTTTCAATTGCTCTTTGCGATCTTGTATTCTCAAGATCAGCGCTGAATTGTATTCTTTTAAACTGAATGTTTTCGAAACCAAATTTCAATAATTCGTATTTGCAGGCTTTGTTTAAACCGGTTCCCTGAAATTGTTTTCCGTACCAAGTCCAGCCAATTTCGCATTTTTGGCTTGCGTGATTTAAGTAACCGTAACGCGTGCTTCCGGCAACTATGTTTGTCGCTTTGTCAATAATTAAAAACGGATAACAAATTCCTTCAGTCTTTTGTTTTAAAGTGTTGTTGATGTAATTTTCGAAATCAGTTTCAGTTCGAACGTACATTCCCATAAATTTCCAGATTTCGTCGTCAAAGATAATTTCTTTGAGTTCGGTATTTCTTTCGTTTTCAAAAGGGAGTAATAATACTTTTTCGTTTTCTAGAATAATGTCAGATTTTAATAGTTCGCTTTTCATTAATTAAGGGTTTAAATATTAGGACATATTTCTCAATGTTGTCATTTCGAGGAACGAGAAATCACACACGTAATTCGACAAAGATTGGCGATTTTGTTGAGGAGTTTCAATTGTGATTTCTAGTTCCTCGAAATGATAAAAACCTTGCGTCTTTGTGAGATTATCTTCAGCGAAAATAAACTTTCCAACATTTCTAATAAATCGATAAAAACGCAAATTTGTTATGAAAACGGATACCCGACCAGTTCCCGTGACTTCGGGATCGCGGGTCATGCCTATATAATTATGAAGGACAAGTTTAAATATTTAGTTAATTTTAAATCTTCTGTAGATTTATTACTTATTTTTACGATCTTATATTTAGACATTTCTTGATGCAAATACCATTAAAAATTGCTGTTGTAGGTTCTGGATTAGTCGGATCGCTATTGGCAATTTATCTCAAAAAAGCAGGTCATACCGTTCATGTTTATGATCGCAGTCCTGATATTCGCAAAATAAATTTCTCGGGACGTTCTATTAATTTGGCAATGTCTAATCGAGGCTGGAAAGCACTTGATGGCGTTGGAGTTGGCGATTCGGTTCGTGAAATTGCGATTCCGATGGACAAACGTGCAATTCATTTGGTCGACAAACTAAATTTTCAGAATTACGGACAAGAAGGTGAATCGATTTATTCGATTTCAAGAGGAACTTTAAATCGGAAAATGATTGACCTTGCCGAACAAGCCGGAGCCGAATTTTATTTCGAACAAAAAATTTGGGATGTGACGCTGAGTGATGCAACTTTGCATATTGGCGAAACTGAAAGAGGCGAGTGGGAAGAGATAAAGTACGATATGGTTTTTGGTGCCGATGGCGCTTTTTCGAGAATTCGTCACAGAATGCAGCGTCAAAGCATGTTTAATTATTCACAGGAATTTTTGAACATGGGTTATAAAGAACTGAATATTCCGGCAAACGCCGATGCAACTCATAAATTAGATAAAAACTCATTTCATATTTGGCCGCGCGGTGAATACATGTTAATCGCATTACCCAATTTAGACGGAAGTTTTACTTGTACTTTATTCATGCCTTTTGAAGGAGAAAATTCATTTGCTTCTTTAACAGATCGTAAAATGGTCGAAGATTTCTTTGAGAAAAATTTCCCAGATTCGATTGAAGTGATTCCGAAACTGGCAGAAGATTTCTTTAAAAACCCAACGAGTACTTTGGTGACAATGAAATGTTTTCCGTGGACATATGAAAATAAAATTGCTTTAATTGGAGATGCTTGTCACGCTATTGTACCTTTTTACGGACAAGGAATGAATGCCGGTTTTGAAGATATTAGCGTTTTGCAGGAAATGATCGAAAAATATGGAGACGACTGGAAAAAGATTTTCTCTGAATATCAAATCTCACGCAAGCCAAATGCCGACGCGATTGCCGAACTTTCATACCGAAATTTCATGGAAATGAGTACAAAAACTGCCGATGAGAAATTTTTGCTGCAAAAGAAAATCGAAAAAGCTTTTTCAGACAAACATCCAGATAAATGGATTCCGCTTTACAGCCGAGTAACTTTTAGCGATCGCCCATATGCGGAAGCCTTAGCAATTGGAGATTTCCAAAACGGAATTATGGAAGAGGTTTTGAAAACAGATAATATTGAAAATATTTGGAATACTCCTGAAATCGAAAATAAGATTTTAGAATTGTTGGAAAACGCATAATTTTTTTTAAACCATATAAGTTACATAAGTTCATTTAATATCGATGCGCAAAGCATTATATTGAATTATATAACTTATATGGTTTAATTGTTTTACTTCTTGAAGATTTTAGATAAAACTCCAAAAACACCTCGTATAAAAGTAGCGCTGGTAACTACTTTCAAAACTGATTTTGTAACAACGCTGGCTGTAGTTGGTTCAGATTTTGATGTTTTTGCTGGAGCTTGTTCTTCTTGTTCAGCAGCTGCTTGATTCGCAGTTTCGATTTTCTGATTTAGAATTTCATAGGCACTTTCGCGGTCAATTTCTTCACTGTATTTTTTAACTAGTTTCGATTTGCTGTTTATGGCCTCAATTTCATCAGCAGTTAAAATATCCATTCGGCTTTCTGGTGCGCGCATCATGGTCGCAACAAGCGGTGTCGGAATTCCTTTTTCGTTTAAAGCAGTAACTAACGCTTCACCAATTCCTAAACTGGTCAACAATTCGTCGGTTTTATAATATTGTGAAGTGGGGTAATTATCAGCTGTTTTTTTAATTGCCTGACGATCATTTGCTGTAAAAGCCCTAAGTGCATGCTGAATCTTTAATCCTAATTGTGCTAAAACACCACTCGGGACATCCATTGGGTTTTGTGTCACAAAATAAACCCCGACTCCCTTAGAACGAATTAATTTTACAATTGTTTCAATTTGTTCTAAAAGTGCTTTGCTGGCTTCATTAAAAATCAAATGCGCTTCATCAATAAAAATAACCAATTCAGGCTGTTCAGCATCTCCTTTTTCTGGCATTTGCTGATAAATTTCGGCCAATAAACTCAACATAAAAGTCGAGAATAATTTTGGTTTGTCCTGAATATCCGTCAAGCGGATAATGTTTACGTACCCTTTTCCGTTTTCATCGATTCGCATTAAATCATCAATTTCAAAAGATAATTCGCCAAAAAACAAATCACCGCCCTGTTGCTCTAATTCGATTATTTTTCTTAGAATTGTTCCAGTAGTTGCCGTTGAGATTTTGCCATAACTTGCCGAAATCTCGTCTTTGCCTTCTTCTGTAATATAATTAATTACTTTTTTAATATCTTTTAGGTCTAATAAAGGCATTTTTGTATCGTCGCAATATTTAAAGATTACAGCAACAACACCAGCTTGCGTGTCGTTTAAATCTAAAATTCTAGAGAACAATACCGGGCCAAACTCAGATACTGTTGCCCGTAAACGGACTCCGTTTTGTTTTGATAACGACATGAGTTCAACAGGAAAAGAGGCTACATTATAAGGTATGTTTATTTTAGCATGTCGCTCGGTAATAAAACCTTCTTCTTTTCCCTCTTTTGCAATACCGCTAAAATCACCTTTTATGTCCATCATCAAAACAGGAATCCCTGCATTTGATAATTGCTCAGAAAAAACCTGAATTGTTTTTGTTTTTCCTGTTCCCGTTGCACCGGCAATAAGACCGTGGCGGTTTAAGGTTTTCAAGGGAATCTTAACGTGAGCCTCAGCAATAGGCTCTCCGTCTAGAATGGCACCTCCTAAGATGATGCTGTCGCCCTTAGAAAGATACCCATTATTTATATCCTGAATGAAATTATCTTTTTTATTCATGTTTTTATTTGTAATTTAGATGATTATAAGAGTATTACTTTGTTTTTTAACATTTTGGATGTGTTTTTTTTAGTAGGAAAAAGCTTTTTTTGCCTCAAAAAATATTAAAAAATAATTTCGCAACTTTTTAAGAAGATATCAACGGAATCTTTGAATATTGACTAAAACGTTGTAATTTTCCCAGATTTAGCTCGTATTTTTGTTTTATCGAAAAAAGAATGAGGGCAAATTAATGAGATATTTTTTAAATTGACGTTAAATTTCCTTCAATAAAATTAAAAAAAGTTTTTTTATTTAAACTAAACGTATAAATTTGCTCCTCTACAAGTTAAATATAACTAAAAAATAAAAATTATTTAAAACTATTAAAATTAAAAAAAATGGCAAACGTTAAAGTTAAAAAAGAAAGCACTTCAAATGGAGGAGGAATGATTACAGGAATCATTATTGTAGCGTGTATTTTAGTTGGGGTGTTTCTTTGGAAAGTAGTTATGGGAGATACTGCTAACTTCGAAGGAGGAGATGCAGAAAAAGGTCACCCACTGAATTTATTAGGTACAGTATATAAAGGAGGATTTATCGTACCAGTATTATTAGGTATGCTTTTAATGGTTGTTGTTTTCTCTATTGAAAGATTTATCGTTATTGGTAAAGCTGCTGGAAAAACTAACTTAGATACATTTATGAAAAATGTACAAGGAAGTATCAAAGAAGGAAACATCGAGGCTGCTATCGCTTCATGTGACAAACAACAAGGTTCAGTTGCAAATGCAATTAAATCTGCTTTGGTAAAATATCAAGATGTTAAAAAAGAAGGTTTCAACAGTGAAGAAGCTTCAGAAGTAATCCACAAAGAAATCGAAGAGGCAACTTCATTAGAAATGCCAATGTTAGAAAAAAATATGACTATTATCTCTTCTTTAGTATCATTAGGAACTTTAGGTGGATTATTAGGAACTGTATCAGGTATGATTAAAGCGTTTGGTGCGTTAGCTTCTGCTGGAACTCCAGATCAAGCTGCTCTTGCAACAGGTATCTCTGAAGCACTTATCAACACTGCAACAGGTATCTCTACTTCAATCTTAGCGATCGTTTCTTACAACTTCTTTACTGCTAAAATTGATGATTTAACTTACTCTATCGATGAGGCTGGTGTTACTATCGTAAACACTTACAGAAGATTCAGAGGAAGTTTAAAACAATAATTAATTTTTGATATTAATAATTAGTTTTAATTATATCAAAATAAAATAAAAGATAATGGCTAAAATAAAAATGAAAAAAAAGGCAACATCGACAGATATGACTGCCATGTGTGATGTTGCGTTCCTTTTGCTTACGTTCTTTATTTTGACAGCTACTGCTAAGGTGCCAGAAGCACTTCCTGTAGATATGCCTTCTTCTGTTGCTCAAACTAAATTACCTGATACGGATTTAGCTATTATTACAGTAGGAAAAGGAAAAGACGGGAAAAGCAAAGTGTTTTTCGACATCAAAGGAAGAGAGATTCGTAAAAGAACTCTTGAAGGAATGGGTGCAAAATTCGGGGTAACTTTTTCAGAAGATGATAAAACTAAATTTGCTTTAATGGATGACTTTGGTGTTCCAGTTGCAAATTTGAAAGATATTATTGCTATGAAATCGGCTGACAGAAGTAAAGCAAATCAACCTGGAATTCCAATCGATTCTTTGGATAATCAATTAAAAGAATGGCTTTTGGTTTCAAGAAGAGCTGCGATTGATCTTGACGATAAAGAGTTGCAAATTGCAATTAAAGGAGATGCTAAAGAGCAATATCCACAAATCAAAAAGATTATGGATATTCTCCAAGATCAAAAAATCAATTCCTTTAACTTAGTTACTGGTATGAGAGATAGAAACTTTTAATTAAAAAAGATACACTAAAATGGCTGAATTAAATACCGGCGACGGTGGTGGCGGAAAAGGTGGCAAAGTAAGAAGTAAAAAGCAAAACTCTAAAGTAGATTTAACTGCGATGGTAGATTTGGCATTCTTATTGATCACGTTCTTTATGTTGACCACGACGTTGTCAAAACCTCAATCGATGGACTTGTCATTGCCAGATAAAGATGATGATCCAACAAAAAACAAAGACATAAAGGTAGATGAGAATCGTACTATGACTGTTATGTTGGGTGAAAACAATAAGATGATTTATTATATGGGATTATTGGCTACTCCTAAGGTTGGTCCAAAAGATATCACGTATGGTAAAGATGGAATTCGTAGAGAATTGTTGACTCAGAAGAAAGCAGTAATTCAATATACAGGTGATAAGAAAAAAGGAATTATAGTTATCATCAAGCCAACAAAAAAATCAAATTACCGTAATTTGGTTGATATTTTGGATGAGATGGCTATAACTGGAGTTTCCACTTATGCCATAGTTCCTGAGTTTACGCCAGAGGAAACAACATTGTTAGAGAAAAAATAAGATTAAAATTATTATTCGATAACTTAAAACTCAAGAAAAATGAAATTAGATATAATTAAAAATCAGTGGCTTGATATCGTATTCGAAGGGCGTAATAAGATATATGGTGCATATGAGTTAAGAAAATCGAACGGTAAGACTAACGTGAAAGCGTTGGTAATTGGTTCGTTAATTTTTAGCTTAGCTGTAGCAGCTCCTCTTATTGTAAGCTTACTACCAGATTCTACAGATGATGATGTAAACAATGATATCAAGATCGCGACAGTAAAAATACTTCCTAAAAAGGAAGAGATTAAACCTAATCAACCGCCACCACCGCCACCTCCACCAAAAGTGGATCAGGTGAAGTTTGTGAAGCCTGTGGTTGCTAAGGCAAATGAGGTTACTGAAGATCCTCCAAAAATTGAGGAACTTAAAGATAAAAAAGTTGGTTCTGAAACTATCAAAGGAGATCCAGATGCAGTTTTAACTGTTGATGAGCCAGTAGGTACTGGAACTGCTGCAGTAGTAGAAGAAGATAACCAAGTATATAACACGGCTGGTATCGAAGTAAAACCAGATTTCCCTGGAGGAATTGAGAAGTTCTACAAATTTGTAGGAAACAATTATAAGACTCCAGAAGAAGAAGGTTTAAAAGGTAAAGTTTATGTTACTTTTGTAGTTGAAAAAGACGGTTCATTAACCGACATTAAAGTTTTAAGGGATATCGGTTACGGTACAGGAGCAGAAGCAATTCGTGTTCTTAAAAAATGTCCAAAATGGACTCCTGGCGAGCAAAATGGTAAAAAAGTTAGAGTACTTTACTCTCTTCCTATTACTATTCAATCTGCAGAATAATGTTAAAAGATATGCTTAATAATATTCAGAAGAAATCGCTCAAAGAGCGATTTCTTCTTGTTTTAGGAATACTGTTTTTTTTAATATATCTTGTACTGGGTTTAATGATTATGTTTTGGGAAAAATTGCCATTAGACATGGAACCTAAATATAGATATGCTTTTGGAGGGTTGCTGATTGTTTATTCGGCTGTACGTTTTCTAAGATTAATCAATTCTAATGCAGACTAATTATGTTAAAATATAGTAAAGTTTTTGGTTTGGTGGCTTTTGTCTTTTTGTTTGCCATGTGCAACCAAAAAAGCAAGAGTAATAACGAGAAAGAAACAATTCTAAAAGGAACTATAGATATTACCGTTGATGAAACGATAAAACCAATTGTAGACGATCAGGTTGCTGTTTTTGAAGGAACTTACTATGATGCAAAAATCAATGTTAAACCTAAATCTGAAGCGGAACTTATAAATGATTTGTTAAATCAAAAAACTAAGGTGGCGGTAACAAGCAGAGATTTGACTAAGGAAGAATTGGCAAGCTTTGAAAAAAGTAAAATTAAACCGCGAGTTACTCCTTTTGCTGTAGACGCAATTGCTTTAATTTCAAACAAAAGCAATAATGATACATTAATTACGTTGAAAACTGTAATTGATTTTATGAAAGGCATACCTAATCCAAGAATTAAAGGTCTTGTATTTGATAATCCAAATTCAAGTACAGTACGTTTTATGAAAGAATTGGCGAATGTAAAAGATATAACTGCAGCAGGAGTTTTTTCATATAAAACGAATGAAGAAGTTATTAAAGTTATTTCTGAAAATGAAGGAATGATTGGAGTGGTGGGCGTAAATTGGCTTTCAGAGCCTTCTCCAAATATGGCAGAAGTGATTAATAAAATTAATGTTTTAGGAGTAAAAGGCCTAAAGGATAATAAATATTACTATCCGAGTCAAAATGATATTGCAGAACAAAAGTATCCTCTGGCACGTGATTTGTTTATCATTAACTGTCAGGGTTATTCTGGATTAGGAATGGGCTTTGCTTCATTCATTTCAGGTGACATTGGTCAAAGAATTGTCTTGAAATCTGGATTGATGCCAGTAAGAACTCCAGGAAGAAAACTTAAGATTAGAAGTCAAATTATAAACGATAAAGAATAAATTAATTACAATAAAGATGAATAAATTTAAAATTTTCAGTCTTGCCTTAGTTGCTTCAGCTTCTGTTGCAAAAGCGCAAGATATAAATCAGGCTAAAAAGGCAATCGATGCTGAGCAATTTGAAAAAGCTAAGTCTTTGCTAAAATCAATCATTAAAGCTAAACCTTCGGATGGTGAGGCTAATTTTGTTTTGGGAAATATATATCTAAATCAAACTATCATTGATTCTGCTAAAATTTATTACTTAAATGGATTAGAAGCAGCAGATAAAAAACACCTAAACTACATCGGATTAGGGCAATTAGATCTTGACAGCAAAAATACTGCTGGTGCTCAAGCTAATTTTGGTTTAGCAACAAAAGATATCAAACGCAAAGATGTAAATGAGTTTATCTACATTGGTAGAGCTTACATGAATTCTACAAATCCTGATTATACAAATGCAATCGCTGTGTTAAAACGTGCTTTAGCACTTGAACCACAAAATGCAGCTGCACTTTTGGCAATCGGAGATGCTTACCATGGAGCAAACAACCAAAACGAAGCTTACAAATCTTACCGTGATGCTTTTACAGCTGATCCAACACTTTTAAGAGCTAAAATGCAATTAGGAGTTTTACTTAAAGGAGCTAAATCTTACGAAGAAGCAATTAAAGCTTTTAATGAGGTTATTGCAATCGACGCAAATTATGGTCCTGTATATAGAGAGCTAGCCGAAACCTATTACAAATGGGCTAGAAATAAACCTTCTACTCAACAAGTAAATTACCAAAAAGCGATTTCTAATTATGAGAAATACTTAAGCTTGACTGATTATTCTATGAACTCAAGAATGCGTCACGCAGATTTCTTGATCTTAGTTAAAGATTATAAAGCTTTAGAAACTGAAGCTAATAAAATGATTGAGTTGGATAAAGTTAATCCAAGAATCTTTAGATATTTAGGTTACTCTGCTTACGAAAATGGTAATGTTGACGTAGCTATTAAGTCTTTAGAAGATTATATTAAAGTACCAACAAACAAAGCAATTGCAAAAGATTATTTATACTTAGGTTTTGCTAAAATTAAAAAAGGTACAGATGCTCAAGGTATTGTAGAACCTGCTGCTTTTGAAGCTGGTTTAGCTGAAATCAAAAAAGCAGTTGCAATGGAACCATTAGCTGTTGAAGATTTAGGTGACTTTGGAAAAGAATTGTTTACTAAAAAACAATACAACCAAGCTGCTGCAATCTATGAATTGAGTGCTTCTAATACAGAATCAAAAAATTACTTGAATGATAATGTATATTATGGTATCTCTCTTTATTATGCAAACGCAAATAAAACAAAAGAAACTCGCGATGTTGCTGCCTTAGGAAAAGCTGACGCTGCTTTTGATAGAGTTTTAGTTGCTTCTCCAACTTATGATGAGGCTTACTTGTACAAAGGAAGAATCAACAACTTATTGGAGAAAGATGATTTAATTATTAAAAACTACGAAGAGTACGTTACTAAAACATCTGCTAAAGGTGCTGAAGAATTAGCAAAACCTGCGACAGTTAAAAAAATTGTTGAAGCTTACAATAGTATTGGTGCTAGTTACGCTAATACTGATAAAGCTAAAGCAATTGAATACTTCAATAAAACTTTAGTTTTAGATCCAACAAATGCTTATGCATCTCAATCTGTGAAAGCTTTGAAATAATTTAAGTTTTCTAACTAAATATAAAACCGACAGTTCAAAGAGCTGTCGGTTTTTTTTGTTCCGTATTTAAATGACTATCTTTGCACTTTAAAATGAAGTAATGTTATCAAAAGAAATACAATTAGAAGTTAATAAGGGAGCAATGTTGCCTTTGATGGAAGAGTTTTACACCATTCAAGGAGAAGGTTATCATACCGGGACCGCTGCTTACTTTATACGAATTGGAGGGTGTGATGTTGGTTGCCACTGGTGTGATGTAAAAGAAAGTTGGAATGCAGAATTACATCCGCCAACAAGTGTTGATTTAATTGTAAATAATGCTTCAAGTTATGCTAATACAGTTGTCATTACCGGAGGAGAACCTTTAATGTGGGATATGACTTTATTAACTCAGGAATTAAAAAATAAAAACTTAAAAGTTCATATAGAAACTTCTGGCGCTTATCCGTTATCAGGAACTTGGGATTGGATTTGTCTTTCTCCTAAAAAAAATAAACTCCCAACTCAAACTGTATATGATAATGCGAATGAGCTAAAAGTAATTATTTACAATAAACACGATTTTATTTTTGCCGAAGAACAAGCTGAATTGGTAAATGATAATGCGATTTTATTTCTTCAGCCAGAATGGAGTAAAAAAGAAGAAATGACACCGCTGATTGTT
Source organism: Flavobacterium sp. KJJ (assembly GCF_000708595.2). Lineage (GTDB taxonomy): Bacteria > Bacteroidota > Bacteroidia > Flavobacteriales > Flavobacteriaceae > Flavobacterium. The sequence continues at coordinate 1,251,666 of NZ_JARP01000001.1, read as the reverse complement.
GATTATGTAATGAATAATCCAAAATGGCGTGTATCTCTTCAAACACACAAATATTTAAATATTCCGTAAATAGTAAAAAAAAATCTCTTCAAGCGAAGAGATTTTTTCTTTATGTAAGTAAAGGAAAATTTATTATTCCCAATTTTTATATTTTTTTAGAGTTGTAATATGTGCTAAATGGTGATTGCTATGCCAAGCATAAGTTCCAATAATTTCTTTAAGTCTATATTCCGAATTATTTTCTGGATGAACAAATGATTTTTCTAAATCGTCTTCTGATAGATTTCTCATGATATACGCCAATCTAAAATGTAACCCTTCTAATAAATTCAAAGTTGGAAGAATTGGCATCCTTAAATTATCGGGCAATTCAGACCATAAAACTTCGTCATATGGCTTTATGACAGGATTGTTTTCTGTCAAGGCCCATTTTATTCTTATAAAACAATGCATATGACTTTCAGCACAATGATGAATCAGTTGGCGAATAGTCCATCCGCCGGGTCTGTAAGCTGTATCTAATTGTTCATCGTTTAAGTGAATGGTTTCTTTTTTTAATCTTTCAGGAAAAGTCGCAATTTCTTGAATTTGCACTGCAATATATTCTGCAGTAAATTTCGTCGGAGCTGTAAATTTCCCGATCGGATATTTTAATTTTTCTAAATCTAATTTTTCCATTGATGTGAAATGTTATGTTATGAAAGTTTGGCTAAATAATCATAATGTTCCCCTTCTAAAATAAGTTCACATTTTAGTCCATTTGCTATTGCTGCATTCTGAAGTGTATTATAATCTAGATACAACCAGTCGAAAGCAACTTCTTTTTCTCCTTTATACGAAATATTAAATATAAGCTCTCCATAATAATCATTATTAGACGGAATCCATTTTCCGCCATCTTCATCTTCATCAAACATATAAATAATGTCAGAACTGTCCAGCAAAATTTGCCCGCCAGGATTAAGAAGCGATTTTAGTTTAGATAAATACTTGTTGCAATTTTCTAGCTTTCCAAAAATGCCGACACCATTCATCAATAATATAATGGTATCAAATTTTTCTCCTTCAAAATCTAATATATTTTGAACAGATGCATTTTTTACGCCTCTCAATTTGCAGGTTTCAATCGCTTTTTCTGAAATATCAATAGAAGTAACTTCTAAGTGGCGGTCGTTTTGCAAAGACAAACTGTGACTTCCTGCTCCACAGCCAACATCTAATGTTTTTCCATGAGCTAATTGAAGTGCTTTCTGTTCTAATTTTGGCATCTCATTATAAGAACGAAATAAATATTCAACACTCATTTCGTCTTCTTCTGAAATTGAGGTTTCAGTAATGATATCTTCTGGTAAATTATTGGTTTGGAAATCGAACATCGCTTTCCCGAAAAGATCTTTCATTGTATTTTAGTTCAAAGTTTAAGGTTTCAAGTTCAAAGTTGTTTAATTTTGCACATCAACTTAAATTTTAAACTTGAAACAAATTTTAAATAACTTAAATAAGTTAGCCAAAGATAAGCATATCGAAAACAAAAAGTATTTTGATAAGCTTAAAAAGAAACAGCCTAAAAATTTAGATTACGTTATGCAGGATTTGCATGACGCCGAATTTAAAAGAACGGATTGTCTTCAATGTGCTAATTGCTGTAAAACAACTGGGCCATTATTTACTTTAGCAGATATTGAAAGAATTTCAAAATCTTTCAGACAAAAGCCACAACAGTTTATTGATCAATATCTGAGAATTGATGAAGATAAAGATTATGTTCTAAAAAGTGTTCCATGTACTTTTTTAGATAATGAAAATTACTGCATGATATATGATGTACGTCCGAAAGCTTGTCGAGAATTCCCGCATACAGATCGTAAAAAGTTTCATCAGATTGCTGATCTTACTTTGAAAAATGTTGCTATCTGCCCGGCGGCATATAATATTGTCGAAGAAATGAAAAAGAAACTTCCGTTATAGAAGCTAAATGTTTTGTAATCTTTTTTAGGAATAATTCATTTTTGCTTTTTTAGATGTATTTTTGACTGAGTTGAACCTTTTAGTAAATTAACAATAAGACCAATAAATTGAATTTAGAATATTTTATAGCCAAAAGACTCATTACTGCAAAAGATTATAAAAGCAGTATTTCGGCACCTATCATAAAAATTGCCATTTCGGCTATTGCAATAGGTATTATTATGATGTTGGTTTCTGTAGCTACCGGAATTGGGTTGCAGCAAAAAATTCGCGAAAAAGTTTCTGCTTTCAACGGTCAGATTATTATATCCAACTATGATAATAATAATTCAGAAGTAACTTTAGTTCCTATTTCTAAAAAACAAGATTTCTATCCCAATTTTAAATCAGTTCCAGAAGTAAGCCATATTCAGGCAATAGCTAGCAAGGCCGGAATTATAAGAACTGCTAATGCTTTCGAAGGAATTATTTTTAAAGGAGTAGGAGCAGATTACGATTGGAATAATATTAAAGAATATCTTGTTGAGGGGCGCTTGCCTAATTTTTCTAATTCATTAAACGAAGATGTTATAATTTCCAGATTTCTAGCTGACCGCCTTAATTTGAAAGTTGGAGATAATTTTAATACTTTTTTTATCAAGGAGGAGCAAGGTAAAATGCCAAATAGCCGTAGATTTAAAATTGCAGGTATTTTTAATTCAGGATTTCAGGATTTTGATGCAACCTATATAATAGGTGATATTAGGCATATCCAGAGAATCAATAAATGGACTCCAGACCAAGTAGGAGCATTTGAGGTTTTTGTAAAAGATTTTAATACAATCAAATCGACCGGTAATCAAATTTACGAACAAACATCATCAAGTTTAGATACAAAGACTATAATTGAAAAATACAGTTATATTTTTGATTGGCTGCAGCTCTTCGACTTTAATATTGTGGTTATTCTTGCTGTTATGATCTTAGTGGCTACTATTAATATGGTTGTTGCTTTGCTGGTTCTTATTTTAGAACGAACACAAATGATAGGAATTCTAAAATCATTAGGAGCAAACAACTGGACTGTTCGCAAAATATTTCTTTACAATGCCTTTTACTTAATTATACGCGGATTGTTTTGGGGAAATTTAATTGGAATTGCAATATTGCTGATTCAACAGCAATTTGGTATTGTTCATCTCAATCCTGAAAATTATTACGTCAATCAAGCGCCGGTATATTTAAATTGGACATATATCATATTATTAAATTTGTTAACCATAACAATTTGTTTTCTCGTTCTATTGATTCCTTCTTATATAATAACAAAGATTTCGCCAGTCAAAGCTATTCGTTTTGACTAATGATAAAACGATCTAATAATAGTTACCCGGCAGATTTAAAATCTGCCGGGTTTATTTTTTCTACATTATATATAGGTATAGCAATTTATACTTTATATATAAGAGCAATAATCTATCAGGCGGAGGGAAGCAGAGTTAGTCAGTTTAGAATTTGCATATGATTAAGGACATGCTTCCTGCTCTGCGCTTCAGTTTTTTTCTTGTAAAGAAAAAGTAAAGGATTCCAGATTTTATAACAAAACCCAGCAAAACAGTCAAAAATCATTATTACTCTGAAAAGTCCAAAAAAAACTTTGTAATGTAAAAAACGCCATACCAGCGAGTTATAAAATATATGGAAAATATATAATAAAAAGTCTTGCAGATGTAAATAAAGGTGTTACTTTTGCACCCGCAACAGCGACAGATGTTCACTGAAATACTGGCAGGCAAAGAGAATCAAGCGAAAAAAATATTTTTCAAAAAAGATTTAAAAAAGCTTGCGAGATTTGAAAACAGATGTTACATTTGCACCCCGCAAAACACGGAAAGTTCATTGACAGACTGGCAGACAAGGAGAAGAAAAAGGGGATGAAAATTTCTCAAAAAAAACTTCAAAAAACATTTGCCGGTTAGAAATAAGTTTTCTACTTTTGCACCCGCTTTGAGACACAGGCGGAACAAAATTGAAACACGTTCGTAGACATATTGAATTGACAGCCGTTTTAACAGAGATGTTAAGACAAAAGAATAAAGAGTAAGATAATCGAGAGATTGAAAAGAACCGACAGGGACTGATTCGAATAATAATTAGTCCTAAGCAATTAGGACGCACAATATACGATGAAGAGTTTGATCCTGGCTCAGGATGAACGCTAGCGGCAGGCTTAACACATGCAAGTCGAGGGGTATAAGTCTTCGGATTTAGAGACCGGCGCACGGGTGCGTAACGCGTATGCAATCTGCCTTTTACAGAGGGATAGCCCAGAGAAATTTGGATTAATACCTCATAGCATTATGAAATGGCATCATTTTATAATTAAAGTCACAACGGTAAAAGATGAGCATGCGTCCCATTAGCTTGTTGGTAAGGTAACGGCTTACCAAGGCTACGATGGGTAGGGGTCCTGAGAGGGAGATCCCCCACACTGGTACTGAGACACGGACCAGACTCCTACGGGAGGCAGCAGTGAGGAATATTGGACAATGGGCGCAAGCCTGATCCAGCCATGCCGCGTGCAGGATGACGGTCCTATGGATTGTAAACTGCTTTTGTACGGGAAGAAACACTCCAACGTGTTGGAGCTTGACGGTACCGTAAGAATAAGGATCGGCTAACTCCGTGCCAGCAGCCGCGGTAATACGGAGGATCCAAGCGTTATCCGGAATCATTGGGTTTAAAGGGTCCGTAGGCGGTCTGGTAAGTCAGTGGTGAAAGCCCATCGCTCAACGGTGGAACGGCCATTGATACTGCCAGACTTGAATTATCAGGAAGTAACTAGAATATGTAGTGTAGCGGTGAAATGCTTAGAGATTACATGGAATACCAATTGCGAAGGCAGGTTACTACTGATGGATTGACGCTGATGGACGAAAGCGTGGGTAGCGAACAGGATTAGATACCCTGGTAGTCCACGCCGTAAACGATGGATACTAGCTGTTGGAAGCAATTTCAGTGGCTAAGCGAAAGTGATAAGTATCCCACCTGGGGAGTACGTTCGCAAGAATGAAACTCAAAGGAATTGACGGGGGCCCGCACAAGCGGTGGAGCATGTGGTTTAATTCGATGATACGCGAGGAACCTTACCAAGGCTTAAATGTAGATTGACCGTTTTGGAAACAGAACTTTCGCAAGACAATTTACAAGGTGCTGCATGGTTGTCGTCAGCTCGTGCCGTGAGGTGTCAGGTTAAGTCCTATAACGAGCGCAACCCCTGTTGTTAGTTGCCAGCGAGTCATGTCGGGAACTCTAACAAGACTGCCAGTGCAAACTGTGAGGAAGGTGGGGATGACGTCAAATCATCACGGCCCTTACGCCTTGGGCTACACACGTGCTACAATGGCCGGTACAGAGAGCAGCCACTGGGCGACCAGGAGCGAATCTACAAAACCGGTCACAGTTCGGATCGGAGTCTGCAACTCGACTCCGTGAAGCTGGAATCGCTAGTAATCGGATATCAGCCATGATCCGGTGAATACGTTCCCGGGCCTTGTACACACCGCCCGTCAAGCCATGGAAGCTGGGGGTGCCTGAAGTCGGTGACCGCAAGGAGCTGCCTAGGGTAAAACTGGTAACTAGGGCTAAGTCGTAACAAGGTAGCCGTACCGGAAGGTGCGGCTGGAACACCTCCTTTCTAGAGCCCGGGTGTTAGCTGGTTTATCAGCACGCCGGGGAAAAAAGAAGAAGCTCTGAAGGTTTTGATTTTAAGAATATTTTACTCTTGCTGTTGGTTCAAATAATAAATTTTAAGTAAAACAGAGTCTCGTAGCTCAGCTGGTTAGAGTACTACACTGATAATGTAGGGGTCGGCAGTTCGAGTCTGCCCGGGACTACTTTTTTAAGGCAATTGACAGTTAATAATTGACAATTGATGATTAAAAAGACTGTATACTTAGAAAAAGGAAATTCTGGAAGTTGGAATTCACCAAAAGAAATTAGATAAGAATTTAGGATCTAAAATCTGAATTCTACAATCTGAGATTGAAAAATGGGGGATTAGCTCAGCTGGCTAGAGCGCCTGCCTTGCACGCAGGAGGTCAACGGTTCGACTCCGTTATTCTCCACGATTTTAGTCATAAAGTCTAAAGTCATAAAGTTTAAAGTGATTCACTTGACAGCTTTCGGCTTTTGGCATCCGGCTAAATAAAGTTCATTGACATATTGAGATAAGAAAATAATAAAAAGTAGAAAGCGTTTTTTGCTATTTATAGCAGAAGACAAAAAAAACGGTCGTAATTGATTTTATGGCTGGTACAATAAGCAAAATAAGGGCGTATGGGGGATGCCTAGGCTCTCAGAGGCGATGAAAGGCGTGATAAGCTGCGAAAAGCTGCGGGGACGGGCACACACCGAGTGATCCGCAGATACCTGAATGGGGCAACCCGCTATGCTGAAGGCATAGCACACCGATAGGTGGGCAAACCCGCTGAACTGAAACATCTAAGTAGGCGGAGGAGAAGAAAACAAAAGTGATTCCGTAAGTAGTGGCGAGCGAACGCGGATTAGCCCAAACCGGTGCTGTTACGGCAGTGCCGGGGTTGTAGGACCGCGGTATTTTATGCACAAGGAACCGGAATCGGCTGGAAAGCCGAACCATAGAGGGTGATAGTCCCGTATGGGCAACAAGTGTAATAGATAGCGGTATCCTGAGTAGGGCGGGGCACGTGAAACCCTGTCTGAATTTGGCGGGACCATCCGCTAAGGCTAAATACTCCTGAGAGACCGATAGTGAACCAGTACCGTGAGGGAAAGGTGAAAAGAACCGTGAATAACGGAGTGAAATAGATCCTGAAACCATACGCTTACAAGCGGTCGGAGCCCTTTCGTGGGGTGACGGCGTGCCTTTTGCATAATGAGCCTACGAGTTAACGTTGCTGGCAAGGTTAAGCGGTTAAGCCGCGGATCCGTAGCGAAAGCGAGTCTGAATAGGGCGCTTTAGTCAGTAGTGTTAGACGCGAAACCGTGTGATCTACCCATGGGCAGGTTGAAGCTGTGGTAACACACAGTGGAGGACCGAACCGGTTGACGTTGAAAAGTCTTCGGATGACCTGTGGGTAGGGGTGAAAGGCCAATCAAACTCGGAAATAGCTCGTACTCCCCGAAATGCATTTAGGTGCAGCGCTGAATTAAGTTATACAGAGGTAGAGCTACTGATTGGATGCGGGGGCTTCACCGCCTACCAATTCCTGACAAACTCCGAATGCTGTATAATGTTTCTCAGCAGTGAGGGCTTGGGTGCTAAGGTCCAAGTCCGAGAGGGAAAGAACCCAGACCATCAGCTAAGGTCCCCAAATATACGCTAAGTTGAAAGAACGAGGTTTGTCTGCCCAGACAGCTAGGATGTTGGCTTGGAAGCAGCCATTCATTTAAAGAGTGCGTAACAGCTCACTAGTCGAGCGGACGAGCATGGATAATAATCGGGCATAAGCGTATTACCGAAGCTATGGATTTACAGCTTGCTGTAAGTGGTAGGGGAGCATTCCAGCAGGGCTGAAGGTGTATCGTAAGGTATGCTGGACCGGCTGGAAAAGAAAATGTAGGCATAAGTAACGATAATGCGGGCGAGAAACCCGCACACCGAAAAACTAAGGTTTCCACAGCTATGCTAATCAGCTGTGGGTTAGTCTGGTCCTAAGGCGAACCCGAAAGGGACAGTCGATGGCCAACGGGTTAATATTCCCGTACTACTGATTACTGTGATGGGGTGACGGAGTGATGAAAGCGCCGCGAACTGACGGAATAGTTCGTTGAAGTACCTACCTATAAGATCTGCAGGCAAATCCACAGATTTTGGGGAAATACGATAGTACTCGGCGTCTTCGGACAAAGAGATAGTGCGCCTAAGGGCTTCCAAGAAAAACCTCTAAACTTCAGGTAATCAGTACCAGTACCGTAAACCGACACAGGTAGTTGAGGAGAGAATCCTAAGGTGCTCGAGAGATTCATGGCTAAGGAATTAGGCAAAATAGACCTGTAACTTCGGGAGAAAGGTCGCCAGCGCAAGCTGGCCGCAGTGAAGAGGTCCAGGCGACTGTTTATCAAAAACACAGGGCTCTGCAAAATCGCAAGATGAAGTATAGGGCCTGACACCTGCCCGGTGCTGGAAGGTTAAGAGGAGATGTTATCTTCGGAGAAGCATTGAATTGAAGCCCCAGTAAACGGCGGCCGTAACTATAACGGTCCTAAGGTAGCGAAATTCCTTGTCGGGTAAGTTCCGACCTGCACGAATGGTGTAACGATCTGGACACTGTCTCAGCCATGAGCTCGGTGAAATTGTAGTAACGGTGAAGATGCCGTTTACCCGCAGTGGGACGAAAAGACCCTGTGCACCTTTACTATAGCTTAGTATTGACCTTGGATAAATGATGTGTAGGATAGGTTGGAGACTGTGAAGGGGCGTCGCCAGGCGCTTTGGAGTCATTGTTGAAATACAACCCTTTGTTTATCTGAGGCCTAACCCCGCAAAAGCGGGGGACATTGCTTGGTGGGTAGTTTGACTGGGGTGGTCGCCTCCAAAAGAGTAACGGAGGCTTCTAAAGGTTCCCTCAGTACGCTTGGTAACCGTGCGTAGAGTGCAATGGCATAAGGGAGCTTGACTGAGAGACATACAGGTCGATCAGGTACGAAAGTAGAGCATAGTGATCCGGTGGTTCCGCATGGAAGGGCCATCGCTCAAAGGATAAAAGGTACGCCGGGGATAACAGGCTGATCTCCCCCAAGAGCTCATATCGACGGGGGGGTTTGGCACCTCGATGTCGGCTCGTCACATCCTGGGGCTGGAGAAGGTCCCAAGGGTTGGGCTGTTCGCCCATTAAAGTGGCACGCGAGCTGGGTTCAGAACGTCGTGAGACAGTTCGGTCTCTATCTACTGTGGGCGTTAGAAATTTGAGTGGATCTGATTCTAGTACGAGAGGACCGAATTGGACAAACCTCTAGTGTATCTGTTGTCCCGCCAGGGGCACCGCAGAGTAGCTACGTTTGGAAGGGATAAGCGCTGAAAGCATATAAGCGCGAAACCCACCACAAGATGAGATTTCTTTTAAGGATCGTGGAAGATGACCACGTTGATAGGCTATAGATGTAAAGGCAGTAATGTCATAGTCGAGTAGTACTAATAATCCGTAAGCTTATGTACACCCTTTTCCCCGCACCCCGGTGCGGGGGAGAAACTTTCTAAATAAATACTTTTTTCTTTATCTCAGTATGTTAAGATATTGTCCTTAATTATCAGTTGCTAATGATCAATTGTCAGTTAGGGAAAAATTGCCCAAAGCAATTATAACTTCTTAAGGTGGTTATTGCGGCGGGGCTCACCTCTTCCCATCCCGAACAGAGTAGTTAAGCCCGCCTGCGCAGATGGTACTGCAGTTATGTGGGAGAGTATGTCGCCGCCTTTCTTTGAAAACCCTGTCCAGTCCGGACAGGGTTTTTTCGTTTTGCACACTCTTCTAAAAATAATGCTCTATAGATTCTACTACGAATTATAGAAGTCCATATTATCTTTTTATATTACTTGTTTATTAAGTGACAATTTGTAGTTTTTGATTTTAATTCCTTCAAATATGGATTTTAAGACAAGATTTTAAGCTACAATATTCAAATCACAATCGAGGATGTTTAGACTCCTTATAAATTTTATTTGAATTACAATTATGTCATTAGGGTCTAAACACTTTTACTTTATTAAAGAAAAGAAAATTATGGAAGATTGTATACTTAATGGATACTCGGCGCAAGTAGCAGTTTTAAATGACTTGGGTTAAATAATAGTGGCAAATATCTGTCAATAAACATTCTTCACATTTTGGAATAGGTCTGCAGGTTTCTCTTCCTAAAAATGAAATTGCCATTCCAATTTCCGACCAGATATTTTTAGGTAATGCTTGCATTAAATCTTTTTCAACTTTATTTCCGTCTTTACTTTCTTTTATTATTCCGATTCGCGGAGCTACTCTAATAACATGTAAATCAGCTATAATACCTTCAGCAGGTTTGTTAGTTTCTCTTAAAATTACATTTGCAGATTTTCTTCCAATACCTTTTAACGCTGTCAATCCATCCATGGTTAAAGGAATATCTTCATCATTTTTAATAGTTTGAGCAATTTCTAAAAGCCATTTTGCCTTTGTTGGATAATTTCGAACTTTGCTAATATAAGGTGTGAGTATGTCAGAATCTGCTTTGGATAAACTTTTTAATGTAGAATATTTTTCAAATAAAGCTGGAGCAATTTTATTAATATTTGCATCTGAATCTTGCGCTGACAAAATCACCATAATCATTAACTGATAGGTGTTTTCATATTCTAAAGGATGTTTTTTTCCTTTATATTTTTTTAAAATTGGTTTTAATTTTGTTTCCCAATTCGATTTTTCTCCAAATAAATCCATTTTAATTTTCTTTTTAAATGAAATAAAATATTTGCAACTCTTATAAAATTAAGTGATTTTAATGAAATCTAGTATTTTTTTTATAACATTTTGATTTCCTAATATTTTTCTATGTCCTAAACCATCTGTCAAAAATAAGGTTCCTTCCATTAAATGTTGATAAATATGAATTCCTGCTTTTACTGGAACTTCTGGATCATCTTTATCATGAATTACTAAAACTGGAATTTTTATTTTTTGTGCCGCTTTATATGCTGAAAAGTCATCCATTTTAACTTTATATTTATCTTCAAAAAGATCTCGAAGATGTTCACTCATTTTTTTCTTTAGGCCTAATTTTTTAATAAACTCCTCCAAAATATCCTGCACAATATCACCACTTCCAATGATTATAGCTTTATTTACATGAAAGCCATCTTTTATTGCATTCAAAACAGACATTCCTCCTAATGAATGTCCGATTGCAATTTCAAAAGCACCAAACTGTTTTTCAATTTCTAATATGGAAGCAATAAATTCAGACATTATTGTGGTTTTTCCTTTAGATTTACCATGTGCAGGAGCATCAAAACTAATTGTAGAATATCCAATTTTTAAAAGCTCATCGGCTATTTTAAAGAGCTGTGTGCCTCTGCCTGACCATCCATGAACTAATAAAATCTTTCGTTCACTTTTTCCATATTCATAAGTAATAATGCTTTTGTTAATACTAGGTACATAAACCGTTTTTTGAATGCTCTTATGGTCCATGTCTAGCTCTCTTTTTGGAACCTTATGTTTTATTGGTGTTGTAAAAAGTCTTCCTGCATATTTTGTTCCTAGCTTAGTTGAAATAAAAGTGCATATTCTACTTGATAATATGATAAACTGTGGAATTTTTAAAGATTGCGTAGGATTAGTAGTCTTTTTTGTCATATCAATAATTTTTTTTTGGAGTCTTTAGTTTGCTTATTTTTTCCTAAATTTAGGAAACATAAAAGTAGTACAATAAATACAGGTTTGTATCAAAAATACTTTTCAAATTAAGATATTAATAGGTTTATAAAGTTCTAAAATGGAAATATTTCATATCAGTGCAGAATGTTACCCAATGGCAAAGGTTGGAGGTTTAGCTGATGTAGTTGGCGCATTGCCTAAGTATCAGACAAATGCAGGTCATAAAGTTAGAGTTGTAGTTCCTTGTTATGATACAAAATTTAGAAAAGAAAATGATTTTGAATGTGTTCATTGGGGAAGTGTTAAGCTTGGAAATTTTGATTTTCCGTTTAGTATTTTAAGGGAGACAACAAATAAACTCGGTTATGAATTATATCTGGTAGAAATTGATGAATTGTTTAATCGTCCAAACATTTATGGATATGAAGATGATATCGAAAGATTTTTATCTTTTCAAATTGCTGTATTAGATTGGATTTTAGCAAGAAAAACAATTCCGGATGTTATTAATTGTCATGACCATCATACCGGATTGATTCCGTTTTTGGTTAAATATGCGTATAAATATGAACTTCTGCGAAGTGTTAGAACTGTAATAACAATTCATAATGGTTTGTACCAAGGCTGGTTTGGCTTTGACAAATTGCATTATTTGCCTGAGTTCAATTTAATTCATGTTGGATTTTTGGAGTGGAATAATTCTTTGAATTCATTAGCAGTTGGTGTTAAGTGTGCACATGCAGTTACAACCGTTTCTCCTAGTTATTTGAATGAAATTAATCATGCAGCAAATGGATTGGAGTCGTTGTTCAATTCAGTTAAAAGTAAATCAAAGGGAATTTTAAATGGAATTGATATTGAAGTTTGGGATCCGCTAAAAGATCAAATGATAGAGGCTAATTATTCAATTGAAACTTTTGAAATAGGAAAACAGAAAAATAAGGAAAAATTATGCGAGCAATTTGAATTAGATCCGACAAAACCGCTTTTTACTTTTATAGGAAGATTATTTGAGGAGAAAGGAGGCGATTTACTGCCACAAGCCTCTGCTTTAGCACTCTCTGAGAATTTTGAGAATATAAATATCTTAATTTTAGGATCAGGAAGTTCAATTATAGAAGAGCAGTTAGTACAATTACGAAATGATTATAAAGGCAATTACAATGTTTTTATTGGTTATAATGAAGAATTAGCGCATTTAATATATGCTGGATCAGATTATATTTTAATGCCATCTAGAGTAGAACCTTGCGGATTAAACCAAATGTATGCTTTGCGATATGGTACAATTCCGATTGTTAGAAGAACAGGAGGTTTGCGTGATACGGTAATTGATTTTGGTGATGATGGAAACGGAATTTGCCATGATCAGGCTTCAGTTGGAGATATTTGCTATTCTATAAATCGTGCTGTAAAATTGTACGCTGACAGAGCAAATTTTAATAAAATTAGAAAAATAGGAATGGAAACTGACCATTCCTGGGAAAGTGTTTGCCAAGAATATATCGAGATATACAACTTAATAATTGAGAAAAATGAAGTTTAAAAAGAAAAATGTAGTTGCTATTATTTTAGGAGGAGGCCAGGGTTCGCGTTTGTTCCCTTTAACAGAAACAAGATCAAAGCCGGCAGTTCCGATTGGTGGAAAATACAGATTGGTTGATATTCCTATTTCAAATTGTATCAATTCTGATATATTTAAAATATTTGTTTTGACACAGTTTAACTCTGCATCATTAAATGCACATATCAAAAACACTTTTAATTTTAGCATTTTCAGTCAGTCATTTGTTGATATTCTAGCTGCTGAGCAAACTCCAGATAACCCAACCTGGTTTCAGGGAACTGCCGATGCTGTTAGACAATGTATGTCGCATTTTTTGAAACACGATTTTGACCATGCTTTAATTCTTTCTGGTGATCAATTGTATCAAATGGATTTTAACGAAATGTTAGAAGCACATATTGCCGCAGACGCAGAAATTTCTATTGCCACTTTACCTGTTAATGCTAAAGATGCACCAGAATTTGGAATTCTTAAAACGGATCATGAAAATAGGATTCAGGCCTTCATTGAAAAACCACATCCTTCATTATTGCCAGAATGGGAATCTGAAGTAAGTGAGCAAATGCAGGAAAAAGGTAAAAAATATCTTGCATCAATGGGGATTTATATTTTTAATAAGCCATTACTGGAAGAATTAATGTGCAATCCTGAAACTAAAGATTTTGGAAAAGAAATTATTCCCGAAGCAGTTGGAAAACATAAAATACTAAGTTATCAATATGAAGGATATTGGACAGATATTGGAAATATAGAATCATTTTTTGAGGCCAATATAGGTTTAACGGCAGATATTCCGGAGTTTAATTTATTCGATAATGAGAATAAAATTTTTACCAGACCGAGATTATTGCCACCGTCAAAATTTAGAAACTCAATTATAAATCAGTCTTTAATTTCTGAAGGATGTATTATTAATGCAAAAGAAATTAAAAGCTCAGTAATTGGTATTCGCTCTAGAATTGGTGTGGGAACGGTGCTTGAAAATTGCTATGTAATGGGAAATGATTTCTATCAGGATCTTGACGAAATGAATCATGAAAGCACGATCAATAAAATTCATGTTGGAATAGGTGAAAATTGTTTTATAAAAAATGCGCTTGTGGACAAAAATGTACGTATAGGAAATAATGTACATATTAATGGAGGCAAACATTTAGATAATTTTACAAACGATTTATACAGTATTAAAGACGGAATTATTGTTATAAAAAAAGGAGCTGTTCTTTCTGATAATTTTAGAATTGAATAAATACTTAAAATTAATTATTGCCTTAAAAACTATATATGTCTAAAGTAATCACGCATTCTCTATTTACTGATTTTGATATTGATTTATTCAAAGCAGGAAAACACTTCAAATTATACGAAAAATTAGGAGCGCATTTAGTTGAAGTTAATGGAGTAAAAGGTGTTTATTTTGCAGTTTGGGCTCCAACTGCACACTCTGTCTCTGTTGTGGGCGACTTTAATTATTGGACACAAGGCGAACATCTTTTACAGGTTCGTTGGGATTCTTCTGGCATTTGGGAAGGATTTATACCTGAGATTGCAAAGGGAACACTCTATAAATATAAAATCCAGTCCAATATTGATGGAATTGTAACTGAAAAAGCAGATCCTTTTTCTCTTTATTGTGAAAAACCACCTCACACCGCTTCAGTTGTTTGGGATTTGGATTACAATTGGAAAGACGAAAAATGGATGAATACTCGCCAACATAATAATGCATTAGACAAACCATATTCGGTTTATGAAGTGCATTTAGGATCTTGGAAACGAGCTGATCATAATCGTTTTTTGACGTATTTAGAATTAGCAGATGATTTAGTTGCATATGTAAAAGAAATGGGTTTTACGCATGTGGAGTTTATGCCTATAATGGAATATCCTTATGATCCTTCTTGGGGTTATCAATTGACAGGATATTTTGCTCCAACTTCTCGTTTTGGCAAACCGCAGGATTTTATGGTTTTAGTCGATAAATTGCATGAGGCTGGTATTGGCGTAATTTTAGACTGGGTTCCATCACATTTCCCTGATGATGCGCACGGTTTAGGGTTCTTTGACGGCTCACATTTATACGAACATCCCGACCGAAGAAAAGGGTATCATCCGGATTGGAAAAGTTTAGTTTTTAATTATGGGCGTAATGAAGTTCGTGCCTTTCTGATTAGCAATGCGGTTTTTTGGCTGCAGCATTATCACGTCGATGGATTGAGAGTTGATGCAGTTGCTTCGATGTTATATCTTGATTATTCTCGAGAAGAAGGTGAGTGGGAACCAAATATTTATGGCGGAAGAGAAAACCTTGATACTATAAGTTTTCTTAAAGAATTCAATGAAGTTATTTATGCTAATTTTGATGGAGTTCAGACTATTGCTGAGGAAAGCACTTCTTTTCCGATGGTTTCTAGACCAACGTTTACTGGAGGTTTGGGATTTGGAATGAAATGGATGATGGGCTGGATGCATGATACTTTAAAATATTTTCAAAAAGAAACAGTCTACCGAAAATACCATCAAAACGATCTAACTTTTTCAATGACTTATGCGTTTACTGAAAATTTTATGCTTCCATTTTCTCACGATGAAGTCGTTTATGGAAAAAAATCTATTGCTAATAAAATGCCTGGCGATGAATGGCAAAAGTTTGCAAATTTGAGATTGCTGTATGGATATATGTTTACGCACCCAGGAACCAAATTATTATTCATGGGATCTGAATTTGGCCAAAGCGACGAATGGAATTTTGAGAAAAGCTTAGATTGGCATTTGCTTCAATATGATTATCATTCTGGAATAAAAAAGTTAGTTACAGATTTAAATCAATTGTATAAATCATGTCCAGCTTTATATCAAAAACAGTTTACTGGCGAAGGTTTTGAATGGATTAATTATTCAGATCATCAAAATGCTGTTTTATCCTATATTCGAAAAGGAAATAATCCTGATCAAAATGTAGTTATAGTTTGCAATTTTACACAAGTAGTTAGAGAAAATTACAGAATCGGAATTTCACAAAAAGGTCAATTAGAAGAGATTTTTAATAGTGATGCTGTTATTTACGGAGGAAGTGGTGTTTGTAATGCTAAAACAATTAATATTGAATCTTCGCCTTACGATGGAAGAGATTATTCTGTCGAATTAATCTTGCCTCCGCTAAGTGTGACTGTTTATTCTTTCGCATAAAGTCTCAATAATTATTTTTCTTAATTCTGTTTTATCAGTTTTGCGTGCTTAAATTATCGAATTGTCGTTTTTTGGATGGCTAATTTAGCACTCATTCATAAAAAACGTTTTCGTTAATAAACCTTTTATTCATAGTCGTTTACTAACTTTTTTTGTATGTTTGAAATAGAGATTAGCGTTATATAATTAATTCATTAGCGATATGATTACAAATACATCATTAGAATATAAAGGCGATTTATATCCATCAAAAATCGTTTCGCATGAGCATGAAGGCGATTCCATTTTTTTTCATACAGATAATAAAGTAATCTTAAAAGTCACTATTCTTAGAGACAGTTTAATCCGATTTCGCTTTACTACAAAAGGTTATTTCAGCAATGATTTTTCGTATGCAATAGATAAAACACAGCTTCACGGTTATAATTTTTTAGAACTTACAGAAGAAGAGACTTATTTTCAAATTAGAACCAGCAAGGTTAAATGCAAAATTCAAAAAGCAGATCTTCGTTTGTCTATTTACGATTTAAGCGATTTTTTAATTCTCGAAGATGAACTTGGTTTTCATTGGGAAGAAAGTTACGAATATGGAGGTAATATCGTAAAAATGAGCAAATCTTCTAAAGATGGAGAATGTTTTTACGGTCTTGGCGACAAAGCCACTCAAATGAATTTAAAAGGCAAAAGACTCGAAAATTTTGCTACAGATCAATATGCGTACCAAAAAGATCAAGAGCCTTTGTATAAAGTAGTTCCATTTTATATTGGCTTACATAATAAACAATCTTACGGCATTTTCTTTGATAACACCTTCAGAACTTTCTTTGATTTTTGTCAGGAAAGAAGAAATGTTTCCAGTTTTTGGGCAGAAGGCGGTGAAATGAACTATTATTTTATTTATGGCCCACAAATGGAAGATGTAGTAACTACTTATACTGATCTTACAGGTAAGCCTGAATTGCCGCCATTATGGGTTTTAGGATATCATCAATGTAAGTGGAGCTATTATCCTGAAATTAAGGTAAAAGAAATTACATCAAAGTTTAGAGAATTAAAAATTCCGTGCGATGCCATTTATTTGGATATTGATTATATGGAAGGTTTTAGATGTTTTACATGGAGTAAAGAATATTTTCCAGATCCAAAAAGAATGGTGGCAGAATTGGCTGAAGATGGTTTTAAAACGGTTGTAATCATTGATCCTGGAATTAAAATTGATAAAGATTATTTGGTTTATCAGGAAGCTTTAGAAAAAGATTATTTCTGCAAAAGAGCCGACGGTCCTTATATGAAAGGAAAAGTTTGGCCGGGAGAATGTAATTTTCCAGATTATACAAATCCGTTAGTTAGAGAATGGTGGGCTGGATTATTTAAAGAATTAATTTCAGACATTGGCGTAAAAGGTGTATGGAATGATATGAATGAACCAGCTGTAATGGAGGTTCCTAATAAAACTTTCCCGATGGATGTTCGTCACTCTTATGACGGAAATCCTTGCAGTCATAGAAAAGCACATAATATTTATGGCACACAAATGGCCAGAGCAACTTATCATGGTGTAAAACGTTTCGCTTATCCTAAACGTCCTTTCGTAATAACAAGATCTGCTTATTCTGGTGCACAGCGTTATACGTCTTCATGGACAGGAGATAACGTTGCAACTTGGGAACATTTATGGATTGCTAATATCCAAGTTCAGAGAATGTGCATTTCGGGAATGGGTTTTACAGGTTCTGATATTGGAGGTTTTGCGGAACAGCCAACGGGAGAATTATATGCGCGTTGGATTCAGCTTGGTGTTTTTCATCCTTTCTGCAGAACCCACTCATCTGGAGATCATGGCAATCAGGAACCTTGGGCTTTTGATGAAGAAGTAATCAATATTACTCGAAAATTTGTAAGTCTTCGTTATCAATTGCTTCCTTATTTATATACCATGTTTTGGCAATATATTGAAGAAGGAATTCCGATGTTAAAACCTTTAGTATATTACGATCAAGATGATACTCAAACTCATTACCGAAATGATGAATTCATCTTTGGAAATCAAATTTTAGTTTGCCCAATTCTTGAACCTAATGCTGTAGGCAGACGTATGTATATACCTAGAGGAGAATGGTATAATTACTGGACAAATGAGTTTACTACCGGTGGAAGAGAAGTTTGGGTTGATACTAAATTTGATGAAATCCCGGTTTTTGTAAAAGCAGGTGCAATAATTCCAAAATATCCAGTACAGCAATATGTGGGAGAATTAGAATTTGATGAATTGACACTTGATTTATACTTTAAACTTGGTAAAGAAAAATCAGTTGTTTATGAAGACGCACAAGATGGCTACGATTATAAAAAAGGACGTTACAGCTTTTTATCTTTTAGAACCATCGGAAAAGAGAAAGAATTAATTGTGCAGCTTCATAAAGAAGGAAAGTACGATACACCATACAGTAAATATAAAATCAATTTAATTGGATTGCCTTTTAGAGTAACTGAAATTGAAATTGATAATGAAAAAGTAGCATTTGATCAAGTTAGCTTTGATACAGAGCATTTCTTAATTGTTGATAAAGAATTCAATGAACTTCATATAATTGGAGAATAAGTAAAAATTATGATAGTTTTTATGTTAATTATGTAAGATTTCGAAATTGTGATTTTCGTATTTTTACATTAAATTAAAATTAAAAAATATGAAAAATTATTTACTTATAGCGGTTTCAACAGTGCTCTTGTGTAGTGCCTGCGCAACTAATCCGATTACAGGAAAACAGAACTTGAATTTTGTTTCAAACAGCGAATTATTTCCAACTGCTTTTCAGGAATACAATAAATTTATTGCTGAAAATAAAGTTATCACAGGAACTGCAGATGCAAGAAGAGTTGAAACTGTTGGTTCAAGAATTAAGGCTGCCGCCGAAAAATATTTAACTTATTTAGGACAGACACAATATTTACAAGATTACCGCTGGGAATACAAATTAGTCGAAAATAAAGAGGTTAATGCATGGTGTATGCCAGGAGGAAAAATTGTGGTGTATTCAGGAATTTTACCAATTACAAAAGATGATGCTGGCTTAGCTACAGTTTTAGGACATGAAGTGTCTCACGCTTTGGCCAATCATGGTGCACAGAGAATGAGTGCAGCACAGTTACAACAAATTGGAGGTGCAGCATTAGATGCGGCAACAAGTTCTAAATCTGAATCAACAAGACAAATATTTTCGCAAGCTTACGGATTAGGTTCTGAAGTGGGAGTGATGCTTCCATTTAGCAGAAGCAACGAAAGTGAAGCAGATAAAATAGGATTAACATTAATGGCAATTGCTGGATATAATCCAGATGACTCTATTACATTTTGGACAAGAATGTCTGCCAATGCAGGAGGTGGAACGCCAGAATTTATGAGCACTCACCCATCAGATGCGACAAGAATTGCAAATTTGAAAAAATTAATTCCTGAAGCAAAAGCTACAGCGCTTAAAGTAGGTGTAATCAGATAATAATATCTCAAAAAAAAATATAAAAGCTATTCTTTAAGAGTAGCTTTTTTTATGCGAATTAGGATTCTAAAAAGTTTATAATTTAATAATATAGGATTTAGTAAAAATCACTTTGATTATGATAAAAAATGGATAAATTCGTAACCAATTAACTAAATCATTTTTATGAGAAACCTACCTAAAGGAGATAAAAAATTATTAAATGCATGGGCTTTTTACGATTGGGCTAATTCTGTTTATCCATTAGTTATTTCATCAGCAGTTTTTCCTATTTTTTATGAAAAGTTATTTTTAAATAGAGATCATTATATCGATGTCTTTGGTATGAATCTTAAAAATTCTGCTTTAATAAGTTTTGTTACCGCAGCCGCGTTTTTAGCAGTTGCTTTTATTTCACCATTTTTATCAGGTATTGCTGATTATGTTGGTAATAAAAAAATATTTATGAAATTTTTTTGCTACATGGGCGCCTTGTCATGTATAGGATTGTATTGGTTTAAGCTTGAAGATATTTATGTAGGAATACTTTTTTATTTTTTAGGATTAATAGGCTTCTGGGGAAGTTTGGTTTTTTACAACTCTTATTTGCCAGATATTGCTTTTCCTGAACAACAGGATAAATTAAGTGCCAAAGGATATTCTTTAGGTTATATAGGCAGTGTTGTTTTATTGGTGGTAAATTTAACAATGATTATGGGAGCCGAAAATGTTGCAGATGCAATGGTAGCAATGCGCTGCTCATTCTTGATGGTTGGCATTTGGTGGATTCTTTTCAGTCAATATACCTATTATTATTTGCCAAAAGGAAATAGTAACGAGAATCAGAAAGTTACTAAAGATGTAATTTTTAACGGTTTTAAGGAATTGAAAAAAGTTTGGAAATTACTAGCAGAAAATATTTCTTTAAAACGATATTTAGGAAGTTTTTTTGTTTACAGCATGGCTGTTCAAACCGTTATGATTGTTGCGACTTACTTTGGAGCGCAAGAAATTAAATGGTCTTCAGAAAGCGAAAGCACAGTAGGACTAATTATCTGCATATTAGTAATTCAGCTGGTTGCGATAATTGGAGCATTTTTAACATCAAGAGCATCAGCTAAATTTGGAAATATTCCAACTTTAATTGTTATAAATTGTATTTGGGTTGTATTATGTATTTTGGCTTATTTTATAACATTGCCAATTCATTTTTATGTTATGGCAACTTTAATTGGTTTTGTTATGGGTGGAATTCAGGCATTATCACGTTCAACCTATTCTAAATTATTGCCTGAATCTGAAGATACTGCATCTTTTTTTAGTTTTTATGATGTTGCCGAGAAAATCGGAATTGTAATTGGAATGTGCATTTACGGAATAATTGATCAGATTACAGGAAGTCCAAGATTTGCAATCGTAATTTTAGCATTATTTTTTGCCATTGGAGTTTTATTGTTAAGAAGAGTACCAAAAAAAGGTGTCTTAAATGAATAAGACACCCCAACTAGTTTTTATATAGAAAGCTCAATAATAAAGACGAAGATTCTGTTCTTTTTTTGATTAGATGATTTTGAAATCTTTTATTATTGAGCTTTTTAATTTATGCTTTTGAAATATTTCCTGAACCAGAAACTTTTACATCTCTTTTTTCTGGATTTCCAGTATATTTAATATCTCCTGAACCAGAAACTCTTGCAGTTAAGCTTTCGTTGCAGTTTACTTTGCTGTTTCCAGAACCTGAAACATTTACATCTACATTCTTAGATTTTAAATCAGAAGCATCAATATCACCAGATCCAGAAAGTTTTGTTGTGAAATTAGAAGCGCTTCCTTTTAAGTGAACATTTCCAGATCCACTTAAATTCAGTTCTAAAGAGCTTGAATCTATTGCTAAATCAAAGTTTCCAGAACCAGAAAGTTTAGCCAGGAATTTATCATTTTTGATTGTGCTTTTCGATTGAATATCTCCTGATCCAGCCAAACTTAATTCAGAAATTTTATCGAACGGAACTGTAACTTGAACTTTTTTGCCAATACTTGAACGAATGTTAGTATTTTTCTTTACATAAATTTTCAAAGTATTTTCTTCTACTTCAACAATAATTGCATCTAGAATATTTTCTTCTCCTTTCAATATAATTTTGCCCTCTTTTCCGGCAACTAAGTCGACATCAAAAGAACCAGAAATTTTTATTGCGTCATATTCTGAAGTCGTTCTAGTTTCTGCTGTTACTTTACCATTCCCAGTAATTTTATTTGATTGTGCATTCGCCATAAAACTTATTAAAAATGCACCACAAACTGTTAATTGAATAAATTTTTTCATTGGTTTAATTTTTTGATTATTGTCTTTTGATTAGTGCTACGTTTCCGTAGTTAGAAGTTATTACTACTTTATTCTGTCCTTTTTTCTTATTGAATCCGCTTATTCTTTTGCTTGTATTTTTGCTTTCGTTTACTGAAATATCTAAAGTGTTGTCGCTTTTTATATTTCCGTATTTAGTATTAATATCAAAATCAAAAGCATAATTTATGTCATAACCCAGCGAAACGTCAGAATAACCTGAATTTATATTTACATTATTTGCTTTGCTGGTTATCGTAGAAATATTTAGTTTGCTGTAATTCGTTTCTACATTTACACTGTTAGAAATTTCGGCAATTGAGATTGTAAGGTAATTTCCTGATCCTGAGAATGAATTTATTTTCTGAAATTTTAAATTTCCGTAATTACAGTCATACTTAATGTTTTGACCATCAGAAAGAACTAAATCACTATAGCTTGTATCAAGGTTTAAATTGCCCGAGTCGTTTATTTTTAAACCAGAATATTTCGCTTCGATTGTTCCGTTTTTAATATAATCAATAGTAGAATTTTGGCAATATTCAATCTGAATTCTATTAGCTGTATTATTTAATTTTCCGAGCACAACCTTCCCATATTTGCATGTAATATCTGTAGAACCTTCTAAAGATATAGCGTTAATATTTCCGTATTTATTCAGCAATTTCACAGTTCCGTTTTTTGGAATCTTTATCACATAATTAATTTCAAAACTATTGCTGCTCCCTTTGCTTTTCAAAGAAGAATTTCCAAGTTTGGTAATTGCTGTAACCATTGATTTCAGTGCTGTAATATCAACATCAATACTATTTAATTTTTCATTAACCCAAGTTTCATTTCCGCCTGTTACTTTAATCGTGATGTCAAGGTCAATTTTGTCTTCATCCCATGTAGATATTGAAATGTTGCCATATTTATTGTCAATATCAATTCCTGCATTCGAGTTTACGATAAACGTTTTTTTAATATTTTTTTGTTTTGAAATTAAAGTATCGTCATTAGAGAATCCTAAAAAAGGAATCAAAATAAATAGAATAAGAATTTTATAATGTTTTTTCATCAGTGGTGTTTTTTAGATTTTCGTTTTCTTCAATTCGCTGTAAAACGGTCTGCAAAAATGAAATTCGCGTTTGCAGATTGCTGATCATGGCATAAATTATTTGCTTGTTTTCGCCATTCTTTTGCAACTCATTAATAATTTTTTGATAATCCGCATCAAAAACTTTCATTTGCTTCAATGCGTCATTGATAATTTGTTCGTTTTCAGGCGAACTTTTTTGTTTCAGTTTTACGAGTTCATTATCAATTAATATTGAGAAAATAGAATCAGTTCGCTGTGTTTCCTTAGATGCAAATTTGAATTCTTTAGGTTTTTCATTTTTGTAAAAAACAGATATTCCCAGCATTAAAACTATCGAAGCGGCAATAGCAGTCATGAACCAGTAATTTTTTTTCTTTGGCTTTTTTGTGTTTAATTTATTTAAGAAATCTATTTGATGATCAGAATTCATTTCATGAACATCCCATTGATTCTCAAATTTGCTGAATAATTGCTCTAAATCGTCATTTTCCTTTTTCATATTTCCTCTAATTTTTTTCGTAAACTTTCTTTAGCTCTGCTTAACGTAGTTCTGCAGTTCGCATAGCTAATATTCAAAACTTCGCAAATTTCTTCTTGGTCATAACCTTCAATAAAAAAGAGCGTTAATACCATTCGGTAATTATCTTTTAAATCCAAAATAGCATTTAGAACCTCTTTTACTTTAAGTGAATCCAAATCGATATTTTCAGAAAAAAAGCTGTCATTTTCTTCGATTTTATAAAGCGTTTTGCTCAAATCTTCGAACTGGAAAGTGTTGTTCTTCTTATAGAAATCAATGCTGTAATTGACAACGATTTTCTTGAGCCACGCCCCAAAAGCGACTTCTTGCTTGTAGTCGTTTATTTTTGTAAACGCTTTCAAAAAACCTTCTTGCATGACGTCTTGTGCAAAATGTTCGTCTTTTACAATACGATATGCCACATTGTACATGGCTTTACTGTAACGATTGTAAATTTCGAATTGTGCCTTTTGATTGTTTTCTCTACAAAGCGCGATTAATTCTTCGATATTTTGATTGGTTATGCTCAAGTAATGGTTGCTAGTTTTTTATAAGGACTTTACTTTTTTTGATATGTTACACTTTTGATAAAATTAATTGTAATTTTTTTTAAAATAGTGCGTTTCTCAGTATTAATTGATCTCTAATTTGAATTTCCAAAGTCTATTTTTTTGCTTTTGGCATAATGATTGTCTATTTTTATCGCCTATCTTGTAAATGAAACGCTTAGCAAAGTTTTCCTTAAAACTACCTTATCTAATGTTCTTTTTATAGTTAGAATAAAACTTTTAATGACAAAACGACTTATATATTATTATGTCAAACCATAAAATACTTACCATTGACAATCTGTCACTTCAAGAATTTGATTCAGAAGCAGAATTAATTCCATTACTAACTCCAGAAGACGAAGAAGAAATGAATAACGAAGAGTTGCCTCTTTCGTTGCCAATTTTGCCTTTACGTAATACTGTTTTATTTCCAGGAGTCGTTATTCCAATTTCTGCAGGAAGAGATAAATCTATAAAGCTTATAAACGATGCCAATGCAGCAGGAAAAATTATTGGTGTAGTTTCTCAAATTAATGAAGAAGACGAAGATCCATCAAAAGAGGATATTCATAAAATAGGAACTGTAGCAAGAATTCTGCGCGTTTTAAAAATGCCTGACGGAAATGTTACGGTTATTTTACAAGGAAAAAAACGTTTTGAAATTGATGAAGTTGTTTCAGAAGAACCTTACATGACAGCTACTATCAAAGAGGTTTCAGAAGAACGTCCTGATGAAAATGATACTGAGTTTACCGCAATTTTAGATTCTGTTAAAGAATTAGCGATTCAAATTATCAAAGAAAGTCCAAATATTCCTTCAGAAGCTACTTTTGCGATTAAAAACATTGAAAGCCAGTCATTTTTAATCAATTTTGTTTCTTCTAATATGAATTTATCCGTAAAAGAAAAACAAGGTCTTCTTTCGATAAATGGATTAAAAGAACGTGCTTTAGAGACTTTGCGTTATATGAATGTAGAGCTTCAAAAATTAGAATTGAAGAATGACATTCAGTCCAAAGTTCGTTTTGATTTAGATCAGCAGCAACGTGAATATTTCTTGCACCAGCAAATGAAAACAATTCAGGAAGAATTGGGAGGCGTTTCGCAGGAAGAAGAAATGGACGAAATGGGGCTGAAAGCGAAAACCAAAAAATGGGATGAAAAAACGCAGAAACATTTCGAAAAGGAATTGTCTAAAATGCGTCGCATGAATCCCCAATCTCCTGATTTTGGAATTCAGCGCAACTATTTAGAATTGTTTTTAGAATTGCCTTGGGGTGAATATTCTAAAGATAAATTCGATTTAAAATTTGCTCAAAAAATATTAGATAAGGATCATTTTGGACTTGAAGAAGTTAAAAAAAGAATGATTGAACATTTAGCAGTTTTAAAACTGAGAAATGACATGAAATCGCCAATTATTTGTTTGACAGGGCCTCCGGGAGTTGGAAAAACATCTATTGGGCGTTCTGTAGCTGAAGCTCTAGGCCGTGAATATGTACGTATTTCATTAGGCGGTCTGCGTGATGAAGCTGAGATTCGCGGACACAGGAAAACCTATATTGGTGCAATGCCAGGCCGTATTATACAAAGTTTGAAAAAAGCCGGAACATCAAATCCAGTTTTTATTTTAGATGAGATTGATAAATTATCAAGCGGAAACAGCGGCGATCCTTCTTCAGCTTTATTAGAAGTTTTAGATCCGGAACAAAACAATGCCTTTTATGATAATTTCCTAGAAATGGGTTATGACTTATCAAAAGTAATGTTTATTGCTACCTCTAATAATATGGCTGCAATTCAGCCAGCATTGCGTGACAGAATGGAAGTGATCAAAATGTCAGGTTACACGATTGAAGAAAAAGTAGAAATCGCTAAAAGGCATTTATTTCCTAAACAATTAGAAGCACACGGTCTAACTAATAAAGATTTGACAATTGGTAAAAAACAATTAGAAAAAATTGTAGAAGGCTACACTCGCGAATCTGGAGTTCGTAATCTAGAAACTAAGATTGCTCAAGTAATTCGTAATGCAGCAAAAGCAGTTGCGATGGAAGAGGAGTACAATAAAAAAGTTACAGATGAAGACATTATAACTGTTTTAGGTGTACCAAGATTAGAACGTGATAAATACGAAAACAATGATGTTGCCGGAGTTGTTACAGGTCTTGCCTGGACAAGCGTTGGCGGCGATATTCTTTTTATTGAATCTTTAATTTCTGAGGGAAAAGGTTCGCTGACTATTACAGGAAATCTTGGAAATGTAATGAAAGAATCAGCAACAATTGCTTTAGAATATATTAAAGCAAATGCAAAGAAGTTAGGATTAGATGTAGCTTTATTTCAAAAATATAACATTCACTTACACGTTCCAGAAGGAGCAACACCAAAAGATGGTCCAAGCGCAGGTATTGCGATGCTGACCTCTCTAGTTTCCTTGCTGACACAAAAGAAAGTAAAGAAAAGCTTAGCGATGACCGGTGAAATCACACTTCGCGGAAAAGTTTTGCCAGTGGGAGGTATTAAAGAAAAAATTCTAGCCGCAAAAAGAGCTGGGATTAAAGAAATCATTTTATGCCACGAAAATAAAAGTGATATTGATGAAATCAAAGCGGAATATCTGGAAGGTCTTACTTTTCATTATGTAAAAGAAATGAGCGAAGTTTTAGCTTTGGCCTTAACGGATCAAAATGCAAAAAATGCAAAAACATTGAAATAAGCTTCAATAAAAAAAATAATATTTAAAATCCAAATTCCAATTTTACTATTGGAATTTGGATTTTTTTTTGTTGGAATTTATTTTAGAGTTAATTTTATTTTTCCTGTTATATAATTTTATATTTGTATTTGCGTTATTCCCATATAGGAATCGCCCCAAAAGCATGTTAAAACAATCTGTTTTACTTTTTTTTATCTTAGTTTGCTCCGTTTCTTTCGGACAAGTTGGAGGGCGTTACACTTATCAATTCCTTAATTTAACGTCTTCGCCAAGACAGGCAGCGTTAGGAGGAAAAACAATTACCATTTATGATGATGATGTCAATCAAGTTATGTTTAACCCAGCTGTTTTAAACGAGGATATGGATAATCACCTTGCAATGAACTATGGCAGTTATTATGGAGAAGCTTCTTATGGAACCGCTTCGTATGCATATACTTATGACAGACATGTACAAACTTTTTACGCAGGAGTCAGTTATGTAAATTACGGATCCTTTGAAGGTTATGATGAAAATGGGCAGGCGACTACAAATTTTTCAGGTAGTGAAGGCGCGCTGACACTGGGCTACGCTTACAATGTTCCCTTTACAGATCTGCATATTGGTGTAAGTACAAAGCTAATAACTTCTACTTTAGAAACTTATAATTCTATTGGCGGTGCAATTGATGTGGGAATTATGTATGAAATTCCAAATAATTATGTAAATTTGGCCCTAGTATTTCGAAACATTGGTACGCAGTTTACTACTTATTCAGGAATCCGGGAGAATTTGCCCTTTGAAATCATTGCTGGAGTTTCTCAAGAATTGGAGCATGTTCCGCTTCGTTGGCATCTTTCGTTAGAAAATTTGCAACAATGGAATATCTCTTTTTCGAACCCCGTTCGAGGAGAAACTAATATTGATGGGTCAACAAGCAGTGAAAAGATTTCGTTCGTAAACAACGCTTTGCGACATGTTGTTTTTGGAGTTGAATTATTTCCTAAAAAAGCATTTAATCTGCGTTTAGGTTATAATTTTAGAAGAGGAGAAGAATTAAGAGTTGAAGATCAACGTAATTTTTCAGGAGTTTCATTAGGATTCGGTTTAAAAATGAATAGGTTAAAATTTAATTATTCATATTCGAGATATACATTGGCAGCTAATACAAGTCTTTTTGGTCTAATTTTAAATTTTCAATAATTTTATGAAAATATTCCATCTATTTTTGTTTATTACCGTAGGGTTTTTAACGGGTTCAAAACTTTACAACAAAAAAGAAACTACCATTACCAATTTAGAAATAGAAAGGATAAATAATAGGGTAAGTGAAATAAGAAATATGATTAGTATTGATCCTAAATACAATACTAAGATTGCTTTCTTTGTCGACATGAGAATACCTTCTGGCAAAAACCGTTTTTTTGTTTACGATTTAGTAAACAATAAAATTCTAGATCAAGGTCTTGTAGCTCACGGATCTGGATCAGAAACTGGAGTAAAAGGAAGTTTAAGATTTAGCAATACGCCTAACTCTAACTGCACAGCATTAGGCAGATACGTTATCGGAAAAAACTACAAAGGAATTTTCGGAAAAGCATATCGATTAACAGGTCTTGATGAAACCAACAATAATGCTTTATCAAGAGCGATTGTTTTACATTATTACTCGGCTGTGCCTTATGAAGAGCAAGATTATTATATAAGTAATAGTCATGGATGTCCAATGGTTAACGAACAATTCTTTAAAAGAATTGAAAAATACATTGATAATTCAAAATCAAATATCGTATTAGATATTTATTACTAGAAAGTATTCATTGAAATATATAAAACTATTGTTATTGAGGAATTTTCATCAGTAACAATAGTTTTTTTTTGAATTTTTTTTAATTCATAACTTCGTATAAAGCAATGTATTTCATATAATATTTTTATTGCTTATTGTTAGACTGTTCCATATAAAAAGCAAAAGCAATATATTTGCATTATTAAAGTTTCCTAAAACTTTAAGCCTACAAAAATTTAAAAAATAAAAAATTGGAAAAAATCATCATTGCTATCGACGGATTTTCATCAACAGGAAAGAGCACTTTGGCAAAACAATTGGCAAAAGAGTTAGAATATGTTTATGTTGATACTGGTGCTATGTATCGTGCTGTGGCTTATTTCGCTATGAAAAATCAACTTATCCGAGGTGACTTTTTTGATAAAAAAACTTTAATTGAAGCTTTGCCTAAAATTCAGCTGGAATTTAAATTTAATGCTGACTTAGGTTTTGGTGAAATGTATTTAAATGGTGAAAATGTAGAAAAGCAAATTAGAACTATTGAGGTTTCAAATTTTGTGAGCAAAGTAGCCGAAGTTTCTGAAGTGCGTTCTAAATTAGTAGAACAGCAAAAAGAAATGGGAAAAAACAAAGGTATTGTGATGGATGGAAGAGATATAGGAACTGTAGTTTTTCCAGATGCTGAACTTAAAATTTTCATGACGGCAAGTGCTGAAACTCGTGCACAGCGTCGTTTTGACGAATTACAGCAAAAAGGTGATAATGTATCATACGAAGAAGTTCTGAAGAATGTGGTTGATCGTGACCATATAGATACGCACCGTGAAGATTCTCCTTTGATAATTGCCGATGACGCAATTGAAATAGATAATTCTTACTTAACCAGAGAAGAACAATTTACTGCCGTTTTAGAATTAGTAAATGATGTTGTTAAAACAGCTTAATTTTTTGTAGATATCATTTTTAATGGTAGTTTTACCGCTTCATTTTATCTTAAAGACAATTTCATCATATGGGAATTAAAAACAGGTTAATTGTAATGAGTTTTCTTCAGTTTTTTGTTTGGGGAGCGTGGCTTATTACTATTGGAAATTATTGGTTTGGAACTAAAAATTGGGAAGGAACTCAGTTTGGTTTAGTGTTTGGAACCATGGGAATTGCTTCTTTATTTATGCCTACTCTTACAGGTATTATCGCTGACAGATGGGTTAATGCCGAAAAGTTATACGGTTTTCTACATATATTATATGCAGTTGTTTTGTTTGGAATCGCTCAAATAACAACACCAGATAATTTTATTTACGTGATGTTTGCTGCGATGTGCTGTTATATGCCGACAATTGCTTTGAGCAACTCTATTTCGTATACTTCTTTAAAATTAAACAATAAAAATATAGTAAAAGATTTTCCGCCAATTCGAGTTTGGGGAACAATTGGTTTTATCGCCGCAATGTGGATTACCAACTTAAGCGGAAGCAAAGCAACCGAATATCAGTTTTATATTGCTGGAATTGGTGCTTTGATTCTAGGAATTTACGCTTTTACATTACCAAAATGTGAACCACAGCGTTTAACTAAAGAAAATGCTTCATTGGTAGAAACTTTAGGTTTAGAAGCTTTTAAACTTTTTGGAAACTATAAAATGGCTTTGTTTTTTGTATTCTCTATGTTTTTAGGAGGTGCATTACAGTTGACAAATGCTTACGGAGATGTTTTCTTAGATGAATTCAAACATTTTCCAAAATATGCTGATTCTTTCGTAATTAAATATTCGACTATTATTATGTCGATTTCTCAAGTTTCTGAAACCTTATTTATTCTGGCAATTCCGTTTTTCTTAAGACGTTTTGGAATCAAACAAGTTATGTTGATTAGTATGCTAGCTTGGGTATTGCGTTTCGGATTATTTGCTTTTGGAGATCCTGTAGGCGGATTATGGATGATTATTTTATCTTGTATTGTGTACGGAATGGCATTTGATTTCTTTAATATTTCAGGTTCATTATTTGTAGAAAGTAATACAGATTCTAAAATACGTTCTTCTGCACAAGGATTGTTTATGATGATGACAAATGGAGTAGGAGCAGTTTTAGGAAGTTTAACTTCTGGCTGGGCAATTGACCGTTTCTTTACCAAATCATTTCATAACACAACTGAATTAGCTGGATTTTTACAAACCGAAACTACAAACTCAAAAATGTTGGATTTTGTAAAAGGTCAAGGAAATTCAATTTCTACAGATGGAATATTTAGCAATCCAATTTTAATGAAAGACTGGCATACTATCTGGTTGTCATTTGCGGCTTATGCTTTGGTTATTGCAATTGCTTTTGCTGTTTTGTTTAAACATAAACATGATCCGAAGGAGTTGGAGAATTTGAGTCATTAAAATTATATATTTAATATTTAAGGCCGATAGATTTTTAAAAATCTATCGGCCTTTTTGTTTTACATCATTTATTAATAAATTCTCCTTTATTTAAAGTGATCGAATTTCCTAATTCTGTTATAGAATCTAAAACCTTTCTGAAAGATTTTCCAAATTCAGTTAAACCGTAAGTGACTTTAATTGGAGGTTTTTCTCCTTCGACTTTTCTAAAAATTAAACCGTCTTCTTCAAGTTGTCTGAGCTGCAGGCTTAAAGTCCGTTCTGTTACAGCTGGCATTTCTTTGCGGAGTTGGTTGTATCTTTTTGAATTATCTTTTAGATGATAGAGAATTACAGCTTTCCATTTTCCTCCCATTAAATCCATGACTAAACTTACCGTGCAGGGATAAATTTTTCCTTGGAGCTTAATCAAATCCATCTGGCATTCTGTTTTCATATTTTTTGGTTTTAACCTATCCAATCTGATAGTTATTGCAGGACTGTAAAACTATAAATAATTTTGTTGCTATAAAAATGATAGTATAAAATTAAAAAAATGGCATTACTAATTTTGGGACACCCACAAATAAAAAAATCAATTGCAAATAAAGCAATTATTGAAGAAATTGAGAGAAAAAATTCAGACATAGAAATTCGAAACCTTGCAGAATTGTATCCGGATTTTAATATCAATATTGAAGAGGAGCAAAAAGCACTACTTCGACATGAAATTGTAGTTTTGCAATATCCATTATATTGGTATAATATGCCAGGTATTTTAAAACAATGGTTTGATGTGGTTTTCGAACATCAGTTTGCTTATGGTTCGAAAGGAGATAAATTGAAAGGCAAAAAACTTTTGGCAAGTGTTACAGTAGGCTCGGTGGAGCAGGAGTACAAACCTTTAGGAAAACATAATTTTAGAATAACCGAATTTTTTAAAAATATAGAACAAACAGCTTATTTTGTTCAAATGAACTTTTTAGATCCGATGTTTTTTCACGGAACATCTGTAGTTGATGGTTTTACAGAAGATCAAATAAAAGAACGAGCAAGATTGTATGCAGATAGTTTGATAAATTATGTTAAAGATCTGAAATGATATTTGCAAGACGTGGTTCTCCTGCAAGGTTCAAAAAACCTTGCGGGTCTATATTTATTACAACTAACATTTAAATTCATATTGTAAACCCGACAGGTTTCAAAAACCTGTCGGGTTTGTTTTATAAGTCTTATTGAAAATAAATTTCTAATCTAGCCCCGATAGAAGTGGAACTCCTTTTGTGCCGGTCCCGAAGCTTCGGGAGGCATAAAAGATTGAAACGGATAGCGGGACTGAAGGCCTTAAAGTCCTAAATTTGTTGCTCCTGAGTAATTGGCTGATAATCATTTGGAATTGTTTTGCTATTACAAAAAAATGTATTAATTTTGCAAACCTTTTGGCAGAGAAGAGTTTCCATTAGGTATCAACTATTTATGTAAAACAACTTCTGTTTTTTCTATCGCTTTAAGAAACTCAAGAAAAACAGAATACAAATTTTTTATCAGCATGTCTGAACAATTAAAATCACAAGAAGAGTTTTTAGCAAATTTTAACTGGCATAACTTCCAAGAAGGAATTGATGCAGTTGATGAGAAAAACTTACAAGAGTTTGAAGAACTAGTATCTAAAACTTTCATCGCTACAGATCAAGAAGAAGTAGTTGAAGGAGTTGTTGTTAGAATTACAGATAGAGACGTTATCGTTGATATCAATGCTAAATCTGAAGGTGTTATTTCTTTAAACGAGTTCCGTTACAACCCAAACTTAAAAGTAGGTGACAAAGTAGAAGTATTAATCGACATCCGTGAGGACAAAACAGGTCAATTAGTATTATCTCACAGAAAAGCACGTACTATTAAATCTTGGGATAGAGTTATTTCTGCAAATGAAACAGGAGAAATCGTTAATGGTTTTGTAAAATGCAGAACTAAAGGTGGTATGATCGTTGACGTTTTCGGAATTGAAGCTTTCTTACCTGGTTCTCAAATTGACGTTAAGCCAATTAGAGACTACGATGTATATGTAAACAAAATGATGGAATTCAAAGTGGTAAAAATTAACCACGAATTCAAAAACGTTGTTGTATCTCATAAAGCGCTTATCGAAGCTGATATCGAAGTACAGAAAAAAGAAATCATCGGTCAATTACAAAAAGGACAAGTATTAGAAGGTGTTGTTAAAAACATTACTTCTTATGGAGTATTCATTGACTTAGGTGGTGTTGACGGATTAATTCACATTACTGACCTTTCTTGGAGTAGAATCAACCACCCAAGTGAAGTTCTTGAATTAGACCAAAAATTAAACGTTGTAATCCTTGATTTCGATGATGAGAAAACAAGAATTCAATTAGGATTGAAACAATTAAACGCTCACCCATGGGATGCTTTAGATGCTAATTTAACTATTGGTGATAAAGTAAAAGGTAAAGTAGTTGTAATCGCTGATTACGGTGCTTTCATCGAAGTTGCTGAAGGTGTTGAAGGTTTAATCCACGTTTCTGAAATGTCATGGTCTACTCATTTACGTTCTGCTCAGGATTTCGTAAAAGTTGGAGATGTTGTTGAAGCTGTTATCTTAACTTTAGATAGAGATGACCGTAAAATGTCATTAGGTATCAAACAATTGACTCAAGATCCATGGACTGATATTACTTCTAAATATCCAGTAGGTTCTAAACATACAGGTATCGTTAGAAACTTTACAAACTTTGGTATTTTCGTAGAATTAGAAGAAGGAATTGATGGATTAATTTACATCTCTGACTTATCTTGGACTAAGAAAATCAAACACCCATCTGAATTTGTAAATGTTGGTGAAAAACTTGATGTAGTTGTATTAGAATTAGATGTTGAAGGACGTAAATTATCTTTAGGTCACAAACAAACTACTGCTAATCCTTGGGATCAATACGAAGATTCTTTCGCTGTAGGAACTATCCACAATGGTGAAATTTCTGAAATCGTTGACAAAGGAGCTACTGTAGAATTCGGAGATGATATCGTTGCTTTCATTCCTACTCGTCACCTTGAAAAAGAAGACGGAAAGAAATTGAAAAAAGGTGATACAGCTGATTTCAAAGTAATCGAATTCAACAAAGAATTCAAAAGAGTAGTTGCTTCTCACACTGCTATCTTCCGTGAAGAAGAAGAGAAAAACGTGAAAGCTGCAACTGAAAATACTTCATCTAACTCTACTACTAATGCACCAGCTGCAACTTTAGGAGATAACAATGATGTATTAGCTGCATTAAAAGCTAAAATGGAAAAAACTGAGAAAAAATAATTCTTAGTTTCCTCTAAATAGAAAGTCCCACAGTAATGTGGGACTTTTTTTTTATTCTTTATATTTTGTTTCAGTTTTTATTTGTTAGAAGTTTCAGGTTTCTTATTTTCAATAGAAATTTTGATTATTTCACAGCTAATAATTTTGATTCTTCTGGAGTAAATTCATCCAAAATTGAATAAGAATTTATGCCTGCAATTTTCATTTCATCTAAAATATCAACTAAATTACCGTAATTAGATTTATTGCTAGGTTTAATAATAACTGTAATTCCTTTGCCAGGTTTTCCTCGTTGCGCTGAATATTCTAAAACTTTTTTATTTCTTTCTAGTAGTTCCTTTCTAATCCCACTTTTACCATATTTCATTTCTTTTGGGCCATCAATAGGGACAAATATTAATCCCGAATAAGTAATTATTTTATTATGATCATCTAAAAGTATTGTAAAAGTGCGGTTTTCATCTGGCATATGACAAGCAGAATTTTCAAAGCAATCATCACAATCGGGTCTGCCGTATTCTAAAACTTTAGGTTTAGCCAATTCAATTGTAACCATAAAAAATATAATCAGCAAAAACGAAACACTGACCATTGCGGTTAAATCAACTCTTGTACTTAACTTTTTACTTCTAACTTTTTTAGGTAGATTTTGCATAGTGAATGAGTTTTGAATTTAAAATTAGGAATAAAAAGAAAGCAAAATCACGAAATTATTAAAAATAATAAAATTTTTTTTTTATCATCAATAGCCTGTTTTACAATGTGTTTTGAGAATTATTCAATAATAAATTCAATTATTTTAATTTTCCGTAAAACCAAAACCAATATTACCGCGTAAATGAGCTTATAACTTAAAACATTCATTATGAAAACTAGAAAATTTTTAGCAGTAGCAATTTTAGCATTAGGATTTGGATTTACATCATTTGCACAAAAAACTGTAATGGTTGGTGGAGCAGCAATGTACCCAACAAAAAACATTGTTGAGAATGCAGTAAACTCAAAAGATCATACTACATTAGTTGCCGCAGTAAAAGCAGCTGGATTAGTAGAAACATTACAAAGCAAAGGACCATTTACTGTTTTTGCTCCAACAAATGCTGCATTCGATAAATTGCCAGCAGGAACTGTTGAGACTTTATTGAAACCAGAAAACCTTAAAATGTTACAAACAATTTTGACTTACCATGTTGTGGCAGGAAAAATGAATTCTTCTGACATCGCTAAAGCAATTAAAATGGGTAAAGGAAAAGCGACTCTTAAAACTGTAAGCGGTGGAACTTTGACTGCTTGGATGGACGGAAAAGATTTATACATTACTGACGAAAATGGTAACAAATCTAAAGTTACAATTGCAGATGTTAATCAATCAAACGGTGTGATTCATGTTGTGGATACTGTTTTGTTGCCAAAACAATAATCTTCAAAAGCAAAAGAATACAATCAAAAAAGTCCTGTAAATACAGGACTTTTTTATTTTTATAAAGTGATGATTTTAATTATCTTTTAGCAGTCAACGTTGATCCCGCGGAAGCAATTACAACACAAACGACAGCTAGAATTTCATAAAAGCTAAGATTCTCCTGCAAGAAAATAAAAGCGCAAATAGAAGCAGCTGCAGGCTCTAAACTCATTAGAATACTAAAAGTGCGAGGAGGAAGCTGACCCAAAGCTTTCATTTCTAATGTAAACGGAATTGCACTAGATAAAAGGGCTAAAGCAATGCCCATTCCAAAAAGTTTCGGAGTAAGATTAGCCAAACCATTTTCGTAAAAACCAAAAGGTAATATTAAGATTGCTGCAAATAACATTCCGGTCGATACGGCTTGACCACCATTCATAATTTTAGATATTTTACCTCCCAAAATAATATAAGCTGCCCAAAGCGCACCAGCTAAAAGGGCAAATATAACACCAAGAGAATCGACACGATCGTTTGTCCAAGGAGCGATTAAAACTATTCCGGCTCCAGCGAGCAAAACCCAACAATAATCTATTAAACGTCTAGAACCAATTATTGCGACCAATAAGGGTCCGATGAATTCTAGAGTAACGGCTAAACCAATTGGAATTCGTTCAATGGCCATATAAAAAATCAAATTCATTGCCCCTAACGATAAACCGTACGGAACTACAATTCTCCATTGTTGTGATGTGATTTTAAACAGATTTGGCCTGTATGCTATAAGTAAAATTATAGCTGAAATACCAATTCTAATCGAGGCTGTTCCCGCAGCTCCAATCGCAGGGAAAAGCGTTTTTGCAATTGCAGCACCAGATTGAACACTTATGATTGCTAAAAGTACTGCCGGAACTGGCGGAATATTAAAATCTTTATTTTTCATGAGGAAGAAACTTGTAATAGAAGAATTAGAAATGAGTTAAAAAAACATTTCTTATTTTATAGTAAGAATAAGTCGCTGAAATTCATTCAACTTAATAAAACTTCTAACTACCCAAAGCACGTTTTGTTATGTAAGCACGATACCCAATAATAGCCATTTGCCATTTTTTTGCTTTAGAAATGTCTAAACCTTGTTTCGTAAAACTAGGTAAAAGAATTTTATTTATTTTGGCTAAAATTTTATACATGGCAGGTTTATTTTTTTCAAAGATATAAAAAAAGACTTTGCGGTTGGGCAAAGTCTTTTTTTCTTGAAACTGAATAATTTGATTAAGATTTTTTACTTTCTTTTTCCCATTTCTTCATGTCCTTTTCATTTTCTTTCATGGTTTTCTCGTAAACTTTCATTTCCTTTTCAAATTTTTTCATTTTTTCTTCAAAATCTTTTCCGAATGATTGTTCCATAGAAGCGCTGTATTTTTCCATATCTGCGCTAAATTTTTCCATTGCAATTTCGTATTTTGCCATTTCTTTTTCATAATTAGCGCCTCTTTTCGACATTGCTTCTGCTACTTGTTTTTCGTAAGCAGATAAATCTGGTTGAAAGGCTTCCATCTTTTTTTCAAATTCAGCCATTTCTTTTTCGAAATTTTTCATAGCAGCCTTATCGTTCACATTTGCTGGAACACTTGGCGCTTTAGGCATTTTCGACATATCAAGAGGAGGAACTGGAGGCACCATTCCTGCAGGAAATGCAGGTGCAACAGGAGCAGGAGGAACAACAGGCGAAACTGGCGGAACAGGAGGAGCTGGAGGCGCTATATCTGCAATTGAAGCACCATCACTATCTGTTTCTTTAATTTCTACAACGCGATTTCTGATTGTCATTGGCTTATCAATACCGCCATCTGTAACTACGTCAATTTTTTTAGAGCCGTTATCTTCTGTTGTAATAACAATTCCACAGCTTTTAATCGCTTTATCACCTTCAATTTGAATGGTTTGAATTTCTTCTGTTCCTTTTGTAACTTCTACTGTAATAGCAGTTAATTCTTTTTCAGCATTTCTTTTTACATTAGAAAAAGCGACATCAACATCATGATTTTTTTTCAGTTTTTCAGACATTGTTTTTAATTCTTCATCTGTTGTATTTTTTTTGATTTTGTATACATCTGTAGAAGATATTTTTTCAGAAACTTCGTGAGCTTCTTTTTTCTCTTGTGCAATAGTTTTAATTTGAAATAAAAACACAAAGGCTACAAGGGCAGGAAGTATTGCATAATACTTCAAGTAATTACTTTTTTTTGATTGATTTTTGTTTAACATGACAATTCGTTTTTTGATTAATGATTGATAAAAATGATTGGTGATTGCAACACAACTTTCATGTGTTGTAATTTTTAAAAGCGTGTATTGGTACGCTTTTTTGTCTGATATTTTTTTTGCAGCTTCACTATCAGCGATAAATTCAAGATTTTGAAGAATTGCTTTTTTGTAAAGCCAAATTATTGGATTGAACCAAAACAACACACAAAATATTCTAGAAATCAATACATCTACAGTATGATGCTGATCGCTGTGTACTTTTTCGTGCTCAATAATATTTTCTAATTCTGATGCCGTATACATTGATGAGTTGTATACGATATAATCAAAATAAGAAAACGGAGCGATATTTTCATTTACATCGACAAATTTAAAATCAGCTTGCTGTTCTACTTTTTTGCCTTTTAAAACCGAATTCAAACTATAAAAATCTGCTGCAAATTTTATTATTAGAGCAATAAAGCCAATTATGTATATAGCAAGCGCAACATAATTCCAGTTGATTTCGAATGTTTCTTCTTGAACAGTTTGAGGATAATAAACTTGAGAATAATTCATTACAGGCAGTGGAGTAGGATCGACCCAGACAATTTTAGTATAAACTAAAAAAGGCAAAGCGACTGAGGTTACTAAACCTGCCAATAAAAACCATCTATTACTGTTAAAGAAAGTTTCTTTGCGCAATAAAAAATAATAAGCAAAGTAGAACAATACTAATAGTCCACTTGATTTTGCAATAAAAATGAAAAGTGCTTCCATAAACGATTATTTATCTTCTTTCGGAGTTTCAATCATAGCTAAGATTTCGCGTAATTCTGCCGCAGAAATTTTTTCCTCTTTGGCAAAAAATGAAACCATACTTTTATAAGAACTGTTGAAATAATTATCAATTGCAGTACTCATAAAGCCTTTGCTGTAATCTTCAATACTTATAATTGGATAATATTGATGCGTATTTCCAAAGGCATTATGACTTACATATCCTTTATCTTCGAGATTGCGAACAATAGTCGAAAGCGTATTATAATGCGGCTGATCTTCGGTGATTTCTGCCTGAATTTCTTTTACAAAAGCTTTTTTGAGCTTCCATAAAATATGCATTATTTCTTCTTCTTTATTGGTTAGTTTGTGCATGGTAATTGTTTTTTTTTAAAGAAATTGAAATAAATATTATTTAGTTTCAATTTCAAGGACACCATTTTTACCTTGGTCTCCATATTTGCCTGTTGCATTGTCGCCAGTCAGTACATTAACAGATCCAATCTTCAAATTTTCAAGATCTTTAGTATTTGTAATATTTGAAATCACTCCATCGATGACAACTAGTTGTGTCAAATGCGTACTTGTATTTTTACCATCTGTAGATACGTGAACCACTGTAGGCGTTTTAGCATTACTGTTTACGTTTACGCTAACAGAAGTATTTGTATTAGCTTTTCCGTTTACATTAGTATCGTTAGTATTTGTACTAGTGCTTGTGCTAATGCTTGTATAAGTATTATTAGTAGTTTTAACATCACTTGCAATTTTAGAATTTTGAACTTTTTTTACTTCAACTTTACGTTCTTTATCGATGGCTTTTACTTCATTTTCTTTATCCTCAGTCTTTAAGCCTATTTTCTTAGAACCGTCACTTTCAGTTTCAATAACAATTTCACAATCCTTGATTGCTTTGCTCCCTTTAACGCGATACGATTGCGATTGCTCAGAACCTCTTGTTAAATCAAATCTAATGGCGATTAATTCATTGTTAGAATTTCTTTCAACATCCGTGATCTTGGCATCAACATTGTGATTTAGCTTCATTTTTTCAGCCATTTCTTTTAATTGCTGATCTGTAGTTGTTTTGCTGATTTTATAAACATCAACAGATTCTTTTTCACCTTTAATTTCCTTTAAAATTTCTCTTTTTTCTTTAGCAATTACTTCAATTTGAAATAAAAGCACAAAAGCGGCAAGTGCTGGAATTACTACATAATACTTCCAAGAATTTCTCTTTTTTGATTGATTTTTGTTTAACATAACGATTCGTTTTTTGATTAATGATTGATAAAAATGATTAGTGATTGATAGACAACTTTCATGAGTTGTAATTTTTAAAAGCGTGTATTGATAGGCTTTTTTATCTGATATTTTTTGTGCAACTTCTTTGTCAGCAATAAATTCAAGATTTTGAACAATTGCTTTTTTATAAAACCACATTACAGGATTGAACCAAAAGAGAATACAAAAGCCTCTCGAAATTAAAACATCGATAGTGTGATTTTGATCGCTGTGCACTTTTTCATGCTCAATAATATTTTCTAATTCTGATTCCGTAAACATTGATGAGTTGTAAACGATATATTCAAAATAAGAAAAAGGTGCGATGTTTTCATTAACATCAACAAATTTAAAGTCTGCCTGCTGCTGTATTTTTTTTCCTTTTAAAACAGAATTTAAGCTGTAAAAGTCGAAAGCAAATTTCACTACTAAAGCTAAAACGCCAAGTCCGTAAATGGTAAGTAAAACTAAATTCCAATTAATTTCAAAAGTATCTTTTTCAACTTGTTGGCTGTACGATAAATAATTTAAGTTTGAAATTGGAGTAGGATCAACCCAGACAGTTTTAGTATAAACCAAGAAGGGAAGCGTTAAAGATGTTATTAATCCAGCTAATAAAAACCATCGATTACTATTAAAAAAAGTTTCTTTGCGCAACAAAAAATAATAGGCAAAATAAAACAATATAATTAATCCAGCTGATTTTGCGATATAAGTGAAAAGTGCTTCCATAAACAACTATTTTTCTTCTTTTGGAGTTTCGATCATGGCTAAAATTTCGCGTAATTCTGCGGCAGAGATTTTTTCTTCTTTGGCAAAAAACGAAACCATATTTTTATAAGAACTGTTGAAATAATTATCAATAGCCGTTTTCATATACTTTTTGCTGTACGCTTCTAAAGTTATAATTGGATAATATTGGTGTGTATTTCCAAAAGCATTGTGCGCTACAAAACCTTTCTCCTCAAGATTACGAACAATAGTCGAAAGTGTGTTATAATGAGGCTGATCTTCTGTGATTTCTGCCTGTACTTCTTTTACGAATGCTTTTTTAAGCTTCCATAAAATATGCATGATTTCTTCTTCTTTGTTGGTTAACTTTTGCATGTGTTCTAATTTTAAATCAAACTTACAACTATTTTTATAGTTACACAACTACAAAAGTAGTTATTTAACTATTTTTTAAGTTTGATTTAAAATAAACGCATAATAAAGCCTTTCAAATTTAATCTAATAAATTGAAATTGAATTGTTTATATGAAATTAAAAATTTAGTAAACTTTTTCTCGAAGTAATGCATTTTTTATCCATACACAGCAAAGAGTAGCAAAAACTCCTGTCGAAGCCATAAAAAGCCAGTTGGTTTGATAACCGAGACGAGTAATGATTTCGAAACCAACTTTAGAACTGATAATGTGCGCTAGACTAAAACTCATCGTATAAAGTGCCATGTAACGACCTTCCTGGCCACGCGGTGCACGGCTTAAAGCAAAAGCATTCGAAAAAGGGAAAGTTAGAATTTCGCCAATTGAGATACAAATCATACTAAAAATCAGTACGCCAGCCCAAACGTTAATTAATAATAAGAAGAAACTCAAGGCCATAATAAAAGAACCCAGAATGATAATTCTGATTTTAGGAAAGCCTTTTCTTTCCATAAAACCAACAGTTGGCATTTCGAGAGCAAAAATCAAAAGCCCGTTTAAGGTCATTAAAAGTCCGGTTTGGAATTCGCTTAAACCAAACTTCTCGTTATGATATAAAGGTAAAGTTGTAAAAAGCTGAAAGAAAATCATGGCGGTAACAAAACTCACAAATAAGAAAACCCAAAAAATACGATCATGAAAAACCGATTTTATTTCTGCTGGAATTTCCATTTTATCGTCGTGAACAGCTTTTTTCTTCTCCTTAACTAATAGAGCAAATATTAAAATCGAAATAATGCAAGATGCTCCGTCAACCCAAAATAGTCCTTGATATCCAATTCCCATAATAATTAAACCGCCTAAAGCCGGTCCTGCAGCAAAGCCAAGATTTACCGCCAAACGTACTAAAGTTAAGGCACGCGTTCTATTTTCTGGTTTTGCATAAGCGCCAAGAGAAACAAACATTGCTGGTCGAAACATATCGGCAATGACCATTAAAACAAACATGGCGATGCAAAGTCCCCAGAAAGTTGTAATATATTGTATGAAGAAAAGCGAAACGCCACTGGTAAACAAACTAAAAATCATGATTTTGTAAAATCCAATTTTATCTGAAAGTTTTCCGCCAAGCCACGAACCTAACATCGATCCTAAACCAAAAGAAACCATTATCCAACCTACTTGATTATAAGTAAATTGAAGATCTTCTTTTAGATATTTAGATAAAAAAGGAAGTACCATCGTGCCAGCGCGATTGATAAATGTAACCAGGGTAAGTATCCAAATTTCTCTTGAAAATCCACGAAAATTATTGATATAATGATTGAAAGCAGTTTTGAGCATTATAAATTCTGTTGTTTGCAGCAAAGTTAGAAAACTTTGTCACGTATTCTGGTTGTCGCTTTGTTACTTTTAAACTATTTTTGCTCAAAATTTATAAGATGAAAAATAGTATTGTTTATATCGTTTTGCTGCTTGTTAATTTCGGCTTTAGCCAAAAGAAATTTGATCAAAATGAAGTTGTCAAATTTCAGAAAACAATAAATGCCGAATATGCTGATGCTAAGACAAGTCCGTTGATGGAGGAAGATTTAAAAACTTTTAAGGCTTTAGAATTTTACCCCATAAATGAAAAGTTTTTCGTGAACGCAAAGTTGGTAAAAGCTAAAAATGAGAAAGTTTTTGAAATGAAAACTACCGGAACGAGAACACCAAAATACATTAAGTACGGCACTTTATATTTTAATTTAAACGGCGTTGCTTTGCAATTGAATGTTTATAGAAGCATTGATCTTTCAAAACAAAAAGAATACAAAGATCATTTGTTTTTGCCTTTTTCTGATTTA
The DNA here is from genome assembly GCF_000708595.2 of Flavobacterium sp. KJJ. GTDB lineage: Bacteria > Bacteroidota > Bacteroidia > Flavobacteriales > Flavobacteriaceae > Flavobacterium. Next base: position 1,208,710 of record NZ_JARP01000001.1, on the reverse strand, counting down.
ACGAGCGGGAAAGAAAGTTATATAGGTGGAAGATATATCGATCTTAAAATTCCAAAGGGAGATAGTATAGTGGTCGATTTTAATCAAGCATATAATCCGTACTGCGCTTATAATCATAAGTATTCATGTCCGCTTGTTCCTTTAGAAAACGATTTGAATGTTGAGATTAGGGCAGGAGTTAAAACGTTTCATTAATGGAATTTTTTAATTTTCATACACATCAATTTACCAGCCAGTCTAACGTTTTAGAATTGGTAAATCAATATCCGCAAGAATTTGATGCTTCAATTCCGTTTTATTCAATCGGAATTCATCCTTGGCATATTGTGGCAGACAGAGTTGATGCTGATTTAAAAATTATAGAAGAAAAATTACAAACAGAAAATTGTTTCGCAATTGGAGAATGTGGTTTAGATAAACGAATCGAAATACCGCTGGAACAACAAATTACAGTTTTTGAAAAACAATTGGCTTTGGCAGAAAAATATAAAAAACCAGTTGTAATTCATTGTGTTGCTGCTTTTCAGGAAGTAACTGCAATAAAGAAAAAAATGAAAATTTCGGTTCCGATGATTATTCATGGCTTTTCAAAAAACAGCCAAATTGCGAATCAGCTTATTAAGGACGGATTTTATCTTTCATTTGGAAAATATTTGCTCAGAAATCCAGAATTAAAAACAGTTTTTCAGGACATACCAAACGATCGTTTTTTTTTAGAAACCGATACAATTGAAGAAGATATTATACAGGTTTATAATCTTGCTAAAGAATATAAGAATATAACTATCAAAGAATTACAAGATATTATCTCTAGTAATTTTGAAGAAGTATTTGAAAGGAAGTTTTGAGTTATGGTGAAACTTTAAACCTGAAACGTGAAACTTTAATCTTTAACCTTGAAACAAATTTAAATTAAAATAAACAAAAGAATTATATGGCAGAGTGGACAGAAAGAGCCGAGCTTTTATTTACAAAAGATGGATTACAGAATTTGCAAAACTCAAATGTTTTAGTAGTTGGGTTAGGTGGCGTTGGATCATTTGCTGCTGAGTTTTTAGCAAGAGCAGGAGTGGGGAATATGACGATTGTTGATGGAGATGTCGTGGATATTACAAATATTAACAGACAATTGCCCGCTTTGCATTCAACTGTTGGACAGCCAAAAATTACTATTGTTGGTGATCGTTTAATGGATATTAATCCAGAATTAAAACTCACTCGAGTTCAGGAATTTTTATCTCCAGAGCGCGCGTTCGAAATTGTTTCTCCAGAATTTGATTATGTTTTAGATTGTATTGACAGCATTACGCCAAAACTTAATTTGATTATTGCAGCAAAACGCAAAAGAGTCAAAATCATTAGCAGCATGGGTGCAGGCGGAAAAATGATGGCTTCAAAAGTAAAAGTGGCTGATATCTCTAAAACGATAAACTGCTATTTCTCAAAAGCAATCCGTAAGAGATTAAAAGCTGTAAAAATCAACAAATTGAAAGTAGTTTTCTCATCTGAAATTCAAGATGAAAAAAGCTTAAAACTAACCGACGGAAAAAACTTTAAAAAATCTTTCTACGGAACAAACAGTTATATGCCAGGTTTATTTGGTCTTCACGCTGCAGAAACCGTAATTAGACATTTGTTGAGCAAATAGAGATATTAAGCTGCTAAGTGTTTAACTTAAAGCAAAAAAACTTAATGACTTACTAACTCAGAATCTTAGAAACTTTAAAAAAATGATTAAAACAGTAATTTTTGATATGGACGGCGTAATTGTGGACACAGAACCCGTTCACCGTTATGCTTATTACAAACAATTTTCAGAACTAAATATCGAAGTTACTGAAGAAATGTACACTTCGTTTACCGGATTTTCTACACGAAATACATTTCAAACTTTAAAAGGATTTTTTCCGACTATAGAGCATGAGGTTGAAGATTTGATTCAGAGAAAAAGAAATATTTTTAACGATGCTTTTGATACTAAAGAAGATTTATTTCTATTAGAAGGAGTTGAAGATTTAATTAAAGATTTATACGCAAACGGAATTCAGTTAATTTTAGCTTCTTCTGCATCTAAAGTTACAATTGATCGTGTTTTTACAAGATTTAATCTGCACCAATATTTCACGCACATTGTAAGTGGAGAAGATTTCCCGCAATCTAAACCAAATCCAGCCATTTTCTTGCACGCAGCTTCGTTATCAATTGCTCCAAAGGAAAATTGTATTGTTATTGAAGACAGTACAAATGGAGTAAAAGCAGCAAAAGCAGCAGAAATTTATTGTGTTGGTTATAACAGTCATCATTCGAAATTACAGGATTTATCAGATGCTGATTTGATTATCAATGATTTTACTGAATTAAACGCGCAAAAAATATCACAACTTGTTTCTTGAATTAAGTTAAATTTAACAATTGTTCGCTAATTGAATTTGTAAATTTGAAGAAAACAAATAAACCTAAGAATGAAAAAACTACTTATTGCATTAGCTATTGTAATAGCACCTTTTGCTGCAGATGCACAAATTAAAACACCACAAGCGAGTCCAAAAGGATATATTAAACAAACAGTTGGTTTGACAGATGTTGAAGTAACGTATTCAAGACCGGGAGCTAGAGGCAGAGCGGTATTTGGAAATTTAGTTCCGTTTGGTAAATTGTGGAGAACTGGTGCTAATGAAAACACCATTATCAATTTTAGTGATGATGTTGTTATCGACGGAAAAACTTTGAAAAAAGGAAAATACGCAATTTATACTATTCCGAAAATTGAAAGCTGGGAAGTAATTTTCTACCTTTCTACAGACAACTGGGGATTGCCAGAAAATTGGAGTGATGCATATGTTGCTTTGAGAACTACTGTTAAAGAAGATGCTTTGCCAACTCCTGTTGAGACTTTTACAATTGGAATTAATGGTTTAGATCCTAATTTTGGCTATTTAGAAATGGCTTGGGAGAATTCTCATGTAGCTTTAAAATTTGAAGTTCCAACTGCTAAAAATGCAACTGCAAGTATCGAAAAAACTTTGGCTGGACCAACTGCAAACGATTATTATGCTGCTTCGCAATATTTATTTTCATCAAACGGAAGTATTGAAACAGCTAGAACGTATGTTGATAAATCTTTAGAAATGAGCACAGATAAACCTTATTTTATCTTGAGATTAAAATCATTGATTCAAGCAAAACAAGGAGATAAAAAAGGCGCAATCGAAACAGCAAAAGCTTCATTAGCTGCTGCTGAGACTGCAAACAATCAAGATTACGTAAAAATGAACAAGGACAGTATCGCTGAGTGGAGCAGATAATCTCTTTTAATTTTTTTAATTATAAAATATAAAAATCCAAAGCTTTTAGTTTTGGATTTTTTTGTTATTTGAAAGAGTAGAAAAATGAAACCTTAAACTTGAAACAAATCAAACTATACTAAACTTGACTTTCAATTCAAGCTCGGCGGTTCTGGAATTTTAATTGTTTTTTTTGTTTTCTTTACGATAAGCAAATAAAAAGTTATGCCTCCAAGAATAATAAGCAACGCAATTTCAAGCTGTCCAAGACTATTATTATCATTATACATGGCATTGGCACTTGCTAGTTTTGCCTTTCCTTCCTTAATCTGAATTTGTGACAAGGATTCTAATGTTTTCAAGGCTGCTTCGCTCGAATAAGCAATTTTATTCCAGTTATTATTTTCAACTTGATTATTTATTTCTTTACAGGAAGATAAGAAAGCATCAAAATGTTCTTTCTCCTTATTTGTCAAAACAGTTTTAGCATATAAATCATCGATATTATGAACAATATTTAGAGTTTTAATGATTTCTTTTTTCTTTACATTGTCACTTAGGCCAAGCTTTTCGGCTTCCGTTTTTATAAAATTAATTTCTTTTGAATATTGAAATATATAATGCGCAACAACCAATCTATCTTTATAAATTGCATTAATATTTTCGTTTACTTTTTTTGAATTTTGAAGTGTGTTGAAATTATTTAAAACAATAATCAGCATAACGACAAGCAAGATAAAAGCGGCTTTTGTTTTGTTGCTGTATTTTTTTAAATCTTTCATAATGCTGATTTTAAAAGAAATTTACAAATGATTAGCTTCTCAAAGATAAAGATTTTGATGGAGAATTAGCATTTTATGATTTTTGTTAATATTGTTTATCAAAAACATATTGAAGTAATATTAAAAAAATAAAATAAAGCAAAGTTTGAATTAAACTGATACAAACACCAAAAATAAGAATCCGTTTAATCATATTTTATTTTTAAATTATGGTGCTTCGAAATGACTTAACATTTATATTTAATTTATCTGTTTGCTTTATTATTTACTCCAAAACAACTTCATCTTCACTTGGTTTACCTTTAAAAAAGATAAGCTGCATCAACAACGACAGTACAATAGTCAAAATTGCTCCAATGAAATTCAGCCATAAATAACCTAGTTTTTCTTGCTTGTAAATCATGAAATAATAGATGATAAAAATGGTGATTTGACTAATTATTGCGCTATAAAACATAGGCTGTGCCTGAACGCGACGAAGGTAAAATCCGACTAAGAAGATCCCTAAAACGGTTCCATAGAAAATAGAACCAATTATGTTTACCAGCTGAATTAAGTTTTCAAATAAAGTTCCTACACAGGCAAAAAGAATAGCTACTATTCCCCAGAAAAGTGTAAAAAATTTGGTTGCATTTAAATAATGCTTCTCTGATTTCTCGGTTTTAAGATTTCGTTTGTAAATGTCAATTGCCGTTGTCGAAGCCAAAGCGTTTAATCCTGAAGCTGTTGAAGACATTGCTGCCGATAGAATTACAGCCAACAATAATCCGATGAGTCCTTTTGGCAAATAATGCAGAATAAAGTGAAAAAACACATAATCTTTATCATTGGTTTCACTGTTGCTGTCTGCTCTCGAAATAATTTCTTTTGCACGGTCGCGCAAATCTTTTTCTTTATTTGACAGTGCTACTAGTTCTTTTCGCAAAATTGGATTATCGTAATCCTGATTTAGCTGATCGATATACAATAAATTGATGACTTTTTTGTCTTCTGAAAGTGTGCTTAGTTTTTTTTCTAAAGCATGATATTCTTCTTTATAAGCTGATTTTTCAATAACAATTTTATTATTTGGATTAAAATTTAACGGCACTGGATTGAATTGAAAAAACACAAAAACCATAACTCCGGTCAACAGAATAAAAAACTGCATTGGCACTTTTAAAAGTCCGTTCATGATTAATCCCATTTGGCTTTCACGAACTGATTTTCCAGATAAATAACGTCCAACTTGAGATTGATCTGTTCCGAAATAGGCTAGTGCCAAGAAAAAACCACCCGTTATACCGCTCCAAAAAGTATATTTTTCTTCAGGATCAAAAGAGAAATCAACAATATTCATTTTATCATTCGCGCCCGCAATATGCATCGCGCTTGTAAAAGTCATATCGTTTGGCAAATAATGCAAAATCAGGAAAAACGTAATAAACATTCCCGACATGATAACAAACATCTGTTGTTTTTGTGTTACGTTAACCGCCTTTGTTCCTCCAGAAAAAGTATAGATAATGACAAGAACACCAATTATAATGTTCATTAAAGTTAAATTCCATCCTAAAAGTGCCGATAAAATAATTGCTGGAGCATAAATAGTAAGTCCGGTTCCTAAACCTCTCTGTACTAAAAAAAGTATTGCAGCAAGCGATCGCGTTTTTAAGTCGAAACGCTTTTCTAGAAATTCATAAGCCGTAAAGACTTTATTTTTATGATATAACGGAATAAAGGTCAAGCAAATTACAATCATTGCAATTGGCAGTCCAAAATAAAACTGCACAAAACCCATTCCGTCATGATAAGCCTGTCCAGGAGTTGATAAAAAAGTAATAGCACTCGCTTGCGTGGCCATTACCGAAAGTCCAACTGTGTACCAAGGTGTTTCGTTGTTTCCTAAAATAAAATCTTCAACGTTTTTACTGCCTTTGGTTTTCCAAGAGCCATATCCAACAATAAATAAAAGCGTGACAATCAGTACGATCCAATCAAATAATTGCATAGGTTATGAGTATAATTGCATTATTAAGAAAAAAATCAGAATGTAAATAGCATTCGCCACCAAAACATAAGTGTAGCTTTTTTTCCATTTTTTTGTTTTTTTAGCTTCCATTTTTATGAATGTTTATTGCTTAAATTCTTGTTTAGGAGCTTCTATTGGCTGTTTCAGCGAAATGATATTTGAAAGTAATCGATACGCACCGGCTACACCTTCTGGCAACTCTCTAAAAAAGCTTAAACCGGTGTAAATATAATATCCTTTTCCATACGGCGCTACTAATAATGCACCATCTTTAGGAGATTCACCTTTATCATGAGAAGATATAATAGGAGTGAAGGCAGGGTCATATTCATTAGGATAATACAAGCCTTGCTCTTGTGTCCAGCCTTCAAAATCTTTTATACTGATTTTGTTTGGTGTATTTAAAACAGGATGATTAGGTGCTAGAAAAGTAATTTTAGCATTTTCTTCAGTCACACGATCATTTGAAACTTTTAACGGATAAGGCGCAATCTGGTCAGTTACCATTTTGCCATATGTATTGTATTGCACAATCATATTTTTACCGCTTTTTACAAAATCAAAAAGTATTTTTTGTTTGTTTGCTAAAGCATTTACAGTATTATATGCCCGAATTCCAGTAATAACGGTACTAAATGAATCAAGTTTTTCAGGCGTGATTTCTTCTGGTTTTAAAAGAGTGACTTTATATCCCATCTGCGTTAAACTTTCTGGAACTTCGTCGCCAGCACCCATAATGTAGCCAATAGCATCTCCAGAAGTTTTTAGGTCAATTCGAATGCATTTTGATTCGGCCGGTTTTAAAACCATTTGTTTGGTAATGTGCGGATAATCAATAATAGTCTGGTCTTTATCAAAACGTTTATTATCCACGGTAACAATACTTTTGGCAACAGCTTCTTCTGGATTTACTGGAGGAATAACTTCAAAATAAAAGGTTTGCTCGTTTCCTTTTTTATCTAAAGAAAATGCAATTTGTTTGGGAGAAACTACCCAGCTTTTTGGTAAATCAAGTTGTAAATTTCCTTTTATTGCATCTTTTCCAGCACGAACTTTTACTGGAATCATTTTGCTTTTGGTATCTTTAAAAATCAATACTTTTTCTAAAATCGAAGTTGTAACTTCTGGAACTATATCGAGAAAATTATACATTTCGCCTTTTACGCCATCGTTGTATTTGTAAACAACTGTGCGCTCAAACGGAATTTCAACACCGCTGATTTTTACATTAAAAACAACCTTAACTTCTCTTATAATATCTGGAATTCCAATATTTTCTTGGTTCGAAACCGTGTACATTCCAACACTTGCTTTTTCCTTTAACCAATAAGGCTGTGTATATTCCAAATTATTTGGAAGCTGTATTTGAAGGTTTATTTTTTGGTCGTTATTGTTTTTTAAAATACTATTTTGGATCGTCGTTTTATTGTCAGGCAATGAGGTTACACTTGCCAATTGCATTTCAACAGCACATCTGTTTATCGCTTCTAGACTTAATTTAATAGTACTTCCTGGTGTTGCTTCTTGTTCGCTGGCAACAGCTTCTAGATATAATCCGGAGCAAGAGGCAATAATATTTTTTATTGCTGTTGCTTTTAGGGTTTTCCAATGATCGTCGTCTAAAGATTCAATCATTTCGTATGCCTTTACCAATTCAGGAATGCTGGCTGACGGATTGCTGAAATCATATTTCGTTATGATTTTAGAAATCAAATCACCAACTGGTTTTCCGTTTTTAACTCGGTTCCAAGTCGTGTCAATTCCATCAAACAAATTATCACGTTCTTTAGGATTTTCTCCATTAATAAGTTCTAGAAATTCAGTTTCTTCTCCACGTGCTCCCGTACTTCCAAATCCTTGTGATTGGTGGCGGCTTCGGCTTAAAGCAGCAATTTCCTGATTCGATTTTCCAATTCCAGTATAATAAACACCAGTTTCTAATTTGGTGAATTTCGATTTATTAGCAGCATCAAATTTTTCCTGGCTTCCATAAAACCACCAAGACGGATTAAAAAATTGTCTTTTTACCTGCCAAGGTTTAACATATTTTAATTGTTCGGGATATATTTTAGGATCATTTGTTAATTTAAAACTTTCAACGCTCAGTATGGCTGAAGAAGTATGATGTCCGTGCGTAGTTCCTGGCGAGCGATGATCAAATCGGTTAATAATAACGTCTGGCTGAAATTTTCTGATGGTCCAGACTACATCAGCAAGGACTTTATCTTTATCCCATATTTGTAAAGTTTCGTCTGGAGTTTTAGAAAAACCAAAATCGTTTGCGCGCGAAAAAAACTGTTCACCGCCATCAATTTTACGAGCTTCAATTAATTCCTGAGTTCTGATAACACCTAATAATTCGCGCAATTGCGGGCCAATTAAATTCTGTCCTCCATCACCTCGTGTTAAGGATAAATACCCAGTTCTGGCGTTCATTTCGTTTGCCATATAAGAGATCAAACGTGTGTTTTCGTCATCTGGATGAGCAGCAACATATAAAACGGAACCTAAAAAGTTTAGTTTTTTAATTTGATTGTAAATTTCTACAGAACTTGGTTTTTGTGGTTGTTGTGCAAAACAAATAGAAATCCCTGTTAAAAAAAATAAAAGAATTTGTAACTGAATTTTTCGCATAGCGTGATTAGGTGTTTTTGAAAGTGCTTCAAAAATACTAATTATATTGTTGATGAGTATTTAAATGAAATGTTAATGTTTGGTTATTGATTCTCTTTTTTAAGAAAATGTATTACAAAATAAAAACCTCTAATTATATCTGAAAGCTCTTTAATCTATTGTTTGTTTATATTGATTAATCAAACATTAGAATTGGTACTACTAGTTTTTAGTTAAAAAAAAAAAAGAGCATCAAAATATTTGATGCTCTTTTTTTAAAATTGTTATTTAACAGTTTTTATCTTCTTCCGTGACCATTTCCATGGTGATCATCGTGTCTGTCGTCTCTATCGTGTCTATCATGTTTGTCATGATGTCTATCATTGTGTTTGAAATCTCTGTGATCATCATGACGATCGTTGTAACCATAAACGGGTCTTGGTTTATAAGGTCTTTGTGGTTCACCGTGATATCCTTTATAGTATTTTACTCTATGACGATCAAAATAAGTATATGGTGTTCTTCCGTGGTAGTCATTTAAAACAACTTTGTATCCTCCATATAAATCGTAGTTTCTGTATTGTCTTGGCAAATAGGTTGTTCTAACCCATCTTCCGCCTCCATAATAAATAAATTGAGAAGCTCGAACATCATAATAAGCCTCAATGTCTGGCAAATAATAATATTCCATTTCTGAATATCCTGAAGGACCCCAAGCTGGAGGTGTTCCTATATTAACGTTAATTGATACTTGGGCTTGTGTGGCATTTGCAACCAATAGAAATAATCCGGCGATTGCTATTTTTATTGTTTTCATTTTTTTTAAGTTTTAATGTTAATCCTGTTTAGGGATATTCATATACTGTGCCAAAAATAAAAACAGAATGTATTTGGTCGAATAAATTGAGCATTTTAACGAGCTAATTAAGGCTAGTTTTTTTATAAGTTTTTGATTTTTAAATTGTTCCGACAATTTAAAAACTAGAAAAAAAATGCAAAATATTTTATCTTATTTATAATCTACAACTCTGGGTTTAGCCAGTTCAAAATTTTGTAAACCGTAATCTGTATTTTCAAAAGTATTGGTTTTAAATACATTATCACCATCAAAAGGTATTTTTGGATAATATGACAGTGATAATTGAAAAGAACTGAATACCAAGTAATCATTACTGATTAAAAGACCAAGAGTTACTTTAGAATATGCTTTGTTTCGAGACATGGCATTATTCGGACTTCCTAAAACTGCAATTGAATAATTAAAAAACGGATTCATACGAAAGCCCCAAAGCGCATGAGGCGTATAAGTTTGTGTCTGAAGCGATAATAGTAATTTGTTCGTTCCGTAAATAGCGCTGTTAAAACCTGCTAATCCATTTTCTTCATTAATATTAAGCTCGTCTCCAATAATGTTTTCTCGGTTTATACCAAGAACCAATTTTGGATTAACAAATTGTCTTAATTTCCATTTTCCTATACTGTATAGTTTTGTAAAGTAATTTGTTTCCATCGAAAATGCCGTTTGATAGGTTTTCGATTCATGAAAGAAAGTACCAGCTTCAAAATTCATACTCATAAACCCCCATCGATAATAATTTCCAAATGAAAATTGCCCGCCTACATACGGCCGCCATATTGTATTTTTATATTGATAACCTACAGTAACGCCATAAATTCTTCCTATTGGTACATCTTCAGTCTGTCCGTTTCTAAAGATGTAGCTGTCTTTTATAAATTTTCGAGTATTGATTCCAATTCCAGATAAAATAAGTTTTTCATCAGAATAAAAATGAGTCGGATCGTATAACTCAGTTGGAGTTTCGGTAAAATTTACATTTAAAAAACGACCTGTTACAATCAAATTTGTAACCCCATTTTTTTCATCAGCAAAAACCTTGCTGGCCTTTCCTGCCCATAAATCTTGTGAGTTATATTTAAATGGCTGATAAGCATACGTCATATCTGGAGCCTGCAATGTATCTTTCCTAAAATTTTGAGCAATGTAAACACCGCCAGCCCATTTGGTTAAAGGAGAATAGAATAACCGTTCAATATTGATACTTTTTACATAATTATCATCAAGGTCCATTTTGTAATGCAAAGCAGCTCCTATATAGGTGTTTTTGATATTTGGAACTGTGTAGGTAACATCATTTCCATTTTGACCATCATCAAAACGATTCGTAAAGCGATATTCAAGCTGTTGTCCTGAGCCAAAAAAATCTTTTTCTTTAAACCCGACTGAAACTTGATTGCTTGATATGGAAAATCTCGGAATCGTACTCCAAGAATCTAAAACTCGTATGGTAACGTCAACAGAATCTGATGCAGCACCAACGACTTCATTTGTAATTCGAACTGCAGTAACATATTTCTGCGATCGAATCAAACGTTCAGATTCCTGTACTTTATAGCTGTCATAAGATGAGTTCTTTTTGAAAAGCAATAAATTAGTGATGGCAATTCTTTTTGTTTTTAAATGAAGTCTGTTACCCGTACGTTCTCCCCAATTTTTTGGAGTTTGTGTGGTATCCATAAGAGAATGACCAAATGGATCTAACGTTATAATATTAATTTTTCGAATGATTTTGCCATTATAATTTGCAGTATCACTTGGGATAATTAAATCTTCCTTTTTTCTGGGTTTATTTGCTCTAAACAAAAGTTTATGCAGTGTTTGGGTAAATTTATTCTTTTTAGAATAATTTCTAATTTTAGTGTATACTTCTGCGCTGTCTCTTTTAACTGTATTATTTTTTTTTGTTTTATCTACTTGAGCATATGTGCTTTGCAGACAAAAACATAAAAAGACAAAAACGATTATTTTATTGTTTAGCGACATTCAGTATTTTTTCTATATAAAATTAGGTTTTGTATGAATATAGGTGTTATTTCTTACTTTAAAAATAATATTATTTAATTCTCAATCTTAGCTCGACGAACTCTCCAAGTAAATTTTTTAGGCATATGGTTTCCCATTAAGTAGCCCCAAGGTTCTAATGATTCAATTCTTTCAAAAATAATTTTCAAAATCGCTAAAAGCGGAATAGCCAAAAACATACCCGAAATTCCAGCCGCAGCGCCGCCAACGATAATTCCCATGATAGATACAAAGGCATTAATTTCGACTTTTGAATTGATTATTAACGGCACAAGTATGTTATTATCAATTAATTGAACAATGACATTGACAATTAAAATGCCTAGAATTATTGATGTATCTGGAGTTCCAGTTAATGATGCTAAGACTGTAATGATTCCTGCAATTAAAATTCCGATATAAGGTATTAGATTCAGAATTCCAGTTATTAATCCTAATAAAATAAAATATTTTACTCCAATTATCCAAAGTCCTAAACTTGTTAAAACTGAAACAACAATCATTTCAAATATTAAACTGATAATGTAATTATTAATAGAAACTTTAATTTGTGCTAAAATATCTTTTAAGGCGGCGTGGTTTTCTTTAGAAATTAATTTTGCTAAAAACAGTACAAAGTGATCTTTATATAATAAAAATAAAAAGGTATAAATTGGAATAATAGTGCAGTCTAAAAGAAGATCAGTTATTGATATTATAGCTGAGCCAATAGTACCTCCGCCATTTTTTACAGAATCTTTGGTAACATTATCTAAATATTTCTTCTGTTCTCCAATACTTATATGAAAATTCTCTTTGACAAATTTATGTATCTCTGTTATAAAAACATTTGTATTTTTCTTAATAGTTTCAAAATCATTCGCCATATCACTGACTTCGTAGGAAATAAAAAAGAGTATACCAGCAATAAAAGAAGCAAATAACAAAACACAAATGGCTGCAGCAAGATGTCTAGGGAACTTCAGCCTTGTGTTCAAAAATGTAAAAAGAGGAAGGAGTAAAACAGCAAATAAAAATGCCATTAAAACAGGAGTAATTATATCTTTTCCAATACAAAAAATAAAAGCAAAACAAATTAAACTTACTAAAATCAAAGAAAGTTTAGCATAAAATGGAAATTGTATTGTTCGAATCATTTGTATTAAAAAATTTAGGTTTTATAGTTTAGTAAAATATCTAAACAAAATTCCTTTTTTAATACATAAATAACGTTCTACGTTTCTAAAATAACGTTATAAAATTCCCACCAAATTTTTAATCAAAAAACTCTTTTTCTTCGTAATGCGCTGGCATGATGGATATTCCTTTTTGCAATAGCAAATTATTTGGAAAAATGATTCTTTCGCCTTCTTTTGTTCTCAAATTTACGTGAAAGGCACTTATATCTTCAATTTCGGCTTCTATAGGAAAATCTTTGTCGTGAATTTTTATAGTATCTCCAATTCTAAAGGGAAATGAAAAAAACAAAATCATTCCAGAAGTAATGTTGCTTAAAATAGACCATTGTGCAAACATTGCGACACCAATAACAGTAGCGATCGACGATACCGTTATAAAAATGTCTTTCGTATCAACTCCCCAAATCACAATCAGACTGATAGTTACTAGAATATTCATCAACAAATGAATGTATTTGATAACTAAATTTGTGCGATGTTCTAATAGCTGACTGGTGCTGGCGTAACGTCGAATCAATTTTGCAATAATAACTCTTAAAGCTACTAGAGTAAGAAGAAGAATTACGGTGGCTAATATTTCCTGGCTATATTCTTTAAAAGAAAACATAAATTAATTTTTACACTAAAGTACTCAAATATTCATAAACTTTAGCTGTGGGAAGTCCCATAACATTGGTATAAGAGCCTTCGACTTTTGCAACTGCCATAAAACCAAACCATTCCTGAATTCCGTAAGCACCGGCTTTATCATAAGGTTTGTAATTATCAATATAATACAAAATAGCCTCGTCTGACAATTCGTTAAAAGTAACTTTTGTAATATCATTTAATAGAGTAGAAGAAGTGTTAGTTTTAAAGCAAACCGACGTAATTACATCATGCGTTGTATTCGACAAGGATTTGATCATTTCAAAAGCATCTTCCGCACTTTTTGGTTTTCCTAATGCTTTATTTTGATGCCAGACAATGGTGTCGCTTGTTACTAATATCTCATTTTCTTTTAATTCGCCTTCGAAAGCACTTGCCTTTAGTTCAGCCAAATAATCTGTGATCTCAACCGCTTTTAATTCAGGAGGGTAAATCTCTTCTATATCTTTTAGTCTAATTTCAAAATCAAGATCTAAATCTTTAAAAAATTGCTGTCTTCTAGGAGATCCAGAAGCTAAAATTAAAGTGTATTTTTTAAGTTTTTCTCTAAGCATTATATAGATGATTTAGGTGAATTACCAGTATTGACAGAATTCCGAAAAGCAAAATCAGTTTTAAAATAGTACTCAAATGATGAAAATCTTTTGGCGATTTTGCAGTAAATATTTTAACTATAAAGTACAATAAAGGTGCTAAAATAAAGGCAAAAGCATAAAGCGTTACAATGTACAATTTGTTTGAAAAAAAGTATGTATTGATGTAAAGCAAACATAAAATAAATGCAATAACAGCAAATCCTAAAGCAATTTTAGAGGCTCTGTTAATTCCAATTGCAATAGGCAAAGTATTCATTCCTTGATTGTAATCACCATTTACATCTTCTATATCTTTAATTATTTCTCTAATAAAGTTTATCATAAAAGCATATAATGCATAATCGAGCAAAATAGAAAATACACTCGCCATTTGTGCTTGATTGTCAGGAATTGTTGCCGGAAATAAATCAAAAATTCCAATGATTATAACGCTCAGCGCCAATAGTAAGGCAACTATAAAATTACCTAAAATCATAATTTGCTTTAAACTAGTAGAATAAAAGTAAAGCAGTGATGCAATTAAAATAAAAATGGTAGCAAAACTCGGCTTCATGATAATATTTGACAACACAAAACCAATAGCAACACCCGTAATATTCAATCCGATATAGATATTATAAGCGCTGGTTTCAGATATTCCTTTTCCAACAAGCACATCATTTGGTTTATTAATTGTGTCTGTAGCAACATCAAGAATATTATTGATAACATAACCTGCTGCGGCCAATAAAACAGTGCTTAAAACTAATAGCCCATATTGCCAGTCTGCTAAAGCGAGCGGAATATTTTGCTGTTTTAAAAAAGCATAACGAAACAAAATCTGCATAAAAGCAAGCATCAATAAGTTTTTATATCGAATGAGTTTGAGGTATTTCATTTTTTTCTTAAGTTTCAAAGGTTCATAGCAACAAAGGTTCAAAGTCTTGCTCTATAATTCACAATTCATAATTCACAATTCACAATTCACAATTATCAATCGTGTTTTCCATTAAAATATTCCATCCATTTTCCCTGTACTTTCATTACTTGTTCTATTACATCGCGCGCAGCACCTTTTCCGCCCTTCACGTGCGAGATATAGCGGCAAATATTTTTTATTTCTGGACTTGCATCTTGTGGGCATGTTGGCAACCCAACTAACTTCATTACATGATAATCCGGAATATCATCGCCCATATACAACACTTGTTCTGGGTTTATATTGTAAGTATCAGTATATTCTTTAAAAGTTTTTACTTTATCTGGCGTTCCTAAATGAATGTCGGCGATTCCTAAATTGCGAAGACGAACACGAACACCTTCGTTGCTTCCTCCAGAAATAATACAGACATTATAACCGCTCTCAACAGCTGCTTTCATTGCATAACCGTCACGGATATTCATTGTACGAAGAATTTCTCCTTCATTGGTTACAAAAACGGAACTGTCTGTAAGTACGCCATCAACATCAAAAACAAATGTTGTAATGTCGTTCATTATTTCTTTATAACTTTTTGTCATTATTTTGTATAGATTGTGTTAGTGTTTTATAGATATTTTTTTGATTTTGATTGGTTAGATAATCCAAATGCGATTCAATTGTTATTGAGTCATTGCGTTTTGCCGGGCCTGTTTGAGCATCAATCGGATCAAGCGTATTGATTTTTTCAGCGGTTTCCTGAATTAAAGGTTTTAGAATATCAAAAGGAACCTGATGTTCATCACAAATTTCCTGACCAATTTGATATAAATGATTCGTGAAATTGTTCACAAAAACAGCTGAAACATGCAAAGCTTTCCGCTGATCTGAATTTATTGGGAAAACAGCATTGGAAATACCTTTTGCAACAGTTTCTAAAACACGAAAATCAAAAGTATTCTCAGCTTCCAGACAAAGCGGAACAGTAGAAAAATCAACCTCTTTGCTTTTAGAGAAAGTTTGAAGCGGATAAAAAACGCCTCTTCTGTTTTTTAAGTCTAAAGTTTCTAAAGAAGCAGCGCCAGAAGTATGAGCCACAAGCTGGTTTTGAAAAGGCAATTGTTTAGAAACTTCTAAAATTGCATTATCAGAAACTGCTATAATGTATAAATCAGCTTCTTTTAATTCTGCAAAATCATCAACAATTTTGTCATAATCAATTAAAGAAGCTAAAGTTTCCTTTTTTCTAGAAAATACTTGTACAATTTCGACAGTCTCACTTTTAGAGAAAGCTTTTATTAAATGCTGCCCAACATTTCCGGAACCAATTAGCGTTATTCGAATCATATCGCAAAATTAGCATTATTTTTTTTAAATCGAATGGCTTTAAATTCGTTTGTCTTACGTTTAAAATAACTTCTAAATTCAATATTTTGAACAAAATTTAAAAGTCCGCAGTTATAATTACCAAAGTAATTATAACTGCGGACTTAAGCATTGATTTTGATTTATTTAGAATTTTACTGTGCCTTTAGGAACCGTTTCTCCAATAACTGTTTTTTTAGAAAAATCTGATTTTTTATCGGTAACAAATTCAATATTCGAACTTGCCTCACCATCAATTGTAATTGCTTTTGCTGAATTCGAACTGAATTCAATATTTTTGAAAGTCATATTTTTACCATTATAAATTTCAAATACTGTTGGTTTTGCAATATCTAATTTAGCATTGCTGATTTTTATTCCGTTTGCGTCGATAATAGAAAAACCGTTTTCTGCTTTTGCAGTCAGGTTTGATATTTCGATATTTTCGAGATTCATTTCAGGCAGACCTTGCAAAAATACAGCTTGATAAGCGCCGGCAATTGTAATATTTTTTATTAAAATATTTTTAAATTGAGGAGTTTCTTCGTTAACAGGCATTATTTTATTGGCCACTTTAATGCCTCCTTCAGCAAGCGTTTCAGCAATAGATTTTCCTCCATAGTACAAATCAAAAGAAATTGCCTGTGATGGAATATCAGTCATAAAAATATCTGAAATAAAGATATTTTCAACAACTCCGCCACGTCCGCGCGTACTTTTAAAACGCAATCCAACATCGGTTCCCATAAAAGTACAATTTGATACATGAAGATTTTTTACGCCTCCAGACATCTCGCTTCCAACTGTTACGCCACCGTGTCCGTGATAAACGATATTGTTTTTGACAATAATATTTTCGCACGGAACACCGCGATCGCGTCCGTCTTTATCTTTACCTGATTTTATACAAATTGCATCGTCACCAACATCAAAACTTGAATTTTCAATTACCACATTTTTGCAAGATTCAACGTCAAGACCGTCTCCGTTTTGAGAATACCAAGGATTTCGAACCGTAACATTACGAACGATTAAATCTTCGACCATTAATGGATGAATGTTCCAGGCTGGAGAATTCTGAAAAACAGGTCCGTCAAAAAGCACTCTTTTACTGTTTTGAATGCTTACCATTACCGGACGCAGGAAATCATGAATCGCCTCAAATTCTTCTTTGGTTTTTAAATCCAGACGTACATTTTGATCAGCTCCAACAGAAGCTTTCATGAAAGTCTCAGATGGATACCAGCTTTCTTTTTTATCATTTAAAACACCGCCTGAAGCAATAATTTTTTTCCATTGGCTTTCTGTCAATTTACTCTTTTTAACTTGCCTCCAAACTTCTCCTGAACCATCCCAAACACCGTTTCCAGTAAAGGCAACATTTTCTAGATTTTTGCCATAAATAGGAGAGATGCAGCGCCATGTATTTAGTCCTTCAAAACTGGTTTCAATAATGGGATATAAGCTTTTGTCTGGAGAAAATTTTATTAATGAGCCAGTTTCAGCATGCAATTCAATATTGCTTTTTAGGATAATTGGGCCTGTAAGCCAAACTCCAGGCGGAATAATAACTTTACCGCCACCTTTTTTAGAAACAGCCTCTATGGCATCGGAGAAAGCCTTTGTGTTTAAAACATAACCACCGTTTACTGCACCAAAATCTGTAATATTTACCGTATTTTTTGGAATAATAGGCTCCTTGACTTTTGCCATTTTAAATTCAATATTCTTATACGTTTCGTCAGATTTTGAATTTTGAGCAAGGGAGTCTGTACATAAGCCAGTCATAACAACTGTCAATGCAAAGAAGAATGAATTAATTGGTTTAGTTTTCATGCAATTATAATTAGAGGTTTGGTTAGAGATAGCCTTAATTCTTAATAGGGAAACCATTTTTTAAAGATAATTTAAAAATGACTAATCTTAAAATGAGAATTAATAATGTAATCGATTACACAAATCTATAAAAAAATATCAATATTCAAAGAAATTGGTGCAAAGAATTTCTTTGTAAGAATTAACATCTAGATGCGCTATATTAGCATCTAAAATCAAGTCATTTTTAGTTTTAATTAACAAATCACAAATATTAGAACTCAACATTTTTGAGTACTTTTGTGGCACTTTTATACAATGTAATTCCTCAAAAATGAATAAAAAAATATTCTCTTTTTTGTTTTCTACACGATTAATGGCCGTTCTTTTTTTAACATTTGCAATCGCAATGGGTGTTGGAACTTTTATCGAAAGTAAGTACAACACAGATACAGCCAGAATTTTAATTTACAATACTTGGTGGTTTGAAGCAATAATGGCTGTTTTTATGCTTAATTTCTTCGGAAATATTAAACGATACCAATTGCATAAAAAAGAAAAATGGGCAACTTTATTACTTCATATTGCTTTTGTTTTTATCATTTTAGGAGCTTTTATTACACGTTATATCAGCTATGAAGGCATGATGCCCATTCGTGAAGGCGCTGCAGAAAACCAAATTTATTCAGACAAAACATTCCTGACTGTTTTTGCAGATGGAGAATATAAAGGTGAAATGAAACGAAGAGTTTTTGAGAAAAACCTTTTATTGTCACCGGTTACCAATAATAATTTCAGTATGTCTGGCAAGTTTGATGAAACCCCTTTTGAGGTGACTTATGTAAACTATATTATGGGTGCTAAAGAAACTATAAAACCAGACCCAAGCGGAACTTTGTACCTTAAATTAGTTGAAGCCGGAGCAGGCGGACGTGAGGAACATTTCTTAAAGGAAGGAGAAGTTCAAAACATTCACAATGTTTTATTTGCTTTGAATAAACAGACTGACGGAGCAATTAATATAAATACAAAAGGAGAAAAATATACAATTCAGACACCTTTTGAAGGAGAATTCATGCGAATGGCAGACAAATTTAAAGGAAGCGTGACCAAAGATAACGTCCAGCCTTTAATGATGCGTTCGTTATATAGTATAGGTGATATTAGAATTGTTTTTCCAGATCCTGCTGTAAAAGGAATTGTTGATTATGATTCTAATAATGATTTTAAAGCGAAATCGCATACCGATGCCTTGATTGTAAAAGTAAAAGCAGAAGGACAGGAAAAAGAAGTAAGACTTTTAGGTTCTAAAGGCAGTATTGGTGAACCGCAAACCGTTAAAATTGGAAAAATAGAATACAGTTTATTCTACGGAAGCAAGGCTTACGTTTTGCCTTTCAAAATTAAATTGAACGATTTTATTGCAACTAAATATCCAGGAACAGAAAAAAGCTATTCGGCTTTTGAAAGTAAAGTTACCGTTCAGGATTCTGCAGAAACTTTTAATGCAGATATTTATATGAATCACGTTTTAGATCATAAAGGATATCGTTTTTTTCAATCATCTTTTGATCCGGATGAAAAAGGAACAGTTTTATCTGTAAACCACGATTTCTGGGGAACTTCGATAACTTATTTAGGGTATTTTATGTTATTTTTCGGATTAATGGCAATTATGTTTACTAAAGATTCTCGTTTTACTGATTTGAAAAGAAAATTAGAAAATGTAAAAAAGAAAAAAGAAAAACTGATTACAATTTTATTATTAATGATCAGTTTGAGTGGTTTTGCTCAAGCACCTCACGTTCACACTCCTGGCCACGATCACAATCACACGACAGACCCAAATGATCATGCAAATCACGTTACTGCTGCACCAAGTCAGAGACAGTTAGATTCGTTATTAACGATTTATAAAGCTCCAGAAGCGCATGCAGCAAAATTTGGACGTTTGATTATTCAAGATGCTGGAGGAAGAATGAAGCCTATTAATACTTTTTCATCTGAATTGTTGAGAAAAGTAAGTCAGAGTGATACATATAACGGAATGAATTCTGATCAGGTATTTTTGTCAATGACACAATACGCTCAGGTTTGGATTCAGATTCCGCTTATTTATTTAAGATCAGGGAATGACAGTATTCGTAAAATTATTGGTGTAGAAAAAGATGCAAAACATGCTCCGTTTGTACAATTTTTTGATGCTAACGGTAATTATAAACTTTCTCCTTATTTAGATGCAGCTTATAAAGCAGCAAATCCGAATCAGTTTGAAAAAGATTTTATCGAAACGGATAAAAAAGTTAATCTAATGGAATCTGCTTTGAGTGGCAGTATTTTGAAAATTTTCCCTATTCCGAATGATCCAAACAATAAATGGGTTTCGTATTTAGAAAGAGAGCACGGCGCATTAAAAGGAATGGATTCTACGTATGTAAAGCAAATTCTGCCATTATATTTCAGTGCTTTAAATAATGCCTCCATTTCTAAAAACTTCAATACAGCTGATCAATTGGTTGAAAGCATTAATGGTTTTCAAAAGAAATTTGGAAGCAAAGTACGTCCTAGCGAACAAAAAATTGATGCAGAAATCGCTTATAATAAATATGACGTTTTCAAAAAATTGCCATATTGGTATATTACAGCGTCAATCTTGATGTTGATTTTTACGATTATAAATATCTTTTTTGAGAAAAAATGGCTTCGTTTTACAGTAAATGGATTCCATATTATTGTTGGGTTTTTATTTGCCCTTCATACTTTAGGATTAATTGCCCGCTGGTATATTTCAGGACACGCACCTTGGAGTAATGCTTATGAATCAATTATATATGTGGCATGGGCGACCATGTTCTTTGGATTGGCTTTTGACAGAAAATCAAAACTGACTGTAGCATCATCTGCTTTTGTTACAGCAATGATTTTAATGGCTGCCTACATGAACTGGATTGATCCAGAAATCGCCAATTTACAGCCTGTCTTAAACTCTTATTGGTTAATGATTCACGTTGCTGTAATTGTAGCAAGTTATGGCCCATTTGCACTAGGAATGATCTTAGGTTTCGTTGCACTGCTGTTGATTTTCTTTACAACTGAAAAGAACAGAGCTAAAATGGAATTAAACATAAAAGAGATTACCTATATCAATGAAATGGCATTGACAATTGGTCTAATTATGTTAACTATTGGTAACTTTTTAGGAGGACAATGGGCGAATGAAAGCTGGGGACGTTACTGGGGCTGGGATCCAAAAGAAACTTGGGCCTTAATCTCTATTATGGTTTATGCATTTGTAATTCACGCACGTTTTGTGCCAGCTTTACGCGGAAAATGGTTTTTTAATTTAATGAGTATGTTCGCGTTTATCTCTATTTTATTCACATATTATGGAGTAAATTTCCATTTGGTTGGACTGCATTCATACGCAAGCGGAGAAGCACATTCTCTAAATTGGATTTGGTATTCATTGGCAACAATTTCTGTTATTGGAGCAATCACATATCCTAAATACCATAAATATTACAAGAATAAAAAAGTAAAAAAATAGATAATTATTAGAAGTAATTATTAATTCATAAAAAAAGGTTCAACGATAAGTTGAACCTTTTTTTATGAATGTAAATGTTTAGCAGTTTTAAAATTTAACAACAACCTCCGTCAGGTGTGCAAGAATTTGAACTTTCTCCATTTAACTGTGTCAGCTTCATTTTTGGTTTTTCTGAGGGTATGCCACATTGATCCTTTGCTAAGCAAGCAGTTTGTTTATTTAGCAGTTCAAAATCTTTTCCATTAAAACCTAAATCATATTTGCCAATGGTAGTGTCTTGATATTCAACTTCAATTTCAAAATCTTCGATCCCTAATATTTTTTCCGAAAGTTCAATAATGTGATTTAATTTTTGAGGTTTTAAACGGTGCTCAAAATCGTTTGCATCCCAAAGCTGAAAGTTGACAACAGTTTCATTACGGACAACCCCGCCACAATCAATGAAGTTTTTTGTAATTAAACCTACTTCGGTTACATGAAAATGTTCTGGAACAAAATTTCCGTTTGGTAATTTAAAATTTACCGTTTCGAGAGTAGTTAGTATTTTTTTTATTTCTGAAAGTTTCATAATAATTTGATTTACTGATTAACAACATTCTTTGTTTCTTTTCTCTATATGATTTGTCACTAGGTTGAAAAAACTTTTAATTTTATCAAAGCCAGCTTCATTGATGCAATAGCAAATTGCATTTCCTTCAATGCTTCCTTTTATTAATCCGGCATTTTTAAGTTCTTTTAAATGCTGGGAAATAGTAGGCTGGGAGAGAGGAAGTTCGTTTACAATATCGCCACAAATACAAGTATTTACTTTTAATAAATATTCGATTATAGCAATACGTGCAGGATGCCCCAATGCCTTAGTTAGGTTACCCAGTTCGTTTTGATTATCTGTAAAGTAATCTGATTTTGTAGCTCCCATCGTAATATATTTATATTGCAATATTACGATATAAATAATTACAAAGAGAATATATTCGATTATTTTTCTTCTTTTTATTTATATATGGTCTATTTTGGGAGCTTTCCTATTATTGCAAGCACTATAATGACTATGATAATAAAACAAATTAAAAATATTAGGTGACTTAGTATAGTTAAAAAGAATGCCTTGATTTTTGATATTTTATTAAAAAATTGAATATTCGTCCAAAACGTCAAGAAAATTCCAATTATGTAAGTCATAGTTGAAAACTTCTCAACATGATTTTTACTGCTCAAATATAATAATACAGGAAATGTCAAAATTTGCACAAAAAGTCGCTGTGAGGCTTTAAAAGTATTAAGAACAAAAAATTCAAAAAAATTATAGCCTTGTTTTCTAAATACTATAAAGGTGCCAACTGTATATATGGGTATAGTAGCTATGGTTATCCATGAAAAGTGTGTTGCCATCCATTCATTATAGTCAGTTAAATCAAAATCAGGATTGTCTGAATTTGCAAATAAATTGATCTTATAATAATGGCATAAAAAACCATAAAAAGCTCCAAGAACAGCAACTAACGACAAAGGTTTGAAATGTTTAATTCTTTTTCCTTCAATGAATTCACGAATAGAGTGCCCGGGTCTGGTAAATAATTGTTTTAGAGAATATGGAATTCCTTGGTCAAAATGAAGCAATCCGTGCTGAATATCGTGCCATAAAAAATGACCGTTTATTTTATGAGTTTCAGCGGGCTGTCCGCAATTGTTACAATAATGTCCGGTATAAGCCTGATGGCAGTTTTTACAGATTATTTCCATATTATTTCTTTAAAATTTATAAAACTTTATTTTCTTTTTTGAAACCATCAGGATACATAATTGCCAATAAGACAACTATTAGCAAAAAATTATATTCAACACCATTTCTGCCACCGCCCACTACAAACCAGCCTTCTTTAAAATGAACCAAAACAATACCCATCAATAAAACAAAAATGGTTACAAATCCAGCAAGCTTAATGTATTTATTTGAAATTAAAAGTATTGCGGCAGCAACATGCGATAATTTTATTGACCAAGCCAGGAATACTCCAAAAGGAGCAAAGCCAATTTGATTCAGAAATAGATTTCCGAAATCATTAATTCCGTTGTCGAACATTCCAAAAATAGAATGCGTAAGTAATATAATAGCAACAGCAATTCTTAAAAGTAAAGTTCTATTCATGATTAATTTTGGTTTTTGGCTGTGCTAAAAATAATAAAAAAACGCATATTAAAATTAATTAATACGCGTTTAGAATTTATGACAAATTTTCTTTTAAACTTTTCCTAAAGTATATAACTGTGTCATTGTCGGAGTTAAACTTCCGCCAGCAGGTTCTAGTGTAATACCAAAAGCTTCTGCTTCGTT
Source organism: Flavobacterium sp. KJJ (assembly GCF_000708595.2). Classification (GTDB taxonomy): domain Bacteria; phylum Bacteroidota; class Bacteroidia; order Flavobacteriales; family Flavobacteriaceae; genus Flavobacterium. Next base: position 1,184,757 of record NZ_JARP01000001.1, on the reverse strand, counting down.
TGTACGGTCTACTGCGAATATTTTTTGAGGATTTCCTTCAAAATCGCTTAATAAACCAATACTTGTTGGCGTAAGTACTGGACTTAATTTTAAAGCCCAAACTTGATAAACCATTCCTTTTGGAGGCTTTGGCAAACCAGCGGCATCTATATAAGTCGTTTTTGTGTCCTTGTTCCAATATACTTTTGCAAAAGACGTCGGCGAAACAGCTTGACCGCCAAGCGTTACACCAGTGTTTTTAATGTCTCTTACAATTGTTAAACTTTTCTCGATTTCTTTATTTTGCTGTCCTAAGTAGGCATAATCTCTCTCAATTTTAGTTTTCTCATTGCCAACTGTAGCAATAGCCTCCTTTGTTTTGGTCAATTCTAAAGTTTGGTACCCAAATCCTAGAAGCAATAATACAGCAGCAGCCCAACCGACATATTGAGACCAGTTTGATGTTGGTTTCATATCGACTACTTTGCCATGTTTCAGTTCTAGACGGGCTTTTATCTTTTCAAAATTAGCTACCGAGTGGAAAGGAGAGAAGCTTGATGATAAAGCCACAATAGCTTTTTCTATCGCAATTATTTCCTGATCAACTTCGGGATTTTTTTTCGCTAATTCTGCTATTTCTAGATTTTCAGTTTCGGTTAGTAAACCGTAAACATATAGTTCTAGAATTCCTGATTCTATATACTCTTGTGCTTCCATTATATTTTTAAATAATTACGTAAATCGTTAATACAGTTTCTGTTTTGTGTCTTGATAGTTCCCAATGGCAATGCCAATTCTTCTGAAGCTTCTTGTTGGGTATATCCTTTGAAAAATAATAAATCAATGATCTCAATACATTTTGGTTTTAATTTTTTTACAAATTCTTGTATTCCAATTGTATCAATTCTATTGATGAGTTTATTACTGTCATCTAACAGATTTACGAAATTATCTGAGGAAAGGTTTTTTTGGCTGTTATTAAAATTTTTAGATCTTAACTTATCAATCGACGTATTTCGAGCAATATTAAGGATCCAGGTGTAAAATCGTCCTTTGCTTTCATTATAAGAATCGATATTTTTCCATATTTTGACAAAAACTTCCTGCAAAACATCTTCTGCTTCTTCGCGATTTTTAACTAGTACATTAATTACGGAAAATAGACTTTTCGCATACATATCATACAAATGGGTAAAAGCTCTTTCGTCTTTTTTGTAAATTAAAACTAACAATTCTTCTTGACTCATAGATTTGGATTTTAAAGTTTAAACTAAAATTATTAAACATTATTTTATTACCTGAGATAAAGTTACTTTATTTTTTTGTAAAAATTTATTTTTTTTTAACAACCAAAAACCTAGTAAAATAAGGGATTCAAAAAAAAAATCACTTTTTTTTCAATTTTTTAAAACCAAAAGCAATCCAGTTACGTAAATGCTATTATAACATGAAATGAATATCTATTAAAATAGCAGAAAAACTTTAAAGGATATCGAGATGCAGTTATTTAAAGAATTGAAATGATAGAATTCTCTTTAAAATTTAACGTTTTTAAGAACAAAAAATGTAAATATAATCTCAGTAAATAAAATTAGCGTGATGGTCAGTATAAATAAGTTAAAAATATTGATTGTTGGTTTGACCAGCATTTTAGCACTAACGAATTTTAACGGAAGCGAGTTGCAAAAAGAAATAATTAAAACAGCTTTTGGCAATAAATTTTAAAAAGAAAATAGTTTAATAGTTGGTGTCCTCGGACTTCCAAACCGAAATTTAATTTAAAAACAGGAATTCCCAGATTAAAAGACAGAGAAAATTTTCCATTATAAACGCCATTGAAATTAAATAAAATAGGGAATTACGAATTAGGGTTTTAAAATTAATTTTCACTATAACCGAGAGGCACCAGCTATAAATTTAAAATATAAAGCGATAATACGCATAAGATTAATTCATGGTTTGATTTGTTTGTATGGGGGGAAGCCTAAGGTCTGATTAACCTTAGGCTTCATTTTTTTTAACGTATGTTTAATGAAAAATAAAACATTCAAAACGTTTTCGTAAAATAGATTTTAACTAATTTTATAAAAAATTAAAAAATGAAAAATATAGTATTCTTAGTTTGCAGTGCATTATTTATGATGGCTTCGCAAGTTCAAGCTCAAAAAACAACAAATAAACCTAAAACAGAAGTCATGGCAAAAGAAACCATTTATCAATTTAAGGTTGAAGATTTATCAGGAAATACTTTTGATTTTGCTTCTTTAAAGGGAAAGAAAATTCTAATTGTAAACACAGCATCAAAATGTGGGTTAACACCACAATACAAAGATCTTGAAGCAGTTTACAAAGAATATAAAGACAAAGGTTTCGTAATTGTAGGGTTTCCTGCTAACAACTTTGCATCTCAAGAACCGGGAACAAACGCGGAAATTCAGACATTTTGTCAACAAAATTATGGGGTAACTTTTCCAATGATGGACAAGATTTCTGTCAAAGGTGATGACATGGCTGATGTTTATAAATTCTTAACTCAAAAATCTAAAAACGGTTTGCAAGATTCTGAAGTAGAGTGGAATTTTCAAAAATACTTAATCAACGAAAAAGGCGAATTGGTTAAAGTTATTAAGCCAAAAACGTTAGTTACAGAACCAGAAGTTATCAACTGGATAAAAAGTTAATTAGATTACTGTCTAAAACAAAAAATCCACAAACTTGAAAATTTATAATTCAAGTTTGTGGATTTTTTTGTAATTTATTAGTTGCAATACTTAGGTCATTTCTCGTACCACGAAATGACAAAATGTAGAGAATGATTCTTTGCGGTTAAACCAATATTAACTGCATAAAAACCAAATCAAGCCAGTAATCGAATTTATAACCAACTTCTCGAATAGTTCCTGTAATAACAAATCCGTATTTTTCATGAAAAGCAATGCTTCCTGCATTATCAGCATCGATAGCACCAATCATACAATGATAACCTTGTTCTTTTGCTAAGCGAATTAATTCAGTCAATAATTTCGATCCTATTCCTTTTCCTATTACGTGATCGACCACATAAACAGAATGCTCCACAGTATATTGATAACCAATCTTTTCACGAAATTGCCCATAACTTCCAAATCCAACAACTTCGCCATCTAAATCCGCTACCACAATCGGAAGATTTTTAGCTTTTTTATCTTCAAACCATTTCGTTTGCACTTCAAGTGTTTGAATATCATAGTTATAATTTGCAGTGGTATGTAAAATAGAATGATTTACAATATCAAGAATTTTTTGCAAATCATTTACAGTTGCGGGTCTAAGGTTTAGGTTCATGGTAATTATGTAGTGTTATTTTGTATTTAATTCTGCCAGTAAAGTATCAACTTCTTTCGAATTCCAATTCATTTCGTTAGAAATAGTTTTAGCGTCTTTTGCATATTGCAAAGCCATTTTTTTATCTTTTATTTTATCGTAAAGTCGTGCGAGGAGCAAATTTCCATCATAAGAATCATTTAATTCTAACGAATGTTTTACCCAAGAAATCGATTTTTTTAAACTTTCAGTATCTTTAATATGCTTCAAATATGTTTGACCTATATTTTTCAGGAAACTGGCGTCATTCCAAACTAGCTTTTGAGCGTTTTCTAGGGTTACTTTCTTGTAAAACTGCCATTTTTCAGTTCTTTCTGCTAAAGTCAAATCAAACTTAAAAACTAGAGAATCTGTCTTTTGCAATCGAATCGATTTTGCAATTTCTCTTTGTTTATAATAGTTTACAGTATCTAAATTATCGACATACGGGCGAAGCAATTCGTTTACAATACTTTCTATTTTGCGGTCTACACGATTTTGAGAAGCTACAGCAGCAAACTCTTTTTGGTGTTTTAAAACATATTGAAACTCTCTCGAATTAATATCCGTTACTCCATTTGCAATAATTCTCCAATTGGTTTCGCTTACTAATTGAACATCAGACTGTGTATTCAGGTAAATGTGAGTTGGCGGTGATAAATCGGTTCTGTCTTTTCCTTTTTTTAAAGTATTCAAATAAGAAAAGAATTTACTCGAATTGCTCGGATTTGCAAGAAACTCTTTTTCTAAATAGGGCAATTGCATTTTCAAATTTAAGGCATTATTGGCTTCAGTCATAAATTCAGGCGTTTTCATTTCGCCTTTTAAGCCATACAAAAGCGTTTCATTATTCGGATCAATAAATAAAAACGTAGGCAATGATTTAGTATTAAATTTATCCTTAAGCGCAATTCCTTCTTCTTTTTCAATGTTTTTCCAAGCGCAAATAAAGTTTTTTTTCAAAAAGGAAATGACATTCGGATCGCTAAAAACCTCTTTTTTCATTTGGTTGCAGTGCGGACACCAATCAGCGTAAAGCATTACAAAAAGCGGTTTTCCTTGTAATTTAGCCGTTTCTAAAGCAGTTTTGTAGGGAGTGTCTTCTGGAACAAACTGATTTTGAGATTTTACGGTTTGGAATGAAATGAAAAGAAAGAATATATATAAGAAACGCATATTGAGTTTTTTTATCAAAATTTCGCTTTTACAAATATATTCCCTTTTTCTAAAACCACTCTTAATATCTTCCTAATATATAAGTAAAATCAAATGCGAAGTTTGTAACTTTGTAGTATCAAAAGAAATCTTTAATCTTAGATTTTCTTTCCAAAAGAAATACGCCATACGAATGATTTACCCCAAAATACCGCTTGCACAAAGCATTATCGAAATTTGTTCAGCAAAAGGAATCACCAATATTATAATCTCTCCAGGTTCAAGAAACGCACCTTTAACTATAGGATTTGCCGAAAATTCAAACTTTAAATGTTACAGTATTGCAGATGAGCGATGTGCTGCATTTTTTGCTTTGGGAATCGCGCAACAAACTAAAAAACCAACGGCAATTGTTTGTACTTCAGGATCTGCGTTATTGAATTATTATCCGGCTGTTGCCGAAGCTTTTTACAGTCAGATTCCGTTAATCGTGATTTCTGCAGATCGTCCTCAAAGCAAAATTGACATTGGTGACGGACAAACGATTCGTCAGGAAAATGTTTTTCAGAATCATGCTGTTTTCAACGCAAATTTAACGGAAGAGGCTTCTGCTGAAAATGATTTAAAAATCAATAAAGCCATAGAAACTGCGATTCTTTTAAAAGGTCCAGTTCATATAAATGCACCTTTTGAAGAGCCATTGTACGAAACAGTTGAAGCGCTTTCAGTAGAACCAAAGATTACACATTCTGACGAAATTCTCGGAACAAAAATTATTGAAAACGAAGAAGATTTTGTTGCAATCTGGAATGCAGCAAAGCGAAAACTGATTTTAGTTGGTGTGAACGAATCAAATTCTATCGATGAAAAAACAGTAGAAAATTTTGCTTCTGATCCTTCAGTAGTAGTACTGACCGAAACAACTTCTAATTTGCATCATCCAAGCTTTATTAATAGCATCGATACCTTAATTACACCTTTTGAAGATGCTGATTTTAAAGGTTTTCAGCCTGAAATATTAGTTACTTTTGGTGGAATGATTGTATCAAAAAGAATCAAAGCTTTTTTAAGAAAATACAAACCAAAACACCATTGGCATATTGATACCTTGCGTGCTTACGATACGTTTAGCGCATTGACACAACATTTTGTAATGCAGCCAAATGATTTCTTCAATTCTCTATTAAATAAAACTTCTTTTACACAAAGTGATTATTTTTCGAAAATCAATTCTATTTATGAACTTCGAAAAATAAAAAGGAAGAAATATTTAGAAAAAACTACATTTTCTGACTTTAAAGTTTTTGAGAAAGTTATAGAAGCTTTGCCTAAAAATAGTCAGTTGCAAATCAGCAACAGTTCGGCTATTAGATACGCACAGTTAATACATATAGATCCTTCAATCGAAGTATTCTGCAATAGAGGAACGAGTGGAATTGATGGAAGTACGTCAACAGCTATTGGTGCTGCTGTCGGAAGTCAAAAACCAAACGTTTTTATTACGGGCGATGTTAGTTTTTTATACGATAGCAATGCTCTCTGGAATTCATACATTCCAAAAAATTTCAAAATTATTTTGATTAATAATGGAGGAGGAGGAATTTTTAGAATTTTGCCTGGTCATGAAGAAAAACCTGTTTTTAATACTTATTTCGAAACGTCGCATAAGCTGACTGCGGAGCATTTGGCTAAAATGTACAAGATGAATTATTTAACAGCAACTGATGTAAAGTCATTAGAAGAAAATATCGCCACATTGTTTACTCACAATGATGCTCCAACTATTCTAGAAATTTTTACTCCTACTTCTGAAAACGATGTTATTTTGAAACAATACTTTAAAGAACTGATTTAATTTGTAAGTTAAAGTTTGTTAAAATAAATTAAAAAGCAAAATTAAAATTTACTTTTGACTGCATAATTATGTAATCAATTTAAATTTATTATGAGCGCAAGAGAAGAATTAATTAAAAAGTATGCCGAGGATTTAAAAGAAAAATGTGGAGTAACTCCAAACATGGATTTGTTGACTAAAGTGACCATAGGTTGCGGGCCTTCAATCTATAATGGTGATTCGTCTACAGTTGCGGGATCGCAGCAATCGGAGTTAGATACTGTAAAAAAGAATTTCTTAATTAAGAAATTAGGATTGAAGGATAGTCCTGATTTAGATACTGCAATTAGTGCAGTTTTAGATAAATACGGCAAATCCAACAAACATAAATACAGAGCAGTAGTTTATTATTTATTGACTTTGCACTTTAAGAAAGAAAGTGTTTACAAATAGAATTCAAAAAATAAAAGCGCCAATTAGGCGCTTTTTCTTTGATATTTAATTATTTTATTGGAACTGGAAAAATTGGTAAACTTGCGTGGCCTAAAGCATCTACAGTCTGCACAGCAAAAAAGTAATTGTCTTTAGAATAAGGGATTTCAGCCTTAGTATCTTTTATAAAAAATGTCTTTTCCCAATGTGATGAAGAAGTTTCTCTCATCAAAATTTGATAACCATATTGTGCTTTTCCGTCAGGAGCACTCCATACTAAGGTCGAGGAATTAGATAGGTTTTTAACTTCGATGCCAACATTTACAGGTGATTTTGGTGACCAGGCCAAGTTGGCCAGTGTAGCCAAATTAGAGCAAGTATTTTTTCTTAAATATTCGAAATCCATAAATTCAGGAAGGTCACCATATTTAATATTATTTTCAGTTCTTAAGTCTTGATGCTGGTGATCAAAATTTTCATTCATCTCACAAAAACGAACTGCTGCAAATCCATTTTGACTAAATGGAGTATGATCTCCCCCACGTAAAAAACGATCATTTCTATAAACTAATTTTACTTTTAACTGATCCACATATTGTTCTGTAACTGTTTTTATATAGCGAGCCAGCAATCTTGACGGACTATCATTATCACGACTTATTGCCTTGCGCATTTTAGCTTCTTCTTCAGTTTCTAAATAGGGAGTAGTTTCACTAAAAACACGAATTTGAGTATTGTCTCTTAGGTTTGTACCGCTTGATAAACTGTTACCAATCATATCGTTGTTCAACATGGCAATAATATTCCAGTTGGATGATTTTGCCAATTCAGCTAAATGACGAGCGCCAATAAGTCCTTGTTCTTCACCAACTACAGCTACAAAAATAATAGTGGCAGGAAAAGACCTTTTACTCATGACTTTCGCTAATTCTATGACTGCTGCAACGCCAGATCCGTCATCATTAGCGCCTGGTGCATCAGATTTTACGTTCATAACGTCAGTAACTCTTGAGTCAAGATGTCCGCTTATGATAAGAACACGGTTGTCTGTAGGGTCAGTTCCTTTTAGAGTAGCCATTACATTTCCGAGCTGACTGTCAACAGCAACTCTCTTTCCATCTGCTTTGACAGTAAAGTAATCAATTGTAGACGTTAATCTGCCTCCAGATTCTAAAGCAGCTTTATCAAATTCAGATTTTACCCATTGTTGTGCTGCACCAACACCTTTTGTTTTGCTTTTAGTATCACTTAACGTATGTCTTGTTCCAAAAGAAACTAGTTTAAGGATTGTAGCTTCAAGATTTTCTGTCTTTATTTCGCTTATCATTTTTTTTATCTCTGGATCTTCAGCTACTTGAGAAATTGAAGCTTGAGTAAAAAACAAAAAGGCGAAAACAGAATAAAAAATGGTTTTTTTCATTGATTTGGTATTAATTATAGGTTCTCAAATTTAATTAAAAAAAGCGTAAATCATAAAAAGATATTTTTCATCTTTTTATCTAACATATTTTTCGTCGTACCATTTTCAAACTTCGTACATTTGCGGCTAAGAAACTTAGTTGCTTTTCAGCTTCGAAACTCAAGAATATGATTGAAATAGGAAAATACAATACACTTACCATACTACGTGATACTAAAGTTGGTTTATTTTTAGGAAATCCTGAAAAAGATCCGGAAGGAATTCACGATATTTTATTACCCAATAAATACGTTCCAAATGAATTTGAAATAGGCGAAGAATTAATCGTTTTTGTTTATTTGGATCACGAACAGCGCCCCGTTGCTACTACGCTAGAACCTTATATTTTATTGAATGAATTTTCGCTTTTACGAGTAAATTATATTAATCAGGTTGGTGCTTTTATGGATTGGGGAATGGAAAAAGATATTCTGGTTCCGTTTAAAGAGCAGGCACGCCCGATGGAAAAAGGAAAACGTTACTTAGTTTACCTTTATATGGATGAAAAAACCAATCGTTTGGTAGCTTCAAGTAAATTAAACCAATTTCTAAGCAATGAAAATCTGACGGTTGAAAACGGAGAAGAAGTTGATTTGATAGTTTCACATATTACCGAATTAGGAATAAATGTTATCATCAATGAACAGCACAAAGGATTATTGTACAAAGACGAAGTTTATGATGATGCCATTAGAACTGGCGATAGAATGCGCGGTTATATTAAAAATATTCGTCCTGATAATAAAATAGATGTAGCATTGCAAGTTCAAGGCTATCAAAGTATTGAGCCAAATGCAGAGAAAATTTTAGATGAATTAAGAGCCAATCGCGGTTTCTTGCGTTTAAATGATAATTCGCATCCAGAAGATATTAAAACAGTTTTAAAAATGAGTAAAAAAACTTTTAAAAAGGCCATTGGAGCCTTGTATAAAGATAAACTTATTGAAATTAAAGAAGATGGGATTTATTTGATAAAGGAAGAGTAAATTCTTTAAAAGATGAATTTATATAACAAGAAAGGCTGCTCATTACAAGCAGCCTTTCTCTTTTTATTCAGTTTTAAAAAAAATTGTAATTAAAAAAAAACAGAAATAAAATAATTCGAATCCATTAAAAAAATAATAGCCTTAATAATTTTAGAAATTACTTTTTTATATGGGTATGTCTTTAAACAATCAATTCATTTATCTTGATATCAAAAAATCGAGTTCACGGCTAATCCATTTGGTTTAATAAAATAACTTTTAGAAAGTTTTGGTTAGTATTTCCTCTTTTCGTAATCAATTTTATACTAATTACATAACAATTCTAGCGTTTAACCTTAGGTGTTACAGTCTCCTCTTTGAAGTTTTAACAAACGAATAAATCATTTGCTCATTATTTATAGGCTTACTAATTAAAACCGTAAAAAAATGAGCGACAAATTTTTTAAATTTTCTCAAAAAAATCATTTTTTAGGTTAATAAATCAGTGAAAGAAAATCAATCTTAAGTCAATGAAATAAAATGTATCTCATTGATTTCTAGAGTGTAAAATTACTCATTATTTTTTAAAACGAATGTTAAAAAATGTTATTTTTTGTAGGGAAATACTAATTGTTAACATTCGAAGATATTTTAGCACATACTTAAAGTAAATTGAGTAGGTAAAAATGTAAAAATGGTTTATTTTTACACTATAATTTTTAATAAAACAAATAGAAATGGATTGGATCACTGCCAGAGAATTTGAAGATATAACCTATAAAAAATGTAACGGAGTTGCTAGAATCGCTTTTAATAGACCAAATGTTAGAAATGCTTTTCGTCCTAAAACAACTTCAGAATTATACCAAGCTTTTTACGATGCTCAAGAAGATACTTCAATTGGAGTAGTTTTGCTTTCTGCAGAAGGTCCATCAACTAAAGATGGTATCTATTCTTTTTGCAGCGGCGGCGATCAAAATGCTCGCGGACATCAAGGTTATGTTGGAGAAGACGGACAGCACCGCTTAAATATTCTTGAAGTACAGCGATTAATTCGTTTTATGCCAAAAGTTGTTATTGCCGTTGTTCCAGGGTGGGCAGTTGGCGGTGGGCACAGTTTGCACGTAGTTTGCGATATGACTTTAGCCAGTAAAGAACACGCTATTTTTAAACAGACAGATGCAGATGTAACAAGTTTTGACGGTGGTTATGGATCTGCGTATTTAGCTAAAATGGTTGGGCAGAAAAAAGCACGTGAAATTTTCTTTTTAGGAAGAAACTATTCTGCTCAAGAAGCCATGGATATGGGAATGGTAAATGCTGTAATTCCGCATGATGAGCTGGAATATACTGCTTACGAATGGGCACAGGAAATTCTGCAAAAATCCCCAACTTCTATTAAAATGCTGAAATTCGCCATGAATTTAACAGATGACGGAATGGTTGGACAGCAAGTTTTTGCCGGAGAAGCCACTCGTTTAGCTTACATGACAGAAGAAGCAAAAGAAGGAAGAAATGCATTTTTAGAAAAAAGAAAACCAAATTTCGGAGAAAATAAATGGTTGCCATAAAAGTTAAAAATTGTTTCAAGTTTCAGGTTTCAAGTTGCTAAACCCAGAACTTGAAACCTGAAACCTTAAGATAAAAAAACAATACAAAACAAAATAGAAAGAATGAAACATTGGATTGAAGCCGCAAGATTGCGCACATTGCCTTTATCAGTTTCTGGAATTATAGTAGGAAGCATTTACGCTTTATCGAACCCAACAGAAACTATCAACACGCCAACAGAAGTTTTTAGCTGGAAAATTTTTGGTTTTGCACTTTTAACAACGCTTGGCTTACAGGTTTTATCCAATTTTGCAAATGATTATGGAGATGGCGTAAAAGGTACAGATAATGCCGATCGAGTAGGACCGCAACGCTCTATTCAGAGTGGAGCCATTACCCCTCAGGCTATGAAAAAAGCAATAATAATTACCGCTGCATTGACTCTTTTATCAGCAATTACATTAATTTATTTTGCTTTTGGCGAGACTAATTTTGTTTATTCTATCTTTTTTCTGTTACTGGGAATCGCGGCAATTGCTTCTGCAATTCGCTATACAGTGGGTAATTCAGCTTACGGCTATAAAGGCTTGGGAGATGTTTTTGTTTTCATTTTCTTTGGGTTGGTAAGTACTTTAGGTGTTAACTTTTTATACTCAAAAGAAGTTGATCCGCTTTTAATTTTGCCGGCGATTTCAATTGGTTTGTTAAGCGTTGGGGTTTTGAATCTGAACAATATGCGCGATGAAGAATCAGATAGAAAATCGGGTAAAAATACAATCGTAGTTCAAATGGGCGGAGCAAAAGCTAAGATTTATCATTTTTCATTGATCCTTACAGCAATGATTATGGTAGTTGTTTTTGCTATTCTAAGCGATTATCGTTTTGATCAATATTTATTTTTATTAGCTTATATACCTTTAACGAAACATTTAATTACAGTTTATAAAAACCAAAATCCTAAGCTTTTAGATCCAGAATTAAAAAAACTGGCATTGAGCACATTTTTGCTTTCAATACTATTAACTGTTTGCATGATTTCTTTGATTTCAGACATATTTGTTAATCTATTTTTAGGCGGCAGATAAAACAAAAGTTCAATTTTAAATTTTACAAAATGAAAATTACATTTTACGGGCACGCCTCTTTAGGCATCGAAGTTGGAGGAAAACATATTATTGTTGATCCATTTATTACAGGAAATCCTCAAGCAGCTGGAATCGATATAAATACACTAAATGCTGATTATATTTTATTGACGCATGCGCACGGTGATCACGTTTTAGATGTTGAAGCTATTGCAAACAGAACGAATGCTGTTATTGTTTCGAATGCAGAAATTACAAGTTATTACGCCAAATTAGGATTGAATGCACACCCGATGAATCACGGAGGAAGCTGGAAATTCGATTTTGGAAAAGTAAAATATGTAAACGCTATTCACTCAAGTTCTTTTCCTGACGGAAGTTATGGCGGAAATCCTGGGGGTTTTGTGATCGAAGGCGAGCATAAAAATATTTACATTGCCGGAGATACTGCACTTACTTATGACATGAAATTAATTCCGCTAAGAACAAAACTTGATTTGGCTATTCTTCCAATTGGAAATAATTTTACAATGGATGTTGATGACGCTATTATTGCTTCTGATTTTGTTGAATGTGATAAAATATTAGGCTACCATTTTGATACTTTCGGTTATATCGAAATTAATCATGAAGATGCTATTCGTAAATTTTTTGATAAAGGAAAAGATTTAATGCTTTTAGGAATTGGGGAATCGATTGAATTGTAAGGAGTTAATTCTTAAAGTTTAAAAGAATAATTTTTTTGGCATAATATATGTCATTTCTCTTATATAGAAATGACAATTTACAATAAACCATCAATTTATATGAATTTAAAAAGATTAGCCTTACTTTTTTTAATTACGATTTCATACAGCTCTTTTGCACAAAAAGATGGCTATTGGGATAAAGAGCGTGCTACTACAAAAGAAATAATTGTTTCAGCACGTGACCGAATTGTTTTGAAAACAGAAGATTTGCCTGTTGGAACTACTGAAATTGTGTATAGAATTACACTTTTAGACGAAAATCAGCAGATGGCAAATAGTTTGGTTTCGGTTTTGAAAGCAATTCCAGATCCAACTGGAATCAGCCAAGGTTCAGCGGGAGCGGTATTTTTGATGTCTAAAATCTCGGGTGACGATACTTGTACTTATGCACTTTTTACTTCTGATGAAAATTCTAAAAAATATATTGAAGACGGAAAAACGGATAAAGCCTGTTATGCTCAAGTAGATGCCGTAAGCAAAGATGCAAAAAGGCTTTCACTTGATAAATCATCTTGTTTAGGACAAAATGTGAATACTCTTTTCTTTGGCTTTCACAGTAAAAATTGGGTTTTAAATCAAAAAATAGTTTTAGAAGTTGTGCCGTGGGTCGATACAAAACTAAATAGAGGCTGGAACCAAGACAACAAAAACGAAATTATCAGTCTTTGTAAAACATCTACAATGGCACAAAAAATGGCCAATTCAGATGATTTTTGTGTTTGTATTTTGGAAAAAATAATGAAACAATATCGTTATACGGAGTTTCAAAAATTACTGCCAATTGAAAAGAACAAAGTGTACAAAGACTTTGGAAATACCTGTTATAAAGATGCTGACATTTCTAAAAATGTTTTTGATGACTTACGAACTCAAGCTTCGACATTAATCAAACTGCAAAAATACAATGAAGCAATTCCTAAATTAAATACCATAATTAATGAAGGAAAAGCAACAGCATTAGATTACAGCTCAATTGGTTATTGCTATATTTTAACGAAACAATATGCAAAAGCCATAAAGTTTTTAAAAGAAGGCGAAAAACTAGATGATACGGAATTAATGGTAAAGTTAAACTTGGCACACGTTTACTTGATAAGTGATGATTACAGCGAAGCAAAAGCAATCTATAAAAAATATCAAACTCAAAATGTAACCGACAGTTTAAGCTGGAAAGAAAAAACCAAACTGGATTTTACTAATTTCCAAAAAGCAGGTTTACCGTCAAAAGACTTCGAAAAAATTCTTAAGCTTTATAACTAAAGAGATTTCTTCACCATATAAGTGATATGAGTTCATTTAAAATTTAATGTTTCAACAATAAAAACTTAAATTAGCTTATATCACTTATATGTTTTAAATAATTTGCATATTGAAAGCTACTTATCATAAATACATGCTCGAGTTTAAACGCCCTTCTGGTACGTCTAGAGGCGTTATGACAGAAAAAGAAACTTGGTTTATCGTTCTCGAAGAAAACGGTAAAAAGGGAATAGGAGAGTGCGGTATCCTGCGTGGCTTAAGCGCAGACGACCGAAGTGATTATGAAGAAAAACTGAATTGGGCTTGTCAAAATATTCAGCTTGGAGAAAAAGCGCTTTGGGAAGCTTTAATAGAATTTCCTTCTATACAATTCGGAATCGAAATGGCTTTTTTATCCTTAAAAAGCGAAAATCCTTATTTGTTATTTCCGTCTGATTTTACGAATAATTCAAAATCAATCGACATAAATGGTTTGGTTTGGATGGGAGAAGCTTCTTTTATGAAAGAACAAATTGAGGAAAAACTGGCAACTGGATTTAATTGCATTAAACTTAAAATCGGTGCAATTGACTTTCAAAAAGAATTAGAATTACTAGCATTTATCAGAAGTCATTTTTCGGCAAAACAAATCGAAATAAGAGTGGATGCAAATGGAGCTTTTAGTTTAAATGAAGCTTTAGATAAATTAACTCAATTGAATAAATTTCAGCTTCATAGTATCGAACAGCCTATTAAAAAAGGCAATATTCAAGCAATGGCAGATTTATGTGAGACAACTCCTTTTCCTATTGCTTTAGACGAAGAATTAATTGGTGTTTTTTCATTTGAAGAAAAAAAAGAATTACTTCAGAAAATAAAACCTCAATATATCATTTTGAAACCAAGTTTTATAGGCGGTTTTAGAGGAACCAAAGAATGGATAACTTTAGCAGAACAATATAATATTGGCTGGTGGATTACATCAGCATTAGAAAGTAATATTGGATTGAATGCTATTGCACAATGGACATTTCTTCAAAACTCTAAAATGCCACAAGGTTTAGGAACCGGCGCTTTATATACCAATAATTTTGATTGTCCTCTAGAAGTTTCGCAAGGGCAATTATGGTATAATACATCAAAAAAATGGGATTCAAGTTTTTTATAAGGTTCAGAGGTTCAGAGCAGCAAAGGCTCTTAGGTTTTTACTCTGTACCTTTGCTACTCTGAATCTTTGAACCCATTATTACTCTTTTCCTCCAAGCAGTCCTTGCTGCATGTCTTTCAATTCCTGCCACTTTCCCTGATACGCTAAAAGTGCCTGTTTTGCCCATGTACTAGGATTATGAATAGCATAATTTTCTCCGCCGGCATCTAAAATAGATTGTAATTTTTCTGTAGAAGTGTCTGATAATTGATACCAGGTTATTATTCCGGCTTCGTTAAATAAAGCTTCAATTTTTGGACCGATTCCTTCGACGATTTTTAAATCATTTTCTTTTATTTTTTTTCCAAAAACAGTTGCAGCCAACGCACTGTCAAATAGTATTGTAGGTGTAACAGCCGCATATGATTGTGGTGAAGGTGTAATTTTAGCTTTAGCAGCTAATTCAGTTTCTAAAGCAGCAATTTTTGCTGTTAGATTTTTAGTATTGGCTTTGCAGGCATCAAGATCTTCCTGTAAGGATGTCGCAAGCGAATCCTCTTTTTTTGAATTCATTTTCCCTAGCAAGTAACCTAAAATTGCACAGATTAATCCCGCTAGCACTGGTATTAAGATACAAGGTATATTCATAATAGTATATTTTGATTATTATTTAATTGTAATAACGGTTCTTCTGTTGTTTGCTTTTCCTTCAGCAGTTGTGTTATCTCCAATTGGTTCATCTGGTCCTTTAGATTCTGTTGTAATCCGTGAGGCATCAATTCCGTTTTCAGACAAATATTTTTTAGAAAATTCGGCTCGTTTTTGTCCAAGAATAATATTAGCATCACGATTTCCAACATTGTCTGAATGCCCGACAATTAAAACATTTGCTTCTTTTACATGATCCAAATATTTGACAATAGCAGCGATCTTTTCTTTTTCAACATTGCTCAATTTATCACTCGATTTATTAGTGCTAAAATGAAGAATCAACGGATCTTTATTTATTTTTTCTTTAAGAATACTCCATTCGTCAGTAGCGACAGCAGTTGTAGCTGCGTTTTCAAATTTGTATTCAGCTGGTCCCAAAATGGTATCTAGATTGGTTTTCCAAGTATCAATGATTTCTCCTTTGATACCAAACTGAGATGCAGACAAACCTTTAGAAAAGAAATAATTTTTCACATCATTAGCTCTTGCTAAACCAAGATTTTCGAATTTAGTTGTATTGATTTCATCAGATGTCGCGTAACCTGTAATAGTCAATTTTTGCGTAGGGTTTGCAGTTAGGAAGCTTTTCAGGTTTTCAATTCCAATTTTTACTGAATCAGCAACTGGCATAATTAAAGCAGAACTGTTTTTCAAGAACTTGAGATTATGATTTGTGTGATATTCAATTCCGGAGCCATTAAGAACAAAAGGAACAAAATTGGTGTCCTTAGATGTAACTGCTGATATTTTTTGTGTACCAACTGTTTGTGTTTCTATACTGCAATTGCAACAAAATTTGACATACAAAAAAGTACCCAAAATGATTGTGATAGCAATGCCTAAGAGATAAAGTGCTTTTTTAGACATAAGTATGAAGTTTAGATACTATCAAATTTAACAAAAAAATAAATACATAACGTGTTAATAATTAGTTATTTTGTAGTTATGTATCTAGTTTTCAAAACATTACAAAATTGTCTTAAATCGCTCAAGATTGGATATTCTCAATTTAAGACTCAATTAAAATGAGTAACTTGCATTAAAAATTAATTTATAAATCAAGATGATTGAAATTGAAAGAAAGTTTCTTGTAAAATCAAGTGATTTTAAAGAGCAGGCTTTTACTCAAAATAAAATTGCCCAGGGGTATTTAAGTTCATTGCCTGAAAGAACCGTTCGCGTTAGAATTAAAGGCGAAAGAGGCTTTTTGACCATTAAAGGAATTGGCCATCATGGCGGTATGTCACGTTTTGAATGGGAAAATGAGATTCCGCTAGACGAAGCACAAGAATTGCTTAAATTGTGTGAAAAAGGAAAAATTGAAAAGACGCGTTTCGAAATAAAATGTGGGAATCATGTTTTTGAAGTAGATGAATTTTATGGAGAAAATGAAGGTCTAGTAATGGCAGAAATTGAATTGAAGTCAGAAACAGATACTTTTGAAAAACCAAGTTGGCTAGGAGAAGAAGTAACAAATGATGAAAGATATTACAATGCTTATTTGAGTAAAAATCCTTTTAAAGACTGGGGAAAAGAATAAATTATGACAGAACAATATGATTTGATTATTGTTGGAGGCGGACCAATTGGATTAGCCTGCGCAATAGAAGCTCAAAAGAAAGACCTACGTTATTTAATTATAGAAAAAGGTGCGATTGTAAATAGTATTTTCAATTATCCGTTGTATATGACCTTTTTTTCAACTGCTGAAAGATTAGAAATTGGAGATATCCCGTTTAATTGTCTAGCTCCAAAACCAGGTCGTCAGGAAGCTCTGGAATATTACAGAAACATTCACCGTTATTTTAATTTTAAGATTCATTTGTTTGAAAAAGTGACTCAGATTCACAAATTAGAAAATAAATCATTTAATGTAACTACAGATAAAACTTCTTATCAAGCTAAATATGTAATCGTTGCAACCGGATTTTATGATATTCCGATTGAAATGAACGTAAAAGGCGAGGAGCTGCCTAAAGTTCGTCATTATTATAAAGAAGCTCATGAATATGCTTTTAGAAATATTTTAGTAGTTGGTGCTAATAATTCATCTGTCGATGCAGCTTTAGAATGCTGGAGAAAAGGAGCAAATGTTACGATGGTTATTCGTAAAAACGAAATCAATAACAGAGTGAAATATTGGGTAAAACCCGATATTGAAAACCGAATTGCAGAAGGGAGCATCAAAGCTTATTTTGAATCAAATATTACTGAAATACGAGCAGACGAAGTAGAAATTGAAACTCCAGAAGGAAAAGTAACAATTGAAAATGATTTTGTTTTGGCCTTAACGGGTTACAAACCTGATTTGACTTTTCTAGAAAAAATGGGAATTCAATTGTCTGATGACGAATTGAAAACACCAACATATAATGCAGAAACAATGGAAACCAATGTTGAAGGATTATTTTTGGCCGGCGTAGTTTGCGGTGGCATGCAGACGCACAAATGGTTTATTGAAAACTCTAGAATTCACGCCAATATGATTGTAGATTATATTATATCCAAATAAAATATTTTCCCCACAGATTAGAATTAAATGAATTAACATTAAAATCTTCTAATCTGTGGGGAAAATAAAAATTAAGAACTGCAAGAAAGCATTGAACATCCGACTTTTGATCGTGCCCAATCTGGTCGTTTAGCAAACCATTTTTCTGATTCTATTTGTTCGTCATATGGTTTTTGCAAAAGAAGATATAATTCATTTATTAAAGAATAATCGCATTGATCTGCAGCATCAATAGCTAGTTGTGACATGTAATTTCGCAACACATATTTAGGATTAATAAGATTCATTTTTTCAACGCGATTCTCATCTGAAACTTCTTCTGAATTTAATCTTTGGATATAAGCAGAAAACCATTTTTTCCAAGAATCTAAAACAGCTCCTGAAATTTCTTTTGGAAAATAAAAAGCGTCTTGCATTTTTTCAATTGCATTTTCAGCAGAATCTGTTTTCTGGATTCTGTTTAAATTTCTAAAAAAGATGGTCATGTCAGTTTCAGATAATTGTAAAATAGTTTCTAAACCTTCAAGTAGACTATCGTCAGTTTCAGTTGAAGTAAATATTCCTAATTTACTTAAGAACATTGTTTTATAGTCTGAATCAAAATCAATTATAAACGATTCTAAAATTCTCTCTAAAGGTTCGGCTTCATTAATTAAAGGATAAAGCGCATTGGCCAATTGATATAAATTCCACTGTGCAATTTGAGGCTGATTTCCAAAACGATATCTTCTATTCTGACTGTCAGTTGTATTTGGCGTCCAATTTGGATCGTAATTTTCCAGCCATCCATAAGGTCCGTAATCTATAGTAATTCCGTGAATCGACATATTATCCGTATTCATTACGCCGTGTACAAAACCAACTCGTTGCCAATGCAAAATCATTTCACGTGTCTTTTCAGCAACAGTTTTAAAAAATTGCAAATATTGTTCTTTTGGTTCTCCTTCTATTTCAGGAAAATAATGTTTGATATTGTATTCGACAAATTCTTTTAAATTTTTAAGTTCGTTTCTGGCTGTAAGCATTTCAAAACTTCCAAAACGAATGAAAGAAGGAGCGACACGGCAAACAACTGCACCTTTTTCGTAAGCCGGATTTCCATTGTACAAAATGTCACGTAAAACTTCGTCACCAGAAAGCATCAGAGAAAGCGATCGGGTAGTAGGAACTCCTAAATAGTGCATTGCTTCAGCACATAAATATTCCCTAATAGAGGATCGCAAAACGGCTAAGCCATCAGCAGTTCTCGAATATGGTGTTTTTCCAGCACCTTTTAATTGAAGTGTAAAAAACTGATTATCATTCTCAACCTCCGTTAAATTGATCGCGCGTCCGTCTCCTAATTGTCCAGCCCAATTCCCAAATTGATGCCCTGCATACGGCATTGCATAGGGGCGAGTATCTGCCAGAATTTCTTTTCCTGAGAAAACATTTAAAAATGATTCAGATTGAATTTCATCTTTATTGATTCCCACTAATTCGGCTACTTCTTCAGAAGCATGAATTAGCTTTGGATTAGAGGGTTTGGTTGGATTTACATACGAAAAGAGCGTATTTCTTACCTGACGAATTTCATTTGTTTCATCTGGATCTGCTGGCAATTCAGCTGTAAATCGATTATTTATTTTTAAGTTTTTCATTGTTGTATTTTTTATTTTTTGCCCAATTATTAAGATTATTTCTTTGAAAAGGAAATATTAATCTGAGCTATAAAATTACTTATTCAACTAGTTTTTCTGCGTACATTTTTTTTAATTTTTGCACTTTTGGATCAATTACAATTTGACAGTAACGGGCATCTTGATTGTTATTATAATAATTTTGATGATCTTGTTCAGCTTCATAAAATACTTCAAAAGCAGCTAATTCAGTTACAATTTTGTCATCATAAAAAGGTTGTGCTTCTTCTAAAACTTTTTCTGCAATTTTTTTTTGTTCCTCATTATGATACAAAATTATAGAACGATACTGTGTACCTACATCTGCTCCCTGTCGATTAAGTGTTGTTGGATCGTGACTTGTCATAAATATAAATATCAAGTCATGATATGAAATTATGTCAGGATTAAAAGTAACCTGTATGACTTCGGCATGACCAGTTCTGCCAGTACGTACTTCACGATAAGGCGGATTTTTAATAAAGCCACCTGAAAAACCTGATTTTAAAGATTCTATACCTTTTAACCGTTGTATCACAGCCTCAATACACCAAAAACACCCACCACCAAAAGTAGCCGTTGCTAAATTTTCCATATACAAGTATTGTTCAAGTTTTAATGCCTATTAATCCTATAGAATATTATGATAAATTGTCAAAAAAAGGACTATTTAGTTAAATAAACTAATCGGTCTTCTAATATTTAAAGTTTATAATTGATAAATTCGCAATTTTATAAAAAAGCATTTATATTTGCATCAAACTCAGGCACACTAATGAATAGCAAAAATAGTACCATCACTTTAGAAACGTATTTTCAGGATTTCCGAAAAAATATTGTGGGAATAAATCAAGAATTTACTTCGCCTTACGGTAAAAAAAAGATCATTTACACTGATTGGACAGCCAGCGGCCGTTTATACCGACCAATTGAAGAGAAACTTCTGAATGAATTCGGACCTTTCGTTGCTAATACACATACAGAAACTACTGTGTCAGGTACTGCCATGACAAAAGCCTATCATCATGCCAGAAACATAATAAAACGTCATACTAATGCTAATACTGATGATGTTTTGATTACAGATGGAACCGGAATGACAGGTGTTGTTAATAAATTTCAGCGTATTTTAGGTTTGAAGATTCCAGAAAACCTGAAAGACTGCACAATAGTTCCAGCTGAAAAAAAACCTGTTGTTTTTATTTCGCATATGGAACATCATTCTAATCAAACCTCTTGGTTAGAAACGATCGCAGATGTTGAAATTATTCCATCATGCGAAAAAGGACTTTTTAGTCTGGAAAATTTAGAAGAACTCCTAGAAAAATATACCGATAGAACAATTAAAATTGCTTCTATTACTTCATGTTCGAATGTTACGGGTTTAAAAACACCTTTTCATGAAGCTGCGAAATTAATGCATAAGCATAACGGAGTTTGTTTTGTAG
Source organism: Flavobacterium sp. KJJ (assembly GCF_000708595.2). GTDB lineage: Bacteria > Bacteroidota > Bacteroidia > Flavobacteriales > Flavobacteriaceae > Flavobacterium. The sequence goes on along the minus strand of NZ_JARP01000001.1, from coordinate 1,163,491 downwards.
ATTTCGCCTGTTCTGGACCTTATGTAGAAATTGATATGCATCCTGCAGATCCAGAATCTTATCTTGATGCTATTTTCTTTTCTCCACATAAATTTTTAGGAGGACCTGGAACGTCTGGTGTATTAATTTTTAATAAAAAATTATATAATAATATGATTCCTGATTGTCCCGGCGGCGGAACTGTAAGCTGGACAAATCCTTGGGGAGAACACAAATATATTGACAATATTGAGGATCGTGAAGATGGCGGAACTCCTGGTTTTCTTCAGGTTATAAAAACAGCTTTGGCAATTGAGCTTAAGGAAGAAATGGGAATTGAAAACATTCTGCAGCGTGAGCATGAAATTGTTGATTTTGTTTTTAATGAATTGGATGAAATTTCAAATATTAAAATTTTAGCGGGACAGCATAAAAATCGTTTGGGTGTAGTTTCATTTTTTATTGAAAATCTTCATTTTAATTTAGGAGTAAAATTATTGAATGATAAATTCGGAATTCAGACTAGAGGAGGATGCAGCTGTGCTGGAACTTACGGGCATTTTTTATTGCATGTAGATCAAGAAACTTCGAATCAATTGGTTAATGAAATTACGATTGGTGATTTGATCAAAAAACCAGGATGGATCAGAATGTCAATTCATCCAACTACCACCGACGAAGAAATTGCTTTTGTTTGTGAAAGTATCAAAGATTTAGCTAAAAATCATGAAACTTGGGCTTTAGATTATTCTTATAATAAAAACACAAATGAGTTTGTTCACAAAAATGCGACTTCATTTGAAGATGAGTTGGTTGAAAGCTGGTTTAAATCGTAATTAACCAAACAAAGAAAAAGATTATTTAAATCTTAAATACAAACAAACCCGACGAATTTAAAAATCTGTCGGGTTTGTTGTTTCTTAAAAATCGCTATACGTTCTTGTCTAGCCCCGATAGTACTGAAAACCTTTTGTGCCGGTGTTCGGCGCAAAAGTTTGAAAGGGATAGCGGGACTGATCGTCTTAAAAAATGAAACCACCTGCTCCTGAAAAAAAGCTACATAATTAAACGTACGCCTCCTAAATCTGAAACTCTATAAGAGAATTTGTTTCCTGGAGAAGCTATAAACATAAAGTTTTTAGGAATTTTCCATTTTTTGGATAAATCGTCTATAATTTCTGGCCCGAAAACACCTTCGATCTCAAGGTATTCGATATCCAGACTATCGTAAGCGCGATCTAAAACTTCTAAGTCTTTTTTAAGTTCTTCGTTGTTTGTAATGCCGTTTTTGATGTGAACAATTTTGAGTTTTTTGGTCGTTTCATTGCCTTCGACATATTGTAAAACTTTATTCAAAATAGCAATATCATCACCTTTGGTAAAAAAGACAAATTCCTGCGAATTAATTTGTAAACTTAAATTCTGTAAATAGCGATTGCTTACAATTACAAATCTTCTCAACGGCTGATAGAAATATTCTAAGGCTTCTATTAATAATTTGATAAGTACGACACGGTTAAGCATAACTCCTATAAAAATTAAGGAAGGAATCATGTATTTTAGAAATGTATAAAATGAATTAATATTCAATTTCATATTTCCTATAAATGCCGCAATAATAAACGAAACGGCTATTACAACTGCTATACCTCGTGCACGTTCAGGTCTAGGAAGTTTTCTTCGTTTGAATTTCAATAATAAATTTCCAATTCCGAAAAGCGCCATAACAGCCAGAAAAGAAAAAGTATAAACTCCGGCTAAAGATTCTAAATGGCCTTTTGTAGCAAAAAGAACTGATATACACAGAACTAAAAAACTTATTACGATTCGGTAATGCGAACCTCTTTTGTTTTGTTTTAGGAAATAGTTTGGCAGAATTCGATCTAATGTCATTCGGTTTAATAAACCAGAAACACCTACAAATGAAGTAAGTACAGCGCCACATAAAACTAAAACAGCATCAATAGAAATTAGCCATGCCAGCCATGATCCTCCAGTAGTTTGACCTAAATGTGCCAAAAGTGATTCTTTATTTTCTCCAACTTCGGTTAACGGAATTACACTTATTAATAATATGGCGATCACGGGATTAAAAAAGCTTACAATTGCCCACATGTTTCGAAGTGTTTTAGGGAAGATGCCATGTTCTTGTTCTTCGACAAAATTTGCTGAGCTTTCAAAACCTGAAATTCCGAGCATTGCAGCAGAAAATCCTAGGAAAAGTGCTGTTTTTATATTTCCAGTTGCAATGGGTGTTTGCCAATTGATATGAAAAATATTTAAACCGTGATTTAAAATAAAATACAAAGAGGCTAAAACCAATAAGCTAAGTGTTGCAATATGAGTTAGAAAGATAAAGACGGCAACAAATGCAGATTCTCCAATTCCTAAAATGGCAAGGCCAGTAAAAAGTACAAGAACGACAACGGTTGCAATCGTAACATTCAAGCCATCGAAAATTCCGTGCAAATAATGCATTCCTTCTGAGGCTGAAATTACGGCCGTCGCCATATAAGATAAAACCGTTAAAGTAGCGGCTAATGAGGCTAACCGTTTTGTAGAAGTATTTAGTAAAACATTGTAAGCGCCTCCATTTAAAGGAATTGCGCCAACAACTTCACCATAAATTTTTCTGAATAAGTATAGAACAACTGCAACGATCAATAACGAAATCCATGCATATTGGCCAGCATACAAAATGGTAAGTGCCGAAACATACAAACAGGAAGAACTAATATCGTTTCCGCAAATTGCTGTTGCTTGTAACTGATTTAATTTTTTGTGTACAATGTCTTTCATAGTTATTCAAGATTACAACACGATTAACTCAATAAGCAGTAACAAAATAATTAGAATCTTTGCAACAAGGAGATAAATAAAATTAAAAATTAAATTTTATTTTTAATCAATGTGAATTTTAAACTTGAATTTACGAATCTTATCTGGATTCTTGAAACTTTTTAAGAGATAATACAGCCTGCTCCTGAATTTTTTTATGAAAAAATCCTGTCCATCCTAAAAAATACCCTGTCAAGCCAAAAGCTTGTTTCGACCATTTCCAAACGTCAAAATTATCTGTATGCTTGATAATCAATCCGTCTTGAAATACAAACTCAGCCGAAATTCTATTGATAACATTTCGATTAGTTTTAGTAAATATATAAGTCGCAACCCATTTTGCAGAACCAGTAAATTCATCTGCTTTTATATCTGAAAATTCTAGCTTAAGATTGCCTTTGCTTCTTAAAATCAACATTTCCCACATTTTAGAAACCTGATCTTCTTTTAATAATCCAAAAGCGGGATCAATAAAATGAATTTTCGGATGGTAACATTCGCTCATTGTTTTGGCATCACCATTTGCAAAAGCAGTGTAGAATTTTGCAATTAAATTTTCGTTTGCGTTCATTAAAATAAAATTAAGCTATAAATATAAGATTTATTATATTAAATCATTTCTTTATAAAAGACTTATTTCTTTTGCAGTATCAAAAGTTTTTTTGGATTTATCAAACGCTGTCGAAAAGTATGACATTCTATTAATTGCAGTAAAATAACCAGTTTGATTGCCGAAAGTTTTTGAATTTCCAGTTATAATAAACCTAATGGCTTGTATATCTGTTTTTTTTAACTTAATCATTTCAGCCGTAGTAAAATAGTAATATGATGTTGTTTTGCCATCAGCAGTTTCATTGGTGTTTTTATCTACACAGGCAATAACATCACCGTTTACCAAATCGACATAAACACCGCCAGAAATTCGAGCTAGATAATTTGCTGTTGCAATAGTTAGTTTTAAAACGCCTCCTTTATCTGTTTTTGCAATCTGAACATTTGTCTCGCCAGTATAAGCATATTTTTCACAAATAAACGTGTAACTCTGCGTTGCCGGAAAAGGTTTAGAGCCCTTTATACTTATGGTTTCCTGAGCGTTTGAAAGATTGGCAATTAAAAATAATAAAAGCAGTGGCAATTTTAAACTCATATATTTTAGTTTATTCAGTTATTTTAGAATCGAATTTTTCATCCCAATCCATTGATTTTATAGCAGAAACAAGATTATTTTCGTCTACAAAAACACGCAGTTCTTTATTGGCTACTTTTTTTGAATACAAAGCGTGATAACGGTAAATAACTTCTTGTTTGGTTTTGTAAACACCGTCTAATTTCAAATCAATAAAACTTCCATAATATTGTCTAAATCGCTGACAGGTTTTTGTCAAACGCTCCTCAGTTGTATTTTCCATTACCGACTTGGTAACTTCAGTTTCGTTAAAGGGTTTAAATTTAGAAGTATTGCACGTTTCTAAAACTCTTTTTCCTAATTCATAAGCTTTACTTTGCTGATTTGAATTTATTTCAGCACTCGCAACTTTTTTAATTTTTAAATCTTCAGTGTCTCTGCTTACTGTTTTTGATTTACATCCAATTAACAACAGCAAACATATAATCAATCCTGCTTTCTTCATAACTATTTATGTTATTTTTAATAATAGGTTAGGGTCGGGGCAATTTTCGATATAAAAATTAAGGTCGTTTGTATTGCAGACTCCTGGATAATCTCCCCAATAATCTTCAATATTTTGTATAATCTGAAAATGTACATGAGGTGCATAATCACCGTTAACGGCAGCATTTCCTATAGTTGCAATTTGTTCTCCTTTTTTATAAAATTTCCCGACGGTTAAGTCTTTTATACTTTCTAACGATAAATGACCGTATAAAGTATAAAATATTTCATTTTCAACTTCGTGTTCTAAAATAATGGTCGGCCCATAATCGCCCAGACCAACATTATTTTTAAAACTATGTATTTTTCCGTCCAGTGGTGCTAGAACGGAAGTTTCAACTTTTGTCCATAAATCTAGACCAATATGAATGTTGCGTTCTGGAATCGAATCATTTTTAAAAATGGTACTTCTTTTATATAAAGTACGTCCTTCAATATAACCGCCAAATGCAACTTCGGCATTGTTCTTTTTTAAATAATCTGATATAAAAATTTCAAATTCTGTTGCGTTTTCTGGTTTTCTTTTGACTAATTCTTGATTAGTAATTGATAAGTCTAACGGAACATATTTAGAAAAATCAATACTCGAATCGATAACCTTAGTAGGTGGTAAGGTGTTTAAAATAGAGGCAAGGGTTTTCATAAAACTTAAATTTAGGCTACTTTTTCAATAATTATTAATTCATTATGAACTTCAATGCGGGGCAGCATTTTAGTCGTAAACAATTTAGGGTTTATTTCTGAAATATACTTTCTGTTTCTAATATTATGTGCTTCATCTAAAATCATGGTGTTAAAAAGCACAAAACCCTGATTTTTTAAAAGTGAACAAATTCGTTCGCTAAAAAAGCTTTCGAATAAGAAGTTAGGCATTTTGATATCTTCAAAAATATCAATAATAATTAAATCATATTTATGTTTGGTTTTCAATACAAATTCGAAAGCGTCATCAATAATAACTTCAAGCTGTTTGATCTGGTTGAGATTAAAATATTCATTTGCAATTTGTATCATTTCAGCATCAATTTCGACTCCGGTAATTTTGCCTTTGTATTCAATTTCGTCGACTAATGTTTTTATAACACTTCCGCCAGCAACTCCTAATAATAAAATATGATCCATTCTTAAAATATTCTCATAGCCAATATTTCGAAGTCCGTACCTTAATATACGCTGCAGGCTACCATAAGAGTAATTTGTGTTTTCAGAATCTAATACCAACTCACCATTCGCCCAAGTTACCTCAATCATTTTGCTCCTTGCTGATTTTTTCTTGAATATTTTAATTGGAATAAGATAACTGAATAATTTTTGAATCATTTTATAATGCTTTTACTCAAAATTACCATTTTAAATCTTTTATTTTGCAGAAATAATAAATTTTAATGAAGAAACAATTGTACAAATTCATCTTTTTTAAGCTAATGGGCTGGAAAATAGTAGGAATTGAAAATGCAGAAGTAAAAAAATGTGTGATGATGGTAATGCCTCATACAAGTAATCATGATTTTTATTTGGGAATTTTTACCAGAGGAATCTCCGGACTGCAAATGAATTGGGTTGGAAAAAAGGAATTGTTCAAATTTCCTTTCGGATATTATTTTAGAAGCGCAGGAGGAGAACCTTTAGATCGCTCGGGAGGCTTAAATAAAGTCGACTCTATTGCAGCTATTTTTGATCGTAAAGAAGTTTTTCGTTTGGCTGTTGCTCCAGAAGGAACACGTAAAAATGTAAAAGAAATAAAGAGCGGATTTTATTATATCGCGCTTAAAGCAAATGTGCCAATTGTTCCAGTAGCTTTTGATTGGGGCAAAAAAGAAGTTAATTTAGGAAAGCCATTTTTCCCGACTGGAGATTATGAAGCGGATTTGCAAGTTTTGAAAAAACATTATGAAGGAGTTTTAGGTAAAATTCCACAAGACGGATTTCAATTATAAATTTTCGATGTTTTTTCGATTGCGTGAGAATCGCTTAAATAAAAAATATTTTTAAAAATTTTCAAATACACGAAAAATTAAATTACGGGACATACACCTTAAATGTTCCGTTTTTATAAAAAAAGACAATTTTCTCAATTTCCCTTTCATCAGAATCTAAATTGGAATTTTTATTTTCTGAAAAATTTTTACTTTCTGTTTTTTGTTCTTCTTGATAATTGATTTCAGAAAATAAATCTGTCGAACCAAAATTTTCATTTAATGAAATAGGAGAGGTTGATTTTGTGATTTCTGAAGATGAATCTGTTTTTGAATTTAAACTTTCATCATTACTTTTTGGGAAAGTTCCTTTTCCGTTTAATATCCAATACAAATCTACATCCGGAAAAACCTCTAAGATTTTCATCACAAAATCTAAGCTTGGTTTATTTCTGCCTGACAATAGGTGAGACATACTAGAACGTTGCACACCAATTTTATCAGCAAATGAAGAAGCATTTAAAGCATAATAATCTAGTATAATTTCAAGCCTTTTTACAAAATCATCTATGTTTACCATTGTAAATTGTTTAAATTAAAAACACTGTTTACAAATGTAACTAAAAGAATCCAGTAAATCAATTTTACAGTTGTAAATTATCATTTTAATCTAATAATAAGATAATAATAACTTTAAATAGCAGTGTTTAAATCATTGAAATTAAATGATTTAATAAATAACAATTAAAGTAATAACAATTGTTAACTCGCATTGATTCTATTAACTATACTTAATTTATAAATCTGTTTACAATTCTAAATTTTAGACTTTTTTGATTGTTTACAATTGTAAAAATAAAGATGTTTACTTTTGTAAACTAATTAAAAGACAATGAATTTAGAAGAATTATTTGAGCAATACAAAGAACAATCTATAAGAGGCCGTTACTTAACTTTAGACCATATTCAGCCTTTATTAGATAAATTAAATACTAATAATCAAGTAACAATTATTGGAAAGTCAGTTTTAGAGCAACCTATATATAGTTATCAAATTGGTAACGGAGAAACTAGAATTTATCTTTGGTCGCAAATGCACGGAAATGAAAGCACAACAACAAAAGCATTGTTTGACTTTCTTAATGTATTAAACAGCGGATCTGAGTTTGCATCTAAAATGCTTAAAACATTTACTTTCTACTGCATTCCGATATTAAATCCTGACGGAGCAAAGCTTTATACACGTGAAAATGCCAATAAGATAGACCTGAACCGTGACTCGCAAAACCTGACACAGCCAGAAAGCAATGTGCTAAGAGCTGCATTCGAAAGCTTTAAACCCCATTATTGCTTTAATCTTCACGATCAGCGTACTATTTTTGGTGCTGGAGATACAGGAAAACCTGCAACTGTTTCATTTTTAGCTCCTTCTTACAATGAAGAGAGAGAAATTAATGATAATAGATTAAAAGCAATTAATTTGATTGCCGGAATTAATGATGAGTTGCAAAAATACATTCCCGGCCAGGTGGGGCGTTTTGATGATTCGTTTAATATCAACTGTATAGGAGATACATTCCAATTTTTAGGGGTGCCGACAATTTTATTTGAAGCAGGGCACTACAACGGCGATTATGATAGAGAAATCACGAGAAAGTTCATATTTTTCTCACTAATTTCAAGCTTTAAACTCATATCCGAAAACGATTTAGTTGATAACAGAATTTCTGATTATTTGAATATTTCACAAAATAAAGTCGTTTTTTATGATTTTATGTATAAAAATATCAAAATAAATTATGATGGTATCGAAATTATTACGAATTTTGTCGCACAATACAAAGAGGAATTGATTGAAAATACAATTCATTTTAACGCTTACATTGTTGAAGTAGGCGAATTGGAAAATTATTTTGGACATTACGAATATGATGCTAAAGGAGCTTTTTATTCTGATGATTACAGTAATTTTCCGAAAACAAATCAAAAAGCAGATTTTTATTTAAATAAAAATGTTAAATTTGTTAACGGATTGATAAAAAGTTAAATTTTTTGTGAATTTGTTGTTTTTTATATATATTTTTATACTTTGTAATAGCAATTAGTAATATTAATTAAAGAATTATGAGTAAATTTCGTTTAGATGAAGTAGATCACCAGATTTTAGATATGTTAATAGACAATACGAGAGTTCCGTTTACTGACATTGCAAAAAAACTATTGATATCTGCTGGAACAGTACATGTTAGAGTAAAAAAAATGGAAGACGCAGGTATAATAATGGGATCTTCATTAGCCTTAGATTACGATAAATTAGGGTATTCATTTATTGCTTATGTAGGTGTATTCCTTAATAATACATCTCAAACTAAATTTGTATTAGAGCGAATCAATCAAATTCCATTCGTAACGGTAGCTTCTGTAACGACAGGAAAATTCAATATCTTTTGCAAAATTAGAGCGAAAGATACTAAGCATGCGAAAGAAGTTATCTTCATGATTGATGATATCGAAGGCGTTTACAGAACAGAAACAATGATTTCACTAGAAGAAAGTATAAACGATAAGAAGCGTTTGATGCATACTATTTTTAAAAATATGTAATATTTTCTTGAATGCTATATTAAAATATAACCTCAAGTTTATTCTTGGGGTTTTTTTATGACCTATTAACCAACCAACTATAACACGATTATGTACACGTTACCAAAAATTGAGCGTTTTAATAAAGACGTTCTCTCTAAATACCACATTTATAATAGTGTTTTTATAACATTGCCATTTGATTCTATAGATAATACAGGGGTTTTACTGCCTTTATTTACAGAAACTTGCGAAACGGGATTTAAAAAGCAAGAAACTCCAAAAGAAATTTTTGATTTCTTTTCTCAAAAATACTTAAATAACGCATCGGAGACAGAAAAAATCGACTTAATGTTTCGATTTATTCAGTATATAGAACGTCAGATTGTATTGTTTGATGCTATTGAAGATGCGGCTTTTCCTGAAGTAAATAACATGGAAGGGCGTGGCTCTTTGCGTGATATTAAAGAAAAATCAGATGCAAAAGAGAAAGACGACGAATTGATAGAATTTCTTGAAAACTTTAACGTCAGAACCGTTTTAACAGCGCACCCTACCCAATTTTATCCTGGGCCTGTTTTAGGAATTATAAATGATTTAACTGAAGCAATTCGTTTGAATGATTTGTTACAGATTAAGCAGTTATTGGCGCAGCTGGGTAAAACTCCTTTTATTCAAAACGAAAAACCAAATCCTTATGATGAAGCAGTTTCATTAATATGGTATTTAGAAAATGTATTTTATGCAACCTCTGGTGAAATTGTTCATTATTTGCAGAAAAATATTCTTCAAGGAAATGCCATTCAAAATCAATTGATCAAGCTTGGATTTTGGCCGGGAGGAGACCGTGATGGAAATCCTTTTGTTACTACAGAAATTACTTTAAAAGTTGCAGATCGTTTGCGTACTTCAATTTTGAAGTGTTATTATGTTGAAATGAGAAATTTAAAACGAAAGTTAACATTCTCAGGTGTAGATACTTTGGTGTCTGAACTTGAACATAAACTTTACCGTTCTGTATTTTATTCAAAAGGTGAAATTTATATTACTTTAGAGGAAATGCTTTCGCAATTAAATAAAATTAGAACCATTATTATAGAAAAACACCAGTCACTTTATCTAGATGAATTAGAAGCGTTTTTGGTTAAAATTAATTTATTTGGATTTCATTTTGCGACTTTGGATATTCGTCAAAACAGCAAAATTCACGATTTAGTATTTAAAGATGTTGTAAATCATTATTTAAATTCAGGTTCTGCAATTTTCCCTGCAAATTATTTCGAATTATCTGAAGCAGATAAATTAGTGGTTTTATCAAAAGTAAAGGGCGATTTAAATCCAAATGATTTTGATGATGAAATAACTAAATCTACTTTAGAGTCTGTTCAGGCTATTAAAACGATTCAAAAAGCCAATGGCGAATTTGGAGCTAACCGTTACATTATCAGTAATAATGAAAGTGCATTAAACGTAATGGAGACATTCGCAATGATTCGTTTGAATAATTGGGAAAATCCAACAGTTGATATTATTCCGCTTTTTGAATCTGTTGACGATTTGCAAAATGCACATCAAATTATGGAGCAGTTATATACGAATCCGGAGTATGCTAAGCATTTAAAGGAACGTGGAAACAAACAAACTATCATGTTAGGTTTCTCTGACGGGACAAAAGATGGAGGTTACTTGATGGCCAACTGGAGCATTTATCAGGCAAAAATTTCTTTAACTGAAATTTCTAGAAAATATGGTATAAAAGCTATTTTCTTTGATGGTCGAGGTGGGCCTCCAGCGCGTGGCGGTGGAAAAACACATAAATTCTATGCTTCTCTAGGTCCAAAAATTGAAAATAACGAAATTCAAATAACAGTTCAAGGACAAACGATTAGTTCTAATTTTGGAACTTTAGATTCATGCCGTTATAATATTGAAAACTTATTGAGTGCCGGAGTGACTAATCAGGTTTTCAGCAAAGGTAAAAATGAACTGACTGCTGATGAAACTCAGATTTTGACACAATTGGCTGGTTTAGGATATGAAAAATATTTAAGCTTTAAAAATCATCCAAAGTTCATTCCATATCTAGAGAAGATGAGTACCCTGAAATATTACTCTAAAACAAATATTGGAAGCCGTCCTTCAAAAAGAAGCAAATCAGAATCGTTGGATTTCGCTGATTTGAGAGCAATTCCTTTTGTTGGTTCTTGGAGTCAATTAAAACAAAATGTACCTGGATTCTTTGGAGTAGGAACAGCTTTAAAATACTTCGAAGAAAGCGGTCAATGGGATAAAGTTCAAGATTTATATCACAACTCTTTGTTCTTTAAAACGCTTTTAGAAAACAGTATGATGTCATTGGCAAAATCATTTTTGCCCCTAACAGCTTACATGAGAAAAGATCCTGAATTTGGTGAATTTTGGCAGATTATTTACGACGAGTTTTCTGAAACGAAACGTCTTTTGTTGAAAATTGCAGGTCATAAAACCTTGATGGAAAATTATCCTGATGGTATAGCATCAATTCAAGTAAGAGAACGTATTGTATTGCCACTGTTGACAATACAGCAATATGCATTATTGAAAATTAATGAATTGAATAAAGAAAATAACGTTAATGAGGAATTGATTAAAGTATACGAAAAAATCGTTACCAGATCACTTTTTGGAAATACCAATGCTAGTAGAAATTCAGCTTAAAAAGTTAATTTATTTATATAACAAATTAAAAATTGTCTAAAATGAATTCAGATCAATTATCAGAAAATGAATATTCAGGCGGATTTACAACTTATATCCAAGAAGCCGGAGATGTAAATTTAATTGAAGAGTTAGAGATTTCTTTACATGGTTTTATTCGATTTGTTCAAGATATTCCAATGGACAAATTTGATTATCGTTATGCAGAAGGAAAGTGGACAATCAAAGATATTATTCAGCATCTTATCGATTCTGAACGTATTTTTGCTTACCGCGCTTTACGATTTTCAAGAAATGATAAAACACCTTTGGCTAGTTTTGAAGAAGATGATTATGCAAATAATACAAATTCAAATAACAGAAGTATTCAAGATTTGCTTACGGAACTGTCGGCCTTAAGACATTCTACTTTATTGTTTTATAAAAGTTTATCTGAAGAACAGCTTAAACGAATTGGAACAGCTTCAAACAATCCAATTTCTGTAAGAGCTTTAGGTTTTGTTATTATTGGTCACCAAAAACATCATCAAAAAGTTTTCAAGGAAAGGTATTTATAAGAAGTCTTAAAAATAAAAAAACAAAAAAATCCTGTGAAGTTTATTCACAGAATTTTTTTGTTTTTTGTAATGTATATAATGAGATAATTACTTATTTCTTTCAACAATAGCAAGACCAAACCTAATTTTATCGTAAGATAGTTTTTCTTCAAAATGATCATAATACGGCTTTAAAGCTGTCGGATATTCAAGTTCAACTTGCGCTTTATGCAGCATTAATACTTCTTCATCAGAAATAAATTGACTTAAGTCAAAATCATGTCCGTCAACATATAATTTTGCCAAGTGAGAAACTATGGTAGTCTGCCCTAGATTTCTTTTTTCTGCAATTTCTGCAATTGTATTACCGTTTTCAAAAAGCTCTAAGGTTGTTTTATATGTGTTGCCTTCTTTTTTAGTCTTCGCCTTTGCTTTCTTTTTTGCATTTTCAAAATAAACAATTGCATCTATAAATTCCTGACCATATTTTTCTAATTTTGCTTTACCAACACCATCTATTGCAAGAAATTCTTCATCGCTCATTGGGCGTGTATTTTCCATTTGCCTTAAAGCAGCATCGCTAAAAATTACATAGGCAGGAACTTCTTCATCTTTAGAAATTTCATAACGTAATTTTCTAAGTATCTCAAAAAGAGTAATTTTAGTTGTTTTAGCTTTTGCTTCCTTAATTTCGTTTTTATCAATTGCTTTTTTAACAACAGTTGTTAATTTTACTTTCTCTCCTTCAAATAAAACTTTTCTGGCAAAGGGCGTTAGAAGAATTTTATTATGCTGATGAAAAGCAATTTCGCAATAACCTAAATTTATAAGCTGAATAAGATATTGATTCCAGTCGTACCAAGAAATATCAGCGCCTATTCCGTACGTTTTTAAGCTTTGATAATTTTTTTCGTAAATATACGCGTTTCTCGAGCCTCTCAAAAAATCTACAATTACCGCCAAAGGTTCAGATTCTTGCAGACGGCTAATTGCTGAGAGGGCTTTCTGTGCTAAAATTGTTCCATCAAAAAAAACTGGAGGATTTTTACAGATGTCGCAATTACCGCAATTCTCAGTTACTAATTCTCCAAAATACGAAAGAAGAATTTTTCGTCTGCAGCTTAATGCATCTGCGTATTGCTTCATTCGGTCTAATTTGGCAAGCTGCACGTCAGAATTTAATCCGTCCGAAGCAAATTTCTGAAGCTGAATAACATCCGCATAACTTTCAAATAGAACTGTTTCTGCTGGTAGTCCATCGCGACCAGCACGACCAATTTCCTGATAATAACCTTCAATATTTTTAGGCAAATTATAATGTATCACCCAGCGCACATTTGATTTATCAATTCCCATCCCAAAGGCAATTGTAGCACAAACTACCTGACAATCGTCATTAATAAATTCATCTTGTGTTTTAGCACGAAGAGTATTATCTAAACCAGCATGATATGCTTTGGCAGAAATTCCATTTTTCTTTAATTTATCGGCTAATTCTTCAGTTGTTTTTCTGCTGAGGCAATAAATTATTCCAGATTCATTCGGTTTATTTTCTACAAACTCTATGATTTGCTTTACCCTGTCTAAAGCTGGACGAACTTCCAAACTCAAGTTTTTTCTATCAAAGGAAGCAATAAAAGTTTTTGGATTTTTTAATTTTAATTGTTTCGTAATATCTGTACGTGTTGCTTTATCGGCAGTTGCAGTCAATGCTAAAACTGGAGTAGAAGGGAAGCGGCTTTTTAAATAACCCAAATTAGTATAAGCTGGCCTAAAATCATGCCCCCAAGATGAAATACAATGCGCTTCATCAATTGCAATTAAGCTGATTGTCAATTCATTAAAAACAGCATCTAAATATGATAAACTTTCTGGTGCAATATAAACAAGCTTAAAAGTATTCGATTTTAAATTATCAATATAATATTGCTGTTCTTCACTAGATTGACTGCTGTTTATGTAACAAGCTGTAATTCCGTTAGTTTTCAAGCTATCGACTTGATCTTTCATTAAAGCTATTAAAGGCGAAATAACAATTGTAATACCTGGCAGTACTAAAGCTGGTAATTGAAAACAAATCGATTTCCCTCCGCCCGTTGGCATAATTGCAAGAGTATCTTGTCCGGAAAGAATTGCATTTATAATAGTTTCCTGATTTGGTCTAAACTTTTCAAAACCAAAATTTTCTTTTAGTTTGGCGTGTAATAATTCTGTATTCATTTGGGCAGTTATATTTTAAATATTAAATTTAAAGAAATTTCTTATAAATTATAAAAATACTTAATTTATTATTTAAAGAAGTGCAAATTTGTATTAGTGTTCAATAAAAAAAGGAACCCGAATTGAGTTCCTTTAAATTATTTAGAAAGAGATAAATTAATCTTCATCGTCTTCATCATCATCTTCGTCAGCAATATCATCTGGATCTTTGTCATCATCGTCATCATCATCTCCACCATCAGTATCTGGTTTATCTATTGCATCATCGTCATCGTCGTCGTCAATATCATCATCAAGATCAAGACCTTTTACTGGTTCGATTGTATCAACATCAACATCGATATCATCGTCTTCGTCGTAATTTTCGATTCTGTCAGCAAGTTTAGTACTAATTTTTACTAAATAAATAGTGTCTTCAGTACGAACTTCAACAGCTTCGATCAATTCGTTTTTAGCATTTCTAAAACGGATAACATCCGAATCATCATAACCATCAGGAAATTTTTCTACCAATAGGTTCAAAATTTCGTTGGTAAGTTTAGCGTAGTCTACTATAACTCTTTTCATAAAATTATCCTATAAATCTAATAAATATGCAAAAATTAACGGTGCAACAATCGTAGCATCCGATTCAATAATAAATTTAGGGGTTTTGATATCTAATTTACCCCAAGTGATTTTCTCGTTTGGCACAGCTCCAGAATATGAACCGTAACTTGTTGTTGAATCTGAAATTTGGCAGAAATAACTCCAAAACGGAATATCATGCATTTCCATATCTTGATAAAGCATTGGCACCACACAGATTGGAAAATCTCCAGCAATACCACCACCAATTTGGAAAAATCCAATACCGTTTGTGCTGTTTTTTGGATACCAATCAGCAAGGAATGTCATGTATTCAATTCCTGATTTCATGGTAGAAGCTTTCAAATCTCCTTTTATTACGTATGAAGCAAAGATATTTCCCATTGTACTGTCTTCCCAACCTGGAACAATAATAGGCAAGTTTTTCTCAGCAGCTGCATACATCCAGCTATCTTTTAAGTCTATTTCGTAATATTCTTCTAAAACGCCGGATAATAACATTTTGTACATGAATTCATGTGGAAAATAACGTTCTCCTTTATCATCTGCATCTTTCCAGATCTTATAAATGTGTTTTTGTAAACGACGAAATGCTTCATGTTCCGGAATACAAGTATCTGTAACACGGTTTAATCCTCTTTCAAGCAAAGCCCATTCATCCTCTGGGGTTAAATCACGGTAGTTTGGCACTCTTTCGTAATGAGAGTGTGCTACTAAGTTCATGATATCTTCTTCTAGATTGGCTCCAGTACAAGAAATAATCTGTACTTTATCTTGTCTAATTATTTCGGCAAAAATTTTACCAATTTCTGCTGTACTCATAGCGCCAGCCATACTTACCATCATTTTAGCACCGTTCGCTAATTGCTGTTCATACGCTTTTGCAGCATCAACTAAAGAAGCAGAATTAAAGTGTAAATAATGTTTTTCAATAAACTGACTGATTGGTCCTTTCATTTTGTTTTGTTTTTTGTTTTTTTTGAATTAAAAGTTTAACCTTTTAGATGATACTGCAAATTAATAATTTTATAGATATTAACATTTAATTTGCAAGTTTTTTTTTATACTTTTTTTGTGTAACCTAAAATTTTCAATACATCATCAGAAGTTTGCTGTTCTGAGAAAACCTCAGTAGCTAAAATCCCGTTTTCATCGCGATCTATTAAAATATGTTTAGGCTGTGGAATCAAACAGTGGTGCAAACCGCCGTAACCTCCAATAGTTTCTTGATACGCACCAGTATTAAAGAAACCAATATACAATGGCTTTTCTTTGTTGTATTTAGGCAGATAAATCGCGTTCATATTTTGTTCTGAGTTGTAATAATCGTCACTATCACAAGTCAAACCTCCTAATAAAACCCGCTCGTAAGTATCATTCCAGCGATTTACAGCCAGCATAATAAAACGTTTATTTATCGCCCAAGTATCAGGCAAAGTGGTAATGAATGACGAATCAATCATGTTCCATTTTTCTCTATCATTTTGTTGCTTTTGGTACAAAATCTGATAGATAGCGCCACCGCTTTCGCCTACAGTAAATGATCCAAATTCTGTAAAAATATTAGGAACATCAACTTCGGCTTCATCGCATGCAATTTTAATCTGATTGATAATTTCATCAATCATATATTGATAGTCATATTCGAAAGCAAGAGAGTTTTTAATCGGGAAACCTCCTCCTATGTTCAAGCCATCAAGAGTAGGGCATTCCTTTTTAAGCGCAATATATACTTTTATACATTTTACTAACTCATTCCAATAATATGCTGTATCATTTATTCCAGTATTAATGAAAAAGTGAAGCATTTTCAGTTCTAATTTATCATTTTCCTGAATTTGTTTTTTATAAAAAGAAACGATGTTTTTATATCCAATTCCTAATCTTGAAGTATAAAACTCAAATTTAGGTTCCTCTTCAGCTGCAATCCGAATTCCGATTTTGAATTTTCCTTTAATCTCAGCCTGAAGCAGATCTAATTCTTCATAATTATCAATAATCGGAATCGTATTTTTATGTCCGTTATTGATTAATCTACCAATATTACTGATGTATTCATCTCTTTTAAAACCATTGCAAATTACATACGTACTTTTATTGATCTTACCATTTTCTAACAAATTTTCAACAATGTTAACATCAAATGCTGATGATGTTTCAATATGAATGTTATTTTTAAAAGCTTCATTCATAATGTATTCAAAATGAGAGCTTTTTGTACAATAACAATAATAATATTTTGCTTCGTATTTGTTTTTTTCCATAGATTTTCTGAACCAAGCTTTTGCCTTGTTGATATTTTCAGAAATCTGCGGTAAGTAGGTAAATTTTAGTGGGGTACCATATTGTTCAACCAATTTCATCAAATCGATGTTGTGAAACTGAAGGTTGTCTTTGTTTAGTTTAAATTCCTCCTGAGGAAAGTAATATGTTTGATTAATTAGATCAGAATATTTTGTATTCATTTATTTGTCAATATTTTAAAGTTGCAGTTTATTAAATTTAGTGATTTTTTAGGCTAAATCTAAAATTCAAACTCTAATATTGGCAAATACAATTTCCAGTTTTTCGTGTTCTGCTTTCGAATAAAGAAAAACTTCAAAACAAAACGGACTTTTACTATTATAAAAACGGTTCAACATTCTTAGTAATGAACTATTGAGACGGTTTCTATAAGAACTAAAGTGTCTTTGTTTTTTGTTTGTTTTCATTGTGGCAAATGTAAAAAATAATATATACCTAAAGCAATGCTTTTGATTAAAAAAAGTTTAAGATTTATAATCTTGAAACGCAGCTAGAATCAATTTATTTTCAACGGATTGATTAATTTTTATTTTTCCGATACCTTTAATTAATGCAAATTGAATTAATCCGTATTCATTTTTTTTGTCGTGAATAAGCAATTCTAAAATAGGTTCAATATCATTTTCTTCTACAATTACATCTTCATAGATACTTTTAATGGCCGTTTTTATTTCATCATATTCAGCTGGAGTAATTAAATTCTTATGCAATGAAATATAACTTTCTAAAATCATCCCAATCGCAATTGCTTCACCGTGTAATAATGTTTTTTTTGATTCGCTTTCTAAAAAGTAACTTTCTATCGCGTGGCCTAAAGTATGTCCAAAATTCAGCGCCTTGCGAATGTTTTTCTCTGTTGGATCCTGAATGACAATATCGTTTTTAATTTCAACAGAACGATAAATTAACTGGTCAAGTGAATCATAATCAATTGCTTTTAGGTCTAAAAACTTTTTCCAATATACGGCATCATATATAAGACCATGTTTTAGCATTTCTGCCAAACCAGAGCGCATTTCACTTTGTGACAAAGTTTCAAGGTAATTTGTGTCTATTAAAACCATCTGAGGAACGTTTATAACACCGATCTGGTTTTTAAGGTTTCCTAAATCAACTCCTGTTTTTCCTCCAACAGAAGCATCGACCATAGATAATAGAGTAGTAGGGATATTGATAAAATCAACGCCACGTTTGAAAGTTGATGCTACGAAACCGCCTAAATCTGTTACTACACCGCCGCCAAGATTGATTACAAGCGATTTTCTGTCGGCTCCAAGTTCTGTAAGTACATTCCAAATTTGAATACAGGTTTCTATATTTTTATTTGCCTCTCCAGCTTCAAATTCGATTATTTCGATGTTTAAATCTGTTTCTATTAAAGGCAAAAACTTTGGCAAGCAATACTCATTTGTCTCATTATCAACTATAATAAACAAATTAGAATATTTGTTTTCTTTTAAATGTTTATTTAAAGCTTCGTAGGCATTCTGGTTAAAATGTACTAGATAATTATTGGCTTGAATAGATTGCATAATTCGTCGGTTATTTAAAACCACAAAATAAGGCATTTTTAGCTAAATAATATTCAAACTTTTACTCTAATTTGTTTTAAAACGAATGATTCTAATTAAGGATTTGAATCAAAAATAGTTAAAATTTAATTTTTTAAATCGTACAGTAATAAAGCAGTAAAATTTTACTTCATAATATAATATTAAAAGCATTCATATTAACGATATTAAAAAATATGATAGTATTTAGTAAATAATATTCAAAACACTCTATATCTTTGCACAAAAACTAAACTTAATGGAAAAAATATTCGATAACACTCAAGTAGCATTTTCACTTAAAAGTGATACCGAACTTGACAGGGCTTATTTTCTTTTTAAAATGATTGACAGCGAACCTTTAGTACGAATTGGAACTGCTGTAACTAATTTTGCTATTAAAGCACATCTACCGGTTGAAGGATTAATTCGTGCGACTGTTTTTGATCATTTTTGTGGAGGAGTAAACGAAGATGACTGTATAAATGTGGTTGATAAAATGTTTACTAAAGGCGTTTCATCTGTCTTAGATTATTCAGTTGAAGGAAAAGAAGAGGAAGAGCAGTTTGATGCGGCGTTAGAAATGACCTTAAAAACTATTGAATTTGCTAAAGAGCGTTTGGCGATTCCATTTGCGGTTTTTAAGCCAACAGGCTTAGGTCGCTTTGAACTATATGAGAAATTAGGAGAAAAACAAACGTTAACTCCAGCAGAACAGGCAGAATGGGATAGAGTAGTAGCCCGTTTTGATAAGGTGTGCAGTGAAGCACACAGAAAAGATGTGGCACTATTAATTGATGGTGAAGAAAGCTGGATGCAGGATGCCGCAGATGATTTGGTAACCGATATGATGCGCAAATACAATAAAGAAAAAGCTATTGTATTTAATACGCTGCAAATGTACCGTTGGGATCGTTTGGATTATTTGAAAAAATTACATGAAATCGCTAAAAAAGAAGGCTTTTTTATTGGAATGAAATTAGTTCGCGGTGCTTACATGGAAAAAGAAAATAAGAGAGCAGAAGAGAAAAACTATGTTTCGCCAATTTGTGTTTCTAAAGAAGCAACCGATGTTAATTACGACGCTGCCGTACATTATATGTTAGATCATTTAGAAACAATGTCAATTTTCGCAGGAACTCATAACGAATTGAGTTCTTATAAGTTGATGGAAATGATGGAGCAAAAAGGAATTGCCAAAAATGATAACAGAATCTGGTTTGGACAATTATACGGAATGAGCGACAATATTAGCTATAACTTAGCTGAAAATGGTTATAACGTTGCTAAATATTTGCCATTTGGACCTGTAAAAGATGTTATGCCTTACTTGATTCGTCGTGCTGAAGAAAATACTTCTGTAGCCGGACAAACAAGCCGTGAATTATCTATGATAAAAGCAGAACGTAAACGTAGAAAAGGGAAATAATTTTCAGTTTTTAGTCTCAGTTACATAAAAAAAGCTCCAATTAATTGGAGCTTTTTTTATTGGAATTTCGTTTTTAAGAATTACTAAACTGAAGATTGCTCAAGTTTTTGTAAATACCATTTTCAAGATTTATTAATTCCTGATGTGTTCCTTCTTCAGTTATTTTTCCGTTATCTAGCACTAGAATTTTATCAGCATTTCTAATAGTTGAAAGACGATGTGCGATAATAATGCTTGTTCTTCCTTCCATTAACACTTCTAAAGCTTCTTGAACTAGTTTCTCACTTTCACTATCTAAAGATGATGTTGCTTCATCCAAAATTAAAATACTTGGGTTTTTAAGCAAAGCTCTTGCTATAGCAATACGCTGACGCTGTCCGCCAGATAGTTTTACACCACGTTCACCAACAAGAGTTTCGAATTTTTCTGGAAAACCTTCTACAAAATTCAAGGCGTTTGCTTGTTTTGCTGCTAACATAATCTCTTCGTCAGTTGCATCTGGTTTTCCATATGCTATATTTTCTTTTATTGTTCCTCCAAATAAAATTACATCCTGGGGTACAATACTCATGTTTCCACGAAGATTTTCTAAATCGTAATCGTAAATGTTTTTTCCGTCAACCAGAATTTCTCCTGAAGTGATATCATAAAAACGCAATAATAAAGAAGAAATAGTAGATTTTCCGGCTCCGCTTGGGCCTACGATTGCAATTTTTTGACCAAAATCGGCTTTAAAATTTACATCTTTTAAAACCTGAACTTCCTTACGAGAAGGATAACTGAAGGCTACATTATTAAAAGAAACGATTCCTTTGATTTTTTCTACTGCAGAAGTTTTTTGGTTTGCTTTAATATCCTCCGGAGTTTCTTCTAGCAATTCAAAAACACGTTCTGTAGCTCCAACTGCCTTTTGAATTTGAGCATACATTTCTGCAATACCTCCAAACGAAGCTCCAATAAAAGTAGTATAAAGCACGAAAGAAATTAAATCTCCAACGCCTTCAACTTCTCCTTTTATAGTAAGGGTAATACCGTACCAAACTACAGCAACCACACATCCGAAAAGACACAGAATAATAAATGACGCGAAATAACCTCTGTATTGACCGCCTTTAATGGCAATTTTTACGATTTCTTTAATTTTATTCTTATAACGCTGAATTTCGTACCATTCATTAGCAAAAGCTTTTACATTGCTTATTCCTTGCAGTGTCTCTTCAACAATTACTTGGCTTTCTGCAACTTTATCTTGTGTTTTTTTACCGTATTTACGAATAAATCTTCCAAAAATTACTGCCGCAACGGCTACTATTGGAACAATCGCTAACATCATCAGTGTTAATTTTGGACTGATATTTCCTAAAATCACAAATCCTCCTATTATCAAAATAAACTGACGTAAAAACTCGGCAATTGTTGTTGTAAAAGTATCTTGCAGCTGCGAAATATCAGCACTGATTCGGCTATTCAACTCACCAACACGTTTTTGAGAATAAAAGGACATTGGAAGTTTTACCAGATTTTCATACAATGCAAAACGAATGTTTGATAATGAGTTTTCAGTAAAATTTACAAAAAGCGAAATTCTGAAAAAAGAAAAAACGGCCTGTAATGTCAATATTCCTAAAAGAGCAAGAGCTATTTCATTTGCTCTACTAAGATCTTTATTCGTTACACAATCTACCAGCATTCCCATTAACTTAGGGAAGGCGAGGGCAGTAGCGCTTGTTAGCAATAAAAAGAGTAAGCCCAGAAAAAACTTCCATTTATGATTTTTTCCATATTTAAAAATTCTGAGTGCTTTTTGAAGTGAGTTAGAGTCTAATTTAGCTTTAGGTAAATCGTTTTCTTGATATCTAGCCATTTGAGTATACAATTAAGGTATGCAAATGTATGATTATAGCAAATGAATACAAAAGAATATTATCAATTACGCTTTCAGATTTTGATTTTTAACTTAAAATTAGAAAATACCAACTTTTATTTATTTTTTAAAAAGCTGAAAAATAGATTAGTAAATAAAAACAGTAAAAAATAATTCAATTTATTTCAAAAAACACTTGCAAATACAAATTCTAGCTGTATATTTGCACTCGCAATCAGATAATGATAGCAACCTATTAAAATAGGGCGATTAGCTCAGCTGGTTCAGAGCACCTCGTTTACACCGAGGGGGTCGGGGGTTCGAACCCCTCATCGCCCACAAAAAGACTCCTTAAGAAATTAAGGAGTTTTTTTTATCTATCTATTCGATAATCTCATATAACTTATTCATTCTTTTTCCACAATAAAAATTCTTCATTATCTGTGCACTTCGCTGCATTAGACGAAAATCTTTCTTCATTCAATTCTAATATGGTAAAACTTATTGAGGAAAATAAAAATGAATAAATATTGCTTCTAAAATACACTCATTATATTTATTTTTTGTTTTGAAAAATTTATAAAAATAGGTGAGACTATTGAATCCCATAAATGCAATAAAGATACTTCTTAAGAAATTAAGGTGTTTTTTTTATGGATTTTGTTTCAGAATCGGATAATTGTGAATAGAATCATTTTTTAAATATTTTCTTTAATTATTTCCTGTTTTAAAACTCAAATCCGTCATTTAAACACGTTATAACTTCTAAATCGCTATAATATTTTTTAACTATATTTGACATAGATATTGTTTTTTCGGCAACTATAGTATTGAAAAAGAAAATCAAATTATCAACCCCCAAATCTTAAAAATGAAAAAAATAATAATTACTCTTTTATTTGTATTTACTGTTATAAATATGTTTGGGCAAGCGCCTGCCACTTCAAAACCAAGCAAAGCTAATTCTAATAATAAAGCTTTGCCACCTACTGAAATGGTCTCTAATAAAGTCATAAATCCGCTTAAAAAAGCACCATTAGACGAAGCATCAATCCTGATATATGATTATGACGGTTCTCTGTTTTTATTTGATTTAGAATCCGAACAAATTGGCTGGACTGTAAAAGCTTCGGACGCCTATACTGAAATGTGTGCAAATGCAATAACGCTAAAAGATGGTGTAGTATACGTACCGTTTATTAATGGTGAAATTTTCGCAGTAGATAACCAGACTGGTGATATTTTTTGGAAAGCAAGGTTAGGTAATATTACAGATCAAATTGTGCTAAAAGATCAAATTCCAGTCATAAATGGCGGAAAGTTGTATATAACTTCTCAAAATGGCAACATTTATGCGCTTGATACAAAAGACGGCAGTTTAATATGGAACTACAAGTTAGATTCGTCAAATAATGATATTCCGGTTCTCGTTTTTGACAACAAGGTTTATACTCAAAGCGGGTCTAATTTCTATTGTTTTGAAGCAAATACAGGAGAACTTATTTATCATAAAGACTTTGAAGAATCGTTGCATGGAAAACCTGTTACAGACGGCGAAAATGTATTTATAGCAAATGAAAAAAATGTGATTTTTGCCTTAAGTCCTAATAAACCAGATATTTTATGGCAATTTAAATTAGATGAAAATCAGAGTAATATCAAAGAACGTATACTTTGTAAAGACAAAAAAATATATTTTGCAGCACAAGGACCAGAAGTTTCTTCTATTTACGGTCTCGATTCGAAAACAGGAACACAGATTTGGAAAACTGATTTTAAGGGAGATAATGTAGAATACATCCTTGAGGAAAGTGATAATATTTGGGGATACACTCATAAGGCAAAACTTTTTCAATTAGACATAACCAATGGTGAAATAGCTTCTGAAGTAAAATTAACAACCAAACCTATTTCAAATCTTGAATTTGCTGATGATGATTCTTTATTTTATTATTCTGATGCTGCCTTAATTCAATTTGAATTTAAAACAAAAGACGAAAACGAAGTTTATCTTCGAACTTCTATTAAAGACAATGTTTACAGTGCATACATAAAAAAAATTCGATAACAAAAAAGCAAGCTGTCTCAATACTGAGATGGCTTTTTTTAATATTTCATTTTTGTATAATGTCGTATCTAAATACTAATTAACGCCTTTATCAAAAAAAACACAAAATGATAGAATTAATCTAAAATCAACGTTTATGAATGATATTAAAACAACTATAAAGCCTTTTTTGACAGTACAGGATGGCATAAAAGCAATAGAATTTTATAAATCAGCCTTTGGAGCAATAGAGACAAAAAGGTTTGAATTAGAAAATCAAAAAATATCTTCAGTTATTGAGATTGAGAGTGCCGTATTTTATTTGAGTGATGAAGAACCTTGCAATGGCATTTTGAACGCTGATCTAAAATCAAATAGCCCGATAAGAATAATTTTGGAAACTAAAAATGCAGACGAGATATTTGAAAAAGCACTAAAATTTGGTGCAAAAGAAATTTGCCCCATCAAAACCGAAGACGATTGGAGAATTGGTAAATTAGAAGATCCGTTTGGACACGTTTGGGAAATTGGTTATATCTTATAAGGTGGAGTTCTCTTCGTATTGGCAAATCTTATTTTCTAAAAAAAATACGGGACACTTTTTATTTTTCAGAGCGATTTCTGTAGTTTCTAACTAGAACGAAAACGGAGATTAAAAAAGCAATTATGTAAACAATAGCTAAACCTGTTTTCTCAAATTTTAAATTTTTAAAATCGAATTGCTTGAACAATGTTACGCCCAAAATAATTGCTACAATCCAAAAAGTAAACGATAGTAATTTTTTATTTTCCATAATTTTTTAATGTTTAAGTCGATTTCCCTTCATAAACGAATATAAGAAATATTCTAACTAAAATTTAACGAGTGATTAAATGTTGAAATTGAGAGAATTAAAGATAAAAACCTCCAAAATCAATGACTTTGAAGGTTTTTAATTTAATTTTTTTATCTCTTATAAAATTATTTCATTAGGCTAATATTAGTTAAACCCCCATCAGAAAGTATTTCTGTACCCACTATAAAAGCAGAATCATCTGACGCTAAAAATACGGCAGCTTTTCCAATATCAGACGGAAGTCCTTGTCTGCCAACAGGAGTAATATCGATCCAAAGTTGCTTTACCTGCTCTAATTGTTCTTCGGGCACTAATTTTCCGAAAACAGGCGTATCGATTGAGCCAGGCGATAGTGCATTAACCCTTATGTTTCTTGACAATAAATCTAATGATAAACCTTTTGCCAATGATATAATAGCTGCTTTTGCTGCAGCATAAATTGCCATTCCCGGCGCCGCACGATGCGCCGCACTAGATCCTATTAATATAATCGAAGCGCCATCATTTAGATACGGAAGTGATTTTTGTACCGTGAAATAAGCACTTTTCAGGTTTAAATCCATATAACTATCATAGCTTTCTTCTGTAGTATCATTAATGCTTCCCATTGGAACACCGTCTACAATACCTCCAGCATTTACGACCAAGGCATCAATTTTTCCAAATTTTTCAAATGTTTTCTTGAAGATATTTTCTAAATCACTTCCATTGGTGACATCACCTGAAACAGCTATAAAATCTGTACCCAAGGCTTCAACAGCAGTGTTTAATGTTGTTTTATTTCTTCCTGCAACTGTTCCGACAGCGCCTTCATTTCTAAATGCTTCTGCAATACCAAAACCGATACCGCTATTGCCTCCTGTAACTACCGTTACCTTATTTTTTAATTTGCTCATTTTGTTGTTTTTAAATAATTAGATAAAATTATAAACCGAATATTCCGCCTGATACTGAAATTTTCTCTCCCGTAATCCACGCAGCATCGTCAGAAGCAAGAAATACGGCTACTTTCGCAATATCTTCCGGCTGACCTGTACGTCCAAGAGGGGTAGTCGCAACAAATTTTGCTTCAGTATCGCTGCCAATAAAACCTGCTGAACGGGAACCTTCTGTTTCTACAATTCCTGGGAGAATAGAATTAATACGGATATTTCTTCCTCTGAATTCCTTAGATAAAGAAATTGTTATCGCATCTAAAGCGGCTTTAGTTGCTGAATATACTGATCCTGTTGGAAGGGGCGTATTACTTGCTCCCGAGCTTATATTGATAATATTACCGCCTTTTTCGCCAAACAACTTTAAAGACTGTTGAATAGCAAGTAAAGAACCCAAAACATTAATATTGAATTGTTCATGAAAAGAAACTGTTGAAAATTCTTCGATTGGTGCATATTGATAAACTCCGGCATTGTTTACCAAAATATCTAATGTGCCAAAAGTATTTTTAGTTTCTTCAAATAATCTGATTACATCTGATTCTTTCGAAACATTGCCTTGGACAGAAATTGCTGTTCCGCCATTATCTATAATTTGTTTTACTACTTTTTCAGCATCTTCTTTGCTTGATGCATAATTCACAACTACTTTTGCACCTTCTGCGGCGAAATATTTAGCAATAGAAGCACCAATTCCTTTTGATGCCCCTGTAACTACTGCTACTTTGTTTTTTAATTTGTTCATTTTTATATTTTTTAGAATATCTTAATGATGCAAATTTAAAACAGATTAATTTATTTTAGTAACTTTGTAACTAAAAGTAACAGTAACCTCGAAGTAACAAAGTAACACCATGGAATGTAAACCGATTGAAAAAGAACTACATAAAAAAGAGATGATGGCAGTCCAAGATTCAATGGACGTGTTGAGCGGCAAATGGAAAATAGCGATTATTTCATCTATCTGTTATTACAACAAAAGAAGATTTTCAGATATTCTAAATGATGTAGTGGGTATTTCAAACAAAATGCTGAGCAAAGAATTGAAAGAACTAGAAATAAACAAACTTATTAAAAGATCTGTTTTGGAGACGCAGCCCATAACTGTTGAATATACTTTAACAGATCACGGAAAAACACTGCAAACTATAATTAACAATCTAACAGATTGGGGAATAGAACACAGGAAAAAAATTATTGAAAAATAGTTTCTTAAAAATATCAATACAAGCCTTCAAAGTCATTTGATAATGGAGGCTTGTATTGTTATAGGTCAATAATCAGTTGAAAATCAGTTAATTTATAACTTCTTGTTTCGATATAAAATAATTATATCAAAAAAATCTTATGGAAATTATTTTATTTATCTGTAGCCATTTATTAAAGCGTACATTTGAAGTGAAATGATAAATAACTAATGGATAACAAAGAGAATATAAGGATCTTACTTACTGATGATGATGCTGATGACAGAGAATTTTTTGCTGATGCAATTGCCGATATTCATCTTAATTTTCCGGTTGAATTTTGTAAAAATGGTTTAGAACTCGTAAACCGTCTTTATGATAAAAATCTTGGTATCCCAGATATCATATTTTTAGATCTCAATATGCCAATAATGTCTGGTATTGAGAGCTTAAAACAAATTCGTGATGATTCTAAATTTAAGAATATTCCCATAATTGCGATTTATTCGACATCGGCAACAGAAGATGGGATTAGAGATACTTTTGGATTGGGTGCCAACGCGTATATAGTAAAACCAACTGATTTTAATGATTTGAAAAAATTACTTAAAAAAGTTATCGAAATGGATTGGAAAGAAAAACTAAAAAAATTAGAATACGAATCTTTTATCATTACAATATAGATTTTAAGAATTTTACTACATTATATACTTAGCATCGATTTACATTCCTAATACTTGTCTAAGAAATTAATAATTGAAATCATGCAAGATCAAAAAAACAGTTTACCAAAGGCGACACGCCAAGATTTTCCAATTGTTGGCATTGGTGCTTCTGCGGGTGGGCTAGAGGCTTTTAGTCAGTTTATTGATGCTATTCCTGCTAACTCAGAAATGGCTTTTGTTGTTGTACAGCATTTGCATCCGCTGCATGACAGCATTCTTACAAAGCTTCTTTCGAGAGTTGCAAAAATTCCGATTAATGAAATTACAGATGACATTCATTTAGCTCCAAATAACATTTACGTTATTCCGGAAAATAAAATGCTTACCTCTTTTGACGGAGTCTTAAAATTAAGTCCACGTGAAAAAGAAACAAAAAATCAAGCTATAGACATCTTTTTTTCTTCATTGGCAGAAGTACATCTCGATTTAGCATATGGTATATTGCTTTCAGGAAATGGCTCTGACGGAACTATTGGCTTAAAAGCGATTAAAAACCACGGAGGCGTTACTTTTGCTCAGGATTCTGACGCGGCTTATAATGAAATGCCGCAAAATGCCATAAATGCAGGAGTTGTTGATTATGTAATGTCGCCAGGAAAAATGGCAGAAAAAATAATGAGTATTTCACAATCAAAAGAAAGTCTTATCAAAGAAACTGATCCAAGTGATGAGGCAGTATTTGAGGAGATTATTAAAATTTTGCGTCATAACAGCGGAGTGGATTTCACTTATTACAAACAAACTACCATACGCCGCCGTATTGCCAGAAGAATGGCTTTAAGCAAAATCATAAATCTTAAAGAATATCTTAAATTTTTGCAAGGAGATAAATCAGCATCAGAGGATTTATTTAATGATATGCTTATACCGGTCACTGAATTTTTTAGGGATACTAAAATTTTTCAGATACTAAAAGAAAAAGTTTTCCCAATATTAACAGACAGAGTAACAGAAGGAAATACTATACGAATCTGGATAGCAGGATGTTCTACCGGCGAAGAAGCTTATTCACTGGCCATTGCTCTTCATGAATTTTTAGGAGTGAATCTGCAAGGAAAGGAAATTCAGATTTTTGCTTCGGATATTTCAGAAGTGACAATTAAAAAAGCTAGAATTGGATTTTACAGGAAGTCTCAAATGCGCAATGTTTCTGAAAATATTCTATCAAAATATTTTACATCAAATACAAATGGTTACACTATAAAACGACAAATTAGAGATTTGTGTGTTTTTGCAGTTCATAATTTTTTAAACGATCCTCCTTTTGCAAAAATGGATTTAATTACCTGTAGAAATGTATTTATATATATGGATTCGTTTTTGCAGAAAAAGTCGCTGTCAACATTTCATTATGCTTTAAAAGAAAATGGCTTTTTACTTTTAGGAAAATCAGAAACTGCAGTTCCGGCAGCTGAACTTTTTCAGTCGTTTGACAAAGCGGGCAAAATTTATATCCGCAAACAGGTTTCAGGAAGATTTGTGCATTCGGGTTTAGGGGTGAACGAGCGATTAAAAAGTTTTAAGTCAGATGTCAAAAGAAAAGAGATTATCAAAGAGGATTTTAGAAAAAGTGCTGAATTAACGCTGCTCGCCAATTATACTCCTGCAAGCGTAATTGTAAATGAGCAAATGGATATTGTTCATATTAACGGAAGTATCGCAGATTTTATTGAGCTTTCGACAGGAAAACCTACCTTTAATCTGGTCAAAATGGCTCGGGAAGGTCTTGCTTTTGAGCTTCGTAATGCGTGGCATAAAGTCAAAGAAACGGGTTTCCTGATTAAAAAAGATGGCATACAAATTACAAATAAAGGAATTATAAGTGAAATTACTATCGAAATACAGCCATTAAAGGATACTGTAGAGCCCTATTTTCTAATATTATTTTATAAAAGTCTTATTACTAATCAAGATCCTGCTATAAGCAAATCAGGTAGTGAGCAAATACTTGAAAATGCAAATCTCCTAAAGATTGCAAAACTGGAAAAAGAGTTGGCAAAAATACATGCTGATGTTAATGCTATCAGCGAAGAGCAGGAAGCTTCAAACGAAGAACTTCAGAGTGCCAACGAAGAATTGTTGAGTGGTAGTGAAGAGCTGCAAAGTCTTAACGAAGAACTGGAAACTTCTAAAGAAGAATTACAATCCAGCAACGAAGAACTTTTGCAGATTAATCAGGAACTTTTAAACAAACAGCAGGAAATTAATATTTCTAAAAATTACACAGAAGCAATTGTAGCTACTCTTAGAGAGCCTATTGTCGTGTTAGATACTGATTTAAGAATTAAAAATATAAATCGTGCATTCTCAAAAAAATATAATATTGCAAAAGAGGAGGCGACAGGCAAACTAATTTATGAAATTCAAAATCATCTTTTTGATAATATTTCCATGCGCGAAATGCTTGAAAAGGTGCTTAAAGAAAAAACACAGCTGGATGATTATCAAATAGCTGTAAATCTATTGCCGTATGGCGAAAGTATTATGTTGTTAAACGTAAGACAAGTAACTAATGAAGCTAGTAAGAAACAATTGATTCTGCTGGCAATCGAAGATATTACTGAAAGAAGAATAGCCGAAAATAAGCTGAAAGTGTTATCAGACGGTTTTGAAGCAAAAGTTCTTGAACGCACTTCAGATTTGCTTACTTCTAATAAAGAATTGGAAAGTTCTATTAAAAAATTGCATACTGCCAATGTTCAATTGCAAGAGTATGCATATGTAGCAAGCCATGATTTGCAGGAACCTTTGCGCAAAATATTAATGTTTATAAGCCGACTCGTTGGCATGGAGGAGAATATATCTGATGAAGCACATATCTTGATCCAAAAAATCAGTAAATCCTCTAAAAGGATGACAACACTTATTAAAGATTTACTAGCTTATTCTTCTTTAGATGATCCTGAAAAACAATTTGTAAATACAGATTTAAACTTAGTTTTAGCAAATATCCTAATTGATTTTGAGCTTTTGATTGAAGAACATAATGTTAAAATAACTACGGAAGAACTCCCTACTATTAATGCTATTCCGTTGCAAATGAACCAGCTTTTTTATAACCTAATCAGCAACGCTCTTAAGTTTTATAAAAATGACGGTTCTGTTTCTAAAGTAAAGATAAGTTCAAAGAAACTTTCATCTAAACAAGTTCAAAAATACTCCACTTTAGATCCAAATCTTGATTATTGTGAAATTATAGTAAAAGATAACGGAATAGGTTTTGACAAACAATATGAGAGTAAAATTTTCACTATTTTTCAAAGACTTCATAATAGTGAAATGTACACAGGAACCGGAATCGGATTATCGATTGGTAAAAAAATTGTTGAAAATCACAAGGGTATTATTTTTTCTAAAGCAGAAGAAAATATTGGAGCTGAATTTCATATCATTTTGCCATTATAATTTACTGTAAACATTAGGATTAAATAACTCCATGTAAATTTCTGGTTTAGGTAATTTATTAAATCCATATTTTTCATAAAGCCAATCTGCGGTTGATGTCAGCAAAATCCATCTTCTAAGGCCTTGCAGGTTTGGATGGGCTATAACTGTGTCCATCATTTTTTTTGAAAGTCCTTTTCCGCGGTAATTTTCTAAAACATAAATATCGCCTAAATAAGCAATTGTAGAAAAATCTGAAATTACTCTCGCAAATCCAATTTGTTTGCTGTTGTGAAACATTCCAAAGTTCAATGAATTTTCAATAGAAATTTTTACCTTCTCAAACGGAATATTATCACTCCATCCTGAATATTTTGATAAAAAATCATGAATTGCGACAACATCCATTTTGTTTTTGTCTGTTGTAATAAAGTATTCATCAAAACTAAATTCAACTAATTCCATGTGATTTGATTTATATCCGTAATTTAAATGTTGATCATTAACGAATATAAGAAAAAAAAAGCCCCATTATTTCTAACGGAGCTTTTATGTTATTTTTTAGCTTATTTACCACGGACTTACTTCAGTTTCATCTTCAATATCATTACTGAAAAACTTTCCTGTTGGTCCATTTTGATCTATATAAGTATGCTTAATGATAAATGTTGCAGCACTTTCTACCGTTCCTGGCCCACTGTGATGGTTAAAATCTGTAGCTGTATAACCTGGATCGATTGCATTGACATTGAATGGCAAATCTTTCAGTTCGTATGCTAACGTAATTGTGTAGGCGTTTAAGGCTGCTTTTGATGTTGCGTAGCTTGCAGGTTTAATATCATAATATTTCCAAGTAGGATCGCTGTGAAGTGTTAAAGAACCAAGTCCAGAAGTAATGTTGCTGATTCTTGGGCTTTCTGATTTTTTCAGCAAGTCTAAAAATGCTTGTGTAACACTGATAACACCAAAGAAATTAGTATCAAATACAGTTTGAATGTCGCTAATTGCAGTAGTCGAAGCATTCTGAGGAAAATCTCCGCTGATTCCCGCGTTATTTATCAGAATATCTAATTTTCCCTTCTCTTTTTCAATTGTGTTTTTTGCAGCTAAAATTGAATCAGGTTTTGTAACGTCGATTTGAATAGCTTGGATATTATCAAATCCATTTTCCTTAAGCTCTTTTACTATTGCATTTCCTTTTTCAAGATCTCGTGTTCCTAAATAAACAAATAATCCTTTTTTAGAAAGTTGTTTTGTTGTTTCTAATCCAATACTTCTGTTGGCCCCAGTTATTAATACAGTTTTCATTTTATGTGTTTTTAAATTATTGAAGCAAAGGTCTTTCGTTTAAAAACAAAATCATTTGTCATTTGGCAAAAAGCGATTTACTGTATGTTTTTTCTAATTCGGCTTAAAGATGATTGTGTAATGCCTAAATAAGACGCCACATAAGAAAGTGGAATACGGTTGACAACATTCGGATAGATTTTTAAAAACATCAAATAGCGCGTCGTTGCGTCTTCAGTAACTAACGGACTTCTTCGTTCTACTTTTTGTCTTAATGCTCTGGAGATAATTTTGTTTACGATTGCTTCCCACGGAATAATAGTGTCTAAAAGTTCTCGCCAATCTTTTTTAGAAAAAACCAGCATCTTACAATCTGTGATTGCCTGTACATAAGCATTTGAACAAATTTCATTGTCAAAACTCTCTAAATCGACTACCAAATTATTTTCGTCAATAAAATATTTGGTAATTTCTTCGCCTTTATTATTGTAATAGCAAACTCGTACAATTCCGTCTAGAATAAACCCAACTTCTTGTGCAATTTTGCCCGCTTCAGAAAAATATTCATCTTTGGGCAACAATCTTTCGGTAGCTTTTTTTGAAATTAAATCAAGCTGCTGCTGATTTAAATCTCCAAACTGCAGTATAAAATCTATAAATGCTTTCATATGCGAAAGGTAAGTAAAGTTTTTTATGGAGAATTTGTCATATGACAAAAAGAAAAAAAATAGATTTTATAACGACATTTTTTTTAGTTCCTCTTCAAGACGGTCAAAGTTTTCTTCATTTTTATCTACCACAAAAGGTCTTAATTTGTTTGATTCTTCTGGCGTTTCAAAAACCATTCTAAAAACGATTTTAGTTTGATTGCTCGAGAGTACATCAAAAGTTGCAACGACATTAAACAAAGGCTTAGAAATGCGTATCCAAGCAATTTCAGCAGGTTTTTCAATTTTTACAAATTCGCATTCATTCTGAAAATTTCCTTGTTCTGGAGCGTGCATTACAAATTTCCATTTCCCGCCAGGACGCAAGTCAAATTCACTAAAACTATTAGTAAATCCTTTTGGTCCCCACCAATTTTTTAAATGATTTGGATTTGTCCAAGCTTCAAAAACAAGTTCTTGCGATGCGTTCACGATTCTGCTGCTAACAATTTCGCAGTCTGGAGTTGTCGGGAAGGTTACAGCTTTCATTTTGTAAATCTTTTAAATAATTATTTTGAAATTTTAAAATCTCGTATTCGTATCATGTTGATCATATAAGGCCACATCTCGTTTCCTATTGCGCCTGGATAAGCGCCAACATTTGAAGTTTCTTTAAATTCTTCTTCTTCATTCAATTGAATTTCAGAAAAATACTTCAATGAAAGTTTTGTTCTGTTTTTAAAAAGAAGTAAAACCTTCATGTTTTTATTTTTTTCTGCTTCTGTATCACCATTCGATCCAAGGCAGAAATAAAAGTCAATTGTTCCTTCTTCACCATCTTTTTCAAATAAATCATCATGATCAAAACTATCAATTATTTCGGTAAATTGTTCAAATTTTATAATAGAATAGGTAATATTTTCAGGATCAGCTGTATTTAATTTAATGGTAAACTTCGCACCAATTGGAAATTCAAAGCCTGATTCATAAGGGCTTGGCAATTCTTGTGCAAAACTGGTTAGGCTTAAAAAGAAAGTTAGAAAGGCTATTATTGGTTTCATTTTCATAATTATATTTTTAAATTCGATTTTCATTTAATTGCAATTGCATTATCGGTAAAAACCTGTCTTTAATTGAGGTTTCAATTTCTCCTATTTTCACAAAACCAAATTTGGTATAGAATAATGCAGC
The DNA here is from genome assembly GCF_000708595.2 of Flavobacterium sp. KJJ. Lineage (GTDB taxonomy): Bacteria > Bacteroidota > Bacteroidia > Flavobacteriales > Flavobacteriaceae > Flavobacterium. The sequence continues at coordinate 1,129,076 of NZ_JARP01000001.1, read as the reverse complement.
ATTTGGTTCAGCGTTCAATACTATTTTATTTATTGGTTGGCTTTTCAATATTCTTAAAAAATCATTCATTAGCTTTTTTCCAAAACCTTTTCCGATGTATGTTGGCAGAATAAATAAATTATCAAGTTTTACAGTTGTTTTATCTTGATAAACGAATGAATAATAGCCTATTATATGATTTTCCAGAACCAATTTATAAACTGAATTGGTTTCGATATATTCTTTAGTGACAGTTAAAAATTCAGACCATATTTCAATTTGTTCATCAGAATATCCCCAATACGCTTTAGATTTTTTCGTTATTGCGGTTAAAACTTCATGATCGGAGCTATCTGCTTTTTGAATTATCATTCTTAAAATTAGTCAAAATATAAGATTAAATATAGCTAAAAAACCTCTAGTTAAAAAACTAAAGGTTTCTTAAATTGATTTGAATGCAAGTTTAGTTATTGTAAATTAGCTAGATACGATAATTTTTAAATTTACAGACCATGAAAAAGAAGATCATATTTGTCGCCTTGCTGCTCGGTTTTGTAATATCGGCCAGTGCTCAAAAGAAGATTGAAGTTTCTGAACTGCCAAAACCATCTCAGGAATTTTTGAAAAAATATTTCAGCAATACATCAGTTGAGATTGCTAAAAAAGATGCCGAACACGGAGAAAAAGGTTTTGAAGTCATATTGAAAGACGGCACAGAAGTCGAATTCTGGAAAGATGGTTCGTATCGAGAAGTTGATGGAGACGGAAAACCTATTCCGACTGGTTTTATTCCGAAAATAATTAATGATTATGTGGCACAGCATTATCCAAACGAAAAAATCACACACATTGATTACGGACATAAGGATCTTGATGTCGATTTAACGAACAAAATTGATTTAGAATTTACCAAAGAAGGTCAAATTTTAAAAGACAAAAAAGAGTAGTCGATGACATTGCATTTTATTTTTAAACCTTCAAAATAGTTGATTTTTGGAGGTTTTTTTTATAATATCCAAGTATAAACTTTTTACAAGTGTGTAAACTTTATACACATTTATTTTTATCAGAAATAGATAAAGGCCTCACTTTCAAATTGAAAACTTTATGGCACGTGCATTGTAAAATGGGGTAGTATCCATTTGTGTATACAAATTAAATTACAATAAAATAAAAGCCATACAGATAAAAAATCAATAGCCCGATATGAAAAGTGAAACAATTATTTCAGACCAATTTTATTCTTCAAACAGCGATACCATTAACAAGGAACTTTCTTTAAACAGTTCTCTTTTTCGTGTAAACAGCAAATCAGCAAAAAAAGAAAATCAAACTTCAAATCCATTAGGTACAATAGTGCTTGTAGGCACTTTTATCTTAATGCTTACTGGTGCATTTTTAGTTTATAAATTACAACCCGACTTTGATCAATTTCAAATAGACAGGATAAATTCTTCGTGGGGTTTTCCTTTTCTAATTGTTGCAGCCGCATTATTCTTCTTTCAGACAGGTTCTTTCTTCTATAATTTATATCTGTATATTAAATACAAACCAATTGAGTCTGTTTCAGATGAATTATTGCCAACATGTACTGTAATTGTTCCCGCATACAACGAAGGAAAATTAGTTTGGGATACCTTACTAAGTCTTGCAGAAAGCGACTTTCCTGAACAAAAACTGCAAATACTTGCTGTTGACGATGGAAGTAAAGATGATACGTGGTATTGGATGCAGCAGGCAAAAATTAAATTAGGAGATCGTTTATCGATATATCAACAGCCAGAAAACAAAGGAAAACGCCATGCTTTATACCGCGGATTCGAGCTTGGAACGGGTGAAATTTTTGTAACAGTCGACAGTGATTCAATTGTAAAAAAAGATACTTTGCGAAATCTTGTAAGTCCGTTTGTTGTTAATGAAAAATGTGGGGCCGTAGCTGGAAATGTTCACGTTTTAAATAATAAAAAAGCGTTGCTTCCTAAAATGCTAAATGTAAGTTTTGTAATGAGTTTCGAATTTATGCGTTCAGCAGAAAGCATGTTAGGATCTGTTCTTTGTACTCCGGGCGCTGCAGCTGCATATCGCAGCGATGCTGTATTTGCTTGTCTGCCAGAATGGATCGATCAAAAATTCATGGGACAGCCATCAGACATTGGCGAGGACCGCGCCATGACGAATATGATTTTAAAACAAGGATTTCATGTCTTATTTCAAAGAAATGCATACGTTTTAACGAATGTTCCTGAAGAGTATACAGGTTTATATAAAATGTTTATCAGATGGGGAAGAAGCAATGTACGTGAGAATATCATGATGGCGCAATATGTATTTAAAGATTTTAGAAAAGAATCTAAATTTGGTGCAAGACTTTTATTTCTAAATCAGTCATTAAAAATCATTATGGCATATCCGTTCTTACTATTTATGTTGCTTTTTATTGCTGTGCATCCTCTATTATTCGTTAGTTCTACGCTTTTAAGTATATTGATTGTATCGAGTTTTTCGGTTTTATTCTATGCAAAAAGATACAGTTTTTCAGATGCTTTTTGGGCTTATTCCTATAGTATTTTTTACACTTTCAGCTTATTCTGGATTACACCTTATGCAATTGCTACAGCTAACAAAAGAGGCTGGCTGACACGTGGTTTGTCTGAAGTTAAGCAGGTATAAATGATAAAATTAAAAGCTCCTAAAAATTAATTTTAGGAGCTTTTTTTTATTGTTTGTGGTTATGTATTTAATTGAGATAGAATAATTAAGATTATATTTTAGTAAGTGTAACTTTCATTTCTTTTAAGTCTAATATCAGTTTATCATCTGTTATAGTACTTTCGCAAGGATACGGAGTTCCTGTTTCATCTTTTATTACTAAACTTTTTCCTCCTTTTGTCAATGCATAAGTTCCATCTGTTATTGGTCGCTGTAGATATCCTGTTACATGTCCGTCTTTTGTAAAGGTTAGATTTCCTGATGTAAGGATTACATGTTTAGCCGAATCTGAAAGTGGCATTTTAGCTTCTACAGCAGTGATTTTCCAAGAGTTTACCAATTTGTTTCTTTTGCTGTGACATGAAATCATTAATACTGCTAATAATGCAACTCCGAAGATAAATAATTTAGATTTTTTCATGATTATTTGATTAAGAATTAGTTATGAAAAGTTACGAAAAAAAATAATATGTAAAATATTTATAATCAAATATTTACATATTAGCGATTTTGGCTGTAAATCTTGGATAAGAATTGGATCTTTTAGTAAAATCTTGCCTTAAGTAAATATTTTTTTGTCCAAAGCAACAACTAATAACTTAAAACTGAGACTGAAAACTTAGTTAAGCGTCAATTCTCCTAAAATCTCCTCGTATAAAAACGGACCGCCTGGGTAGGTGGCTGTATAGTCAAGGTTCATCCAAACCTGGCCTCGCTCATCAATATGATAGTGAATTTTTTTACCCTGACTTTCTTTTACAAAAAGAACGTTTTTTATCAGGTAGTTGACTTTTTCCAAGTCGATTAATGAACCAATTAAAATTTCTGGATAAATATGGCCTTTTGTATGAATAAGGCGAGGAGTACCGCCGATTGAACGAATTGCTGCAGCCATTAAAATAGAATGGTCATCGCAATCGCCAGAAAAGTATTCTAACGATTCAGTTGCAGTTGCTATATAATCACCTTCTTTAGGATCGTTTACATAATTCCAGTGACTGTTTATTTCTTTAAAAACAGCAAAACATTGAACCGTAGTTCTATAATCTGAATATCCTTTTATGCCTTTAAAATGCTTTGTAGTAGCCATAATAGCAAAATTTCGAACCTTTGGATTCTGATATTCTATGGCATTTATGATTTTTGATTTATTTGGAAAAGGAAGAAGCTTTGCTACAATAATGTCTTGCGGAAAAGGATTGTCGGACATTGTATAAATCATTGAATTATAATCTTCAGAAATCTCACTAAAACCATAATTTCCTATAACACTTCCGTAGAATAAAATCAATAAATAAACAGCGATACATAAAATAATTATGGTTCGCAAAAGCATTAAAAGAAAGAAAATTGCAATAAAAACGAATATAAAGATAAATACACGGTCTAAATTGAAAGCCCAATTTAAATCGCGTAAATTTTGATGCAGAATGATAAAAATCGGAATGGTAATCAAAAGACTCAATAACGAAATAATAACCCTATCCCAAGGTGATTTCACCTGTAATTTGGATTTTAATCGCGGAAAGTCAATTTTAGGGAATTTCATCATAAGAATTAAAAGCAGTTTTTAAAGCGCTTTTACCGTTTCAACAAAAGTACTTTTTTTATCAATAATTCCCAGATCAAATAGTTGATTTTGAATTTTAATAAATGCTTTTTCACTCAAATGTTTTTGAGACCATTGTGTAAGCTTCAGCCATTCCTGAATATCTTCAATTTTTTGATTGAAAAGTTCTGCCAAAGTTTTGTCTATATCTGGAATTTGAGCAAAATCATGTGTAGTTTTATTAATGATTTCAAGGATTTTTTCTACAATTTTCGGATTCTTTTTCAAAAACTCGTCACGAACCGTAATTACAAAAGAAGGCCAAGGAGTAGGGCAGTCACCAACACGTCTAAAAATACCTTTGTCGACTAGAGGTTTGGTCATAAAACGTTCCCACATAAAATAATCAGCATTTCCGTTGGTTAAAGCTTCAACAGCTCCGTCAATCGTATTTATAATTTCAAATTGAAGATTATCTGTTTCCCAGCCTTGTTCATTTGCATTAACGTAAGCCATTAGCTGAGATCCTGAACCTATTCTAGAAATGGCTACTTTTTTGTTTTCAAGATCTTTTATAGAATGAAAATCTGATTTTGCGCCAACATGAATTCCCCAAATCAAGGGCGACTGCACATAAATTTGAACAATTTTACTCGGATTTCCGGCAGCAATATCTTTTACAATTCCCTCTGTCAAAATAACGGCAATATCAGCTTCTCCATCACGCAGCATCTGGCACATTTTTCCAGTTCCTTCAGGAATATCTTTCCATTGTAAATCAATATTTTCCGCTTCAAATTCGCCATTTTCAATACATAATTGCCATGGCAAATTGAAGTGTTCAGGAACACCTACAATTTTTACAGTTTTCATTATAATTCAAGTTTAAGTTAAGTTTGGTATGCGTATTCTAAGTGGTTTTGTTGTTTAATTTTTTAATAAATCGGCTCTGTGTTTTTCAGAAAGGCAAGGTTCTGCAAAATCTATAATCGACTGCGATAAATATTCGCTCAAAATACTCTTTACAATCGAATAATCAATCTCTTTTTTTACTTCAACAGCAAATAGAGTTTCGTTTAAACTTTCTGATTCACAATCAATTAATTTTAATTTTTCTTTTATTATGGCAGCATCAAAACCTTTTTCTAAAATTACAACCTGAAGAATTGAATTACCAAAACTCTCTATTGTTTTTTTATATATAAGGCGCTCTTCATCTTCATCATATTCTGCCAAGAAAATATCTTCTGTTGCTATTAAAGGGCCAAAAAATGGAATGTTATCTAATTTGAAAATTCCTTTCTCTAAATCTATTATTTCTGCCCACATTGTTTCTACAACTGTATCTTCTAATAAATCGCTGTAATATCTAAATAATATTTTTTTATGCGTTTCCTGTTCCATTATCTAATTTTCAAATTGACTAATTATCTAATTACTTCTGAGCCAGTTTATTCAAAGTATAAGCAATCAATTCATCAACAGCTTTATAAGGATCTTCGCTAAAAGTTCCTGATGCACGATTGGCGATAATCGCATTTAAAGATAAGGCATTATGACCTAAAAGTGACGATAATCCGTAAATAGCAGCCGTTTCCATCTCTAAGTTAGTAATTCTGTTGCCATCAAAATTAAAATTATCCATTTTATTGTTTAATTCTTCATCCTGAATATTCAAACGTAAAACTCGGCCTTGCGGACCGTAAAATCCTCCAGCAGTTGCTGTAATTCCTTTAAATATTTTATCTGATTCTATAATTTTTTCTAATGTTTCAGAACACGGAATTACATAAGGCTTTCCTTTTCTAATATCCCAATTGGTATGCATTATAAAAGCGTCTTCGATAGCATCTTGCGAAACTTCATCAATCAAGTAGGAGCGAAGCATATTGTCAAGTCCAAGTCCAAATTTAGACATCACAAAGCTGTCAACAGGAATATCTGCCTGCAAAGAACCGGAAGTTCCAATTCTGATAATATTTAGTGAAGTCAGTTTTTCTTTTGGCTCGCGAGTTTCTAAATTAATATTGACCAAAGCGTCTAATTCATTAAGAACAATATCAATATTATCTGGGCCAATTCCGGTAGACATTACAGAAATTCGTTTTCCTTTGTAAATTCCGGTTTGGGTTTTAAATTCTCTTTTTTGAGTCGAAAATTCAATCGAATCAAAAAACTGAGTAATTTTCTCTACGCGATTCTGATCTCCAACAAAAATTATGTCGTTTGCAATATGTTCTGGACGAAGATTTAAGTGATAAACACTTCCGTCTGGGTTAAGTATTAATTCTGAGTTTTGTATCATATTTTTAAGATGCTAAGGTTCTAAGATGCTGAGATTCTAAGTTTTTTTTTTCACATTCCAATAACTTGAAACCTGAAACCTGAAACTTGAAACTTTCACCCTCCAACTCTTTTGGTTTTAAATCCTTTATCTTTTAAAATAGCCATAATTTTATCGCGATAATCTCCTTGTATAATAATCGAAGCGTCTTTAAAAGTACCGCCAACGCTCAATTTTGTTTTAATTTCTTTGGCTAGAATTTTAAAATCTTCGTCAGATCCTTCGTAGCCTTCGATTATTGTGGTTGCTTTTCCTTTTCGTTTTTCGAATTTGCAGATCATGGGCTCTTTTTGAATATAAAGAACATGATCTTGTTCCTGAACTTCTTCAGGCTCGTTCGATTCAATATGATCCGGAAATAAGTTTTTTAACTGATCTTGTAAGTCCATAAATTTTTATTCTAGAAATCCAATTATTAAGGTTTTTAAAAATTAAATTCCAAATTCCAATGAAAGTTTGGAATTTGGAATTTTATCCCGATGCTTCGGGAGGGGATTTACAAAAATTACTTTTTAATTAATCCCAAATCTACTAGACGCTCATATAAATAATCGCCTGCAGTTATGTCTTCAAATTTCTTAGGATTTTCAGCATCAATACAATTTTCAAGACAATCCAAACGCATATCGCTTACCGGGTGCATGAAAAACGGAACAGAATAACGTGAAGTTCCCCATAATTCTCTCGGCGGATTTACCACCTGATGAATTGTAGATTTTAATTTATTGTTAGTATGTCTAGATAACATATCTCCAACATTTATTACTAATTCATCGTCTGCTGCGATAGCATCAATCCATTCTCCGTCATGATTCTGCACTTGAAGTCCTTTTCCTTGAGCACCCATCAAAAGCGTAATCAGGTTAATGTCACCATGTGCTGCAGCACGAATAGCATTTTCTGGTTCAGAAGTAATTGGTGGATAGTGAATTGGTCTCAAAATAGAGTTTCCTTCTTTAGCATATTGATCAAAATAAAACTCATCTAAACCTAAATGCAATGCCAAAGCTCGCAGCACATAAACACCTGTTTTTTCAAGCATTTGATACGCCTCTTTACCCACAGCATTAAACTTAGGCAATTCTTTAACTTCAACATTTTCTGGATATTCAGAAGCATATTTTGAATCTTTGTCAACATACTGACCAAAATGCCAAAATTCTTTCAAATCTCCCTCTTTACGTCCTTTAGCATGTTCTTTTCCAAAAGATACATAACCTCTTTGTCCGCCAATACCGGGAATTTCATAATTATGCTTAGTTTCTACTGGCAAAGCGAAAAATTTTCTAATTTCGCTATAGAGTTCGTCTACCAATTGGTCGTCAAGAAAATGACCTTTTAGGGCTACGAAGCCAATGTTTTCAAATGCACTGCCGATTTCATTTACAAATTTTTGTTTACGTTTCGGGTCGTCCGAAAGGAAATCACGTAAGTCTACACTAGGAATGTTTTGCATACTTTACATTTTTTATTTTAAGATGAAAGGTGTCGAAAAACCTTTCAATAACAAAGGTAGAGAATATTTTAGAATTGAATTTTAAAAGTTATATTAAAATCGAAATATTATAACAAAAACAGATAAAATTGTTATAATTTTCTATATTTGAAACACTAAAAAACACAAACCAAATGATCTTTTACAGACAAAACCTTACTGATGCTCAATTATTAGATTTATATAGAAAAATTCTTAAACCTCGTTTGATCGAAGAAAAGATGCTCATCTTAATTCGTCAAGGAAAAGTATCAAAATGGTTCTCTGGAATAGGACAGGAAGCAATTGCTGCAGGAGTTACCGCAGTTTTAGATGAGTCTGAATACATTTTGCCAATGCACCGAAATTTAGGCGTTTTTACTTCTAGGAATATTCCGTTGCACAGATTGTTTTCGCAATGGCAAGGAAAAGCGAATGGTTTTACTAAAGGAAGAGACCGCAGTTTTCACTTTGGAACCCAAGAATATAATATCATAGGAATGATTTCGCATTTAGGTCCGCAGCTAGGAATAGCTGATGGAATTGCATTAGCACATAAACTGCGAAACGAGAAAAAAGTTACGGCGGTATTTACTGGCGAAGGGGCTACAAGCGAAGGAGATTTTCATGAAGCACTCAATATAGCAGCTGTTTGGAAATTGCCTGTGATGTTTATTATTGAAAACAATGGCTACGGACTTTCGACACCAACAAACGAACAGTATTCTTGCGAAAATTTAGCAGATAAAGGAATTGGCTATGGTATTGACAGTTATATTATTGATGGAAATAATATCGTAGAAGTTTACAATACGCTTTCACGTCTAAAAGCACACATGCTGGAAGATCCACATCCGGTTTTGTTAGAGTTTAAAACTTTTAGAATGCGCGGACACGAAGAGGCAAGCGGTACAAAATACGTTCCGCAAGAGTTGATGGATGAATGGGCAATTAAAGATCCTGTACATAATTACAAAAAATACTTACTAGATCAAGGCATTCTTACTGCAGAATATGATGAAGTTTTACGAACTGAAATCAAACAAGAAATTGATTGGAATTTAACCATTGCAAATGCTGAGCCCGAAATAGTTCCTACTTATAACGGAGAATTAGATGATGTCTACAAACCATTTATTTATCAAGAAGTTAGTTTTGATCCAGTAACAGAGAATATTCGTTTTATTGATGCAATTAGCAACAGTTTAAAACAGTCAATGGAGCGCCACGAAAACTTAATTATAATGGGTCAGGATATTGCTGAATATGGAGGTGCTTTTAAAATTACAGACGGCTTTGTAGAGCTGTTTGGAAAAGAGAGAGTTCGTAATACACCAATCTGCGAAAGTGCCGTAGTTTCTGCCGGAATGGGATTATCAATTAACGGTTACAAAGCAATTGTCGAAATGCAGTTTGCTGATTTCGTTTCAACTGGTTTTAATCCTATTGTGAATTTGCTGGCAAAATCGCATTACCGCTGGGGCGAAAAAGCAGATGTTGTCGTTCGTATGCCTTGTGGCGGAGGAACTCAGGCAGGGCCTTTTCATTCACAGACTAATGAAGCTTGGTTTACTAAAACTCCAGGTTTAAAAGTGGTTTACCCAGCTTTTCCTTATGATGCAAAAGGCTTGCTTAATACGTCAATAAATGACCCGAATCCGGTTTTGTTTTTTGAACACAAGCAATTATACAGAAGCGTTTATCAAGATGTTCCTACTGATTATTACACAATTCCATTAGGAAAAGCTGCAGTTTTGAAAGAAGGAAATGCAGTAACTATTATTGCATTTGGAGCGCCAGTTCACTGGGCTTTAGAGACTTTGTCAAAATATCCAGAAATTGATGCTGATTTAATTGATTTAAGAACACTGCAGCCGTTAGATACCGAAACAATTTTTGCTTCTGTTAAAAAAACAGGAAAAGCTATTATTTATCAAGAAGATACTTTATTTGGCGGTATTGCCAGCGATATTTCGGCTTTGATTATGGAAGAGTGTTTTGAATATTTGGATGCTCCTGTGAAAAGAGTGGCCAGTTTAGATTCACCAATTCCTTTTACTAAGGCTTTAGAAGATCAATTTCTTCCAAAAAATAGATTTGAGGAAGTTTTATTGGAGCTATTGAAATACTAATTACAAATTAAGATATTACTTTGCACGAACAGCATTTTTTTTATCTTTAAACAATAAATTTTTAACTTATGAAAAAACTGTTCGTATCTATTTTTGCAATGTCATTGCTTTTTTCTTGTAATAAAAATGCTAAGGGAAATGATGGTAAAGCTTTAGACGGAAAATTTGACAAATATAAAGATGGTTTTGTTACCGCTTTATGGAAAATTAATCCAGGCTGGGCCTCTGGTGCCGGTTATCACAAATATGACAGTATTTTAATTGTGCCTGATGCCAAAGACACAAAAGTACAGCTTGATTTTGCCACTGCAAATTTAGATTCGCTAAAACAATATGATATTGAAAATTTGTCTGACAATAACAAGACTGATTTTCAAATGATTAAAAATCAGTTAGAAGCAACTATTTTCAGCATTAAAGAATTAAAATCATCTGAGTGGAATCCGTCAGAATATAATGTTTGTGGCGCTTTCGCGGAAATTTTAAACGGAAAATACGATTCGCTAGAAGTTCGCCTCCGCGCTTTTAATATCAAAATGAATAATATTCTAGCTTATTATGAAGCGGCCAAAAAGAACATCAAAAATCCAACAGTTGAGCACACTGATCTTGCCATAGCACAAAACATTGGCGGTTCTTCTGTTTTTGAAACCGATTTAAATGCTGCTTTAGAAAAAAGCAAATTAAGCGCAACTGAGAAAAAAGAAATTCAAGATAAGGCAAAGGTTTCAATAAAAGCGATTAAAGATTATGCTGACTGGCTTAAAGCTTTACCAAATAAAACGCCTCGTTCTTTTAGGTTAGGAAGCGCTTTGTATGCTAAAAAATTCAATTTTGACATTCAGTCTGGCTATACCGCAGATGAAATTTATAAAATTGCGGTTGATCATAAAAAAGATCTTCATGATAAAATGTTCGTTTTGGCAGATAAGCTTTGGACAAAATATAAAGGAAACGAACCAAAACCAACTGATAAATTAGATTTAATCAAACAGGTAATTGATAAAATCTCGTTGCAGCATACAACTCCAGAAAAATTTCAATCTGAAATAGAAAAACAAATTCCAGAATTGACAGCTTATGTAAAAGCAAAAGATTTGTTGTATATCGATCCTTCAAAACCGCTTGTGGTACGCAAAGAACCAGCTTACATGGCAGGAGTTGCAGGTGCCTCTATATCTGCACCTGGACCTTATGATAAAAATGCAAATACTTATTATAATGTAGGAAGCATGTCAGGATGGACGCCCGAAAACGCTGAAAGTTACTTAAGAGAATACAACGATTATATCCTTCAAATTTTAAACATTCACGAAGCAATTCCGGGTCATTACACGCAATTGGTTTACAGTAATCAATCGCCAAGTATTATCAAATCTATTTTAGGAAATGGTGCAATGGTCGAAGGCTGGGCCGTTTATGCTGAAAAAATGATGCTGGAAAGCGGTTATAAAAATTCTGATGAAATGTGGCTGATGTATTATAAATGGAATTTAAGAACCACTTGTAATACTATTTTGGATAACAGCGTTCATACAAAAAACATGTCTAAAGAAGATGCGATGAAACTGCTGACCAGAGAAGCTTTTCAGCAACAAGCAGAGGCAGAAGGGAAGTGGAAGCGTGTTACCTTATCTCAAGTTCAGTTATGTTCTTATTTTACAGGTTATACCGAGATTTATAATTTAAGAGAAGAGCTTAAAAAAGAACAAGGAAAAGATTTTAATTTAAAGAAATTCCACGAAAAGTTCTTAAGCTTTGGAAGTGCTCCAGTTAAATACATCAAAGAATTGATGTTGGCTAAAGAATAGATTTTTAAAGATATTTCAAGTAAAAAAGGTTTGACGAAATTAATTGTCAAACCTTTTTCTTTTTTAAATAGTAACAACCAAGCGTTTGCCGTCAGGAACTTTGGTATCCCACATTTTTTCAATATCAGCTAAATTAACTTCCTGAATATTAATTTTTAATTTGCCTTGAGCCGCCAACAAAAACATTTCTGGAAGAATTTCTGAAAACAATAATTTCACTTCTTCTTTAGTCCAGCTTCCTAATCCAGAGCCTGATAATTGAAGATCAACGCTTCTTAAAATACCCGCTGATAACTGAATGCTATCACCAGCCATAGAACCAACAGAAACGTAACGAACTTTGTGCGTAAATGAACCATTACCTTTTAAAGATGCAAAAATCAATTCGGCAGAGTGACCCCACAAATAATCTATAATAATATCAATTGACGCATTTTCATGAATTGTTTTAAGCTGATTTACAATTATTTCATCGTCTTGTTTTAAACATACAATTTCATCAGCTCCTAATTCTAAAAGGCTTTGAAGTGTTTTTTCATTTCTTCCTGTAACAATTATTCTTTTTGCTCCATAATGTTTAGCAATCTGAATGGCGATTTGACCTGTAAACCCAGTTGCTCCGTTTATCAAAACTGTTTCTCCGGGTTTTATTCCAGTTCTAAAACGAAGCGCCATTGCAGAACCTGCAACTGCATTTGGCATAGACGCCGCAATTGAAGTACTTATTCCATCTGGAAGCAGAACCATTCTGTTTTTTTCTACAATAGCTTTTTCGGCAATTGTACCACTGATACCACGTGCGTAGACTCTTGTTCCATCATCTAACAAACCTACGCCATCGCTGCCGACTACAAATCCGTTTTTATATTCATTCTCTGTTGAATAATGTTTTCCGCTGGCTTTGCCTTTATCTAAATTGGTAATAGCTACTGCTTTTACCGAAATTAGGATTTCGTTTTCGTTATTTGAAACTGGCGTTTCAAATTCTGCATATTTTGGCATTTCGCCTTTTTTATAAACTACTGCTGCTTTCATAATTATTAAATTTTATGATGCAAAACTATACTGCAGTTTATGGGCAGGCGATAACATTTGTTATCAAATGAAATTGAATTATTTTTTTTGGACTAACTTACTTTTGATTCGGCTTAAATGAACGGTAGTTATACCAAGATAAGATGCAATATAATGCTGTGGTACACGCTGAATTATTTGAGGTCTTTCTTTAATTAAATTAATATAACGCTGAGTAGGGGAGTCTTTTATGAATGAAACAAAATGTTTCATATAATCGAATGTACGCTGAAAAAGCATATTAAATAAACGATCTCTTAACTCGGGAATTTCTTTAATTTCTTCCAGAATTTTATCCAAATCCTTTTTATGAATCCACCAAACAACAGAAGGTTCGATCGTTTCAATAACAACTGGACTCTGGAATTTTTTCATGAAACTTTCGATAGAAGCAACACTTTGATTTTCAAAAAAGAATTGCGTAGTAAGATCTTTTCCATTATTATTAAACCAAACCCTTATACAGCCTTTTTCTATAATAAAAAGCTTTTTAGAAATTTCGCCTTCTTCTAAAAGAACTGTTTTTGCAGGAACTTCAAGCCGATTGAATGAATTGGTATATTGAATCCATTTAGCGTCATCTAATGGAAATTTATCTCTGAATTGGTTGAACATTTTTAATTATAAATTTTAAAAAGGATATCAATTTGAGTTTGATTCCAACTCAAATAACTGTACCTGACTTTTCAATCGGTCAACCAATAAATTCATCATTCTTTTATTTAAGCTTGAAGAATTTTGAATATAAGTTTCGTATTCCTCAATCGTAAAAAGAGCCATAATAATTCCTTTTAAAGAATTTCTGAACTTAATATCTTTTTGAATTGAATTTTCGATCGTTTGAATTTTCTTTTCGACAGTGTATGAATAAAAGTCGGCTTTGTTTTTATTTACATAATTTATAAAAACTGCTATAAATAAATCGTTCTGAAGTTTTAAAATAGGCCTGATTGTCTGATTTTGGAACAGCTCATCAGCGGAAGATTGAGCACTAACGGTTCCTAAAGTTTCGCCTCTGAATTCTTTTAAAAAAGTGTCTCTATCTGCCATGTTTTTTCTTTTAAATTTAGAAAAAAATCAGATACAAAAAACAAGAATATTAAAAGTTTCAAGTTTTTTTGTTTCAGGTTTCAAGTATTTACCTTTAGCAACCTGAAACTTGAAACTTGAAACAAAAAATTATTTTAAAGGTCCCAAACTTGATGGGAGTTCGAATATTTCAAGATCAAAATAAATGACAGATGCCATTATATGGTCAAAAATATCAGACATTATATATTCGTAATTCGCCCATCGTTTATCGCTTGAAAAGGCATAAATTTCTAAAGGAACTCCATGCGCACTCGACTGCAACTGACGACACATAATATGCATGTCTTTATTCAATCCAGGATGATCCATTAAATACTGCATAATGTATTTTCGAAATAAACCTAAATTCGTCATATTTCGACCATTAAGCGCTAATGATTTATCAATTCCTTTAAGATTGTTGTACTTTTCTATTTCGGCTTGCCTAGTTTCAATATAAGAACTGATGAGCTGCACATTTTTCATATGATTTAGATCATCATTATTCAAAAATCGAATACTGCTGCTTTTGATCAAAACGTGTCTTTTAATACGTCTTCCATCCGATTTTTGCATACCGCGCCAGTTCTGAAAAGAGTCTGAACTCAAAGCATATGTTGGAATGGTCGTAATCGTATTATCAAAATTTCGAACTTTTACAGTTGTTAAATTAATTTCGATTACATCTCCGTCGGCTCCAAATTTATCCATCGTAATCCAGTCGCCAATACGAACCATATCGTTGATTGCAACTTGAACACTTGAAACAAATCCTAAAATAGTATCTCTGAAAATCAGGATAATAATGGCAGAAAGTGTTCCTAAAATGGTCAATAATTCACCTTTCTTGATTCCGAATAAAGTTGAAATAATCATAGCAACCCCGAAAATCCAGAGCACAATCATAATAACCTGAACGAAACTGTCAATTGGTTTGTCGCTGTATTCTGGCTTCTGTTTTAAATAATCTCGTAAAGCATTAAAAATCGTTCTAATGATCCATAAACTGATCAGGACGATATAGATACCAACGATTTTTCCAAACAGCGTTTCCCAATATTCGTACTTGTCCAAAATAATGGGAACAGCTTTATAAATAAAGAAAAACGGAATTAAATAGGCTGTGTATTTTGTGGTTTTGTTATGAATTAAATAATCATCAAATTTTGTTTTGGTGCGTTGTGCAAAAACGGCAGTCAAAGTAACTAGAACAAATTTTGCAAGATAATATATGGCAAAAGCCAGAGCCACCATAATGGCAATATTAAAAATTAAGCTGATATAAGACGCAAAATTACGGCTCATACCCCAATCTCTAAAAAGCGGATATAAGAAGTTAAATATTTTATCCAAAAGCTTATGCATTATTTTCTAGATATTTTTTCTCAATATAAAAAGTCCCAAACGGAACAAGAGAAGCGATCAAGATGATTCCGAAAGTTTTTAAATCCCAATTTTGAGATTTTTTTAGCAGAAAAGCTAATATAAGATAACCTATAAATAACACGCCATGTGTCATTCCAAGCGGTCGCAATATAGTATGATATAGTTCTGGATTATTGTTTTTGATAATTAGCATATTAGCAAATAATACTAAATAAGAGATTCCTTCTAAAATTGCGGTAACTTTGAAAATCTTGAGCATGTATCTATTTTTTGAGTTTATACAAGCAAAATTAAGTATTATCGTTGGTTTTTGCAGCATGAATCAAGAAACTAATTTACTTTTGTATTCTTAAACTTTGATAATGAGTAAACGCGATTTAAAAAAATATTTAGCCGAATTAAATAAAGAACAGCTTGCAGAACAAATTCTTGAGCTGTACGAAAAATTCAGTCCCGTAAAAGTTTATTATGATTTCGTTTTTAATCCGAAAGAAGATAAATTATTACAGGAAAGCAAAGTCAAAATTTCTCACGAATATTTTCCAATAAAAAAGCCTGGAGCTCGGTGGAAACCAAAAGCTAAAATGCGCCGTTCAGTGGCTCAAAAAATAATCAAACATTTTATAATGTTAGGAGTTGACCCGTTTGTTATTGCAGATATTATGCTTTATAATATTGAAATTGCTCAGACTTTCTCATCTTCAAATTTTATAAAGCAGGAATTGTTTTACAAAAGTATACTTAATTCTTTTGAACAGGCTGTAAATTTTTTAATTTCAAATGGAATTTTAGCTGAATTTAAAGATCGGATTAAGTCAATTCAAGAGCAGACAATGCAGCAAAAATGGAAAAATAAGTACGATTTTGAAGCTATTTTAGAGAAAATCGACTTATAAAAGCACTTCTCATAAAAAATCTTATTTAAAAAAATCATTTATTTTAGGTTAAAATAAGATGAATAACTGTTTTTTAGGTGTATTTTTGCAAAAATCCAAAAATAAACAATGTCTCAAAACACTTTAGAAATAGAAAGAGAAGAGAAAAAAGAACTTTATGCATACCAAAAAGGCGATATTGATGCCATTTTTGAACGTTTAGATAATGCTCCTTCGAAACATCATTTATTGTACCAGCTGCCAACAGGTGGAGGAAAAACAGTGATTTTTTCCGAAATCGTTCGTCGTTATTTATCCAATAACGATAAAAAAGTAGTTGTTTTAACACACCGTATCGAACTTTGTAAGCAAACTTCAAAAATGTTGAAAGGTTTTGGTGTTACCAATAAAATAATCAACAGTAAAGTTAAGGAACTGCCTGATCAGAATGATTATTCTTGTTTTGTGGCCATGGTTGAAACTTTAAAAAACCGTATTAATGATGAAAAACTGCATCTTGACAATATCGGTTTGGTTATTATTGATGAGGCACATTACAATTCATTCAGAAAATTATTAAACTCATTCAAAAACGCTTTTATTCTTGGAGTGACTGCAACACCTTTGAGTTCGAATATAAAATTACCAATGCACCAAAGTTATGATGAACTTATTGTGGGTGACACAATTAGCTCTTTAATTGACAAAGGTTTCTTAGCTAGAGCAACTACATATAGTTATGATGTTGGTTTAACTTCGCTTAAAGTTGGAATTAACGGAGACTATACTGTAAAATCATCAGATGATTTGTATACCAATACGTTGATGCAGGAAAAACTTTTGCACGCATATACAGAACGTTCCTTAGGTAAAAAAACATTGATTTTTAATAACGGTATTCATACTTCATTATATGTATATGAAACGTTTAGAGAAGCGGGTTACGATATCAGACACCTTGATAATACAAGCAGTTCTGAAGAACGTAAAGATATTTTGGCATGGTTTAAAAAGACTCCGGATGCGATCTTAACTTCGGTTGGAATTTTGACAACTGGTTTTGATGAGCCAACTGTAGAAACAATTATTTTAAACAGAGCGACAAAATCGCTTACATTATATTATCAAATGATTGGCCGTGGATCTCGTAAATTACCTGGTAAAGACGAGTTTACAGTTATTGATTTAGGAAATAACGCTGCACGTTTTGGATTGTGGAGCGAGCCTGTAAACTGGCAGCATATCTTTAAGTCTCCAGAATTTTATTTAGAAAACCTTCGTGATGATACTGAAATTGAAATGTATTTTAAATACAGTATGCCACCAGAGTTGCGTGCTAAATTCAGTAAAACTGCTGATGTAACTTTTGATGTTGATGAAGAGCACAAACTGATTATCAAACAAAATTTACGTTCTAAAGTTGTTTTAGATAAGTCATTAGAGCAGCATGCAGCAATGTGTGTGGATAATACAGAAACGTTGCAAGAAGCAAAATCACTAGGAAAAGAACTTGATGATGATATCGAATGCCGAATTAAACGTTATGCAAAATGCTTAAGCCAATGCAGTAAAAACTACCGTGAATGGCTGGTTGACGATTATAAGTTAAAATTGGTTTTACTAATCGGTAAAAAATATCGTGAGAAAATCATGAACGAACCAGATGAATAAAAAATTAAAAAATGTTTCAAGTTTCAGGTTTCAAGTTTGATGAAACGCAAAGACAACCTGAAACCTGAAACTTGAAATAAAAAAATATAACAAAAAATAAAAAATGTCTAAACAATTCTCATCATTAGGAATTTCAGCACCAATTTTAAAAGCGTTAAGCGAATTGAACATTGTTGAACCAACAGAAATTCAACAAAAAACAATTCCGCTTTTATTATCTGAAAATCATGATGTTGTTGGTTTAGCCAAAACAGGAACAGGAAAAACAGCTGCTTTTGGGTTGCCACTATTGCAGTTAATTAATACAGAATTAACGACGGTACAAGCTGTAATTCTAGTTCCCACGAGAGAACTTGGTCAGCAAATATTTAAAAATTTAGAGGATTTTGGAAAACATATTCCAAATATCTCTATAGCTTCAACTTGTGGCGGAATCCCCATAAAGCCACAAATTGAACGTTTAACGTCGCCAACGCACATTGTAGTAGCAACGCCAGGACGTTTGATTGATTTGATTCAAAGAAAAGCAATCGACTTAAAACAAACACAATATTTAGTTTTAGATGAAGCCGATGAAATGGTTTCGATTTTAAAAGAAAGTTTAGACGAAATTGTTGCTGAACTTCCTAAACAACATCGAACATTATTGTTTTCAGCAACTTTGCCAGGAACAATCAAGCAACTGATTCAGAATTACTTAAACAAAAATGTAATTCAGGTTAGTGCCAATATGGAAACTGTTGGAAATCAAGGAATTGATCACGAATATATTGTTGTAGATCCAATTGAAAAATTAGATGTTTTAATGCATTTTTTAAATTCAAAAGATGGAGAACGTGGCATTATTTTCTGCAAAACTAAAGCTGCAGTAAATAAATTGGCTAAAAATTTAGCTATAAACCGTTTTTCTTCGGGAGCGCTTCACGGCAGTTTATCACAAGGTATTCGTGACAGAATCATGGAGCAATTTCGTGAAGGCCACATCAATATTTTAGTAGCAACAGATTTAGCTGCAAGAGGAATAGACGTTAAAGAGATTTCTTATGTTGTAAATTATCATTTGCCTGACACTTACGAAACTTATGTTCACCGAAGCGGAAGGACAGCAAGAGCAGGAGCTAAGGGTCTTGCATTAACTGTGTTACAAGAGGAAGAAGTAAATGAAATCCCTGAATTTGAAAGAGAGTTAGGTTTGAAATTTACGCAATTTAAAAAGCCTTCTCTAGTAAGTTTAGAAGAAAACAATACGCTTTTATGGGCGAAACAAATCTTCAAAACAAAGCCAAACCATGATATTTCGGCAGATTTAAAAACAAAAGTTAAAACAGTTTTTCATCATCTTACTAAAGATGAATTAATTGAAAAATTGATGGCTAACTACGTTTTGCAAAACAAAGTTGAAGTGACTGAAAAACCTGTTAAAAAATTCAAAAAGTAATAATTGTAACTTTTGTCTTTGAATTTTAATGTTGTATATTTATAAGGTATTATTTTATAAAACCTATTTAAAGAGACAGCATCTATGAATATAGTCATTATAGGAGGAGGTTTTGCAGGAATAAATCTAGCAAAAGAACTTGTAGACCAACCTCAGATACAGGTAACACTTGTAGACAAAAACAATTACAATTTTTTTCCACCACTTATATATCAAGTTGCTACGGCTTTTTTAGAGCCTTCAAGCATCAGTTATCCTTTTAGAAAATTTTTTGCAGGCAAAAAAAATCTGCAGTTTCGTTTAGGCGAATTACTTTCTGTAGTTCCTGCTGAAAATAAAATAATTCTAAACAATGGCGAATTGTCTTATGATTATTTGGTTTTTGCAACTGGCGCTGAAACCAGTTATTTTGGTATGGAAAACGTGATGAAAAACGCAATTCCGATGAAAACCTTAAATGATGCGATCGAAATGCGAAATACGTTACTTAAAAATCTTGAAAAAGCCGCTATTACAAAAGATATTCGCAAACGTCGTAAATTATTAACGATCGTTGTTGCTGGAGGAGGACCAACAGGAGTAGAGGTTTCGGGTATGTTTGCCGAAATGCGAAAAAACATTCTTCTTAAAGAATATCCGGAATTAGAAACATCAGCAAGTAATGTTTATTTAGTCGATGGAGGAGATGCTTTACTGTCTCCGATGAGTAAAGAATCTCAAAAAGATACTTTAGAAGCGTTGAAAAAATTAGGTGTAGTTGTAAAACTAAACACTAAAGTTGTTGATTATGTAGATGATACCGTATTTTTTGAAGGAGGTGAAACAATTAAAACTAAAAATTTAATTTGGGCAGCTGGAGTTTCAGCAAAACTTTTTGACGGAATTCCAAAAGAAAGTTATGGACGAGGCAGGCGAATGGCAACAGATCAATATAATAAAGTAAACGGTTTAGAAAATGTTTATGCTATTGGTGATACAGCAATAGCCGCGGGAGACAAAAATTTTCCTGACGGACATCCGCAAGTTGCACAGGTTGCGATCCAGCAAGGTTTAAATTTAGCAAAAAACTTTAAAGCTTTAGTTCAAAACAAGCCTTTGAAACCATTTGCTTATAATGATAAAGGTTCGATGGCAATCATCGGAAAAAACAAAGCTGTAGTTGATTTGCCAAGTCCGAAATGGCATTTTAAAGGATTTTTTGCATGGATTATTTGGCTATTCATTCACTTAATTTCTCTAATCACTTATAGAAACAGATTAAATACTTTTTATAACTGGATGGTAGCTTATTTCGCAAGAGATCAATCTCTTAGAATGATTATTAGACCAGATAAAAGAAGTTAAATTTCATAAAAAAGCCAGAATCTCGATTCTGGCTTTTATCTTATTATCAAAGTATTAAAAAATTGGAATAAAAAATTTAATGCGCAACGATAGTATTATCGTCTGCAGACACTTCTACTTTTTCTTTAATAAATCGCTTTCCAATATTTAAAACAATAAAAGCAATTATAGTTGTTGCTGCCATAATAATAACCATTGGTGTAACAGAATTCTTTACAACAACACCAACAGCAAATGATGCCAAAGCTCCCAAACCAAGCTGAATTGCACCCATTAATGCTGAAGCACTTCCTGCATTTTTAGCAAAAGGAGCCATTGTAAGTCCGGCTGTATTTGGATTTGAGATTCCTAAACAGGCTAAAAATAAAAACAGCATAGCGATTGTTTCATATAATCCCAATAAATCATTTAATGAGAGTACTAAAAAAACAATACTTATAACTGATTGCGAAATTAAAGCTCCAAAAATCATTTGTTCACTTGTGAATTTTTTCAATAAAAGCGAATTTAATTGGCTCGAACCAATAAAACTGACAGACATAAAAGCAAAAATCCAACCGTATGTTTTGGCATCAACATTATAAATATCCATAAAAACTATAGGTGAGGCTGCTACATATGTAAATAATCCAGAAAAAGCAATTGAACCTGTAAATGCATAAGTAAAAAACTGAGGTTCTTTCAACACCTTTAAAAAGTTTGAAATAATGGGTTTTGGTTTTAAGGAAATTGAAGTGTCCGGTTTATAACTGTTTGGCAAACCTAATTGTGAGGCAGTTAAAATAGCGATTCCCATACACATTAAAATAAAAAAGACAGTATGCCAGCCATAATCTTGAGTAACGTAACCTCCAATAGTTGGCGCTAACATCGGCGAAAGCCCGAGAACAAGCATCAACAATGAAAATACCTTTGGAATATCTTTCACCGGAAATAAATCTCGTACCATGGCTACCGAAGCAACAGTTGCTGCACAGCTGCCAACAGCTTGAATAAAACGAAGCAATATAAAAGTATCAATATCTGAAACATACACACAACCCAAAGAAGCTAAAATGTAAACCAGCAAACCAATAAATAAAGGTTTTTTACGTTCGAAACGGTCTAATAAAGGTCCGTAAAGCAATTGTCCTGCAGAAATTCCAATAAAATAACTGGATAAACTCATAGAAACCTTGGCTACAGATGTATGCAAGTCTTTTGCAATACCAGAAAAACCTGGTAAATACATATCAATTGAAAAAGGGCCAAGTGCTGTTAAAGAACCTAAAATAAGTATGAGCTTAATATATTTTTTTGTTGTCATTTTCTTAAAATATTGATTAAAATTTTGTTTAAAGATAAATATACATTACCTTGTTGAATATAATTTATACTTTTAATATAAAAAGTGGTAATTATGTAAGTTTTCAAAAATGTTTTGAAACAATAAATCTAAAAATTTTAAATTATGAAAAAATTCACTTTACTATTAGCTCTTATTTTTACAACAATTTCATTTTCACAAACCATTACATCAAAACTTGAAGATGCAAATGTAGCGCAATATGCCTTGCTTACAAAGGTAAATGAGTATTATCCAGACATTACATTAAACAAAGCCATTACAAATTTTTATGCTGATGGAAAAATTATTGATTCGCAACAGCAATTTGACTTAAAAGGAACAAAATTTTCAAGTTATAAAATCGGAATTGAGCCAGATAACAGAAAATTGTTATTTGAATACATTTCTGATGAAACTGGAAAAGTTTATGGAGATGTTCAACTTTTTAAAGGAAATGTACTAAGAACAACATTCTCTGAAAAAAATAATGAGATTGAAGTTTCTCTTAATGGGAAATCCGTTTATCTAAAGAAAATCTAAATTTTATATTTGAGAATTTAAAATATCAAATATGTTAGAAAAGAGGCATCACAAACGTGATGCTTTTTTTATTCTAATAACTGGCGAGAGCCAATAAACACTAAATTACTTGCATTTATAAATCATACATTTTGAACTATAATTTATATTATGTAAAATAGAATATTTTAGAACCTGCTCTAATTGCATTGTAAACATTACATGAATAAGACTTTTAACTGTAAAAAACTTTTACAAATTTAATTCAAACCTACTCTCAATGAATAACTTTGTCTAGCTAACTTAAATATCAAAACAATATTGACATACACAATACATCGATTATTTAGAATTTAATCTTAAAAAAAACATTTTAAAGCCTTTAAATCAGCATATTTTAACATTTCTTTAAAATAATTACATTCTGTCAAAGATGCTTTCATTGTAAGAGTTTATTTTATTATTTTTACATTCGATACTTTAAAAAAATTATCATCCGTATGAATACAATTGCTGAGCATATTGCAGATTTTTTAAAAGAATACCCGCCATTTGATAATTTGACTTTTCAAGAATTATCTGATATTGCAACGAATATCCGTGTACTAAATTTAGAAAAACATACTGTACTGTTTCAAAACAACGATGCGCTTCATGATAGTTTTTATGTCGTAGCTTCTGGCGTTATAAATTTAACGACAATTGCTGATGCTGAGGAAACCATTATTAATAAATGTCATGAAGGAGATATTTTTGGCTTGAGACCTTTTTTTGCCAAGAATAACTATATGATGACGGCGAAAGCCCGCGAAGAAAGTATTATTTATGCGATACCAATTGCGGTTTTTAGACCATTTGTAGCTAATAATTCTGATGTTCTAAACTTTTTGCTTGAGAGTTTTGCAATAAACTCAAGACATACTAAAGACAGCGTTAGTTCGAACGGAAAGGTAATTTCTGATACTCCATTTTATGCAGATCAGGGTTCGGAAATGCAATATATTCAATCACTTGCGTATAACAATTCACCTTTAACGACCGAAGCGACGCATATTGTAAAAGATGTTGCTATTTTAATGACAGAATCTATGGTAGATAATATCATTGTGTGCGAAAAAAATCGCCCAATTGGTATTGTAACCGCAACAGATTTAGCTTCTAAAATTGCAACTGGACGTTATCCTATTACAGAAACAATTGACAAAATTATGTCTTCGCCTGTAGTTACTGTAATTGAGAACGTCTCTTTAGCAGAAGCGCAATTACTTATGCTGAAACACAATGTAACGCATTTATGTGTTACCAAAGATGGCACAAGTAAATCTACTGTAAAAGGAATTATTTCTGAACACGATTTAATTGTGGCTCAAGCTAGTAATCCTGGCGTTTTAATTAAAGAAATTAAACGTTCTCAACAACCAAAAGACTTAAAACAAATTCGTGATAGATTATCGGATTTGATTCAGAATTCGATTCAGAAAAATATTCCGATTTCACATGTAAGCAATATTGCAAGCGAGATTAATTTGGCCATAATAAAGCGTTCTGTTGAGTTATCAATTTTGGATTTAGGCTCACCTCCTGCTCGATTTGCTTGGTTAAGTATTGGAAGTCAAGGGCGTAAAGAACAGCTTTTGCTTACAGACCAAGATAGTATTTTAATTTTTGAAGATGTTGCTCCTGAAAAATACAGAGAGGTAAAAGATTACTTTTTAAGATTGGCAAAAAGAACAACTTCAATATTAGAAAAAGTAGGCTATGAATATTGCCCTAATGGACATATGGGAAGCAATATGTTATGGTGTAAGTCGTTGACTGACTGGACAAAACAATACAACAGCTGGATGAATACTCCAGGTGAAAACAGCAATGATTTGAGCAGTATTTTCTTCGATTACGAGATTGTTTTTGGGGAGCCAAAAATTGAAGAAGTAATAGAAAATGTTATCTTTAAAAATGCTGTAAACAATACTTTATTCTTTGACTTTTTAGGAAATGACGCGTTGAAAAAGAATTCTCCCCTGAGTTTTTTCAAAAAATTCATTGTTGAAGAAGAAGGACCGCATAAAACAAAATTTGATATTAAAACTCGTGCTCTGATGCCTTTGATTGATGCTGCGCGTTTATTAATTTTAAATGCAAATATAAAAGGAATCAAAAATACCTATTTGAGATTCAAACAATTAGCGATAACAGATTCTAAAAACGCAGAAATATACCTAAGCTGTGCTGATGCTTTTTTAACGCTTTCTAAATTTAGAACTGTTGAGGGATTAAAAAATGACGATTCTGGACAATATATCAATTTAAGAGAAATGTCTAAAACAGACAAAGAGAAGTTAAAAAATGCTTTAACCCCAATGAAAGACCTTGAGGAATTAATTAAGAGTAAATTTCAACTTACGCAATTCTCATAAATATGCTAGACTGGCTGAAAAATATCAATAAAGAATATCCTGATTTTTGGAAGGATTACTTAACAAAATTCGAAACAAAACCTAATAGATTCGTTGTTATGTCAACGGAAACTTCTGGCTTGAATCCGAATAAGGATGTTATTTTGTCTTTGGGAGCATTTTCTGTTATTGATGACAGTATTGTAATTAAAGATAATTTTGAATCTGTTTTATTGCAATACAAATTTCTTGAAGACAACGGACTTTCTAATGAATTTATCATTGAAAGTAAAATGATCAAAATGCAGGAACCTGAAGCTATAGAAGCTTTTATTAATTTTTTAGGAAATGCTATTTTGGTTGGGCATCATATTAATTTTGACATCGAAATGCTAAATTCATCATTAGAACGTTTGGATTGTGGCCGATTAAAAAATGAAGCTTTAGATGTTGATGTCATGTACAGAAAATTGATGGACGTTAATGACAAACAATTTTCATTAGATGATTTATGTGAAATTTTTAAAATTCCAAAAAGTGACCGAAATTCTTCAGCAGAAGATGCTTATAAAATTGCGCTTTTGTTTTTAAAATTAAAATCGCGATTGGGAATTAAATAAAATGTTTTAACCAAATAAGTTATAATTTTTGTCAGGCTGAGCGAAGTCGAAGCCTGCAAAATTCTTCTGTATCACAGACTTGAACTTTGCTTAATCTGAAAATAGATCTTATCGTTTTAAAGTATAAAAAAAATGCCTCTTAAATTAAGAGGCATTTTCGTTTTTATTTCTATCAGAATTATACAATTCTGTCTTTCATAATTTCTTCTACTATTTCAGGATTTAATAACGTTGAAGTATCTCCAAAATTAGAATAATCTCCTTCTGCTATTTTACGTAAAATTCTACGCATAATTTTTCCAGAACGTGTTTTTGGCAAACCCGACACAAACTGAATTTTATCTAATTTAGCAATTGGTCCGATGTGATCAGAAATATACTGATTAATCTCTTTTGACAAATTCTCCTTATTTCTAACTTCGCCAGTTTCTTTTAGAATTACGTACCCGTATAAAGCATTTCCTTTAATATCGTGTGGAAATCCAACAATTGCAGATTCAGCAACTGCAGGATGCTCATTAATTGCATCTTCAATAGGAGCTGTTCCTAAATTATGTCCAGAAACAATTACAACGTCATCTACTCTACCTGTAATTCTGTAGTAGCCAACTTCATCTCTTAATGCTCCGTCTCCTGTAAAATATTTTCCAGGGAAAGAAGAGAAATAAGTGTCTTTATATCGTTGGTGATCGCCCCATATTGTTCTGGCAATTCCTGGCCATGGAAATTTAATACATAAACTACCCACAACTTGGTTACCTTCAATTTCATTGCGTTTTTCATCCATCAAAACAGGCTGGATTCCTGGCAAAGGCAAAGTTGCATATGTTGGTTTCGTTGGCGTTACAAAAGCAATTGGAGAAATCATGATCCCGCCAGTTTCTGTCTGCCACCAAGTATCAACCACCGGACATCTTTTATCTCCTACGTGGTCATTAAACCAGTGCCAAGCTTCTTCGTTTATTGGTTCACCAACAGATCCAATTACTTTCAAAGATTTTAGAGGATATTTTTGAATATAATCTAAACTCTCTTTTGCTAATGAACGAATTGCTGTTGGCGCTGTGTAAAATTGTGTGATTTTATGTTTTTCGATAATATCCCAGAAACGGCTAAAATCTGGGTAAGACGGAACTCCTTCAAAAATTACAGTTGTTCCTCCGTTTAATAAAGGTCCGTATAATATATAGGAATGCCCAGTAATCCATCCAATATCTGCAGTACACCAGAAAATATCATTTTCTTCGTGGCTAAAAACATTTTTGAATGTGTAAGCCGTGTAAACCATGTATCCGGCTGTGGTATGTACCATTCCTTTTGGTTTACCTGTTGATCCTGAGGTATATAAAATAAATAAAGGATCTTCAGCATCCATGATTTCAGCTACACTGTTATCTAAAGCTGCATCTAATAAAGGCTGTAACCAAATGTCACGACCTTCTTTCATCTTAATTTCAGTCTGCGTTCTTTTTACAACCAAAACTTTAGAAACAGATGGGCAAGTATCTAATGCTTCGTCTACAATTCCTTTAAGATCAATTGTTTTGTTTCCTCTGTAACCTCCATCAGAAGTTATTACCATTTTACACTCACAATCATTAATTCTTGCAGAAACTGCAGAAGCTGAAAATCCAGCAAAAATAACAGAGTGAATAGCCCCAATTCTAGCACAAGCTAAAACAGAAACTGCTAATTCTGGAATCATTGGCAAATAGATACAAACTCTATCGCCTTTACGTACGCCTTGCTCGCGCAAAACATTCGCCATTTTTGAAACTCTTTCGTATAATTCGTTATACGTAATATGTAAAGCACTTTCAGAAGGATCATTCGGTTCAAAAATAATTGCCGTTTTTTCTCCTCTTTTGCTTAAATGTCTATCGATACAGTTTTTTGTAATGTTGACTTTTGCATCCGTAAACCATTTTACTTCGGCATCAGCCATATTAAAATCAACTACTTTTTCCCATTGTTGGTACCACGTAAAATTTTCTTCAGCTATTTTCCCCCAGAATTTCCTTGGCTCTCTTATTGACTTATTGTAATGTTTAAAATATTGTTCTAAATTTTCAATTTTATAATAACTCATATGTTTCTGAATTTTTTTTATAAATGTATTAAATATCAACGTATTCCTAAAATTATTTAATTCATAAATTTTGGCAAAAAAAAACACAAAATAAAAAAAATATCCTTTTTTTATGAATTTAGTATAATTTTTTGCTTTTTCTGTTAAAATGAACATTGCAAAAAAGGCATAGTAAAAAATACTATGCCTTTTTAATTTTAACAATTTCAATAACAATTAATTTCGTAATACTGTAATTACAACACTTTGACTTTTTAAAAAATAGAAAAGCATTTTTTTATTAATTATAATAGAAATTTCTACAAGTATATTTATATCTAAACATACCCCAATTCGGGATTACCTTCACTTAACTTACGAATTCTTGAAGTTAAGTGAATAGCAATGTGCAGCTATATCCTATTATTTTAATATGTGCTTACTAATTCAAAATATTAAATAAAACAGAGATACAGTGCAAATCCCTCACATACGATTGTGTGGTAAATCCCAATTTATTATCCAATTTTTTTCATTGCAGTCATAGACTCTCTCAACCATGCTCCTACTTCTTCGATAGGATGCTGACGAATTTCTTTGTTTACTGCGATTAAAACAGCATTATCTACTCCATTTGAAGTTGAGAATGGTTTTCCTATTATATTTGTTTCTACTTTTTTCATGAATTCAGTCAATAATGGCTTACAAGCATGATCAAATAAATAACAGCCATATTCTGCTGTGTCAGAAATAACACGGTTCATTTCGAACAATTTCTTTCTTGCGATAGTATTTGCAATTAATGGTAATTCGTGAAGTGATTCATAATATGCAGATTCTTCAATTATTCCCGCTTCTGTCATTGTTTCGAAAGCTAATTCTACACCAGCTTTTACCATTGCAACCATTAAAACACCATTATCAAAATACTCTTGTTCAGCGATTGGAGCTTCTTGCGGTGCAGTTTTCTCGAAGTTCGTTTCTCCTGTTGCAGCTCTCCATTTTAATAAATTAACATCATCATTAGCCCAGTCAATCATCATAGTTCTTGAGAATTCTCCAGAAATAATATCATCCTGGTGTTTTTGGAATAAAGGACGCATAATATCTTTTAATTCATCTGCCAATTCGTAAGCTTCGATTTTTGCAGGGTTAGAAAGACGATCCATCATATTTGTGATACCACCATGTTTCAAAGCCTCAGTGATAGTTTCCCATCCGTATTGAATTAATTTTGAAGCATATGCAGGATCAATTCCTTTTTCAACCATTTTATCAAAACATAAAATAGAACCGGTTTGCAATAATCCGCAAAGGATAGTTTGCTCACCCATTAGATCTGATTTTACTTCAGCTACGAAAGATGATTTTAAAACTCCAGCTTTATGTCCTCCAGTTGCAACAGCATAAGCTTTTGCCTGATCTAAACCTAAACCATTAGGGTCATTTTCTGGGTGAACGGCAATCAAAGTTGGCACACCAAATCCTCTTTTGTATTCTTCACGAACCTCAGATCCTGGACATTTTGGCGCACACATAATTACAGTAATATCTTTACGAATCTGCATTCCCTCTTCAACGATATTAAATCCATGAGAGTAAGCTAAAGTCGATCCTTGTTTCATTAATGGCATAATAGCAGTTACCACAGCTGTATGTTGTTTATCTGGAGTAAGGTTGCAAACTAAATCAGCAGTTGGAATTAATTCTTCATACGTACCTACAGTAAAACCATTTTCAGTAGCATTTTTATAAGAAGCTCTTTTTTCAGCGATTGCATCTGCACGTAATGCATATGAAATATCTAAACCTGAATCTCTCATATTTAAACCTTGATTCAAACCTTGCGCACCACAGCCTACAATGACAACTTTTTTTCCTGCTAAAGCTGCAATTCCGTCTGCAAATTCTGATTGCTCCATAAACTCGCAAACTCCTAATTGTTCTAATTGTAATCTAAGTGGTAATGTATTGAAATAATTTGCCATTTTTTTTTAATATTTAATGAATGTGTAATTTTAATAATTGATTATAATGTAACTAAAATGATCCTATTTGAATGTTTCTAATAAGGTTGAAATTTCCATTTTTTCTTTAGAAACTGATATTCTGCCCGAACGTACAAATTGCATAATGCCGTAAGGTTTAAATTTCGCATACAGTTCTTCAATTTCAGAACGTCTTCCTGATTTCGAAATCACAAAGAAATCACGAGAAACAGTGACAATTGTAGCTTGACTTTCTTTGATGATATTTTGAATCTGTTTTTCATCAAACAATAAACTTGACTGAATTTTGAATAATGCGTTTTCTAAATAAATAGTTTCTTCGTCTGTGTGATAAAATGCTTTTATCACTTCAATTTGCTTTTCTATTTGGCCTACAATATTCTTAACCCATTTCTCTGTTGTATTTACTACAATGATAAATCTTGAAACGTTTTCTATTTCTGATTCTGAAACGTTTAAACTTAATATATTAATGTGACGCTTTAAGAATATTCCCGATATTCTATTCAGCAAGCCAACGTTATTTTCTGAATATACCGATATGGTAAATGTTTTATCTTCCATTTTTGTTTTTTAGTTTATTTTGTTTCAGTTTTCTAGTTTCACGTTCTCAACAAAACTTGAAACTTTAAACCTTAAACTTGAAACTTCTTTTTAGCTTAATCTAATTTCAGAAACACAAGCTCCTGTTGGAATCATCGGAAAAACATTGTTTTCCTTTTCTACCATAACCTCTAAGAAATAAGAATCTTTTGAAGCCAGCATTTCTGCTACAGCTGCATCTAAATCTTCTCTGTCGGTTACTTTTTTAGATTTGATGTAATATCCTTCAGCAATTGCGGTAAAATTTGGATTAATCATATTTGTTGAAGCATATCTGTTATCAAAAAATAACTCTTGCCATTGGCGCACCATTCCTAGAAATTCGTTGTTTAAAACCACGATTTTTACTGGAACCTTAGTCTGGAAAATAGTTCCCAATTCCTGAATTGTCATCTGGAATCCTCCGTCTCCAATAATGGCTACAACTTCACGGTCCGGTCTTCCCATTTTGGCTCCAATTGCAGCCGGAAGTGCAAATCCCATTGTTCCTAATCCTCCAGAAGTAATATTACTTTTGGTCGAATTAAATTTAGCATAACGACAAGCAAACATCTGGTGCTGACCAACATCTGATACTATAATTGCATCACCGTTTGAATGTTTGTTGATCATTTCCATAGCTTCTCCCATCGAAATTCCTTTATTATTTGTCGGATTTAATTCTTCTTTTATAACAGAATCAAATTCGATTTTATGAAATTCTTTGAATTCATTGTGCCAAGCATCATGAGAATTTTTCACTATTAACGGCAATAAAGCATTTAGGGCTTCTTTTACATCTCCTAAAACAGCAACTTCAGTCTTCACATTTTTATCAACTTCAGCAGGATCAATTTCAAAGTGAATTACTTTTGCTTGTTTTGCATATGTTTTTAAACTTCCTGTAACGCGGTCATCAAAACGCATTCCTAACGCAATTAAAACGTCACATTCATTCGTCAGCATGTTCGGACCGTAATTTCCGTGCATTCCTAACATTCCAACATTCAATGGATGATCTGTAGGTAAAGCTGAAAGTCCTAAAATTGTCCAACCAGCAGGAATTCCTGATTTTTCGATGAATGCTTTCAGTTGTTCTTCGGCTTGACCGAGAATAATTCCTTGACCAAAAACAATAAAAGGTTTTTTAGCACTATTGATTAAAGCTGCGGCTTCGGCCACTTTCTCTAATTTTAATTTCGGAACCGGAACATAACTTCTGATTGCCGTACATTTTTCATAACTAAAATCAAACTCATCAAACTGAGCATTTTTAGTAATATCAATCAATACAGGACCTGGACGGCCAGAACGTGCAATATAAAAAGCTTTTGCAATGATTTCTGGAATCTCAGAAGCCTCTGTAATTTGATAATTCCATTTCGTAACCGGAGTTGAAATTCCGATAATATCAGTTTCCTGAAAAGCATCAGAACCTAATAAATGTTTCCCTACTTGTCCTGTAATACAAACTAATGGAGTCGAATCGATCTGAGCATCGGCAATTCCGGTAACTAGATTTGTTGCCCCAGGGCCAGAAGTTGCAATCGCTACTCCCACTTTTCCTGTAGCTCTGGCATAACCCTGAGCTGCGTGCGTTGCACCTTGTTCGTGACGTACTAAAACATGGTGTAATTGATCTTGAAATTTATATAATTCGTCATAAACTGGCATGATGGCACCTCCTGGATAACCATAAACCAAATCTACTCCTTCTGCTAATAAACATCTTATAACGGCTTCTGCCCCTGATATTTTCATAGTATATTTTGTTTTCAAAAATCAATTTCAATATTCGTTGATATTGCAATTGATTTTTTGAGATTGTTATTTATTAATTATCGGTAACGCAACCTGTTGATGCACTTGATACCGATCTGGCGTATTTAAGTAAAACTCCTTTTGTAACTTTCAACGGTGGCTGTACCCAAGCCGCTTTTCTTGCTGCAAATTCTTCGTCAGATATCTTTAGGTCGATTGTATTTTTTACAGCATCAATAGCAATTAAATCACCATCTTTTACTAGCGCAATACCTCCGCCATCATAAGCCTCTGGTGTAATGTGTCCTACGACAAAGCCATGTGAACCTCCAGAGAATCGACCGTCTGTGATTAGTGCACAGCTGCTTCCTAATCCGGCTCCGATAATCGCAGATGTAGGTTTTAGCATTTCAGGCATTCCCGGACCACCTTTTGGTCCACAATACCTGATGACGACTACACTGCCTGGTTTTATTTTTCCGGCTTCAAGACCCGGAATTACTTCAAATTCGCCTTCAAATACAACAGCAGGCCCTTCAAAATATTCTCCTTCTTTTCCGCTGATTTTTGCAACAGCACCTTCAGAAGCAAGATTTCCGTATAAAACCTGAATATTTCCTGTTGGTTTTAAAGCTTTTTGAATTTCATGGATCACCTGTTGTCCGTCTTGTAAATCTGGAATACTTGCTAAGTTTTCTGCAACAGTTTTTCCAGTTACAGTTAAACAATCTCCGTGAATTAATCCTTCTTTCAATAAATATTTCATTACTGAAGGAATACCTCCAACAGCGTGAATATCTTCCATCATATATTTACCACTTGGCTTCATGTCAGCCAAAACTGGTGTTCTATCATTAATTGCCTGAAAATCATCTAAAGTAATTTTGATATCAACAGCATGAGCCATTGCAATCAAGTGCATAACCGCATTTGTAGAACCTCCTAAAACTGCTACAATTGTAATAGCATTTTCAAAAGCTTTGCGCGTCATGATATCTTTTGGTTTGATATCTTTTTCTAATAAAACTTTAATCGCTTCTCCTGCCGCAAGACACTCATCTCTCTTTTCTTGGCTTAAAGCCGGATTTGAAGAGCTGTAAGGCAAACTCATTCCTAATGCTTCAATTGCAGAAGACATTGTGTTTGCAGTATACATTCCGCCACACGCACCAGCGCCTGGGCATGCGTTTTGAATAATTCCTTTAAAATCTTCTGGAGTTATTTCTTTTTTTACTTTTTTTCCTAAAGCTTCAAAAGCTGAAACAATATTTAGAGATTCACCTTTCCACTTCCCTGAGTGAATCGATCCTCCGTAAACCATAATCGATGGACGGTTAACTCTTCCCATTGCAATAAGAGCTCCAGGCATATTTTTATCACAGCCAGGAATTGCGATGATACTATCATACCATTGTGCTCCCACAACTGTCTCGATAGAATCTGCAATTACATCACGAGAAACCAATGAAAAACGCATTCCTTCAGTACCGTTCGAAATTCCGTCACTGACACCAATAGTATTAAAAATAAGTCCGACTAGACCTGCATCCCAAACACCTTTTTTAACATCTTTTGCTAAATCATTCAAGTGCATGTTGCAAGTGTTGCCATCGTAACCCATGCTCACAATGCCAACCTGTGCTTTTTTCAGATCTTCTTCAGTTAAACCAATCCCGTACAACATCGCTTGCGCGGCTGGTTGTGTTTGATCTTGAGTGATGGTCTTGCTGTACTTATTTAATTCCATTATGTATTATTTTATTTTAATTTTTGTTCAAAAAAAAACCTTCCAAATATTGGAAGGTTTGTAATATAGTTTTTCAATTATATTTATACCATTCCCGATGCAGATGTGTGAATCACATTGACAGCAACGACAGAAATAATAATAATTGAGATTTGCATCATTTATTTTTTAGTGTTCCAAAAGTATAAAAACTTATAGGACTAAAAAAATAAAATCTCAACATTTTAAATACTTCTTGTTAATTCATTCAGCTTTTATAATAAAAAACTAAACAATTGTCGATTGTCCGATATGAACGTTATCATTATTAAAATATAGCAAGTCGTCTTTGCTGAAAATAAAGTTAGAAACAAACTCCCCTACTTCATTTGTACCGAATTTTGAATCTGGTTTTAAATCAACAGTAACCACTTTATATTCAATTGCTTTTTCTACCGCTTTATAAATTACATTAGCTTCTTTAGTCAATCCAAAATGCTCTAACAAAAGTGCTGCTGCTAAAATCGAAGCAATAGGATTGGCGATGTTTTTTCCTTTTGCCTGTGGATATGATCCGTGAATTGGTTCAAACAAAGCATTTTTTTCTCCTAAAGATACTGATGGAAGTAAACCAATCGATCCTGTGATTACACTAGCTTCATCAGATAAAATATCTCCGAATAAGTTCTCAGTCAAAATCACGTCAAATTGTTTCGGATTTAAAATCAGCTGCATTGCTGCGTTGTCAACAAACAAGAAATCAAGCTTAACATCTGGATAATTTTCGCTCACTTTCTGAACTACTTTTCTCCACAATCTTGAAGTTTCCAAAACATTTGCCTTGTCGACCATTGTTAACTTTTTACGTCGTTTTTGTGCCGATTTAAAAGCTAAATGAGCAATTCTTGTTATTTCTTCTTCTGAGTATTCACATAAATCTGAAGCATGTGTCCCTTCTTCATTAAGTGTTTTAGTTCCAAAATACGCACCGCCTGTTAATTCTCTGAAAATTGTAAAATCAGCTCCGTCAATAATTTCTCTTTTTAAAGGAGAAGCATCAATTAAAGCTTTATAAGGTTTAATTGGACGAATATTTGCAAACAAACCTAATTCTTTACGAAGCCTCAATAAACCTTGTTCTGGTCGAACTTTTGCATTCGGATTATTATCATACTTAGGATCGCCTATTGCACCAAGCAAAACAGCGTCAGTATTTAAACAAAGATTTAGCGTTTGTTCCGGAAGCGGATTTCCAGTTTTATCAATAGCAACTGCACCCATGAGTGCTTCTTCAAAAACAAACTCATGATTGTATACTTCGCCAATAGCGTATAAAGCTTTTTTGGCTTGTAAAATTACTTCTGGTCCTATTCCGTCTCCTGGTAAAACTGCTATTTTCAAATTCATAACGTCTCGTTCTTTATGTATTTAAATCTTTATTATTTTTCTCTTTCTTCTTTGCTTTATTTTCTATTCTTAACTAGCTTCTGATTAAATCACCTTCGATTTTCGAAGCTTCTATAATCTGATGAATGTCTGCGTCAACCACTTCTTTTTTGATATCAGCAAATTTCAAAAACTCAACATATACAATATCCAATTGTACTTTAGTAAGTTCATAACCTACTTTTTTAGCACGGTAAGCCAAAGCTGCTCTTCCGCTTCTTGCTGTCAAAATAATTGATGATTCGTTTACACCAACATCGAGCGGATCCATGATTTCGTACGTTGCTCTGTTTTTAATAACACCATCTTGGTGAATTCCAGAACTGTGTGCGAATGCATTTGCACCAACAATTGCTTTGTTTGGCTGCACAATCATTCCCATGCTTTCAGAAACTAAACGGCTCATTTCGTTTAATTCTCTTGTATTGATATTAGTATCTAGGTTTAAGTATGGATGTTGTTTGAAAATCATCACGACTTCTTCAAGTGCTGTATTTCCTGCTCTTTCTCCAATACCATTAATAGTACATTCTATTTGTCTTGCTCCATTTATTGCTCCTGCAATTGAGTTTGCAGTTGCCATACCTAAATCATTATGACAGTGGCAAGAAAGGATAACGTTTTCGATTCCTTTTACGTTTTCTTTTAAATATTTAATTTTTGCTCCGTATTCTTCTGGAAGACAGTATCCTGTTGTATCAGGAATATTTAAAACGGTTGCGCCAGATTTTATTACTTCTTCACAAACCTTTGCCAAGAAAGCATTATCTGTTCTACCTGCATCTTCGGCGTAGAATTCTACATCTTCTACATACGATTTTGCATGAGAAACAGCAAACTTTGCTCTGGCAATAATATCTTCTCTTGTGGTATTTAATTTATGGAGTATATGAGATTCTGATGTTCCAATTCCTGTGTGGATTCTTGGTCTTTTAGCATGTTTTAAGGCAGCAGCAGCAACATCAATGTCATTTTTTACGGCTCTTGTCAGTCCGCAGACGGTTGCATTTTCTACAATTTTACAAATCTCAGAGACTGATAAAAAATCGCCCGGGCTTGACACGGGAAAACCTGCTTCGATGATATCAACTCCCATTTTGTCTAGTCGTTCTGCGATAACTAATTTTTGTTTAGTATCTAACTTACATCCTGGAACTTGCTCGCCATCGCGCAAAGTGGTGTCAAAAATTTGAACTTTCTCTCTATTCATATTCATTTATTTAATGTAATTTCACATCTTGATAACAAATATATATTGTACTTATGCAGTATGAAATTCATTTTAATGAAATTATACTGTTCATAACGCAATTTATAAGGTGTTAAATATTTAATAATCAATAAGTTATATTATTATTTTTTACAATGGCTAACCATCAAAAAGATTTCTTATTTGTTCTCATAAAATCACTTTCTAAATCTGAAAAAAGGCAGTTCAAAATTTTTGCAAGCCGATTAGAAACAAGTTCGAATACTAAATTCATTGAATTATTTAATATTTTAGATAAATCTGAAACGTATGATGAAAAGCTTATTCTAAAAAGCGGAATTATTAAAAAAGTTCAGCTATCCAACTTAAAATCATACTTATACAAACAAATTTTAGTTAGTATTCGATTGAATATTCCAAGCCAGAATATTCGTTATCAATTGCGCGAACAAATTGATTTTGCGGGTATTTTATATAATAAAGGATTGTACAAACAGAGTTTGAAAATTCTGGACAAAACAAAAATGATTGCGCTTGAAAATGACGAAAAATATATGGCGTATGAAATTGTTGAGTTCGAAAAACTAATCGAATCACAATACATTACACGAAGTATTCAAGGCCGTGCCGATGAGTTGGTAATTCAGGCAAAAGAATTAAACTACAGAAACACCATTTCAAGCAAATTATCTAATCTTTCGCTTCAATTATACGGAATCATGCTTAAAACAGGTTACGTGAAAAATGATGAAGAATACAAATACATTGATGATTATTTTAATAAACATATTGCGAAATTAGACGAAAGCAAATTTGGATTTCGTGAGAAGTACTGGTTTTACAATGCGAACTTATGGCGCAGCTTCTTGGTTCAGGACTTTTTAGCGAGTTATAAATTTGCCTACAAATGGGTAAGATTGTTTTATGACAACCCAAATATGATTTATCAGAATCCAGTATTTTTTTTAAAAGGAAATCATTATTTTTTAGAATCACTTTATATGTTGAAATATAAATCGAACTTTAAAAAATACCTTTCACTTTTAGAAGAAACGATTGAAGATGATAAATTCCCGGTAAATGATAATATTGCGTCGCTGTCATTTCTATATGTGTACAACAATAAATTAAATCTGCACATTCTGGAAGGTACTTTTGCTGAAAGTGAATATTTGATTCCTGAAGTTTTGGACAAAATAAAACTGCACAGTGAACATCTCGACGAGCATCACGAAATGTTGTTTTATTATAAAATTGCCTCTATTTATTTTGGAAATGAAAAGTATACTGAATGTATTTATTATTTAGATAAAATCATCAATAACAAGAACTTAAGCATGCGCGAAGATTTAATGTGCTTTGCGAGATTATTGTCTTTAATTGCGCATTATGAGTTAGGAAAAGATTATTACTTAGACAATCATCTTAAAAGCACTTATAAATTTCTATTAAAAATGAACGACTTGCACGAAGTTCAAAAAGAGATCATTAAGTTTTTAAGAAACTTGAATAACTTTTATCCCGCAGATATTAAGAACGAATTCAAAAAAATGCATGCCCGTTTTGTTGAGCTTGAAAAGAATACTTACGAAAAAAGAGCTTTTTTATATCTGGATATTATTTCGTGGCTTGAAAGTAAAATTGAAAACCGCAAAATTGCTGATATAATTAAAGAGAAAGCAAAGCTGAATAGCCGTTAATTTAAATTTTAATCCCGAGGCTTTGGAAAAAAATCTCAATAAAAAAAGCTCTGAAAACATGTTTTTTAGAGCTTTTTTGTCATTTCGACCGAAGGGAGAAATCACACTCGAAACTCTACAAAGCTTAGCTAATTACTATGCGGAAATACTAGTGTGATTTCTCCCTTCGGTCGAAATGACATACTTATATACAAAAATCCCAAACTCCACTTAATTGGAATTTGGGATTTTAATATTGGAATTTAAATAACTATTCTACAATATTAGAACTCGTTACATAAAAATCTTTATCAACTTCTAAAGTTCTGTTTTCATTAGTTGTTTTCTCAGATTGCCATTCTGTTGTTGGTTTCAGCCAAGTATCAACACCATTTATTTTTACTTTAACAGGCATATCAAATTTTGCAACGCAATTTGTCCAGTGATAACCCAAAGTTCCATTTTTAAAAATATATTCAAAAACAGGAATTTGTGTTGTTGTCAAATATTGAGCAAATACTCTATTGAAGTTAATTCCAGATTGTGTATTAATATAATCTTCAATATCTTTTGAAGTAACTGTTTTATGATAAAAAGTACTGTTTAAGCCTCTTAAAATCGATTTCCATTTTGCATCATCGTTAATAATTTGACGAATTGTGTGCAGCATGTTTGCTCCTTTCGGATACATATCTCCTGATCCTTCGTTATTTACATCATAGTGTCCAATAATTGGCGCGTCGTTGCGAATGATTTTTCTACAGCCTCTTACATATTCAGCTCCTGCATCTTTTCCATAAAAATATTCTATGAAAAGACTTTCAGAGTAATTTGTAAAACTTTCGTGAATCCACATGTCTGCAATATCTTTATAGGTAATATTGTTTGCAAACCATTCGTGTCCAGACTCGTGAATAATGATAAAATCAAATTTTAATCCCCAGCCTGTTCCGCTTAAATCACGGCCTAAATAGCCATTTTTAAATTCATTTCCATAAGTAACACTGCTTTGGTGTTCCATACCTAAATAAGGCGCTTCAACAAGTTTGTAGCTATCTTCGTAAAACGGATAAGGTCCAAACCAATTTTCAAACGCTTTTAGCATTTTTGGAGCATCTTTAAAATGCTCTTTAGCAATTGCCAAATTATCTCTTAAAACATAATAATTGCAATCTAAATCGCCTTTTTCTCCTTTATATTTTTCTGAAAAATTAACGTAATCACCAATGTTGATATTAACACCATAATTGTTAATTGGGTTTGAAACGTACCAATTAAAGGTTTTGGTTCCGTCTTTTTCTTTTTTAACGCTTTTAAGTCTTCCGTTCGAAACATCAGTCAAATCTCCTGGAACGTTTACACTAATTAGCATATTTTCTACTTCATCATACATATGATCTTTGTTTGGCCACCAAATACTGGCACCTAAACCCTGACAAGATGATGCAATAAAATCTTTTCCGTTTTTATCTTTTTTCCAAGTAATTCCTCCATCCCAAGGCGGACGAACAGCTTCTTTAGGTTTTCCTCCAAACGAAATAATGATTTCTTTTGTTTCTCCAACTTTTTGTTTTGCTGTTAATTGAATAAAAAAGGCATTTCCGTCTCTTTCAAATTTCAATTCTTTGCCATCTTGAGTCACTTTATAAATCTGCATTGGTTCCTGCAAATCAATCTGCATTTTATTATATTCTGTCAAAACAGTATATTTTACAGTATTCGAACCCGTAATTGTTTTTTCCGCTGGATTTACTTTTACATCTAAATGATAGTATTTTAAATCCCACCAAGCTCTTTCTTTTGTAATGCTTCCGCGTAAAGTGTCCTGATGTGTAAAAACGGTTTCAGACTTATTCAGAAGTCCTTGAGCATTTGCTGTAAAACCAATTAAAAGGGCGGTAATAACGCCACCAAAGTATTTTTTCATTATTTATAAATTTGGAATAAGTGGGCTGTTTATCGTTTCTCGATGCTTTTAAGATCGAGACGAAACACATCAACAAAAGTAAACATTCAGATCAAGTTTTTATTAATTTTATAATTTCTATTAGAAAAATTTAATGTTAAAATTCATTATTCTTCTTTATTTTAGCCATATTAATGTCTATAATTCTGTTTTATGAAACTTATTCAAATTGTTTATTTTTTGTTTTTTACTTGCTCGATAACAATATATTCTCAAAATAATATGATTCATAAAATAAATGATAAAATAACAATTGACGGAGATTTATCAGATTGGAAAACACCTTTTTTGGGTCCGTTTGTAATTCATAATTCAGGAGAAAAAGCTACACAAAATACAATGGTTTCACTTTCGTGGAATAATGAAAACCTCTATATCGCTTATAGTGTAAACGATTCTAAGATTATTGGCGAAGTTAAAAAGAAGGATTCTGAAATATACAAAACAGATGATTTAGTAGAAATTTTCATCGATCCTGATGGAGATGGTCAAAATTACATAGAAATTGGCGTGAATGCATTTTCAACAAATTACGATATGCTTCTCAAATGCATTTCTGCAGATTGCGGCGGATGGAAAACTTCAATGAATTTTAATATTGATGGGTTAGAAACTACAAGCAAAATAACGAAAGATGGGTTTTGTTCCGAAATTAAAATTCCATTTTCAAGTATAGAACGAATTCAAAATGGCAATTTTTCAAAACCTAAAACAGGTACAAAATGGAAAGTAAATACATTTAGAATTGATTACGGTGACATTACAGAATATCTTGCATTACAACCTTATAAGAGCCTGAATTTTGGTTTTCATCAACCGAAAGAATTTGCAGTTTTTGAGTTTGTGGAGTAATTTTTGAAAGATTTAATTTGTTTCAAGTTTAAGGTTACTTCACATTACCTGAAACTTGAAACTTGAAACCTCAAAAAAACAAAATATTTTACTTTTGGCGTTTCTTCAAAACATCCACGACATCATTTAGTTGAAAACCTTTTGCCTGTAATAAAATTAGATAATGAAATAGTAAATCAGCACTTTCGCTTAAAAACAAATCATCGTTGTTATCTTTTGCCTCAATTACTACTTCTACAGCTTCTTCTCCTACTTTTTGAGCAATTTTATTGATACCTTTTTCGAACAAAGAAGCTACATAGCTCTTCTCAGAATCAGCATTTTCTCTACGAATTTTAATTGTATCTTCTAAGTGAGAAATAAAACCATAATTTGGCTCATTGGGTTCCTGCCAACACGTATCTGCGCCTGTGTGGCATGTTGGTCCAACAGGTTTTGCCTGAATTAAGAGCGTATCGCCGTCACAATCATTTTTAATACTCACTAAATTCAAAAAGTTGCCACTCTCCTCGCCTTTTGTCCAAAGCCTTTGTTTTGAACGACTAAAAAAAGTTACTTTTTGTGTTTCAATTGTTTTTTGAAGCGATTCTTCGTTCATATATCCCAACATCAAAACATTTTTAGTTTCTGAATCCTGAATGATTGCCGGAATTAATCCGTGGGAGCTTTTTATATCTATGTTCATTTTTATTTTAGATTTTAGTCCCGATCCCGAAGCCTCGGGACGGGATAGATTTTAGATTCTCTGAATTCTATATTTTTATTTCTTTTTATTTCTCTAATGTTTACTATTTCCTCTTGCTTCTTGCCTCTTTTCTTTATTTCCTAAAGCCTAACCGCAATCTCATTTTTCCTCAATTCTTCTTTCAAAGCTTTAATTTCGATTTCTTTAAAGTGAAAAACGCTTGCTGCCAAAGCTGCATCTGCTTTTCCCTTTTTAAATGAATCTACAAAATGCTGCATATTTCCTGCGCCGCCAGAAGCGATAATCGGAATATTGATTAAAGTCGATAATTTGGCCAAAGCTTCGTTTGCGAAGCCATTTTTAGTTCCGTCATTATCCATTGAAGTAAATAATATTTCGCCGGCACCGCGTTCAGCAACTTCAACTGCCCAATCAAATAAATTAAGTTCTGTTGGCACCTTGCCTCCAACTAAATGCACAATCCATTGTCCGTCAATTTGCTTGGCATCAATCGCCACAACTACACATTGGCTTCCAAATTTTTGTGCCAGATCATTAATGAGCTGCGGATTTTTTACTGCCGATGAATTAATCGAAACTTTATCTGCACCATTATTAAGCAGGATTTCAACATCTTCTACAGACGAAATTCCACCGCCAACCGTAAACGGAATATTGATTTTTTCCGCCACGCTTCGCACCATATTGACCAACGTTTTACGACGTTCTTCTGTCGCTGAAATATCCAGAAAAACCAATTCATCAGCTCCTTCTGCCGAATAAATTTCAGCCAATTCTACAGGATCTCCGGCATCACGCAAGTCAACGAAATTAACACCTTTTACGGTTCTTCCGTTTTTTATATCCAGACAAGGAATTATTCTTTTTGCTAGCATTTTTTTAATGTGTCAATTTGAGAATTTGAGAATTAGATAATTTACGCACAACGTAAAAATTATCTAATTGACTAATTATCTCATTTTCTAATTTTCTAATTTATTTAAATACAGGACTCAAAAATGTTCTTTCGTAACTAATTATACATCTTGTGTCTTCTGCAATTTTAAAAGCTTCTACACACTCCTGATCGTCTTTTGAAAACATTTTTTTTCTGTAATCTTCATAGTCCGCAAAACTCGGAAACGAAAATAAGGCATACGCGATATTATTTGCTCCTTCCGAAGGCATAAAATAACCGTGATGCTGACCTCCTAAACGGTTTACGATTTTAATCCATCTTTTTCCATAATCCTCAAAAGCCTCTAATTGATAAGGATCTATGATGTATTTCAAGTGACAAGTTATCATATTTTTAATGTGTTAATTAGAAAATTAGTCAATTAGATAATTTTAAGCACAATGTAAAAAATTATCTAATTATCTCATTTGCTAATTATAAAGTTT
The DNA here is from genome assembly GCF_000708595.2 of Flavobacterium sp. KJJ. Classification (GTDB taxonomy): domain Bacteria; phylum Bacteroidota; class Bacteroidia; order Flavobacteriales; family Flavobacteriaceae; genus Flavobacterium. The sequence continues at coordinate 1,085,969 of NZ_JARP01000001.1, read as the reverse complement.
TCCAGTTGTTTTAACGTAATCCTGCCTTCGTAAATCGCTTTTCCGATTATGGTTCCTTCGCAGCCTAATTCAGCTAATTTTGGCAATTCGTCGAAAGTTGATATTCCTCCGGAAGCAATTAATTTTACGCCAACGGCTTCTGTTAAAATTTTTCCATACAAATCAAAACTTGGACCTTCTAACATTCCATCTTTTGCGATATCAGTACAGATAACATACTGAATTCCTTTTATCTGATAATCCTGAATAAACGGAACCAAATCTTCATCTGAATCTTCTAACCAGCCTGAAACTGCTATTTTCTCATCTTTGGCATCTGCTCCTAAAATGATTTTGTCTGAACCGTATTCGGAAATCCATTTTTCAAAAATCGCTCTGTTTTTCACCGCAATACTTCCGCCTGTTATTTGATTTGCACCACTTTCAAAAGCAATTCTTAAATCATCATCAGATTTTAATCCTCCGCCAAAATCAATTTTTAAACTGGTTTGTGAAGCAATTTGTTCCAGTATTTTATAATTCACAATTTTACTTGATTTTGCTCCGTCAAGATCTACTAAATGTAAATATTCAATTCCGTGTGCTTCAAAGGATTTCGCTACTTCAAGCGGATTTTCATTGTAAATTATCTTGGTATCATAATCACCTTTGGATAAACGAACACATTTTCCGTCAATGATATCTATGGCTGGTATTATTCTCATTTTATTTTTTTATTAAAAGATTTAAAAATTGAATGATTTAAAGATTTCTGATTTTTTTAATCTTTAAATTTTTCAATCTTTCAATTTTAAAAAGTTCTCCAAAATTTTCTCTCCAACCACACCACTTTTCTCTGGGTGAAATTGAGTTCCATAAAAATTATCTTTTTGCAAAGCCGATGCATATTCTAACTCGTAATTCGTGGTAGCAATGGCTTCATCGCAATTTGGGGCGTAAAAACTATGCACCAAATACATGAATTCATTTTCCGGAATAGCTGCAAATAAATCCGATTTTAGATTATAAATTTGGTTCCATCCCATTTGAGGTACTTTTACCTGATTTGAAAACTTAATAACGCCAACATCAAAAATTCCTAAACCTTTGGTATTTCCTTCTTCAGATGAATTGCACATCAATTGCATTCCCAAACAAATACCTAAAACGGGCTGTTTCAAATTCGGAATCAAACTGTCTAAACCGCTTTCACGAAGTTTAATCATCGCCGAACTCGCCTCGCCAACACCAGGAAAAATAACCTTATCTGCTGCACGAATTTCTTCTGGATTATTACTCAAAACAGCTTTAAAACCAAGCCTTTCAATAGCAAACATTATGCTCTGAATATTTCCTGCTCCGTAATTTATTATTACTATTTTCATTTTTTAAGTCTTAAAGTCTAAAGTCTAAAGTCTTAAAGTCGAATTCAAATATCTATAATCTTTCGATTTTATGACTTTCCACTTTTGACTTAATTAAAGCATCCCTTTAGTCGAAGGCAAAATCATTTTTTCTGTATCTCTTTTCACTGCAACTTTTATTGCTTTCGCGAAAGCTTTAAAAATCGCTTCAATTTTGTGGTGTTCGTTGATTCCTTCTGCTTTGATGTTTATGTTGGCTTTTGCTCCATCAGAGAATGATTTGAAGAAATGGTAAAACATTTCTGTTGGCATTTTTCCCACCATCTCACGCTTGAATTCGGTTTCCCAAACCAACCAGTTTCTTCCGCCAAAATCAATTGCAACCTGCGCCAGGCAATCATCCATTGGAAGACAGAAGCCGTAGCGTTCAATTCCTAATTTGTTTCCTAACGCTTTCGCGAAAACTTCCCCTAAGGCAATTGCAGTGTCTTCAATGGTATGGTGTTCATCGACTTCTAAATCTCCTTTTACGAGAATTTCCAAATCCATTTGACCGTGACGTGAAATCTGATCTAACATATGATCGAAAAATGCAATTCCGGTTTCGATTTTGCTTTTTCCTGTTCCGTCAAGATTTAAATCGATAAAAATATCGGTTTCATTAGTTTTACGCGTAATCGAAGCCGAACGCGCTTCTAATTTTAAAAACTCATAAATCTTTTTCCAGTCTGTCGTTTGTAAAATAATGGTTTCGTCTAATTCTTCTCGTTTTGATGAAATTTCATTACTTCCCGCTCCGTCAGTCATGTTCATGAAAATGGCTTTTGCGCCAAGGTTTTTAGCCAATTCTACATCGGTTAAACGATCTCCCAAAACAAACGAATTTTGCAAATCATATTCAGGATTATTCAAGTATTTGGTCAACATTCCGGTTCTTGGTTTGCGAGTTGGCGCATTATCTTCCGGAAAAGAACGATCAACAAAAATTTCATCAAACAGAACTCCTTCATTTTCAAAGGCTCTTAAAATAAAATTCTGCGTTGGCCAAAACGTATCTTCCGGAAAACTATCCGTTCCTAAGCCGTCCTGATTGGTTACCATTGTGAGTTCGTAATCCAATTCATTAGCAATTTTAGCCAAATATTGAAATGCTTTTGGATAAAATTCCAGTTTATCCAAACTGTCTAATTGTAAATTTTCCGGTTCTAAAACGATCGTTCCGTCACGATCGATAAAAAGTACTTTTTTCATTTTATATTTCTTATATTTAATGATAAATTCAGAATAAAATTATAGGCATTTTACGTCTTCTTTCATTTTTTCTATTTTCTTTTTGGCATCCTCCTCTGTGATTTCTTTGCAATAAATTTTAAAGCCAAAAACTCCATTATCTAAAAAAAACTGGACATAAGTTATTTTATTTTCTTTAACGTCAATTTCGCATTTTTCAACCTTTTCATTGATCTTTAATCCTCCAAACAAAACATAACATTCATGCTTTCCTTCAGAAACTTCATGAATCGAATATCTTTTATTACCTAATTTACAAACCATCTCACCGTCAATATATGTTTTAAAAGAAGCTCCTGATCCTACAAAACCAGTTGATCTTAAAAAATATACCTTAGCTTTTTTTGGAATACTTATTGCACCATCTTGCGCTTTCATTAATGAAGAAATGCTTAAAAAAACGACAATCAAAAGTTTATTTAGTTTTACTATTTTCATTTCAAAATTTCTACTTACTTAGTCCCAATAAAATGTCCTTTAATTTATCATTTTCCTCAGGAATTCCGATCGTAAAACGCAAACAATTTTCGCATAATGGCTGAGTTGTTCTGTTACGAATTACAATTCCTTTTTCAATTAACTGATCATACCTTTTATTCGCATCATCTACTTTTACCAAAACAAAATTAGCCTCTGTTGGGTAAATTTTTTCTACAAAACTCACTTCAAGTAAAACTTTAAGAAGTTCCTCTCTTTGTTCAATAATAGAAGCTATTTCCTCTTTTATTTTAGCTGAATCATTCAAACGAACAATTGCTCTTTGTTGCGTTAGTTCGTTTACATTATAAGGTGGTTTTATTTTGTTTAAAACCGAAATAACAGCTTCAGATGCATAGCAGATTCCTAAGCGAATTCCGGCCAAACCATATGCTTTTGAAAGTGTTTGTGTAATCACTAAATTTGGATATTCGTCTATTTCTGTCAACCAGCTTTCTTTTTCTGAAAAGTCAATATACGCTTCATCAATTACAACCAATCCTTTAAAGTTTTGAAGTAATTTCACCACACTTTCATCAGAAAAAGAATTTCCTGTTGGATTATTTGGTGAACACAAAAAGATGATTTTTGTATTGTCATCAACAGCATCTAAAATTTTCTCAACTTGTGGCTGAAAATCAGTTGAAAGTAAAACTTCTCTGTTTTCTACCGCGTTTATATTTGCCAAAACGCTGTACATTCCGTACGTTGGCGGCAGCGAAATAATATTGTCTGTTTTTGGTTCGCAAAAAGCCCTGAAAAGTAAATCCAGAACTTCATCACTTCCATTTCCTAATAAAATTTGGCTTGATTTTACGTTATTATTTTTTGCTAAAATTGCTTTAACCGAATTTTGCTGCGGATCCGGATAACGGTTTACTCCATTTTGAAACGGATTTTCATTGGCATCCAAAAAAATCATTTCTGCAGTATCAAAATCCTCAAACTCATCTCTCGCAGAGGAATACGGTTTTAAGGTTTTTACATTTTCACGTGTTATGGTATTTATATCGAATTTCATTTTTCTTTATTTTTAAGAAGCTAGAACCAAGATAAAAGAATTTGTGAAAATCTTGACTCTTGCTCTTTCTTCTATTCTCTTGCTTCTATTCTCTCTATTCTAAACTCTTCAATCTTAAAGTAACCGCATTTTTATGCGCCTGCAAACCTTCGGCTTCAGCCATAATTTCAATCGCTTTTCCTATGTTTTGAATTCCTTTTTCAGATATTTTCTGGAACGTCATCGATTTCATAAAACTATCCAGATTTACTCCGCTGTAATTCTTTGCGTATCCATTTGTAGGCAGTGTATGATTGGTTCCTGAAGCATAATCCCCTGCACTTTCAGGAGTATAATTTCCAATAAAAACCGAACCTGCATTTACAATTCCGTTACAATAAAAATCATCATATTCAGAGCAGATAATAAAGTGTTCCGGCCCGTATTCATTGATTAAATCTAATGCAATCTGATCACTTTCAACAAAAATCAATTTCGAATTTTCGATTGCTTTTACAGCTATTGCTTTTCTCGGAAGAACTTCAACCTGAGATTGGATTTCTTTTTCAACATCATTGATCAGTTTTTTTGAAGTCGAAACTAAAATTACCTGACTATCTGTTCCGTGTTCTGCCTGAGACAATAAATCTGAAGCAACAAATGCGGGAACAGCAGTATCATCTGCCACAATTAATAATTCTGATGGACCTGCAGGCATATCGATTGCGACGCCAAACTGCGTTGCCAACTGTTTTGCCACTGTTACAAACTGATTTCCAGGACCAAATATTTTAAATACTTTTGGAATAGATTGTGTCCCGAAGGTCATTCCGGCAATTGCTTGAATGCCACCAACTTTTAATATTTTCGTAACACCGCATAAATTTGCCGCGTACAAAATTGCAGGATTTATTTTTCCACTTTTATCTGGTGGCGAACATAATACAATTTCTTTACAACCCGCAATTTCAGCTGGCACAGCTAGCATTAAGACCGTAGAAAAAAGAGGCGCCGTTCCGCCCGGAATATATAAACCAATTTTCTGAATTGGTCTTTTTTCCTGCCAGCAATTAACACCTTCAATCGTTTCAATTGAAATTCGCTCTGTTTTTTGAGCATTGTGAAACTTGTAGATATTATTTTTAGCTAATTGAATTGCTTCTTTTAATTCATTTGAAATCAGACTAATCGCTTCTTCAATTTCTGCAGTTGTAACTTCATAATTATCTAAAGCTATTCCATCGAAAATAGAAGTGTATTTTGCTACAGCTTCATCTCCTTTTTTCTGAACTTCTTTAAAAATTTCTTTAACCGTAACCTCGATATCATCGATCGTTTTGGTTGGTCTTTTTAATATTTCTGACCAGGTTTCTGGTTTTGGATTGTCTATTTTATTCATTTTTTTTATGCTTTATGCTATAAGCTTTTTGAATTATCTTTAATTTCTTTGGCAAAAGCTTAAAGCTTTTAAAGAACCATTTTTTCAATTGGGCAAACTAAAATTCCTTCGGCTCCAACTTCTTTTAATTGATCAATTACATCCCAAAAAGTATCTTTATCGATCACTGAATGAACACTGCTCCACCCAGGCTCTGCCAATGGCAAAACAGTTAAGCTTCTTAAAACGGGTAAAATTTTTCCAATTGTTTCAATTTTATCGTTTGGCACATTCATCAAAATGTATTTTGAATTTCTGGCTCTTAAAACTGCTTGAATTCTGAATTTTAGAGTATCAATGTGTTTTTGAATTTCTGGAGAAACTTTTGGAGAAACTGCTAAGACAGCTTCGCTTTTCAAGATTACTTCTACTTCTCTTAAATTATTTTTGAATAAAGTGCTTCCGCTAGAAACAATATCTACGATGGCATCGGCAAGACCAATATTTGGCGCAATTTCTACAGACCCTGAAATTTGGTGAATATCAACAGATAATCCGAAAGAATTAAAATATTCGTTAACTGTATTGGGATAAGACGTAGCAATTCGCAAACCGGCTAAATCTTGAATTGAGTTATATTCGAAAGTTTTAGGAACAGCTACAGAAACCTTACATTTTGAAAATCCTAATTTCTGAACGACTTCTATTTGTTTTCCTTTTTCTGCTAGCAGATTATCACCTACAATCGCAAGATCTACAACTCCATCAATTAAATATTGAGGAATATCTGAATTTCTCAAATACAACACTTCAAGAGGAAAATTAGAAGCTTCTGCTTTTAGCTGGTCATTTCCGTTATTGATCGAAATACCGCAGTCTCTAAGAATCTGAATGCTGTCTTCGTTTAAACGACCTGATTTTTGAATTGCAATTTTTAATGTACTCATTTTTTTAGTTTTTGTTGAATAATAGTCTGAGTACAAAGAATTGGTATAAAAAAACCCGTTTGATGTACTCAAACGGGTTTTAAAATATGATGATTTACATGCATACCATTAACACATCGCTTGAGAGCAATAATGAAAATGATGATGATGTAATTGATTAGAAATCATTGTTGGGTTTATTTTTATTCTTTGATTCGGTTGCAAATATAATAGTTAATTTCATAAAAACACAATATTTAATTTAACTTAATGATAGTTTATTGTTAAAAAAAAATCTAAGTATTGATTTTATTAAGTACTTCTTACTTATGATAGCGTTTTCATTTTTTCGTTAAAACTTAAGGTTACAGTTGTTCCAATTCCTATTTCGCTTTCTATTTTAAACTTTATATGCAGTAGTTCAGTAATTCTTTTTACAATTGACAAACCTAACCCTGTTCCTTTAATTTCTGGATGATCTGTAGAATTTGACCTGAAAAACGGATTAAAAATAGCTTCTAAATCTCCTTTCTCAATGCCAATTCCATTGTCTGAAATTTCACAAATTATTTTTTCATTTTGTTTCGAAAGTAAAATTACAACTTCGCCGCCGACATTCGTATACTTAGCCGCATTAGAAATAATATTTCTCAGAATTGTAATTACTAAAAAATGATCAGATTCTATATAATAATCCTCTTCAGCATTGAATTTAATATTGATTTTTTTGGCATGAATTTTTTCTGAATTCAATGTCAAAACATCCAAAATTAAGGAATTCAAGTACACTGATTCTGGGGTTATATTTTTTTTCTGATTTTCAAAACGAGCCATCAAAAGAAGTTGATCAACCAGCATATTCAAATGGTCAACTTCATTAATACAGTAATTAATTTTGTGCTCATATTCCTTGCTGTCACGTTCTTTACGAATCAAAACTTCAAGCGTACCTTTAATTACAGTTAAAGGTGTTCTTAGTTCATGTGAGGCATCAGAAGTAAATTGTTTTTCACGCTCAATCGCATCTTCAATCCGATTTAATAAATTATTTATCGTTTTAGAAAGTATGTATAATTCGTCTCTTGTTTTGGGCAGCGGTATTCGAATTTTGAGATTGTCTTTGGTTATAATTTTAGAAGTATTTATAATTGCATTTATCGGTTTTATACTTCTTCCTGCAAAAAATCTGGCGATAAAAAACAAGAATAATAAAATAGCTAGAAAAGACAAGCACATTATTTCGAATAAATTATTAAGAACCATTGTAGAATCTGCCAATGACATTGCTACTATAATATAACCTATTTTTTTCTCTTCGACATGAAGCGGAACCTGAATTTGTCTTATGGCATTATTTCCCAGTTTGGTGTCGAATAACTCATAATCTTCAACAGAATCTTTAAATTCAAGTATTTGTGTTTTGAGATTCGGCGCTTTTTCGATAATATTTTTATTCAAATCTAAAAACTCTACAAAAACAGGATTTACATCAACTGTATTGTGTTCGCGCTCATTCCATTCTTCTTTATCAATTAGGATTATTTTGCCTTTTTCGACTTTAATTTCCTTTAAATGGTTCTGAATTTCAACATTGATATTTTCATCTACATGACTATAAACAGTATGTTTTACAATAAAATAAATAACCGAAAAAGCCACTAAAATCAGCAAACCAGTGGTAATAATATAATTTAATGCGATTCTGTTTTTAAACGAAAGCTGTGCCATCTATAAGTCGTTTGCGATATAACCAATACCGCGAATTGTTTTAATATAATCTTCTTCAATTTTTAAATTGAGTTTTTTTCGAATAGCATTCATAAAAACATCAATTACGCCAGTATCATATTCAAAATTAATTTCCCAAACATCTTTTAAAATCTGATTTCTTGTACAAACTTTTCCTTTATTTTTAACTAAATATGTCAACAACTCAAATTCTCGCTGTGTAAGATTTACTTCTTCTTCATTCTTAAAAATAATATGCTTTGACAAATCAATTTTTATAGTTCCGAGAGTTAAATTTTCAGTGTCTGTCTTATTTCTAAAGTGAATTTTAATACGTTCAACCAATTCTTCAAAACTAAAAGGTTTCTTTATATAATCATTCGCTCCGGCCTTTAATCCTTCAATAGTTTCCTGAACTGTATCTTTTGCAGTCAAAAAGATAATTGGCGTTTTTTGATCTTTAATTCTAATGGCTTTGCATAAATCTAAACCATTAATTTTCGGAAGCATCCAATCTAATAAAATCAAATCAAATTTCTGATTCTGAATCAATTCAAAACCTTTCGAGCCATCAATTGCCGTTGCAACTTCATAACCTTCTTCTTCAAGGCCTTGCTTCAAAAATTGAATAATTCCCAATTCATCTTCAACTATTAAAATATGCATATATTTTTATTAAGATTATTTACTTCTTTACTTTGAATTGGTCAAAGATAAATATTTTAATATTCAGAAAATCCTTAAAATCATCGGAATACAACAATAAATGCCATCTTAAGTAAACTTTAAGTTAACACTAAGCAAGGTAAAAGCATAACTTCATCTAGAACTAATTTATCGGAATTAATTTTGTAAAAAATAAATTCTATGACATTTTACAAAAAGTTTTCTCCTTTTTACAATCTTGCTTTATTTTATTTTGTTGTAAGTTTTATATTGCGAATTGTTTTGTTTTTTCACCCCATAACTCAAACTTCATTTACAATTCTTGAGAGCCTGAAAATATTTAGTTTAGGATTGATCTCAGATTTTTTTGTCTTTATTGTAGCCAGTGTTTTTCTATGGTTATATTTAATTTTTATTTCAAATTCTAAATACAGCAAGCCTTCAGGCTATATTATTCTTGGCTTTTTTGCGATTGTATTTATTTATATAGCTTCAGGAAAAAGTATTTTCGACGAATACGGAGGTGCTTTGCCAAGAATTGTCTTAATTTTTATCGGAATTAAAATGGCTCTTTTTGCCTTGTTGCTTTTTCTTCCAAAATTGAGAGACAAAATCAGGTTTTGGCTCTTTGCTTTTGTGATTTTTTTATATGTTTTGCTGATTCTTCAGAATGGCTTGAGTGAATACTTCTTTTGGAATGAATTTGGTGTAAAATACAATTTTATAGCCGTTAATTACTTGATATACACCAATGAAGTTATCGGAAACATTATGCAGTCTTACCCTGTAATTCCTTTATTTTCTGCCCTATTTTTAGTAACTGGAATTGTTACTTATTTTATTTTAAAACACTCTAAAAATTATATAAGCGACATTCCAACGTTAAGCGAAAAAATAAAAATAACAGTCATTTATCTTGGTTTGTTTTTAATTTCAATAATCGCAATTCCAACTCTATCTAAAACTGAAAATTCTAAAAATGTTTTTGTTAACGAACTGCAATCTAATGGATTGTACAAGTTTTATTTAGCTTTTCAAAATAATAAATTAGATTATTTCAAATTCTACAAGACGCTTCCTAACAAAGAAGCATATGCTATTCTTAAACAGCAATTTCCTGATATATCTGGACAAAATACCTTCAGAAATATTACGGGAGACTCGCTAGAGAATCATAAAAATGTTGTTTTAATTACTATAGAAAGTTATAGTGCAGAATTCATGAAATCGTATGGAAACCAACAAAATATAACTCCTTTCTTAGATAGTTTAGCCCAAAAAAGTTTACAGTTTACTAATTTGTATGCGGCAGGAAACAGAACAGTCCGCGGACTTGAAGCTGTAACATTATGCTTACCGCCAACTGCAGGCGAAAGCGTTGTAAAAAGAGAAGACAATAAAAATAAATTTTCTACGGGAGCCATTTTTATACAGAAAGGCTACAATGTTAAATTTATGTATGGTGGCGATGCATTCTTCGATAATATGCAAGACTTCTATTCAGGAAATGGTTACCAGATTGTAGACAAATCGAGTTTTTCTCCCGAAGAAATTACGTTTTCAAACGTTTGGGGTGTTTGTGATGAAGATATGTACAACAAAGCCATAAAAGTCATGAATACAGAAGCAAAAGAAAACAAACCTTTCTTTAATCACATTATGACTGTTAGTAATCACAGGCCTTTTACATATCCAAACAATAAAATTGATATTCCTGGAGATATTAAATCACGCGACGGTGGTGTAAAATATACCGATTATGCTCTTCGAAAATTCTTCGAAATGGCAAAAAAACAGCCATGGTTTAAAAATACAGTTTTTGTAATCGTTGCCGATCATTGTGCTTCAAGCGCTGGCAAAACAGAACTTCCGCTCGATAAATACAGAATTCCAGGCTTTATCTACAGACCAAATGAAAAACCTGCAAAATTCAATAAATTAATGTCACAGATTGATTTAATGCCAACTCTTTTTGGTTTGCTTCATTTTAATTATGAAAGCAAGTTCTTTGGCCAAGATGTTTTTAAAAGTGATTATAAACCGAGAGCTTTTATTGCAACTTATCAAGATTTAGGATTGATAAAAGACAATTTACTTACAATTTTATCACCAAAACAACAAGTTAAACAGTTTAGTTTGACGCTAGATTCAAAACCAGGAATTGCTCCAGAATTTCAAATTGATTACAATGAAAAATGCTTAAAAACAGAGCGAAAAGACTTAATCAACGAAACGATTTCATTTTACCAAACGGCATCAGATATGCTGAAATATAAGAAATACCAAAAGTAAAGTACTAAAATTCTAATTCAGAAATCAAAACTCCAAATTATCGAACATTACTAAAAAAGCCTCAAATTCATATTGAATTTGAGGCTTTTTTAATCTGTAAACTAAACATTGAGACTGAATCCTCTTTTGTTAGTCATTCTGATTCTGCATTCCAAAAAGATCTCCTTTTTGAAACGATTTGATATCTTGTTTTAAAGCTTTGCTGTTACGTTTTGTAATCTCCGGAGCATCTAAATCGCTCAAGTCTGGTTTTCCGGCATTTACCCAAGCAGTATACCAAAAACTTGCTGTAGCAGTGATCGCTTTTTTCATTTGAGTTTCTACCATTCCGTTTAATTCTTTATGCAATCTAGCTGCATATTCATCAGAGAATTTAGCCGAATTGTATTTGTTTTTAACTACTTTTCCATCAGCATCAACAACAAAAACCTGATTTTCAGGAATCGAAGTTCTCAGCTTTTTATCTACATCTAAAAGCGGATTTACTAGACTGTGTGTATCTTTAATTAAGTCCCAAGTTGCTTTATGAACATCTTCGAAATAATGCGCTTCTGGAACATTCAATTTATAGTTTTTAGCAAACAATTCTGGTAATCTGCTTTCCCAAAGAGAGTGAATCCCTTTTTGATCGCTCAATTGTCCGTCATGATTTGCAGAAGTATGCAATGGCATGTGTGCGTCTCCAACATAATGTCCTAAATCTGCAGCAAGAAATAAAATTTCTGCTCTGTTTTTGTCTTTAAAAGCTTTAGTCAATTTTGCCATAATATCTTCGATAAACCAAGGCAAAACACCATTATCATTTAGAAATTTAGCATCATATTTTTTATTTACTTCTTCTAGTGTCTTAGGCAAACTGTCAATTGGACCAGCAAAATTTTCCAAATCAATATAATGTCTCGGATTTTCATCTTTGTATTTTAAAGCATATTTGCGAATATCTGGTACTGATGCTTCTTGTGTAATAAAATCGATGTGATTATAAAAGAATACTTGTAGCGGTTGAGGCAAAGCCATAACGGCAGCTTTATTAATACGTTCGTGTCCAACGATTCCCCACGACAATGTCAAAAATCCAATTCCTAATACAACAAAAGCGATTAGTTTTGGCTTCATTTTAAAGTTTTTCATTTGCAATTTTTATTTTGGTGCAAATTTATTTTATTTAAAGGTAATTTAAAAGGATACCAATTAAGATTGTGTTAATTTAATTTATTTTAGATTTTTAACCTTATTATTAATATTATCTCATATTAAAAGTTTCTTTGTAAATTCGTTTCTATTTTATTTAAACTTTATAATATGCGCATAATTACTTCATGTATTATTTTTTTGATTTTCACCTCTTTATGTACAGCACAAGATGACATTGTACAATTAAAAAATGTAAAAGATACCATTTTAAATACCAAAAGAACGTTAAAAATAAATGATCCTTTGGACGCTGTAAAAACAATGCAGAAACTTTTTCCAGGCAAACTATATAATCTTTCTGATCATAATACATTTGTGAGCTGGAATTGTAAAACATGTAAACCAAACGCTTTTACTGATGTAAATGGCGAAGAGGGTGATCAAATGTTTCCGTACACAAATGGTGTGGCAACAAGAATTCTTGCGAATATTGATTATTCAGATTCTAAAGGAAATGAATTTAAAGTACTGGCATTCAACCATTCTATTTATGATGAAGATGGTTTGCAAACAAGCCGCTTTTCTGGTGGCTTATTAGGCTTGGCTAAATTCGCTAAAAATGGAAAGGTCTGGGAAATGAGATCTTTTCAGCCTGCAGTAGCTGCTTTTGGCGCATTTGCACAATGTCCTACTCCAAAGCTTTTACAAATCGGCGAAGATCAGTATGCGTTTACAATATTGCACGTTAATGGCGGCGGTGGAGGACCTTTCGAAGGATATCTTTATCTTATTGCCGGATTTGACGGCAAATACCAGCCAATCTTGGAAGTTAATAATTATCAGCTTACAAATGTTGAAAGCACATCATGGTCGAGCTCTTATACAGTTGTAAATGATAATATTAAAAAGCATTTTAGAGATATTATCATTAAAACAAATGGTTCGTTTAATAAGGCTGCTCAGGCCAATGACGAATTCGAAGTTAATTTTCCAGATGAAATTATAGCAATGACAAAAACAAAGAAGCAATTTAATTTTGAAATAGAAAGGCGGTTTTCATTCAAAGGAAAATCTTACAAGATGATTGACAAACCAATTGTGAAGTTTTCTAAAGTAAAATAGCAGTTTTTATTTTTTAACATATAAATTATATAGATTCTATAGTTTAGAAACTAATTAAGCCATATAATTGCTGCCAAGGCCAAAACAGCAATAAAAATCCACAGGAAAATTCCTTGCAATAAAGGCTTCACTCCTACTGATTTTAAAGTGTTTATATTTAAAGTTGCACCAATTAAAAACAACGTAACTGTTAATCCTATTTTGGCAATATTTACTAGGTATGGTGCAAAAACTGCTGTTGCCGGCACGAAAGTATTAAAAAGCATTGCAATAATGAACAAAGCAATAAAGTATGGAATTTTGATTTTAGAATTTTTGTTTTTAAAAACTACTGCTGTTATAAGTGAAATCGGAATAATCCATAACGCTCTTGCAAGTTTTACAGTAGTTGCAATCTCCAAAGCTTCAGCACCGTATTTGTTGGCAGCACCAACTACAGAACTCGTATCGTGAATCGCAATGGCGCACCATAAACCAAATTCTTTCTGCGACAAATCAAGCTGATGACCGATAAATGGGAACACAAATAAAGCAATTGAATTTAATATAAAAATCACTCCTAATGCTATAGAAGTCTGATTTTCATTTGATTTAATTACTGGAGAAATCGCGGCAATAGCGCTTCCTCCACAAATTGAGGTTCCACAAGAGATTAAATGAGATGTTTTTTTATCGGTTTTCAACCATTTTCCTAAAAATGTACCTAATAGCAAAGTGCTAAAAATAGAAAATATAGTCAATACAAAGCCTTCTTTTCCAGCTGAAAATGCACTTGCAGCATTCATTCCAAATCCTAATCCAACTACAGAGAATTGAAGTAAGAAAGTGATTGCTGTATGATTGAATGCAACAAATGGATTTCCGAAAATATTTACCATTAAAACACCAAATAGTAAAGCAATTGGCGGACTGACAATCGAAAATAAACATAAAAAAATTATTACTGCAAAAATTGCCTGTTGCAAATAGAGATTAACTTCGAATAAATGGGATACTGAATTTTGATTCGTTTTCAAAATAAGGAATTTTATATTTCCTTACAAAGGTCTGTTCTTTATACTTAAATTGCCAATCGCAAAATACAATTGACTATAACTTCAAATTATAGTAATCAGATAAGTTTTGAATAAATAATTCAGACAAAGAATCTGATTTACCGATTAAAGTAATAATATAAAAATATCTTTCAATTGCGAGTGTTTCAACATCTAAAACAATTAATTCATTATTTTTCAGTTCATTACTTACCGCATGTATTGACATAAAAGCAAAACAATCTGAATTTAACAAATATGATTTTATGCTTTCTGTACTTCCTAATTGCATTTCAATTTTTAGATCCGTAAATTTAACTCCAAGATTTTTCATAGCATATTCTATAACTTCAAGTGTTCCAGAACCTCGTTCTCGTGTTATAAATCTCATTGATTTTAAGTCTTCTAATGAGATTTTATTTTGCCTAACGAAAGCATTTTTAGTATTGCAGACTAAAACCAATTCGTCTTTTAAAAACGGAATATATTTTATGGATTGATTTTTAGATTGACCTTCGACAATTCCAATTTCGATTTCTTTATTGATTAAAGCGTTTTCGATTTGCTCTGTATTTCCATTTAGCAAATTGACTTTAATATCTTTTTGTTTTTGATGAAAGCGGGCCAAAACAGGAGAAATAATATATTGCGAAATTGTTGTACTTGCTCCCAATCTCAATAAACCTTGGCGTTCGTTTAGGAAAGAACTCATATCAAAATCAATTTCTCTGTAAATTTCGAAAATATTTTTGGTGTGTTTTAAGAGAATTTCTCCAGCTGGAGTTAACGCGATTTTAGAACCATTTCGTTCAAAAAGTTTGGTTTTATAAGTTTCTTCAAGTTCTTGAATGTGCTTAGATACCGCTGGCTGTGAAATGTATAATTCTGTTGCCGCTTTAGTAAAGTTAAGGCGGAGCGCAACGGTGTAAAATACTTTTAGCCTGAAATCCATTTTTTTGTCTCGTTTTGTTTCAAGTTTAAAGTTTCAAGTTAAAAAATACCTTAGAAACTTTTAAAGTAGTCCATTATACTTTCTAACAAACCATTCAATCGTTAATAAAGAAGCAATCAAAATCAATAACCAAACCCAATCAATTAAAGGAGTTTTTGTTGAAACATTTTTTTCGATTGATTTATATTCCCTATTTTCTAAAAGAGTATTAATCAAATTATCTGCTTGATTTTCGAAGAACGCTTTTCCGTTCGTTTGCAAGGCCAATTGTTTCAGTTTGGCAACATCAGGATTTACGAATTGTTTTTCGATATCAAAATCTAAAATTTCAAAATGACTTGAATAAGAGGTGTTTGTATTTAGCTCTTTTACAGAAAAATTATATTTTCCAGCTGTTAATCCATCAAGATTGGCTGAGAAAGAATTATTTCCTTTTAATAGATCATAATTTTTAGTTTGTTTTGTTGCAGTATTTGTAACTGTAATTGTAAGCCTCGCTTTTTCGTCGAACTCATAATTTTTATTAAAATACTGTGCATTAATTACAATAGCTTCTCCAGAATTATAAAAACTCTCATGCGTAACAACTAGTGATTTTCTGGTCGTTGATGAAGCTAAATATTGAATGATCTTATCAATAAAAACATCATACTTTTCAAAAGATTGATTGTCAATATGACTTTGCAAACGCCATTTCCAGCTGTTTTCACCTAAAAGAAATGCAGTTCGCTTGCCTTGATTTTCGGCGAAAGCCAGCAAAGGCGCATTTGTTGCAACGTTTCTAATTTTAGAAGAAAGCAAAACTGAAACATTTCCGTTCGTAGTAACAGTTCCGAATAAATTCTGCAAAGGCGGAAAATTTTCAAAACCAATATTTTCGATTGCAAACAAATTAAACTGCGATTGAAATTCAGATAAATAATCTTCTCTTTGTCCGCTCATTTTAAAAACCAAATTATGCTGCTGTTGGTTTAAAAAATTAAAATCGGTATTGTTTCCAGTAAAAATAAAGGTATTTGTTCCTGCTAATTTATTATTATCAAAAATAGCTTTAAAAGCAGTTGTTGGCTGATATAAAACCAAAACTGAAATATCTTGCAACTGATTAATTTCATTTGGTTTAACCAAAATCACTTTACGCTGTGCATTAACTTCAATCGAACGTTTTAATGATGCAATATCTGGATGATTAATTGAAGAAACGATAGCAATTGTTGACTTTTGATCAATCACTTCTACCGCAAAATTCTTGATATTATTATAGCTGTTTTTCTCTTTTGCATTTGATGAAATAGCAGCTTTAAAAATTTGCAGACCTACTTTATCAGCAGGCAAAAGTAAATTTATAGTTGCCGTTTTTTTTGATGACGAAAAAGAAACTTTCTCTCTTGCAACAACTGAATTTCCTTGTGAAATTGTAAAATCTGCGTTTGCAGTTTTATCTCCAGCATACTGCAGAAAAACTTCTACAGGAAATTTATTTTTATGAAATGCGTATTTATTTACATTAAGCTGATTGATTTTTAAATCAAAAAACGTAGTTGTATCTCCTACAACCAAAGGATAAACTTTATTGACAGGATCAAAACGATATACATAATCGTTTCCTGTAGTTTGATTTCCATCAGTAATTATAACCGTCGGGAAAATCAGATTTTTATTGATGCTTTTTAGATTCTTGGCAACTTCATCAAGATTGGTTTGTTTTCCTTTAAAATCAAATGTAGAAGAAGGCTTAAAATCTGCATCAAATTGATACGACTGAATTTCGAATTTTTCTTTAAGAGCAGGATTTGATATTAATTTCTGATATAAATCGGAAACCGTTTTATCTGATTTTAAAGCTGTAATCGAACTGGAGTTGTCAACCGCAATTGCAAGCGGTGTTTTTGTTATTTCCAGCGAATTTTGGGTCATTATCGGATTTATCAATAAAACCAATAATGCAAAAATGGCTAGAAAACGTAAAAAAGCCAAAAGCCAAATCACATTTGATTTGCTTTTGGCTTTGAAAAAATATTGAAAATACGACAGACCAACAGCTATTACTAAAGAAAGCAATAATAATAGAATCGTGTTTGTAGTCATATTTATTTAGTATTCAGATTTAAAAAAGTCAATTATTCATGACTAGCAGTGTTCATTTTTTATTTTAGCGTCAGAGAAAAAACTGAATACTAAAACTTTTGAACCTTTGTAACTTAGAACCCCAGAACCTTAAGTAAGCATTCCTCCACAAACATTAAGAACTTGTCCGGTAACGTATGCACTTAAATCTGAAGCTAAGAAAAGACAAGCATTTGCAACATCTTCAGTAGTTCCACCACGTTTCAACGGAATACCTTCTCTCCATCCTTTTACTACATCTTCAGGTAATTTTGCAGTCATTTCTGTTTCAATAAATCCAGGAGCAATTGCGTTGCAGCGAATATTACGAGAACCTAATTCTAGAGCTACAGATTTTGTAAAACCAATTGCACCAGCTTTAGAAGCTGCATAATTTGTTTGTCCAGCATTTCCAGAAACTCCTACTACAGAACTAATATTAATGATAGAGCCAGCACGTTGTTTCAAAAAGGTTTTTTGAATTGCTTTTGTCATATTAAAAACTGACTTTAGATTTACATCAATAACTAAATCAAAATCAGCTTCAGACATACGCATTAATAAATTATCTTTTGTAATTCCGGCGTTGTTTATTAAGATATCAACTGTTCCAAAATCAGCTAAAACAGCATCAACAAAAGTTTGTGCTTCATTAAAATCGGCTGCATTCGATTGGTAACCCTTTGCTTTAATTCCTAAACCGTTCAATTCAGCTTCTAAAGCCTGAGCTGATTCTACAGATGAACTGTATGTAAAAGCAACATTTGCACCGTGTTTAGCAAAAACTTCAGCAATTCCTTTTCCAATTCCACGACTAGCGCCTGTAATAATGGCAACTTTTCCTTCTAGTAATTTCATATTCAAAATTAATTTTAATTATTTGTAGCTTTTCTGCTATCCGTTATTCCCTTTATATTCTAAATAAACACAAAAAAAAATTCACTTCTATCAGCGCTAATAATGACTTGTCAAATATATGATAATTCCCTTTTTAAAAAAATAACAATTGCAATAACCTTTCAACATTGCAAAGATTAATACTATTATAAAGTATCTATAATCAAAAAAGCAACCCAAAAATTGAGTTGCTCCTTCTTCAAAATAAAAATAAAACTAAATTTTTAGATATGATTTTGCTTTGTTGTGAAAAAGAAAACCAATAAAATTACTGCCATAAAAAGCATTCTATAAATTGACGATTTTCCAAAAACTGTAACAATCTAATTAATTAAGTTGCCAAGTTGTCATTCTAAATGGACTTGAAGAACTTGTAAAGGTGTAAACAGTGTTTGAATAATATAATTTAAAACTTTCTTTCTTGACATAAATTCCGTTAGCATCCATCAAGTATTTATCAAAACCTGCTAGAAATGCAGGAGTAGAAACCGTAGTATTTCCATTCCATGATTTATGTTTCAAAATGATCTTTTTACCAACCGCATCCTCTTGAACATCAACAAAATGCTGTAAAGCTCCTCTACCAACAAAAGTGTAGTATATGAAATTTCCAAGTGAATGGTTTAAATATAACTGTACCGATGTAAGATATTGCCCCGCAGGTAAATTTGCATTAATTTTATCTATTTCTGCTTGAAATAATTTTGAATTAGTACTTGCATCAGCTGTAAAATCATCTGGGTAATAGCCAAATCGAGAATACACTTTTCCTGGAAGTACTATTTTGTAATCATCATTTAGCACCAGAGGTGCATTGCTGTATTTAATTGTAGCAGTTACACCACCAGTACCAGTAGCTTTAAAACTTCCATCAGCATCATTGTAAACAAACTCTTTTAAACTTTGTCCTCCAACCGTTACAGCTGGACTTACTACAATACTTGTTGGAGTATATCCAACTCCCATACTAATAACTTCTGAAGAATTTACGTCTATAGATTTAGAAGATGAAAATCTAGTTACAGGTGAAAAACCAAAATCATACTTTTTAATAACTGTACCATCATTAATTTCCAACACTCTAAATAATGGTCTCTCAATTCCTCCAATAACATTTTGTTCCGTTATAAGATTTTTAGGCAAATTTGCCCAATCTTGTGCAGTTGCTTTTACAAAACGCACATCTCTAACCAATCTATTGCTTTTAAAAAGAATATCTCCATTTTCTTGTCCGTAGTATAAAAACTGGAAATCACCCAAATAGCCTTTACCTCTTAAAGCTGTAGTTGGGTAGCTGTTAGAATCAGACAAAAGATGAATTCTGTTGTAAGAGTCAAATAACAAACTAACTGTACTTCCTAAAGCAATGCTGTACGTACTTTCATAAGTTGCTGTATCGGCATCAAAATCTGATGCCATTTGCACTTTTCCATCAGCAGAAAACTTAAATAAATGGGTAAAACCGCCTAATTGAGTATCATCAGTAAAATAAACAGCTTTCCATCCAAATTCTGATGAAAGCAATGCTGTACTTAGTTCCGTTTTTTGTTCGTTTATACGCTCTACCGGAGTTTTGTCGAATTTTTGCTCAGCTTCTGTATCGCTTGAACATGAGCCCAATAAATGTATTGCAAAAAAAGCAACCATTAAGTACTTAAATATATTTTTTGGTTTCATAATAGAAATATTTTAAATTATAATTGACGAGCTTAATTATTGATAACATTGTTTGTGTTTTTTTCTGCTTCATCTCTTAAAGCATAGAAATCAATATTAAAAGCATCTTTATAATATTTTACAACCATAGCTTCTTTTTGTTTCAATTTTGCTCTTCCTTCTTCATCAGAAATACTGGCTAGAATCGCTGCGTATTCTGCTTTTGAACTTGTTAATATTGTGGATGCCGTTTCTGCAAAATCTTCTATAATATTATTTCTGGCATAATTGGTTATAAAACCTAAATTTCTCGAATCTTCCAATTTTTCTAAATGCCATGTTCCTGTATAATCCCCAGGACTTATTTTTTGCCAAGCCTGCTCATCAAAAGGTTTGTTTTGATTTAGAATATGTACATATTCGTGTTGTATGGTATGAATAAACTCCGTCACATTTGCGCGATTTGTTTTATCTAAGTAATCAACCTCAAAAAGTGTAATTCTTTGTCCTGAATCTGCAATTCCCAGCGTTCTGGTTCCGTTTGTGTTAGAATTTACTCCTCCAACCAAAACAATTTCTCTTGGTGCAATTTTTTTGACAAAATCAGCGCCTCCAACTTTAGAATAACTGTCCAACCATATTTGTTTTACAACATCTAATGCAGGCTGCACACTACTAATCATTGGAGGAAATAAAAATCTATTATTATCAACAGTATTTTGATTCCACTTATACTGCGCATTAATGTTGTACGGCACTAAGTAATTTGTCGAAATCCAATTATCTAAAGCTGTTTTTTGTGGCTGGGAATAATCAAGCTGACTTTCGCCCGGCTGATCTTCATGAGAGCAGGCTCCAAAAATTAAGACCCCAGCTGCAAACATTATTACTCTATATTGTTTTAATATTTTCATAGTTTTAAAATTTTAATTAAAATTTATCTAGGATTTTTCTCTAAGCCGTTATTAGAAGCACTAAGCGGCACTTGCATTGCTCTGCGTTTATCATCTTTAACCAATACATTTACAGGTTTGCCAAAAGTGGGGTGATTTACAACAATATTGAAACGCTTTACATCCAGCCATCTTAATCCTTCGTGAACAAAATCTCTTCTTCTGGCTTCGGCAATTGCTTTAACATACGAAGTCTGAATTGACGTCAAAGCATAATATGGTGTAAATTCATCTGCAATAACAGGATACATTGTTGTTACTTTCGCTTGAGTCAATTTATCTGTTGTCGGATTATATCCCGTTGTTCTAGTTCCTAAAAAGTATTCTAACTCAGTATTCGCTTCTGTGATTCGGCCTTTCATAACAAGAGCTTCAATACGATTTAAATAAAACTCATCATTAGACAAAAGAACGATTCCTGCATAGACTTCTCCAATATTAGCTGTCAAATTTGTGTATTTAAAATATTCTTCAAACTTTGGTGTAAACAATGTTCTGCTGCTGTTATAAGTATAAAAATCATACAGCCATGTTTTATTAAATGGATTAGTTTGTACTCTAAAAAGCTCTGTTTGCTTATCATCTGACAAATAAAAATTATTGCTGCCCGCCGATCTTCCGATAAGTGAATTAGGAGAAGCTATAAGCAAATTAGCTGCATATGAAGACTTTCCGTACTCAATAAATTGAATATCTGGAGCCAGACTTGATAAAGTAGCATAATCTTTTAGTTTGCCAACTGGTTTAGAACCAAGACTCTCAGAAACTTCAAGCACTTTATCCCAATCTCCTTTTACTAAATAAAAACGGCTTGCAAATGCATTTGCAGCTTCTTTATTAAAGTGAAATTTTGGCTGCTTATAATCATTGGTTACATATTTTAAACCTTCTTCAATATCTTTTTGAATAAAGTCAAAAACTTCTTTTACAGTATTTCTAGTATACTTTTTTAATAGTTGAGTTTCTGGCTCAGTAACATACGGAATTCCTAAATCAGTTTGAGCTGTTGCTGGATTATAACGATTAGACCAAAAAGTAACCAACATAAAATGGGCGTATGCTCTTGCTAATAATGCTTCGCCCTTTTGTGGATTTAAAGTTGCTGGACTGCCCAGCTCTTCAATTGATGCCAAAGCCTGATTAGCATGCGCAATCGCTCTGTAACAAGCATCCCAATAAAAAGCTTCACTGTCTATATTGGTTTCATTATGCATTTCCCAATTGTAGCTTTGTTCATTTTTTATTCCTATAGAACCTAGTTGTCCATCATCTACGTTATCAGACATAGTTTCTGCCAAATCCAAATAAGATGCTCCTGGATAGGCATTTACTAATAATTCTGAAATTTTTTCAGGTGTATCTATCTGAGTTCTGTTATCTGGAATTTCTGATAAGAATTCATCACAGCTGTTTAGAGTAACAAACAGTAAGAAAGCTGCGCTTAATTTTATATATTTTATATTTTTCATAATCAATTATATTAAAATGAAAGGTTTATAGAAAAACTGTATTGCGATGTAATTGGAAAAGCAACACCACCAGTATTACGAAATTCAGGATCTTGTCCGTTTAATTTCTTATCAGAATAAATCAGCCACGGATTAACCGCAGAACCTTTTAAAGTAAATGTACTTACTCCTAATTTTTTCTTGAAATCTGTAGGGAATTCCCATCCAAGCGAAACATTTTTTAATCTCACAAAATCTCCATCTGCAATTCTTACATCCGAATAATTATAGGTGTTATAAGCGCGTCCGAGTGTATTAGCACCACCATAATTAGTAATCAATCGTTTGTCAGCTATTACAGGAACATTTGTAAATTCTTCATCACCAGGATTAATCCAACGATTTGTAAAATCTTTTGTAAATACTGTCAAATCATCATATTGGCTGCTGAAAGCTGGATTTAAACGCACTTTATTTCCGCCAGAACCTACAACAAAAACATATAGTGACCAGCTTTTATAAGTAAACGTATTAGCTAAGCCAATAGATTTATTTGGTTCAATAGAACCTTCATATTTCAAATAATCTGTTACGTTTTCAGTATCTTGAAAATTAGCTCCTGTAACATTATCAGTTTCACCATCCTGCATAATAAAAGTTGGCAAACCTTGATTATTAAGGCCTGTAAATTGATAAGAGTATATTGAATTTCTTGGATGACCAATAGCATTTCCTCCATTTCCATCAACTAGATCAAATGCTGAAGGCTGATTTTCAAGTCTTGTTATTTCTTGGTTAAAGACAGAAAAGTTAAGTGTTGTCGACCACTTAAAACTATTAGTTACAATGTTTTGAGTAGTAAAAGCAACCTCAATACCTTTAGTTTCCATATTGGCATTATTTCCCTGTTTAATTTTTTGTCCTCCAATTCCTGAAGTCACAACATAATCAACTAGATCAAATGCTTTACGTCTGTAAACATCTGTTGTAAACTGTATTCTGTTATTAAACATTCCTAAATCTACTCCAATATTGGTTTCAAATTGTTTTTCCCAAGTTAAATCAGAGTTTTGCAATTGATCAATATCAATTCCAGTTTCTCTGTCAGAAATACCTAAACGATCTGTAATAAAACTTTTGTAAATAGCCAGTGAATTGGTAGCTGGACCCGCCGTAGCAGTAAGTCCGTAAGATGCTCTTAAAGCTAAATTATTAATCGATTCTGTATTTTTCATGAATTTTTCTTCGGTAACATTCCATTTACCACTAAAAGTATAAGTTGGAAGCCATCTTGACGAACCGCTATTTCCTTGTCTGTTTGATCCGTCATAACGTCCTGTAATTGAGCCAGTATAACGACGATCATAAGTATAGCCTACTTTTCCAAAAAAACCTACAGTTCTTTCTCTTTCAGCTGCAAAACCATAATAAGAATTTCCTTCATTTATAATTTTTTCAATAATTCTAGGATCTGTAAACGCCGTAAGCCCTCTGTCATACTGAATTCCGGCAGCAGTAAAATTGTCGCTGTTTCTATCTAAAGATCTTAGCTCAGTACCAAAGAAACCTTCTAATTCATGCACATCATTTAGGGTATTTCTATAAGTAACACTATTTCTAATATTATATGACGTCATATCATTTGTATACTTTCTTAAAAATCCTCCGTTTGGCAATACAGAAATTGGCTGTGCTGTTAAATCGTCTGGATCTTTATATAAATAGATATTAGCATTTCTAACTGTTGTATTTACACCATCTGCACCATATTCTGTACCTGCTCTATAAGCGCCGACAACATTCGAATTTTCATATATTTTATGCTCACGTGAGGTATTGGCATATCGGGCAGAACCTGTTAAATTATACGTCAGGTTTTTGTTGATTTTATAGTCTAAATCCAATTGAAAACGAATGTCTTTTACTTTAATTTCTAAAACATTATTTTCTAATTCATTTATAATATTCATTGGCGCCCAGTTGTTTCTATAATATTCTAAATTACCAGCTTCATCATAAGGTCTTAACGTTCTGCTAGTACTCAAAACATAGTTAAATGGGTTAATATCAAAATCTCTAGTTACATTACCAAATACAACATCTTGCTGGCTTTCATAAGTACCAGGAGCTTCCTGATCACGCACAGATGCTAAAGTCGATAGCGTAATATTCAGCCTGTCATTTACATAAAAAGTTCCTTTTATATTTGATGATAATTGTTTTACATTGTCTGCAATAGTCCATCCCGGATCTGTATAATAACCTAGCGAAGCATAAAAAGTGTTGTTTTTTCCTCCGCCAGAAAAGCTTAAGGAGTGGTTTTGAGTAATAGAAGGTCGGAACAAAACACTAAACCAATCTGTATTTGCTAATTCATACTTTTTTAAAAAATTATTTCTGCTTACAGGATCATTATTTACTAAATAGCTGTTTGTTTCAGGTACATAAGTATTAATTGCTCTACTTAAAATATTATAAACACCACCGTAGCGGCCCTGAAGAGTTGATGGTACATCAAGAAACCCTTTTTGCTCCATTTCTTTCAAAATACTCATTGATTCTTGAGAATTTAGAATATCATATTGGGTATAATTTGGAACCGTTCTTACTGTATTCTCCCCTGTATAAGTCACTTTTAAAGGAGAATCTCTACGACCTTGTTTTGTAGTAACTACTACAACCCCATTTAAAGATCTTGAACCATAAATAGAAGTTGCCGAAGCATCTTTAAGAATTTCAATACTTTGAATATCATTTGCATTTAAACCTGCTACAGAAGAACTCAATAAAGTTTCTGAGTTACCTGAAGCCAAATCGGCAAACGAAATATTAATAATATCTTCCTGAACAACACCGTCAATTACCCATAATGGTTTTGTATCACCAAAAATCGAAGAAGATCCACGAACAGTAATTTTAGGCGCAGTACCAAAAGTTCCTGTAACATTTTGTACTGTAACCCCTGCAGCTTTACCCTCAATCATTCTGCTCACATCTACTACTCCATCCACTTTCAATTCAGCTCCTGATATTTTACTGATAGCTCCAGTAAATGTTCTTTTTGAAGTTTTTTCATAACCTGTAGTTACTACAACTTCTTTTAAGTTTTGTCCTAACTCATTCAAAACTATAGTTGGAGATGTATTTTCAATTCCAATTTCTTTAGTTTCCATACCAACATAAGAAATAACTAAAGCAGTACTGTTTGCAGGCATTTCGATAGAAAAATTACCATCAAAATCAGTCAATACTGCAATTTTTGTTCCTTTAGCCAAAACAGTAGCACCTGGCAACGGAATACCGTTAGCATCAGTAACCTTACCTCTTATTGTAGGCCCTAAAACCAATACATCAAATACAGATGGATTATTTTCTAAATTTGAAAATGGCTCGAGCGAGTTGTTTTTTTGTAAAATAATTTGATTGCTTACTTCTGAAAAAGTAATATTAAATGGTATCAAAATTCGGTTAAGAATGCTTGATAAAGTTTCCTGATTAGCCTCTATACTTACCTTTTTATTTAATTGAGGCAGTCTTGAATTGTACGAAAATTTTACATGAGCAGACTTTTCTAATTTAGATAATGCATTGTCTAAAGTTAAATTTTCAACTGTAATTGTAACCTTAGTATCTAATTTTTTTTGTCCATTTACATTATTCGCCATAGCAATGCTTGAAAACACAAGTGCTAGAACAAACTGAAATAGTGTTATTTTCATGATTCGATGGAGTAATCGTTGTTTAACAACTGGTTTTTTCATAATTTTGGTTTGTTTTGATTAATACTGATTCGAGTGTATTTTAAGAAACGTATTGAATTGCTCTTTACAGAGAGAAATTCAAATTTATAGGTGTCGAGATGTTACAGCATTTCGGCACTTTTTTTATGTTTATTTTTCACATAGGCAAATAAGGTTAATTTAGTTTTTGGTTAAAAATTGCTTCATTTTGATTTTGAAAAGAACTAAAAACAGGAGATTCTCAAATAGAAAATTCGCTGTTAAATTCAAATCTCAACTCACACCCTTTCTCTATAATTACAGTTATAAAGATTAGATTAATTACACCCGTCCGAGTTTATAATAATTTGATTTCCATTCATTTCGAAACTTGTATTTGTTCCGATGCTTTTACAGACAATCTTAAGTTTTTCCGTCAAAGGCTGATCACTAAGTGATGTAGTAAGATGGCAATCTTTCAATTTATTCTTTGGATAATCTATATCAACTAAATACGCCTGTTCAATTGTTTCGAAGATTTGAGAAACGGGAATATCAGTAAATTCAAAACTTAATTGTTCAATATTGCCAACACTATGAGCCAATGTCTCATCTTCAGTGATATTAGTTATTTTATTAAATTTCAAATCTTTACGCCAAAAGCGTAACGCTTGATTAGGAAGCAAAACTACTTCTTGATCATCTTTTGACGCAACAAGATTATTTGGTTTTACCTTAACTTTACCGGTGCGAACAAGAACTTCGACATTAGGCTGATCAGAATAAGCTTTAACTCTAAAACTGGTTCCAACTACCTTTGTGACAATCTCGTTTGCATAAACGTAAAAAGGCTTTTTAGGATTTTTACTAATTTCAAAGAAACCTTCGCCGGATAAATACACCTTTCTTTCGTTTCCGGTAAAGATTTTAGGGTAACTTAATTTACTATTGGGTTGTAATAAAACTGAACTTCCGTCAGATAATGTAATGATTTGCGATTTATTCGAATTATTAGTCTGTTCAACTAAACCTTCGCTATTTTCGTCAATAAGTTCTTTATAAGTAACCACTTTATCTGTAGCAAAATGATCTTTATAAAACCAAACAGATATCAGGCAAAAAAGCAAGCTTGCAGCAATTCCAGTAATAAAAGGCCTTTGGAAGAATCTTCTTGAATTACGAATAAAATGGTTTTGATTTTCTTTTTCTTCAATTTTAATCCACGTTGTGTGCAACGCTTTATGGATATCTGATGAAGATAAGTTAGAGTCAGGTACTTTCATCGCCAATAATAAAAGCCTTGCATTTTCGACCAACTTGGCACGCTGACCGTTTTCCAGCGTCCATTCTTCCCAGCCATTTTCATCAATTTTAAACAAAATCCATGATTGGAATGATTCATCAGACAAAAAATCTTCAATTTCGGTATAATTATTACGTTTTTGCATCTAAAAATGAGGTTACAAAAACATAGAGGACAGTTCTCTTATTATATACTCACCAAATTGTGATTTTTTTTTATTTTTTTTTAATAAAATTAAAAAGTACTTGAAGATATAAGAAGAAACAATGAAAAATTACCTTTCCAATCCCTACGGAGACTAAGTAAACCGCGATGCAGGAGATTACTTGCCGATTGGTAATTAACATCTAACATTTCAGCGATTTGTTCTACAGTTAAACCTTGATGATAACGAAGGTATAAAGCTTCTTTCTGTCTTGAAGGTAACTCGTTCAGTAATTTATTTAAGTGAATTACTTTTTCTTTTGCAATTTCATCATCTGCAATGAGTTCATGTTCTACCGAAAATTCCAAAAGAAAAGCAATAGAATCTGTGCTTGTAGTTTTACGAAAAATATGATCTCTTTCATACAAACGTGCAATTCGCTTGCGAACGCTGGATAAAAGATAGGCCTTTACAATAACAGAAGCCTGCAATCTATTTCTATAAACCCATATATCTGTAAAAACATCTTGTATACAATCCTGTACTTTTTCGGCATAAGGAGAAAGCGAGTTTCCGTAACTCACTAAGTCAGCATAGTGTCTTTCAAATAATACCGAAAATGATTTTTCATCACCTTCTTTTACGTTATTCCAAAGTGTACAGTCATCTAAAGTATTGATTGGCAAAATTTGGGTTTTCATGGTAACTTGGAAACTGCGTTTTAGAATGCGTTTTATTAATACAAAAAATATAGTTTTTTAACATTATTTTTTAGTTTTGTGTGATAAAATTATAAAATCAAATATTTAAAAACAATTTTTTTACATAGAAGAAACACTTTCGTAATATTAAAAAACCAGTCGCACAACCTTATTTTCTTGGGGAACTAAAACATTTACTAAATTATTTTAATTTTATAAAAACATTGTAATTGTAAGATTATGGCGAAATCTTTTTCATTTGAAGCTACAATATGAAGTTATAAACAAAAAAAAAGCCTTACTAAAATTTAGCAAGGCCTTTAATGATTCTATTTTGAAAAAGCTTTTAGAAAGCTACATTCCATCTTGGTAATTTAGCATTTTCATTTAAGAAATTTTGCAAAACCTGTCCTTCTACTGAAGTTGGAATAGCTTTTACATCTGCATTAAAAGTTTCATACCAAACCACTTCAAGAGCAGAAATCTCTTCTAACTTCATTTGTGCAGGCCAAGAATATTTTCTTCCCGTTTTAGCAAATTGATGTCCGTTTACGATCTTATCGTATAAACCACCATTTTTACTTTTCAAAGTTCCGTCATTTTGAACTGTTCCAGTAGAACCTACCATGATTAATTCTTTTGCATCACCTTCGACTGCATAGACAACAAAAATACCTGCACCTGCTTCAGGAGCGTTACAAGCTTGTTCTAAACTGTCTTCAATAGTAAAAGTAAAACTATTGCTTACTTTAAACTTTTCTAATTCTTTATACATATTTTTTATTTTTCAAGCTTCTATCCTGAAGCCTCGGGACTAAAGGTTATAGTTGCTAAGTTTTTATTCTATTCCAAACATTTTAAAAATGTAAAAAAGTCTCAACAAAATATTGAGACTTTTTTTTGGAATCTGTTATTTTGTCCCGTCCCGAAGTTTCGGGATCGGGATTGGATATTAACCCAATACTTCTTTTACTTTTTTGCCAATTTCAGCTGGTGAATCAACAACGTGGATTCCGTTGTCTCTCATAATTTGTTTTTTAGCAGCAGCTGTATCATCAGATCCTCCAACAATAGCACCTGCGTGACCCATTGTTCTACCAGCAGGAGCAGTTTCTCCAGCGATAAAACCAACAACTGGTTTACGGTTACCATCAGCTCTAACCCATTTAGCAGCATCAGCTTCTAATTGACCTCCAATTTCACCAATCATGATGATAATTTCAGTTTCTGGATCGTTCATTAATAATTCAACAGCTTCTTTAGTTGTAGTTCCAATAATTGGATCTCCACCAATACCGATAGCTGTAGTAATTCCTAAACCTTGTTTTACAACTTGGTCAGCAGCTTCATAAGTTAAAGTTCCTGATTTAGATACGATACCAACTGTTCCTTTTTTGAAAACGAAACCTGGCATAATACCAACTTTAGCTTCACCTGGAGTAATAACTCCTGGACAGTTTGGTCCGATTAATCTAGAATTTCTTTCTTTAACATAATTATTTGCTTTAATCATATCTGCTACAGGAATTCCTTCTGTAATAGCAATAATTACTTTAATTCCAGCATCAGCAGCTTCCATAATTGCATCAGCAGCAAAAGCTGGCGGTACAAAAATGATAGATGTATCAGCTCCAGCTTGATCTACAGCATCTTTTACTGTATTAAAAACTGGACGATCTAAATGGCTAGTTCCTCCTTTTCCTGGAGTAACACCACCAACAACATTAGTACCGTACTCAATCATTTGAGAAGCGTGGAAAGTTCCTTCGCTTCCTGTAAATCCTTGAACAATTATTTTGGAATCTTTATTAACTAAAACACTCATGATATATATTTTATGTAGTTTTTAAAATTGTGATGCAAAAGTAAGGTTTTGTAACGTATTTTAACCTTTTTATGCTCAAAAAAATTAAGAAAATTGACTCATTTGATAACCGCGATAAAGTTTATCATCTTTTATTTGCCAAATAGTAGCAAAATGTGCCAATAACATCTCTTCTCGTGGGTTTTCTATCGTTTTTACAAAATGAGAATATCGAATAGAAACCAAGTCATCTTCAGCAATAATATGGCTGATTCTAACTTTTGAACGCACATAAGCGCGACTTAGTTCGTTGGCCATATCCAGCATCGAATTATAATCCATTTCGATTAATCCTTTAGTGCTGTTCCAATCCAACTTAACATCTGGATGCAGATAAGTTTTCATGATTTCGCTATCAATTAAGGCATCTGACTTGTAAAATTTTTGAACAAATTCTTTTATAGACATATTACTTCAATTTATTTAAAATTTCAGGAATCTTTTTGATATTGGCCAATTGTTTTAATTTTTCTCTTGATTCTTCGATTGGGGTTCCAAAATATGATTTACCGCCTTCAACTGATTTTGTAACACCAGTCTGTCCCATAATAACGGCCTTCGCTCCTATTGTAATGCCACTGGTTGTACCTACTTGTCCCCAAATAGTAACTTCATCTTCAATAACAACACAGCCTGCAATACCGGTTTGCGATGCAATTAAACATTTTTTTCCGATAACAGTATCATGTCCAACATGAACTTGATTATCCAGTTTGGTTCCTTCGCCAATTGTTGTATCTCCTGTAACTCCTTTATCAATTGTACAAAGAGCGCCAATTCCAACATTATTTTCAATTACAACTCTTCCTCCAGAAATTAACTGATCAAAACCATCTGGACGTTTTTTATAATAGAAAGCATCTGCTCCTAAAATAGTTCCAGCGTGAATAATTACATTGTCACCAATTACAGTATGATCGTAAATAGCAACATTGGGATGAATAATGCAGTTTTTACCGATCGTAACGCTATTACCAACAAAACAATTAGGCTGAATTACAGTTCCTTCTCCTATAGTTGCAGAAAGAGCTATCGATACGTTAGTTGCTTGAAAAGGTCTAAAGTGTTTGGTTAAAGTATTGAAATCTCTGAAAGGATCATCAGAAATCAAAAGTGCTTTACCCGCAGGGCATTCTACTTTTTTATTGATCAGTACAATAGTAGCTGCTGATTGCAAAGCTTTGTCATAATATTTTGGATGGTCAACAAAAACTATATCACCTGGTTCAACGACATGTATTTCGTTCATGCCTAAAACCTCAAAGTTTTTGTCGCCAATAAATTCGCAGTTAAGCAAATTTGCAATTTCTTCTAAAGAGTGAACTTTTGGAAATTTCATATTTTTAAATTAGAAAATTTGTCAATTAGAAAATGTGCCAACTAGAAAATGTGTCAATCAGAAAATGAATGCTCAAAATTGTGACAATTCACTAATTTTCTAATTGACTCATTGACAAATTATCTAATTAAAAAACTACTCTTTTACACGCTCCATGTAATTCCCTGAAGCAGTATCGATTTTAATTTTATCCCCTTCGTTAATAAACAACGGAACGTTTACAGACGCACCAGTTTCTACCGTAGCAGATTTAGTAGCATTTGTTGCTGTATTTCCTTTTACTCCTGGCTCAGCGTATGTAACTTCAAGAATTACAGAAGATGGCATATCAACAGATAAAGGCAAATCAGTTTCAGTATTTACCTGAACCATTACACTTGTTCCTTCTTTTAATAATCCTGGAGCATCCAGAATATTTTTATTTAAAGAAATTTGTTCAAAAGATTCCGTATTCATAAAATGAAACTCATCTCCTTCAGCGTATAAAAACTGATAATTATGTGTTTCAACACGCACATCATCTATTTTATGTCCTGCAGAAAATGTATTATCTAATACTCTTCCTGTAGTTAAACTTCTCAATTTTGTTCTTACGAAAGCAGGACCTTTTCCAGGTTTTACGTGAAGAAATTCAACAATTTTATAAATATCGTGATTGAATTTAATACACAATCCGTTTCTAATATCTGATGTAGATGCCATTTGTTTTTATTTTAGATTTTTGATTTCTGATTTTAATTTTAAAAATCAGTCTTCTATATTTATTGTTTATTATTTTGTTATTGTAATTATAAATCCAGTTGAGTTTAGAAATCTAAACCCTAAAATTAATAATTCCCTGAATAACCTTTCATGATTCCTCTTGATGAATTTCTGATAAAATCCAAAATTTCATCTCTCTCAGGAGTAGCTTCCATCTCAGCTTCAATAATGCTTAAAGCTTGAGTTGTATTGTAATTTTTTTGATATAAGATTCTGTAAATTTCCTGAATTTCTCTAATTTTTTCAGTGCTGAAACCTCTTCTTCTTAAACCAACCGAGTTAATACCAACATAAGACAATGGCTCTTTTGCCGCTTTTGTATATGGAGGAACATCTTTTCTGACCAAAGATCCACCAGAAATCATAGCATGATCGCCAATATGAATAAATTGATGAATAGCAGCTAAACCTCCAATAACAGCATGATTTCCAACTACTACGTGACCAGCCAATGCAACACCATTTACAATAATGGCATTGTTTCCAATTTCACAGTCGTGTGCAATATGAGCGTAAGCCATTACTAAACAATTGTTTCCAAGAATAGTTTGCCCAGAAGCAACTGTACCTCTGTTAATAGTAACACATTCTCTAATAGTACAATTGTCTCCAATAATAGCAAGAGAATCTTCTCCACCAAATTTTAAATCTTGTGGCACCGCAGAAATTACTGCACCTGGAAAAATGTTGCAATTTTTCCCAATACGAGCACCTTCCATGATAGTCACATTTGAACCAATCCAAGTACCATCACCAATAACAACATTATTGTGAATTGTTGTAAAAGGCTCGATTACAACGTTTTTAGCGATTTTAGCGCCGGGATGAACATATGCTAATGGTTGATTCATCTATGTTTTATATTTTAATTAAAATAATCTAATTTAGGGCAACAAACGTAAACAATAAATTTGATTAATTATTATTGTTTTCTAGCAATTTGAGCCATTAATTCTGCCTCAGTCACTAATTTTCCGTTTGCGTAAGCATTTGCCTGCATATGACAGATTCCTCTTCTGATAGGAGAAATCAATTCACACTTAAAAATTAAGGTATCACCTGGCAATACTTTATGTTTGAATTTAACATTATCTATTTTCATAAAGTAAGTCAAATAATTTTCTGGATCTGGCACTGTGCTTAAAACCAAAATTCCTCCTGTCTGAGCCATAGCTTCAACAATCAAAACTCCCGGCATAACAGGCGCCTCAGGAAAATGTCCTACGAAGAAATTTTCATTCATAGTTACGTTTTTCATACCTACAACGTGATTGTCAGACATTTCAATAATTCTGTCAATCAACAAAAATGGAGGTCTGTGAGGCAAAACAGCCATAATTTTATGGATATCCATCAAAGGTTCTTGATTCAAATCGTAAACCGGAACATGATTTCTTTGTTCAATTTTGATGATTTTTGCTAATTTTTTGGCAAACTGCGTATTTACATAGTGACCAGGTTTGTTAGCAATAATTTTTCCTTGAATTCTAACTCCAATTAAAGATAAATCTCCAACAACATCTAATAATTTATGTCTTGCAGCTTCGTTTGGATAATGCAAAGTAAGATTATCTAAAACTCCGTTTGGCTTAACTGAAATTTTATCTTTTCCAAAAGCTTTCTTTAAATTTTCCATTGTAGACTCAGATATTTCTTTATCTACGTATACAATAGCATTATTTAAATCCCCACCTTTTATTAATCCGTTTTCTAATAAAGACTCTAATTCGTGCAAGAAACTGAAAGTTCTTGAATTGGCAATTTCTTCTTTAAAATCGGCTATGCTTTTCATAGTTGCATTTTGAGTACCTAAAACCTTAGTACCAAAATCAACCATTGCAGTTACTTGATAATCGTCGCTTGGCATTACCAAAATCTCGCTTCCTGTAGTTTCGTCAGTAAACGAAATAACTTCTTTTACTACATAAACATTACGTTTAGCATCTTGTTCTTCGATTCCGGCATTTTCAATCGCTTCAACAAAATATTTTGAAGAACCATCCATTATTGGAAGTTCAGAAGCATTTAATTCTATAATAACATTATCCAAATCACAGCCCACTAATGCGGCTAAAACGTGTTCTGGGGTTTGAATTTTTACGCCTAATTTTTCTAAATTGGTACCTCTTTGCGTATTAACAACATAATTAGCATCAGCCTCAATGACTGGTTGACCTTGCAAATCTACTCTTACAAAAGTGAAACCATTATTAATTGGAGCTGGCTTAAAAGTCATTGTAACTTCTTTCCCAGTATGCAATCCAACGCCTGTTAGTGAAATTTCATTTTTGATGGTCTTCTGTTTAACCATTATTTCCATTTTTTGGGTTTATTATTTGTTTTTTTAATTCATCAATTTCGGCAACAATTTTAGGCAGATTCTTGAAATGTACGTATGATTTATTAAAATCTGTATACCCAAGAGATGGTGTCCCCTGCAAGGTTTCATCATCTTTAATGTTTCTTGCAACCCCAGACTGTGCCTGAAGCCTAACATTATTACCTATAATTAAGTGGCCTGCGATACCAACTTGCCCGCCAATCATGCAGTTTTCTCCAATTTTTGTAGAACCAGCAACACCAGATTGTGCTGCAATTACGGTATTTTTACCGATCTCTACATTGTGAGCAATCTGAATTTGATTGTCTAATTTAACTCCTTTTCTAATAATTGTAGAACCAAGAGTTGCTCTGTCTATTGTAGTATTAGCACCAATATCTACATTATCTTCGATGATAACATTTCCAATTTGCGGTACCTTACTATATACTCCTTCTTCATTTGGCACAAAACCAAAACCATCTGCACCAATAATAGTTCCTGAATGAATTGTGCAATTGTTTCCAATAATAGTTTCAGAATAAATTTTAGCGCCTGCAAAAATATACACATTATCGCCAATAACAACATTATCACCAATAAAACTGTTTGGGTAAATTTTTACATTATCGCCTAAAACTACATTTTGTCCGACATAACTAAAACTTCCCAAATATAAATTTTCACCATATTTAGTTCCTTCAGACATAAAAGATTGCGGTTCAATCCCGTTTTTATTCAATTTAACTTGATTGTAAAATTGCAAAAGTTTCGAAAAAGAAGCATACGCATCTTCAACTTTTATTAAGGTTGTAGTAATTTCCTGTTCTGGTATAAAGCTATCATTAACAATGGTTACTGTAGCTTTTGTAGTATATATGTAGTTGATATATTTGGGATTAGCCAAAAAAGTAAGCGATCCTTCTTCGCCTTCTTCGATCTTAGATAAGCGAGAAACTTCTGCATTGGGATTCCCAACAACTTCTCCTTCTAAAATTCCTGCTATTTGTTCTGCTGTAAATTTCATTGCGACAAAAATATAAAAAATAGATTTTAAATGTTAATTTTAGATAAGTTGTTTTGGAAAACAGATGTAATATTTTGTTACCAATTTAGATAACGATTTCAAATTCAGCTGATCAGAGGCTTCTACAACATCTTCAATTGTTTTATCTTTTTTCAAAATTCGTATCGGTTCAGCTTCTTTACTGTAAGCTTGATTTTTTATTTTTCCTCTAAAAATAAAATATCCAGCTTCTAAAAGCGAAATATTGTGTTCGCTGGCAAATTCCTCTTTCATTGATTGCGATTCTTCCATCGGAATTTTATCTGCACTCAGTTTTATTTTAAGCAAGTCCCTGTTAATGATCATTTTACTTAAAGTAGAAAGTATAAAATCATCTTGTTTTTGCCATGCTTTTAAAGCACTTATAATATCAAAATCATCTAATTGAGAAAATAAATCTAATTTTTCTGCATCAAAATCTTCTAAAGAAACTTTATTTTGCATAAAAAACCTAAGCGGTTCACTGCAAGGTAAATTCACTCCTTTTAAAGTTAATTCTTTTGCTCTTTTCAAAACTTTCATCAAAATTAATTCGGCAACTAAGCTGGTTTTATGCAGATAAGCCTGCCAATACATTAATCTTCGTGACAGCAGAAATTTTTCTACAGAATATATTCCTTTTTCTTCAATAACTAAAACACCATCGACCACATTCATCATCTGAATCAAACGTTCAGAATTGACATTTCCTTCTGCAACTCCGGTATAAAAACTATCACGTTTTAAATAATCCATTCTATCCATATCTAATTGACTTGAAATCAATTGCAACATGAATTTCCTGTGATAATCACCTTTAAAAACCTGGATGGCCAAACTCAATCTTCCGTCAAATTCTTCATTTAACTGATTCATGAATAGTAGCGAAATAGCTTCATGATTAACATCTTCAACAATGCTTTTTTCCATTGCATGCGAAAACGGCCCATGCCCAATGTCGTGCAGCAAAATAGCGATCAATAAAGCACATTCTTCTTCATTTGAAATAGCAACACCTTTAAAACGAAGCGTTTCAATAGCCTTCTGCATTAAATGCATACAGCCTAATGCATGATGAAAACGCGTATGATTTGCACCTGGATAAACCAAATACGATAATCCCATTTGCGAAATACGGCGTAAACGCTGAAAATACGGGTGTTGAATTAAGTCGTAAATAAGCTCGTTCGGAATGGAAATGAAACCATAAATGGGATCATTGAATATTTTTAACTTATTAATATGAGTCACTATTTGGTATTTTTTTAGGTCAACAAATATAAGTAATTAACTATAAACAGCTTTGCGTTTTATACTTAAAAGTTAACAATAATTTATTGTGATTTTCAATGTAATTACTGTATATAAAAATGATTTTAATAAAAAATCACAATTCATTATTCTGAAATTTATACTATTTTTAATACTTTTTAAGTTCTATACGATTAAATTGCATTAAAAATAAAATACGTTTATGGATAAGATAAAAATACTTTGGGTCGACGATGAAATCGATCTTTTAAAGCCTCATATATTATTTCTCGAAAAGAAAAACTACGCTGTAACAACTTGTAATAACGGTCTAGATGCTATTACATTGTTTGACGAAGATAATTTTGATATTGTTTTTTTAGATGAAAATATGCCCGGTATGAGTGGTTTAGAAACACTTTCTGAAATGAAAGAAAAAAAATCAGCTATTCCGATGATTATGATTACCAAAAGTGAGGAAGAATATATAATGGAAGAAGCGATTGGCTCTAAAATCGCTGATTATTTGATAAAACCAGTAAATCCGAATCAGATTTTATTGAGTTTGAAGAAGAACTTGGATCATTCTAGATTGATTTCAGAAAAAACGACCTTAGATTATCAAAAGGAATTCCGTAAAATTTCGATGGAATTAGCGATGGTAAATTCATTTGAAGATTGGGTAGAATTGTATAAAAAATTGATTTTTTGGGAATTAGAACTTGAAAACATTAATGATCAAGGAATGATTGAAATCCTTGAATCTCAAAAAGTTGAAGCCAATTCGCAATTCGGAAAATACATTGAAAGAAACTATGAAGACTGGTTTGCACCAAAAGCTGATAAACCAATTCAGTCTCACACTTTATTTAAGGAATTAGTTGTTCCGGAAATTAAGAAAAAAGACAAGCCTATTTTATTTGTCGTAATTGATAATTTGCGTTATGACCAGTGGAAATCCTTTGAAACTGTGGTTTCTAATTATTATAAATTAGAAAAAGAAGTTCCTTATTTTTCTATTCTTCCAACAGCGACTCAATATGCTAGAAATGCTATTTTCTCTGGTTTATTGCCAACTGAAATGGAAAAACAATTTCCGCAATATTGGAAAAATGATGTAGAAGATGGAGGAAAAAATCTTTACGAAGCTGAATTTCTCTCTGCACAATTAAAACGCTTAGGTTTAAATATTAAGGAAGATTATTTCAAAATTACTAATTATGCTGGTGGTAAAAAACTGGCAGAAAACTTTAAAGCCTTAAAAGGCAATGATTTGGTAACAGTTGTCTATAATTTTGTAGATATGTTATCTCACGCTAAAACTGAAATGGAGGTTGTAAAAGAACTTGCTTCAGACGATAAAGCGTATCGTTCTTTAACGCTGAGCTGGTTTAAAAATTCACCATTATTAGAAATTATTCAACAGGCTCAGTTATTAGGTTTTAAATTAATTTTAACCACAGATCACGGTACAATTAATGTAAAAAATCCTTCCAAAGTTGTTGGAGATAAAAATACAAGCTTAAATTTGCGCTACAAAACCGGGCGTAGTTTAACTTACGAACAAAAAGATGTTTATGTTGTCAAAGAACCTAAAGACATAGGTTTACCAGCTATAAACATGAGCAGTTCATTTATTTTCGCTAAGAATGATTTCTTTTTAGCTTATGTAAACAACTACAATCATTATGTAAGTTATTATAGAAATACATATCAACATGGTGGCATTTCATTAGAAGAAATGATTATTCCGTTTTTGGTATTTAACCCTAAATAAAAATTTTCAGTCTCAGTTTTCAGCTTCTGTTGCGACTGAAAACTGAGACTATTGTACAAATAAAATATAAGCAATGAATATCGTTTTTTCATTAGATCAAATTCAAGAAGTAGCCGAACAAATTTTAGCACAAAATCCAAAAAAAATAATTCTTTTTAACGGAGAAATGGGTGTTGGAAAAACTACTTTAATAAAACAATTATGCAAAAGTCTAGGAGTTGAAGACGCAACAAGCAGTCCAACCTTTTCTTTAGTTAATGAATATTATACTTCTAACAATCAAATCGTTTATCATTTTGATTTTTACAGATTAAACAAAGAAACCGAAGCACTCGATATGGGTGTTGATGACTACCTGTACTCTGGAAATTGGTGTTTTATTGAATGGTCTGAGAAAATTGCTAGTTTGCTTCCGGAAGATACTTCTACAGTTAAAATTGAATTATTGGCTGATGGAAAAAGAAAATTAGAACTAGTTTAATTTCACAAAGATCCGCAAAGATTTCGCAAAGAAACACAAAAAACTTTGTGCTTATTTGAGCTTTGTATTATCTGTGAAACAATATAAATTATAATGAGCATCAAAAATACCATAGAAATAATCCCCTTTTCATCAGATTTAAAAGATCACATCAAAACCTTAAATATAGAATGGCTTCAAAAGTATTTTAAAGTTGAAGAAAAAGATGAATTGACACTTTCAAATCCGCAAGAAGAAATTATTGATAAAGGCGGAATGATATTTTATGCCAAATATAATGGTGAAATTATTGGGACATTTTCTTTAATGAAGATTGACGATAATACTTTTGAATTGAGCAAAATGGCAGTTTCAGATTCTGCGCAAGGATTAGGAATCGGAAATAAATTACTAGAACATTGTATGGCGGTAGCTGCAAATAAAAACATTAAAAAACTCCTTTTATATTCAAACCGAATCTTGCTTCCAGCAATTCATTTATATGAAAAATTTGGTTTTGCTGAAGTTCCGTTAGGTGATGTATCTTACGAAAGAGCCGACATCAAAATGGAAAAAATAATATCCTAATCTTAAAATACTATTAGCAGAATTTTTACACTGATTTAAAACTTTTTACGTAATTTGTACTCTTAATTTTTTCAACAACCCATGTCAATCACCTTAACTCCATTTACGAAACAACAATTGTTGCCTCAAGAAGAAAAACTTGAAGTTGGCCGATTTAAAAGAGAGCTCTTCATAGGAATACCTAAAGAAACAAGTTATCAAGAACGTCGTATTTGCCTGACGCCAGATGCAGTAAATTCTCTTACTTATGAAGGACACCGCGTAATGATTGAGTCTGGGGCTGGAGAAAGTTCAAGTTATTCAGATAAAGAATATTCTGATGCTGGTGCAGAAGTAACAAAAGACACTAAAAAAGTTTTTGGCTGTCCGATGTTATTAAAGGTTGAACCGCCAACTTTAGCTGAAATAGAAATGATTAACCCGGAGACAATCATCATTTCGGCAATTCAACTAAAAACAAAAAAGAAAGCATACTTTGAGGCTTTAGCTCAAAAAAAAATAACTGCGCTTGCATTTGAATATATTAAAGATGAAGATGGGTCTTATCCTGCCGTAAAATCATTAAGTGAAATTGCAGGAACTGCTTCCATCCTAATTGCTGCCGAATTAATGATTACAGATGAATTCGGAAAAGGTCTTTTATTTGGAAATATAACTGGAGTTCCTCCTACTGAAGTTGTCATTTTAGGTGCGGGAACTGTAGGCGAATTTGCCGCTAAAACCGCAATTGGCTTAGGCGCAAATGTAAAAGTTTTTGATAATTCGATTACCAAATTACGTCGCTTGCAAAACAATTTAAATCAAAGGATTTTTACATCTACAGTACAGCAAAAAGCACTTTTAAAAGCTTTAAGACGTTGTGATGTAGCTATAGGTGCAATGCGTGGTAAAGAACGCTGTCCTATTATAGTGACTGAAACTATGGTAGAACACATGAAAAAAGGTGCTGTAATAGTTGATGTAAGTATTGATACTGGCGGCTGTTTTGAAACCTCAGAAGTTACTACACACGAAAAACCAACTTTTATAAAAAGCAATGTTTTGCATTATTGCGTACCAAATATTCCTTCAAGATATTCTAAAACCGCCTCACTATCAATCAGTAACATATTAACTCCTTATCTTCTTCAGATAGCTGAAGATGGTGGTTTGGAAAGCGCAATTCGATGCAATAAAGGGCTTAAAAATGGAATTTATTTATACCACGGAATCCTAACAAACAAGGCAATTGGCGAATGGTTTGATTTACCAGACAACGATATTAATTTACTTGTATTTTAAAGGAACTTTAATGTACCTTTGCAAAAATTTTATTTCATGAAGTTCGTACACCGTTTTGCTTATTATTTGATTGGTTTAATTATGGGATGCTTTTTTGTGGCCCTTGTATTTAGTGGAAAAGATACAAGATGCAACTATTTTCCAAATGCCAGAGTTTTAAACAATTTAAGAACAAAACCATTTCAATATTCAAATAAGGCAATTCAGACTTTAAATGAAAAATGGGTTGATACTGCAGATATTAAAAACACATTAACTTACGGAGATGTTGATTTTGATCAAAGTAACGTTCCGTTCAATAAAGGAAAACTTTATATCATTGAAGGAAAAACAGTTAAAAATCAAGGAATTATTCTAAAAGTTACAAACTACGAAAACAAAGCTGTTTTAGAAGAAATTATCAAAAAATAATATTAAGAACTGATTTGTCATTTCGACTGAAAGGAGAAATCACACTAGTAATTCCACCTAGAGTATCTTTTAATCTTTGTAGAGTTTCTTGTGTGATTTCTCATTTCAGTCGAAATGACAATATTTTAAATTAGTGACAATTATTGGAATCAGTGTTTAACTACCATTCAATCTCCTTCATGCCTTTTGATTTCAAGAAAGCATTTGTTTGGCTAAAATGCTTATTACCAAACCAAAAACCTCTATTTGCACTTAAAGGAGAAGGATGTCCCGATTTTAAAATATGATGTTTTGAAGCATTGATTAATGCCGCTTTCTTTTGAGCAAAACCGCCCCAAAGCAAAAACACAACATTTTCCTTTTCAGCAGAAATTTGCTTAATAACAGCGTCTGTAAATTTTTCCCAGCCTTTGCCCTGATGACTTCCGGCTTCTGATTGTCGAACAGTTAGAGTAGCATTTAAGAGAAAAACACCTTGATCTGCCCAACGTTCTAAATTGCCTGTTTTTGGTAACGGTATATTTAAATCAGTTTCAATTTCCTTGAAAATATTTTGAAGTGATGGAGGAAACGGAATACCATCGTTTACAGAAAAACATAATCCATTTGCCTGATTTGGACCATGATACGGATCTTGGCCAATAATCACAACTTTTACCTGATCGAAATGACAATGGTCAAAAGCGGAAAAGATCTGGCTTCCTTTTGGATAGCAAACCTTTGTTGTATATTCAGATTTTACAAAAGCGATTAACTCATTAAAATATGGTTTTTCAAACTCTTTATTCAAAACTGGCTTCCAAGAATCATGCATTTTAACGTCCATAATTTTTTTTATGCGAATTTCAGGATTTTTTTAATGAAATCATATTTACAGCCAATAAAATTAGACATAAACTTACAAGATTCAATCATACTATTTTCGTATTTTTGCTTGTACTTTCTTAAAGAAATTAAATGATCAGTATTACCGAAAAAACATTACAAGACTTACAATTTCCAACAGTGCTAGAAACTATTTCGGCTGGTTGCAACACCGATATTGGAAAAGAAAAGGCTTTACAAATAACACCATTTAGAAACAAAGAAACTTTGATGCAGGCTTTGATGCAGACATCAGAATATGTTTCGTCTTTTGAAAATAATAACGCCATTCCTAACCACGGATTTGATGCTATAACTCATGAAATTAAGTTTTTAGCCATCGAAGACAGTTTTTTGGAAGTAGGAAGTTTTAGAAAAATCGCAACACTTTCTTCTACAACAAATGTGCTGTTGACTTTCCTTAAAAAATTTGATGATTATTATCCGAATTTAAATGCGAGGGCTTCAAGAGTTGAATATACTAAAGATATTGTCACTCTAATTGACGCTATAGTAGATAAATATGGAGAAATAAAAGATAACGCCTCCCCTGCTCTTTTGAGTATTCGCCAAAATATGAATATTGTTCGAGGTAAGGTAAACCAAAGTTTTGGAGTTGCTCTTTCTCACAACAATAGTCTTGGCTATTTGGATGATATTAAAGAAAGCTTTGTGCAAAATCGCAGAGTTTTAGCTGTTTTGGCTATGTATCGCCGTAAAGTAAAAGGCTCTATTTTAGGAAGTTCTAAAACAGGAAGTATTGCTTATATCGAACCTGAAGCTACGCTGCAATATTCTCGTGAATTAGCTAATCTTGAATACGAAGAAAAAGAAGAAATTACCAGAATTTTAAAACAATTGTCAAATGCAATTCGACCATTTTTGCCTTTGCTGATTGAGTATCAGGAATTTCTAAGTGATATTGACGTGGTTGCCGGAAAAGCAAAATACGCAAACCGAATTAACGGAATCCTACCAACAATTACAGAAGAAAGAAGATTGTTTTTTAGAGAAGCCTATCATCCTATTTTGTATTTGAATAATAAACAAAAAAATGAGATTACGCATCCGCAAACAATTGAATTAAAACAAGATAACCGAATTATTGTAATTTCTGGACCTAACGCGGGAGGAAAAACAATTTCGCTTAAAACAGTTGGTTTATTGCAATTGATGTTACAATCAGGAATGCTAATTCCGGTTCATGAAAGAAGCGAAACTTTTTTATTTGATAGAATTTTGACGGATATTGGAGACAATCAATCTATTGAAAATCATCTAAGTACTTACAGTTACAGATTGAAAAACATGAATTATTTCCTGAAGAAGTGCAACAAGAAAACCATGTTTTTAATTGATGAATTTGGTACAGGTTCTGATCCGGAACTGGGTGGCGCTTTGGCTGAGATTTTCTTAGAAGAATTTTACCATCGTGAAGCATTCGGAATCATTACAACGCATTATTCTAATTTAAAAATTTTAGCAAATGAACTTCCTTTTGCAACAAATGCGAATATGATGTTCGATGAAAAATCATTAGAACCAATGTACAAATTGGCTTTGGGTCAAGCCGGAAGTTCGTTTACATTTGAAGTTGCCCTAAAAAATGGTATTCCGTTTGGATTGATAAATCGCGCCAAAAAGAAAATTGAAGTTGGAAAAGTTCGCTTTGATAAAACAATTGCTACGCTACAAAAAGAAAGATCCAAACTCGAAAAAACTTCTATCAATTTAAAAGAAGAAGAAACTCGTGCTCGTGAAGAAAGTAAAAAGATGGAAAACATCAATGTAAAAATCAAACAAAAACTGGAAAGCTATCAGGAGCTATACGACAGTAATCAGAAAACAATTTACATTGGACAAAAAATTGAGGATATCTCGGAGAAATATTTCAACAACAAAAATAAAAAAGAGCTGATTGGCGAGTTTTTGAAAATTATTGAAATTGAAAATTCAAAACGTAAAAAAGCAACTCCAAAAGAAGCAAAAGCAATAATTGAAAAGAAAAAAGAAGTAATTGCAGAAGTTTCGGTTCAGGTCGAAGAAATTCGAAAAGAGAAAAAAGAAAAAAAACTCAAACCAGTTATAGAAAAACCAAAGCCAATTTTAAAAGTTGGAGACAGAGTTAGAATGCTTGACGGTAGATCTGTTGGAAGCATCGATTCGATAGAAAAAAATAAGGCAACAGTTAATTACGGAATTTTTACTTCTAAAGTAAGTTTGGATGAATTAGAATTTGTTGAAGCGGGGAAAAAATAAATTTCCATCCACAATAGCAATTTTAGGTGCTTACAATTCACTAATTTGATCGGAAATTAAAATAAGACGATTTAAAGAATGATTTTGACGTTGACAATTCTGAAGATGAAAAAATTTAAAAAATAGCTATAAATTAATTTACGAAAGCCGTTTTTGATTCATAAAAGCTATTGAATTTAAATTCTTAATAGATAAGAATAATCG
The DNA here is from genome assembly GCF_000708595.2 of Flavobacterium sp. KJJ. Classification (GTDB taxonomy): domain Bacteria; phylum Bacteroidota; class Bacteroidia; order Flavobacteriales; family Flavobacteriaceae; genus Flavobacterium. Next base: position 1,041,274 of record NZ_JARP01000001.1, on the reverse strand, counting down.
TGACAATTATTACTTTTTTTGTTATTTCGAGGAATGAGAAACTAGACAAAGATCAAAAACCTGAAACCTGAAATTGAAACTTTTTCAAAAATGCAAAACCTTCCAAAAAATAAAAAAATAATCCTTTTCGATGGAGTTTGCAATTTATGCGATGGAACAGTTCAATTTATTATCAAGCACGATAAAAAAGATATTTTTCGTTTTGTGGCTTTGCAATCAGAATTAGGAAAAGACATTTACAATTATATAGGTGTAGACCAAAATAAAATTGATAGTATTATTTTGTACAATCCTGGGGTTGCCTATTATTATAAATCTTCAGCAGTTTTAGAAATTGGAAATGATTTGGGTGGATTTTATAGTTTAGTTTCCGTGTTTAAAATTTTACCTGAAAAACTCCGAAATTATATTTACGATTATATTGCTAAAAATCGTTACAAATGGTACGGCAAAAAAGAAAACTGCATGATACCAACTCCTGAATTGAAGGCTAAGTTTCTTTAGATACAGCTATCAATCTTTACTATTAGAGAAGTTGTGATTTCTCCTTCGTCGAAATCACACTAGAAATTCCTCATAATAATTTCCCAATCTTTGTCGAGTTCCGAGTGTGATTTCTCCTTCGTCGAAATGACAAACTAGACACAGTATAAAAAATAAAAATCCCAAATTCACTATAATTGGAATTTGGGATTTTCTATTTGCAATTTATCAGAAAAATTATCTAATTAATTTTCTATATTTCAAACGTTTTGGAGTTAAATCACCACCTAAACGTTTCTTTTTATTTTCTTCGTATTCAGAGAAACCACCTTCAAAATAGTAAACTTCAGAATCCCCTTCAAAAGCTAAAATGTGCGTACAAATTCTATCTAAGAACCATCTGTCGTGCGAAATAATTACAGCACAACCTGCGAAATTTTCTAAACCTTCTTCTAATGCACGGAGTGTATTTACATCCAAATCATTCGTTGGCTCATCCAGTAAAAGCACGTTTCCTTCTTCTTTCAATGTCATTGCCAAGTGCAGACGGTTACGTTCTCCACCAGATAACATTGATACTTTTTTATTCTGCTCACCGCCACCAAAATTGAAACGAGATAAATAAGCTCTTGAATTAACCTGCTTTCCTCCCATCATTATTAATTCCTGACCATCAGCAAAATTTTCCCAAATCGATTTATTTGGATCAATATTAGAGTGTGACTGATCTACATAAGCAATTTTCACAGTTTCACCAACTGAAAATTCTCCACTATCTGTTTTTTGTTCTCCCATAATCATTTTGAAAATGGTCGATTTACCAGCACCATTTGGCCCGATAATCCCAACAATTCCTGCTTGTGGCAAAGTAAAGTTCAAATTATCGTATAATAATTTATCACCAAAAGCTTTTGCTACATTTTTTGCTTCAATAACATTCGTACCTAAACGTGGACCATTTGGAATATAAATTTCCAAGTTTTCATCCAATTGTTTCTGGTCTTCATTCAATAATTTATCGTAATTCTGCAAACGCGCTTTTTGTTTTGTCTGGCGTCCTTTAGCACCTTGGCGAACCCAGTCCAACTCACGTTCTAAAGTTTTTCTGCGTTTAGAAGCCACTTTTTCTTCCTGAGCCATACGGTTTGATTTTTGATCTAACCAAGAAGAATAATTTCCTTTCCATGGAATTCCTTCTCCTCTATCCAGCTCTAAAATCCAACCTGCAACATTATCCAAGAAATATCTATCGTGCGTTACCGCAATAACAGTTCCAGCATATTGCGCCAAATGCTGCTCTAACCAAAGTACAGATTCAGCATCAAGGTGGTTGGTAGGCTCATCAAGTAACAATACATCAGGCTGTTGCAATAACAAACGACATAAAGCTACACGGCGACGCTCACCTCCAGAAAGGTTTTTGATTGGCATATCACCTTCCGGCGTACGCAGCGCATCCATTGCAATTTCCAATTTTGTATCGATTTCCCAAGCACCAAGAGCATCAATTTTGTCTTGTAAAGCTGCCTGGCGATCCATCAATTTATCCATTTTATCCTGATCTTCGTAGTATTCAGGAAGACCGAATAAATCATTAATTTGGTTGTATTCTTCTAAAACTGCCATAGTTTCTGCAGCTCCTTCACGAACAATTTCGATAACTGTTTTTGAATCATCAAGAATTGGTTCTTGCTCTAAATAACCAACAGTATAACCAGGTTGAAAAACAACATCACCTTGATAGTTTTTATCAACTCCTGCAATAATTTTTAATAGAGAAGATTTTCCAGAACCATTAAGACCTAAAATACCAATTTTAGCTCCATAAAAGAAACTCAAATAAATGTTTTTAAGTACTGGTTTGTCTGCTCCCTGATAGGTTTTGCTCAATTTCTGCATTGAGAAAATTACTTTCTTATCGTCTGACATTTTTTATATTTTATTTTAATTATTTATTCTCTTAAATTTGATATTGCAATTAATTTTAGCAATTGAAAAAAGTTAAACTCTACCTTTTAGTGCATTAAAAACCCAAGCATTAGCAAAAAAACCAACGCCCACAGCTACAAATCCCCAGCCAGAAACATCCCTGTATCTAAAAGCACCAAGTCCTATAAGCAACAATCCCATAAGTATCATTATAAAAGTAGCCCATCCTAAAACGGTATTTTTATTCATTCCCATAATTGTGTAATTATTATTTTTTAAGTAGTAAAATTTTTAGAAAGGCAAATATCGTGAATTTTCACGGCTTAATTAAATATTTTATAAAGCATTTCTTTTAACAAATCTGACTGTGGCAAAGCATTGGCTCCAACTCCCTTGCTTTTAACATCTACATCACGTAAAGCACCCACAATCTGACTTACTTTTCGCATTGGATAATTTTTGATAGCTAAATCATATTCCTTTAGAAAATAAGGATTTACACCAATCGCGGCCGCTACATTTTTAGGATTTTTATCTTTAAGTCCGTGGTATTTTAAAAGCTGTACAAAAAAACCAAATACAAGTCCTGTTGTCATTACAAGTGGATATTCTTTAGGATTGTGGGCAAAATTTTCAGCAATTTTATATGCTTTCATTTGGTTGCGTTCTCCAATTGCTTTTCGAAGTTCGAATACATTATAATCTTTACTAAAACCAATATTTTCTTCAATATGTTGTGGTGTAATCGTGGTACCTTGCGGTAAAATAATTTGCAATTTTTCGAGTTCGTTATTTATCTTACTTAAATCAGTTCCTAAAAATTCAACCAGCATAGCATTTGCCTTTGGATCAATTGTATATTTTTTTCCAGCCAAAACACGCTTTATCCAATCTCCGACTTGATTTTCATATAATTTTTTACTTTCATAAACGATTCCATTTTGAGCAAGAAGCTTGGTAACTTTTTTACGTTTATCAAGTGTTTTATATTTGTAGCAAAAAACCAAAACAGTAGTTTCCATCGGATTATTGACATACGATTCTATTTTATCAATAGTTCTCGACAAATCTTGTGCTTCTTTTACAATAACAACTTGGCGATCAGACATCATAGGATAGCGTTTGGCTGTTGACACAATATCTTCTACCGAAACATCTCTGCCGTATAATACCGTCTGATTAAATCCTTTTTCTTCTTCAGATAGTACATTCTGTTCAATATACTCCGACAATTTATCTATGTAATAAGGCTCTTCCCCCATTAAAAAATAAATTGGTTTTATATTGCCGGCCTTGATATCATTAACAATCTTTACAACTTCGTCCATTCAATATTTTTTGTTTCAAGTTCAAAGTTTCAGGTTTTCCGTTCAATAACTTGAAACTTTCAACCTGAAACCTGAAACTATTTTATATTTTTGTTTTATGTTAAAACTAAATTTCCCTACTTATACTTTCCGATTCAAAAATAGCGAAAATAAAGTGTCTATTTTTGATGAAATCAGGAAAAAATTTATCATTCTTACTCCAGAAGAATGGGTTCGCCAACATGTTGTTCATTTTTTAATTTACGAAAAAAAATACCCGAAATCTCTCATAAATGTAGAGAAGGTTTTGACAGTCAACGGATTACGAAAAAGATATGATGTTGTTGTATTTAACTCCGATGGTTCTATACATATATTAGTAGAATGCAAAGCCCCAGAAGTTAAAATTTCACAGGCAACTTTTGATCAAATTGCACGTTATAATATGACAATGCAGGCACGATTTTTGAATGTCACAAACGGACTGAGTCATTTTTACTGTCAGATGGATTTTGAAAATGAAAAATATCAGTTTCTTAAAGGCTTGCCAGATTATAACGAATAAAATAATATTAAAATAAATAAAATTACTTTTGGATAAAATAGCAGTAATCATTTTAAATTGGAACGGGGTAAAATTATTAGAGCAATTTTTACCATCAGTTATTCAATTTTCTGAAGAAGCCTCTATATATGTCGCAGATAATGCTTCAACAGACGATTCAATCAATTTCGTCAAACAAAATTTCCCAACTATAAAAATAATTCAGAATAGCGGTAATCACGGGTTTGCAAAAGGTTATAACGATGCCTTAAAACATGTTGACGCCGAAATTTATGCTTTAGTTAATTCTGATATTGAAGTTACTGCAAATTGGCTAAAACCTATAATTGAAACTTTTGATGCAGAAAAACAGACCGCCATTATCCAGCCTAAAATTCTAGATTTTAAAAATAAAGAATATTTTGAATATGCTGGTGCGGCAGGCGGATTTATTGATAAATATGGTTATCCGTATTGCCGTGGCCGAATTTTTGAAACTATTGAAAAAGATAATGGTCAATATGATGATCATTGCGAATTATTTTGGGCTTCAGGTGCTTGTTTTTTCATCAGAAAAGAAGTCTATGATGAATTGAAAGGTTTTGATGAAAGCTTCTTTGCACACCAAGAAGAAATTGATTTGTGCTGGCGTGCCTCAAATGAAGGTCATATTATCAGATATAATTCAGCATCAGTAGTTTATCACGTTGGCGGTGCAACACTGCAACAAGGAAATCCTAGAAAAACTTTTTTAAATTTCAGGAATTCATTATTAATGCTTGTTAAAAATCTGCCTAAAAAAAGATTATTTTTTGTAATTTTCTTCCGAATGATTTTAGACGGAATTGCTGCTATCCGTTTTCTTATACAAGGAAAATTCAGTCATACTTTTGCTATTTTAAAGGCGCATTTTTCATTTTATTGCATATCTTTAAAATACCTTCGAGAAAGAAAAGATTTTCAAATACAGCAATACTATACCGTAAAAAGTATCGTTTTCCTATATTATATAAAGAAACTGACCGTATTTAAAGAAATCTTTAACAGTTATCAAAATATTAAAAACTAAATTTGTAATCAACGTTTAATTAAATACAATACCTATGAGAAAAATAGTTATCGCACTATCAGTATTAATGGCCTTAACTTCGTGTGTATCGAAAAAGCAATACGCAGCATTAGAAGCTAAGAACAAAGAAATCCAAGATTTATTAAACTCTTGCACAGTTAAATTAAATTCTTGTCTAGAAGAAAAAGCAGGATTAGCAGCAACAGCTGAAAGTTATAAAGCACATAATCAAGACTTAATTAATAGCTCTAAGGATTTAACTGTATTAACTACAAAAGGTGCTGAAAACCTTGAAAAATCATTAGAAAGCTTAAAAGAAAAAGATTTAAAAATATCTAGATTACAAGATGCACTTACTAAAAAAGACAGTGTAACACTAGCATTGGTTACAAGTTTAAAAGGAGCAGTTGGAATCAACGATCCAGATATCGAAATCAATGTTGAAAAAGGAGTTGTATTCATTTCTATCGCTGATAAATTACTATTCAAAAGCGGAAGCTATGAAGTAAGCGATAAAGCAAAATCTGTTTTGGCTAAAGTTGCAAAAGTTGTAAACGACAAACCTGATTTTGAATGTATGGTTGAAGGTCATACTGATGATGTTCCTTACAAAAGCAATGGAGTATTGTTAGACAACTGGGATTTAAGTGTTAAACGTTCTACTTCTATCGTTCGTGTTTTAACAAATGATCTTGGAGTTAATCCAGCTAAATTAATTGCTGCAGGTAGAAGTTCATATGTACCTTTAGTTGCAAATGATTCTCCAGACAACAAAGCTCGTAACAGAAGAACTCGTATTGTTGTTATGCCTAAAATCGATCAATTCTATGATATGATTGAAAAAGAAATGAAAAAACAAGCAAAATAATCTCGTTTTTACATATCTATAAAACAGAAAAAGCAGGTCTAATGACCTGCTTTTATGTATCCTTAATTCTTTTAATAACCAATTAAATATAAATCAAGAATAGCATTATTTTTAATCAACTAACTAAATTTTAACTAATATTAAAGTTACTTATTTATTTTAAATAATTATACTATTTCAGTATTTTTTTACAAAATATCTATATCGCCTTTACCTTCTCTCACAATTACTGGTTCATTTTCTGATAAATCTATAATTGTAGAACCAACGTTATCTCCATAACCTCCATCAATAACAAGATCCACAAGGTTTTGCCATTTCTCAAAAATCAGTTCTGGATCTGTAGTATATTCGATTACATCATCTTCATCCCGAATCGAAGTCGAAACGATCGGGTTTCCTAACTGACGAACAATTTCTAAAACAATATTATTATCTGGAACACGAATTCCGACTGTGGTTTTCTTTTTAAATTCTTTTGGCAAATTATTATTTCCCGGTAAAATAAAAGTGTACGGTCCTGGCAAAGCTCTTTTCAAAATTTTGAAAGTAGCAGTATCAATCTGTCTTACATAATCAGAAAGATTACTTAAATCGTGGCAAATAAAGGAGAAATTCGCTTTCTCTAGTTTTACACCTTTAATTTTAGCTATTTTTTCTAAAGCACGTGAATTGGTGATATCACAGCCTAAACCGTATACGGTGTCAGTTGGATAAATTACTAAACCTCCATTTTGAAGCACTTTTACGACTTTTGCAATTGCAGCTTCACTAGGTTTATCTGGATATATTTTTATGAACTCAGCCATTTTTCTTTTACGTTTTAATTTGTTTCAGGTTTCAGGTTTCAGGTTTCGGGTTTCAATTCTAAACTTGAAACCTGAAACCTGAAACTTTTTTTAACCTATTACATCCAACTTAGCAAATCGAAGCAACAATTTCTTAATTCCGCCTACTTCAAATTTGATTTCGGCTTTTTTATCAGCTCCAACTCCTTCTAAATTAACAACTTCTCCTTTTCCAAAACGTTCGTGCATGACAACGTTTCCAACCGTTAATTTGCTGTCAAATAAATTTGAAGCACTGCTATTTGGATTATTTCCTGCAACTGGTTTTAATTTACGAATATTTAAATCAGGTTTAGGTTCATTATCAGTAATATATTTAGGCGGTGTTCCTCCTACTGGCTTCGCTAAACGTAATTTTGATTTGTCGACATCACCAAAAATATCCCCATCAATCATTGGTTTAAAACGGTAATTACTTTCTGCTGGCGTTAAATATTCTAGGTATTGCCCATCAATTTCTTCAATAAAACGTGATGGTTCACTGTCAGTTAATTTCCCCCAACGGTATCGCGACTGTGCATACGTTAAATAGGCCTGATGCTCCGCACGTGTTAAAGCTACATAAAACAAACGACGTTCTTCTTCCAATTCACTTCGGGTGCTCATACTCATCGCACTCGGAAACAAATCTTCTTCCATTCCAACCACAAAAACATGAGGAAACTCTAATCCTTTTGCTAAGTGAATTGTCATTAGCGCCACACGATCTTCATCAGAAGTATCTTTGTCTAAATCTGTTGCAAGCGCTACATCTTCCATAAATTCAGATAAAGCTCCTCTTGCACCGTCAATTTCTTTTTGTCCTTCAGTAAAATCTTTTATACCGTTTAAAAGCTCTTCTATATTCTGAATTTTGGCCATTCCTTCTGGAGTAGCATCTTTCTTTAATTCCTGAACTAATCCGGTTTTTTTCGCAACATAATCCGTAATGTAAAAAGCATCCTGATTTTGATTAATAACTTGAAAACTCTGTATCATGGTCACAAAATCATTCAGTTTTTGTTTGGTTCCAGAATTCAGTTTTAAGTCGATTTTATCAATATTCACCATTACTTCCCAAATAGAACGCTTGTAATGATTGGCAGCAATGGTAAGTTTTTCAACAGTTGTATCTCCAATTCCACGTGCCGGATAATTGATCACACGAATCAAAGCTTCTTCGTCTTTAGGGTTAATTACCAAACGTAAATAACACAAAACATCTTTAATTTCTTTACGTTGGTAGAAAGATAACCCACCATAAATTCGATACGGAATATCGCGCTTTCTCAACGCATCTTCCATTGCACGCGACTGTGCATTAGTACGATACAAAATTGCAAACGAACCATTATGCAATTGGTTCATCATTTTTTGTTCAAAAATTGTACTCGCAACAAAACGTCCTTCCTCTGCATCTGTTAAACTACGGTGCACTTTTATCTTTGGTCCAAAATCATTTGCTGTCCAAACAATTTTATCAAGTTTGGTTTTATTATGATCAATGATTGTATTTGCCGCTTCTACGATATTTCGAGTCGAGCGGTAATTTTGCTCTAATCGAAACATTTTAACGCCTTCGTAATCCTTTTGGAAATTCAAAATATTATTGATATTCGCTCCACGGAAAGCATAAATACTCTGCGCATCATCACCAACCACACAAATATTCTGAAATTTATCTGACAAAGCTCTAACAATCAAATATTGAGAGTGATTTGTATCTTGGTACTCATCAACCAAAATATAACGGAATCGGTTTTGATACTTTGCTAAAACTTCCGGAAAACGAGTCAGCAATTCATTGGTTTTCAACAATAAATCGTCAAAATCCATAGCTCCTGCCTTAAAGCAACGTTCTACATATTGCTGATAAATATCGCCCAATCTCGGTCTTTTTGCCATTGCATCAGCTTCGACCAATTCTGGATTATTAAAATAGGCTTTCACAGTAATCAAACTATTTTTATAGCTCGAAATTCGCCCTAAGATCTGTTTTGGTTTATAAATATCGCGATCCAGCTGCATTTCCTTTATAATAGAAGAAATTAACCTAGCTGAATCCTGAGAGTCATAAATAGTAAAATTAGAAGGATACCCTAAATGATCCGATTCTGAACGCAGAATACGAGCAAAAATCGAGTGAAAAGTTCCCATCCAAAGATTTTTTGCTTCAGTGGCTCCCACAATATCCGAAATTCTATGCTTCATTTCACGAGCTGCCTTGTTCGTAAATGTTAGCGATAAAATGTTGAAAGCATCAACGCCTTGCGCCATCAAATAAGCAATCCTGATAGTCAAAACTCGAGTTTTTCCTGAACCCGCACCAGCAATAATAATCATTGGCCCATCTTTTTGTAGAACGGGTTCACGTTGTGCTTCATTCAGCTGGTCAATATATTTACGCATGAAATTTTTCTCCTTTTATGCAAAAATAAGAATTATACATTTAATAAGCTACTAAGTTTCTAAGGTTCTGAGTTGCTAAGATTTTTCTTTTTTGATGAAGCCAAACAACAGGCATTTTATTGAGCATGGTTTCCCGCTTTCGGCTATATCTCTTCATTTCATTACGAGGATACCGCCTCTATCGGGGCTAGTAAACAAATAATTTTTGCAAAGTTTCTGAGATGCTGATTTTTTTTAAATATCAATCCATTTTAGAAGGTTTAAAAATATCTTAGAACCTACAATTCTACTTAAAAAACACATCATAAGCAAATCGAATCAGTGTTCCGATTACCACAACCAAAAAGAAAATTCGAATAAAACCATTTCCTTTATTGATCGCTAATTTTGCGCCAAGCCAGCCTCCCAATCCGTTGCTTACTGCCATCGGAATTGCGATTGCCCAAATTATTTTTCCTTTAATCATAAAAAGGCAAATCGAACCAAAATTCGTTGCCAGATTTACCATTTTCGCATTTGCAGAAGCGTGCAAAAAATCAAATCCTAAAAATGCAATAAAAGCAACTACAAAAAAACTACCGGTTCCGGGACCAATAAATCCGTCATAAAAACCAACAATAATACTGATGACAACAGCATAAATTATCTGTTTGGCAGGCGAATGATCTTTAGCAACATGCTGACCAAAGTTTTTCTTTGCGTAGGTATAAATAAACAATAATGACAAAACAACAAGTAAAAGCGGTTTCATAAAATCATTGCTTACCATTGTTAAAATAGTAGAACCTAAAAATGCAGATGGAACTGCTAAGCACATCATAATCAAAAGCAATTTCCATTGAATTACCACTTTTTTCAAATATTGAAAAGCAGCAAAAGCTGTTCCGGTAAAAGCTGGAATTTTTAAGCTACCAATAACTGTTGAAACTGGTAAATTAGGCAACAAAATTAATCCCATTGGAGTCTGGATCAAGCCTCCGCCACCAACAATTGCATCAATAAATCCTGCGGCAAAAGCCGCTAAACAAAGTAAAATTATAATATATGATTCCATTAAAATTGGGTTTCTAGAGATTTTGAAAACTCCGTACAAAAGTAGCCTTCCATTTTATTTATTACAATAAAATTTAAAGTGGATTTCTCATCAAAAAGTATATTTTTGTTGAAAAATTGAACCAAATGGATTTTACAAGAATTATAGAATTAGCAAGTTATACTTTACCAGCTATCGTTACTGGATTTGTAGCGTACAGTTTTTTTGAATTGCACATTAAAAACAATGATAAGAAACGTACTTTTTTATTGAGCAGAGAATATCAGAAACAATCTTTGCCAATACGTTTACAGGCTTATGAACGTATGACTTTATATTTAGAGCGCATTAATTTGACTAAATTATTAATTAGAATTTCGCCTATTTCACCTGAAAAGCACGATTATGAAAACTTTGTAATCGACCAAATTGAACAGGAATTTGAACACAATTTAACACAGCAAATTTATATGTCTGATGAATGCTGGACAATCATTACAACGGCTAAAAACTCAACCATACAAATCATACGCAAAGCCGCAATGAGCGATCGCGTAGACAGCGCTGATAAATTGCGTGAAAAGATTTTAAACGATTTATTAGAGAAGCAGTCGCCAAGTAATGCTGCATTAGGATATATCAAGAATGAAGTTTCAGAATTGTGGTAAATACTGCCTTTAGATTTTATTCAAAATAGTTTGAGTCCAATTTTCATCTGTTTCAGAAATCACAATTGTTCTAAATCCATATTTTTGACCTTCTAATTCAACTCCTAAGGAATCATCAATATGAATATCAATATTAAACATTGGAGGAAATTTTGAACAACAAAAATTTTCTTTTTTGATTTTACTTAGGTGTTTCTGTTGATTTATAATATAATCAACAGAAAAACCATAAGAATAAAACATACATTTTATTCTTAATTTACTTCTGTACGATGTAGTGTAAATATAAATTTGATGCTTTTGACTCTTTAATTCTTTAAATAAATTGACTGTTCCTTCTCTTATATTTTCAATTCCAAAAAGCTTTTGAAATAAATTTGACCTTTCTAATCTAAATTTATTTTTAGCAATTAAAGTATCATCTAAATCAAAAGATATTTTCATTACAAATCTAAAATTTATCTATTATCACTCATAACTTCAGACTTATTCTGAGCATATTCATAACCTTGTTCCCACCATTCTTTCATTACTTCTTTATTAAAAATGAGTGCGTTATCGGTAAGTTTTGTGGGAGTATAGTATAAGTTAAGTTTTACATTCTTATTGTTTGCCATAAGTTTTCCTATAGCAATATCGTGTTTTTCGACTTGATCTAGTGCAATTCGGAACAAATCGATCATTAGCGAAAATGGATTTTTGCCAATTACCATTTTGTCCATATTAACTTCGGTTTCTAATATAATAACATCTATTTCTGTGGCACCGCGATTGATTGCTTCACGAATAGGAACCAAACTTGAAAACCCGCCATCACCGTATTCAAAATTGTCTTTTTCGACCAAACTCATAAAAGGAACGTAATTACTCGAAATCCAAGACCAATCACAAAATTCTTCGTACGTACAATCTTTTACCGATTTATATTCTGATTCATTTTTGGTAAAATTGGTTACTGTAATGACAACATCATTATTCAGTTTTTTCAATTTATTAAAATCTGAAAGCGAAAAATTATTCTTGATATATTTCTTCAATCCCTTGCTTTCTCCAAAGGTTCTTTTTCCTTTAAAAAACTGACGTATTACATTGAAGTGATTAATGGTTACAATATCAACACCGTCCTTGTTTTTAACCACAAACGGACAAATATTAAAAATACTTGCCATGGTAACATTGGTATAAACAGAGTGGATTTTTTTGATATGACCCAGGGCCAAATGCGGAATAAGCAAACTTCCTGTCGAAGTTCCTAAAAACAAATCGTATTCGTGATTTTTTTCTTCAATTAGATACTGCGCCACGCCACCGGCAAATGCTCCCTTACTTCCTCCACCAGAAATAACCAATGCTCTCATATTTATTGTAGGTTTTTGTTTTTGGATTTTTTAAAAGAAAAAAGATCTAAGAAGCAATATTAAATATTTTCTCTGATGTTAATCTTTAATCTTGCTTGTTTCTTAATCTTTTACTCTTTTAATAATCGATTCAATTGAAACTGTTCATCGGGGTTCAAATTAGGCAAAATTCTTTCAAACGAAGCACGCATTTCAGGATTTTTTAATAAAAGTCGGATTGTATCTCTTCCAAACTTCGAAAATTGCCACATGTGATGCGTAGTTGAATTGACTAAATTACTGAGAACCTGATCGTTAATAATCTTAAAAGAAATTAATTTTTCGAGAGCATTTTGTCTTGTTGGAGCTTCATATTTAGTAGAAGAAAATGCAATCAATTCTGAAATTAATGCCTCAGGATTATTACTGTAATCTGCTGTTGACAAAGCTAAAGAAAGCCACATTGTACGCAGATTATAGTCATTAAAACCAATCCAGTTTTTAGATTTATCAAGATATTCAGTACGATGTTCTGGGAAGTTTTTCCAAAGCCAATATAAAGCTATTTCTTGTGTTTGATACGATTTGTCATCGAGCAAAGTTTCATAATTCATTCTAAAATCTTCTGGAATTTTAGTTAGAGAACTTGCAACTGACTGACGAACCTGAACATTTTTTGATTGCAGAGCTATAAGTAAAAGTGCTTTTTTAGCATCATACTTTTCATTTTCAAGCTGATCAACAACAGCCTCTTTTACAGTATGATAAACATCTGATTCTAATGTTTTCTTCAAGAAATCTTCTTTTTCTGCTAAAGGCGTTTTTTTCAATTTATCTACTTCTAAACGAACTTGAACTGCTTTATTTTTGCTTAATAATACATTTGCTGTCGGCGTATCAAAGGCGGTAGATTCTAGCCAGGTTTTCTGAAACTGAACTAAATCAAAATCAGAAACTTTTTTGATTTCATCGAAGAAATTTTCAGTGTTTACAGATTGATACGCATATTTTTTTAAATAACTCTTTATTGCTTTTTTAAAGGCTTTATCACCAATTGATTCATGCAGTACAAACAGTGCCCAAGCTCCTTTTTCGTAAAAAGTCAATGAGCTTGCTTTTGCATTCAAAACCGGATAAGGATCTGTTCTAGAAGCAAATTTTATTTGTTGTGCCGTATCGTATAGTTTTGCATAAAAAAAATCGTCTCCAAAAATAGCTCTTTCTGCCAACGCAGCATAATACGTTGCAAAACCTTCCTGAAGCCAATGATGTGTACTGTTTTCGGCGGTAATTAAATCTCCAAACCAATGATGCGCTAATTCATGCGCGTCGACATTGGTATAATTACGATCTTCAAAACCAACAGAATCAACTACATAACGTGTAGCTAAAAGTGTTGAAGTTGTATTTTCCATTCCGGCATATAAAAAATCCCGAACCGGAATTTGTCTGTAGATTTTCCACGGATAATTTATGCCAATTTCTTTTTCTAAAAAGTCGAAAATTCGTTTTGAATAGCGGTAAGTAGGTTCAAAACGATTTGCATCTTTATTTTCTAAATAATATTCTAACGGAATTTTAGATTTTGCCGTCAATCCTTTTTTATCGTATTTCCCTATCGCAAGCATTAATAAGTACGAGCTCATTGGTTTTTCCATTTCATATTGCCAATGAAATACATTTTCACTTTCTTTCTTTTCTTTTAGAATTCCATTTGAAACTACTTGATATTGTTTATCATATGAAATTCCTAAATTAAAAATTAGTTTTTCATTCACATCATCAAAACTCGGAAACCAATTGCTGGTATATCTTCCCTGCCCCTGCGTCCAGATTTGCACTTCAGAATTTTCAATATCAACAAAATACAAAGCCTGTTTAGGTTTAACAGCATATTCAAAAGTTAAATGATTCTCTCCTTTTATAAAATTAGAAATGATCTGCAATTGTTTGCCCGTATTTATAAAAACAACATTTTTGTCATTGATCTGAACTTTAGAAAACTCCATATTTTTAGCATCAAGTTTAATAGTATCAATAGGTTTTAAAATTTCAAATTGATAATCGACAGATCCAGAAACCGATTTTTCTTTTGCATTTAACGACAGTTGTCCAGAAACCGATTTAAAATCAACAAATTGGGTTTGCTGTGCAAAAATGAAAGTTGTGAATAATAAAAAGATGTATTTCATTAAAATAAATTTTGAAGGCAAAAATTCAAAGTTACAAAGGTTTGACAAACAAATCGAATGAAATTTGTAAGTTTACAACAGAAAATTAAAACCACGTGCCAACACCAAAAAAAGCCTTATTTAACTGGAGCAGCGGAAAAGATTCAGCTCTCGCTTTGTACAAAACACTGCAAAATCCTGATTATAAAATTGAATATTTAGTAACGAGTGTCAACCAGCAGTTCCAGCGAATTTCGATGCACGGTGTTCGTGTTGAATTGTTAGAAGCGCAGGCGAAAAGTATTGGTTTCCCATTAAAAATCATGCAGATCCCGGAAATGCCCACTATGGAAGTGTACGAAGATGTTATGTTCCAAACTTTGTCTGAACTAAAAAAAGAAGGAATTATACATTCTATTTTTGGTGATATTTTTTTAGAAGATCTGCGAAAATACCGTGAAGATCAATTAGCTAAATTAGGTTTTGAAGGTGTTTTTCCGATCTGGAAAATCCCAACAAAAGAGTTGATTCAAGAGTTTCTCTCGTTAGGATTTAAAACGATTGTCGTTTGCGTCAACGAACGTTATTTAGACAAAAGTTTTGTTGGCCGAATTATAGATCAAGATTTTATAAATGATTTACCCGAAAATGTTGATGTTTGTGGTGAAAATGGCGAATTTCATACTTTTGCTTTTGACGGACCAATCTTTTCTAAACCAATAAATTTTGAAGTTGGCGAAATCGTTTACCGCAAATACGAACGATCTAAAACAGAAGATTCATCAGATACTGCTTGCGATACAAGTGCCAGCGATGCTTTTGATTTTGGTTTTTGGTATTGTGATTTAGTAACTAAATAAAAAAGTTTGCAACTAATTTCAACTAATTGATTTGTGAAAATTGATTTAATTCGTGGCAAAAAAAATTACTCAGAATACATCGCTAACAAATTTGTAACTGTATTCCAATTGCGCATTGTTACTATAACGTTTAGTTTTTTCTCAATGTATTTACCTTCTAATCTTGTTTTTCCGGCTCCAACAGCGTATTTAATAAAAATTCTGTTTCCGTCGATACTCGCTTCATCAGGTTTAAACTGACTGATTTTCAAATCATTTATATTTTCACTTTTCAACGCAGTAGATACAAAAGCAACATATAATTTTTTAGTATCAATGTCTTTTTCTTTTAAGTAAGGATTATTTTTAAAGCACAATTCTAAATCTTCTTTCGTAATGACAATCGTTGGAACTTCATGTCCAAAAACCTTAAAAATTTCCTGTTTAATCATAAAACCTACTTTTGAGGCATCTTCTTCGCTATCAACAAAAACATTCCCAGATTGCAGATAGGTTCTCACATTTTGAAAACCAATATTTTCTAACATTGTTTTCAAAGCTTCCATTTTCATCATATTGTGACCAGAAACGTTGATGCCGCGTAAAAGTGCTAAATGTGTTTTCATACTTAAGGTTTAAAGCAAAAAAAGTATTCAAAAATTGAATACTTTATGATTTTGCAAACTTACGTTTTTTATTTTGCTTTTTTATATTTCCCATAACGATCGCACATTCCTGCATTATCGTTTAAATGTCCAAATTTATCTAAAGTTAAACTTTCTATCAATCCTCCCGTACAGCTCGAAATTATAGAATTTTGCTGTGTATATGTCAAAACAAAAACTGTTGTATTTCCATCTTTTTTCACCTCAAAAGTCCCTGATGCATTTGTAGTTGTATCATAATAATTTAGCGTTTTTGTAAACGTATTATCTTTATTAAATTGATATGAAACCTGACTTGGATTTGGATCATCATTATATTTTGCCTCCACAAACTGGATCCATTTTCCATAATAATCCGTTCCGATAGGATCTGTTTCTGTTTCATTGCTTGAACACGAAACAATACTAAATAATAGTATTAAAAGAACTCCAATTTTTTTCATCTGTTATGTTTTTAAGGTTTTATCTATTTATACAGATGCTAATTTTGTTAAATGGTTGCTTTTATAATTAATAAAATAAAAAGACTCTGCCTTTTAAGCAGAGTCTTGAAATAATTTTTATTATTATCTATATCTATTATAATACCGTAGCAATTTTAGATTTTAACGGAATATTACTCGAATTCAATCCAGGTTTTTGCCCGTGCATATCAAAAGCAAGTTTTACTTGTGGTCCAAAAAACAAACAATGCGTTGATCCTCCAAAATGGAACATTCCTAATTGATCACCTTTTTTTACATGCTGTCCCTCATAAACCGTAATATCGCAAGAAGAAACTTCGGCCATACCAACTGGCATAAAACACATTAGACCTATTTTCGGATTATCAGCTTCTATAAAAATCAAAGCTCTTGTGGCAAGCTCTGTAATATATCCTTGTGAATCATTTGGTCCTGCATCGTCATAACCTTCAGAAATTGCTTCAGCATAATAAGTCCCATCAATGGTATAGGCTTTCACAATAGTCCCACTTACCGGACTATGCCAGCGATGATAACTTAGTGCGCTTAAAAAAGCTTGATAAATAGTTCCTCCAATAAATTTTGATGTGAAAGAATCACCAGCCAGCATATGCTCAACAGAATATGGCTGTGCTTTTATCCAAAACTTATCTCTTGCATTTACCTTTTCTGCAATTCTGTACGGAGCAGATTCGCAGGCATTTGTAATAATACTATCATCGTTTGGACTCGCCAAAGGTCGTTGGCCTGGTCTAAATTCGCGCGTAAAAAAATTATCCCAAGATGTAAATCCATGATATTCCAGCTCTGGCTGGCAGATAAATTCTTTATCAAAATTTGGCATAGCATCCATCGCATCTTTCCCGAACCATCCTTTTCTTGGATCTTTGCTTAATACTGCACAAGAATCAGCAGATTTCAAGAAAATTCCCCATTCGTTTAATATCTTTTTAAATTGTTCATTTACTTTTTTATTTAAAAATGCCGCATATCCCGCTTCCGTTCCCATTGACCAGTCTAGAATTGCATTTATAGGAAAACCAACAACACCGGTTTTATTAAACTCTGGTGCATTTGTCATAATAGTATTAAACAACTGCAGCATATGATGATAATCTCTAACTTGCTTATGGCCGCTTGGATCTTTCTTATATTTTTTCGGAACCTGACTGAACATCAAATTAAAAAACATAAAAGCTTCTGGATCATTTTCGATAAATGCTTTAAAATCTGCAATTACAGGTAATAAATCTTTCGGATTTTTGTCTGTTTCATCTATTAAATCATTCATCCAGTTTTGAAGAATTTTTTTGTCTGACGGAAGCCAGCTTCCAACTCTAAAAGGGGTTTCAATTGAATTTTGCGGTTTTGTTTCCGTAAATTGGGTTGTTTCCATAATAATTAAGTGTTTAATTAGATTTAAGTGTTTTTGGTGGTAATATTGAAAAGAGAAACTTATTTTTAAGGTAAAAATCTTATAAATCAAAGATACTAATATGTAGGATAAGTACGATTTAAAAACATCAATATCTTTTAAAATCAGGTATTTATACGTATACAAACAAATTCCTTTTTAAGCACTAAAAAATATTTTTAATACTTGCCTAACATTCAAAAAGAATATGACGCTTTTAAATTTCCTAATTAAAATCTATCTTCGCTTTTTAAAGAGAATACAGCTAAGAATATAGAATAAAATCTATGCTCTATTTTCATTACTCTGGTCTGAGAAGTCTAAAATCTAAAGATCTAACAATCTAAATTAATGTCTAATAATCTTCTAGAAACTCCAATCGAATACTTAAAAGGCGTTGGTCCAAGTCGTGGCCAGCTGCTTCGCAAGGAATTGGGAATTCATAAATACGGAGATTTAGTAAATTTTTTTCCAAACAGATATATTGACAGAACGCGTTATTATAAAATAAACGAACTCCAGAATACAGGAACAGAAGTTCAGATTATTGGAAAAATAATCAATATTAAAACCGTTGAATTTGCCAAAAACAAAAAGCGTTTAGTTGCGGCTTTCGTTGATGAGACAGGGCAAATTGATCTGAATTGGTTTCAAGGCCATAAATGGATTCGAGAAAGTTTGAAATTAAATGAACCGCTGGTTATTTTCGGGAAATGTTCTTTGTATGGAAGCCAGTTTAGTATGGCGCATCCGGAAATTGAATTGCTGAGCGAGCACGAAAAAAGTCTTCGTTCTGCTATGCAGCCAGTTTATCCTTCTACAGAAACCTTAACTAATCGAGGCATTTCAAATCGGACAATCAATAAATTAATGGAACAATTGTTTATTGAAACTCAAGCTTTGTTTACTGAAACTTTTCCTGCTTATTTAATTGAGGAATTAAAACTGATTTCAAAGAAAGCGGCTTTATTCAATATACATTTCCCAAAAAGCACTGATGCTTTGGCGAAAGCCCAATTCCGATTAAAATTTGAAGAATTATTCTTTATTCAGCTGCAATTAATTACCAAAAATCTAATTCGAAAACATAAAATAAAAGGTCATCCGTTTACAAAAGTGGGTGAATTTTTTAATGAATTTTACCAAAATCATTTGCCTTTTAATTTGACCAATGCACAAAAAAGAGTAATAAAAGAAATTCGTTCAGACATGGGAAGCAATGCCCAAATGAACCGATTATTACAAGGAGATGTAGGTTCTGGAAAAACTATTGTTGCCTTTATGAGCATGCTTTTGGCAATTGATAACGGTTTTCAAGCGTGTTTGATGGCACCAACTGAAATTCTGGCCAACCAGCATTTTATTGGTTTATCTGAATTGGCTCAAACTTTAAACATCAACATTAAAATATTAACTGGTTCAACCAAAACAGCGGCAAGAAAAATTCTTCACGAAGAACTGGAAAATGGCAGTCTGCATATTTTAATTGGTACTCACGCTTTATTAGAAGATAAAGTTAAATTTAAGAATCTTGGATTGGCTGTGATTGATGAACAGCACCGTTTTGGCGTAGAACAGCGCTCAAAATTGTGGAAGAAAAACGAAATTCCGCCACACGTTTTAGTCATGACCGCTACTCCTATTCCGAGAACTTTGGCGATGAGTTTGTATGGCGATTTAGATATTTCTGTAATTGATGAATTGCCTCCAGGCCGAAAGCCAATTCAGACTGTTCATAGATTTGACAGTAATCGCTTGAAAGTCTG
The DNA here is from genome assembly GCF_000708595.2 of Flavobacterium sp. KJJ. Classification (GTDB taxonomy): domain Bacteria; phylum Bacteroidota; class Bacteroidia; order Flavobacteriales; family Flavobacteriaceae; genus Flavobacterium. Next base: position 1,021,481 of record NZ_JARP01000001.1, on the reverse strand, counting down.
GAAATTTTTGCGCGATGAAATTGCCAAAGGAAGACAGATTTATATCGTATATCCGTTAATTCAGGAATCTGAAAAAATGGATTTTAAAGATTTAATGGACGGTTACGAAAGCATTTCGCGCGATTTTCCGTTACCACAATATTCTATTTCAATTTTGCACGGAAAAATGAAACCGGCTGACAAAGATGCCGAAATGAAACGCTTTTCTGAAGGAAAAACCAATATTATGGTAGCCACAACTGTAATTGAAGTGGGTGTAAATGTACCGAATGCCAGTGTAATGATTATTGAAAGTGCAGAACGTTTTGGGTTATCGCAGCTCCATCAGTTGCGCGGACGCGTTGGTCGTGGCGCAGAACAAAGTTATTGTATTTTAATGACGAGCCATAAATTAAGTTCTGACAGCAAAACCAGAATGGATACAATGGTGCAAACAAATGACGGTTTTGAAATTGCAGAAGTTGATCTTAAGCTTCGCGGTCCTGGAGATTTAATGGGAACGCAGCAAAGCGGTGTACTAAATCTTCAAATTGCTGATATTGTTCGCGATCGAGATATTTTGGGTCTAGCCAGAAATTACGCCATGAAAATATTAAAAGAAGATGCTCCGCTTGCAAAACCTGAACATGCTGTACTTAAAGCTGTTTTTATTGAATTGACTAAGAAGAAGAATATTTGGAATTATATTTCTTAGCAAGGTTCAAAGAGGCAAAGGTTCATAGGTGCAAAGAAACCTGAAACCTGAAACTTGAAACCTGAAACTTGAAACTTGAAACAAAAAAATATACTTCACTGCATCACATAGTTTGTTATTAACTCTAAAATATTCATTTACTATTGTAAACTTGATTTTGATTTGTTGGGGTGCAAATTTTAAATTTTGAATATTCTACCGGATACAGTGAAGCATTATTAAGTTACTTTTTGGGAGGGTCTTTCTTTTCAAAAAGTCCGTTAAACAAACCTTTGCTGATTTTATTTTTATCATCTTTTCCTGTTGCTATTAGATGATCAATATATTCCATGTATGTTTTTTTTCGCTCTTCTAAAAAACCAACTAAATATTCTTCAGACGCTAGCATACCACTGGCTTCCTCTATGTGCAAAAGTTTTTTATACAACGGCTCAATAAATTTTACAATTATATCCTCTGGAACAGATTTTCGTGTTCCAAAATAACCAACGATTTCTCCATCAGAATCGGCAATAATCTTAAAATCGGTAATTACCCAATAATATCTGCCCGTTTTAGACATGTTCTTGATGATGGCATGAATATTTTTACTCGATTTAATACTATCCCACAAGAATTTAAAAATCACTTTTGGCATATCAGGATGACGTATTATGTTATGTGGCTGACCAATAAGCTCAAATTCATCATATCCAGAAACATCAATAAAATCTTCATTGGCGTATAAAATAGTTCCTTTTGTGTCTGTTTTGCTGAGTAATACTTTATTCTTATTCCAATCAACCTCTCTGTCTGATGGAGTCGGGCGGGTAATTCTGCTATCCATAATTTTGTATTTAAAATTGATATGTAATTACAATTCTGCTTATACTTTTAAATTTTATAAAGTATTATTCTAATTAATTCTGCTTTTAATTTGTACCTCTGTTACTGGTTGATTTAAAGTGAATATCATTAACTAAATCATCAATTTTTTTAGCACTTTCTCTCATCATTTCTAAATAACTTAAAAGCTTATCATTGTCTGTATGCCCTTTAGAAACATCAATTAGTTTTAATACAGAGTTTACCGGCATTTTTAAATCTAAAGTTGTTCTGTGAATAAAATCATTGTACTCTTTTGTAGCTGACATCGAGCTGTATTTTGCCGAAGCCAATTTCATATTTTCCAATTCATATTCATCAGAAATTTTAGAAATATGATTCTGACTGTGTTCTTTAAAATAGTATGCCCAATACCCATTCATAAAAAAGACAACTGCTGCAAGAATAACGTGAATTAGAAAAGTTTCTAAATCAAAATTAACCTGCGAAAAATAAATTTGTGGCCCGTTCGCATCATTGTAAACAAAATTTTGCAAGTAAGCCAAACCTCCGTGGTGCAAGACTACCAAAAGCGTAAGCGGAATTTGAAGTTTCCAGTTCTGATAAATAATTAAGATGGTACTGGCGATAAATACGGTAAAGTGCATTTCGAACAAACCATGCATCTGATAAATATACTGTGCCATAAAAACAGCCAAAACTACAGAAAGAACATACTGATAAAATTTGGAGTTTTTGAGAAAAAATTTAGCTGAATAATAAGCAAGCAAATTTAAAGTTCCTACTCCTGCTCCAATTTCCCAAGTGTCATATTTAAAAGACAATGCGATTCCGAGAAGAAAATAGGCAGCAAGAACATAATTAATAATAGTATCTGATTTTTGTGTCATTGTAGACATAAAATTGTGCAGGTAATCCTGTTCATTTAAACTAGCTTTTGTTTTCATAAATTTTAGGTAATTAGTTAGGGTTAGATTTATTTAGTGCATTTTGGTAGCGAACATCCATAAGCTCTGAGAGCTAAAGCATCAAATGAAGGGGCATTTGTTTTACTTAATAAAGAATCGATGGCTTGTTCTGCATAATTGCTTTTAGCATCGGTACAATATCTTGTTTTATTATAGTTGCCTCGATAGTATAAATTTTGAGAAGCATCAACAAGAACAGCTTGAGGCGTTGAATAAACACCACAGTTTCGCGCTATACCTTCATCAAAATATACAGGAATTTTGGCATTAAATTTTTCTTGGATTTCTTGAATTGTAAAGCTCTTTTCTTTGTTTAGCACTACAATTTTAAAGTTAATTCGATCACCGTATTTTTTAATCAATCCGCTTACATGAGGAATATTAAAGCGGGAACAAGGGCAATCTGGATTAAAAAAATGAATAAAAATAGGTCTCTGATCAGTTGCACAGCATTTTAAATCAATTTTACTTCCCATGGCTATCTCACGGTAATTTTGTGGAACTGGTGTAGGCAAACTATATTTAAATTCGTTTTGCCAAAACAAAGTAGAAACAGCTACAATTAATAAGGCAAACCATAGCACTAAAAGTAACTTTTTTACCATAAACAACAGAGATTTAATTTTAAAAATATAAACAGTTGTTAATTATTTTATTTTACAAAGTATAAAATTTAACTAAAAACAAATAAAAATACTACATTAATCAACGATCTCATGTTTTAAACGTTAATTTTCCGACAAAAAGAAATCTGTTTTGTTTAACGTTATCAATGTTACAAATAAAATCGATAAACTGCAAAATAAATAAGACAAAATACAATAAAAAAAATAAAAATAGGTTTTTTCTTATTTTAAAAATGAGTAATTATACCTTTTTTATAAGTAAAAACTTATTTAAATTTAGTTTTTATAAATAATTTACCACATTTCTTTATAACTTTAAATTATATAAGATCATTAAAATTTATTTTTTTTACCTCTGCATTAAACCATTGTAAACAAAAACGATCTAAATGTTAAGCCAATCAAAAAACTTGTACATACAAATGTTAAATAAACGCTAACGTATTACGTTTTCGCTTCAAAAAGTTAAATTTGTAAGCTTACTAAAACATACACCAAAAAATACATTTACCTCAAATTTTATGAAAGTAAAAAATCTTATTTACGCCCTGTTAATTATTGGCATTGGAGGATTTATCGCCTACCGAGTGGTATCTAACAAAAGTAAAAATGACGAATCTAAAAAGTCTGGCGACAAAGACAAACCAACAACTGTAACCGGGATAGTTGTTAAAACAACCACTTTTGACAATAATTTATCTTTATCAGGATCAATTGAAGCCAATGAGCAAATCGAAATTAGAAGCGAAGTTTCAGGAATTGTTGAAGGGATTTATTTTAACGAAGGAACTTATGTAAATAAGGGTCAAGTACTTTTTAAGGTCAATGATATTGAATTAAGAGCACAATTAAAACAGGCACAAACCAAAGAAGGACTAGCTGGAGAAAATGAAAGAAGAGCAAAATTACTGCTGCAAAAAGAAGCCATAAGCCAAGAAGAATTTGATGTTGCAAATGCTGATTATGCTTCAATGAAATCTCAAACTCAATTAATTAAGGCACAAATTGCAAAAACTTCTGTAAAAGCACCTTTTTCAGGAAAAATTGGTTTGCGTTCTATTTCGCCGGGAACCTATATTACGCCAACTCTTTTAGTAGCAAAATTAGTAAATACCGGAAAATTAAAAATTACATTTTCTATTCCTGAAAAATATGCTGCACAAGTAAAATCAGGATCAAACATCGATTTTTCTGTTTCAGGATCTGACAAAGTATATTCAGGCAGAATTTATGCGATTGAACCTGAAATTGAAGTAGCAACACGTACGCTAAAAATTCGTGCTATTGCAGATAATATCGATGGAAAACTTTTTCCTGGAACATTTGCTGATGTTAAATTGCCTTTAAACATTATTAAAGATGCAATTGTGGTTCCGACAGAAGCTATCGTTCCTGTACAAGACGGTAAAAAGGTTTATATCGCAAATAATGGTCAAGCCAAAGAAGTTATGGTAGACGCTACAACAAGAACAGACTCTTCTATTTTGATTTTATCAGGATTAAAAGCTGGAGATACTCTGATCACAAGTGGTGTTATGTCCTTAAAAAATGAAGCTCCTATAAAAGTTCAAGTAAAAAAATAATTTAGTCTTAAAGTCTAAAGTCATAAAGTCTAAAGCCAAAAATTGAAAAATAGAGATTAGAAACCTAAGATCTATTATCTAAAATAAAACCTCACATGAGTTTATCAACTACAAGTATAAGAAGACCCGTTTTAACCATTGTACTGAATCTTTTGATTATTTTATTCGGTTTCATTGGTTATACTTTTTTGGGTGTTCGAGAATTCCCTTCTATTGATCCGGCACAGGTTTCTATCAGAACTAATTATACTGGAGCCAATTCTGATATTATAGAATCACAAATTACTGAACCTCTCGAAAAAGCTGTAAATGCTATTGATGGAATTAGAAATATAACTTCATCAAGTAATCAAGGAAGCAGCAATATTACCATAGAATTTAACTTAGACAAAGATCTTGAAGAAGCTGCGAATGACGTTCGTGATAAGGTTTCACAAGCTGTCCGTAGTTTACCACAAGATATTGATGCACCTCCTGTAGTTTCTAAAGCAGATGCGGATAGTGAAGCCATTATTTCGATGACTGTTCAGAGTGACTCTAGAAGTTCTTTAGAATTAAGTGATTACGCAGAAAATGTAATTTCACAGCGTTTAGAGACGATTCCAGGAGTGAGCGGGGTACAAATTTGGGGACAAAAACGTTACGCAATGCGTTTGTGGATTGATCCTGTAAAACTAACTGCTTATGGCTGTACCGTTGCAGAAGTACGCGACGCCTTAAACGCACAAAATGTTGAATTGCCTTCTGGAAAACTAACTGGAAACAATACAGAATTAACTGTAAAAACAATTGGAAATTTATCTAAACCAGAAGAATTCAACAATATTATTATTCGTACTGACGGAGATAAAATTGTTCGTTTAAGCGATATTGGCGGTGCCGAATTAGGACCAGAAAATTTAGAGACAAAATTAAGCCAATCAGGACTTCCTTTAATTGGCTTGGCAATTGTACCGATGCCAGGTGCAAATTACTTAGATATTTCAAAAGAATTTTATAAAAAATATGATGCCTTAAAGAAAGATCTTCCTAAAGATATCAAATTAAATATCGCTCTTGATAATACTATTTTCGTGAAAAAATCGGTTCTTGAAGTTGCAGAAACTTTAGGAATTTCGATCATTCTGGTAATTATCATTATTTATTTATTTTTTAGAGATTGGGCCATTGCATTCAGGCCTTTAATTGATATTCCAGTTTCATTAATTGCTACTTTTTTTATTATGTGGCTTTTCGGATTCTCTATCAACGTTTTAACTCTTTTGGCTATTGTTTTGGCAACTGGATTAGTTGTGGATGATGGAATTGTAGTTACGGAAAACATTTTCAAAAAGGTAGAAGAAGGGATGTCGCCAATTGAAGCAGCAATAAAAGGCTCTAACGAAATTTTCTACGCTGTAATTTCGATTTCGGTAACACTTGCTGCAGTATTTTTGCCTGTAATATTCTTAGAAGGTTTCGTAGGCCGACTCTTTCGAGAATTTGGTGTAGTAATTGGCGCAGCAGTCTTAATTTCTGCTTTTGTATCCTTAACTTTAACGCCAATGCTAAACGCGTATTTAATGAAAGGCGGCGAACAGAAAAAGTCAAAATTCTACGTTAAAACTGAACCATTTTTCGAAAAATTAAATAGCGGCTATGCCGATTCATTGCAACGTTTCATAGCTAAAAAATGGCTGAGTTTTCCTATCCTAATTGTTTGTTTTGGATTGATTTATTTGTTTTTTACAATTCTGCCAAAAGAAACAGCTCCTTACGATGACCGTAGTTCTGTAACCATGCGTATGACAACACCAGAAGGATCTTCATATGAATACACAGATCGTTTTATGCAGGAAATCTCGAAACTTATTGATGACTCCATTCCGGAGAAAAAAGTGAGTTTGGTTATTACTTCACCTGGATTTAGTTCGAATTCAGTGAATTCAGGATTGGTAAGGTTAACATTAAAAGATGTTGATGAACGAAAAAAATCGCAAAAAGATATTGCAGATAAATTAACAAAATGGACTAAAAAATATCCTAGTGCCAAAACATCTGTAACACAACAGCCTACAATTGCTGTAAACAGACGTGGAGGACTTCCGATCCAATATATTATTCAGGCTCCGACTTTTGAAAAACTACGAGAAAAAATTCCTGTTTTTATGGATGAAGTAGGTAAAAGTGATGTTTTCTCAACAACAGATGTAAACCTGAAATTTAATAAACCAGAAATTAACGTAAGTATCGATCGTGAAAAAGCAGAGAGTTTAGGTATTTCTATAATGGATATTGCCCAGACTTTACAGCTTTCGTTAAGCGGTCAGCGTTTTGGATATTTCATTAAAAACGGAAAACAATATCAGGTAATTGGCCAGTTTGATCAAAAAGATCGTTCTAAACCTCTGGATTTGACATCGATATTTGTTAAAAATAAAAGCGGACAGCTTATTCAAATGGATAATGTTGTTAAGGTTGAAGAACAAAGCAATCCGCCACAATTATATCATAATAACCGATACATGTCGGCAACAGTATCAGCAGGTTTGGCACCAGGGAAAAGTATCAGCGACGGTATTGAAGAAATGGACCGAATTAAATCAAAAGTTTTAGACCAAAGTTTTACAACTGATTTAAGTGGAGAATCTCGAGATTTCGTAGAGAGCAGCTCGAATACTTCATTCGCTTTTGGATTAGCTTTATTATTAATCTTTTTAATTCTGGCAGCACAGTTTGAAAGTTTTATTGACCCGTTTATTATCATTTTAACAGTACCAATGGCGGTTGCCGGAGCTTTATTTTCATTATGGCTGTTCAACCAGACTTGGAATATTTTCAGTCAGATTGGTACCGTAATGCTTATCGGTCTAGTAACGAAAAATGGTATTTTGATTGTTGAATTTGCGAATCAATTGCGCGAACAGGGAAAACCTAAACTAGAAGCTATTTTAGAAGCTTCAGAAGCACGTTTGCGTCCTATTTTAATGACGAGTTTGGCGATTGCTTTAGGAGCGCTTCCAATTGCAATGTCGCTTGGAGCAGCTTCGACAAGCAGAATCGGAATGGGAGTTGTAATTGTAGGGGGAACAATTTTCTCTTTGGCTTTGACACTTTTTGTAATTCCGGCGATTTATTTAATGTGGTCTAAAGCTAGAAAACATTATCCTGAATTCGACCATATCGAAGAATACGAAAAAGAAAGTAAATAATTTATTGGTCACAAATTCACGAGTTAATCATAACATTCGTGAATCTGTGGCAAAAGAAAATCCATATGAACACTAAAATTGTATACCGCATTTTAATATTATTCTTCCTTTGCATTACAAAAATAAATGCTCAGGAAGTTTTGACTATTGAAGATGCTATGAGAATAGCTTTAGAGAATAATTTTGAGATTAAGATCGCCAAAAACAATTCGAAAATAAGCGAAACGAATGTTACCATTGGAAATGCTGGAATGCTGCCAAGTGCAGCAGCTTCAATTACAGATAATAACAGCGTTACAAACTCATCTCAAACACGTCAGGACGGCACTTCTACTTCTTTGGACAATGCCAAAAACAATAGTTTAAATTATGGTGTCAGTTTAGGCTGGACCGTTTTTGACGGAATGAAAATGTTTGCTAGATTAGACCAATTAAAAGAACTTCAAAGATTGGGCGATGCTGAATTAAAAAGAACGATTTTAGTTAAAATCGGGCAAGTAAATTCAGCTTACTATGACTTAGTACAGCAACAGCATCAACTGTCAGCTTTAGATACAACGATCGTAATTTCGAAGCAAAGATTAACATTGGCACAAAACCGTTTCAGTATTGGAAAAGCTTCAAAATTAGAAGTCTTAAATGCGCAAGTTGACTTAAACTCTGATCAAGTTGCCTTATTGAGACAAAAAGAATCCTATGCAAATGCTAAAATTTTATTGAATCAATATTTAGCGCGTGATCCGAAAATAGATTTCAAAGTAACTGATTTGGTGACTGTCGACAATACTCTTGTTTTAGCAGACTTAATCAATTTGGCACAAAAACAAAATCCAGCATTAGAATCTCAAATAATAAACAAACGAATTGCAGAATTGCAGCTTAAACAAATAAAAGCAGACCGCTACCCGATCGTTAATTTGACTTCAGGCTATAATTTTGCTGAAAATCAATCAAGTTTAGGTTTTACAAGCCAATCTTCATCAAAAGGTTTCAATTATGGCTTTAATGCCACTTTAAATATATTCGACGGTTTTAATCAGCATCGAAATGAAAAAGTAGCAAAAATTCAAATCGAAAATTCTCAGATTGCTATAGAACAGCAAAATATGATTTTGAATACCCAATTAAGCACCGCTTTTCAAACGTACTTAACAAATTTAGAGTTAATTGATTTAGAAGAAGATAACGAAGCGATTGCAAAACAAAACTTAGACATTACATTAGATAAATTCAGAATCGGAACAATTACAACTCTTGATTTCAGAACAGCTCAATTAAATTATGTAAATGCAAAAGTGCGTTACAGCAATGCTCAATATGAGGCTAAATTATCTGAAATTGCTTTGAAAGAATTAGCTGGAAATATTAATTTTTAAATTAAATTTGTTATTAAAAACAAATTAAATGATCGCATACAACACCAAAGAATGGTTTAGTTTTATATTCCATTTTCATAAATCTGATACCGTTCGACAATTATTTCCTATAATGATTGCGATTGGGATTTACTCTGGACTTGTGGGCTATTTTGAAGTAATATATTTGGGTATAGATGAAAATCATTACATCAAAAATATTCCTTTAATGCACGGAATATTAGGTTTTGTAATTTCTCTTTTACTGGTTTTTAGAACCAATACTGCATATGACCGTTGGTGGGAAGCTCGAAAATTATGGGGTGCTCTAGTCAACAACAGCCGTAATTTTGCTATAAAACTTTCGGCTATGCTAAAAGATGAAAATGATCGAAAGTTTTTTAGAAAGTTTATTCCTGCGTATGCCTCAATTTTATATAAACATCTAAACAATTCTGAAACGGCAAAACAACTTTTTGAAGATGTCGATTTAGAACTTGACCATCATAAGCACAAACCGAATCAGGTAAAAAAAATGATGTCGCATAAAATCAATGATTTGTACGAATCCAAAAAAATAACAGGCGACCAGCTTATCATCTTAAATGCTGAATTGGTCGCTTTTACAGATATCTGCGGTGCGTGTGAGCGAATCAAGAATACGCCTATTCCCTACTCTTATAGTGCTTTTATCAAAAAATTCATTTTCTTTTACATAATGACTTTGCCTTTTGGATATTCTTTAAGCTTAGGTTATTATGTTGTTCCGGTTGTTGTTTTTATCTTCTATGTTCTAGCTAGTTTAGAATTGATTGCTGAAGAAATTGAAGATCCTTTTGGCGATGATGAAAACGATCTTCCGATCAAAAAAATCTCAGAAAACATTAAAAAACATGTTGAAGAATTGATTTAATATTCTTTTATCGTGAGCTTTATAAATTATTACAAGCCGTTTTAGAAACTTTTAGTTTTTAATTATTGTTTTTAAATTCTGATAATCGGCATATTTTTAAGGCAAAAAACAAAAAAATTGTTTCCAACTCCGGCGATCAATCCTTATATTTACACCCTCGTACAAGAATAAAAAAGTTAAAATGAAAATATCTTACAACTGGTTAAAACAATTTATTAAAACAGACTGGACTTCAGAACAAACTTCAGAATTACTTACAGATTTAGGTTTGGAAGTTGAAGTTGTTGAGAAATACGAATCGGTAAAAGGAGGTTTGCAGGGAGTTGTTGTAGGACACGTACTGACTTGCGAAAAACATCCTGATGCTGATCGATTGAAAGTTACAACGGTAAATATTGGTTTAGAAGCTCCAATTCAAATTGTATGTGGTGCTTCAAATGTCGCTGCAGGACAAAAAGTTCCTGTTGCAACTATTGGGACAGTTTTATATGATAAAGATGGTGGAGAATTTACTATAAAAAAAGGCAAAATTCGCGGACAGGAAAGTCATGGAATGATTTGTGCCGAAGATGAATTAGGTCTTGGAACAAGCCACGACGGAATTATGATTCTTGATGAAGCCTTAGTTCCTGGAACTCCAGCAGCAGAAGTTTTTAAAATTGCAAATGACGAAGTATTCGAGATTGGGTTAACTCCTAATCGTGCTGATGCTATGAGTCATTTTGGAACTGCACGTGATTTGAGAGCAGGAATGCTGCAGCGCGGTGTTAACGTAGAATTGATTACCCCTTCGGTAAGTAATTTTAGAGTTGACATGCGCACCTTGAAAATTGATGTGAATGTTGAAGAACCTCACTTAGCGCCAAGATATTGCGGTGTAACCATTTCTGGAATTACTGTTCAAGAATCTCCAGCTTGGCTGCAAGATCGTTTGAAAGCTATTGGATTGACTCCAAAAAATAATATTGTTGACGTTACTAATTATGTTTTACATGAATTAGGACAGCCTCTGCACGCTTTTGATGCTGCAAAAATCAGCGGAAAGGTAATTGTAAAAACACTTCCTGAAGGAACAAAATTTACTACTTTGGATGATGTTGAAAGAACATTACATGCAGAAGATTTGATGATCTGCGACGAAAAAGGACCACTTTGTATTGCTGGTGTTTTTGGAGGAAAAAAATCTGGAGTTACAGATGGTACAACTTCTATCTTTTTAGAAAGTGCTTATTTTGATGCTGTGAGCATTCGTAAAACAGCAAAAAGACACGGATTAAATACAGACGCTTCTTTTAGATTTGAAAGAGGTATCGACCCAACAATTACAGAATATGCACTAAAACGTGCTGCTCTTTTAATCCAAGAAGTGGCTGGCGGAAAATTGACTTCTGACGTTGTTGAAGTTTATCCTAAAAAAGTTGAAGATTTCTCTGTGCTATTAAATTTTAGCCACGTTTCTAAAATCATCGGACAGGAAATTCCAAAAGATACTATTAAGAAAATATTGGTTTCTTTAGATATTAAAGTAAACAGTGTTTCAGATTCAGGTTTAGGATTGACAATTCCGGCGTATCGAGTTGATGTACAGCGTGAAATTGATGTAATCGAAGAAATATTAAGAGTTTACGGTTACAACAACATCGAATTTTCTAAAAAATTCAATGCAACGGTAGCAAACTCTCCAAGAACTGAAGATTATAAAGTGCAAAATGTTATTGCATCGCAACTAAATTCTCAGGGTTTTCATGAAATGATGGCAAACTCTTTGACAACTGCTGCTTATGCTAAACTTTCAGCTTCACTAAAAGAAGAGCACAATGTTACCATGCTTAATCCGTTGAGCAGTGATTTATCGACTATGCGTCAATCATTGCTATTTTCTGGTTTAGAAGCAATTTCATATAATATTAATAGAAAAAATTCGGATTTAAAATTATTTGAATTTGGCAAATCATACCACAAATATCTTAACGGATATGAGGAACATAAACATTTGACTTTATTGATTTCTGGAAACAGAAATAAAGAAAGCTGGACAAATCCTCAAAAAACAACTGATTTCTTTTTATTAAAAGGATATGTAAAAGGAATTATATCTCGTTTAGGGATTGACAAAATTTCGAATGCTCCAGTACAATCTGATATTTTTTCAGAAGGAACATCAATCTGCTATAACAATGATACATTAGTAGAAATGGGTGTGGTTAAAAAATCAATATTAAAACATTTCGGAATAAAACAAGATGTTTATTATGCTGATTTTAACTGGGATTTGATTCTGAAAATTATTACTGGAAAAATTAAATATTCTGAAATTCCAAAATATCCAGAAGTTCGAAGAGATTTAGCTTTATTGATTGATCAGAATACAACGTATGAAAGTATTTTTAATTTGGCGAAACAAACTGAAAAATCACTTTTAAAAGATGTTAATTTATTTGATGTTTATGAAGGAAAGAATCTTCCGGAAGGAAAAAAATCATATGCATTGAGTTTTACCATTCAGGATAATACAAAAACATTAACTGATTCTCAAATTGACAAAATCATGTCAAAACTGCAACAGACTTTTGAGACTGAACTTGGAGCAAGTTTGAGATAAAACATTTATAAATATAAAATCCCGATTCGTTATGAATCGGGATTTTTTTTAAAAGCCATTTTGCCTTTATCGAATTCTTTCGTAGACTCTTTTGTTATTGCCATTAGAAAACATAACTCTATTACTTTCTGCATAAAAGGTTGCCTGAGATTCTTCTTTTGTTGTCAAATCCACAAAATGTATTGTTTTATCGGTTGTATACCAGCCCAATTTATTGGCTTGACCTTCTCCGCTCTGCAACGAAACATCTCTCGTTCCTCCTCCACTTTTTCCTGTCCAAGTCAAAACAGTGCCATCTGCATTAAATTCGAAAAAATAATCTGTAGCAATTGATGCATAAAATTCTCCGCTTCCACTGCTTATAACATCTGTATAGCGCCAAGTTCCTACTAACATTGAATTCTTTTCCCCTTCTTCTTTAAAAGATAATGGTGATTCAGAATTTTCTTTTTCAAAATTAAAAACTATAGCTTGATCTGATAATGGCAGTATAATTGATAATTTTAAAACTTTTCCTTCCTGAATGGCTTTCACAGCACATCCCTGATTTGTATATTCATCAAATAAAATTCCGCTAAAAGACAAATCTGTTCTTGTCGCTTTTATTTTGGCAAGTTTGCCATCTAAGACAATAGTACCCGAGATGATATCATCTTGAGATTTCAATGTTAACTTGGCATTACTTCCTGAATTTACAGCAGTGTACTTTCCTGAAAAAATTTCATCACTTTCCATTTTGTTGCATGAATTTAAAAATAATACCAGTATAAAGAAAAGGATTCTCGTAATTAAAATCTTTACTTTCATACTACTAAAAATTAACTCGAGTTGACAATCTCCTTGCTCCTGCTGAATTTGGATGGATTTCATCTCTCCAATATTCAGACGAATTTAAAAGTCCGCGGTAATCTATAATTCGGCTTTGAAAGCGATAACCATAATACCCAAAATGATTTTTGATCTGGCACAAGAGAGCGTAAAATCTATCCAATAATCGAATAATGATATACGATCTCAAAATTTCATCTGCAATACCTAAACGATCGAAAACAGGTTTTATCCAAGGCCCTAAAGGCAAATCAACACCAACAATTGAAGGTCTTACGCCCAGCTTAAACAAAGGATAGTCGTAAGTGTGCATATAAAATATAGTGTTTGGTGTACAATGCGCGTTTACAATACTTCCAAAACCAAGATAGTTTCGCATAATGGTACTGAAAATAGCATTGAGGTTAGTTGAATTAAAAAGCGCAGTATCAAACGTATTTGTATTTAAATATCTTTTGTACAGAATACATTTTTGATATAAAGCATCGCCAGACAAACTTCTAAGCTCAGTCAGCTTTGCCTGATCTGTAAAAAAACTAGAGCTAAAAGTCGTTACTCCGGCATTTAATATTCTTCCAAGCTGAGGAAAAACATCATTTCCGCCTCCGCTAAAATAAATTCTATCAATGCGATAACCGCTTACATACTGTACAAAATGAGTTCTATCAGCATACATCTGAGAAGTCGTTTCTCCAAATTTTGCCAAGTGAAGACAATTCAAATTTAGACTCTGATTTCGATCGGTAATTGTATCATATAAATCTAAGATTCTCGGAACAGGATAATCCAGCCACGAATCTCCTTCAAAAATGACATTTAATGTATTGGCATTTCCGGCGCTTCTTCTAAATAGAAAAGAGTTAGTCAAAAATGGCTGATGCAGTGATTCATCTTCTCCTTCGGCCAGCGAAGGACTTGCACTATTTAATTGTTTTAAAGCATTATAAGTAATATCATCTGGGTTAATGTTTCCCGTAACTTGAATCCTATTGTTTGCTTGGAAATTTAAAATAGAAATAATTGTAGTATCCGTTTGACTGTTTACAATTGTCCCAGTAGTCTGTACGGGATATCCCAATCCTTTTAAAAAATTTTGAATTTGCAGCACATCTAATGCATTGTTTACAGCATTGAGTCCAACGCTATTGCTTAATGTATTGGCAATGCGAGAATTTCGATTTATAATCGGGGTATTTGAAACTAAATTTTCCATGGTATTTATTTTATTTTATTTGGATTGACATAACCGTGTCCAGCTCTAAAGACCTCTAAATTGCTATCTTTAAAAAAAGCAGTATCACAAGCATCAAAAAGTTTTTTTCGTATTGAAATAATATCAAGATGTGGTTCTTTTTCTAGAATTTTCATAACTAAAGATGCCACATAAGGTGATGCCATGCTGCTCCCGCTTTTAGACGTTAATTTATTAGACGCTCTATTTTCCCTGCTCGAAGACGAACAAGATGATTTTATCTTAAAACCAGGCGCAACGACTTCGGGTTTCATTCGCCCATCTGCCGTTGGACCGGAACTGCTGAAAGACAAAATAGGTTTTGCATCATCATTCTGATTATAAGCACCAACAACAATACTGTATTTAGAATTGCAGATCGAGTTTGTTGTATGCGTTTTATTTGCCACTGCAGGCAAAAAAATAGATTGTCCTCCGTCATCTCGCTCGATATAACAATGATAGCGGCCATTTTTTACAGTTTTGCCAATCAGTTCAATCGTCCAAAATTTTGACTTTAGTTTGCCATTCACTAAAATATTAATCTGATTTTTACCGGTATTGGGTTCGTTGCTTCTGTGAAGGCAAATTCCAACTTCATCATTTTCTTTAACAATTAATTCATCCTTAAAAGGCGTTGATGACAATAGCAGCTTCATATCGTCATCATAAATATCTACACTTAAAACATCATCTCCATCATACCAAATCTCCATTTCGTTTGGAGTACGATCATGCTTTTTAAACATCCAAGGAATTTTGACTTTCTGATTCAATTTAATATCACCATAAGTATGCGCATTTGCCTGATGATAATTTCCTGTACTTTGCACTATTGCCGTTCCTTTTCTTGTAGTTACAATATGATCAATGATTTGTTCGAATAAAGTTTTCCCCATATGTGCATCGCCATGTCCGCCTAAACTCATATTTATTACAAGCGGTCTTTTACCAGCTTCAGTCGTAATAAAACACAAACCTTCTGCTCCTTTTACAGAATCACCCAATGAAAGATTTGATCCGTTTACGAGATTAGTTCCCATATCAACCGCTATTATTGGCACATTCGGCGCGAAGCTTTTGGGTGCAACGGCACCGTTTCCGCAGGCAATTCCGAGTACGTGAGTACCATGAGTTCCGTTTCCAAACAAATCCGATTTTCCGGGATGATATCCCAGTTTTTTAAACGGAAAATCATCCAACAATGCCTCATTAATTTGTGCTTTTGTTACAATTCGTCCATAGCCAAATTCATTGCCGTCATATCGGTCAGACTGGATCCAAATTTTTTCAAAACGTGTTTTCCCATTCGTTATAAAATCTGGATGCGTAAAATCGAAACCGAAATCAATAATTCCAAACACAACATTCGAGACAGTGTCGTCTATGACATCATTTTTTTTATCTAAAATCTTAGTTTCAGGCTGCATTTCAATTCCGTCATTTGCGGGAACAACACTCGGAGCTTTTAGGCTTTTTACTTTTTTGCTGTTGTAAATCGAACATAAAAAACGTCGCTGTGTTCTGATGCTCACAACGGTTCCAAATTCTGAAATAATCTTGCAATGATCTGGATATTCTTTTTCTTTTTCTACACGCATCAACAAGGATAATTCTTCATCAGGATTGCCATATAATATTATTTTAAGTCTTGGATCCATTTGCTTGAATTTAAGGTTGAACAGGAATAAGATTTAGCTTATAAGTAATATCAAAAAGCTGAGAATTTAAATAATTGAAAAAAACATTGTCTTCTGCTAAAAAGAAAATCACATCTATTCCATGTCCCTGCGTAAAAAAATTGATAATTTCGCTTAGATAATGACTATTTTTAAGATCCATATTTTTCAATCTTACTATAAAATCCTGATCTTTTTGATCCAGTTTCGAAAAGTTGGCATGATCTGATATCTGACTCAATAATTCCAATGTTTTATCGATTGAAAAAATCTTTTCTGGAATTAATTCCTTAAACAACAATTCCTTTTCTTCCTCTGCTTTTTTAGAGAATTTCAAGCTGCTGGAAAAAAAATTAGGGCGAATAGAATTAATTTTTTTGAGGATTTGCATAGTTGTTTTTTCAATCTTATCTAAACGAATGGTTTCTTGGTTAGAGACAGCGGTTTTCATTTTGGTTCGTTTTTAGTCGATGCCTTCTGATTTGCTAAACCTTTAACAGGCAAAGTATTATCTGGCCCTAGTGGATTAGTTGAAATTTCATTCAATCGTTGTTTGATTTCCAAAATAGAAATACTTAAAGCATCATTACTCTTTGTTAGTAGCTCAATTTTAGAATTTAAACTGTCTGTGAAATTTTTAGTTATTTCCGCTTTATTCTTTTCTGAAATTTTAAAAAGCTCATCTTTCAAATTTTGAGTACTTATTGAAATCTCATTTTTTACTGCTTCTAAGGTTACAAAATCAGCTGTTGCTGTTCCTTTTACTGGAGATCCTGTTGGTGTTTCAGCAGGATTTGGTGTATTTATTATAGGACCACTACTAGGTGCTGGCAAACCAGGTCGGGTTTGCGGTGAAGCAGCTGCAGAAGCATTAAACTTATCTCCTTCATCTTTTGCTTTGTTCTCTATAAGTAAATAACTCAACAATGGATTTTCAGAAACTACGCCCGCTAAAAGTGCAGTATTAGTTATTTCTTGATTTCCAGGAACGTTGTAAAAAGTCGCTCTGCTGTTTGCAATAAAATAATTGATTAATAAATTAAATGGATTCATCGTTTCATAATTTTAAGGTTAATAGAAATAAAAGGGCAATTGGGAAGCAATCGCCCTTTCTACATTTACTTATTCATCATCATCACCATTGCAAGAGGCAATATGTTGTTGTTGTTTGTATTGTCTTTATTTTGAGACATAATTAATACTAATGGCAGCATCATGTTTGAGTTGTCAGATTTTCCAGAACCTGAATCTCCCATAGTGGTCAGCATTGGTAATAGTAGAGACAATGTTTGATCCACATAAATAGGATTTTTACCGTCTTTCGCTATAATTTTAGAATCACTTCCTGTACCAGTAACTTCAAGATTTTCTGTTACTAATTTTGGCTGATTCAGCAATGATCCCATCATACTCATCATTTGCATGTTTTTTAAAACCTTAGTCTGGTTATCGCCTTTACGCGCGTCTATTTTTGCAAATTCTGTATGTTTTTGATCTAATGCAACCAAAGCTTTATTTGTTGCCAATGAAGTCTTTTTAAGTTCATTAACTTGGTTTGAAATGGCATCTAACGATTTTTTAAGCTCGCTTTTTGTAGCATAATCATTGGCTCTTCCGCTCAGTGCTTTTCCAAAGTTTGATCTTTGTTTCACCGCTGAACTTACGTTAGGTCTAATTCCTCTTGTCGAAGGTCGTCTGCGTTTTGCAGCTTCATCAAAGCTTTCGTCATAGCTTTCTAATAAATCTTCGCCTAAAAGATCTTCATTGAAATAATCTTCATTTAATAAATCTTCGTCTAAATAACTTTCGAAATAACTCATAATTTTAGTTTTTAATGATTAATTTTTATTGAAATAATGTTTGTTATATTTCTGGATTGCTGGCTGAATATATTTATTGAAAAGAATAAAATCCGGAATGCTGTTGCCTGGTTTTCCTGTTCCGAAACATTCTGGACAATCTATGTTTTCTCCAAAACATTCGGTGCAGGCGCCAATTGCTTTTGCTAAATCATCATTTTGATTTAATTCAAATTCCAATTGAAATTTTAAACCTTCGATAATGGTAAAAAGTTTGTGATTGATTTTTTTTAATTTCTTGATTCTTTCCTCAAGTACTGCATCAATTTTTGGAATTTCTTTTTCCTCTTCAGGCTCTTTTTTTTCCATCATAGGCTGCATAAGCTCAAAATATTTAGCCATTTCAGGATTGTGTTCTTTCAAATATTCTAAATAAGCATCCATTGTTATAACTTTTAGGTTTTATAAACTTGCAATAGAATTTTCAAGTCTATTGATTCGGTTAGGAGTATTTGTTCCCACAAACTGGCCATATTGATCTACATAGTAATCCTCGGTCGGAATTAATCCTCCGTTGTAATACTCGTATAAAATATTCTCAGTCAAGTAATTAACACTTTCGATCAATTCTGCAAAAGAATGACTTTCTATTGGTGCATTTGGACTCGCAGTTCCCAGGCTTTGCTGTGCTTGGCCTGCTTGAAATTGAGGATTATTAATAACACCTCCCAGCTGATTATATAGTCCTTGCACTCTGCCAATATCCTGTGCTGCCTGCGGACGCAATTGTACTGGATTATCCTGCACATATTGCTGAATGGCAGGAAGTGCTGCTCTGCCGGCATCTGCTAAATAGCGCGTTGTATTGCCCCAAGCTTGTCTGATTGGTGATGGCTGTGATGGTGGAGATGGTCTGTGTTGTGGTTGTTGCGGAGCTGGTCTGTACTGCTGTTGCGGAGCTGGTCGGCGTTGCTGCTGACGGCTGTTATCTAAAGCTGTACTTGCAGATCCTGCCAAGTTGCTCACCAAACCTCCTACTGCTCCGCCAATCTGTGGTGCTCCAAAATAAGTACCTATAGCAGTTCCCGCGATTGGAGCAACTGCAGATACACCGCGCAAAACTCCAGAACCAATACTGCTGGCTACATTTCCTAAACTTGACCAAAATCCTTCTGCTTCACTTTCAGACATTTGATCTACTCGTGATAATAGGACATCTTCTAATTCACTTTCGTTTAAATTAGAATATTCTGGTCCTAATACATATCGTACAGCTTCGAAGTAATTGTCTTCGCTGAATGATTCTCCCTGAAAAACTTCATGATATAAACTCATAATTTTTAGTATTATAATTAACTCTTACTCTTTTAACAGGCTTTTCAGATTTCGCCTATCCATTTTGTGCACAAAAAGGAACGATGTAAAATTGATTTTTTATAAATTACTACAAAACAGTACTTTAACCCAAATTTTTAAATAAATTTACCCTAAGAAAAAGGGTACATTTCCCCTTGTCAATTTTAGGTGTTTAAAATATTTTTGCTTGCAATAATTACAATAAACTATTATTTACCAATCAATTAACCCATTAAATCAAAATCATTATGGAAAAACAACCTGGAAGACCAACCCAATTAATTACAAAAAAATTCGCTAAGGAATTACATCTGAATTTTATGAAATATCGAGCCAGCATAATTGCTAAATACATTAAGAAAGAAGACGCAAATGCGGTTTGGTTTTCTATAGAAGAACTCGAAAATTACATTTCTTACATTAAGTCAAAAGGAGAAAAAAAAGGCTACGATGTAAAAGGAATTCATTTTTATTTTGGAGTATATCCAGAGGAAAAAAAATATGCTGAAAAAGCAGGTTTAATGACTTTGTTTTTAACGGCAACTGGAAAAAGAATCAAAACACCTAAAACAGCAGGCATACAAACTTTTGCTTTAGTTCATGAAAGCGATGATACTGATATAGAAGGCATCGAACCAATGAATTACGGAAGTATTGGAAGACCGCCTGCCTTATCATACTAAAAAACTATGTTTGAATTTTTAAGATTTTACATTTTCTATTTAGCTTTATTTTCTGGAATTATCGGATTGATTTCCTGGCATAAACTCCCAACTAATAAAGCTAAATCTCTCGTTATTTTAATTTGGTTTTCTGCCATAATAGAAAAAGTAGGCTATTATTTTACGGAGTGGACAGGTTTACTAAATTATTATGTATTTAATTTTTATATGCTTGTCAGTTTTTCAGCCTATATATTGCTTCTAAGAAGCCTTTTGATAAAAATTAACCATAGACTTATTGCATTTTTTTCTTTAATAGTTTTTATAGCCTCATTTTTTCTAAACATTTTATATTTTAAAGAAGATATAAATCACTCCTACACGTATAGTTTTGCCATTGGCGTACTGTTGGTTATGATATTATCCTGCTTATATTTGGTAGAAATTTTTAATTCAGACAAAATATTAAATTTTAAAAAATCGGTCTTTTTTTGGTACATATTAGGAATATTAGTATTTCATGTACCTTTTTTGCCCTTTATGCTGGCTTTAAACTGGTTCCTGATCAAACATGATGAATCTGTTTTTAGTTTGGTAGTGTTTATTTTAAATGTCTTGGCGCAAAGCTGCTATATTATCGGATTTTTATGGAGCGAAAAGAAATACAATTATTAGTCATTTCGTTAGGTATTGTTTTCTTAACTTTACTGATCACTTTGCTTGTCATATTCTTTTATTTTTTGAAGAAAAAAAATACTTATCTGGTTGAAAAAATGGAATCAGAGCTGTATTTTCAATCTGAATTAATCAAAACCAGAATCGAAATAAAAGACCAGACACTAAGTGAGATCAGCAAGGAACTTCATGACAATATAGGCCAAATTATTTCTGTAGGCATTATGCAGCTTAACATGTATCTTAATAGTGAAAAACCTATTCAGGCAAATGAGCTGAGGGATCTTAAAGAAATTCTCGCTAAGTCATTAGATGAAATCAGGATTTTATCCAGAATCATCAATAAAGACAATTTACTGCAAAGCAATTTTATCGAAGCCATTCAACAAGATTTAGAGCGTATAAAAAAACTAAAAAACATTCAGTACAAGTACAATCTTAAAGGAGAAATTCCGAAGATTAATCAAGAACATGATTTGTTTATTTATCGCATTTTTCAAGAAGCATTACACAACAGTCTTAAACATTCGCACAGCGATTTATTTGAAGTGAATATCAAAACAGCAAATAATATTTTTTGTTTAGAAATGAAAGATTTTGGCGTAGGATATGATGTAAGCCAAGTAAATGCTGGATTAGGATTAAACAACATGAAATTAAGAGCCAAATTAATTGGAGCGCAGTTGACAATGAATTCATCCTCAAAAGGAACAACCGTAACTTTAGAATATCCCTTAACCATAACCAATGAAACCTAATACAAAAAAAAGAATAATTATTGTAGATGATCATCAGCTTTTTTCACAATCTTTAGAACTCCTAATCAACAGTTTTAAAGATTTTGAAGTAATAAACCGTTTTGAAAACGGAAAAATTTTTCTGTCTTATTTACAGGATAATCCTGCTGACGAAATCGATTTGATTCTACTAGATGTAAATATGCCTGTCTTAGATGGCGTAAGCACCATGAAATGGATCAAAGAAAACAGACCCGACTTAAAAGTAATTGCTCTTTCTGTCAATGACGATGAAGAAATCATTATAAAAATGATAACCAATGGCGCCAAAGGTTATTTGCTGAAGGATACTTCTCCAGAAATATTCAAAGATGCTATGATTTCAGTAATCGAAAAAGGTTTTTATTTTACTGAACTAGTCTCTGGAATGCTCGTTAAAAAAGCAAATAATGACTCTAAAAAAGTGAATTTAAAAGAAAAAGAAATTGTCTTTATAAAACACGCCTGTACTGAAAAAACCTACAAAGAAATTGCTTCGGAAATGTGTTTAAGTCCTAAAACAATTGATGGTTATCGAGAATGCCTGTTCGACAAATTAGAAATTAAAACCCGAATTGGCTTAGTTTTATATGCTATAAAACATAAAATTGTCTTAGTTTAAAAATCAAACTAAGACAATTTTTATTTTTTAGGTTAGCTTTAATTGAATTCGACTAATTTATCGTTTGGTAAATCATACTCATATAATTGGTTATTATTGCTGTCAATATAAATCCACTGAATAATATTGGTATGATGCTCAAAATCATTTGAAATTCCTAAAACGTAAAAGATGTGTCCCTCTTTTTCTTTTTCTTCAATAGAATAACTTAAGTCAGCATCAGGATTTTTTATGGCCGTTTTTACAAGCTCTTGTTTAGAATTTGCCAGATAATATTCTACCTGGGTGTACAAATAATCTTTAAAACCATCTGTATAATCTTCTTTTGCAGAAGAATATTTTATAGGTTTCTTGTATTTTTTAAGAAACAAGCTCACGTTTCCATCTTTTACTTTTTTGGCACTGATCATCCATTCCGAAAAATTAAGCTCCTCACTTTCTCCAGCAACATACAGCGTGTCCATTTTCCATTTTAATTCAAGTACATCGCCTCGTTTAAATTTAGGCGCATCCTCAGAGTTTGAAACTAATCCAACTAATTTTTTATTTTTTTTAAAGGAAAATAACGGAAAATCTCCATTGTTATCAAATTCAACAAATTCAACGGTATCAGAATAAGGCTGTCCAAGTTTTAGTTTTTCACTCGGTCTAAGATCACTTTCAAAATTCTCTTTTGAGGCTGTAGTGTTTATTTCTTTTACGCTTAAAGTATCTTTTTGTGCACTTTTATTTAAATTTTCAGAATTAGTTTCCTTATTTTCTTTACAAGAAAAAAGTAATGCGAATAATGCTAAACAATAAATTTGTTTCATGTAGGCGGGTATTTAAAATGATTGGGGTTACATTAATACGTTATCGCAGCAAATATAGGATTCTCCTTTATTTTATCTCTGCCGTTTAAAAAAGAAAGTTCCATCAAAAAATTACATTGCACAATTACACCGCCTAATTTTTCTACCAATTCACAAACCGCTTTTGCAGTTCCGCCAGTAGCCAAAACATCATCGTGAATCAAAACGCGATCTCCTTTTTTTATGGCATCAGTGTGCATTTCTAAACTATCAGAACCATATTCTAACTCATATGAAGCTGAAATAGTATCAAACGGCAATTTTTTAGGTTTCCTTACGGGAATAAAACCTGCATTTAATTCCTGTGCCAATAAAATTCCGAAGAAAAAACCACGGCTCTCTGCTCCTACTACCTTATCAATTTGCTGTCCTTTTAGAGATTCAACTAAAATTCTTAGGCATTCTTTTCTCGCATCTGGGTCATTTAGCAGTGGCGTGATATCTTTAAACAAAATTCCCTCTTTCGGAAATCCCTGAATATCACGTATATAATTTTCAATCTTCATTTTTTTTTATTTTTATGTTATTTTATGTTTGTATATCTCACATTTATCCCTATATTTGCACCCGCAAACAGCGTTCACAAAGCTACGAAAATTAGCTGAATGAAAACAAAAAGGCCTCGTGGCGCAACTGAATAGCGCACTTGATTACGGCTCAAGAGGTTACTGGTTTGAATCCAGTCGAGGTCACAAAAAATCCCATTTCTTACGAAATGGGATTTTTTTTTATGTCTTTTCTTTACTGTTTAAATTATTTTAAATATTTTAAGCTTTTAGTATTATCACTTTTCCGTAAGTGTCCACGACTTAAAATCCAGCTCATTCCTTTTTCATTGTAGAAATGATACGTTCTCTGTGAATGAATCCCCATTCTGCAATAGTATTGGTAAGGTCTTTGAGCGAATTACCATAATCTGTAATCCGGTATTCTACGGCGACAGGTGCAGTGTTTAACACTATACGCTCAATTAATTCATTCATTTCCAAATCCTTCAATTCGCGGCTAAGAACTTTACCGGAAATACCCTTTACTTCCCTCAGCAATTCAGAGTAGCGCATGGGCTTATAACACAGACACGCAATTATCGACATTTTCCATTTGCCATTTAAAATGTCCATTGTATCACTAATCGCCAATATTTTATGGCTGCAACTTTTTATTGGATCGAAATTTTCCTTCATATCATAAACGTGGTTACTCATTTGTCACTATAACTTTTTGTCACTTGGTTACAAATGTACACATCATTACTATAGCTTTGCAGTAAAAATTATAAAAATGGAATTAATCAATAATTTAAAATGGCGCTATGCTGTTAAAAAGTATTCAGAAGAGTTGATCAGTGAAAATAAGATTGACCAAATTATCGAAGCCATCAACCTGACTGCATCTTCTTGCGGGATACAGCCTTATCGCCTGATTGTGATAACTAATCCGGAAATAAGAGAAAAACTGGCTGAAGGTTCTTTCAATTTACAAATCCAGGCTTCTTCTCATTTACTTGTCTTTGCCGCATTTAACAGCATAACAAACAAATACATTGCAGATTATGTAGCAATGATGGAAGAACAACGCAATTTGGAAAGTGGAGCGCTTAACGATTTCAGAGATGTTCTGATCTCTCATTTTTCAACCCAAACTCCTGAACAAAATGCGGTATGGTCGAGCAAACAGGCTTATATTGGCTTAGGAACTGCCTTAATTGCAGCTGCTGAACTTAAAGTAGATGCAACTCCTATGGAAGGTTTTAATCCGGAAATATTTAATGAAATTTTAGGTTTGACAGAAAAAAATCTTCACGCTTCAGTGATTATTTCTCTTGGATATCGAGATGCTGCAAACGACTATCTGGCATCGATGTCAAAAGTTCGTCTTCCAATTGACGAATTCTCAACTAAACTATGATAATTTAAATTATTATTTCATGAACAAGCTTATCACAGAAAAATCCCATTTCGTAGAAATGGGATTTTTTTTATGGTTTTACACCCTTTCGATTTTACAAATAAAACAACAAGCTTCTGAATTTCTTGCGTGAAGATACTCAACATCGCTTTTTGTTTCAAAGATTTCGGCAATTAGTAAATCGATATCATTATCGCCAACTAATTTTGTAAAAATCATTTTTTGTTCTTTGCTATAGCCAATTAGCGATAGAGGGAAATTTTCTTTATCAGCTTTTAATTCTGTGGGGAAATTGTAAATATCCGAATATTGCTCAACTTCTTCTTTATTAATAAATATAGGGCCAGATTGATTAAAAGCATTGTTTTCTGAAAACGGACTATAAGCAAAAACCAAACGAACATCCTGACCAACAATAAATGGCTTCAACGAAATTCGGCATGGTCCTTTTCCTGCTGCTAATTGCTCATAAACTTGATTACCAAAATTATCAATATTTGTTTTCCGAATTTGGCTTACAAACTCTTTACACAGCGGAACAATTTTAAATTTTTTCATTTTTTTAATTTTTAAATCAAAACAAATTTATATTCTGTTCTTCTTATTAAAAACCCGATTCTTGCTCAATTTTCCCTTCGAATCCGGACTTCCTCCGCCTGTACAGATAGAAATGTAATCATGGTCACCAGGGTATAATAATATGTAATTCCCATAACTTTGCAAGGATTTTTTATTTAACAATCAATGCAATACAGGTTTTAGCATACTGGTTAATTGGGATTTTCACCTCGTCAAAATCAGGTGCTGAGAGTTTTGGTTTATAATTTTTAGAAAATCCAAATCCTTCTGTTGGATAACCAATCATATTTCTATCACATTTTCCGTTATTATTCAGGTCTTGATAAACAGCAATAGCATAATCGCCATCCGGCAGGTTTTTGAAGGTGTAAACCACTTTATTTTCTGTAGCTTTTACTTTTGCGGTGGCAATCTGTGACGCATTATCAAGAAAGCCTTTCTCTTTATCGTACAATCCAAAAAAAACAGATCCTTTGCCGGGTTCTACGCCCGATACTTCAACGCTGAAATTATGTTGTGCAAACAGTGCTGAATTAACTGTTAGAAGTATTATCAAGCTTATCATTTTAATTTTCATAAGTAATATTTTTAGGATTTATAATAGAACCTTTTCTAGCTTCTCTTTCTCTAATGGGTTAAAAAAGTGATTCATTTTTTTTACATTCCCTTTTTTAAACGCCTGATAGGGTTCTGATTGTGAGAGCAGCCATTTTTTTATAATACTTTTAAAAATGAAGGTGATTACTTTTTGGAGAGGATGAATTTTCTGTCGGACCATCTCGAAATAATCGTTCAAATTTTGCTGTCTAAAACCTAGAATATTATCTAAATCTTCGCCATCTTTTAAAATCCCGCAGTGAAAATTTTTCTCTGCAAACGCCTTTTGTGGAAAATCAGCCTCGCCTAAGCCAAATTCAGCAAACATTTTGTCTAGAAAAGATCTATAAATAATAACACAATCCTCTCCCCCTCCCAAGTTGAATATTTGGTTCTCTAGTTTTTTTTGGTTTCCAATTGCTTTAGCAAAAGCTCTGCCCGTATCTTTTGGCGTGCAGATCTCCATTGGTGTATCCAGCGGCATGTGAAACATTAATTTGGATATCTTATGGTTTCCCATAATTGCGGCCAGACGAAAAATACTCCACGATAATTTGGATTTCCTAATCAACGACTCACACAACACCTTTGTTTCTCCATACTGATCACCGGGACTGGGCTGCAAAATGTCAGTGATACTTATCTCAGGATTCTTCATCCTGTCACCATAAACTGAAATACTGGAACTAAAAATCAAATAACAATCTGGTGCATTCTTCTCTAAAGCGTAAATAAGATTTTCGGTTCCTCTAACATTGACACTGTAAGCCATCTCTGGATCTATATCTGCAAGAGGTGGAATGACCGCTGCCAGATGGATAGCTACATCCTTATTTTGGGCAACTTTTAGCACTTCTTCTCTATTGCTGATGTCGCCATAAATAATCTCTACACGAGATCGAAAGGAAGCCAGTTTTTTTACCGAATTTTGGGTTTTTAAATCAAAAACCGTTATTTCATAATCCGTATGCTGAACCAGATAATGCAAGGTTTCAAATCCTACAGTTCCAGATGCACCCGTCAGAAGTATTTTTTTTCGTGATATCTTATTTTCCATTTTTTTTAATTTAACATTTGTCCTTTTCAATCCGATTAAATCTTGATGAAAAAGTTATATTTGTTATACAATATGTTCACTATTTAACGTTGTGTTCTTTTTGATTATTACGTAAAACTAGTAAAGAAGAATTTATTTGCTGTTTCAAAAAAGGATGCTACTGTACATTAGCGAACAAAGACTAATGCTTTTGTAGCGTATATAAAATAATTTGTGATGGATTTAAGAAAAGACAGAAGGGTTCAATATACTAAAAAAATATTGCGTGAGGCATTATTTAGTTTGCTGAACGAGAGTGAATTGAGCGAAATTACCATAACCGAACTATGTAAAACAGCCGATGTCAACCGCAATAC
The DNA here is from genome assembly GCF_000708595.2 of Flavobacterium sp. KJJ. Lineage (GTDB taxonomy): Bacteria > Bacteroidota > Bacteroidia > Flavobacteriales > Flavobacteriaceae > Flavobacterium. Next base: position 993,748 of record NZ_JARP01000001.1, on the reverse strand, counting down.
ATTTTATCGGCATTATAATATTCCGCTGGATATACTGCTTGAAATAGAAGATGATGTTTTTGAAAAACTCTCAGTGGTTTTGCGTAAAAGCACCAATATGGATGATGTGATACTGCTCAGCTGCCAGTTACTGGAAAGTGATAAACAGATGAGTAAAATCGTGTTTACCAAAGCTGATGGAAGCGGAATTCTGTCGCGAATCCTGAGAAGTGTCCGCAATAATTTTCCAGTTGAAAATCAAATAGAACTTACTGACGAAGTAAAGCCTTTTGCGGAAATGGCCTACCAATTTGGCGAAAAAGGGAGTATTGCTGTCATCAAAGATTGGATCGAAAATGATTTCTCTATTCCTGCTGAAAGTATTGCACAAATGATTAGTTATCTGGTAAATAAACTCAATAAATTATAAGAATTTTAATAGTCACCAATTCCTAATAGAATCTGTCAAAGCAAAGGAATGCAGACCTTTTTTGCAAAAAGGTAAGGCGGTATCTTTTACATTAATTAAATATAGTAAAAAACATAAAAGTACATTTTGTGAAAATCAAAAATAAAACGATATCAATTTTCTCTCAATCCCCGACAGGACATCTAAACCAAATTAACAAAGTCAATGAGAGTTAAAAACTATATATGGTAAGCCAATTTCTTCAAATCGTCCAAAAAAATGTTGAAATTTGTCCCGTAGGGTTCACAAACAGCCAAATGGCGCCAATTGAAGACAGTTGGCGCCTTTTTCGTTTATACTATTAAATAAGGTAACTTTGAATCATTTTTTTCTTTTTTTTAGAATCATTCTGAGAACAAGATACAACAACAGATATTATGTATTTAGACGAAAATAAGATGAATTTTAAGCTTATCATTCGATAAATTAACAGGATTCGAACACCAAGAAGATATCCGAAATTAAGTTTTTAATTCTCCTAAATTGTTTTTCAATTGCTGTTCAAAAGATGATAATGCTATCCTATTTACTATTGTTTTATTATCTCATCATCCGTTTCCATTTGTTGATTATTACCTGTTACCCCAACTGATGCAAAAACTGGTTTATTCATCCTGTTAATTTCTTGATTATTACCCTAAACTAGTAAAGCAAATAATCCTGATCAAATTAAAAAGTGATACTAATCATATTTACACATAGCATAAATTCTTACTTTTAAACATAATTAGAATCGATTTTGGTGTAGCCAATAAAACATTAATATATATTTCTGATTTTCAATTCATTTAATTTAATCGAACAGATATAAAATACCAAAATTTTCAACTATACAAATTAAGCATAACATAATTTAGAAAACACATGAAAAACTTGATTTTATTGCTTTCTTTTTCCATAGTTATGGTCTCTTGCAGACAAGAAACAGCAAGAACTGATAATGCAGATAAACCTTCATCTATAAGCACAGTATATTACAACGGAGATATTCTAACCATGGAAGGCGAAAACGCTACTTACGCCGAAGCCGTAGTCGTAAAAGATGGGAAAATATTGTTTGTAGGCAAGAAAGACGAAGCCATGCGGCAAGCCGCGGAAGGCCATAAGATGGTGAATTTGGAAGGCAAAACAATGATGCCTGGTCTTATAGACCCGCACTTGCATCCCAATCTTGGTGCTATGATTTTGAGCACTAAATTTGCTACACCTTTTGACTGGGTTTTTCCTTGGGGAAATGTCAAGGCCGTGAGAGGACATGAAGCATTCATAGCCAAGGTAAAAGAATATGAAGCTGAGTTAAAAGAGCCTAAAGAACCTCTTGTGGTTTGGGGTTTTATGGAGCCTTTTCACGGAGACATTTCACGTAAGGAATTGGATGGAATTTCTACTACACGACCGATTATGATTTGGCAATATTCTGCACATGTAATGTGGTTGAACACCGCAGGTTTGAAGTATTTGAATATTACCGAGAAAGAAACCAAAGGAAACAGTCAAATTGATTATGCCGCTGGAAAATTTGTAGAAGCTGGATTTTTCAATGTAGTTGTTCCTAAATGGGCACCAACCATCAGAAATGATGAAGTTATGAAGACCAATATGTTAAAACTTCGTGACCTTGTACATATGGGCGGGCTAACTACCATAGGCGATATGGGTACAGGTTCATCAGGAGAACTTTGGGGCGATTTTAAATACATGAAGAATAATCTGGAAAACGATAAGACACCTTTTCGTATGCAATTTACCCCCGATGTAAATACATTGAACTTGGTAAATGGTGGTGATTTTGAAAAAACGTTTGCCGATGTAAAAGAGTTTAGCAAAAAAACTTCGCCACATATTATAATACATCATGCCGTAAAACTTTATGCTGATGGTGCATTTTTTGGTCAGAATTTTCAAGTTTTACCTCCAGGATATTTGGACGGGCATAGCGGTGAATGGATTATGACCCCTGAAAATTTAAATGAAGCCATGAAATTTTGGTGGAACAAAGGTTATCCTATCCATATTCACTGCAATGGCAGCATGGGATTAGAAACCATCTTAGACGAACTAGAAAAATTACAAAAAGAATTACCACAATTAAAACAAAGACTCACCATAGAGCATTTTGGAGAATCTAAGCCTGAGCAGTCTGCTCGTATTGCAAAATTAGGAGCAGTTGTTTCTGCTAATCCCTACTATCTCTATTCTATGGGTGATAAATATGCATCCAATACTGTTCTTGGTAAAGAAAGAGGTTCAGAAATGGTTCGTTTGGGCTCATTGGTTAAAAACAAAGTAAAGTTTGCCCTGCATTCCGATTTTACGATGGCTCCAATTCAGCCATTGTTACTGGCTTGGATAGCAACTAATCGTATAACGGCCGATGGTACTTTGATGGCGCCTCAAGAAAGAGTATCGGCTTATGATGCATTGAAAGGCATTACGATTGATGCGGCTAATTTAATGCAATTGGAGAAAATTACGGGATCAATAAAAGTGGGTAAAAAAGCGGATTTCGTAATACTTGCCGAAAATCCTTTAAAGATAGACCCTATGAAAATGAAAGACATTAAAGTGTTAGAAACTATTTTTGAAGGAAAATCTTTTCCAATAAAAGAATAGTTAACTGATTAAATAATAATTTTTAATCATTTGCTTAAAGATTTTAATTCATTAAAAAGTTACGACTTTTTTTCGAAATATTTTTCTCTTTTTTTGTTGAGGCCTATGACTGAAATACTTCTGTCTTATTTACAAATCAACTTGAAATATGCTAATTTCTTTAAATCTTGTTAGAAAATGACTTATAAGTTGTAAACTAGGCGTCACAAAAATTAAAATCCCATTTCTCTAACGAAATGGGATTTTTTTATTTCTTTATTTATTGTAAATCGTTACACAGTGGGTAAAAGTGCCGTTAGTGTTTTTATTTTTTTATTTTATTTAATTAAAACGATTTTCTGCAGCCAGTTTTGAACTTCAGCCTCAACTTTTTTTTTCTTGTTGCTTTTCATTACAAATAAAATACGATCTCTTTCTACTCCGCCTTTCGTAGAAAAACCTTCTAAAATTGTACTTTTCGGACATAACTCTTTTACCGTTTAAAAACTGCTTCCGATTCCATAACCCGCGTTTGTATTAAATGGAATAATTGTTTTTCCATCCAAATTGTACTGCTTTAAAAAACTTTTAATTGGTGGAGGCAACTGCATTCCCCAAGTAGGAAAACCAACAAATACAAAGTCATACTTTTCAATATTTTGGATTTTTGTTTTTAAAGGCGGTAAATACCCCCTTTCGTTTTCTTTAGATACCTGATCAACATTTTCTTTATAATCTTTCGAATATGGTTTTTGCAATTCAATAGCTACTATATCTCCACCAACAGTATTCTGGATAATTTCTGCAACTATTTTTGTATTACCAGTACGCGACAAATAAACAATCAATACTTTCTTAGGTTTTTGCAATGCCTTTGAAGATTTCTGAGCAATCGAACTTAATGATGAGAAAAAAATAAGCATCACTAAAACCCAAGTATTTATTGTTCCTGCAGGTACATGTTTAATAGCTCCGTGATTAATTGATCCTGAACTAGTTACATTAAGAACCGATTTACTATTCATATTTTAATTTTATTTCCCAACTCTATCCTGCAATTGCTGTGGATAACGTGCACCAACAATTTCTATGTTTTTAAGTGCACCATCTATATTATCTAATTCTTCTTTGCTTAAATGAGTTGCTGCTCCTCCAATATTTTCTTCCAATCGATGCAGCTTTGTTGTTCCCGGAATTGGCACAATCCAAGGCTTTTGAGCTAGCAGCCAAGCCAAAGCAATCTGAGATGGTGCAGCATTTTTTTGTGCAGCAATTGATTTTACTAACTCTACTAAGGTTTGGTTGGCTTTTCTGTTTTCTTCTGAAAATCTGGGAACAATGTTTCGAAAATCAGATGATTCAAATTTTGTATCTTCATTTATCGCTCCTGTCAAAAAGCCTTTTCCAAGGGGACTGAAAGGCACAAAACCAATTCCTAATTCTTCTAAAACCGGAATGATTTCTTTTTCAGGTTCACGATAAAATAAGGAATATTCGCTTTGCAGTGCAGCAACCGGCTGTATAACATGCGCTCTTCGAATGGTCTCTGCACCCGCTTCTGAAAGTCCAAAGTGTTTTACCTTTCCTTGCTGAATTAACTCTTTTACCGTTCCCGCAACTTCTTCAATTGGCACATTAGGATCAACCCTGTGCTGGTAAAGCAAATCAATCGAGTCAGTTCTTAATCTTTTAAGTGAAGCTTCGACCACTCCTCTAATCCTTGCAGGACTGCTGTCCAGACCTTTTGTCGAATCGCCTCCCTGAAATCCAAATTTGGTTGCAATAACCACTTCTTTACGAAATGGTTCTAAAGCTTCTCCAACAATTTCTTCATTTATAAAAGGACCGTAGCATTCTGCTGTATCAAAAAAAGTAACACCTTTTTCAAAAGCAGCCCTGATTAATGCTATGGCTTCATTTTTTTCTGTTGCTTTTCCGTAACCAAAACTCAGTCCCATACAGCCGAGTCCAAGCGCTGATACTTCGAGTCCGTTGTTTCCTAATATTCTCTTTACCATTATCTTTATCTTTAAATTAGAATTATTTCTTTTTTTCCGGAGCTTCTACATCAGAGAAAGCCAATACCCCGGCTGGCAATCTTTCGCCCGTAATTTTAATGGCATTTAAGGCCGTATTAAACTCCTGCCATTCGTTTGCCGTAAATTTTATTTGGGATGCTCCTGTGTTCTCCAGCATATGAGCCATCTGGGTTGTTCCCGGAATAGGTACTATCCAAGGCTTTTGTGCCAGCAGCCATGCCAGTGAAATTTGAGCCGGTGCGGCTTTTTTCGCTGCGCTCCATTTTTGAATTAATTCAACCAAAGCCATATTTGCAGGCAGGTTTTCAGGCGAAAATCTGGATTCAATACCGCGGATATCACCAGGTGCGAATCGTGTGTTACTGTCAATCGCTCCGGTCAAAAAACCAACACCAAGAGGACTCCAGGGCACAAATCCGATTCCCAGTTCTTCGCATAAGGGAAGAATCACTTTTTCAGGACCTCTCCATAAAAGTGAATATTCATTTTGAATAGCAGTAACCGGATGAATTGCATGTGCGCGTCTTACAGTTTGATGACCCGGCTCACAAAGTCCATAATGCAGTAATTTGCCTTCCTTGATCAGATCTTGGATTACCCCGACAACATCCTCAATTGGAACCTGAGGGTCAACACGGTGCTGATACAATAAGTCAATTCTGTCTGTTCGAAGGCGTTTCAGCATTCCTTCCACCACTATTTTAATATGTTCAGGCTGGCTGTTTAAACCCGGTAAACGTTTTCCTGTCTCCTGATCAATGTTCCAGCCGAATTTTGTAGCAATTGTAATCTTATCACGAAAAGACTGAACGCCTTCGCCTAAAATTCTCTCCACTTCCAGAGGCCCGTAAGCTTCTGCAGCATCAAAAAAAGTTACCCCGTTATCATAAGCTGATCGGATAATGCGGTGCATTTCAGGTCTGGAAGGAATTGTGGTCTGGTAATTACGGCTCATATTCTGTACACCGATACCAATGCTGGAAACTTCGAGTTTCCCTAGTTTTCGCTTTCCGGGAGCCGTCAGCGGAATTTGATTATTTTCTTCTAAAATGATATCCTCTCTTCCAGAATTCGCAAAAGAAGCAAAAGGAAGCAGTGCACTTCCTGCCAATGCCAAACCCGCCGTTTTTAATATTGATCTTCTATCCATTTTAAATTTTATCTCTAGTTAGTTATCTGTTTAATGTTCGCTCACTCAGCCATTTTACCATGTTGGGATCTCTGTGATCAAAAAACAGGCTTGCGTTGGTATCTAAAGTTTTGATCGAAGCCATATCCTCAGCTGTTAATTCAAAATCAAAAATGTTGAAGTTTTCTGCCATTCTTTCTTTACGAACTGATTTCGGAATCGCTACTACTCCTCTTTGAGTCAGCCATTTCAGGATAACCTGTGCCGTAGATTTATTATACTTGGATGCAATTGCTGTGAGAAGTTCGTTTGTGAAGATATCATTCTTCCCTTCTGCAAACGGCCCCCAAGATTCGATCTGAATACTATTGTCCTGAAGAAATTGCTGCGCTTCATTCTGCTGATGAAAAGGATGTGTTTCAATCTGGTTTACTGCCGGTGTAAAGCCGGTATTAGATACTAAGTCCATAACCCTGTCCGGATGAAAATTAGAAACACCAATAGCTTTTACTTTTCCTGCTTGGTATAATTCCTGCATGGCGCGCCACGATCCGTAGATATCGCCATAAGGCTGATGGATAAGATATAGATCCAGATAATCCAATTGCAAAAGGTCTAATGACTTCTGAAAAGCTTTTAAGGTATTTTCATAACCTGCATCGCTTATCCAGAGTTTTGTTGTAATAAAAAGTTCTTCCCTTGCAATGCCGCTTCGTTTAATTCCGTTTCCAACAGCCTGTTCATTCATATACGACGCTGCCGTATCAATAAGTCTGTAACCCGTTTCGATAGCATCAACCACAGCTTGTTCACATTCTGCCTGATCCTGCATTTGAAAAACACCAAACCCTAGAATGGGCATTTCAACTCCATTGTTTAATTTTATAGTTTGCATTGTAACACGATTTTATAATTCTATTATTACAAATTTCCGAACTAAAAACATGGATTTTGGTATACGGATTACGGAATCTCCTACCAAGATTACTGATTCAGAGTATACTGCTGTTAAAACTGTACTTAAATAGCTAAATTTGTGTAACAAACAACGATGAAAACATGGGACAGGTATTTAACTTCGAGACTATTAAAGAATATAATGATTTTAATAATCATGAAACTTTGCATCCTTTAGTTAGTATAATTGATTTTAATAAAGCAAAACCAAGGACAGGTTCAAGGATGAATTTTGAACTTTACTGTATATTTTTGAAGGATGTAAAATGCGGGGATTTGAAATATGGGCGTAATTATTATGACTATCAGGAAGGAACTTTAGTTTTTGTATCGCCCGGCCAGACCATTGATGTAGAAAACAAGGTAGATTACTATCAGCCCGCAGGACATGGATTGGTTTTCCATCCGGATTTAATTCGCGGCACCTCGCTTGCAAAAATCATTAGTGAATATAATTTTTTCAGCTACAATACCAGTGAAGCTTTACACTTGTCAGAGAAAGAAAAACAGCTTGTTTTTGATTGTTTTTCTAAAATAGAAACGGAATTAAAGCAGTCTGTTGACAAGCACAGCAAAAAGCTTATTGCTTCAAACATTGAATTATTTTTGAATTACTGCGAAAGATTTTATGACCGCCAGTTCATTACGAGAGATAATGAAAATAAAGGTATTGTTGAAAAATTTGAAGAACTCTTAAACAGTTATTTTTCATCTGATAAACCTAATATTATAGGACTGCCTTCTGTGGCTTATTATGCCGGCGAACTAAACTTATCTCCTAATTATTTTGGTGATCTTATTAAAAAAGAAACAGGGAAATCTGCTCAGGAATACATTCAAAACAAAATAATAGATACAGCTAAAAATAAGATATTCGATTCTACAAAAACCATTAATGAAGTCGCTTATGAATTAGGTTTTAAATACCCACAGCACTTCACGCGCTTTTTCAAACAGCATGTTGGAAGCACTCCTAATGAATATCGCATTATGAATTAAAAAATGGTGATCTTTACGAAGCATTCTAAATTGATCTGAAGTTTTTCAAAATCAAAAAACAAATTACAAATGAAAATTTTCAAAGACTTCAAATCGTATAATAATTACATTGGTCTGGACGAACCATTGGATAACGACATTGATGCTGGCTATTATGACCCTCCAAACATGCTTTTGAAATCAGAAGCCGTAATGGTCGATTTTTACAGAATTTCGATTAAACTAAATTTCAAGAGTAAAATCACAGCTGTAGAGCAACCAATTAATGCTGTATTTTTCAATAGTCCTGAATTAGTTTTGACAACAGGCTGGGATGTTGAACCAACTTATACCGGAATGTACCTGCAGCTTTCCAAAAAAATAATTGAGGAAAACCGTTTTCTATTTAAGACTTATTTAGACTATGGACAACATGAGGCATTATATTTAACAGAAGAAGAAATTAAAGAAATTAGCCTGGTTTTTCAGTTAATGATAAGATATTACCAAAGCGATAAGAAACATTTTCCTGTTTTACTTTCGTATGTAAATCTTTTGGTTTCATTGGTTGAAGCGTTTTATAAAAGACAGTTTTCAACCGATCCAAAACAATACAATCATATTATATCTGATTTCCAGCAAAGTTTAATTGATTATTACAATCAGCCTGTTTCTCAAATTCCAAATGTTCAATATTTTGCAGATAAATTAGGACTAACAGCTAATTACTTGGGCGATATTGTAAAACACTTCACTCAAAAATCAACACTTGAAACGATTCATGACTTTGTTATTAAAAAAGCGAAAGATCTTTTAGAACAAAATCCGCAAATGAAAACGGCAGAAGTAGCTTATGAATTGGGCTTTGAATATCCCAATTATTTTTCAAAATTCTTCAAAAAGCAAGTCAATCTCACTCCCAAAGAATATCGATTACAACTTGTGCAAATCAATAATAAAACGCCATCATAAGATGGTGTTTTTTGTTATCCGTAATTTGTTTACTTTTTAGTAGTGATCCGTTTCCTTTGATTCCCTGTGTTGCATCTAAATTTGTATTGTAAAAAATTAAAAGATGAAAGACGAAGAAAATTCAAGAAGAAAATTTATTCAGCAAACAGCAATTGCCGGTGCTGGTTTGCTATTTGCACCAATTTTTTTGTCAGCAGCGAATACTTCATCAGATGTGAAACAAATCAACGATAAAAAAACAAATTATATGAAAACAAGAAAACTGGGAACACTTGAAGTTTCTGAAATTGGTCTTGGATGCATGAATATGGTCGGAAACTACAATCCGCCTGCAGATCATCAACAATCTATAAAAACGATACGTACCGCATTTGAAAATGGAGTAAGGTTTTTCGATACAGCAGAAGTATATGGACCTTATACAGATGAAAAATTGGTTGGCGAAGCGCTTGAGCCCTTTCGCAATCAAGTCAAGATTGCTACAAAATTTGGATTCGCAATCGATGGGACTGTTGGATTAGACAGCAGACCCGAACGAATAAGGAAAGTGGTTGAAGAATCACTTACGCGTCTTAGAACTGATCATATTGATTTATATTACCAACATCGAGTTGATCCCAATGTTCCAATCGAAGAAGTTGCCGGAACTATTAAAGAGCTTATCCAAGAAGGTAAAGTTTTGCATTTTGGACTCTCGGAAGCAAGTGCAAAAACAATTCAGCATGCACATGCCGTTCAAACAGTAACTGCTGTTCAGTCAGAATATTCATTATGGACACGTAATGTCGAGTTAAATGGAGTGCTGAAAACCTGTGAAGATTTAGGCATCGGATTCGTTCCTTGGTCTCCAGTAGGTGCCGGTTTTTTAACTGGAAAATACGATACAACCACTAAATTCGACAAAGAATCAGATTTCCGCGCAGGTTTTCCTCGTTTTTCAAAAGAATTTTTACCATTGAATATGCCAATGATAGAGTGGTTAAAGGATTATGCTACAAAAAAGAATGCCACGCCAGCTCAAATTGCCCTGGCATGGTTACTTGCTAAAAGTCCGAATATCATTCCAATTCCCGGCACCCGTACTGAGGAACATTTATTGGAAAACCTTGGTGCATCTAAAATTCATTTAACAAAGGATGACATCCAAGATATAGAAACCTGTTTTACAAAATTTCCTGTTTACGGCGATCGAATGGGCGAAGCGCATATGAGTTCAATTGACTATACTATTTAATAACAAAAGAAAGAAATTATAACAATGAAAAAGGTATTATTAATCAATACACATTTAACGTATCAAGGCTGGTCAGAAGGAACATTAAACAATGCTTTTATCCAAAAAGCGAAAGATTTTTTTACAACAAAAGGATTAGAAGTATTAGAAACACAAATAGAAAATGGCTACAACGCAGATGAAGAAGTAGAAAAACATCTCCAAGCTGATATTGTCATTCTGCAGACACCTGTCAATTGGTTTGGTGCGCCGTGGATTTATAAAAAATATGTAGATGAAGTTTTTAACAGCGGATTACAAAGTCAAAAATTCCTTTCGGGTGATGGAAGAACCAGGGAAGATTCAACCAAACAATACGGAACAGGTGGGAAAATGCATGGGAAAAAGTTTATGATTTGTGCCACTTTTAATGCGCCCGCTGAAAGTTTTAACAATCCTTCGCAATCTTTAATGCAAGGAAAAGGAACTGAAGATTTATTTTTAAATATTACAAGTAACTATCGTTTTTGTGGTGTGGAAATTTTAGAAGGTTATAATTGTTTTGATATTTTTAAAGATGGAGATATTGCAAAAGATCTAGAAAATTATCCCAAACATTTAGAAAATAATATTGATTAAAAACACTCAACTTATAGTCTTTTTTACCATTAGATAAAAAGTGATGGATAAATATTAATTTTCATTCTTACTATTCTTTAGAAGCCAAATAACGTTCTGCGTCAAGCGCAGCCATGCAGCCGGTTCCAGCAGCAGTAATTGCCTGACGATATACGTGATCTGCAGCATCTCCTGCTACAAAAACATCTTCAACATTAGTTCTTGACGTTCTTGGAATATTGATGATATAACTGGTTCCGAGGAGCTTATTAGAGAGGCGTAGCGATTTCGATTCCCAGACCGGAAACAGAATATACAGAATAAAAAAATAATCATTATTATCATTCGTTTTTTCTGTTTATTAAATTCATATGCTCAAATGAGGCTAATCAGTTATTATTCAATCTCCCATTTTATCAAGCAGAGATACGCTCTACTCCTCAAAAGCCGAAAAATAGCTATCACAAAAAATTTCAGTGATCATAGAAAAACAGGGGCAAATGATAAAGTTATCGATGCCCAGAACGAAAAAGTTTCACTTTACTACCTGTAAAAACAGTATTGACAATTTATCCTGCTCTATCTATTAATCAATTCCGTCATTAAGCTTTGCATTTTGTCCGGCTAAAATAAGCCATTTGCCATCTTTTTTTTTCAGAATGATTGTTCTGCGAAATTCAAACGTTTTTCCAGGAAAACGTGTATCGCCTGAAAGACCAGTACGAATGTGGGAAATGGCTACATCAGGTTTTACAAAAATTATGTCTTCTACAGCACGAGTATAATAATGTGACGATTTGAAATAGCTTGTATGAACAATTTCATAATGATTCTGAATATCCTCTTTGCCAATATAATATGCGCCAAACCAATTGACCCAAGTTGCATTATTATCGTAATTATCTGCAAGTCCTTTAGGATCATGTCTATTCCAAGCGTTTTCATAATTTGTTACAAGTTGTTTTATAGCATCTTTATCATTTGCTGTGTCAACTTGAGCAACAACACTTTGTAGCGTTAATATAAAAAATAAAGTCATTGAAGGAATTGTGAAAATCTTATTCATAATTAAGCTAATTAAAGGTTATTTAAAATCTCGCAATGTTAGTCTATGAGAAACCTAATTTGAGATGTCTCAAATTTAACAAAAAAAAGCTGTGAAGCCGATACCTTTTCGCTATAAAAAGCTAAGCCACAGCTGGAAACGCTGAAAAACCTGATCGCGCAGATTTATAATCCGTGCCCGCAAAGTGCATCTTAATGGTTTAAAAAAAGAGAAAATCTAGTTACGCATATCCGAGCAGTTGTTGTCAAGAATGTTGTTGCGAAGTCAGAAGAAATTAAGAGCTTTCCAAAAGAATTCTGCAGTAGCAGGAGATCAATAGCAATATTAAAGAAATCAAATTCTTATAATAATTAAAAGCTTCCAAAGAATCTAATTGGAGTCTGTTTTCGTATATATAAGCAAAAGCTGTTGTCATGGAAACATTCCCAACCTTTCTTATAAAAATCCTGCAAATGCTTGCCGACAGATACGACATGAGTTGTACTTTAGAAGAACTGACAAGTCTTTTAACTCCCGTTTTTAATACGTATACACCGGTAAAAGACAGTATATCTAATGAAAAGAAAAAACAAGCAAGAGTATTAGATGCTTTAATGCTTTTGAATAATGAAGGATATATCTTTTTAAATTCAAATTCTGATGAAAGTACAATAAGTATAAAGGGGTTGATTTTAGTAAACAATAAAGTCATTTGCAATTAAAATTAACTTCATTTACAAAGCAAATTTTCCTCAACAAATAAGCAACAACCGATATTCCCCGTCATTTTCTCTTGGTGCTCTATGAATACAGGGCTGCACTTCTTGTTTTGGATGATCTACAGCCAGTCGCCAAAGATGTCCTAATCCTAAATTAACAGGTACCGCATCTTGATGTGCCTTATAGTGCAAATCAAAATAATTTTCCTTTAAAAAGTTTTCGAATTCTTCCTCTGGTCCGTCATGCAGTTCTTTTAGCTTTGTTCGAATTTCTGGAATCCGAATTTTTTGCTCTGCCTGCGAATTAGAAATAATATCACTTGCCGCTCCGTGATAGGTACATAAAAAAGTATCTGTTGGAATGGGCGAACGATCAACATGAAAAGAATATACATCAGTCGATATAAAATCAAATTCATCGTCACGTTCATAACACTTCAGTAAATTAAGAGAAGGCGAAGCTCCAAAATCAGTTAGTAATTGTAAATCCTTTAAGATTATTTCTCTTGCTGTATTCCCCTTTTCTGATAGTTCGAGTGCGGTTAGATCTTCAGGATAAACTTCTGTTATGTTTTCTTTTAAACGCAATTGGGCAACAATCTCACTAAAATCGCCATCTAAATTTCTGTACCAGCATAGCGCATTCATTTCTCCTTGAAAATCGGTATTTACAAGCTCAGAGAAAGCAGATACTATTCCAATTTGGCTGTTTTCAGAAAATGTGTTGTTCATAGTATAAAATTAGAAGCTAGTGACTTCATTGTATTACAAAATTATGCAATACCATCCAGCTGCAGCATTTTTATAGCCATAAACTTTTAAAGCTGTTACTTTTTTTACTTGAAAACACAACCCTTTACTCTAACTATAATTGATTTTGAATAATTAAAAAACATTAGTACAGCAACTTTAAAAATTATAATCTACAAAACATTTTTTTGAACAAAAAAAGAAAATCGATAAAGGTAAACATTGAGACTTTTTTAGCAGCCCTGTTTCTAATCTGAATAATAAATCTTTCAATAGTATTTTAATCCCCATAAATTTAGTTCGCTTATTATAATCTATATGTAAGATTTAATACTTAAATTGGTAATATGGAAACAAAGATAGATGTACTGATTATTGGTGGCGGACTTGCTGGATTAACAGCTGCAATTCATCTGTCTCAAAAAAATCTAAAAGTAACATTGATCGAAAAATCCACTTACCCTCGACATAAAGTTTGTGGTGAATATATTTCGAATGAAATTCTACCGTATCTCAAATGGCTTGGCGCCGATGTTGTAGCACTAAATCCTACCAATATCTCTAAATTTGAATTTACTACAACCAGTGGAAAAACTGCAAAAGCAAAATTACCGCTAGGAGGATTTGGCATCAGCAGATATGCGCTTGATGATTTTTTATATCAAAAGGCATTGGCTAACAACTGCACCGTAATTAAAGAAAATGTTATTGATGTTTCTTTTTCCGATAATTTATTCACAGTTACAACATCAGATCAAATTTTAACCGCTAAAATAGTTTTGGGTGCCTATGGAAAACGTTCGAATGTCGATCAGGTCATAGAGCGAAATTTCTTCAATAAAAAATCTCCTTGGCTAGCGGTAAAAGCACATTATTCTGGTAATTTAGATAATGATCTAGTGGCGCTTCACAACTTTAAAGGCGGTTACTGTGGCGTTTCTAAAGTAGAAAACAACATCATAAACATTTGCTATCTGGCCGATTATGCGACTTTTAAGCAATATAAAAATATTGAGGAATATCAGCAAAATGTACTTTACAAAAACAAACATCTTAAATCTGTTTTTGAAAACAGCACGCTTCTTTTTGATAAACCGCTAACAATTAGCCAGATCTCTTTTGATAAAAAACAAGCGGTAGAAAAACATATTATCATGATTGGCGATACTGCGGGTCTTATCCATCCGCTTTGCGGCAACGGAATGGCGATGGCAATTCACAGCGCAAAAATAGCATCAGAATTAATTTTAGAATATTATTCAGATGAAAAAATGTCTAGAGAAACATTAGAAAAAAAGTACTCCAAAGAATGGAAAAAACATTTTGGAAAAAGAATCTTTATGGGAAGGATTCTAGCACGAATCTTAACCAATAAAACCATTACCAATATATTCGTTGCGACAACAGCATCTATTCCAGGAATACTGTCTCGAATAATTAAACTAACGCATGGTAAACCTATAGCAATCAATTAAATGGCAATAAATACTCAATATAGAACAGAGGAAAGTGAAATAATGGATGATTTCTCTCTTCAGGGAGAAGAACTAAGAGATGCACTCGATCAGATTGCCCGCATCAATCAGTTGCTTGGAGGCAATAAAATTACGCTGCATGGAATAAAAAAATTATTAAAAAAATCTCATAAAGCAAAGACAATTACAATAGCAGATATAGGATGCGGCAACGGAGATATGTTGCGAATGCTGTCTAAATTCGGTCAAAAAAACAATCTCAATTTTAAACTTATTGGTATAGATGCTAATGATTTTACGATAAATTATGCGACGAAATTATCAACAGCATATCCCAATATTGAATATCAATGCGTAGATATTTTTAGTGAAGATTTTAAAACTATGAAATTTGATATTATTTTATGTACGCTGACCCTGCACCATTTTACGAATGAGCAAATATTAAATATAATTACTATCTTTAGGAATAATGCAGAAACTGGCATCATCATAAATGATCTGCATCGAAGCAAACTGGCCTATCGGCTTTTTGAATTGATCTGTATTATTTTTAATCTAAATAGAATGTCGCGTGAAGATGGACTAGTATCTATCTTGAGAGGATTTAAGAAAAACGAACTCGAAGAATTCTCTAAAAAACTAAATTTAAAAAACTATACCATAAGCTGGAAATGGGCTTTTCGCTACCAGTGGATAATTACAAACAAATGAGTGTAAAAATAGTAACAGTTGCCAAGCAGCTACCACAATATTCCCGCGAAACAGCCGATATACTTCCAATGCTGGAAGTATGGCTGGAAGGGCAAGATGATCGTTTTATAAAAAAAGTCAAAAAGATATTTGAAGGCGCGGCTGTAGACAAACGGTATTCTATAATGGATCCCGCAGAAGTTTTTACCGCCACATCATTTGAAGAAAAAAATGATATTTATTCTCGCGAAGTTATTATTCTGGGTGAACAGGTGCTAAAAAAAGCACTCGAAAAAGCAA
This sequence comes from Flavobacterium sp. KJJ, assembly GCF_000708595.2. Classification (GTDB taxonomy): domain Bacteria; phylum Bacteroidota; class Bacteroidia; order Flavobacteriales; family Flavobacteriaceae; genus Flavobacterium. The sequence goes on along the minus strand of NZ_JARP01000001.1, from coordinate 977,820 downwards.
ATTGGGATCCGCAGACACTGGATTACATTATTACAGTTAGCTGTACCGGAATTATGATTCCTTCTTTAGATGCTTATCTTATCAATAAAATGAATCTGAGACAAGATATTGTTCGGCTTCCGGTAACGGAAATGGGTTGTGCTGCTGGAATTTCGGGTATTATTTATGCGAAAAACTTTCTGAAGGCAAATCCTGGGAAACGAGCTGCAGTAATTGCAGTAGAATCTCCAACGGCGACATTTCAGCTTGATGATTTTTCGATGCCAAATATTGTAAGCGCGGCTATTTTTGGAGATGGATCTGCCTGTTGTTTGTTATCTTCTTACGAAGAGGATAAAGGTCCCGAAATAGTAAATGAAGAAATGTATCATTTTTACGAAGCCGAGCATATGATGGGTTTTAAACTTACAAATACAGGACTTCAAATGGTCTTAGATATCGAAGTTCCAGATACTATTGCCTCTCATTTTGGAGACATTATTCACCCTTTTCTTCAAAAAAACAATTTAGAAATCAAAGATATAGATCATATGATATTTCATCCAGGCGGAAAAAAGATTGTTACTACTGTTGAAGCACTTTTTTCTGGTTTAGGAAAGAATATTGAAGATACAAAAGAAGTCTTAAAACAATACGGAAATATGTCGAGTGCAACAGTACTATACGTTTTAGAGCGAATTATGGATGCAAATCCGAAAGAAGGTGAAAAAGGATTGATGCTCAGTTTCGGACCTGGATTTTCAGCACAAAGAGTTTTATTGCAATGGTAATTTTTTAGAAGATAAGATGAAATTGAACGATATTACAGCACAGTTACCGTACAGCAAACCTTTTTTATTTGTAGATGAGTTGCTTCACGTTGATGAAAATAGTGTGAGCGGTACTTATACTTTTAATGAAGATCTTGATTTTTATAAAGGTCATTTTAAAGATAATCCGGTAACTCCAGGCGTTATTTTAACAGAAACAATGGCACAAATTGGAATGGTCTGTCTTGGTATTTATTTATTAGGTGACACCTTTAATAAAGATACTGTAATTGCTTTTACTTCAGCGGATATGCAGTTTTTAAAACCCGTTTATCCCAACGAAAAAGTAACGGTAACTTCTCAAAAATTATTTTTCAGGTTTGGAAAATTAAAGTGTGATGTCATTATGAAAAACGAAGCCGGACAAGAAGTATGTAAAGGCATTTTGGCTGGCATGATTACGAATAAATTATGAGCAAGCGAGTTGTTATAACAGGTTTAGGCATTGTTGCTCCAAACGGAGTTGGAATTGAAGCGTTTAGCCATTCTATAAAAAACGGAATATCAGGAATTCGGCATGATGCACAGCTGCAGGAATTGCAGTTTTCTTGTCAGATAGCAGGTCAGCCTCAAATATCTGAAGAAATTAAAGCACAATATTTTACAGAACTTGAACTGCGCGGATTCAATAGCACAGGCATTTTGTACGGTGTCATTTCAGGAATGGAAGCCTGGAAAAATGCTGGATTATCAATAGAAATTAATGACGAACCCGATTGGGACAACGGCGCTATTTTTGGAGCTGGCACTTCTGGAATAGATAAATTCCGAGAAAGCATTTATAAAATTGACGAATTACAAGTAAGAAGATTAGGCAGTACTGTTGTAGCACAAACTATGAATAGCGGTATCAGTGCTTATCTTGGCGGAAAATTAGGACTTGGAAATCAGGTTACTACAAATTCGTCTGCCTGCACCACAGGAACAGAAGCAATACTAATGGCCTACGACCGCATACAAGCCGGAAAGGCAAAAAGAATTTTAGCAGGAAGTACCAGCGATAGCGGTCCTTACATTTGGGCAGGATTTGATGCGCTTCGTGTCTGCAGTTCAAAATATAATGATAATCCCGAAGCAGGTTCACGGCCTATGAGTGCAACAGCTGCTGGTTTTGTACCAGGAAGCGGCGCCGGAGCATTAGTTATAGAAGATTTAGAAAGCGCCTTAGAACGAGGTGCAACCATTTATGCAGAAATATTAGGAGGTGATGTAAACTCGGGAGGTCAGCGCGGCAACGGAAGCATGACTGCTCCTAACAGCACTGCTGTTCAACGCTGTATTACAAATGCAATTCATAATTCAGGTATTTCACCTGATGCTGTTGATGCCATAAACGGACATCTTACTGCAACCACAAAAGACAGTCTTGAAATTGAAAATTGGACAAAAGCTTTAGGCCGAAAAGGAACTGAATTTCCATATATTAATTCTTTAAAAAGCATGACAGGTCACTGTTTGAGCGCGGCAGGAAGTATTGAAAGCATCGCAACTGTTTTACAGCTTTATGAAGGTTTTATATTTGGAAACACAAATTGTGACAATCTTCATCCTGATATTACGGCGCTTATCGATTCTTCAAAAGTACCTTTAAAAACAATAAACAGTAATCCTGCTATAATTGCTAAAGCCAGTTTTGGCTTTGGTGACGTAAATGCTTGTATAATTTTTAAAAAATTTGAAAAATAATCCTATTATGAACAAAGAAGAACTTATCGCTAAATTACAATTAATCATCAAGCCATATACTACAAATACAGAAGCATATGACAACCTTACTGAAGATACGGATTTTATTAATGATTTGAGTATCAACTCGGCTAATCTGGTAGATATTGTACTTGATATTGAAGAAGCTTTTGATGTTGTAATTGACAATACAGATATGGAACGAATGCTTGACGTTAAGACCGCTGTAGAAATCATCGAAACCAAATTGGCACAAAAATGATTGGTAATGATGTGATAGATATTAAGCAGTCACGCGAAGAAAGTAATTGGCAGAGAAAGGGTTTTATAGAAAAAATATATACTCGTGAAGAACAATTGCTTATTTCTAACGCATCTAATCCTGAATTTATGGTTTGGATTCTTTGGAGCATGAAAGAAGCTGCTTATAAAATTTATAATCGTCAGACAAAAGTTAGAGAATACATTCCTAAAAAACTAATTTGTTTTATTGAACTGCACAACAAAAATTTTATAATTGGAAAAGTTAGTTGCAACGGAAACATGTACTATACAAAAACAACGCTCTCAAAAGATGAAATTCATACTGTAGCGGTCAGCAACTTAGAGGATCTAAAAAAGGTAACCGAAATTGAAAAAAAATCTATTTTAAAAGACAGCGACAATATTCCGTATTTAGATTCTTCGTTACAAAATACAATTCGGGATGTTTCTGTTAGTCATCACGGAAGGTTTGAAAAAGTAGTGACAATTACGGCATTTTAATTTTAAAATATACTTTAAAAAGCCGGTTTGAAAAAAAAATAGCCCAATAAATATATCGGGCTTTTTACTTATAAATAATCTATATTTTTCATTAGATTCTAATGCAATCTATTTTACTAAATACAGCTCTTGATTAAACTAAATCAAATCTATCCAAATTCATTACTTTATTCCATACAGCAACGAAATCATTTATAAATTTCTCTTTTGCATCAGCACTTGCATAAACTTCTGCGATCGCTCTTAGTTCTGAATTAGAACCAAAAACAAGATCGGCACGCGTTCCTATCCATTTAGGCTGTCCAGTGTTACGATCGTTTCCGGTATATAATTCTTTATCATTAGAGACAGCCTGCCACTGCGTATTCATGTCAAGAAGATTTATAAAGAAATCATTGGTCAATTGGCCTGGTCGATTCGTAAATACACCATTTTTTGTATGATCTGCATTAATATCTAACACGCGCAATCCACCTAAAAGTACAGTTAATTCTGGTGCAGTAAGAGTTAGTAAATTTGCTTTATCAATAAGAAATTCTTCTGTAGAAACTGTTGATTTTGTTTTTCTGTAATTACGGAAACCATCTGCTTTAGGTTCTAAATAACCAAATGACTCAACATCAGTCTGCTCAGCTGATGCATCCATACGGCCTGGAGAAAATGGTACTTTTATTGAAAATCCTGTTTCCTTAATTGCATTTTCTACTCCAACAACTCCTCCTAAAACAATTAAATCTGCCAATGAAACTTTTTTGTTTTGTGACTGTGATGCATTAAACTGTGATTGAATGCTTTCAAATTTGTCTAAAACTTGTTTAAGATCTGCAGGATTATTTACCTCCCAATCTTTTTGTGGTGCCAATCTTATGCGTGCACCATTAGCGCCACCACGCTTATCCGATCCTCTAAAAGTAGAAGCAGATGCCCATGCTGTTGCAACTAATTGTGATATTTTTAATCCAGAATTTTGTATTTTTTCTTTTAATTGGTTCGTATCGTTTTCATCTATTAATTCATGATTTACTTCTGGAATTGGATCTTGCCATAACAACTCTTCCTGCGGAACATCTGGTCCTAGATAACGTTCACGAGGTCCCATATCACGATGTGTTAGTTTAAACCATGCACGTGCAAAAGCATCAGCAAATTCATCAGGATTTTCAAGGAAACGACGCGATATTTTTTCGTAAACAGGATCTAATCTTAATGACAAATCCGTGGTAAGCATTGTTGGCAGGTGTTTTTTTGAACTATCAAAAGCATCTGGAATAATTGCTTCGGCATTTTTAGCTACCCATTGATGTGCACCAGCTGGACTTTTAGAAAGTTCCCATTCAAATCCAAATAAGTTTTCGAAAAAATTATTGCTCCATTGCGTTGGAGTTTTTGTCCATGTAACTTCAAGTCCGCTTGTAATAGCATCAGTTCCCTTTCCTGAACCAAAACTATTTTTCCAGCCAAATCCCTGCAGTTCTAAACAAGCTGCTTCAGGTTCTTTATCTACGTGATCAGAAGAAGCTGCACCGTGAGTTTTTCCAAATGTGTGACCACCAGCAATTAATGCTACCGTTTCTTCATCGTTCATTGCCATGCGGCTAAACGTATCTCTTATATCTTTAGCTGCTGCAATAGGATCTGGATTTCCATCAGGACCTTCAGGATTCACATATATAAGTCCCATTTGTACAGCTGCTAGAGGTTTTTCTAAATTTCTGCTATGAATATTTCCATCAGCATCATCATCTGATGATACTACTCCATGATTTTTAGGAACACCTTCAGATCCATCATCATAACGTACATCTCCTCCAAGCCATTCGGTTTCTGAACCCCAATAAACTGATTCATCCGGTTCCCAAACATCAGCTCTTCCTCCTCCAAAACCAAATGTTTTGAACCCCATAGATTCGAGAGCTACATTCCCTGTCAATATCATCAAATCAGCCCAAGAAATTTTTTGACCGTATTTTTGTTTTATTGGCCACAGTAATCTTCTGGCTTTATCAAGACTCACATTATCAGGCCAGCTGTTTAAAGGAGCAAAACGTTGCTGCCCTGCACCTGCACCACCACGACCGTCATACACTCTATATGTTCCCGCACTATGCCAAGCCATTCGAATAAACAGACCTCCATAATGACCAAAATCTGCAGGCCACCACTCTTGCGAATCAGTCATTAGTTCGTGCAGATCTTTTTTTACTGCGTCAAGATCAAGACTTTTAAAAGCTTCTGCATAATTAAAATTCTCTTTTAAGGGATTTGATAGTGCTGAATTCTGTCTTAAGATATTTACCTTTAGCTGTTTTGGCCACCAGTCACGATTTTTTGTACCTGTTGCGGCTTGGTTGTTCATACTGCCGTTATGAAAAGGGCACTTGCTGATGTCATTTGATTGATTATCCATAATTCCAAATTTAATTTTGATACTAATTTACAAAGTAATTAAAGAGAAAGTGATTAGTATTGATAATAAATAATTTTTAATTGATAGATAAAATCTATCAATTCACTTGATTAAGCTTTAGAATAGAACGATAACCTTAATTCTATAGAATTTAAATTGAAGGAAAAAAGCCTCCTTATTAAAGGGAGGCTTCATTTTATTTATTTTAAAAAATTATCGCCAACCCAGTGCTGGTGCAATATGTTCTAATATAGACGACAGTATATGTACATTGTAGTCAACACCTAATGTGTTGGGTATTGTCAGCAGTACTGTATCTGCTTCTTGAATAGCTTCATCCTGAGCCAACTCTTCAATGAGTTTATCTGGTTCAGCTGCATAACTCTTCCCAAAAATTGCCCGTTTATCAGTTTCTATATTACCAAAACTATCAGAACCTTTACCTTGATTTCCAAAATAATATCTGTCCTGATCGTTGACCAATGCAAAAATTGAACGGCTTACTGAAACACGCGGTTCGCGCTCATGTCCTGCTTTTCTCCAAGCTTCTTTATACAATCGAATCTGTTCTGCCTGCTGAATATGAAAAGGTTTACCATTTTCATCATACTTCAAGGTAGAACTTTGCAGGTACATGCCGTTTTCAGCAGCCCAAATAGCGGTCGCATTAGACGCTGCTCCCCACCAGATTCGCTCTCGCAATCCTTCTGAATGAGGCTCAAGTCTTAATAAACCCGGCGGATTTGGGAACATAGGGTACGGATTTGGCTCTGCAAAACCTTCACCCTTAAGCCTCTCTAAAAATTCTAAAGCTTTTTGGCGTCCCATATCTGCATCTGTTTCACCTTCATTAGGTTTATAACCGAAAGAACGCCAGCCGTCAATGACCTGTTCTGGTGATCCTCTGCTGATTCCTAATTGCAAACGTCCGCCTGAAATTAAATCTGCGGCGCTGGCATCTTCCACCATATATAGTGGATTTTCATATCGCATATCGATTACACCTGTACCAATCTCTATTTTGCTCGTTTTAGCACCAATAGCCGAAAGTAGCGGAAAGGGTGATGCCAGCTGTCGTGCAAAATGATGGACTCTAAAATAAGCACCATCTAACCCAATTTCCTCTGCAGCCACAGCCAAATCGATGGACTGCAAAAGAGTATCGCTTGCTGTACGAGCGACATAGGAAGGATGATCAGCCCAATGGCCAAACGATAAAAATCCTATTTTCTTCATAGATAGTTTTAATAGATATATAAAATTGCAATTATTAATTATTCACATAACAAATGCAAACAAGAATTTATTAAAGATATAAAAAACTTAATTAACATTCCTTATCTTAATGTTAAATGCATTTGTGAGTTTACCAAAATCATATGTTATTATCCCCTATAGAAACAGTAAAGTTTTTCATTGCTTCAGCCTGATTAAATCTTTGCACTATTAAGATGATATTTGAAAGTCCTCGAGTGTAAATTTGATAACGGAATTTCTTTTTCTTATAAAATAAATTCATGTTATAAAGTTAATTTTATTTCTATAAACAATTAAAAATTAGCATAATGGAAAATTTACACAATTATACGAGCGAAGAACTTCAAAAATGTCCATACCACAGCCAGATGAACACAGCTGCAAAAAATGGTAAATCTGGAGAGGATGCCAATACAGGAGACTGGAATGAAGAGCGAGAAGATGAAGCAGGCACAGATCCTGATCGTAACGAACAAGGCGGCAATGACAACTCTGGAGGCTCTGGAAGCAGCGGAAGCGCAGCTACAAACAGCTAAGAAAAAATACTTTACTAAAAAAAAACAGCAGGATTAAATAAAGCCTGCTGTTTTTTTTAGTATTAAACGACAATAATTATGCAGCATTCATTTTTGGGAATAATTTTGTAATAAGTACTTTAAGGCGCTGCTGATAATCCTCAATCAGCCATTGTTTGTAATTGGTGCTGGCGTTTTCCAGGCATTTCACGTACTGCTTCACTCTCCACTCAATTTCTGGTTTCAAAGCTTCAGCTAGTGATAAAGCTTCTGACAGTGTTGCCGCATTATCCAGACACATCTTTGCTTGCTGTCTTATAGACTGTTGAATAACTGTTTTAGGTTTTTTATCTGTATGATGGGCTTCTTGATAGTGCTCTTCAATATCAAAAGTCATTTCAAGAGTGTTGGGAAACTTCGCACGGAGTTCTGCTGAAAATCCATGAGATTGTACAGCTGATGTTCCGCCTGCCTGATAGTGAAGCTGTTTGGCAAATACATCAGGATGTTCAAACACATGCTGCCAGTCTACAGGTTCTTCCCAATTTCCAAAACGCTGGATATTGTTGCCAAGATCTATAATTCGAAAACTTTTTTTGGACGGAAGCCTGCGTGCTCCTCTTCCGACCATCTGATGGTAAAGCGTTATGGATGTTGTGGGGCGATTAAGAATAATATTCTCAACCGTCGGCTCATCAAATCCAGTAGTCAAAATGGAGACAGATGTGAGAACAGCATCTTTTGTCTTTTTGAACCACTTTAAAATTTCTTTTCTATCCTGATCTGAAGTCTTATTGTCCAAATGCTTAATCGAAATACCGGCTGCGGTAAAAGTTTCATACACTTTTTGCGAAGCAGTAATTCCATTATTAAATATCAGAGTCTTTGTTCCCGCCGCTTGCTCTCTGTAGGCATTTAAGAGCAAATCCTGCATGACTTGCGAACTATAAAGATCATTAGAAGAACTGACTGTATAGTCTCCATGCAGACCCGTTTTCAACGAGTTCAGTTCTACTTCATAAACATAAGATGTTGGTTTGGCCAGAAAACCTTTCTCGATAAGGCCTGCAATATTTTCTCCAGTAATTAAAGATTTGTAATGTCGATTCATAGGTTTGGTTATATCAGAGCTGAAAGGTGTAGCTGTAACCCCAATGATAAAAGCTTTTTTAAAGCTATTCATCAATTTTCTGAACGAATTATGATGTGCTTCGTCGACAATGACAAGACCTATGTCTGCAGTTTTTATTTTTTTTGATTTAATTCTGTTTCGGAGCGTCTCCACCATAGCAACATAACAGTCGCAATCTTCTTTTATATTGCCGTTGGTACTATTTATAACACGGTTTTTGACACCGATATTTTTTAGCGTTCTGGAAGTCTGTGTGCATAATTCTATACGATGGGTAAGGATTATTACCTTTTTGCCGAAGCGCGCCATAAATTGTCTTGCGATTTCTGAAAACACAACTGTCTTCCCTCCTCCTGTAGGCAACTGATATAAGAGTTTCAGGTTCGAGGCATGTTCCATCTGGTCCAATATGTTTTTAATATCTCTCTCCTGATAAGTATAAAATGCCTTAACAGGCTTTGTAGTAGTTTCCATTTTATCTTTTATTATGTTTATACGAAAGTGTTGCTCTCGTTACTAGTACTAAAATTAATATTTAAGGCATAAGCATGTTTACAAAATTGCACGGCTTTATTATATTATTCTGACGTGCAAATAGGAAGCGATTTCAAAAAATGCAAGAATTCTGAAAGAGAGATGATCATTTCTGATTTGAAACTATTATAAGCTGCAATTAAAAAATATTATTTTTATCAAATACCGATCGGTATTTATAGTATATTTGTTCCTGAATTTATATTAATACCAATGAATACTACCGAATTTATACTAGAAAGAGTAGCTCCTATTTTTAACAAACAAGGATATGTAGGTACTAGTTTAACTGATATATCAAATGTCACGGGACTTACAAAAGGTGCTATTTACTGTAATTTTTCTAATAAAGAAGATTTGGCTTTAAAGTCATTTCAATACAACATAAATGCAGCCATAACTCCATTATTCGAACTAGTTGCTGCTACGAAAGGAAGCTTAAATAAATTGCATGCTATAACAACTTATCAGCGTGGTTACTATGACTTAGTTAAAGACAGAGGCGGATGTCCCATGTTACGTGCAGGAGTTGATGCAAAATTTATCAATCCGATGTTGTTTAAAAGTGCTCAAAAATTATCTCAAAAATTCACTACTGGTTTAACTAATATTATTAACGATGGTATTGTCAATAATGAAATTAATGAAAATATAGATTCAGCTCAGTATGCAAAAATAATTTTATCCCTAATTGAAGGAAGTTCACTTCTCGCCTTTACCCATAACGATCAAACATATATAAGCACAGCAATGGACTTTATAGATAATTCTATTATCGAACGCATCAAAAAATAAAAAAATTTTAACTCTTCAAATACCGATCGGTATTTGATGTAATACTATAGAAAAATGGAAAAAGTTTTAAAAGCAAAAAGAAAAATCAGATTTCAGGATTGCGATCCTTTCAACCACTTAAACAACTCAAAGTATTTAGAATACTTTATTAATGTTCGCGAGGATCAAATTGAAGAACATTATGGCCTTGATATATTCAAATATTTAAAAACAACAGGATTAAGCTGGGTAGTCGCGTCAAATCAAATTAGTTATGTGAAACCTGCTTTTACGATGGAAACTGTAGTAATTGAATCTCAATTGATACAATTTACCAACAATATGCTGCTGGTCGAAATGAAAATGTGGAATGAAAATGAAACCGAATTAAAAGCAATTTTATGGATAAAGTTTATTCACTATAATGTTCAAACAAAAAAAGCGGCAAATCATTCTGATGATTTGATGGAACTATTTCAATCGGTTGTAATACCGGTAGATGAGACTATTTTTGAAAAGAGATATATAGAAATTATTCAAAAATCTTATATTTAATTTAAAGCTATGCCCTATTTAAATCGGGCTAAACTAAATTCCTATTTCTTAAGAAATGGGAATTTTTTATGCTTTATATCTGCAGAAATTATTCTTCAAGAAAAGCGTAATCATAATTATCCACAAATCTTTTTCAATGCAAATCAAATAACATACTAAATCCTACTTACTTGTGTAGAGGATTTTTTTCAATAAAAAGGTTGTGACAATTTTAAAAAAAAATAAAAGGCATAGGAATGTAGGCAGAAAAGTTCTTGAAAGTAAATCAATTTCGCTTTCAGAATTAGTTTTACATTATTAAGAATTAAGAATGGCTGCAGGCTTGCAGGATTTAAAAAATTCATAAGCTCTTTTCTCTGCATAAGAATGCGTTGAATCACGAAGTGGAAAAGCGCAATGTCCTCCATACTTTGGGGTTTCGAGATACACATATGCGCTGTCTTGAGCTATTGCTTTAGGATAGCATCTTTCGCCCAAAAAAGGATCATCTAAAGAATTAATAATTAAAACTGGAGTCGTAATATTTTTAAGGGAAAATTCTGGAGAAACACGCTGATAATAATCGTCTTTGCTCGCATAGCCATGAAGTGGTGCGGTAAAATATTGATCAACTTCATCAAAAGAAGTGATTTTATCAATTTGATCGCGGTTTATAAAATCAGGAAACTGCGCGGCTTTATGATTCAGCTTCTTTTTAATATCAATTGTAAAATTCTTTAAATACACTCTGTTAAAACCTTGTTTAAGTACCGCAGCACTTGTTGCAATATGAGTTGGTACAGAAATACATACGCCCGCTTTTATGCGCTCATCAATTTTTGTCCAGCCAAAATAATTCAGCAGCTGAACACCGCCCATTGAATATCCAATCAAATAAACCTCTTCAAATCCTTTTTGTAAAACAAACTTGACTACTTCATCAAGATCATCAACTGCGCCGTGATGATAAAGTCTTGGCAGGCGGTTCATTTCTCCTCCACAAGTACGATTGTTCCATGCGAAAACCGAAAAATCTTTTTCCTGAAAATAAACCGCACAGCTATTATTGTACGTTCTTCGGGAATCTCCTTCTAAACCGTGACAAAGTATAACTGCTTTTTTAGGATCATTTAAAATAAAATCGATATTGATAAAATCGCCATCATTTAGCTCATGTTTTTCTCTAGTATAACCGGGCGCATCAAACCTTTTAAACAAAGCCGCATAAATAGTAGAGACATGCCTGTTGCGATGAATAAAAGAAGGAAAATTATATTCTGATTGTTCAATTACTGGCATAATACGAAATTCTTTAGTGGATTATACAAATCTAAGAAATCAATCAATATGTAATCAAAAACTGTCTTTTTATTTTACTTTAAAAATAGCCTTGATCAGAGAACAAATATGATGTTTTTTAATCAATACTGATCAGAAAATGTTAATTCATTATTAATAATTACTCGGTATACTCGTCTCCATCTGTTTTGCTGAGTCTAGAGAATGTAATACTTGATAAAATAGTAAAAACGGCAAGCGTTATAAAAGTATACTGAAAAGCACGCGCGGTATTCATTTCAAAAATACCGGCTTGAAACAAAGAAAGTACCAAACTTGCCACCGATACCCCAAAACTTACAGACAACTGCTGCATAATAACCAGCATTGTATTGCCTCCGCTGGCAGTGTCCTGATCAAGATCGGCGAGCGTTATGGTGTTCATTGCAGACATTTGTATAGAGGTAAAAATTCCGTAGAAAACCATCAATATAATATAGTAACCAAGCGGTGTATCTTTTTGTACAAATCCAAGAATTATCAATATGATACCCAGCATTATAGTATTGCTTATCAATACATTTCTATAACCCATAAATTTAATAATACGAACCATAAAGGGTTTAATTGCAACATTAGACAAAGCAGACGGCAAAAGCAAAAGACCTGATACCGATGCTGAGTAACCAAAACTCGTTTGAAGCATAAGAGGCAACAGCAACGGCAGTCCGCCAATGCCAAGTCTGGTAATCAAACTGCCGGTTAATCCTATTTTTAGTGTTCTTATATTTAGAAGACGCAAATCAATAATTGGTTTTTCTGTTCTTTTATAATGAATAAAATAAAACACTGAGAGCAGTCCAGCAAGAAACAACAATCCCATAATAAGCATAATGTGCATTCGTCCTCTCCCTACAAGTTCTAAAACCATAGTAATTACGATCAAGGCAAGACTAAAATAAACAAGTCCCCTGAAATCAAATCTGCCAACAGCATGCTTAAAGTTTGGCATGATTCGGTAAGCCATTGAAATTCCAATTAGTCCAATTGGAACATTTACTAAAAAAATCCAATGCCAAGAAAAATTATCAGAAAGAAATCCGCCAAGACTTGGTCCTATCACCATACCCAGAAGACCAAATACTGTTATAAAATTCATGGTTTTTAAAAGTTCCTTTTTGGGATATTGATATAAAATAGCAAGCCTTGCAACAGGCACCATCATAGATGCGCCGATAGCCTGTACAACTCGTGCAAGATTAAAAGTTGTTAGATCAACAGAAAGTGCACAAAGCAACGAACCGGTTACAAATAACCCTACAGCAATCATAAACATGGTTCTGGTTCCAAATTTATCAGCCAGCCATCCTGACAAAGGGATAAACATAGCCAGCGTTAGTGTATAAGTAACAATAACAGAATGCATCTGTGTGGGAGAATATGCCATATCGCGTGCTATCGAAGGCAATGATGTATTTAAAATAGTACCATCAAGGGACTGAATAAACATTGCCACAGCAGTAACCCATGGCAGAAGATGCACAGCATTCTTCTCTTTTTGCTCTGTTTTATTTGTCATATTGTAATTAGTAGCCGAATTTGAATTTATCCCGGCTATGTTGCCGTTATCAAAGTTTTAATAATTCAAATATAGGAATACTGATAGTTTTGGTCTTTTATTTAAATCCTAAAATTTTATAGAATTTTCTTTTAAAATGCAATTGAATTATATAACGTAATCACCCTAACATATAATTTATTATCAGTATGTCACTTGTAATTTTATTCTGCTAAAAATTCAGGAGTAAACAGTTATTAAAATAATAAAGCTGTTTTCCAACTTATAATAGAATAGACAATAAGGATTTAAAATTAGTGAGAATGAAAAAAATTACAAAATTACTGACCTTCATTTTGTTTTGTTTTGCCTTTACGGCTAAAGCACAACAAATACAAACAGACAGGCCTAATGAAACAGAGAGTCCAACAGCCATAAAAGTCCATCATTTACAAATAGAAAGCGGTTTTTCTTATGAAAAGCAGGATGATGAAAAAACTTTTGAAATTCCACAGGCCGTGTTTCGTTACGGACTTTTTAAAAATGCTGAAATAAGAATTGAAACTGCTTTTAAAATAAATGAAGAACAACAGGAAAAGCACGATGGAATTGATCCTATAGTAATCGGTGCGAAATATCATCTTATTGATCATAAAGGTCTTATGCCAGATCTTGCCTTACTGTCGCGAGTTAGTATTCCGTGGATGGCTGATAATGCTTTTCAAGACCCGAAATACAGTCCAGAAATTCGGATGCTGGCACAACATGAGCTTTCAAAGTCCTCACATGTAGGTTATAATATGGGAATAAAATGGTTAGCAGAAACTGCTCACCCAGAATATATTTATACACTATCTGCGGATCATGCGCTTACTAAAAAAATCAAATTAGTAGCAGAAGCTTATGGTTTCACTGAATCACATCATCATGCTCAAAACAGTGCTGATATTGCTCTCTTATATGTTCTTAAGAAAAATATGCAATTGGATATCATGTGCGGATCTGGAATTATGCATTCTCCAAAAGAGAAATATGTGGAGATAGGACTTTCTTATGTATTATAAATAAAGAAAATATGACAAATCTAAATCATAAAATACTGGAGCGAGTTCGCGAACTTCCGACAAAAAACCGGCAATTAAACCGGCGTCGTCACGCACGAACGAAAAGTTTAGCAGTGAAATAAAAAAATCAGTATTGCCTGGAAATATTTCTCAGCATTAGTAAATATAAATTTAATTATTGAACATTAAAAATGAAAATTTGACAATGCTTCGCGAAAATTATATAAAATCACTTGTCTCTTAAAATGTACCTTTAAAATAAGTCTAATGGAAGATTAGGCAATTACTATGTTATTAATTTTAAAACTCATTTATATGGAATTCGAAAATTACTTTTATTCGTCTGAAGAAACTGCGAATGATATGACATCTTATGAAGAACAGCTGCTGCTAAATTATGATGATTATCTTGAAGGCAGTTTTGCTGCTGCACTAAAAGCCAGCAACCACTACAACTTAGAACTTGGAGAGTTAGAAGATAATCTTGAAGATGATTTTGATTCTGAATATGACGAAAATGACTGGGAAGAAGAAGATTCAGATGACTCTGCAGGAGAATATGATAAAAATGAGGAAGAGCCTGGAACTTTTTTGATGAAAAATTGAAATTGAAATTTTTCTAAATAAAATCCTCAATCCTTAATAATTGAGGATTTTTAACATGCGCCAACAAACCAATCTCAAAACTCAAATGCTTCCTAAAAATACTATTATGAAAAACCTTTCAATGCTTTTACTATCCATTTTCTTTTTTTCATGCCAGCAAAAAGAAAGTAAAAATCCTTCTGTTGAAATCTCAGATTCAATTGTTACAAATAAAAATAAGCAAGAAATTAAAGATGAAAGAAAAAAGGAAAACAAACAAATAGGCGATACTATAGTCATGAATTTTAAGAATGAAGAAGGTTTGTTAGTAGCTGAAGGCTCTTTAGATTCAATTCATCCCAGAGTATACATCAAATTTAAAGATGAAGATTTGGGAGAATTAAAGGGACTGATTATTCCAACTACCGGAAAAGGAAACATCCGTTTCAATCAAATTATTTTTCCAGACCAAACTTCAGATGGACCCTTTGGAATGGATCTGACAATACCCCTTAAACAAAAAGGAAATTATATTTTAGTAATTGGACATTCTCAAATGGCTGATAATCCATTTTATGGTAAATTCAAAGTTCAGCTTGAGAATAAAAAAGGATAAGCTCGAAATTAAATGAACGATTCACTTCGTGTACTTTTCATTCAATTGGAGACCAAGCAACTGGCAATCCTATAAATTCTGATGTTAAAACTATAATAAACAGCACTTTACATTTTATAGCTTTGATGATTATTAAATTAATTATCAAACTAATATGGATTCATCTACAGATAAAATTAAAAGTTCCAGTATTACTTCCGGAGATACAGTATCGTTTTGGATTGACACTACTTCTATAATTTCATATAATAAACCAGATCAGGACGTCAACACCGAAGTACTTATCATAGGTGGCGGTATTGCAGGCTTAACAACTGCTTATAAATTATTGCAGGCGGGAAAAAAAGTAGTTCTCGTAGAAGATGGTTTTATTGGAAGCGGTGAAACCGGCCGTACTACAGCGCATCTAACTTGTGCACTTGATGACCGCTATTACTTTCTTGAAGAGACATTTGGGGCAGATGCCACAAAACTTGTTGCTGAAAGCCACAAGGCCGCAATAGACGAGATTGAACAAATCATTACTACACTAAATATAGACTGCTCTTTTAAAAGGGTTAACGGCTACTTATTCCTTGATCCAACAGATAAAGAAGAAAATCTAGATAAAGAATTTCAGGCTACACAAAAAGCAGGAATTGCTACTTCAATATTACAGGGAACTCCAGCTGTTGCCAATGGCGAAAATCAAAGATGTTTGGTATTTAATGATCAGGCTCAGTTTCATATTCTTCATTATTTAAAAGGGCTTGCAGAAGCTGTAATTGCTCTTGGTGGCATTATTTACACAGAAGCTAATGCAAGAGAAATTACCAAAAAAGGTGCAAAAGTGAATGGTTTTACTTTTTCTGCAGACCAAATTGTGGTTGCTACTAACAGTCCGATTAATGATACTCTAACAATGCATACCAAACAACATGCTTATAGAACGTATGTAATTGGAGGCAAAATTCCAAAAGGACAACTGCCCTACTCATTATGGTGGGATACAGGCAATCAGGAATCAAAATGGGTTTCGCAGCCGTATCATTATGTGCGCCTCGAAGAATACGATGAACATTATGACATATTGATTTCTGGAGGAGAAGATCATAAAACCGGTCAGGAAGATGAGGAAAATATTTCTCAAATGGAACGCTATGAAAGGCTCGAAGCATGGACGCGTAATTATTTCCCAATGTTAGAAGATGATCTTACCTACAGATGGTCAGGACAAGTAATGGAACCTGTAGATTCTCTTGGTTTTATGGGCAAAAATCCCGGAGATGACAACATTTATATTATTACAGGAGATTCAGGAAACGGTATGACACATGCCACTATTGGAGCCATGATCATCAGCGACAGCATAAATGGCAGTAAAAATAAATGGGAAGATTTATACAGTCCTTCGAGAATTACTTTAAAAACGACTGGAGATTTTATTAAGGAAGCCGGCAACATGGCGTCGCAATATCTCGACTGGATAAAAGGATCTGATTTAAAAAATACAGCAGACTTGCCGGCTGGAGAAGGTGGTATAATTTCTTCGGGATTAAAGAAAATTGCTGTTTATCGTGATTATAACAATACTTTGAAAGCATTTTCAGCAGTATGCCCGCATTTAGGCTGCATCGTTCAGTGGAACAGTAATGAAAAGTCATTTGACTGCCCATGTCACGGTTCACGATTTGATACAGAAGGCACAGTTATAAACGGACCATCTCAAGACGATTTGCCAAAAATTCATATCAAATAAAATCTCTATGAATTTAAAAGCCTTCAAATAATATAGATATAATAAATTACAAGATGATACAACAAATAAGTGCACCAGAAAATACAGTAGCTTTTAGAGCTATTGGAGAAGTAACAGCAGAGGATTATAAAATGGTTATTGCACCTGCAGTAACTGCATTAGCAGAGCAAATTAACGAAATCAATTTTTTGTTTCTGATTGATACTGAACTCGAAAATTTCAAAGCTTCAGCTTGGCTTGAAGATGCTTTAATTGGGCTTAAAAATCTTGGGAAATGGAATCGCGCCGCAATTGTAACCGATTCTGAAAAAGCGATTACTTTCACTAATGGATTCAGTTATATCGTTCCCGGAGAATTTCGCGGTTATAAAAAAGAAAAATTTCAAGAAGCCTTAAACTGGGTTCATGGAAGTGAAATACTCAATAACGATACAAAGCAAAATGAACCTTATATTGATCCCGATGATTTAGGAGAAGAAGATCTTTCTAATGGCTATTCAGACTCAGATGATATAGATTATAATTACAAAGAATAATTAATGATAAGTCCTATTTAGATACAAGGACTGAAGATTTTTACAAGACAATATTATGTTTTTCATTTTTTTATAAATCTTACAAATTGATTGACAAACCGTTTAATAAAATAATATGGAAGAGCTTTTTTTTAAAGATTGGAAAAGTATAGAGCACGTTATCCTTGCAACCTTTATAGCATTTATAACATTATTTTTTTTCGTAAGGATTTCAGGGAAACGCACTCTGGCAAAACTTAATGCATTCGACTTTGTGGTAACTGTGGCATTAGGATCAACATTATCGTATATGATGCTGGCCATTGTTCCCATAATTGAAGGTGCTATTGTTTTATTTCTCATTATTCTATTGCAATATATTTTTGCATGGACAGCGCGTCTTTCAAGAAAAATGGAAAGACTTATAAATGCTGTTCCGAGTCTTATATTTTATGATGGAGAATTTATAGAGAAAAATATGGCAAGAGAAGCTATAACTAAAGGCGAAATATTTTCAACAATCAGAAACTCCGGAATAGACCAAATTGACGACGTAAAAGCTGTTGTAATGGAATTAAATGGACAAATTACAGTAGTAAGAAAATCAAAAGGTAACGGAACCAGTTCATTAGATGATATTAAACCTTTAGAAAAAAGATTAAATACAACTCTTAAGAAAATTTAGAAACTGAAACCTCTGCTCCTTTTTAATTCAATTTTTCATTAAATTAAAAATTTATTTGTCTTATTGAATATTTTAATTCATTTCAATTCACTGCTGAATAACCAATATTTTTTTTTAAAATTATACTGATAACCGCTCTTTTAATATCGAAACAAGTAATTTATTCAGTATTATTCATTACATTCGCGCACTACCGCACATACAAGCTAAGTATATTATATGTTAAGGTAAACATTACATCATTATTGAATTTCAATGTTACATAACTAATAAAATATAGGTGCTTTTCCAGCAAATTACCGCCGTTATTTTCTAAATACCATTTCGCTTTATATGAGCAAAGAAGAAAAAAAAGACGGAAAAGAGCTGTATACTACAAGAAAAGCAAAACCGTTTAATTCCGAAAAACAATACCAATACGTCGAGGAGCTAAACATAGCTAAAAAAGAACTGCTTTTTCAAGATGGTGAAAAACAGAAAAGAGCAGCGGAATTAATCATTGCCAATATAGAACTCGATTATCAAAAAGATGAAAAAGAAAAAAGAGCAGATGAACTTCTTATAGCAAATAAAGAGCTTATTTATCAAAATGCTGAAAAAGAAAATCGAGCCGATGAACTTATCATCGCCAACAAAGAACTTATTTATCAGAATACTGAAAAGGAAAATCGCGCCTCAGAATTAATTATTGCCAATAAAGAGCTTGCTTTTCAAAATAAAGAAAAGCAAAAGCGAGCTGATGAACTTATCATCGCCAACAAAGAACTTATTTACCAAAACACTGAGAAAGAGAATCGGGCCTCAGAATTAATTATTGCCAATAAAGAGCTGGCTTTTCAAAATAAAGAAAAGCAAAAGCGAGCTGATGAACTGATTATTGCTAATGAAGAACTCTTGTACCAAAACACTGAGAAAGAAAATCGCGCATCAGAATTAATTATCGCCAATAATGAGCTTGCTTTTCAAAATGAGGAAAAACAAAAACGTGCTGATGAATTGCATCTTATAAACGAACAGCTGAGAGCCAAAGAACAGCAATTAAACAATCATATTAATGCAATAGCGGTCTCAAATGCTTCTATAGAATTTGATCTTGAGGGCAATATCTTAAACGCTAATCAAAACTTTCTTGAGATTATGGGATACACTTTCGATGATCTGGAAGGAAAACATCATAGCCTTTTTGTAGATAAAGTTTATGCTAAATCTTCAGCTTATAAACAATTTTGGAATAATTTAAAGAAAGGGATTTACCAAAAAGATGAATTCAAACGAATTGGAAAACAAGGACAAATGATTTGGCTTCTTGGTAGTTACAATCCGATTTTGGATATTTCTGGAAAACCGTACAAGATATTAAAACTTGCTACTGATGTAACGTTAGCAAAAACACAGTTCCTTCAGTTAGCATCGCAAGCAGGAGAAAAGGAAAAGCGTGCTGCTGAACTCATCATAGCTAACAAAGAACTGGCTTTTCAGAATATAGAAAAAGAAAAACGCGCCGCAGAACTTATTATCGCTCATAAAGAGCTAGCAATAGAAAGCAGAGAAAAAGAAAAGCGTGCCGCTGAACTTATCATAGCAAATAAAAAATTAGCCCTTGAAACTATTCAAAAAGAGAAAAGAAAAGCAGAGAAAGAAAAGAGTGCCGCAGAGCTTATTGTAACAAACCGAGAATTGGCTTATCAAGAAAAAAGAGGAAAAGAACTCTTTCTGGCTAACAGCGAACTCAAAAAAGCTCAGGAAGAGTTAGAAGGCTTCTCCTACTCTGTCTCTCATGATTTAAGAGCACCTATTCGTGCTATTAATGGTTATACGCAAATTTTAGTAGAAGATCACGCCGCAGCTATTGATGAAGATGGTCAAATGGTACTGAAAGCCATTATACACAACTCCAGAAAGATGGGACTTTTAATTGATGACCTTCTTGCTTTTAGCAAGTTAGGCCGTAAACAAGTAAGTACCGAGTCTATAAATATGAGATCTTTATTAAATGGAATCATTAGTGATATTGTGTTTGACAATGGTGATAAAATTCCAATATTTGAAATAGAATCGATTGAACCTGCTACCGGAGATCCTGCATTAATCAAACAAGTATGGATTAATCTTATTTCTAATGCTATTAAATACTCTAAATATAAACCTGAAATCCGCATTAAAATTAGCTCATTTGCCAAAGAAGACAAAATTGTCTACTGCGTACAAGACTTTGGTGCCGGATTCGACATGGAATATTACGATAAACTGTTTGGTGTTTTTCAGCGTCTGCATTCACAGGAAGAATTTGACGGCACAGGAATTGGCCTTGCTATAGTACAAAAAATAATAAACCGTCATCACGGGACAATATGGGCAGAATCAGAATTAGATCATGGATCGACATTTTATTTTAGCCTTCCAAATATTAATCTTTAAATATAAAAAATGAATTACGACGACGTTGAAATATTATTTGCCGAAGATAGTCTGGATGATGCTATGCTGACAATAAGAGCATTATCAAAAAGCGGTTTTACAAACAAACTGCTTCATGTAAAAGATGGCGCAGAAGCACTCGACTTCATTTACTGCCGTGGCATATATGCAGATAGAAATCCTAAATCATATCCAAAATTATTTCTTTTAGATCTTAAGATGCCAAAGGTTTCAGGTATGCAGGTGCTCGAAAAAATTAAAAGTGATCCTGAGTTTAAATCAATTCCGGCAGTAATATTAACTTCTTCACAAGAAGATCCGGACATTGCTAAATGTTATGATCTGGGTGCTAACAGCTACATTGTAAAACCGGTTGACAGTAATAACTTTTTCAATGCTATAAAAGAAATGGGCATGTACTGGATGATCCTGAGCCAGCCTTCACTCTAAAATTACAGTGGCTGCTTCTCACCTTATACTGTCTAATAAAATGAAGAAACAAATTAAGATATTGATTCTTGAGGATAACAGCTCAGATGCAGATTTGATTCTGCGACAGTTGCACAAATCAGGAATGAACTTTTTATCGAAAACTGTCGAAACACGAAAAATGTTTGAAGAGGCATTGGAAAATTTCTCTCCGGACATTATTTTGTCTGACTATTCTTTACCAACATTTGATGCTGTATCAGCTTTTGGTCTGCTTAAAAACAGAAAACTTAATATCCCATTTATTATAATTTCAGGAACTATTGGCGAAGAAAATGCTGTAGAGCTTTTAAAAGATGGAGTAACTGATTTTGCTTCTAAAAACAACCTAATGTCATTACCGCAAAAAGTAATTAGGGGACTTAAAGAAGCTGAAGAAAGTCTTGAAAAAAAAGAAATTTTAGAAAAATTAAAAATACAGACTGCCGCACTAGTTATTGCAAATGAAGAACTTCGATTTCAAAATAATGAAAAAGAAAAACGAGCTATAGAATTACTAAATGCGAACAAAGAACTATTGGCATTTAATTTTATCTCAAGCCATGATCTTCAGGAACCGTTGCGTAAAATCCAAACTTTTATTTCAGTAATTATGTCGAATGAGGCAAAAAACATGAGTGAAGCTGGTAAGAACAATATGGAACGCATACAAATAGCTGCAACCAGAATGAGACAGCTAATAGATGATTTATTGGCTTTTTCACGTGTAAGCAGTACGGGCCGCAGTTACGAAATGAATGATTTAAAAGGCATAATTGAAGATGTTCAATCAGATTTGAAGGACACAATTAAACAAAAAAATGCCACTATAGATATAATCGCACTCGTGCCGGTTAATGTAGTTACATTTCAGTTTAGACAACTTATTTATAACTTAATAAGTAACGCGCTTAAATTCTCCCATCCTGATTTGCCTCCGCGCATTAGTATAGAAACCAGTATTTTAGAATCTACACATTCTAAGCTGAACGAACTAAATTCTAAAGTATTAAACTGTGATTATTGGAATCTAAGTTTTCAAGACAACGGAATTGGTTTTGAAACTGAATTTAATGAACTGATATTTGTAATGTTTCAAAGGCTTCATCATCGTCATGAATATGCCGGTACTGGAATTGGGCTTGCAATTGTAAAGAAAATTGTGGACAACCACAATGGAATTATCACTGCAAACGGCATCTTAAACAAAGGAACCACTTTTGAAATTTTTATTCCTATACAGGAAAAATTAACTCCTAAAGCTGTTAAAATTAGGAGAACTATTCTGCCAATGCTAGTTTAATATAAGTATGCATATGCTTTTATTTCAAGTTTTATTTTTTAAGGATTAACTCCTTTAGTTGAATAGAGGAAAAATTCAGATGAAATCATAAAAAAAGCTAAATCGAAAGATTTAGCTTTTTGTTTTTTATCTCTAATACCAGTTTAGATATGTTTTGAAATCGATCTTACTTTGCATCAAACCATAGTTTTGTAGTAAGCAAATCTTTTCCTTGAGCGGCTACTGCGGCTTGGTAGCTCACTCCGTTCAATGATTGCTCAGTTCCTGGATAAAAGAAACGCAAAGGCAGTTGTCCGTCTAAAACTGTAGCTGGACCGGCTTTTAACACCGGATAATCGAGTCTTCTCCACTCTACAAAAGCATCAAGACCTTGTCCGTAGAAAGCAATCCATTTTTGAGTCCCTATAGATTTCGCATAATTTGTTGCATCGTACTTCACAGTTGCTTGATTAAGATAATTTGAAATTGCTGTTGCATCAGTAATACCAAATTGATTTAACGATGCTGTTATTGCATTTTTATAAAGCTGTTCTGCATCTCCTGAAATATAACCACGTGCCACAGCTTCAGAAAGATTAAAAAGCGTTTCAGAATAAGAAGCAATTACTGCTGGCGATGTTGAGGTTAAAAAGTAAGTACCAGGTTTTGATGTCTTAGCAAATCCTTGACTATTGGCATCACTATTTGATAATCCATTAGCACCTCCAACGTATTTTCCTACGGTTGCATCTGATGGCAATTGCGCATAAACAGGCAAACGCGGATCTGACAATGCATTTAACTGATCCACCATTGTTTTTGAAATACGAAAATCATCACGGGTTTCAAACCAGGCAGAAGCCGGATTTTGCTGAGGTGAACTGATGTAAGTAAACTTAAAAGTATCGTTATTACTGCTGATTAATCCTCCAGCATCAGTTGTTGCATCAATCGCAGCTTGCTTAGCCAAAGCAGGTTCCTTGTCTGAAATTCTCAATGCTATACGCAAACGAAGCGAATTCACAAATTTTTTCCATTTTGCAATATCTCCTTTATAAACTAAATCACCTGTTACAGCACCATTTGCCGTATTTAGCAAAGATTGAGCTTGTTTTAAATCTTCTAACAATCCAGTATATACCTCTTTTTGTGTATTATATGCCGGAGTTACTTTTAGACCTGCTTCTTTATAAGGAATACTTCCGTAAGCATCTGTCAATAATAAAAAAGTCCATGAGCGAAGGGTCAGTGCAATTCCTTTATAATTTGAATTAGCCTGCTCTTCTGGAAAATTCAGAATAGTGTTTAGATCTGTAATCAAAGTGGCATATCCAGTATTCCACAATGATGTGAAAGATGTATTAGACACATCGTATCTGTCCGGTTCAGTATATTGGATTTTAGCCCAATGCTGTACAAATAACAAAGACGAGTTAAAATTATTGTCTGATCCCCAATATAAGTCGGCTCCCTGCTTTAATGTTCCTGTTAACAGGTAAGGCGCCAGTGGTGTTTCAGTTGCATTTGGATTTTTATTAATATCATCCAAAGTATCACTGCATGAAGTCAGTGATAATGCAAATAGAGTTATATAGGCTATTTTTTTTAGCATGATTCGTGTTTTTAGAATTTAAGATTTACATTAAGGCTGAAATTTCTGGTAGTTGGCAAAGCTAAACTTTCCAGTCCTTGAGCGTTTCCAGTGTTGAAAGCTGTTTCAGGATCAATATTTGGTGCATCTTTATAGATAAACATCAGGTTACGGCCTACAGCAGTAATACTTGCAGCCTCAAATCCCAGTTTCTTAGCAAATGACTTATTAAAATTGTAAGCCAATTTTACTTCTCTAAGTTTTACAAAAGTTGAACTGTAGATATAAGCTTCACTAATATTGTATGAAGCTTTGTAATATTCCTGTGCACTAATCACTTGATTGTTAAGAGTTCCGTCGGCATATACTCCTTTAAAAACCATTCCATCATCATAAATGGCTGCTCCGGCTGGAGGCGTTCCGCTCGGAAGCAAGATTTTGTTAGTACCAGAATAATAGTAATTTAATCCGCCATTTGCTGCATCACGGCCTGGAAGCGTTTGCGCTAGCACACCCGTATAATTACCTGTTCTGTTCGTTCCTGAAAAAAGCTCTCCTCCTACACTTGCATCAACAAGAAATGACAATTCAATATTTTTATAGGTCAGCGTGTTTGTAACACCTGCTAAATAGTCTGGAGTATAATGTCCTAGAACTTTCTTAGTCGGATCAGCTTTTGGCAATCCGTTAGCGCCTACAACTATATTTCCACTTGCATCACGTTCGTAGGCTGTTCCATAAAGTGCTCCGTAAGCCTGTCCTACTGATGCCAATACGTCAACACCTCCTGAAGAACCAATAGTGTAGTTTTGAATCTGTTTTTCATAGTCAAGAATCTCAACTTTGCTTATATTCTTTGAATAATTTACACCTACATTCCATTTGAAAGCTTCAGTTTGAATAGGGCTTCCATCTAATTGAATTTCTATACCGCGGTTGTTTATTTTTCCAGCATTGATTAATTGCGAATTATAGCCACTAGAAGCTGTTGTTTTTATCTCCAGAATCTGATCAAAACTATTGGTATTGTAATATGCTGCATCAAAATGCAGTCTGTTTTTCCAAAAAGAGGCTTCTAGACCAATTTCGGTAGATCGTGTTGTTTCAGGTTTTAGGTTCTCATTTAATTTTCTTTGAGAAGAAGTTTGTATAGGATTTCCGTCGAATGCAGTTAGAAAATTATAAACTGTAGACAATTGATATGGATCTGCATCATTACCAACTTCAGACCATCCGCCACGTAATTTTAAGAAATCAAGCGTGTTGCTTTTCAAATTCAAAGCTTCAGATAATACTAAACTTCCGTTAATAGAAGGATAGAAATAAGAACGGTTACTGCTTGGCAATGTCGATGACCAGTCGTTACGAGCTGTAAGATTTAAATAGGCATAGTTTTTATATCCCAATTGTGCTGAGGCATAGGCACTATATACTCTCAATCTTGATAATGTATTTGATGACGTTAACGGATCTCGCGAGTTGATCAATGTATATAAATCAGGTACTGCCAAACGTGGTGCTTTTTGATAATTGTTAGCATCACTGTGGTTGCGAATATTAAATCCAGCTAAAGCATCTAAACTAAAATCATCATTCAGTTTCTTAGTATAAGTAAAAATACCTTCCGTATTTTGCTCGTTTACAGTGTACGCATCTTCAGCATAAGATCCAAAAGGAGTTCCATTTGTACCATATTTAATCTCGTATTTTCTGCGATCGTTATAATAGTCAACTCCAGTGCGGAATTTAAAATTAAGTCCATCGAAAATCTTGGCATCCAAATGAAAATCACCAATTAAACGGTTGCGTTGCTGACTTGTTGTATTATAATATGCATTCCAATACGGATTGCTGTAATAGCTATTATTCCAGTTTCTAGTCCAATCATTACTAAGCTGATTAATATCAACCTGACGTCCGAACCAAAGAAACTGCAGCATCACACCAGCTGCACGTCCGCCTGATGGACCACCCGGCAGTGCTGGAGCATTAGTAACAATATAGTTACCTGTTACCCCTACTTTTATATTTTTGGATATTTGATAATTAGTATTAATAGTAAAGTTTGTTTTGTTCACTTCACTGTTAGGCACTACTCCTGTTTGCTTTTGATTGTTTATTCCAATACGAAAATCTGATTTATCATCTGATCTGGCCACAGAAACACTATTATCAAAAGTAAGCCCTGTATTAAAGAAATCTTTCACATTATCTGGATGAGCTACAAAAGGAACTGCCTCACCATTTGAGTAAAACTGAGGAATAAGACGTCCGTCTAATTTAGGACCCCAGCTTTCATCAACTCCGTCATTAATACCGCCTCCTTTGCCATCTACATAGCTGAATTTTCCGTTTGAACCTTGCCCAAATGAATTTTGATAACTTGGCAATGTAGCAACTTGAGAGATCGTTATACCTGAACTAACGCTTATGCCCAGTCCTTTTTGACTTTTTCCTGATTTTGTAGTTATTAAAACAACACCATGCGCGGCACGTGACCCATAAAGTGCAGCGGCATTAGGTCCTTTCAACACAGTTAATGTTTCAATATCTTGTGGATTTAAATCGGCAATTGCATTTTTAAAATCGCGCGTAGCTCCTCCAGCGTTAAGCTGTGAGTTATCTACCGGAACTCCATCGACCACAAATAACGGCTGATTATTTCCTGCTATAGATGTCTCACCACGAATAATAATACGTGAAGATCCCATATCACCTTGTGAATTAGTAATACGTACTCCGGCTAATTTACCAGTAAGACTATTCAGAAAATTAGCTTCTTTTGTATCTGCTATGTCCTTATTCTTAAGTGATTGAGTAGTATAACCTAAAGATTTTTTTTCTTTTGTAATACCTAGCGCTGTAACTACTACTTCTGACAACACATTTTGTTCTTCAATAAGACTAATAACAACTGCATTTGCAGTAACAACAACTTCTGTTTTTTTATAACCCAAATAACTTATTACCAGTGTGTAAGGGAATTTTTGTCCCGTTTGGAAATAAAACTTTCCATCTAAATCTGTTGAAACTCCGTGTGTAGTGCCTTTTATATTTACTGAAGCACCAATTACTGGTTCTTTTGTAATAGCATCAATTACTGTTCCTTCGAGTTTGGATTGTATTAAGGGTTTGGTTTCTTGAGCTTTAATCCCAATTGAAATCAATAAAATACATAACCAAATATATCTATTTAATTTTTTTTTCATTACTTTGTTTTAGTTTAAAAAATAAGGCTAGCCGAAAACGGATTTACTCCATTATCGCTTTCCTTACAGAGATCTACAATTTCTTTAAGCTTCGCCATTTCTGCTGCAACAGAAATGGTTTTTTTTTTAGCCGCAGCACATTCGTTTTTTCATTTTTATTTTTTTTGATTACTATTATTTGAATTTTTCTTTAAAATTCAATCCTGAAATTAGGATCAATTCTATTAAAATTTTTATGATTTAGAGATTGAAGAATTTTAATTGGGAAAATTATAAGACATACAGTGTCAAATAGTTTCTCCTTAATCAGAAATTAAATGCCTCATCGCCTTTAAATCTGGAGTTAATTTTATATTCTACTAATTTGATAGAACAAAAGTATATTAAAATTATTAACCTCAAAAGTTAAATTGCTTTTTTTGTAAAAAAAATGTTAATTAAAATTTTAGTAAAATTTTAAATTACTAAAAACAAGATCTTTAATACTATCATCCCGTTTACTAAGGTGTAAGAATTTTTCTAAACAGAAAGGATCTTAGTTAAAAAAATCACTATTTTTATTATACTTTCATTCATTACTATGACAAATATATCAGAACTAAGAAGCTCAATTTTCAGACATCTTGACGGTTTGGCTGTAGCACCAGTAGCAATAGCACTCAAAAATCACGGAGTTTTAAATTTTATCCTGCAAAAAAAGCAAACACAATTAGCAGAGCTTGCTACTGTTTTCAGAGCAAACGAAGGTTATCTTAATGTAGGTTTGAGAATTTTGGCTTCTCAAGGTTTTTTAGATTATAAAGTCAATAACAGTACACAAGAAATTATAATTTCAGAAAATGAAAAGACAGAAATAGCTTTTTCTATGTTTCATCTTTATGAAGATGTTGTTGATTTGCTTCAGTTTTCTGTACAGTTTCATTCACGATTATTTGAAGATGCACCATTCGAAAAGCTCAATGTTATTTTTGAAAAATATAAAATGAGTTACGGAATTATACCTACCGATAATATCTTGATTAATAGTATTCAAAACCAGATTTTAAAACATATAGAAGGTTATTTGATTGGACCGACAATAGTACGTTTGGCAATGAATGGAATGTTTCACAAGTATTTTATGGAGACTTCTTTCAGACCCGAAGAGTTTCATAAATCTCCTGAAAATTTCAAAAAAATATTAGACTTTTTTGTGCATCTTGGATGGTTCTTAGAAAAAAATGGCAATTACCAATTTACAGAAGTGGGTTTGTTTTTCGCCAAAAGAGCCAGTGCATATGGCGTTACGGTTTCATATTTGCCAACATTTGCAAAAATTGAAGAATTAATTTTTGGTGATCCAGCTGTTTTAAGAATGATAGCCGATGGTGAAAACGAAATTCATGTTGATCGGGAAATGAATGTATGGGGAAGCGGTGGCGCTCATGATACTTATTTTAAGGTTGTCGATGAGATTATCATTAGCCTTTTTAACTTGCCAATTGAAGAACAGCCTAAAGGAATCTTAGATATGGGTTGTGGCAATGGTGCTTTCCTACAACACATTTTTGAAGTAATCGACAGACAGACATTACGCGGAAAAATGCTCGATGAATATCCACTATTTTTGGTTGGAGCAGATTATAATCAAGCTGCTCTGAAAGTAACCAGAGCGAATCTTATAAAAGCAGACATTTGGGCAAAAGTAATTTGGGGAGATATTGGACGACCAGATTTACTTTCGAATGACTTGAGAGAAAATTACAATATTGACCTAAAAGATTTGCTTAACGTGAGGACTTTTTTAGATCACAATCGAATTTGGACAAATCCGAAACACATTAATCAACATCGAATCAGTAAATCTACTGGTGCATTTGCCTATAGAGGAAAAAGAATAAGCAACAATCTGGTAGAAGACAATCTCTTGGAACATTTGCAAAAATGGTCGCCTTATGTTTGTAAATTTGGTCTGCTTCTAATTGAATTACATACTATAAATCCAAAACTTGCAGCTGGTAACTTAGGAAAAACACCTGCAACCGCTTATGATGCCACGCATGGCTTTTCTGATCAATATATTGTTGAAATAGATGTGTTTAATAATATTGCTGCAGAAGCAGGATTATTTCCAGATAAATCAATTTTTAAACGATTTCCAGATGCAGATATAGCTACAGTTAGTATTAATTTATTGAAAGGAAATTAAATATCAATAATTCTGTTAAAATAACTATATAGCTCTACTCTTTTTTTCGTATTAACGTTTAGTAAAACAGAAATAAAACATTTTAAATACACTTCAATCTGTAACTCTAATGATAAAAGTTGTCATTGTTAAGATTCAACTCTATTAATTATATATCTATTACTTTCTTTTTATCTCTAAAGTAATTTCAAAGAAAAAAACCTCCAAAATCAAATGACTTTGGAGGTTCTACTTTTATGGTGGTCTCTAATTCGAAACCTAAATGATATTTCTAAAAACTATTACAGTTCAAAATGAATCTGTTTAATTCTTCAGAAAGTATATTATTTATTACATTTCGTTCAAGTCATTGAACTCGTGTAAAGATTTTAATGTGCTTTCGTAGAATAAGATTGCAGCTATTAGATTTCCTTTATCTGAATAAGGCATCATTTTTCGCTGAAAGTCTACTGTTGTATCTAAAAATGCTGTTGTACCTACTGCCTGAGCATCTAGTACTTTTTTGTGCTCACTATCGTCTGGAATACCTAAGTCTGCCATTGTAACACCTGGTTTAGTAACCAAAGCAATATAAGGGAGAGTTTTTACCAAAACTTTAATACGCTCAATGTACAATTCCAAAAGTTCTCCTTTTTGCATACCACTTAATTCTTTTTGATCGTGGTATTTACGAATTAGAGCTGTTGTACTGATAATACTTCTTGGAGCATTTTTTGCCTGTGCTGAAATAGCGCCAGTTGTCAAGAAGAAAAGGAAACTTAGTAAAATAATATTGCTCTTCATTTTATTATTGTTATTGGTTATTGATTGAAACAAAAATATATAAATTAACTTAAATTGCAACTTTATTATCATTTTTTTTTAATGTAATAATAGCAGTATTTTATTTTTACTGTCAGGCAGGTTAAATACTGCTGTCACTGCTTACAAAACTAGTAGCGGTATTCTTAATTTTAGGAGTAGTACTTGCCTCTTGCTGTGACTTAATATCGACTTCTTGCTGTGGTTTGATATTTACTTCTTCCTGTGATTTTATTATTCTAAAGCGTCCAGGATATTTTATCCATATGCTTTTTTTATTTCCATAATAGTCCATAAATTCTTCGCAAACAAAAACGGCATGTGCTGTTGACCAGGCAACAACGCCACAAAATTCACTTCCGGACTGTCGTTTTAGCTTTTGTATTTGTT
This sequence comes from Flavobacterium sp. KJJ, assembly GCF_000708595.2. Taxonomy (GTDB): domain Bacteria; phylum Bacteroidota; class Bacteroidia; order Flavobacteriales; family Flavobacteriaceae; genus Flavobacterium. The sequence goes on along the minus strand of NZ_JARP01000001.1, from coordinate 947,021 downwards.
TGCCTTTTCTGAATCCTAAATATTTATATATTGTTGGAGTATAAACTGCACCGTCTTCTAAATCCTCTAATGCTTTATCAAAAGTAGACTCGTTGTCTATAATTTGCTTGTATTTTGCCATTACTGCATATGTCAATACTGCATATTCTGTAATTTTTTCACTTTCCAGATTATCTTTTATATACACAAAACCAGCAGAAAATTTAGCTCTGTCTATTTCGGCTTTTTTTAGATTAAAAGAGGCGTTATTTTTTAATGTTATTTTATATAAACTGTCATTTACCTGTTCCGTTACAAAAAGATTATCTAATCCATACACGTTTAAAGAAGCTTTGATAAAAGCAATTGAGGAACAGTTTGTACGTTCTCCTTGTTTAAAACTTTCGAATATTTGATCTGAGCTTAATTGCGCATAAGAAGTGGAACAAATAAACATGAAAAATAAAAATATTGAAGTAACAGATTTCATTGTCTTTAGATTTTATAATTGTTTCCCAACTGATTTTAGAAATATACAGATTTTACAAATCTATAAAAAATCAACTCATAGTCGTTTTTTACCTCTTAACTTTTTTAAAAAATTATAAAAGATACTCCAAATATAAATCTTTTAGATATGACAGAATGAAATGAACAACTTTTTTTTTACTAACAGTTTATGATTGCACATTTATTACAAAAATTATAATAAAAGACAAATACGGCTCCTTTTCAGAATACCGTATTTATCAAACTAATTCAACTTAAATTTTTACAGACTTGCTTTTACCACACCGCAAGTCAACATATTTTTTGGGTAGTACGGATTTTTAATTTCTTTACTGTCACTTACCCACTCTGCACTCGTCATCGGACACATTTGTAAATGAAGCTCTGTATCAGCGGCTTTGAATTTAGGTGCCAGTTCCCAAAATTTTACAGAAAGTGATTGAAAAATTCTACGTTGCTTATTGATGTTTTTAGTTGTTGTAACCTCTGCTGCAAGTGCTATTATTTCCTTTCTTGTTTTCGTAGCCTCGTTCATTTGTTCCAGACTTAACTTTTTAAATCTGAAGTTTTTTAATGAATTTTGCAAGGCAGCGGCATTTGTAATAACTGCCAAACTATCTGAAGCTATAAGGTTATTTTTTAAAGCCAGGTAATTGTTTGTGATTTCCTTTTTTTGTACTTCACGTTTTGCTGCTAATTCTGGGGCAACTTCTTCTTTTGATGTTAATTGGGCTTGCGCCAAAGCGGTGATGCAAACAAATACTATCATTAATAATTTTCTCATATATCCGTTTTATTTAATTTTGAAATGATTTTGTCTATTTCTATCAAAATACCTTCGTAGTGTTCTTTATTAAGTCCGGTTGTTACACTCATTAATTTTGTAACATCAGTTCTTAATTTTAAAAGATGCTGTTTAGCATACAATCTAATATCACTTCTCTGTGCTGCATTTAAAGCTTTGCCTGGCTCTACTTCTTTAGGCAATAACAGCATGTTTAGTTTGTCAATATAACTGCGTTGCAGGCTTCGTCTGTAAAAATCTAATTTTTCGTCACCACTAAATTTTACCCAAACAGTTTGCTGCAAATCATTTAAAAATTCAGGAACAGTGTAAGCTCCTTCAAACTGCATGGCTTTAAGACTGATGTTATAAAGCATTCCAGAGCTAAGCAGCATATTTAATACCTGATTTTGCTGATCTGATATTTGATCTTCTGTTTTTAACGAAATCATTTGACCAATATCTTGAGGATACATCCAAAGAGGCGCTACAAATAATTGTCTTCCTACATAATCTACAGCTGCTTTAACTTTTGCTTTAGGAACAGGCTGATAAACCAAACCTTTTTCATCAACAGTTCTTTTGGTTACATAATTATTCCCAATATATTTTAGCACATGATACAAATACAAGCCGTATTGCTTTACAACCGCTTTATGCATATCTGATAAATTATCATATGCATCGTTAGGCTCGTAAGTCCATTGAATAAGGTTTGGTACAACACGCTTTAAATTTTTAATTCCATAATCACTGGCAAGAACAGCATCATCGCCAAGATCTTCTGTTTGGCTTCGAGGATCTTCTTCTTTTCCTTCTCCACCAAACCATAATTTAGGATTAGCAGTCAAACTATCAGTAGCTAGTTTGCTGAGTATTTTTTCTTCCTCAAACTCATCTTTAGATTTTGGAAAATAGCTATACCCCCACTTTACAGCCCATTTATCGTACATACCAATACGCGGATAAATACCTTCTGGACTAATATTATCTTCTGGCTGTGCAACATAATTAAGTCGAGCATAATCCATTATAGAAACGGTATGACCATTTGCTTCAACCCATTTTTTATCTCTCAGTTTTTCTACAGGAGTGGCACTGCTGGCTCCCATATTGTGGCGTAACCCAATAGTGTGCCCAATTTCATGAGAAGAAACAAAGCGAATTAATTGCCCCATAACCTCATCATCTAAGTGCATTTTTCTCGCTCTTGGATCTAGAGGACCTACCTGAATCATATACCATCTTTGCACTAATTTCATCACATTATGATACCACCCTACATGGCTCTCGATAATTTCTCCACTTCTAGGATCGCTTACGCGTGGTCCATAAGCATTAGGCGTTTCTGATGCATAATAGCGTACTACAGAATATCTTGCATCTTCCAGACTCATTGTTTTATCATCTTCCGGCCATTCCTTGCCAACAATAGCATTTTTAAAACCAGCAGCTTCAAAAGCCTTCTGCCAATCGTTAATTCCAGCAATTAAATATGGTCTCCATTTTTTTGGCGTTGCCGGATCAATGTAATAAACAATTTGTTTTTTTGGTTCAACTAATTCTCCATTTACGTATTTCTTAAGGTCTTTATCCTTTGGCTCCAGACGATAACGCTGAATAATGAACTTTGTTTGTGCCCGCTGTTCATCATCATCAAACAAAACATATTTATTAGCAAAATATCCCACTCTTTCATCTGCAAAACGTTTGCGCATTGGTGTTTTTGGCAACAATACAATTGAGGTGTTTAATCTCAAAGTTATGCTTCCGCTGCTTGCTGTAGAACTCGTATAGGTTTTCGTTGTTTTTATTTCAATGTTAATAGGATAAGTATCTATTGTTTCGATAAATGATTTGTCATCGGCAAGAGAGGTCAGTTTTTTTTCTGTTTTCTCTTTATTTTCTATAGAGAACATTGGATTATCTTTCTTGAAAACATCCGTTACATCGATGACAATATTTCCAGTATCAGGATTTGTTGTTTTTACTGGAAAAGCAGCAACTATTGGATTTTCATTACTACCTGCTAATGCTTTTGCCAGCATCGAATCTGGATTACGCACATCTTGCCTGTATTGTAATGATCTTAAAAAAACGGTATTGTTTGCTCCTTTTTCAAAATAAACAGTCTGCTCATTAGCTTTCTCACCACCAAAAAGCCCTATGCCTTCTGGAGTAGAAAGATATCGAGTTACCACCAACATATACCTGTTAAACAAACTGTCCGGAATTTGGAAATAAAATTTATTATCGACAAGATTAACTGTAAAAAGACCCAATTTGCTTTTAGAGCCGTCTTTAATAATTTTATTATAAGGCTGTAAGGCTTTAGTCTGGGTACTTGTACTATCCGCTTTTTTTTCTGGTTGCGTTTGTGCAAAACCATGCTGCTGTAGCGTAAGCAGCATGATTATTAAAATAAATATTTTTTTCATTAGAATTAAAATGGAACTTTTTCGTCTGTGTTCAAAGTAAGTTTAGGATTCTTTTGCAGAGCAGATAAAGGAAATGGTATAATATATAATCTTGAATTAGGCAGTAAAGTATAGGTTTTTTGAGGCACAGTCTTATTCACTATTGGAAACACTCTTGTAACTGTTTTTGCATAGTCAGCTTCGTTATTTAACCTCTTAAGGTCAAAAAAACGATTAAAACCTAAAAGCAACTCTTTTCTGCGTTCGTTTATAACAAGTTCCATCGTTTCTTTTCTGGTTGCTGGAACGGTTAAATTGACAGTTCCTGACAAAATACGTTTTGCTCTTAATTTATTTAAAATATCGACTGCATCGCTATATTTGTCTTCTCTGGCATAGCATTCAGCCAACATTAAATACACTTCAGTTGTTTTCATTCCAACTGTAGAATAAAAAAACTTTGTATATACAGTTGCCCAATACGCTGTATTTGAACCCTGATCTAGATTTGTTGTGCTTGTAGTATTGAAAAACAAATTAAAACGTGCATCATTTGTACCAAATAAAGTTCGCAGCTCCGGGCTTATGATATATTGATAGGCAAAGTTCATTTCATTATAGCCTGTCATGTACTGATAGCTCAGTACTTCTATATTATTTGCTGCTGGTACGGCAACTACATTTGGTCCGCCTTGTTTATTATACGCTACCATATCAAATATTTGGCTATTATAGGTTAGCGACTTTTCTGCAGCTTCTTTAGCGCTTGCAATTTCGCGCTTAAATAAGTGCACTTTTGCTTTAAAAGCGTAAGCAAATGCAAGTGACGGATGGTAAATATCAAGAGGTTTTTCCTGAAGATAAGGAAGTGCATCTTCTATATCCTTCTGAATAAAATCATACACCTGTGCTACGGTAGATTTTGAAGGCTTCGCTTCTAAATCAAATTTATCCATAATACAAATACCTCCATCAGCAGCAGCAGTTTGCGGATCATAAGCCTTTGCGTACGTATTCACTAATAAAAAGTGATCGTAAGCTCTATAAATTTTAGCTTCTGCCTTTGCTAATTGTTTTGTGCTTTCTTCTCCTTTGCTGTCATCAACTAATGAAATAATAGTATTCCATCTGTTAATATAAGTATAAGCCTGATTATAAAAACTTGAACCTGTTAACAAGGAAACTCTGTCTGTACTTTCATCAAAAGTAAAATTAATGATGTCAATATTTGGAGTTTTCCCAATTACGTTTGCTTCTTTCATCCATTGATCGTCTGATAAATACTGAAAGTTATTAATAGGATAACCTCTGTTTGGCAGAGATACCATTTCATGAAATTGCGCGGCAGTTTCTATAACTAATGCTCCTTTAGGAGTAATGTCAGTGTAATCTTCGCAAGATGCCACTGTTAACAGTAACAGCGACAGTGTTATAGTATATAGGTGTTTCATTTTATTAAAGAGTAAGATTAAAGCCGAATAAGAAAGTCTTAGGCAATGGTAAATTACGTGTGCCAGAGTTAGCCGAATAAACTTCTGGATCAATATGATTTCCAGCAGCACTCCAGTACCAAAGATTATTCACTTGAAAAGTAAATTTAGCCGATGCTATTTTAATTCTATTTGCAAATGATGTTGGCAAATTATAACCCAATGAAATGTTTCTCAGCTTGATATAATCGCCGTCTACCACATTTGCACTAGAATTTCGCCATTGACTGCTGACCGTTCCTGCATAATTTCTGATACTTTCATCAAAATCTACATATAAACGTGTATTGCCATTTTGGTTCGTATCTGTATAACGATCAGCAATACCTGAAAGTGTTACAGCATCAGAATCCATAGCTATAGTTTCTTTACGCATTACATTTCCGCCAGAAAAAATAAACATGAAATTTAAGTCAAATTGCTTATAAGAAAATCGTTGTGATAACGACCCCGTATATGTTGGCATTAAGCTTCCCATATTAACTAAAGCATCAGGATTTGTAACTGTTTTAATACTGGTAGATATTGGATTTCCATTTGCATCAAAAGTGATCGACGGATTTCCATTTTCATCTAAAATATACGGGTAGCCATTAGTGGTTCCTCCATATTTATAGGCATATAAACTATTATATAACTCATTTTCTGAAAAATAATCAATTGGAGAACTTACATATACTGAAGCTATTGATTGAGCTCGTGTAACTTTTTTAACAGTTGTTCTGTTGAAAGCCAGAATTGCATTAGAAGCAATACGGAAATCTCCATTATTGTACCATTCAGAACCAACACTAAATTCAACTCCTTTATTAAGCAAAGCTCCAGCATTAATTCTTCGTGTCAATGCACCAACTGTAGGATCTAAATCTGTATTTGCTAATAAGTCGCTGCTGTATTTGCGATAAATATCAATACTACCATTTAACTTAGCTCTAAAAAGACTGTAATCTATACCAAAATTAGCACTTTGAGTTTTCTCCCATCTTAACATAGGATTAGGCTGCGCTGTAATATTTATATATTGCAAAGACTGATATAAGTTATCGTTTTTTCTAGTAGCCGTTATATAAGGAGTTGTACTCTGATCTATATTTCCGTTAATACCGTAGGTTGTTCTCAATTTCATCATGCCGATCCATTTTATTTCTTTCATAAAATCTTCATTGCTGATATTCCATCCTAAACCTGCAGACCATAATGGGCGATTTTTATACTTAGGATCTACACCAAACAAATCTGCCCTGTCAACACGATAACTTCCTGTTACATTATATTTAGATAAATAAGTATAACTAGCAGTACTAAAAACTGAAAAATAACGGTGTAAAATTTCTGTTTGTGTTCTAGATAAAGCACTAAGCGTTCGGTTATTTCCATAAATATAGCTGGCAACTCCCGTCTGACTCATAGCAAGGCTATTCATTACTGTAGAAGTTAGTGTTACAGGATCATAACCATATCGCACCTGTTCAATAGTTCTTGGCAAATAAGTTTCACGCATTTCAATACCAGCTAAAGCATTTACAGAATGTTTTCCATCACCAAAATCCTGAGTAAAATCTAATTGATTTCTAAAAGAATAATTACTGGCCTGATTACTCGATTGCGCGTAACGTCCACCTGCAGATAATCCCTCTGGATAAGTATAAGCATTCGTAGTCGCATTATATCCTGTTAATGCATTAATAGCATAACGCATTTTGTATGAGTCGACAGCATAATACTGCTCATTATCGTTTCTTTTTAATTCATATTGAAATTGCGTACTATAGCTTAATCCTCTCCATAGTTTAGCTTTAACGTTTGCAAAAGCTCTTAAGCTTAATGAATTTTGATGTTCTATACCTTCTTGAAGCGAATTTAAAACATTAAAACTCATAGATTTAAAACCGCTTAAAGCTGCTAATTTTTCAGCTACGGCTGGGTTAATAACACTGCCTGAAGTAAAACCATCGCTAATACCTACAAATGGTGATATTACAAGATTTCCGTTGTCATCAGTAATTCGCTCGTATCTTTTTTGAATATCATAAGTACTGAAACTAGGATCAGTAACATCTTCATTGCTATAGGTTCCGTTTATTCCAAATGTAGCATTCAGCCAGTTATTAACCTGAAAACTGCTTTTTGCATAAAGATTAAAAGCACGGCTTGTGTTGTATTTAACACGATCTTTTGATTCATCATAATTTAACGAAACATACGTATTTTGCTTGCTTGTACTGCCAGAAAAAGCAATATTATAACGCTGTCTCATTTCGTTTTGCCACACATTATCACGATAATCTTTTATATAATCATTCTTTCTCCATTGTGCAATTGTGCTGTCATAATCAGAATTGGTAATTTTTCCTTCTTCCAGATTTCTGTTAAGCTGATAAAGAGGACTATAGTATTTCATACTGCTACTTCCTATATCTCCATAACTGTTAAACATAGAAGCTGTATTGGTAAATCTCGCTCTTTCTCTATTGTATACTGACTGCTCAAGATCAATTAAATCGCTTGTAGACGCATAATTCATATCTCTTAAATTAGGCTTGTCTGCAATAAATAAATCAGAATTTATAGTTACTTTTAATTTACCATTTCCTTTTTTGGTAGTTAAAACAATAATTCCGTTTGCGGCTCTTGAACCGTAAATGGAAGCTGCTGCTGCATCTTTAAGTACATCAACACTTTCAATATCATAAGGATTAATATCATCTAAAGTCAACTCGGTTGGCAAACCATCTATAACCAAAAGCGGACTGTAACCAACTTGATCAGAAGAAAAAGTACCGATACCTCTTAATATAGGTTTATCTGACCCAATTCCAGCCACATTTTTTTGAAACATCAAACCTGAAACACGCCCTTCAAGTGCACTTGATAAATTAGAATTGATGTTTTCATTTAAGGTTTTTTCGTCTACTTTAGCAATTGCACCAGTAAAATTACTTCTGGCAATAGTTTGATACCCCGTTATTACCACTTCTTTCATTGCAGAAATTTTGTCTTCAACGATAAGTGTTACTATGTTTCTTCCGTTAATGGCAAAAGATTTTTTTTCAATAGTCAATCCTGTACATTCTAGAATGCCGTTTTCTGGAACATCATCAAAAGTAAAACTTCCGTCAAAATCGGTTATGCTGGTTCTGTTTGTTCCAGAAAGAATCACAGTTACTCCGGGAAAAGGCTCATTTTTATTATTTAATACTTTTCCGCGGATATCGATTAGACCGTTTCCCAAATTCTCCGCTTTTTCTTTTACAGCAGTTACCACAATTGTTTGATTTGTAAGTGCGTACTTTAGATTTTGAGCATTAAAAATTTGATTAAGCGTTTCTTTTAATGTCGAATTCTTAACGTTAACAGATACAGGTTTCGAATCTTTGAGTAATTTCTGGGTGTAAAAAACTTCATAATTTGCCTGTTTCGCCACTTCTTTCAAAACGGTTTCAAGAGGTGCATCTTTAAAGTTTATGGTAATGTTTTGTGCTTGCCCGGAAAAACTGCAAAGCAGTAAAAAAAGAGCGCTTATCATCCATGAAGGAGCAGAAAAACAAACTCCGAGAATCTTTTTTTCAGTTTTTTTGTAAGGTTTTTTTTGTTGTAAATTAAATTTCATACATTTACATTTGGTTATAGTTAAACAATAGGTGGACAACTTATACTGGCTATAAACTTTTATAACAACCAGAAGCATCGCAACTGCTTCTGGTTTTTTAGTTTATATACTCAGTATAATCGGGCAAATTTAAAATCAGGGATATACAATAATCGTTTTTCCTTCAACCTTAAATTTTATATTGCTAAGCTCAAGTACTTTCAATACTTCAGACAAATTTTTATTCATAAATGTACCTCCATTAAACCTGACGTCAGAGATATCACCCTGGTACTCTACTTTTACTCCATACCAGCGTTCCAATTGTCGCATTACTGTTTTTAGATCTGCATTGTCAAATTTAAATCGGCCGTTTTTCCAGGCAATTGCGGCTTCGGTATCCACTTCTCTAATTTTAATATTATTATATTTATCAGATACATTAGATTGCTGTCCGGGTTTTAAAATTGATTTTTGATTTTTATAAGAAACTGCTACACTTCCTTCTAATAAAGTAGTTTTTACAACAGATTCATTCGTATAAGCATGTACATTAAAATGAGTTCCAAGTACTTCGATAGACTGTTCACCAGATTTTACGATAAAAGGTTTACTCTTATTTTTGGCAACTTCAAAATAAGCTTCTCCTTCTAGCTCTACAATTCTTTTGTCTCCATTAAACTGGGTTGGATATTTTATAGAAGAAACTGCATTTAGATACACTTTTGTTCCATCTCCCAAAACAATATTATATTGCCCGCCAGTTGGGGTTGAAAGTGTATTAAACGAATTTTGATTTTCTTTTGAAACTGCATCTGGATTTATTATATAAGTAACAACCCCATTTGCATTCATTTTAATAGTAACTTCTTCTCCTTCTTTGGCAATTGTATCTTTTGCAGAAATATCAGAAAGTACAATCTGTTTTCCGTTAGAAAGTGTTAAAATACCGCGATTACCTCCGGGTGCAACATCTTGAGGTTTTTCAGCAACTTGAATAGGTTTATCCGCTGGGTTTGTAAAATAAAAAATTCCTGTTCCTAATAATAAAGCGATTGAAGCAGCAACAGCAACACGCGGCCAAATACGAATTACTTTTGTTTCCTGCTTTAACGGTAATTTTGCTTTTAGATATTCGTAACTATCTTCAAGTTCGTACTCGTTAAGCTGTAATTTGCTGTTAGCTGCTTTGTGCAAATACCATGCATCTAGTTTTTCCTTATCTGCATTAGATAAAGTATCTTCCTGGTATTTTTTAAGCAGCGCTAAAATTTCTTTTTCATTCATAAATACAACACAAAATTTGGTCCCGTTTTAAATAAGACAGTTAGGAATAAGTTTTGTCATAGACGAAAACAAAAAAAAATAAAAAAATATTATTATATCATTAACAAAGAAGAAGAGTATTATTTCTTCTTTATCGATTAAGACGATATGCGTAGATTTTGATACAGAAATTAACAAAAACACAACAGTATAGTTACCAAACAAAAACACCCATAAAATTCTTGAGTTTTTCTCTTAGTATTTTAAGGGAATTGTATACTTGCTGCTTAGCTGTTTTATCAGTAATATTGAGCTGAATCGCGATTTCTTCATACGACAAATCTTCTACTTTTCGGAGTAAAAAAACTTCACGCATTTTAGCCGGAAGAAGATCTATTTCTTTTGCAATAATAGCTTCTAATTCTTCTTCCCTAAGTTTAAAATCTGCCAAAACGTAATCATCTTCGATAAAGTTTGAAATAGATTCAGCATATCGCGAAACCACTTTTTCATGGGCGATGTGATTCAATATTCTGTTTTTTACAGCTTTGTATAAATAAGAAGAAAGTGATCCAGTAATAATCAATTCATAACGTTTGTTCCAGATAGACAAAAATACTTCCTGAACAACATCGTTTGCTTCATCTTGATCGCCAAGTATTTTATAAGCGTGGTTAACGAGAAGTTTACAATACCTTTCAAAAATTTCTGTATACGCTAACTGATCATCTTCTTTAAGAAGATTAAATAGAATATGATCAGCATATTTGCTATAAACAGGCATTATTTAATAAGGAATTGTGGGTCAAAAAAGCAATATTAAACATTTTTTATGTTAAAAACTAAAAGATGATTCAGTTAGAAAAACTACATCGATTTATAGCTATTATTTTCTTACAGAATTATATTACGCATCGAACAGAACTACAAAAAACCAATACTAATAAAAAAGCCCATTCCTATTGGTTTGGGCTTTCTAGTCATTACAATTCCATTTATTTTTAAGACTAATTCAAATAAAATTAGTTGTTTTTTTTTAATTATCTGCAAGTGCTTTCAGTGCAATATATCTATCTAAGCTTTTAAAATCATGTCCTTTTGCTCGCATTGACTTAATAAAAGATGGCGTAGCACCTGTTGCTTTTGCACCAACAACTTCTTCTAAGTCTAAATTATCAAATCCAAGTTTTTTATATTCTTTTATTAACTCAGGTGTTACATTTTGTGATTTCAAAGCAATCAGATTTTCTGCCTGAATGTTTTTAAAACCTGCATTTTGAAAACTCTTTATATATTCTGCCGTAACATCTAGCGATTTCATAGCAATAAGATCACTATTTGAAAGATTATTATATCCAACGGCTTTAAAAGAATCAATAAAAGCTTTGTCAATGTTTAATGATTTAAAGGCAATGATATCATCATCATCGTCATCGTTGTCATCATTATTATTGCTAACGTTGTTTTCATCGCTATTATTTTTAGAAGAACTGCGGAAATCAGTTATATATTTTGCATCAATTCCTTGTGATTTCAATGCTATTATATTACCAGGACTAACATCTTTGTATCCAGAATTACGTATTTCTTCAATAAAAGCTTTATCAATCCCTAATGACCTGAAAGGAACTAAATCATCCAAATCAATATCTGGAATTGCTTTTTTAATTGAAGCAATATAAGCTTCGTTTACATCTAAAGCAGCAAGCGGAATAACTTGATCTTTATCAATTTTGTCATAGCCATTTTTCTTAAGCATCTGTACATAAGAAACTTTAATGTTGATCATAAAGAAAACCATAAGATCTTCATCGTTTTTAAGATCAATACTTTCTTTAGCCATTGCGGTGCTGTACGATGCATTTGGGGTAAATTTATAAGTTCCCATTCCTTTATCACCTTCAAATTTTCCTTTAAAAAGCATTGTTCCTGCCTCGCGTGTTAAAGTAAATTCTCCTTGCTTATCTCTAGGAAGACTGCTAATCTCGCTCAATTGAAAATTACTGGAAGAATTATCATTCTCGTCGCTTTTAAAGGTAATCTCTATGGTATTGCCTTTTATTACAGCAAACCAGTTTCCGTCTGTTTTCATTCCATTTTGAATGCCTGCATCCTCTTTCGATTCTTCTTTAGAATTAAGAGTTTGACTTTGCGCAGCCGGTTGATTAAAAAGGCAGGCAAAAATTACCATTAGCGGTACAAGGAAAAAATATTTCCAAGTAGTGTGAACATTTGATTTTTTTGAGTTCATCATGATGATTCGTTTTTTTAATAATGATTGATTATAATTGGTTGTAAGACTCAAAGGAAATTGTGGTGCCGCTACCTTAAGCAGGCTAAACTGATAACTTTCTTTTTCTACAGTATCTTGCTGCAGCATTTGATCATCAGTCAAAAATTCAAGATTAATTTCTAAGGCTTTTCGCCATTGCCAAGCAAAAGGATTAAACCATTGAAAAACAAGAACCATCTCTGCAAGCAGAAGATCAATAGTGTGTTTTTGCTCAATATGAATTTTTTCATGCAGCAAAATCTGATTATAGGTTTCCCATTCGTATTTTTCAGGATTGATGAAAATATTATTTCCAAAAGAACAAGGAGCTTTGTCACCGGTTATCTCAACAATACGAAACTTGCCATCTTGAATTACTGTTGTAGAATAGGCTCTAAACAATAATATAACGGCTTGCATCAAAAAATTAAGAGCAAAAACTACTACTCCAAACCAGTATAAATAAACCAGACACTTTAGTAAGACATCCGCATTGATTAGTTGTTTAGTCTCTTCAACAAGCGTTGGCTGAACTGGCAATTCTTTTATAACGGCTGTTTCAGTTTTATTTAATGGAGCTTTAGAAATTGTAATATGATTTTTTACAGGAATTTTTCTAAATGATAATTGCTGCGGAACTGGAATCAGTGGCAAAACAAACGCCAATAACATACAAGACAGCAATACATATCTGTTTAAATGAAAAAAAGTTTCTTTCTGTAAAAGCAGTTTATAAAACATAAGACATGCCGAAAGAATAAGTGCCGCATACAAAATATAAGGTATCATATTTTATCTTTTTTAATGATGTTTACTATTTCATCTAATTCTTTTTCTGAAAGTTTTTGTTCTTTTGCAAAAAAGGCAAGCATTCGAGGATAAGAGTTATCAAAATATTGGCTTACAATATCCTTCAGTGCAAATTGCTGGTACTCTTCTCTACTGATAACGGGAAAAAAACAATGCATATTCCCAGCAGTTTCATGATTTAGAAATCCTTTTTCTTCTAATATTTTTACTATTGTCGCCACACTATTATAATGTGGTTTCGGATCTGGTAACTGGGGAATTATATCTCTTATAAATGCTTTGTTTAAATCCCAAAACACCTGCATGATCTGTTCTTCTCTTTTTGCTAGTTTTATCATAGTTAAATATTTTAGTGCAAGATACTACTAATTAATTAGTAGACAAACTAATTTGTTAGTTTTTAAACTAATTAATTAGTAAGTACTTGAAATTACTGAGATACCAAACGCTAACAACCTATAAATTATACAAGTAAAACTGGTTTTTCTGTAATAATTTCAATTGATGTCTGGGCTAAATTTGTAAAACATGATCCTTAAAATGGATTTTTGCTAAAAATTAATTTAAAAAACACTATCATGGAAAATCAAATCAACCACGATTATGGTCAAACAGATCCTGATTTTATAGATCAAAATACTCTTATAGATGGTCATCATATCGAAAACAATGATCAATTTCAAAAACAGCTTCATACTGAAAATAAATCTGAATTTGGAGAAAGCGATCCTGATTATTTAGAACAAAATACGCTCGTTGATCATGATAATTACGCCAGAGACGAAGATCCCTATGAGGCTAAAGAAGAATTTATTGAACAATTTAAAAATCCTGAAAGCGATTTGAATGTAGAAAACAAATCGGATCAAGAAGAAATTACAAATACAGATGAAAATCTTGAAGAAGAAAATAAAAAAGAATCTAATCCTGAACCAGAAACTTTTGCTGACGACGGATATAAAATTGATTAAGAATAAAATTAACTAAATTATAAATCCCATTTTTTAAGAATGGGATTTTTTATGCACCATTCTCTCCTGAATTTTAATCTTTAAGTGAAAAGTGTCACAAAAAACAATGAATTAAACGGAATGTTTCTTTAATTTGTCTTTTTGTAAAACTCTTGGGAAGTTTAAAAGCCCTATATTTACTTTTTTGGCTTACAAATTATATTGTGTAAAGATTTATATCCTGCAGTATAAGCCAATAAATTTTAAGCAGTCAAAATGGAAAATTATACAGTATCACAAGCTTCATTGCCTCTGGTTGATAATCCGATACCGAATACTCAAATAAAGAAAGCCGATTTATTGCCGGATGCAGAATCTCGATTAGATTCTATGGAAATGAAGGAAAAACCAATTTTGGACTCCACTATTCCATTTAGAGATTTGACAAATGCTGAGAGTAAAAAAGAAAGCATTCACAGACTTATTAATAAACTCGATGTTGAGACAAATCTAAGATACCAAAGAACTGTAGAAGATACCTATTGCAATGTCTACTCGTATGATTTTTGTTATTTTGCTAAGGTTTATCTTCCAACGGTTTGGTGGACAGATGAATCTCTTCAAAAAATAGCAAAAGGCCAGGAAATTGAACCTGTGTTTGAGCAAAGTGTAGATCGTATTTACTCAAGTGCCATACACGATTGGTTTTTAGAATGGGGAGCCAGTTTTGGCTGGAAAAGAATGTTTACTGCTGACGAAATTCAAATTAAAGTAAATGCTGAGGGTGGAATCGGAATAATTTGTGCCAAAAGAAAAATAAAAGGACTTTCTGGACATATCGTTCCTGTTGTTCCTGAAACAGATTTGCATAAAGCGTATCGAGAGAATGGCGTTGTAATTTATCCACTGCAGTCACAGGCGGGAAAACTGAATTATAATTACTTTGCAGAAGTTCGAAAAGACTGGTGGAAAGACGAATTATACTCCTCTTATGTGTTTTATTACCATGAATAAATCAAACAATTCACCTAATTGTTTAAACTCTTAAAAAAAATATTGATTTTCAACAAGTTAACTACTTGTAAATAACATAATAAAAAACTACTTTTGCAACTTGGAAAAACAAGGACCGCAAAAGTTACATTTTGGCTGTTCATCTGCTTAAATTATTGATATAAAAGGCTTTAATAAAATAATATTTTATAACCCAATTGTAAAATCTTACTTTTTTTATCCATTATTCAGTCGATATAAAGTGCAAAATTCCTAAGACCAAATTATAACATACATTTTAAAAGTAAAATAAACTATTAATGGAAAACAATTCTGTTTAGTCCATTAAGTTTTCGTCTCTGATTTTAAACAGATTAGATTCGCGTTTCCGAATAAAAATAATGACTTTAAAATTATAATCAACCTAAAAAAAGAAAGTAAGTATAAATGAAAGACAATCAGACAAAAAAATATTATTGGGGAATTGGATTAGAAAACGAAACCTACATGCAATTTGAAGAATCCCTAATAGTTTCTGGTGAGTTTATACAAGAAAAAATTGGTTTTGAGAAATATAGTATTGACTATAGAAAATGCTACAAACCAGAAAGCTTAGCCCCTATTTTGAAAAAAGCTTTTGACTTAAACGAAAATTACAAAGTAAGCCGAATGATGAACAGTCATTCGCTTGAAAAACTGGACATCAATTATCAGCATAAAACGTTATCTCCAGTAAAGCCATTAATTGATACAGAAAATGGCGAAGTAAGTGCGCAGCCAGTTGAAAATCCTGAGTATCTTGGAAAATCAATTATGGAGCTTTTTCTTGAGGATCAGCCGTACAACATTCAAAGTATGATTACCCAAAGAAACAAAACAATGGGTTCTGTACATTTTGACGGAGACTCTATTGAATTTGTAACCAAATATTTTGAGAATCGAACCATTGCTGATTCTTGCAAAGAATTAAAAGCGACCAAAAAATTATTTCTGGATAAAATCAATGAATCGTCTGTTTTGGATGGAAAATTAAATTTTCCTGATTACAATAACGGACTTAATATGTTCATGACCAATCAGGAAAATCTGGTGTTGTTCAATAACGGAACATATCATTTTCACATTACTTTGCCATCATTAACAGAAGACAGCAGAATTGTTGATTACAATGAATTTGAAAAAACTCATGCCAATGCTATTTATTTACTGCAATGGTTTGAGCCTTTTTTCATTGCAACGCTCGGAAGTCCAGACATTATGGGTGTGATTAGCGACAAATACAGTTTGGATAAAAAATTTACGCTAGGTTCTATGCGAAATGCAATGTCTCGTTATATTGGCGTAGGAACGTATAACAAAGCAATGCCAAAAGGTAAAATCTTAACCTATAATGTAGATGATTTTAGAAAATTGCTGCAATTTGAAAAAGAAGAAAACATTTGGTGGAGAGATCAAATCGAAGCTGATATGGAATATGAAATGCTTTCAGAAGTTGGTCTTGATTTTAATCAAGAAAAAATGTACCAGAGCGGATTTGAATTCAGAAGTTTTGACGAGTTTCCTGCAGAATACTTAAATGATGTTCTTTTTTCTATCATTCTAATTTGCGAACATTCTTTAAATTTACCTAATGTTCAGTGGGGACACGATAGTAAAGCTTGGAATAATTTGGTTTTTAAAACCTTAAAAATGGGTTATTCAACTGAAATAAATAAAGAAGAAAAGAAAGAGGTTTTAGATTTACTTCAATTATTGAATCCATCAGATGCAAAGTATAATACTTTAAAATCTGAATTTGACGCTATTGTAATGCTGGATGAATTTTTCTTTAAAATTCTTGCTGTGCTCCATGACAAATATAAAGACAGGAATGTTTGCCTTGATGCGATGTACGGACAAAAAACAAGTTCTCCTCCAAAATGGGATAACTTTAATAAATATCAGACAGAAAGGCATTTACAACAAATTGGCTCTTTTTGTGACAATTAAATAATACTAAAAAAATCCCATTTCTAAACGAAATGGGATTTTTTGTTTTGTTTAATTCTTATCTTAAATTTAATTAATTTTAGAAACTAAAATTGAAAACTCGACAATGAAACCCTCTAATAAAGAGCAGCGCAAATTACAATTCTCCTATTTTCTAAATAGTGATGTGATTTTTCTAGCCAAAGATCTTTTAGGAAAAGTACTTTTTACTCAAATTGACGGAAAAATAACTGCAGGCGTTATTGTTGAAACCGAAGCCTATTTTGGAGTTCAAGATAAAGCTTCTCATGCCTACGGAGGACGACGAACTGATAGAACTGAAACATTGTACAGCCAAGGAGGCATTTCTTATGTGTATTTATGTTATGGCATTCATCATCTTTTTAATATAGTGAGTTCCGTCGAAGGCGAGCCACATGCAGTTTTAATACGAGCAATTGAACCTCTGATTGGTAAAAACATAATGGAACTTAGAAGAAATATGTCTGCCGATAAAGCCGCTATTTCATCTGGCCCAGGTTCTGCAGCTAAAGCTTTAGGAATCGATCGTAGTTTTAATAGAAAAGATTTAAATGGTGATGAAATCTGGGTTGAAGATCATGGTTTAAGATATGCTGATAATGAAATTGCAGCAGTACCTCGTGTAGGTGTAGCTTATGCGCAAGAAGATGCTCTTTTGCCTTGGCGATTTTTTATTAAAGGAAATAAATATGTAAGCAAACCCAATAAAATATAAATTCAAAAAGCCTATAAAAGCAATTATAGGCTTTGAATTTTACTGATCTGTTATAAAACTGAAAATTACTTATTCTCTTTGTTTTTATCCAAATTTCTCTGCTCTTTGTTTTTATCCAAATTTCTCTGCTCTTTGTGTTCCAAATTTTTCCCTTCAAGCAGTATTTATTATCATTTTTACAAAAATAAAAGTCCACTTAGTATAAGGACAAATGCAATTATTGTTAGTGTTTTCATATTATGTCTTTTTCTCTTTATTTTTTTGCAAATTTAGAATCATAAGTAAACTTTTTTCTTATATAATTATCGTAATATTTTATAAAACATACGTGTGAAATAATAGTTTAAAGAAAAAAAAGGAGACAGATTATAAAATAGAATCATTATTTGGTCAGCTTAAAAAGTCAAAGCAAATATGAGATAACCTTTATTAAATTTAATACACTACAGTATACTTTTTTTATAAATTATATCAAGATGTTAAAAATCAGTAATTGTTTAACTAAATTTTCAAAATAATAAACAGAATAAAATTTATATAATTAATTTAGCTATGGTCATCAAGTCATTTAGAACTGGATTTCACATCGTAATTGTGAAACACTAACTTAAAGTAGTATAACGATCTCATATTAAAAATAGATAGCTTCGCAACTATAATTAATTCAATTCGCTATGTGCCAAAATATTAGCTTCTTTAAAGATATAGTGAACAATACTCCTTCGCCTATTGCAGTTTATACTGGGGATAATCTCAAAATAGAACTCGCCAATACGGCCATGATTGAGACTTGGGGAAAAGGCGATCAGATAATTGGAAAAAATTATCTTGATGTGCTTCCTGAAATCAAAAAAGAAGATTTTTTTCAGCAGGCAATTACTGTTTTAAAAACAGGAATTCCTTTTCATGCAAAAGATGCAAAAGTAGATTTACTTATCAATGGCAAGTTGAAAACACATTACTTCAACTACAGCCTTATACCCCTTAAAGATGCAGAAGGAGCTATCTATGGCGTCATGAATACTGGTGCTGATGTAACGAATTTACATCTAGCAAAACAACAAATTCAAAACGCAAACGAAAGGCTGAATATAGCTATTGAATCCTCTGGTATGGGAACTTATGAAATAGATTTGGCTACCAAAAAAATAAAAACTTCTGGAAACTTCAATACAATTTGGTCTATTGACAAAATTACTCATGACAACCTGGTATTTAAACTTCATCCTGATGATCAGCTAATTCGTGAAAAAGCACATCATGAAGCAGTGACTACTGGAAAAATGTGTTACGAAGCTCGAATTATAAATGAGGATAATTCGATTAAATGGGTTCGTATTAATGGAAAATTAATTAAAGATGAAGATGGCACACCATTAACCATTATCGGAATTATTCAGGATATAAACGATCAGAGAGAATTTGAAGAAGAGTTGAAAAAACAAGTTTCTGAAAGCACTATAGAACTGCGGAGATCAAATGAAGATCTATTGCATTTCGCTAACGTAGTGAGTCATGATCTTAGAGAACCGCTCCGGAAAATAAAAATCTTCAATACTCTTTTAACAAATGAAGAAAAGGGAAATTTTGATGAAAATTCTAAAAAATATCTCAATAAAATAGACCTGTCTGCTCAAAGAATGAATGATATTATTGAAGGTATTCTAACCTATTCTACCGTAGACAAAACCCAACAGCCCGTTGAAATTATAGATCTCAATGAAATTGTTGAAAATATAAAAACAGATCTCGAGCTTATTATAAAAGAAAAAGGAGCTATACTAGTTAATAGTGAACTTCCTGAAATAGAAGGCGCACCAATTCTTATACACCAGCTTTTTTACAACTTGCTTCAGAATGCTTTAAAATTCGCAAAAGCAGATCTGCCTCCAAGAGTGGTTATCAGCAGTTCTACTATACATGTAGACGATATAAAATGTGTGAAAATTATAGTAAAGGACAATGGTATTGGCTTAGATGCCGCTTTTGTGGAAAGAATTTTTACCGCTTTTGAAAGACTTCACTCTAAAAGTGAATATGAAGGAAATGGGCTGGGTCTTTCCTTATGCAGGAAAATAGCCAAAAGGCATAAAGGATCGATTACTGCTGCTGGTGAAAAAGACAATGGAGCTGAATTTACAGTAATTCTGCCTTTAAAACAAAATGCAGAAACAATTTAAAATGATTTATTAAAGGAAATCAATTGCTTCAGATAACATCCAGCGTCATTTAGAAACAAAACAACTGCAAAAGTTTTAAAAATAAAGTTTCTTTTTGTTAACAAAATTACTAACTTGTATAGAATTAGCGCTACTACTTAATAGTAATGCCTATTAAAAACAGGTTCTTTTTTTTCATTTTTCGAATCGAATTATGAATGAAATTGAACTGAAGTAATTTTATAACACAAAAAAAACAGAACTTATTATGCGAGTATCAGTCATCCGAAAAAACATACTATTTACCCCCGATTCTAAAAGAGTTGTTGCCCGATATTTTATGAATGGTGATGAACGGACCAAACAAATGGTCGTGCGTATAATGATGCTGAATGAAAAACAAGTATTAGAAACCTTAGAACAGACACTTCGTGAGTTTGCAAGGCGCCATCGAAATATTTCAGCTATATTTTTTAGACATTGCGAAAAAATAAGACCTGTTATTGAATCTATGCAAATTGATTATGAGGCCATTTCTCTTGATAGAAAAATGCTTATTGGCTCTTATTGCACAATGGAATATGCAATAGAATCTGCCGCTATATTTAACCCTTCAATAGTAGAAGATTTTGATCAATCAGGTTTAGAAGAGGGCGAAAAACGCGTTATCATTTCTTTCCGCGCAACAGGCGAAGGCCATATTTCATCTATTGTTTTTAGAAGAGGTATTCTCGATAGAAATAATAATCTTCAGGTAATGAAAATTGGGCATAATATCGATAAAGCCGAGATTATGCATAAATCCTTTTTTAATAAAGAACGCTTTTTAATGAAATTATCTGAAATGCATACGCAGGATAAATACATTACGCAAATTATGCAGGATCTGCCAGATGAATTTGAATATGCCGTTTTAAAAAGCATGGTTAATACAGCTTTAACAGACCCGTCTATTCGCGAAGAAAGAAGAGTTGCTCTAGAAGAAATTATTTGGTTGGCAAAGTCTTTTTATGATTTAGAATTTAAACACGATTCTGATATTACGGAGCGTGTTATATTCCCTATTTCTGATTCTGAAAGCCGAGGTATTGAAGATGCACGTTTTGTTCGTTTTGTTGATGACGATAATTCTGTTCGTGTTATGGCAACTTACACTGCTTACAATGGCCACACAATTTTGCCAAAACTTATTTCTACTGAAGATTTTTACACCTTTAGAGTAATGCCTTTGCACGGAATTGGCGCTCAAAATAAAAACTTAGCTTTATTTCCAAGAAAAATAAAAGGTAAATATGCCATGCTTGCCAGAATCGATGGTGTAAACAACTACATTATGTATTCTGACCGAGTTACACAATGGAATAACCCTGTTCTGCTTCAAGAGCCTCGATATACTTGGGAGTTTACGCAAATAGGAAACTGCGGATCACCTCTTTGGACAACAGAAGGCTGGCTCGTTATTACTCACGGTGTGGGAACAATGAGACGTTATTGTATAGGAGCTTCTTTATTTGATCTTGATGATCCGTCTAAAGAAATTGGAAGGCTTAGTGAACCCCTGCTTTCGCCTCTTGAAGACGAACGTGAAGGTTATGTTCCAAATGTTGTGTACTCTTGCGGTGCAATTATTCATAACAACAGTCTAATTTTACCTTATGCCGTATCTGATTATTCATCAACTTATGCCATTGTTGATATGGTAGAATTGCTGGATGCTTTGAAGAAAAGCAAATAATTTTTTAATAACAAGAACACTATTCTTGACTCACTTGATCAAGAATTTTTTAATCCTAAAATCATTTTCTATGAAAAATTATGTAATACTATTCATTTCTGTTTTAGCACTATTTTTTAATTCTTGCACAACAATGAAGGACACCAGCAAATCTGATGATTTATACAATACATCTTGGGAGTTAGAATATATCTCCGGACCACGTATTGCTTTTGAAGGTTTATATCCAGACAAAAAACCTTTTATAAAATTTGATAAAAGTAAAAGCCAAGTATTCGGCAATGCTGGATGCAACGGATATAGTGCTCCATTTACTCTAAAAGGAAATTCATTAACATTTGGAGAACAAGGCCCAGCTACTATGATGTTTTGTGAAGGCGGCGGCGAGCAGACTTTTTTGCAAATGATCAAGAAAATCGACAGTTATGC
The DNA here is from genome assembly GCF_000708595.2 of Flavobacterium sp. KJJ. GTDB lineage: Bacteria > Bacteroidota > Bacteroidia > Flavobacteriales > Flavobacteriaceae > Flavobacterium. The sequence continues at coordinate 924,913 of NZ_JARP01000001.1, read as the reverse complement.
TATTGATAAAGATGGCAAGCTTAATTTATTGATGAATAACATTCCAATGATGCGATTTAAAAAAGTAACGAAATAAACTGAAATACAGTTAAGAACTTCTTTATCAGAAAATAAAATCCCTCTATATTGAGGGATTTTATTTTTAAAAAGGCAATAAATCCAATAATTAAATGTTTTATAAATAAGCGTTATTGTATTTATTTTTAACGGTTAATTTTTATTTATCAAGATTTAAGAATATGAAAAAAATATTGTTTTTTATTATAATTGGTGCTTCTTTACACGCCTATTCACAAGATGAGCTGAAAAGAAAACAGCAATCCATTCAACAAAAAAATTCAGAAAACAAAGAAGTGCCACCACCAACGGAAGTTTCACCAAATGATCCTCCACCGCTTCCAAAAGAGCCAATTGTTTTTAAAATTAATCCGGATGAACTTTATAAAAATAACATTCTATATAAAAAAGAAGCTAACGTTGAAGGCATTTTTTATAGAAGAAATGAATTTTTAGGAAGTTTTGTAACCAATACAATTGTCTCTACCGTTCGCTATCGTGATGCGGCTTTTGTAGATGGAGACAAAATCAAAGTTTATTTGAATGATAAGGTTATTGAACCAGAAGTGCTTTTAGATGGAGAGTATAAAGGATTCAAAATAAATTTAGTGAAAGGAATCAATAAAATTGATTTTGAAGCTTTAAACGAAGGTTCTGCATCGCCTAATACCGCAGAATTTCAGGTTTTTGATGATAAAGGAACTGTAATTGAGTCCAGCCAATGGAATGTTGGAACAGGTTATAAAGCTACAATAGTGCTCTACAAAGAAAATTAAACTAAACGTAAAAATCCCATTTCGAATTGAAATGGGATTTTTTTTTAGTATTCAAAACTCGATTAATTTAATATTGATGGCAAAATATAATCCTTTACAATTGTATCAGCTTGAGTATGTGCGTATCGTTTATTATAAGCTTTTGATGTGATAATGATTACAATTGGCAATTCTTTGAAAATTATAAATTCATTTCCTCCATTTCCTGCACAATAATACGTTTCGTAACTTTTTCCTTTATATTCAACTGTTTTATTCCAAAACAAATAACCATAAAATTGATTCTCTCTTTCTGGAATCTGAATTTGATGCGACAAAGTCTTGCTAACCCAATCAGAGGGAATAACTTGCTTGTTATTCCATATTCCGTTGTTTTTATATAATTGCGCATATTTAGCATATTCTAAAGATGTCATTTGCAAACTCCCAGCTGTGTTAACCACTTTTTGAGGTGTATATTGCCATTGATATTGTGTAATGTTTAATGACTTAAAAAGCTTTTCTGCTGCATACTTTTCTAATCCTTCAGGAACTGATTTATTTAAAATATCTCCTAAAATGACTACTCCCGCTGTAAAATAATCCCATTTGCCACCATTGGTTTTGTTTTTATCCATTGGCAGATCTAAAGCAAATTTTACCCAATTATCAGTTGGATACATGTTTTCTTCATTTCCAGGCGAATCACCATTGCTGTCAGATCCGTCAAAGGCTGAACTCATCGTTAATAGGTCTTTTATTTTGATATTATCTTTTTTAACTTCATAATTAGCAAATTGTTTTAGATCATAAAAATTGCTTAATTTTTCGTTTTCGCTTTTAATATATCCGTCTTGAATTGCAATTCCCATGAGCGTTGAGGTAAATGATTTTCCGGCAGATCTGGTATCGTGCAAAGTATTTCTATCCGCATCATTAAAATATTCTTCAAGCATTAATTTACCTTCTCGAATTACCACTACACTCGTAATTTCTTTTAAAGTGTAATTGGCAATGGCAGTATTAAGCTGTTCGATTTTGTTTTTATCAAATGACAAAGTTGAAATTTGCCAGCCACTGTTAGGTTTTATCGATTGAATTTCAATTTGCTTTGCTGTTACTTTAGGCGTTTTTATAATCAGTTCTACCTGACCTTCAGCAATTATATTTCCCGTTTTTACTGTACTTTTTTCGTCTAATTTAACATAAGGCCGGATTTCAATTTTTAGCAGATGTTTGCCTTCTGTCAAAGCTTTTTCTCCTCCATTATTTATAAATAGGTCCCACATGTACATTGCCCACCAGTCCTCGCCTTTTGAACTGGTCAGCGGAACCCGAAAAGTAATAGAAGTATTTTTATTGCCACCAGATCCAAAATTACATCCATGATGGATATTTTCTTTATAAATAAACTGATTGTCTATATAAAAAGAAAACTGAAGATTTCCTGATTCTAAAAGCTTTTCTGCTGGTAAATCTGGAGCCAAATGATGTAAATAATTAATAACAGAATTCTCCATAAAAACCCTAATATTAAGATCTGACTTATATTTAAGCTCATACGATTTTAGAAAATCTGACTCCTTATATTGCTGTAGCGGGATATTTCTATCCATAAAAGTTATTTTTCCTTTGTTTGCATTTTGGAGATTGCTTTTAATAGTATCTGTTTTATACAGATCATTATTTTGAGCGCTCAAAATACCGCTCATAAAAAGTACCGTCAACAACAATAAGATTTGTTTCATAATTTGATTTTCATGGAGATTAAAAGTCAAAACTACACTATTGCTATTTTATAAAATTGTACCAAATTAACATCGAATTTATTTCTGGAAAAGGATTTTAGCATGCTCAGACGGATTTATACCATTCATTTCCTTAAAACATCGATTAAAATGGCTTTGATCTGAAAACCCGCATTGATAGGCAATCTCTGTAAAAGATTGCTTTTGAAGCGCCATCAGCGAAAGTGCTTTTTCTACTTTTAATTTCCGGATATATTCGCCTAAATTACAATCAAAATATTTTGAAAAATCTCTAGAAAGATGAACAGGATGAATATCTGCTATTTTAGATAAATAATCAAGCGTAAGATTTTCGGCAAATTGTTCATGGAGAATTTCATCAATTATTACAACCCATTTAGGATTTTTAAACAAAACATCATCAGTATTGTTTTGCAGTTTATAAAGCAGTTCAAGTAAAATAGTCTGTGTACAAAGATCAGATTGATTATTATCTAGTTTAGAAGCCCTAAAAATTTTATACATCAATAATTTAATCGAAGGATCTAGAATTTTTGTACTTCCTTGCAGACCTTCAATACTTAAGGCAAAATCATCAAACCATTGTTTCTCTATTTCGAGATGAAAACCTCTCGTAAAACCTTCCGGTTTGATATTATAATGCGCTTCTTGCCAATTATGAAACAATAAACTACCGGGACTGCAATTGTAGATTTCCTTTTTATTTCCTTCAATTACATTTCCCTGAAGAATAAAAGTAAAATAAGCATGTTCATGATAATGCCAATCTACTTTTGGATGTGTGTAGACGGTATCGGTCAAAGTAATTCCATCAAAACAAATCGTTTTGTTCGTTTGACCATAAAACTCGCCTTTCTTTAAATGTTTCATTTTTTTTCTCTAGGTTCAGAGGCTGATTGGTTCAAAGATACAAAGTTTATTTTTTTAGTTTCAAAGGTTGAGGTACAAGGTTTTGCATTTGTTACTAAGCCTATGATTACCTCTGGAAATTGGCGCCTCTGAATCTTTGGACCTTAAAAAAAAACTTATAAACAACTATATATCAAAAAATTAACTATTTTTAACTCCCCCAACATTTTAAATCATTTTATGACTTAATTACACTAACCAAACTAAATCAGAAAATTATGAAGTGGTTTACTAATTTAACAATGAAATTTAAAGATAAATTTTCGGCTTCAAACTCAAATGAAGGCTTGGAAAATTTAGAAAAGGGAAAACAATATTATTTCTCCAACCAAATTCAGGATGCTTTATTTTATTTGGATAATGCTATAAATTCTGGATTTGATAATGGTGCTTATGAATTGAGAGGCAATTGTCTGCAAAAATTAGATTATCATTACAGAGCTATTGAAGATTTTGATAAAGCAATAGAAATTGATCCTTTAGAGTTTTCAAATTATTACAGCCGTGCGGTTTCAAAAAAAGCAATATTAGATTTTACAGGTCAAATTGAAGATCTGCACAATGCCATTTATTATTACAAAAAAAATAAAAATGTAGAAAATAACTTATTGAAAGCATTTGAAACCGATTTGTTAAGTGCTAAAACCTATATAGAAAGCTTAAAACAGAATATAACCGAACTGCATCAGGCTCCATATTTAGAGATAAAAACTTTAATCAAAGATTCACTGCATCTCATTAAAAAAGTTAAATTGAGAAACGTAAAAATTAGATAATATCAAATCCTAAAGTATCATTATAAAAAAAAGCTCAATTCTTATGAACTGAGCTTTTTGTATTTAAGAAGCGAAATTGAATTAAAAAGTAACCACTTTTACTCCCAAACTAAACCATCGTGAAGGAAGAGGAATCGCTCCTGCCTCATAATAAATTGTATTGAAAATATTTTGCGCATCTGCATAAACCGTAACTTTTTTGAACGATTGGCTTAATCTGAAATCATTTATCCAATAAGATGGTCCGGTAATTCTTTGATTAAAACGAGTCGCAAACAAAACTGTAAAACTTTTATACTGATAATCAATTGTATTCGTCAATTGATGTTTTAAAGATGAAATTGAGTATTTAGTATAAGTTGTTGGTATAACATCTTTAAATTCAAAATCTAAGTAACTATAACCAAGCATTATATTTAATCGAGAATCTTTAGAAAAATCAGCTCTATAAGTCGATCGCAAATTAAAACCATTCGTATTTAGATTTCCGTAGTTGTTGCTTTGCCAAGGCTCTGTAGTAACATTTCTGGTCCAATCGATGAAATTGCTGATCTTTCTGTAAAAATAATTAGCATTGAAACTGAATTTTGGCTTATTATATTTAAAACCAATTTCGCTCTGAAAGGCGTTTTCAGAATCAAGATCTGGGTTTCCAATATTTCCCGGACGCTGATTTAAATATAAATCTGTAAAGGAAGGTATACGCTGGCTTGTTCCGATATTCCCAACAATTTTAAAAGCATTTGTTATCGCATAACTGGCATCAAGACCAGGATAAATTTGCCAGCTGTAATCTGAATTATAGTTTACATACGTCCCTAAATTTACATCAAGTTTTTCGATAAAAGTAGTTCTGTATTGCGCGTAAATCCCAAAGTTTTCGCGATCATGCTCGCCAATATTAGATGAATTTATATTTTCGTTTCTAGCTTCTGCTCCAAAACCCCATTCTCCATTACTGGTTTTATAAGTTGTATTAAACTCTGCCGCTATAGAATTTGTGTAATGCTGGCTTCGTCCAGCATTTAAATTTACCATTCCGTAATAACGATAATCGTCGTAATTGTATCTGTAACTGATTCTAGGCATCAATGTCCATTTTTCAGATACTTGGTGTTTCGACTGAATCGAAGCAAATGTTGTCTGAACTGCCTCGCTTGAATTTCTGTCTCCTGGAGCGGCATAAAATCCGTTTGCTCCAAATCCGTTATTTATGTAGCCAAATGAAGTCAAAATTTCATTTGCATCATTAAGCTGGTAATTTCCCTGATAAAAGATTTTATTGTTTTCGAAATCAGTATTGTAACGGTATCCGTTGCTTTTATCGTGTGACGCAAAAAGCGAATGCTGTTGTTTTTCTTTACTTAAAACACCACCAACTTGAATTCCGGTTCCAAAATAAGTGTCTCCAGTATCTTGTGTGTCTTTTTCAAAGTTCGAGCCTGCATAAGTATTTACTAAAAATCCAGATTTTGTTGGTTTTTTGGTAATAATATTAACAGCACCTGTCAAACTGTTGATTCCGTATATCAAAGCAGCTGGTCCGCGAATTATTTCAATTCTCTCTATTACATCAACCGGAATAGGCAAATTTAGCATATTGTGAGCCGTTTGCGAATCGATGATTTTTGTACCATTGATCAAAACAACAGTCTGCTCAAAACTTCCTCCATCAATACTAATATCTGCTTGGGTTCCAAAAGGTCCTCTTTGTCTTAAATCAACCCCATTTGCATATTGCAATACTTCTTGAAGCGTTCTGCCTGGCAATTTTGCAATTGCTGCCTTGTCAATTACATATACATTTCTATTTTTCTTAGAAATTGGAGTACTGAAACGGTTTTCATGAATTATAACTTCATCAATGTTTATAGTATCTTTTTCTGTTTGAGCGTATGAACCAACGCTAAAAAGAATCAGAATAGCAAAATAAATTTTCATCATTTTTTTTAATTTTTTTGCAAAAGTACTACCTTGCCGTACTACTAATGTGTACCAGTTTTACAAAAATGAATAGTCCGGTTCAAATTCCTTTTAAAAGTTTCATTCAGCTCAAACCTGAAGATAGTACTTCGCTGTATCTGCAAATCGTTTTTGAGTTTATCAAAGCAATACAAATTGGTTTGCTTCCTGAAGGCACAAAACTTCCCGGAACCCGCGTATTGTGCAAACTGTTGTCTGTTAATCGGAATACACTTATCAAAGCTTTTCATGATTTAGAACTGCAGGGCTGGATCGAAATTCTGCCCAACAAAGGCACTTTTATTTTATCTGAAAAGAAACAAAAAAATAAAACTGAAACAGCTGTTTCGCAAAATTTATCAAATCATAACGCTGGTTTTACTTTTAAACAATCTGCAATTCTTGAAAATCCGTCAGAATTGAGCACTTTGCCTTTTCAATTTAATGATGGTCTCCCCGATTTAAGATTAGTTCAAACCGATGTTTTGGCGAGACTTTATGTTTCTAAATTAAAAAGCCAAAAAACACCAAAAACTTGGGAAGAAATTCAGACACAATCGCATTTAAATTTCAAAAAACAATTTTCAAATTTTTTAAATGTAACTCGAGGCATACGTATTTCGACGTCAAATTTACTCACAACGAGCAGTCATGAAATTAGTTTGTATCTGGTTACAAAATTACTGATAACACCTGGCGATAAAGTAGTTGTAGCTTCTCCAGGCTATTATATTTCTAATATGACGCTCTCTGACAGCGGAGCGCAAATTATTTCGATACCAGTTGATAAGGACGGAATTATCACAGAAAATCTGAAACAGATCTGCGAAGAGCACGAAATCAGGATTTTATATCTGACCTCTAATTATCATTATCCCACTAACACGGCATTGAGTGCAAAAAGGAGAATGGAGATTTTAGAATTGGCCAATCAATACGGATTTGTTATTTTGGAAGATGACTATGATTTTGATTTCCATTACGATAACAACCCAATATTGCCATTGGCCTCTTTAGATTCGAATGAAAGAGTGGTTTATATTGGGTCTTTTGGGAGATCTTTGCCTTCTGGTTTTGGATATGGATTTATTGCTGCAACTTCAGCATTTATAAGTGAATTAGAAAAACACCAAAACATTCTAGAACCCGGAAAAGATGTGATTAAAGAACAGGTTTTAGCAGATTGGATTCAGGAAGGCGAAGTACATCGTCTTTCTAAAAAAAATAAAAAAATATATAAAGAACGCCGAGATTACTTTGTTTCTTTATTAAATGAAAATTTGAAAGACAAAATAAAATTTCAAGTACCTCTTCGCGGTTTAGCAATTTGGGTAGAGTGGCTTGATCCTTTTAATTTGATAAATCTTCAAAAAAAATGTGCTGTAAACGGATTATTTTTACCGAAAACTATTTTATATCAAACCAAAAATATTACCGCAACGCGTTTAGGATTCGGACATTTGAACCCAACAGAAATGGAGAATGCCGTTATTATTTTAAAGAAATCCCTTGAAGCCGTTGTTTAAAAACTAAAATTAAAAAAGCCCAGTTCATTAGAATTGGGCTTTTACTATTTTTGAAATTAATATGGATAATATTATTTCAAAGAAGCCATATCAATTACAAAACGATAACGAACATCACTTTTCAGCATTCTTTCGTATGCTTCGTTTATTTCCTGCATTTTGATCACTTCAATTTCTGATACAATATTGTGTTCTCCACAAAAATCAAGCATTTCCTGAGTTTCAGCAATCCCTCCAATTACAGAACCTGCTACACATTTTCTTCCCATAATCATGGGTACAGTATTTAGAAATGGCTCTAAACCTCCTAAATAACCCACTATAACTAGAGTTCCATTAATATTTAAAGTTGCTACATAAGGATTAACATCGTGTACATAAGGAACTGTATCTATAATTAAATCGAATTTTCCGCTCACTGATTTCATTTGACTGCTGTCAGTTGAAATAATTACTGCATCAGCTCCTAATTCTATTGCTTCTTTTTCTTTTTCTGGCGTTCTTGAAAAAAGTGTAACATGAGCACCTAAACCTTTCGCTAATTTAATAGCCATATGTCCTAGTCCGCCTAAACCAACTACAGCAACTTTAGAATCTTTCCCAACATTCCAATGTTTTAATGGCGACCAAGTAGTGATTCCGGCGCATAATAAAGGTGCTACAGCAGCTAAATTTAAATTTGATGGCACTTTCAATACAAAATGTTCATCGACTACCACTTTTTGAGAATAACCTCCAAAAGTATGTCCGCCTAAATGTTTGTCTTTGCCATTATAAGTTCCTGTAAAACCATTTAAGCAATATTGCTCCAAATCTTGTTTACAGCTGTCGCAAGTATGGCACGAATCAACCATACATCCTACTCCAGCTAAATCTCCTACTTTTAGTTTCGTTACACCGCTTCCTACCTTTGTTACTCGGCCTACAATTTCATGTCCTGGAACTGCAGGATATTGGCTTCCTCCCCAATCGTTTCTTGCAGTATGCAAATCAGAATGACATACACCACAGTATAAAATTTCTATCTCTATATCTTTTTCCAAAACTTCTCTGCGGGCAATTGTCATTTCCTCTAATGAAGCGTCCGCAGCTGTTGTACCAAATGCTTTTGTTTTATCTGAATTCATATTTTTAGAATTTAAATTATTTTAAGATGTAAATTTAAGACTGCTTCGTTTCTCAAAATAATAGAAAAGAAACATTTACTTAAGAAATTCAAATAATTTTCAATTTAATTTTCATTTCCAGTAATAAGCTGTGGATGAATTGTTTTCGCTAAAATCTCTGATTTATAAATAGTATATCACAAAAAAAGCACTAAATCTTATGATTTAGCGCTTTTTAAAATTGAAATATAATCTAAGATTACCAGCCTTTTACAGCACCGCCTTTGAATTCACGAAATGCTGCCTGCTCTACTTCTGCAGATTGAAAAGCCTGAAGAAACTGTTTTACTTTTTCTTCATTTTTATTGTCTTCACGGCTAACCACAAGGTTTACGTAAGGTGAATCTTTATCTTCAACAAATAAAGCATCACGAGCAGGAACTAATCCAGCCTGTGAAGCAAAAGTGTTATTAATAATTGCAATCGAAACATTTTCATCGTCTAAAGCACGAGGCAATTGCGGCGCTTCTAACTCTAATATTTTTAAGTTTTTAGGATTACTGATAATATCCGTTACTTTAGGCAACAAACCTACACCATCACGCAGTTTTAATAAACCATTTTTCTGCAAAAGCAATAAGGAACGCCCTCCATTTGTTGGATCATTTGGAATAATGATTGTGCTTTCGTTCTTTAATTCAGACAGATTTTTGATCTTTTTAGAATAAGCAGCAATTGGGTAAATAAACGTCTTTCCGATAATCGCCAATTTATAACCGCGTTGTTTAGACTGCTCATCTAAATAGGGTTTATGCTGAAAAGCATTCGCATCGATATCTCCTTGGCTCAAAGCTTCATTTGGGATCACGTAATCATTAAACGAAACCAATTCAACTTCTAGTCCGTATTTTTCTTTTGCGACTTTTTTAGCTGCTTCAGCAACTTTATATTCTGGTCCGGTTGCAACTCCCACTTTTATAAAATGAGGATCATTATTTTTACTTTTTCCACAATTAGCCACAACAAGTGATAAAGCTATAATTCCGGCTGTTTTTAAAAAATTTAGTTTACTATTCATTGTTATATTTTTTAATTTTTAATAATTATCTATGATCAAAATGTTTCGATAAAGCATCACCAGCAAACTGAATCAGGAATACCAAAATAACCAGCAAGGCTAATACTGAGTTCATTGTTACGGCATCATATCCAATATATCCGTATTGATAGCCAACCTGACCCAAACCTCCTGCTCCAACGGCACCACCCATTGCAGAATATCCTACAAGCGTGATTAAAGTAATCGAAGCTGCGTTTATTAAAGATGGCAGAGCTTCTGGAAGCAAGACTTTATAAACAATTTGAAAAGGTGTTGCTCCTAATGCTCTAGCTGCTTCTATTAATCCTGAAGGCAAACCTAAAAGACTATTTTCTACCAATCTTGCAATAAACGGCGCGGCGCCAATACTCAAAGGCACTAATGCTGCACTTACTCCAATTGAAGTACCAACAAGTGCACGTGTAAACGGAATCATCCAAACGATTAAAATAATGAATGGAATAGAACGAAAAATATTGACCACAACCGATACTATTCTATTTAGAATTGGCTGTTCTAATATTTGATTTTTTCTAGTCAGGAAAAGTAAAATTCCTGTCGGAAGTCCAAGTGCGAAACCAAAAAAGCCAGACACAAATGTCATAACGATAGTTTCCCAAGTACCTTTTAATAATAATTCTATAATGGAATCAGACATAACCTATAATTTCTGTTTTAATATGTTTTGAAATAAAATACTCAATTGCTGCTTGATAATTTTCCCTCTTTCCAGATAATTCGATAAGCATTACACCAAAATTCACTTCACCGGCCTGATCCATCTGTGCACTGATAATCTTAAAATTGGTATCAAATAATCGAGAAACCTCTGAAATCACAGGTTCATTAACTGATTTTCCGGTCATTTCCAATCGCAATAGTGGGTTTAGATTTCCGTCATCTTCCTTCTGAAGTTTTTCCTGATAAACGGCAGGAATATCTAAATGCAATGATGATGCAATAAACTCTTTTGTCAATTCATGCTTGGGATCTGCGAAGATTTCACCTACACTTCCCTGCTCTATTAATTTTCCATGACTGATAACCGCAACTTCATCACAAATCGATTTTACGACTTCCATTTGATGTGTAATTAATAAAATAGTGATATTAAGACGACGGTTGATGTCTTTCAATAAATTTAAAATAGATCGCGTTGTTGCTGGATCAAGCGCGCTTGTAGCTTCATCACACAATAAAACTTTTGGACTATTGGCCAGTGTTCTTGCAATAGCAACACGCTGTTTTTGACCACCAGAAAGGCTTGCAGGATAATCATTTGCCTTTTCTGCCAAACCAACTAACTGCAATAATTCCAAAACACGTTCTTTTACAGCTGATTTTGACGCTCCGGCCAATTCTAAAGGAAAAGCCACATTGTCAAAAACTGTACGCGATGAAAGCAGATTAAAATGCTGAAAAATCATTCCGATTTGTCTTCTCTCAACAGCAAGCTGTGCATTTGACAATTGGATCAAAGATTTTCCGTCAACGATAATTTCTCCTGAAGTAGGTCTTTCTAAAAGATTTACGCATCGAATCAAGGTACTTTTCCCCGCTCCCGAAGTTCCAATTACTCCGAAGATTTTTCCCGGCGGAACTTTAAGAGAAACATCAGATAAAGCCGAAACAATTCGATTTTTCTGATGAAAATTTTTAGTTACATTTTTTAATTCAATCATTTTATTAATTCAGTTTAAAAACAAAAAAGCCTTTCATAATTATATTTGAAAGGCTTATTAAATAAGTAATATTATTTTATACAGAAGCCAAATCAATTATAAAGCAATACAGCACATCATGCGGAAGCTATAATAATTATTCATATTCTGGCTATTTTTTCTCATTGTTGCTGCAAATTTAAACAGATAATTTTAATTTACAGCATAATTGCTTAAAACTTTTAATACCCTATCAATTTAATAGATTAATTAACGAAATTGTAATTATTTACTATGTCAATATCTCAAAAAAAAGCTCACTTTATTTAAAAATGAGCTCGTGTGTCTAAATATCTATATCTCTTTAGCTTACGCTTTCAATTCATCAAAATAAGCGGTAGTTTCCTTAATTAATGAATTCATCAGATCTTTTGCTTTTGTATGTTTTAAGATTGGCGCAATCTGTCCTCCCCAAAACAATATCATATCCCATTTTTGCTGTTCAAGCGCTACTTTTCTCAAGGGAGAAATAAAAGTAGTCTGCAACGGAAAAGGCAAAACTGCTGCTTCTTTTCCTAAAACTTCTTTCGCAATCCTGCTTGTTATTCCGCGGCCGAGTCTTCCTGTGTAGGCTCGCGATAATGTCGTATATTTTGCCATATCAGAAAACAACATTTCTCTGTGAATCGGCAAAGCATTTGATTCATCAACCGCTAAAAATGCTGTACCGATTTGAGCCGCACTTGCTCCCAGTGCTAAAGCTGCAGCTACGCCTTTTCCGTTAGCAATACCTCCAGCTGCAATAACTGGAACTTTTACTTTTTCACGAATCAATTGCAACAACACAAAAGTTCCTGTTATAGATGATTCAGCCGAAGCCAAAAACGAAGGGCGATGTCCGCCGGCTTCAAAACCAGAAGCAATAATCATATCTACTCCTGAATTTTCTAAAAAAATAGCTTCGTCTAAAGTAGTTGCTGCTCCAACAGTTACAATTCCTAATCTGCGGCATTGCTCTAAAATATCTGGCGACAGTGAACCAAACATAAAACTGAATACTTTTGGACGAACATCTAAAATAACTTCAAGCTGGTTTTCGAATCTGGATTGGAACGGTGCAGGCTTTTCCGGTAACGGAATTCCAGCTTCATCAAAATAAGGTTTAAACAGTTCTTTTGTTTTATCAAATTGTTCATCTGTCAAACCAGATTCTGCAATATCATGATCAGAAACCCAAAGGTTTAGGTTATAAGGTTTATTTGTCGCCGCTTTTATTTGCCTATCAGCTTCAAAAATTTCCTGAGGACTCATTGTATAAGCTCCGTAACCGCCCAATCCGCCGGCATTAGAAACAGCTGCTGTCAATTCTACTGTTGATAAATTCCCTCCAAATGGTCCTTGCATAATTGGATACTGAATACCCAATAAATCGGTTGCTTTTGTATTGTACCACATCACTTTAAGTTTAAAATTTATTCGCTTATATCCGTCAACATTTTATTGACGATCAGCCATTTGCCGTTAATCTTATGGAAAGATAAAAAATCTCGGTAATTAAAGTCATACATTTTGACATTAATAACAGCCATTGCAATAGAATTCGCTACATTTATTTCTAGAATTTCTCCCTTAAAAGGTTTTCCAGAATCCTTGGGACTTTGTCTGTTTTTAACACCTTGAAGATACAAATCAACTGTTTTAAAATAAGGCTGCCCTTTTACATCTCCATAAAGTAAAGTTCCGGGCTGAAAAATACTTCCTAATACCATTTCATCACCTTCGTAAAGACCTTTAAAATAGAAATTTTCAATTGTATCTTTAATGTCTGTTATTGCTGCTTGATTTTCCATTTTGATGTTATTTTGTGCTTTTATGCCCTGAGAAAACCAGAGCATAAAAGCAGTTAATAAAAGAGTTTTCATTTTAATTTAAATTGTGTCCAGCACCTTTACCGCCATCTACATTGATAATTGAACCTGTAATAAAATTGCTTTTTGCAACAGTGTAAACCATTTCTGCAACATCATTGATCTCTCCTACTCGGTTAACTAAATGAAGACCAGCACTCAAATCTGCTTTATCACCATGCATAGGCGTACGAATCACACCAGGAGCAACTGTATTTATCCGTATATTTTGTTTTCCGAATTCTGCTGCTAACTGAATCGTTAAAGCATGAATGGCTCCTTTGCTTGAAACTGGCGCAGAAGCCGGCCAACCGCCCAGACCGTGATTTACCAAAGGCGTTCCGATATTGATTACAACACCGTCTTTTTGTTCCAGCATTTGAGGTATAACAGCTTGTGTGGTAAAATACGTTCCTTTAAAGTTTGTAGTCAAAAATTTATCCAAATAAGCTTCATCAACTTCTAAGAATGGTTTGCTGTCAAAAATTCCGGCATTATTTACCAAAACATCTACAGCACCAAATTTCTCTAAAGCGATTTTTACCAATTGTTCTCCAGTTTGTTTTTTGCTTACATCGCCAGCAAACATTGCTAAATTATTGCCTGCACCAAATTCTTTATAAGTGCTTTCTAAGGCACTTAGTGTTACCGAATTGATTACCACATTATCGCCTCTGTCTAAAAAGTATTTAGCGATTCCTTTCCCGATACCAGAGGCCGCTCCGGTAACGATTATAGTTTGTTTTTTCATGATATTTATTTTTTATCGGCTGTAATGCCTTTTTCTCTCAATACTGAAACTTGTTCTCCTGCATAACCCCAATCGTCTAAATCTATTTCCTGAATCACAATATGAGTTAAATGCGGATCTTTGTTTAATACTTCTGTAATCAGGTTGGTAATACCACTGATTAATTCCTGTTTTTGCTCGCGTGTTACTCCTTCGCGTGTCAATTCAATTTTTACGTAAGGCATGGCTTTAGTTTTTAGATTGTTCTGAAAAAACAGCTTCGGCAGTGATAGTAAAATCTAAATCAAAGTCGTTGTAGATCAATGTATCTCCTAAATCTTTGAAGAAATTTCCAGATCGAAATTTGATATCATATTTAGTACGGTCAATTACTAATTTGCCTTTAAGGGTAATTGCATTTTGGTTGTTTTCTACTAAAGCTTCAAACCCTACAATGTGCGTAATATTTTTTATAGTAAGATTCCCTTCAAGATAATAAGTGCTGTTTGAAAGTTCTTTTACAGAAAGAATATCAAAAGATGCAGTGGGAAATTTTTCAATAGAGAAAAAATCATCAGAGGCAAGATGACCTGCGAATTGTGCATTTGTTGCCGGATCTGTCACATCCAAAATTTTAATTGAAGAAGTATTAATGATAATATTTCCACTTTTTACCTTTCCATCATTTAAGACGAAATTACCTTCCTTGATACCAATTGTACCATTATGTACACCGGTTACTTTTCTGCCAGTCCAATCTACGCTGCTGTTTGAGCTTACGATTTTAAAATTTGTTGTTTCCATTTTTATTGTATTTAAAAGTACAATACAAAGGAACGACGACTATGAAAATTGGTTACGTGACCTAGATCACATTCTTCTTTTGAGTTTAAAGGTTGAAATAAAAAAGGTACAGCGGTACAAAATTTTATTCTCATTTTTTCATACCGAAGAATGACAAATTACAAGAAAAAACAGGAATCAAAAATGAGAATCTGTAGAATCTGCGTGAAAAAAAAAATCATTTATCTTTGAATGTGTCACTGAAATCTAAGAATTATAAAGTCGGCTAAGGGTTTCTCTTGAAACACCTAAATAGGAAGCAATCAAATGCTTCGGAACTAAATTGTACAATTGTGGATATAAAGCCAAAAGCTCTTCATAGCGAATTTTGACATTATTATTCATGAAAGACAAAAGCCTTTTTTGAGAAGCAATATATCCTTTATTGGTGCGCCAGCGAAAGAAGTGTTCGACCTCATGAAATGCAGCACATAGTTTTTCACGGTCAGCATTAGAAAGACAGAGTACTTCTGCATTTGTAATACAGTCAATATTTATTGTAGATTCTTTTTGATTGTAAAGTGCATCATAATCAGAGGTCCACCAAGTTGGCATTGCAAACTGCAGGATGTACATTTTGATTTCATCATTAATAAAAAAAGCTTTCAAACAACCTGAAACTACAAAATATTCGCAATCTACTTTATCTCCGGCACTAATAATGGTCTGGCCTTTTTTATAAGACTGAAACTTAAAATGAGAAAAAAAATAATTAAAATCTTCTTCTGTCAATGAAGCAGTTTTGGCTATATGCTCTTTCAGTAATTCTTTTGCTTCCATTTTTAATTTAAATAAATACCGCTTCTTTCAAAACGTAAAGTTATAAAATCAAATGAACTTATTCATTGTCTATTTTGAAGTTCAAATTGTCCACTTCGGCTAATTCCTCCTAGTTACTGTTTTTATTATGAAGCAAATTTGCCCTGTTTAACAACTTAAAATATAAAATCATGAACACAAGGATTACAAGAATTATCTATTGGACCGGCATCGTATTAACTTCATTATGGTTTGGTGCCAGCGGTTTTTTTGAATTAACCAAAAATCCGGTTGTCTGGGAAATAACACAACAATTAGGCTATCCGGCACATTTTATTTACCTGCTTGGCGTATTCAAGGTATCGGGTGTAATTACATTATTGATTCCGAATAAGGCATTACGATTGAAAGAATGGGTATTTGCAGGTGTATTCTTCGATATAATTTTTGCCTTCTTTTCTAAATTGGCTGTAATTGGGTTCTCAGTGACAATAGATGCCATTATTGCCTTTATAATGGTGAGCGTAACGTATGCTATGTTCAGAAAATTATATACTGCAAATTATACAGAAAATATAGCAGTTTACTAATTTTATTAATTCAAATAACTTAAAAATGCCTGCGAATGACTCTCGGGCATTTTTGATGTTATAAAAAACTTATTATCTTTGCCATTCAGATTAAAAACTCCACAAATGTGAATAAATAATTTCTTTCAGATATAGAAACAGTGAGCCGTTTTCGGTTTGCTGATTTATTAATGCTTAAGAAAGATATTATGCTTATTCTACAAAATATATCCTACACACATTCTAATAAAGAATTGCTGTTCAGCAACATAAACCTGACAGTCACAGCCGGCAACAAAGTTGCATTAGTAGGCAATAACGGTTCTGGAAAATCAACATTATTAAAAATTATAGCCAAAGAACTATTTCTGACAAGCGGCATTTTAGAAACTGATTCAGTACCATATTACATTCCGCAAATTTTTGGGCAATACAATCATTTAACAATTGCTGAAGCTTTGCAGATCGATCAAAAGCTTAGCGCTTTTCAGGAAATCCTCAAGGGAAATGTAACCGAAACAAATTTGAATCTGCTTGATGACGATTGGACGATTGAAGATCGCTGTACAGAAGCCCTAAATTATTGGCAATTAGCCAACTTTGAATTAAATCAAAAATTAGAATTTTTAAGTGGTGGCGAAAAAACAAAGGTATTTCTTGCTGGAATCATGATTCATCAGCCAAAATTGATTCTGCTTGACGAACCGAGTAATCATTTAGATTTTCACGGACGGGAACTTTTATATGAATTTATAGACGCGTCAAAAAACACAATACTTATTGTAAGCCACGACAGAAAATTATTGAATTTGCTTTATACTACTTTTGAGTTAAAGCCTAATGGAATCAGAATGTACGGCGGTAATTATGATTTTTATTTGGAACAAAAAAATATCGATAAAAATGCATTGACACAAGATATTCACGCTAAAGAAAAAGCACTTCAGAAAGCAAAAGAAAAACAGCGCGAAACTTTAGAAAGACAGCAAAAATCTGATGCCAAAGGAAAAAAGAAACAAGAAAAAGCCGGAGTTGCACGCATTATGATGAATACTTTGCGCAATAATGCTGAAAATAGCACCTCAAAAACTAAAAGTGTTCATGCTGAGAAAATTGGCGGAATATCAAAGGAGTTGCGTGAATTGCGTGAAGAAGTTCCGAGTATCGATAGGATGAAATTTGGACTAGATCATTCGAGGCTTCATAAAGGAAAGATTATTGTGACAGCCGAATCTCTTAATCATAATTATAATGAAAAAGGGATTTGGAGAGAAAATCTGAATTTCCAGATTTTAAGCGGACAGCGAATTGCATTAAAAGGAAATAACGGGGCTGGAAAAACCACGCTGATTAAGCTTATTTTAGAGGAAATAATGCCAAAATCAGGCAGTTTGAAAGTAATAGACTGCGAAAGAATTTATATCGATCAGGATTATTCGCTCATAAACAACAAACTTACGGTTTATGAACAAGCACAGCAAAGCAATACTGAAGGTTTAGAAGAACATGATATTAAAATGAGATTAAACCGATTTTTGTTTACCAAATCAGATTGGGATAAGTCCTGCAGTTATTTAAGCGGAGGTGAAAGAATGCGATTAATGCTTTGCAGTTTAACGATTACCAATCAGGCGCCGGATCTCATCATTCTAGATGAACCAACTAACAATCTTGATATTCAAAATATCGAAATATTGACGGCCGCCTTAAATGAATATCAAGGCACTTTAATAGTAGTTTCTCACGATGCTTTTTTCTTAGAAGAAATAAGCATAACGAATAGTTTTACTTTAAGTTAAGGCAGAACATTTATACAAAAGCTTGAATAATTTTAAATACATAATTCAGGTTTTTTTATCGTGATAAATGAACGATTCAACTTCTATTTTGGACGTTTGACGCTTTTTGAATTCCTGTTAAACTACGGTGATTATACCTTTGATGAAATTAAATAGTATTAAAGTTTAAAATCAAAAAAACCATGAAAAATAGTATCTTAATCTTATTCGCAAGTGCGCTTTCAGCACTCTTTTGTTTAGATTGTTTTATGTTTCCAGAACGTGAAATTTCAGCAAAATTCAAGACCAAGAAAACAAAATTACAAATTACAGAAAGCAATAATTTTGCTGTTGTAGAACTTTTTACCTCAGAAGGATGCTCCAGCTGTCCTCCCGCTGATAATTTAATGGCTAAACTTCAAACTGAAACCAAAGACAAAAATATTTATTTGATTGCTTATCATGTTGATTACTGGGATCGTCTGGGCTGGAAAGATCAATTCAGTTCTAATGAATTTACGAAACGCCAGGAAAAATATCAAGATTGGTTAAATTTACAAGTTTTGTATACACCTCAGTTTATCATAAATGGAACTTCTGAATTTGCCGGTTATGATGAAAAAGCTTTGTACGCAAAGGTTTCTGAAGCATTAAAAACAAACGAAACGGGGAATCTAATACTTAATTCAAATACGGTTAAAGATTCTCTGCAAATTGATTTTAAAGCGAATGAAATTATGAACTCAAGTTTGTTTGTTGCTGTAATTCAAAAAGATGCAACCTCAAAAGTAAAACGCGGAGAAAATAAAGGAAGTACTTTGCATCATGTTCAGATTGTGAGACAGCTCAAAAGTTTCCCTCTAACTAAAACTGAAGGAAGAATAACAATGTTAAAACCTTCTGATTTAAACAATTTCGAGATCATTGGGTTTATTCAAAATAATGATACCGGGAAAATTTCGGCAATATCTAAGATTAATTTGAAATAAAACTAAGCCGTGGATTAACTTTTTAAGAGATTTCCACTGATTATTGTTTTATGATCAGTGGATTTTGATTTTTATCTGTTTTCTAGCCAGCTTAGGAATGCTGTGGCTTTTTCTTTTCCTACCAATAATTTTTCTTCGGTCGGAATTGTTAGTTTGATAATTAATTTACGCGAAAAATAATGCTCCGCTTCTCTAATTGCCGAAAAATTTACTAAATATTGCCTGTTCATTCTAAAGAATTGTATTGGCGATAACAATTTATAAACCTCATCGAGTGATTGATTAATTTGATATTCTGTTTTATCAAATGTCATAATCGTCGGTGTTTCATTTTTGATATAGAAAAACGCAATATTCTCTGTCATAATGGTTTGATATTTATTGTTTTTAAAAACCAAGAAACTGCTTTTTCCTTTATTCTCGCCAGTTCTAGTCAATAAATATTCGAAATCTGGTATCATTTTTTTATTTCTTTGAAAGAAATTCTTCAGTTCACCAGTTTTTTTAATTGCCTGTGCGATGCTTTCTCTGGAAAAAGGCTTCAATACATAATCAATTCCGTTCGACTTGAAAGCTTCAATCGCATAATCATCAAAAGCAGTGCAGAATATTACAGGCGACAATACCTCAACATTTTTAAAAATTTCAAAACACAAGCCATCTGCGAGCTGAATATCCATAAAAATCAAATCTGGCTGATCATTTTCTGACAGATAACTTACTGCTCCGTCTATGCTTTGTATATACGACAAAATTTGAGCATCAGGCCTGATACTCAAAATAAGCTGGCCGAGTGCTTTGGCCGTTTTTACCTCATCTTCAATTATTATGATAGTCATAAATCAGTGGTATTTTTACTTTAAAAATAGTTTCATTTTTTTCAATTTCGATTTCCTTATGAACCAAATGCATAAAACGCTGATTGATATTATCCAAACCAACTCCAGTTGACAAAACGCCTCTTTTAAGCTGAATCGGATTCTCAATCACTAAAAAATCATTCTCAGTATATAATTTAATTTCTAAAGGTTTATCTAAAGAAACGACATTATGTTTGATACAATTTTCTATTAACAACTGCAAAGTAAAGGGCGGAATAACGGCATCATATTGTCTTTGATCAGCATTATTTATCAAAACAAAACCGTCTTCAAAGCGGGCTTTCAGTAAATAAACATACGAATCTAAAATTTGGATTTCTTCTCGAAGCGATATCAAGTCTAACTTTCGGCTATCTAGTGTAAAGCGGTAAAAATCAGATAATTTCAAAATAAAATCAGAACTGTGCGGATCTTGAATATCCACCATTGATTTTAAGGTATTTAAACTATTAAATAAGAAATGCGGATTTACCTGCTGTTTTAATAATTCATACTGCGCGCCAAGATTTAAGGCATGCGTATGCTCAAGTTCAAGTCCCATTTGCTGCGTCTGATAATTTTGAAAAAGCAAATGCAAAAACATATATACAATCAAATTTATTAAAACACCACGAAGTTCGAACATGATTGGCGCATCCATTTTAGAAATCTCAAAAAGCTCTTGGTGCCCAATTACCAGTAAAACCATAACTACAATTCCCATTACAACACTAAATAGAAGTTTCCAGTTAAACAAATTGGTATTCGTGCGCTTTGATGAAAATTTAGGAAGGCTGTAAATATTATAATACCATATAAAAATAGAAAAAAGCAACGTAATTGAAGAATTGATGACAATGTCTCCAAACTTTGAATCGGCATCAAATAATTTTGGTATCGAGGCAAGAATGGCAAGTGCAATAGAACTTCCCCAAATAACCTTTTTGGAAACCTGAAAGCGTTTTGTTTTTTCCATATTTGATAGCTGATTTTTATCTTGCTTTGTCAAAGATATGATTTTTTGAAAGGATTTTTCATCTGGATTTCTTAGGTTATATTTTTTTCAACAAGAATAACAGAGATAGTATTAAAATATAAACAAAAGCTTTATATTAAATATTAAAAATATTTGGTTATCAATATATTAATAAAACAAATAATCACATACTGACATTTCGTCAGAGGCATAAAAAAACACGCTTTTTAAGCAAATTTAATTGCTGAGTTCGCAAGGATCTTTAATTAGGTTTGGTGGAATTTATTTTGCAATAATTTTTATTGTTTTGTGCATTTATTAAAGTTAAATTTTGCTGTTGCATTGAAGTTTTATCGCTTCATTTTGTGAAAAATTAATAAAAAAACCTCAACAATCGAAGAGGTTTTTTCATTAAAACTTATTACAAGATATTTATTTGAACCTTAATATTACCTTTTGTTGCTTTAGAATAGGGACAAGTTTGATGCGCTTCATCGGCTAGTTTTTTCGCAGTTTGCTTATCGAGACCCGGAAGACTGACATTCAGACGCGCTTGCAAAGAATATTCACCTTCTGCAATACATAAATCTACTTCAGTATCAACCGCAGTATCTGCAGGAAGTTTAATATTTTGTTTTACTGCAGCTATTCCCAATGCGCCAATAAAACAAGCAGACCAGCCCGCAGCAAAAAGCTGTTCTGGATTGGTTCCAGGACGTGATGATCCCGGAGAACTCAATTTAATATTTAATTGATCATCAGAGCTTTTAGATGCTCCTTCCCGTCCGCCTGTAGTGTGTGTTTTTCCTGTATATAAAACTTTTGTTTCCATAATTTTTTTAATTTTAGATTATTTGATTTGATTGATATTGACACTTTTTAATTTAAATTTCTAATTCTTAAGCCCATCCACATCTATAATCGCTTGTGCGAATGCTTTAGGATCTTCTTGCGGTACGTTATGTCCAATTCCTTTTAAAATTCGATGCTCGTATTTTGCTGTAAATTTGTCTGCATAGGATTTTCCATCCGCGTAAGCGCCATCAAAATCACTCGCTATCGTTATTGTCGGAACTATAATTGCTGGTCTCGAAGCTAAACGTTTCTCTAAACTATCGTACTTAGATTCTCCAGGTTCAAGCGACTGTCTCCATCTGTAATTGTGAATTACAATCGCCACGTGATCTGGATTGTCAAATGATTGAGCAGTTTGATCGTAAGTTGCCTTGTTGAATTTCCATAAGGGAGAAGCTATTTGCCAAATTTGTTTATTAAACTCATAAGTATTTTGTGTGTAGCCTAATTTTCCTCTTTCAGTCGCGAAGTAATATTGGTACCACCATCCTAATTCGGCCTTCGGAGACAATGGTTTTAAGTTAGCTTCGAGATTTACAACCAGATAACCACTGACAGAAACCAATCCTTTTAATCGCTCTGGCCAAAGTGCCGCCATAACTACAGCTGTTCTCGCACCCCAGTCGAAACCGCCAATAATAGCTTTGTCAATTTTAAGCGCATCCATAAAAGCAATAATATCACTTGCCAGAGCGGCTTGCTGTCCGTTTCTAAAAGTATCTTTTGATAAAAAAGTTGTGGTACCCGATCCTCTTAAATAAGGCGTAATTACACGATATCCTTTTGAAACTAAAATCGGAACCACTTCTTCATAACTGTGAATATCGTACGGCCAGCCATGAAGCAAGATTACTGGTGTTCCGGTTGAAGGTCCAGCTTCTGTATAACCTACATTCAATAAACCGGCATTGATTTGTTTTAATGTTCCGAGTGAAGCGTTTACTTCTATATTCTGTTTCTGCGCCTGTATTACTGCTGTTGTCAGGAACATCACTGTTATTAAAATTGCTTTAAGAGCAATTGTATTCACTATTGTTTTCATAATTTTAGTTATTAATAAGTTGATTAGTAGTTAATTTATTCGTCAAAAGTATTCTGGTAATACTCTCAATACAATCAGAAAATAACTCAACCGGACAAAGTGAAGATTGAAACAGGCTGACCGAAACCTGAAAATTCTGATTTATTGTTTCATTACAAGAATTGGCTTTCCTTTTTCGACAATGTAAGTTGCCAACTCTGAAGCTTTTGTATTACTATGGTTTTGAGCTGAGTGAATCTGGCCTGCCGGAATGAAAAGCACTTCTCCTGCGGTAAGTACTATAGGTTTTTGATCTTCAATTTGATATTCTAAAGTACCTTCTAGAACATAAATGATTTCTTCGCCGGGATGCGAATGTTTACCAAAAGCAACATGAGGTTCAAAATCGATGCGTGCTTGCACTGTTTCTTTTCCAGCGACACTTATGTCGTGTTTTTGCAAATCCGTGCGTTTAATGCCTTTAATTTGTGCTGTAACGGTAATAGGCATTACTAATGCGATAAAAATAAGAATAGCAATTCCCTGTAAACTGAAAATTTTATCTGTTTTCATAATTTTTTATATTAATTTATTGGTCAAAAGTATTTCAGTAATAGATCTTCTGAAATGAGAAAATAGTCCAAACAGGCAAAGTGAGAGCTGAACTGGACATAGTGAAATGGGAATTAAGATTACTTTGTAATTTTATTGCAAACGTGCAAAGATTTTATATGAGGTACTTTATAAACAAAGACCGCAAAATATATCTAAATATACTTTGCGATCTTTGCGTAATTCTTCGTGAACTTTGAAGTTAGATTTCTATCTCCATTTCAACTTGAAACCTGAAACTTGAAACTTGAAACTTGAATCAATTAAAAATCAAGCTAAAACCATTCCTCCATCCATAATAAAATCTGCTCCGGTAATAAATGTTGCTTTATCACTGCTTAAATACGAAACCATTTTAGCAACGTCCTCTGCAGTTCCCATTTGCTTTAGCGGAATTTTATCAACAATTGCACTCATCAAAGCTGTAACTTCTTCTTCATTTAAACCTACTTTTTTCATTATTTCTGTTTCTGTTGGACCCGGGCTTACCGAATTCACTCTTATCTTTCTTGGAGCCAGCTCTAAAGCTGCAATTTTCATAACTGCATTGAGAGCCGTTTTGCTAGATGAATAAATTGACGTGCTTGCATAACTCATACTTGCCGTGTTAGAAGAAAGAAACACAACTGATGCACCATCTTTTAAAATTGGAATGAATTTGCTTAAGGTAAAATAGGCTCCTTTAAAATTAATATTGAAAATACTGTCAAATAAAACTTCTGTCGCGTCTTCAATTGCTGTTTGCCCCGTAATTCCAGCATTTATGAAAAGAATATCAACTTGACCAAAATCTTGTTTTACTTTTGAAGCCAAGTTTTCGATATCCAAAATACGCGATTGATCTGCAACAATTGCATGTGCGCCTAACTCTAAAGCAGCTTTTTCGATTGCGTCCTTTCTTCTTCCAGTAATGATAACAGTTGCGCCTTCTTCTTTTAATTGTTTTGCTGTTGCGTAACCAATACCGCTGTTTCCGCCTGTTATTACAGCAACTTTATTTTTTAAATTTTCCATTTTTAATGTGTTTAAATTAACGAGACAAAGTTAGATTCGAAAACATATTGCTTTTGCGACGGTATCATGGAGTATATCAATATTTTCAACATATGTATTATTCTTGCAATTGATTTTAAACCATATAAGCTAAAACTCAACATTGACTTAAATGAACTTATATTACTTATATGGTGGAAAAAAATGTTTTTATATCTTAGTATAAAATAAATTTCGATGGAAAGAAATCAACAAGAAGAAGTTCGAGCACTTCAGGATACGATATACGTTTTGGGCGGTAAATGGAAATTGCCTATCATCAACTCCATTTGTAATGGAAATAGTCGCTTTAAAGAAATTCAGCAAAGTATTCCGGGTATTACTTCACGAATGCTTTCGAAAGAACTAAAGGATATGGAAATGAATAATTTGGTTAAAAGAACCGAAGACCGAGATGCCAAAGTGCCGATACTGTATCAATCTACACCCTATTGCCAATCTTTTGGACCTATAATTTCTGAGATGATTAAATGGGGAATCTCACACAGAAACCATATTAAAAAACAACACGAGAAAATATAAAAGGCATTAAATTGGCTATTTTTACAGGAAGCACTTTTAAAAACACAATATGGATTATGTATTAATGCCAGATAAGATTGCAGAAAAAGAAAACACAAAACCTAAATTAAGTTTTGTTCCCTATGTTTCAGATGCACCACTTGTAAAAGGCAAAAGCCGGTTAACGCAACACATGATCAGTTTGATCATGCAGGGTGAAAAGCATATTTACAGCGACGGAAAACCCATTCAAATTAATCCGGCTAACATATTATTGCTTTCTGCAGGAAATTACATTTTTACAGAACGACCAAATGGCAACCCAGGAATAAGAAGCATAATTGTTTTTTTTGATGATGAGTTCTTGCAAGACGCAGTAAACAATAACATCACATTTCCTAAGAATGCTTCTAAAAAAACACCGAATATTTTAGTCCCAAAAGACGCTTATCTTAATAATTTTATCAGCACTGTGCAATCTCTGATAAATGATCCCATTTTTACTGAATCAATGCAGGTTGCCAAGTTAAATGAACTGCTGGTTTATCTTTGCCTGCGATTTCCGGAGGAGCTTAATAATTTTCAAAACGTCTCCATAGCAAAAACACCCGAAGAAAGGATTCAGAATGTAGCACAGCAAAATATTTTTAATAGTTTTTCGGTCAGCGAACTTGCTTTTTTTTGCCACATGAGTGTGTCTACATTCAAACGTAAATTCCAAAAAATATACAATGAAAAGCCGGCTAAATGGATGCAGGAACAAAGACTCATCACTGCAGCAGCCTTATTAAAAAACGGATCGAAACCAAGCGAAATATATTTAAAGGCAGGATATGAAAACCATTCCAGCTTTTCTAAGGCTTTTAAATCTCATTTTGGAAAATTACCAAAAAATTACAGTTAAAATGAACTTTTAGCTACAGGAATATGATCTTTTTGCGCTATCAATTTCCCGCTTTCTCAGAATAACTTTGTGCTATAAAATTATCTATTATGAGCACAGCACAAAACAAGGATTTACTTCTAAAATACAATAAAGAAGTAATCGAAAAAGGAGACATGGCATTTTTTCAGCAAATTGCTGCGACTGATTTTATCAATCACTCTGCGCCGGAAGGAATGTCAAACAAAATTGACGGTGTTATTTATTTTTTCTCTGCTATTATTCATACTGCTTTAACAGACGTTACAGTAAAAGTTTTGGATATGGTTGCGGAAGATAATAAGGTTGCAACCCGAAAAGAAATAACAGGAATTCATACAGGTCCGCTTTTTGGAAAGCCTGCAACAGGTAAAAAAGTAACTATAAAAGTTATCGATATTTTTACAGTTTTTGATGGAAAACTAAAAGAACATTGGGGTGAAAATAATTTTGCTTCCGTTATTCAATCGTTACATTAATAAAAGTGAAGTACCAGAAAAAGGAGGTTTCTATTGTTTAGAAACCTCCTTTTTTCAGTTTGTACATTATTTAGATAAAAATAATCTACAAAAACAATAATTAATTATACCGATTGGTATATATTTGCAGTCTAAAATCATTCTTTATCATGAGCAAGGCTGAAAGAACCAAGCAATTTATTATAGAAAAAACCGCTCCACTTTTTAATATGAAAGGCTACAGCGGTACTTCGATGAGTGATATTACCGAGGCAACCGGACTTACAAAAGGAAGTATTTACGGCAATTTTGAAAACAAGGATGAAGTTGCTCTTGCTGCTTTCAAATTTAATATAAAGAAACTTCAAGATGCGTTTGCAACCGAACTTGAAAAACAAAACACTTTTAAAGGCAAACTATTAGTGTATCCCCGCCTCTATTCTCATTATTATGACTTAAGAGTTACTCAAGGAGGCTGTCCGATTCTGAATACAGCTTCTGAGGCAGATGACACGCATCCGGTACTTAGAAAAAGTGTGGAAAGAGTAATCTTGTTTTGGAAAGAACGACTAATGCATTTTATAGAACAAGGGATTATTGCCGGCGAATTTAAAGCAAAATCTATTGATACTGAAAGGACCGCATTAACCATTATTGCCATGATCGAAGGCGCAGTGATGATTACGAAAGTAACCGGTAATTTGAAAGATTTATCAAGTTTAATGCTCTCAGTAACTCAAATCATAGAAAACTTAGAATAAAGCAATAAAGATAGGTTGCTTTTTTTAGCAATTAAAATATACCAAACGGTATAAAATAATATGAATTTTGAATTATCATTTTTAATATAACATAAGTCCCTAACTCATAACTTAAAACGCAAATGAAAACTAGACTAGAAGTGCTTCAAGATCACATTGACAGAGAATTTACGGCTTCGCCTTCACCTTTTATGCTTTGGATGAAACCCATTGTTCTTGCTGCTGAAAATGGCAGTGTAACTTTTAAATACCTAGTCAGAGAAGAAATGTCCAATCCGATTAAATCACTTCACGGAGGTGTAATAGCTGCAATTGCTGACGATTGTATTGGCGCTACACTATTTTCTTCAGATGAAGAAAATTTTTATACGACCATAAATCTCAATGTCGATTACTTTGCTCCTGCCCGTGTAGGCGATATTATTTTGGCACGAACTTCTATCATCAAAAAAGGAAGACAATTTGTAAATGCACAATGCGAAATTTGGAATGAAGCCCAAACAAGACTAATTGCAACGGCATATTCTAATCTTTATAAAACAAATGTTATCAAGCAAGAGCTTTAAATGGAAATGCAAAATCTTAAATTCCAAATTTCAATCTTTCCCTTTTTTTAATTAAAAATATACCAATTGGTATAATTAAATGTTATGACACCACTACACCGAAAACTTTTAATCATCACAGTTATCTTGGCTGCGATTATGGAACTTATTGATATTTCTATTGTCAATGTAGCGCTTTCTCACATGAGCGGTAATCTTGGCGCAACGCTAGAAGATACTTCCTGGGTTATTACTGCTTATGCGATTGCGAATGTGATCATTATTCCTATTACGAGTTTTTTGAGCGCTAATCTTGGTCGACGCAATTATTATATCGGATCTGTAGTTTTGTTTACATTCTGTTCTTTTATGTGTGGCCATGCGTCGAATATTTGGATGCTGGTCTTTTTTAGATTTCTGCAAGGCATTGGCGGAGGCGCTTTATTATCAATTTCGCAGGTTATTGTTTTTGAACTTTTTCCAAAAGACAAACAATCGACTGCGGGAGCCATTTTTGGAGCCGGAATTTTTATCGGACCCACCATCGGGCCAACGCTCGGCGGTTATATTACCGAAAACTATGATTGGCCGTGGATTTTCTTGATTAATATTCCCCTTGGAATTCTAGTCGCAATTTCATGTTATTTTCTGTTGAAAGAACCTCCTGTAAAACCCGAAATAACAAAAGTCGACTGGACAGGAATTGCTCTACTAGCAATTGGCGTTGGTTCGCTGCAAACGGTTTTAGAACGCGGCGAAGTCGAAGATTGGTTTGAAACCCGATATATTATTATCTTGAGTGTAATTGCTGCCACGACTTTGCTTGCTTTTATTTATTGGGAATTGAAAGTCGATAAACCTGTTGTGAATCTGCGCGTACTTAAAAGCAAATCGTTAAGCATCGCTGCCATTCTGACTTTCGTTACCGGATTCGGAATGTTTATTTCGATTTACATCAGTCCGGTTGTGGCGCAAAGACTTTTGAGTTTTTCGCCTTATCAAACGGGCTTGCTTTTGCTTCCTGGTGCTTTGTTTGCACTTTTGGCACTAAAACTTTGCGGCACATTATTGCAGAAAGGCGTTTCTCCTGTTCTTATTATTGCTGCTGGATTTCTTTTGTTTATTTATTTTAATTGGAGAATGTCCGGAATATCACTAGACACCAGCGCTTTTGAAGTAGCAACAGCGCTTATTTTCCGAGCTTTGGGATTGGCTTTATTAACCGTTCCGCTGACTATGCTGGCCGTTTCATCTCTTGATGATAAAGATGTGGGACAAGGTGCGGCGCTCAACAATATGATGCGCCAATTAGGAGGTTCTTTCGGTGTTTCGATCATCAATACCTATATTGTACATCGATATGCGGCGCATCGAAACGAATTGGTTTCAAACATTACTCCAGACAATAGTAGAGCGATGGACAGAATTAATGCGTACATCAATTATTTTCAGCACAGAGGTTTTACGTATAATGAATCGCGCTTGAAAGCACTCAAATTAATGGAAAACATTGTAACCAAACAATCTTCATTACTAAGTTATAGAGATGCTTTTTTTCTAGTCGGACTCTTTTTTGTTTTTACACTGCCTCTTTTATTGCTGGTAATGAACAAATCAAAAAAACCGAAAACCAACATTATTATTTCAGATCATTAAAATAGTTGTTTTAACATATAGAAACATAATTTTTTGTGATGTATAAAGGCGTTTCACTCATTTAAACAAACAAAACTGTTGCTCTAAAAAGCAAAAAAGTTATTAGCAAAGCTTCAAGACTATGCAGATATAGCATAAACCCCTGAAGCTTTGATCAATAACTCTATTTAATTCTTTATTCTTTATTCTTTATTCTTTATTCTTTATTCTTTATTCTTTATTCTTTATTCTTTATTCTTTATTCTTTATTCTTTACTTTCACTCTTCAACTGCAGCGCTCTTTGCAAAAAACTCTGCTGGCTTATTTTATTTTCGGCTTCGTTAATTGCTTGAAGCAAATTATTTTGGTTATCTGCAATTGTAGAAAGAACTGCAGACATAACATCCCAAACCGGTTTCATTTTTAAAATAAGCTCCTCGCCTTTTGGCGTAAGCAATAAAAGGCGTTTTCGCTCGTCTACTTTGTCTTTTTTTGACCGAATCAGTTTTTGTTTTTCGAGTTCTTTCAATAAACTAATAGTCGAAGGATGCGTATAACCAATTTCATTTGCAATTTCAACAACGCTCAAAATTCCTTTGTGATGCAAGGTATAAATAACTGGAAACCATTTTGGCTCAAAATCA
Source organism: Flavobacterium sp. KJJ (assembly GCF_000708595.2). Lineage (GTDB taxonomy): Bacteria > Bacteroidota > Bacteroidia > Flavobacteriales > Flavobacteriaceae > Flavobacterium. The sequence goes on along the minus strand of NZ_JARP01000001.1, from coordinate 894,874 downwards.
ATATCGTATGATTTATACAACAGCGCGCCGTCTTTACGCAATTGCTCGCTCAAACGCTGCAATCGTGTCGAAATAGCTAATATTCCTGATTCGTCTATAATATTCATTCTTATTTATTTAGTGGTAAATGGCAAAAAACATTATCGGCACTCATTACTGGAAATGATTTTGGAAGTGCTTCTTTTTCAATACGCTCAAATTCATTTCTCTCATAAAAACGCAAAGCAGCTTCTAATATGGATACGGTTCCCAAATATAAATCATCAATTTGATTTTCTTTGCAATAATCAATTAAAGTCTGCAATAGCTGTTGTGCAATCGAAAATTCTTTGCCTCGAAATTCTTTCTTTACAAACATCTTTCTAATTGCGGCTTCGTGATCGCTAAATTTCACTAAAGCGATCGTACCAACCAATTCATCATTTACAAAAGCGCCCCAGAATCCGCCACCGCTGGCGTAATAAAAGTTGGTAATGTTTAGCAGATCAGGCTGATCTTCTAATGTAATGGCAACATTAAATTCTTTTTGCTGAATGTTTAAAACTAAATCTATAATAGCATCTGCATATTTATTTTCGATCGGAATAATAACTGGTTTCATAGCTTAAATATTTATATAACAAAACTACGTAGTTAAATACATAAATGCAATTATTTTTATTAAAAATTTACCACGAAGGCGCAAAGACACAAAGTTTAATTCATTTAAAACATAAGATAAATAATTTAATATCTGCTTAATATGCCACGAAGACACAAGGACACAAAGTGTAAATTTAAAAGATAGGATAAAATAATTTAAACTGCTTAATCTGCCAAATCTGCGAGAGAAAAAAACTTCATAAACAAAACATATTGCAAATTTCATTTTTCGTTAAATGTAAAACTTTTCACAAAATCTAAAATAAATTTGCATATATGACCAATCGGTCATATATTTGTACCGTAATTTATTTCAATCTACAAAAGATCAAATAAAACGATCATGGCAAAAGGAGAAGAAACCAGACAATTCATTATAGAAAAAGCCGCACCTATTTTTAATACCAAAGGGATTGCAGCAACTTCTATGAGCGATATTATGGAGGCTACGAAATTGTCTAAAGGAAGCATGTACGTTCATTTTGAAAACAAAGAAGTTCTTGCCTGCGCTGCTGTCGATCATAATATGAAAGTATTAGGCAACAAACTGCATTCTGAATTGGCAAAAAGCAAAACAGCAAAAGCCGAATTATTTGCTTATATCGATTTTTTCAGTAATCCGGTTCATCCTCCAGTAATAGGCGGTTGTCCGTTATTGAATTTCGGTACAGAAGCTGACGATACCAACCCAATCGTAAAAGAAAAAGTAAACAGCGGTATCAAATACAACCAGCAATTGCTCGGAAGTATCATTAAAAAAGGCATCGAAAAAGGAGAATTTAAACCTGATTGGAACGCCGAAGATTTCGCTACCGTAATGTTCGCCATGATGGAAGGCGGTCACCTAATTTCAAGAATGTCAGGAAACAACGAAAAAATGCAAGTCATCACCAAAACCTTAAAAAATTTAATAGAGGAAAACACAATCTAATTTTTTTTATCTAAAAAATGACCTTTCGGTCATAAATATGAAATATTAGTTGTAAATGGAAAATCATAAAGCGCATATAACATATATCAACTGACATAAAACAAAAAACATTTAACATCTAACATTTAACATTTAACATCTCACATCTCACATCTCACATTTTAACATCTCACATTTTAACATCTCACATTTTAACAATTCACATTTATGAAAACAATTTTAATTACAGGAGCATCAAAAGGATTCGGAAGAGCCTGGACAGAAGCATTTTTAGCAAAAGGATACAAGGTAGCTGCAACAGCCAGAAATATTGATACCCTAGCCGACTTAAAAGCGCAATACGGAGACTCGATTTTGCCTCTTAAACTAGACGTAAACAAACGCGAAGAATCGTTTGCAGTAGTGCAAAAAGTACACGAGCATTTTGGTGCCATCGATATTTTGATCAACAATGCCGGTTATGCCTTAAACGGCGCGGTAGAAGAAGCCAGCGAACAAGAAGCCAGAGCGCAGTTCGAAACAAATTTCTTCGGAACTTTATGGTTGACACAAGCGGTATTGCCTATTATGCGAAATCAAAAAAGCGGTCATATCATTCAGGTTTCTTCTATTTTAGGAATCGCCACTTTGCCTATAATTGGTTTATATAATGCTTCTAAATTTGCGGTTGAAGGCCTTACCGAAACTTTGGCTCAAGAAGTAAAACAATTTGGTATCAAAGTGACTTTGGTCGAGCCAAACGGTTATGTTACGGATATTTGGGGCAACGGATTCAACAGCGAAAGCATTGATGCGTATGACGGAATCAAAAAAGCCATTGCAGAAGGACATGATCCTGATACTTTCGGAAAAACCAGCGCTACAGTTCCGGCCATCTTAAAACTGGTCGAAGCCGAAAATCCTCCTCTGCGCCTATTCTTAGGAAAAGTAGCTTTGCCATTTGCCAAACAAACCTACGAACAAAAACTAGCCACTTGGGAAGAATGGGCTGACGTTTCTGTAGCAGCACACGGATAATTTATTTCTGATTTTTTTAAGTTGATTGCAAACGAGATTGTTTCTTTAGGTAGAAATGGTCTCGTTTTTTGTTTTGGGAGATCCCGATACTTCTGGACCGGCTGTCCTTACAAATCTTATGCGTATTCCGATTCTAATGCACTATTTCTGATTCTGATGCCGTCATAAATGTCCCAATTTGATGATTTTAATTTCTTTATAAAAATACTCAAAAAACGAATTGCTTTCTTAATTGATTCAATTTCAATTATAAAAACAAATTTAAAACATGGAAATTATATAACATTTAAATGAAATTATATAAAAAATAACTAAATAATGATCTAATATTTCACTTGTTTTAAAATTTAAACCAAACCAAATAATTACACTCTTATTTAATTATTTGTCGATCTCATTTGCTCTTTTTTAATAATTTAAAATAAATACTTTGGAAAAGATAAGCATGCAGCGACTAAACAAGACTTTAGATTATCTAAAAAGCAAACAGCGCGAATTAGAAAGAAATTTTGAAAATGATACGCGAAGTATCGAATCCATGATAAACTATCTTAAAAAAGACATGATTGAACAGTTTAGGCTAGTGGCTTATGATGAATCGATCAAAGAAGTTAAGAGTACTAAGACTTTTATTAATCGTGTACAAAACATCATTAAGAAACAATTCTAAAACAAAATTCATTTCTAAATAAAAGATTGCCCCCAATCTCTTATATATTGCCTGCCCCAAACGCAAATGTCTTTTGACTTTGCGTTTTTTTTTATTTTCTATAAAAATTAAAACTTTTATTTCTTCTCTTTTCTCCTTTAAACGCAATCATTATAAATTATTTTAATGACAGTAAAAAATTATTAATTTGATTAATAACAACTATCACCATAAATTTGTCTCATCAAAATCAAACAATTGATTTGAAATAATTTAAAAACAACTTTAAAAAATAGAAATCATGAAATTTACAAGAAGAGCAAACGCAAATTGGAAAGGTACAGGAATGGAAGGAAAAGGAACTATCAGTACGCAAAGCACAACATTGAACGAAGCACAATTATCATTCAAAACTCGATTTGAGCAAGGTGTAGGAACGAATCCAGAAGAATTGATCGCAGCGGCACATTCAGGATGTTTTACCATGCAATTGAGCTTTTTGCTTTCTGAAGCAGGATTCGTTCCAGAAAATTTAGACACAGTTGCAAAAGTTACTTTCGAAGACGGAACTATTACTTTGATTCAATTAGAATTAACTGGAAAAGTACCAGGAATCTCTGAAGAAGATTTTCAGAAAGCAGCACAAAAAGCAAAAGAAATCTGTCCGATTTCAAAATTATTGAACACTGAAATTACTTTAACTGTAACATTAAATTAATAAACTTCAACATAAAATTGGAATTCACTTCACACTTAAAATTAAAATAAAAATGAAAACACTATTTATAAAAGAACAATTGAAACGTTATTTCATGTTCGCCGCATTAATCTTTAGTTTCTTATTCGCAGCAAATGCTAACGCACAAAAAACTGCAGCGCCAAAAATTAAAAATGTAGTATTGGTACACGGTGCCTTTGCAGATGGTTCAGGATGGCAAGGTCTATATCAGATTTTGACTAAAAAAGGATATAATGTAACCATTGTTCAAAATCCGTTAAGCTCTCTAGAAGATGATGTTGCAGCAACAAACTTAGCTTTAGACAAACAAGACGGACCAACAATCTTAGTAGGACATTCTTGGGGCGGTACTGTAATTACAGAAGCGGGAAATCACCCAAAAGTTGCCGCTTTGGTTTATGTAGCGGCGCTACAGCCTGATAACGGAGAAAATTCTGTTCAATGGCTTCAAACTGCGCCTCCAGCTCCTGAAAACGGTGTATTGCCACCAGATGAAAAAGGAATTGCTTATTACGATAAAGCGAAATTTCACGCCGGTTTTGCTGGTGATCTAAGCAAAGAACAAGCCGATTTTATGTATGCTTCTCAAGGTGCATTTCACGCAAAAGGATTTTTAACTCCTATAACAAAAGCGGCTTGGAGAGATAAACCATCATACGGAATTGTAGCCACAGAAGACAAAAGCATCAATCCTGATATCGAGCGTGCAATGTACAAACGTTCTAACACAAAAATTACAGAAATAAAAGGAAGCCACGTTGTTTTTATTTCGCAGCCAGCGAAAGTTGCTGCTGTAATTATTGCGGCATCTAATAAAGAGTAATTCATTTACTTTGCCTTCAATATTTAACACATAGAAACATAGTTTTTACACTTTAAAAAAAAGGCGTTTTACTTGTATAAATCCACATAGCAATGTGTATTAGAACAAGTGAAACGCCTTTATCGACAAAGAAAAACTATTTTTCTATGTGTTAAATATTTTCTACATAAACTTACTCACAGACTTAACAAAATAAGGCGAATCGTTCCAGCGAATTTTTTTGTAAGCAAAGTCTTTTTTGAGAGATTCTGGAAGGCAATTCCAAATCGCTTCGTTCATTTTTTCGAGCAGTAATTTCTTCGAAAACGAATCTGAAACCACCAAACTGATTTCTCTTACGGGAATTGGTTCTTTAAAAGGTTTAAAAAGTCCAGATTCTCTATCGTTTAGAATAGAAAGTTGCGGAATAATCGCAAAACCCAACTGCGCACGAACTAAGTTTTTTAAGGTTTCGATCGAACTGATATCATATGTAAACTGTTCTTTTATTTTATCAGAAGATTTTAAGCCACAAATATCTAAAAGCTGTGCATTATAGCAAAATTCATGATGAAGCAACAGCAATTCGGTTTTATCTCCAGGCTGTAATTCGTAAAATTCCTCATTTGCCAGCGGATGCATCTGATTTAAATATGCCACAAAAGGTTCTTTAAAAATAGGATGTTCGATTAAATTCGGATTTCCCGTTGGTGTTGCCATAATGACAACATCAAGAGCTCCCGTTTCTAAATCTTTCATCAATTGTCCGGTATTGGCTTCTCTAATTATAAAATGCACTTTTGGAGCCGCTTCTCGCATCGCCTTAATAAAAAGCGGAATAAGATAAGGCGACAAAGTGGATATAATGCCGAGCTTCAGCTCCCCTTCCAGCAGATTTTTTTCATTCACCACAAAATCCCTGATTTCATCTGCTTCGCGGAGTATTTTTTTTGCTTTGTTTATAATTTCTATTCCAAGCAAAGTCGGCGTTAAAGGCACTTTATTTCGATCGAAAATCTTGATCCCAATTTCCTCTTCCAAATTTTTAAGCTGAATCGTAAGTCCGGGCTGTGTCACCATACAAACTTCGGCAGCTCTTGCAAAATGGCGTTCTTCGTCTAAGGCTACAATATATTTTAATTGCTGAATGGTCATGATTATAATTTTATTTTATAAAGATATAAAAATATCAATTTTGATTAATAAAACTATAAACTAAAATTTAACGGCAAAAGACCTAATTTTAAAGTTCACAAAGATTCACATAAATTTCGAAAAGTTATTATATAGCGTTGCGAACTTTGTTTTTTATAAAGCTTACAAGTAAAAAATCCTTGCGGACTTTGCGATACATTTTAAAGTTGCTTTACCCTTTTAATTCGGCAATTTATCATCCATTAAAGATTCTAATTTTTTGAGTTTTGAATTCCAAAATTCATCAAAGTACGAAAGCCAGCTTTTAAGTGCATCAAAACCGTCTTTTTTTAAAGTGCAATAACGTTCTCTCCCACTATCTTCTATCGAAATAAAACCTGCATGATGCAAGATTTTGACATGTTTAGAAACAGCAGGACGACTCATATCAAAATGATCTGCAATCGAATTAATTGTTAAGCGGTCATCACAAAGCAGGGACAGCATTTTTCTTCTGCTTGGATCTCCAATAACCTGAAATACATCAAGAGCCGGTGTTGCCATTTTATGCATTTATTAGGTTTGCTATTTTTTCTAACTTTTCTGTCCAGCCATGATTTAAACCGTTGAAGAAATCAAGATTTTCATCTTTGGCAAAACCGTTATGTTCCAAAAAAACTTGAGTTCCGTCTGCTGTTGGTTCAAGTTTCCATACTACAACAGAATTAAGTGTAATCTTTTCATCACCAGGTCCACTTGCCCAAGAATAGGAAAGTTTTTTAAATGGTTCGACTTCTAAAACAGTACAATAGAAAATTCCATCGAAATCCAAGCTCGGAATTGGACCTGTCCTGAACTGAAAATCTGTTCCAACAATTGGTTTAAAATTGTTTTTCATAAGCCATAGCTCCATCAAATCGGAGTTGGTCAAATATTGCCAAACCTTTTCAGGGGAATGTGCAAAGAAATACTGATGTTTGATGCTTCTTTCCATGATAAGTAACTTTTAAGTTACACAAATATATAAGTAACTTTTGAGTTACGCAATTATTTTATAAAAAAAAATTAAAATCATAACAACGAACACTTTACCAAACAAAACGTTTTCAACCACTTACCTTTTTCATATGAAAGTTTTTTTAAAATTTTAACAACATATTCTAAATCCAAATCTTGTATTTCAACGTAAATAAAAGCAGACGGTACTCGGGAATGCGGTAGATTCAAATGGAGTAGTTTTTGGAGCATATTGAACGCTATCACATTCCTAGAATATCGTTTTTTATTAAAATTTTAAGCAGATCACAGGTTGGAAAAAGTACACATTGAGAGGTTAAAAAAGACTTTAGAATACTTAGAAAGCAAACAGCGCGAACTAAGAAGAGAAACTGAAAAGGATACGCGAAGTATCGAATCGATGATTAAATTTCTTAAGAAGGATATGATCGAACAGTTCAAATTATTCGAATACAACTTATACATTAAACAAGAAATTAAAAATACTGACAATTTTATCAGCAGTGTGCGAGATATAATTGATGAGCAATCATAACGTTAAGTTTTGAGATTCCCCCAGTCCCAAAATATTTAGCATTCTTGTGGCGCATCTTCTTTTGAAGCTGCGCCATTTTAATTTTAATAATTCCACATCGTACTAAACAATAAATTCATCGGCTCTTCTTCCTTCTCTGTCGATTGTCATTTCTATACCATTATTTTATACTTACTTTTGTTCAACATCAAATTATCTATTTGAAATTTATGAAAGAAACCGAACAAAAATGGTCCCGAAGGCAGTTTATCACCACCGTAACGGGAGCTGGAACCGCCCTTATGCTAACGCCTCAATTATCTTGGGCAATCAGTAAATTAGATCCTGCGACTGTAGCAATTGTATCTAAAATAATCGGAATTGGAATTGACACGCACAATCATATTGATGTGCCGCTAAACACGGCAGAATTGCCAGGACCGCAAATTGATCTTTCTGGCGAAATGAAGAAATCTGGCTTAGCCGCCATATGTATGACATTTGCCGTAGATTATCAGCAATTGAAAAATCCCGGAGACGCTTATACCCGATTCATAAATGGCCTTGATGCTATGGATAAAATCTTGGAAAGGAACAACATGAAACGTTCTCTTAATTTATCTGATATCAAAACAGCCCATAAAAAACAAAAGCCAACGGTTATTCAATCTGTTGAAGGCGGCCATTTTCTTGAAGGACAATTAGACCGCTTAAATGTCGCTTATGGCAGAGGTTTACGCCATTTAGGTTTGCTTCACGATCATGATGCGTCTGTACCTTTAGGAGATGTTTTTACCAATCCGGTTCAGTTTAACGGACTGACTTCGTTTGGAGCAAATGTTATAAAAGAATGCAACAAACTCGGAATTCTTGTCGATCTTTCTCACGCAGATAACACGACTGTAAATGCAGCGCTGAAAATCGCAACTAAACCCGTTTTAATTTCTCATACCGGTCTCGATACACAATTAGGTCAAAATGAAAATTTTGCTAAAATGATGAAACCGAGACTAATCAGCAAAGAGCAGGCAAAAATTGTTGCAGAAGCAGGCGGTGTTATTGGAGTCTGGACGCACTTAGCAGACACGCCTTTAGAGTATGCCCAAAATATAAGAGCTATGGTTGATGTTGCTGGTATTGATCATGTTTGCATTGGAACCGATACTAAGCTTACTCCATCGTATAGATCTCCAAATAAATCGGGCGAAAATGGCCCAAAACCGCAAAACAATCAAAAACAGGAACGCCCTGGCGAGCGAACCAATTTTACATGGAAAGACCAAACAGAAGGTTTTTATTACACTGTAGTTGACGCTATGCTTAAAACAGGGTTTACAGAAAATGAAATTATAAAAATTGGCGGCGGTAACTTTTTACGAATATTTGATGCTGCGACGGCTGGTCATTAATATAACTTTTTAAAGATGAAAAAGCTATTTATAAAAATCACGTTTGTTATTATTTTATTTCAAACTCAAATCGGATTTTCTCAAGATGTTCCAGTAAAGCAATACGCTGAAAAAATGATAGGAAAATGGGAAGTATTAGTCATGGATGAAGATGACGGACTCGTTCCTGACTCTGAGCATGTTATTTATGATTTTATAGATCAAACAACACTTAAAATCTATAGAAACAAAAAACTGGATGACACAATGAAATACAAATTATCTTTGGCTAAAGTGAGTCGGTTGCACTTAAAGAGTTCAATTTCAAAAGATTTTAATGTAGATTACAATTTTTACATTCATTATGAGGATTCAGAATTGTATATGAATTTTGAAAGTATTGACTCTCCCGGAGTACAAGTTTTAAGAAAGAAAATAAAAAAGTAAAACGCATAAAAAAATCCCAATGATTGGGATTTTTTTATTTTTTGTAAATCAATGCTCTAAAATTTCACCGCTATTTTTCCGATCGTTTTTCCTGACTCTAAAAGTTCGTGCGCTTTTTTGAAATTCTCTGCTGTAAGTCCGTTTAGGGTTTCGTTAAGCGTTGTTTTCAAAATGCCTTCATCTAATAAATCGGCTATTTTATTAAGAATATGGTGTTGTTCTATCATATCTTCTGTTTCGAACATCGAACGTGTGTACATTAATTCCCAAGAAAAAGAAGCACTTTTGTTTTTTAGTTTATTTAAAACAATTGGATCACTGCTTCCAGTAATCGATGCGATATGTCCTTGCGGTTTAATAAGTTCAACCATAGTATCCCAATAAAAATTGGTATCAACAAAATCTAAAATAAAATCAACATTTTGAAATCCGGCTTCACGCACAGAAGCAATTAAATTTTTATGATCTACTACAAAGTCAGCTCCTTGCTTTTTGCACCACTCTATTGTTTCTAGGCGAGATGCTGTTGCGATAACGGTTAATCCAGCAATTTTCTTCGCCAACTGAATCGCGATCGAACCAACGCCGCCAGCGCCGCCAATAATCAAAATCGTTTTGCCTTTGTCTTTTTCTGGATTGATTCTGATGCGGTCAAACAATATTTCCCATGCAGTCAAAGCCGTTAGCGGAATCACGGCTGCTGCTTCGACACTTAATGTTTTTGGTTTTTTACCCACAATTCGCTCATCAATAATCTGATATTCGGCGTTGCTCCCTTGTTTGGTGATATCACCTGCATAGTAAACTGGATCGCCAATTTCAAACAAGCGCACATTTTCTCCTACATTTTCTACAATTCCAACAGCATCCCACCCAATAATTTTAGGCGTCTCCAGAACAGTATCTTTTGCGCTGTTCTGACGAATTTTAAAATCGACTGGATTTACAGATACGGCACTGATTTTTACTAATAAATCATTTGGACCTGGAATTGGTTTTGGAGCTTCCAATTCTATAAAGCTCTCTATTTCTTGTATGGGTAACGATGTTTTAAATCCTATTGCTTTCATTTTTTTAAATTTTTAGTTTAAAATATACTACAAAGATAAGGGCAGATAAAATTTTAATAATGGTATAAGTTCATTGTATATTTGTACATATTCATCTTTTGAATACATTTAAAAACATCAAAAATGATTATTAGAAAAGCAATCTCTGAAGATTCACCGCAAATCGCTCCTATTCTGCTGCTCGCAATGGAAGATATTGTGTATAAATTCATTGGCAAAAAAGACTTAGACAGTGCAAAAGATTTTTTACTGCATTTTGTCGAAAAGGAAAACAATCAATATTCTTATCAAAATTGTTTTGTAGCCGAAGAAGAAAATAAAATTATAGGTGCTGTCAATATTTATGATGGTGCTACATTAGAGAAATTAAGAATTCCAGTTATAGAATATGTTCGAGCTAATTTTAACACAGACTTTAATCCGGAAGATGAAACGCAAAGCGGTGAATTTTACATTGATGCTTTGGGCATAGACCCAACACATCAAGGAAAAGGAATTGGCTCTAAAATATTGCAGTTTTTGATCGAAAAATATGTTAATCAAAAAAAACAGACTTTAGGTTTGCTGGTAGATGAAGATAATCCGAATGCTAAAAAATTATATGTAAAGTTAGGGTTTGCGGTCGTTGGCAAGAAGACTCTAGTAGGGAAAACTTTGGAACATCTTCAAATTAAAATTTAACATATTCATTAAATTAATATTTAATTGATCTTTTTGTAACAAGCCATTAACGTCTTTTAATTCATTTAATAATTTACAACCTTATTTTATATGATGTTCTCTCAAAATGTTCGAATTTTCTTTAAACAGCTGTTAAATCTTTAATAATTTTTAATTGTTAATAAATTAGGAAAACGTATATTTGAGTAAACAGAATATTTATAAGCGTGCAAGTACAATCAAAATCACATAGTTTTATTTTTCCTAAAACTCCTACAGGAGTAGATGGCCTAGATGAGATTACTGATGGAGGCTTTCCAAAAGGGCGTCCTACATTAATCTGCGGTGGTGCCGGCTGCGGAAAAACTTTGTTATCAATGCAATTCCTTAGTAAAGGTATTACAGAGTATAACGAACCCGGAGTTTTCATGTCTTTTGAAGAACCCTCGGATGACCTTACTTTAAATGTAAAATCTCTTGGCTTTGACCTTGAGCAGCTTAAAGCTGATAAAAAACTTGTAGTCGATCATGTTCGGGTTGAAAGATCTGAAATTGAAGAAGCTGGTGAGTATGATCTAGAAGGTCTATTCATCAGATTAGGACATGCAATCGATTCTATAAAAGCGACAAGAGTAGTTTTAGACACTGTTGAGTCTTTATTTTCAGGCCTTGACAATCAAGCGATATTGCGAGCAGAATTAAGACGATTATTTCATTGGCTTAAAACAAAAGGCGTAACAGCAATTATTACTGGAGAACGCGGTGAAGCTACGCTTACGCGCCAAGGTTTAGAAGAATACGTATCAGATTGTGTTATTGTTTTAGATCATCGTGTAATCGAACAGGTGTCAACCAGAAGACTTCGAATTGTAAAATATAGAGGTTCTACTCATGGTACAAACGAATATCCTTTTCTTATTGATGAAGAAGGAATTTCTGTACTTCCGATAACCTCATTGAAATTAGATAACGAAGTTTCTTCTGACATTGTGCCGACTGGGTTAACAGGCTTAAATGAAATGTTTGAAGGCGGTGGTTTCTATCGCGGGAGCAATATCTTGGTTTCAGGAACGGCTGGAACGGCTAAAACCACGATTGGCTGTTATTTTGCCAATCAGCAATGCGAAAATAAAGAGCGAACAATTTATTTTGCTTTTGAAGAATCGCCACAGCAATTGGTACGAAACATGAAATCAATCAATGTTGATCTTCAGAAGCATATTGACAAAGGTATTTTGCAGATTCATTCTTCAAGACCTTCGCTGAACGGACTTGAATTGCATTTGCTCACGCTTAGAAAACTAATTAAGGAATTTAAGCCCACAACAATTATTATTGATCCCATCAGTAATCTTATTACAGTAGGAAGCGAACATGAAGTTCGTTCGATGCTGGTGAGGCTTATTGATATGCTGAAAGCAAATAATATTACAGCGCTTTTTACATCATTAAACAAACAGACAGACAGTGTTAGGCCAGATCTTGCAGAAGAATCTGTATCATCACTTGTAGATACGTGGATTACGGTTCGCGATATGGAAGGAATTGGCGAAAGAAACCGTGGAATCTTCATTGTAAAATCTAGAGGAATGGGACACTCGAACCAAGTTAGAGAGTTTGTAATTACAAATAAAGGAATTGAATTATTAGATGTCGAATTAGGACCGCAAGGAATTCTTACTGGTGCTGCAAGAAAATCACATCAATTCAAGAAAACAATGTCAGATATCAAGCTTCAGAATGAAATCAGCCGAAAAGACCGCGAAATTGAACGTAAGCGAAAAGTCTTAGAAGCAAACATAGAAGCGCTCAAGACTGAGTTTGAATCTGCTGAAGAAGAGTTAAGTATACTTAAAGCAACTGAAGAGCTGCAGGAAAAACTCGCTTCTAAAAAGAAATAATATGAAAAAAGAAATTGTAGCCGAATGGCAGTTACGATTATATATAGCTGGCCAGACACCAAAATCAATTACGGCACTTGAAAATATAAAAAAATACGCCGAAGAACATTTGAAAGGAATTTACAGCATTGAAATTGTTGATTTGCTTAAAAATCCTCAATTGGCAGAAGGTGATCAGATTTTTGCTGTACCTACATTAGTGAGAAAATTTCCGGAACCTATCCGTAAGATTATTGGTGATCTTTCGAATGAGGAAAGAGTACTGGTGGGGCTTAATATCAAACCCTTAAACTCTTAAAAAAATGGACGATTCATCTGATGGCTCAAGTTCAACTAAACATAAATTTATGCTTTTTGTTTCTGGTATGTCTGTAAAATCAGGTCATGCCATAGAAAACCTGCGCAAAATCTGCGATAAATATCTTGAAAATAATTACGAATTGGAAATTATTGATATTAGTCGTGATACCGAGCAGGCTATGATACATCAAATAGTAGCAATACCTACTTTAATCAAAATAAATCCTGCACCAAGAAGAATAATTCTGGGCGATTTGTCAGACAAAGAGAAAGTATTAAGAATTCTAAACATACGTGAATAATTTGAAGGATAATAATACAAATATTGAATCTTTATTAGCTGAAATAGCCTCATTAAAAGAGCAGCTTTATGAATCTAACAGTATTGTTGATGCCATAAAGCAGGGAGATGTTGATGCGCTGGTAGTAAATACAAATGGTACTCCAGAGATTTATTCACTCGAAACGGCCGACTATACATTTAGACTTCTTATTGAGAAATTTGGACAAGGTGCACTGAGTGTTTCTAGAAACGGGCTTATACTATATTGTAATGATTTTTTCTCAAAACTTGTAGGCATACCTTCTGAAAAAATTATTGGAAATTACATTTATGACTATTTCCAAAATCAGGATCATTTTTCTGCTATAATGGAAGCTTTGAAATATGGCATTAATACGCATGAAATTATATTTAAAACTGAAAACTACAAAAAAACTTTTCCTGCTTATATAGCAGTTACAGACTTAGAGCCGGCTGTCTTAGGAATTGGTATTGTGATTACAGATCTTACTGAAAAGAAAAAACATGAAGATGCCCTAATACGCCATCAAAGAGAACTCGAAGAAAAGATCAACGAATTAAATCGTATAAATGCAAATCTTGAAGAATTTATTCATGTAATTTCACACGATCTTAAAGAACCTCTGCGAAAAATTGTTATGTACAGCGGCAGAATAAATGCTTCTAACCTTTTAGATCTTGATGCAAAAGCCATGCATGTCATGAAATCATCGGCATTGCGATTAAACTCACTTGTTGATGATTTAGTAAAGTATTCTTCGCATACGGCTCAGGAAGAACGCACAGAAGTAAATTTAGTTGATATCATTTCTGAAGTAAAAGATGATTTAGAAATTATAATCTCTGATAAAAAAGCGATTATTGAAATTGGAAAACTTCCAATATTAAAAGCATCTAAAGTGCAAATGCGCCAGCTTTTTTCTAATCTTATATCAAATGCTATTAAATACAGCAAAGCAAATATTCCTCCTGTCATACAAATTTTTGAAACCAACAATTTTGAATCAGAAAACTCAAAAAATAAAGATGCTTTTTTGAAGATTCAGATAAAAGACAATGGTATAGGAATGGAAAAAACTCATCTCCTTAAAATTTTTACTATCTTTCAGCGACTTCATGCTAAAAATGAATATTCTGGAAATGGTATTGGTCTTTCGATTTGCAAAAAAATAATGGAGAACCATTCTGGACTTATCACTGTTGAAAGTCAAGTGAATGAGGGTACCACTTTTAATCTTTATTTCCCTATCTACTAAAATGTTAGAAAAAAACAACTTACATATAATTATTGCCGAAGACGATCACGATGACGCCGATGTAATCACCGAGACCTTCAGCAAAAATCCTGATTTTAGAAAGGTCAGCCTTGTAGCAAATGGCGAAGAACTTTTAAATTATCTAAAAAATACTTCAAACGAAATTCCAGACGTTATTCTCACAGATATTAATATGCCCATTATAGACGGCATTGAAGCACTGCAGGAAATCCTTAATACAGACGGACTCAAAAATATTCCATGTTTTGTCTATTCTACAAGCATAAATCCGGTTTATAAGGAAAGATGTGATCTGCTGGGGGTAAAAGGTTATCTCATTAAGCCTTATTCTATTGAAGCTTTTGAAGAAATTCCAAAAAACATCCTTAAAATAATTGAACATAATATGCAAGTATAAATATCTAAACCTTTAAAACTTTATTCTTAATCTATAAATTTTGAAATAATGCTTGCCGCTATAAAAACAAAAAGAGCTGATTTAAAGATCAGCTCTTTTTTTTGTTTAGAATTTAAATCATTAAGAATATTCTTTACTTCCTAACTCACTTTTATTGTAAATAGTTTTAGTAAAATTACTATGCATACATAGGAAATTACTTAAAATATTATATATAGTATTAAAAAATATAAGAATTTTTTCAGTATATTTAATTAAATATCATATTTAAACTACAATCTGTAATTGTTAAAAGAATGCTATAAACCTATTTTGACACTATTTACAAGGTAATTTTTATAAGATTTTTTATGAATTAACAAATGTCTTATTATTAATTTAAAAAATTAAAAAAACTCATGAACTTCATTTTCAGCAAAATACAGGTTTCGAAATAAAATCCTAATCACATTTTATAAAATTATTCTTACCTGTCATTTCTACCCCTACTTACATTTATGAATTTTATATACCCAAATCTAAAATTAGCATATGAAAGTCAGAAAATTTAATTTACTATCAGCCTTATTTCTTTGCTTAGCTTTCAAAAGTTATGCTGTTCCTTTTCCTCCTCAACCACAATCAATTCCTCCTCCGGTCGGTGATCCGGTTCCTATTGACAGTCAAATTTTGATACTGTTTGCAGGTGCTGTTTTGCTTGGAATGTTTTATCTCCTGAAGAAACCAAAGTCTAAATTATCTGGAGGCACTTAATAAAAAGGAAACAAATCGGAATCTATTACTATAGTTAAAAGTAAAAGTTATGAAGAAAGCAACATTACTTATTTTAATACTCGCTACTACAAAATGCCTCTCACAAATTTATTTTAGTCCTAACGCGAGCATGTATGTAAAAAATGAAATACTTTATGTAAAACAAGATGTGAATTTAGCTTTAAATTCAAATTTATATTTACGAAACAATTCGCAATTAGTACAAGGCGCCACAGGAACATCTACCAATACTGGAGCCGGTTTGCTATCTGTATATCAGGAAGGCACATCAGATAATTATGATTATAATTATTGGTGTTCTCCTGTTGGAAATGCTTCGGCTTCTTCAGGAAACGAATATTTTGGAATTACGATGTTAAGCCGTCCGACAACTTCGATTGCTTCGACAACAGCGTCTATTCTAGCTCCAACCATTTCTGACGGAACTTCAAATCCGCTTGCAATAGCTTCAAAATGGATTTATAAGCTCGTTAATGCTAATAATTACTCGCAATGGGTTTTTGTTGGCAGTGCAACATCATTAGCTCCAGGTGAAGGTTTTTCTATGAAAGGCACAAGCGGAACTGATGCATTAGATCCTGAAGCAACTGGCATTACTAACAATCCAGGAAGTGCTCAAAGATATGATTTTAGAGGAAAACCAAACGATGGCAATATTACGATTACATTGGGGATCAATAATGCTACGTTAACAGGAAACCCATATCCATCGGCTTTGCACTTAAATGCTTTTCTCTTAGATCCTTCTAATACAGCCACTGGAGGCATTGCGTACTTTTGGGAACAAGATAAAACGGTTAACTCTCACACTTTAATAAATTACAGAGGTGGTTATGGATCCTATTCTCCAGTAGACTTAACTTCTTCAGGTGTTTATGTTGCTGCATTCTTTAATTCTTATAAACCCGATGGATCAGTAAACAATGTAGGATCAACATCTGGACTTGTAATAAATAGACGATATTGTCCTATTGGTCAAGGCTTTGTTATTAGTGCAACTGCAAGCGGTACAGCAACATTTAAAAATAGTCATCGAGTTTTTATCAAAGAAAGTTTCGGCTCGTCTCAATTTGAAAAAAAGAAACCAGAAGAAAAAACCAGTAAGAAAGAAGATTCAGCGGAAAAAAACAATGAAGATATCGTCGAAGAAGTTTCTCATTTTAAACTTAATACCATAATTGACAATCAATTTACCAGACAATTGGCGTTGGCTTTTGTACCACAAGCAACTGACGGAATAGATTATGGTATTGATGCATTAAATATGGATGATGCGCTCCCAAATGATGTGACCTTTTGGATCGAAAATGGCAGTTATGTCATTCAGGGCGTTAGTTTTGATGAAACAAAAAAAATTGCACTTAATGTAAAAGCTGCTTCAACTGCAACTTTTAAATTTTATATACCTGAATTCATAAATTTCAATGCTTCGCAGATGGTTTATTTGTATGATGCCTTAGACAATTCCTATCACGATATCAAAAATGCAACATATGAAGTGACTGTTCCTCCAGGAATTTATGCTGACCGATTTAAGATTGCTTTTAAAAATAGCGGAACACTGGGCGTCGGTGACAATGTTATAAAACAATTTTACGTAAATCAAGATAATTCCAATAGCACTTTAAAGGTTTCAAATCCTAACAATCTAGCATTAAAATCATTTAGGCTTTATGATGTTTTAGGCAAAACAGTATTGTCTAAGAAAGATTTGGGAACCGAAGAAAATTACACATTTTCAACCAGTGGCTTAAGCAGCGGTGTTTACGTAACCGAATTCTTAACTATTGATAATCAAAGATTCACTGAAAAAATTATCATTTCAAATTCTGGAAAATAAAGCTACATCATAAAAAAATCATTAACTAATATTAGAAATTATGATCACTAAACCTACTCTTCAAAATTATAAGCCATTTTTACTGCTGTTTTTTCTTTTTTTAAATTTTATCGGAAATGCACAAATAGGAATTGGTACCGTAACACCAAATGCCAGTTCAGTTCTGGACATTACTTCTACTACTAAAGGAATGCTGGCGCCAAGAATGACAACTGCTCAAAGAACTGCCATAACAACTCCAGCAGATGGATTGCTTGTGTATGATACAGATTTAAAATTGTTTTATTACTACTCTTCTACTGGTGCGGCTTGGATGCCTATTTTAAATGGAACAAACGGAAGAACTAATTTTAAACGTGTAAAATCTGCTGCAGATCTAGCACCTGAACTTACCGCAGGAGGAGGATCTGTCTATTTATTAACGTCGAATACCTTGTATGAAATAAATGGAACAATCAGCATAAGCAACCCAATAAATTTAAACAATGCGTATGTTGCGGGGCAAGATACGAATGAAGACATTATTTCATCTACAGGTGTTGTTTTTCAAGGAGCTACAGGCGGCAGTATTAGGAATGTTACGCTAAAAGGAACAAAAGCCTTTGATATTACGGGTCCAGGAATCGCAACAGCTACCTCTCTTTTGGTTCAAAATACGGTTATAGATGGGATGACAACAAGTGTTGGAAATATTTCGGGTTTAGGATTATACTTTGGGAATATCGTTCAGTTTATAAACAACACCACTGGAATGACGTATTCTAATATTGGCAGTTTACTGTTGAGCAATCAAGCATGGTTTAGTTCTAATAATGGTACTTTTGAAACATTTACTGGCACATTCGGATTAATACAAAAAAATAGCGGTTTCAGCACTGTTGATGCAGCCGATGTTGCATTAGATGTCAGTACCGCTGGTCTTACCGTAGGAACAGGCATCTTGCTGGGTACCGTTTTTTCAGGAACTACTACAGCTCCTTCTGGTTATGTTAAAGGTTATGCTGCAGCATCAACTTATCCTGGTTATCTTTTTAGTCTTGCATGGACAGTAGATTCACCAGGTATCTCTCGTGAAGGTGATGGTGATTCTACCGGTGATATTAATTTAGATGCAGCAGTTGGTAGTGGTGTAACAACTACATTTAGTGGCACAGGGACAGGAAGCAGAACTAAAGTTCTGGGTACTACTACATCTAATAGTTTATTTCGTTTTACAAAAGACGGAAATAACAGAATTACGTATAGAGGAAACAAAGCAAGATATTTTCAGGTAGCTGCTTCAGTTTCATATCAAACAAGTGCTGATGCAACAATAATTCTTTATATAGCAAAAAACGGTACAGTACTTACTGAAACAAAAGTATATGGCAAACCTAGCAGTGGACTTTTCTCTTCTGCTGGCATTATGGCTTTGCCAATTATAGGAACTGTGCAACTGAAAACTGGAGATTATATTGAAATTTGGGCAGAACGTTATGCTGGCAGCGTAGATATGCAAACAGTCTCTCTAAATTTAACTGCCAAATAAAACAAGATTAATTAATATAAAAAAAGGGAATAGATTAGTTTCTATTCCCCTATTTATATTTACAGCATTTTTTTAAAGATTAAAACTTTGAAGCAAATTCCTTAGCAAAATCTTCAAGCTTAATCTTTCCATCAATAGCTTTATAATTTTCTATAAAATCTGCAGCAATTTTACCGCTATGTAAACCTGATCCCATTTCGGTATACAAATTGGCTATTTCTTCTGGCAATCCAGCTTGTATCATTCCGTTTAGAGATTGCTCATCGGTAAATTCAATCCATGGCAGTTCTGGTTTTCCAATTGCTGTACCTAGAGTAACCGCTACATCTTTTGGCGTACGAACGTCACTTACAATATAACGGATGTTTGTCCCTAATTGTGTTTTTACTAATTCTTCTACCACTGCATTTGCAATATCTTCAGGATGTACATAAGGAATTTCAACATCTACCGGATAATTCGCTCCAATAATACCAACTCCTTTTATCATCGGTACATCATTAAATAAATTGGTAAAAAAGAATCCTGCGCGAAGAAAAGTTACAGAGGTGTTTTCTAGCATTTTATAAATGTTTTCAATGTTATAAAGTCCTGCAATTGGTCCAGTTCCTTCTGGCAAATCAGCACCAATACTGCTCAACATAACAACTCTTTTTACTCCGGCTTCCTCAATTGCTTTTGCGAAAGCATGACCCGCCTCTATTGTATTGGCTATAACATTAGAACCTCCCAAATTTGGCGGCGTCATCGCAAAAATTGCATCTGCGTCTATGAATGCATTTTTCAAAAAATTGGTATCGCTTACTGATCCAATTGCTGATTTTGCACCCAATTTTTCTATTTCTTCAATTCGATCAGCACTGTTGCTTATTACCGTTACTTGATGTCCTGAAGCAGTTAAATTTTTAACTAATGGTTTTCCTATGTTTCCTAGTGAACCTGAAATTGTAATTTTCATATCTATTTATTTTTTTATTTCTGAAACAAAGGTATATTTGTACTTACTTTTATACAAGTACTTACCCTAAAGTATGTATCATGACAGCAATTAAAGAATCATCGACTATTCAGGAAAATAAGCAATATGCTTTAGAAAAATGCCCAGTAACTTATGTAATGGATAAAATTGGAGGCTATTGGAAACCCATTATCATCTACCAGCTTTCTAACGGAAGTTTGCGATACAGCGAATTAAAAAGAGCTATTCCAGCCATAACTGAAAAAATGTTAATTCAGCATCTTAAACAATTAGAAGCCGATAATATCGTTATTAGAGAAGCAAAGCCTGTAGTTCCTCCTTTTGTAACTTACAGTTTAAGCGCTTCAGGAACTGGTTTACTGCCTGTTATCGAAGCTATGGCAACTTGGGCTTTCAAAGACAAAGATGATGGGTTTAAAATGTAATTTTGTAAGTATTCAATTTTAATCCTAAAATCAAATATTAATTAAAATTGATTATAAATGAAAAGCATAACCACAGCAAAAGCCGGTTTAATTTTAAGAATTGTTTTAGGAATCACCATGTTATCAGCAGTAGCTGACCGATTTGGACTTTGGGGAGCGCCCGGATCTGCTGGAGTAGCCTGGGGAAATTGGGAGAATCTTGTAATTTATACGCATACCCTTAATCCTTTTGCAAGCAAGCCTGCAGCCGAAATTCTAGGCGGAATTGCAACTTTTTTTGAAATCTTATTCAGCTTGTTGTTATTCGCCGGATTCAGAACTCGAATTACTGCTTTTGGCACAGCTTGTCTTATGTTGATTTTTGCTGTTTCTATGGCAATTTCAGTTTCTATAAAAGCACCTTTTGATTATTCAGTTTTAACCAGCGCTGCTGCGGCATTATTGCTTTCGACTATAGACAGAACTTGTTTCGCAGTTGACAATAAGATATAATTCAATATAAAATCAATATAAAAAGCCCCGAAATTTGTTTTTCGGGGCTTTATTTTATTTCTAAATATAATATTCTATTCATCAACTGCAATTCTAAAATATCGTCTTTGATAGGATTGAATTTAAATTTATTTTCTATTTGAAGATTCACGAACAAGTACTTCTGTATTCAGAAAAGTAATTTCCTGAACATCATTTTCTCTAACTGACTTCAGATTTTTTATTATAATTTCTGCGGCGGCTTTTCCCATTTTTTCAGCAGGATGCGTAATTGTAGATAAATTAGGATCTATTATTTCAGAAATTGGGTCGTTATTAAATCCAATGATCGCAATATCTTCTGGCACTTTTATGCCTCTTTTCTTTGCTGTCTGCAATGCACTCACCGCGATAATATCTCCAGAAGCAAAAAGGCCATCCGGAATTGGCTTTAGATTAAATAACTTAGTACTGGCTTTTACTCCTTCTTCATAAGTTACTGCTTTTAAATCAACTATAAGTTCATCTAAAACAGGCAAATTAGCATCTTTTAAAGCTTCAACATAACCTCTTTTTCTTTCATTATATAAATTACCGAATTCAGCGCCCGCACCCAAATGCGCGATGCGTTTACAACCTTGATCTATAAGATGTTTGGTAGCTTTATATCCTGCAGAATAATTATCAATAACCACTCTAAAAGTATTGTAATCTTTTGGCACCCTGTCGACAAAAACTAATGGAATATTATTATTTGAGAATTGCTCAAAATGCGATGTATCTCTTGTTTCCATTGCTAAAGAACAAATAACGCCGCTTACACGGTTACTGTATAAAGATTTAGCCATATTTACTTCTTCAGAATACGAATCGTGCGACTGCATAATAATAACTGAATAGTCTGATTTTTGTGCTGTAATTTCGATTCCGCTAATTAATGAAGACAAAAAAGGCTGTGTCACAGTTGGAATCAAAACTCCAATTGTTTTGGTTTTATTTCCACGCAAACCTGCAGCCAAAGTGTTAGGAACAAAACCCATTTCTTTTGCCGTCTTTTTGACTTTTTTTATGGTTTTGTCACTTATAGAATGGTGATCTTTTAAAGCTCTTGAAATTGTAGAGGTCGCCAAATTAAGTTTCTCAGCAATATCGTAGATCGTTACGTGTTTATTCTCTTCCATGAAATAAGTAAATAAGAAATGTAAATATAAGGTATTTTACAACACTATATCTTTCTAAAATGCAACTTCCACCTTCACAAAATTATCAAATCATCTAATTTTTACGCCAATATTAATCTTCATACATTTCCATATAAAGACGGGTTTCTTCTAGATCTAACTCTTTTTCTATCTTTCTGAAAATTTCTTCATTAACTGAACCCTGTTTGTGCATAAGCTCTAATTTTGCGCGCTCTACATTCAGCAAATCAATTTGCAATTTGGTGAAATCATTGAAGATTTCCCCTCCCATTACATTTCCTTTTCCAAAAAAATTGGCCGGAAGTTCTGTCTTCTGCAAACGGTTAAACTTTACTTCATATTTGCTTTTGATGTTGTGCAGTAAATCATCATTCAATAGCGAGAAATTGTCTTCTATATGCGTAATGGTTTGTGAAACAATTATATTCCGAATCTCGTATTCTTCCGCCAAAATAGAATACGGCTGTAATTTTAATTTCTTAATAAGCCACGGAAGCGTTAATCCCTGAATAACTAAAGTGGAAAGTATGACACAGAAAACCAAATAAATAATCAGATTACGAAACGGAAATTCTTCTTTTTCATTTAACATTAAAGGCAAGGCCAAAGCGGCGGCCATCGAAACTACGCCGCGCATTCCAGACCAGCCAAAAATAATCATGTTTCGATAATCGAATTCTTCTTTCTCCCGTATTCTTTTGCTGAGGAATCTCGGAAGCAAAGTCGCCGGAATAACCCATAAAAACCGCACCAAAATTACCACTAAACTTACAGTCGCTCCCCAAATAAATAATGAACTTCCAGAATAATTACTAATTCCAGAAATGATGTGACGCAGCTGCAATCCTATCAATATAAAAATCAAACCATTTAAAATACTCGTCAAAATACTCCAAATTGTGTTGGTCATAATGCGGCTCTCGTGCGTAAAAATACTTCCAGATCTTGCTGAGAGATACAGTCCTGTTGTTACAACGGCTAAAACACCTGAACATTCAAAATGTTCTGCAATTAAGTAAGATGCAAAAGGTGTTAAAAGCGTTAATGTGGCTTCAATTATATCATCACAAACGAATTTTTTATGAATAATACTCATTACATATCCCACGACTAAGCCAATAGCAATTCCTAATGTCGACATGATAAAAAAATTCAATCCAGCCTGCCAAAGCACAAAATTGCCAGCAACGATGGCTGTTAGTGCATACTTATAAGCGACAAGTCCGCTTGCATCATTAAGCAGACTTTCGCCTTCAAGAATGGCAATAAGTCTCGGATTTAAACCTAATCCTTTTGTAATAGAAGTTGCAGAAACTGCATCTGGAGGCGAAACAATTGCGCCCAGTAAAAAAGCTAACGGCCAAGAAATATCTTCGATCAGCATATGTGCAGCAATCGCTACTGCAATTGTAGTAAATAGAACCAATCCGACAGCAGCAAGTGTTATCGGTCGAATAGTTTGTTTAAACTCAAACCAGCTGGTGTACCATGCTGCGTGATACAAAAGCGGTGGAAGAAAAATAATAAAAACAACATCGGGATTTAAAGTAATTATTGGAAGTCCTGGAATAATACTGATTATTACACCGCAAAGCACCAACACAATTGGTACCGGAAAATTATATCGCTTACTAATAAGGCTCAGGAAAGCAACTCCAAATAGCAACATTATAATTACTGTAATATTCTCCATTTCCAGATTGTTTTTGGTTATCTAACTTCAATTTATTGAGGTACTAATTTAATATTTTATGCGAATTATATGCCTTTCAACAAATCAATTTTAAAAAATCCCTACAGTTTACTTTGCATGCTAGAAAATAATTTTGATTTGGATTAAACCTTTAGAAAATTTTTGCTTCTAATGATAACAATGAGGCCAAATAAAAAACTTAATTAAAATCAGCTTAAATTTGAATTTTCTGGTATAAATAAGGTTGATTTACTAATAATAATTTTTACATTTGCGCTATTTTTATTTATTCTAAATAGAATTGATTAAGAAAGTCAATTTTGATTAAATGAAAAAAGATAGAACTAATTTAAAACAGTAAATACCAAAATATGAAAAAGAATATCCTTGTTTCTTTAGCATTAGCCGCTACTTTATTTGTTAGTGCACAACAAAAAAATACTTTATTAGAAGCTTCTTTTTGGAAAACAGCTCCCAATACTGAGGCTGTAAAAGCTGAAATAGCAAAAGGAAATAATCCAGCTGAAGCGAATACAAATGCTTTTGATGCTGTTGTTCTTGCAATTAATAACGATGCTCCAGCAGCAACTATAAAGTTCTTGTTAGATCAGCCTGGAAATCCAGTAAATAAAATGACACATGATAATCGTATTTATTTGCATTGGGCAGCATATAGAGGAAATACAGAATTGGTAGAATACTTAATTGCAAAAGGCTCTGATGTTAATTTAGAAGACAGCCACGGTACTACTCCAGTTGCTTTTGCTGCCAGTAACGGACAAAACAATCCAGCACTTTACGAAGCTTTTTTTAAAGCTGGAATAGATCCGAAGAAAAAATACAAAGACGGAGAAAATTTATTGCTTTTAGGAATTCCATCTGATAAAGATTTGACACTTACCGACTATCTTATAACAAAAGGACTTTCTCTTAAAGATGTTGACAATAACGGAAATACAGCTTTTGATTATGCTGCCAGAACAGGAAATATTGCGCTTTTGAAAAAATTATTAGAAAGAAAAGTAAAATATACGGACAATGCTCTATTAATCGCGACACAAGGAAACCGAAGAGAAACAACTTCGCTTGAAGCGTATAAATTTTTAGTTGAGGAAATAAAAATTAAACCAACCGCAGAAAACAGATCTGGCGAGAATGTATTGCATCTTTTGGCAGCAAAACCAAATCAAAAAGAAATTATCAGCTATTTTTTGGCGAAAGGTGTCGATGCAAATAAAGTTAATAAAGAAGGAAATACTCCATTTATGATCGCTGCAGGAGCTAGAGAAAATGGTGCTTTAGAGCAATTATTGCCAACAGCAAAAAACATTAATTTAAAAAATACAAAAGGAGAATCAGCTTTGACATTTGCTGTAAAATCAGGAACGCCTGAAGCAGTTGCCTTGCTTTTATCAAAAGGTGCTGATGTAAATGTTGCTGACAAAGATGGCAATAATTTAGGCGTTTATTTGGTACAATCTTACAGACCAGATCCGAAACAGGACCCTTTTGCTGCTAAAGAAAAATTGCTTCAAGAAAAAGGATTAAACTTGGCTGCTCAACAAAAAGACGGAAGCACTTTATATCATTTTGCAGCAGCTAAAAACGATTTATCTTTACTGAAAAAATTAGCCGATTTGAATATCGACGTAAATGCTAAAAACAAAGATGGTTTAACTGCTTTGCATAAAGCAGCATTGGTTGCTAAGGATGATGCTGTTTTAAAATACCTGCTTTCAATTGGTGCCAAAAAAGAAATTACAACAGAATTTGATGAAAGCGCGTATGCTTTAGCAAAAGAAAACGAATCTCTGACAAAACAAAATGTTTCAATCGAATTTTTAAAATAGTTTTTTAGTAAAAAATAAAATGTAAAATCTGAAATGCTATGTTAAACTAATCATTTCGAATCTCAAAAACTACATTTACATTTCACAACTCACATTTCACAATTCACAACTCACAATTAAAAAAAAAATGAAATCAATATTTAAAATAGCGCTTACAGCTTCATTAATCTGCCTTATTTCTTTTCAAGCTTCGGCGCAAAGCAAATACAAATGCATGCTTCAGATGGCAAATTATATGGGAGAAGGTGCTTATATTGTAGTTTCGCTTATTAAACCAAATGGTGAATACGAAAAAACACTTTACGTAATGGGCGACGATAAAAAATGGTACAAATCATTAAAAGAATGGAATAAATTTCAGACTGCGAAACCTGCTGATATCAGTGCAAAAACAGGAGCATCTGTCACTGGCGGAGACCGCAGTGTTACTACAATTGAAATTGAAGATTCTAAAATTAACAAAGGATACAAATTGCGATTTGAATCGGCAGTGGAAGACCAAAAGTATTATGTTAGCGATTTAGAAATTCCGCTTACTACTGAAGGTCTTGCTGATAAAACAGAAGGAAAAGGCTATATTCGCTATGTCAGATTAAGTAAAATTTAATTTTTACTTTCTGCTAAATAAAGCTTTATCAAAGATTTAAACTTTGACAAAGCTTAAATATTTGATCATATCTCAATAGCTTACATTACATGACTCTTTCTTTTTGGCGTTACACACACTTGGTTCTGGCCTTGTTTTCTTCTTTGTTTCTGCTTTTGGCATCTGTAACGGGTATCATTCTCGCAGTCGATGCTGTTCAGGAAAAAACACTTCCATATAAGGCAGAAAATTTCAATAAAATAACTTTGGGAGAAACATTGCCTGTGCTAAAAAAGGTGTATCCTGAAATTACGGAGCTCAGTGTAGATTACAATCAATTTGTAACGCTTAAGGCTATCGATGAAGATGGAAATGATATTAACGCATACATTGATCCAAAAACAGGAAAAGCGTTAGGAACTCCAGTAAAAAAAAGTGAGTTTATTCAATGGGTGACGAGTTTTCATCGATCTTTATTTCTTCATGAAGCTGGACGCTTTTTTGTTGGTGTAATTTCATTTTTATTGCTGCTGATTTCAACTTCTGGTTTTGCTCTAGTTTTGAATAGGCAAAGAGGAATCCGTAATTTCTTTTCGAAAGTAATCAAAGAGTATTTTGCTCAATATTACCATGTTGTTTTAGGAAGATTGGCTTTAATTCCCATTTTGATTATAGCACTTACAGGAACGTATTTATCGCTGGAAAGATTTCATTTTTTCATGGGTGAAGAAAAAACGAAACCCGTAAAAACAGAACTTTCGGCGGAAGCCAAAAAAACTTCTATCTTTAAAACTACACTTTTATCAGATGTAAAAAAAATCGAATTTCCTTTTACAGATGATCCAGAGGAATATTATATAATTGAATTAAAAGACCGCGAAATCGAAGTCAATCAGGTTATAGGCGCTGTGGTTACAGAGAAACGGTCGCCGATAACTGTTCAATTTGCAGACTTTAGTCTTGACCTTCATACCGGAAGAATAAACGTTGTTTGGGCTTTAATTCTAGCGGTTGCCTGTTTAAATATTCTCTTTTTTATTTACTCAGGTTTTGCGATTACATTAAAAAGAAGATCAAGCAGAATCAAAAATAAATTCAAGGCTAATGAAAGTAAATTCATTTTATTAGTTGGTTCTGAGAACGGAAGTACATTGCGTTTTGCCAATGCAATTCTCAAACAATTAATCGATCACGGACAAAAGGCTTTTATTGCAGAATTAAACAGTTATACTGTATTCCCAAAAGCAGAGCATATTATCGTTTTATCATCTACACATGGTTTGGGAGATGCTCCATCTAACGGAAGTAAATTTTTATCGCTTTTACAGAAACACAATCAGCAGCAAAATATCAACTTTTCTGTAGTGGGTTTTGGTTCAAAAGCTTATCCTGATTTTTGTGCTTTTGCTTTCGAAATTGATACACTTTTAGCGGCTCAAAATTGGGCTGAACGTTTTCTAGATGTTCAAACAGTAAACGATAAATCCGCACAAGAATTTGTAAATTGGATAAAATTATGGAGTACCAAAGCAGGTATTTCATTATCAACGACGCCGTCTGTTTACAATCACGTTCCAAAAGGCTTGCAAAAATTGATGGTTCTAGATAAAACTGTAGTTTCAGAAACAGAGCAGACTTTCTTAGTTACATTACGCGCCAATATGCGGGCTAAATTTATATCAGGAGATTTATTGGCTATATATCCGGCAAACGATACACGAGAACGCCTTTATTCTATTGGAAATCATTCTGGTAATATCCAATTGGTTGTAAAATTACATCCTCACGGATTGGGTTCTGGTTTTTTAAATGAACTTAAACCAGGAAATAGTATAAAAGCGAGAATTATCAATAATTATGCTTTTCATTTTCCTAAAAAAGCATCAAAAGTGGCGCTCATTTCAAATGGAACTGGAATTGCTCCTTTTCTTGGAATGATCGAACAAAATAAGAAAAAAGTTGAAACTCATTTATATTCGGGTTTTAGAATGGAAACTGAAACTGTTGTAGGTTACAAAAAATTTACATCAGAAATGATAGCGAAACAAAAGCTTCAGAGTTTTCATTTGGCTTTATCGCGCGAAGCAGAACATTTTTATGTAATGGATTTAATAAAACGCGATGCATTATTTTTTACAGATTTATTAGATCACGGCGGCGTAATTATGATTTGCGGTTCGCTTGCGATGCAAAAAGATGTAGAATCGATTTTGAATAACTTATGTCTTTTAAACGGAAATAAAGATTTTTCAAGTTATAAGCAAAACAATCAAATACTTACCGATTGTTATTAAAATTTTTATAGCCATGAATTACAAAACGCTTTATAAGTTTTTTATTCTCTTTATAATAATGAGCAGCTCATTAAGCAACGCGCAGGTTTTACGAAAAAAAACCACACTGCTTATGGGAGGACGTTTTGATATTACAATCGTTGCAAATGATACGCTTGAAGCGGAAAAAAATATAGAGGCTGTAATTGCCGAAATTACCCGAATTGAAAATTTAATTTCAGATTGGAAACCAACTTCGCAAGTTTCTGAAGTGAATCAAAACGCAGGAATCAAACCCGTGAAAGTTGATCGAGAAGTTTTTAAACTCACACAAAGAGCTATAAAATTATCTGAAATAACAAACGGCGGTTTTGATGTAAGCTTTGCGGCAATGGACAGAATCTGGAAATTTGACGGATCAATGACCGAAATGCCTTCGGCGGAAGCCATAAAAAAATCGGTAGAGAAAGTTGGTTTTAAAAACATTATTTTAGATAGTGCTCAATCGACCATTTTCTTAAAATTAAAAGGAATGAAGATTGGTTTCGGTGCTTTAGGCGAAGGCTACGCAACTGATAAATGTAGAGCCATGATGATTGCAAAAGGCATTAAAGCTGGAATTTTAAACGGTTCTGGCGATATGAGCACGTGGGGAAAACAGCCTAACGGAAATCCTTGGAAAATTGGAATCACCAATCCGTTTGATCCTGAAAAACTTTTGGCAGTTGTTCCCTTAGAAGAGCAAGCTGTCACTACTTCTGGCAGTTATGAAAAGTTTGTTGTTTTTAATGGCAAGCGCTATTCACATATTATAAATCCTGCAACGGGTTATCCTGCAACGGGCTTGTGCAGTGTTTCTGTTTTTGGTCCAAATGCCGAAACAGCAAATGGGCTCAGTACTTCCCTTATGGTTTTGGGGCAAAAAGAAGGATTGCTTTTACTTCAAAAATATCCTGAATACAGCTGTATTATGATTACAGATAATGGGAAAGTTATCAAATCAAAAAACTTCAAAATCAAAAAATTTAAGGCTAAATTTTAATAGATTTTTTTTCTGAAAGATTCAAAGTCGCCCTGATTTATAATCTATTTAAAGTTCAAAATATCTTTATAACTATTTTACATTATTTCTTCACTATCACACGGAAGTCGATTAAAAAAAATTAAATTTGAAGACCCTAAATTTATTCTTTAAATTATGATTCAAAAAAGAAGTTATCTCTATTTATTCGCCTTACTGACTGCATTATTTTTCGCGCCTCTTTCCTACTCGCAGGCGCAACCGCAAAAAAAAGAAAGCCGCTCAAAATTATTTGAAGAAACTACTACAGACAGCGATTATTTAATGGCTATCGAAAAAGCTGGCGAAGTAATGGAATCTGCTTACAACGATGCTGATTTTGACAGTGCTTCGCATCATTTGTTTAGCGAAATCAAAAGAACTCAAAGCAAACTCGACCTCATTTTAGCAAGCTTGAAAGGCGCCAACCCTAATGTGCGCAATCAGCAAATGTATCACACTGTTCTAAAAGAGATTCAGCTGCAATTAGACGAGCAAAATGCTGCGATTAATTTACGAAACGAAAATCTCGAAAAAATTAAAGGCCGATTTATCGAATTGCGCAAAGACAAAACGTTGATGGCCCTTATAAAAGATACGATTCGACGCAAGCAATTTAAAAGAGAATTTGCAAATCTTAAAAAGAAATACCTGAGTACAGATAGCCTGATGACTAAAAATCAAGGAATTCTGAACACCAAAAAAAGGATTACTGTACAACGAAAAATTGCAGTTTCGAATGCTATAATTACAGTGGAGAACCACCTTGAAAAATCAGGAATTAGCATGCTGCATAAAGAATATCCTTTTTTATGGAGTATTAATGATTCTATTCCGAAAAAAACTACAGCACAAAATATTGGAGCTAAAATAGTTATCGAAGAAAATGTCGCTGCCTACTATTTGAGTTATCGCACTGGTGGCTTGATTGCCTTAATCTTCTTTATGGGACTTTTGGCGTGGTATATTTCGCGTAATTTAAAATACCTGAGAACCAACGGATATTCTGAAAACTTAGCTCAGTTTAACTTTAAATATTTAAACAGAGGTGTATTGCTTCCCGTTTTAGTAATAGGACTTAATATTGCAGTAGTCAGTAATTTATATGCTCCCGCAATGTTCTTGGAATTGCTTCATCTTATTTTACTTGGAATTCTGACCCTCCTTTTCAAAGATAAATGGTCAAAAAAATCAATGCGAAATTGGATCATTCTTTTAGGATTGTTTTTTACCCTTTGTTTCCTTGATTTATTTATAGAAGTTGGGCTTATACAGCGCTGTGCTTTTATTATCATTAATATTTTTGGAATTCGCTATGGTTTGGTTCAAATCAAAAGCATTAAAGATCAGTTGTATATAAAAGGATTCTTTAAATGGGCCAGCATTATTTTTATTGCATTGAACGGATTATCGATACTACACAATCTTTTTGGAAGAGTATCTCTTTCGAATATGTTGAGCTTGACTGCTTTTATTTCGCTTACGCAGATAATTGCTTTGAGTGTACTTCTTAAAATAATTTTAGAAATTATTATTTTACAGATCTATACAACGCGAATCAAACGTGGTTTCGAAAAGCTTTTTGATCACGAAAATTTATCTGAAACACTCAAAAAGCCTTTTATAATTGTAATCAGCTATATGTGGCTTGTTGTAATTGCTTCTAATTTAAATGTTTGGGAATCACTTCGTTCTTCTTTAGGTTCGCTGTTAGGTCATCCTAATACTATCGGAAGCATTACTTTTACCTTAGGAAATATTGTACTTTTCTTTATAATTATTTGGATTGCTCATTTGCTTCAAAAATATGTAGCTTACTTTTTTGGTGAAATTGATGATGAAAACGAAGAAAACGTTAACAAAAGACAACACTCTAAGCTATTGATTACAAGACTTATTGTTTTAATTGGAGGTTATCTTTTAGCTGTTGCCGCTTCCGGAATGCCGTTAGATAAATTGAGTATACTTTTGGGAGCTTTAGGTGTGGGTGTTGGGCTTGGACTTCAGAATGTGGTAAATAACTTTGTTTCTGGAGTCATATTAATTTTTGACAAACCCATTCAGATTGGAGATGTAATTGAAATCAGTTCAGAATCTGGCCGAGTAAAATCAATGGGATTGCGTACAACTAAAATTAATGCTCCAAACGGTGCTGAAATTATTATTCCGAACGGAAATTTATTATCTCAAAACATCACCAACTGGACGTATACAGACAATTTTAAACTTGTAGAAATTTCAATAGAAATAAGTGGTGAAACAACTCCAGACGATATAAATGCAACTGTAATGCAGGCTCTTGAAAGTTTAGCATTAGTAAATACAACTAAAACACCGCAAGTTTTTTACACTGCAATTTCTGATGGAAAATATAAATTACTAATAAAATTCTGGTGCAGTATTTACCGTACCGAAGAATCTGTCAGCAGTGCTCGTCAAGTTTTATTTAGCAGTTTTAAAGCTAAAGGATTGACTTTTTCAACTTAAAAGTTGAGTTATTAATTATAAAAAAAGCCTTCAAATGTAATTTTTGAAGGCTTTTTTATTTGCAAATGTTTCTAATAATTCAATTCTGCTTTATGTTTTTCGATAAAGTCATTCCATTTTGTGGGCTCTTTTCCTGTAATTCCTTCAAAATTATCAAAAGTTTCATCTGCACCTGGAATTGTTCCAGCTGCATATCTCTTCCAATGTTCATAAACACAGCCCATATAAGCCATCTCTGCACCAGCTTCAATCATATTTTGAAGAAATATTTCGGGAGAAAGCGCTTCGTAACGAAAAGGTTTACCAATTATTGAAGTCATTTTTACAGCCAAATCATCAAACGAACAGGCATCATATCCTAATCGATATGTTTTTCCGGAATGCAATTCAGGATTTTGCAATGCGATCGCAGCAACCTGAGCGACATCTTCTACATCAACCCAGCTCAATCGTGCGCCTTCAACATATGCATTTATTACGCCGTTTGTAATCGCTTTTTTACCTCCATAACTGAGCAAATTCTGCATAAAAGTTTCAGGACGCAAATGCGTAAATGTAAAACCACACCACTCTATATAACGTTCTACCAACTGATGCCATGCCCAATGTCCGATAGTAGTGTTATCTGGCCCGCAAGCGCCTAAATGTACTACATGCTTTACTCCTGCTTTTTTGGCATTGTCTAATAAAACTTTGCTTTGGCGAAGCATATCAACAGTATAACCTGTCACTATCAAAATGCGATCAATGCCTTCTAATGCAGGTAAATGTGTATTTTCATCATCAAAATCAAGTATTACTGTTTTGATGCCTAATGCCGTAAAAGGTTTTGCTTTTTCTGCCGTTCGTACTGCTGCAATAATTTCTACGTCAGAATTTGATAAAAGAAAATTGATTGTTTTACTTCCGACCTGACCTGTAGGGCCAGTGATCAATATTTTAGGGAGTGCTTTTTGTAACATCTTTATTTTTGTATTTTAAATTTTTATATTAAAAAAACAAAATTAAGGCGATGTAAATTATTGCCAATTGATCTGGATCAAGTATTAATTTTACGCAGTTAAATTATTTGCCCAAAGCAATATTTTTTTTAATACGGCTCAATGTTTCTGGTGCTAAACCCAGATAAGAAGCAATTAGATTTTGAGGTACGCGCTGAATCATTTCTGGATTGGTTTCAGCTAATTGAATGTATTTTTCTTTTGCAGTAAAAGAATTCGAACTGACTAATCTTCGTTCTTTTGTTGCGAGACTATTTTGGAAAAGAATACGGAAATAACGATCCATTTTAGGAACCTGTAAAGTCATTTTATCTAAATTTTCTCTTGTAATCATCAGCAATTCAGAATCTTCTAGCGCATCAATATTAAATTGAGCACTTTCGCCAAAGCTAAAACTATAAATATCAGACGACCACCAGCCTTCCCAAGCAAACAAGTTCATATGTTCGTCGCCTTTGTCATCAATATAATAAGAACGCAGCAGGCCTTTTGATACAAATGAAAGGCAACTGCAAATTTCTCCTTCTTGAAGTAAAAATTCTTTCTTTCGAAGGTTTTTAGAAATAAAAAAACTTTTGATAGTGCTTTTTTCTTCCTCCGTCAAGGGTACTTTTTTAAGAATATGAGAAAAAAGAACATCGAACATTTTTATTAATTTTGAAAGCCGTTCAGCTTAAAGTGAATAACAAATATAAGTGTTTTTTAAGGTAAAGAATTAATCTAAAACTATATAGTTGTACTAAAAAAAGACGCCTCAATAATTTGAGGCGTTTTTCATTTGTCATGTTTTTGAATTAGTGGCGATCATCGTGTTTTTGCTTATGATCATTGTTATAATCTCCTTTAGAATTTCCTCTTGGATCTCCTTTGGTATTTTTCGGATTATCTTTTTTTGGTTTTTGGTTGTTATAAGATTTGTTTTTCTCAGGTTTATTTCCTCTGTTTTTTTGAGGTGCTCCATGATATCCTTTAGGATAGCTTGCTCTGTGTTTAGTGTGATATGCGTAAGGAGTATTTCCTTTATAATCATTTAAAACTACTTTGTAACCTCCATACAAATCATATTGTCTGTATTTTGAAGGAAGCCTGCTGTCACGAACCCATTTACCATTATTAGGATAGATGTACTGACTTTGAGCAACATCATAATAAGTATCAATATCAGGTAAATAATAATATCTGCTGTCATCGTTTCCTTCTGGTCCCCAGCTAGGAGGAGTTCCAATGTTTACATTAATTGAAACTTGTGCGTGAGCAAAAAATACACTCATAAAGAGCACTAAGGCGAATACTAATTTTTTCATGTTTTCTATTGTTTAAATGTTAATTTGATTTAAACAAAGCTAAAGTAATGCCAATAAAATTGATTATCGCATTCATTATACAGAACCACTAAACCAATCGACGAACAGGACTTTATAACCGACATAAAACTTCAAATAAAAAACGCCTCAGATTTGAGGCGTTTTTTAAATATTTAATAAGAGTAATTTCTATTATTTCCAACCGCCGCCTAAAGCTCTGTACAAATTAACAACAGCCTGCAGTTTCTGCAAATTATCATTTATACCACTTAATTGCGCTGCCAAAAGGTTTTGTTCTGATGTTAATACATCTGTATAATTCGTAGCAGAACTATATTCTAAAAGCTGTTGTGTATAATCAACTGCTTTAGTTAAGGCTTCAATTTGTTTTTCTCTTGAATCTTGTTTTTCAACAGCCATTTGGTAGGAATACAAAGCATTAGAAACTTCCTGCCCAGCCGTCAATAGACTTTGCTGGAAATTATTATACGCTTGCAGTTGTTGTGACTGTGCTGTTGTTAATCTTGTTTTATTTAAACCCTGATTAAAAATCGGCTGCGTTAACCCGCCAATTATCGAATAGAAAATAGAATTACTGAAAAAGTCTTTTAATTCTAAATTCGAAAATCCAAAGCTTGCTGTGAGCGTTAAGCTTGGGTAGAAGTAGGTTCTAGCGAGGTTTGTCGATTCAAAAGCAACTCTGAAATTATATTCTGCCTGACGAACATCTGGACGATTCTGTAATAATTGAGAAGGCACACCAATTGCAATGTTTTCAGGAATAACCTGCGTTCCTAATTCTCCTCTGTCGATTGGTCCTGGTGCTTGTCCTAATAAAATATTAATAGCATTTTCGGTTTCACGAATGCTTTGTTTCAAATCCGGAATCAAAACTTCGGCTGCATGCTGGTTGGCCTCACTTTGTACAACCGCCGCACCAGTTACAATTGCACCTTCTTTTAAAGCTTTAATAGTTTCTACATTTTTTACACGGCTTTCTAATGTTTCCTGCGTGATTTTCAATTGCTTGTCATATGCTAATAGCAAGAAATAATTATTTGCAATGTCTGAAATCAATTGTGTCTGAACCGCTTGCTTTGCCGCATCTGTAGCTAAATACGAAGCTAAAGCTGCTCTTTTAGAACTGCTTAGTTTCCCCCAGATATCAGCTTCCCAAGATGTGCTTAAACCTAATTTATAAGTTGTAGTCAGGGTATTGATGTTAATTCCTGCAGGAAAGTTTAATCCTGCTTCAGACTGTTTGGTACGTGTTGCATTGGCATCGAGCTGTAATGTTGGATAATATGCCAATTTACTTTGACGAAGCGAAGCTTGAGCCTGTATAATATTTTCAATAGCATTTTTCAAATTAAGGTTATTATCTAATCCTTTTTGAATCAACGCATTTAGTTTTTCATCCTTAAAAACGCTCTGCCAAGGCATATTAGCAATCGTAGTCGAATCGGCGGAAGCCTGATCACGATAAAGCTTATCTGTCGACAGTGTTGTTGGTCGTTCGTACTTTTTGGTAATTGAGCATGCACTTAAAAGCGCGGCTGCAATTACCATTAGAATATATTTATTTGAACTATGAGTCATTTCTTCTGAATTAAATTATTACTCTTTATGAGCTTCTATAAGTTGTATTTCCTCGTCACCATCGCCTTCGTCATCGTAATTTTCCTTAGCTGGACCACTAATTCTTTCTTGTAAAGTCTGGAAAACGATAAACAAAACCGGGATAACAAAAACTCCTAAAATGGTTCCGATTAACATACCTCCAACAGCTCCAGTTCCAATTGATTTATTTCCGACAGCTCCAGCTCCTGATGCAAACATTAACGGCACAAGTCCTAAGATAAAAGCAAAAGATGTCATCAAAATTGGTCTTAAACGCGCTACTGCTCCTTCAACTGCTGCTTGAACAATCGGCAATCCTTTACGTCTTCTTTCAAGGGCAAATTCGACAATCAAAATACCGTTCTTCGCCAGAAGTCCGATAAGCATGATCAAGGAAATCTGAAGATAAATGTTACTGTTTAGTTTGAAAATAATCGAGAACAAATAAGCTCCGGCTAATCCAAACGGAATCGAGAATAATACTGCAAATGGAAGGATATAACTCTCATACTGCGCACTTAACAAGAAATAAACAAAAACCAAACACAGAATAAATATGAAAATAGTTTCACTTCCTGAAGCTAATTCCTCACGAGTTAATCCTGAGAATTCATATCCGTAACCTGCTGGAAGATTTTCTGCTGCAACTTCTTGAATTGCCTTAATAGCATCTCCAGAACTAAATCCAGGATTTGGAGCTCCGGTAATGGCAATAGAAGAGAAAAGGTTAAATCTCGAGATAGATTCAGGTCCAAAAACTCTGGTCATTTTTACAAATTCTGTAATTGGCGCCATATTTCCAGCGCTGTTGCGTACAAATATTTTGTTCAATCCTTCTGTATTGGTTCTGAATTCTGGCGAAGCCTGAATCATAACACGATATTGTTTTCCGAATTTATTAAAATTCGAAGCATACAATCCACCATAATAACCCTGCATCGTTGACAAGATAGAATTGATTGAAACACCAGCATCTTTGGCTTTAGCCAGATTAATATCCATCATATATTGAGGAAAACCTGGATTAAATGGCGTTGTTGCATATTGAATTTCAGGGCGTTTCGATAATTTTTCTAAAAATTCAGTATTTACCTTAAAGAATTCTGCAGTTGTATGCCCTCCTTTGTCCTGCAATTGAAATTCGAATCCACCACTTTGTCCAAAACCTTGAATAGTTGGAGGCGAAATAAAGAAAATATTAGCTTCACGAATACCGCTTGTTTTGGCAAAAAGCTGTCCAATTACGTCATTAACGCTTAATTCACGTTCATCCCAAGGCAACAATTTTACAATTACCATACTATAAGCACTACCCGCACCTGCAGTAAAGTTTTGCCCTACAATACGAAGGGTATTTTTAACACCTGGAATGGTGTGCGCAATACTGTCTACTCTTTTAGCTATTACATCAGAACGTTCCATAGAAGCTGATGGCGGTAAGCTAATATTAGCAAAAACAGTTCCTTGATCTTCCGCAGGAACGAAAGCAGAAGGTGTCGTTTTCATCATATAAAATAATCCTGCACTGGCAATCAGAATAGCTGCAAGTACAATCCATTTTTTAACGGAAAGAAAACTAACCGAGCGTTTGTATCTGTTGGTTACATTATCAAATGCAACGTTGAACGAGGTATAAAATCTCTGAATAAAACTTTTATGTTTGTGATCGTCAGCATGAGGTTTTAAAAGTAACGCACATAATGCTGGACTTAAAGTCAATGCATTTACAGCCGAAAGGATAATGGCAACGGCCAATGTGATACCAAATTGTTTGTAAAAAACTCCGGTAGATCCTGTAATAAAAGTTACTGGAATAAATACGGCAGCCATTACAAGTGTAATCGAAATAATCGCTCCCGAAATTTCACTCATTGCATCGATTGTCGCTTTTTTAGACGATTTATAACCATGATCCAGTTTCGCGTGCACTGCTTCGACGACGACAATTGCATCATCTACCACAATACCAATCGCCAAAACCATTGCAAAAAGCGTTAATAAGTTAATGGTGAAACCGAATAAATTCAGGAAGAAAAAGGTTCCTACAATAGCAACCGGAACTGCAATCGCCGGAATTAAAGTAGATCTAAAATCTTGAAGGAAAATAAATACTACGATAAAAACCAATATAAAAGCTTCAATCAAAGTGTGAATTACCTTTTCAATAGAAGCATCAAGGTTTTCGTTAACGTCAACTAAAAGTGTGTATTTTACTCCTTTCGGGAAGCTTTTTGCCGCTTCCTCAATCAATTTTTTCGAGTTGTTGATTACGTCACGTGCATTAGATCCTGGAGTCTGGCTAATTGCCATTGCTGCAGATTCTACTCCGTTTGTTTTAATTGTAGAAGAATAACTTAGAGATCCTAATTCTACTTTAGCAACATCTTTTAATCGTAATATTTGTCCATTTCCAACAGATTTTATCACAATATCTCCAAATTCCTGAGCACTTGTTAAACGTCCTTTATATTTAATAACGTATTGAAAAGCCTGATCTCCATTTTCACCAAATTTCCCTGGCGCCGCTTCTATATTTTGTTCTGCCAAAGCAGCCGAAATATCACTCGGAATCAGCTTGTATTGCTGCATGATGTCTGGTTT
This sequence comes from Flavobacterium sp. KJJ, assembly GCF_000708595.2. GTDB lineage: Bacteria > Bacteroidota > Bacteroidia > Flavobacteriales > Flavobacteriaceae > Flavobacterium. The sequence continues at coordinate 855,991 of NZ_JARP01000001.1, read as the reverse complement.
TAGCCAGATTCTCATAGAGTAATCTTTTGCCCCAAAAACCGTTACATCTCCTACTCCAACAACACGCTGAATTTGCGGTACAAGATTGATCTTAGCATAATTTTGAAGAAAAGTCTGATCGTAGGCTTTGTCATCACTGTATAAAGAGAAAATCAATAAGTTACTGCTCTGACTTTTCGTTACGGTTACACCTGCCTGAGTTACCTCAACTGGCAATAAACTTGTTGCACGAGAAACCCTGTTCTGCACGTTTACGGCAGCTAAATCTGGGTTTGTTCCTACTTTGAAGAAGATTTTGATAGACGCATTTCCGTCATTGGTTGCTGAAGATGTCATGTAAGTCATGTTCTCCACACCATTAATCTGCTCTTCTAGCGGGATTACAATACTTTTAAGCACTACGTCTGCATTGGCTCCGGTATAACTGGCTGAAACGTTTACTGTAGGCGGTGCAATATCCGGATATTGAGAAATAGGCAACTCAACAAGTCCTAAAACACCTAAAATTACGATGATGACCGATATTACTGTAGAAAGTACTGGTCGCTGTATAAATATTTTAAACATTGGCTTTTATTTTAAGTCTGCGTAAACCGTTTCTGGCTGCTGATTTTGAGTTTTTATTTCGCTTCCTTCTTTTAAAGAGGCAACTCCTTCTAATACAATTTGATCTCCAGCTTTTAAGCCGCTTGTTACCACATAATAATTTCCAGCTGTGTTTTCAAGTTTGGTAATATTGACGTTTTTCGTTTTTCCGTCTTTTCCTACTGTTACAACAAAAATTTTGTCCTGAAGTTCAAATGTAGCGCTCTGAGGAACGATCATAGCATCTTTAACTTCATTTGGAATTCGAACTGTCGTGCTGCTTCCGCTTCTGATAATTCCTTTTGGATTAGCAAATCTTGCTCTGATGTTTACAGAACCAGTTTCAGTATTAATAAGTCCATTTACAGTTTCGATACGTCCTTTTTCAGTGTACTCTGAACCGTCTGAAAGTAATAATGAAACAGGTGGGAATTGTTTGATTTTCTGCGCTATTGTAGTTCCAGAACCACTTTGTGTAAAATTCAGTAAAGCTTTTTCATTCATAGCAAAATAGGCATACACATTTCCAATACTCGAAACAGTCGTTAAAGCTTCAGCTGTATTTGAACTTACCAAACTTCCTAAACGAAACGGAATTGAACCTACAACTCCATTAACCGGACTTGTTACAGTAGTATAACCTAAATTAGTTTTAGCATTTACTAAAGCCGCATTTGCCTGAGCCAAATTAGCAGCCGCCGATTCATAAGTATATTGAGCCGACTCTAAATCATATTTACTGATAATTCCTTTTTCGACAAGAGGTCTTACTTTGTTAACGGCCAGTTTTGCTGCACTTACTTCTGCTTGAGCACTTTTAATGCTTGCCGCCGCAGTACGAACCTGCTGCTCATATTCTGGAGCACTGATTTTAAACAAAGGCTGGCCTGCTTTTACAACAGCACCTTCATCAACAAAAATCTTATCAATATAACCTTCCACTCTTGGACGGATTTCTATATTTTGCTGCCCTTGAATACTCGCAGGAAAATCAGTATTTAATGTTGCTGACTCTGGTTGCAATACCAGTGTTTTATACTCTTTAACTTGAGCCGCTCCGGCTTGTGCCGCTTGGTCGTTTTTATTTCCACATGAAGTGATGATAACTGTTGCAGCAAGAATGCCTAAAAAAGATTGCTTATTCATTTTTATCAAATATGAGATTATCTACTTATTAATAAGCAAAGGAACTAAAATAGTGTAAGCGGCAATTTTTCAATAGACGTAGAGGCCAATAGAATCGACATAAATGGATTGTCACACGATTAAAATTATACAGATGCATCTACTGCCTCTTCAATTGAGGCTCGTCGTCTGTAAAGCGGTTTTTAGAGATTATAGCGCCATTTTGGACGATTGGTTAAAAGATCATATGCAAATAAAATGTAATATTGTCAATAAAAATCATAACTTATAATGGCACCAAACCTTTCTAGACCCTATATGTTTGCGGGATTACATATCCTTGCCTGGTTATTATTGGGATTTATCATGCTATTTTATATTCCTATAACATGGAATGTAGTTTTGCCGTCTGTTTTTTGGCTTTGGCAGATTATCATATTGATTCTCTTAATTATTATTTTTTACTCTAATGCCAAAATAATAGTTCCAAAAACAATCATAAGAAACAATACCACTCCTTATTTAGTCTGGTCTTTTCTTATAATTTTTGCCATGCAGATTATCGCGTATTTTTATTCTTCTCAAACCGATGTTCACACTAAAGTAAGTTTGGTTTTAGGTTTTACAAAATACAGAAATCCTTATTTTGACAATTATGTTTTAATGCTCACTTTGCTGGTTTTGGGTATAAGTACAAGCTGGTCAATGCTGCAATATTGGCAAAAAGCAGCCCAACATAAACAAAAACTGGAACAAGATAAAACAGCCGCAGAATTAGCAATGCTGAAAGCACAGATTAATCCGCACTTTTTCTTTAATTCGCTTAACAGCATTTATTCTCTTACTTATACTGATATTGAAGATTCTAGAAATGCGCTCCATACGCTGAGCAGAATGATGCGATATCTTCTTTACAGCACTGAAGAAAGAACGACATTGCTAAAAGAAGCTGAATTTATGAGAGATTTTATCGCGCTCATGAAACTTCGAGCTAACAGCAAATTGACGATTACAACAGATATTCCAGAAAAAATACACGATTACCCAATTGTTCCAATGTTATTGCTACCTTTAGTAGAAAATGCTTTTAAACACGGTATTCATGCCACTGATAAAAGTCTAATACATATTTCGCTTACACAGAAGGGAAACATTCTTGAATTTGAAGTAGAAAATACCTATTTCGAAAAATCTTCAACCACTGACGAAGGCGGTATTGGATTAACAAATACAAAACGCAGACTGCATTTAATTTATCCGAACAAGCATTCATTAAAAGCTGGAATTGGCAAAAATGGCATGTATAATGTAAAACTGCAAATAACTTTAGACTAATGACAACATTAAGATGTATAGCAGTAGACGATGAACCGCTCGCATTAAAACTCGTAGAAACTTTTATTGAGCAAACACCATTTCTGGAATTAATCTCCAGCTGTGACAATGCCGTTGAAGCCATGGGTTTAATTCGCGAAAAACAGCCCGATCTTGTTTTTTTGGATATTAATATGCCGAATTTAACGGGAATGGAATTGGCAAGACTTTTACAAGAACAGCCTGGAATATCGCCAAGGATTGTTTTTACAACTGCTTACAATCATTATGCTATTGAAGGTTATAAAGTTAATGCCATTGATTATCTTTTAAAACCTTTTAGTTACGAAGAATTTTTGCGCGCTGCAAACAAAGTGCGCCAATTGGTCGAAGAATCTTCACAAGAAAACCACTCTTTTAATCCTGATGATGAATTTATATTTTTAAAGGTCGAATATCATTGGGTAAAAGTGAATTTAAAAGACATTTTATATATCGAAAGTTTGAAAGATTATGTAAAAGTGCATCTTGAAAATTCAGATAAAGCCTTAATGTCGCTCATTTCTTTAAAAGCGCTTGAAGAAAAACTGCCTTCTTCAAAATTTATGCGAATGAATCGTTCTTTTATTGTTGCACTAGAAAAAATAAGTGCAATCAGCAAAAACTCCATTTTTGTAGATAAAATTGAAATAACTGTGGGAGAGCAATACAAAGAAACCTTTAAGGTAATTGTAGATAAATGGATAAAATAATTATATAATCATCAGATGGAAAAAAGATCTAACAAATATCATTTGACGTTAAAATTGTCGCAATACGCAAACGGCGAAACAGAGCCTGCCCAAGAACTTGAATTAAATTTCGATAATCACGATGAAATTTTCACTATTATCGAAAGAATGAAATACAAAAACCTTTTTGATACGCCTGAAGAAGCAACTCAGTTTGCACTTGGCTTGAAATTATTTGGAGAAATAAAATTAAAACACCGAAAAAATCCTCTTTTTGACGAGTTGAATGAAGTATTTCCTGTCTTTATGAAAAAATTAAAAAGTCTGTAGAAAATAAAACGCCTCAATAATGAGGCGTTTTATTATTAGAAGAAAATCTAAAAATTAAGCTTTTGCTTTTCTTTTTACAGTACATCCAATCTCTTTTGTTTGTGTCACTGCAGGTTTTTTATTGCTTTGCAATGCAGCAATAGCCTCTTCGGCATATTTCGTTTTTTCTGCTTTTGTTCCTTCTGGATCATTGTCAATTGCCCCAACATATTCTATAACATTTCCTTTTGCCGATTTAGAAACGATAAAAAGATGCGGTGTATGTTTTGCACCATATTGATCTGTAACTTTTTGTCCTGCATCATACAAATATGGAAATGGATATTTTTTCTCTTTTGCTAAATCCTGCATTTTATCAAACGAATCAGCTTTTGAAGCTTCAGGATCATTTGGGTTAATAGCAATTACAGGATATCCTTGAGATCTGAATTTTTTATCCAACTCAATAATTCTTTGCTCATACGCTACAGCATAAGGACAAGTATTACAGGTAAAAACTACGATAAAACCTTTTGCTTTTGGATAACTTGCAAAAGAAATTTCTTTACCGTCCACATTTTTCAATTTAAAATCTGGTGCAGGATCTCCAGCTTTCAGCGTTGCATTTTGAGCCTGAGAAATAAAAGCAGAAAATGCCAGTACTAATAAAAGAATTATTTTTTTCATAGTTTAAGAGGTTTACAGTTTTTTATATTCATTTAATAATTGTTCGTACGTAAATTCCGTTTCGACAAATTTTCGTTTATCGCCTTTGATGAAAATGGTTGCCGGAATACTGCCTGACCAAGAAGGATCAATACGGTCAATATATTCCTGCGGACTGCTTTCATTCAATAAAAAGACTTCATTTTTCAGGTTTTTTCTTTTCACAAAAGGAATAACCGCGGTGCTTAATTTTGATTTAAAATCGACACTAACTAATAACACCGATAATTTTTCTGTTTTAAATTCGGATTTCAACTTTTCAAAATGTGGTAATTCTTTAATACAAGGTGCGCACCAAGTTGCCCAAAAATTGACTACGTAAGTACTGTCTTTTCCATTTTTTATTCTTTCATATAGCTGATCAACATTAATCAATTTTACATTTTGGCTATATGACGATCCTGAAAAAGTGACCAATAGAAATAGGTAAACAAACAACTTGATTTTCATAAAGACAGCCTTTTAGAATTAATTTCTTCTTACAAATATAAACTAATGAAGTTTTAGTTTTTGTTAATAAAAGTTTAATGCATTGAAATTAAACGTAAAGATCTCTAAGTAATAAAAAGGTCTCCTAAGTTTTTAAGTTAAATAGGCATCCTGTTCCATAGGAACATTTCATCGGTACAAAAAAATGTTTATTTTCAACGTCGTTTCGTAAAATAAAAAAACGTTTTCGTCTTTTTAAGTATTTTTTAAGCTCCTAAAAACTCCCTCAGCAAATTTCTATTCGTAAATTAGCGGAAACAAAATTTATCCGAATGACAGTACTTACATTTACCCTGATTATGATTCTTGGCGCTTTTTTAGCGGGTTTTATTGGTTCATTATCAGGTTTAGGAGGCGGTATCATTATTATTCCGCTTTTAACCGTCATTTTAGGAGTCGATATTCATTATGCTATTGGCGCAGCGTTGGTTTCAGTAATTGCAACTTCTTCGGGTTCTGCAGCTGCTTATGTTCGGGAAGGAATTACCAATATGCGTCTGGGAATTTTCCTCGAAATTGCCACTACAATCGGTGCTGTTTGCGGTGCATTGCTTTCCACAATTGCTCCTACTTCATTCATCGCCGTTTTATTCGGACTTACTTTAATTTTCTCGGCTATAAACTCACTTCGAAAAAAAGAAGAACATATTGTATTAGAATCTAGTTTATTAGCAAAAAAGCTAAAACTTCAGGGAACTTATCCTTCGCATGACGGAGAAGTAATCAGTTACGGAACCAAAAATGTAGTTGGAGGTTTTGGAATGATGGGAATTGCCGGAATGATGTCGGGCTTGCTCGGAATTGGTTCTGGTGCTTTCAAGGTAATCGCTATGGATAATATTATGAAAATTCCGTTTAAAGTTTCGACTACAACCAGCAATTTTATGATGGGCGTTACGGCAATGGCAAGTTCTGTTATTTACATTCAAAAAGGATATATCGAACCCGGAATTTGTATGCCAGTTGTTATTGGCGTTTTGTTTGGAGCAATGGCTGGAGCCAAAGTATTAGTAAAAACAAACCCTAAAAAACTGAGAATATTTTTTGCCTGTCTGATTTTTGTACTTGCAGTAAATATGATTTATAACGGAATTAATGGAAAAATCTAAAGTTATGCAAAACGAAAAATTTGGAGAAAAAGACTTTCAATCCATTATAGGGAATCTATTGCGCTATGGCGTTTGGACTTCATTATCAGTGGCTTTTGTTGGCGGAATTGTATATTTAATGCGACATTCTACAGCTATTGAAGATTACTCAGTTTTTAAAGAAAATGACCAAAATATTTTTGAAGTAATATCTTCTGTTTACAAAGGCGTTATTCAAGGAAATGGCGAATCGCTTATCTTTTTTGGAATTATACTACTGTTTTTAACGCCGGTATTTCGAGTTTTACTTTCGTTGTTTTCTTTCCTTTTAGAGAAAGACTACCTTTATGTAGTGATTACTTCAATCGTTATTTTAATCATTATTACAAGTGTCTCGCTGGGATTTTCACATTAATTGCTTAAAGACTAAAGCTAAAAAATTAAAAAAATGGAAATAGGAATAGATAGTTTTGCTTCGGCAATGTACGGAAGCAACAACAGCTTAAGCAGTGTTGATGCTATGGAACAGCTCCTTCAAAGAATTGAACTGGCAGATCAAGTTGGTCTTGATGTATTTGGAATTGGAGAGCATCATAAAAAAGAGTTTTTAGATTCGGCTACAGTTGTAATTTTAAGTGCCGCAGCTTCAAGGACAAAAAACATTAGATTAGCGAGTGCTGTTTCGGTTTTAAGCGCTGCAGATCCTGTGAGAGTGTATCAAAGTTTTGCCACATTAGATTTAATTTCTAAAGGAAGAGCTGAAATTGTTGTAGGACGAGGATCATCTATTGAAGCGTATCCCCTTTTCGGATTTAATCTGAATGATTATGATGCTCTTTTTAAAGAAAAACTGGAACTTTTTTTACAAGTTAGAGACAATGAATTTGTGACTTGGTCAGGAAAATTTCGTCCAGCAATAAATAATCTTCCGGTTTATCCGAGGGCATTGCAGGAAAAACTGCCCGTTTGGTTAGGCGTTGGAGGAACTCCAGAATCGTTTATTAGAGCTGGAAGCCTTGGTTTGCCTTTAATGGTAGCCATAATTGGAGGTCAGACACACCGTTTTCGTCCACTGATTGATTTGTACCGTCAAGCTGGAGCAGCTGCAGGTTATAAGCCAGAAGAACTTAAAGTAGGAATACATTCGCCAGGTTATGTTGGAACTACAACAGATAAAGCAATTGAAGAATACTATCCGGGCTACGCTGAACTTTGGACAAAACTAGGACTCGAGCGCGGTTGGCCACCAGTAACAAAAGCCAAATTCGATGGACTTATTGATGACGAAGGCGTTTTGATAGTAGGTGGTCCGGAGCGTGTTGCTGAGAAAATTTTGCAACACAGCGAATCACTTGGCGGGATTTCAAGATTTACTTTCCAAATGGATAATGCAGGGCTTACTCACAACCAATTAATGAATGCGATAGAACTCATTGGAACAAAAGTAATTCCTTTGATAAAAAAAGGGTAGTTTTTTGGCCACAGATGTCACAGATTAAATGGATTTTTATAACCTTTGACCCTCTGTAACTCTGAACCTTTGTAACTTAAAAAAAAAAGCATCCCTTTACGGATGCTTTTTTTATGAAAAATTCGAGATAAAAAATTCTTAGAATTTATAAGTTAAACCAACTCTAAAGTTTCTTGGCTGTTCTGTCTGCCAGTAATAAGCATTAAGATAAGAATAGTAAGACCCGCTGTAAAGGTATTTATCCAAGATATTAAAAACATTTGCTGTAACTTTAATTTTTCCAATCTCATAAGACAAACCTCCATCAAGCTTGAAATAACTTGGCAGTTTTTGAAGTCCAACACTCCAAGTATCCGTTTGGCGTCCGTCAAGGAAAGTTCCTCCAATAGAAGCTCCAAATCCTTTGATTTTACCGCTTTGAACCGTATAATTTAGCCATGCATTTGCAACATGTTTAGAATATCCTGGTACAATGTCGCCAACTTTAATTCCAGTTGCAGCAGAAACCGCTGGGTCAACTTCATTTACAATAGATTCTGTAAAGGCGTAGTTTGCAATAAGATTAAGGCCATCAAAGATTTTTCCTCTCAAATCAAGCTCAATACCCTGCGCTCTTTTTTCTCCCAAAACAACAGAATATTGTTCTCCAGGACTATTAGCAGGATCAGATGTAAGTTCGTTTTTCTTTAAAATGCTGTAAGCTGCTAAAGTTGTGCTCCATGAACCGTCAAACCAGTCTTTTTTGATACCGATTTCCATATTATTGCCCGTAAGAGGTTTTACTTTATCACCGCTTTTAATAATACCTGATTGAGGTGTAAAAGCTTGATCATATAATCCGTAAACGGCAAGACTTTCTGTTACAGAATAACTTACTCCTACACGTGGTGTAATATGAGAATCTGAGATTGGCGCACCGCCCCAGCTTGCTTGGCTGATCCAAGTGTATCTTGCAGCCAGAGTCAATCTTAATTTATTTTCAAAGAAACCCAATTCATCTTGAGCATAACCAGCAGCATATTCTGAATTCATAATACCACCCGCAGCTACAGCTCTGTCTTTTAAAGAAGTTTCTCTGTCAAAATTCGGCATTCCGTTTGAAGGCGGGCCATAATTTGGAGCATTTACATTAAATGGATTATCAACAGTGTCAAGATCATGCGACTGACCCCAATCTGCAATATAATCTTTGCTTCCTAAGTCTATTCCACCCAATATTTTATGGCTTACTGAACCTGTGTTGAATTTTCCGTTCAAAAATATTTGACCTAGGTACATATTGCTTTCAGAATCCCAAATACCAACATTTCTAATAATTTCACCGTTGGCAAGAGTTCCCTCTGGAATACCGTCAAAATTTGAATCTACTGGACCTGGACCTACAGCACTTGGCCATGAGCTATATCCTTTTTGAAGATATTTAAAGTAAGTTGTCTGAGCAGTAAGTTTCCAGTTGTCATCAAATTTATGTTCAAAAACCAAGTATCCGCTGTGGTCGTTAATTTTTGTATCCGGCAAACCTGGCTGTGTCATAGTAAAGTCTACAGGCATTGTTGCGTAACCTCCAGAATCAGCACCAAAAACATAGTACGAACCTACTTCTGTCATATTGGCCATTTGATAATTGTATTCTAAAGTAACTTTAGTTTTATCATCAATTTGATAAGAAAGAACCGGAGCAATAACATAACGGTCATTGTGCTCAAAAGGACGATGAGATCCTTTTTTCTGAAATGCACCATTAAATCTGTATAAAAATTTACCTTTTTCATCAAATTTACCGTCAAGATCTATACTTGCTCTGTAAAAATCATAACTTCCTGCCATTACAGTCGCTTCATTTTTTGTAATTCCGGTTGGTTTTTTAGTAACTACATTATAAAGTCCGCTTGGATCTCCGCTAGAAAGCATGAATCCTGCCGGTCCTTTTACAAATTCAATATGATCTACAAAACTCATATCTTCTGTTAAGGGGCCCCAGAAAGAAGAAACCACATTAAATCCGTTACGGAAAGCTTGAATTTGAGATCCACGCATCGTGATATTTGTGTACATATCTCCCCAGTGCTCTAAACGCACCGCTCCACTCACATTACGGATAACGCCATCACTCATACTGATAATTTGCTGGTCTTTTAAAGTCTGAGCACTAACAATTTGAATGTTTTGCGGAATTTCAAGTATCGGAGTCTGAAGACGCAGTGACAATGAAGGTTTGTCTTGTTTGTATTTATTTTTTGTAATAATTACTTCATCAAGATCTTCTTGGCTTTCAGAAAGTGAAAAGTTTTTATTTGTAGTTTGTTTTGCTGTAACTACAATTTGATCTTCAATTCTATGAATTCCTACAGAACTGATCGTAATGGTATAAGACGCTGGTTTTACATTTTTAATTTCGTATTGTCCGGTAGAATTGGTTACTGCACTATATCTTGTTCCTTTAAGAGCAACTGAAACATTTTCTGCAGGAACATTACCACTTAAAGTAACTTTTCCGCTCACTTTTCCCAACTCTTGACTCATCATGTTTAATGAACCCAAAAGAACTGTTAAGAAGAAAATTTTTTTGATACTATTTATATTCATTTTAGTAAGGTGTTAAATTTTGTTGGCAAAAGTAACTCCTAATATCTGGTTTTCCAAATTATATTTATTCATTCTAAATAAACATAAAAAAATACAGCTTTAATTTTATTATAAATGCTGTAGATAAAATTATCTTAAGTACTTAATATCATATTACAAATAACTCTTCCTATCTTTATTCTTAGAAAATAAAATTAGTCCTTCCCTAAAAACATAAAAATGAATCACAACGATACCATTAGAAAAGTCGCCATTGTTGGCTATAATAGAATTCCGTTTGCACGTGCCAATACCGCTTACGCAGAAGTTGGAAATCAAGAAATGATGACAGCCGCCTTAAACGGACTTATCGATAAATACCATTTAAAAGGTCAATTATTAGGTGAAGTTGTTGGTGGTGCCGTAATCAAGCATACATCTGACAGTAATTTGATCAGAGAATGCGTTATGAAAACCAGTCTCGATCCTGCAACGCCAGCCTGCGATCTCCAACAAGCGTGCGATACCGGAATAGAAAGTGCCATTTATATCGCCAATAAAATTGCTTTAGGACAAATTGATTCTGGAATTGCAGGAGGTGTAGATTCTATTAGTGACATGCCGATTGCAGTAAGCGAAAAATTGAGAAAAATTTTGCTGAATGCTCGAAAAGCAAAATCATTGGGAGAAAAAATCAAGACTTTCTTAAAACTTCGTCCCGCAGATTTAACGCCTTTGGTTCCGAGAAACGAAGAATCTCAAACCGGACTTTCAATGGGCGGTCATACTGAAATTACTGCAAAATATTATAAGATTTCAAGAGAAGACCAAGACAATTTAGCACTTAAAAGCCATTTGAATATGGCAAAAGCCTATGATGAAGGTTTTTTTGATGATATGATCACACCTTTTAACGGATTAGACAAAGATAATAATCTGAGAAAAGACAGTTCAATCGAAAAGTTAGCCAAATTAAATCCGGCATTTGACAAAACAAACGGAACATTAACGGCTGGAAACTCAACACCTCTTACAGACGGCGCATCGTGTATACTTCTAGCCAGTGAAGAATGGGCAAAAGAACGCGGACTGCCTATTCTAGCTTACATTACTTTTGCAGAAGTTGCTGCGATTGAATATGTCAAAAATCAGCAGAATCTTTTACTAGCACCTTTATTCGCTGCCAGCAGAATGCTCGAAAAAGCGGGACTGACTTTACAGGATTTTGATTTTTATGAAATTCATGAAGCTTTTGCTGCTCAGGTTTTGGCAACCTTAAAAATCTGGGAAAGCCCCGAATTGAGTGCCGAATTAGGTTTAAAGAAAACACTCGGCGCAATTGACAGAGAAAAACTGAATGTAAAAGGCAGCAGTCTTGCAGCCGCGCATCCTTTTGCTGCAACTGGAGGCAGGATAATTGGTGTTATGGCTAAGTTATTAAACGAAAAAGGTTCAGGAAGAGGATTTATTTCGATTTGCGCTGCCGGCGGACAAGGAATTACAATGATTATTGAGAAATAATAATTATTTGATATTAAAAATAAAACGGTCATCACTGTTAAAGTAAAATGACATTGATGACCGTTTAAATTTGTATATGACTCAATTAAAAAGCAAACTCTTCAACTGCTATTAAAGCTTTTGGCAAAGCATTCTCAGCTAATTGTGGGATTGCAGAACCTTCGACACGAAAAACAGTAACATCTGTAATTCCTAAAAATCCAAAAACCGTTCGCAGATAAGGTTCAGAGAAATCATAGCTTTGGTATGGTCCCTCAGAAAAAACGGCACCGGAAGCAATAGATAAAATCACTTTCTTATCTGTCAATAATCCTTTCGGTCCATTTTCATCATAACTAAACGTTTTGCCAGCTCTTGCAACCTGGTCAATCCAGCCTTTTAATACTGCTGGAATTCCAAAATTATAAAGAGGAACACCAATCACAACAATATCAGCTTCTATAAGATCTGTTGTAGCCTCATCTGAGTATTTTAAAGTTTCGTTTTGAGCGTCGCTTCGCTGTTCTGCCGGAGTATAAAGAGCACTAATATCCAATCCGCTTAAATAAGGCGAAGGCGCTTTCGAAAGGTCAAGCGTTTTAACCTGAGTTTCTCCGTATGTTCTTTCCAATTTTTGTAGAATAGCATTAGATAATTTATTGCTAAATGAAGCATCTCCTTTGGTGCTTGTTACTATATTCAGAATCTTTTTACTCATTTTATACTTGTTTTGTTTATAATACAAACTTATGTACATTTGCTATCTCTTTTATAGTACTATCCTCAAGGATAGCGCTATCTTTGAGGATAGTAATAGTATAAATATGAAAATAGCAAGTAAGAAAACGGAGAAAATTGCCTGTCAGCCAGAAGAATGCTTGTCTTCACTGCTTCCGGTAAGAGATGCATTAGAGGTTTTAAGCGGCAGATGGAAAATCCCCATATTGATCACTTTATCAAATCGACCAAAACGATTTAAAGAAATTTCTAAAGATATAAATGGCATTACAGATAAAATGCTTTCGAAAGAACTTAAAGATCTAGAAATAAACAAACTGGTTACCAGAACGGTTTACGATACTTTCCCGCCAACTGTTGAATACGCCTCAACAGAACACAGCAAATCTTTAAAAGATGTGATAATGGCGCTAAAAGATTGGGGAACTTTACACAGAAAAGAAATTATAGGAAAGTAAAAAAAACACATCGTATTAAATAAAGCTGCAAGTTATTTTCGCACGCTGATTTTATAGATTTAAAACATTTTTTTATTAATCTTCTAAATCATTTTAATCTGTGGCTATAATAAAAACTTAGCGACTTTGCGCCTTCGTGGCAATCATCTCAAACTTCAAAAGAAATCATTGGAAATTAAATAATTAGGAAGAAAAAGATTAAATTTGGTTGCCCAAATTATTAATCATTCTGAATAATATGAAAAAAAACCTACTTTTCACGTCTTCAAGGCGACAATTACTCACTTTACTGCATGCTATCCTTTTGATGATCGCATCACAATCTTATTCTCAATACATTACACAAAATCTTGCTCCGACAGCCGTCATTAAAGAAGGACTTTCTTTAGAACAATCTTATGATGGCCGAATTTTTATTGCAGAAAGAGGCGGAATAGTAAAGGTGTTTCAAAACAATGTTGTCTCTACAGTTTTTACCGTTACAACCGTAACAGATAATGAACAAGGATTACTCGGATTAACACTTCACCCTGATTTCACGACTAACGGCTACATTTATGTATTTTATTCGATTAACGACGGAACTGTAATCAGACATCGAATTGAAAGAATCAAAATTAATACTGCCAATCAAGTGGTTAGCAGACAGGAGATTTTGCTTTTAGAACCTATTGGAGGCGGTTTTCATAACGGAGGAGATTTAAAATTCTTTAACGGATTTCTTTACGTTACAGTTGGAGACAGTCAGCTGAATACCAATTCTCAGGATTTGGATACCTATAAAGGAAAAATTCTCCGACTTACAGAAGACGGACAGCCGGCTCCAGGAAATCCATTTTATGGAAGCGGTTCGGTACAAAGACAAAGCATCTGGGTTTACGGGTTTAGAAATCCGTGGCGATTGGTGCCAAATGTTGCTGCCAATAAATTGTTTGTTTTGGATGTTGGAACTTCTTGGGAAGAAATAAACGAAATCAGCAATCCAGCCATTCGTAATTATGCATGGGGGCATCCGCAAGGAGGCGACGGAAAACAAACAGAAACCAATTTATTTACTAATCCCATATTTACATACGCGACCGGCAGTATCGGAAATGCTTTAACGAATGGCGTGTTGTATAATCCTCCTATTTCTCGTTATCCTAATCTTCAGGGACAATTCATCATTAAAGATTATGTCAGAACACAAATAAGATCTTTTGATCCTAATATTGCTGATCCTGTTTCGACTACATTTTTTGAAGCACCACAGCAATACGCACTTGGAATGATGTTAGGAAATGATGGATACATCTATTATTGTGCTTACGGAAATAATGGTTCTCTAATCAAATTAGACTATATTGAAACTGCAGCTCCAACAATAGTAAATCATCCGGTTTCTCAAACTGTAATGGCAACTTCGCCAGTAACTTTTACCGTTTCGGCGAGCGGAACTGGTTTAACATATCAATGGCAATTTAATAATATAAATATCAACGGCGCGACTGGTGCAAGTTACACGATTCCAAACGTTACAAATGCAAATGCAGGCGCTTACAAAGTAATTGTTACCAATACCGCAGGAAACGTAACCAGTAATCCTGCAACACTTACCGTAACGCCATTTACAAATCCGCCAACTGTTACTTTAATTTCACCATTGCCAACTTTAAAATGGAATGCCGATGATGTAGTTCATTTTGAAGCCACAGCTACAGATACGGAAGACGGGACTTTGCCAGCAAGTGCTTTTTCATGGAGTATGGATTTATTTCATGAAGATGTTCCAGGAGCTGGCCACTCGCATCCTGGCGCAAGTCCGCAAGGGGTAAAATCTGGCGACTTCACAGCATCCAATCAAGGTGAAAAGACACCAAATGTATGGTATCGTTTTACTGTAAAAGTAACGGACAGCAACGGTTTAACTGCGTCTTCTTTTGTGGATATTAAACCGAATTTAGTTGATGTTACAGCTACTTCTTCGCCGGCACTACTTAATTTAGAATTCAATCAAAAACCAGTTACTGCGCCTTCTACAAAACAAGTTGTGGCGAATGCTGCTTTACAAACTTTAAACGCTCCTACTCCACAATACGTTAGCAATATTCGTTACGATTTTGATCATTGGAGCCAAGGCGGAGCAGCAAATCAAACTTTTAAAGCTCCAGCCACTGGAACGATTACTTATACTGCATTTTATACAGCAACGACGCTAGCCAATGCGCCTTATCTAGGAACAGTTGCTCAAATTCCAGGAATTATTGAAGCCGAAAATTATGATGTTGGACCAAGTGCTTTTTTAGATAAAAATGGCGGAGGAGATACTGCATATCGAGCGGGAGATGGTGTAGGAACGGAAGCCTGCAATGAAGGCGGTTTCAATATTTCATATGTAGCGAAGGATGAATGGCTGAAATATACAGCAAAAGTAAATACTGCTGGAACTTATACTATAAATTTAAGAATTGCATCTCCGTACGCAAACCGAAAATTACATCTTGAAGTCGATGGCGTTAATAGCACTGGAGTTGTTAATATTCCGAACACTGGAGGTTTTCAGGCTTGGCAAACGTTTGCCATTCCAAATATAGCTTTGACTCAAGGTGCGCATGTCATTACTTTATATTTTGATGAAAATGACATCAACGTCAATAAAATGGAATTTGTACTGACTGGTAGTGTCGCTGCTCCCATCGCCGATTTTGAGTTTACGCCACAAATGGGCTGTATTAATAGTGCTGTGGTTTTCACGTCAGTTTCAGTAGGAACCGTAGATAGTTATACTTGGAATTTTGGCGCTGGCGCTCAGCCTGCAACCGCAACTGGAATTGGACCGCATTCGGTTATTTTTTCTACAGAAGGAAATAAAGAAGTTTCACTCACAGTAACAAACGCAACTGGAAGCAATACCAAAGATGTTATGTACATGGTTCATGACTGTAATCTTGGTGTTGAAATTCCAACTGAAGACTCTAATAAAATTAGAATCTATCCAAATCCATCAACTGGAATATTTCATTTGTCTAAAGAGCTGAAATGGACCCTATTCTCTCCTTTGGGAACCAAAATCAAAGAAGGTTCTGGAAATATAATTTCGATTGCAGAACAGCCAACTGGAATCTATTTTGTAAAAACAAATGAAACCAGCAAAGCGATCTCAATAAGCAAACAATAAGACTTTATAAAAATCTCGCAAAGAAACAGTACGCAAAAAATAAATTTTGCCTATTCACGACTTTGCGAGATTATTTTTTAGGTGTTTAATACTATTATTTTCTTTTTTTGTAAAGTAAATCTGCAAGTTCTTCTTATCTGAATCATTTCTCTTATTTATAAAAAAAATAGCAGGAAAAAAAAGATTTCAGCGCATACAACTAAACATATTTTCAGTAGTTTTATGACCTGATCTCCCAAATAAATATCAGTAAAGAATGGCCTACAATACAAATGAATTGCTTCGGTTTTTAGATGCACAAAATAAGTTATATTTAGTTGCTCTTGATGAAATTAAAAAAGGAAAGAAAGAATCTCCGTGGATGTGGTTTATTTTTCCTCAGATAAAAGGAATGGGTTCAAGCGACAATTCAAAATTTTACGCAATTAAAAGTGCAGATGAGGCAATCGCTTTTCTAGAACATCCAATTTTAGGAAAACACCTTGTCGAAATTACCGAAGAATTGATCAAAAAGGAAGAAAAAACAGCTGAAGAAATATTTGGAATGCCCGATGATGAGAAATTAAAATCTTGCATGACTCTTTTTGCCAGCATCCAAAATACACAACCTGTTTTTCAGGAAGTGCTGCATAAATATTTCGATGGCTCTTCAGATTTTCATACGTTGCAATTATTATATAGTAATCTTTAAAGTCAGAAAGTTAGCATTATAGTTACGTTTTCTTTAAATTGAAAAGTGACTTTCTAAATTAGATATTGTATTTGTAACATTGTTGCGTTTACTTAATGGGAATTGCAAAGTGATATAAGTGTTAAAAAATTTAACCGCAAAGAGCGCTAAGATTCGCAAAGTTCGCAAGGTTTTACACAAAGCTTTGCGAACTTTTTGTTTGCATTAAACTTTAATAAATAGAAGCCTTTGCGGGCTTTCCGGTTAAATACAATCTAATTCTAGTATTTTTAATAAAAAGTGCCTCAATGAAAAAAATAATTTTAATAATCGTTGCTGTTATTATCGTATTATACGCTTTTAAACAGTTTGTTTACAAACCTTATACATTGAGAAAAGCCATCAATAATCCAGAGCATAAATTGCAGCTGGGCAGTTTTGTTTTTAGTAAACAGCGAGGGGCAAACGGTAGTCAAAGCATGCAGAATTATTATTTTATTTTTAAAGTAATTGAAATAAACGCAGATTATGTCAGGCTTTCTGTTATTCGTCAGTTATCTGATAAAGATAAATTGCAACAGTCTGATTTTTCGACTACAAAAGATGCGTTTAAGGATTTAAAAGATACTATTCAGCACATTACTCCTATTCTTCCTAAAGATTTATACAAGGAAGGTGCATCTTTTACTTTAAATGATTATTTGTTAGATAAATATCCTTCTCTAAAAAAGTCTCGTTTTTATTATGAAGACGTAAAATTAGATACAAACGCACCAGAATATTTTAGTTTGGTTTATTCTAAAAAAGAAATTTTAAAAAGCGGAAAATTGGTTCCGTGGATATTAAACAACAGCGACAAACCTGAATTAGCTGAAAGATTATCTGAGGATGTCGATTTGATTCTTAATTAGTTTGAACTCATTTAATCGAAAAGTACGTAAAGTCAAAGCTTTGCGGACGTACTAGCTTTTTTAACCTTGCTTTTCAAAACTAATGTCGGATCCTGATTTTAATTTTTTTATACCGAAGAAAGGTGGATTGAAATTTTGAATAACATTTAAAAGTGGACAGTATCATCAAAGCCCAATTCAATAAAATGAATTGGGCTTTTGAATATTTAAGTTTAAAACTTCATTTTCTGAATTCTGACTGCGTTCAAAATCGCTAATAATGCTACGCCAACATCGGCAAAAACGGCTTCCCACATAGTAGCCAGTCCGCCTGCGCCAAGAATCAACACAAAAGCTTTAACCACAAAAGCCAAAGTGATATTTTGCCAGACAATTTTTTTGGTTTGTTTGCCAATGTTTATCGCCATCGGAATCTTGCTGGGTTTATCGTCCTGAATCACTATATCTGCAGTTTCGATAGTGGCATCGCTTCCTAAGCCTCCCATTGCAATTCCAACCGTACTTAACGCAATTACGGCTGCATCGTTTACGCCGTCGCCAACAAATGCTACTGTTTCGTTTTTAGCTTTAATTTCATTTAATTTACTGACCTTATCTTCTGGCAGTAAATCTCCAAAAGCCTGTGCAATTCCAAGTTTATCTGCAACAAATTGTACCACATTCGTTTTATCACCGCTGAGCATCGTTACTTTAACACCTAATGCTTTTAGTTTATCGACTGCTTCTTTCGCATCTTCTTTAATTTCATCTGCAATAGTAATGTAACCAGCAAATTTTCCGTCGTATGCAATGGCAATTGTAGTGTAAACAACTGAATTTGGATCTAAATCATATTTAATATTAAATTTATCCATCAATTTGAAATTCCCTACATGCAGTTCTTTTCCGTTTATTACAGCTTTTAATCCTTGTCCGGAAATTTCCTCGACATTTTTCAATTCAATCGAAGCATCAACCTGACCAACATGATTGTGAATTGCCGTTGCAACTGGATGTGTACTTTGACTTTCTAGAACATTAACTAATTTCAGGATTTCATCTTTATCAAATTCATCTAAAATAATAACTTCCTGCACTTTAAAAACACCTTCGGTCATGGTTCCTGTTTTGTCCATCACGACATTCTGAATCGTCGAAATGCTGTCAAGAAAGTTGCTTCCTTTAAAAAGTATTCCGTTTTTGCTTGCTGCGCCAATTCCCCCAAAATAACCAAGCGGAATACTAATAACCAATGCACATGGACAAGAAATTACCAGAAACACTAAAGCGCGATATAACCAATCATTAAAAACATAATTATCAACAAACAGCATTGGCAATAAGCAAATTGCAATTGCAAGATACACCACAATTGGTGTATAAATTTTAGCAAATTTTCTAATAAATAATTCTGCCGGCGCTTTTTTAGTCGTGGCATTTTGAACCATTTCTAAAATTTTAGAAAGCTTGCTGTCACTATAAGCTGTGGTTACTTTTATTAATGCAATAGTATTTTCGTTTATCATTCCGGCCAAAACGTTTTCGCCTTTTACTTTTGTATCTGGTTTGCTTTCGCCTGTAAGTGCTGCTGTATTAAAAGATGCCGTATCAGAAAGCAACTCTCCGTCTAAACCTAATTTTTCTCCTGCTTTAAGCTGAATAATAGATCCTATTTTTACGTCGGCTGCTTTGACTTTTGTGGCAACATTATCTTCTAAAACAGTAACTTCATCTGGTCTTTGGTCTAATAAGCTTTTGATATTCGATTTTGCTCTGCTAACCGCCAAACCCTGAAAATTTTCTCCAATAGTATAAAAAAGCATTACAGCAACACCTTCAGGATATTCGCCAATTGCAAACGCTCCGATTGTAGCAATGCACATTAAGAAAAATTCTGAAAATATATCGCCTTTCATAATGCTTTCGTAAGCTTCTTTCAAAACCGGAAGTCCAACGGGCAAATAGGCTACAATATACCACGCCATTCTAACATATCCTGAAAACCAGCTTTGCGGAAAATAGTTTTCAAACACAATCCCAATAAGCAATAAGACAAATGAGATTATAGCTGGTAAAAACATTTTAAACAAACTGCCTTCAGCATTATGTTCATGATCGTGGTCGTGCCCGTCTTCATCAGAATGGTTATGATCTTCGTGTACTGCACAGCATCCCGATTGATTGGTTTTCTTTTTGATTATTTTTTCTTCTATATCTTGGTGTATCATATTATAATTTCAAGTTTTATTTGTTTAAACTTCAAGTTAAACCTTGTCTAATTAGTTCTAAATTTACTGCTTTTCTTGCAAATGTTCTATTGTAAGGTTCTTTTTAATTTTGGTTGTATCAGTTTTCAGGTTCTGAACTTACGAGCTTTGTTGTTAACTTGAAACCTGAAACTTGAAACCTGAAACTTGAAACCTTTTTAATGTTCATGCTCTCCTCCACCTTTCATCGCAGAAAGCAAATAAAAAGCACCTTTCGTTACAATTTTAGCATCAGTAGCAATTCTATCGACAGATTTAACTTCCGTAAAACCTAAATCTGTTGTTCCGGGAATAACTTCAACGGCTTTAAAATGAATTTCTTTTTGGTTTGCTTCTTCTTCTACAAAAACAAAATACTTGTCAGCATTTCGAACTACAGCATCTTTTGGCAACGCAGGAACAGTTGCATTTGTGATATTAATGTTTGCCGAAACATACATTCCTGGAATCAAACCTTTTGCATCAGCAGATTCGATTTTGGCGTGAACAGCAACAGTTTTGCTTTCGTTAGAAAATGATTTATTGATTCCGAAAATCTTTCCTTTGATGGATTTGTTCGATTGGTTCGTTAAAACAAAATCAATTACCTGCCCAACAGAAATCGAACCCAAATCTTTTTCATAAACATTCAAATCCAAATGCATTTGACTGTTATCAACCACTTCAAACAACGAAACTCCTGTTTGGGCATAAGCACCTTTTGCAATGCTAATTTTACCCACATATCCGCTTATTGGTGCAACAATTGGCACAAGCGACGTACTTCCTTTCGTACTTACATGCAACGCTTCTAATTTATTTTTCGCTGCCTGCGCTCGAGCTCTTTCCGCTGCTAATTTTGATTTAACTTCCTGAAACGTTTTCCTCGGATTTACATTTTCTTCGCTTAAGGTTTTCTGGCGGTTATATTCCAATTGTAAATATTCAATATTGGCTGCTGCAGAATGATAATCTTCCTGCATTTCAATAATTTCTAAGTTTTGAATTGTAGCCAAAACTTTTCCTTTATTGACAAAAGTACCTTCCAAAACAAAAATATCTTTAACGGTTCCGCCAATCAAAGTTGAAACTTCAGCAGAATTTTGTGGCGGAACTGTAGTATATCCATTGGCTTTTATGACCTTGTTGAGGTTTCTTTCTTCGATAAATCCAGTTTCAATTCCAACTGTTTTATATTGAGCACTTGTTAAAGAAACTTCTGTTTGCGATTTTTCTTCTTCATGCGTTTCTTCTGCTTTTTTTTCATTACAGCTCAAGAAAGTAACCGCAAAGAACGCAAGGAAAAAGCGCAAGGCGCGCAAAGAAATTAAACTTTGCGATCTTTGCGAAAACCTAGTGTCCTTTGCGGTTAAATATGTTGTTAAATCTATTTTCATTTTTAATTGTTTTTGATGGATGGATATTGCAATTCTATTGCACTTTGATTAAAGCTGTGCGTCGCTTCGGTATATTGCTTTTTAATATCAATTGCCTGATTTAAAAAACTGATGTATGACCAATAACTCATATCGCCATTGGCATAACTTTTTTGCGCTGTATTTATGATTTGATCTGCATATTGCAAACCTTCATTTTGGAAATAATTCAATGCTTTTTGTTGTTTTTCGAAGCTGTTTTGCAATTCTTGAATTTGCAAGTTCAAAGTTAATTTGCTTTTATCTAAAGCCAATTGCGACTGCGACATACTAATTTCTGAAGCTTTGGCTTTCGCCGAATTAACACGGCCAAATAACGGAATCTGCAAACCGGCTGTAAAGCCTTGAAATAACGATTCAGTATTAATGGTCTGTGCAAAATAACCCAAGCCAACTTTAGGAGTTCTCAAAGCTTTAAAAGTATTCGTTTCTTTCTGATAAACCGAAATTTGCTGTTGATAATAATCTGTTACTAAACCTAAAGCTTTATTGTTATTTTCTTGATTTACAATAGAATATTGCAAAGCCGTATTTTCATCTGGAACAATATTTTCATCGGTCTGAACGAAAAACTGCAATTGTTTTTGATACATGGCCAAGTCATATTCTAACTGCGCTTTTTGCGTTTCAATTTCTTTTACTTTGGCTTTGGCACTGATTACTTCAATATTACCACTTTCTCCAGTCTGGAAACGCAGTTCTGCATTCTTTAGAAATTTGGTATAAATCTCATTTAATTCTGAGTTTAATCTCTGAATGGAAACTCCATATAAATATTGATAATACGCTAATGTAACAGCTTTTTCTATTTCATAAGATGATAATGCTTTTCGTTTTTCTGCCAGTTTTACCAATTCTTCCTGTAATTGTCGATTGGCTTTTGTAATGTTTCCTATCGGGAAGAATTGCTGTACCGAAACATTATGATCAAAGTCAGCACTATTGAATTGCCCGCCCTGATATTGAACCTGAAGCGGATCTGCCTGAAAAGCAGTCTTTTTTAGAATCGTTTGTTTTTCGATTTCTTTGTCGGCAATTTTTAAATCGATGTTGTTTGATTTAGCGAGTTCTATTGCTTTTTCTAAAGATATTTTGGTTTGCGCTGATATCAGCGTGCTTGCCAACATAAATGCAATTAACCTCAAAGATCGCAAGGGATGCGCGAAGTTCGAAAAGGTTATTTTTCTTAGATTGTATAGTAGTTTTTTCATTTTATTTATTTTTATTTCACGCAGATTCAAAAAAGATTTAAGCAGATATATGCAGATTATTTTTTATCGGAATCAAAAATTAAATCTGCTGAAATCTGCTAAATCTGCGTGATTTTTTTAGACAGAGTAAAATTTTCTAATTATCAAATTATCTCATTTTTTAATTAAATCTTTACGGTCAAACTTCTCTAACATCAAATACAAAATCGGTAAAACAATTAAGGTTAGTAAGGTTGCTGAGAATAACCCGCCAATTACAACCGTCGCTAAAGGTTTCTGAACTTCTGCTCCACCGCTTGTTGATAATGCCATTGGCATAAATCCTAAAGAAGCTACGGCGGCAGTCATTAATACCGGACGTAATCTGGTTCTAGTTCCGATTAAAACTCTTTGGAGCGGATCTAATATTCCTTCTGATTTTAATTGATTGAAGTACGAAATCAAAACAATTCCGTTTAGAACAGAAATTCCAAACAAAGCAATAAAACCAATTCCTGCCGAAATACTAAATGGCATTCCTCTCAGCGAAAGCGCAAAAACACCTCCAATTGCTGAAAGCGGAATTGCAGTAAAAATTAAGGCCGCCTGTTTGAAACTGTTGAAAGTTAAATACAGTAAAATCAGTATTAATCCTAAAGCAATTGGAAGGGCGACTGATAATCGTTTCGTAGCTTCGATTAGATTCTCAAATTGTCCGCCATAAGTAACATAATAACCTGAAGGAAGTTTTAAATCCTTATCTAGTTTCTGCTGAATTTCTTCTACAACACTTTTTATATCGCGTCCGCGAACATTCAAGCCAATTGTAATACGTCGTTTTCCATCCTCGCGGCTTACCTGAACCGGGCCTTGCTCGTAATCGACAGCGGCAACCTGAGAAAGCGGTACTTGCTGACCATTTGGCAACGGAATAAACAAATTGCTCACATCTGTAATGTCGGCGCGATTGTCTTGATTCATCCTTACTACAACATCAAATCTTTTGCTTTCCTCGTAAATTTTACCAGCACTTTCTCCCGCAAATGAGGAACGGATTATTTGATTAATATCTGAAATATTCAATCCATATAACGCAATCTTATTGTAATCGTATTTAATTGTAATTTGAGGCAACCCTGTAACTTTATCCGCTTTTAAATCGCCAATTCCGTCAATATTTTTAATTTTTGAAATTAATTCGGTTGCTTTTGAATCCAGAATTTCTAAATCATCTCCAAAAATTTTAATTGCAACATCGCTTCGGCTCCCGGTCATCAGTTCATTAAAGCGCATTTGTATGGGCTGTGAAATTTCGATATTAGCACCAGGAATCACTTCCATTTCTTCTTTCATTGCATTGGCCAGATCTTCCCAATTATGATATTTTCCGTTCCATTCCTTTTTATCTTTCAAAACGATAATTAAATCACCGCTTTCAATTGGCATAGGATCGGTCGGAATTTCACCACTTCCAATTTTGGTCACGATCGTTTTAATTTCTGGAAATTTATCCTTTAGCAGTTTCTCATATTTCGTAGTCGTCTCTACCATCTGCGTAAGCGAACTTCCCGTCATAATTGTGGCATTTATAGCCAAATCTCCTTCTTCAATAGTCGGAATAAATTCTCCCCCCATTGTATTGAAAATAATGAATGCCAGAGCAAATAAACCTAGAGAAATTCCTAAAACAAGCTTTTTAAACTGTAAAGCTTTTTCTAAAAATGGCTTGTAGAAAGATTCCAGCCAAACCATCATTCTATCACTGAAATTGGCTTTGTGTTCTGTTTTCTTCGAAAGAAACAAGGCGCTCATCATCGGCACATATGTCAGCGACAAAACAAAAGCTCCAATTACAGCAAAACCAACGGTCAGTGCCATTGGCTTAAACATTTTTCCTTCAGTTCCTATTAAGGCTAAAATAGGCAGGTAAACAATTAGAATTATGATTTCACCAAAAGCAGCGCTATTTCTGATTTTCGAAGCTGAATTGTAGACTTCAACATCCATTTCTTCGTGAGTTAACTCTTTTTTATTTTTTAGTTTCTGCAGATGATGCATTGTGGCTTCTACAATAATCACGGCGCCGTCTACAATAATTCCGAAATCAATTGCGCCCAAACTCATTAAGTTGCCGCTTACGCCAAAGGCATTCATCAAAATAACAGCAAAAAGCATTGCAAGAGGAATTACAGAAGCGACGATCAATCCGGCGCGAAGATTTCCAAGAAATAAAATCAATACAAAAATGACGATTAATGCGCCTTCTAATAAGTTCTTTGTAACGGTTCCTATGGCATTGTCAACTAATTTTCCTCTATCGATAAAAGCTTCAGCCACAACTCCTTCAGGCAGACTTTTATTAATCTGAATCATTTTTTCATGAATTCGATTAACAACGGCACTTGAGTTTTCTCCTTTTAGCATTAAAACTAAACCTGAAACGATTTCCCCTTTTCCGTCTTTTGTAGAAGCTCCGTAACGCAGTGCAACGCCTTCACGGACTTGGGCAACATCGCGAACCAGAACTGGAGAACCGTTGCGGTTTTTTACCACCACATTTCCTAAATCTGCAACTCCTTTTGCCATTCCGACACCGCGAATAAAATAGGCATATTGATCTTTTTCAATATAAGCACCACCGGTATTTTGATTGTTTTTTTCTAAAGCATCAAAAATTTCAGTAATTGTAACTCCAAGACTGTTTAGTGTATTTGGGTTGACAGCAATTTCATATTGTTTCAGTTTTCCTCCCCAAGCACTAACTTCCGCAACGCCTTTAATTCCCTGCAGCTGCGGAATAATAATCCAATCCTGAATGGTTCTTAATTGAACTGCATCGTATTTTTTTTCATAGCCTTTTTTGGCATAAACATCATACTGATAAATTTCTCCCAAACCTGTCGAAATTGGAGCTAGTTCTGGAGAGCCAGCATAAGACGGAATATTTTCTTCGGCTTGTTTTAATCTTTGAAAAATTTGTTCTCTGGCCCAATAAATATCAACATCATCTTCAAAAACGACGGTAACAACAGACAATCCGAAACGCGAAATACTGCGAAGTTCAATAATATCTGGAACCGTTTTTACGGCCTGTTCTAAAGGATAAGTAATTAATTGTTCGACTTCCTGACTTGCAAGCGTAGGCGCTGTCGTGATAATCTGCACCTGATTGTTTGTAACGTCCGGCAAGGCGTCAAGTGGAAGTTGTTTGAGCGAATAGCTTCCCCAAGCTATTAATACAAGGGTAAATAGCAGTATAAAGAACTTATTCTTTATACTGAACTGTATAATTTTATCTAACATTTGAATATATAATGATGTGAGAAATTAGACAAAGCTCTGTCTAGTTATTCTGTGGAAAATCCACTACAATCTCACCCAATTGAATTGGGCATCATTATGCTATTTGAGGAGGCTGCCAAATACTTCCGTAGAAATTAGAAGCAAAAACGGAATTGTAATTTGGTAATTGAATCGAAATAATAGAATATGCAACAGGAAAATCAATACTTACCAAGGATTGATAACTTAAAACCTGTGCACCACAGCAATTGCAGGCACAAAATGGCGAACACAAATCGCTGTTTTTATCATGCGAATGATTCGCTTCTGATGAAAACTGTGCAGTTTTATGAACAGCACTGTCCACTTCCATATCTGCACAAGGCATATTTGAAAGAGCCATCAAATAAATTGATAATATTATTGCTATCCATTTCACATTGTAAAAATAATATTTATTCTGTTATAAAAAATCTAAATTATTGAAAATCATGTTCATAAAAGATCATTATTTACAGCAAATGCAAGAAAAAAAATCAATTAAAAATTCTAGTTTCTAAAAAAATATTAGAAATGGTAAGAAAATTTAGTTAACTTTAACAATAATTATCATATATAATTAGTTTTTTATTTCAAAGCCTTTTTGATCTATTTTATTATAAACCAAAAGAATACGCATAAAATTCCCTCAAGAATACCATAATACTTATTTTATTTACGAAGTTTCTATTTAATTAATCCTAAAACCTTAATTCGATGAAATGTAATACAATAATATCTGCCTCATTATTATTCTTTAGCATGCAAATTTTCGGTCAAGTTTATACTGACAAGATCGTTGGAGAAAAAAACCAAGAATTAAAAGACAGTCTTAAAGTCGAAAAATATCCATATGCCTTACCAATATGGGGTGAGAAAGTAGCACAAAAAGGGTATAAATTGCCTTATTCTGCAGGACTTTCTGTTAATTATTTTTGGCAAGACTCTGAAATAAACATTAATGACCTTGAAGTTGGATTTAACAATGGTCCAATGTATAATTTAGATGAAATTGTACGTTTTGATAAATCTTCTGTCGAAGCTGGTGCAGTAACCATAAGACCTGATATCTGGCTGCTTCCTTTTTTAAATATTTATGGCATTTTGGGAAAAGCAAATACCACAACAAAAATCAATGCCGGAATTTGGGTTCCGGATGCAGATAATAATTGGTCGCAAGTTGCCAGTTTTAGTACTAAAGCCAATTTTAATGCTACAACAGTTGGGATAGGAATGACGCCAACTATCGGAATTGGAGGCGGATGGCTGGCGCTTGATATGAATATGTCATGGAGTGATGTCAGTGCACTGGATAAGCCCGCTTTTTCTTATATTTTTGGTCCGAGATTAGGCAAGACTTTTAAGTTTAATAAAAAAGATGAAAATATAGCATTTTGGGTTGGTGCCTTTAGAGTTCATATTTCAGGAGATACTAATGGAAATATAGCCTTGTCTGATATTTTTGATTTGGATACTGCACAAGGAAAAGTCGATGAAGGATTAACAAAGATATCTGATAACCAGACAAAAGTAGATAATTGGTGGAATGGCTTAACTCCTGCACAACAAAACAATCCTGTAAATATTACCAAACATAATACCGCAAATAGAGCTTTAGAAAGAGCAGGAACATTCTTAACGCATTTAGACGGCGCTTTAAGTACAGCTGAAACTTCAACTATACAATATTCTCTTCAGAAAGCACCTAAAGACATGTGGAATTTTATTACTGGTACCCAATATCAATATAATAAGCACATTATGTTTCGATTTGAAGCAGGATTTTTAGGAACCCGTACACAATTTCTGGGCGGACTTCAGTATCGTTTTGGACTTTAAACCCAATTTTATGAAAAAAGGTTTATTACTTTTTATTGTATTCTTTTGCATTGCTCCTGCGCATTCTCAAGTTTTAATTTCCTTGATTTTTGGAGACAAGCTGAATTCTCCCTTTTTAGAATTTGGTTTAGAAGGCGGTGCCAATTTCTCGACTATTTCTAACTTAGAATCTTCTGGAACGAATGTGGGATTTAATCTTGGTTTTTATTTTGATTTTCGCTCTAAAAAAAATCCAGCTTGGATGATTAATACTGGTGTTATTGTAAAATCACCTATGGGAGCACATGGAATTCCAGTATACTCTTTAGACGATGTAAATTTAGACAATACGTTTACTGGCGGAAGCGTAAATCGTGAAATTCGGTATTTTAATGTTCCTATTTTAATTAAATACCAATTCAAAAATAATATCTATTTAAAGACGGGACCTCAATTAGGTTTGCTGGCAACAGCTTTTGATGAATTTAAAAATGAAATAAACAAAGATGATGTTGTTTATAAAAAAAATATCAGAGATCAAATTCATGTGATAGATGCAGGTCTAGCTTTAGGCGCAGGTTATCATATGAATGTTGGAAATGGCTTAAATATTACGGTACAATATTATTACGGTTTAGTACCTGTAATGAAAGGTGACGGTCCGGATCAATACAACAGATCTTTATATGTAACCGCTGGAATACCCATTGGAAAAGGAAAAGCCGCGAAAAAAAGAGCTGAAAAAGAAGCCGAATTAAACAAAATAATTTTGCCAGAAGATGAAAAACCAAAACCTGGAAATTAAGCTTAACTATTAATTGAAGTTAGAAACTGAAGGATTTCCTCATTTGTTAAGATGAAGTCAGGATCAGTATATAAAATAGCGTTATTAGGCATAAAAGGCATCTCTGCAGAAAGCGGATTTTGAACGGCAATAGTACCGCCAGCTTCCTTAATTGCTTTTAGGCCCTGTGTTCCGTCAGTATTAGAACCAGATAATAAAATCCCGATCAAACTGTCTCCATACACTTCGGCCGCAGATTCAAATGAAACGTCTATGCTTGGACGGCTGTAATTTATTTTTTCAGAAGTGTCTAATGCAAGAAAATCATTTTTTTCGAAAAGCAAATGATAATTAGATGGCGCTATATAGATAAATCCAGTTGAAAGAGGCACTTTATCTTCTACCGCTTTTACTTTTATACTTGATTTTAATGTAATTAGCTCCTCTAAGGTTTGATCATCTGTGCTTTTTCTATGCAGTACAATCACCATTGCATAATCGTTTAATTTATATAATTCAGGCAATATCTGCATCAAAGCATTTAAGCTTCCTGCAGATCCTCCTATAATTACTACTTTACAGCCTGATATTATTTTATCTTCCTCCATATTTTCTCTTTTTCCAACTGTTTGTATTTGTTTGGAGCAACAGAATATTTTATGGTTTCTTTAGTTCCTAAAGCCAAAAAACCTAATACAGCTAAGCTTTCATCAAATAAATTGATAACTCTTTTTTGCAGATTAGTATCAAAATAAATTAAAACATTACGACATAAAATCATATCAAATTCATTGAATGATGTATCTGAAACTAAATTATGCTGCGAAAAAACCATCTTCTCAGCTAACTCTTCATTAAACTTTGCTATTCCGTAATTGGCTATATAGTAACTAGAAAAGTCTTCCTGACCGCCTGCATCACGATAGTTTTCTGAATATTCTTTCATCATTCGCAAAGGAAAAATTCCTTTTTTGGCTGTTTCCAAAACAGTTGCATTAATATCTGTCGCGTAGAGCAATGATTTATGCAGCAAACCGGCTTCTTTCAGCATTATAGCCATAGAATAGACTTCTTCGCCTGTAGAACAGCCTGCATGCCATAATCTTATAAAAGGTTTTGTGCCTAACAAAGGCAAAATTTCATTTCTAACTACTCGATAAAAACCAGGATCGCGAAACATCTCGGTAACGTTTACCGTAATTTCATCAATCATTCTTTTGTAATATTCTGGATCGTATCGAACTTTTGAGAGAAATTCATGAAAATGGGTAAATCCATCTAAATGAAAAACTCTGTTGACACGCCTTTTTAATGAAGCTCTGGAATAGCTCCCAAAGTCAAAACCATAATATTCATAAACATCATTTATAAGCGTTTCTAATTCGATATCCTCAATCATAATCCATCAAATTTTGCTTAAAACAAGCAGTAATTTATCTACATCAACTGGTTTAGAGACATAATCATCTGCACCCGCTTCCAAACATTTTTCTTTATCGCCTGTCATGGCCTGTGCCGTTACCGCAACGACAAAAGTAGACTCTCTTGACGGAATCTTTTTTATTAACGGAATTGCTTCATAACCATCCATTTCAGGCATCATCATATCAATTAAAATGGCATCAATATGCTGATTATCTGATTCTAATAATTTCAAAGCCTCTTCTGCACTTAAACAAGACACACAATCAAATGATTTTGCACGCAAAGTATTTTCTAAAGCAAAAATATTTCTAGAATCATCATCAATAATTAAGAGTCTTTTTTTATTCATATTGCCCACTTTTATATATTTTTTTGCCACAAATTTTAGGAATTCACGAATCAATTATTTGATTGAAATCTAAAATCCGTAAAATTCGAGGCAGTATTTTTATTTATATTTTATCATACAGCCAAACTCGCAAAAGCGAAAGCAATTGATCAATATCTACTGGTTTCGTAATATAATCAGAAGCTCCTGCTTTGATGCATTTTTCTCTATCGCCGGTCATGGCTTTTGCTGTTACGGCAATCAAAGGTAAATTCAAGAATTTAGGAATCGAACGTATTTTTTCAGCTGTTTCGTAACCGTCCATGTTTGGCATCATCATATCCAGCAAAACAATGTCAGTATCGGTATGTTCTTCTAAGATTTTGATGGCTTCTTTACCATCAAAAGCTGTAATTACATTCATTTTAAATACCTCGAGAGCTTTTGTCAATGAATAAATATTACGAACATCATCATCTACAATCAACACCTTTTTTTCGTGCAGAATATTATTTAGTAAATTTAGCTTTTTATGGCTTTCTTTTTTGCTTTTTCCTTCTTTTTTATCTTCAACTAAATGCAAGAAAAGCGAAACTTCATCAAGCATTCTTTGGTAAGAATGCGCTGTTTTTACAATAATAGAATCGGCGTATTTTTTAATTTTAACTTCTTCTTTAATTGATAAGCTTTTCCCTGTAAATACAATTACCGGAAGATTTTCTAAACCTGGACTTTTTTTAACGCCATCTAAAATTTGATACGCCTGTTTGTCCGGAATTCCCATATCTAGAATTACACAATCTACTTCTGATTTTGTTAAAACTTCTAAACCTTCAGAAACATCACTTTTAATTTCTGAATTGATGTTGTAAGTTTCTAAAAAGAAAGCCAATGCTTTTGCATGTTTTGGATTGTCTTCTATAATTAAAACCTTCTGTGCTTCTTTATTAATGATGTGTTCGATTCTTAAAAAGACATCGGGAATTTTATCAAAAGCCACTGGTTTATCTAAGAAATCTACAGCGCCTTTCAGCAAACTTTCCTGTTTCAATTTATGCGATGACATAATATGAACCGGAATATGTTTGGTTGCTGAGTGATTTTTTAATTCTTCTAAAACTTCCCAACCGCTTTTTATTGGAAGTTCGATATCTAATAAAACACCAATTGGGTTATAAATTAAGGCAAAGTTTAAAGCATAATCGCCTCGTACGGATACAACACCCTTATATCCTTTTTTTCTGCTAAAAGCCAAAAGTGATTTTGCAAAATTGATATCATCTTCTACAATCAAAATTACTTTGTCTCCATGTTTAATTGTATCTCTGTCATCTTCGATTTCATCTGGAATGACAGCGCTTAAATATTTATTTTTTTCAGGAGCTTTTTCTTCTTTTTCTTCTTCAATTTCTGTAAATTCTGTTGGCGGTATTTTTTCAACATTAACTTTTCCAGCTAAAGATCCAAAAACGGGCAGACATAATGTAAACGTACTTCCTTCTTTCACTTTGCTGTTCAAGATAATTTCTCCTCGAAGCAGTTTTGCCAATTCCCTGCTGATTGAAAGTCCTAAACCAGTTCCGCCATATTTACGTTTTGTAGAACCATCCGCTTGTTGGAAAGCTTCAAAAATAAGAGGCTGTTTTTCTAACGGAATTCCAATTCCGGTATCTTTTACAATAAAGCAAATGATTTTATCATCGTCTGTATTGATTTTAATTTCTAACGTTACTTTTCCTTTTTCTGTAAATTTAATTGCATTCGATATTAAGTTTTTCAGAATCTGTTCTAAACGCATTTTATCTGTTTTAATGACAACTGGCGCATCTTTAGAAATAATTTCAAACGTAATTCCTTTTTCTTTGGCAATCAAATTAAACAGATTCCATAAATTATCTGTAATTTCTTTAGTCGAAACATCTAAAAATTCAAGTTCCATTTTTCCAGCTTCAATTTTAGATAAATCTAAAATCTCATCGATTAATCCTAACAAACTGTTTCCAGAACTCTGAATTACTTTTGCAAATTCAATTTCTTCTGGAACCATGCTTTTATTGTTATTTTCAGACAATAATCTGCTTAAAAGCAAAATTGAATTCAGAGGTGTTCTTAATTCGTGCGACATATTCGCCAAAAACTCAGATTTATACCGCGTTGTAAGTTCTAAAGCTTCAGATTTCTTTTGGATTTCGTTGTTTTTTTCTTCCAGTAAAACACTTCTTTCAGACAATTCTTCATTGGTTTGTTCCAATTCTTCCTGCTGTACACGCAATTCTTCTTCAGAAGCCTGAAGTTTTTCAGTCTGTGCTTCTAATTCGGCATTAATAGCTTCTAATTCACTGTGCTGTACCTGAAGTTCTTCTGATTGTGATTTGGTTTCTTCAAGCAATTCCATTACTCGTTTTCTGTTTTGAGTCGATTTAATAGCAATTCCAATATTATTTGAAATGATTTTTAAAAACTCTAAATGCAAATCAGAAAAACCGTAAACGCTTGCCAATTCAACAGCACCTTCTGTTCTGGTATCCATTAAAGGAAATGCGACAATATGTGTTGGTTTTATTTGGCCCAAAGCATAGTTAATCTGAATATCATCTGGAGATAATGTCTTTAATTCTAACATTTTGCCAGAAACAATAGACTGACCAATCAAACCTTCGCCTTTTTGAAGACGTTCGCGATTTTTACTCGGTATGTAGCTATATCCTCCAGCAACATACAGTTCATTATCTTCTAAAACATATAAGACTCCAGCACTGCTGTTAGTGTAATTACACAAAAATTCAATAACATCTTTTGATAATTTTTGAATTGTTTTATCACCCAGCATCACATTATTAAGATTAGCAATACCAGTTTGAAGCCATTCTTTTTGAGACAATAACTCGAAAGAATTTTTTAAAGAAATTCCCATGTTGTTCAGTGATTCTCCCACGCTTCCAAGAGCATCAGACTCCGTATCATCTACACGTATATCATAATTTCCGTTCGAAATATTGCTTGCAATTGAGCTGATAGCCACAATTCTATCTGCAGTTTCTTTGTCTTTTTTCTCTAATTCATGCTGTAATAACAAACGCTCGCTATAATCTTTTAAAATCCTGAATAAAAAGACGATCGTAATTAAAAATGCAATAACAAAAGCCACAACAATCAGTACCAAACTGTAAGTTCCGTAACGATCTGAGTTTTCGTTTCTTTCTTTTAAAAGCGTTTGTTCTGTACCTTCAACCGTTTTAATGTGCAGGCGCAATTCACTAATCATTTTTCGGCCTTCGTTAAGATCAAATGTAGCGGCACCTTTGTCTAATCGTTTTTTTACGATTTGATTATTCAAGTATTTAAAGAAACTTGCACGCAGCGGTTTTAAGTCTTTTAATTGTTTTTGCTGTAATGGATTATCAATCGTAAGTACTTCTAGCTTATCAAAATAAACATTCGATTTTGCTTCAGCCTCATTATATGCTTCAACAAATTGCTCGTCGCCTGTAATCAAATAGGCACGCATATTGGTTTGTGCTTCTGTAATTATGGCAGAACCTTCGTTTAAATTATAAATTACCTCCTGCGTATGGTTAACCCAAAAATTACTGTTTAATAAGCTTTTTATGCTTATAAAAGAGGCAGTAGAACTGATCATTAATACTAGTAAAGAAACTAATGAACTAATTAATAAATTTCTTTTAAAATTATTATTCTTCATACTTGTAAATTATAATTATTCGTATTTTAAAGGAAGGACGATAATGAAGCTTGCACCCTCTCCTATTTTACTTTTTGCTGTGATTAATCCGTTATGTTTTTCGATGATTTTTTTGGCAATAGCCAGTCCAATTCCGGTTCCTTCGTACGATTGTCGATCGTTTAAACTCTGAAAAATAATGAAGATTCTGTCCAGATAAATTTCATCAAAACCAATTCCGTTGTCTTTTACAATAATTCGGCAAAATTTCCCTTGCGGGGAAGTCGGACTCTCAAATGATTTTTCAGAAATTAATTCAGATGTGATTTCAATTAAAGGATGTTCTGAGTTTCCTGAGAACTTTAAGGCGTTTCCAATTAAATTTTGAAAAACTTGTCTCAGCTGACTCGGAATACTGTCTATAGTAGGAAGTTCAGTGCTTTTTACTGTTGCATTTTTGCGTTCTATGAGATAATCAAAATCAGATAAAACTTCTTGCAAAACCACATTTAGGTCTGTTACCTCAGGTTTTACCTGCGAAGATAGTCGAGAATATGCGAGGAGATCTGTAATTAAAGTCTGCATTCGTTCTGCCGATTTAATAGTTCTATCGACATAATCTACCGCTTTTTCATCAGCCGTTAAATAAAGCTCTTTGATGATTTTTATAAAGATTTGGATCTTTCTTATGGGTTCATTCAGATCATGCGATACTACCCATGAAAATTGCTGGAGTTCATGATTTTTCATCTCTAATTCTTCGTTTTTCAAAACCAGTTCTTTAGTTCTTTCTGCGATCTTAATTTCGAGATTATCTTGTGCTTCTTTCCTGATTTTGATTTCTTTAGAAAGAAGATCTTTTATGCCTTTTAATTCGTTTTGCTGTTCGTAAATTTTAATGAATGTCTTTACTTTTAAAATCAGCAAATCGCTGTCAACGGGTTTTGTTATATATTCTACAGCTCCAGTTTCATATCCCTTAAAAATGTATTTTTTTTCGATATTAAGTGCCGATAGAAAAATAACCGGAATATCTTTAGTGCGTTTGTTGCCAGAAAGAATTTTTACTACTTCAAATCCATCAAGTCCTGGCATCTGAACATCCATTATAATAAGACAATAGTTAGTCTTTAAGATTTTTTTCAGGGCTTCTTCTCCAGATTCCGCAGTATCTACATCGATATTATGCAGCTCCAATGTTTTTTTTAAGGCAATTATATTTGCCTTTATATCGTCTACGATTAATACCATACTGTTTTGGGGGAGTAAAGTTTTATTATGATTGTTAATTTAATATTGTTTAAAAAAAATGCTGTTTAAAGTATCTGATTCTATTTTAAACAACACTGGTCAAACCGTCAAATTTATTAAAAAAAAGAAGATAGCTCTTTTATCTAAAATTCGATTCGTTACATAATTCCCATGTTTAAATATGAAATTATATAAAGATTTATTGAGACAATTTTAATTTTATTTCAGTTAAATATTTAAATAATAGCTATTTAAATTAGAGTTAGATTAACTGCTCTAAATTTTATGTTATGAAAAAGAGAAAAACATTTCCTGAACAAAAACAGGAACTTCCGGGAAATGAATATCAAATGAATCCCGAACCAGAAATTATTCGTGAAAATTATGCAGGAAGCGGCAAACTTCTCGGAAAAGTAGCTTTTATAACTGGCGGCGATAGCGGTATTGGCCGAAGCGTCGCTGTACATTTTGCCAGAGAAGGCGCTAATATTGCAATTGTTTATTTAAAAGAGGATAAAGATGCCTTGACAACTAAAGAATTAATAGAAAAAGAAGGCCAGCAGTGTTTAATAATAAGCGGTGATTTGAAAGATGAAAAATTCTGCAAAAGTGCCGTCAAAAAATGTATTGATACTTTTAAAAAATTAAATATTTTAGTTAATAATGCTGCAGTACAATTTCCGCAAAACGAATTAGAAAAAATAACTGCTACACAGCTCCGAAAAACATTTGAAACCAATATTTATCCGTATTTCTACATTACAAAAGCAGCGTTGCCCTTTTTAAAAGAAGATGATGCAATTATCAACACAAGTTCTGTAACAGCATATCGAGGCAGTGAACATCTTGCTGATTATGCCAGTACAAAAGGTGCGATTGTGAGTTTTACAAGATCTTTATCGACTATGCTTGCGATGAAAAAAATAAGAGTAAACGGAGTTGCGCCAGGCCCAATCTGGACGCCATTAATTGTAGCAAGTTTTGATAAACTTTCAGATTTTGGCAAAGACAACCCGATGGGACGAGCCGGCCAGCCATCAGAAGTTGCGCCTGCCTATGTTTTCCTGGCATGCAATGACAGCAGTTATATTACCGGACAATTCATTCATATTAACGGTGGTGAATTGGTTGGAAGTTAATTTTTGAGGGACATAGGTTCAGAGGGACAAAGACTCAAAGGTTTTCTAGGATTCGCAAATATTTCTTTGAGAAGATGGAAAGCAAACTGATAACTTAATTTCTCACTAATGGTAGGCATTCACATTTCACATTTCACATTTCACATTTCACAACTCACAACTCACAATTTACAAATAAAAAGCTATGAACTTCACTGATATTATAGGGCTCTTCGCAGGAACTTGTGTTACTCTATCTGTCATACCGCAGATCTTGAAAGTTTGGAAAACGAAAAAAGTAAAAGCTATCTCGCTTAAAACATTCAGCATCCTAACTTTTGGGCTGCTGGTATGGATTATCTATGGAATTTTGAAAAACGACTTGCCTATTATCATTACAAACAGTGTTTCATTAACCCTCAATCTAATCATGGTTTATTTTATTATTTATTATGAGAAAGAATGATTTTTTAAGTTGTTTAGATTCTAAGATACTGAGCTTCTAAATTTTCATGTAAATATTTGCTAACTTTGAGTGGGCGTCCTACGGATATTACTCGTTCCTCGAAAGACAAAAATCATCTTTCGACAATTATATCCAGTGAAATTTAATAATTCAAAAAAAAACAGCCCGTTAAAAGCTGTTTCGTGATTGTAGAAGTGGTATATGTGATGCTTATTAGCTAGCTAGTTTTTGGTTGTACGACTTAAATGAGAAATGGTATTTCTCTTTCAAAATGCGTGGCAGATAATTTCGGCTGGCTGCACCTGCAGCAGTAATAACTTCTGAAAAATTTATGTTTGAAATTCTTTTTATTTCGTTTAATTGCCTCGAAGCTAAGTTTACGATTGGATCAAAAGTTTTCAAATAATTATAACTATGCTGCGCTATCTCTAGTTCAAAAATGTCTTTTAAAATACTTTTTCTAAGCAAAGTACCCACAATTCCTTTTTGAGGAACAGCTTTGTATTCTTGCAATTTTTCAGAAATTTTCAAATTTTCTTTTCCTATATAAATGAAATTTCCAGAGTCGTTTGTGAAATGTTTTTTAACTTGAGAAGTTAATTCACTATTCTTATTTTCTACAGCAAAGGTCGGCATTCCAAGAATTGTGAATTGTATGCGTTTATGGCTTTCAAAAAATAAAACACTATTGATTACTGAAGAATTGTTTAAAACTGCTGATTGGCTCTTTTTAAGACTTCTCTTCTCTCCATTTACACCAAAAGTATGTGTTATATTTCCGTTTTCACAGTATACAAAAAATACCGGTGCTGACTGAAACGATTCTATACTTAAGCTTACATCTTGATTAAATACAAGATCAAAATGCATGAATAATACTTTATCATCGAAGCGAGTTCCTTTTATTGACCCTTTTGTCCATTTAGATTTAATCTCTAGATTGTATTCATTGTTTTCAGCGATTAACTCGCCATTGAAACTATCTTTAAGGTCATTAAAAACAGCATCGAATCCTCCAGTATTTAAGTATAGTTTTTTCATTTGTTCAGTTTTTTAAATATGCGTTTCGTACTTATTTACGTACAAAACTTTACTTTGGTTTCTAACTCATTTTGTATAACACAAATTTCATACATATTGCAAATCAAATCCTTATACAATTTCAGTAAGATATTTCATAATTTTTAGTTTGAGTTTCAAAGGCGCATATTATCAAAGGTTTAAAGATTTCTGACAGGCCTTTATGTATGTGAGCTCCTTTAAAAAAAGGATCATAGGATAGATTTTACGCTTCTATATCACATTATATTTATATCATTTTCAGTTAAGTATTTGATGCTTTGCACAATAATAATACTCTGAACCTTTGCACCTCTGCACCTTTATACCTTTGTACCTTTCTGGACCTTTGCACCCAAACGCAAGTGCAAAAAAAAAGCAGCTGCTTCAGACGAATCTGAAACAACTGCTTCCCAGCAAAATAAAAAATACTTCCCTATTTTTATTTTAGGTAAGTTCGTTGATATCGGCGTTGGTAGAATAATTTCCTTCAGGAATATCCTTAAAAAATTCGGCTTCTTCTAAATCAGCCGTTGGCCCATATCCCAATAAATGAGTTCCTTTTCGTTGGTCTTTTGTTTCGATCACATATAAAATCGACATGTCATCAGGATCACTCATTCCTTCGTAACGGTGATGGGCTACAATATAAATTTCGTCAGGCTGATAAGCATACTTTGTTTCTGCATCAATTAAACAGCCTTTATCAAATAAATAATTTGTTGTATAGCCTTCATTTTGATATTTGTCGATATAGTCGGTTTCGTGTTTCTGTTCCTTTTTCATGACTGATTGAATTTTAAGATTTTATCCAAATCTATTGTTTACTCAAATTTCATCAATGATATCAAATAAAATTAACTCAATAGATTTAAAAATTGCCTCATTCAAAAAAATCAAAATCAAATCAAAAATTATTTTACTAATTTTAACAACTATCTAAATAATTTAAAGCGTTTTCGCGCAATAAAACACACAAAATACATTTTGATGAGTACTATAAATCATGATTTCCTGGCTAATGGAGGCGAAATGGGTACATTAACTCGAGCTAAAGACTGGAGCAAAACCTCTGTTGGATTTCCAGAAACATGGCCTCAAAGTTTACGTACTACATTAGGAATTCTTTTAAACTCAAAGTTCCCAATGTTTTTGTTTTGGGGACCAGAACATATTTGTTTTTATAATGATGCTTATCGTCCAAGTCTTGGAAATGATGGAAAACATCCCGCAATATTAGGTCAGAAAGGAGCAGAATTTTGGCCAGAAATTTGGGATTTTATTCAACCCTTAATAAATCAGGTTCTTACAGAAGGCGAAGCAACTTGGCACGAAGATCAATTATTGCCTATTTACAGAAACGGAAAAATGGAAGACGTTTACTGGACATTTAGTTATAGTCCGGTAAATAATGATGACGGAAAAGCTGAAGGTGTGCTCGTTATTTGCAACGAAACTACCGATAAGGTAAACATACTTAAAAAACTCGAAAACAGCAATCAGCGCTATCTAGATAACATTCTCCAGACTCCAAATGCAATGTGCATTTTTAGGGGTGAAAATCATGTTATTGAAATTGCAAACGAACTCATGCTCGAAATTTGGGAACGAAAAATCGAAGATGTTATTAATAAACCTGTTTTTGAAGCCTTGCCAGAAGCTACAGGCCAAGGTTTAGAAGATATATTAAAAGAAGTTTATACAACGGGAGAAAAATTCATCGCTTATGAACTTCCTGTAAAATTAATACGCAATGGCAAAATTGAGAATACTTTTATCAATGTAGTGTATGAAGCCTTGAAAGAACCTGACGGAACAATTTCTGGTATTGTAGCTATTGCCAATGATGTTACAAGACAAGTCACATCTCGAGCCGCGGTCGAAGAAAGCGACAGGCGATTTAGAAATATGGTAAAACAACTTCCGTTAGGTATTGCCATCCTTAAAGGTGATGATTTAATTGTAGAAATGGCCAATACTACTTATCTTAAAATTTTAGATAAAAGCGAAAAAGAGATTCTCAACAAACCCGTTTTTACTGCTGTTCCCGAAGCCAGAGATAAGGTATACCCTTTACTTTCTAAAGTTTATAAAGACGGTATTCAATATTCTACAGATGAATTAGAAGTTACTTTAAATCGTTATGGCAAAGAGGAGATTTGCTATTTTAATTTGGTTTTTCATCCCTTAAGAGAAGAAAATGATGTTGTTACAGGCGTAATAATTGTAAGTTATGAAGTGACAGAAGCTGTAAAAGCAAGATATCTTTTGACAGAAAGTGAAAATGCTTTTAGAAAATTAATTATGGACTCTCCTATTGCAATGGCTATTTTTAGAGGTAAGGACCATATTATTGAATTAGCTAATAATACTATGATGAATACGCTCTGGCACAAAGGTCTTAGTGAAACAATTGGCAAACCTTTGTTAGAAGTTTTTCCAGAATTAGAAGGACAAAAATATCCCGAATTATTAAATGAAGTTGTTTCGAGCGGAAAAGTTATCCATGAAAATGAATCTGTCGCTTATATAGATATTAAAGGAAAACTCAAAAAGTTTTATCTTGATTACCAATACACGCCATTGTTTGAAAAAGAAGGTGAAATATCAGGAGTCATGGTTAATGTAAATGATGTCAGCGATAAGGTGCGAGCTCGAAAAAAAGTCGAAAATGCAGAGCAAAGAGCACGTTTAGCTGCTGAAATTGCTGAAATCGCCACTTGGGATTTAGATATTCCAACACAGAAAATAATTTATTCTGAAAATTTACCTATTGTTTTTGGACATGAAAAAAATATAAAGTTAACTCGTCTGCAAATGCAGCAACAAATACATCCTGACGATAAGTGGATTTTAGAAAAAGCATTTGAAATTGCTCTTAAAACAAGTATTTACAAATATGAAAGCCGCATTATCAAGCCTGACAATACTATTGCTTGGATAAAAGCGCACGGCAAAATATTTTTTGATGAAGATAAAGAACCGATCAAAATGATTGGTACTATAATGAATATTACAGACGAAAAAAACAATCAGGAAATTTTAATGAAAAGCGAGCAGAAATTTAGGCTTCTCGCTGATTCTATGCCACAGTTTATCTGGACCAGTGATGCGTTGGGAAATATAAATTACTTCAATGAAGCTGTTTATACTTTTTCTGGTGTTGATAAAAGTGAAATCGGCAAATATGGCTGGTTGCAAATCGTACACCCTGATGATCGTGAAGAAAATGTAAGAATATGGATGGAATCAATTAAAACAGGTAATGACTATTTGTTCGAGCATCGTTTTCGTCGTGGAGACGGACAATACAGGTGGCAGTTAAGCCGTGCCATTGCTCAAAAAGATGCTGAAGGAAACATTCAGATGTGGGTTGGTACAAGTACTGATATTCAAGATCAAAAAGATTTTACCGATCAGCTTGAAAAAGTAGTTCATGAACGAACCGAAGAATTGGAGCTAAAAAACAAAGACTTGATTAATATGAATATTGAACTTCAATCTTTTGCGTATATCTCCAGTCATGATTTGCAGGAACCTTTACGAAAAATTCAAACTTTTGCAAGTCGATTATCTGATTTAGATGAACAGAATATTTCGGCGAATGCCAAAACATACTTAAGCCGGATTGAGTTTGCAGCGAAAAGAATGCAGACTTTGATTCAGGATTTGTTGACGTATTCAAGAACAAATTCAGCAGAAAGAGTTTTTGTCAGTACAAATCTAGATGATATTGCCGAGGAAATAATAAGTGATTTTTCAGAACGGATTGAAGAGAAAAATGCTCAGGTAAATTTTGAACCTTTAGGAGAAGTTACTGTTATCCCTTTTCAGTTTAGGCAATTGCTGCATAATTTGATCGGAAATGCCATAAAATTTTCTAGAAAAGACGTAACGCCAATTATTGATATTAAAGCAGAAAGAATTAAAGGAAGCACTATTAAGCATGTGGTTGATTTTGCTGAAAAAAATTATTACCATCTTAAAATCACTGATAACGGAATTGGTTTCGATGCTGCTTACAAAGAAAGAATCTTCGAGGTTTTTCAGCGTTTAAATACCGAAAGCGAATTTGTGGGAACCGGAATTGGCTTGGCAATCGTAAAAAAGATTGTAGAAAACCACAAAGGAATTATAACCGCAATAGGAGAAAAAGACAAAGGGGCGACTTTTGATATCTATATTCCTGAATTACAATAATTTAATTATGTTTTATAAACAAAGTTTTTATCGGTTGGAGTAAAATTTCTCCAATCGATCTCAAGAGCATGCTCAATAGATTTTATAATGTCTTTCATTAAAATAGGCTTTGTTATAAAATAATTAGCACCTAATTTACGACATCTTTCTATAATACTTGGCTCGTTTGAAGTAGAAAAAATAACGACGGGAATATCATTTTTTTCTTCAGAGTTTCTAAGCTCAGTCAAAACATCAAAACCATTTTTGCCTGGCATATTCAAATCCAAAAAAACAACATGTGGTGTTGGCGGCGGGTTGTAAATTGCATTTAATAACTTTTCACCCCCAGTATAGGTTTGAAGCTTTACTTTCTTTGGCAATGAATCGACTGCATCTGAAAAAATGCTCAAATCATCTTCATCATCATCAGTATAAAAAATAGTAAAATCACCCATGTGGTATTATGTTAATTTGGTTTGTTTTTCTGCATTCAAATGTACATAAAATTAATGGATTTTAAATTTCATAATTTAATTTTTAGTAATTGAAATCTCATAAATTTTAAATCAAATTCTATAACCTTAAAAAGTATAAAAAGTTCAACTTTACTATAATCAAGTTTTAGATAAAACTATCGCTCTATACCTCATCTAATGAGATATTTAATGAAATAAATTTATAATAATAAACTAAAAAATTAAAGTCATGGGAGATCATAAAGACCTTACGAACGAATTTGCTGTAGATAAAATTAAAGATCTGGCAGAAAACATAAAAACTTGTATGTTTTGTACATACGACGAATATAGACTTCAATCGCGACCAATGTCAGTTCAAAAAATTGATGACAAAGGGCAGCTTTGGTTTTTATCTGATAGAAACAGCAGTCAAAACGCAGAAATTACGCTGAATCCTCAAGTTGAATTATTTTTTGCTGAGCCGCACGATAAATTTTTAACCTTGCACGGATCTGCTTCTATTTCTTACGATCGAGAAACAATAAAAGAATTATGGGATCCTATTGTAAAAGTCTGGATGCCGGGCGGAGAAGATGATCCAAATTTAAGTGTTATAAAAGTCGTTCCTGAAGATGGTTATTACTGGAATAACAAACACGGGAAAATGGTTGCCATTGCAAAAATGACTGCAGCTTTTGTAAGTGGTACAACAATGGATGACGGAATTGAAGGAAATTTAAGTTTATAATTCAATAGCTTAAATTTAAACTGCAAAGTCTGCTAAGATTTACGAACACTAAGATTGATTTCTTTATGTACTTTTCGTAATTCTTAGCAGACTTTGCAGTTTAAAAAAGCTGCTGTAATTCTAATGCATTCAAAATTCCAGCTTCGCTCGCGGTATTATTAAAATATACAAATGCTGGTTTTGAAGCGATTTCAGCTTTTATATCAACTAATTCTTGAGTTGAATAACTGGAATAAAACATTTTAGGAACTCCATGAAGCCTAATGAAAATCAGTGGGAAATCTTTAAAAATAGTTTGTGGCAATTGTGGGTGACTTACACTGCAAAACGTAATATTGTTTTCTAAAAAAGCATTCCAAACCTCTTTATTCCACCAGCTTTCGTGACGAAATTCGACGACATTTTTAAAGTTTAAGTCAAGATTATCAATTATTTGGTGCAAGCGTTCTGAAGTAAATTGATAACTTGGCGGAAACTGAAATAATATACAGCCCAGTTTTTCTTTTAATCCCAAATTACAAACATTATAAAACGCTGTGATTAAATTTTCGCAGTCATTAAATTTCTTAAAATGCGTAATATCTTTTGGAGCTTTTACTGAAAAAATAAAATTTTCAGGCGTTTTATTATACCAATTTTCAAATATTCTTAAAGTGGGAAACTTATAAAAGCTTCCGTTGAATTCATAGGTATTAAAATGCTGACAGTAATAATCAAACCATTTTGAAGATGGCAAATTTTCTGGATAGAAAATTCCTTTCCAGAATCGATTATAAAAACTCGAGCATCCTATT
This sequence comes from Flavobacterium sp. KJJ, assembly GCF_000708595.2. Lineage (GTDB taxonomy): Bacteria > Bacteroidota > Bacteroidia > Flavobacteriales > Flavobacteriaceae > Flavobacterium. The sequence continues at coordinate 811,869 of NZ_JARP01000001.1, read as the reverse complement.
AAAACTTCATTTTTCATACGTGTAATTGTTGGCAATTGGTACAGAAAAAACTTCTTCTATTTTTAGATCCAGTGTATTTTTTTTCCATAGGAAGATTGCATCTTAAACAGGTAGATTTGGCATGTGCGAGCCAATGCTGTTTCAATTCAAATTTTTTCTTCCAATACAGAAATTCAAAACTATATATGGACGATTCTGTAATAAGTTCATCGATTTTTTCAGATGGAATTTTACTTACCAATGATTCTGGCTGAATACGACATCGGTACAAAACTTCATTTTTAATTATATTCCCCACTCCAGAAAAAATATTCTGATCTAAAAGTGCATCGCAAATCATTTGGTCTGGAATTTTATCTAGGCTTCGTTTGGCCTTTTGCGGATCCCAGTTTTCATTCATTACATCTTCACTCCAATCATAATGACTGTTGACATCTCCTTCTAAAATTTTAACAGAACAGGTATAAAAATTGAGTTCTCCATCATCAAAAATAAGGCTGAGTCGCGGTGTGGTTTCTTTTCGTTCGTTTATTCGATAGGTTCCAAACATCAGTAAATGAATTTTAACGGTAAATCCGTCAAAGCAAATTAAAAAATGTTTTCCCCAAGTTTTAAAGGCAAGTATTGTTTGGTCTGTGAGGCGTTGCATATCAATTGAACTATTTCCAGAAGCAGAAATTATTTTCTTCCCTGCGAATTGCTGTACTTCCTCTTTTAATATCAATATAGATGGACCTTCCGGCATAATATGGCGTTTAAGTTAATAAAAAATAAAAGTGCAGTTTTTCAGGCTGCACTTAAAGGCTATCTTATCTTTGTCTTTAGTCTGCTTCAGCAGCTTCAAGATTTACGGCATTTACAGCAACTTCAGTCAATTTTTTATCCGCACCTTTTTCCTCATCAAGCGTTTGTTCTAATAAGGCAGCTGCCTCTGTCAAACCTAATGTTTCAGCAAATTGTCTTAAAGTTCCGTAAGTTGCAATTTCATAATGTTCAATTTTTTGACTTGCAGCTATAATTCCCGCATCACGTACAACGCCAATTTCAGTTTCTTCCAGAATTCCGTCTCCTTCTTCAATTAAACCCGCCATTGCATCGCATTTTTTTGCTGTTGCTTTTTTACCAATTAATTCGAAAACTTGCTCTAGACGAATAATTTGTTCTTCAGTCTCAATTAAGTGGTTGTTTATAGCATCTATCAGCTCTGGAGATGTAGCATTTTTAGCCATCTTAGGCAATGCTTTAGTCAAAGCTTTTTCTGCCCAATAAATGTCTTTTAGGCCGTCTTCAAAAAGTTCTGTCAATCCAGATGCTGCATCTGATTTTGGTTTTACCGCTCCTTTTTTCGCTTCTTGTTTTGAAGGAGCTGCTTGTTTTTTATCTGTAACTTTCATGATAATATTTTTAATAATTAATAGAAAATAAAATTACCACCTTGATTATCAGTTAGATTATATTATTATAAATTAAAGTTCTATTCTAAACACCCGTATATTATGCAACAGGATTTTAAAATTCTGTAAGCTCATTCTTTTGAATCCTACTTAAATTTGTATTATTAGACTAAATAAAACAGCCATGAAAACATATACAAACTATACATACGAGGAAGCAGCATTATACCTAAGCGGATTTTTAGATATTAATAATGCCATTTTAGTAGATAAAGAAATTGATAAGCTTCTTAAAGATGACAATATCTTCAGAAATGAAAATATCCCAAATGATGAACAAGTAGTAAACGAAGACGACTACATCACAAATACTCAAGAAGATGAAGAAGAATTTATTGAGAAAGATGATTTTGATGAAGAAGAGCATATAGAGGATGAAGATCATTTTGATGATGATGATTTAGAAAGAAACGACAATTAAAAGTAACTTGAGCATTACTTTTAATTTGTAAAAATTGAATTAGTATTAAAAAACCACATAAATCTGTGGTTTTTTTTATTTGATCAAACAAAATCATAACCAACTGTTAATTATACAATTACAGTTCATAATTCTATAAGAGAAACGATTTAATCTCTTGTAGATTTGTATTATAACTATTAAATAAACCGTCATGAATACTATAGATAATAACAACAGTACGATTAAAGGAAATAGAGATCCTAGAAATCAAAGTCAAAATGCAAACGATAAAAATACACTTATGAACGAAGAAATGTATAATATCGATGATGTCAAAAAAAGCGATAATGATAATAGTGAAATCGCTGAACGCGGCTACACTGTGCGAAACGGAACCAATCCTGATATACCAAATCCTGATCAAATATCAGACGATGATTTAGACGATCTAGACGATGATTTTCATACCCAAAGAGATCTCGAAGACAACGAAGATTACATTTATGAAGTTGAACTTGAAGATGATGAATTAGACGCAAACGGAAATGAATTGAATGAAGTAAATGACGAATTTGATAATCCGTCAGACGATTTTAATGAAACCGAAGATGATCTGGAAGATATCGATCAAGACGACGATGAAGAGGAAGAAGAAGACGACGAATATATGGAAGATGATGTTCAGGAAGAAGATGAAGAATATCAACAAAATGATCCGAGAAAATTTTAGTTATTAAGGTTCTAAGATACAGAGGTACATAGGTTCAAAGTTTTTTGCTTTGTACAGATGTACCTCTGTGTTTTTTAAAATATTTCGAGTTCAACTCTTTTTAATGCTTTCAGGACCTTTGTCACTTAGAGCCTTTGAACTTTGAATCTAAGTGAAAAATCTAATCTCCAATAATTTCCAAAACCGGAATATCATCCATTTTTTCCAGGCGTTCTGCAAGACCGGCTTTTGCCTCAATCAATTCTTGTTCGGCTTTACCGAGTTCTTTGTACCATTTTTCCTTTCCGAATGTAGAACCTTCTATTTTACGCAGAATCTCGTAAATCTCACCTTCAGCTTCCATCACTTTTAGTCTTTTGTAATACGTTAAACTTTCGGTCATGTGCGCGAGTGCGATCATTGCTGTTAAAAACGGGTGATTATTGGTAACATTTACGTCCTTAATTTTTCCGTGTTCGAGTTCTACTTTTAAGGCAAAAGCAAATTCCTCCATATTAAAAGCTTCATATTTGCTTTCTGGACTCAAATATGCCTTTATTGCCTCAACATTGTTCATAGTAGAGAGATCAACATCCGTTTGTTTATCCTGCAGGTCTTTATACACTACATTCGCAATTGCTCTGGCTTCTGCAACTGTAGGGTCATTATCCGGATTTTCAAAATCACGTATCGACCAATCCCAATTTTCAGGATGTACAGGTTTTATATATTTTTCACAAAAATCTGTCACATCGTTCTTTAAACTTACCATTTCATCATCTCTTTTGATATAAACGTCTTGATAAGCACCGCTCTTTGTTCCCATAATTTCTATTTTTTATTTGAAAATACAAACGACACATTTATCGAAATAGATGTGTCGTTTTTGTTCTTACTTTATTTTGCTGTATTATTTTTAGATACTTCTTCTTCCTCTGATAATGGAAAGAATAAATAATATTAAGAATATAAAGAATAATACCTTAGCGATACTTGCTGCTCCAGCGGCAATACCACCGAAACCAAATATTCCGGCCACTATGGCTAGAATAATAAAAATGACTGTCCAACGTAACATAAGCTTTGATTTTTAGTTAAAATGATTTTGTTTGTTACTCAAATTTCATGCTTTTTAAAGAGATGCATTAACTCAAAACGTTATTTTATTAGCGCATTAAAAAGCGTTTTATGATAAGTTAATTTGATAATTTTGAATTAACTCCGAAAACGCAATTTCTGTATGCGAAAAGTACTTTTTAGTGCTTCGGCATTTTTTTGCCCTATCAAAATATTCTTGAATCGATCCGTCTTCATAAGTCGAAACCAACAACGGATGTACATAATAATTTTTACAGACATTCCTTGTATTACCTAATGCTTCAGCAGTACTGTCGTAAGCAGAAAGAATGTTCTTTTTGATTTCCTTTTCATCAGAAGTGACTCCCATTTCCATCAAACTTTCAAAAAATATAATTGAGGCAGCCCAAGTTCTAAAATCTTTTGCGCTAAAATATTCGCCAGAAATGGTATGCAGATATTCATTGACCATATGGCTGTCCAAAACTTTTCTTTCGCCGTTTTTATCGTAATATTTAAAAACTTCTCTTCCTGGAATTTCCTCACATCGGCTTACTAATTTTACCAGTTGTTTATTTCTGGTTGTAATTGTATGCTGTTTTCCTTTTTTTCCAATAAATTCAAACCTAAGCGAATTTTTATTGATGTTGATGTGGCGTTTTCGTAAAGTCGAAAGCCCGTATGATTTATTGTCTTTTGCGTATTTTTCATTTCCGATTCGGATGTGCGTTTCTTCCATCAATCGAATTACAAGCGCAATGACTTTTTCTTTACCCCAGTCTTTTTGCTCTAAATCAGTATCGACTTGTTGTCTGATAGCAGGAAGTTTAGAACCAAATTCGGCTATTTTATAGAATTTAGTCTGATTGCGGATCAAATTCCATTTTGGATGATATCTATATTGCTTTCTGTTTTTATCATCTAAACCAACGGCCTGTAAATGTCCATTTGGCAAATCTGATATTTGCACATTTACCCAAGCGGGAGGCAAAACCAAACTGCTGATTCGTTTTAGCTCACTTTTTTGCTTAATACAGCGTCCGTTTTTTTTATAAATAAAACCATCTTCGCATTTGCATCTTTCAATAGGTAATGTTTGGTTGTTTACGTAAACTAAATCTAATTTATCAATCACCAAATGTGGTGTTTTGATTAATTGATTCATTAGTTTTTCGGTTTTTGCTGCTGCATTCATGATAGTAACTTTTAATTTTTTCCGTCAAGTGGCTATTTTTGCCGCAGATTTCACAGATTTTCAGAGATTCTCTCTTTCATTATTCTTTTCTTATTCTTCAAATCTGCGAAATCTGCGGCACTATTATTTTAATTTTAATGGGTACGTAACGAGCGGATTAGACTCTTTTTATTCATATAAGAACGGCCTGAAATACCAGCTTTAATAGCTTGCTGATACAATTCATCCTTTGTCCACTCTTCATATGGTCTAACTCTTCCTCCTTCTTCTCCTGAATGCAATTCATTTTTGTTTTTTGAATCTGGCATGATTTGAAAATTTAGATTAATAATTTGATGTTTGGTATATCAAAATTCAATATAAACTAAGATTTTACCGTTATACAATTTTTCTAATAATTTTCATAATTAACTCTAGGACAAATAATTTAAGTTTATAAAAAATTTATTCTGCCAATGCTTATATATAATATCTCCTACCCGATACATCACTAAAATATTGATCTCATTAATTCATTTAATGTTTTACAACGAATGAATCTTGATCATTTTAAATTCAGGTTGAGTTTTGCTTAATCTAAAAATCTTGACATTATTTTAATGAAGACTCAATTCTTATTTAATTTATTTTTTATAAAGCGAAAACATTATATTAAATGAATGTTTTTGTAAAACCTTATCTGTATCAAAATCCTATAACATTATCTAAAAATGCTGTAAAATATTCTCCTTCAATGTGAATAATTTTACATCATAACATTTAAACTATAAATCATGAAAAAGATACTATTAGCCGGAAAATTAATTTTAGGAGCAGGACTTATCATTATTTTCTTGAATTCTTGCAAAAATGAACCAAAACAAGAAGACCCAAAAGAAGTAGCAGAAGATGCAAACGAAGCAAAATTTGACTCTATAGACGATACAAAAGACGATTCTAAATTTCTAGTGGATCAAGCCGAAATTAATTTGGCTGAAATCGAAATCGGAAAATTAGCTCAAATAAAAAGTACAAATACAGAAGTGAAAAATTTTGGTAAAATGCTTGTTGACGAGCACACCAAAGCAGCGTCTGAAGTAAGCGCTTTAGCGAAAGCTAAAAACTTTACTTTACCAACTTCTTTAACAGAAGATGGTCAAGATGAATACAACAAATTAAATGAAAAATCAGGTCTTGATTTTGATAAAAAATTCGCCGACTTAATGATTGACGGTCATGAAAAAGCCATCGATAAATTAAAAAAAGCATCTGAAGATGCAAAAGACGAACAAGTTAGAATTTGGGCATCCAATAATATTGCCGGATTGACCGCACATTTGGAACATGCTAAAATGCTAAAACAAAATTTAGACAAAAAATAAAATAAATTTAATTGGTTATTATTTATTTTAAAAAACCCCTCAAGAGTTGAATTGCTTGAGGGGTTTTTCTTTTTTAAGGTTCTTGCCTATGTCGCAAGTTTTAGACTTTGGAATTTAAATATTGGAATTTATATCTCCGAAATATTCCTCATCACTTACGCTTTCGAGCCACATTCCGTGACCTTTATCTATTTCTGTGATAATGGCTATATAAGAGAATTTGCTGAAAGGCGTTGCACCATACCAATGTTCAATTCCTGGCAAAATCGTAACAACTTCATCTTTATGAAGCAATCTGATTGCACTTCCTTTTTCTTGATAATACCCATTTCCGTTTGTTGCGATAAGCAATTGCAGACTTGCATTGCTGTGCCAGTTACTTCTTGCACAAGGCTCAAAAGTAACTTCTTTAATCATCGTATTTTCCGGATGAATATCGCTTGTTTGTTTTTTATAAGATACTTCGCCCGTCATATACGTATTCGGGACTTTTCCTTCTTCAATAACTGCTGTATAATTTGTTGACATAAGTGTTTATTTATTTTTTGAGTTTGATTTATTTAAAACTGTTGTATTCTTCATCGGTTACAGGTTCAAGCCAGTCTACAATACCGCTGTGTGTATTTGTGCTAATGGCAATATGCGTAAATTCACTTTCTGGAGATGCACCGTGCCAATGTTTTACTTCGGGCTGAATATTTACTACATCACCCACTTGCAATAGCTGAATTGGTTTTCCTACTTCCTGATAATATCCTGTTCCGTGCGTCACGATTAAGATTTGTCCGCCAGAATGCGTGTGCCAGTTGTTTCTTGCGCCGGCTTCAAAAACAACATTTCCAACTGCAGTATTTAAAATTGGATCATTTGGAACAAGCATTTTTACATAAGCATTTCCTGTAAAATAAGCTGCAGGTGCTAAGTCTCCTTTAGGAAAAATGGTTTCATTAATTTGATTATCTGATGTTTTCATAAATTTCTTGTTTTTGGAATTATCAGAATCAGAAAAACTAAATCAAGGAAAGCTAGAATGCGCTTTATGAAGTATTTATTTAGCCTGTTAAAAACTGATAAAGGATTAATACTATAATTTCAAGGCAAATTTAGTCAAATGGTGCTTGTTAGAAATAACAATATTCAAACAAAAAATTAAGAAATTGAAACAATTTACATTCTAAGCGATTTCGGAATAGTTCCAGTTAGTCTTTTAAAGTAATTATTAAAATAACTAGGATATTCGAATCCGAGCGAATAACCAATGTCTGAAATACTCCAATCTGTATGATGCAACAAGGCTTTTGCTTCACTAATAATTCTTTCGGTAATATGAGCAGTTGTTGGTTTTCCTGTAATTTCTTTCACAGAACGATTTAAGTGATTTACATGAACTGCAAGCGTTTGCGCGTAATCCTGAGGCGTTTTCAAGGAAAGAGGCTGGTCTTTTGTTTCAATAGGAAATTGTCTTTCTAAAAGTTCTAAAAACAAAGAAGTAATTCTAGAAGAAGCATTTTTATGTCTAAAGAAGTTTTCTGAAGGCTGCATTTTCATCGATTCATGAAGAATTAAATTGATGTAATTGCGCATTAAATCATCTTTAAAAACATAATCTGTTTCTTGTTCTTCAATCATTTTTTGAAACAACGAATCTATAAACACTTTTTGCTCAGCAGTTAACGTAAAAATTGGCGTTCCTCCTATTTTAAATAAAGGAGATTCATGAAGGGTTTCTGAACGATCGTTTACTTTCAAAAATTCTTCTGTAAAAACGCAGGCATATCCTTGATATTCAGGTGAAATAATTTCCCAAGAATACGGAATTATCGGATTTCCAAAAAACAAAATTGTTCCTTCCGTTTCTATACCGCGATCCGCGTAATGTATAAGACTTTTGCTGGTATTAATACAAATTTTGTAATAATCACGACGGTTATAAGCTGGTATTTTACTTACGTCGCCATTTATCTCGTAAACTTTAAAACCTTTTAGTTTTAAATCGTTTATACCAAGTTCAGAAACCTGACAATCTGTTTGCTCTTTCATTTCACAAAGTTATGAAATTCAAATAAAAAAAATGTTTTGTTTCCAGTTTTTGTTTGTTTCAGGTTTTTTATTTGTTTCAGGTTTCAAGTTATGTTGGAGCAGTTAACCGCAGCGTTAGCAAAGTTTTATAATCTCATTTCAACCTGAAACAAACAAAACTTAAAACCTGAAACAAAAAAATTATCTTTGTTACATGAACGATCTAATGCCCGTTATAAACTATATCTCAAGATATGTTGATTTGACAGATGAAGAAAAAAATCATCTGGCTTCTTATTTGAAAATAACGAAGGTCAAAAAAAGACAATTTATTGTACAGCCGGGTTTTGTTTGCCAACACAAAAGTTATGTTGTAAAAGGTGCTTTCAGAGGTTATTTAGTAGATAATGAAGGAAAGGAACATACTTTGTCATTTGCTATTGAGGATTGGTGGATTTCTGATTACAGCAGTTTAATTTATCAGGAACCCGCAACTTTATTTGTTGAAGCTTTAGAAGATTCAATTCTAATTCAAATTGCTTATGAAGATGAGCAGCGATTTCTTCAGGAAATTCCGAAACTCGAAAAATTCGAACGTATTATTACACAGCGTTCACTGGCTTTTCATCAAAAAAGACTTTTATCCAATCTCACTAAAACAGCCGAAGAACGGTATGATGAATTTATGAGCAAATATACTGCAATTGCAAAACGTGTTCCGCAATATGCGTTGGCTTCGTATTTAGGTTTCAGTACTGAATACCTAAGTAAAATTCGGAATCGAAAATCCTCAAAAAGTTAAACTAGTTCAACCTAATTTCCTAAACCAGTTCATTTTTATTTTTAGTATTCTGTCCCAGATTTGCATTGTCAATAAGGACACATAATTTAAAATTATAAAAATGAAAAATACTATTTTAATTACTGCGTTTTCAATCCTCTTCATGGCTTGCGACACCGAAAAAAAATCCGGAACAACGCCCGCTTCACTTCAAAGCAACTATACTATAACTGATATTGGACTTTATCCCGAGGGAATTGATTACGATTCTAAAAATGAAAAGTTTGTATTTAGTTCAATGTATAAGGGAGCTGTTTATGTAATGAGTACAAAAGGCGTAACTGCTGTTTTTGCAACAAGCCCTAAATTAGTTTTACCAACAGGAGTTTATACCGACGAAGCCAGAAACCGATTAATCGTAGCGAATGCTGATTTAGGGATTTCACAAAAAAGTACTTCCAACAGCGCCGGAACTATTGCAACGGTGAGTATTTTTAATCTTAGTTCTGGTGCCTTAATCAAAGAAATTGAGCTGAAAAATTTCACCCCAAGTGCCGGATCTTGCCCAAATGACATTGCTGTCGATAATACAGGAAATATTTATATTACCGACTCGTTTTCTCCAAATATTTATAAAATTGACGGTAATTATACGGCATCTTTATTTGCTACAAGCAACTTGTTTCAGCCCGCAGCCAATCAATTTGGCTTAAATGGAATTGTTTTTCATCCAGATGGTTATTTGCTAGCTGTAAAAACTGATGATTCAAAATTATTCAAAATATTGCTTTCAAATCCTGCTGTTATTACAGAAGTTAAAGGAATAGCGTTTAGTGCTCCTGATGGTATTGAATTAGATAAGAACAATAATCTAGTTGTTGTAGAAAATGGTTTAGGTTTGGGCAAAACTTATACTTTTTCTAGTAAAGACAATTGGGCAAGTGCTTCAAAAATAAGTGAAACTGCTATTGGAAAAGATGAATTTCCAACCACTGCTGCATTAGCTTCAGATGGAAATGTGTATGTAATCCATTCTAAATTAGGGGAATTATTGGCTGGAGATAAAACGCAGTCAAGTTATACTATTCAAAAGATAGATTAAAGTTTTTTGTTTCAAGTTTCAAGTTTCAGGTTTCAGGTTTCAGGTTTCAGGTTTCAGGTTTCAGGTTATTTTATGTAAAAACTAACTTGAAAACTGAAACCTGAAACCATTTTTTAAACTAGTTTCGTAAACTTGCTGAGCGTAATCCTTTCGCTATAGCAGACAAAACAACTTCATTCGCAGTTTCATCTTTTTGAATAATGATCTGTGCATAACCATTAAAAAGTTTTCTTTTCCAAAGTTCTGCTGGCGTTATTACTTGAATAATTCCGGGATCAGTATTCATAACATCCCAATCTTTAATTTTTTGCAAAGGCGTTGCGGCAATGTAAATATTGTTTTTTCCTTCTTTTAAAACATTCGAATTAAGCATGTATTTTTGAGAATCTTCTGCACTTGGTTCCACTTTTTTTCCGTTTACAAAAACCGTTGCGTTTACTCCTATTTTTTTATAAAAGAAACTCACAACATTTGTAGCTGCATTATTTTTTAAATCAAATTCTCCACGATACACATAAGCTGGAGCTTGATTTTTATAATCTCTGTCTTTAAAAGCTATCTTCCATTCGTTTTCTGAATACGATAGCAGTTGTTGTGGCAAATCGGCGGAAGCCAGTTTTTGTTCTTCCAAATTCGTTATAGGAACAAGCACAAGTTCATCTATAAACTGATCCTTTTCTAAAGAAGTAGGATCGCCATTCCCAACCCCTAAAATTTTCCCGCCTTCAATAGAAAAATTAATTTCATTGTTTGAAGTTGGTACATGTAGACCCTTTTTATCTGTCACTTCAACCGTTACAACCATAACTTTTGAATTTGGAACATTTTCTTTATCTAAAGTAAGCTTTAGATTTTCTCCATTGCCAGTAGTTTTCTGAATGTCTGAAAGTATTTTTTTGCCGTTTTTATAACCAATTGCTTCTAAAGTTCCCGGCGCGTATTTTACCTTCCATTGCAAATGTCCGTTTTGCTCCATTTTCTTCTTTCCACAGCTTTTCTTATTCAGAAATAATTCAACTTCATCGCAGTTAGAATGTACCCAAACATCGATTTCTTTGCCTTCCATCCCACTCCAATTCCAATGTGGCATAACATGAACAACGGGCGAATTTCCCCACCAAGATTTTAGATAAAAAACATTGTCCTTCGGGAAACCGCAGACATCCATCATTCCAAAATACGACGTTACCGATGGCCATCCATAAGGCGTTGGTTCACCGCGGTAATCAAAACCTGTCCAAAAAAATACGCCAGCCAAATAAGGTCGCTCGGCATAAAACTTCCATCCTTCCTCAATACTGTAAAAAGTCGGGCGTGGTTTTTTATCATAAGCACTTTGATAATGTTTTGCATCATCTGTAAAATATACACCTCGAGTAGCGAACGTAGATCCTTCCTCTGTTCCCATTCCGGGCTGGTTTTTAAACTGATTTCTGTGCGCGTCAATATCGCCGTTTCCGAGATAATTATAGCCCATAATTTCTACTACAGATGAAATACCGCTTTTAAATCCGCTACTTATTCCAACCGTTACAGGCCGTGTCGAATCAATGCCTTTTGTAAATCCCTGCATCACTTCGGTAATGTGTTCGCCCACAATATTGCCTTCAATATTCCATTCTTCATTTCCAACCGACCAGCAAAAAACACTTGGATGGTTTCGGTCACGTTCTATCATTCGTTTTAAGTCATTCAAATGATAATCATTAATTCCCATCAACCGCGTTTCATCAATCACCAGCATTCCTAATTCATCACAAGCTTTCAGTAGTTCTGGCGTTGGCGGATGATGTGAACAGCGATAGGCATTGGAACCCATCTCTTTGAGTTTTTTGATTCTAAAATACTGCAATTCATCCGGCAGTGCAGTTCCAATTCCGGCATGATCCTGATGATTGTTTGTTCCTTTTAATTTTAAAGGTTTTCCGTTCAAGAAAAAACCTTTTTCAGCATCAAAACGAATCGCTCTGATTCCGAAAGGCGTTTCATAACTGTCTACTATTTTTCCGTTTTGCTTAATTTGAGTACTTAATCTGTATAAAATTGGCGATTCAATATCCCATAATAACGGATTATTTACAGTTAATTTTGAAATGTAATTTGCTATTTTATAAAAATCTGGCACCACCACATTTTCAGAAACTGCAGCAACTGATTTACCCGAAGAATCAAAAACAGTCTGAACAATTTCAATACTGCCTTTATAATTTCCTTTATTCTCAATGTTAACTTCGGCAATAATTGCTGCATTAGTATTTTTGATTTCTGAGGTTACGTAAGTTCCATTTGAAATAACATGAATTGGATTTGTTTTCTGCAGGTAAACATGCCTATAAATACCTGCTCCTTCATAAAACCATCCTTCTTCCATTGAGGCATCGGCGCGCACCACGAGTGTATTTTCTCCTCCATAATTTACATACGCTGTAACGTCATATTCAAATCCGTTATAACCGCTTTCTTCTGTTCCAAGGAAATATCCGTTGAAAAACACTTTCGAATTTCTGAAAATGCCATCAAATTTTATCGAAATAATTCGGCCGTTATCACTTTCCGGAATTGTTATTTTTTTTCGATACCAGCCAATGCTTTTTTCTGGATAATTTTTTCCAGCCATTTTAAATCCGTGACTATAACTTGCCTTTTCACTAAAAGGCTGTTCTACGGCCCAATCGTGCGGTAAATCTAATTTTCTCCAAGCGCGGTCATCAAAGTCTTTGGCCGCGGGACCATCGCCAAATCCTGTTTTTGTCAAGTAAGAAAAATAGCCTGTTGCGTGTCCATAATCTTTCTCGGTATCATACAAATGTCCGAATGAAAAACGCCAATCTTTGTCGATTAAAATCAAATCCCTTTCTGATTTGTTTTGTGCAAATGCGAAACAGGTCATTAAAAAAACAACACACAGAATAAGTCTTTTTGGCGAAATAATTTTCATAAAAACACGGTTAGCTAAAATTTAAAAATACAAAGAGCGATAAAATTAAGCTTTAAAAACGGTTTTAATTAATAGTATTTTATCAAAATAGGGCTGATTTGACATAAAATAAATGAGATAAAAATGCGTTTCAAAATTTAGAATCATTCTATGGCCTATACATTATTAAATGATTCGCATTTGATGTAATTTTAACAAGAAATTAAACCAAACTTAGTATTACGATGACTGTTATTAAAGATGAGAATTCGCTGTTAGACGCCATTAAGCGAATTGATGAGAAAATTGATAAACTTAACGATCAAAAAATAATCGCTTTTTTTGAATCTCTTGGATTAACTGAAAGAGAAGATGTACCAAAAGATTTCCTTAGCTGGGAAACGATTCTTGTTGTGGTACCAAATCGCCATATTTCGCATGAATTAAAGTATTTTAAATATTCAATCGCAAGACTTTCTTTTGTTACGAACCCAAATGCGCAGGAAATACATATTTTTGATTTTAATGTATGGAAAGCTGTTACCCGAAACAAAACACAATTTCAGATCAGAGAAATGCTGAAAACTAGTTTTGGCGGTGTTCGCAATATAATTGAAGGCATGAATTAATTTTTAAGTCTTCTAAAAATGAAATGGATTACCCGCGAAAGGCCAAAAATTGATAGAATTGCATGCCCGTGGCTGATCAAAAAATTCGTTGATGCTGATGCTGAATTTATTTATGTTCCGTTTAGTGAAGTTCTGAATAAGGCAAAAGAATTAAACGCTATTCCGTTTGATATTCCGAATGTCGAATTCACGCATTATAATGAAGAATGTACTTTTGATTACATTGTTAAAAAGTATCAAATTAAAGATCCTGCCGTTTTAATTATAGCAAAAATTGTTCGTGGTGCCGACACAGACCAACATGAAATTGCAAAGGAATCTGCTGGGCTTTGGGCGATTTCTGCTGGGCTTTCGCACAATATCACAAATGATTCGGAATTATTACAAAATGGAATGATACTTTATGATGCACTCTATACGTGGGCAACGCATTTGTACAAACAAAATCATTTACAAAACAGTCCTTTTGAAAGCCTCCTTCATGAAGTTTATAAAAAGTTTTTAATCGAAAAGAAATCAGCTCAAAAAACACCTTCGTGGGTAAAAGATTTAAAAGAAATAATTCAAGACCAAATTGATACACAGTTTGCTTTTGATCTCAAGAAAATCTCAAATGATTTAGAATTAAATCCATCTTATTTATCAAGAGAGTTTTCTAAGTATTTTGAAGATTTAAATTTTGGAGAATATGTTCGAAAATTACGAATCGAAAAAGCCATAAATCTTATTCAGAATTCTACTTATACACTTACTGAAATCGCTTACATGACTGGGTTTTCAGACCAAAGTCATTTTACCAGGATTTTTAAACTCCATACTGGCAACAATCCTTCTTCGTATAGAAAAAATACACTAAAAAGTAATTCAGATACAAAAAGTAAATAGTGTTCTATTTATAGTTTTATATTCCTGATAGTTTTGTTTTACTAACAAAAACTATTATGAATTCATTAAAACACATTTTCTTAATTGCACTATTTTCTTTTTGTACTGATGCTTTTTCTCAAACAGTTTATCCTAAAATAACAGGCTATTTCGGGATCATGCATCCTCTTGTAACGATTAGTAATGAACAAACGAATGTAAATTTCAGAGATTACTATGCTGTAGGCTTCCCTACTGGAATTAACATCTGGAAAAATCAAAAAATTGGCTTTTCATTCGAAGTAGTTCCCAATATAAAAGCACAAGACGGAAGCGATAAAGTAACAAATTTATTGTTTCATCCGGGCGTATTGGTTGCTTTAGGAAACGGTTACACTTTTGCAGGAAGAGCCGCTTTTGAAAGCAGTGGAAGATACGGAGTAACTCCTGTATTAAACAAAACTGTAATAAAAAGCGATAATTGCAGTTATTTTGTTGCCGTGCCGCTTCCGGTTAGATTTGGCAATGATCATCCAGCTACTTTTACAGTTGGTTTTCAATTCGGAATCGCTTTTTAAAATCAAATTTAGAATTTCATTTTTAACTTATTTTTTAATTTCAAAAATCTTAATGAACTTTTGCTCTAATTTTTTTCCTTTTCTTTCCTCTTTCCATCTTGAATAGAAAATCACAATAAGCAAAAACAAACTGACAATGGTAGATGCGCGCCTAAGTCCCTTGCCAAAAAAGAGGAAAAATATATTAATGGCAATTAAAAAAACGACAGGAGAGAATCTTGTCCAAATCAATTGAAATTTACTGTTTGGTTCAACAATGTAATTTACTTTAAGTATATCGTTTACATTCTTGTAATTCCCTCTTAAAATAAAATAAGTTGGTGATGTTGGTG
Organism: Flavobacterium sp. KJJ; assembly: GCF_000708595.2. GTDB lineage: Bacteria > Bacteroidota > Bacteroidia > Flavobacteriales > Flavobacteriaceae > Flavobacterium. The sequence continues at coordinate 796,448 of NZ_JARP01000001.1, read as the reverse complement.
AATTTATGGTTAATCTAAAACTCTTATCATCAAAAAGTCCATAAAAAGGTTTTGTTCCTCCAAATCTTGGAAATATTCTAAAGAGATTTAATTTTACCCTTAGAGAACCAATTTCTGTATTATCTTTTAATCTTGTTCGAAATTCCGACAAACTAAGTTTTGATTCCATTTAAATTCAAATTTAAAATCTCTATTCCTTATTCAAAAAATATTGAAATAAGTGAATTTATTTTATTGATAAAAGAACAGCGAAATACAAGCAATGCTAATTTCAGAAATCCTGTTAAACCTTTTAAAAATGATACAGGATTTCTTTATAATCGTTATAGTAAGCAAATAAAAATGGCACCAGAAAGACTAGAATGATTAGTACAATTATATACTGTTTCAATTATATTTCTATTGCGCCGCCAGCACACTCTTAACCATTTCATTCAAAGCATTTCCGTGAATATTTTTGGCTAAAATAATTCCGTTTTTATCAATTAAAAAATTTAGCGGAACTGATTGAAGCATATAATCTGTCGCTGCAGGAGATTTCCAATATTTTAAATCGCTTACTTGAATCCAAGGGGATTTTGTTTTTGCTAAAGCACCAAGCCATAATGGCTTTTTAGTATCCATTGAAACGCTATATATAGATAATTTTCCAGGATAAGCATTATACAATTTTAATAATTCTGGCTGTTCTTTAATACAGGGTCCGCACCAAGATGCCCAAAAATCAATAAGTACTAAATCACCTCGTAAAGAAGTAAGTGCAACGTTATTTCCTTTTGTATCCGGAAGATCAATTTCTGGTGCAATATCTCCTACTTCAAGTCCTACAACTTGGGCTTTTGAAGAAGTTATAACAAAGCATACAAATGCTAAAATGAGTAACGTTTTTTTCATAATTGATTAAGTTTATTTGTTTGGGACTTTTTAATCTGTAAGCAAATATAAATTTTCTTTATTAAATCTTTCAAAATTCAGCTCCTCCATCTTAAAATTATCCTAAATATTTTTTACTTAATTGATATATCGGGAAAAGTCGATATATTTGCAGCATGGAACATATAGAAATTTTTAAGGCACTGTCTAACAAATCCAGATTACAAATGCTGGAATGGCTGAAAGAACCCGAAATAAACTTCCCTGATCAATTGCAGCATGCTGGATTTGAACATGGCGTTTGTGTTGGGCAAATTCAAGCAAAAGCTGGCCTGACACAATCGACAGTTTCAGAATATTTGTCGATTTTACAGCGTGCCGGATTTATCGAAGCAAAGCGCGTTGGACAATGGACCTACTATAAACGCAACGAAGGTGCCTTTGAAGCACTCAGTAAATTAATTCAAACTAATTTGTAAATTACTATGAGTACAAACAACCTGTTTTCTCCATTTAACTTAAAAACGTTAAATCTTAAAAACCGAATCGTAATGGCGCCAATGACGCGCTCATTTTCTCCAAACGGAGTTCCAACTGATGCAGTAGCTTCTTACTACCAAAAAAGAGCTGAAGGTGAAGTTGGATTAATATTATCTGAAGGAACTGTAATTGACAGGCCATCTTCCTCTAACGATGCCAATGTACCACATTTTTATGGCGAAGCGGCTTTAAACGGCTGGAAAAAAGTAATTGATGAAGTTCACGCAGCCGGAGGTTCAATGGGACCACAAATTTGGCATATGGGAATTATGGATAATCATCACTCTGGATGGGTTCCTCCTGTTCCATTTGAAGGTCCGTCTGGATTAAATAGACCTGATTTCAGAAATGGAGTTTCTATGACTGAAAAAGATATTGAAGATACTATCCTTGCTTTTGGAAAAGCTGCTGCCGATGCCAAAAGATTAGGTTTTGATACTATCGAAATTCACGGTGCACACGGTTATTTAATCGATCAGTTTTTTAGAGCCGAAACGAATCTACGTGAAGATATTTACGGTGGAAAAACATTGCCGGAACGTAACCGTTTTGCTATTGAAGTAGTAAAAGAAATTAGAAAACAAGTTGGGAATGATTTTGCTGTTATCATGCGTTTTTCTCAATTTAAACCTTCTGATTACAATTATAAATTGGCTAAAAACCCACAAGAATTAGAAGCTTGGCTTACACCGCTTGTTGATGCTGGTGTTGATATTTTACACTGTTCACAGCGTCGTTTCTGGGAACCAGAATTCGAAGAATCTGACTTGAACTTTGCAGGATGGGCTAAAAAAGTTACTGGAGCACCAACAATTACTGTTGGTTCTGTTGGACTTTCTGGTGATTTCTTTGGTGCTTTTGCAGGAGAAAGTTCACAGCCAACTTCTTTAGAAGAATTAAACAGACGTTTCGACAGAGGTGATTTTGACTTAGTTGCTGTTGGAAGACCATTATTATCTGATCCAAATTGGGTTGCAAAAATTAAGGCTGGAAAAACAGATCAACTGAAAGGTTTCAGTAAAGAAGCTCTAGGAGAATTGGTTTTAGAATAAGTTTTTTTAAGGTTCAAAGTAACAAAGGAAGCAAAGGTGCAAAGTTTTCACTTTGAACTTTTTTTATTTTGGCTTCTCCTAAAATATAAAAGGGATGAAACTTTTAAGGTTTCATCCCTTTTTGAATTTCTATAACTAACAAAATAGAAATTCATTTTCATTAAGGTTTAGCTTTACAATCCGACGAGGCTTCCGGATGAAATCGAAGATTTTGCTTTGCTCCTTTGCTCCTTTGAATCTATGAACCTCTATTACTTTTTTGAAATTTACTTTGAAGCCAGTTTCTAACTGGTTCATCGTATAATTTTAAACATAAATAAGCGATTACAATGCTTGAAATTAAAACTCCGACTCCCACAAGATAACCTTCATTTAAGGTAATTTTATTGTCAACGACCCAAGCAGTAAACCAGTAAATTAAGGGATAATGTGTAATGTAAATTGGGTACGAAATATCGCCCAGCACTTTGCAGATTTTAATCGAAAACGGGTTATTAATTTCTCCTCCTGCTCCTATAGAAACAATTAAAGGGAAAACTAAAATAATACAAATTGATTCGTATAAGCCGTTCATCCATAAACTGTTTTCGTCTCCAATTCTTGGTATAATAAGCACTGCAGCAATAAGCAAACTGCAAATCCAGAAAGCACCTTTTATATGAATTAATTTTCCTAAACGAGAAAGCAAAATTCCCGCAAAAAACGGATACAGTAATCGAGTAAAGCCAACATTCATCTGCTCAAAATTTAAAGACCAGCCACCAATTACATCACCTTTGGGTCCAAAGACAGTATAATTAATGAGTAACCCAGCAAATAACAATACAAAAATTCCCAACACTTTATTCGAGAATTTACGAAAGAACAAAGCATATAAAATGTTGGCAATATATTCGAAAAAAAGTGACCAAGCCGGCCCGTCAAGCGGATGCATTTCGCCCCAGCCTCTAATTTCCATCGAGGGAGGAATAGGAAGCAAAGTAAAACCAACAATCATGGTTAGAATCAGTTTCCAAATGGGCATTCCGGCAATCTGAGGAAATAAAATATCTGAGGCCTGAAAATAGTAGAATATGGCGCCAATTATCATTCCCATAATGACCATAGGCTGCAATCGAATTAAACGTCGCTTGTAGAATTCCCATTGCGTCATTCTACCCCAGCGATCATCATAAGCGTAGGCGACAACAAATCCAGATAAAAGAAAAAAGAAATCAACAGCCAAATAACCGTGATTAATGATTTGTATAAAACGGTTTCCACCTGCAAAAGCTTCAAAAATATGAAAAGCAACAACTAAAATAGCAGCAACTCCACGCAATCCGTCTAGGATTTCGTAATGTTTTTTAGGTTTTATATCTGTAGAAATAGAATTCATAAAATCGTTAATTATTAATTGTTAATGGTACGTTTGCAATTAATAATTGATAATTTACAATTAACAATTATTACTGGTGATTCTTCAGCCATTCCAATCTCCTCTGATCTGGCCAATGTTTTACTGTGAAATTTTCGAACTTTGCCTCAAATCCTTTTCCGTCTGGCGAAGCAGCCATTAGACCAACCATTACTGGCGTATTATCTTGCAATGGCGCATTTCTCGTCAAGATGTAATTTTTATCATCGTAAGAAAAGAAAACTTCAACAGCATCTAATCTTCTCACAACTTTTATCCATACAAATGGAGGTGCTTTTTCTAGAGTTGTTACGCTCCAATCGCTTTTATCGTGCGTGACAACGGTACTGATATTGAATTTACCATCAACAAATTCGACTCCGGTTTTAATGTAATTTTTTTCATCAACACGAATCATTAATCCCATTTGGTCAAAACGTGCGATATAATTTCCTGTTATTTTAACCTTCGCTTCAAACTCTCCTCCGTAAGTTGCGTAATAAAAAGGCGCATCATCCACAGTAAATCCGTAATGTGAAATTCGCCAATAATCGCTGCTTGCCGTTACATTCATAATCAAAGCATTATTTTTAATTTCCCATTTTTCAGGTTCATTAAACCATTGCATTTTATTCAGGCTTTGTGCCGAAAGGTTTTGAAATAGAAATAAAACCATAGCACTTAGTATCGTTTTTGTCATGTCATTTATTTTTTTGAATTACTTCGATATTTTAAATTTTTACATCTAACTAATTTGAAAAAGCAAAGCCGCAACTTTTTACAATTGCGGCTTTACAACCAACCAATTTAGAAAATAATGAAATTATTGAAGTGAAAAATTCACTTTAGATTTTATATCTGTTGATGATGCTCCTATAATAGCTTCAAAAACTCCTGGCTCAGCAACCCAGTCGTGTTTTTTATCATCGAAGAAACTCAATGCCGTTTTATCAATTGTAAATGTCACTGTTTTTTCTTCTCCCGCTTGAAGCGAAATTTTATCAAATCCTTTTAATTCTTTAATCGGACGAACCAAAGAAGATTTTAAATCACTGATATAAAGCTGTACAACTTCTGAACCTTCACGGTTTCCTGTGTTTTTTATTTTTACAGAAAATGTAATTTGATCTCCAGCAGCCATTTGTTTTTTATCTGCCGTAACTTTTCCGTATTCGAAAGTAGTGTAGCTTAAACCGTGTCCGAAAGAAAATAATGGTTTTGCTTTTTGTTTGTCTGCCCAACGGTATCCTACAAAAATACTTTCTTTATATGTAACTTCTTCTCCACCAGGAAACTCTCCTAAAGCATGCGCTCCGTTATCAGACAATTTTACAGGAAAAGTAAACGTTAATTTTCCAGACGGATTTACATCTCCAACCAAAACAGCGGCCAAAGCATTTCCAGCTTCAGTACCTAAAAACCAGCCTTGAACAATTCCTGGAACTTCTTTCACCCACGGCATTGCCACAGCATTTCCTGAAATATTTACAAAAACAACATTTTTATTTACCTTAACTAAATCTGTAATTAATTTATCTTGATTGTACGGAAGTCCTAATTCTTTACGATCATGTCCTTCATCATCTTGGTTTTCACTTTTGTTTAAACCTCCAATAAACAAAACAACATCAGCATCTTTAGCTACTTTCAAAGCTTCTGCTGTTAATTCAGCTTGTGTACGTTTTTCTTCTAAACTTACTTTTGCAATAACACCATTATAATTGCTTGTCGGATCTCCAACATAACCTCGAGCATAAACGATTTCAGCCTGATTTCCGATTCTCTTTTTCAGACCTTCAAGCGGTGTAATTTCATATCTTGCTTTCAATGAAGAACTTCCTCCACCAACAGTCATCATTTTAATGGCATTCTCTCCAATAACCGCAATTTTCTTAGTTTTAGAAAGATTAATTGGTAAAATATTATTGTTGTTTTGAAGCAATACAATTCCTTCTTCAGCAATTTTTAAACCAGCATCAGCATGTTCTTTAGTTCCGAAAGATCCAAAAGGGCGATTTTTATTCATCGTTGTTAGAAAAGACAAACGCAGAATTCGACGTACTTTTTCATCTAATTCTTTAGTTCCTATTTCTCCTTTTCTGATCATTTCAGAATATGGTTTTGCCAGATAATAGTTGTCATATGCATTACTTGTTCCCCACGAAAGTCCATTCGTCCAAGAACCAAATTCCATATCTAAACCATTATGAATAGCTTGTTTTGTATCATGAACTCCACCCCAATCTGAGATTACAACTCCTTTAAAACCCCATTCTCCACGCAGAATATCATTCAGCAAAAACTCATTGTGGCAACATTGCTGTCCTTTAAATTTATTATAAGATCCCATAATTGCCCAGGCGTCTCCTTCTTGAACAGCTGCTTTAAAAGCTGGAAGATAGATTTCGTATAATGCACGATCGTCGACAATTACGTTTACCGTATTACGATTTGTTTCTTGATTGTTTAACGCAAAATGTTTTACGCATGCAGCAACTCCATTTGATTGTACTCCTTTAATATAAGGAACCACCATTTTTGAAGTCAAGAACGGATCTTCTCCCATATATTCGAAGTTACGACCATTTAATGGCGTTCTGTAAATATTTACTCCTGGCCCTAATAATACATTTTTGTTACGGTAACGTGCTTCTTCTCCAATTGATTTTCCATATAAGGAAGCTAAGTCTTTGTTCCAAGTTGCAGCAAGTGCTGTAAGAGCCGGAAATGCAATACAAGAATCGTTTGTCCAGCCAGCCTGATCCCATTCGTCCCATTTAACCTCAGTACGAATTCCGTGTGGTCCATCGGTCATCCAGTTTTCTGGAATTCCTAAACGCTGTACACCTGGCGAACTAAATTTAGACTGCGCATGAATAATGGCAATTTTCTCAGCTGTGGTCATTTTAGAAAGTGCATCTTCTACACGTTCATTAATTGGCTTTTTATCATCAAGATAAACCGGAACTTTACTCTGTGCATTTACACCGAACGAGCTCAACAAAAGTAAAACAACAATTGTTTTAACGTTTTTAAACATAACTATTAATTTATTAAAGCATTTATTTATAATGAAGGGACTTGAAGTCAAAAGTACCTTATAATAATATTGTAAAGCTAAAACGTTATAGTTCGTGTTGGAATTTTAAACCAAAAAAAGTAGTAAAATAAAAAATCAATTTACTGAATATCAATTAATTAATAAAAAATAAACAGCAAAAAAAGTAGTACTTTTAAAATAAATAATTAGACTTTCAAGGAAATTAAGCCTATTCTCATGACCATTTGTTCAAAATCATTTCTCGAAACAGCTGCTTTATTTCTTGCTCTCGTACGATAATTATAAATCGTGCTTAAAGAGTAACGAAGAAAGGCTGCAATTTTTACACTGTCTGTAATTCCGAGTCGGATTAAAGCGAAGATGCGAAGCTCGGTATTGAGCAGTTCTCCCTGTTTCAAAATAATTTGTTCTTCATTTATAAGCAGCGCGTTAAAATCTTTTACAAATGTTGGATACAGATTCAAGAAAATAATATCGAAGTTCTTGTACAATTCTTCTAATTCGTTATCAACTAAGGTTGTAGATTTTAGAATTTTATAAATTTCATCAAATTGTTTGGCTGTTGCTTTTTTATTTAAAATAATGCGGTAATTCTCCAGCTTATTAATGTAGGTAGAACATAAATTGAAAAAGTGCGCAATATATTCTTCCTTAATATGATTCGATTCTGAAAGTTGGGCATTACGTTCCTGCAACTGATTATTTGTTTCAGTAATATCTTGGTTTAATTCAGCTAATTTTTGACTTGTAATAAAAAGTTCTCCACGAATTTTTGAGACTTTTTTCATTTGCTTGTACACATAAATCACGGCTACAATCAAGAATACGGAAAGAATACTGATGAAAAGCAAATACAATTGTAGCTGCATTTTTCGTTTTGCTTCTCTTTCTAAATAAGCAGTGTTTATAATCGAATAAACTTCAGACATTTGAAGTGTACGAAACTGAACATTACAAATAAGAGCATCAGCAATTGCAGATTGTGTCAATTTGTAGGCCATATCTACATCGCCCGTTTCAAAATATGCCAAAGCCAATTCCTGCAATGAAGCATTGTCTTTGATGGCATGTTTAATATCTGAAATAGCTGAAAGTGCGTAGTATTTTTTTCTTAATGCTGATTGATGCTTTGTTTCATAAATACTTCCTAACAAATAGCCAATCATGGCATATTGCGTGTTATCCTGATCTGCTGTTTGTAACAATTGCATCAATTTTTTTTGAGCAATGCCAAACCTTTTATACGAAATATGTCTTTGAATCAGATTAATTTTATACTTGAGCGTTTTCGGATCTAATATTTCTAATAAAGAATCTCTGTATTTCCTGATTTGCTCAATGTAAATTTCATCATAACTATTTGCCACATAATGCTCATAAAATTCTCTGTAAGCTTCGTAGTATTGAGGAAGCAATGTTTTTGACAATTCTTTTTTATTAATTCCTTTTAAAAGAGCTTCAGATTCTCTGTATTTTCCTGAAGAAGAATAAAGTGTTGCCAATTGAAGTTCGGCTTGGTCTTTTAAATCTTTATTTTGAAGTTCACCCGAAAGTTTCAAATTCTTTTTTACGTAAAAAATAGCCGAATCAGAATTAAACTTTTGATATTCTGTGTATAACGTTTTATTATAATTGTACTCCTGCTCTTTCGTCAAATCATCAGATTTGATTTTCTTGAAGTTTAAAATGCGCTCTTCTTTTAGCTGCACATAGCGCTCCTTATTTCTCAAGGCATCATTCAATTTTGATAAAATAGTATCTGTACTATCCAATGCATAAACAGGAAAGCAAAACAAAATAATTGTTAGAAACAGAAAATATTTTTTCAAGCTGATGGGTAATAAATGAGACTTACAAATATAGTAAATTGATTACATAAAAAGGAATTATTTATAAGATGATATTTTTATCTAAAACAGTTTAAACTCTATTTCAAACATGTGTACTTATAGCAGTGACATAAAATTATTTATTTCAAAAATACAGAGAAATAAAAAAAATAATTCCAAGTTGGTTCTTCAATTTGAAGAATAACTTGGAATCAGTAGATTTCTTAATTTTTAAAGTTTAAATATTTACCGCAATTGGCGCTGCCAAACAACTTTCCGGAATATCAAAAGCGTTCACTAATGCAACTGCATCTGGACGAATGTCCCAACACAATTGGTTAACTATTTTACGAACTGCTTTTGTTTTTACAGCCTCCATGTAACCGTCTTCAAGATACCAGGCTTTATTTTTTTCTATCTGCGAAAGTGCATATAATTGATATAATTTGATCAAGATTTCTTTTGATTTTTCATCTTCAACGGTTTTTATGACTTCTTGAAATTGCTCTAAAACAATTCTTTCCAAATATGCCTGCGCCACATCAATCATTTGATGCTGTACAACATTGAAAGCATCATAAGGTTCTAATCCTCCATCAACTAATTTTTTGATACGTCTGGCTGCTGATGCCAATATTGTTTTTTCTCTATGTATAAAAGCCTGCAAATGAAATTCGCCATCAAGCAAATGTTCATCATCTGTTCTTCTGGTAGCAATCGGATTTTTCTCTGCTATGGCTGTTTTTGCATTTTCATAAACATAATTTATGATTCCAAGCGATCCCATTTCGCCAAAAGATTTTCTGAATTCTGATAGGCGATTTTTAGCTACTAATTGCATCAAAACTGTGTTGTCGCCTTCAAAAGTGGTGTAAATTTCGGTATCATTTTTTAGCGCGCCGATTCTATTTTCAGATAAATATCCTTTACCACCGCATGCTTCACGGCATTCTTGCAAAATATCTCGTGTACTCCAAGTCGAATATGATTTCATTCCGGCTGCTAAAGCTTCGATTTCCTGCATTTCTGCTTCGGTTTTATTTAAGAATCGTTTTGTAAGGTATTGCAAAGCAAAATGCACTGCATATGTTTTCGCTAAATGTGGCAATAGACGGCGCTGGTGCATTCTGTAATTTAAAATCGGAACTTCTGATCCGCCTTCTGGTCCGAATTGTCGTCTTTGATCGCTATAACGAATTGCGATTGTTAAACCAGATTTGGCTGCTGCCAAAGCCGAACGCGGAATACCAATTCTTCCTCCAACCAAAGTTCCCAGCATCGTAAAAAAGCGACGGTTATCACTCGGAATTGGACTTTCAAATTCTCCTTTATCATTTACAGAAGCAAATCTGTCCAGCATATTTTCTTTCGGAATTACAACCTGATCAAAACTAATTGTTCCGTTATCAACGCCATTTAGTCCCATTTTATGACCGCAATCACCAATTGTAACTCCCTTCAAAGTATTTCCATTTGTATCGCGCAACGGCACCACAAAAGCATTTACGCCGTAATCGTGATTATCAATTATAAGTTTAGCAAAAACAGTAGCCATTTGTCCGTGAACTGCAGCGTTGCCAATATATTCTTTTTGTGCTTTTTTGTGTGGTGTATGAATCGTAAATGTTTGATCATTATGATTGTAAGTGGCTGTTGTTTCAAGACCTTTTACGTTTGAGCCATGATGCGTTTCAGTCATAGCAAAACAGCCTGGAATTTTTAGAGATCCAATATCTTTTAAATATTTTGCATAATGTTTTTCGGTTCCAAGCGATTGAACACTCATTCCCCATAGTCCAAACTGAACGCCAAATTTTATCACTAAACTTAAATCGTGATAACTCAAGGTTTCCATAATAGCAAAATAATCGGCTATGTTTTCTCCTCCGCCATATCGCTTTGGATATGCCATATTTCCAAGATTTTCTTCTGCCAATATTTTACACCAATCGTAAACGGTTTGGCGGTAAACATTTACATCTGTCGAAGTTTCGTAAGCAAATTCAGGTCTCGAAATAACTGATTTTACTTTTTTAATTATTGAAGCTTGCTGACCATCCAAAAGTGATGTTATTTTTTGAATATCAAAATTGCTGTTGGTTTGGGAACTTGCAGTGAAAGAAGATGCTTTAGTCTTAAAGTTCTGAATTGCTTCTTCTCCTAAAAATCCCAAATCGTTCTCTAGTTTTGTAAAATCAGATTTTAAAGCATTTATATCTAAATCTTTATCTGACAATGCAACTGCAATATCAAAAATAGATTTTATAGAAGATTTGTCTTCGATGTGCGACTCAATATCGAGTTTCCACTGTGCGAGTTCATTTCGCGAAGGTGGATTTGAAATATCAACTTTAGAAAGAAGCTGTTGTTTTTCTTCTGGCGAAAGCCAAGTTAAAGCATTTATAAATTCTTGAATTGTAGCAAATTCTTTTTGAGTTAAAAGATCGTCAGACCATACTAAATAGAATAAAGGAAGAAAGGCTTGGAGTTTTGTATTTTTCATAAAATTTTCGAATCGGTTTTGTAATAGGTTTATGTCGCGACTGATTTCATAGATTAAAAAATTTTTTAAGGGTAATTAAACCAAAAAAAAACTTTAATATTAGTAATCTGTTACATTATTTTTACCACACTTTACTGCATAAAAAAAACAGAAATGAAAAATACTCATTCCTGTTTTAAAACCCTGTTAAGATTCTTGTAATTTTATTTTTAAACCAATAAAAAGTATGCAAATTACATTTTAAACCGAATCTTTAGACGACAGGATATATTTTTGTTTTAAAGCAAAAAGATGATGCGAGTTAAAAACCAAAACAGCTATAAAAATGATACCGTAAGCACTTATCTGCAAAGCTGATATTTTTTCGTGATAAACAAAATTTGCTAATCCAAAAGCGATCATTGGGTTGATGTTTAGCAGCATTCCTACAGTTGATGAATTAATTCCAGAAAGCGTATATAAATTTAGGAATAAAGGAAATATTGTAAACAAAATAGCTATTGTTTCGATACAAAAATAGAACTTGAATTCAGTCGGAACCGGTCCGCTGTATGCTGGATAGAATGGCAATAATACCAAAGCCGCTAAAGTAATATGAAATGTGAGCACAATGAATTTATCAAAGCCTTTGTTCACACGCTGACTAACCAAATAACAAGCGTAAGTAAATCCGATAATGATGCTGAAAAACATATCCATAATATCAGCATATGACAGCAATAAACAGCCCGAAATACTCAATCCAACAGAAATCCATTGTGTTTTGCTTAATTTTTCATGCAAAATAAAATAAGCCAGCAAAGTGGTTAAAATTGGGCAGACCAAGTACGCCAAAGAAGTAGCTTTTACGCTGACATGATTCATAACATATATAAAAGTAAACCAATTAGACATTAAAAAAACGCTTCCGCCTATGTTTAGCAAAATTGCCTTTTTCTTTTCAGAAGCTGATAAAGATTTGAAGATAGAAATAGTATCCTGAAGCGTTTTTCTTTTAAATAAAAAACAAATCAAAAGCATTAAAATACTGCAACTAAATACTCGGAAGAACAAAATATCCAGCGATGCATAGTCGTGAATAGGTCTTAAAACCAAACTGAAAAATCCCCAAATGGTGTATGCGGTAATTGCTGCTATGTAGTATTTTGTTGTTTTCACAGGAGTTATTTTTATTATTTCTGATAAAGCAAATTTCACAAAAATAAAACAGCAATACAGATACAGTTTTTGTAAATTGCACCATAACAGTTTTTTTTTATGAAAAATTCAAATTACTTGTATTTGCAATTTGCAGATCGCATCGAAAAACAAATAAAATCAGGTGTACTAAATGTTGGCGACAAACTGCCTTCTATACGTGAAGTCTGCGCTGAAACGGGCTATAGTATGAGTACAGTAAGCAAAGCCTATTATGAAATTGAAAGCCGATCACTGATAGAATCAAGACCACAATCTGGCTATTATGTGAGCAATACTTCGGCTAGAATTATTACTGAACCTTCGGCAAGCAAACCTATTTTGAGCGTTCAAAACATCGACAGACAAGACTTAATCGATCAGGTTTACGGCAATATGACAGATAAAAGTATTACGATGCTTTCTTTAGGTTTTCCATCAAATGAATTGCTGCCAATTGCTAAATTAAACAAAGGAATGGTTCAGGCCATGCGTCAGCTTACAAACAGCGGTACGAGTTACGAGCAAGTACAAGGAAATCAGAATTTAAGAAGAGAAATTGCAAGATGGTCTTTTACGTGGGGAGGCTCACTGACCGAGGAAGACATTATTACAATGCCAGGCTGTACAAGCGCTATATCACATTGCTTAATGACACTGACCAAACCTGGAGATACTATTATTACAGAGAGTCCTGCTTATTTTGGCATTTTGCAATTGGCTAAATCTTTGGGTTTATATATTATGGAATTGCCGACAAATATGACAACTGGAATTGAATTAGATGCGTTAAAAAAAGCGCTTTCTTCTAGAAAAGTTAAGCTCTGTTTATTGATGAGCAACTTCAGCAATCCGTCTGGAAGCATGATGCCAACAGAACATAAAAAAGAAGTAGTTCGATTGATGGAATTTTACAATATTCCGCTAATCGAAGATGATATTCACGGCGATTTGTATTTTGGCTCTAGCCGACCATCTAATTGTAAAACTTTTGATGAAAGCGGTATTGTACTTTGCTGCAGTTCTGTTTCTAAAACATTGGCACCAGGTTATCGCGTGGGCTGGGTTTCTCCGGGGAAATTCAAAAAAGATATTCTGCGAAATAAAATTTATCACACGCTCTCCTCGCCTACTATTACGCATGAAGTTGTGGGCGATTTTCTTAAAAACGGAAGATATGAAAATCATCTTCGCAAAATTCGCCAGATTTTAAATCACAACTGCAACAATTACATTAATACCGTTTTAGAATCTTTTCCGGCGGGAACTAAGGTGAGTCAGCCTCAAGGCGGTTTTTTCCTTTGGGTCGAATTAGATAAAAATGTAGATACCGGAGCTTTTTATCATTTGGCCATGAAACAAAAAATCAGCATTGCGCCGGGAAGAATTTTCTCTCTGCAAAATCAATTTTCGAATTGCATGCGATTAAGTTTTGGTTTACCGTGGACAAATGAATTACGTCAATCGATACAAACTCTCGGAAAACTGCTCGATTCGTAAAACTAAAAAACCAGACAACATAATTGCTGTCTGGTTTCCAACTAATCTAATTCCAACATTTAATTATAAAACAAAGTAGGCGTCTGCTGGCGCTTTTTTGGTTTCAGGTTTAAGGTCAAATTCCTTAATAATATCAAATTCACTTTGATATTCATTAAGCATTTGCATTAAGTTCTTTTCGATTGTATTTGAAATTGCAGTAACAGGCGTGTCTGTTGGTCTGTTCTCGAAAGGATCTTGTAAATGGATTGCCATTTTTTCAATTAAGAAAAATGTTCCTCCAATAATTGTAATCAACGGAATTGCAAACCAGCTCAACAAACTGATTAATCCGAAAGGCAATAAAAGAATAAATAAACACAATGTCATTCTGATATACATGCTGTAAGTTGTTGGAAAAATGGTGTTTTTAATACGCTCACATTTCCCCATTGCGTCACATAATCGTGTTATGGTTTTATCTATTTCTACTTGCTGATAGGTATTTAAACGTTTGTCTTTTCTGGCAATTCTCAAATCTCTAGAATGAAGCAATAAGATCGCATTCGGGACATTCTGATGATTTTTTACAAAGTTTAATTCTTCTTCACTTATAAATTCTTTGATTGGTTTTATGGCATCTTTATTTCGTAAAGCCTGCCCTAAACTGTAACACCATGCAATTTGTCGTTTTGTAAAATTCTCTTTGAATTCATTTGCTTCTACAGAAAATTCAGGGTCTTTATAAAAAGTCAGCATTTGTCTTACCAAAGTTCTGGACTCATTTACGATTGATCCCCAAATAATTCTGGCTTCCCACCATCTGTCATAAGCCTGATTCGATTTAAAAGCCAATAACAGCGAAATAATGGTACCAACCATTGTTGGAATTGCTATCGGAATATCAACTGAAATATTAATAAAATAGTGATGAAAAATTTCAAACAAAATTGTATAAGTCATTACCAGACCTAATTCTACTTTAATTTTCCCGAGAACGTACTTCATTGGAATTCTTTTCTTTAATAACATATTTTCGGTTTTAAATTAAACTTGCGTTTTTTGAAGAAATTTGGATCAAGCCAATTCTTCATAAAGTGAAAGAACCGGAAGTCCGAGTCTTTCGTTTATATTTTCTTTTTTAGTTTTGTTGAATTTTATTTTTTCTCCTTTACGAGTTTCAACTAACAAATCGATGTCGTATTTGGAAATTGCTTCAGATAAATAAGGCGCAAAATTTTCGTAATTATCATCAAAATTTGATGTTTGGCTTACAATTTCAAAAGAGAAATTTTCAGTTACAAACTGCTGCACATCTTTAACATGCATATTTGCATTGGCGTTTTCAATATAAAGTGCTTTATTAAATCCATCTTTCGATTCTTCTGATCCTAAATGCAAAATCGGGCATTTTTGATTTCCGGCTAACTGAATTAAATATTGATGAATTCGTTTTGTTTCATGTTTATAAGAATTAGTCAGAATAACTAATTTTACAGAGAAATGCTCGATAATACGTTTAAAAATTGGCGATGAAAGTCCGTATTGATTATGAACTTTTAATTTGCAATTCGGAATACGATCAACAATATATCTGCACGTTTCTAAAATTTCTTCTTGACTTGCAGTAAGTCCCGTTTTCATTTCGCGCAAAAAATAAGATGACGAATACGAATCTGGAGTTTCAGCGCTTATCATTAAAATGATTTCGCAATCTGAATCTTTCGCTTGGTTAACAGCCGATTTTACGGCAGAAATTGTATCGTCTTTTAATGTGGTTGGTATAAGGAAATTTTTCATAAGTATAATCGTTTAGTTTATACATACAAAGTAACTCCCTGTAAATTAGAAGGGTCTTAATCTAAAATTAGAATTTTCTAAGATTCAACATTAGAATTTTTAATGTTGGAATTTTTGATTTTTGACTTCTTGAAAATAATAGTTACAATAGTCCCTTTATTTTGCTCTGACTGTACTTGTATCTCACCGTCGTGCATGCGGATAATTTTGGATGCCAACGGCAAACCTAAACCGTAACCAATATATTTAGTGGCAATTTTTCCTCTAAAGAAAGGTTCATACAAATGCGGAATATCTTCTGGCGGAATTCCAATTCCGATATCATTAATAGAAATTTTAATCACTTCCTGATTTGCTGAAAGCGTTACAAAAACTTCGTTATTATCCGAATATTTTACTCCGTTTGTCACAATATTGTTAATTGCTAACTCTAAAAGAGGCTTGTTGCACGGAATTAAAAGCAAATTAGAATCTTTTGGAGCAAAATTAAACTTCATGCTCACGCGATTGTCGGGATAAATTTTATCAAGATCTGATTTTACATCCATCAAAAGCTCATCTATACGTGCTATATCTAAAACTTGCTTTTTGCCGTCGTAACCTGTTTGAGTCAGTTTTAATAGACTTTCTGTTAAGTTTCCTAATCTAGAAGCCTGACTGTAAATATTTTGCAATGACTCAATATATTCTGAAACTTCTCGCTCTTTAAGCAACATAATTTCAGACTCGGCAATAATAGTTGTAATTGGCGTTTTTAATTCGTGAGAAGCATTATTAATAAAATTCGCCTGAATTTCAAATGAAGTTTCTAATCGGTCGAGCATATCATTAAACGTTTCAGTAAGATCTGAAATTTCATCTGAGTTTTTAACTTCCGGCAATCTGTTGTGGAGATTTGAAGCACTGATTCGGTTTACTTCTTTGGTAATTCTAGCAACAGGATTTATAACACGTTTCGCTAAAAAACGTCCTAAAAAGAAAGCGAGAAGAATAAATCCGATACCGCCAAAAAATAATATTTTTACAATATAAATCGTTGTGGTTTTTCCTCTTCGGTCACGTGCGGCAACAATTACAATATATTTCTGATTGTTTTCTGTAAAAACCTGTCCTAAATAATATTTGCTGTTAACCTCAAAATAATCTTTGCCTGTAGTTAAAATATTAGTATAAAACTGATTTGGCAAATTAAGAGCAGTATTATAATCAAAACTATTGGCACTGTTTATTTTAAGAACAAATTCTTCCTCTTCTATAAGTTCTTCGAGTCCGTTCTTTTTAAGATTTTTATAGTATTTTATTTTTTCAGGATCTTTTTGAAAATGAATCGAAGCTACAATTTTAGCTCTGTCTTCTAATCTTTTTAAGAAGTGATAACGGTTATTTTCTCTAAATAAAACGAAAACAATAATACACAATAATAATGTACTAAAGGTAGACAAGGCTACATAAGTAAAAGTAATTTTTTTTCTTATATCCATTTTATGGCTGTATAACATAACCTAAACCCTTCATGGTATGAATAAGTTTGGAATTAAAAGGCTTATCTATTTTTTTTCTCAAGTAATTGATATACACATCAACAACGTTAGTATTCATATCAAAATTAATGTCCCAGACATTATCTAAAATTTGATCGCGCGATACTATTCTGCCTGTATTTTTGGCCAAATAATACAATAATTTAAATTCTTTCGCAGTCAAGACAATTGATTCTCCGTTTCTTTTTACGGTTTTAGCTTTTCCATTAATCTCTAAATCTGCAATTACGATAGTATCTACTTTTTCAGTTTCCTGATTTGCTCTTCTGTTCAAGGCATTTACTCTTGCATCGAGTTCTCCAAATTTAAAAGGCTTCACTAAATAATCATCGGCACCAGCGTTTAATCCGGTTACAATATTTTCTGAAGTTCCTAAAGCGGTCAAAAGTAAAATTGGGACAAAATTTTTGCTGGCACGCAATCTTCTGCAAATTTCGATTCCGTTGATATCGGGCAGCATAACATCTAAGACTACAACATCAAAATTGTAATTGTGAATCATTTCGAGAGCTGTTTTGCCATCGAGAGCCACGCTGACTTCGTTATTGTTTTCGGCAAATCCTTTACGCAGAATGGATAAAAGATTTGGTTCGTCTTCGACTATTAATAATTTCATCTAAATATTTCTATTAGTAACAAAAATAAGAATTGAGTTTAAAAATCTAAATGGCAATAGTTGTAAATTATGATTTAATTATGAACAGTTGAACATATAAACCAATAAAAAAATGAGCTTTTAGTATTTCGAAATGCTTTTAGAATATTTTTTATTAGAAAGTTTCGCCGGCATTCAAATAAAAACCTTTTGAATTATTGCCCCAAGCGTAGTCTACAATTAGATTCGTTCGGGTTGCTTTATCGATTAAAATTCGTAATCCTGCACCAAATGAAGGCTGAATATATTGAAAAAGATGGGTATTTGTATCTGGATTATTTGCGGTTACAAAATTGGTAAAAACCGTACCGCTAAACATTTGATTACAGGTAATTGGAAAGCGAAATTCAGTTGAAAGATAAACTAAATTCGTTCCTCTAAACAATCCCTGTGTATACCCTTCGGCGCTTCGGCTTCGCTGGTCCCAGCCATTTGCGGGCAGGTTTAAATACGGAACTTTTCCTCTGGTTACAAATTGTCCATAGGTCCAAAGTGCCAAAATATAGCCTTTCTTTTTTGCCGAAAGCGGAATAAAATTTCGATATTCTGTATATAAAACATTACTGTATTCCTGATTTTTAAACAATACGGGATTAAATCTATAATTAATATTGGCAAACCAGCCGTGTGTAGCATTAATTTGATTGTCTCGTGAATCGTATACCAAATTAAGACTTACGCCCGTTAAAAAATATTCTAAATTATTAAATCCATATTTTTGACTGTAATCATAATGATACGTAGATATTCCATTTGCAATATCCAATTCTTTATCTTTTATAGAAGTATACCAGTCGATATTTACACCACCTCCGACATAAAAATTAGGCTTTACCTCAAAAGAAGCCGTTTGGTGAAACTTAAAATAATTATAATCCATTGGCTGAGCAAGCGAATCAATACTAAAATTTGGTTCCTGATCGCGTCGAGGCGGAATAATATTAGTTCCTAAACCGTAATTGGGCTGAGAAAATATATAGATTCTATAATCTCCGTTTAGAAATATCTTATTGTTTTTTAGAAGAATACTGTTTTTAATATTGACAAGCCACTGTTTTTTTGTTGTATAAGTTATGCCCACATTGGCAATTGAATATTTAGCTACTTTTTGTTTTCCTTTAAAAGTATACTGTGCTACACCGCCAAAAACAAATCCGGTCGCCGGCTGAGAACCGATAACTGGAATAACTAAAAAAAAACTGTTTTTTACAGGTTTAATTACATGAACAGAATCTTTTTTTGTAAAAAGTTCGAAGAATGTTTTTGGTGGACAAATTTCGGAACCGCCTGATTCAATTTGAGCAATCAAACTGAATTGAATAAAGAAGAACAATCCTAAAAGGCTGTATTTATTCTGAAAACAATTATTTTTTAAAATTTTTATCATCTAAGAATTTTAATTTTCTGAAATAACATCAATTGCTATGTAAATATAACGCTTATTTTCAACACTTTATAAAACTAAAATTATATATAGACTTAATACATCTAAAAAACAAGTTCTATATTTAGAATAAATTATTCTTCAAATTACTATTGAAATAAAATCTTATTCTGTTTCTTTTTAAGCTTTTAGCAATCACGCAAATTACCAGTTTCAATTATTTTTGCAAAATATTTAAATACACCAACACTAATGATTTCATTTGAAACATTCCTAAAAAAATAAACAATGAAAAATAATTTTGAATTTACTCTAGAAGACTTTCCAAACGATACTTTTGAATTTGAAAATAATATTTTCTCAGGCAAATCAACATTAAAACAAAATGGGATTCTTGTTGAGCAAACTAAAGAAAAAGGGAAGCCATTTTTATTAAAAACAGCCAATAATGAAACCGTTAAAGCTTTCCCTAAAGCAAATTTTCCAGATATATCAGCACAAGTTTTGAATATAAATGGAACGAAACATCCTATGGCAAAAAAATTAAAATGGTATGAATATTTAATTGGCGGTTTGCCTTTTTTAATAATAATCGGCGGAGGCGCAATTGGAGGATTCATTGGCGGTGCAGCAACAGTAATGAATTATACCTTTTTTAGAGAAAATATTCCTTCATTAAATAAATACCTCAAAGTATTGTTTGTTAATGTAATATGTCTTTTTATATATCTTATTTTAGCTGGTATTTTTTATAAAATATTCTATTAATAAAATGCTTTAAAACATATTTTTAAAAGCATAAAAAAGCCGTCATATAAACACTGAAGGCTTTTTAGATCATAAATAATCTTTTATTTCGTGATAAATTTTGGATGAATTAGATTCTCTAAAGAATAAATCTCATCCCATTTTTCCTGAGTGATTACTTTTCTCTCGATAACAGCAATTTCATGAACGCTTTTATTTGTTTTTAAAGCTTCGCCGGCAATACTTGCACTTTCTTCATAACCTAAAATAGGGTTCAATTGTGTTACAATTCCAATACTGTTCATTACCATATTATAACAGTGATCAACATTTGCAGTAATTCCGATGATACATTTATCAATTAGAGTTTGAATTGCATTTGAAAGATAGTCTAACGATGTAAACATAGCAAAAGCAATTACTGGTTCCATTACATTTAATTGTAATTGTCCTGCTTCAGCTGCCATAGTAACCGTTAAATCCTGTCCGATTACATAAAAACAAGTCTGGTTGACTACTTCTGGAATTACCGGATTTACTTTTCCGGGCATAATAGAAGAACCCGGCTGACGTGCGGGCAAATTAATTTCGTTTATACCTGTTCTTGGTCCAGAACTCAATAATCTTAAATCGTTGCAGATTTTAGAGATTTTTACAGCCGTTCTTTTTAATGTTCCCATGATTTGAACATACGCTCCAGTATCGACTGTCGCTTCAATTAAATCTGGTGAAAGTGTTAGCGGAATTCCAACTTCTTTTGCTAAGTAGTTTACACAAATTTCAGGATATCCTTCTGGTGCATTTACTCTTGTACCAATTGCAGTAGCTCCCATATTGATTTCTAAAACCAGGCTCTGAGCATCTTTTAACCTTCGTACGTCTTCACCAATTGTAGTTGCGTAAGATTTAAATTCTTGTCCTAAAGTCATCGGAACGGCATCTTGCAATTGCGTTCTTCCCATTTTTAAAACATTTTTAAACTCCTCTCCTTTTGCAGCAAAAGCGATTTCCAAGCCTTCTAATGTTTTAATAAAACTTTCCATTTTCAAGTAAAGTGCAATTCTAAAAGCAGACGGGTACGCATCATTTGTAGATTGAGAACAGTTAACATGATTATTTGGGTGAAGGAAATTGTATTCCCCTTTTTTATGTCCAAGATATTCTAAACCAATATTGGCAATTACTTCATTTGCATTCATATTTACTGAAGTTCCCGCCCCGCCCTGAATCAAGTCGCTTACAAATTCTTTATCGAATTTACCTTCAATAACCTGATCACTTCCGTAGCAAATTGCTTCGGCAATTTTAGGATCTAAAGCGCCACAGTCTTTATTTGCCATAGCAGCGGCTTTTTTTACATACCCTAAAGCTTTGATAAATAAAGGTTCTTTTGAAATTGGAATTCCCGTAATATTAAAATTCTCTACAGCTCTAAAGGTCTGAATACCATAATATAGTTGATTAGGAATATCTAATTCTCCTAAAAAATCATGTTCTTTTCTTGTTGATTCCATATTTTGTAATTATCATTTTTACTTTAAAAAAAATCAACGTAAAGCTACATCAAATTATAAATTTTGACTGTAAATTTTGCATAATATTTTACTTAAATTAGTATCTTTTCAACCTAAAAAATTAAAAGTCACCTTGAAAAAAGAGAGCGAATATTTCCTTGATAAAGAATACGATACTATTATTTATAATAGAGACGATCTTAATTTTAAGGATTTCGAATGCTGTATATTTAATAAATGCAATTTTTCTGCCTGCACCTTTTTAGCTGTTACTTTTATTGACTGCATTTTTAATGATTGTACTTTTAGTGAAGCAAAGATTAATTACGTCGCTTTTAGAACTGCATCTTTTAATCGATGCGAAATTAAGGAAGTGAATTTCGCCATGTGCGACAAACTAATTTTTGAAGTTCATTTTTACGATTGCATCCTTGATTTTTCTAAGTTTTACACACTAAAAATCAAAGGAACTACTTTTACCAACTGCAGTTTAATTGCGGTAGATTTTATGGCAACAGATCTTACAAGCGTACTTTTTGATAATTGCGATTTATATCGCTCAGAATTTGACAAGGCAACTGCCAACAAAGCCGATTTTAAGACCAGTTACAATTATACAATTGATCCATCAAAAACTAAGCTCAAAAAAGCTGTTTTTGCTTTAAAAGAAGTAAAAGGATTATTATTTAAATATGATATTATTGTGAGTTAATACAAATTAATAAGATTTGCCTTTTTTATAAAACTGTTTACCTACTCTATTTATATGATTTACCAAATCAGGGTTTTCAATTTTATCAAAGATTATTAAATCAATAAAATTGGGTATATATAACTCTTCTAATTTGTTTTCGATTTGTTGCAAAGTTGACAAATCAATGAATTTTCCTTTTATTACCAAATCAATATCAGAATTATCTCTATAGTTGCCTTTCGCTCTTGAACCAAATATTATAACTTCATCAATATTAAAATACTGATGAAATACTGAATTAATTTTAGTTATATAATTTGAAGAAAGACCAAACGAACTCATAAAATTAAATTAGATTAATTTGTTCACCACTTTTTTTTCTTCCATTTTTTTTTTGAAAATCTAAAAACAATTGGAAATAGTCATTAATTATTTTATTAAATATTTCATTTGCAATTTCCTCATTATAAGTATGAGAAGTTTTATTATGGATCTGAATCATATCCATCCACATTTCAGCATTATCAATTATATGTAATCTAAAAGCTTCCCTTGTTGCATCTCTAGAACCCCCAACTGTCGAATTTCCCTGAAAAAAAGCATAATCTTTCATTACATTCCAAGCTAATTCATGAGTATATTCAAATCTTTGAATTAGGCCTTCTTTTATTAGTTCCTCTACAACATATCCTAAATTATCAGCATCTAATTCATCTTCGTCATCTAAATAATTTTGTTTGATTCGTCTAACTTTAATAGCGCTTTATTAAAATTAGAAAATCTTTGTTCCCATCTTATATCTTCCATATTATTTTTTTTACAAAGTTAGCTTTTTTAATATTTAGCTAAGTACAATTACAGTCAATGCCTTTTTATGATTTATTTTAACCTTTACAATCGCTTTTCCATCACATAATCTTCCATCAAAAATCCATTTCCAATGTCAATATTGACTTCATCGGTAACTTCAAATCCTAGTTTTTGATAGAAACGGAGTGCGTTATTAAATCTATTTACATTTAGTGATAATGCGATTGATTTTTTTTCAAATGCTAATTTTTCGATTTCTGCTATAACTTTTTTTCCTATTCCTTTTCCCTGAGTTTCTGGCAAAAGATATATTTTATGAATTCTAGTTACGAATCCATTTTTGTAATTATGTTCAATTCCGATAAAACCAACTGTTGTTTCATCATCTAAAATTAAATAAAACAACTGTTCTTTCTTTTCAAATTGAGTTTTTAAGGCTTCATCTGAATAAATTAGATTCAACATATAATCTAACTGTTCTTTAGATAAAATTTCTCCATAGGTCAGCGGCCAAGTTAAATGTGCTATTTCTTGAATTGTTTTAAGATTTGCTATTGTTGCTTCTGAAAGTGAAATCATATTATTTGAAAAATACTAATTTGTAAAAACTTGATTTTCTTGCTCGCTGACTCTTATAAAAGTAGTTCGCTTGGTCAATTCTTTTAATCTCGAAGCGCCAACATAAGTACAAGTGCTTCTTAAACCGCCTAGAATATCTAAAACTGTGCTTATTACATTTCCTTTAAACGGCACCTGAACTGTTTTCCCTTCGCTTGCACGATATTCAGCAACGCCACCAACATGTTTATCCATAGCAGTTGTAGAACTCATTCCGTAAAATTGTTTGAATTTCTTGCCTTCCACTTCGATCAATTCTCCTCCACTTTCAGTATGTCCGGCCAGCATTCCGCCCAGCATTACAAAATCTGAACCTGCTCCAAATGCTTTAGCAACATCTCCAGGAGTGCTGCATCCGCCGTCGCTTATAATATGTCCGCCTAATCCGTGCGCTGCATCTGCACATTCTATAATCGCTGAAAGCTGCGGATAACCCACGCCTGTTTTTACGCGAGTTGTACAAACAGATCCCGGGCCAATCCCGACTTTTACAATATCAGCTCCGGCCAATAATAGTTCTTCGACCATTTCACCTGTAACTACATTTCCTGCAATAATAACTTTATCCGGATATTGTTTTCGCGTTTGTTTTAAAAATTGTACAAAATGTTCTGAATAACCGTTCGCAACGTCAATGCAAATGAATTTCAATAAAGGATTTGCTGTAATAATTTGGCCGATTTTAGCAAAATCTTCTTTTCCCGTTCCTGTACTTATAGCAATATAATTGTAGAAATCGGGAGTGACATTTTTTAAAAAATCATTCCACTCTTCTAAAGTATAGTGTTTATGAATTGCCGTAAAAAGTTTTTCTTTGGCTAAAACCTGAGCCATTTCAAAAGTACCAACTGTATCCATATTTGCCGCCATAATTGGGATTCCTGTCCAATCTGAAGTGCTGTGCAAAAACTTAAAATTTCTTTCTAAAGATACTTCAGATCTGCTTTTCAGCGTTGATCTTTTTGGTCGAATCATTACGTCCTTAAATCCTAATTTCAGATCAGTTTCTATTCTCATGGCTTTGAATTTTGGTTACTTTCAAAGATACAATTTTAGATTGTAGTCCCGAAGCTTCGGGATAGAATTTAGATTATTAAAACTTTGCGTTTATTTGGAACGCGGATGTGAAAGATTCGCTTTGCGAAGACGGGGATTTTTTATTTTAGAGTTTTACAGAGATTCACAAAGATGGCACGGAGGTTCAAGAAGTTTTTTAATTGGAACGTACCTTTTGACGCAGATGACACAGATTCGCTTCGAGAAGACGCGGATTTATACTGATTTTATTTATTGTAAACCTGAAATTTTCAATCAGAACGCGTTTAGATTTCACTCACGTGACAAACTTGAAACAAAGAAAACCTGAAACCTGAAATAAAAAAAGCCTGAAACAAAACTTTTTACCCGTGAATCGTCTCTCCTTTTCCGTAATTTTTAATGATTGATTCTTCATAGGCAAGCCATTCTCTCCAACGTTTTTCTACATCAATTCCAACTCCGTATTTACGTGCGTAAGTAATGAATGTAGTATAATGTCCAGCTTCACTTTCCATTAATTCCCTGTAAAAAACAGCTAATTCTTCGTCCTGAATATTTTCAGATAAAACCTTAAAACGTTCACAGCTTCTTGCTTCGATCATCGCTGAAAAAAGCAATCTTTCGACTAATCCAGAAACACGGCTTCCGTCGCCGCTTTTTTTCATATACAAATACAATTCATTTACATAGTCGTCTTTACGTTCGCGACCTAATTTTAAGCCTCTTTTGATAATAATATTATGAACCTGTTCAAAATGATCGATTTCTTCTTTGGCTAAAGCCAATAAATCTTTCACCAAATCTTGATGCTCAGAGTTATTCGTTATAATTGTAATCGCATTTGTTGCTGCTTTTTGCTCGCACCAAGCGTGATCTGTCAAGATTTCTTCAATGTTTTTCTCTACAATATTTACCCATCTTGGGTCTGTTGGCAGTTGTAATCTTAGTACGCCCATATTTTTAAGTCTTAAAGTTAGAAAGTCATAAAGTTGCAAAGTCAAAATTCGTAAAAATAAAAGTCGAAGATCAAAAACTAAAATAGAAATTTACTTTCCATTCCAAGACTTTCGACCTTCGACTTTAAGACTTTATGACCAATATTTAATATACGAAAATAGGTCTTTCGCTCATCATTTCATTTACTTCGTTAGCTACTTCTTCGATAACTGTTTCGTTTGTATGATCAGACAAAACTTTATCGATAAGCGCTACGATAGTTTCCATATCTTCTTCAACTAAACCACGAGTTGTGATTGCAGCTGTTCCTACGCGAATTCCAGATGTGATAAATGGAGATTTATCGTCAAATGGAACCATATTTTTATTTACTGTAATTTCTGCTTTTACTAATGCATTTTCAGCTTCTTTACCAGAAATGTTTTTATTTCTTAAGTCAATAAGCATCATGTGGTTATCGGTTCCGCCAGAAATAATTTGGTATCCTCTTTTTACAAATGCATCGGCCATAGCGTTTGCATTTTTTTGCAATTGCATAGCATACGTAAAGAACTCATCTTTTAATGCTTCACCAAAAGCAACGGCTTTAGCAGCAATAATGTGCATTAATGGTCCACCTTGATTTCCTGGGAAAACAGCAAGATCTAATAATGATGACATCATTCTGATTTCTCCTTTTGGAGTTTTCAAACCTTGTGGATTTTCGAAATCTTTTCCCATCAAAATCAAACCTCCACGTGGCCCACGCAAAGTTTTGTGTGTTGTTGTAGAAACGATATGACAATGAGGAATCGGGTCATTCATTAATCCTTTTGCAATTAAACCTGCAGGGTGAGAAATATCAGCAAATAAGATCGCTCCTACGCTGTCAGCGATTTCTCTGAAACGTGCAAAATCCATATCGCGAGAATAAGCAGATGCTCCGGCGATGATTAATTTTGGCTGTTCTTTAGTCGCAATTTCTTGAATTTTATCATAATCTAAACGACCAGTTTCAGCATCTACACCGTAAAAAACTGGCTTGTATAAACGACCTGAAAAGTTTACTGGAGAACCGTGAGTTAAGTGACCACCATGAGATAAGTCAAAACCTAAAATAGTATCACCAGGATTTAAACAAGCGTGGTAAACTGCTGTATTAGCTTGAGAACCTGAGTGAGGCTGTACGTTTGCGTATTCAGCACCAAACAATTCTTTTGCTCTGTCTATTGCAATTTGCTCGATAACGTCAACTACTTCGCAACCGCCGTAGTATCTTTTGCCAGGATAACCTTCGGCATATTTATTAGTTAAAACAGAACCAGCTGCTTCCATTACTTCGTCACTTACAAAATTCTCAGAAGCAATAAGTTCTAGTCCGTGAATTTGTCTGTCTTGTTCCTCTAGTATAAGGTCAAAAATTTGTTCGTCGCGTTGCATTTTTTCGTTTTTCGTTAATTTCCTGCAAAAATACAAAAAAACGTTTGTCAAACTGTTAGATTATGATATATTTGACATACAATTTTTCAACAAATAATTAACATTCACATGCCAATAACCGCCAACGATACCAAAAGAAAATCATGGTTAGAAGTGCCAGAAAATAGCGACTTCCCTATTCAAAATATTCCTTTCGGTGTATTTCTTACTAAAGAAAATGTCGTTACAGTAGGAACAAGAATTGGCGATTACGCTATAGATTTAGGAGCTTTACAACAATTGAACTATTTTGAAGGAATAGATTTAACTGATGATATGTTCATGCAAGACACGCTTAATGATTTTATTTCTGATGGAAAAAAAACATGGCGTTTAGTTCGAAATCGTATCGCAGAAATTTTCGATGAAACGAACCCTCAACTTAGAGATTCAACAAAAGATAAAGATATTGTTATTTTTAAAATTGATGATGTCGAAATGCAATTGCCGGTTTTAATTGGCGATTATACTGACTTTTATTCAAGTAAAGAACACGCTACTAACGTAGGAAAAATGTTCCGTGATCCTGAAAATGCTTTATTGCCAAACTGGCTTCATATACCTGTAGGTTATCATGGAAGAAGTTCTACTATTGTTCCGTCTGGCATTCCGGTTCACAGACCAATGGGACAAACTTTGCCTGCTGGAGAAAAATATCCTGTTTTTGGTCCGTCTCGTTTAGTTGATTTTGAATTAGAAACTGCTTTTATTACAACCGACGTTAATGTAATGGGAGAAAATATCCCCACTTACGAAGCTGAAGATTATATTTTCGGAATGGTTTTATTGAATGACTGGAGTGCACGCGATATTCAGAAATGGGAATATGTGCCACTTGGACCATTCTTAGCAAAAAACTTTGCGACCTCTATTTCTCCTTGGATTGTGACTATGGATGCTTTAGAGCCTTTTAGAACAAAAGGTCCAAAACAAGATCCGTCGCCGCTTCCTTATTTACAAACAAAAGGCAAAAAAGCTTTTGATATTCATTTAGAAGTTTCAATTAAACCTGAAGAAGCAGAAGAAACTATAGTTTCAAAATCAAATTTTAAATATTTATATTGGTCAATGAGTCAGCAATTAGCGCATCATACTTCAAACGGATGCCGTGTGAATTCTGGTGATATGATGGGCTCTGGAACTATTTCTGGACCAACTCCAGACAGCTTCGGTTCTATGTTAGAACTGACTTGGGGAGGAAAAAATCCGATTAAATTAAAAGATGGAAGCGAACGTAAATTTATAGAAGATAACGATACCATAATCATAAGAGGTTTCTGCGAAAATGCTGAAGTACGAATTGGTTTTGGAGAAGTTTGCAGTCAATTATTGCCTCCCTTTATCAGACCATAAGGATCCCTAAAATATTAATTTTAGTTCATATAATAAAGAGCTTGTTAGAATTAAACTAACAAGCTCTTTTTGTTTTGAGTCTCGCATCCTGAGGCTTCGGGAGCGAAGTTGCAAAGATTTTTTTGCGTTTAAAAAAACAAAAAATATAAAGAAGGGGTTATTTACTCCAAAACTACCTTCACCCAAACTAAACGATGATCTGAACTTGATTCACGTTTTTCAACCAATTCTGACATTGGTTCACCTTTTGCAGGCCAGAACACACCGCTGTTGATAACCTTAAAACCAAGTTTTGAAGGCAATACATAATCAGCACGCATTCTCCAAAAGGCAGTATGATTAATTCCGAAAGGGTTTTGAGGACTATGTTCCGCACCTCCTTTACTTGCAGGTGTAAGGTCGCTGTTAACTTTAGGATGGTCAAGTAATGACTTTATACCTTCCATAATAGCATTTCCTTCTACCGGTGAAGCATTTTGATCACCCACTATAACAAATTGAGAATTCGAAGGTAAGCCTCCTTTTACCCCTTTGTCATCATAAATATATGAAGCTACATTGTCTGAAATATAGTCCTTCCAGAAACGGATTTCATCATGATTTCTTTTTCCATTACGATCTTCTGCACCATCAAAAGAAGGAGGAGTAGGATGACTGGCTAAAATATGAACCGTTTTCTTACCAATTTGAACAGGAACGTCCCAGTGAGATTTGGAAGATAATGGAAATTGCTCCCATGCTTCCTTGCTATACCAATCCGAACCATCCGCGTTTTTGGTAAGCAATGCTCCCGGCATATCTTTCCATTTAAAATGTTGAAAAGTACGGACTGCCTTAACATCAATAGGGTATTTTGACAAAATCATCATAGCATATTGACCAGGATACATACCAAATCCCCAAGCATCATTTCCAAAATTTTCTGACTTTCCGTCATTGTTCAAATCGTAAGGGCTTGGCTGACCAGTATTCACCGTTGAGTAATAGAAATAAGGATAATCAATGGCCGTTGCTCCGCCTTGAGCCACTTTTAAATAATTTTTAATAAACGCCTTTACCCCAAGTTTAGGATTTTTAATGTAATCAAACTCGTTTAGCAAAATAACATCCGGCCTTACCGTCTGAATAATTTGGGCGATGTTTTTAATTTGAAGGTTATTTCCTGAATCAAGCTGATTGATCAATATCTGCTCCGAATTTCCCTTCGTACCTCTCGGAAAATAGTTTTCAGATTCCATACTTACATTATAGGTAGCAAATGTAAGTTCAACTGGTTTTTGTGGATTAGTTTGTGAAAAAAGAGCTCCCTGAGAAAGCATAGAAAGGACCAAAAATATTTTTTTCATTATAAAAATTGAATCTGCATTGCTGCATTTGTTGACTGGACAAATTTAAGAATGTTGCCGGGACGCACGGTAGTTCTGTATGTTAAGTATATGTAAATAAAAAAGCTGTCACTTTTAGTGACAGCTCAATAATATTATAATAATTAGAGACGAAAATTAAGCCGGAATCTGTTGGCTTAAACAATGTAAAGTTCCGAATCCCCAGATAAAATCAATACAGCTAATTCCGATTACTTCACGATCAGGAAAACATTCTGATAATATATTTAAAGCTACGCGATCGTTGCTGTCATTAAAAGTTGGAACTAAAACGCAATTATTCAAAATCAAGAAATTAGCATAACTTGCCGGTAATCTTAAATCTTCAAAATCAACACGTTTTGGCATTGGAAGCGCTACAATTGTCGGCGATTTTCCGTCTTCTAATTTTGCATTTTGTAAACGCTTTAAATTATCCTGTAAAGGTTTATAATTTGAATCGTTTTTATCTGTTTCAACAATTGTTACAATGGTATCTTCATTTACAAATCGGCATAAATCGTCGATATGACCATGTGTATCATCTCCTTCAATTCCGTTTCCAAGCCAGATTACATTGGTAATTCCTAAGTATTCTTTAAAAACAGCTTCGTAATCTTCTTTAGTGAAATTTTTATTTCGAACCTGAGTTGTAGGATGCATCAAACATTCTTCAGAGGTTAACAAAGTTCCTCTTCCATTTACATCAATTGCGCCTCCTTCAACAATTACTGGTTTTCCTTTATAAGTAACCTGAGTTAATGGCACATCAATAAAATCAGCAATTTTACCTGGAACAAATTTATCTAATTGATAATTTTTATATTTTGCCCAGCCATTAAAGTTGAAATTTAAAGCTTCTCTTTTAGAACCATTTTTCACAATAATTGGTCCAGAATCACGCATCCAGCTTCTATTTGTTTTATGAATAATGAAAGAAACATTCGCAAGATTTACGCGTGCACTTTCTAACATTTCAGTAACTTTTGCTTTTAATTTTTCATCGGCTACGACCAAAAAAACAGTTTCAAAAGTTGCGACTTTTTTAATAAATTCTACAAAAGCCCATTGAACGGCTTCGTATTTTCCCGGCCAATCGTTGCCATTATGCGGAAAACACAATACAATTCCTTGTTGCTTTTCCCATTCTGCTGGAAATCTTCTATTATTTGTTGACATAAAGAGGTTCTAATTTTAAAAGAGCACAAAGATAAACATTCAAAAGGATTATAAAAAATAAAGTAAAATTCAAATCAAAATTATGCCAAAATATGTGGTAAAATTTAAGTTAAAGATTAAATAATGAAGCCTTAATATACACCCAAGTTCTCCTAATTACTTTTGACAAACTAAAAACTATTTAAAATGAAAAAACTAACTATCTCATTATTAGCAGCACTTTTTATAATGGCAAGCTGTAATAACGATGAAAATTCAAAAGGAGAACCTGAAGTTGCAGTAAATGAAAATCCAGCTTCTTTTAAGGAAATTGGGTCTATCACCATTGGCGGTGAAGCTGCAGCTGAAATTTCTGCTTATGATGAAAAAACAAAAAGACTTTTTACAGTAAATAACAGTGGTACAAATCAAATTGATGTAATTGATATTTCTGACCCAACAAAACCTGTTAAAGTTGGCAAAATTGATTTAACACCATATGAAGGTGCTTCAAATAGTGTTTCTATTTACGATGGAAAGCTTGCTGTTGCTTTAGAATCAACAGTTAACAAACAAGGAAACGGAAAAGTCGTTGTTTTTAACACCACAGATTATAGCTTAATAAAACAAGTTACCGTTGGTGCATTGCCAGATATGATTACTTTTTCAGCTGACGGAAAATATATTATGACCGCTAATGAAGGCGAACCAAATACTGATTATTCTCAAGATCCAAACGGAACTATTTCTATTATTGAAACAAGCACATATGCTGTTACAACATTAGATTTTGCTTCTTTCAGCGGTCAGGCAGCGACATTAGCTAAAGACGGATTTAGAATTTCAAAATTTGCTAAAAGTTTTACTCAAGATATTGAGCCTGAATACATTACTATTTCTGACGATTCTAAAACAGCTTGGGTAACTTTACAGGAAAATAATGGCGTTGCAAAAGTAGATTTAACTTCTAAAACTATTACAGCGATTTATCCTTTAGGATTTAAAGATTTTAATACTGCTGAAAACGCGATTGATGTAAGCGATAAAGATGATAAAGTAGCTTTTAATCCATGGAAAGTAAAAGGTATGTTCATGCCAGACGCTATTAGTCATTTTTCTGCTAATAATGTTCCGTATTTTGTAACAGCTAATGAAGGAGATGCCAGAGAATATACTGCCAATACTGATATTAAGCGAATGAAAGACATGAAGTTAGACGCAACAGTTTTTCCTGATGCTGCTACTTTAAAATTAGAACCTAATTTAGGAAGATTGAATTTGATTGCTGATATGGGTGATACTGACGGCGATGGTGACTTAGATGAAATGGTAAGTTTTGGCGCACGTTCTTTCTCTATATGGAATGGAAATACTGGAAAAATTGTCTTTGACAGCAAAAATGATGTTGACAAAAAAACTCAGGAATTGGGAACTTACGATGATAAAAGAAGCGATGACAAAGGTTCTGAACCAGAAGCTGTTGTGGTAGCTAAAATGGGAACTCAAAACATATTATTTGTTGGTTTAGAAAGATCTGATGCATTTATGACTTACGATGTTACAAATCCAGCTTCTCCTCAATATTTGCAAACCGTAAAAACAGGCGATGCACCAGAAGGTGTACTTTTTATTCCGGCTTCTAAGAGTCCAACAAAAAGAAGTTTATTAGTTGTCAGCAGCGAAGGAGATGGCACAATTAAAATTTATCAGCCAGATTTAAAGTAATCGATATAGTAAAAATCAAAAAAAGGATAAAATTAAATTTTATCCTTTTTTTGTATAAAATATTTAACTTTAATTAACACATTTTCAGAATTCTAAGTTAATTAGTGGGAATTATGTAAGACCCGATACAACACATGTCATAAACATGAGCTATACTTTTGTCAGGAATTAAAATAAAAAACAAATTAAATTTTTGATATCATGAAAAAGAAATTAGCATCATTATCTTTATTACTATTAACAGTCGCTGCGGGCGCTCAAAATATGGCTACAACTTCTGCAAAGCCATCTACTGACCAAGAGTACAACAAATGGTCTATCGAATTAAATGGTGGTGTTAACAAACCAACCAGAACGATGACTCCAGGTTATTCAACAGAATCTTTAAATTTCTTTCACGCAGATTTAGGTGCTAGATACATGTTCAATCCTAAGTTTGGTTTGAAATTAGATGTTGGTTACGATCAATTTAAAGAACGTGAAAATACTCCTGACTTCGAAAGCAGATATGTTAGAGCAAGTTTACAAGGTGTTGTTAACGTAGGAAGAGCTTTAAATTTTGAAACTTGGACAAATACAATTGGTATTTTGGCTCATGGTGGTTTTGGAGTTTCTCAAATTAGTACTGAAACTGGGCCAGGCGGACAAGATTATATGGCTCACGGAATTGCTGGTTTGACTGGACAAATTAAATTAAGCAACAGAGTTGCATTGACAGGTGACCTTACGGGAATTGTTAATGGAAGACAAAACTGGAACTTTGACGGAATGGGTAATACTACAAGCGGTTCTTTTGACGGAGTATTGTTAAACGCTTCTGTTGGTTTGACTTTCTATCTAGGTAAAAATGCAAAACATGCTGACTGGGTTGGTGAAGAAGATCGTTACAAAGAATTGGAAGAAAGAGTTACAACAATTGAAACTGGACTTATCGACACTGATAAAGATGGTGTTGCTGACTTGTATGATTTAGAACCAAATACAGTTTCTGGAGTAGCAGTAAATACAAAAGGACAATCTATTGATACGAATCAAAATGGTGTTCCTGATGAGTTAGAAAGCTATTTAGAAAAAACTTACGGACAAAACGGTAAAGCAACTGCAACTAACGGTACTATCGAAGAATTGATTAATGGCGGATATGTAAATGTTTATTTTGATTTTAATTCATCTAAACCAACAAATGCTTCATTATCTGGTGTTGATTTCTTAGTGAAATACTTGAAAAACAATCCAGGTAAAACTGCCGATATCATTGGATATTCTGACGAAATTGGAAGTTCTAACTATAACACTGAATTGTCTAGAAAAAGAGCTGAAGCTGTGAAAAGCGTAGCTACAAACGCTGGAATCGATGCTTCTAGATTGAATGTAATTGCTAACGGAGAAGATACTTCTGTAAACAAAAATTCTAAAGAAGCACGTCAAATCGTGAGAAGAGTTACTTTCCAAGTAAAATAATTCTAAAAGAATTTAAATATATAAAAGGCGGTTTCAATAATTGAAACCGCCTTTTATTTGCAAAGAAAAAGGACAAAGTTTAGTAAGCTTTGTCCTTTTTTTTATTGTTTAAATAATAATTAATTATTTATCAATTGCTCTTTTTGTAATATCTCCAAAAGCATCAATTCTTCTGTCTCTGAAAAATGGCCAGTTTTGACGAACATTTTCCTGTAAGTCTAAATCAACTTCAGCAATTAAAATTTCTTCTTGATCGTGAGAAGCCTGAGCTAAAATTTCACCTTGAGGTCCAGCAATAAATGAAGCTCCCCAAAATTGAATTCCTTCTGTTCCTTCAATATATTTTTCTAAACCAATTCGGTTTGCAGCAGCTACGAAAACTCCATTTGCTACAGCGTGACCTTTCATTACATTCATCCAAGCGCCGTATTGATTTTCTCCGTATTGCTCTTTTTCTTTTGGATGCCATCCAATTGCAGTTGGATAAAATAATACTTCAGCACCTTTTAAAGCAGTTATACGAGCTGCTTCTGGATACCATTGATCCCAGCAGATTAAAGTACCAACAGTTCCTTTTTTAGTTTCAATCGCCTGAAAACCTAAATCGCCAGGAGTGAAATAGAATTTTTCATAAAAATGAGGATCATCCGGAATATGCATTTTTCTATACAAACCAGCTTCTGTACCATCTGTATCAATAATGTAAGCACTGTTGTGGTAAATTCCGGCCATTCTTTTTTCGAAGAAAGGAACAATAATTACAACTCCTAATTCTTTTGCCAATTCGCTGAAAGCAATAAAAGAAGTGCTGTATAATGGTTCTGCTAATGCAAAATTATCTACATCTTCGCTTTGGCAAAAATAGTGACTGCTATATAATTCTGGAAGCAAGATAACTTCTGCGCCTTTTCCTGCAGCATCTCTTACCCAGCTGATACATTTTTTTAGATTATTTTCGGCAACGTCATTCAGGTTTAACTGAATAACGGCTATTTTATATTTTCTTTTCGGCATGACATAAAATTTAGAGTGCAAAAATAGTAAATTTTAGAGGAATGGCAAAGTCTGCTTAAACGCAAAGGATACAAAGATTTATGCAAAGTTCACAAAGATTGTATTTATTCACTTTACTAATTAAAAAGAAAACCATTTTACAATTATCTCATTCCATTTTAAATAAATAAGATAATTGCAAAATGGTTTTTAAACCTAAAATTAAGAACTAAAATTGCTTATTCAATAACCACTTTTGCAGTTACAAATTCAGTCTCTGATTTTTTAAATTTAATTTCAAATGTTCCTTTTGTAGTCGATTTGAATTTGTAAACTGTTTTCTTTGGATCTGGAACTTGTTGTGTACAAACTTCTGATGGATATTTTGCTTCAACTTGCAATCCTTTTACTCCACCAATTGTAACTTCAGAAATTTTATCAAACTCTCCGCAAGCATTATCAACAATAAACGTTACATCATAACTTAATTCTTCATTTACTTTTCCTGTTGCTGGCCCCTTAACTTCTGTAACCAGTGCAACTTTTGTTGTTGGATTTGTTGTTTTTACATCATCGTCATTGCTGCACGAAACAAATACAGTTGCTAAAAATAATACTACTAAAACTGATTTTAATCTAAAACTTTTCATATAAAATAATAATTAATTGTTAATTACTATGAAGACGTTAGATAATTGCAATGGTTGCTTTGACAAAATGTTAAATAGTTTTACAAAAACATTAAACGGCTAAAGATCAAATATTTATTTAATAAAAAAAATTGCGCAACTACCGTTATTTCTTATGAAAATTAAACTTTCAATTCTAGCCCCGACAGAAACGGTATCCTTTTTCTGGCTGCTCCAGACAGAAAAAGATATAGTGTATGGCGGGACAAAACGTGAATTGAAACGTTTATTTCTGCTTCAAAAAAAAACACCAGCTTTATGACTGGTGTTTTTAATTATGTTTCTAAATCGAATTATAGTGCTGGTTCTTTCTTTTTGAAGATTTTTTTAATAAGATTTACAATCGCTAAAACGATAAATCCTAATGCTAGTCCGATTATAAATTCTCTTATTATGGATGGGAAATTCGGCAATAGATGGTGGAAAAATTCAATATTATGGATGAATAAACCTCCCGCTACTAAAATTAAAGCGATCGTACCAATTATAGTTAAAGCCTTAATAACCTTAGGAAGTGCCTGAACTAAAATATTTCCGATAAATTTCAGTACTCCATTTTCCTTTTTACTAATCTGGATCAGTTTAAAACCTGCTTCATCCATTCGCACAATAAGCGCAACAATGCCATAAACACCAACTGTTGCAATTACCGCAATAATTGATACAACCACAATTTGCTGCAAAATAGGTTTGCCAATGACGGTTCCCAAAGCAATAATTACAATTTCGACAGATAAAATAAAATCGGTTAAAATAGCTGATTTTATTTTTCCTTTCTCGGCTGCCAGAATTTCTTCTTCTGTAAAAGTTTCTTCTGTTATTCCTTCTGATTCTTCGTGACTGTGCGGGAAGAAAAATTCGTAAATTTTTTCGGCACCTTCATAAGCTAAAAACAAGCCTCCTAAAACCAGAATTACTATTATTGCAATTGGTAAAAAGGCACTTAAAAGAAAAGCGATTGGCAAAATAATTATTTTATTAAGAAGCGATCCTTTGCTAATTGCCCAAAGCACGGGAAGTTCTCTAGATGAAGCAAATCCTGAAGATTTTTCGGCATTTACTGCCAAATCATCACCCAAAATACCTGCTGTTTTTTTTGCTGCAACTTTGCTCATTACTGCAACATCATCCATGATTGCAGCAATATCATCTAATAGTACGAAAAACCCTGATGCCATTATATTTTTTATTTGTGCGAATTTAATACTTTTTATTTAATTCATCCTTTAGAATTAACGGCTGCATTGCCCTAAAAGTGCCCAAATGATTATAAAAACCAATACAGTTCCAAAGCATCCGCCTCCTAATTTTTTTGCACCGTAACCTGCTAATAATCCTCTAAATAAGTTGTTCATAGTATTTTTTTTTATGTTATTATTTTTTAATTGTTTAAGTAAAGGTCAGAATTTAGCAAGAAAATCTTTTTATATTAATTTTATAAAAAGTTTCATGATTCACGGATTTTGTATATTTAAAAAAAAACACCAGCCTTTCGACTGGTGCTTTTTCCTCAAAAAAATAACCTAAGAATTATACGACAGGCTGTGTTTGATTTCTAAAAACCAATTTTCCGTCGAAAGCATCTAATAAAATAATACTGTCTGTAGTAATGTTTCCTGCCAAAATTTCTTTAGACAATTGATTTAATACTTCTCTTTGAACCACACGTTTTACTGGTCTTGCACCAAACTGCGGATCATATCCTTTGTCAGACAAATACTGAATAGCTTCTGGTGTTGCATCCATAGCGATACCTTGCAGTGCCAGCATTTTTGTAACACTTTTTAGTTGCAAGCCAACAATTCTCGAAATATTTTCGACTGTTAATGGCGTAAACATTACGATTTCGTCGATACGGTTTATAAATTCCGGACGGACAGTTTGTTTTAATAATCCCAAAACTTCAGTTTTTGCGGCTTCTGTTGCTGCTTCTACTCCACCTTTAAGATTTTCAAACTTTTCTTGTATAATCTGACTTCCCATATTAGAAGTCATAATTATAATTGTATTTTTAAAATCAGCCAAACGACCTTTATTATCTGTCAATCGGCCTTCGTCTAATACCTGCAATAAAATATTAAAAGTGTCTGGATGCGCTTTTTCGATCTCGTCCAGCAAAATCACAGAATACGGTTTTCTACGAACAGCTTCTGTCAATTGACCACCTTCATCATAACCAACATATCCCGGAGGCGCACCAACCAAACGGCTCACACTGTGGCGTTCCTGGTACTCACTCATATCAATTCTTGTCATCGCATTTTCGTCATCAAAAAGATATTCTGCTAAAGCTTTTGCCAACTCTGTTTTACCAACTCCGGTTGTTCCTAAGAATAAGAATGTTCCAACTGGTTTTTTCATATCCTGCAAACCTGCACGGCTTCTTCGAACGGCATCGCTAACGGCTTCGATTGCTTCTTCCTGACCTACCACACGTTTGTGCAATTCATCTTCAAGATGCAACAGTTTTTCTCTCTCAGTCTGAAGCATTTTCATAACCGGAATTCCAGTCCATTTTGCAACTACTTCGGCAATATCTTCACGAGTAACTTCTTCTTTAATTAATGAATTACCTGATTGATATTCTTGTAATTGTTTCTGTAAAACATCAAGACGTTCTTGCGCTTCTTTAATTTTTCCGTAACGAATTTCAGCTACTTTTCCGTAATCGCCATCACGTTCTGCACGTTCTGCTTCGTATTTAAAATCTTCAATTTCTAATTTTACAGCCTGAATTCCGTCAACAACATCTTTTTCAGATTTCCATTTTGCATAGATTTCGTTTCGTTCTTCTTTTAAATTCGCCAAATCCATGCGTAAGATTTTAAGCTTGCTTTCTTCTTTTTCGCGTTTTATGGCTTCAATTTCAATTTCCAGCTGCATTATTTTACGATCCAAAACATCTAACTCTTCTGGTTTTGAATTGATTTCCATACGAAGTTTAGAAGCTGCTTCATCCATCAAATCGATCGCTTTATCTGGTAAAAAACGATTTGTAATATAACGTTGCGAAAGTTCGACTGCGGCAATAATTGCTTCATCTTTAATTTGAACTTTATGATGCGTTTCGTATTTTTCTTTAATTCCACGCAATATTGAAATCGCACTTTCCGTATCTGGCTCATCAATCAAAACCTTTTGAAAACGTCTTTCTAAAGCTTTATCCTTTTCAAAGTATTTTTGATATTCATCTAAAGTCGTTGCTCCAATTGCTCTTAATTCACCGCGAGCCAAAGCTGGCTTTAAAATATTAGCTGCGTCCATTGCGCCTTCGCCTCCACCCGCGCCTACAAGCGTGTGAATCTCATCAATGAATAAAACAATATCCCCTTCTGCAGCTGTAACTTCCTTAACAACTGATTTTAAGCGTTCTTCAAATTCTCCTTTGAATTTTGCTCCAGCAATCAGAGCTCCCATATCTAATGAGAAAACGATTTTATCTTTTAAATTTTCCGGAACGTCTCCATCAACAATTCTGTGTGCTAAACCTTCAGCAATTGCAGTTTTACCCACTCCAGGTTCCCCAACCAACATTGGGTTATTTTTGGTTCTTCTTGTCAGAATCTGCAGTACGCGGCGAATTTCTTCATCACGTCCAATAACTGGATCTAATTTTCCTGTGCGCGCTAATTCGTTTAAATTTTTAGCGTATTTGTTTAAAGCGTTATATGTTTCTTCTGCAGAAGCAGATGTTACTCTTTCTCCTTTTCGAAGCTCTTCGATTGCTGCTTTAAGACCCTTTCCGGTTACACCTTGATCTTTCAGAATTTGAGAAACTTTGCTTTTAGAATCGAAAATTGCCAGAATCAAATGTTCGATCGAAACGTATTCGTCATTCATTTTTTGAGCAATAATTTCAGCTTCATTAAGTGCTTTATTTGCATCTCTGGAAAGTAAAATATCGCCTCCAGAAACTTTTGGAAAACTCTGAATTGTACTGTCTAATATTTGTAAAAATAACGGCACATTTACATTGAGTTTCTTCAAAATAAAAGGCGCTACATTTTCATCTACTTCAAAAATAGCTTTAAAAATGTGTTCGTTTTCTATTTGTTGCTGTCCGTTGCGTTGCGCCAATTGCTGTGAGAGCTGAATGGCTTCTTGCGACTTAATAGTAAATTTATTTATGTTCATATTTATTCGATTTGATTGATTTTTATTTGTTTGCTATTCAATATGATTAAAGTTACAACTTATTGAGATAAAATTTTTGCTTCAAATAAGCTAACTTTGTAGTCGGATAGACAAATTATATTCCATAGTAAAAATAAAGACAAAATGACACTTAAAAAATGATTTATATCATATTTTAATGCCAAAAAGTCATAAAACAAGTCAAATATGAGTTTTTTTAATTCAATCTTCGGAAATTCAGAGAATACAGATTCTCCACAAAGCAAAGTTAATTGGACCGAATTAACTGATATTCATCAATTGATGGAAATCGAAACCATATCAAATGAAAAGCCAGTTGTTATATTTAAACACAGCACAAGATGCAGTATCAGCCGTATGGCACTAAAACAATTTGAAAGAGAATTTGATTTGAACAATGTAGTTGATGCTTATTTTCTAGATTTAATAGCACATAGAGATATCTCAAATGAAATTGCTGATAGATTCAATGTTTATCATGAATCACCGCAACTTATCTTAATTAAAAACGGAAAAGCTGTTTACAACGTTTCACACAGCGATATTGATGCTGAAGCATTAAAAAGTAAGGTCTAGTTTTTTTATTTGTGAAATGTGAAATGTAAAATGTGAAATGTGAGACTGTGAAGGAATACCTAGTTATTACTTCTCACATTTCACATTTCACATTTCACATTTCACATTTCACATTTCACATTTCACATTTTACTTTTCACATTTCACATTTCACACTTCACATTTCACATTTCTAAAAACTTCCTCCAGAACCGCCTCCGCTAAATCCTCCACCTCCAAAATCCATTGGAGAACTTTGAGGTTTTACTTCTGGTTTTAATCCAAACGTCGATGCTACAATTAGAGCTTCAGCATTTAAAAAGGCGCTAGAATTATTGATTCTATCTGGTTTAAAGGTTAAACCGCTATCTTTCTCTTTCAATTTTTTGATTGAAAAATACGCTATTACAAATAATATTGCTCCTCCAAGGGTCAACGCAACTTCAATTGGCAAAACTGAATAATAAAAACGAATGGTGTAAATTGAAAAACCTATGGCTAGAAAACTTATCCAAAGCATGATTCTGTCTTTTGTTTTTAAAGCCTGAACCAAATAAACAATCGGCACAATAAGTGTAAAGGCATAAAAGAAAACAGCAAAAGGAATATCAGTTCCTGGAAGTATTTCGTTTCCTAATAATAATACAGAAAGCTCTCTGACTACTAAGTAATTACAAGAAAGATAAAACAGAATTAAGCAAAAACTGTTCACTAACAAAAGACCGTTATAATAGTAGGTTTCAGTCAAATTAAGGACTGTTTTTTTAGTAAAGAAATAAAAAACTGCCGAAAATAGCATCGTAACAAAGGGCAAAATGGTTTTTCCGATTGCGCCAAATTCAAAAAGACCATAAAATAAAATTGCTGAAGACGCTAAGCAAAAAACCACCAAGGCCATTATATGCAAGTATCTTCTGTACATAAAAAAAGAGGCAACTGCAACAAAAGCAGCAATTACTAATTCGTATCCATCTGTTGTAAAAGCAACAGCAAGTCCTAAATTTAGAATAGCCCCCAGGATAAAAGCATCATCTAGCCCATGGTTTCTATAATTTTGATTTGCCAATAACTCTGCACCTCCAAAACCAACAGCGGCAAAAATATAACAGCATATTTTAAAATAAAAATCTTCTCCGGCCATTCCAATTAATGAAAATGCACCACAAATAGAGGAATATAAA
Organism: Flavobacterium sp. KJJ; assembly: GCF_000708595.2. Lineage (GTDB taxonomy): Bacteria > Bacteroidota > Bacteroidia > Flavobacteriales > Flavobacteriaceae > Flavobacterium. Next base: position 754,689 of record NZ_JARP01000001.1, on the reverse strand, counting down.
AATGATCCTAATAAAAAGAATCCAAATCGTACCAAAATATTACTTTGACTTCTAAAAGCGGGTAACTCTTTTTTGATTAAATTATTTTGTTCCTTACTTATAAATCCACCGCTTTGCAAAGAGTTTGCTTCTTCTAGTAAAGCTTCATTATCTAATAAATTTTTATCGTGTACTATCATTATGCGATTTCTTTATTGAAGTTTTTAATCAGTTTAATAAATAATATAATTGAGCCAATGAAATAAGCTGGTAATATTAAAACAAACAAGGCCCAAACATCTGAAAAATCAATAAATTCAAAAATTCTAAATAAAAAGATATTTAAGCCTATATAGGCGTAAATTATCATAAAAACATACAGGGAAATTGCTCTGATTTCATGACTGATTTTATAAAAATAATAAGATGAACCCGTTAATACAATTGCAAAAAGAAACCAAATGCCGTCTTTATTATAGTCAACTAAATTACTGATCGATGCTATGCTTATTAAATGCAGGGCAAAAGTTAGATAGATGAGATTAAAATGAATTTTTAAATTTATTTGCAAGCTGTAAATAGTCCATAAAATAAGCAAACCGCCCAGCAAGACAGCAGAATAACTTAAGTTTTGATGTCCATAAAAATCATTATTTAATAAATCCTGAGGCGTTACAGAAAGTCCGATATATGCTGCCAAACCCGTAATTGCAATCGTTAAAACACTTTTATTGTCGAAGTAATAGGCACAAATAAAACTGACTATTGTTGGAACTAAAGTAGCTAATCCGTAATGTGTACCAAAAGGTTTATATTGAAATTGAAGATAACCTATAAAAATACATGTCAAAATATTAGCCGCTAAAACCAAATATTCTATAACTGGATTTTCAAAAGCAGTTTCTGTTTTTTGAAATCCTTTTGAATGTTTGAAACAATAATAAAAACACACTACAATAATGATAAGTAATATTGAAAGAATGGCAATATGGCCAATGGTATCTATATTCTGATATATTAATACTCCAATACCAGACGTGAAAAGCAAAACAGATAAGTATAGAAAGAATTTTAATTCTGCATTTAAGGAAAAAATATTCAGATCACGATAAGCAACAATCTCATTAAATTGATTTTCTGTAATTAGATTTTTGTCTACAAGCGATTTAGCAGCTTCAGTTTCAAATTTTACCATACTATTTGTTTAAATAACTATTTTCAAATATATGTATTTAGCATGAGTTTTCTGGTTTAAAATTGTATTAAAAAAAGACAATAATTATGTTTGCAGAAATGTTTTATCAAATTATTTCTATTTATTTTTTTATACAAATTGTAAGATTTAATCTTTTAAAAATCCAAAAACTCAAATATTTTTATCAAAAATAAAGCAGTTCAAAATTTATTATTTACATTCGTGTAATCGATTACATTTAATAATAAAACCACTTATTAAACCAAATAAATACACTTAAATGAAAAAGAATCTTTTTTTACTCATTTTCCTACTGAGTTTATCCTCACTTTCCGCACAAAATTATTATTTGTCAGCACCAGAAGGTTTTGGCTCGAATACAACTGGCGGTGGAACAGCAACTCCAGTAACTGTTTCTACTTTGGCAGATTTAACTGCAAAACTTAAACTGACAACTCCACAGGTCATTTTAGTTTCTGGAACGATTAATTTTACGTATACGAGTTTATTAGTAAGTGATAAAACTATTATAGGATTGCCCGGAGCAAAATTGGTAAACAACGATCAAACTGCTGCAGGATCTGGAATTCTGAATTTAAAAGCGGGATCAAATAATATTATTATTCGAAACTTAATTTTTGAAGGTCCTGGAGCTTATGATGTTGACGGTCATGATAATCTTACCTCTGAAGCTACAAATTTATGGGTGGATCATTGTGAATTTCAAGACGGAATGGATGGGAATTTTGATAATAAAGGAACTGCAGACAATGTCACAATTTCATGGTGTAAATTTACCTATTTAAAAGCTCCAAAAGCTGGAGGTTCTGGCGGTGCAGACGATCACAGATTTACGGATCTTATTGGTTCAAGCAAAACGGATTATCCTGCAGATGGTCATTACAGCATTACTTTTAAAAATTGCTATTGGGCAGAGGGATGTAAAGAACGTATGCCTCGAGCTAGAAACGCAGAACTTCATATTCTTAATTGCTACTATAATACTTCTGTATCAGGATCACTGGCAATTGGTTTAGGTGGAGGCGATAAAAATTCGACCTGCTACGTTGAAGGTACAGATTTTGCCAAAATTGGCACTGCATTTAAAAACTACATTAGCACTGACGGAGGTATTGCAGGCGCTACATTTGTGAACAGCCTTAAAGCTCCGGCAGATTATGGTGATGCAGTTGCAAAACCTTCTTATGCTTACACCACAATTCCTGTTGCTGATGTTGCGGGTTATATAACGAATACGTCTTGCGGTGCGGGTGCAACACTTCAAGCTGTTGCGGATGGGAAAATTTCTTCAAGCTGTACTAATTTAGGCTTAAATGATAAATCGAGTCTTGATTTAGATTTAAAATATTATCCAACAGTTATTGACAGCCTATTAAACATTCAATTTTCTAATCATGAAAATGGAACTGCCATTATAAGTATTTTTTCTGCAAATGGATCTAAAGTTTACACAAACTCAAAAAATATATCCTCTGATGAAAAATTAGAATTGAATGTGGGAAATCTTGCCAAAGGAACTTACATCTGCAAAATTCAAATCGAGAATAGAATTAAAACTTTTAAAGTTGTAAAAAATTAAATCTCTCCTATAAAAAAAGGTCATTGAAACAAATCAATGACCTTTTTACTTTTTACATCCAACTTATTACATTTCACAATATCAAAAAGCTGCCCTCATTTTATCTTTAATCGCATCTAAACATAAATTATTGATACTTCCTTCATGAGTATGTTTTGTTTCTTTTGGAGACTTGTATGTTCCCGCTTCTAATTGCTCAGCAACAGCTTTGTAAGCATCTCTAAACGGCATTCCTGCTACAACCATCTCGTTTAAAGTATCAACTGTAAACAAGTAATCATATTTTTTATCTTCTAAAATATGATCTTTAACTGTAATATCTTTTATAGAAAATATTGCAATATCCAAACAAGATTTTAAAGTCTGAATCGCTGGAAATAAACCTTCTTTTAAAAGCTGTAAATCTCTATGATAACCGCTTGGCAGATTATTGGTGATTAAAGTGATTTCGTATGGAAGCGCCTGAATCTTATTGCATTTTCCTCTAATTAATTCGAAAACATCAGGATTCTTTTTGTGGGGCATAATGCTTGAACCAGTTGTAAGATGTGCCGGTAAACCAATAAAATCAAAGTTTTGGCTCATATACAAACAAACGTCCATCGCAAATTTTGATAACGTTCCAGCCACACTTGTCATCGCAAAAGCAACTGTTTTCTCCGCTTTTCCACGGCTCATTTGTGCTGCAACGGCATTGTATTTTAAGGTTTCAAATCCTAATTCTTTTGTTGTAAATGTTCTATTGATTGGAAATGAACTTCCATAACCTGCAGCAGATCCTAACGGATTCTGATCTACAATTTTGGAAGCGGCGTTCAGCATCGTAATATCATCAATAAGACTCTCAGCGTAAGCAGAAAACCACATTCCGAATGACGATGGCATGGCAATTTGTAAATGCGTATAACCTGGCAATAAAACGTTTTGATGTTTTTCTGCCGATTCCATTAACAAGTCAAATAATGTTTTTACCTGCTCTTTTATTGCTTTTAATTCGTCTTTTAGATACAAATGAACATCTACTAAAACCTGATCGTTACGAGAACGTGCGGTGTGGATTTTTTTTCCGGCATCTCCCAGTTTTGCCGTTAATAAATATTCTATTTTAGAATGCACATCCTCGAAACTGTCTTCGATTTCGAAATTACCCACTACAATATCAGCGATAATTTCGTTTAACGCATCAACCAAAGAAGTGGTTTCTTCTTCAGTTAACAAACCAATCTGTCCCAGCATTTTGGCGTGAGCGATTGAACCTAAAGCATCGTATTTTGCCAGAACCAAATCCAGTTCACGGTCGTTTCCAACGGTGAATTGTTCGATTTGTTTATCTGTTGGTATTCCTTTTTCCCAAAGTTTCATAGGTAGATTTTTAGATTTTTAGACTACTTAGATTTTTAGATCTTCCTAATCTTTGTATTTTCTTTATTATGAATGGCTCCTAGCCCCGATAGCAGTGGAAATCCTTTTATTTTTTCCTTTAAAAAATAAAAGATTGGAACGGATAGCGGGATTAGCTCCTAAAAAATATTATAATTTAAAGAAATCAGTTAGTATTTTGACATACAAATCGACTCCTTCTTCAATTTCATTTACAAAAATAAATTCGTCTGCTGAATGCGAACGCAATGTTTCTCCTGGTCCTAATTTTAAAGACTGACAGCTCAAAACCGATTGATCTGAAAGTGTTGGAGATCCATAAGTTGTTCTTCCTAAAGCAATTCCTGCCTGAACTAAACCGTGCGCAACTGGAATAGAAGAAGCATTTAAATGCATAGATCTTGGCGTTACTTCTGCATTTACGTTTGCTTTTACTACTTCTAAAATTTCAGCATTGGTATAACGATCGGTTACACGAATATCTACAACCAAATCGCACTCAGAAGGTACAACATTATGCTGTTTTCCTGCGTTGATTTGCGTTACGGTCATTTTTACAGGACCTAAAACGTCTGAGATTTTATCGAATTTATAGTTTTTAAACCACTCCATTACCGGAATTGATTTGTATAAAGCATTATCATCGTTTTGATGTGCGGCGTGGCTTGCGGTTCCTTTTACTTTTACATCCAAAACTAATAAACCTTTTTCTGCCACTGCTAACTGCATTAAAGTTGGTTCTCCAACAATCGCACAATCTAATTCTGGCAAATGCTTTAAAACACTGTTTAAACCATTTTTTCCGCTGCTTTCTTCTTCGGCGGAAGCCACAATAACAATATTATGAGATAGATTTTGGTTTTCGTAAAAATGAACAAAAGTCGCTAGTAATGACACCAGACAGCCTCCAGCATCATTGCTTCCTAATCCAAATAGTTTTCCGTCTTTTTCGATTGCTTTAAACGGATCATTCGTATACGCCTGATTAGGTCTTACGGTATCGTGATGTGAATTCAGTAAAAGTGTTGGTTTGTTTTCGTCGAAATATTTATTAAAAGCCCACACATTGTTGTTTTCTCTCTTGAAAGGAATTTCATTCTGATTGAACCAATTTTCGATTAAAAGTGCCGTTTGATCTTCTTCACTTGAAAATGAAGGGGTTTCAATAAGACTTTTTAATAAACTAATTGCTTCCTGGGTAAGCGTTGCAATATTTTTCATAGTTATGGTTTCTTTGCCACGAAGGCGCGAAGTCACAAAGTTTTAATTTAAATCTGCGACATTTTTGATTGGCGCAAATTTCTAAAATTAATATTTAAAATGCTCCGCACAATTCTATTTTTTTGCCACAGATTAAAAGAATTTTCACAGATTTTTTAATCCTGCTAATCCTTTAATCTGTGATTTCTATTTTATAATGTAATCGTTGTATGCGGAATATTTGAGTTTTGAAGCATTCTGTGATGTCCAATTTTGATTTTCTGCACACCTCTTGACAAACTATTGAAACAGTTATCCAATTTCGGAATCATTCCAGAATGGATTACTTTTTCTTCTTTTAGTTTATTGTATAATGTTTCGTTGATTTCAGTAATTACAGACGAATCATCTTCTGAATCCTGCAAAACGCCTTGTTTTTCAAAACAGTAAGTCAATGTAACATCAAAAACTTCAGATAATGCAATTGATAATTCGCTTGCAATAGTATCCGCATTTGTGTTTAGTAATTGTCCGTTTTTATCGTGTGTAATGGCACAGAAAACAGGAACAACCCCAGCTTCTAACAAAGTTGCCAATAATTTTGTGTTGACTTGTTTTACATCGCCTACAAATCCGTAATCGATTGTTGGATGGTTTCTTTTTACCGACTGAATTAAATTCCCATCAGCTCCTGAAAAACCAATTGCATTATTGTCTTTGGCCTGCAATTGTGCCACAATGTGTTTGTTGATTTGTCCCGCGTAAATCATTACTACAACATCCAGCATTGGAGCATCTGTAATTCTTCGTCCGTCAATCATTTGCGGAACCAAACCAATACTCTGTGCCATTTTCGTAGCCGATTTTCCACCGCCGTGAACTAATACTTTGTAGCCTTCGATTTTAGAAAAATCGGTTAAGAATTGTTCTAATTCTGCTGGGTTATCGATGATGTTTCCACCTATTTTTATTACTGATACATTCATAAGATTCTAAGGTTCTGAGATTCTAAGATACTAAGTTTTTTTGCGCAAAGTTTCTTAGCATCTTAGTAGCTTAGAATCTTAGCAACTTTAAAAAAATTACAATTTCTTCAGAATCTTCTGTAAAACTAATTGTGCAGAATACGTTCTGTTATTCGCTTGTTCAATTACAATTGAATTTTCGCCGTCTAAAACTTCATCGCTAACAATTACGTTACGACGAACTGGAAGACAGTGCATGAATTTTCCATTGTTGGTTAAAGCCATTTTTTCGGCTGTAACGGTCCAGTTCGGATCGCTGTTGGTTACTTTTCCGTAATCGTTGAAGTTGCTCCAATTTTTTACGTAAACGAAATCGGCATTTTCGAAAGCTTTATCTTGATCGTATTCGATTTTGCAATCTTTTGTAATTTCTGGACTTAGCTCGTAACCTTCTGGATGCGTGATTACAAAATCCATATCTTTTTGCATCTGCATCATTTCTACGAATGAATTAGCAACGGCTTGTGGTAACGCTTTTGGATGCGGAGCCCATGAAAGTACTACTTTTGGTTTGTGTTTCGTTTTGAATTCTTCCATCGTAATAGCATCTGCTAAAGACTGCATTGGATGACGAACGGCACTTTCCATATTAACAATTGGCACTGTAGCATATTTCAAGAATCCTGAGATTACTGTTTCTTGGTAATCTTTTTCTTTATCAACCAAACCTGCAAAGGCACGGATTGCGATAATATCACAGTATTGAGAAACTACTTCTGCTGCTTCTTTAATGTGTTCTGAAGCACCCGAATTCATTATTGCTCCATCTTCAAATTCTAAAGTCCAGCCTTCGTTGGTAAAATTCATTACCATTACGTTCATTCCTAAATTTAAAGCCGCTTTTTGAGTACTCAAACGCGTTCTTAAACTCGGATTGAAAAATAACATTCCTAAGGTTTTATTCTTTCCTAAACTTTGATTTTTAAGCGGATTCTTTTTGATTTTTATCGCTTGTTTTACCCATTTTGATAATGAGTTGATGTCTTTTATTGAGATATAGTTCATTTGTTTTTTTTATTAATTTAGATAATGTGATAATTAGAAAATTGGATAATTGCTCATTATCTAATTAACTAATTTTCTAATTGACTCATTAGATTATTTTAGTAAACAGAATTTCATCCTTTAATGCTTTTAGAATAAAATTATCATTTAATCCGTTTACGATCCAGGTTTCGATATTTGCTGCCTTTGCGATTGCAGCTGCTTCTATTTTAGATTGCATTCCTCCTGTTCCGTGTGATGATTTCGATTCTCCGATTTCTTTTTCAAGCGTTTTTAAATCATTTACCAATTTTATTGTTTCTGGAACTTCTTCATAAATCGATTCTTTCGTATAAATTCCGTTTGTATTCGTGGCAATGATCAGAATATCAACATTTAAAAGAACCGCCGTTAAAGCTGCTAATTTATCGTTATCCCCAAACCGAATTTCATCTGTGGCAACAGTATCGTTTTCATTGATAATCGGAATGTAATTGTTTTTAACTAATACATTAATTGTATTTACAATGTTCTTTTTGGTCTGCTCTTTTTCGAAATCAGAATAAGAAAGTAAACACTGCGAAGTATTTAGTCCTAAATCCTTAAAATTTTCATTGTAAATCCGCATTAAATGAGGTTGTCCGATAGAGGCCAAAGCCTGCTTCACGAAAACATCTTTATCTTGATTATCCAGCTTTACAAATTGCTTTGCCGCTGCAATTGCTCCAGAACTCACTATAATGAATTCGTACTCATCGTTTAGAGCCGCAATCTGTATTCCGAGGTCTTCAATCTTTCCCCGCGAAATATGATTGGTTTCTTTGGTTAAAGTATTACTTCCTATTTTTAATAAAATCCGTTTTTTTGCCATGTCTTTTGTTTTTGCCACGAAGGCGCTAAGGCACTAAGTTATTTTTAACGCAAAGGGCGCAAGGTTTTTTTATATTGTTTGTGTTTACAAACGTTAAGTTCGCAAAGCTTTATCTATAAATAATTCCAATAAATAAATTCCAAATTCCAATAATCTGAAATCAAAAATCGTTAATCTTCAATCTAAAATCTGAACTCTAAAATTATCGTATCTGTCCTTCTCCGTAAACGTACCATTTGTTTGTTACAAGATGCTGCAAACCAATTGGCCCACGTTGATGTAATTTATCAGTGCTTATTGCTAATTCTCCGCCTAAGCCAAATTGTCCTCCGTCTGTAAAACGGCTTGAAGCATTTTGGTAAACAGCAGCAGCATCGACTGCGTCCATAAATTTTTTTGCAGCTTCGTCGTCTCTGGTAATTATTACTGCCGAATGTCCCCCGCAATATTTATTGATCTTTTCGATTGCATGTTCCTCAGAATCAATTGTTCCGATTACAATTTTATAATCTAAAAACTCTTCGTACCAAATATCTTCTTTTTGAAGTGTTTCTGTATCTTCAAAATTTTCCAGAGATTTGTCAACGATAACTTCAACATTTGATTCTTTTAATGTTTCTATTAAAATAGCTGTAAAACCTTCAAAATTGGGCAATTTAGCATCAATTAAAACTTTGTCTACTGCATTGCAAGCTGAGATTTTAGAGGTTTTAGCATTCAAAATTACTTTTAAAGCCAAATCAGTATCTGCATCTTTATGAACGTAAACAAAATTATTACCTCGTCCGCTAACAATTACTGGGCAAGTCGCGTGTGCTTTTACAAACTCAATTAATTTTTCTCCTCCTCTTGGCACAATTAAATCGACTTTTTGAGTTGGTTTTTCTAAGAAAGCCTGAGTTTCTGCACGATTATAATTTAAATATTCAACCCAGTCTTTCGAAACTCCATTTTCTTCTAAAGCTTTATGCCAAAGACTTACAATTTTTAAATTTGATTTTAAAGATTCCTTCCCACCTTTTAATAAAATCTTATTTCCAGATTTAAAGGCAATTCCGCCAGCTTCGATTGTAACATCTGGACGTGATTCGTAAATAATTAAAATCGTTCCGAAAGCGGCTGTTTTATTAATGACTTTAATTCCATTATCATGCGTAAAATGAAAACGCTCAACGCCAACGGGGTCTTCTTGAGAAGCCAATTGTTTCAACGATAAAATCATCTCATCAACTTTTTTATCATCGACTTTTAAGCGTTCTTCCATCGCTAAATCTGAGCCGTCGTAATCGGCAAGATCTTCCTGATTGGTCAAGATTATCTCATTCCGCTCCTGCTCGACCAGTTTTGTCATGGAGCGCAAAACCAAATTGCGTTTTTCAATTGATAATGGATTCATAATTTCTAGTGGTTGGTTGTTTTTTGGTTGTTTCTTTTTTTCGAAACTGTATTGATACCTAACATGTTTTCTAAACCTGTTAGGATACTATACTTTGTCTTTCGAAACCTGACAGCTTTTAAAAACCCATCAGGTTTAACGTAACGAGAATTAGTTTTTTAATTCTTCTAAACTTTCTTTTAAAGCTTTTACAAACGTATCAATATCAGCTTTTTTGACAGTTAAAGGCGGTAAAATTCTTAACAGGTTTTTATTGTTGGCACTTCCTGTAAAAATATGTTTTTCGATGATTAGCTTTTTTCTCAAAGCTGCAACATCAAAATCAAATTCAACTCCAAGCATCAAACCTTTTCCTTTTACTTGTTTGATTCCGTCAACTTCTTTTATTTTTTCTAAGAAATATTCATACACTTCATTTACATTTTTTTGTAAATCTAGTTTTTCAATTACATCTAAAACGGCAATTCCTGCAGCACAAGATAAATGGCTTCCGCCGAAAGTAGTTCCTAATAATCCGAAACTTGCTTCAAATTTTGGAGAAATCAAAATGGCTCCAACCGGAAAACCATTCCCCATTCCTTTTGCAACTGAAATAATATCAGCGTTGATTCCGTGATGTTGGAAAGCAAAGAATTTTCCGCTTCTTCCGTATCCTGATTGTACTTCATCTAAAATCAAGACCACATCATGTTTTTTACATGCTTTTTCTAAAGCCTGAAAAAATTCGGTAGTTCCTTGGTCTAAACCTCCAACTCCTTGAATTCCTTCAATAATTACAGCAGTTACATCTCCTTTAGCCAGTTCCGCTTCGACTAATTCGATTTGGTTTAGCGGTAAAAAAGTAACAACTTGCTGTGCATTTATTGGCGCAACAATTTTTTTATTGTCCGTAACCGCAACGGCTGCAGAAGTTCTTCCGTGGAAAGAATTATCAAAAGCTACCACTCTTGATTTTCCGTTATGGAAAGAGGCTAGTTTTAAGGCATTTTCGTTTGCTTCAGCACCAGAACTGCATAAAAACAATTCGTAATCTTCTAAACCAGAAAGCTTTCCTAATTTATGAGCCAATTCAACCTGCAAAGGATTTTGAATTGCATTTGAATAAAATCCTAAATGGTCTAATTGATTTTTAAGTTTAGCTACATAATCCGGCTGTGTGTGTCCGATAGAAATCACACCATGTCCACTGTATAAATCTAAGTATTCTACTCCTTTTTCGTCAATAATTGTACAATCTACTGCTTTTACTGGAGTTATGTCGTATAATGGGTAAACGTTGAATAAATTCATTTTTGTTTTGTTTATTTTGTTTCAGGTTTCATGTTTCAAGTTGCTCGCAGAACGTGTAACCTGAAACTTTAAACTTGAAACTATTATTAAAATCCGCTTGGTTTCAAATGTAAACCTGTGGTTTCTTCAAGTCCAAACATTAAATTCATGTTTTGAATGGCTTGTCCTGAAGCACCTTTGGTTAAGTTATCGATAATTGATGTTATGAGAACCCGGTTTCCTTTTTTCAATAAACTAATAATACATTTATTCGTTTGCACCACTTGTTTCATGTTGATGTTTGTTGTGGTTACGATTACGAAAGGTTCATTTCTATAGAAATCTTCGTATTTCACAACCAATTGTTCCAAACTATCATCTGAAAGTGTGTATAGTGTTGCAAAAATCCCTCTTGGAAAATCTCCTCTGTTCGGAATAAAAAGTAATTCGCTTTCGAAATCTTCTTGTAACTGCACCAAACTTTCTCCGATTTCTCCCAAATGCTGGTGTTCAAAAGCTTTGTAATGCGACATATTATTGTTTCTCCAGCTGAAATGTGAAGTTTCAGAAAGACTCAAACCTGCTCCTGTACTTCCAGTTGTCGCATTAATATGAACATCATTATTCAGTCCGTTATGTTTCGCTAAAGGCAATAAAGCCAACTGAATAGCTGTTGCGAAACAACCTGGATTTGCAATATAATTTGTTTTTTTAATTTCAGCTTTGTTTAATTCTGGCAAACCATAAATAAAATCTTTTCCTTCGAAATGAGCATCTTTTTTCAATCTGAAATCATTTCCTAAATCAATGATTTTTGTATGGCTTGCGAATTTATTTTCCTGTAAAAACGAAATTGATTTTCCGTGTCCCAAACATAAAAATACCACATTTATGTCAGGATTTATTACATCAGTAAAATTCATTTCAATATCACCCATCAAATCATGGTGCGCCACAGAAAGTGGTTTACCTGCATTTGTCGTACTGTAAACAAAATCGATGTTTACATTAGGATGATACATTAATATTCTGATGAGTTCTCCGGCTGTGTAGCCAGAACCACCAATTATTCCGACATTAATCATGATCTAAATGATTTACAGATGAAAATATATTTTGAGCATTTCCTAAAATCTTAATAAATCCTTTTGCATCGTCAGATGTCCAGGCATTGTTCATTTCTCCATATTGACCAAAACCTGTGTTCATTAAATCATTATCGGATTCAATTCCGTCAAGCGAAAAATGATATGGTTTTAAAGAAACGGTAACTATACCATTTACAGTATTTTGCGTGTCTTGCAGGAACGTTTCGATGTTTCTCATAACAGGATCTAAAAACTGACCTTCGTGAAATAACATTCCGTACCAGTTTCCTAATTGTTCTTTCCAGTATTGCTGCCATTTACCAAGAGTATGTTTTTCTAATAAATGGTGCGCTTTGATAATGATTAAAGGCGCAGCAGCTTCAAAACCAACTCTTCCTTTAATTCCGATAATCGTGTCACCTACGTGAATATCTCTTCCAATTGCAAAAGCATTTGCTAGTTTTTCAAGTGCCACAATATTATTTGAAGGTTTATCAAACTGACCGTTTAAACCAACTAATTCTCCTTTTTCAAAATGCAATCTTACTTTTTCTTCGCCTTCTTTTTGTAATTGTGAAGGATAAGCGTCACTTGGCAATGGCTGGCTTGAAGTTAATGTTTCTTTACCTCCAACACTTGTTCCCCAAAGTCCTTTATTAATAGAATATTGGGCTTTTTCCCAAGAATAGTGAACTCCATTTTTAGATAAATAATCAACTTCTTCTTGTCTTGAAAGTTTTAAATCTCTAATTGGCGTAATAATTTCGATTTCTGGAGCGATGGTTTGGAAAATTAAATCAAAACGGATTTGATCATTTCCTGCGCCTGTGCTTCCGTGTGCGATAGCGCTTGCACCAACTTTTTTAGCGTATTTAATAGCTTCAATTGCTTGAAAAACACGTTCTGCGCTTACTGATAAGGGATAAGTATTGTTTTTTAATACGTTTCCGAAAATCAAATATTTTATAGCTTTATCATAATATTTATCTACGATTGTAAGGTTTGCGTGCTGTGCACTTCCTAACTCGTAAGCTCTTTTTTCAATTGCTTCTAATTCTTCAGCATCAAATCCTCCTGTATCTACAAGTACGGTATGAACTTCGTATCCTTTTTCATTTTTTAAATATTTCAAACAATACGAGGTATCTAATCCTCCACTATAAGCTAATACAACTTTTTTCATTTTTTATAATTTAGGCTAATACTTTCGTATTTAGCAAGTTTGAGATTTCATTTTTTTTATATTCTTAAGATAAAAAGCCAAAAGACAATATTTTATTTAAGAATAAAGCTTGTTTAATTTTTTTTAATCTTTTCAAAACAGCTTCATTAAAAGGATGTCTTGGAGGATCTTTTTGTTTTTCTTTAGGATCGTATAACATTCCGGTGCAAAGACACATTTTGTTTTCTTTGCTTTTTAGAATTTCATAGTTTGTACAAGTTTTACAGCCTGACCAAAAACTTGGATCTGTAGTAAGTTCAGAGAAAGGCACTGGTTTATATCCTAAATCAGAGTTGATTTTCATTACTGCCAAACCTGTTGTTATTCCAAATATCTTAGCATCAGGATATCTCTTTAAAGAATAATCAAAAACTTTTGATTTTATCTTTTTTGCGAGACCTAAACTTCTATAATCTGGATGTACAATTAAGCCTGAGTGCGCTACGAATTTTCCGTGCTGCCAACTTTCGATATAACAAAAACCTGCAAATTTTCCATCTGCCAAAGCAATCATCGCATCACCGTTCGACATTTTTTTCTGAATGTATTCAGGAGTTCTTTTAGCAATCCCTGTACCTCTTAACAAGGCAGATGATTCTATGGTATCGCAAATTTCTTGTGCGAATTTGAAGTGTTCTTCCTGAGTAACAACAATAGAGATTTTCATTTCAATAGTTGAAGTTAGAGTTAAAAATTAAAGCGTATTGTTTAGTTTGAAATCTAGAAATCAATCCAATAAAAATAGACAAAATAGAAGTAACATTCTCAAAATCAAAAACTTGATTAAGAAAATTTACAAAATAATATATACTTTTAGGATATGTTTGCCCAATGGACAAATGGTGTGATTTCAAAATGAAAAATGAATATAAATAAATACGCGGCGAAAAACTCTGTGAATACTATAGAGATAGCATCCGTACTTCGGGAGAAGTAGCAGGTGAGTTTGTCCGTGACAAAGAAGTTATATGTAAACTTATTTTATTCATCGGTTGCAAAAGTACACTATTTTTTAATTCACAAAACAAAAAATTAAAATTCTAACATTTTTTTAATGTATTGTTAATATCTTAAAGCACAAAGGTTATGCGGTATTAAGATGCTAAGGTTTTTAGTTTCTGAGTTTTATTTAGAGTTTAGCCTTAAAAGATCAAGTATCAGAACTTTAAATATTAAACTTGGAAAACTCAAAACAAATTAAAATAAAAACCCGATAGTTTTTTACAACTATCGGGTTTTAAATATTTTAGAAATTGATATTTTTATTTCTTTGTAAAGGGAATCGTTTGTCCGTTACCTAAAAAGATCAAATCAACGCCTGTTTTAGCTTCATTAAATTTAAATTTAACTCCTGCTCTTTTTGATTGAAAAGTATCTTTTTCGCCTTCAACCGGCTCAATAGCAAATTTTGGATAGTTTGGCAATTCAGCATATAATACACTATTTTTCTCAGTAAGCTCAATTGTAATTGGTGCTTTTGCAGTAGTATAATTTCCTATATAGCTGTCTAAAATAATATCTTTTTCAAGCTTGCCTTTTGCAGCAGTCCAAACATTGTTAGTTAAATTATAATCCGGAAAAACATGATCAGGATCAAGAGTTATACTTTCAATTTCTTCAGTCGAATTATATTTAAAAGACCATTCATTATTACGCTGCCAAATTTCTACAGGCAATTTAACTCTAGACACTTTTCCACTTTTTGTTTTTACATCTATAATAACTGGCATTGGCATTTTTTCAAAATTCTCAACTGCAATTACAACTCCTTTTGCTGGATCGTTTTTTACATATTTAATAGAATTTATTCCTTGGTCAAATCTCCAATTATTTACAAACCAGCTTCTCCAGAACCAGCTTAAATCTTCTCCAGCAACATTTTCTATTGTTCTGAAAAAATCATCTGGAGTTGGGTGTTTATATGCCCAACGCTCTACATAAGTACGCAAAGCTTTATCAAAACGCTCTTCTCCTAAAATTTGTTCTCTTAAAATAACTAATCCTGAACTTGGTTTAGAGTAGCATAAAAGACCAATATTAGCTTCCTTCATATTATCAGGAGAACTCATTATTGTCTCAGTTTTTGGATTTGTATAACGATCTGCTAATTCATGCAAATCTTCTGGATCTTGTTTGTATTCTCCTTTATTAAAATCATATGAACTTACTGAGTTGATAAAAGTATTAAAACCTTCATCCATCCAAGCAAATAAACGCTCATTTGAACCTACAATCATTGGAAACCAAATGTGACCGAATTCGTGATCTGTAACTCCCCATAAATCATCTCCTTTAGATTTCCATCCGCAAAAAACAATTCCTGGATATTCCATTCCACCTTCATTTCCTGCTACGTTTGTTGCAACCGGATAAGGATATTCAAACCATCTTTTAGAATAATTTTCGATTGATGATTTTACGTATTCTGTAGAACGTCCGTAAGCATCATTTCCAGCACTTTCAACTGGGTAAGCAGATAAAGCCAAAGCTTTTTTGCCACTTGGCAAGTTTATTTTTGCTCCATCTAAAATAAAAGCCGGAGATGAAGCCCAAGAAAAATCACGGGCATTTTTTATTTGATAATGCCAAGTTTTCTCAGAAGTTGCATTTGAATTTGCAGTTGCAGCAACTTCATCAGCAGAACGAATCATAACTGTTTTATCGCTTTGAGAAGCTTCTTTATAACGTTTAAATTGCTCAGCAGGCAAAACTTCTGATCCATTTAATAATTCTCCAGAACCCACAACATAATGATTTGCTGGAACAGTAATGTTGACATCAAAATCGCCATATTCTAAATAAAACTCAGACGCACCTAAGTAAGGAGCTGTGTTCCAACCACGTATATCATCATAGACACACATACGCGGATACCATTGTGCGATTGTAAATATCTTACCGTTTTTAGTTTCTAAAACTCCCATCCTATCAGATCCCTCAAACGGAGCGATAAATGAGAATTCGATTTTAATTTTTACAGCACCGCCTTTTGAGGCCAGTTCTTCAGGAAGAAAAATCTGCATTCTGGTATCTGTAACGATATATTTTGCTTCAGCTTCAACTTTCTTCTTTCCAATAGAAATTACTTTTACTGATTTTATTTTATTTCCGCCATCAAAAACTTGACCCTGCGCTCCATTGCGACTGCCAGATAATGGCACTACGGCATTTCCTCTCGAATCTTCTTTGAATAAATTTTGATCTAAATTAAGCCAAACAAATGACAATTTATCTGGGCTGTTATTGGTGTATGTAATTTCATCAGTACCAATAATTTCATTTGTGGTTCCGTTTAACTTTGCCGTTAATTGATAATCCGCTCTATTTTGCCAATATTCGACGCCTGGCTGACCGCTCGCAGAACGAGTTGACGTTCCGTTTTTAGTGTAAAAATGTGGTGCAAAAGCATCATGATAACTGTAATTATTAACTGGATTTACTGCTGTTGTCGCTGGCGTTTGTTGTGCCGAAACAGAAGAAATCCCAACAAACAAAGCCATGGTTAGTAAGGCTTTTGAGGATTGAATTTTCATATTTTTTAGCTGTTTATATAGCAAATTAATGAAAAAAAAAGCTATTTACAGAGAAAACATGAGCTTTAAATTTATTTTTATCAAAATTTTAATAGAAAAAATAATTTAAGTCATTTCTTTCAAAAACTAAAATTTATAAAATATATTTACGTCAACATTAAATTAATTTATATCAATATCAATATTTTGAACACAACCATCTCAAATTCAAAACTTAAAGCCTCTATAAAACATTCTGGAGCTGAATTGTTTTCATTAAAGAACAACCAAGACAAAGAATTTATCTGGGAGGGAAATCCTGATTTTTGGGGAAAGCATTCTCCAGTTCTTTTTCCGATTGTGGGTACTTTAAAAAACAATACTTATACCATTCATGAAAAAGAATACCAATTATCACGTCATGGTTTTGCTCGTGATATGGAATTTGAATTGATTGCCAAAACGGATAATAGTGCGTCATTTTCATTAAAATCTAATGAAGAAACGCTAAAAAAATATCCTTTTAATTTTGAATTGCAGTTGATTTATACGCTTGAAGAAACTTCTTTAGAAATTGCATATAAAGTTATTAATAAAGGTGAAACCCAAATACCTTTTTCGATTGGGGCTCATCCTGCTATTGCACTGCCTGAAAACTTTGAAAATTATGCTTTTGAATTTGAAAAAGAAGAAATTTTAAGATACAATCTTTTAGAAAATGATCTAATTTCGAATAAAACAGAAATCTTAGCAGCAAAAGAAAATCTAGTACCTTTAAACTATAAACTTTTCGAAAACGATGCTTTAGTTTTTAAAACTTTACAATCAAATTTTCTTACCATTCTTGAAAATTCAAAACCGTACGTAAAAGTTGAATTTGAAGATTTTCCTAGTTTAGGCATTTGGACTAAAGATCAAGCACCTTTTGTATGCATTGAACCTTGGTTTGGATATTCGGACACTGCAGATAATTCAGGAGATTTATTTAAAAAAGAAGGAATTATAATTTTGGATGTGCATCAAACTTTTCATTCAAAATTCAGTATCACAATCTTATAATTAAAAAAATGCTAGAATTTAACTTTCACCCATTTCCGGTAATAGAAACAGAGCGATTGCTTCTAAGACGAATTACAAATGATGACGTAAATGAAATTTTTGAATTGCGTTCGAATCCAGAAACCATGAAATATATCCCAAGGCCTTTAGCAAAAAATACTGAAGACGCCTTAGAACATATAACCGTTATTGAAGATAAAATTGTAACTAACGTTGGAATCAATTGGGGAATTACTTTAAAAGACAATCCAAAACTTCTTGGTATTATTGGTTATTACAGAATGCAACCTGAAAATTACAGAGCAGAAATTGGCTATATGTTATTGCCCGAATTTCACGGAAAAGGAATTGTCCCAGAAGCCGTAAATCGCCTTATAACGTATGGTTTTGATGATTTAAAATTACACTCAATCGAAGCTGTAATCGCTCCCGAAAACTTAGCATCTGAAAAAGTACTTCAAAAGTGCGGCTTTATTAAAGAAGCTCATTTTAAAGAATCAGAATTTTACGAAGGCCGTTTTTTAGATAAGGTAATATACTCATTATTAAATACTAAGTGATTTAATGATTTATTATACCAAAATATTCATGTTAAATTAAGGTTTTTAAATAAAACTAAATAAAGGTTTACGTTATATTTGCAGGCAAAATAAGTAATCATCCCTTATTTTTAATACCACGAAAACCTATTTTTTATGAAAAAATATTTAGTTCTAATTGTTCTTTTCTTCTCAATTCAGTCTCAAAGCCAGACTTTTATAAAATTTAATGGAGCAACGGCTTTGTTTGCAATACCCAATATTGGAATTGAAACAAGCATTGGAGAAAAAACAACTTTTAGTGTTGATGTGATGGCTTCTTTTTGGGAATCTTTCAATGGACACAGCCCTATGAAATTTTACACCTTAACTCCTGAAGTTCGTTATCATTTTAAAGAAAAATATAATGGATTTTACTTAGGTGCACATGCAGGACCAGATGTATACGAATTGCAAAAATGGAATTATTGGGATAGTAATAAATATGAACATGGTTTTGGTTACCGATTAGGAGTTACAGCCGGTTATAATCTTAAGCTAAGCGATAAGTTTTTATTAGACTTTTTTGCTGGAGCTGGATGGCATCAAGGTTTTTATCACGGGTACTACAATGATGGAACGCCTGGAAGATATGAAAGAGCAAAAAACTGGAATAAAAGTGGTGAATGGCTTCCGTATCGTGGAGGTGTTATGATTTCATATAAATTATAATTATTCGGTAAATTTAGGAAGGGATTTTACGTATAAATCTTCGACTTTTTTGCGCGCCCAATCAGTTTTTCTTAAAAAAGTAAGACTCGATTTTATACTCGGATTTGATAGAAAGCATTTTACAGGAATGAGTTCGCCTAAAGTATCAAAACCATAATGTGCTACTAATTTTTCAAGTATATTTTGAAGTGTGATTCCGTGCAGCGGATCTTTAGATTGATTTTGCATTTTATTATTATTAAAATATATAATAAAAGACCATACGTTAAAAAGGTATGGTCTTTCTTTTTTTACAAAATTAGTAAATTGAGATTTAAATTATCCATTCAAGTCATAGATTAAAAAATATCTTTAATTATCTTAGATTACATTAAAGTTTTTCAATTTTGTTTTACATTTGCTACTATGTTAAAATCAGTCAATATATTAAATAAAAGAGCCCGATTCGATTATGAGATAATCGATACTTACACGGCCGGAATCGTTTTATCTGGAACCGAAATTAAATCTATACGTTTAGGCAAAGCTAATATTACCGAAAGTTTTTGTGAATTTAGCAACCTTGAGCTTTTTGCAATCAATACTTATATCGAAGAATATTCATTTGGAAATCAGTTCAATCACAAATCGAGAAGTGAAAGAAAATTGCTTTTGAATAAAAAAGAATTAAAAACACTTCACAAAAATGTTCAGGCAAAAGGACTTACTATTGTCCCTCTAAAATTATTTACTAACGAAAAAGGTTTGGCAAAACTGCAAATTGGTCTTTGTAAAGGAAAGAAAAACTACGACAAACGCGAGTCTCTAAAAGAACAAGACACAAAACGAGATTTGGACCGTATTAAAAAAGCTTTCAACTAAAAAACCTTTAATTTTCTGATAAGCAGATATTTATTAATATTTTATAGCTAACTTTATATAAACAATTTAACTATAAAATATGAAAAAGTATTTAATTCTGTTGATTGCTGTAATCTCACTTTTTAGTTGTGGCAGTAATACTTCTATAGTAAATAGCTGGAGAGATTCAAAAATAACGGTCGCTCAAGAAAACTTCAAAAAAGTTTTGGTTGTCGCTTTAGTCAAAGATGAAGCCTCAAGAAGAACTGCCGAAAATCGGGTTGCAGCAAGTAATCCTATTTTTAAAACATCTTATCAGTATTTAAACGAAACCACTTCGCAACTTACACAAGAGCAAAAGTTAAAAATATTGCATGACGAAAACTTCGACGGAGTTGTTACAATGCGTTTGGTAAGCAAAGAAAAAGAAACGAATTATGTTCCTGGAACTTATACCGGAATGTATTACGGAGGATTTGATGGCGTTTATACAGGAATGTACGGATATGGTTTTGGAAATTGGTATGGAATGTATTCGCCAAACTTCTACGATCCAGGATATTACCAAGAAACTACTTCTTATATGGTTGAAACGAATATTTTTTCATTAAAAGAAAACAAATTAATCTGGACCGGAACTACAAAATCTGAATATGTAACTGATTTAGGCCAAACAGTAGATGCAATTATGCAGGCAGTTGTAAAAGAAATGAGAAAAGACGGCTCTCTGCCTCCAAAATAAAACTAAAAAAAGCAACTTATAATCTGTTGCTTTTTTTATAAAACAAAAATTGACTAAATTTGTCAAGACCAGAATAATCATATAATGAAATTACTTCTTAAAAATGCTCGCGAAGAAAAAGGTCTAAAAACTCGCGAAGTTGCACAGCTTTTAGGCATTGATCAGGCACTCATCAGTAAATTTGAATCAGGAACAAGAAAACCAACCAAAGATCAAATTTCAAAATTGGCTAAGCTCTTAGAAATTGATCTTGAGACTTTAATGATTGCATGGCTAAAAGAAAAAATTCTATATGAAATTGGCGATGAAGAATTTGCTTTGAAAGCATTGATTTTAGCTGAGCAGGAAATTCAAAAAAACAAAAAAGAAACAAACTCAATAATAATATCTTCTTTTCAAACTATTTTAGATGAAATTGAAATATTAAAAAATAAAATTCAATCTTTTAATCATTTTGAATTACGTCAAATTTCAAAGACTTTAGAATTAGAATTCATCTTTAAAAGTATTTTTTTAAACGGAAATCCTTTAACAATGGAAGAAACTAAATTAGTCATAAATGATGGATTGACAATTAACGGCAAAAGCATGCATAATCATCTTGAAGCGATTAATTTTCAAGAGACAATATTATACATTAAGGATTTAAGTCAAAAGAAAACAGCTCTTAATGAAAAAGAATTTCTCTTCATACATAATTTAATTTTTAAAGGAATTGAATCTGAAAATTCAGGAAAATATAAAAACGATTTATTGATTACGCGTGAAATGAATTTATTTTTCAATTGGTATGAATCGCATAAAAATAATATTCACCCCATAATTCTTGCAGCTGAAGCACATTTAAAAATACTTGAAATTAATCCTTTTGAAACCGGAAATCTTCAAATGGCACATTTGACATTAAACTGGATTTTACTTCAAAACAACTACACATATACTTTAATAGAAGGAAATCAAAATAGTATAACTGAATATTTTTCTGTTTTGGAAGAAAGCAAAATCAAGAATGATAAATCGATTTTTATTCATTATATCCTTAGAATTGAAAAACAAAATCTAAAACGAGCTGTGCAGTTATCTGAAAAATAAAAGCCCACGTAATGGGCTTTATTCTTAATTTTTATCTTCTAGCAAAGGAACAAATCGAAACTCTCCAAACTCATGTTTTTCAAATTGCGTTTCATTTTTTCTTATTAATAAAGTCATAATCTGAACGTCTTCACCAAGCGGAATAACCAGCCTTCCTCCTATTTTTAATTGCGCCATTAATGGCTGTGGAATAATAGGAGCTCCCGCGGTAACAATTATGCTGTCAAACGGAGCATAACTAGGTAATCCTTTATAACCGTCCCCAAAAGATAGATGTTTTGGACGAATATTTAATTTAGGAAATAAATTTGAAGTAGTTTTAAACAATTCGTTTTGTCTTTCAATACTATAAACTTTGGCGCCTAACATGCACAAAACAGCAGTTTGATAACCAGAACCTGTTCCTATTTCAAGAATTTTATGTTCTTTTTTAACCTCTAACAATTGCGATTGAAAAGCAACTGTATAAGGCTGTGAAATTGTTTGCCCTGCTCCTATAGGAAATGCTTTATCCTGATAAGCATAATCTTCAAAACTTGAATTCAAAAAAAGGTGTCTTGGGATTTTTTTTATCGCATCTAAGACTGCTCTGTCAGTAATTCCTTTTTGTTCTAAAGTGCTTACTAATTGATTACGAAGTCCTTGATGTTTGGCAGTGTCTTTCAAAATGGGTAGGTTTTATTTTGGCAAAAATAAGAAACAAAACAGTAAATCAAATATTGATTTTTAATTATTAAATTAATAATGTCAAAAGTGAAAAGCCGAAAGTCAAAAGCCCTAGCTGATAATTTATAATTCATAATTCACAACTCACAATTAGTTAAATTCATTTTTACATTCAACAAATAAATTCTATTTTTGTTTAAAATACATTCTCATGTTAAAAGTAGGAGTTTTAGGTGCTGGTCATCTTGGTAAAATACATTTACGCTTATTACAACAATCTGACCAATACGAATTAGTTGGATTTTACGACGAAAATCAGGAAAATGCCGAAAGAATTTCAAAAGAGTTTGGCTATAAAAACTTCAGCACAATTGCAAAATTAATACATGCCGTGGATGTTATTGATATTGTAACTCCAACACTTTCACACTACAAATGTGCAAAAGTAGCTATCAAATCTGGAAAACATATCTTTATAGAAAAACCTATTGCAAATACTGTAGAGGAAGCAGAAGAAATTATAGCTTTAGCAAAAGAATACAATGTAAAAGGTCAAGTTGGTCACGTAGAGCGCTTTAATCCAGCTTTTATTGCGACAAAAAATATGATCGAAAATCCCATGTTTATTGAGACACATCGTTTAGCTGAATTCAATCCGCGTGGTACTGACGTTCCCGTAGTTTTGGATTTAATGATTCATGATATTGATGCCATTTTAAGTGTTGTACATTCTAAAGTAAAAGATATTCATGCGAGTGGAGTTTCTGTAATTAGTGATACTCCAGATATTGCCAATGCCAGAATTGAATTCGAAAATGGTTGTGTTGCCAATTTAACCGCCAGCAGAATTTCGATGAAAAACATGCGTAAAACACGTTTTTTTCAAAGAGATGCTTACATTTCAGTTGACTTTTTAGAGAAAAAATGTGAAGTGGTTCGTATGAAAGATGCACCGGAAGTTCCAGGAGATTTTGATATGATTCTGCAAAATGCTGAAGGTGTAAAAAAACAAATCTATTTTACAAATCCTGATGTAGAGCAAAACAATGCTATTCTTGATGAATTAGAATCTTTTGCAAATGCAATCAATACAGATACAACTCCAGTTGTAACTCTTGAACAAGCTACAGATGCGTTGCGTGTAGCGTATCAAATTATTGATTGTTTCGACAAATAAAATAAGTAATTTTTAAATAAAATTAGCCACGAGTTCACGAAATAATTGGTGAATTCGTGGCTAAATCATAAATATAATACCAATATATAAAATGAAAACTATAGCTGTAATTGGTGCAGGAACAATGGGCAACGGAATCGCTCATACCTTTGCACAAAGCGGATTTACTGTAAAATTAATCGACGTTTCTGAAAAATCATTAGATAAAGGAATGGCAACTATTGCCGCCAATTTAGATCGAATGCTGTCTAAAGGCACAATTACTCAGGAGGATGTTGCGAAAACAATTACTAATATTATCACTTATACTGATATTAAAGATGGCGTTGTTGGTGTTGATTTAGTTGTAGAAGCGGCTACTGAAAATGTCGAACTAAAACTTAATATTTTCAAGCAATTAAACGAAGCTTGTTCTCACAATACGATTTTAGCAACCAATACTTCTTCTATTTCAATAACACAAATTGGTTCTGTTGTTGCACATCCTGAGCGCGTTATCGGAATGCACTTTATGAAT
This sequence comes from Flavobacterium sp. KJJ, assembly GCF_000708595.2. Classification (GTDB taxonomy): domain Bacteria; phylum Bacteroidota; class Bacteroidia; order Flavobacteriales; family Flavobacteriaceae; genus Flavobacterium. Next base: position 730,625 of record NZ_JARP01000001.1, on the reverse strand, counting down.
CCGGTGCCGATTATGAAATTAGTTGAAATTATTCGCGGTTACAATACCAGCGATGAAGTCACTAAAATCATCATGGATTTATCTGAAAAACTAGGAAAAACTCCTGTCGAAGTAAACGATTATCCTGGTTTTGTAGCCAACAGAATCTTAATGCCAATGCTAAACGAAGCAATCGAAACGTTATACAATAAAGTAGCTGGCGTTTATGAAATTGATACTGTAATGAAATTAGGAATGGGGCATCCAATGGGACCGCTTCAACTAGCTGATTTTATTGGTCTAGATGTTTGTCTTGCTATTTTAAATGTAATGTACGAGGGTTTCAAAAATCCAAAATACGCACCTTGCCCTCTTTTAGTTAATATGGTAAGAGCAGGAAAACTAGGCGTAAAATCTGACGAAGGTTTTTATGATTATAGTGAAAGTAAAAAAGCAGAGAAAATCTCTAAGCAATTTTTATAAAAAGAAATATCATGTCGATTCAATCGAATTTAAATACAATCAAAGCAACTTTACCTGAACACGTAACTCTTGTTGCCGTTTCTAAAACAAAACCTGTTTCAGACTTAATGCAAGCCTATGAAGCGGGACAGCGCATTTTTGGAGAAAACAAAATTCAGGAAATGACTGATAAATGGGAAGAAATGCCAAAAGACATTCAATGGCATATGATTGGTCATGTTCAAACCAATAAAGTTAAATTTATGGCACCATTTGTGAGCTTAATTCATGGTGTTGACAGTTTGAAATTATTACAGGAAATCAACAAACAAGCTTTAAAAAATAATAGAATAATAGATTGTCTACTTCAAATATATATTGCAGAAGAAGAATCTAAATTTGGTTTAGATGAAAATGAATTAAATGAATTATTATCTTCAAAAGAGCTCAAAGAAATGAAAAACATTCGTATCTTAGGGTTAATGGGGATGGCAACTTTCACAGAAGATCAAAACCAAATTAAAAAAGAATTTACCCATTTAAAATCGATTTTTGATTCAATTCAAACACTGCAAACTGAAAACTGCAAACCAAATACTATTTCCATGGGAATGTCTGGAGATTATCAATTAGCAATTGAATCCGGAAGCACAATGGTCCGAATAGGAAGCAGCATTTTTGGAGGAAGATAATATTCAATATCAATTGCAATTTCAAAAATCAATAAAAATTGCAAAAAGTTAAAATTTTAAATGGAAAAAATATTCAACTTTGAAGATCGATTAGTTCGTTTTGCAGGAGAATGTATTTTCTTTAGCAGACAATTAGAAAAAATATTTGAAAATGAATATTATAAAAATCAACTGATTAGATCTTCCGGAAGTGCATCTTTAAATTTTGGAGAAGCGCAAGGAACAATAACAGATAAAGATTTTATCTTTAAAGTTTCATTGGTTGTAAAAGAGTTAAAAGAATCAAGAAATTCATTAAAAATTCTAGATTATATAAAAGAAGGTGATGATAGCAAAAGAAATAGACTTCTAATCGAAGTAGAGCAACTGATTGCAATTTCATCAAAAATGATACTAAATAAGAAATAGTTCTATTTAATGGCAATTACAATAACAATTTTAGAATTGATATTGATTTTTGAAATTGTTATTGATATTGAATTTTATACTGAATACTAAATTTGTACGCAATACTAGACATAGAAACTACTGGAGGCCAGTTTAATGAGGAAGGAATTACTGAAATCGCCATTTATAAATTTGATGGTCACGAAGTAATTGACCAATTCATTAGCCTTGTTAATCCCGAAATTCCGATTCAGCCTTTCGTAGTAAAGCTAACCGGAATAAATAATGCTATGCTGCATTCTGCCCCAAAGTTTTTTGAAGTTGCAAAACGAATTATAGAAATCACTTCGGATTGTATTATTGTAGCTCACAATGCCTCTTTCGACTACCGAATTTTACGAACCGAATTCAGACGTTTAGGTTATGATTTTGAAGCCAGAACCCTTTGTACAGTTGAATTGGCAAAAAAATTAATACCAGAACAGCCTTCTTACAGTTTAGGAAAATTAGTTCGTGCTTTAGGTATTCCTATGGCAGACAGGCATCGTGCCAGCGGAGACGCAATGGCAACGACAAAGTTGTTTAAAATGCTTTTAGAAAAAGACTTAGAAAAAACAATTGTAAAAGATTTTATAAAACTAGAAGTTGAAAAAGGTATTGCTCCAAAATTTTTAGATCTTTTAAGCCAAATGCCAGCTAAAACAGGTATCTATTATATTTATAACGAAAGTGGCAATTTGATTTACATTGGCAAAAGCCAAAATATAAAAAAAAGAATAAATCAGCACTTTACCGGAATTACAACAAAAAGCAAAAAAATTCAAGCCGAAGTTTTTACTATTACTTATGACGAAACGGGCAGTGAATTGATTGCCCTTTTAAAAGAAAGCGAAGAAGTAAAAATCAACCGACCAAAATATAATCGTTCTCAGAAAAAAACGTTTTTCCCTTATGCTTTGTATTTAGAAAAGGATGCAAACGGCTATCAGAATTTAAAAATTGAAAAAGCAGACGGTCGAAAAAAGGAAATTACGTCTTTTACTTCTATACAAGAAGGTAAAAATTTACTTTTCAAATTCACAGCAAAGTATCATCTTTGTCAAAAGCTGACTGGATTATATCAAAGCAAAAAAGAGTGCTTTCAATATAAAATAAAAGAATGTGACGGTGCCTGCATTGGCAAAATAAGTACAGAAGAATACAATATTCGCGTTCAACAATTTATAACTGAAAACAGTTTTGACAACAAAAGCATGATCTTGCTCGATAGAGGCCGAAACGTAAACGAAAGAAGCGCAATTTTAATAGAAAATGGAATATATAAAGGATATGCATATTACGATCTAAATTACCAGATTACTAATATCGAAATCTTAAAAAATATTTTAATTCCAATGCAGCATAATCGCGATGTAAAAAACATCATTAACAATCACATCCGTAAAAGCAAATCGCTAAAAATTCTTCATTTTTAACAAAACAAACTTTCATTATCTTCGCCGATATGAAAAAATCGAAACCAAAATACGAAATCTTCAGAGAAAAAATCAAAGTAATTCTATATGGTACAAACACCATCTTAGGAAGAATGTTCGATTTAGTTTTACTGGGATTGATTTTGCTAAGTGTTCTCTTAATCATGATGGAAACCGTTCAAGGAATCAATCAAAAATATCATTCACAACTTATTATCTGTGAATGGATTATAACTGCATTTTTTACAATAGAATATTTTTTGCGGATTATTTCGATTCAAAAACCAATTAAATACATTTTTAGTTTTTACGGAATTATCGACTTGCTTGCAGTTTTGCCAATGTATTTGTCGATATTTTTTCCAGGCGCCAGTATTTTATCTATTGTAAGAGCACTGCGTTTCTTTAGATTGTTTAAGATATTGCATATTCCTCAAATCTCGCATCAGTCTATACAATTGCGCGAAGCGATTGAAGCCAGCAAAGAAAAGATATTAGTTTTTATCTATTTTGTTTTGATCAGTACTATAATAATTGGTTCGATAATGTATCTGGTCGAAGGCAGAGAATCTGGATTTACAAGTATTCCCATGAGTATTTATTGGACAATCGTAACTTTAACGACGGTTGGATATGGCGATATATCACCACAAACCCCATTAGGGCAATTTATTGCTGCTTTAGTCATGATATTAGGTTATGGGATCATAGCCGTACCAACGGGAATCGTAACAGCAGAATTTGCAAAAAGCAGTTTAAGAAATAGCGCAGTAAGTACAAAAAAAATATGTACAAATTGTAATTCCCAAGTTCATTTTGACAATGCAAAGTATTGTTATGAATGCGGAAACGAATTACCAAATAATTAATTTAAGCAGCAATTCCAGCTTTAAATTGTAACTCCTCCTTATCTTTGTTGTTTTTTTAACGCATAAAAAGAGCTTCTGAGATCGCTCTTTTACACCAAAAAAAAACCGAACAAATATAAGTCGGGGTTTCCATTTACATCTGGGCTAAAAAATATGAAATACCTAATCACCATTGTGGGACCAACAGCTATAGGCAAAACAGCCTTAAGCATTGCTTTGGCACAACATTTTGAATGTGAGATCGTTTCTTGCGACAGCCGTCAGTTTTTCAAAGAAATGACTATTGGTACAGCTGTCCCCAATCAGGAAGAATTAAATTCTGCAAAACATCATTTCATTCAAAATAAATCTATTTTTGAAAATTACACTGTTGGCGATTACGAAAAAGAAGCTTTAGCTAAAATTGAAGAGCTCTTTCAAACCAACGATTTTGTAATTCTTATTGGCGGTTCTGGACTATATGTAGATGCAATTTTAAAAGGTTTTGATGAATTCCCAGAAATCAATCTTGAAGTTCGATCTGAAGTAAATTCAAATTACGAAAAACTTGGGATTGAATATCTTCAGGAACAACTAAAAAACCTAGATCCAGATTATTATCAAAAAATAACTGCCGAAAATCCTCAAACATTACAAAACCCGCAGCGAATGATGCGTTTTGTAGAAGTTTGTATTGGAACAGGAAAACCGTATTCTTCCTTCTTAAATCAGAAGAAAAACAATAGAGACTTCACTCCTATTTTAATTGGTTTAGATGCTGAGAGAGAAATCATTTACAACCGAATCAACCAGCGTGTTGACATTATGATGAACGAAGGCTTACTTGAAGAAGCAAAATCTTTGTATCCTAATAACGCGTTAAATGCGCTTCAAACTGTCGGTTATCGAGAATTATTTAGTTATTTTGACGGAGAATTTACATTGCCATTCGCGATAGAAGAAATCAAAAAAAATACAAGAAGATTCTCCAAAAGACAATTAACGTGGTTCAAACGAAATGAAAACACAAAATGGTTTGATTACGCGACAGATAGAAAAGAAATTATAGATTACATTGAAAATCTACTGGAGTAAAGATCAAAATCTATTTTCTTTATTCTATAATCTATTTACTAAAAAAACAAAAATCTAAAATCACAAAATGCCAATATCTCCAAATTTTACATCAGTTTTAAGTAAAGACTGGGAAATCAATTTCACACAATGTACACCAGCAGGATTTTTAAAATACACTGATTTGTGTAATATTTTGCAATTAACTGCTGCGGCACATTCAGAAGTTGGAGGCATCAGTTTTTATGATATGCAGGAATTTCATCAAGCATGGGTTTTAAGCCGAATGCGCGTAGAAGTTCATGCTTTACCAAAATGGCAGGATATTGTAACGGTAAAAACTTGGATTAACAGTCTTGAAAATTCACGCTCCGTTCGTGCTCTTGAAATGTATGTAAACGGAAAAAAAATTGTAGGCTGCGAGACCTATTGGGCCGTTTTTAATACACAGGCACGTCGTCCAGAAGCTTTAGCGCTTCCATACGAGCATTTTGAACTATTCCCTGCAAACAGAGCAACAGAAGAAGGTTTTTCTAAAATAAATATCAATCATCAAAAAGAAGCCGTTTTTGAAAAAACAGTTTATTTGTCTGATTTAGATATTGTCAATCATGTCAATAACGTAAAATATCTAGAATGGTGTTTAGATCATGTTGATCCAAAAAGAATAATGAAACAAGAAGTAAAAAGCTTCGAAATGAACTTCATGAAAGAACTTTCATTACAAGATAATGTTGTCATTCACGAAAGTGAGGATGACAATCATACAACAGCAACATTCAGTATTACAAAAGGCGAAAAAACATGTTTTGCTTTGGAGTTGCATTGGAAATAAATAAACCACAGATTTAATGTATTAAACTGATTAGGACAAATTTTTTATATTCATAGTGTTAATAGTTCAATTCTTGACAAACATAGAAACTATGCAAAATTTCATTCTATTTTAAATCCTCTAAACAGAAATTACGCTATAAATTAAATCAAAAAGATTCAACATATATTTTGATTAAAATTAAATTTTATTCATAAAAAAAGCTCTGATTTCTCAGAGCTTATATTTTTTTGGTGAATTATTATTCAGTTACTTTGCTTTTTACAACTAATCTGAAACCTTCTCCGTGTATGTTCAAAATTTCAACATCTTCGTCAGATTTTAGATATTTTCTAAGCTTAGCAATGTAAACGTCCATACTTCTTGAAGTAAAGTAATTATCATCTCTCCAGATTTTAGTCAATGCTAATTCTCTTGGCATTAAGTCATTTTCATGAAGAATCAACATTTTAAGCAACTCATTTTCTTTTGGAGATAATTTTATTGGCTCTTCATTTTCGAATGTTAAAAATCTAAGTTTAGAATTTAAATGAAATTTACCAATATTAAATTCGAACTGTACTTGCTCTGCTTTTGTATCAGCAGATTTTCTTTGAATGATTGCTTTGATTTTCATCAATAAAACTTCAGAATCAAAAGGCTTATTCAAATAATCATCAGCTCCTGCTTTATATCCTTTAAGAACATCCTCTTTCATAGATTTCGCAGTTAAGAAGATAATTGGCACTTCACTGTTTTTCTCTCTAATTTCTTTTGCTAAAGTATAACCATCCTTATAAGGCATCATTACATCAAGAATACATAAATCATATACATCTTTCTTGAATTTCTCGAAACCTTCCATACCGTTTTTAGCTAAAGTAACTTCAAAGTCATTTAACATTAGATAATCTTTAAGAACTGCCCCAAAATTAAGGTCATCTTCTACTAAAAGTATTCTTTTGTTATTATTTTCCATATTTTAATTTATTAATGGTATTTTTATTATAAAGGTGCTACCTTTTCCTTTTTCGCTTTCAACATATACTTGACCATTGTGGTCTTCCACTATTCTTTTTACATAAGCAAGTCCTAAACCATGTCCTTTTACATTATGTAAATCTCCAGTGTGTTCTCTATAAAATTTCTCAAAAACCCTTTTTTGAGCAACTTTACTCATACCAAGACCATTATCTTTAACTTTTACCAGAATCATGTCTTTAACATTTTCTGTAAAAATTTCAATTTCAGGAACATCTGGCGAATACTTAATTGCATTCTCTAAAATATTAACCAAGACATTTGTAAAATGTACTTCATTAATCAAACATGTAGTTCTAGACGCATTTAAGTGTTTTACAACTGTTCCGTGTCTGTCTTCTAAAATCAAATTTACGTGCTCAATTGCATCATCAATTATATCATGAATAGCAGTTGGTTCTTTTGAAATATCAAGTTCTCTTTTTTCTAATTTAGAAATACGAAGAACATTTTCAACTTGTGCATGCATTCTTTTATTTTCATCCCTAATCATTTGGAGATAACGAAAAACTTTTTCTTTATCTTCAATAATTTTAGGATTCTTAATAGCGTCGAGCGCTAAATTTATGGTCGCAATTGGAGTTTTAAACTCATGCGTCATATTGTTTATAAAATCTGTTTTAATCTCAGATATATGCTTTTGGCGCAGCAATTGATTCAAAGCACTTGTGTAAGCAACTATTATAATAAGCGTAAAAACAATAGATAATATTGTGATGCTTAATAACTCTGATAATAAAAATTTCTTTTTATTAGGAAAGGTAATGTATAGCTCATATCTGCTGCTTCCTTCATTATCTGTATAAATTGGGATATGATAACTTAAATCTTTATCATAATGAAAACCATCAGATTTTACTTTAGTTGGCAAACCGCTGTTAAGAACTCCAAACTCAAATTTGGTCTTAACCCCGTATTCCTGTAATTCTTTTTTTAGAAGACTTTGTAATTTATCTTTAGAGATTCTCTCTTCTAAAGGCAATGCATCTGCAGCGTCTTTAATCGAAATTTCCATTTGAACTTTATTTAAAACATCCAAACTTCCAGATTTTTCGATTTTCAAATCAGGAATAATATTTTGCCCTAAAGCATTATTGTCAATACCGTTATTGTTATTATAAACTTCAGTTACGCGTTTTGAGCTGAAATTTTTAAATCTATCACTGCTGAATTTTTTATTAAAAAGCGAACCGCTTATATCATAATCTTCAGATGTAAGTGTATTAGAATATACAATCGTTTTATTTGTCTTAGTATTTCTTTGAACGTAAAGAACCTCTAATAAATCTTCTTTTTTTGGAATTTTACCAGTACTGTCTCTTAAACGATTATATTTGTCGTAAAAGCTATATTCTTCCTGCTGTTCAAGCTTATCAGCAACATTGCCAATTACTTGGGTTACGTGGTATTTAAATTGTTCGTCATTATTTTTGAACGAAGAGTTGAACCAAAACACTTGAACCAGAATAATCCCAATTAGGGACAAACTCATAAGCAAAACAAGTATTCTAAAAAATAATTTATTCATCGAAACAAAATTAATATTTTAACAATATACTAAATAATACATTAACCAAATATTAACATTTAAGACTGATTTTGTTTAATATTCAAAATTTTAAGGATTTTAACAACTTCTTCCTTAGCAATTTTAAGATTTACGTTATTAATAATAAAATTACTTCTAGAAATACGATCTTCATCTTTCCATTGCATTTTCATTCTGCTTAAAACTTGGGCTCGAGTGGTATTATCTCGTTTTAAGACTCTGTCTATTCTAACTTCTTCGGGGGCAGTAACAGTTATAATAGTATCGCAGTCTTTGTATCGACCGCTTTCAAATAAAATTGCAGCTTCATAAATTACATATTCACAATTATCATGCTGCTTTAGCCATAATTCAAAATCTTTTTTTACAGCCGGATGAACTATTCCATTAAGCTGTGCAAGCTTATCAGTATTATTAAATACAATTTCTGCAAGCTTTGCTCTGTTTAAAATATTATTTTCAAAAAGTGATTCACCAAATTCTTTTTTTATTTTTTCGATGACTTCTTCACACTGCATTACGTTTCTGGCTCCATCATCAGCGATATAAACAGGAACACCCATTTCTTCGAAATAGTTTGCAATAGTTGTTTTTCCGCTTCCTATTCCTCCTGTTAAACCTATAATTTTTGTCATCTTATACTTTAAAAAACATACGAGGAAAAGCTTCCTGCGGTTTTTTCTTTAAAAGAATTATTTTTACAAATGATTCCAAAAACCCCGTTCCGTAACCATAAAACTGTTTCCAAACTGCAATTACAGAATAGTAGCCAATTTTGATGCTTTTATTTTGAATACTTGCTGTAAGAAAAATTATAACGAAATATACAAAATATAATTGTAATAAAATATCAATATTAAAAATTAATAGTAAAAAAGCTAATAATAATCCTAATATAAAAACCGTAGGAAAGAAAAAAGTCAGTTTATTATGTTCTGGATACCAACTATTTAAGATAGGTCTTGCAATTCCAAATTTATGCACTTGAACAGAAAATTTTTCCCAGTCGATTCTGCGTTTATGATAAACGTAAGCTTCTGAAAATAGTCGAGTTTGAAATCCTAAATTCCATAAACGAATAGATAAATCTGGATCTTCTCCTGGATGAATATTTCCAAATCCGTTTGAAGCAATAAATGCTTTCTTAGAAATTCCCATATTAAAACTTCTGGGCTGGAATTTATTAATCTTTTCAGAACCGCCTCGAATTCCTCCTGTCGTCAAAAAAGAAGTCATTGCAAAATTTATTGCTTTCTGAATATTCGAAAAACTGTCCAGCGCTCTATCTGGTCCACCAAAACAGTCTACATATTCTTTATTTAATTCCTTTCTAACTTCTGTCAAATAATTCGCTGGAATAATACAATCTGAGTCAAAAATGATAAAATAATCACCTCTAGCCTTCTGCATTCCAAAATTTCTTGAATCTCCCGGGCCTGAATTTTCTTTAAAATAGTATGAAATATTAAGTTTTCCTTGATAGGTCATAACTACATCTTTACACGGAATTGAGGATCCATCTTCTACAAGAACAATTTCAAAAGGTTCATTATAATCAGATTTTGAGAGACTTTCTAAAAGCTCATCTACTTCATCTGGGCGATTATACACGGGTATAATTAAAGAAAAAATCATAACGGAATGTGCGGTATTAAAGTGGCAATTTCTAAATTCAAAATTTTAACAAAGATAGGTCATATTCATAAAAAAACCACCAACTTTTGGTTGATGGTTTTCATTTATTGCTTTATGTTTTTAGTTGATACTTTCAATCTCAACAACTTCATTTGCTTCAGCTTTATAATCAACTCCTGCAAATTCAAATCCAAACAAGTTTAAGAAATCATTTCTGTATCCTGCTAAGTCTCCAATAGCCGGCAGCGTTTCAGTTGTAGCTTCTAACCAAAGTTTAGCCACTTTTTCCTGAACATCCTCACGCATTTCCCAATCATCGATTCTTATTCTTCCTTTTTCGTCTACAGGAACTTCAGATCCGTTGTATAATCTGTCTTGAAACAAACGCTGAATTTGCTCAATACAACCTTCATGAATACCTTCTTCTTTCATAATTTTATATAAAAGAGAAATATACAAAGGAATAACTGGAATTGCAGAACTTGCTTGTGTAACTAAAGCTTTGTTTACAGAAACATATGCCTTACCTCCAATAGATTTTAAACTATCTGTAATAGTAAACGCCGTGGCTTCTAAATCATCTTTTGCTCGTCCGATTGTACCTTTACGGTACACTGCTTCAGTCAAAGATGGCCCAATATATGAATAAGCAACAGTTGTAGCTCCCTCAGCTAGCAAATCTTCTGCTTTTAAAGCATCAATCCACATTGCCCAGTCTTCACCACCCATTACAGCTACTGTATTTGCAATATCTTCTTCATTTGCCGGAGCAATAGAAACCTCAGTTACATTTCCTGTATGAAAATCTACCGTTTTGTTTGTAAATGTCTGGCCAATTGGTTTTAGAACAGAACGATGCAACACTCCTGTAACAGGATGTAAACGCACCGGAGAAGCTAAACTATAGATAACTAAATCAACTTGACCTAAATCAGCTTTAATTAAATCTAGAGTCTGTCTTTTTATTTCGTTAGAAAAAGCATCTCCATTTATACTTTTTGCATATAGACCTGCTTTATGAGCTTCAGTTTCAAATGCAGCAGAATTATACCAGCCTGGAGAAGCAGTTTTTCCCTCAACCGGCGGTTTCTCAAAAAACACTCCAATAGTTGAAGCATCAGATCCAAAAGCGCTTGTAATTCTTGAAGCCAATCCAAAACCTGTTGAAGCACCAATAACTAATACTTTTTTAGCACCCGCAATTGATCCTTTTGATTTGATATATTCTATTTGATTTTTTACATTTTGCTCGGCTCCTTTTGGGTGTGATGTCAAGCAAATAAATCCTCTCATTCTAGGTTCTATAATCATATAATTCTGTTTTTTCGTTAATCTGATAATTGTATATTAAGACAAATGATCAACTTATTTACGTTTGTTTAATTAGTTTTAAGATGACAAATATAAAGTATTTCTTTAGTTCAACAAGGCTTTAGCATGATTTAAAGCCGAATCAGAAACGACTGCTCCAGATAACATTTGAGCAATTTCGATAACTCTTTCGTCCTGAGACAGAAGCTTTAATTCTGATTGTGTATCATCATCAACTGTCGATTTGAAAACTTTAAAGTGCGAATCGCCTTTTGCCGCAATTTGAGGTAAATGTGTAATGGCAAAGATCTGCATGGTCTTACTCATTTCTTTCATAATTTCTCCCATTCTAATGGCAATTTCTCCCGAAACACCAGTATCGATTTCATCAAAAATTAAAGTAGGAAGTTTTGAATATTGTGCTAAAATTGCTTTAACAGCGAGCATAATACGAGACATTTCTCCTCCTGAAGCTACTTTTTTCAATAAACCAAAGTCAGTTCCTTTATTGGCAGAAAACAAAAATTGCAATTCATCTTTACCATTATTAAAATAAGATTCAGATGGCAAAAGTTCCATATTAAAACGCACATTTGGCATTCCTAATGTTTCTAAAATCGAAATTAATTTATTCGACAAAACAGGAATGGCGTTTACTCTATTTTGATGAATCGCTGCTGAAAGAGCATCTAATTCAAGTACTTTTTGCTCAATTAATTTTGATAAGGAAGCTATTTCTTCTTCGATATTATCTAACTCCAGCACTTTATTAGAAAGTTCTGCTTGAATTTGAATTAATTCATCTACAGAGGTTACCTGATGTTTTTTCTGAAGATTATATATCAATTGCAGTTTTTGGCTGATCAATTCTAGTTGCGCAGGATCATTTAATAGCTTTTCTGAAGCATTCTGCAGTTCTTTAGAAACATCATCAAATTCAATTGCAACACTGGTAATTCTTTCAAATAAATTTTGATATTCTGGTGAAAATGTTGCTATTTTTTGAAGCGAAGCTTTTATTTCATTCAAATTATGAAAAACACCAAATTGCTCTTCATTTGCAATTACTAAAGATTTATCTATTGATTCTTTAATAATTTCAACGTTATTTAATTTCTCAAAATCAGATTCAAGTTCTTCTTGTTCTCCAGATTTTAATTTAGCAACAACCAATTCATTCAAAAGAAATGTATTGTATTCTTGTTCTTTACCAGAATCACTTTGTTTTTTTAAGAGAGCATTCAGTTTCGATTTATCTGATTTATATACTTTCAATAATTTCTGATACGATAAAATTGTTTCAGCATTACTTGCAATAGCATCAATTATTTTAAACTGAACACCTTCGTCTGACAATTCCTGTGTTTGCTGCTGTGAATGAATATCGATTAGAAACAGACTTAAATCTTGCAATTCCTGAAGATTTACAGGGCTGTCATTTATAAAAGCACGTGATTTTCCTGAAGGCAAAATTTCACGTCTTATAATAGTCTCCTCTTCGTAGTCAAGATCATTTGCTTCAAAAAATTCCCTTAAATTATATTTAGAAATCTCAAACTGTGCTTCGATAACGCATTTTTCTTCTTTGTTTTTTAAAGAAGTAAGATCAGCTCTTTTTCCTAAAACCAATCCTAACGCTCCTAATATAATAGATTTACCCGCACCTGTTTCACCTGTAATTATAGAAAAACCTTTTGAAAAATCAATCTTGAGTTTTTCAATCAGGGCATAGTTTTTAATCGACAGTGAAGTAATCATAAGATAAATATGTGAATATAAAATTAATGAAGAAAGTGAAACTAAAAATCAACTAAAATTTAATTTGTGCCCATTTTGTGGTATTTAAGGGCGAAACTTTATTTAAAACATCTGTTAAATCTGAGACTGTAACACTTGGACCGCCTGAAAAAATAGAAACAATCTCGTCTGATTTTGCATCAAAAAATACTCGGGTTAAAAAAGCATTCGGCTTAACCGAATTTAATTTCCCAGTAATCATTACTGCGGTTTTAATTTTTTCTTTGGCTCCTTTTAGATCCGTACTCATTGTATCTAAACCTGTATGATACAAATATGAGACTTGACGTAAATCGCTGTATGTTGGCGAAATCATATCATTTATCAAAAAGTATCGATTCTGAATTCCGTCGGCTTGGCTCCAGCCTTTAAAGCCACCTTGCTGTGCAACATTTGCAATATTTTGAGCTGTTTCAAGATATTGATTTCCAGCACCCATTTGAAACGTGTCCGCATCCATTCCTAAAATTAAATAACTGTAAAAAGACACTACAGAAACTAAATTCGATTCGAAAGTAGTTGGATTAAACAACAAAGGCTCATATTCTGTATACCTGAAACTAAAATCTTTATCGTTATAATTTAATACTGGAGAAGAATAAGTAGAATTAAAAATCAATCGCGACGACTGAACTTGAATTGTACCTGTAAACTGATCTGAATTATTAGACGACAAAGTAATATACATTGAACAATTGATTCGCTCATTTTGTTTTAAGACTGATCCTGTCCAATCTGTTTTGTTTACAAACTCAGACAATGAAGTCTGCAAAGTTTTAAAAACTTGCTGATTCGGATTTGGAAGTCTTTCAGTATTGATAGTTACGGTACAATTTAGCTGTTGTGCCTGTGCAAAACCAAAAATAAAAAAAACTAAAAGAGCAACTATTTTATTCATACGAAGATACTATTTTGTGTTAGCGTGATTATCGCTTTAGATGCTTAACTGATATTTTTAAAAATTATTATAATTTCTTAAAATGAGAAAGCACTTTATTTAAAATATCAACAGCAACTGATTCTTTTGATTTTAATTCCATTGGTTCAATCTTAAAATTTTTATCAATAAAAGTAATTTTATTGGTTTCTTTTTTAAAACCTGCACCTTCATCCTGCAAGGAATTTAAAACAATCAAATCTAAGTTTTTTTTCTGAATTTTCAGCTTAGCATTTTCAATTTCATTTTGAGTTTCTAAAGCAAATCCAATTAAAAATTGATTTTTTTTGATCGCTCCTAATGATGCTAAAATATCTTTTGTTTTTTCAAGTTCAATTGAGAATTCATCAGTTGTTTTTTTAATCTTTTGCAAAGCAACAACTTTTGGTCTGTAATCTGCAACGGCGGCGGCGGCAATCATAACATCAGCTTCATCATAATACAAATGACAGGCATCGTACATCTCTTGTGCTGAAATTATATTTACAACCTCAATTAAATTGTTTTTAACTTTAAGATGCGTTGGTCCAGCAACTAAAATTACCTTAGCGCCTAATTTTGCAGCTTCATTTGCGATATCAAAACCCATTTTACCAGAAGAATGATTTCCTATAAATCGAACAGGATCTATTGCTTCGTATGTTGGTCCGGCAGTAACTAATATTTTCTTTCCTTTGAGAGGCAATTTGCTTTCTAAATCAGCTTCAAGAAAAGCAATAATATTTTCTGGCTCAGCCATTCTTCCTTCGCCAGACAAACCACTGGCAAGTTCACCACTTTCAGCTGGAATCATTACATTTCCGAATTGTTTTAAAGATGAAAAACTAGCTAAAGTTGATGGATGCTTATACATGTCTAAATCCATTGCCGGAGCAAAATAAACAGGACATTTAGCTGATAAATAAGTAGCTATTAAAAGATTATCACAGTTTCCTGTAGCCATTTTAGACAACGTATTAGCAGTTGCTGGAGCAATTAACATGAAATCAGCCCAAAGTGCTAAATCGACATGATTGTTCCAAACAGCATCTTGATCATCTTCATTAAAGAAACTAGAATGTACGGGATTTTTTGATAACGTAGATAACGTAAGTGGAGTTACAAAATCCTTAGAAGCAGGTGTCATTATCACTTGGACATGTGCACCTGCTTTTATAAAAAGTCGTACTAATGAGGCTGTTTTATAGGCTGCAATTCCACCAGAAACTCCCAGTAAAATTTTCTTCCCGTTTAAAACTGACATTGTACTATATTATTTGTTTGAACCTCTGTGGTAAGTTTTACCATCTAACCATTCTTGAACGGCTAAAGCGTGTGGTTTTGGTAATTTTTCGTAAAATTTAGACACTTCAATTTGTTCTTTATTTTCAAAAACTTCTTCAAGACTGTCATTGTAAGTAGCAAACTCTTCTAGTTTCTCAGTTAATTCTTTTTTAATTTCAGAATTAATTTGATTTGCTCTTTTAGCCATAATGGTAATTGCTTCATACACATTTCCTGTTGGCTCTTCAATAACTGTTTTATTGTAAGTTATTGTATTTACAGGAGCATTCGTCTTTTTTAAATCCATGACTTTATTTTATTTAGTAAATTTTTGTAAATCAGTTTCAACTCTAGCATTCATTTCGTCTGCTTCTTTTTTATATTTCGTGTCGCTTTTAAACTTGATTAAGTTATTATAAGACACTTTTGCAACATTTAAACGCTCTTCCATTTTTGATGGAATACTGTTTATTGCCAATTTATATGCCGAATCGTATTTGTAAAACAACGCATCTTCCTTAAAAGGCGTTCCAGGAAAATCAGCTATAAAATTATCAAAAGCAACTAATGCTGATTTATAATCTGAAATTGTATTGTAACCTTTCGCGTTTTCGTATGCTTTTTTCTCTAATTTGCCATTCAAAACTTTTACAGTTTCATTGGCTTGAGCAACATATTCAGAATTTGGATAACTGTCTATAAATGCTTGTAATTTCTCTAATGCTTTTACAGTATCAGCTTGATCTAAACTGTAAACTGGAGCTAATTTTGAATAACTGTAAGCACCTAGAAAAGCTGCTTCCTGTACTTTTTCACTTCGTGGATAACCTGAAACAAAACTTTCGAATTGGTAACCTGCTAAATAATACTGTTTTGTTTTATAATAAGATTGTGAAAACATATAAAAAAGCTTTTCAGCTTGAGGTTTACCTCTATATGAAGGAGCTAATTGCTCGAAAAGACGAATTGCTTTCGAATATTTCCCTGCCTCATACATTTTTGTTGCCATTTCAAATTTCGCTGCAACATCTTCATTTTTCAATACCTTTTGGTAATCACTACAAGAACAAAAAAGGACAACAACAATTAATAGAGATACTATTTTTTTCATTTTCTTACTTTTATTATGATTTCTTAGACAATTATGCCAAAGCAAAATCACACCGAAGTTCCGGTGGCAAATTTAGTTATTAATTTAGCTACTACAAAATATTTTTTTGGTATAATAAAATACCGCTAATCTTACTCTACTTTAATACTGCTTTTTACAAAATCATTCAATCTCGAAGCTAAAGAATCATCAACAGTTACGAGTGGCAAGCGCACTGTGTTGTCAGCAATTCCAAGGGCTTGAAAGATTTGTTTGATTCCTGCAGGATTTCCCTGCTCAAAAATCATATCAATACAATCCGATAAAAAGTATTGTGTTTTAAAAGCCTCATTTACTTTTCTGTTTAATCCTAAACGAATCATTTCTGAAAATTCCTTTGGAAAACCTTGCCCAATTACAGAAATCACTCCTGCTCCACCCGCTAAAACGATTGGTAAAGCAATCATATCATCTCCTGAAATAACGAGAAAATCTTTTGGTGCATTTTTAATCAATTGTAATGCTTGAGCCATATCTCCAGCTGCTTCTTTTATAGCAACAACGTTACTGAAATCATTCGCCAGACGAATTACTGTTGATGGCAACATATTACTAGCAGTTCTTCCTGGAACATTATATAAAATTACCGGAATTGGAGATGCCTCAGCAATAGCTTTAAAATGCTGATAAATTCCTTCTTGTGTTGGTTTATTATAATAAGGTGAAACTGAAAGTATAGCCTCAAAAGAAGAAAAGTCTCTTGTTTTTAATTCCTCGACAACTTGCATTGTATTATTACCACCAACTCCAAGAACCAAAGGCAATCTTCCTTTATTTACGTCGATTACTGTTTTTATAACCAACTCTTTTTCGGCTTGAGTCAAGTTAGCATTTTCTGCCGTTGTACCCATAACTACAAGATATTCAACTCCTCCGTCAATCGAAAAATTAACGATACGCTGCAAAGCTTCGATATCAACCGAAAAGTCTTTTTTAAATGGCGTAACAAGCGCAACACCAGTTCCTATTAATGATTGCATATTCTGATTTATAATTTATTTTATACTTTTTAAATACTTAAACAATTCGGATACGAAAAGCTTATAATTTTCCATATCAGTATTGATCATCCAGCGATTTATTCTTTGATCAACCGACGAAAATCCTAACTTAAATTTAGCTTTTGATTTGCTTGTTACCAGCATTAAAATCGATTTTTCGATTTCATAGTAACTTATCAAAAGATCAAATTCTGTTTCTGTGAATTCATTTAAGAAATTTTCGGTTATATCACCTTTCCAATCGATATCTTTTTTACCAAAAGTAGGTCTTGAATACTCCTTTTTCTTCTCAAATTTTTCTCTGTACGCAACAATTTTTATGTTTTCCGGAGCAATTCCATATTGAACTAATTCATTAATTAATTCCGTTGAATGGCGAAATTTACTTTCATCTACCAATAAACCAATTGTTTGCACGTTGCTTGTAAAGACTTCGTTTTTGACATTATGCAGGTTATTTTTTAATGATTTTTTTACAAAAAATTCCTTTATATAATTTAAAAACATAGTACTTTTACTAGATTACAAAATTAATTATTTAAGTCGCATTTAAGATGGTAAAACTAAAAAAGTATAACGGATTTTTAAAACTTTTTGTTATATTCTTAACACTTTTTTTTATATTTTCCTGTAGTCAGAAGAATTATAATTTGACGAAGATAGAAGGAAAACAGCTTCCAATAACTGAAAAGGGCGCAGAAACTCCAGAAATTGAAAAATTTATAACGCCATATCGCGATCATATCAATAAAGACCTGGACAGCGTTCTAGCTTACTGCCCTGAAACTCTTGATAAAAGTACGGGTAAATGGCAAACTACAATTGGAAATCTAATGGCAGATGCATGCCTGCAACGAGGAAATCTTGTTTTTAAAGCTAGAGAAAAAAAAGATATTGATTTTTGTCTTTTAAATCACGGCGGCATTAGAGCGATCCTGCCAAAAGGAAACGTTACTACAAGAACTGCTTTTGAAATTATGCCCTTTGAAAATAGCTTAGTTGTAATGGCTTTAAAAGCAGATCAAGTTCGAGAAATAGCTTCTTATATTATTAAGGTACAAAAAGCACAGCCACTTGCCGGAATGACTTTTACAATTGCAAAAGACAATACTGCTAAAAATATTTTAATTCAAGGAAAACCGATCGACGACAACAAAATCTATTATGTGGCGACCAATGACTATTTGGCAAATGGCGGAGACAACATGAACTTTTTCTTAAAAAGCAGTCAGAAATACGATTTGAATTATAAGCTTCGAAACGTATTGATCGACTATTTTAAAGAAGTAGATACCATTCCAGTCTTAAAAGATATTCGAATTACAGAAGAATAATAGATTAAAGAAAATTAGAATAAAACTTAAGCGTTACGCAAAAAACATATATCATGAAAAGAAGAGAATTTATCGAAAAAACAGCTGCAAGTACTGCTTTATTGAGTTTAGGTTTGTCATTGAGCAGTTTTAAAACTGACGATATTAAACACTTAACTATTCTGCATACTAATGATGTACACAGCCACATAGATCCCTTTCCGGCTGATGATCCGCGTAACGCGAATAAAGGTGGTGTCTCTCGTCGTGCTGCTCTTATTGAAACCATTCGTGAAGAAAATCCGAACGTGCTTTTATTAGATGCTGGCGATATTTTTCAGGGAACTCCTTATTTTAATTATTATGGAGGTGAACTTGAGTTTAAACTGATGAGCATGATGAAATATGATGCATCGACAATTGGGAATCATGATTTTGATAATGGTCTGGATGGCTTATATGCACAAATGCCACACGCTACTTTTGAATTTATCAATTCTAATTATGACTTTAAAAATACAGTCATGAACGGACTAGTTAAACCTTATAAGATTTTTAATAAAAACGGAATAAAAGTGGGTGTTTTTGGATTAGGAATTGAACTTAACGGTTTAGTCGACAAACAAATGTACAAGGAAACTGTTTATAACGATCCTGTTGAAATTGCTCAGGATATGACTCAATTATTAAAAAAGGAAGAAAAATGCGATTTAGTAATCTGTCTTTCGCATTTAGGATATAAATACAAAGAGGAAGAAGCAAAAATATGTGATTTAAAATTAGCCGAATTAACTCAAGATATTGACTTAATTATTGGAGGCCACACACATACTTTTTTAGACAAGCCAACCATTGTAAAAAATAAGGCTGGTGAAAATGTTTTAGTAAATCAAGTGGGGTGTTATGGAATAAATTTAGGCAGAATTGATTTTTACTTTGATAAAAACAAAGCACACACCAATCAAGGAAAGTCAATTATTGTATAAGACCTTTTTCTGCACTTTTACTTTTTCAAGAAAATATTCGACCATAAAATAGTATGCTAAAACTTGAGTTATATCGCGGACTAAAACCAGCACAACAGAATATGAAAAATATTCGTTGAAGATGTAAAATATGTCTGAAAAAATATAACAAACTGCCATTAAAGACATTAAAAGCGCCAAATGCGTTCCTTTGGTAATATAACTAACGAAAGAATAATAACTTAAAACACTCAATACTATTCCGTAGAAAGTATAGAGTGCATTAAATTTTTTCATATTATCAAATTGAAGGCTTAATACAGAAACCAACAAATAAGCAATAAAAATAACTACTATTGAAACCGGCAGAATATCTTTTCTCCTTAATTTTATTCTTTCATGGTCGATTATGAAAAGTTTCAAAATCAGTAAATAAACAAATAAAAAGCTAACAGCTCCGCCTATCTCAGAAACCTCAACATCCATAAGATTAAACACTTGCCCTACAAAGCAGAAGAAAAAAATTAAGCCCTCTGTTTTTCCTATCTTAAATTCACTTGTAATAATGAAGTAGAAAAAAATTGCAGGCAAGACAACAGCTTTAGCATAAATTGCTAAAATATCGTATTGCAGACAATCAAAAACGATTGTTACAAGCAATGCTAAAAAGAATAAAATCAACGATGGCTTATTCGCTTTCATTTAATTTATTTATAAAATCTTCCTCTGACAAGATAGGAATATTTAATTTAGTAGCCTTATCTAATTTTGCCGGTCCCATATTATCTCCTGCGACAACAAAATCAGTTTTTGCAGAAATCGAGCTTCCTACTTTACCACCATTATCTTCAATAGTTTTCTTTAATTCATCTCTTGAAAATTGAGTAAAAACACCTGAAACAACAAATGTTTTTCCGATGAACTTTTCAGTAGCATTCGGGTTTATTTTTTCTATAATTTCAAATTGAACTCCGTAACTTTTCAAGCGTTCAATTATTATTTTATTTTCTTCGTTTTCAAAAAATTCAATGACACTTCTTGCAATTCGTTCGCCTATTTCATCTACTAAAATTAAATCCATTAAGGAAGCCTGACTTAATGCATCGATGTTTTTGTAATGCTTAGCTAGTTTTTTAGCTACGGTTTCTCCAACAAAACGAATTCCGAGTGCAAACAAAACACTTTCAAACGGAATTTCTTTTGATTTCTCAACGCCATTTACCAAATTTTCAGCTGACTTTTGCGCCATTCTTTCCAAGTGCAAAATATCTGATACTTTCAATTCATAAAGATCAGCGTAATTATGAACTAAGCCGTTTTTAAAAAGCAATGAAACAGTTTCTCCTCCCAGACCTTCAATATCCATGGCTTTTCTTGAGATATAATGCTGAATTCGACCAATAATCTGCGGAGGACATCCGTAAAAATTAGGGCAATAATGATTTGCTTCGCCAGCGTTTCTAACCAATTCGGTCTCGCATTCCGGACAATGCGTAATGTATTTTGTTTCTTCTGAATTTTCAGGTCGTTTTTCTAAATATACAGCAATAATCTTCGGAATAATTTCGCCCCCTTTTTCTACAAAAACAGTATCATTTATTCTAATATCTAATTTTTTAATTTGATCTGCATTGTGCAAAGAAGCTCTTTTTACAATTGTTCCAGCTAATTGTACTGGCGCTAAATTTGCAACTGGCGTAATAGATCCCGTACGGCCAACTTGATAAGTGATAGAATTTAATTTAGTCGAAACCTGTTCTGACTTAAATTTATAAGCCATTGCCCAGCGTGGTGATTTTGCAGTATAGCCCAATTCTTCCTGATGCTGAATACTGTTTACTTTTATAACAACTCCATCTGTTTCGTATGGTAATTGGTGACGATGAACATCCCAATAATCAATAAATTCAAAAACTTCTTGCATATTATGGACCAACTTCGCTTCATTCGGAACCTTAAATCCCCATTTTCTAGCTGCTTCTAATCCTTGACTCTGTGTAGAAAATGGCAAATTGTTTCCTGCAACAAAATACAGTAAACATTCTAAAGGACGTTTAGCTACTTCAGCACTGTCTTGTAGTTTTAAACTTCCTGAAGCCGTATTTCTTGGGTTTGAATAAGGTGTTTCTCCAATTTCAATCAATTCTTGATTCATTTTTTCAAAACCTTTATAAGGCAGAATAATTTCTCCTCTGATATCAAATCTTTCAGGATAATTTCCTTTTAATTGAAGTGGAATCGATCTTATAGTTTTAATGTTATTTGTAACCTCATCACCTTGAAAACCATCGCCACGCGTCAAAGCCTGAACTAGTTTTCCGTTTTCGTAAGTAATACTTATTGAGGCACCATCGTATTTTAATTCACAAGTATATTCCAGATTTACATTTCCAAGTACTCTCTGAATTCGGTTTTCCCAATCTAATAAATCTTCTTTAGAATAAGAATTATCTAAAGAATACATTCTGTATTGATGCGCTATCGTTTTAAAATTTTTCGTAACCGTTCCTCCTACTCGTTGTGTTGGAGAATGCGCATCAAAAAATTCTGGATGTTTATTTTCTAAATCTTGAAGTTCTTTTAGCTTAATATCAAAATCATAATCAGAAATTGTAGCATTATCGAGCACATAATAATTGTAATTGTGCTGGTTAAGTTCATTTCTTAAAGCTTGAATGGTTTCTTGAATACTCATAAAATATTAAAAATAGTGCAGATTGTAATTAGAATAACTGAACATCAAAATTAGGATTATTTTTTTTCAAAAACATCAAAAAGCAAAAGTTTTAAAAATCAAAAATCAGGCGGCAAAAGATTGCAGCCTGATTTTCTTCTTGTCCATTATTCTTAAAAAGAATTAAACAAAACCAACTTCCAAATGGTTTCTTCGTTTCATATTTTTAGACTGATTATCAAATAATTAGACAATAAATATAAAACTATTTTTGGATAATAATAAAGTCAGAACGTCTATTTAACAAATGCTCTTCTTCAGTACATTTTACACCATTTTTACATTTATTAATTAATCGCGTTTCTCCATAACCAATCGCACTATCGATTCTTGAAGCATCAATTCCTTGTGAGATAATATAATCTCGTGTTGATTTTGCTCTGTTATCAGAAAGTTTCAGGTTATAAGCATCTTTCCCGCGAGAATCTGTATGGGATTCAATTTTAATTCTGATGTTTGGAAATTTCTGCATAATGAAAACTACTTTCGATAATTCTTCAATAGCTAAAGGCGTAATATCAAATTTGTCGTAATCAAAATAAATTGGATTTACATCTACTTTTTCGACACCTTTCTTTTTAACTACTAAATCATCATAATTGCTAAGTTCAAAATTAACATCTCTAATTTCACCTTCATTTTCACTTGTTGTCTGAACCGTTTTTTCATCACTGCTGTAATTCGGTTTTGCAGCAATCATTTTAGCGGTTTTTCCACACGGCACTACGATGGCATATTTTCCTTCGTAATTTGTTTTTGTCTCGCCTAAAATTTCAGTAAATGAATTGTATGCCATGACCGTAACATCAGGAAGCGGCAATTTTGTTTTTCTATCTATTGCCATACCTGAAATGCTTTGATTACAAACCGGTTTGCCTTTAATAAAAGAATAAATATCGTCATCACCCTTACCACCAGCTCGGTTTGAAGAAACATAACCGTAAGTATCTGCACTGTCAATTACAAAAGCAAAATCGTCTTTATTGCTATTGATTGGAGCGCCAAGATTTTTAGGAGTTGAGAAGGTTCCGTCAGATAAAAATGAACTTTCATAAACATCTAAATCTCCCCAGCCATAATGTCCATCAGAAGAAAAATAAAGTTTTCCGTTGCGAAAGAAAGGGAAAAGGTCATTTCCTATCGTATTGATTTTTGGTCCAAGATTTACTGGCGAACTCATTGTTCCGTCTGCAGCAATTCTTACATAATACAAATCGGTTTCACCATAACCACCTGGCATATCTGATGCAAAGAAAAGCCATTCTCCATCAGGACTTAAAGATGGATGCCCGACAGAATAATCATCACTGTCAAAGAAAACTTTTTGTGGATTTTCTAATTTATTGTTTACAATATCGCCTTTTACAATCTGAAAATTATTCGTTTTTGATTCGTCAATCACCAGTTTATTTTTTTTGACGATGTTGGTCGAATAATAAATTATTTTTCCGTTTGCATCAAAAGTGGCCGTTGCTTCATGATATTTTGTCATTACGTTTGGCAAAAATAATGATTCATTAAACAAACTTCCATCTGCTGGATTTCTTTCAGCAACATATAAATTTAGAAAAGGCTGATTGTTCCAAGTATACAGTTTTTCACTAAATTTTGTAGTGTCTCGTGCAGACGTAAAAACAATTTTGTCTTGAAAAAAAGTAGCTCCAAAATCAGATTTACTTGTATTGATATCAAGATTTTTGATCGTATACAGCGATTTTGCTTTAGCCAAACTATCCATTTGTGTTTTTTGAGCAACATATCTGTTTACTTCTTTTTGATCGCCTTTTTTATTTAAATATTCTTTCGTCATTTTATCTGCTTCATCATAATCCATAACGGCTTTCAGCGATTGAATATAACGCAAATAGTAAATATCAGTAAGATTATTGCCTTGGACTTCGTATAATTTTTTATACCATTTTAGCGCATTTCTGGCATCTGAAATAAAATAATACGAATCGGCAGCGTTCTTTAGCGTTTGTGCTGATGGACTTTTGATGTTCTGTAAAATTTCTTCGTAAGCCTTTGAGGCATCTACGTAAGCATAATTTTTGAACAAGGCATCTGCTTTTTTTAAATTAGTCTGAGCAAAACTAAACGTAAAACTCAATACTAAACTTAGGATATATAATTTTCTCATAGGTTTTAAATTTAGAAGAATCGAGGAGATTTAATTTTACTTTCGCCTTTGTTAAACTGATAACGCAAGATTACTTCGTGCGATCCATCGTTGTATTTATTCAGATCGCTAACGGTGTAATCGAAAGCGTATCCGATATAAAAACTTTTAGATATTTGAAAACCTGCCAAGATGCTTATAGAATCATCTGTTCTATAAGAACCCCCTATTACAAATTTTTCAGCAATCATGAAATTCGCAGAGACATCTGCAGTAATTGGAGCTCCAGTTACTGCTTTTACTAAAAATGCAGGTTTGAATTTTAAATTCGGATTCAAATCAAAAACATAACCTCCCATTAAATAATAATGCAAACGGTCATAGTCTATAGATTCCTGAACATCATCATAATAATTACTTTGAATAAAACTCGGAATTGAAAGACCTAAATACCATTTAT
Source organism: Flavobacterium sp. KJJ (assembly GCF_000708595.2). GTDB lineage: Bacteria > Bacteroidota > Bacteroidia > Flavobacteriales > Flavobacteriaceae > Flavobacterium. The sequence goes on along the minus strand of NZ_JARP01000001.1, from coordinate 705,619 downwards.
CAGTATAATAATATATCCCGGCTCCAACTGCCAATTTCATTTGGTTGTCGATATTTTGATTTAACAAAACATCATTTGGATCGTAATATCTCCCTTTTGACCAATCTACATTTAACATTCGCATACCTGCTTTTAGACCGAATGCTAATCTTTTTTCATATCCTAAAGGGATTGAATAAGAGAAGTTTCCGTCAAGATAAAGTTCGTTTGATGGGCCAATTTTGTCATTAACAATACTTAGTCCTAAACCAACTTTCTCATTTCGAAGCGGTGCGTGAATAGAAAAAGATTGTGTTTCTGGTGCTCCAGAAATTCCAACCCATTGAGAGCGGTACAAAAGTGCTGCTTCTAAAGTGCCGGTAGACCCAGCATAAGCTGGATTTACCGCCATAGTGTTGTACATATATTGCGTGTACTCCGGATCTTGCTGTGCACTGGCACAAACTGTGATAAAAGAACATATTAAGATAAAATACGTTTCTAATGATTTTATATATAGTTTCATAACGATACTTATTTAGTTTAATTAATTAGATGATTAATTTAGCCTGCTTATCTCATTATAGATAACCATCCTTTTTTAACCGTTCCGTTTCCAATGTCTATCACATAAAAATAAGTACCTGTTGGCAACATATCTCCTCTATTTATAACTCCAGATACATTGGCAGTTCCGTTCCAATCATTTTCATAACCTTTTTTGCTGTATACTAGTGCGCCATATCTATTGTATACTTTCAGCTCGTTGTTTGGATATGATTCGATACAATCAATTCTGAAAAGATCATTAGCTCCATCATTGTTTGGAGTGAATTCATTGTAAACTGTCAGACAAATTGGTTCAACAGAAGCTGAAGCCGTATTGTTGGCCGCATCTATATCTAAAGGAGTTGAAATTTCAATAGTTGCAACATTTAGGTAATCACCACCTGGCAAGACTTCAGCAACAATTGTAAGTACTACGCTTTGTCCAGCATTTAGTGTTGGAATTGTCCAAAGTCCGGTTAACGGATCATAAGTCCCAGAAGTTGTACTTGTGCTTACTAAATCATATCCGCTAGGCAATAAATCACTTACAATAGTATTTATAATATTACCTTGGCCTACATTATTAACCGTTATCGTAAATGTTATTTCTTCACCAAAATTAGGTGTTGGATTACTAACTGTGTTTGTGATGGTTAAATCTGAACAGGTTGCCACGGTAACATTTAATGTTTTGGTTGTCGTTTCGTTACATGTATTAATATAAGTAACGGTAACTTTACCAGGCCCGATATCTGACCATGAAACTGTTACATTTCCGTCTGCAGTTCCTCCGCCAGAAACAATTGTTCCGTTGGTAATTGACCATACATAATTTGATTTTCCATTTGCTATTGAATAAGTAACACCTTGGAAAACACATGGCGTATCGTCATTAGAAGTTATAGGAACCAAAGCATCGTTTTCGAAACTTACAGTTATTGCTAATCTAGTAGCGCTATCACAACCATTCGTTGTATTACTAAGGGCTCCAGCATAATACGTTGTAGCAATTAGCGGTGTATTTGCTGCTAACGGTGTACCGCCTGTAGCAGAAGCATACCAAACAACATTTGCTTCGTTTACCAAAATGTTTGCAATTGTTGGTGCTGCAGATAAACAGAATGTTTGATTTGTTCTAGGTGTTGTTATAATACTTGGCGTATTTACATTTACTGCAACTGCTAATCTAACAAGATTTTCACAACTAATTGCACTTGAAACAACTCCATAATAAGTTCCTGTAGCTAAAGGTGTAGTTGCTGGAATTGCTGTTCCTCCTGTTGCAGTACTGTACCAAATTACGTTAGCTTCATTTACCTGAATATTGGCTACTGTTGGCGAATTTATCGAACAGAAGTTTTGAGTTGCATTATTAGTTGTTGGTGTTGGTGCCGGACTTGTAACAGTAACCGTTACCTGTAAACGAGTTGAGCTTTCACAGCCTGTTGTTACATCTACAATATTTCCATAATAAATACCAGAAGTCAAAGCTGTAGTAGATGGAATTGCAGTTCCGCCTGTGGCACTGCTAAACCAAGTTACGTTGCTTTGGTTTACCTGAATACTTGCTATCGTTGGAGAAGCAGTTGTACAAAATGATTGTGCACTATTGTTTGTAGTAGGGTTTATTGTATTTCCTACTGTAACATTTATCTGCAATCTTACACTACTTTCACAACCAGTAGCTGGATCTTTTATAGCTCCATAATAAACCCCTGTTGCTAAAGCTGTTGTTGATGGAATTGCGGTTCCGCCTGTAGAAGCACTATACCAAACTACATTTGCTTCATTTACTTGAATACTGGCAACCGTTGGTAAAGTTCCTGAACAGAAAACTTGAGCTGTATTTGTAGTTGTTGGCTTAGCAGGATCTGTAATTGTAACTGCAACTTGTAATCTTGTTGTGCTTTCGCATCCTGTTATTGGATCTTTTATAGCTCCATAATATGTACCAGCAGTTAAAGCTGTTGTTGATGCGAATGCAGTTCCTCCTATGGCTGCACTATACCAAACCACATTTGCTTCGTTAACTCGAATACTTGCAAATGTTGGTGTATTAACTAAACAGAAATTTTGAGTTCCAGCAGTTACCAATGTTGGTGTGCCTGGATCATTTACATTTACAGTAACCTGTAATCTTGCAGCGCTTTCACAAGTTGTTGCTGGATCTTTTATTGCAGCAAAATAAACACCGCTTGTCAACGCTGTAGTCGAAGCTATGCTGTTTCCTCCAATTAAAGCATCATACCAAACGATATTTGCTTGGTTAAATTGTACACTTGCAAATGTTGGTGCATTCACTAAACAGAAGTTTTGAGTTCCTGCATTTACCAATGTTGGTGTACCTGGATCATTTACATTTACAGTAACCTGTAATCTTGCCGCGCTTTCACAATTTGTGATAGGATCTTTTATTGCAGCAAAATAAACACCGCTTGTCAAGGCTGTAGTTGAAGCTATGCTGTTTCCTCCTGTTAAGGCATCATACCAAACGATATTTGCTTGGTTAAATTGAACACTTGCAAATGTTGGTGCATTCACTAAACAGAAGTTTTGAGTTCCAGCATTTACCAATGTCGGTGTGCCTGGATCTGTTACATTTACAGTAACCTGTAATCTTGCAGCGCTTTCACAAGTTGTGGCTGGATCTTTTATTGCTGCAAAATAAACACCGCTTGTCAAGGCAGTAGTTGATGCAATGCTGTTTCCTCCTGTTAAAGCATCATACCAAACGATATTTGCTTGGTTAAATTGAATACTTGCAAATGTTGGTGCATTCACTAAACAGAAGTTTTGAGTTCCAGCAGTTACCAAAGTTGGCGTACCTGGATCTGTTATAATTACTGTGGCTGATTGAAGTGTACCTGCAACGTTTTCACAAGTAGTATCACTTGAAACTCCAACATAATATGAAATCGGACTCATTGCAAGTGTTATTCCAGATGCTGTTAAAACACCAGAAGCACTGATTGTATAAGTTACCCCGTTTATTACAGCTCCGTTTGTTATAGGCTGTGTTTTATTTATATCTAAATACCAAGTAAACAGTGGATTTGTCAATAAAGTTGCAGTTGGAGTTATTACTACTGGCAAATCATGGCAGATAGCAATATCATTTACTGAAAGATCATTTTGATCAGATGGTCTTAAGATTGTGAAAGTTATTTGTTTTCTATCTGCAGTTGCAGTTTCACAGTATTCATCTGAACTAAATCCAACATAATAGGTATAAGTTCCAGCTGTTAAACCATTTACTGTTAAACTTGAACCAGTTGCCCCAGCAATTGGCTGGCTTGTGGTTCCGTCAAAACTATACCAGTGGTAAACAGGATTTGTAATTGTTTCCGTCGTATTTAAACTTGTGGTTAAAGTTACTGTACCTGTTGGAGAACAAATTGTAGTACTTGCCGCTCCATTTAAAGTAATATTTGTTATTAGATTTTCTGGACTAGAAGCTTTAACCTCAACAGTAACTAATCCTCTAGCATAAGATTCACAGCCGTAACGTACTGGCTGTACATAATATTTATAAATTCCTGCTGCCAATGTAGATGGAACTGTAAAAGTAGAACCGGTTGCAAGAGCAGTTCCTCCTGTAAGCGTATCATACCATTTATAATCTGCACAAGCTTCTGGCGCTATCTGCAGCGTAATGTCTGATCCCGGACAAACCGCAATTTTGTTTGTAGGATCGCTTCCTATTACTTTAGTATTACCTACACGTTCTACAGTATGCACTCTTAACAAATCTAAAACACTTGCTACTCCTCCTAAACGAATTCTTATTCTGTCATAAGATTCTGATGGAGAAGAAACCAATACCATTGCCATAGTATTTCCTGGCAATAATCTTAGACTCAATAATGTACTTGTGTTTTGAATTGGAGCTCCAACCGCAACATTACCTAAATAACGCTGAATTGTAAATCCAGTAAGTAAATTAACATCTAAAAGTAGCCCTGGTTTAGAAACTACAATTCTTAAAGTATCGCTGACAACCGAAGGCGTTTTAAATTCTACCATTAAATCGGATGCAGAAAGCACATTCAAACCACTATACATTGTTGCAAAAGTCGTTACATCATTATCTGCAACATTCCATGCATCACTTACACCAACTGCTGCTGTTACCGCACCTACTGGAAGTCCTAAATCTGTAGCTCCATAAAAAACATCTTCAATATCTCCTGGTGTACATGTAGCCGTTGTAACTGGTTTACTATAATATGCATCAAAAACTTTTGTGTTTTGAGCCACACTTAAAAGTGATGCAGATTGAATTCTTACTCCGTCATAATCCTGCGGACCAGAAGCATTTGATGGAACAAAAGTAAATTCATATGAATTATCACCAGATAATAAATTCAATAATGATCCTGAAACTGATTGTAAAGTTCCAATATCAACTCCAGCTTTAGTTCCAATTACTGATAAGTTTTGTGCCAAAGCTACTCCACTATATTCAGAACCTAACTTAATCGTTACAGGAGTTCCTTTTACAATATTTGCTGACCATTTTAAATCTTGCCATGTAGTACCAATTCCTAAAAGTCCTAGACCAGTTGTGATAGTCGAAAAAGTTTGTGGATTCCCATCAATAGCCGCTCCTCCATTTGATACACCGCCTGTTACAATTGATCCTGAAGTTTGTGAATTAGCATACACTCTTTCAGTCAATAACTGACAATTATCTGGATCTTTTACATTTATAGAAAGCGTTCCTGTTCTAGAACAACCCCCTAAAGTAGCTACTACAGTGTAAGTGTAAATTCCTGGAGTATTTAAAACACCTGTATTTGCTGGTGAATTTCCTAAGCTATTTCCTTGTGGATCGTACCAAACTAATGATGTTGCATTAGATGTTGCATTCAATGCTACACTAGAACCTGTATTTACTGACTGAGCAGGATCAACAGTTAAAGTTGGCAAAGGATTAACGGTCACATCTACTGTTTGTCTTGCCGATGGACAATCAAAACCAGTAGTCTGAGCTTGAATTGAATAAATACCGCTTACCGTTATATTTGCTGCAGCATCTGCAGTTATAACATTGTTTGATGGATCAAAGAAAGTATATGTTGTATTTCCATTTGGAACATAACCTACAATCGCATTTGTTAAATTTGCACTTCCACAAGCTATAAATGGTGTTGTTACTGCCAAAGTAGAAGTTGTTGCAGGATAATTTACAATAACTGGAACTAATGCAGCAGATGAATTTTCACAAGTTGTTGCATTTGAAACAGCTAAATAGTAAGTATAAGATACTCCAGATGAAAGTCCATTTACAGTAAGCGCTCCAGTTGTAGTATTTTTTGTGAAAGTTATACCCGGTTGATCAACTGGATATGAAGACGAAGTTGTAACTGGCTTTGTTTTCGCTGTATCTAAATAATATGAAAACTGTGCTCCAGGCAAAGTAGATGTTGGAGATAACACAGCTGTTCCATCACAATTAGAAGTTATTGGGCTCGCAATTGTAATATCTGATGCTAACGCCAAAGGCAATACAGTTACAGTAACAGGCTGGCGAACACTATTAATACATGTACCGCCTCTAACAGCTTCAATATAGTAAGTTGTAGTTGTTGTTAAAGCTCCTGTATTTATAGTTCCTGTATTTGTAGCAAAAGCTCCACCTCCGCTAGGAACAGTATACCAATTAAGAACATCCCCTCCAGTTGTAGTAGCTGTTAATGTGGTTTGCCCTCCTGAACAAATTGGAGCTGCTGCACCAGTAATTAAAGCTTCTTTATATTTAAAAGACGCACCATAAATATCTAATTCTCTTAATACTGAAACTAATCCGCCTAAACGAACCTGAACTCCAGTAAAATTAGCTCCTGCTGCAAAACTTGCTCTAAACCGATTTCCACCAAGAAGCTGTACATTTCCAAGTGAACTTATTGATACTCCATCAGCATTATCAGCTCCTCCGTTATAACTTTGCAAAGTTATATAAGAAAGTGCACTGATGTCTAATATTCCCGTTGGTAATCCTAATTCAACTTCGATTATATCTCCAGCTACTCCAGAAGTTGCAAAATCAAGTTTTTGTTGTACATATCCTCCTAAAGTAATCGGTGTTTGAAGCGTTGCCGCAGTATTGTTATTACCATCTACAGATAATCCTGCAGTACCTCCTACAGCGCCACATCCAATACAAATAATACCATCATTTGATGTAGTTTGATTATTTGCCTGCAAACATGAAGTAATTGGTGCAGGCGGTGTTACCATAACATTGATTACAGTTCTTGTCAAGCTGGTACAGCCCGTTGCTGCATCTCGAGCAGAAATATAATACGATGTATTTGCTGTTAAAGCTGGTGATGGAGTATAACTTGTTGCATTGGTTGCTACAGCAGTTCCTCCTGTTGGAACAGTGTACCAATCATAAGCTATACCAGTTACAGGATTTGAAACCTGTAAAGTAACGACTTGTCCTGAAGGAATAATTACTGTTGTTGACGCAACAGTCGGAACTGCTGGTAATGGATTAACAGTAATTGTAACTTGTGAACGCGGTGCTGGACTAGAACAGCTTCCAATCACTGCTTCTACGTAATAACTTGTAGATGCTGTTAAAGCTGGTGTTGCAAAAGAAGTTCCTGTAAATACTAAATTTCCAGCTGCAGCTGCATCATACCAATTATAAGTTGTTCCAGCGACTGGTGCTTGAACAGTTATAGTTGTTGATTGTCCAGCACAAACGCTTGAAGGACTTGCAGAGACAGTTGGTGCAATAGGATTATTAACTAAAACCTGTATTGGAGAACGCTCACTATTTACGCATCCATTTCTTGTTATCTCTACATAATAAGTTGTAGCAGTTGTCAAATTTGGCGTTGTAAAAGCAGCGGTACTTACTAAAGAAGTGCCTCCTGTTGCAGTACTGTACCAATTAGCCGTTTCTCCAACTCCTAGGCTGGCAGTTAATGTTGTACTTTGTCCGCTGCAGACAGTTGTATTACCTGAAATCGTTGGAACTTTATATCTGTAACTTGCCTGATAAATATCTAAGCTAGTCAAAACAGTGGCTAATCCGCCTAATCGAACTTCAACACGGTCGAAATTAGCTCCAGCAGTTACACTTGCTTTAAAACGATTCCCCGATAACAATTGTAAAGTAATTAGAGGATTATTAATTAAAACTCTATCACTATTATAGGTTGCTCCATTATAGGTTGCTAGACTTACAGCACCTAACAATGCCACATCAGCAAGTCCACCTGGAAGCTCTAATTCAACATCAACAATATCTCCCGCTTTTCCTGGATTGTTAAATTGTAATGTTTGCTGAATCCAGCCATTTATTAAACCAACAGGAACTGTCAATCTTGCCGCTGTAGCAATATTACCGTCAACCGAATTGTTTGGATTTGTACTGCCGCATAATAAGCAAAGACCATTTAAGGTTGTCTGTTGACTATTAGCTTCTAAACATCCACCTGGAGGAGTAGTTATAACTGTTACAGTTATAGGAACTCTTGTTGCACTTACGCAACCCCCTGTTGCACTTTGAGTTTCTGCATAATAAGTTTTAGAGGCAGTTAAAATTGGTGTGGTGTAAGTCGAAGTATTTGTTGCAAGCGCTGTCCCGCCAGTTGCAACATCGTACCAATTTATAGTAACTCCAGCTTGCGCGGTTGTCGCATTCAATGTTGCATTTTGCCCAGACTGTATTGTTACACTTTGAGTCAATGCCGTGGCCGGGCTTGGGACTGCAGTTGAAATTACATCAACCTGAGTTCTTGTTGGACTCACACAGCCTCCTATTGCAGCTTCTACATAAAAACTTGTAGTCCCCACAGGAACTGTTGGAGAATAAAAATTTCCAGATGCTAATACAGGACCACCACTTATAACAGAATACCAATTATAAGTAGTTCCCGGAATTGGATTAATTACAGATAAAGTAGTTTGCTGTGTAGCTCCTGTTGAACAAATTGCAGTTCCAGAAGAACTTACAACAGGCGCTATCGGATTCGAAACATTTACAACAACTGGAATACGTTCGTTACCTTCACAACCAGCTGCTCTTGTAACCCCAATATAATAAGTAGTATTAGCGGTTAAAGAAGGAGTTGTATAAGAATTTGTAGTAGCTAAAGCCGTTGTTGAAGTAGCAGAGCTGTACCAAGCTACTGTAGTTCCAGAAGCTGGAGTAGCTGTTAATGTTGCAGAATTTCCTGAACAGATCGTTTGATTCAATTCTCCAGTTACCGTTGGTGCTGCAAAATCTAATCGTACATCATAAATTCTTAAATCAGTTAAGACGCTTACTACACCACCTAACTGAATTTGTACTTGATTTGCATCGCCAGTCAAAGTATATTTCAATACTCCAATTGTGTTTCCAGGCAGGATTGTTAGATTTAGCAGCGGATTATTTATCGCTACACTCGATCCCACGTTAGTACCATTAAGTTTTGCTTGAATTGTACCGGTTGACAACAGTGATAAATTAAGCAAACCACTTCCATTGCCTATATACAAAGCAATTTGATCACCTGCTTTTGCCGTTTGGTTTAAAACCAAAGTTTCTTGAGCAGAACAAAAAGCCCCGACGACTGTACTCAGAGTTGCAAAAGTTGTAAAGCCCGGATCGTTGTCGTAGGCTGCTGTAGGATTCGTTACACTTGAACCAATGCATATACCAGAAATACTATTTGTATTTGATACTGGTCTACAAAAAGTTTGTGCAAATGAATTATTGCAAAATAGCAATAAAAGTAATAATCCCAATAATCTCTTCTGATAGATGAGATCACAAAAAGTAAAAGTTTTTTTCATAATTTGGAAGATTAGAAAATGGACAATAAAATACCTGTTGCGATAAGCACGTATGCTTAGGCAATTTTAAAAAACGTTAATAATCAGCTACTTAAAATGAAATTTAAAATAGTAGTAACCTAAGACTTTAAACTACATTTCATTAAAAAAAATCATGTTGTATTGTGTACACCGAAGTATACTAAAGAGCACCATTTATTCTTCTTGAATAAAAAATGTCTCAAAACTTTTAGGGAATAGTGATCTGAATCAACATTCCGAGTGGAGTGATTTGTTAGAGGCCTAATTTTCATAAAAGAAAATTTAAGTTAGCTAGAAATGGGGAATTCTAAAATATAGAGTATGTTTCAATATCTATAGAAAGTTGATTAGGCAATCTATGATTTTATCGTTTTAGAAAGTAATTCTAAAAATTGGAACATGAATTTTAAAAGATATTATTTAATACAAGAAAAATTAAACACAACAATACGTTTCATCAACCAACCACCAATCGGGGTCTGAAAATGAAAAGCTGACGTAATATTGCTTTTTTTGGAATACGTTAAAAGCTGAATGCAAATTAGATTCAAGAACCAATCTAATTTTATCTAATAATATAAATAATAAAGCTAAAATATTTTTAACACCTAATGCAAACTTGATAACGAGAGTAATTGTCAATTCCATAAGCAAACTAATTAAGTTATTTAAAAAAATATTAAACTTCAATGTTGAAAAAAACATCTTACATTATTCAATTATCTTATTAAATATTTAAAGAAGAAATACAACTCTGAAATTGTTTATTTTTAGAAAAATCATCAAACATTTTGTTTAACCTTTCTTATTCTAAAATTAATTAAAATGAAATTATAAAACAAGCATAAAATTCTTATTTTTTCAATTCTCAAAAAATTGAAATGTTAAAAAATAATTCGTTAACATTAGTAAATGCTAGAATTTTAGCCTTAAAACGACTGTTAGAGTATCACAAAAAAAATTAATAAAATTTTAGTAAAATTTAATAATGTAGTCATTAACCTACAAATATAGTTAATAATTGACTTAAAAAAAGTTAAACAGAGAAAAAAAGCAAGGTAAAATGCTAATAATAAGACAATAGTGCTAATTATTTACGTATTCGAAATAAATACGTAGAAATACGGGGCAAAAAAAATTAAAAAGTTTAAACAAAAGTTAAAAACCTAAAAAAAGATAAACATTTTAACATCAAGGACTTATCTTTTTTTAGGTTCAGTTTTTCTAATTATGACTCGATAATTGTATTAATTTGTTTGAATAATTGTCCGTCACTTAAAAAAGCGCCCTGCTGAATCAATTCAAAAATAGAAGTACTTCTGTCTTCAGTAAACACTTTCTTTCCTACTTTCATCTCTATCGTTTCAGTAAACATATTATCACTTAGCCACTGCAAACCTTCTTTTGTCAAAAAGTCTGTTTCTGGAACCAACGATTTTAACACTATAGATTGTACATGACTTTCAAAACATTGAAATAAGAAAATATGATTCTTAGAGAAATGTTCTAAGAATTCTGCTCTAGATAAAACTCCTTCCCATATCAAATCAGAAAAAACATCAAGTTCCTGCTCAGCAACTTCTGGTTTGTTTATTTTAAGGGAATCCCATTCTGCTTTATCAATGGCTTGAGTAGCTAAAAAGCTTGCAAATTCTGCATGCAATTCATCAAATTGCTCTTTTGTTAATCTTGCGTATTTCATTTTTATTGGCTTTATGCCTTACGCTATAAGCTATAGGCAAATAACTTTAATTTTATTTAATATTTACTTTAAACAAAAAAATCCCGATTCGCATCGGGATTTTTATATAGTATTTCAAACTATTACTTTTCAGCGATAATTTCGTATGGTAAATCAACAATAACATCTCTGTGTAAACGGATGCTAGCAGTATATTTTCCAGTACGTTTTACGATACCACTAGTGATGAATTTTCTATCAATAGCGTTACCTGATTTTTCTAAAGCTTCAGCAATGTCGATGTTTGTGATAGAACCAAAAAGTTTCTCTCCACCAGCTTTTGCAGTAAGTTTAATTTCAAGAGCTTTTAAAGTTTCAGCTAATGCTTTAGCATCAGCAACAACTTTAGCTTCTTTATGTGCTCTTTGTTTTAGGTTTTCAGCTAAAACTTTTTTAGCAGAAGGAGTTGCTAATGCAGCAAAACCTTTAGGAATTAAAAAGTTACGACCGTAACCAGGTTTTACAGATACTACATCATCTTTAAATCCTAAGTTTTGTACGTCTTGTTTTAAAATAAGTTCCATGTTGTTGTCCTTATATTTTAGAAGTTAGGTTCTGCTCTAACAGAAACCAGCGACTAGAGTTTTTAATTATTTTAATAAATCGGCCACGTATGGCATTAAAGCTAAGTGACGAGCTCTTTTTACAGCTACAGAAACTTTTCTTTGGTATTTCAATGAAGTTCCAGTTAAACGACGAGGAAGAATTTTTCCTTGCTCGTTAACAAATTTCAATAAGAAATCAGCATCTTTATAATCGATGTATTTGATTCCTGATTTTTTGAAACGACAATACTTTTTAGTTTTGTTAGTTTCAATGTTTAAAGGCGTTAAATATCTGATATCTCCGTCTTTTTTTCCTTTTGCAGATTGCTCTATTGTAGACATAATAATTAAGCTTTAGTAGATTTTAATTTTGCTCTTCTTCTTTCAGCCCAAGAGATAGCGTGTTTGTCTAAACTTACAGTTAAGAAACGCATAATTCTCTCATCACGTCTAAATTCAGTTTCAAAAGCGATTAGGACTTCTCCTGCCACTTTGTACTCAAACAAGTGATAAAAACCACTTTTTTTGTTTTGGATTTCGTAAGCCATTTTTTTCAGACCCCAATCCTCTTTCGATACCATTTCAGCTCCTCTGCTAGTAAGAAATTCTTCAAATTTCGTTACTGTTTCCTTCACCTGAACCTCAGATAAAACGGGATTTAAAATGAAAACAGTTTCATAATGATTCATAAATACAATATTTATTTGTTAAAATTGGGTGCAAAAGTAGTGAATAATTTTATATATACAACATAATTCTGCTTTTATTCGTTGTAAAGTAAAAAATACACGCTGACTTTAGTTTTTTTTGCAAAAAAATAATACATTTACTACTGCTATCCTGAATTTATTTTAAATTAAATGTTATGAAACTAAACTGTGTTGTTGTAGATGATAGTTCGATACAAAGGACAATTATTGCAAAATTAGTTAATAATCACCCAGGTTTGCACTTAATCGGGGACTTTTCTAATGCAATAGAAGCAAAAAGCTGTATATCTTTAAATAATATTGATTTAATATTTTTAGATATTGAAATGCCTGTTATTAACGGTTTCGACTTCCTTGACGGACTAAAATCTAAACCGCAGATTATATTTATTACTTCTAAAGCTGAATACGCTTTAAAAGCATTTGACTATGATGCTACAGATTACCTGCAAAAACCAATTGCTGTAGATCGTTTTAACGCTTCTGTTAAGAGAGCTATTGATATGCATTTGCTTAAAAAAGAAGTAAAAGAAGAAGAAGGTGAACATATCTTCATTAAAAGCAATCTTAAAAAACTTAAAATTTTTACAGCTAAAATCAAATGGATTGAAGCTTTTGGAGATTATGTAAGAGTAGTAACAGAAGATGACAGTAATTTGGTCCTTTCGACTATGAAATCTTTTGAAAATGATTTATCAAAAGAAAAATTTATTCGCGTACACAAGTCCTATATTATTAACATAGACAAAGTTGAACGCTTTAACAGTAAATTTGCTGAAATCGGAATCACTAAAATTCCCCTTAGCCGCAACAAAAAAGAAGATTTAGTAAAAGCTTTGTCTACTTCATCTTAAATTATTAATAAAAATCGACATTCGCAATTACCTTTATAGCCCTATATTGAGCAACAGCTTCAAAACTATTCAACATTTTCTGAATAGTTTTTTTTGTATTTCCTAAATGAAGATTTTGAGGAATCTTAATCAAAATAGTTCTTATATATTCATTTCTTATTCTGCTGATCGCAGGTTCTTCCGGTCCTAAAACCGGCATATTCAAATTCTGGTTCAGTACCTGATACAGCCACATCGAACCTTCTTTTAATTTATCAAAATCGCGATGCTTTAATGTCAGTTTTATAATTCTGAAGTAAGGCGGATATTTATAGATTTGTCGGTCGTATAATTGCTCCTTATACATACCTATATAATTATGAGTTGTAACTTGCTGAATGGTATTATGATTTGGATTATAAGTTTGAATCACCACTTTTCCTTGTTTTTCTGATCTCCCAGCTCTTCCCGCCACTTGCGTCATCATTTGAAAACTGCGCTCAAATGCTCTAAAATCTGGATGATGCAGCATATTATCAGCATTCATAATTCCAACTAGACTTACATTATCAAAATCAAGACCTTTGGCCAGCATTTGCGTTCCAACCAAAATATCAATTTCTCTATTTTTAAACGTATCTATAATTTTCTCAAATCCAAATTTGCCACGTGTGGTATCCTGATCCATTCTTCCTGTTTTAGCCTTTGGAAAAAGAGAGCTTAATTCTTGTTCTATTTGTTCAGTTCCAAAACCTTTCGTGGTCAAATCTATACTTGAACAACTATGGCAATGTGTTGGTTTTGCAATAGAATACCCGCAATAATGGCAACGCAGCTGATTTTTATGTTTATGAAAAGTCAGGCTCACATCGCACTGCTGACAATGCGGAACGTGTCCGCAGGTTAAACATTCTATTATAGGCGAATATCCTCTTCTGTTTTGAAACAAAATAACCTGTTCGCCCAAAGACAAAGCTTCGGCAATTTCTTCAATTAAAAGATCACTAAAATGACCTGTCATTCTTTTCCTGAAATGTTTGTCTTTTAAATCAACTAAAACAACTTCAGGCATTCGAACATTATTATATCTTTCGGTAACGGCTACCAAACCGTATTTATCAGTTTGTGTATTAAAGTAGGTTTCAATACTAGGAGTCGCAGATCCTAAAAGTACTTTTGCATTATGAAAATTAGCCAAAACAATTGCAGCATCTCGCGCGTGATATCTTGGCGCCGGATCTGTCTGCTTAAAAGTCTGCTCGTGTTCTTCATCGACAATAAGTAAACCTAAATCTTTAAAAGGCAAAAATAAAGCCGATCTTGCTCCTATTACAATTTGTGCTTTTTCTGAATTTTCAAGTGTTTGTCTCCACACTTCTACTCTTTCATTATTACTGTATTTAGAATGAAAAACAGCAACCTTATCTCCAAAATGAAGTCGTAATCTTGAAACCAATTGTGTTGTAAGCGCGATTTCTGGCAACAGATACAAAACCTGTCTTCCTGTTGCTAAATATTCTTCAATTAACTTTATATAAATTTCAGTCTTACCGCTAGACGTAACACCATGAAGCAGACAAACTTCTTTTTCTGATAAGTTCTTTTTAATTTCATCAAAAGCTGTTTGCTGAGCCTCACTAAGCGTAAGTTTTTTTTCTGATTTTTCTCCATTAAATGAAACCCTATAATGCTGTAAATAATACTCTTCGAAAATTTCTTTTTCGATCAGAGCTTTCACAACTGTAGAAGCAGAATTCGAAACCTCAATCAATTTTTTAACCGTTATGGGCTTTTTTTCTGAAGCGCTTATTTGGAAATAAGCCATAACAATTTCCTTTTGTTTATTAGCGTTTTTAAGCACTTCCAGCAATTCTCCTAAACCTTGATCTGATTCGTATTTTGAATGTAATTTTACATAGCGAATCAGTCTTGGTTTATAGCTTTCTTTTATTTCTTCTTCTAAAACAATGATATCTTTTGCCATTAATTTTTGAAGAATAGGAAGGATATTTTTCTTGTTTAAAATCGAAATAATCTCCTGAACCTTAAGCGAACTTTGATGATGCAAAGCTTCATAAATCAAGAATTCATCATCAGAAAGCTCAGAATCATTTACAACAACTTCTGGCTTGCGCGAAATAATGGTTTCACTTTCCAGTAATAATCCGGTCGGGAAAGCACCTCTATAAACATCTCCAATACCACACATATAATAGTTTGCTACCCAAAGCCAATGTTTAATTTGAGTTTCGGTTGCAATTGGTTTCTCGTCTAATATTTGATGAATTTCTTTTGCATCATACAAACTTGGTTGATTTTGATGCATATCAATAACCAATGCCGTGTAAATTTTACTTTTACCAAAAGGTACCGACACCCGCATTCCTTTTTTAATAAAATGGAATTCAGCCTCAGAAACACGATAAGTAAAGGTTTTAGCTAAGGAAAGCGGTAAAATAACTTCGACAAAAAACATGTAAATATTTTATAAGATTGGGATAATTACTTTTTATTTGATGTTTCAGCCAAATACTCCTGAACCATTTTCAAAGTATGGTTGAGAGATTCTCTATTTGTCCAATCTTCATGACCCGGAATAATGTATATCGGATTTTTAAATTTAGTCTGCACTTTTTTAATCGATTTCTCCCATTCTTTCACATCAGAATCAGCTAAATATCCTAAATCTTTTGCATCAGCACTTTTTATAAAACAAGCTCCATAAAGTACTTTTTCTTTGTCAAACCAAACTATAATATTATCTGGAGCATGACCTTTTCCTGGATAATAAACCTGAAAAGTATGTTGCCCCACAGTAAATGTCGTGTCATTTGGAATTACAAATTCGGCCCTTTTTTCGTTGTTCTTTTTAAGAATTTCATCTGTTAATTTTATAGTATAAGTTTTGATTCCTTTCTGTCGATAAAAATCCAATCCTCCGGCACGATCATCGTGAGAATGTGTAGCAAAACACATAACAACTTCTTTATTATGTTTTGCTTTAATACTGTCTAATAAAGGCTGAAACTGTGTTCGATCCCAAGGCGCATCAAACAGAACAACTCCTTTATCTGTAACCAAATACATAGCATTGGCAGAAATAAGCGTTCCATTATAATCATGAAACGTTTTATAAACATAAAAGTCACCTGTAAGATGACTTATTTGTAATGGCGAATTTTTAGATTGTCCAAAACTGGTTGAAAGCAGGACAAAGAATAAAATTATCGATGCTAATTTTCGCATGTGTATTTCAAAAAAATTAATTTTTCACTCGTGTCCAGTATTGTGTTCTTCCCATAATAGAAATTCCAACGTAACCGCGAAGTTTTAATTTATCAGCAGATTCTAATGAAATATAACATTTGTATTTTTTTCCGTTTGTAGGATCTAAAATAGTTCCATTATTATATTCTGATCCGTCCTTTTTAAGTCCGTTTATAATAATCATCCCTAAAATTGGTTTATTTTTATCTGCTCCATCACATTTAGAACACAAATCTTTTTTATGACTTTCACGAAGTATCTCTACCACTTTTCCATAAATTTTTCCTGACTTTTCGTAAATCTCTACTACTGATTTAGCCTCACCTGTTTCATCGTCAATTGTTTTCCATTTCCCAACAACACTTTGAGCCTGAGTACTCAAAGCAAAGAAAAAAACACCAATCGTTAACATCCAATTTTTCATATTATTTATTTTTTTTTTGTTTTAATTTTCTGATAGAAGCGTTCAATTCGAACCCTAAAAGCAGAATCATACAGTTAATCCAAATGTAAAACATTAGAATTAATAATGTGCCAATAGAACCATAAAGTTCGTTATATTTTGAGAATTTTATAACCCAAATCCCAAAAAAGAACGAAGATATAACAATTAAGATCGTTGTAAAAACAGATCCGATGCTGATAAAAGGTACTTTATTATACTGTTTTGTACCATAACGCAATAATATTGAAGATGTTATCAGAATCATTAAAATAACAAACAAATATCGGCCCAAAATTATCAGCGGTATACGATCACTTAATACATCCTGAATAATCGTCTTCTGGATAAAGACCTCAAATACCACAATCGTCGCCACTGTCACAAACAAAATAATGGTCATAAGAAGCGAAATTGCAAGTGCTACTAAATACTGGCTAAAAAAACCACGTTTATCAAATACATGTTTTGATGATTCAAAACCGCTCAGAATTCCGTTAATACCATTTGCCATCAAAAAAATCGAAAGCAAAAATCCAGATGATAATAATCCAGAGTGACTGTTATTTAAAATATCACTGATAATTTTACTGATTGCATCATATGTATTTGGCGGTACTCCTTGTTGTACAAACTGAAGAAAATCGGCCTGAAATCCTTCTATAGGAATAAAAGGAATTAAGTTTAAAATAAATAATGTAAAAGGAAACAGAGCCATAAAAAAGCTAAACGAAACGGCGCTGGCATGATACGAAAAGGCACCTTCGAGAATTCCGAGTGTGTACATTTCGAGTAAATCATACAACGAAAAACCCTCTAGCCAAGGCAATTTTATTTGCTTAAAAAAACGAGCTGCAGAACGTAATACCGGAATTTTTTCAATCCGATCTTCTATCTCTTGAGACATATTTTTAGATTTTTAGACTTCTTAGAGGTTAGACTTCTTCGATTTTTAAATTAATAATTGATCATTTTACAATTAACAATTTAAAACGCTTTCAAGCTCAAATCCATGTTATGAATTGAGTGCGTTAAAGCTCCAGATGAAACATAATTTACGCCACAAAGTCCATATTCACGAAGTGTTTTTTCATTGATATTTCCTGAAGATTCTGTCTGGCATTTTTTCCCAATCAGTGCGACTGCTTTTTTAGTATCTTCATAATTAAAGTTATCAATCAAAATTCTGTGAACTCCGTCGCTTAACAAAATTTCACGAATTTCATCTAAGTTTCTAGCTTCAACAATAATCTTTAAATCAAGATTATTGGCTTTCAAATACTCTTTGGTTTTCTTTATCGCTAATGTAATTCCTCCAGCAAAATCAATATGATTGTCTTTCAGCATCACCATATCATAAAGTGCATAACGGTGGTTCTCTCCTCCTCCTATTTTTACTGCCCATTTTTCAGCCGCTCTAAAATTTGGAGTTGTTTTACGTGTATCTAAAATTTTAGCACCAGTACCTTCCAAAAGCTGTGCATATTGATTGGTTTTTGTTGCAATAGCCGACATTCTTTGCATGGTATTTAAAACCACTCTTTCCGCCTTTAAAATAGATCGCGAACTTCCTGAAACCTCAAAAACAACTTCACCATATTCAACATGTGTTCCGTCTTGTATAAAGGTTTTTACCTTTAATTTTGGATCTACATATTCAAAAATCATTTTTGCAAGCTCTACACCTGCTATAATTCCTTGATCTTTTACTAATAATTTTGCTTGTCCGTGCGCCGTATCCGGAATACATGCCAGCGAACTATAATCGCCCGGGCCTACATCTTCGCGAATTGCGTTACTGATTAATAGTTGTAATTCGGTTTGAAATTGTACTTCGCTAATCATTTTTCTTAATTTTTATAAGATGCTAAAGTAGGATTTATTTTGGGGATTTGAAAGTTTCCTTTCTGTGAAAAATTCCTTAAGAGTAAAAAAATGAATCCAAATTATAAGGAAAAGGTTTATTTTTTAAACCTATACCAACATAGGCCTTCAGTTCTGTGAAAAGGTGTTTCACTTGCGTTAATTCACATAGCAGATGTATATATCATCTATTAAAATTTCCTATACAATCTATAATTTTAATTAGAAACATTAAATACCTTTGAAGTTCATTCAAATAAAATCATGGGATTAATTAAAGATATTTACTCGGTTTCTTTTTACGAAAAATTGGGTCAGGCTGTCGCCGAAGTGCATCCTTCTTTCAATAAACAAAAATTTATTGAAGCCGTTTATGAAGGTGATTTTGCTCAAAAAGAATGGAAAGAACGAATGAAACATACAACAATTGTATTTCATCAATTTATGCCTGAAAACTTTATTGAGGCCGTTTCTTTAATTGACAAAACTATTCAGAACCTTAAAAACAAGTTTACAGAAGGTAATTTGGCTTTCATATTCTTCGCTGATTATATCGAAATATACGGAATAGACGATTTTAAAACTTCGGCTAAAGCGTTTGTTTCAATTACTCAATTTATAAGTTGTGAATTTGCGGTTCGTCCATTCATTTTAAAATATAAAGAAAAAATGATCGATGAAATGGTGAAATGGTCGCTGCATGAAAATCATCATGTTCGAAGATTAGCCAGCGAAGGTTCACGCCCTAGATTACCTTGGGCAATGGCAATTCCGTTTTTGAAAAAAAATCCAGCTTCTATTTTGCCAATTTTAGAAAATCTAAAAAACGATCCTTCAGAATATGTGCGCAGAAGCGTTGCCAATAATTTAAATGATATTGCAAAAGATAATCCGCAGATTGTTTTAGAAATTGCTTCTAGATGGAAAGGTCAAACTAAAGAAACTGACGCAATTATAAAACACGGCTCTCGAACTTTATTAAAACAAGGTCATCCTGAAATTTTAAGTCATTACGGTTTAGAAAGCACGAATATTGAACTTTCTAATTTTGAAATTAAAACACCAACTGTAAAAATTGGAGACTATCTTCAGTTTCAATTTCATCTTAATAATAAAAACGAACAACCAAAAACAATACGTTTAGAATATGCTGTCCATTATAAAAAAGCAAAAGGGCATTTGGCAAAAAAAGTTTTTAAAATCAGCGAGAAAATCTATCAGCCTAATCAATTAACTAAAATTGAAAGAAATCAGTCTTTTAAATTAATTACGACGAGAGTTTTTCATACAGGAAATCATCAACTTTCGATTATTATTAATGGAACAGAAAGTGAAGTTTTAGAGTTTGAATTGATTGATTAAAAAAACAAATTTCGCAAATAATCAAGTTTTAGTCGTCTAGTTTGTCATTTCGACGAAGGAGAAATCTCCACAAGTAGCTCCGCAACGAGAATCCAATCTTTGTCGAGTTTCTTGCGAAGATTTCTCCTTCGTCGAAATGACAAAAAAACATCAAAACATCAAAATCAACTGAGAATGTACATCGCAAACAAAAAGCTCCAGCGGAGCGATCTATTTATAAAGAAAGTATATCGCAAACAACAAGCTCCAGCGGAGCGAAATAATATCGCTCCGCTGGAGCTTTACGATTAGGGTATTCTTTTTCTATAAATATTTCGTCCCGCTGGGACTACATTCATCAACTTAATTTAATAAACATATAAAAACTTAATAAACGATTTTCCTTACTTTTATAATTCGAAAATCCAATAATAACTTTTCTTAACCTAAATTAAGTTACAGATTTCTATCACAACTGTAATTTTGTTTTCAAATCAAATCAAAATACCACATGTCAAATATCAGTTTAATTATCGAAGAACGTGCTGCCAATATTGGCAACTTTATGGTAGGCCGTTTATTGCCTTTCCGTGAAAAAAGAGCTGTTGGTCCATTTGTTTTTATCGATCATATGGGACCTGCACATTTAAGCGATCATGAAAATATGGATGTTCCGCCGCATCCGCATATCGGACTTTCGACTCTTACTTTTTTGTTTGAAGGAAGCATTATGCACCGCGATAGTTTAGGAACCGAACTGGAAATAAAACCCGGAGCAGTAAACTGGATGACGGCTGGAAAAGGAATTGTTCACTCCGAAAGAACTCCGGAATATTTAAGACATTCAGATAAAATGCTGCACGGATTACAGATTTGGGTGGCGCTTCCGAAAGAATTGGAACAAATGGACCCAAATTTTACGCATGTCGAAGCAGACGATATTCCGGCTTGGGAAGAAGATGGCGTTTCTTATAAATTGATTGCGGGAGAAGCTTTTGGTAAAAAATCGCCGGTTCCTGTTTACAGTCCGTTGTATTTTATTGAAATTAAAAGTACTGAGGCAAAAAAAATCAATATCGGACACCACTTATTCGGCGAAAGCGGTTTATATATTTTAGAAGGAAGCATTAAAAGCGGTGAACACGTTTACGATCCGAAACAGATTTTAATTACAAATGACAGCACTCTTTGTGAGTTTGAATTAGCTGCAAATTCTACCGTTTATATCTTTGGAGGAACGCCGTTTCCTGAAGAACATTTTATCTTTTGGAATTTTGTCTCATCGGATAAAAACCTAATCGAAAAAGCCAAAAAAGACTGGACAGAACAAACTTTCCCGAAAGTTCCCGGCGAAACTGAATTTGTGCCTTTACCTGAACCAAGAATCAAATAAAATATGGATACAATAGCAGCAAAAATCGATACACGTTTGTATCGAACGGAAATAGAATCAGCAAGCGGCAATATTTTAATTGCAGATGAGCCTCAGGAAATTGGAGGGAAAAATTTAGGACTTAATCCTTCAGAACTTTTGGCGGCATCACTGGCTTCCTGCACCATAATTACTTTGCGAATGTACATCAATCGCAAACAATGGGAGGTGTCAGAAATTAACATCAAAATTGACTTTGAAAGAGATGCTGATCGAAATGTGGCCTTATTTAGCAGAAAAATAGAAGTTATCGGTGATATAAATGAAGAGCAAAGACAACGTTTAGAGACCATTGCCAACAGCTGCCCAATACACAAAGTATTAATGCATTCAATAGAAATTAAAACAACCTTACTATAAATCAACATGGAAGTAAAACAAATAAACGATATAAAAAGAGGCTATTTTGAAGCCATAGAAGAGGGAAAAGAAGCAGGTAAAATGACTTATACTTGGGCAGGAGATTCAAAATTCATCATTGACCACACAGAAGTAAGCGACGAATTTGGCGGAAAAGGCATTGGAAAAAAACTGCTTATGGCAACCGTTGATTATGCCCGAAATAACAACCTTAAAATTATCCCGCTTTGTCCTTTTGCAAAAAGTGTTTTTGATAAGAATGAAGATATTAGGGATGTATTGTTTTCGTAAGATGCTAAGGTTCTAAGTTGCTAAGATTCTAAGATTTTTAAACCGCAAAGAACACAAAGAATTACGCAAAGTTCGCAAAGTTTTTTAGACAAAGCTTTGCGAACTTTTGCGCTTATATTAAGCTATGTCTGGGATAAAACCTTGCGTTCTTTGCAGTAAAAATCACCATAATCAAAATCAATTTTCAAATCTCCTCCAAAACTCTTACATTTGCATGTAATTTAAACTTAGAGTATGACGAGGATAATTACACTTTTCTGTTTTTTTATAGCACAAATCGGCTTTTCTCAAACAGCTGAAAATTATTTAGAAAAAATAAGAAATAATGAAGCTCTCTTAACAGCTTTTTTTCAACAAATGCCAAAAGGCGGCGATTTACATCACCATTTTTCAGGATCTATTTATGCAGAACCTCTTTTAGAAAGAGCAATTGCTGAAGATTTTTATCTTAATTTAGAAACTATGCAAGTTTCGAAAACTAAACCTGCAAAAGGCAACTGGCAAACATTCTCCTCTCTTAAAGAGGAAGGAAAACTGGCTTTTTACCAACAGCAAGTAATGCAGACGTGGTCAGTTAAAGATTATAACGGTTCTGTACCTTCTGATGATCAGTTTTTTGACTCTTTCCAGAAATTCGAGCCTACTATAAAAGGCCATTTTGCAGAAGGAATGCTCGAATTAAAAAAGCGTGCCATTGCAGAAAATGTCAGTTATATCGAGACGCAATTCTCTACAATTTCGTGTGATATGAATGTTTCAGATTTGAGTGATTTCAATACAAAATTACGCCAAGCTTCTGCACAAAAAGATGAAAAAGCAGTATTAAAACTTTTAGACGAACTGTACAAATCTATTCAGCAAAAAGACGCTAAAAAATACGCTTTAGATTTCAATACTAACTTCATTGCAAAACTGCATAAAGACTTAAAGATTGATGACGAAAAGTTCACTATGCGTTATCAAAATTTTGTACTTCGCTTTATGGAGCCGGTTGATTTATTCAAAAACCTGACAATTGCTTTTATTTCTGCAAACGACAGCAAATTGGTTGCTGGCGTAAATATTGTTTCTCCGGAACATGGCGAAACTTCTATGAAAGATTATTGGCTTCATATGGTGATGTTTAAATATTGTCACTCGAAATTTCCAGATGTAAAATATACGCTTCATGCCGGAGAACTGACTTTAGGTTTGGTACAGCCAGAAGATTTAACTTGGCACATTAATGACGCGATCTATATTGCAGGTGCTAAAAGAATTGGGCACGGAGTTGATATCGCATACGAAGCAAATTCGTATGATTTATTGAAGTATATGTCAAAAAATAATATTCCGATTGAGATTAATTTAGCAAGCAACGAATTTATTTTGAAAGTAAAAGAAAACAGACATCCGTTTACGCTTTATAAAGAATTTAATGTTCCAATTGTCATTAGCACAGACGACGCCGGAATTTTAAGAAGCAATATGACAGAACAATATGTTTTATTAGCCAAAAGATATCCTGATGTTTCGTATGCCATTATTAAGCAATATGTTTATAACAGTATCAATTATAGTTTTATTCTGGATGAAGCGGTTAAAAAACAATTAATCAAAGATCTTGATAATCGTTTTAAAACTTTTGAAGCGAAATTTTCTAAAAATTAAACTCTAAACCTAACAGGTTTTAAAAACCTGTTAGGTTTGTCCATATCTATAAAAAATAAAATTTGTGTAATTAGTGGCAAAAAAATAAATATGAATATCAAACTCATCGCCATTGGCAAAACAGATAATAAATCGCTTCAAACTTTGATTGACGATTATACAAAGCGTTTATCGTTTTACATCAAATTTGATTTAGAGATTATTCCAGATATTAAAAACGTCAAAAACCTATCTGAAAGTCAGCAAAAAGAAAAAGAAGGCGAATTGATTCTGTCAAAACTAACGCCAACAGATCAATTGATTTTATTAGATGAAAACGGAAAAAATTTCTCAAGCGTTGGTTTTTCTGAAGAATTACAAAAGAAAATGAATTCCGGAATCAAAACCTTGGTTTTCGTAATTGGCGGTCCATACGGATTCTCTGATACGGTTTACAGCAAAGCGCAAGGGAAAATTTCGCTTTCGCTGATGACGTTTTCGCATCAAATGGTTCGTTTATTTTTTATCGAACAATTGTATAGAGGATTTACCATTTTACGAAATGAACCTTATCATCATCAATAAAGATTTTTGTTTCAGTTTTGAGAACTAAAAAATGAATTCTTTTGGAATTTCGTTGTTATAAGAATCTAGTTTTTTAAATAATATTTTATTTTGAATATATTCCTGATAGCTCATATTTTTATCAAACAGCAAATACACTTTGGGTTTTACAAAAAAAGCGATACGGCTAATATGTTCTAAGGTTTCTTCTTTTTTAGTTTCTTCGTTATTCACCAAAACAATATTACTTCCTTTCTTAAAATAAATTACTAAATCGCCTGTTGTAGGTTTTTCCATTGCGTAATACACTTTCGTGAAAGGCAAAAAGGCTAAATTTTTTCCAACAGAATCAGCATACGAATAATAATTTTCGGCTTTTTCATTTTTGTGGGCACTTTCACCACGTTTTTTTTCCTGAAGTTTTATTATCTCAGGAATAACCAATCTTAAAGGCAAACGTTTGTCAATATTGAAAATCCAATTGGTTGAAATTATGCTGTTTTTGCGATTCACATCGGCAATTGTATCTTTTCCTTCAATTTTAAAAAAAATGTAAATTGGCGAAAGATCTTGTACATCTTTTACAATTGTGACATTTGATTTTGGAAGTAAAACGTCTTCTTTACTTGCACAGGAAAAAAGAAGGAAAGCGATAATCAAAGTAAAGTATTTCATTTTTTTTTATTTTTTTATTTTATAACACAAATTATGTCATTTCGACGAAGGAGAAATCACACTCGAAACTCGACAAGATTTGCGATTTTAATTGAGGAATTACCTATGTGATTTCTCTCCCGAAGGCTCGGGATCGAAATGACAAACTGCACGAATTATTTATATTAAAAACTCATTTTATTAAACAAAGTAACACATTCCATCGCTTCTTTAACATCATGCACGCGAAGAATTTTCGCTCCTTTTGTTAAAGCTATTGTATTGAGAAACGTTGTTCCGTTTAATGCTTCTTGTGGCGTAACATTAAGTGTTTTATAAATCATCGATTTTCTAGAAATCCCAGCTAAAATAGGCAATTCTAAAAGATTAAAAAGTTCCATTTTTTGCATGACTTCATAATTTTGATCGGTTGTTTTGGCGAAACCAAACCCTGGATCTAATATTAAATCATTAATTCCTAAAGCTCTTGCTTTTTTAACTTTTTCAGAAAAGTAAAAAAGCATTTCTTTAATAATATCATCATATTGCGTCAAACTTTGCATTGTCTGCGGATTACCGCGCATGTGCATCATAATGTATGGAACGTTATATTTTGCAATAATCTCAAACATTTTATCGTCGAGTTCACCAGCTGCAATATCGTTAATCATCGCAGCACCACTTTCTATACTCGCTTTTGCAACTTCGGCTCTAAAAGTATCTATCGACAATAAAGTTGCTGGAAAATGCTTTAAAATCAATTCAATTGCCGGAACAATTCGGTCGATTTCTTCTTGTTCAGAGACAAATTCCGCACTTGGCTTACTTGAATAGGCGCCAATATCTATAAATGATGCGCCTTCAGAGAGCATTTTATCTACTTGTGAGATTATTTCGTCTTCGTTTTTATATTTTCCTCCGTCAAAGAAAGAATTTGGCGTAACATTCAAAATTCCCATTACTTTAGGAATCGATAAATCTATAAGGTCACCTTTGCAGTTAATCAACATATGTTTTTATTTTTTGTTTCATGTTTCATGTTTCATGTTTCATGTTAATGTAGATTGCGAAAGCTCTTCAACTTGAAACTAAGAAAACCTGAAACCTGAAACTTTTTATTTTTGATTTCAAGTTGTGCATTAACACTTTGTTTAGAAAAAACTTGAAACAAAGAGAACCTGAAACTTGAAACTCTTAAAAAATTATCCTTATTTTTGAAGAAATTTTAGCAAATATACAGCAATAAATGAAGAATACTTCCCTTGAATTTGATAATGTAATCACGGTTTGCAGAACCTTATTTATCAATAAAATGAAAGATTACGGCAGTGCATGGAGAATATTAAGACTTCCGTCATTGACCGATCAAATATTCATAAAAGCACAAAGAATCAGAAGCCTGCAAGAAAATGATATCCGTAAAGTGGATGAAGATGAAAAAGGAGAATTTATCGGAATCATTAATTATTCTATCATGGCATTGATTCAATTAGAATTAGGAGTTGTAGACCAACCTGATTTGGATGTTGAAAAAGCAACCCAATTATATGACGCTAAAGTAAAGTTAACTAAAGACTTAATGGAAGCCAAAAATCACGATTATGGAGAAGCTTGGCGTGATATGCGTGTAAGCTCACTAACAGATTTGATTCTTCAAAAACTGCTTCGCGTAAAACAAATAGAAGATAATAAAGGTAAAACTTTAGTTTCTGAAGGTATTGACGCTAATTATCAGGATATGATTAATTATTCTGTTTTTGCTTTAATTTTAAACCCCATCAATAAATAAAAATTCCAAAAAATCAATTCCAAATTCCAAAGTTTAATATTTGAATTTGAGATTTTAATAAATTGGAATTTAAATAAATCTTCCTATGAAAAACATCATTACTCAATTCTCCCGATTATTTGTCGGTGTATTATTTATCATTTCCGGATTAATAAAACTAAACGATCCTGTTGGTTTCTCTTATAAATTAGCTGAGTATTTTAGCGAGCCGGTTTTTAATATGCCATTTTTAGAGCCATTGGCTTTAGGTTTAGCAATTTTCTTAGTTATTTTAGAAGTAGTTTTAGGAGTAATGCTTTTGGTTGGTTATAAATCAAAATTAACGATTTGGGCTTTATTGGTATTAATAGTTTTCTTCACTTTCCTTACCTTCTACTCGGCTTATTTTGATGTTGTAAAAGATTGTGGCTGTTTTGGAGATGCCTTACATTTAACACCTTGGCAATCATTTACAAAAGATATTGTATTGCTTTTCTTCATCTTGATTTTATTCTTCAATCAGAAATTAGTTAAGCCATTATTTTCAAATTCAGTAACAAATCTAGTTGTTTTGATAAGCGTTGCCCTATCAGCATTTATGGCGTTTTGGGTATTAAACCATAATCCGTTAAAAGATTTTCGTCCTTACAAAGTAGGAACTAACATTGAGAAAGGAATGGAAATTCCGGAAGGCGCTCCAAAATCAGTTGTCGAAATGACTTTTATCTATAAAGTAAATGGCGTTGACAAAGAATTTACAGAAAAAGATTTAGCAAATATTCCTGAAGGCGCAACATTTGTAGATCGTAAAGACAAAGTAATTACTGAAGGTTACGTACCGCCAATTCATGATTTTACGATGACAAAAGACGATTCTGATTATAAAGAAGAATTATTGAAAGAACCAAAATTAGTAATTTTTGTTACATACGATTTAGCTTTATCTAATCCTGATGGAATGAAAAAGCTAGCAAAAGTTAATGCAGACGCAAAAGCAAAAGGATACAAAGTTGTAGCGATGACGGCTTCTGGAGCAGATGAAATTGCAAAAGCTAAAAAACAATACGGTTTAGATGTGGATTTCTACTTCTGCGATGCAACAGCTTTAAAAACAATTGAAAGAGCAAATCCAAGTATTGTAATATTGAATAACGGAACTATAATTCAAAAAGTACATTATAATGATGTAGATGATTTGAAATTGTAAAAATCTCAAATCAATATGATTTTAACTGCGCCAATTTTGCTATCAATTTAGCTGAATTGGCGTTTTTTTTGTTATTAACATTACGTAAGAAAAATAGTAAATAAAGAATTTTGTTTTTTATATTTGTTTTGAAATTATTCTAAAAAACAAACCTTTCTATGAAACAATTACCAAAGTTGTTATTTACTTTTTTGCTAACTATTCTTTTATTTGTTCCAGGCTATAGCCAATCAAAAAAAACATCAAATAAAGATCACCGATATATATTTTTTTTGCATAATAAATTCATTGAAGAAAATGATTTAAGCGTTCCTCATCCTGAATATGGGAAAGCAGAATACAATGAAATATTAGCTTCATTTAGAGCAGATAATTTTATTGTTTACAGCGAAATAAGAAGCAAAAATACCAATGCTACAAAGTATGCCAAAAAGATCGTCAAGCAAATCAAGGCGTTATTAAAAAAAGGCGTTTCGTCAAATAAAATCACCGTAATCGGAACTTCAAAAGGCGGTTACATTGCTCAATATGTTTCAACTTATCTAGCAAATCCGGATGTGAATTTTGTATTTATTGGATGTTTTAGAGATTCGGATATTGAAGAAATTCCAGATATTAATTTCTGCGGTAATATTTTAACCATTTATGAGAAATCAGATATTTATGGTGTTTCTGCTATCAAAAGAAAGGAAACTTCAAAATTAAAAATAAATCATTTTAAAGAAATCGAATTACATACTAATCTTAAACATGGTTTTTTATACAAAGCTTTAGATGAATGGATTGTACCATGCAAAAAATGGGCTAACGGAAATTACAATTAAACTAGTTTAAAATTCTTTAAAATAGAAATTGTAGAAAATCTTATATTTACTTAAAATGATAAAAAGAGCTTTTTTAATGCTCTTTTTTTTATACTTCTGCTTCTTAAAAAAAAGCTGATTTATGACGTTTTTTTATCTTCAAAAAATAGCAGAAAATAAAAAACAACCCTTTTATTGATGGATCAAAAAATATATTTAAAAAAAAATCTGATTTTTAAGTCCAACTATTACGATTTCATTCTGTTTTTTCTAACCTAAATTTTATGTTTTGTTATAAAATAAACGAGTCTTCAAATTTTGTTAATCTCCATTTGGCTTTCAATTTGTTTGTTTAACTTTGTTGGGAAACTTTAAATTATGAAATGGCCACGATTCTAAAACCAAAACACAATGGAAGAATGGCGTACCAATTACATTAAAAAATAAAATATTAATATGAAACAATTAGCTCTAGTCTTTATTGCATTTATTACATTTTCATGTTCACAAGCTCAAAAAACAAGTTTTTCTAAAGAAGCTTTGTCTGAAAAATTATTAACTCTTGATGGAGGTCAGACTTCTTTCAAAAACATTTTAAAAAAATATAAAGGTAAAACTTTAGTAATCGAAGTTTGGGCTTCTTGGTGTGGCGATTGCGTAAAAGCAATGCCAAAAGTAAAAGAACTTCAAGCTAACAATCCTAACGTTTCGTACTTATTTCTTTCTGCTGATAAAACGGCTGACAAATGGAAAATAGGAATTGAGAAACACGAATTAAAAGGCGATCATTTTATGATGAACGACGGAATGAAAGGTGTTTTTGGCAAAGCAATAGATTTAGATTGGATTCCGAGATATATTATTGTTGACAAAACAGGAAAAATCGTTTTATATCGTGCTATCGAAACTGATTTTGATAAAATCAATGCAACTTTAGCAAGCTTAAAATAATTTGCAATCGGAATTCACAATGGCAATATCATTAAATTAAAATTTCAATGATTAAGCTAAACTTCAAAAAAAACAAAAATTAAAAGAATAATAAAAACTACCAAAATGAGAAAAAAGATTGTTGCAGGAAACTGGAAAATGCATAAAAACGCTGGACAAACTGAAGAATTATTAAACGAATTAATTGCTAAAGTACCAGCACAAACTACTGCGCAAGTAATTGTTGCTCCAACATTTGTAAATTTACAAGCTGCTGTTGCAAAAGTAAAAAACACAACTATTGGAGTTGCTGCACAAAATGTTCACCAAGCTGAAGGCGGAGCTTTTACAGGAGAAATTTCTGCAGATATGCTAACTAGCATTGGTGTAAAAACAGTAATTCTTGGTCACTCTGAGCGTAGAGCTATTTTTCACGAAACAGATGCATTAATCGCAAACAAAGTTGATACTGCGTTGAAACATGAAATGACTGTAATTTTCTGTTTTGGAGAAGAACTAAAAGATCGTCAATCAGGAAATCATTTTAATATTGTTGAAAACCAATTGCGTGATGGAATCTTTCATATTGCAAAAGAATCTTGGGCAAATGTTGTTTTAGCATATGAGCCAGTTTGGGCAATTGGAACCGGAGAAACGGCTTCGCCAGAACAAGCTCAGGAAATGCACGAATTTATTAGAGAAACTATCCGTAAAGCTTTTGGAGCTGACATCGCTGATGAAGTTTCTATTTTATACGGCGGATCTGTAAAACCAGACAATGCAAAAGAAATCTTTGGTAAACCAGATGTTGACGGTGGTTTAATTGGAGGTGCTGCTTTAAAAGCAGATGACTTTTTAGCAATTGTTACTGCTATCTAATTTTAGATTTTAGATTTTAGATTTTAGATTTTAGATTTTAGATTTTAGATTTTAGATTTTAGATTTTATACTTACAAAAACCATTCGCGATGCGAATGGTTTTTTCGTATTGGGATTTGGAATTTGGTTTTTTTAAATTGAAATTTATAATTTAAGAATTACCTTTGCAAAAAAATTATTTATGTCGAATATATATTTAGGATATCATTTTACGATTGAACCGAAAGAACCAGGATCAGAAATTTTAATTGCTGAGTTGGGCGAAAAAGCTTTTGAAACTTTTACAGAAACAGAAAACGGAATTTCGGCTTATGTAAAGAAAGATTTATGGGATGAAAACATTCTAGATGACATTTATATTTTACAGTCAGAAGAATTTAAAATCGAATATACCGTCGAAGAAATCGATCAGGTTAACTGGAATGAAGAATGGGAAAAGAATTTTGAAGCTATTGATGTTGACGGAAAATGCCACGTTCGCGCTCCTTTTCACCCAAAAACTAATGCCGAATTTGATATTGTAATAGAGCCAAAAATGAGTTTTGGAACTGGTCATCACGAAACAACGCATATGATGATCCAGCATTTGCTTGAAATGGATGTTGAAGGCCTAAAAACTTTAGATATGGGTTGTGGAACAGCAATTTTAGCCATTTTAGCTGAAATGAAAGGCGCTCAGCCAATTGACGCCATCGATATTGACAACTGGTGTTATTTGAATTCGATTGAAAATGCAGAACGCAATAACTGCAAACACATTACCGTTTACGAAGGCGATGCTGCATTATTAGCAGGCAAAAAATATGATTTGATCATCGCAAATATCAACAGAAATATTTTGTTGAATGATATGCAGGCTTATGTAAATTCTTTAAACCCAAGAGGAATTATTTTATTCAGTGGTTTTTACGAAGAAGATATTCCTTTTATTGATGCTTCATGCACGGAAAAAGGATTGACATATGTTAAAAAATTTCAAAGAAACAACTGGGTTTCATTAAAATACGTAAATTAGTTTAGTAATTACTACAGTACAAAAACTTAAAAACATGAGTACTAAAGAAAAAGTAAGAGAAAGAGTCCGAGAAAAGGAAGCGACGGGTTTCAACAACGAAATCATTGTTTACAACGACGATGTAAACACTTTTGATCACGTAATTGATACTTTAATGCGTGTTTGCAATCATACACCGGAGCAAGCAGAACAATGTTCTTTAATTGTACATTATAACGGTAAATGCACTGTAAAAACTGGCCCGATGGATAAGTTAAAACCTCAATGCACACAACTTTTAGAAGCAGGTTTAAGCGCTGAAATTGTTTAATTGCAAAAAATAATCTAAAACAGAAGCATTCTATTTATTCTATATTTGAATAAAATAGAATGCTTTTTTATTTTAAGCCAATTCATTTGATTTTTTACTTATAATTTACGAAAATTAAAATCATGAAACACCTCAAATTTCTTCTATTTTTATTCCCTTTAATCTCTTTAAGCCAGCAAAAATTTGATAATCTTCGCGAGCAATTGATAAAAGACAAAACACTGGGATATGAATACGTATATGCTTATGAAAACAATTATGCAGTTTTTAGAACTTTTAAAGGAAAAATGGGATTAATAGACACTCTTGCAAATGTCATTATCAAACCTACTTATGATTATATCGATAATAAAGAAGAGCTTAAAAATATATTTGAAGTTGGAAAAACGATTAATAAAAAATTCAAACGCGGTTATATTGATTTAAAAGGAAGCGTTAGAATTCCACTTGAATATGATGATATTTATTATTTACAAAAAGGCCTCATTAGAGTTTCTAATAATAACAAAACAGGTGTTGTAGATACCCTAAACAAAACAATTCTTCCTATAAAGTTTGAAAGCATAATGAGTCAAGACGGCATTTTGTTTGTTGAAAATAATAATTCGATCGACCTTTTTGATTCCAAAGGAAAGCAATTAACAAACTTTCAGGCAAAAGATATTGAATACTTTACCAATAAAAAATCTATTGCTACGCTGCAAAACAATACTACATTAATTCTCAATAATGGAGGTGCTGTTGTATTGAATACTATTAAAAATCATAAATTTGAAAAAATAATTGGTTCAGATTCGTATATCATTCGGAACACCGTTACTAATAAAAAAGGTGTTCTAAATTCATCCGGGAAGTATGAAATTGAATGTAAATATGACGAAATTTTACCATCAAACTCCATTTATATCGTTAAGGAAAAGGACAAATATGGTTTTGTAACTAAAAATGATTCCATTTTAAAACAATTAATTTACAATTCAATTTATACTATAAATTACAAAGATACTTCTCAATTCAAAAATCAATATCTCGCACAGAAAGGCGATTTAAAAGCTATAATAAATCCTTTTATAGAGAAAGAAGTAATTCCATTTCAATATCAAAACATACAAGCTTTTTCAAACTATTATATCACAACCAATTTAGACAATAAAAATAGTTTGTTTTCCGAAAATGGAGAATTGATTGTTCCTGAAGGTTATGAGTTTTATAATGGTTTCCAGAATAAAATTTTCGCAGTAAAAAATTCCAAAAATTATCTTCTCACAATAAATAATCTAAATTATTCTGAAGTAGAAATTCCCGTTAATGAATTTGTAAAAAAACAATATTTTTCAAACGGAATTTCTGAAAGCAAGTATCAGATATTTAAAAACGAAAATAAATTTGGCGTGATCAGCAATGAAAATAAAATTGTTATTCCATGCGAATTTAGTTCGATCGAACAGATTTATTCTACTGGAGAATTTATTGTTCAGAAAAATAAAAAATATGGAGTTGTAAATGCTAAAAATGAGGAACTTTTAGAAATAAAGTATGATACTTTTCAAACAGCAAAGGAAGTAATCAAATTTGAAATTAAAAATCAAAAAACACCAAAAATTTATTTTATTAATTTTTACCAAAATCTAGATTACTAGTATTTTATTAATTTGATTCTTTAAAATAATTTACAAAACATTCTATTTTATTTTATATTTGAAATAAAATAGAATGTTTTTTTATGGAAGAATACGGAAAGATATTGATTATCGCAACGCCTATTTTTTTAGCATTAATTGTAATCGAAAAAATATATGGCATTTATAAGAAGGACGATACCGCTCCCTTAATAGACAGCGTATCGAGTATAAGTTCCGGAATTACAAATTCTGTAAAAGACGTTTTAGGACTTAGCCTTACTTTTATTTCTTATGAATGGCTGGTTTCTAAAATTGCCATCTATCATTTAGAAGCTAATGTTCTCTCCTATTGTATTGCTTTTTTTGTGATTGATTTCTATGGATATTGGAGTCACAGATTAGCACATCAAATTAATTTTCTCTGGAACAAACACGCTATTCACCACAGCAGTGAAGAGTTTAATCTGGCGTGCGCTTTGCGTCAGCCAATTGCCAGTTTAGTCAATTTATTTACTTTTTTATTGATTCCGGCCGCATTGCTTGGAGTTCCTGCATCTGTAATTACAATCACTTTGCCTCTGCACTTGTTTTTGCAATTTTGGTATCATACCAAACATATTAAAAAAATGGGATTTATAGAAAATATTTTGGTCACGCCTTCACATCATCGTGTGCATCATGCTATAAATCCAGAATATTTAGATAAAAATCATTCTCAGATTTTTATTTTTTGGGATAAGCTTTTCGGTACTTTTCAGGCCGAATTAGAAGATGTTCCTCCGGTTTTCGGTATTACAAGACCCGCAAATACATGGAATCCAATCAAAATTAATTTTCAGCATTTAAGTTTGTTAATTTCTGATGCATGGCGCGCTGAAAATTGGAAAGATAAATTAACCATTTGGTTTAAACCAACTGGCTGGCGTCCTGAAAATTTTGAAGAAAAATATCCCGTAAACAAAATAGAAAATGTTTTTGATTTTGAGAAATACGGAACAAAAAATTCGAAAAAACTGATTTATTGGTCAGTAGCACAGGTTCTTATAACACTTTTGTTTGTTACTTATCTGTTTGATAATATTGCTAAAATTGGTCTTCCAAATATCTTTATTTATGGTTTATTTATTTTGGCAACCATTTACAGCTATACTGAATTGATGGATAAAAGCAAATATGCCATTTTTTGGGAAGGTCTGCGTTTTGCTATTGCAATCGGAATCATTTTGTTTTACAGCGATTGGTTTGGATTAAATCTTATTTTTTCAGCGAGTAATTATATCATTTTAACTTATTTAACCCTATCTTTTCTAACTGCGATTTATTTTGTAAAAATAGATTTCAAAACTAACTAAATAACCAACAAATTCATAACCCCCATTATGAGAAACGCAATGTACTTTAGAATTTTTAGTGCTTTAAGCCTATTCTATCTTATTATTTTACTAGTAGGATATGAAAATTTAGACCTCTTTCTAAAACCAATTTTGATTCCGCTTTTAGCTTTTGGAGTTTATTTTTATCCAAAATTCCCCTCAAAAAAGACACTTTTAGTTTCTTTGTTCTTTTCTTGGGTAGGCGACGTAATTCTGCTTTTTGCAGATATTGCCGAGATCTATTTTATTCTTGGATTGGTAGCTTTCCTTATTTCGCATATTATGTACTGTGCGCTTTTCAACAAACAAATCAAAGGAAAATTCAAAAGAAATACAGTTGTTTTTGGAATAGGAAGTATTCTGATTGCTTTGTATTTAGTCGGAATGCTTTGTCTTTTACTGCCTAGTTTAGGCGAATTGCGAATTCCAGTAATTGTATATGCAACCGTAATTTCAATCATGCTTATTTTTGCTTTTAATGGGTTTTTAATCTGGGAAAAACCTGGTAATTTCTATATTTTCCTTGGCGCAATTGTATTTGTTGTTTCCGACAGTATTTTAGCAATTAACAAATTTTATTCATCAATCGAGAAAAGTTCTTTTTTTATTATGCTGACGTATCTTGTGGCACAATATCTGATTGTGAATGGTATATTAAAATTGAATTTAAAAAAAACGGAATAGCCACGCACTAAACAGATTCAGACTGATTTTTATTAATCTCTAAATAAATTAAAATTGTGGAAATTTGTGGCATAAAAACCTTTTACATTTGTATGACCAATACCATTTAACCATGAAAAAAATAATTCTGTTTATTATTGTACTCATTACTGCAACTTCATGTGTGAGCACTAAATCGACTCTGAAAAATGTCGATGACAATGCTCCCGATTTAATTTTGAAGAAAGACAATACTTTTGCTATTACAGTATTCAGCAAAGACAAAAAATACGGTTATGACCCTGATTATCCCGTAAACATTTTTTACAGAAATACTAAAGACGAAGCTGTAAACGAAAGCCGTTTTTTAAATGCTTTAGCTGGGCCAAATGGCGAGAAAATCACGTATAAACGTCTAGAAACATGCTGTCCATTCCCTACTAAAAGAAGCGATATGGGCGCTGGCTTTTTAAATGTTTATGAATTAAGATGGGCAGGCCAAAAGAAACCTATTACGCTCTATTTGAATGTGTATGAAAAAGGCATTTTAATGGTTCCGATGGGATTGAGCTTGAAAAAGGGTTAATTTATTATAATTCCAATATGATAAAAAAAATAGTTTTAAGAATAACAATACTCATCATTATTATTTTTGGTTTCATAGCTTTTGGTTTATATTTAATAGAAATTGACGATCATTATGGTGATTTACAAGAAATTTATTTTGAGACCAAATCTGGCGATATTATTATAAATAAACAGACTAAAGAGTTTGGAGTAATTGCGAAAAATTGGAAAAGAGCTGATATTATCACAAAAGAAAATGACACACTTGATTTAAACGAGATAATTTATAAAAATCAAGAAGAAAGCAAATATGAAGTTTTTAGAAGTGAGCAAAAATTTATAATTGGTGAACTAAATTATAAAAAAATATTAGAATTGAAAAGAAGAAACGTGTTAGAAACTATTATCAAAAATTAAATATATGTTCGGAATAATTCCTTTGATTCTACTCATTTTACCACTGCTCTTTCAATTGATATTTGGCAATAAAGCTATTCGAGATAAATTTTCAATAACCTTTAGTAATGTATCTTTTATCAGTATAATTTCACAAGTCGTTTTATCAATCGCATCATACAAGATTGCCATATATAATTTTGACCAATATTTTCGAACAGCATCCAAATCAAACCAAATGCGGAATGGGATTTTTAGGTCTTATTGTGTTTGCTGGATTTCTTACTACTCTTCTAATACTCGCTATAATCATTCAGTATTTTATAAATAGATATAGAAAAAACAGTGCTGAAAATAGTTAATTCATGGTAATTAAAACTAAGAAAGCTTTTATAATTTTCGCCATTTTATCTGCTTTTACTTTTCCATATTTATATCTGCCTCTGATTTTAAGTTATGATTTCTTTTCATCTTTAATTCCAGGCTGGCATACTGCAATCTATCCTTATCCTTTAATTCCTGCGCTAATTAAATTTTTACTTCTGATCCTAGTTAGTCTTTTTTATTGGAAGCTTGCTAAATTTAAAAATGAAATAAATTTTAAAAAATTTATAATCCATTTTTTACTTACTGTTCCCGGAATTATATTTTCTAAAGTTAATCTTTACCAATTGCTTTATTCTGATTCTGCAGAACCTAAAAATTTTATGTTTGAAATTCAGACTGTAGTTTGTATTCGGGTTTTAGCAAATATTTTATTTTTTCTTGGATTAATTTTGTTTGTCATCTATTATAAAAAATTAAGAAAATGAAGAGCTATCTAATTTGATTTTTTACATTTTTTAGTAAAGTATATTTCAGCGTTTACAGTGATAAAATTCCTTTAAAAGACTAAAAAGCCGAATTCAAACGTAGCGATTTTGTAACTTTACTACAAAGCAAACATCTTGTTTATGTGTTTCTATCTAAGATTCAGATAGAAAAGAATTAAAATTAATAAAATGGAACAATCAAAAAACAATAATAAAATTGAAGCCACAAACTTTAATTTACAGGAGTATTTAAACAGAATCAATTTTTCAGGAGAAATTGATTTGAATGTACAAGGTATAAAAAAATTGATGCAAAGCCAGCTATTTAGTGTGCCATTTGAAAATATTGATGTTCAGGCCGGGAAAACAATATCCTTAATT
Organism: Flavobacterium sp. KJJ; assembly: GCF_000708595.2. Lineage (GTDB taxonomy): Bacteria > Bacteroidota > Bacteroidia > Flavobacteriales > Flavobacteriaceae > Flavobacterium. The sequence goes on along the minus strand of NZ_JARP01000001.1, from coordinate 667,876 downwards.
GGAAACGATATTGTAAATCAAATTATAGATAAAAAACGTGGCGGATATTGCTATCAAATTAACGGCATATTTTCGTTAGCCCTTCAAGAAATTGGAGTTCCTCATTATTATATTGCGGTTCGTCCGTTAGTTAATCCGGGTCAGAATCCTAAAACGCATTTGGCGATAATTGCTGAAATCGAAAATGAAGAATATTTAATTGATCTGGGATTTGGAGGCAACAGCATTAGAGAACCTTTAAAACTAAGTGACATTGGAACTGAAATTCAGCAGGATTTTGATACTTTTACTTTAGTAAAAACAGAAGAAAACGAATATTTGCTGCAAATGCAAATCGGCAAAGAATGGTCTAATTTATATTCTTTTGACTTGACTCCTCAAAGGTGGATCGATTTTAAACCTGCCAATCATTATAATTACTCCCATCCAGATTCTTTTTTTACTCAAAACTTAATTGTTGTTTTGCCAAATCTCTTTGGGAAAAAAATCTTGTTTAAAAACGCAATAAAAACAGTAAACAACGGCATTACAGAAATTATTTCTTTTGAAGATGATCAATTGAATACTATCTTGGAAACAGAATTTAATTTAAAAGTAAGTCTATAGTAATTGTCTTAAAAAACGCTAATATCTAGCCCTTATAGTCACTAGGCTTCGGGGAAAAGGATTTTACTTCGCAAATAATTTATTTTAATGGGAGTTCAGCAGGCATTTTTTGAAGCAGATAGCAGAAACAGCTTCTTAAAAAAAACTTAAATCTACATCTGCTATTCATAAATCATAACTACCTTTGCACTGTCAAAAAATCATATTATGAACATACAACATATTCCACAAATTAAGCATACTGAAAGTGGTAATTTCTTTTTATTGGCGGGACCTTGCGCTATTGAAGGAGAAGAAATGGCTCTCAGAATTGCTGAAAAATTAGTTGGTATTACCGACAAACTTCAGATTCCTTATGTATTTAAAGGATCATTTAAAAAAGCCAACCGTTCTAGAATCGATAGTTTTTCTGGAATTGGCGACGAAAAAGCATTAAAAATTTTAAGAAAAGTTTCAGAGACTTTTCACATTCCAACTGTAACAGACATTCATACCAATGAAGATGCTGCTATGGCTGCAGAATATGTAGATGTTTTACAAATTCCTGCATTCTTAGTTCGCCAGACTGATCTTGTTGTAGCTGCTGCCAATACTGGAAAAGTGGTAAACTTGAAAAAAGGACAATTTATGAGTCCAGAAAGCATGAAACATGCTGTGCAAAAAGTATTAGATTGTCATAACGAAAATGTTATGGTTACAGATCGTGGTACAATGTTTGGCTACCAAGACATGATTGTAGATTATAGAGGTATCCCAACGATGCAGCAATATGCTACAACAGTTCTTGATGTTACACATTCTTTGCAACAGCCTAACCAAACTGCTGGTGTTACTGGCGGAAGACCTGATATGATCGAAACTGTTGCCAAAGCGGGTATTGCTGTGGGTGTTGACGGTATTTTTATCGAAACTCATTTTGATCCTGCTAATGCAAAAAGCGATGGTGCTAATATGCTTCATTTAGACTATTTTGAAGGTTTAATGACCAAATTGGTTGCCATTAGAAAAACAGTTAATTCATTCTAATTTTTAATACTAATTAATTGAAAACAAAAATTTTATTTTTCTTCTTGGTATGTTTTTCATTAAACATATTTGCTCAGGAAGAAATAGCAATAGAAAGATACACAGCGCATAATAAAGGTAAATTTTTCGTTTCCTGGGGAGGAAACAGAGACAGTTATACTAAATCTGATGTAAATTTCAGAGGTAAGGATTACAACTTTACAGTTGCGGATATGAAGGCTCATGATAAACCAAAAGGCTATCACATTGACTACATTAATCCTGCAAATATGACAATCCCACAAACTAATTTTAGAATGGGATATTTCATTAACGATCATTACAGTATTTCTATCGGCTGGGATCACATGAAATATGTGATGACACAGAATCAAACGGCGAATGTTACCGGTTATATTAATTTACCTGCTGATGAAGCTGGATCTTTTTACAACGGAGTTTATAATAATACACCTGTAGATATGTCTCAAAATGGCGCTAAGGAAGGCGGTTATGATCAAGGTGTTGTTCAGGGAAATCCTCCTGCTTTTTTAATGTACGAACATACAGATGGTTTAAACTATATTAATAGTGAAGTTTCTAGACATGACGATATTTCGAAATGGTTTGGCTTGCCCAATACTGATAAAGTTCAGATTAACTTAACTGAAGGCGTAGGTGCTGGAGTTTTATATCCTAAAACAAATACAACCCTTTTAGGAAAAGAACGTCATGACGATTTTCATGTTTCTGGTTTTGGAGTTTCTGCAAAAGCGGGAATTAACTTTACTTTCTTCAAGTATTTTTACTTGCAAGGTGAGTTAAAAGGCGGTTATATCGATATGAAAGATATTAGAACTACTGTTAGTAATGATGATAAAGCGACTCAGCATTTTTTATTCTTTCAGAGAATTATTGCTGTAGGTGGTATTTTTAGAATTTAAACATCGTAAAATATATTTAAAAATAGCTGTCATTTATTTGGCAGCTATTTTTTTTATTATTTACTTTGTAATTCAAAGTTCTTTTTGAATGTGTTGATATAAAGAAATAAAGTAACTTTGAATTTTTAAATAAAAAAGATGAAAAAACAAAAACATTGGTTTCTCGGAATTACATTCCTCTTAAGTTTTGGACTTGCTTTGTATGTAGCAATGTCTGTTTTCCCGAACAATCCTTTTTCTAAAAAAACAGAAAATAGCAGTTTTAATAAAATTCAAGATGGAGATATTATTTTTCAAACATCAGAATCAAAACAATGCGAAGCGGTTAGAATTGCAACGAATTCTAAATTTTCCCATTGTGGCATTATATTCTTTGTAAACGGAGGCGAGTTTGTTTTAGAAGCGGTTCAGCCCGTAAAAATAACGCCTCTTCAGGAATGGATCGCGCGCGGAAAAGATCATAAGTATGTAGTAAAGCGATTAAAAAATGCTGAAAAAATTCTCACTGAAGAAACTCTTGAAAAAATGAAAGCGTATGGAAAACAGCTTTTAGGCAAAGAATATGACGCCTATTTTGAGTGGACAGACACAAGAATCTATTGTTCTGAATTGATCTGGAAAATTTATAAAAATGGTGCCGGCATCGAATTATCTAAACTAAAAGAACTTAAAGATTTTAATTTACAAGATGAAAGAGTTCAGAAAATATTAAAAGAAAGATATGGAACTGATATTCCCATGGAAGAAAAAGTAGTCGCTCCTTCTGATTTGGTCGATTCTGATTTGTTAAAGACAGTAATTGATACGTATTAAAAACATAAAGCTAATTCAACAAATCAATTAGCTTTTTTATTTATTAATTAACTTTGAATTTCAAAGAACTTTTAAAATATAAATATGAAAGATCATTTATTCGAAAAAATGTACGAATGTACCAAAAAGCCATATCAAAAATATTTCAAAAGAAATAAGCCTTGGGAAATCAAAAAGGCAGATTTGTTAGATTATCCAGTGGATACATTAGGATTTAGCCTAGGAACTTTTCTTTATAAAAATCATTTTGATATACAGGAAAAACTGGAAGATCATGACATTATTCATGTCTTGACAAATACTGGGATTTCTGTTCCTGAAGAAATTGGAATGCAGTATTATCTTTTAGGAAATGGCAAAATAAGTTTGTATTTGTTTTTAGTCCTTCTATCAGGAACGTTTTTTTATCCTAAACACATTAAGTATTTCTTTCAGCAATATAAAAAAGGAAAACGAGCACATTCTTTTTACTATTTGAACTTTTCGAAAATGTTAGATATGCCCATTCAGGCGATTCAAAAAACCTTTAATATATAAAAATCATGAAAATAATAACAGAAAAATCTTTTGAAGAAAAACAATCTACAGAACTCGCAATTGGAACTTTTATAATTAGTTCGTTTTTGTTCGTCCTTTACATTATTTCGAACGAAAGCCCAAATGTTTTGGTTATTGCCTGGCCATTTGCAGCTTCAGCGATAATCTTAAATACAATAATGATGGTTCATTTAATTGACAGGTTTATTAATCTTCGAGAATGCAGAAAGGATATCGCTGTCAAAATCTTGATTTTGCTTTCTAATATTCCGATTACTTTTTTGTACTATGTAGTTGTGATGAAGTAACAAGTTTTATTAACTAAACAAAAAAAAGCTACAAGTATAAACTCATAGCTTTTAGAAATTATTTTTTAGAATTTTAATTCGCCGTTGGAAGAATAATTCCAGTTTGGTCAATTAAATAAATCAATGAAGTCATTGTTGCTGCTCCAAGTTCTAATTCTCTTTTGTTAATTGCATCAAATTTATCGTTTGCAGCGTGGTGATAATCAAAATAGCGTTGAGAATCTGGCTGTAAACCTGCTTTAACGATCGTTTTAGAGGTTAAGTGCTCAATATCCGAACCACTATGCCCTTTTGTAAAACTATGGATAAAATAAGGCTCAAAAAGATCTTTGAAACCTTGAATTTTTTTCAAGTTAGCATCATCAGCTTCAATTGAGAATCCTCTTGGTGTAAATCCGCCTGAATCACTTTCTAAAGCAAAAATATGATTTTCGTTCTTTTGTTTTGAAACTTCTTCATATTTAGCGCCGCCTTTTCCGCCATTTTCTTCATTCATAAACAATACCACACGAATGGTATTTTTAGGCTTGTAGTTTAGGTTTTTCAAAATACGGACAACTTCCATGCTTTGCACCACTCCTGCTCCATCATCATGAGAACCATCTGCAAGATCCCAAGAATCTAAGTGGCCTCCAACAACCATAATATTTTCTGGAGTTACAGTTCCTGTCAATTCTCCAATTACATTATATGACAATACATCTGGCAACGTCTCACAAGATTGTTTGAAATAGAACTTTAGCGTTGGATTATTTTTCAATAATTTACTTAATAATTCTGCTCCATTTGTGCTGATTGCTGCAGCCGGAATATATTGTTCTTTTGGCAAATCGCCATAATTCTGAGCTCCTGCATGCGGAAAATCATCTAAACGCAAATTTAATGAACGAACAATTGTTCCTACCGCTCCTAATTTTGCAGCTTCTTTTGCGCCACTTCGTCTTTGATCTCCAGCACCTGAATACGCATCAAAAGTTCCGATATTTTCAGGATTCATTGGTCTGTTAAAAAACACAATTTTACCTTTTACTTTATCGCCTAAAGCTTTTAATTCATCTAAACCTTGTACTTCAATAACTTCAGCTGTAATTCCAGTTTTTGGAGTTGCTACTGATCCGCCAAGAGCACAAATTGGCACTGCAGTTTTTATTTTATTATCTAAAATATAAGCGGTTTCTTTTTCACCGCGAACCCAGTGAGGAACCATAACTTCTTGAAGATATACTTTATCAAGGCCTAAAGTTTCTAATTGCGATTTTGTGTATTGAACTGCTGCTGCAGCACTTGGAGAACCTGACAGACGGCTTCCGATATCATTAGATAAATACTCTAGCCAAGTGTAACATTTTGCCTCGGTTAAAGCTTTTTTATAAAATAATTTAATGTTTTTTTCATCGTTTGACTGTGCAAAAGATGTCAATCCGTTTAAAACTAAAACAGTTAAAAGAATCGTTTTTTTCATAGGTTATATTTCATTTTTGGGTTGTTTCACAAAGGAACAAAATTCTTTAGACCTTATGCCGATTTCTTCTCAACTTTTATAAAATTATTTTACCTCAATTGACTTGTTTTGAACTCCAATTCCGTTTTCATTAAAAGCTTCTATCGTAAAATAATATTTCGTGCCTTTATCTAAGCCTCTAAAGTCGTATGAGTTTTGATCATAAACCATAATACTATTGTATAATTTATCAGGAGTGATTCCGTAGTAAATATTATATCCCACTGCATCTGGTTGTTTTTTCCAGCTGATCATCGCATTGCGGGAATCTTTTGAATTTCTGTCTACTTTAAAATTCGAAACTGCTTTTGGTTTAGCTGCCAACCCATTTCCGAAAACTCTGAAATCTGAAACAGCAAACAATCCTGACGCATTATGAATATTAATCATTTTAATGTAGCGTGCCTTTATTGATTTTGTCAACTCAACATAATCATGCGGAACGTCTTTTGCGTTTTGAGACTTATCAACAACTAATGTCCAATTTTGAGCATCATCAGACATGAAGATTTTATATTGATAATAGATATCCATTGCCTTATTGTACTGCGTTGCTTTATGATCGGCATAATTAATTTGTAAAGCATTGATTTGCATATCTCTGCCTAGGTCGAGCTGTAGCCATTCGCCAGAATTATCTGTTTTTGCAGACCAATATGTCTGGATATTTTCATCGGTTAAATTAGCTGCTCCATAGCAAAATTTTTCATATACTTTTTTTCCGCCATTATCTACTCTATGTGTTTCTACTTCCATGCATTCTTCTGAAGAAGAAACTGTAACTGGTTTTTTATAAGATAACAACATCCAGCCTGCAGATGCTCCTTTTTCCTGATTTCTTTGAGCTGTTGGAAGAACAATTGGAAAATCTCCATAAGAAGTTATAGAATACATTACATCATCTTTATCGAATCCTGCAGGAAACATATCAATGCGACGCTCAAAACGGTCTTTTATCGAAATTTTGCACGTTCCAGTGTTCCAATAATTTCCATAATTATCTGCAAACGTATTTCCGTGTCCAGCTCCAATCACAAAACCTCCAGGTTTGTATGACATCGGATTGTGTTTCTGATAAACAAATGGCCCTAACGGATTATCCCCCACGTGTACACCATTTGCATATCCTTTGTATTCAGTTGCCGGCGCACCATATTGCATGTAATATTTCCCGTTGTGTTTGGTCATCCAAGCACCTTCAATAAAATTCCCCCAAGGTGCGGGTTCCATATCATTGTTAGGTCCAAAACGTTCCCAGCCATGATTTGAAGGATCTAAAATAGCTACCTCTTTTATCTGACCATACGGACGCTGAATGTCTTCAACTTCAGTGGCTGTGTATAATTTTTCATAATCTGCCTGATTTCCTTTTGGAAGCCAAGTATTATAATCTACTTCAACACCAACGAGCGGCAATTTTCCGCTTGAGCCATAATACATATATACTTTTTTATCGTCATCTTGAAAAATGGCAGGATCCCAAGTTGGCAGCATTGCTTTATCAACATGTCTTAACCATTGACCTGATTTTGGATCAGCAGTTTTCCAAATTGGATGATCTCTTTTCCAAGTTGAGCCCACATAAAACAAAGTATCATTAACTACCCAAGCAGCAGGTGCACATTGATCGTCATCACCAGGTTTTCTTTGAAAGCTTCCATAAACAAATTTCCAATCCGACATGTCTTTACTCCAGAAAAATCCAGCCTGATTTGTTGCAAATAAATAATATTCACCTTTAAAAGTGACAATAACAGGATCTGCACTCGAACGGCGTGATTCTGGAATACCATTATGATTTGCGGTAGTGTAATTATAACCAATATTAATTGGATTACAATACGTTGTGGCTGGTTTACTTGGATCAAACCACGCTGTTTTTTGTGCCCATATGTTGGTTGTAAAACCACTTATTAAAAGCAAAACTAGCAGTAAATAAAGTTTTTTCATTTTCATTTTCATTTCCATTTCCATTTTAGTATTATTTCTATCTCTTCTTAAATTGTTTTTCTTCGAAACTTAGCATTATAAAAAAAGCCCTTCGTTAACCAATACGAAGGGCTAATTACAATCAATAAACCAACTATTTAGTTAACTCAAAACTAACTTTCTTATCAGCAGCTGAATTTCCTCCAACGAAAATATCGAACTGTCCAGGTTCTGCTACAAATTGTAAATCAGAATTATAAAATTTTAAATCTTCAACTGTGATATCAAAAGTCACCGTTTGTTTTTCACCTTTTTTAAGTGTTATTTTTTGGAAATTTTTCAATTCTCTAACGGGTCTTGTTACCGATCCAACTAAATCTCTGATATATAATTGAACGGTTTCTTTTCCGTCATAATTTCCTGTGTTTGCAACATCAACTGTTACTTTTAATTTTCCGCTGAAATTCATTTTATCAGAAGAAATTTTCAAGTTTGAATATTCAAAATTGGTATAACTTAATCCGAATCCAAAAGGAAATAATGGCTCGTTTCTTTCGTCAATATAGTTCGATCTGAATTTTTCGAACTTCCCTTCTGTATTAGAGAGTGGTCTTCCCGTATTTTTGTGTGCATAATAAATTGGCACTTGACCTACGCTTCTTGGAAAAGTTGTTGTCAATTTTCCTGAAGGGTTAACATCTCCAAATAATACATCAGCGATTGCATAACCTGCTTCTGTCCCTGCAAACCAAACATTTAAAATAGCTGGAACTTCAGCATTCTCATCATTAATCACCAACGGACGACCATCAAATAAAACTAAAACAACTGGTTTTCCTGTTTTTAATAATGCGTTTAATAAATCTTTTTGTGCTTGTGGAATTTCTAAGTTTGTACGGCTGCTAGATTCTCCACTCATTTCAGCAGATTCTCCTAAAGCTGCAACAATTACATCAGATTGATTAGCTACTTTTAGAGCTTCAGCTAATAACTCTTCTTTAGAACGCGCATCACGGTGCAATGTTTTTCCAAACATTGTAGCGTTTGTTTCGAAAGTTTCATCGTAATCTAAATTGCTTCCTTTTGCATATAATACTTTTGCAGATGCTCCTGCTACTTCTTTAATTCCGGCTAATAATGAAATGGCATTTTCCATTTTAGTGGCTACACTCCAAGTTCCGGGCATATTTTCTTTTGCATCTGCCAATGGTCCGATAATTGCAATTGTACCTGATTTTTTAAGAGGCAGCACTTGATTTTGATTTTTTAATAAAACCAACGATTGAGACGCAATCTGACGTGCTTCTTTTCTGCTTGCTGCTGTAAAGATTTCTGTTTTAGCTCTCTTTTCATCACAATATTTATATGGATCTTGGAATAATCCTAAATCATATTTTGCCTCTAAAATAAGTTTAACTGCATTATCAATAGTCTCAATTGTTACTTTTTTCTCGTCTAAAGATTTTTTCAGAGTAGTTAAAAAACCTTCTCCAACCATATCCATTTCAACACCTGCATTCAATGATAAAGCAGAAGCTGCTTGTAAATCTCCCATACCGTGCTCGATCATTTCGTTGATTCCTGTAAAATCAGTCACTACAAAACCTTTAAAGCCCCATTGTTTTCTTAAAACGTCAGTCATCAACCACTTATTTCCAGTTGCAGGAACACCGTCTACTTCATTAAAAGAAGCCATTACAGAACCTACTCCAGCATCAACAGTGGCTTTGTATGGAGGAAAATAATCATTAAACATTCTGATATGGCTCATATCAACCGTGTTGTAATCACGTCCAGCTTCTGGCGCACCATATAATGCAAAGTGTTTTACACATGCCATTATCGAATTATTTTTCGAAAGATCGTGTTGCTGATAACCGTTAACCATTGCTTTTGCAATTTGGCTTCCCAAGTAAGGATCTTCTCCTGAACCTTCAGAAATTCTTCCCCAGCGAGGATCACGAGAGATGTCTACCATTGGAGAAAACGTCCAGTTAATACCGTCTGCACTAGCCTCCTGAGCTGCAATCTGCGCACTTCTTTCGATTAAGTTCATATCCCAAGTACAAGATAAACCTAACGGAATTGGAAATGTAGTTTCATAACCGTGAATAACATCCATACCAAAAATCAATGGAATTTTTAAACGGCTTTTTTCTACAGCAATCTTTTGTACTTCTTTAATTTTCTGAACAGATTTAATATTGAATAAACCTCCAACTTTACCTTCAGCAATTTTTTTAGCCACATCAGAACTGTTTGCCTGTCCTGTAGTTATATCTCCAGACGTTGGTAAATTAAGCTGTCCTAATTTTTCGTCTAATGTCATTTTCGACAAAAGATCAGCTACAAACTCTGATTTTGGTTTAATTGTTACTGTACTTTTAGTGTTCTTTTTTTGAGCGTAACCCAAAACAGCACATCCTAAAAAAAGTAAGACTAATTTGTTTTTCATGTGTATTTAATATTTATTTTAATGGAAAATGCAATCGTTTTTGTTCATTCTGATTATAAATCGGAATAAAGCGATTTCATTCTATTGTATTTATTTATTGGTATTTGTTTTAATCTGTTTAAACATCCAGTCATAAATTTCTGGATTATCATAAACTCGTGTCCAGCTGTCATGACCCGCATCATCAAAAATGGTCAATTGAACATCTTTGGCATTACACTTTTTTAATTCTTTGTAAATGGTTACAGCGTAATCTACTTTTACTACATCATCTAATAATCCGTGAAAAATTCTTGTTGGAATATTTGCAATTTTACAAGCACTTTCTAATTCAATCAAATCAACAAAACCTGAAATAGGGACTATTGCTGCAAACTTATCTGGGTATGTAAGCGCTAAATTCCATGCTGCCCAGCCTCCTGAACTTAAACCTGTAACATATATTCTGTTTGGGTCTATTTTGTTTTCCTTTTGAATTTTTAAAATCAATTCATTAATTGATTCAATATCCCAATTCTCATCTTCTTTGCATTGAGGAGCAAGAACATAAGCATCTAATTGATGTGTTTTTAGATATTTTAAAGGTCCATGAATTTTTACTTTTCCAATGTATGTTCCTTTTTCGCCATCACCTGAAATAAAAACTATTAATGGCTTTTTTTCTTTTGTATTATCAGGTTTATGCAAAGCATATCCTAATTCGTGTTTTATTACAGAAACTGTATTTATTTTTCCAGTAATTTCGGTTTGTGCAAAGCCTATTACTGAAAAAAGCAATATTAATAACGCTATTTTGTTTCTCATGATAAAACGTATTAGAACTTGTACTTTTCAGATTTAAAGCCAAGCTTTACTAAACCTTGTTTTACTTCTGGAGCGTTCATAAACAATTTCCATAATAATCCGGAACGGTAATTCTCGATCATAACTACTTCTGGTCCTTGATCAATTGCTAAATATCTTTTTGCTGTCCATTTATTTTGCAAGCTAACAGCATCATAAAAACCAGCTTTTCCCCAAGTTTCTTCTTTGTGATTTTTATATAAATTTCTAATTACAGCCATCGATTCTTTTGGGGTATAAACAATAGAACTAATTGCTGCAGTTGGCGAAATAACACCTTTATCATTGCTTGGCATGTGTGCATCGTAGCCTACTGAACTATCAGGGTTTCTTGAATATGATGCTGTTAACCCCCAATAATCAGCTCCATAACCTTCAAACTTTTTAGGATTTTCGATACAATATTGGTAGTCAATTTTTACTTGATTTGAATTTAAATCCCAATAATTAGCATATTTGTCGCTTAATTGATTCGGATCTAAGCCCAAATAAGAATAATGTGCCCAAAATAAAGGTCCACCGAATTCCTCAGCTCCATTATGTTTTAAGATTAATGGCAGATTAAATTTCGTTTTAGAAGAAACAATTCCACCGTTTCTAGCCCATCCTTCGTGATAGACTTTAGCATCAATAGTATGCGTTGGCGAAGATGCTGCCATAACGTAAGTAATCAGACATTCATTATAACCTTCCAGCGGAAAATTCATTTGCCAGTCATAGCTTGGAGACCAATGCCAATACAAAACATTTTTATTATTTGTGAACCATTTCCAGTCTACGCCTTTCCAAAGTGCGTCATATTTTTGAGCTACAGCTTTTTCTTTTTCAGAACCTTCTTTTAGATATTCTCTAACTGTAATCATTCCAGCAACCAAAAATGAAGTTTCGACTAAATCTCCTCCGTTATCTTTTATTCCAAATGGTTTTACTTTTCCTGTATTTCCATCAATCCAATGTGGCCAGGCACCGTGAAAACGATCGGCTTTTGCAAGAAAATCAGCAATCTTATTTAGTCTTTCTACACCTTTTTCTTTTGTAACATAACCACGTGAAATTCCTGAAGCAATCGCCATCAGTCCAAAACCAGAACCTCCGGTAGTAACGATATGTGCATCATTATCAGGATAATTCCCATCAGGATGAAAACGCTCTCTAGCTAAACCTGAATTTGGTTCTGCGTAATCCCAGAAATAAGCAAAAGTTTGTTTTTGTACTACATCTAAAAGCTGTTCATCTGTCAATTGTTTTTCAGAAACAGTTTCAGTAGTATTATCTTTTGGTTTATTCTCTTGTTTACCACATCCTAAAAGAGTAATAAGACTAACTAGAATTGAAAATCTAATCATTGCAAAAAATTTAATAAATTATATTTTAAAAATCCTTCACTTCCCTAAGAGAAGTGAAGGATGGTATTATTTAATTAGTAACCAGGATTTTGAGCTGATAATCCGTTTGCCTGTAATATGAATGCTGCCGGAATTGGAAACAATTCATTTTTATTTTCTGTAAAGACTTTTCCGTCAGCTGCAAAAGCCGCTTTTGCTTGTCCAGTTCTTACAAGATCGAAGAATCTATCAAACTCAAATGCTAACTCAACTCTTCTTTCTTTCCAAATTGCAGTTCTTACTGCAGCTTGAGAAGTTGCAGGAGTATCTCCTAAACCAGCTCTGTGTCTAATTTCATTCAATAAAGGAATAGCGTTAGAGGTTTGTCCAAGCTCATTCAACGCTTCAGCTTTCATTAGCAACACTTCACCATATCTTAAACATTTGATGTTAGCATCTGTTTCCCATGCATCTGTGTATGAAGAAGAATATGCCTTGAAATTATACATTGGATTCTCAACAGTTGATGGAATAACTCTTCCATCGTATAAAGTTGAATTTCTAAAAATAATGGTAGCATCTTTTCTAACATCACCAGCTTCATAAGCATTTAATAAACTTTGTGATGGAACATTGAAACCCCATCCCCATCCACCGGCGCCACGAACACCTTGTGTATTAGAATAACCTTGGATTCCTCTTGCTGGAATTGAACCAACTCCGTTAATTTCAAAAAGAGATTCAATATCATTTTCTCCTTCTAATCTAAACATTTTAGCATAGCTAGGATTTAAACCGTAACCTGTAATCAAATTAGCGTTATCTACTACTTGCTGCCATTTCTTTTGGTACAAACTAACTTTTGCTAATAATGCGTAAGCGGCACCTTTTGAAGCTCTTGCTTTTTCATCTGCAGCATAAGCAGATTTAAGTGGCAACACAGCGATAGCGTCTGCTAAATCTTTCTCTATAAAAGCGTATACTTCAGCAGCAGTTTTACGAGTCAATTGCATTTTTTTATCATCCTCAGAAACTGGATTTGGCAAATGATCTACAATTGGAACACCACCATAACATTTTACCAAAGTGAAATACATATATGCTCTTAAAAATTTAGCTTCTCCCATTAGCCTTTCTCTTAAAGCTGGATTGGCTTTATCTAGTTTAGGGATAATATTTAAGGCTTGATTACATCTGTTGATTCCGTCATATTGAGCATTAAAAGTACTTTCAGCAGAAGGATTTGATGAGTTATAAGTCAAAGCATCCAGAACATCTTTATCTGTACCAGTATCTCCAGGCGATGAACCTTTATCAGCATCATCGCTAGTAATACTTGCCAATCCTATCCAACCAAATGAACTCATATCCCAATCAAGGAACTTACTGTAAATTGAAGTCACAAATGTTGTTGCTCCACTGTCATTATTGAATAATTCGATGTCTTTTGTAGAGATAGACTCTGTTTGATTTACATCTAAAAAATCGTCTGCACATCCAGTAAAAAAGAATGCTGAAAGCGCAAACATTGATATATATATCTTTTTCATAATATTAAAATTTTAAATTAGCACCAATAACGAAAGATCTTAATGTAGGGTAAGCATCAAGCTCAACTCCTTGAGTTCCGTAAGGATTACCATCACCATTTAATTCTGGAGAGAAACCAGAGTACTTTTGTGTTATAAATGGATTAATTGCATTTACATACAATCTGCAAGACTCAATAAAATTACCTGTAATCGGAAGTTTGTATCCTAAAGTAATGTTGTTGATTCTGAAGAAATCACCTGACTCCATATAATAAGTAGAAGCAACTGGCACTTGATTGAATGGTGCTGGATTTGATGCATTTGTATTAGAAGCTGTCCAATAATCATTTGCTAGAGATGCCTCAATATTTTCACCAGTAAAACGTTGTGCTTTTTTACCATTATAAACTTTAGCTCCGCTGGTTCCATATCCGTCAACAGATAAATCAAAGTTTTTATAGTTTAATCCTAATGTTACTCCATAATTGTTTTTAGGTAAAATTGAACCAACATATTTTCTGTCTTTATTAGCGTCTAAAGCATCTTGAGTAACTTTTGCTCCTGCTGCATTGTAATATAACATTTTACCGTTTGCAGCATCGATTCCGGCATATTCATATAAGTAAAAACTACCTAAAGGCTGACCAATTGAAGTTTTATCTAATAATTTTGTGTTTTGGCCATTTCCTAAATTTCCTCCAATAACTGGTGAAATATCAAAATCTTTTAAGCCAGCAAGCTCATTTTTATTGCTAGAGAAGTTTCCTCCAACCCAGTAGCTTAAGTTATCTGATATTTTGTCATCCCAACGTAAAGCAATTTCGTAACCTTTGTTTGAAACTTCACCAACGTGTGCAGGAGTTGCCAACGTAATACCAGAAGTTACATAAGGTTTAGTATTTAAAATTACATTGCTTGTATTTTTATCATAAACATCAAAAGATCCTTTTAATCTGCTATTTAAAAATTCGAAATCAACACCAGCAGAAGTTTCTTCTGTAATTTCCCAAGATAGGCTTGGGTCAATTTGAGATGAAATAGTAGTTCCTTCATATAAAATTGAACCGCCTAAATAACTATTCAATCCAGAAGCATACGCTTGATTATTTAAAGGAACATTTTGATTTCCTAATTTACCCCAGCTACCTCTTAATTTAATTAAATCAACTCCTTTAATATCAGACAAGAAACTTTCTTTTGTCATAATCCATCCGATACCAAAAGATGGAAAAGTTCCCCAACGGTAATCTTTTGCGAAATTTGAAGATCCGTCACGTCTAACAGTACCCGTTAATAAATACCTGTCCATTAATTTATACTGGAAACGACCAAAATAGGAAGCTAATCTGCTTTCGTTAAAAACTACATCATATAAGCTTGTTACAGTTCCTACATAATCAACGCCGTGACCCAGATTAGTATCATTTAAAGCCCAATAGTTAGAATTTGGATTAACATTTTTTCTAGCAATAGTCAATTTTTCTCTTGGTCCTTTTACAGAAGCTTCCATACCTGCAGTTAATTCAATATCATGAATGTTTGAGAAAACTTTGTTGTAAGTTAAGTAGTTAGAAAGGTTCCAGTTAAAATATTGTTCTCTTCCTTTTGTCAGCAAATTAATGTTGTTAGTAGCAGGATAATTTGCTTCAACACGCGTAGGATCTGCTGCTAACCAAATATTTTTACTGTCTTCGTAGTTGTACTGTTTCCATGAATAGTACTCTCCATTAAATTGTGAAGTAAACTTTAAACCATCAATAATTTCATAGTCTAATTTTAAGCCACCTTGAAGCGTAACACTTCTTTGCTGCTCATCATAAAAGTTTAATTGTGCAACTGGATTTCCAACATTATTAAATGAAGAACCGCTAGTATTTGCAACTCCATTTGCATCTACAAAAGAAACACCGTATTGCCCATTCGGGAAATAAACTGGTACAATTGGAGATTGTTTGTAAGCATTAGTAAAAGCACCTAATGGTTTTGGAGCTGAATTTGCTGAAGTAAAACTAAAGTTCTGATTTAAAGTAACTCTTTTAGAAATTTTATATTCATTGTTATTTCTAAAGCTTGTACGTCCGTAGTTTAATCCGTTCAAAACTGCTTTTTCTTCGTAATTTCCTGCACTGAAAAAGTATTTAATGTTTTCTGAAGCTCCAGAAACAGAAACGTTGTTTTGTGTATAAGATCCTGTTCTCGTAATTTCGTCGAACCAATCTGTATTAACTGGCTGATTTGCAGCAAAAGTATTTGTTCCTAATGCAGCATTAGAATACGCAGCATATTGATTTCCATTTGCCATTTTTACTTTTTTCAAAGGCTGTCTAAAACCGGCAAAACTCTCAACTTCTACAGTTACCTTATCTCCTTTACCTTTTTTGGTAGTAATAATGATAACTCCATTTGCCGCTCTTGTACCGTAAATAGCTAAAGAAGAAGCATCTTTAAGAATTTCATACGAAGTAATATCATTAGTATTAATATTATTGATATTTTCCGTTGGCATTCCGTCTACAATATATAGAGGAGATCTTCCTCCTAATGCAGTACCCAAACCTCTAATCACAACAGAAGGTGTACTTCCTGGCAAATCTGATGAAATAACCTGAACACCAGCAGCTTTACCTTGAATGGCCTGAGATGCATTCAAAACTTTTGTTTTGGTAATATCTTCAGCCTTTATAGAGGTAATCGCCGAAGTATTATCAATTTTCTTTCTTGTTCCATATCCAATAACAACTACTTCTTTTAAAGCAGTATCACCTGATTCTTTCATAGTGATTGTCATTGGAGCTATAGTTGCTGGTACAGAAACGGGATCAAAACCTAGCATTGAGATCTTTAAAATCTCACCTTCTTTAGCGGTAATTGTAAAATTTCCGTCGAAATCAGCATCAGCAGATGTTCTAGAATTAGAAGCACTTATTACTGCTCCCGGAATTCCCATTCCGCTGCTGTCTACTACTTTTCCTTTAATTGCTTGTCCAGACATATAAGCTGGAAGCAGCAAGAGCGCTAAAAAGCTAAAAATAAAATTTTTCATACAGTTCGTAATCGTTTAAGTTAGTAGAGCCAAATTAAACAATTACAACGTTGTAGTACATCAAATAGCACTACTACATAGCTACATCATTATGTTAAAACATAAATATATAGTACTAAAAATCAAACATTTAAATGTTAAATTTATTTTATTAACATAACCTTATGATGTAGTAATGATGTATTGGAATTATATAAAAAATGATATACAAAAATATAATATCCTCAAAAAACAAATCCAAATCTTACACAGTTAATAAAAATTTGGAGAGATTATCCTCCTGAGAGAGATTAAGTTTCTTTCTAAGTCGGTATCTGTGTAATTCTACCCCTCTAAAAGAGATGTTCATCATTGGTGCAATTTCCTTCGAAGAAAGATTCATTTTAAGATAAACACAGAGTTTTATATCTTTTGGAGTTAGATTTGGAAATTTCTTAGAGAGACTAATAATAAACTCATTGTGAATTTGATTTAGATTGGTCTCGAATATTTCCCATTCGTGTTTGTTAACTTCATTTATTTTGATTGCCTTTTTAATTTCACTTTTAAGCTTATTAAAATCTTTTTCAGAATCCAAAATATGCTGAATGTTATCAATCATCTCGCTTTGTTTCGCAATTGATAAAGATTTTCCGGCTACTTCAGAGGATTTGGTTTGCAAATCAAGTTCTAAAATATGCTTTTCATATTCCTGAATATTTAATTCGTTCTCGGCTTTTAATTCCATCTCCAGAATTTCACGCTGATGTTTTAGCTCTTCGGCTTGTAATTTTAACTTTTGAGTATAGCGGAGTTTATTCCATTTATAATAAAAAAACAACACTGCTCCAATTATTAATAAATAAAGCAAAATCATCCAAAAAGAAAAATACCATGGCTGAGCAACTCTAAAGTCAAAAGCTGAAACTTTATCGTAATTTGCACCATCGTGCTTAAAAATTACAATTGAATGGGAACCGCTACTTAAATTATTTAAAACTATTGCGCCATTTGAAATCGGAATAAAATTGTTTCCTTTATTAATCTGATAAAATAAATTTGGTTTACTGGCTCCGTAAATTCCAGATATTACATTGATTCGAAGTTCTGTATTGTGTTTAATTTTCCCATCATTGGGAAGTAATTCTTTACCATTATAAGCTTCTACCTTTACACCTTTATTTTGTTTGTTTTCATATCCCAGCTGAAGCGAAATAAAGCCGTCATCGAGATTCATCAAATAATGGTTCTGACTTCTAAAAATTCTTAAGTTTTCATTAATCAATTTTCCCTTATAATATTTCTCCTGAATAATATTCCATACAAATTTGTTATTATGGGAATATATATGATACAAAATACCATCTTGAAGTACAATAAAATGATCTTCATCAATCGCTACTACGTCAGAAATATTTTTGAAATTAGTATTAAACAATTCATTTTCTTCTAATTTATTAGAAATAGAATTGAAAGTATACCACACATTATTAATTAGAAAAAGTATCTCATTTCTAAATTCAAAAATCTTAACTCCAAAATCATTTTTGATTTTACTTTGCTGTGTAATATTTTCGACTTTTTTGGTTTTGAAATTATCATCAAAGAAAACTCTATATAGGCCTCGATAATTGTCAGCAGCCCAAATCTCATTTTTTTTGTTTTGAGCTACATACTTTATAGGTTTTGAAAGATCATTAATTTTCGTGTTTTCTGTAAGTTTTAAAAGATCATTATATACTAAAATACCACTATAAGTTGATTGAAAATAAGTATCATTAATAGTACTTTTAGATAAATTCCAGCCTCCACTGACATTATTTATTTTTGTTAATGCTCCATTTTCGTAACAAAAAGTCCCATCATTATGACCTATAATATATTTGTTTCCAATTTTAGTAATATTCCAACCCTGCCCTTGAGTGTTTGGCAACATTTTAAAATTACCAGAATCAAATTCGAAAATACCATGATTAGAAGCTATCAAATAGCCTTTACTAGTTGTTGCAACAGAATAAACAGAACCTAAGATCCCCGAATTATCATAAAAAAATGAAATTGGAGAATTGATTTCAACATGGGCAATTCCGTTGTCAAGCCCAAGCCATAAATCTTCTTCTTTATCAAAACCAATACTCAAAACTGAGTTGTTCATTAAAACATTGTTTCGATCTATATTTTTAAAGGTATTGGTATTAAAATCGTATATAAAAACACCTTTATTTCCAGTACCTACAACAAGTTTGTTGTTTTTGATAAATTTTGCAATATTAATTCCATTAGACTTTAAAGTTTCATTTAATGGATTATTCCAAGGTTTTAAACCGGTATGCTCAACGATAAAAATTCCTTTTTTTTGAGTAAAAATATAAGTCTTCCCCTTGTATTTTTCAATAGCATGAACAACAGTATTTTTTAAAATATTCCAGCCTTTCGGATTCGCAATTTTTGATCCATTCATTCTGTACACTCCTTTCTCTACAGAAGCCACATAAAGATTATTATCTACGACAAAACAGTATGATATTAAAAATGGAAATTTAATTTTTTGGACATGTTTTCCATCGTAAATAAAGACATCATTAAAGGATTGAAAATATAAAGAACCATTAAATCTGAAAATTTTCCAGATTTCTTCATTATCCTTTTCATCAAATAAGCGAAGATTTTTGGTAATGGAGACGTACTCCATTTTACCCTCTTTTCTATACCAATAGCCAAACTCTTTATAGGAACCAGAATAAATTCTATTGCCTTCAACTAAAATCGAACGGATAATTGTTTTATTAGGCAATGTGTATTTTTCCCAAATCACGCCATCATAACGTAATAGATAGTGATTGTTTGCAAAGTACATAGCATAATCATTTCCCTGAACAACATTCCAAATTTGATTGTCGCCCTGGTAATCTGATTTATTATAATTTTCTACGAAAGGAAGTAATTCTTGTGCCTGAGCTTGAAAAGCAATGAAAAAGAAGAATAATGTTTTTAAAAGTATCGATTTCAAGATATTGAGATTTATAGTCAAAGATACTGACAAATATTTAATTTTTTAGAAGTAAAAAAGCTTCTCATATGAGAAGCCTTCTTATAATTAAAATCTGATTTTTTAATTTTCCAGCAAGTGATAAACCTGATTTGCAATTTCATACTCTTCATCAGTTGGAACCACTAAAACTTTTGCTTTTGAATTTGGCTTACTGATTTCTCTAATTGATTTAGAACGAATTTGATTTTTTTCCTCGTCTAATTCAATTCCGAAATATTCCATATCAGTACAAACAAGTTTGCGCATATATGATGAGTTTTCTCCAATTCCTGCTGTAAAAATAATCGCATCTAGACCATTTAATGCAGCAGTATAAGAACCAATTGTTTTCTTAATTCTGTAAGCATTCATCAATAATGCTAACTGACAATCTTTATTTCCTTTTTCTGCTTCAGATTCGATATCTCTCAAATCACTATATCCTGTAAGGCCAAGCATACCGCTTTGTTTTAGCAAAATTGCATTTACTTCATCTGCAGTATAATTTAAATTTTTTATCAGATAAAAAATTACAGACTGATCAATATCTCCGGCACGAGTTCCCATTATTAATCCATTTGACGGTGAAAAACCCATCGATGTATCGATACATTTTCCGTCTTTAATAGCTGCCATACTGCAACCGTTGCCTAAATGAATGGTTATTATTTTAGAATTCTTATCTAAAAAATCAATAGCTTTTTCAGAAACATATTTATGACTTGTTCCATGAAAACCATAAACGCGGACTTTATTTTCTGTTAAAAGGTAATTCGGAATTGCATATCTAAATGCCGTTTCTGGCATGGTTTGATGAAAAGCGGTATCAAAAACAGCAATTTGCTCTGCCGAATCAAAAATTTCTTCAGCCACATTTATTCCTTCTAAATTTGCAGGATTATGCAATGGCGCTAATTCAAAAAGCTGTTTGATTTTCAATTTTACTTTTTCATCAATTTTAACGGTATCCGTAAAATCGCTTCCGCCATGAACGACGCGATGACCTACAGCCGAAATTTCTGAAGTCGATTTTATAACTCCTTTTTCTGAATCTAACAGCATTTCGGCTACTTTTTGCAAACCTACTTTGTGATTGGGAATTGGAAGTAATTCTTCTACCGAATTTGATGCGGTCTTAAAAGTAATATTCGAAATTTCTAAACCAATTCTATCGATCATTCCTGAACAAATAACCTTGTTTTCAGGCATAACCATTAATTGATATTTTATTGAAGAACTTCCTGAGTTTATAATTAATATTTTCATTTCTTAAGTTGCTAAGGTACTGAGTATCTAAGTTCATAAGTATTAGTACTGATACTCAAATTTTTAATTTTTAATTCCAGATTTTTAATTGATTACAATCCTTGCGCCTGAATCGCTGTAATTACGACCGTATTTATAATATCGTCAACTGTACATCCACGGCTTAAATCGTTTACAGGCTTATTTAAACCTTGCAGCATTGGTCCGATTGCAAGAGCTCCGGTTTCTCTTTGGACAGCTTTGTAAGTGTTGTTTCCGGTGTTCAAATCAGGAAAAATAAGCACACTCGCCTGCCCTGCTACTTCAGAATCTGGCATTTTGCTTTTACCCACAGCGCGATCGACTGCTGCGTCGTACTGAATTGGTCCTTCAATTTTTAAGTCTGGACGTTTTCGTTTTACAATTTCGGTCGCAGTTCTTACTTTATCTACTTCATCTCCTTTTCCTGACGCGCCAGAAGAATACGAAAGCATTGCAATTTTTGGTTCAATTCCGAAAGCAGCACTTGATTCTGCCGATGAAATCGCAATTTCTGCCAATTGTTCAGCAGTTGGATTTGGATTAATAGCACAATCGCCAAAAACCGAAACTCGATCTTCTAGACACATAAAGAAAACAGAAGAAACTACAGATGAATTGGGCTTGGTTTTAATGAATTGCAAAGCCGGTAAAATCGTATGCTGTGTTGTGTGTGCCGCTCCAGAAACCATTCCGTCAGCATGGCCTTTATAGACCATCATTGTTCCGAAATATGAAACATCTTCCATCAAATCTCTTGCCATTGTAATACTTACGTTTTTTGCTTTTCGAAGCTCATAATAGGTATTGGCATAATCTTCATAAAGTTCAGATTCAATTGGATTTATGATATTTACTTTCGAAAAGTCAAAAGAAATTCCAAGTTCTGCAACTTTACTTTCAATTTGTTTTTTATCGCCAATTATTGAAATATCAACTACATCCATAGCCAATAATCGTGAAGCTGCGATAATAATTCTTTCGTCATTTCCTTCTGGCAAAACGATATGTTTACGATGTTGTCTTGCTCTTTTAACCATGTTGTATTGAAACATTTTTGGTGTCATGCCTTCTGCTTCAAAAGTGATTAATCTTTCTGATAAAGCATCATTATCAACGTATTTTTCGAAGGTTGTAATTGAGGTTTCAATCTTATGTGTATTGTTGGCATAAATTTCAGATCTAATAGCTCCAATTCTGTTGGTAATGTGATACGTTCCTCCATCAACCGCAATAATAGGAACGATGGCTGAAAGTCCTTCGATGAGCTTTAAAATGCTTTCTTCAGGAACAATATTTCCAGTTAGAATAATTCCAGAAATGGTTGGATAATTAACGGATTCATTGGCTTGCAAAGCGCCTAATATAATATCCGAACGATCTCCAGGCGTAATAACCAAAGCATTATCATGCAAATGAACCAAGTAATTATGCAATTGCATGGCGCCGACACTAAAGTGGCCAATTTCATTATTTAAATAATTTTCTCCAAACAAAACTTTCGCATCTAATTCATTTACAATTTCCTGCATTGTTGGGTTATTTAAACTCGAAATCAGCGGAATTGTATTTATCAATACATTAGATGGTAAACTTTTTTGAAGGCTTTTAGTAACTAATTCTAAATTTTCTGGCTGTACCTTATTAGCAAAAACAGATAAAACTTCAACATCTTTTACTTTAAATGAATCATAAACCAAATAAAGACTGTCTACTAATTCTTCTAAGGTTTTTCCAATTCCTGAACCAATAATTATCGTGGGAATTCCGAGGTTTTTTGCGATTAAAACATTCAAATCTAGTTCTATTGAAGTTCCTTCTCCAGTAAAACTCGTTCCTTCAACTAGAACAAAATCAAAACGCTCTTCCAGTTTTTTATATTTTTCAATAATAAGGTCTAAAACCTCTCCTATTTTTCCTTTATTTTTCTTTTTGATTAATTTGCCTTTTGTAATTGCATAGGCATCTTCAAACTTAATATCAAGGTTAAAATAGGACAAAACTGTTTCAATATGATTGTCTTGTTCTCCATCTATAAAATCTTCAATTATAGGCCTAAAATAGCCTACTTTAGCAGTTTTACCAATCAAAATACTCATCAAACCGAGTGTAATAATTGATTTACCGCTGTTCTGATCGCTTGTGGCTATATATATTGCTTTACTCATATTTATTTATATTGATTCTAAAACAAAAGTAGTTTAAATGATTTTTTTAATTGAAACAAACGTTAAAACCAACGTCTTTTTTTAAAATAAATAATAAGAGCTATAACCAATAAAAACATGGCTCCCATAACAATAAAATAGCCGTTTTTCGCACGAAGTTCTGGCATATAATCGAAATTCATTCCGTAGACTCCAACAATAAAAGTAAGCGGAATAAAGATGGCCGAAATAATGGTCAGCGTTTTCATAATTTCATTCATTTTTCGGCTTTGTTCCGAGAAATAAAAATTAGAAGCACTTTCTAATGAACTCATGTCTGACTCAATCTGCTCTAAAAGTTCTAAGCTTTTTTGATGGAGTCTAATAAAAAAACTAAAAGTCTCTTTTTCAATTCCATTATAAGTATCATCGTCTTTAATCGTTTTTAGATAATATAGTGAGTCTCGAAGCGGAATAATAGATCGCTTTAAAAAATTAAAGTTATCACGATGATTTTCAATCTTTTCTAAGATAATCGGATCAGCTCCTTTTTTAGTTAAATTGATTAATTCTTCAATTTTATCTTCCTCATCTTCAATCGTAATATAGAAGTTTTCCATTACAGCGTCCAAAAGCAGATAAAGAAGGTAATCTACTTTTTTAGTTCTCACAATTCCGGCATGCGTGCGAAGGCGTTCTCTAATATGAGTAAAGAAATCACTTCGTTTTTCTTGAAAAGAAATTAGAATTCCATCTTTTAAAATAAAACTAAGCTGTTCGACACTAATATTATCTGAATATTCAGAAGGCAAAAGCGATTTTATATTGAAGAATAAAATATTTTGCTGTTCTTCTAATTTGGTTCTTTTGGATGTATTTAAAATATCTGCCAATAAAAAATCATCCAGTTTAAAATGAGTACCAATTGTTTTTATTAAGCCAATATCATTTAATCCATGAATATTGAGCCAATTATTTTTAGTATAATCAATACAGCTATTTAAAGATTCAACTGTAAATTTCTCATATTCAACAACATCATTATCATCATAAACAAAAAGCTGCATTTCTGTTTTATGCTCTTTTTGTGTTCCGGTATACTCTAAAGTTATATGCTGAAGCTTGCGCCCTTTCTTGTATTTTATCTTTCTCATTCAAAAATGATTTATATAGTAATATTACAAAAAAGAATTCGAACGTGAAATGAGAATCGTTATTTTGTAAAAATGTTAACTAATATTAAATGTAATCTTTTTATTACTTTTAATAGGTAATTATAATCCATAAAAAAACCGAGTCATTTCTGACTCGGTTTTCTATTTTAATACTTTGTAACTAATTAATTAGTACTAAAGAATTATTTTACTTCTTCGAATTCAACGTCTTCAACATTGTCACCTTGCGATTGCTCTTGTTGTGGAGCTGCTTGTTGACCTTGTTCACCTTGAGCGTACATAGCTTCTGTAGCTGTTTTCCAAGCTGCATTGATGTTGTCAAGAGCCGTTTGAATAGCTGGAATGTCTTGAGATTGGTGAGCCATTCTCAATTCAGTTAAAGCGTACTCTACAGCAACTTTGTGATCGTCAGCTAATTTGCTTCCTAACTCTTTCAATTGACTTTCTGTTTGGAAAATCATGCTGTCAGCTTCGTTTAATTTCTCAGCTCTTTCTTTAGCTATTTTATCAGCGTCAGCGTTAGCTTCAGCATCTTTTTTCATTTTTTCGATTTCTTCAGCTGTTAATCCAGAAGAAGCTTCGATACGGATATCGTGAGATTTTCCAGTTCCTTTGTCAGTTGCAGAAACTTTGATGATACCATTAGCATCGATATCAAAAGTTACCTCGATTTGAGGAACTCCTCTTGGTGCTGGTGGAATACCATCTAAGTGGAAACGACCGATAGTTTTGTTATCAGCAGCCATTGCTCTTTCTCCTTGTAATACGTGGATTTCAACAGATGGTTGAGAATCAGCAGCAGTAGAGAATACTTGAGATTTTTTAGTTGGGATAGTTGTGTTAGACTCAATTAATTTAGTCAATACACCACCCATAGTTTCGATACCTAAAGAAAGAGGCGTTACGTCAAGTAACAATACATCTTTTACATCTCCAGATAAAACTCCACCTTGAATAGCAGCTCCAATAGCAACAACTTCATCAGGGTTAACTCCTTTAGATGCTTTTTTACCGAAGAATTTTTCAACTTCGTCAGCGATTCTTGGCATACGAGTAGAACCTCCTACAAGGATAACTTCGTCGATATCAGATGTAGATAAACCTGCATCTTTTAATGCTTTAGCAACTGGCTCCATAGAACGTTTTACTAAAGTATCAGATAATTGCTCAAATTTAGCTCTAGATAATTTTTTTACTAAGTGTTTTGGTCCTGAAGCAGTAGCAGTTACGTAAGGTAAGTTGATTTCAGTTTCAGCAGAAGATGATAATTCAATCTTAGCTTTT
This sequence comes from Flavobacterium sp. KJJ, assembly GCF_000708595.2. Classification (GTDB taxonomy): domain Bacteria; phylum Bacteroidota; class Bacteroidia; order Flavobacteriales; family Flavobacteriaceae; genus Flavobacterium. The sequence continues at coordinate 642,135 of NZ_JARP01000001.1, read as the reverse complement.
TCTGCAGCTTCTTTCAAACGTTGCAATGACATTGGATCTAAACGTAAATCAATACCTTCTTCAGATTTGAATTCGTCAGCTAACCAGTCAATAATAACTTGGTCAAAATCATCTCCACCTAAGTGAGTATCACCATTTGTAGACAATACTTCGAAAACTCCGTCTCCTAATTCAAGAACAGAGATATCAAAAGTACCTCCACCTAAATCGTAAACAGCAATTTTTTGATCAGTTCCTTTTTTATCTAATCCGTAAGCAAGTGCAGCAGCAGTTGGCTCGTTGATGATACGCATAACTTTAAGACCAGCGATTTCTCCAGCTTCTTTAGTAGCTTGACGTTGTGCATCGTTAAAGTAAGCAGGAACAGTAATAACTGCTTCAGTTACAGTTTGACCTAAATAGTCCTCAGCAGTTTTTTTCATTTTTTGAAGTGTCATTGCTGACAATTCTTGAGCAGTGTATAAACGACCGTCAATATCCACACGTGGCGTATTGTTGTCACCTTTTACAACACTGTAAGGAACTCTTTTTGCCTCTTCTTGAGTTTCAGCAAAAGTGTGTCCCATAAAACGTTTAATAGAAGCAATCGTTTTTGTAGGATTCGTTACCGCTTGTCTTTTTGCAGGATCACCTACTTTAATTTCTCCACCTTCAACAAAAGCGATGATAGATGGCGTTGTTCTTTTTCCTTCTGCGTTAGGAATAACAACTGCTTCGTTACCTTCCATTACAGAAACACAAGAGTTCGTCGTACCTAAGTCAATTCCGATTATTTTACCCATTTTTTATATATTTAATTTTGATATACTAATTTATAACTCAGGTGGCATAAGTCAATCTTTGTGCCAATATAAAAAACCAAAGTAAATTGTCAGTTTTAATATTGGCACACTAATAAACATCTGACAACATGACATTTTTAAAACCTGACAATCATGGCATATCAGGACTTTACGTGTCATTAATGCTTCTAAACTTTCAATTATATATTGAAATACTTACATTAGCATCATCCTAAAAATTCAATATTCGCCAAAATGGAAAATTACAGCATCATTATTTTTATTCTTGCCATTATTATAGGACTTTCTGCCTTTGCCGATACCATCAAACTGCCCCAGCCTATTCTTCTGGTTATTGTAGGCATTGCAATTGGTTTTATCCCGACAATGAACGAAATTGAAATTAATCCAGAAATTATATTTTTATTGTTTCTTCCTCCTTTATTATATGATGCTTCTTTTAATATTTCACCTAAAGATTTTAAAACTAATATCAATACAATAAGTACGCTGGCCATAACTTTAGTTTTTCTGACTACATTTTGGATTGCCGTAGTGGCCCATTATATGATTCCGAATATTACATGGCCTCTAGCATTTTTATTGGGAGCTATTCTTTCTGCAACAGATGCAGTAGCTGCTATAAGCATTACGAAAGGACTCGGAATTTCTCATAAAACCATTACTATTCTTGAAGGTGAAAGTTTAATTAATGATGCCTCTGCTTTAGTTGCATATCGTTTTGCTGTTGCGGCAGTAATGGGATCTGCTTTTATAATTTGGAAAGCAACACTTCAATTCATTGTATTATTGGGAGGCGGTTTTTTAGTAGGTTTTGTAATGGCAAAAATTTTGGCATTTATATTAAGCAGAGTGCATAAAAATGTAAATGTCACGGTAAGTTTCATGCTCTTAATGCCATTTGTAACGTATTTGATTGCTGAAAACCTGCATGTTTCTGGAGTAATTGCTGTAGTTATTTTAGGCCTGTCAATTGCGCGTTTCAGTAAAAAAATATTTCCAGAAAGCTTAAAAAACAGCTCTAGAAGCCTTTGGGACATTATTATATTTTTACTAAACGGATTAATCTTTATTTTAATCGGACTTAATTTTCGTTACATCTTAAAAGGTATTGACAATGATATGATTCTACCTTATATTGGATATGCTTTTATCATTACAATCGTCGCACTTTTGATTAGAATGGTCAGAATATTTCTTCAGAAAATAAACCTGCAAAAAACTTTTCAAAATAAAAAAAGCAAGCGAAAAATTAGTGAAGATGCGCTTTTAGATTTTAACAATAGCATTATTTTGGGCTGGTCAGGAATGCGCGGTATTGTGTCTCTAGCGATTGCTATAGGTCTCCCCAAAAACCTTCCGGACGGAACTCCATTTCCAGAACGAACCGTAATTATTTTTATTTCTGTTGCTGTTGTATTATTAACTTTGATTGGGCAGGGTCTTACACTTCCGTGGGTAGTAAAGAAGCTTAATTCTAAAAAGGAATCTTAAAATTTAAAATGCTAATTCAAAGTATAAAATTAAACGTATGAAAAAAATAATCTGTTTTGCATTTATCCTGATTGTTCAATCTTTTTACGCACAATACAAAGTTGTAAAAAAACCTGAATATGTAATTATAATCGATAATGAAATTTCTTCAATGGAAAAAGTTGAAAAATATGGCAATGAAGGCTATGTTAAATCGATGAATAAAGGTGTTTCTGAAGAAAAAAGAAATGAACTGGCGAAAAAATTCGGAGATAAAATTGGTGATAGAGAATTCATAGTTACAATTGAGCTTTATTCTGAAAAAGAAAAAAGTGAAAATGACAAAAAAAGAAATACTGGTGTAGCAGAAAAAGAAATGCTAAAAGAGCCTCAGGAATATATTTTAAATATAAACGATAAAGCAATAGATTTTACTTTAAAGCTAATTGATGGCAAAGAAATAAAGCTTTCTGATCTAAAAGGCAAAGTCGTTCTTGTTAATTTTTGGGCAACTTGGTGCGCTCCTTGCTTAATGGAATTTTATGATATTCCAACAAAAATCCTCGGACCATTCAAAGATGATAATTTTGTATTTTTAGCAATTTCGAAAGGAGAAGCTGAAAATTTGGTTTCAAAAAAAGTAATGAAATTAAAAAAAGACGGACTTAATTTTAATTATGGAATTGATCCTGAGCAGAAAATATGGAACCAATATGGAATGAATTCAATTCCGAAAAACTTTCTAATCGATCAAAACGGAGTTATAAAATTTGTATCTACAGGAAATGCAAAAGGAAATTTAGAAAATATTGCAGTCGAAATTCGAAAATTGCTGTCAAATAAATAACATTCAGATTGGAAGTAATCTGAAATCAATTAAATTAATAATGTCAAAATCAACTGTATTTTTATCACTTCTTATTTTTTCAACCTCACTTTCTGCTCAAAAAAGCAATTTCAATAAAGAAATCACAAAAGTAAAAGGTGATCTAAACAAAGATGGCTTAATCGACTACGTTCAGGTTTTACAGGATACTGTTAGCGATACTTCGCCTTATAAACTTGATATTTATTTCGCTGAACAAAACGGATCTTTTAAACATATCCTTTCTACCACAAAAGCAATTGAACCTGCTTTTCCAAATGGCAAAAATGGTTTTCAAACTGGAAATGGTTTTGATGAAATTACAATTATAAAAGGAATTTTAAGTATTAATAACGAACTTTTGCGCGGTCATTTTGAGCATAAATTCCGATATCAAAATGGGAATTTCGAACTAATTGGTTTTTCTGAAGTATACTCAAACGGACTAGGCACAATGGGAAGAATTGACTTTAATTTATCAACAGGAATTCAGATTATTGAAACAGAACCATATGGCGAAGATGATTTTCCAAAAACACACACCAAAAAGAAAATCTTGATAAGGCCACTTCCTAAACTTCAGGATTTTGTTCCTTTTGAAAAAGAATACTATTAATAATTCTTTCAATACTTCATTTTACAATAAACGATTTGGGTTTTTATTTGTAATTTCGATTTCTTATAAAAGGATGTTTTTCTGAGAAAATTATTTCGAAAAGCATTCTCATTACAATTAAAATACAATAAAAAATGGCTTCATTTATTAAAGAAATTTCTTTTCGCTGGTCAGATCTTGACCCAAATTTTCACGTTCGTCACAGTGCTTATTATGATTTTGGTGCACAGCATCGTATCGAAATCCTAGAAGAATTGGGCTTAACATTAAAAGTAATGCAAACGCAAGGCTTTGGACCCGTTTTGTTTAGAGAAGAATGTGTTTTTAGAAAAGAATTAAAACTTTCTGATAAAATCTTTATTCATACCAAAACATCAAAAATGAAAGCTGATGCTTCTCGCTGGTCTATCATTCACGAATTTAAAAGAGAAGATGATACACTTTGTGCTACTATTACTGTTGACGGTGCCTGGATGGACACAAAACTTAGAAAATTAGCTTCTCCAACTCCGGAAATTGCTATCGAAGCTTTGAGTATTTTCCCTAAAAGCGAAGATTTTGTTGGATTATAAAAAATCTAATATGTTATAAATTATAAAATCCAAAAGACACATTTTACAGTTGTTTTTTGGATTTTTTTAAACTCTAAATTTATGATTGATTACTTCAAAGACTTTAGAATTGGTATTTTTATTGCAATCATAGCAATTACAACAATTATTTTAGGGGCCATTACTGATAAAGTACTGCGCTATTTTTTGTATCGAAAGCAAACCAATAAAGAGTATGATGCAACCGGTTTTAAGTTTTTGAAACATTTAATTATAACGGTAATTTACATTCTAGGTTTTGCTTTTGCTCTAATACAAATTCCAGAATTTAAAATTATCGGACATTCATTCTTAGCTGGTGCTGGAGTTATTTCGTTAGTGGCGGGTTTGGCTTCTCAACAGGCTTTAAGCAATATTGTAAGCGGGATTTTTCTAGTTATTTTTAAGCCTTTTCGGATCAATGACAAAATTACAATCAACAATTTTGTTGGTACTGTCGAAGACATTAATTTAAGACAAGTTGTTTTGAAAGATGCGGAAAATAATCGAATTATTATTCCAAATTCAGTTATCAGCAATCAGATTATTGTAAACACCAATATGCATGATACCAAATCTTGTAAAATAATCGAAATCGGAATTGGTTATGAATCTGATATCGAGAAAGCTCTAGAAATCATGAAAGAAGAAGTGGCTAAACATCCCTTTTTTATTGACACGCGAACAGCCGAAAGCAAGAAACAAAAAACACCTCTTGTTACAGCGCGCGTTGTTGCTTTAGCAGATTCGAGCGTTACGTTAAAAGCTTGGGCCTGGGCAAAAAATTCTACAGAAGGTTTTGTAATGTATTGCGATTTACTGCAAAGTATTAAAAAACGTTTTGATGAAGCGAATATTGATATTCCGTATCCGCAAAGCGTTGTAACATTGAAAAACACCGAAAAAGAAGAGTCATAGTTAAATTAAGCTTATGAAATCTTCAATTATACCAATAGAAACTTTACATCTCTTCCCTATTTTAGATGAGTTGCTAATCGAGCTTTTAAAATCATTGAACGAAGAAGAATGGAATGCAAAAACAGTCTGTAAAAAATGGACAGTAAAAGATATTGCATCTCATTTATTAGACGGAAATTTAAGAGGCTTATCTATTTCTAGAGATTCTTTTTTTGGCGAAAAACCAGAAAACATTAATTCATATAACGATTTGGTCGATTTTCTCAATCAATTAAATATGAGTTGGACCAGCGCCACAAAACGTCTTAGTCCAAAAGTCATAACTGAATTATTAGAAACTACCGGAAAACAATATACTGCGCATCTACAAACTTTAAATCCTTTTGAAAATGCGATATTTTCTGTTGCATGGGCTGGCGAAGAAACTTCTCTAAACTGGTTTCATATTGCTAGAGAATACACTGAAAAATTCTTGCATCAACAGCAAATTAGAAATGCGGTTAACAAACCCGCTCTTTTAACCAAAAATTTATTTTATCCTTTTATACAGACTTTTATACAGGCTTTGCCTCATGTCTACAAAAATGTAAAAGCAGAGAATGGCACAATTATAACTTTGATTGTAACAACCGAGATTGGCGGTGAATGGAGTATTATTAAAAAAGAAAATAACTGGTCATTTATAGAATTGTTTGATGCTGAACCAACTTCAATTGTAAAAATAAGTCCAGATGATGCCTGGCTTTTATTCTCTAAAGGAATGACTCCTGATGATGCTAAAGAAAAAGTTGAAATTATTGGCAATAAAAATCTTGGTGAAATGGCGCTAAATACTGTTGCTGTTATGGCATAAAGAAAATACAAATTTTCTGATAATTTTAAGACTTTAATTTTTGGTTTTAAAATGGTTAAGTTTAATTTTATAGAAGTTGCAAAACTTAATCCTTAAAAAATGAAAAATATAAAACTTATAATGCTGTTACTTCCTCTTTTTTGTTTTTCGCAAGAAGAAAAAATAAAAGCTTTAGATATAAATTTAAGCAATTACGAATATCCTTTTCCTGTAAAGTTTTTAGAATTAAACAACCAGCGTCATTCTCTAAAAATGGCTTATATGGATATAACTCCTGAAAACTATAACAACAAAAATATTGTTTTGCTTCACGGAAAAAATTTCAACGGAGCGTATTGGGAAACTACTATAAAGGCACTTTCAAAAGAAGGTTTCCGCGTCATTGTTCCGGATCAGATTGGGTTTGGAAAATCATCCAAACCAGATAATTTTCAGTACACTTTTCAGCAATTGGCAGAAAATACCAAGAAGCTTTTAGATCAATTGGGCATTCAAAAAACAACTATTTTAGGACATTCAATGGGCGGAATGTTAGCCACAAGATTTGCTTTGATGTATCCTGAAACTACTGAAAAATTAGTTCTTGAAAACCCAATTGGCTTAGAAGATTGGAAACTTGTAGTTCCTTACAAACCTGTTGAATGGTGGTACGAATCAGAATTAAAACAAAATTACCAAGCGATCAAAAAATATCAAATGGAAAATTATTATGATGGAAAATGGAATGCAACTTTTCAAAAATGGGCAGAACTCGGCGCTGGCTGGACTTCAGCTCCTGATTACAATAAAGTAGCTTGGAATTCTGCTCTGCTGTACGACATGATTTTTACCCAGCCTGTTTTATACGAATTCAAAAACATCAAAAGTCAAACGCTTTTAATCATCGGAACAAGAGATAAAACAGCTTTAGGAAAACAGTTGGCACCTGAAGAAGTCAGAAAAACAATGGGAAATTATGCTGAACTGGGCAAAAAAACTCAAAAAGCGATTCCAAACTCAAAATTAGTTGAAGTACCAAATACAGGGCATTTGCCTCATATAGAATCTTTCGATCAATTTATAAAACCATTAATTGTATTTTTGAAACAATAAACAAAACACTAATCTAAAACTAAAAATATATGTTTACAATCGATCAAATTAAAGAAGCACATTCTAAAGTAAAGACCGGAGCAGATTTTCCAAACTACATACAAGATTTAATTATTTTAGGTGTTAAAGGTTACGACACTTTCGTGAATGACGGCCATGTCGAATATTATGGCGTAAACAATTACACGGTAACATCTGATGAAAAATACAATCCGATAAAAATTGCTCCAACTGCAAACAAAGAGCTTTTTATAGAATTTTTAGTAAAACATCAAAGTGGAGAAACAGATTATCTTACCTTCTGTAATCATTCAGGACAATGCGGAATTGCAAAATGGAGAGTTGATATTATCGAAATGACCTGCACTTATTATGATCTGGCGAATAACGAAATATTGATCGAAAAAATTCCTGATTAATTCATCTAAACAAAACGTCATGCTGTTTTTTATTTCTAAAAAAGGTTTTTTAATTGCACTTATATGCAGTTGCTTTTTTGGGTTTTCTCAAACGAAAAAAGAAGATGCAAAATTTAAAGTAATTGCTTTTTATACCGCAAAAAACGATCAGGCGCATATTAGCTTTGTTCATGAAGCCAATAAATGGTTTCCGAAAATGGCTGAAGTAAACCATTTTGAATATGATTCAACCAGTAATTGGGACAATATGAATGCGGAATTCTTAGCCAATTATCAAGTTGTTTTGTTTTTAGACACAAGGCCAGAAACACAAAGTCAGCGAGAGGCTTTTCAAAAGTTTATGGAAAATGGCGGTGGGTGGATTGGTTTTCACTTTTCGGCTTTTGCCTTAAATGATTCAGATTATCCTCAAAATTGGGACTGGTATCACAATACTTTTTTAGGTTCTGGTGAATATGGAAGCAATACTTGGAGACCTACGTCGGCAGTTTTGAGAGTGGAGAATAAACATCAAATAACTAGAAATATCCCCAAAGTTTTCACATCTGCGCCAAACGAATGGTATCGATGGAGCAATGATTTAAGAAAAAATCCGGACATTCAAATTATTTTAGCTATAGACGAAAGCAGTTTTCCGCTAGGAACAGGACCAAAACAAAACGAAATTTGGCATAATGGTTATTATCCTGTCGTGTGGACCAACAAAAACTATAAAATGCTGTATGTAAACATGGGGCACAATGATATTGATTATGAAAATGGCACCAATAAAACCCTTTCATATACTTTTGAAAATAAAGCTCAAAGTCAATTAATTCTAAATTCTTTACTTTGGGTGGGAAAGTCAAAAAATAAAACAAATAAAGATGTCCAATAAAATTTCTCCAATTATAAATCCTGACGAATTATTTCAATTAAAAAATTTATCTGAAATTATAATAATTGATGCTAGAGCTGGAATAAATGCCGAAGAAAATTACAACAAAGAGCATTTAAAAGGTGCTCGGTATATCGATTTGAATCGGGATTTGGCAACGGTTGAAAATAATCCTGCAAAGGGCGGTAGACATCCTTTGCCGTCTTTCGAAAAGTTTTCTGAAGTACTTTCCAGAGTCGGAATTTCTCCTGAAAATCATGTTATTATTTATGATGATAAAAACGGATCAAATGCTGCGGCGCGATTTTGGTGGATGCTAAGAGCTATCGGGCATGAAAAAGTTCAGGTTTTAAATGGAGGTTTGCAACAAGCTATAAAAGCTGGATTTGCAACAAGTGATGCAGTTGAAACTTTTGCAAAAGCAGAAAAATACCCAATTTCAGAATGGAAATTCGCCTTAGCCGATATTAATGAAGTTGAAAAAGCACGAAAAAACGATAAAAATATTGTACTTGATGTAAGAGATAAAAATCGTTTTGATGGACTGACAGAACCTTTAGATTTAATTGCCGGTCATATTCCAGGAGCAATAAATGTGCCGTTTAGCGAAAATTTAAATGAAGAAGGATTTTATAAATCTGCAACAGCATTAGCTGCTAAATATTCAGAAATTTTAGGAAAAGTAAACCCTGAAAATGTAATTGTACATTGCGGATCAGGAGTTACTGCCTGCCACACTTTATTAGCAATGGATTATGCCGGAATTGCAATTCCAAAACTATACGCAGGATCTTGGAGCGAATGGTCGCGCAACGATCGCCCCATGGCAACAAAAGAAACAAAATAATTATTAAGATTAAGAAATGCAGCACTGGGATATACTTTTATCAAATCAGGTTAACAAAAAAGCTTTTATAGATACATTACTTTCTGCCGAAGCAAAAGAAGAATTAGCAGTTTTTAACAATCAAAAAGGAATTTTGTTTTCAGATATTGCTATTGAAAAATTTATCGAAAAAGAATACCAATATGACACTGTTGAAGCATCTCCAGAATCGCACAGACAATTGAGAACCTTTTCTTCTGGCGAACGCAAAAAAGAATTCCTAAAATACTGCATCAATCAAAATCCTGATTTTATTATTTTTGATAATCCATTTGATCATTTAGATCAGGCTTCGAGAGTTCTTTTAGCACAATCTTTAGAAAAATTAACGGATACCATTGCAATTATTCAATTGGTAAATCGCGTTGCTGATGTGCTTGATTTTGTTCCGAATAAAGCTCAGATTAAAGACAATTCATTTGAACTGCATCCGATTTCAAAAACAGAAAATCATTTTAAAACCTTGAATACTTCAGCTATTCCAAAAGCTATAGAAGCGCATAATTTCCACGAAAGTGTATTAATTAAAATGGAGAATGTTTCGGTTAGTTATGATGATAGAAAAATCGTAGACAACATTTCATGGACAATAAAACAAGGTGAATTCTGGCAGTTAATTGGTCCAAACGGCGCTGGAAAAAGCACTATTTTATCTTTGATTACGGGTGACAATCCAAAAGGATTTGGTCAGAATTTATTTTTATTTGGAAGAAAAAAAGGAAGCGGTGAAAGTGTTTGGGACATTAAAAAACAAATCGGAATCTTTACTACTTCTATGACTGACCTTTTTCAAAAAAACCACAGTTTAGAACAAATGATTCTGTCCGGTTTTTTTGATTCCATCGGACTATATAACCAGCCTTCAGCTCTGCAGACTAAAATAGTCGATCAATGGCTCGAAGTAATTGAGATGAATCATTTAAAAAAGAAGCGTTTCACAGAGCTCTCAGTTGGCCAGCAAAGAGTGGCACTTATTGTGCGTGCGGTTTTAAAACACCCGCCTTTACTAATTCTAGATGAACCCGTTGAAGGCCTTGATGACGAAAATGTAGATCTGGTAATCCAGCTTATTAATACAATCAAACAAGAAACAAATATGAGCATTTTATATGTGTCACATCGCATAGAATCTGGCCTCGCTCCTACTTCTGTTTTTGAACTATTGCCAAAATCAACTGGATCAATTGGCAAAATAAAATATCATTCAGAATTAAATTAAACACAAATTCCACTAATTTACAGGAAATTAATCTGTGTAAATTAGTGGAATTCTAATAAATTATCTAATTAATTCTCTTCCTCGTCAGTATTGTGCGATTTTACATAATTGCGCCATTTCTCAATACAATCCTGAAAATCTTGTGGCAGTTCTGTATCAAAACGCATCATTTCTCCAGTTGTAGGATGCACAAAACCAAGTGTTTTCGCATGCAGCGCCTGACGTGGCAATGCCTTAAAACAATTCTCGATAAACTGTTTGTATTTTGTAAACGTAGTTCCTTTCAAAATCAAATGTCCGCCATAACGCTCATCATTAAACAACGGATGTCCGATGTGTTTCATGTGCGCGCGAATCTGGTGTGTTCTTCCTGTTTCTAGTTTACATGAAATCAAAGTAACATATCCAAAACGCTCTAAAACTTTATAATGGGTAATTGCAGGTTTCCCTATTTCTGGATCAGCAAAAACAGCCATTTGCATACGGTCTTTTAAGTGTCTAGCAAGATTTCCTTCAATAGTACCTTCTTCTTGAGCTACATTCCCCCAAACAAGGGCAATATACTCACGTTCAGATGTTTTTGCTTCAAACTGCTTTGCCAAATGCGTCATTGCAGCTTCTGTTTTAGCCACGACCAAAAGTCCAGAAGTATCTTTATCAATTCTATGAACTAAACCGGGACGTTCACTGCTGTTCATTGGCAAATTATCAAAATGATGTGCCAAAGCATTTACTAAAGTTCCGGTATAATTTCCGTGACCTGGGTGCACAACCATTCCTGGCTCTTTATTAATCAATAAAAGAGCATCATCTTCATAAACGATATTTAGCGGAATATCTTCTGGAAGAATATGATTTTCAAACGGCGGATGCGATAACATAACAGTCACAACATCAAACGGTTTTACTTTATAATTTGATTTTACCGGAATATCATTTACAAAAATGTTTCCTTCTGTTGCTGCGTTCTGAATTTTATTTCGAGTCGCATTCTGAATCAAATTCATTAGATATTTGTCAATACGCAAAAACGCTTGACCTTTAGGGACTTCAAATCTAAAATGTTCGAATAATTCGTCTTCTAGATCTAAATTTTCAATATTATTGTTCATCTTTTGGGGTTTCTTCAGCTGGCGCAGCTAAACTATCATTCGCCTGACTTTCATCTACATAACTCGCTTTTCCATCACCTAAAACTAAATCAATTTTAGACGCTTTCAGTACGCGGTCTCCTACTTTCAAGTTTCTTCCTTTATAACGCATCTCTAAAACCATATCTTTTCCAAGATTCGGAATATACGTAATTGTTCCTGCTTCAAGCCCTAAAGCTTTCAATGTAGGAACTGCTTCACGATATGTTTTTTCGATTAAATCAGGAATTCTAACAGATGAAAATCCTGATGCATTAATTTTAATATATATTTTTCTTCCCACTTTTACTTTAGTTCCTGGCAGCGGATCCTGCTCAACAACACTATATTTTGGGAACTCACTTCGGTAATCAACACTATCCAAAAGCACATAATCTAAGTCTAGCTCGTCTAGCTTTTCTTCTACTTGCTCTTCAGTCAATTTAGATAAATTCGGAACGGCAATTTCATGTCCGTGATCAGTTGTAAAAGTTAACCAATGCATAAACAAATAACCTAAAACAGCAATAATAGCTGCCGCAATTAATACTTGCACGAAAAAAACTCGGCTTGTTAAATACTGACGTAAACTCATAAATTTATTTTTATTAGAGGCAAAGATAAAGCTATTTCGTTTCAAAAAAAATGATAATTTTGTTTTAAGCAAGAAAGCTTTTAATACACCTTGTTAAGGCGAAAAAAAAAGCACACTTATTCAACAGATTTAAACAGATAACCGCAGATTTATACAATTTTTGAATTCGCTCAAAATTTGTGGATTCGTGTCAAAACTTGAAACTTGAAACAAAATAAAACTTTAAACAAAAATATATAATGAAAAACATAGCCATTATCATGGGCGGATATTCAAGTGAATATAAAATTTCTCTCATCTCAGGAAACGTAGTGCATCAATATCTTGACAAAACAAAATATAACGGATTCCGTATTCATATTTTTAAAGAAAAATGGGTTTATGTAGACGAAAACAATGCTGAATATTCGATTGATAAAAATGATTTTTCAGTAACGGTAAACGATCAAAAAATTACTTTCGACTGTGTTTTCAACGCCATTCACGGAACTCCCGGTGAAGACGGATTAATGCAGGCTTATTTCGAATTATTAGGAATTCCGCAATCGTCTTGCGATTACTACCAATCAGCACTTACATTTAACAAACGTGATTTATTATCGGTTTTAAAGCCATACGGAATCAAAACGGCGATTTCTTATTATTTAAATAAGGGAGATGTTATCAATACTGCAGAAATCGTTAAAAAAGTAGGTTTGCCTTGTTTTGTAAAACCAAATAAGGCCGGTTCAAGTTTCGGAATTTCAAAAGTAAAATCTGAGGCTGAACTGCCAATTGCAATTGAAGTTGCCTATAAAGAAGATAATGAAATTATTATCGAAAGTTTTCTTGACGGAACAGAAGTTTCTGTTGGAGTAATTAATTATAAAGGAGAAATAAAAGTATTGCCAATTACTGAAATTGTTTCTGACAATGATTTTTTTGATTACGAAGCTAAATACGAAGGTAAATCTCAAGAAATTACACCGGCAAGAATCTCTGACGAATTAACTCAAAAAGTAGGAGAAACTGCAAAACGTGCTTACGAAGTTTTAAAAATGAAAGGTTTCTCTAGAAGTGAATTCATTATCGTAGACAACGAACCTTATATGTTGGAAATGAATACGATTCCAGGTTTAACAACCGAAAGTCTGATTCCGCAACAGGCAAAAGCAGCGGGAATATCTCTTGAAGATTTATTTACAAACGCGATTGAGCTAGCACTTTTGTAAGTTACTAAGATACTAAGGTTCTGAGACTCTAAGATTTCAGAGCCTTACTTTTTTATATTTTAAAATATGCGTGACAAAAACTAAAAAACTTAGCACCTTACTACCTCATAACCTTACCAACTAAAAAAAATGAAAGAAATTTTCGAATGGAATAGAGTATTTTATAATGATTTGCCGGAAAACTTTGCTCTAGAAGTTGTATTTCGTTCCACAGTTATGTTCATTATTCTATTGCTAACCTTGAAATTAGCAGGAAAACGAGGCGTAAAACAATTATCTATTTTTGAAACTGTAATAATTATTGCATTAGGCTCTGCTGCCGGAGATCCTATGTTTTATGAAGACGTTGGAATTGTACCTGCAGCAATAGTATTTACAGTTATTATTATTTTATATCGCTCCGTGACCTGGCTTACTGGAAAAAGCAAAAAGTTTGAAGAATTTATAGAAGGAAAAACAGAATGCTTAATTAATGATGGCAAATTTTCTGTTTCGACTTTCAAAAAAGAAAGTCTGGCCCAAGATGAATTTTTCTCTGAGCTTCGCATCAAATCTATTGAACATTTAGGTCAGATAAAACACGCTTTTATAGAAACAAGTGGCGAAGTAAGTGTTTTCTTTTATAAAGATGAAGAAGTAAAATACGGATTGCCTATTTTGCCGGCGGCGTTCAATAAAAAAAGCAAGAATATTTCCATCGATGGTATTCATGCATGCACTTTTTGTGGTCATACCGAAGAACAAAAGATAGGTACAGCCAAATGTAAAGTTTGCCAAAAAGAGGAATGGGTTGAGGCAATTAATACAAAAAGAATTACTTAAAAAATTAATTTAATTTCAAAATAAAGCCTTTGTGCCTTTGTGCCTTTGCAGCTTTGAACCTTAAAAGAAAAAAAAATGCGAAAAGCCATATTTCCAGGATCATTCGACCCCATTACACTTGGTCACGAAGATATTATCAAAAGAGGAATTTCTCTATTTGATGAGATCGTAATTGCAATTGGAGTCAATGCCGAAAAAAAATACATGTTTTCATTAGAAGAAAGAAAGCGTTTTATAGAAGAAACCTTCAAAGATGAACCTAAAATCAGTGTAATAACATATGAAGGTTTGACAATTGATTTAGCAAAAAATCTAAAAGCCCATTTCATTTTGAGAGGCCTAAGAAATCCAGCCGATTTTGAATTTGAAAAAGCAATTGCACATACTAATAGACGTCTTTCTAAAATTGAAACCGTATTTTTACTAACCGCCGCAAAAACCTCATATATAAGTTCAAGTATTGTCCGTGATGTCTTACGAAATGGCGGTGAATATGAAATGTTGGTTCCGGATGCTGTTAGGGTTAAGAAATAAAAAGCAACATCCGTTTCAACACGCAAAATCAGTAAGAAACACCCAAAACATAAACTTGCAGGCGAAGCAAATTATAAGTAATTTCGCATTTTAAATAAAACAAAATAATGAGCATCGAAAGAGAATTAAACAAACGAAGCGGATCTAAATGCGAACTTTGTGGCGCCGAAGAAAACCTAAAAGTATATCAAGTATTGCCAACAAAAAAAGGTGGACTTGACGAAAGTATTTTGGCGTGCAATACTTGTATTGACCAAATTGAAAACCCTGATAATGTCGATTTAAATCACTGGAGATGTCTTAATGACAGCATGTGGAATGAAAATACAGCCGTACAAGTGGTAGCTTGGAGAATGCTCAGCCGTTTGCGCGCTGCAGGCTGGCCACAAGAATTGCTTGATATGATGTATTTAGACGAAGATACTTTGGCTTGGGCACAAGCAACTGGCGAAGGCGAAGACGACGAAAACAAACTGGTTCACCGTGACAGCAATGGTGTAATTTTAGAACATGGAGATTCTGTAGTTTTAATCAAAGATCTAAAAGTAAAAGGATCAAGCATGGTTGCTAAACAAGGAACTGCCGTTCGAAACATCCGTCTAGATCACGAAAACGCTGAATATATTGAAGGAAAGGTAGATGGCCAGCAGATTGTGATTATTACACAATATGTGAAGAAAATTTAAGTTTCTCGTCTCAGTTTTCACACTGTTCAATGATAGAAAATACTGTAATTAAAAAAGGCTATTCAAAATTTGAATAGCCTTTTTATTGTATTGAAATTTCATTAGGGTTTTTACTTAAAACAATAAAAACCTGAAACTGAAAATTATTTTTGAAATAATTTATTGATCTGATCTTTTACAAATGGCTCAGAAATACTGCTTGTTGCTGCAGAAGCTTCTTTACTTGAAACCATAAACTGAACTGTAGCTTTTTCTGGAATAACACTTCCTGTGTAGTGCAGCCAAATGAAATTATTAGGCAATTCTAATTTAATATCATACAAAGGATTTGCGCCAAAACCATTCATGATAATACTGTAAAGACTTGCATAATCATTATTAACATTTTTAAAAGTAAACTTTCTTAAAGTTGACCCTTCATCATCGTTTTGAATACTTGTGTAATATACAGTATATTCATCTCCAATTTTTTGAATGTAGTTGTTATTTACTTTTCCTAATTTTTCAACCGGTACAGTTTCGATAACTTTAATTTGTGCGAAAGACACAACACTAACCAACAAAATGGCAATCGTAATAATTCTTTTCATAATTAATTTGGGGTTTATTATTTACTAGCACAATAAACGCAGAAATTATGATAAATTAAAGTCCTATTCGTTAATTTATTAACAAAAAATTAAGATTGGTGTTTACAATTGCTTTAAAGCCAAGAAAATCAACAGATAAAATGTTGAATTACAACAAATTAAATAAATTTTATTCAATAATTTAAGTTATAAATCGACCAAAATTCAGGAATCCTAACCGATCAAAATGGTTTAATATTGTAAATATTTAATTACAAAATAGCTTTTTTGAGCTTAAAAAAGTAATGAATTTTACTCGTGATTTAGGCTAAAAAAACCTCAAACACGATCGATCCTACAAAAAAACTATCTTTCTTCCTCTTTCTTTACCACTTTTCTGGCGACTTCAATTTTGAATTTCTTGCCTTTCATTTTTTCGTCTTTGATATTTTTCAGCAGATCTTTTACCTTATTGTATCTTACTGCTGCAAACGAAATAAAATCTTTAACTTCGATTAAACCTAAATCGCCTTTTTCAAGTTTTCCTTTTTGAGAGAAGAATCCAACAATATCAATTTTATTCAGTTTTGTTTTCTTTCCGCCACTAATATAAATGGTTTGATATTCCGGTGGTTTCGGTAAAGTGGTTGCGTCGTCTACTTTCAGCACATCCATTTCGTAGTCGATATAATCTAATTTTTTTTCACTTTCGTGGATGATAATATACGCCGTTCCAGAAGCCTGCATACGTGCTGTACGACCATTACGATGCGTAAATTCATCTTCTTTAAGCGGTAAGTGATAATGAATTACATGTTTCATTTCAGGAATATCCAATCCACGAGCCGCTAAATCAGTTGTAATTAAGTAACTCATACTTCCATTTCTAAACTGAATCAAAGCGCGCTCACGCTCGTCTTGATCCATTCCACCATGATAATACGTCGCGTAAATGCCTTTTTCGTTTAATGTGTCACTAATGCGTTCTGCAGCATCACGATGATTACAGAAAATAATAGCCGACTCCGATTTTAGAGAACAAATAAGGTTGAACAAACGTCCTAATTTGTCTTTGGCTGGCGAAACAATCATTTTCATCGAAAGATTCGCTTTTTCTTCTTCCTCTGGAATAAAATCTAAAACGGTCGGATTTATCACTCGCGTATATCTCGGAATTTCAATATCTGATGTTGCTGAAACCAAAACACGTTTGTTCAGCTTCGTTAATTTTCCAATAATATAAGACATTTGCTCATGGAAGCCCAATTGCAGTGATTTGTCAAATTCATCTAAAATTAAAGTCTGAATTTTATCTGTACGAAAAGTATCTCGGTCAATATGATCTGCTATTCTGCCTGGAGTTCCTATCAAAACTGCTGGTGGATTGCTCAAATTTTTAATTTCGGTATCAATTGAGTGTCCACCATAACAGATGTTCACTTTATATTGAGTTCCCATTTTTTTCCAAACCTGCTCGATCTGCAGACCCAATTCGCGCGAAGGCACTAAAATTAAACATTGAACTGAAAGTATTTCAGGCTGTAATAATTCTAAAACTGGAAGCAAAAAAGCCAATGTTTTTCCGGATCCTGTTGGAGAAAGAAGCAAAATATTGTTATCATTTAAAATTGCATCTTGAGCAACTTCTTGCATTTCGTTTAGGCTTTCAATTCCTAAATTCGAAAGTATATTGTTGGAATGGTGATTTTTATTCATTTTGCAAAAGTAGCGAAAAAAAGTTGTTTCAGGTTTTCTTGTTTCAGGTTTCAAGTGCTTTACCGCAAAGACAAAGATCACGCAAAGTTCGCAAAGATTTTTTATTTAATCTCGCAAAGCCGAGAAGTCACAAAGTTATATTCACAAAGCTTTGCGAACTTTGTCTTTTATAAAAGCTATATAGTAAAATAAACTTTGCGTGCTTTGCGGTAAAATGACAAAGTTGCTCTACTCCTACTTCAACCTGAAACAAATAAAACTTTATATTTGAATTTTATATTAAATCTAAAACCATGAAACTTTTTACCTTTCTCATTTCACTTTTCACCATAACTACTTTTGCCCAAAACAATAAAAAATACGATACTTTTTTTGAAAAGGGAAACGGAAATCAATCAGCTTCTTATCAAGAAACTATTGCTTATTTTAAGCTTTTAGCCAATGATTTTCCCACGATTCAGATTAAGGAAATGGGATTGACAGATTCTGGCGAACCTCTGCATATGGTAACTTTTAATCCAGATGCAACATTTGATTTTGACAAAATTCAAAAAACCAAAGCCGTTCTTTTTGTCAATAACGGAATCCATGCTGGAGAGCCAGACGGAATCGACGCTACAATGCAATTCTACAGAGATTTAGCCATTGGAAAACTAAAAGCACCAAAAAACACTGTACTAGTTTGCATTCCGGTTTATAATATTGGAGGCGCTTTAAACCGAAATTCTACAACTCGCGCCAACCAAGACGGACCTGAAATTTATGGTTTTAGAGGAAATGCGAGAAACTATGATTTGAACCGGGATTTAATAAAATCGGATACCCGAAATACAAAGAGTTTTGTGGAGATTTTTCAGAAAATAAATGCCGATGTTTTTATTGATAATCACGTAAGCAACGGTTCTGATTATCAATACAAACTGACTTATATCATGACGGAGCACAACAAATTAGGATCTGTTTTGGGTGATTTTATGAATAATGAAATGATGCCTGCTTTGGTAAAAGATCTGCAGAAAAAGAAAATCGAAACAACGCCTTATGTCGATTCTTTTAAAGATACTCCAGACAAAGGTTTTGGGCAATTTGTTGATAGTCCGCGATATACTACGGGTTATACTTCTTTGTTTAATACGATTGGATTCGTGGTGGAAACTCACATGTTAAAAAAATATGCTGAACGTGTAAAAATGACATATGAATACATGAAATCGACTTTGGATTTTACCGAAGCTAATTATCAAAAGATCAAAGAACTCAGAGTTAAAAATCTCGAACAATATCAACCAAGAAAACCATATACCTTGCAATGGGAATTAGACAGTACAAAGGCTACTACTTTTTCATTTTTAGGCTATGAAGCAAGTTATAAAAAGAGCGACGCCACAACTGGAAATCGTTTATATTATGACCGAAGCAAACCTTATAAAAAAGATGTTCCGTATATAAAAGAATTCAAATCACTAAAAGATGTTGTTATCCCATCTGCTTATATCATACCGAGTGGATATTGGAATATTATTGACATTTTAAAAAATAATAACATTGCATTTTCTCAACTTAAAAATGATACCATTATACAAGTGGAAAGTTATAAAATAGCAGATTTTAAAACGGTTCAGTCTGCCTACGAAGGGCATTATTTGCACAGAAATACAACTGTAACTTCTAAGATTGTAAAAATGGCTTTTGCCAAAGGAGATTATCTTGTTCCGACAAACCAAAAGGGTGTAAAATATTTAGTTGAAGTTTTTGAACCAGAAGGTGTTGATTCATTTTTTAATTGGAATTTCTTCGATCCCATTTTACAGCAAAAAGAACATTATTCAGAATATATTTTTGAAGATACAGCCGCAAAACTTTTAAAAGAAAATCCAGCTTTGAAAGCGGAACTTGAGGCTAAAAAACATATTGATGCTGAGTTTGCTAAAAATCCTGAAGCGCAGCTGGACTGGATTTACAAACATTCCGTTTATTATGAAAAGGCGCATTTGCAATATCCTGTTTATCGTATTTTGTAGTTTTTTTTTAACCGCAAAGTTCGCAAAGCTGTTACGATTATCTTTCAGTTTTAACTTTGACAAGCTAGAAAAAAGTAAATATATTTTTCTTAAAACATTCAACAATATAAATTTCATCAGTTGGCGTGAAAGGGACTTTACACTAACAAAACTTGAAACTTTAAACTTGAAACCTGAAACAAAAATTACACAAAGTGCAGCTCCGCGTGAGGGATAGAAGCTAACTGCCGAAGCAGTGCGGATAGCCCGACAGCATTTACAAAAAGACCCAATGAACGCAAAGTTTATTGGGTCTTTTTGTAAATGGTGGCACGCCATTATTGGTAAGATGCTAAGTGCTGAGATTTTTCTTTTTAATCTGCTTTGACTTTTATTTCTTCTTGAAACAAAAGCTTGATATTCTCATAAGAATTTTTAAGTGCTTCTTTGATTTGTTCCGGGTTTAGCCAGGCTACTTTTTCAATTCCTTCTTCGATTTGTCCTTGCGGTATTCCTTCAAAATCAGATTGCATTTCGAACCAATGTGTGATTTTGAGTTTGTATTTTCCGTTGCGTTTAAAAACGTGATAGGTTTTTTGAAGTTTATTTGTAATTCGGAGCTGGTTTACGCCAGTTTCTTCTTCAACCTCTCGCATGGCTGTGGCTTCGATGTCCTCGCCTTTCTCGATTCCGCCCTTCGGAAGATCCCATTTTCCGTTTCTGAAGATAAATAAAACCTCGCCTTTTTTATTGTATACAAAACCTCCTCCAGCTTTATTTACCGGAATTTTGGCTTTGAGTGTTTTCATAATCTCACTTTCGTCAGGATGATATAAACAGGCTTTTTGAATTTTATTTTGGAACATTTTAACTATAAGCTGTTCTATATCAATACTTTCTAACAAGAACAATTGAAAATCTGTTTCTTTCGAGATTTCATTTGTCAAAAAAAGTGGTTTGTCGTTCACAAAAACTTTATACATTTGTATTATGATTTTTAATAAAGATACTGCCGAAAAAACAGCCGAATTGCTTTTGCAAATAAATGCAATTAAATTGAATCCCGAAAATCCTTTTACATGGGCTTCTGGTTGGAAATCTCCTATTTATTGCGATAATAGGTTAATTCTTTCATTTCCGATCATCCGAAACTATGTTCGAGATGAGTTTGCGAAGAATATTGAAAAACAGTTTGGAAAACCAGACGTAATTGCTGGTGTGGCTACTGGAGCTATTGGAATTGGTATGCTGGTTGCTGAAAGCCTTGGTTTACCCTTTGTATATGTGCGTCCAGAAGCAAAAAAACACGGAAGACAAAATCAAGTTGAAGGTTTTTTACAAAAAGGACAAAATGTTGTAGTTGTTGAAGATTTAATCAGCACAGGAAACAGCAGTTTGATGGCTGTAGAAGCTTTACGCAATGAAGGTGCAAACATTAAAGGAATGGCTGCAATTTTTACATACGGCTTTAATGTAGCTGAAGAGAACTTTAAAGGCGCTAATATCGATTTGTATACATTGAGTAATTATGAAAATTTATTGGATCTAGCGGTTCAAAAACAATATATTACAGAAGATCAGCAATCTACTTTGCAAGAATGGAGCGTTAGTCCTTCTACTTGGGAAGTGGAATAGATTCTTAGATTCTTAGATTCTTAAAAATCGCTTCGCTCTTTTTGAAATTTGGGATTTTTAAATTATGGGAATTTAGCTTTAAAAAAACTTAGCGCACTTGCGGTAAAAAACAAAAACAAAAAACAATATGAACTTAGAAAGTCCAAAAGTAACTGTTCAGAAATCAGCTCAAGATTTATTTGATTTATTGACTGATGTTAAGAATTTTGAAAAATTAATGCCTGATAATATTGCTAAGTTTGAAGTAACTGGCGAGGATTCTTTTATTTTTGGATTAAAAGGGATGCCGGAAATCAAATTAAAAATGAAAGATAAAGTAGCACCAAGCAAAATTGTTTTGGGTGCAGCGAGCGATAAACTTCCATTTACATTGACTTCGAATATTGATAGTATTTCTGATTCAGAAAGTGCTGTTCAATTATTTTTTGAAGGCGAATTCAACGCTATGATGGCAATGATGATCAAAGGACCAATCAGCAAATTCATTGAAACTTTGGCCAATAACATGACAAAGCTTTAATTTATTAATGGTGAATTATAAATTGAAAGCCTGATCTAAAGAGATCAGGCTTTTTTTATGATTATTTTTTTGCTTTATTATTGTCATTGCAACTAGAAATAACAACTGCATGAAAACTTTATCTAAAAACCCTGCATTTTAAAGTCTCAACGGGATTTTTAAAATACGTTAGACGCATAGCAGTTCGTCTCTACAGAAACTTCTGGGAATAAAAAGCCTTAGAATCTTAAAAACTTAGCTAATAAAGCATCTGAACTTCCTTAATATCGAATTCTGAAACAGAATCATCTTCAAGCAAGATTTGAATTTTTCCAACAGAGGAAACTCCTTTAATTATTCCCATAAAATTTTCTCCTGAAGATTTAGGATGAAGATTTTTAAATGGCATCGGAATTCCTTTCCTGAACAAAGCATTGTAATAATCCTTCCAGAAAATTGTCGAATTCGTTTCCCACAAATCAATTTTCGTTTGTATATTTTCGATTATTAAAGCTGGCAGAAGATCTTTATTAACAGTATTTCCTAAAATCACTGCCAATGAGGAAGCATTTGGCAATTCAGTATAATTTGTCTGGTTGACATTGAGTCCTAAACCAACTACTGACACAATCCTGCCATCACTTTTTATGGTGTTTTCGATGAGTATGCCACCAATCTTCTTATTATATGACATAATGTCGTTAGGCCATTTTATGCTTAAATCAGGAATATTTAACGATTTTAGAACCTCGATCACGGCTAATGAAACTATAATACTTAAGTCAAAGACCTTTTTATTATCATATAGAAAATCCTTTACCAAGGCACTCATAATTAAGTTTTTACCTGATTCAGATTGCCACTTCGCTCCCATTTGACCCTTGCCTTTTGTCTGATTTTCAGCTGTTACCACTGTAAAATTATCAAGTTCATCCTTGCTGGATAATGCTTTAAGAAAGTCATTTGTCGAATCTATGGCATCGAGTTTGATTAGTTTCATTCAAGTAATTTAAATAACTTAATTTAATATTTTGTTAAGGTTCAAAAATAATCACAAATTTTGGTAACTTTACAAATTCATATAAAATAATTCATGGCGAAAAAGACTATTAATAATGATGTTCTACTGGCGAACATAATCAAAGGGATTGAAGAGGTAAAAGGAAATGATATAGATATTCTTGACTTAAGAGAAATAGACACGGCTGTTTGTGACTATTTTGTCATTTGCAACGGAAGCTCAAATACCCAAGTTAACGCCATTGTAAACTCAATTCAAAAAACAGTATCTAAAGACTTAAAAGATAAACCTTGGCACGTAGAAGGAACCGATAACGCGGAATGGGTTCTTATGGATTATGTGCATATCGTGGTACATGTTTTCCAGAAACACATACGTGAATACTATAATATCGAAAGCCTTTGGGGGGACGCCAAAATAACTACAATCGAAAACAAATACTAAAGAAAATTTTTTCTAATGGCTAAAGATAATAATCCAAATCCGAGTAAATTTAAAATAAGTCCTTGGTTAATATACACCGCAATACTTTTAGTTTTTTTATTTATAAGTTTTGCAACAGGAGGATCTAATTTAAGCGAACCTGCTCAATTGACTTCTTCTAAATTCAATGTTTTACTAGAAAAAGGACAAATTGAAAAAGTTATCGTCTATAATAAAGCTGAAGCTGAAGTATATTTAACTGCTGCAGCTCTTAAAGACGCAGCTAATAAAAAAGTATCTAAAGATATATTTGAAAGACCAAACAAAGGTCCTCACTATACTTTAGAAATAGGTAACGACCAAATTTTTCAAACAAAATTAGAAAAAGCAGTTGGCGAAGGCAAACTGAAAGATTTTAATTTCTTGCAAAAAAACAATTGGAGCGATATTTTAATCAGCTTGCTACCAATCATTATCATTATTGGTGTATGGATTTTCATTATGCGTAAAATGTCAGGCGGCGCTGGTGGCGGAGGCGGACAAATTTTCAATATTGGAAAATCGAAAGCGAAATTGTTTGATGAAAAAACAGATATCAAAACTACATTTAAGGACGTAGCAGGTTTAGAAGGTGCAAAAGAGGAAATACAAGAAATTGTAGAATTCCTTAAAAACCCTGAAAAATACACTAATCTTGGAGGTAAAATTCCAAAAGGAGCATTACTTGTAGGACCTCCGGGAACTGGTAAAACTTTATTAGCTAAAGCCGTTGCAGGCGAAGCTCAAGTTCCATTCTTCTCTTTATCAGGTTCTGATTTCGTAGAAATGTTTGTAGGAGTTGGTGCATCTCGTGTACGTGATTTATTTAAGCAAGCTAAAGAAAAATCTCCTGCTATCATTTTTATTGATGAAATCGACGCTGTTGGTAGAGCAAGAGGAAAAAGCAATATGTCAGGCGGAAACGACGAAAGAGAAAATACTCTGAATCAATTATTGACAGAAATGGATGGTTTTGGTACAAACTCTAACGTAATTGTATTAGCCGCAACAAACAGAGCTGATGTTCTTGATAAAGCCTTAATGCGTGCTGGACGTTTTGACAGACAAATTTTTGTTGACTTGCCAGACATTCGCGAACGAGCTGAAATCTTTAAAGTTCACTTGGCTCCTATCAAAAAAATTGAAGGTCTTGATTTAGATTTCTTAGCAAAACAAACTCCAGGTTTCTCTGGTGCTGATATTGCTAATGTTTGTAACGAAGCTGCATTAATCGCTGCTCGTAACAATAAAACAGCAGTTGACAGACAAGACTTCTTAGATGCCGTTGACAGAATTATTGGTGGTTTAGAAAAGAAAAATAAAATCATTACTCCAGAAGAGAAACGAGCAATTGCTATTCACGAAGCTGGACATGCTACTGTAAGCTGGATGTTAGAACATGCTGCACCACTTATTAAAGTAACTATTGTTCCTCGTGGACAAAGTTTAGGAGCTGCTTGGTACCTGCCAGAAGAAAGACAAATCGTTAGAACAGATCAAATGCTAGACGAAATGTGTGCTACTATGGGCGGAAGAGCAGCAGAAAAAGTGACTTTTGACAGAATATCAACTGGTGCTTTAAGCGATTTAGAAAAAGTTACGCGTCAGGCTCGTGCTATGGTTACCATTTATGGTTTGAACGATAAAATCGGAAATGTCACTTATTACGATTCAACTGGACAAAGCGAATACAATTTCTCTAAACCGTATTCTGACGAAACTGCGAAAGTTATTGACAAAGAAATTTCAGAATTAATTGAAGGTCAATACCAAAGAGCAATTCAAATTTTAGAAGAAAACAAAGACAAGTTAAATCAGCTTGCTAATATCTTAATAGAAAAAGAAGTAATCTTTAAAGATGACTTAGAAACAATTTTCGGAAAACGTACTTTTGATAAAAATCTAGAAGAAGTGGTTTCGTAGATTATTCAGAAATATGCAATATTTTTTAAAATCTTAATTCAAAATAGCCTTTTGAATTAAGATTTTTTTATCTTTGAACGTTTTCAATTAACATGTAAAGTATTTCATATAAAATGAGTTTTTTCAAAAAAATATTTGGTTCTAGCAATACCGCATCTGATGAAGAAAGTGAAAGCGAATACGGAGGAGGTAATTCTGTTCCTAACAGTCATTTATCAATAGACGAACAATTCATTTTTAATTTTAAGAAAAATGGCGGTAAATTTTTGTATTGTGAAAACAAGCAAGAAGTTGCAGAACAATTTGAAAATATTTTAGAAGAAAACGATTGGTTCGAAAATGAAGTTTTGTGCTATGAACCAGGACTTTTTCATTTATTAGAAGAAAACAAATTAATTTACATCTCGCCAAGAAACCCTAAATTTTTATTAGCTTCTTGTGAAAATCTGATTGCCGATGAAGGTTCTATTTTGTTTTCATCAAAACAAATCAGACAAGATAAACCAAACGAGTTACCTGCAAATATTGTCATAATAGCTACAACAAGTCAAATTCTATCGATAAAAAGTGATGGTTTGAGCGCTATTAAACGCAAGTATGAAAGAGACTATCCAACCAACATTACCACAATAAAATATTTCGAAAAAGCAAAAGAGGAAGATTTTACACAATACGGAAGCGTTGCCAAAAATCTATATTTATTGCTTTTAGAAGATCTTTAAGATGAATGAAACACTCAAGAGAACCATTTCTGGTGCTGTTTATATCGCTTTACTTTTAACTTCAATTCTGTTTTCAACCGAAAGCTTTATTATTCTTTTTGGTCTTTTTTTAATTATTACAATTTATGAATTTTCCAATTTAGTAAATCTTAATAAAATCTTTTCGATTTTATTTGGAACTACTTTATACGCAGTTATTGTATTAATCAGTCATTATAATAAACAAACAACCGCATATCTAAACAGTTTATTTAATTCAAATTTAGATCTTGAAACCAACATTCAAGAATTGAATATAGTTCTTCTTGCTGTTACTATTGTCATATCAATCAAATGTATTTTATTTTTATTCTACGACTCTGTTCAAAAAATAAGTATTTCATCTAAATATCTCTATCTATTAGGATATATTACACTTCCTTTTATTTTTATAATAAAAATTTCTTTTGGTACTAATGATTATAATCCTAAAATTATTTTGGGATTATTTATCTTAATCTGGACGAATGACACATTTGCTTATCTAGTTGGAAAATCGATAGGGAAACACAAGTTATTTGAGCGTGTTTCTCCTAAAAAAACTATTGAAGGTTTCTTAGGAGGAGCTATTTTTGCTGCCTTTGCCGGATTTTTAATTTCAAAATTATATATTCAGCCTAAACCTGAATTTAGCGGTAAATCAATCTTAATTTGGATGATTATTGCTCTAATTGTTAGTATTTTTGGCACGATCGGAGATTTGATCGAATCAAAATTTAAAAGAATTGCTGGCGTCAAAGACAGCGGTTCTATAATGCCTGGACATGGAGGCATCTTAGATCGACTAGATAGTGTTATATTTGTAGCACCAATTATATTTTTATTTTATCAAATTTTATATTATGTTTCATAAAGAAGGAGGACCATCCATTTTATTAGGTACTGTTTTTGCCGTTGCTGTGCTTTTAATAGCTGAGAAATTCATTGATATCAATTGGCTTAGAATTCTAGTTCAGCTAGCTGGATTAGCTGTATTGATTATTATTTTGCAATTTTTTAGAAATCCAAAAAGAATTGCAATCAGAAACAGCGATCATATTCTTGCTCCAGTTGATGGAAAAGTTGTCGTTATTGAAGAAGTTTATGAAGGTGAATTTTTTAAAGACAAACGTTTACAGGTTTCTATTTTTATGTCACCAATAAACGTACACGTTACGCGTTATGCTATGGACGGTATTATCAAATTCAGCAAATATCATCCAGGTAAGTTTTTAGTAGCTTGGCATCCAAAAGCAAGCGAAGAAAATGAAAGAACAACCGTTGTGATTGAAAATGAAACATTCGGACAGATATTATACAGACAAATTGCTGGTGCTTTAGCGCGCAGAATTGTAAACTATGCACAAGAAGGAATGCAAGTTGTTCAAGGTACTGATGCAGGTTTTATTAAATTTGGTTCAAGAGTAGATTTATTTTTACCTTTAGGTACTCAAATAAATGTAGAACTAAACCAAAAAGCAATCGGCGGAAAAACCATTATTGCTACAAAAGCTTAAATGACCGAAAAAGATTTAGATACTCGTTTTTCAGAGGCAGTAGAAATTGCTTTGAAAATGACTCAAGCCTCGCTGCCACAAGATGTGCAGTTAAGACTTTATGCGTACTACAAACAGGCAACTTTTGGAACAGCAGTCTATAATCAATCTGAAAATTTTGACTTGAGAGATGCTTTTAAAACAAACGCATGGATGCAGATTAGCCATATCTCAATTGATGAAGCAAAAGAAAATTATATCGAAATAATTAATTCACTAACATCAAAATAAATAATATTATGAAGAAAAACATTACTCGCTTTTGCCTTTTGACTTCATTTTTAGTATTATTTTCTTGTAATGACAACAAGCTGACCGAGGTCGTAGAAGTTCCTTTACCAACAAAGGAGGAAAAAATAACAATAGGCTCACCTGATGATGTAAAAGCAGAGCCTGGCTCATTTGGACTTACCAAATTGCCATTTGCATATGATGGCCTCGCACCCGATATTCGTTCGCTTACTTTAGAAACACATTATTCTAAACATTACGTAACGTATACCAATAATTTAAACAAAGAAATTGTTTCTACTGAATACGAAAATATGCCTATTGAAGACATTCTGAAAAAGTTAGATTTAAATAATGCTAAACTTCGTCAAAATGCTGGAGGCTATTATAATCATACGCTGTACTTCAATATTTTGACACCTAAGGAGCAGTCTCCAAAAGATACTTTAGCGGGTTCAATAAACAAAGAATTTGGCTCTTTCAACAATCTTACGAATCAATTTAAAGGTCAGGCTACTAAACAATTTGGATCAGGCTGGGTTTGGTTAGTAGTTGATAAGCTTGGAAAACTTCAAGTTACTACAACTGATAATCAAGACAATCCTTTGATGAAAAACGCTCTGATTCCAGGAACTCCAATTTTAGGTATCGATTTATGGGAACATGCTTATTATTTAGATTATCAAAATAGAAAAGGAAGTTATATTGATGCTTTTTACAAACACATTAATTGGGAGAAAGCAAATGAAAACTACAAAGAGGCTTTGAAGAAAGTCAAAAAAGTATAAAAACAAAAAAGCTGATACAAATTAGGTATCAGCTTTTTTGTTTAAAGAAATTTTACCCTCCATTCGAAGTCATAAACTATTTCAATTCATATATAAATGATTCTGAAGGCAATATTTTAATTTTTGCTGCTCCTTCTCCATTTTCTACTTTTAATTGAACTAAACTCTTTTTATACAATTGATCTGCAAGTTGATATTCTCCATCTTTCAAATTCCACTTTGAGATTATATCAGATGGAATTTTTAAATTAAATTCACTTGTTTTTTCAGAAGAAAAATTAGCGATAATAATTAATTTTTGATTATCCGACCAGCGTACGTAAGAATAAATTAAATCATCATATCCTTGATTGTTTTGACGATTTACAGATTGAATTTCCTGAAAACCTCCCATCAAGGCTGTGCTATTGATCGAAAAATTTAATAGTCGCTTATAGAAATCACGAAGATTCTTTTCTGAATCAGATAATTTTCCGCCATCAAATGTACCGTCATTCATCCATCGCTGATGATTTGGAACACCAATATAATCAAAAATAGAAGTTCTCGAATGGGTTCCAAAACCAGCGTTTTCATTTCCAGCCTCTCCTACTTCTTGTCCAAAATAAACCATTGTCGGTGAAGTACTGATAGTTGTAGAAACTACCATTAAAGGTTTACCGCGTTCTGGAGTTCCTGCAAATTCAGGACTTGCCAAACGCTGTTCATCATGATTATCTAAAAAATGAAGCATATGATGTTCGATATCAGACATTCTTTTTTGAATATCAGATAATCCGTCTGGAGAAGATTTTCCGCGAATAATATCTTTAAGCTTATCATACGTTTCTACTTTGTCATATAAATAATCCATTTTTCCTAAATGAATATAATTTCGATATTCATTCGGATTATAAACTTCGGCCAATAAAAAAGCATTCGGGTTTTTCATTTTAATAGCTGAATTCATATAGCTCCAAAATTCATACGGCACCATTTCTGCCATATCATAACGAAAACCGTCGACTCCTTTAGCAGTCCAATATAAAGCGATTGATTTGAATTTCTTCCAAGAACTAGGAACATCTTTATCTTGCCAAAATGCAAAATGTTCTTGATATGATTTTTGATCAAATCCAGCAGGAAGCTCAGGAAAATCTTTAGAACCATCCGGGCGAATTCCGTAATTTACTTTTACGGTTTCGTACCAGTCATTTTGGTCTGGTTTCGCTTTACGAGATCCGTTCCCTGTCCATTTTGCAGGGTTTTCATCAAACTTACCGTCAACTAGAGGATTTTTTTCGCCATTTAATGGAACGTTGCCATCTGGAATTTCAAAATGTGTGTTGGGAATATAATAAAAGTTATTATCCCTTTCATACTCAACATTTACATCGTCATCAGCACCAAAATCTCGGACGCCTTCCGGATTGTTTTTTCCTTCATATTTTCGAGCGATATGATTCGGAACAATATCAATAATTACTTTCAAACCCGCTTTGTGTGTGCGGGCAATCAAATCTTCAAATTCCTGAAGTCTATTTTCCGGATTTACTGCCAAATCTGGATTTACATTATAATAATCTTTCACCGCATAAGGAGATCCAGCACGGCCTTTTACTACTTCTGGATCATCATTTGAAATTCCATAGGCAGTATAATCGCGCACTAATGCATGGTGCGGCACTCCAGTGTACCAAATATAGGTAACACCTAAATCTTTAATTTCATGAAGCGCTTTATCTGTAAAATCATTAAATTTTCCAACTCCATTTTCTTCGATTGTTCCCCAAGGTTTATTGGTTGCGTTTTTATTTCCAAACAAACGTGTAAAAACCTGATATACTACAATTTTCTTATCCGTGACACTTTCTTCCTTAGGCGCATTATTCATTCTTAAATCTTGGGTTTTACAGGCCGAAAAAAGCATTGTTGCACCAATTCCAGCAATAATAAATTTATTATTTATCATATTATTTTTATAATTTAAGATTTTAAAATTGATTCATAATTCTAAAACTATTTTCTAAATTTAGTTTAATTTTTAAAATTCGGGCAAAAGTCAATTCGTTTTATTATTAAATCATTCGGAAAATGCCAACTACAACGTGAGAGTTAAGGGTTTTGTTGATAATTAAGAAGAAAATCAAAAGAACAAAGGTATCATTGCTTAAATCAATTCTCAAGTCGATTTTTTTTTTTAATGTTTAAGGAATCCATGAATGAAAAAAAAACTTTGAACTCTGTCCATATGAACCTTTGTACCTTAAAAAGAAACATTATAAATTAATCCTAATAACAATATAAGGTTGTATCCTTTTTCATAAATTTGACAAAAATTTAATCAATTGAAGAAATCACTCTTTTTCATATTTTCTTGTCTGCTTTTCTTAAGCGTACAAACCATTTTTGCACAAGCACCAAAAAAAATCATTATAGAACACTCTGATTTCTTAGATGTTGATCAAGCAACAGCGCCTGATGCCGTTTTGCTTACCGGAAATGTGAAAGTAAATCATGACGGAGTTGTACTGACTTGCAACAAAGCATATTTTTTTCAGAAAGAAAACTATCTTAAAGCCTTTGGAAATGTGCAATTAGTACAGGGTGATACCTTGTTTTTAAATAGCAAATATGCAGAATATAACGGAAATGTAAAAAAAGCATTTGCAACAGGAGATGCTGTTATGACTTCTCCAGATGCGACTTTACAAACAGATACAATTAATTTTGACCGAAATGTACAGCAGGTTTTTTACAATACAAAAGGAACTATTGTTAATAAAGATAATACACTTGTAAGCAAATCAGGACGGTATTTTGTTGCCGAAAAGAAGTTTCAGTTTTTGACTGAAGTAACCCTAACAAATCCTAAATATGTTGTAAAATCAAATCATTTGGATTATTACAGTAATTCTGGACATACTTATTTGCTCGGTCCTTCTACCATTACAAGCAAAGCCAATTATATTTATACCGAAAAAGGCTTTTACGATACGAAAAAAAACTTAGCTCATTTTTTACGGAAATCATACATCAGATATGATGACAGGCTAATTGAAGGCGATAGTTTATATTATAATCGAAATATAGAATTTGCGTCGGCAACTCGAAATGTAAAAATCACAGATTCAATCAATCGCGGTATTGTTAAAGGACATTACGCAGAAGTTTACAAACTAAAAGATTCGATGTTTGTCACTAAAAGAGCTGTAGCAGTGAACCTTGTTGAGAATGATTCTGTTTACATTCATGGACAAAAGTTAATGGTTACCGGAAAAGAAGGCGAAAGAATTTTACGAGCTTATAAAAATGTTCGGTTTTTCAAGACCGATATGAGCGGTAAATGCGATTCGATTCACTCAAATTCAAAAACTGCCTTGACAAAACTGATTGGAAATCCGATTTTATGGAACGGCGATAATCAGATTACCGGCGATGTTATGCATTTGATTGGCGATAACAACACCAAAAAATTAGATTCACTAAAAGTGCTCAATAATACATTTCTCGTTTCGCGGGATACACTCGGAACCGGATTTAATCAAGTTAAAGGACTGAATTTATTTGGAAAATTTAGAGATGGAAAACTGCATGACGTCGATGTCATCAAAAACACCGAAGTCATTTATTATATGCGGAATGACGCCAATGAGCTTATCGGAATTAATAAAAATGTCAGCAGTAAGATCAATTTGATTCTGGAAAATAATGCCGTAGAAACCATTACCTTTTTTAATAAAGTTGATGGAGATATTTATCCAGAAGCCGATTTGCCTGAAAATGCGCGAAAGTTAAGAGGTCTTGTCTGGCGCGGTGATGAAAGAATAAAATCGAAAGATGATATTTTTAGTGCTGAGGATAATGAAATGAATGATAAGCTAATAAAAGAAGGCAAAGACGAAGAAGCAAAGGAAAACGTCCCTATGAAAGTAAGGAAAGAAACGCGCGATTACGACAAAAAGAAACCGGCAGTAAAAGCGACTACAGCGAAAGCAAATACAAAGACTAAAAAATAGTTTTCAGTCGCAGTTTTCAGTTTTAGACTGGGACCGAAAACTGAGACTATGAACTAATTTAGAACCTCAAAAAAATGAATCCAGATTTTATAAAATATCAAGCACAAACATCTCCTTATCCTTTAGGAATGGAAGTTTCGCATGCCATTGGCTCATATATTTACGATACAAACAAGAAAAAATATTTAGATTTTGTTGCTGGAGTTTCGGCTTGTACGCTAGGACATCAGCATCCGAGAGTAAATCAAGCTATAAAAGATCAGTTAGACAAATATTCGCACGTAATGGTTTACGGAGAATATTCGCAAAGTCCTGCTGTCCAATATTGCAAATTATTGGCTTCACTCCTGCCTGAATCTTTAAATAAAACATATTTAGTAAATTCCGGAACAGAAGCAATTGAAGGTGCGCTTAAACTAGCGAAAAGAACAACAGGACGCAGTCAGCTTATTTCGTGTCATAATGCTTATCATGGCAACACAATGGGTTCTATGAGCGTTATGGGATTTGAAGAACGTAAACAAGCTTTTAGGCCTTTGCTTCCAGATGTTGATTTTATTACTTTTAATAACGAAGATGATTTAAAAAAAATCACAACCCGAACTGCAGCTATTTTATTAGAAACCATTCAAGGCGGTGCTGGATTTATTCAGCCGGAAAATGATTTTCTACAAAAAGTGCGCAAACGTTGTGATGAAGTTGGAGCCATGATGATTGTTGATGAAATTCAGCCAGGTTTCGGTAGAACCGGAAAACTTTTTGGATTTCAAAATTATGATGTAGTTCCTGACATTGTGGTTATGGGAAAAGGAATGGGCGGTGGCATGCCTGTTGGTGCTTTTACTGCTACTGCAGAAAAAATGGACCTACTGACCGAAAATCCTAAGTTGGGCCATATCACCACTTTTGGAGGTCATCCTGTCATTGCGTCAGCTTGTTTAGCTACTTTGCAAGAATTAACTGAAACAAATTTAATGGCAGAAACTTTAGAGAAGGAAAAACTCTTCAGATCTCTTTTGGTACACCCTTTGATAAAGGAAGTTAGAGGAAAAGGATTAATGCTTGCCGCCATGACAGAAACTGCTGAAATAACAAATCAAGTTATTTTGAACTGTCAGGAAAAAGGGCTTATTTTATTCTGGCTGCTGTTTGAAGGTTGCGCTATTAGAATAACACCGCCATTAACCATTTCTGAAGAAGAAATAAAAGAAGGCTGCGCAATAATTTTAAGCGTAATGGATGAAATCATGAAGCAGGAATAAAGCCTAATAAATTAGAATATTAATTAAATTAATCTTTTACAAATCAAAAGATTATAACGTAAAACAGAATGAAAATTCTGTCCATATTGTTAATTAAATTGTTCAAAACAATTAATTTCCTTACCTCACAACAAGAATATGGTTGCCTAAATTTATGACAGGCTAATTTCAAATAAAGACAGTATGCAATTAAGCAACGAAGAAGAAGATTATAACCTATCCTTATCCAAATTTGAGTCGATGTTGAAAACCAACAAAGTACTCTTTTTTGATTCTGAAGAATTTGAAGAAATAATTCTTCATTATTTAGATATAGGCAAGGCTAATTTAGCAAAAAAGGCCTTGAAACTTGCATTAGACCAACACCCAAAATCTACGGGCTTAAAATTAGTACAAGTAGAAATGTTGGTTTACGACGACAAACTAGAGATCGCCGAAAAGCTCTTAAATGAGTTATATGCAATCGAACCTAACAACGAGGAAATTTACATCCAGAAAGCCAATATTTGTTCTAAAAGAGATCAACACGAAAAAGCGGTAGAATTGCTTAAAATTGCTTTGCAATATACTGACGACTACGCTGATGTGTACAACTTGATTGGAATGGAATATCTTTTTATGGATAACCTTGAGATGGCGAAAGACAGTTTTATCAAATGTCTTGAAGAAGATTTAGAAGATCAATCTGCCTTATATAACGTAGTGTATTGTTTTGAATTTTTAGATCAAAACCAAGAGGCCATTCTATATCTTAACGATTATATTAATAAAAACCCATACAGCGAAATTGCCTGGCATCAGCTTGGGCGCTTGCATTATGGCGTAAAAGAATACGAAAACGCGATTCGTGCTTTTGATTATGCAACCCTGATTGACGATGAATTTTTGGGTGCTTTCATGGAAAAAGCAAAAGCTTACGAACGTCTTAAAAAATACAATGAAGCTATTGAAAGCTACAACAGAACAATCGAACTTGACGATGCAACTTCTTATGCATTATTGCGTATTGGAAAATGTTATGAAAAGCTAGGGAATTCTGTAAAAGCACTTCAATATTACAATCAAACTGTACATGAAGATCCGCTTTTAGACAAAGGCTGGATTGCCATTACTGACTTTTATGTTCGCCAGAAAAACTTTCAGAAAGCGTTGTTTTTTGTAAATAAAGCATTAGCAATTGACAATCAAAATCGTTTGTATTGGAAGCGTTATGCAACAATCAATAAACAAATGAACTTTTTTGAAGAAGCTGAATTTGGATACAGAAAAGCAGTAGAATTTGGTGATTATGCCTTAGACACTTGGCTGTTCTGGGTAGATATTCTTCAATTTTTAGGAGAATTTGACAGTGCTATTCAAACTTTGCTACAGGCATCAGAATATTTTCCTGAAGAAAACGAAATCGAATACCGTTTAGCTGGATTGTATTTCATGATTCAAGACAACACAAAAGCAAAATTTCACTTAAGCAATGGCTTGCGTTTAAACTTTGACAACTATATCTTAATTGAAGATTTGTTTCCTGTGGTTTGGTCAAAAAAAATGGTAAAAAATTATATTGAAAAACATAGAAAACAATAATGATTGATATTTTAAGAAGGCGTTTTGGCTTATTAGGTCGTAATATAAGTTACTCTTTTTCAAAGGGATATTTTACAGAAAAATTTAGTGACGAAGTTTTTGCAGGCAATAGCTACGAAAATTTCGACATTTCTGAAATAAGTCATTTGAGCGGATTACTTAAAAATAATCCTGATTTAAAGGGTTTAAATGTTACGATTCCGTATAAAGAGCAGGTAATTCCTTACTTAGATAAGCTATCAAAAAAAGCACAACTTATTGGTGCTGTAAATACTATTAAATTTACCAAAAACGGAAAATTGAAAGGCTACAACACTGATTATTATGGATTCAAAAAATCATTAAAACCGTTGTTAGAACCGCATCATAAAAAAGCACTAATTTTAGGCACAGGCGGCGCATCAAAAGGTGTTGCTTATGCTCTTGAAGAATTAGATATTCCTTATACTTTTGTTTCGAGAGAAGCTAAAGAAAATATTATTGATTATGATTTGATTAACGCCACTACTTTTGATAATTTTCAAATCATAATCAATTGTACACCAGTAGGAACAAGTCCGAATATCGAAGCCTGTCCCAACCTACCTTATGAGTTTTTTACAGAAAAGCACATCGCTTACGACTTAATATACAATCCTGCAGAAACGCAATTTTTAAAAAATGCTAAGGAAAGAGGTGCAACTATAAAAAATGGATATGATATGCTTATTTTTCAAGCCGAAAAAGCTTGGAAAATATGGAATAAATAAAAAAGACTGCTGTACATAAAATCTTAAAGTAATTTTTGTAATTTAGACTACTCATTTATAGGTAGTTATGAATAAATTTCAATTATTCTTATTCCTTAGTTTTTTAATTACTTTTTCTGCTAAAGGACAAGAAGATAAATCAAACAGTCCTTTTTCAGAATCAAGATACAATTACTTTCTAAAAACAGTTTTGCTTTTTAATGAGTATCTGGATACTGATAATGGCTCCTTCAATACCACACAATTACGATTTCTTCATCCTATTGGTAATGGTGCTTGGAACTTCAGGTTTGATCTTCCATTAATTTCAGCCAATTCAAATTCAGTAAATAAAACCGGAATTGGAGATGTCGGAGCCGGCGTAAGCTATATTCCTTATTTAGAAAAAAGTAATGGAATTGCTTTTCGGCTAAGAATAAATTCTAACTCAGCTGTAGATCCTAGTTTTGGGACCGGAAAATGGGTAGCTATTCCTGCTGTTATTTATGGAAGGTATTTTATGCAGAAACAATTTTTATGGCTTTCTTCATTAGAATATCAAGGAAGTTTTGCAGGTTCGAGAAATCGATCAGATGTAAACACTACTGCTTATGAAAATGTGCTTTTATATTTTTTTGGAAAAAATTGGCTAGCAGGTGATGTTGCCTTTAGATATAACAATACATTAGACGGATTTCAAAATAATGCATTTTTAGAATTTGGCCGAAAGATAACTCCAAACAATCTGGTATACATTCATCCCAGTGTCGCTTTTGGAGGAGAAAAATCATATAATTATGGTTTAGAAGTTGGCGTTTTAATTTTATTTTGATTAATAATTAAAAAATAAATCAATTTTAAATAACGTTTTGCTTCGATATTTCTAAAATTTTTAATAATTCACAATTTAAATTTACTTCAAAAAAATAGTAAAAAAACCAATATGATAATCTCAAATTAGGGCAAAGAGTAAGAATTTCATCGTAAAATAGCGTATAAACAAACGATTTATTTTGTATTTAGAAACACCTTTACTATCTTTCGCACTGTTTAAAATAAAAACCTTACACATTTAAAATGTTAGAAGAAAAGAATGATAACCTGCAAGATGCAGACGGAAAATTAGGAATCGAAATTAACGATTCTACTCAAGATGATGCAACTGAAACATTACGTTCTGAAGCAGCAGCTGAAAATGTGGGTTCTACTACTGAAAATGAATTAGAAAATACATCAGAAACTGTTGAAAATGATGAACATAATCATCAGACTGCACTCGATGCTATCACAAATTCTAATGCTGAAGAAAGCGAAGATGAAACGCTGAAAGAGCGCCATGATATTCCTATGCAGGATTATGACACTTTTTCATTAGATGCCTTGGTTGATGAACTTAGAAAACTGATTAATACAGACAAGGTAATGTCTGTAAAAGATCATATTGAAGAAATCAAAAAGTCGTTTTTACTACAATATAATCATTTAATTGAAGAGAAAAAAGAAGAATTTAATGCTTCAAAGCAAGATCCTAACGAAGAATTTGAATATCATTCTCCGCTAAAATCTAAATTCGATGAATACTATAATGTGTTTAGAGAAAAGAGAAATGCTCATTTTAAACATTTACAATCCAATTTAAAAACAAATTTAGAGAATCGACTTGCTATAGTTGAGGAATTAAAAGAACTTATAAATCCGCAAGAAAACATCAAAGATACTCTTAAGCATTTTAATGATTTAAGAGAAAGATGGAAAAATGCAGGTGCAATTCCAAAAGACAAATACAACCACGTTTGGAATAATTATCATTTTCATGTCGAAAATTTTTATGATTATTTGCATTTAGACCGTGAAGCCAGAGATTTAGATTTTAAATACAACTTAGATCAAAAGCAAAAAATAATTGCTCGCGTTGAAGAATTGGCAAACGAAACTGACATCAGTAAAGCTTTTCGCGAATTGCAGGATTTACACAGAATATGGAAAGAAGATATTGGGCCTGTTTCTAAAGAATACCGCGATGTTATCTGGAATAAATTTAGTGAATTGACTAAAAAAATTCACGATAAAAGAGAGATTTTATTTGAAAGCCAAAGAGCAAACGAGCAACAAAATCTTGAAGTTAAAAAAGGAATTATTGCTACAATTGAGGTTTTAGGAACTGAAAAAGTGGGATCTCATTCGCAATGGCTGGTACAAATTCAGAAAGTAGAAGCACTTAGAAATGAGTTTTTTGCTGCCGGAAAAGTGCCCTCTGAAGTAAATGAAGAAACTTGGGCTGCATTTAAAACGGCTGTTAGAAACTTCAACTCGTTTAAAAACTCGTTTTACAAAGACATTAAAAAAGATCAAAACGACAACTTAAACAAAAAAATGGCTTTGGTTGCAAAAGCTAAAGAATTACAGGAAAGTACAGACTTTGGCGCTACTACTCCAGTTATGAAGCAAATTCAAGAGGAGTGGAAACAAATTGGTCATGTTCCTAAAAAATATTCAGATAAAATCTGGAAAGAATTTAAA
This sequence comes from Flavobacterium sp. KJJ, assembly GCF_000708595.2. Classification (GTDB taxonomy): domain Bacteria; phylum Bacteroidota; class Bacteroidia; order Flavobacteriales; family Flavobacteriaceae; genus Flavobacterium. The sequence continues at coordinate 603,317 of NZ_JARP01000001.1, read as the reverse complement.
GATGCCTGCAACCATTATTTTGATAAATTAAAAGAGCATAAATCTGAAGAAAATGTTGATGAAGTTACTGCTTTTGACAACAAAAAAGCTTATTTAGATGTATTGAGAGCTTATCAATTAACAGGAGATCACAAGACTGACTTAGACGCTATTAAAAAACATATCGAAATATGGAAAGGTTACGGAAAAGTACCCTTTGCAAGACGTCATATAGAAGGAAAATTCAATAAAATTTTAGATGCTCTTTTTGAAAAATTAAGTTTGAGTAAGAAAGAAACTGAAATGATGCGTTTCTCTAACCGAATTGATTCGTTATCTGACAGCAATGATACACGTAAATTAGATAATGAAAAGATTTTTCTAATGCGCAAAATTGAAGAAGTTCAGAATGAAATTTTTCAGTTAGAAAATAATATTCAGTTTTTTACGAATACTAAAAACGCAAAAAAAGAGAATTCAATTGTTCTTGAAGTCCGCAAAAACATCGCTATTCATAAAGAAAGTCTTGAAGTTTGGAAAGACAAACTGAAACAATTAAGAAACTTAAATCAAGAATAATATTTGAGTTTATATAAGTTATCAAAAGGTGTAATGAAAACAATCATTACACCTTTTTTGTTTCTGGTCGTTTTCTAACTGCAAAGCAAGCAAAGTTTCTATCCTATTTCATTTATTAAAGCCTTAAACTTAACACTCTCTATTAAATTTCATAAAACTATTCTGAAAAATATTGATTATATTTGATAATATGATATCAATTGATAATCAATCAATAAAAATAAATTATTAATTCTAATAACTAGAAAAATGAAATTTACAAGAAAAGCAAACGCCAACTGGCAAGGAACCGGTATGGAGGGAAAAGGAACAATAAGCACACAAAGTACTACTTTAGATAAGGCACAACTATCATTTAAAACGAGATTCGCAGACGGAGTTGGAACAAATCCTGAAGAACTTGTTGCAGCAGCGCATTCAGGATGTTTTACAATGCAGTTAAGCTTTTTATTGAATGAAGCCGGATTTACCGCTGATGATTTAGCTACAGAAGCGACAGTAACTTTTGAAGACGGATCAATTACTTTAATTCATTTAGATCTAAAAGGAAAAGTTCCTTCTATTTCACAAGAAGAATTCGCCGCTACTGCTGCCAAAGCAAAAGAAATCTGCCCGATTTCAAAACTTTTAAATACTACTATTACGCTTACAGCAACTCTAGTTAGCTAGTACATTAATTTTTGAACATAAAAAAACCATCCCGTTTTACGGGATGGTTTTTTATTTTTAGACTAATAAGGAATATTAGTTCATTGTCGCTTTTAAAGCTTTTGCTTCAGCAGTCATTTCTAATGCTTTGTAAACACCAAGCAATGTTTTAGCTACATCTTCATTTTTAGGATCTAACTCATTTGCTTTTTTAAGGTAAGGAATTACACCTTTAAAAACATTTTCTCTTTTTGCTTTTAATTCATCGTAACGCTTCATATCTTTTGCAGAAGTACCCAATTTATTCATCTCGTCAATGATTGGTTTTTCAGCTTCTAATTTTAACGCAGCAAGGTTAAGATAAGCATTTGTGTAATCAGGTTTGATTTCAATAGCTTTTAAGTAGTATTTTTCAGCATCTGCAGGGTTCTTTGCATTTGCACTGATAACTCCAAGATTAAAGATCAAATCAGGATTGTTTGGGTCTTTTTGCAAAGCTTCTCCAACTAATTTTTTGTATTGATCAAAATCTTTAGTTTCAAGATACAAGTTAGCTTCTGTTAAAAGCAAAGAAGTATCTTCTGGGTTCGTTTGTCTTGCATCAGCAATTGCTTTTTTAGCTTCTTCAATTTTTCCTTTTTGAACTAAAATTAGCGCTAAGTTTTTGTAGATTTCTCCTCTTTTAGATGGAATAGCTTCAGTTTTAGGTTTTTCGTGTGTTCCTAATTTTACAGCCAAATCTCTTTCATTTGCAGTATTAAAACCATCTTCGTTACCTGAAATTTTATTGACAGCCGTATAACTGGTACCTTTTCCAGAATAGTTTATTTTTTTCAACTCTTCATACATTGGCAATGCAGTATCGTAATCTTGAGCATTAACAGCCGTAGAAGCTGCATAATACAAATTGATTGTATCTTTTTTGTCTAAAGCATAAGCCTCATACAATTTTTTAGCTCCTTCAGAATGTTTGTTAGCCTGAGTATCAGCAATTGCAGAATTAATCAATTTTCCTTTAATTTCAGTAATTGAAGCTGCAGCTTGAGTTGAGTATTTTTGTTTTCCAGATGTTTTTTCAACATCAATTAATGTTTTATAGGTTTCAGCAGCAAGAGATAAGTTTTTACTTTCTTCTACTTTTTTGTTTGCTAAATCTAAATAAGCGTTACCCTTTACAAAATAGTATTGTGCCTGTTCAACATCTTTGGCATTTACTATTAGGTTTTCAGCATCTTTCAATATGGCAATTGCTCCCTGAGCATCTCCACTTTTTAGAGCTTTTTCAGCATTTTTAATCTGATCTTTTTGAGCAAAAGTAGCTACCGAAATCAATAATGCTGACGCTAGTATTACATACTTACTTTTCATAATATTCAATTTGTGTATTTAATTTTAATTTTCTGTGGTTATTATTCTTCTGATTCTTCTTCAGAATCGTCTTCGTCTTCTACTTCTTCTTCAGAATCATCATCTTCATCATCTTCTGCAGTTCCATCATCTTCAAGAACTTCTAAATCTGGCTTAACTCTTTCGATAGCAGATTCAATAACATTTCCATCTTCGTCAACGACAACTTCTGCAACATCATCTTTCATGACTTTTGTCACAGCAGCAATAGAATCTTTACCTTTTAAGTTAATTAATCGAACTCCTTGTGTTGCACGACCCATTACACGTAAATCTTCAATAGCCATTCTAATTGTTAATCCAGATTTATTAATGATCATTAAATCATCAGCATCTGTTACAGCGTTAATTGAAATTAATTTCCCTGTTTTCTCTGTAATATTAAGCGTTTTAACTCCTTTACCTCCACGGTTTGTGATTCTGTAAACATCTTCTCCATCTTCGTCAACTAGTTTGGTACGTTTTCCGTATCCATTTTCAGTTACAACTAAAATTTGAGAATCGTTAACATCATTTTTACCCACAGTAACCATACCAATTACTTCATCAGTATCATCTTTTAAGGTAATTCCTCGAACTCCAGAAGCTGTTCTTCCCATCGGACGAGTTTTGGTTTCTTCAAAACGAACCAATTTCCCAGACTTAACCGCTAAGATAATTTGGCTTTCTCCATCTGTTAATTTTGCTTCTAAAAGCTCATCTCCTTCTTTAATAGTAATAGCAGCAACACCGTTTACACGAGGTTTAGAATATTTCTCTAAAGAAGTTTTCTTAACTTGGCCTTGTTTTGTTACCATTACAAGATTATGACTGTTAATATAATCTTTGTCCTTTAAGTCTTGGGTACAAATGAAAGCTTTTACTTTATCATCACTTTCAATGTTTACCAAGTTCTGAATTGCTCTTCCTTTTGCTGTTTTACTTCCTTCCGGAATTTCGTAAACACGCATCCAGAAACATTTTCCTTTCTGGGTAAAGAACATCATATATTGATGGTTGGTTGCAACGAACATATGCTCAAGAAAATCTTGATCTCTTGTTCCTGCACTTTTTTGTCCAACTCCTCCTCTATTCTGTGTTTTGTATTCTGTTAGGTTGGTACGTTTGATGTAACCAGCGTGAGAAATTGTAATTACTACATTTTCATCAGCTATCAAATCTTCGATACTTACATCTCCACCAGAATATTCAATTTGAGAACGACGGGCATCTCCATATTTCTCACGAATTTCTTCCAATTCTTCTTTGATTAAAGCAGTTCTTAGATTCACATCTGCTAATAAAGCTTTTAAGTGCTCAATTAACTTCATTAATTCTTCGAACTCAGCTCTTAGCTTATCTTGCTCCAGACCTGTTAACTGACGTAAACGCATCTCAACAATAGCACGAGCCTGAATATCTGACAAATTAAATCTTTCGATCAATTTTTCACGAGCTTCTTCTGTATTTTTAGAACCTCTGATGATAGCAATTACTTCGTCTATATTGTCAGAAGCAATAATTAAACCTTCTAAAATATGTGCTCTTTCTTCAGCTTTACGCAATTCAAACTGCGTTCTGCGAACTACAACATCATGACGGTGCTCAATAAAATAGTGAATCATATCTTTTAGATTCAACATTTGTGGGCGACCTTTTACCAATGCAATATTATTTACACTGAAAGAAGATTGTAATGAAGTAAACTTATATAAGGTATTCAAAACTACGTTTGGCGTAGCATCACGTTTCAAGATATAAACGATACGCATACCGTTTCTGTCCGACTCATCACGAATATTGGCAATACCTTCAATTTTTTTATCATTAACTAAATCAGCCGTACGTTTGATCATTTCGGCTTTGTTAACCTGATATGGAATCTCAGTAACAATAATACATTCTCTTCCGTCAACTTCTTCGAAACCAACTTTTGCACGCATTACAATACGTCCTCTACCCGTTTTAAAAGCTTCACGAACACCTTCATAACCATATATTACACCACCAGTTGGAAAATCCGGCGCTTTAATATGTGTTATTAATTCATCTATTTCAATATCGTTATTATCAAGGTATGCTAATGTACCATTGATAACTTCTGTTAAGTTGTGTGGAGGCATATTAGTTGCCATACCAACTGCAATACCTGTTGCACCGTTTACCAATAAGGTAGGAACTCTAGTTGGCATTACTTTTGGCTCATATAAAGTATCGTCAAAGTTCAATTGAAAATCAACTGTTTCTTTTTCGATATCTGCCATAATATCTTCTGATATCTTACGCATTCTGGCCTCAGTATAACGCATTGCTGCAGGGCTGTCGCCATCTACAGATCCAAAGTTACCTTGACCATCCACTAATAAATATCGCATACTCCACTCTTGAGCCATACGCACCATTGCATCATAAACAGAGGTATCTCCGTGCGGGTGATACTTACCTAATACCTCTCCTACGATTCTCGCAGATTTTTTGTGGGCAGATCTTGATGTTACTCCTAAGTCATACATTCCGTAAAGAACTCTTCGATGCACTGGTTTCAAGCCATCTCTAACATCCGGAAGCGCTCTTGATACAATTACTGACATCGAATAATCGATGTAAGCTGATTTCATTTCATCTTCAATGTTAATAGGAATTAACTTTTCTCCTTCAGACATAAGTTGTTATGTTTTAATAATTACATTAGTTTCAAAGCGTGCCAAGATACGGTTTTTTGAAATTTTTTCAGCTATTTACTTACACTTATTTCAATGATTTATTAACAACTTTATTTCCACTTTTAGTTAATAAATTAAGCGTTTTTTAACGCTTTTATTGTTATTTTTTTTGTCAATTAGCTGACAGGAGTTCTCGAAGGGTACGGTTTTTGTTTTTCAAACTGTAATTCACTAAATTTACAATACCAATTATATATTATGGATGATAATTTTTCACCAAGAGTAAAAGATGTTATTACATACAGTAAGGAAGAAGCCCTTCGTTTAGGACACGACTTTATTGGTACTGAACATCTAATGCTAGGCATTTTAAGAGATGGTAACGGAAAAGCTATTCATATACTTAATAACCTAGCAGTCGATTTAGACCATTTACGCAGGAAGGTAGAAATACTGAGTCCAGCCAACCAGAGCGTTGAAGTAAATGCCGAAAAGAAGAATCTTCATCTTACGCGTCAGGCGGAAAGAGCCTTGAAGACCACTTTTTTAGAGGCAAAAGTATTTCAGAGCTCGTCGATTAGCACGGCACACTTGCTTTTATGCATCTTACGAAACGAAAACGATCCAACAACCAAGCTATTGAATAAGCTAAAAATAGATTATGACATAGCTAAAGAACAATATTTAAATATGACTCCAAACGAAGAAGAATTCTTAGAAAACTTGCCAAGAAACGAATCGTATAATGACGATTCAGGACAAGATGACAGTCTTAAAGAAAGTAGTTTTAACAATCCAGCCAATAAGTCAAACAAAAAATCTAAGACTCCGGTTTTAGATAATTTTGGGAGAGATTTAACAGAAATGGCAGAAGAAGGAAAACTAGATCCGGTTGTAGGAAGAGAGAAAGAAATTGAACGTGTTTCTCAAATTCTAAGCCGTAGAAAAAAGAACAACCCACTTTTAATTGGAGAGCCTGGAGTTGGTAAGTCTGCTATTGCAGAGGGACTTGCTCTTAGAATTATCCAAAAGAAAGTATCACGTATTCTTTTCAACAAACGTGTTGTAACTCTTGATCTGGCAAGTTTAGTTGCCGGAACAAAATATAGAGGACAGTTTGAAGAAAGAATGAAAGCCGTAATGAACGAGCTCGAAAAAAATGATGATATCATTCTTTTTATTGATGAAATTCACACTATTGTAGGTGCTGGCGGCGCAACAGGTTCTCTTGATGCTTCAAACATGTTTAAACCTGCTTTAGCAAGAGGCGAAATCCAATGTATTGGAGCTACAACTCTTGATGAATACAGACAATATATTGAGAAAGATGGGGCTTTAGAAAGACGTTTCCAAAAAGTAATTGTAGAACCAACTTCTGTTGAAGAAACGATTGCTATTTTGAACAACATTAAAGACAAATACGAAGATCACCACAACGTAACATACACTCAAGAAGCAATTGAAGCTTGTGTAAAATTAACAAACAGATACATGTCTGAGCGTTTTTTACCAGACAAAGCGATTGATGCTCTTGACGAAGCTGGTTCGCGCGTACACATTACTAATATTGATGTTCCGAAACAAATTTTAGATTTAGAACGTCAATTAGAAGAAGTGCGTGAAAACAAAAATATGGTTGTTAAAAAACAAAAATATGAAGAAGCAGCCAAACTTCGCGATGATGAAAAACGTATCGAAAAAGATCTAGCCGTTGCGCAAGAACAATGGGAAGAGGATTCTAAAAACAACAGAATTGAAGTTACAGAAGATAATGTAGCCGATGTTGTTTCGATGATGACAGGAATTCCTGTTAACAGAATTGCACAGACAGAAAGCAATAAATTAGCTAAATTACCTGAATTGATTCAGAATAAAGTAATTGGTCAAAATGATGCTGTCTTAAAAATTGCCCGTTCTATTCAACGTAACAGAGCCGGACTTAAAGATCCGAACAAACCAATTGGTTCGTTTATTTTCTTAGGTCAGACTGGTGTTGGTAAAACACAGCTAGCAAAAGTATTAGCAAAAGAATTATTTGATTCTGAAGATGCATTAGTTCGTATTGACATGAGCGAATACATGGAGAAATTTGCGATCTCTCGTTTAGTTGGAGCGCCTCCGGGATACGTTGGTTATGAAGAAGGTGGACAATTGACTGAAAAAGTTCGTAGAAAACCATATTGTGTTGTTCTTTTAGATGAGATCGAAAAAGCGCATCCAGATGTGTTTAATATGATGCTTCAGGTTTTAGATGATGGATATTTGACAGATAGTTTAGGCCGTAAAATTGACTTTAAAAATACTATCATTATCATGACATCTAACGTTGGTGCACGCCAATTAAAAGATTTCGGACAAGGTGTTGGATTTGGAACTGCTGCAAAAGTGGCTCAAGCCGATGAAAACTCAAAAAGCATTATCGAAAATGCATTGAAAAAAACCTTCGCTCCTGAATTCTTAAACAGAATTGATGATGTAATTGTATTTAACGCATTAGAAAAAGAAGATATTGATTTGATTATTGATATTGAACTTGCAAAACTATACTCTCGTATTGCTGAATTAGGTTACAAACTGAATCTTACTGACAAAGCAAAAGCATTTATTGCTGAAAAAGGCTTCGACAGACAATTTGGTGCAAGACCTCTAAAAAGAGCAATTCAGAAATATGTTGAAGATTTGTTAGCTGAAGAAATCATTACTTCTAAAATACATTCAGGTGATGAAATCTTAATGGATTTGAAAGATGACTCTCAAGAACTTTCAGTAGAAATTCACAAAGCAGAAGAACCGACTAATCAATAAATTAGTTTAAATTTATAACAAAAATAATTTACCCGTTACGTTTTCATAACATAACGGGTATTTTTTTTAGGTAATTTACTATCTTTAGTAAAAGCAAATAGCTATTTTTGAATTTCAATTCTATAACATAAAAACAAAGTATGCTTCAAAACAAAGTCATTTTAGGCAGTGAAGAATGGTGCTCATTTCCAGAACTAGGAATCCCTACAATCAAAGCTCGTGTGGATTCAGGTGCTAAAACTTCGGCAATGCACGCCATAAACATAGCTCCTTTTATAAAAAATGATGCCAATTGGGTGAAATTTGATATTAATCCAATTCAGAATAATACCAAAACTATCATTCATTGCGAAGCACCGCTGGTTGATAAACGAATTGTAAAAAGCTCAAGTGGTTTTAGAGAACATCGATATGTTATCCAGACAAACCTAAAAATTGGCGATGTAAAATGGCCAATAGAAATGACTTTAACAAACCGAGATTCAATGGGTTTCCGCATGCTTTTAGGCCGTGAAGCGATGAGCGGGCGTGTTTTAGTAGATCCTGAAGAAAAATATCTTTTAGGACAGCCGTCTACCGAAACTTTAAAAGAATTATATCAAAATTCCGAAAAAGCAACCTCTGGTTTGCGAATCGGACTTTTGGCGAGTAATCCAGAATTATACAGTAACAAGAGAATCATGGAAGCTGGTGAAATGCGCGGTCATGAAATGCATTTTTTGAATATTAAAGAATGTTACATGAAACTCGATGCCAAAACTCCAGAGATTCATTATAGAGGCGGAAAAATATTAAATCAGTTTGATGCTATTATTCCGAGAATTCGACCAAGCATTACTTTTTACGGCTGTGCCTTAACGCGTCAATTTGAAGCTTTGAAGGTATTCGTTTTAAATTCAGCTACTGCCATTACACAATCGCGAGATAAATTATATTCACTGCAATTGCTTTTAAACAGCGGTATAGATATTCCAACAACTGGTTTTGCCAATTCACCTTTAGATACTGACAATTTAATTAAAATGGTTGGAGGTTCTCCTTTAATCGTAAAGTTATTGGAAGGAACGCAAGGAAAAGGAGTTGTTTTAGCCGAAACTAAAAAAGCTGCTGAAAGCGTTATCAATGCTTTTAAAAGTTTAAATGCCAATATTTTAGTTCAAGAATTCATTAAAGAAGCAAATGGAAAAGATATCCGTTGTTTTGTAATTGATGGAAAGGTTGTTGCAGCCATTCAGCGTGAAGCAATGCCGGGCGAATTTAGAGCTAATATTCATCTTGGGGGAACCGCATCGGTAATTAAAGTAACTGCCGAAGAGAAAAAAATTGCCATAAAAGCAGCAAAGGCAATGGATTTAAAAGTTGCCGGAGTTGATATCATCCGTTCTTCAAAAGGTCCGTTATTATTAGAAGTAAACTCTTCTCCAGGTCTTGAAGGAATTGAAGGCGCAACGAATAAAGATGTAGCAGGAGAAATGATTAAAGCGATTGAGAAAAATTTTAAACTCATCTAAACTTCATATCATAAAATTATTTTAGCAGCTTTGTCAAAGTTTAAACCTTTGACAAAGTTTTTTTTTAACTTTAGAATAAAAAATTATGCTTTTCCCTTATTTAGATATTGTTTTAAGAAGTGCTGCGGTTTATTTTTTCATGACAATTGCATTACGAATCTTTGGTAAAAAAGAACTTTCACAATTAAATACTGCCGACATTATTCTGATTTTATTAATTAGTAATTCGGTCCAAAACGCGATGGTTGGCCCAGACACTAGCTTATGGGGAGGTTTAGTTGCGGCTTTGGTTTTATTTGTGATTAATTTTGTTATCAAAAAATTAACCCATAAATACAAAATCCTAAACGATTTACTTTTAGACAAACCAGAAATTTTAATTCACGACGGAAAATTAGATTTTGATGCCTTAAGCAAATTAGACATTTCTAACGATGAACTTAAAGAAGCAATGCGTGAACATGGTTTAGAGCATTTTACCGATGTAAAGCTTTGTATGCTGGAAATTGACGGTACTATAAGCGTAATTTCAGAAGATAAAAAGCAATTAAAGCAAACGCATTATAAGCGCAAGCACAATCATAAGAATTTTAGAAAGTAAAAAACAATAACCACTTAAAAATCAAATAGTTAATTATTTTATGTTAAAAACTTAGCTATATACTTTGTTATACTATGTATTTTATTATACATTAGCAGAATGAACGAAACATTTGTAGCAAATTGGAAATCGCAGGTAAAGAAAGGAACATTGACTTTCATTATTCTGAACGTACTCAAAAATAATGAGTACTATGGTTATGAACTTATCGAACAAATAAGAAAACATACCGAAATAGAAATTGCTGAAGGAACACTTTATCCGTTAATGAACCGATTAAAAACAGAAGAATTGGTAGATTCAAAATGGGTAGAACAGGAAACTGGAATTCCTAGAAAATATTATTCATTAACTGACGCGGGGATAAAAACTTTAAGTGAGATGAATATCTATTGGGAAAACCTAGAAAAATCAATCAAAAAAATCATTCAATGAAAATAGAAGACATTAAATTCGAACAAAAAGCTTCACAAAGAATTTATACAGACTACATGAAGCGCGTCAAAAAAGCCACAGCTTCTTTGTCAAAAATCAATCAAGATGACATTTATATGGAATTCAACAGTCATATTTTTGAAGCCATTCAGTACAAAAAAGAAGCAAATGAAATTGATGCCCTTTTAGACATAATAGAAAAATTAGGCGTGCCAGAAGAGGTTTTAAAACCACTCGTTGCAGATAAAAAACTGGAACAGGCGACAAAAACTTTTAACCCTGTTCATGTGTTTAAAGCTTTGATATTGAACTTCACAAACGGTATTTCGTATATCTTTTTCTTTGTTTTATATCTTTTTCTATTTGGTTTTGTTTTCCTGATTTTCGCTAAAATTTTCAATCCATCACTTGTTGGGCTGTATATGAAAAAAGACTCTTTTTCTGTTTTCGTATTGGGACTCATCAATCCCGAAGATCAAATCAAAAGCCAAACTTTTGAAGTTCTGGGCAATTGGTTTATTCCGGTAATGTTACTGTCAATCGTATTATTTTATATTCTTATCACCCTATTACTAAAGCTCAAAAAATCAATCAATCAAAAAACGCTATTATGAAAAAAATTATTACCTGCTTATTTACACTTGTTATTACGAGTGCTTTTGCTCAAACTTTCAATGCCAAAAGAATGGATAGTTTGTTTCTTCTTTTAGAAAAAAACAACAAATACATGGGGAGTATTGCAATTTCTGAAAATGGAAAAACAATCTACTCCAGGTCAATTGGATTTGATGATATTGCCACTTCAAAAAAGTCAAGCGTAAACACGAAGTACAGAATTGGTTCTATTTCTAAAACATTTACGGCTTCTCTTATTTTTAAAGCTGTTGAAGAGAATAAAATCAACTTAAACCAAACTATCGACAAATATTTTCCAACAATAAAAAATGCCAAAACTATTACAATCAGTAATTTATTAAATCATAGAAGTGGTATTTGTGATTTTACAAATGATCCTGACTATTTGAAATGGAATACACAGCCGCAATCACGAGCTAAAATGACAGAAAAAATTGCTGCGGGAGAAATTGTTTTTGAACCTGACACAAAAAGTCAATACAGTAATTCTAACTATGTTTTATTATCGTTTATTCTCGAAGATGTTTACAAGAAATCGTACGCTGAAATTTTAAATCAAAAAATCATTAAACCTCTAAAATTGAAAAACACCTATTTGGGTGGAAAAATAAGCATTGAAAATAACGAATCTTACTCTTATACTTTGGCCGGAAAATGGGAAAAAGAAAGTGAAACCGATATGTCAATTCCGCTTGGAGCTGGAGCAATTGTTTCTAATCCAACAGATTTGAACTTTTTTATCGAAAGTCTTTTTGCCGGAAAAGTTGTTTCTATGGAACACCTTAATGAAATGAAAACCATAAAAGGCAAATTTGGGATGGGAATTTTGGAATTTCCTTATTTCGAAAGAAAAAGCTATGGACATAACGGAGCAATCGACGGATTCAGAGCTATTTTGGGTTATTTTCCAGAAGAAAAAGTAGCGCTGTCAATTACGTCAAACGGAATGGGTTACGACAATAACAACATTTTATTATGCGCTTTGAGTTCTTATTTCCGTAAACCTTTTAGCATGCCAACTTTTAGCAATGTTGCAGTTACTCCAGAAACTTTGGATTTGTACTCTGGAACATACGGAAGTTTGCAGATTCCGCTAAAAATAAGCATTTCAAAAAAAGACAACACATTAATTGCACAGGCCACAGGACAACCTTCTTTTCCTTTAGAAGCGACTGCTGTTAACATATTCAAGTTTGATGCAGCCGGAGTTGTACTAGAGTTTGATACCGGTAAAAAAGAAATGATTTTAAAACAAGGAGGAAAAGAATTTTTGTTTTCGAAAGAATAAAAGTCAAAAATTACAAGTCAAAAATCCGGTTTCAATTTGAAACCGGATTTTTTTTTGCCCCATTTATTGAAAAACATTACTTTTATTTAAAGTCTTCGTTATGGGAATTATTTCTTTTCCTGTTTTGTCTATAATACCGTATTTATTATCTATAAATACCAATGCAACGTCTTGAAAATCGGAAACTCGATCATATTTCATTTCCGTAATTTCTTTCCCTCTTGTATTTATAAAACCCCATTTTCCATTAAGTTCAACTGCAGCTAATCCGTAGTTAAAATCTTGCGCACAATCGTATTTTAATGGTATGATTTCATTCCCGTTACTATCTACAAATCCCCATTTATTATTTAGACTTACTGCCGCAAAATCTCCATGAAAATCTTTTATCTGATCATATTTTACCGGAATAATTTCTATAACTTCTAATCTATCATTTGATTCTGCTTTTTTACTAAAATACCTTTGTGATTCGTTAATATTAAACTCTTCATTCGTTAGTGAAAAATTATTGTCTTGTTTTATTCTTATAATTGTAAAACCTTTTTCTGTTTCTTCATTTTTTTGCCGGAATGCCATATTGCATTGCTTGCAGATTTCTTTCAAGGCTTGTTTTCTCTCTCTCAGATCAATTCTTTTTTCAAGACCTTCTTTATTGACAATTCCATACTCAATATTATTTGCTTTTTTCTTTTTGTTTTTTTCTACATCACAACTGAGTATTTTTTTATAAAATGCAGAACCAGTACTTGAGAAGAAATACACCTCGTCATACTTTGGTAAAATTATATCAACACCTTCCCTATTAATAAATCCCCAAAAATCTCCAATTCTAACTCCAGCCATGTCATAATAAAAATCATGTATTTCGTCATACTTAAATGGAGTTATTTCGGTACCTTTTTCATTTATAAAACCCCATTTTCCTTTAAATTTTGCACCTGCCAAACCTCCTTTAAATTTTTTGACTTCGTCATATTTGAATTTGGTTATCTGTCTGCCTGTGCTATCCACAAAGCCATATTTATAAACTTTTGTTTCATTTTGAGCATAAGTAATTTTTATACTTACTAATAGAAGCATTAAAATAATATTTTTCATAATGTCTTTTTGTTTTGTAAAATCTCGAAGTCTTGAAATATACAAGTAAAGAGATTTTTATCTCTAATTTCATCTAATGCAGAGAAGTGATTTTAATATTTTTGATTTCCTCATGGAAGCTGTAAATGCTCCAAAACAGGAAAGCCGTATTTATTATACCTTATTATAACTATAGCGGCTTCATTATTAAAATCCTCTAAGCCATCATATTTAATTGAGGTAATTTCTTTTCCTTTCTTATCAATAAAACCCCATTTATTTTTTAGACAAACTCCTGCTCTACCATTAGAAAATTGTTCAACTGCATCATATTTTATAGCAATTACTTCTTTTCCTGTTTTATCTATAAATCCCCATTTCTTATTTAGTTTTACGGGCGCTAAACCCTCTTCTGAATCCATTCGACATTCATCTGCCCAAAAAAACGTGTTTTGATATTTAATTGGTGTTATTTCAATTCCCTTTTTATCAATAAAGCCTATTTTTCCTCCAAGCTCAACTCGAGTCATTCCGTTATAAAAATGACCAACATAGTCATATTTAATTGGAATTACTACTTTTCCTTTCTTGTCTATAAATCCCCATTTTTGATCATAATATACCGCTGCAAGATTCTCGCTAAAATGATGTACATAATCGTATTTTAAAGCTATAACCTCTTTTCCATGCCCATCTACAAAACCCCATTTACCTTCCTTATTTACTCCTGCAAGGCCCTCACTAAAAAACTGAGGATCATATCTTACTCCTTCATCATAATCATATTCTAGAGGAACTACTTCTTTACCTTTTTTATTTACAAATCCACATTTATCATCATATACAGCTAAAGCTTTTCCTTCATTAAATAAACCTATTTTATATTGTACTTTTGACGATTTGCTTTCTTTTCCATTTTTTTTATCTATCCAGTATAATTTATCATTAAACGTGAATCCATAATTTTCATCTTCATTATAAAGACATTCATCATATTTAAGCGGTATTATTATCTTACCTTTTTTATCAGCAAAACCATATTTGCGATTAAGTTTTAATAAAAAGATATTCGAATTATTACCGTCTACCAAATCATATTTAACAGGTACTATTTCTTTTCCAAACTTATTTATAATACCCCATTTATTATTAATTCTTACTTCAGCAAAATCTTTATAATATTCAAACTCGTCATAGTGTAATGCAATTATCTCATTTCCCTTTCTGTTGAGAGCACCCCATTTATTATTAAGTTTTATTAAAATTCTATCATACGAATCGGTCATTTCATCATACTTGAAAGGTATAATTTGCCTGCCTTTTTTATCTACAGCTCCCCATTTATTGCCTAACTTCAATAATATCAAATTCTCTGAGACCAAGGTCAAATCATCATAAAAAGGAGGAATTAATTCTTTTCCATTTTTATCAATCAATCCGTATTTGTTAATTATGCTATCTTTCTCTTCATCCTTTAGAGAGGAATTTTTATGAACGGAATTTTTCAAAACATACACCATCTTGTTTTGATTTTTCTCTTTTCTACCTTTTATAAAAGAAAAATCTACTTTATAAATTAAGACACAACTTAAGAATACTAATATTATTAATGAGCACACTTTTTTTTTCATTTATCAAATCTATATGTTAAGTATTTCAATTAATTAATCAATCAGTATTTTTACTGGAGCGAAGCCGTCAATAAAATCTCCTATTTCATCATATTTATTAGGTATCACTTTTCCATCATTATCTATAATGCACCATTTATTTTGTATTTTAACTTTTAAGTATGCCTGAGAAACTCTAATCGGTTTCTCAATTTCATCGTATATTGCCTCACTTATTGGTGTTTCGTTTACATTAAGTATTATCCATTTTGTATCTTTTATAATAGCACCCATACCATTATCAAACTTTTTTTTAATACAAATATCTTTTTCCATTCTTTCACATCGATAATATTTTTCATCACGAATACAAGCATCCCCAAAAATATTCGCTCTTTCTTTTGAAACAATATTAAATTCTGCATCATAATATACCATATTACCTTCACAATAGGCTTTAAATTTGATATTTGGATCTCTTACTTCATTCTTATCAACTTTATATAAATAATTAGATTCGATGCGGCCAATTTTTTCACTATTTTTCTTTATTATCTCCCATTTACTATTAGTTTTTACAGCAAACAAACCTCCACAAATTTGTTTTATATCATCATATTCTGCTTTTACAATTTCATGTACTTTAAAATCTATGATTGCATATTTTCCGCTTATTTTGAACCACAAATACCTATAATATCGATTACTATGTATCTCTTCCAAATTTGCTGGAATAATCATATTACCAATTTCATTAATAACTCCCCATTTATTGGATAACTTAACAGCTATACCAATTAAATTAGAATCAAAATATAACACATCCATCTCATCATATTTAAAATGAACAATCTCTTGGCCCATTTTATTTATAAGACCCCATTTATTATTAAATTTTACAGGAATTATTATTGAATTATTCATTTTGAGTGCATATCCTATATCTTGATATTTAGACGATATAATTTCATTTCCTGAAGAATTAATTCCTCCCCAATTATTGTTTATTCTAACAGCTGCTATTCCATAATTAAAACTTTTCACTTCATCATATTTTAGGGCAGTTATTTCTTTTCCTGTATCATCTATGAATCCCCATTTATAGTTCACTGCATTTTCTTGGGAATAAGAAATACATGCAATTATTGCAAAAACTATGGTTATTATTTTTTTCATCCTATCTTCAATTTTGGACTAACAAAAAAACTCAAACTAATAAGCACTTTTATTAATTTGAGTTTTATATAATTAAATATTCTGAAACTATTTTATTGCTTTGATTTGATAAGGCGGATTCGCCATTCTCTTCACCATCCAAAGCAAACAAAGTACAGTTAAGACAATTGTTATAATCAAAAATGGATAATATCCGACTGCTTTTGCTATTTTATCAAATAGATAAACATACCATTTCACAATTCTTGTACGCTTTGATTCATAATCTTGAACACCATAAGCAAGCCAGGTAAACAAACCTCCTACCACTGCTACAAATAAAGTTACTAATCCAGGTGAAACGGCAGCCTGCATTGCGGTAAGTTGCTTTTCTTCTCTTTTAAAACCTAATGCTTTGAATTGTTCTTTAATTGATTTTTCTGCTTCTTTTGCTACATCAACATTATCAAAATCGATTGTTTTATAGGATGTGCTTCCTTCGTTTGATACACCAAACATGATATGAGAATCATTTCCTATTTCAAATTCGTATTCTACTACATCTTTTACATTTATAATTGATTCAAATTCAGAAGTATTAAACACCTCTTTATTTATTCTTTCAATGTTTAAATCTGCATCTTCCTGAGTAATATTTCCAATTATATATTCTCCGTAAATTAAAACCACATTTCCGGCTAGTCCGCTAAGGACAATTGGTTTATCAAAAATCTTTTCCATTTTATCTTTTTTAACTGTTATTACGAAAAATCTCTACCAAATAATTTTGCGAAGATCCTTTTATTCAATTGCACTAACAGCTTCTAAAAGTTTTTAAAATTTCAATTTAAGCCATTTTTTCAGCTTCCTTTTGGCACACAAAAAAAACCAATTTCAAATTGAAATCAGCTTTTCTATATAATGTATTTTTTATTATCCTTATTATATTATCTCATTGATGTATTATAAGCAGGAATAAGATAATTGTTATAATTATATAACAACTGTTCTACATCACTTTGTTGCAGCCCTTTCCCATTAAGTTTTGCTTTTGTACTTGCTACAATATTCTTACTTGCCATTTCGTAAAAATCTTTATAATTTGATGGTACTTTGTGGTCATTTGAATACAACAAATGTTCTGAAACTGGAGCTTCCAATTGTGTTAATGCATTTTTAACCGACTCACTATTTAAATCATGAGAATTAGAGCATAAAGTAATAAAATCTCTAATTGCATCCAGATCATTGTATAAGTTTGTATAAGCAATTTTATATGGAGAATTTGCAACTGAATATGGAAAAAGTTGTTTTTGCAATTGCTTATTGCGAAGACTTAATTTTTCACTGGTCTGATAATAAACATCTAAGAGATCTCTTAATTCTTCACATTTCTTTTTTCCATAATCTGCATTCGGAATATTAGGTTTGCTAAAAGAAGCCATGTCATTCCATATTAAAGCTATTTTTTGAAAAGTCAGAATCAGAGTATCATAATTATCATTATAAAAGGTCTCATCTGTTAATTCGAGAATATTAGGTGCAGTACTTTTAACACAGCGGGCATTGTTTTTATTTAAATCATATGCTATGTAAGGACTGTAAATTACCTTATTTTTTGAATTCTTTTGATTATTTACAAAATAATTAGACCAGGATTGATAATATCCATCACGGTCATTAATTTCCTGGTTTTGCTTATTTAAACAGCTTACAATTTCATTTGTATATTCTATTACAACTCCGTAATTCTTTTCATTAATACTTCTTTTTACTGTAACTTCTTCAGTATTAGATTTGGTTTTAGCCGGTTTAGATGCCAATTTCTTTTGCTGTGCATTTCCAGCAATGAATAAGCTTAAAAACAAGGCTGTAATTATAATTTTCTTCATAATTTATTCTTTAAATAATCCAACAAAGATCTTTTTAATAGAATAAACCAATAACCTCTACAAGTTTTTTAAATTTCAATTTAAGACATATTATTAAAGGTAAATTAGAGAAAAAAATATCAACATTTTACCTAAAATAAGGCCAGACAAACTCATCAGTACTTCCTGTTTGGAACCAAACCGTTTTCCAGCCCGAAAAAATCCAGTTACCATAGAATAACAAAAAAAAAGCTAGTTCAGTAAAGAACTAGCTTTTATATATATTGTTCAAATGTGATTTACATCTCACATTTCCCAAAAATTATTTTATTAAATAAATACGCTTAGTATAAAATAAACCAATCCTGCCAAAATAGCTGAAATCGGAATCGTTAATATCCATGCCCAGATCAAACTTACGGTTACACCCCAGCGAACTGCAGAAACACGTTTTGTTAATCCAACCCCGATAATAGAACCTGTAATTGTATGTGTAGTACTTACTGGAATTTTTAAATGTTCTGTGAAATAAAGTGTTAAAGCACCAGCAGTTTCAGCAGCCACACCTTCAAATGAAGTTACTTTTGTGATTTTAGAACCCATTGTTTTTACAATTTTCCAACCACCGCTCAAAGTTCCTGCAGCAATAGCAGAATAACAGGCTAACGGAATCCATCCTGGCATTACTCCTTTTATTCCTAAGTCATCATTTGGCAATACAACATCTAACCAAGAATCCATATGAACACCTGGATTTGTGTGAATAAATACAGCTACAGCAGCAGCAATAATACCCATTACTTTTTGTGAATCATTTCCTCCGTGCCCTAAACTAAAAGCAGCAGAAGATAGCAATTGCATTTTTTTCAAAGCAGCATCTGCCTGATGAAGATTCAAACTGCTGAATATTAAACAAAAAGCACTTACTGTCAAGATAATAAAAGCAACTAAAAACCACTTAATATTATGCGGATCGAAAGCTACGCTCCAAAAATGTGATTCGAATCTAGGTTTGTCAATTTCTGCATAAGGCACCATTAATCTGCTAACCAGCCAAACTGTAGCAATCATTAAAGCTACTGTAAATATTTTAGGCCAAATACTTTTACGAGATGCATTTAATAACCAAATCGAAATTAAATAAGAAGCAAATGCACCCAATAATGGCGCTAAAACAATAAAAGCGATTATAATAAGAACCCCGGAAGGCATTCCGCCATCTTTTCCTGCCTTATACCAGCTTACAATTTCGTACCAATAATGTGTAGCTCCATCTTCACCAATATAACCTGAGAAACCGTGTACGGCTATCGCGTGAGCAACTGCTGCTCCTGCAAAACCACCAATAAGGGTATGAGATGAACTTGAAGGAATTCCTAACCACCAAGTCAATAAATTCCAACAAATTGCTGCAATAACACCGGCTAGAATTACTACTAGGTTAATCTCCATGGTGTGCGCTGTTTTAGCAACAGTATCTGCAACACCAAATCCGAAAACCCAATAAGCTAAAAAGTTAAAAAATGCTGCCCAAAGAACGGCCTGAAAAGGCGTTAGAACCTTTGTAGCAACAACAGTCGCTATAGCATTTGCCGCATCATGAAAACCATTGATGTAATCAAAAATTAAAGCTAATACTATAATAATTATAAGTAGCGTCATAAAATTATAACTTCAGAATGAAATAAATTGAATTAAGAATGTTTTACAGAAATAGATTCTAGTATGTTCGCAACACTCTTACATTTGTCTGTTGCTGATTCTAAAACAGATAACACTTCTTTATATTTAATAATATTTTTAGCGTCTGTTTCGTTTTCAAAAATTTCAAAAACTGCTTTATTATAAACGTTATCTGACTTGTTCTCTAATTTATTAATTCTAGCACAAGCATCTTTAATAACATTCATGTTTTTTAAGTTGCTCAACTCTTTTACCGCACTGTCAATGTTTTGACAAGCTTCAAGGTTGATTTCTGTCATCTTTCTGATAGATTTTGTAATCTTATCAACTTGATACAATCTCATTCTGCTCGCTGCACCGTGAAGGTAATCTGCAACGTTATCAATAGAAGTAATTAAGGTATGTATATCCTCTCTATCAAATGGAGTAATAAAGTTTCTGCTCAATTCTAGATTGGTTTGACGTGTAATGTCTTCTCCTTTTTGCTCTAATTCGTCAATTTTTTGAAAAAGAACTTCTCTTTCTTTTAATGGAAGGTTTACAGCTTCGTGTAAGTTAGAAGCTAATTCAATTAAATTGCTTGAAGCCTCTTCAAAAAGTGGAAAGAATTTCTTGTCTTTCGGCACTAAAAATTGGAAAATACTGTTTATTGACATTTTTATATTTTTGATAGTGCAAAATTACTTCATTAATACTTTGCAATGTTAAGCCATTGTTAACAAATCGTTTTCAATTTGGAAACTGTCCAAGAATGATACGGTCTTTTCAATATCATAATGTAAGATTCTATCTTCCTTAACAAGAGGCACAACTTCTCTGTAACTGCTTAAAAACATTTCGATGAAATCGCTTGATTTTAAAGGTTCTCTATAAGCAATCGCCTGCGAAGCGTTCATTAATTCAATTGCTAAAATACGCTCCAAATTATCCATTACGCGCAATGCTTTTGTTGCACCGTTTGCGCCCATACTTACATGATCTTCCTGACCGTTGCTAGAAACAATACTGTCAACACTTGATGGCGTTGCTAATTGCTTATTTTGACTTGCAATACTTGCTGCAGTATATTGTGGAATCATAAATCCTGAATTCAAACCTGGATTATCAACTAAAAATGCAGGGAGATTTCGCAATCCTGAAATCAATTGATAGGTTCTTCTTTCAGAAATACTACCTAATTCAGCTAAAGCAATTGCCATAAAGTCTAAGGCTAACGCCAAAGGCTGGCCATGGAAATTTCCACCAGAAATAATCTGATCGGCTTCTATAAATATATTTGGATTATCTGTAACAGAGTTAATTTCAGTTTTAAACACTTTTCGAACGTAATCAATCGCATCTTTTGAAGCGCCGTGAACCTGTGGCATGCAACGGAAAGAATAAGGATCCTGAACGTGTTTTTTCTCCTGCTCTATAATTTCACTTCCTTCTAAAAACTCATTTATACGCTGTGCGGTAATTATTTGTCCTTTATGAGGACGAATAAAATGAATCAATTCGTTAAAAGGCTCGATTCTTCCATCAAAACCTTCAAGAGAAATTGTTCCGATTAAATCAGCTAAATATGAATATTTGTAAGCCTTTAATAAAATGTGAGCTCCATAAGCACTCATAAACTGGGTTCCGTTTAACAAAGCCAAACCTTCCTTCGACTGTAATACAATTGGCTCCCAGTTAAAGTGCTTTAACACTTCGGCAGAAGCCCTTTTTTTTCCTTCAAAAAGCACTTCGCCTTCTCCTAATAAAGGTAAAGATAAATGTGCTAACGGCGCTAAATCTCCTGAAGCTCCCAGTGAACCCTGCGTATATATAATAGGTAGAATATCATGGTTGTAAAAATCTACCAAACGATCTAATGTTTGTAATTGAATTCCTGAATGCCCGTAGCTTAAAGATTGAATTTTAAGCAAAAGCATCAGCTTTACAATTTCTGCAGGAACCTCTTCCCCTGTTCCGCACGCGTGCGATTTCACAAGGTTTTCCTGAAGTTTTGATAAATTTTCATTTGAGATTTTTACATTACAAAGTGATCCAAATCCTGTATTGATTCCGTAAATAGGCTCAGAATGCGAGGCCATTTTTTTATCTAAATAATCACGGCATTTCTGAACATTTACTTTCGCTTCTTCCGATAATTCAAGTGTCTTTTGATTGACAATAATTTCTTGTAAAGCTTCTAAACTTAAGGTTTCAGTACTTATATAATGGATTTCTCTCATGTCATTTTTATTTTAAGGCATCAAAATTCAGCAAATCAATATTAAAAAGCAACATTTGTTTATAATAATTAAAATTTGGCAAATTCAAATTCCGTACTTTTATTTATTTCACAATACTAATCATACAGAATAGGCTCTTTTTATTTTTTTTACACATTGATTAAATCAACAGAATCAAAAAACTATTTCCTAGTAATTAAATAGACTTCTGAACTGTTTCTGTAATACTTTTATTAAAAATCAGCTTATTAACCTGTATCTATCTCAATAAAAACAGCTCTAAATATACGAATACATCAATTTAACAGATTTAAAGCTGATGAAAACTCAATATTAATTTATTCAAAATTGAATTATTAAAATATTCGCAAAAAGAAAATAAAGGTTTTTAACTTTTATAAAAAACTGTATTTTTGAAAAATCAAAATGAATAGCAACAGCGCAAAATATCAATCTACAATGACAACTCAAACTAGAGTTGCAATTGCTGTTGCAATTATTTCTACTACAACAACTACTACCCCTTAGGGGTATACATTTCTACATATAAACCTGGGTTATTTATACTTTTTTCTTGAAAGAAGAAAGGTATTGGATACATGAAAAACATTCACAAAAACAAAAAAATAGTCGCAGTTTTCAGTTTAAGTTCATACTAGATAACCTTTGAACCTTTACTTAAAATCTTTGCACCTTATTAAAAATATCAAAAATGAAAGTATTAAAATTTGGCGGAACTTCGGTTGCCAATGCTCAAAATATAAAACTCGTTCTCGAAATTATAAATCAAAAATCTAAAGAAGATAATTTAGCAGTTGTTGTTTCAGCACTAAGCAAAGTAACAGATTTGCTTCAATCTGCAGCGGCAAAAGCAGCGGCAAATGATGAAAGCTTTAGAGATATTGTTGCCGAAATAGAGAAAAAACACCTAGACACTCTTAAAGAACTTATTCCGGTCAGCGAGCAAAGCAGTTTATTAAGCCACATAAAAAGAATCATTAATCATCTTGAAACTTTATTAGACGGCTGTTTTTTATTAGGAGAATTATCTCCTAGAACTGAAGATACAATTTTAAGTTTTGGCGAATTGCTTTCGTCTTATATCATTGCACAGGCGTATCAGCAAATCGATAAAAGTGCTGTTTATAAAGACAGTCGCGAATTGATTAAAACCAACAGCAACTTTGGGAAAGCAGTTGTGAATTTTGAAATTTCGAACCAATTGATTCAAGAATATTTTACTGAAAATGAATCAAAAATCAATATTTTACCAGGATTTATTGCCTTAACACTTGACGGAATTACAACAACTTTAGGCCGTGGCGGCTCTGATTATACTGCAGCTATTATTGCTGGAGCGCTTGATGCATCTCAATTAGAAATTTGGACAGATGTAAACGGAATGTTTACTGCAAACCCAAAAATCGTAAAACAAGCACAGCCAATTGCGAATATCTCTTATCAAGAAGCGATGGAATTGTCGCATTTTGGTGCTAAAGTTTTATATCCGCCTACAATTCAGCCCGTTTTAAGAAAAAACATTCCAATTCTGATCAAAAATACTTTTGAACCAGAAGCCGAAGGAACTTTGATTTCTAGCCAAGTATCATCAAAAGATACAGTTGTAAAAGGAATCAGCCATATTGATAATATTTCACTTGTAACGCTAGAAGGTCCAGGAATGATTGGAGTTGCAGGTTCATCAAGACGTTTGTTTGAAGTATTGTCTCAGGAAAAAATCAACGTGATTTTTATTACTCAGGCTTCTTCTGAGCATTCTATTTGTATCGGAATTTTAAACTCTGACGCTGATATTGCCGAAGCTGCAATCAACAAAGCTTTTGAAGTGGAGATTTTGCAAAACAAAATCGATCCTTGTATTGTAGAAAAAGACCTTTGCATTATCGCTTTGGTTGGTGAAAACATGAAAAATCACCAAGGTCTAAGCGGAAGAATGTTCAGCACTTTAGGAAAAAACAACGTAAACATTCGTGCGATTGCGCAAGGTGCATCTGAACGTAATATTTCGACAGTAATTAACGAAAGAGATGTTAAAAAAGCGTTGAATACCTTGCATGAGAATTTTTTCGAAGAAAACACAAAACAGCTGAATTTATTTGTAATGGGCGTGGGAAATGTGGGAGAAAAATTCATTGAACAAATTCACAATCAAAGAAAGTTTTTAAAAGAAAATTTAAAAATTAATGTTCGTGTTATTGCTTTATCAAATTCAAGAAAAATGGTTTTTGATGAAGATGGAATTTCACTAAAAGACTGGAAATCGATTTTAGACAAAGCAGACGCTGCCGTTGAGACTGAATTCATTGCCCGTGCCAAAGAACTGAATTTACGTAACAGTATTTTTGTTGATATTACAGCAAATGCAAGCGTTTCTGAAACGTACGAAAAATTCCTGAAACAAAGTATTGCGGTTGTAACCTGCAACAAAATTGCCTGTTCATCTGCTTATGACAATTATAAAAAACTAAAAAGTTTATCTCGACAATACAATGCTCCGTTTTTGTTTGAAACGAATGTTGGTGCGGGATTGCCAATTATTGATACTGTAAAAAACTTAATTGCTTCTGGCGATAAAGTACATAAAATTCAAGCGGTTTTATCGGGAAGTTTGAACTTCATTTTCAACAATTTCGATAAAAACAATTCTTTTCACGATGTGGTGAAAGAAGCTGGAGTTCAAGGTTTCACAGAACCGGATCCAAAAATTGACTTAAGCGGTATCGACGTAGCGCGTAAGATCCTGATTCTTATTCGCGAAAGCGGTTATGAAATGGATATTGACGCCATTGCAAACGAATCATTTTTACCAGCAGAATGTTTGGAAACAACAAATAACGAAGACTTTTTTGCTTCGTTAATCAAACACGCTTCTCATTTTGAAAATATTTATGAAGAAGCTTTAGCAAAAGATTCAAGATTGAAATACGTAGCCCAATTCGAAAACGGAAAAGCCAGCGTTGGCCTGCAATTCATTCCAAAAGATCATCCTTTTTACAATTTAGAAGGAAAAGACAATATCGTTCTTTTCTACA
Organism: Flavobacterium sp. KJJ; assembly: GCF_000708595.2. GTDB lineage: Bacteria > Bacteroidota > Bacteroidia > Flavobacteriales > Flavobacteriaceae > Flavobacterium. The sequence continues at coordinate 578,115 of NZ_JARP01000001.1, read as the reverse complement.
CCGATCGATACGTAGATCAGCCTTTATTGATAAAAGGAGCCGGTGCCGGAGCCGCAGTTACAGCATCAGGAATTTTTGCTGACGTTATTCGTATTGGAAATGTTTAGCCGCTAAGGCACTAAGACGCTAAGTTTTTAAGTTTTTTAAGCTCACAAACTTAAATTCTTAGTAATAAAAAACTTAGCGCCTTAGTGCCTTCGTGGCAAAAAAAAATAAAAACTTTGTGACTTTGTGCCTTCGTGGCAAAAACCAAAAAAAAATGGAAATAAAACTATTTTGCCCAGCAACTATCGCAAACCTCTCGTGCGGATTCGACGTACTTGGACTTTGCTTAGACAATGCGGGCGATGAAATGATTGTTCGAAAAGTCGATCAAAAAGGAGTTCGAATTACAAAAATTGTGGGTGCCGATTTGCCTTTGGAAACCGAGAAAAACGTTTCCGGAGTTGCGGCTTTGGCCATGCTTGAAACTCTAGACGAACTGGATTTTGGATTCGAAATTGAAATCTATAAAAACATCAAAGCCGGAAGCGGAATCGGAAGCAGCGCTGCAAGTTCTGCCGGAGCAGTTTTCGGGATTAATGAATTGTTAGGCAGACCTTATCCTCGTAAAGATTTGGTGCAATTTGCCATGCAGGGCGAAAAATTAGCCAGCGGCAACGCGCATGCAGACAACGTTGCTCCTGCCCTTTTGGGTGGCTTTACTTTGGTAAGAAGTTATGCGCCGCTTGATATTATCCGAATTGACAGTCCTGAAGAATTATTTGCAACGGTTGTTCATCCGCAAATTGAGTTAAAAACTTCAGATGCACGTTCGGTTTTAAAGCAAAACGTTTCGCTGAAAAGCGCTATTATGCAATGGGGAAATCTGGGCGGACTTATAGCAGGCTTATACACCAAAGACTATGATTTGATCGGACGATCGCTTCATGATGAAATCGTGGAGCCATTAAGAAGTGTTTTGATTCCGGGTTTTGATTTAATCAAACAAACGGCTCTTGAAAACGGTGCTTTAGGTTCTGGAATTTCAGGTTCTGGTCCGTCAATTTTTGCTTTAAGCAGAGGAAAAAATACCGCAAACCAAATCGCCAAAGCCATGAGCGAAGTGTACGAAAATATGAATTTGCCGTATGAAATTCACGTTTCAAAAATCAATCCGGATGGAGTAAGAATATTATAACACGAATTATCACGAATTATTTTGTGCAATAATTTAAAGACAAAGAATTAGTGACAATCAGTGAAATTCGTGTTCAAATAAAAATCAAAATGAAATACTACAGTTTAAACCATAATGCACCAACGGTTTCGTTTAAAGAAGCTGTAATACAAGGATTAGCAAGCGATAAAGGATTATATTTCCCAGAAAATATTACGCCTTTAAATCCGGTATTTTTTAATGTAATCGAAAATCTGAGCAACAACGATATTGCTTTTGATGTCATGCAGCAATTTGTTGGAGATGAAATTCCGGAGGCGCATTTAAGAGAAATTATTGCCGAGACTTTGAGTTTTGATTTCCCAGTTGTGGAAGTCGAAAACGGAATTTATTCGTTAGAATTATTTCACGGTCCGACAATGGCATTTAAAGACGTTGGAGCGCGTTTTATGTCGCGTTGTCTGGCGTATTTTAATAAAGATAAAAAGAATAGCAAAAACACCGTTTTAGTGGCGACTTCAGGCGATACGGGCGGCGCAGTAGCCAGCGGATTTCTAGGCGTTGACGGTGTCGATGTTGTCATTTTATATCCGTCTGGAAAAGTGAGCGACATTCAGGAAAAACAATTGACCACTTTAGGGCAAAACATTAAAGCACTTGAAGTTGACGGCGTTTTTGATGATTGTCAGGATATGGTAAAAAAAGCGTTTTTAGATGAAACTCTGGCGCATAAAAACCTGACTTCGGCGAATTCTATTAATATTGCGCGTTGGCTACCGCAGATGTTCTATTTCTTCTTTGCTTATAAAGCGCTAAAAAAGCAAAACAAACCTTTAGTTTTCTCGTGCCCAAGCGGAAACTTCGGAAATATCTGTGCCGGAATTATGGCTAAAAAATTAGGTTTGCCAATTGAACATTTTGTAGCATCTACAAACGTAAACGACACAGTACCAAGATTCTTAGAAAACGGAAAATACGATCCAAAACCCTCTAAAGCGACAATCTCTAACGCTATGGATGTTGGAAACCCAAGCAACTTTATTAGGATTCAGGAATTATACAATAATGATTTAAAAGCCTTCGAAAAAGACTTCTCTTCTTATAGCTATACCGACGAACAAACACTCGATGCTCTAAAGAAAATTTATAACACAAATGGCTATATCGCAGAACCACACGGAGCTGTTGGCTATTTAGGTTTGAAAAAAGAATTGCAAAAACACGAGAATGCGATTGGGGTTTTCTTAGAAACGGCGCATCCTATTAAATTCTTAGATGTTGTTGAGCCTGCTTTGGGAATTACACTTCCTATTCCTACTCAAATTGAGAGTGTTATTAATGAGGAAAAAGTTAGTGTGAAGATTAAGACTTATGAGGAGTTGAAGGCGTTTTTAGGATAAAAAATTAAGTACATATAAATAAAATGGCTGGAATTTATTTCAGTCGTTTCGTTTTTTTTAAGTCAATACATAATGTCCAAAATATTCTTTAGATTTATTTTCTTCCAAGAAATAATTATTCATATCAAGTTTAAAAATCTTACAAAAAAAACATACATTTGATAGTATAGAAAACGAATCAAACCTTCGCGTATCTACCCGAATTTAGGTGTAAATGTGAAATTTTCTTTCACATATAAGTGAGTTGGCATTAATATAAAAATAACATATGGAAGAAATGATAACCTTTTTCGGTGGAATTGCATTTTATTTCTTGCTTGATTTATTAAAATCATACTATAAGAAAAAAATTGAAAATGAAGCGAATATTGAAGACTTGCCAGAATTAACAAAAGTTACCGAAATTATTCAACAACATTTTAGAAAAGAGTTATCAACGATTAATGCTCAACTTTCAATTCTAACAAAACAAAGCTCGATTATTGACGAAAAATCTATTCAGGTACTAAATCAATTTTTTGAAAGATGTTTAGAAATTAGAGATTTACACTCTCAAAGTTTCGGGGACTTTATTGGAAAAGACCTTGCCCAAGTTATGACCGAATATCAAATATCTGTTGAAATAGCACATAGAAAACTGTATTCTGATTATCATAACTTGGTTCTCTTTCATATTAAAAACACAGATATTATTGAAAATGCAAATGATATTGTTTCTAGCAGTCATCTAGTAAGACAAACATTCAAGAAACATTTTGGATTTATAAAAATTTCGCTTTTAAATGAAGCAGGATATAGTACAAATTCTGCTTATAAAGAAGCTGTGGAAAACTCGGATAAGGTTACAATAGAATACTATGCTGACCAAAAACCAAATTACGATTTATTTAATAAGAACTTTAATAGTCTTCTAAAATCTATGAGCAAATATTTTTCAGAATATGGACTGAAATTTAAACATGAAGAATTAGAAAGATAAAGTACTACTGCCAACATACGCTACAAGCGAGCATTGGAACGCGCATGCGCGAGACGTTCGCACTAGCAAGGCGACACTAAGTTCAGGAAATTCTAAAACTATTATAAAACAAATCAAATGAATCGAATTATACTTATTGGAAATGGATTTGATTTAGCTCATAATATTAAAACTAGCTACAATCATTTTATTGATGCCTATTGGGAGAAAGTAATGCAAAAATTGCGTAATGAAGTCAATGGAAACATTACAATGTATCTAAATACATTTGAAGCTGACGGAATTAGAATTGATAATGTTCCTGGTGGTCCTTATAGGGCAGGAAATTGGGTAAAAGGAAATAGTTTTGACGATTTAGTTGAAATTTTAAAACAAAAAAATCTTAAGTTAATATTCGAAAACAAATTTCTAGAAATATTAACCCGAAGGAAAAAAGAAAAAGAGTGGGTTGACATCGAAAATGAATATTATGATTTGTTAAAGGATTCCTTTAACAATGAAAAATGTACTTACACAATAGAAGAATTAAATAAAGATCTGAGACAAATAAAAGATTTGCTTGAATTGTATTTAAGAGGTGTAGAAAATGAATTTGTCGCAAACTTTGGAACGAAAACAAATGATATAAAATTAAAAAGAAATATTGGAGAGAAAATTTATTCTACGTTCAAACTAAGAGATTTTACCGAAACGTCCATTAATAAAAAGGCAGAAATTGAATTTCAAAAAATTCATAAGAATTTAAAAGCCTTAAAGGATGATTTGGTTACATTGTCAGAACTAGATCAAAAAAGCCAAAAATTAATTTCAAAAATTGGCACAAATGCAACTGTCACAGATATTCGAAAAATACTTTTATCAGATAGTGCTATAAATTATTTTGAACTAATGCCAGACGAAACATTATTTCTAAGTTTTAATTACACCTTTACAGAAGAATTATATTTAAATCACAATCAATTTGATTCGTTAAACTTTAACAAAAATACTGCTGTAAGTACTATTCATATACACGGAACAACTAACGAGTATGATGGCAATCAAGTTGTCTTCGGATTTGGAGATGAGATAGACGAAGATTACAAGTCAATTGAGAATTTAAATAATAATATTTATCTAGAGAATATCAAGTCTATTAAATATTTGGAAACTGACAATTATAAAAAGCTACTAGAATTTTTAAATATTGGAGAATATCAAATTTTTACTTTTGGTCATTCTTGTGGAATTTCAGATAGGACATTATTAAACACACTTTTTGAGCACAAAAATTGCTCATCAATAAAGCCTTTTTATTACAGAAAAGAAAATGGAAATGATAACTATAGTGACATAATTAGAAATATTTCTAGAAATTTTAATAGCAAAGCAATTATGAGAGATAAGGTGGTAAATAAAAACTATTGTGAAACGTTGTCATAAATACGAGTTCCCGCTAGCAACAGAACATAAAAAAGAGACATCAACAAAGGTCTCTTTCAATTTAATATATATCCCGCCGCTAGCGCGAGCGTCCCGCTCGTGAACACAAAGAAATTAAAAAACCAATTGGAACGTGCACGAGCGGGACGCTCGCGCCAGCAAAGGAAACTAGCAAGAGATCGTGCAAACAATAATTGAACTACATTTAAATTATAATTAAAATATTCAATAGCCTCCAGCTTTAGCTGGAGTTTTTTTATGGACATTCAATCAGCTTTAGCCAAAAAAGTTAAAGATTAGGCTAAAGCCATTTCTAATATTGCAATTTTGTTCTCCAGCTAAAGCTGGAGGCAACTCAAATTTAGAAGCTCTATAGTTTGCTCGCTTGCGCCAAGCAATTGCAGTTTGTGTTCAATACAAATTGCATTTTTTTTTCAGATATTTCCTTAAATTATCTTTAAAAACATTTATTTAAAATCAGTAAGTTTTTGTAGATTCGTTTCAATTCAACCTAAAGTGCCACGAACAACATTGTCAAGAAAATGAGAAAGAAAGTTTTAATTAGTCTATGCATTTTAGCATTAATGTATGTTAGTTGTAATGAATTCAATACAGCAACACCTCAAGCATCTTCATCAATTTCAAATTCAAAAGAAGATGGGTTTTATATCTCTACAGGAAATAAATTGCAAACTGTAGATTTAGATATTATTGATTCTGTATGGATTGAAAAAGTTTGGCATTATAAAGTCATAAAAGGAGAAAAAAGAAAAGTTGCATTATCTCCAAATAATCAAATTGTCTTGAAATTAAAAAAAACAAGTAAAGAGTTTAAGAAAAGTGAATACTTATTAGAATGGAAAATAGAGGAAAAACATTTTGGTATTTTAGGTTCTGGCAATGGAGTATTTATGATAAGTTACCCTAAAAATACTAAAATAGATACTCTCCATTTTTTGTTACATAAAGTAAATGATAATTCAACTATTGATATCGGAACATTTGTTAATTCCCCTCGCTAGCGCGAGCGTCGCACTCGTGAACACAAAGAAATTCAAAAAACCAATTGGAACGTGCACGAGAGGGACGCTCACCCCAGCAAAATAAAACAAAAAACTATTTCTTCGTCCCCAACAGATAAAAAATCGTAACAAGTCCAGATTTTCCTTTTTATACTTCTCAGTTAAAAACTTTCTTTGTTATTCGGCTTCGAAATCATCACTTAGTATTTTTTTATATCTTTAAAAACTCTAATTAAATACCTATTTAGAGCATCGAAATTCTATAACACACCCTAATTCTATGAAAAAAACATTACTCTTATTTCTTTTAGCTGGATTTTTTACTTCATATGCTCAGGATTCAAAACCAAAACCTGCCGCTACTCCTCCTGCTAAAGAAGAAAATTCACCTGCGAACCTTACTTTCAATCCAGATTCTCAAGTCATCACCAATCACACAACTACAATAAAAGGTCAGAAAGTTGCTTATAAGGCAACAACAGGTACTATGCCTGTCTGGGACGAAGACGGAAAAGCAATTGCCGGATTATTTTACACGTATTATGAGCGTTCTGATGTAAAAGACAGGGATTCACGTCCTTTGGTTATTTCATTTAATGGTGGCCCAGGATCTGCTTCGGTTTGGATGGAGATTGCTTATACGGGACCAAGTTTGTTAAATATTGATGATGAAGGCTACCCTGTACAGCCTTACGGAATAAAAGAAAACCCGTATTCTATTTTAGATGTTGCTGATATCGTCTTTGTAAACCCTGTTAACACAGCTTATTCAAGACCTACAAGCAAAGAAATCCCTACTACAAAATTCTTTGGCGTAAATGCCGACATTAAATACTTAGCCGATTGGATCAATGGTTTTGTAACCCGCACTAATCGTTGGGCTTCTCCTAAATACCTAATAGGTGAAAGTTATGGAACAACTCGAGTTTCTGGATTGGCGCTTCAATTACAAAACAATCAATGGATGTATCTTAACGGAGTGATTTTGGTATCTCCCACTGATTTAGGAATAACTCGTGGTGTTGTTTCTACTGCCGCTCTTAAATTACCTTATTTTGCAGCGACTGCCTGGTATCACAAAATGCTTAGTCCTGATCTCCAAAACAAAGATTTAACCGATATGCTGCCTGAAGTGGAAGATTTTACGATAAACGAACTTCTTCCTGCGCTGAGCAAAGGAGGATTTTTAGACGAGCAAAAAAGAAAAGAAATTGCTGCTAAAATAGCACGTTATTCTGGTATATCAGAGAAAGTTATCCTGCAAAACAATTTAGACCTTCCTTATGATTATTTTTGGAAAGAACTCTTAAGAGATAAAGGCTACACAGTAGGAAGACTTGATTCTAGATATAAAGGAATTGACCGCAAAGACTCTGGCGAAAGTCCTGATTTTAATGCCGAACTTACGTCTTGGCTGCATTCGTTTACGCCTGCTATCAATATGTATGTACGTAATAATCTTAACTACAAAACTGATTTTAAATACAATATGTTTGGCCCTGTGCATCCTTGGGACAGAACTAATGATAAAACAGGAGAAAACTTAAGACAAGCCATGGCACAAAATCCGTATTTACACGTAATGGTGCAATCAGGATATTATGACGGAGCCTGTGATTACTTTAACGCTAAGTACAATTTATGGCAAATGGATACAAGCGGAAAATTAACGGATAGAATGTCATGGAAAGGCTACAGAAGTGGTCATATGATGTATTTAAGAAAAGCTGACTTAGAAACTGCAAATGAAGACATCAGAACATTCATCAAACAATCATTACCTAAAGCTAACGAACCTGCAAAATATTAAGGCTGGTTTCTAATCCTAAAGAAGCTAAATTACAACTATTATAATTCATGATTACAAAAGCATTACTAGAAGACATTCCAGCATTAACAACTTTAATCAATTCAGCATACAGAGGCGAAATCTCTAAAAAAGGCTGGACTACAGAAGCTCATTTATTAGAAGGAAAAAGAACAACCGAAGAAGAATTGACCGAAATCATTTTAGATCCTAAAAATACGTTCCTGAAGTTTACAGCCAATGAAAAAATTATTGGCTCAGTTTTATTAGTTGAGAAAGAACATCAATTGTATTTAGGAATGTTGACTGTTTCACCTGAATTGCAAAATGGCGGTATCGGAAAAAAGATGTTGGCTGAAGCCGAAAATCAGGCGAAAGCTTTAGGATTGTCGAGTATTATTATGACGGTTGTTTCGGTTCGTTCAGAGCTTATTGCGTGGTACAAACGCCATGGTTACGCAGAAACTGGCCAAAGAGAACCTTTTCCTTCAAGCGACATTCATATTAATATTTCAGATTCGCCTTTGGAGTTTGTCTTTTTAGAGAAAAAGCTTTGAGGATTTTATCACAAAGAACACGAAGAATTACGAGAAGTCGCAAGGGTTTTTAATCTCTCAAACACACAGAGTCGAAAAGAAAATTCAAACTTTGCGACTCTGCGTCTTTGCGAGATTTTTACTTTAGATAAAAAAAACTTAGAAACTAAAAAACTTAGAAACTCTTTTTAATCTTTGACAAAAATTCATGCGACACTCCCAGATATGAGGATAAATTTCTGTTGTTAATTTTGTCAATTTTATTGGGATAACGTTCTACGAACTCCAAGTATCTTTGCTTCGATTTTTTGTTTAATACATCTAAAAGTCTTTGCTGAATGGCAACATTTGCTTTCTCAACCATAATAATGTGAAACTGAATAAGCTTTGGCACTTGCTCAAACAAAAGCGTTTTGTTTGTTTTGCTGATAACTAAAATCTCACTGTCTTCTAACGCTTTGATGTTGTAAGTCGTCAGTTTTTGATGGTAAAAACTTTCGAGATCACACATCCATTCGTTTTCAAAGGAGAAGAAAATCACACTTTCAGTTCCGTTATCGTTTAGAATGTAGGTTTTAAACGATCCCTTTAAAATAAATCCTTCGTAAGAGTTATTTGAGTCTTGAATTTGCAGAAACTCATTTTTTTTGAGCTTAATAAATTCTGCTTTCTCTACAATGTGTTTCCATTCTTCATTTGTTAGGTTAATTTTTCGTTCAATGTTTAATCTGAGGGCTTTGTACATTTGTTTTTAGTTTTATTCTTACTCGGGGGCGTAAGTAGTTGAATGAATTAAAAATGATGTAATCGATTACGTAAAAATACTTTTTTTACGCTTTTTTGTCACTTAACAATTGTTAAAAAAACACTTTATCCTATTTTTTTTTGTAAAACATTGAACTTGTTCAACTTTTTTAATAATTATTATAAGCAGATTTGTACTGTTAAATATTTATAAACCCCAAATCTTTATTATGAAATTTACATCAAAATGGTCAGTGTTACTATTAGCACTTGTATTAAGCTTCACAAGCTGTAATACGGAAGAAATTGCTTCACCAAGTAGTGAAAGCGCAATTGTCGAAACTGATGTGGCCACTCCGACTGGTATTACTGCAAAAGTGGGCAACTGCGCTCAAGTTCCGGGATGGGCTTCTCAAAACGGCGGAACAACTGGCGGAGGAACTTCTGCTGAAACAACAGTTACAACTTACGCCCAATTAAAAGCAGCAATTGAGAGCAGTTCTGTAAAAGTTATTAAAGTAACTGGTACAATCACCATTACAGCAAGATTGTCTTTCCAAGATCAAACTGGCAAAACGATTTATGGTACAAGCGGTGCAAAATTGGTTTCTACTAATCAGACAAAAGATGCTTCTGGAATCATCAACATTAAAAGATGCAAGAACATTATTATCAGAAACCTTATTTTTGAAGGTCCCGGTGCATATGATACTGACGGCTGGGATAATGCAATTCTAGACGAATGTACAAATGTATGGGTCGACCACTGCGAATTTAGAGATGGTGTTGACGGAAACTTCGACATCAAAAACAAATCAGATTATATCTCGGTTACTTATTCTAAATTTCACTATCTAAAACCGCCGAAAGCTGGAGGTTCTGGAGGTTCTGATGATCACAGATATTCGAACTTAATTGGTTCAAGCGATGGAGCAACTGGAGATCGCGGAAAATTAAGAATAACTTTTGCTCGTTGCTGGTGGGCTCCTGGCTGTAAAGAAAGAATGCCAAGAGTACGTTTTGGCCAAGTACATTTAATTAACAATTACTTTAATAGTACAGTAAGCAATAAATGTATTGCAGCTGGTTTTGAAGCTAATATCCGTGTAGAAAACAATTCTTTTGAAGGTGTAAAAACACCAATTGATTTAATGGCGGGTTATACAGCGGTTACCGCGGTTGGAAATCTTTTTACCAATACAAGCGGTAATCAATTAGGAAGCAAAACCGCTTTTACTCCACCATATACAATTGTAACGCTTGCAGCATCTGCTGTTAAGGCTGATGTTACTGCTGGAGCTGGTGCTACTTTTTCTGGTAACACCTGCGGTTCATTCTAATAAACTCTGGATAGCAAAATATGAGTTAGTTTAGTTTTTTTTTAACCACGAATTACAGTGATGTAGTTCGTGGTTTTTTTAGTTTTCAGTTTTTTTTGTTTCAGGTTTCAGGTTTCAGGTTTCAGGTTTCAGGTTTCAGGTTTCAGGTTTCAGGTTTCAGGTTTCAGGTTTTTATTTTGTCATTTCGATCCCAAGGCTTCGGGATCGAAATGACAGAAATGAGTAGATTATCTAAATCAAATAAAAACCTTTCTATCTTTGAACCTTTGTCTCTTTGAACCTTTGTCTCTTTGAACCTTCCTTAAAGAACCATTTCTTCAAACAATCGTTGAACCGTTTTTTCTAAATCTTCGCAAAGTCCTGAATGTGGCTTTGAAGTTTGAATTGCTGAACTTCGAATTGCAGTAAGCCAGCGAAAACGAGATGGAATATCCATTTCGCCAATTGGTCCGCCATCTTTATCTCCGGCTGCAATTTTTTTAAGTGCGGTTACATTACAATGCAGCTGTTCAATGTCAAAATCGCTAGAAAGGGCTTCAATTTTAGCATCGTCAATATGCGATAATACCTTAATAAATTTAGCTTTTTTGCAAAATAAAATGATTCCGATATTCAGGAATTCTTCGCGCTCTACCCTTGGTACAACACGAATCACAGCATATTCATATAAGTGATTATCTTGCATTTTGAGCCTGATTTACAAAGATTTCGGAATTATTTAGTCGTGTCTTTAAAAACTGTAAATATACATTTCGCAAAGCTTCTGGCGTTTCATCGGTGTCTTCCCATTCCAGCCATTCTTGCGGAATTGTGTTTACAATTTCTTCCAGAATTTGTTCTGTTAAAAGCGCTTTAAATGCAGCATCGACTTCTTTTAAAAGTGAGGCATGAGGCAATAAAACATGGTCTTTTATTAACGCAAACGGACTTTTAGCATGCTGTTCCCAATTGTTCCAAGAATGATGAAAATACAAACAGGCCCCGTGATCAATCAACCATAATTCTTTATGCCAAATCAGCATATTAGTGTTTTTGAAAGTTCGGTCTACATTTGTAATATAAGCATCAAGCCAAACAATCTGCGACGCCAATTTAGCATCGACAGTTGTAACAACAGGATCAAATGTAATGGCACCAGATAAAAAATGAAGTGCCAGATTTAATCCTTGGCTTCCTTGCAGTAAATCCTGAATTTCTTCATCGGCTTCGGTTCTTCCAAAAGCTTCATCGAGATTAGCGAAAACTAATTCCGGAAGTTGCAATTTTAAGGCTTTTGCAATTTGTCCGCCAACTAATTCGGCTATCAAAGCTTTTACGCCGTGACCAGCACCTTTGAATTTTAATACGTATTTAAAGTCGTCATCGGCTTCTGCCAAAGCAGGTAAAGAACCGCCTTCTCGCAATGGCGTGATATAACGTGTAACATTTACCGTTCTGAGATCGAAGTTGTTTTTCATAGTTACAAACTTAGTAATTTAACCGCAAAGAACGCAAAGCTGTTTTTAGATTGTATTGTTTAGTTCTCACCTTGAGAGAAGTCGAAGCGGTGCAAGTAACTAGACAAAGAAATTAAACTTTGAGGAATATCTTTGCTGTCATTCGACTTCGCTCAGGATGACAAAAAATGAGAATAAATCTCTATTAGTAATACTTTGCGTTCTTTGCGGTTAAGCCAAACTCAAAAAAGCTTTCCCTAAATTCTCAATAATATCTGTGGCTATAAAAGATTCATAACCTGTTTCTGGCAAGGCAATATCTGCAGTTAAACCATGAATATAAACACCAAGTTTTGCTGCATATTTTGGTTCATAACCTTGCGCAAGAAGACTTGTAATGATTCCGGTTAAAACGTCACCGCTTCCGGCTGTGGCAAGAGCAGCGTTTCCTGTAGTGTTTTGGTAAACTTCACTTTTATTGATAATAAAAGTAGGTGCGCCTTTCATGACCATAATAACTTTATACTTTTCAGAAAAAGCAATTGTTTTTTGAAATTTTTCAGAATCTGAGTTCCACTTGCCAATTAAACGTTCTAGTTCTTTTGGATGTGGTGTCAAAATGGTGTTTTCTGGAATTAATTCAAGCCAAGATTGATTTTCTGCCAAAATATTCAACGCATCTGCATCGAGAACCAAAAGTATTTTATTGACTCTTAAAAACTCAAATAACGCTTTTTGAGTGCCCAGCTCCTTCCCGATTCCAGGACCAATTCCGATTGCCTGTGGAATTAACGGGATCTGAATATTAGTTATAAAGTTAGAATTTTCATCGGTGACCACCATAACTTCGGGAATTGAAACCTGCAGAATTTGATAACCACATTTTGGCGTAAAAGTCGTTACGAGTCCACAGCCAGATTTCAGACAAGCTTTTGATGCTAAAACCGCTGCCCCTATTTTGCCATAACTTCCGGCGATAATAACGGCGTGACCTTGAATTCCTTTATGGGTTTTAGGATTTGTTGGTTTATAGAATTTCAGTATTTCTTCTTTTGTAATTAAAAAAGGATCTTTCATTTTGAATGATTTTGAATTAAAGTTACGCAAAAATTGAAAGGAAAAATGTTTCTTTTTATCGGAGTTTCCTAGCCCAGATTGCAGTGGAAAGCCCGGAGTAAAAAAAGCAAAAGTTTCTTGTTCTGAAAAAGCGACCGAAGGAAGCTCTTTTTAGAACATTAGAAACTTTGCTTTTTTATGAGGACTTGAAACGGAAAGCTGGAAATAGCTCCTGATTATTGCGAATTTTATAATTTTGACTAGTGATTTTCGATATTTTTTGAATAAATTTGCGACACAATTTTATAAAACAACACAATGAAAAATACTGCGCTTACGCACATACATGAGAGTTTGGGAGCGAAAATGCTGCCTTTTGCCGGTTACAATATGCCTATTACTTACGAAGGCGTAAATGCTGAACACGAAACAGTTCGTAACAGTGTGGGCGTTTTTGACGTTTCGCACATGGGTGAATTTTTACTTACTGGACCAAACGCTTTGGCTTTGATTCAGAAAGTGACTTCGAATGATGCTTCTACTTTGACAATTGGAAAAGCGCAATATTCTTGCCTGCCAAACAATGATGGCGGAATCGTTGATGATTTGATCATATATAAAATGAAAGAAGAGCAGTATCTACTTGTTGTAAATGCTTCTAATATTGAAAAAGACTGGAACTGGATTTCATCGCAAAATGATTTGGATGTTGAGATGAAAAACCTTTCTGATGAGTATTCATTATTAGCAATTCAAGGACCAAAAGCTGTTGAGGCAATGCAGGCTTTGACTTCTGTAGATTTAGCAGCAATTCCGTATTATCATTTTGAAGTAGGTGATTTTGCTGGAATTGAGCACGTAATTATTTCTGCTACAGGATATACTGGTTCTGGAGGATTTGAAATTTACTGCAAAAACAGCGAAGCAGAACAAGTTTGGAATAAAGTTTTTGAAGCTGGTGCTGCTTTCGGAATCAAACCAATTGGACTTGCAGCCCGCGATACCTTACGTTTAGAAATGGGATTCTGTCTATACGGAAATGATATTAATGATACAACATCTCCTCTTGAAGCTGGTTTAGGCTGGATTACTAAATTCACTAAAGATTTTACAAACTCTGATAATCTTAAAAAACAAAAAGAAGAGGGTGTTTCTAAAAAATTAGTGGCTTTTGAAATGCAAGAACGTGCTGTACCAAGACATGATTACGAAATTGTAGACGCTGAAGGTGCTGTAATTGGTATTGTAACTTCTGGAACAATGTCTCCTTCTATGAATAAAGGAATTGGTTTAGGATATGTTACTGTAAACAATAGCGCAATTGACAGCGACATTTTTATCAGAATTAGAAAAAATGATGTTCCTGCAAAAGTGGTAAAACTGCCTTTTTACAAAAAATAATTGTAAGAATAAAAATACTTCGAAATGCATTACTATTATGGTAATGCATTTTTTTTTGCCCGAGATTAAAAAGATTACACGTTTTATTCTAAATACTATTTTTAATCTGTGACATTTTATGATTTATTATCTGTAAGATTTTTTAGAAATAATATAAACCATTATCAAAAAATAAACGTAACTTTAATGTAGATGTCTTAAGTTATTGTTTATGAAAAAAATTTGGCTGTTATTTTTGTTTGCTACAACATTTCTATTTAGTCAAAATAGTGATGAAACGTGCCAAATCCTAAATAAAATCAATGCAATGATACAAACTGAGCATATCAGGCCAAAACCTGTAAATGACAGTTTATCAATTTTTGTTTTTGACAATCTAATCAATGAATTAGACCCTTCCCGAAACATATTTTTTAAAAGTGAATATGACGAAATGTCTAAAAAATACCGTTTAAATTTAGATGATTTAATTCTGGCAAACGACTGCAGTTTTTTAACTGACATTACAGAAAAATATAAAAACGGATTAATTAGAACAAAAGCTGTCTTAGAAAAAATTCAGCTTGGAACTATAGATTACACAAAAAAAGACACTATCCGTTTTTATAAAAAAGCTTTTCCGTTTTATCTTAAAAAAGAAGATTTAGAAAAAGTCTGGCTGAAAAAACTGCGCTACCAGATTTTAGATGAAATGGCCGAAACCAGCGAAAATTTAGATTCTATTAAAGCTAATTTCAAATCAATCGAAACCGCTTCAAAAAATTTAATTTTATCGAATGAAATCTGCCGCATAAGCACACTTCTAGAAACCAAAGTTAGACAGGAAGAAAATCTCTATAATTTCTTTTGTACTTATTTTGATCCGCATACTGCCTATTTCAGCGATGACTCTAAAACCAGTTTTGTAGCTTCGTTATCTAAAGAACATTTATCTCTCGGGATGAGTGTGAATCTGAATGAAAAAAACGAAATAATCATAGAAGAAATCGATCCGAATGGTCCGGCATATCAAACGGGACAAATTAAAAAAGGCGATCAGATTATTTCGATTTCCAATCAAAAAGAGACTTTGCAGGTTTCTTGTGCGTCATTAGAATCTATTTCGAATATGATTTTATCTGAGTCTAATAAAAGTATTACACTGACCTTAAAACGAAATTCGGGTAAAAATTTTGATGTTTACATTGAGAAGCAAGTGATGAAAGACGAAGATAATTCGGTTTTCAGCTTTATAATCGGGAAAGACAGCAAAATTGGCTATATCAAAATACCAAGCTTTTATGCTGATTTAGATGGAAACAGCAGAAAAGGCTGTGCGGATGATGTTGCCAGAGAAGTAATGAAACTCGAAAGAGATGATATAAAAGGATTAGTTATCGATTTAATTGACAACGGCGGCGGATCTATGGAAGAAGCAATAAAACTAGCCGGAATGTTTGTTGATTACGGTCCGATTTCTTTTGTTATAGACAATAAACAACAAAAATCAATAATCAACGATCCTTACAGAGGATTAATTTATAAGGGCCCAATTGTAGTTCTTGTCAACAGCAATACAGCATCTGCAAGCGAATTTTTCTCAGGAATATTACAAGATTACAATCGTGCGCTTTTAATAGGAAGCAATACATTAGGAAAGGCGACAATGCAAACCATTCTTTCGCTTGACGAAGATAAAAACACTGATTTTTTAAAAATTACAATCAATAAATTTTACAGAGTTACAGGCAAAAGCCACCAATATGTTGGTGTTGAGCCAGATGTTGTGCTTCCTGAGTTTTATGAAGATGTTTATCAAAAAGAAAGTGATTTTCCGACTGCCATAAAAAACGACAGTATTGCACCTTTTTTAAAATACAAACCTTACGCAAAGCGAGCTTTAATTGATAAACTAGCCAAAAATTCAACTGCAAGATTGGCCGATAATTTCTATTTCAACGATATCAAAAAAATCAATCAAAAAATTGATCAAATAGTTAATACTCCAAAAGCGGAACTTCCGATGACTTTGGATGCCGTTTTCAAACAGAAAAAAATTGTCAATTCGCTCTGGAAAGAAATCAATACTTTTAATGATGAAAACAATCCGCTGGACGTTTATAATTCTACTGTAAATCAATTTTTGCTTGGCGTATATCCTAACGATAAAACCATAAACCAGTACCAGATTGATAATCTAAAAACCAATCCGTACCTGAATGAAGCGGTGAATGTTATTAATGAATTTAATGCGTCTAAGTAGTTTCAGGTTTCAGGTTTCAGGTTTCAGGTTTCAGGTTTCAGGTTTCAGGTTTCAGGTTTCAGGTTTCAGGTTTCAGGTTTCAGGTTTCAGGTTTCAGGTTTCAGGTTTCAGGTTTCAATAAAAAGTTCAATTCATAACGAATTTAACTTTTTATTTATCGATATTCTAAGCATTCCAACAAAAACCTGAAACCTGAAACTTGAAACTTTTTTAACTTATCTAAAAAAGAATAGAATTGATTTTGGAAAAATAAGGAATAACCGTATTTTTGCATCTCAAAATAAAAAATTAGTAATGGGAAGAGCGTTCGAATTTAGAAAAGGAAGAAAAATGAAACGTTGGTCAGCAATGGCCAAAACATTTACCCGAATTGGTAAAGACATCGTAATGGCTGTTAAAGAAGGCGGACCAAACCCAGATGCCAATTCTAGATTAAGAGCTGTAATACAAAATGCAAAAGCCGCTAACATGCCTAAGGACAATGTGGAGCGTGCAATAAAAAATGCAAGCAATAAAGATACTGCCAATTATAAAGAAATTTTGTTTGAAGGATATGCTCCTCACGGAATTGCAATTTTAATTGAAACGGCATCTGACAACAATAATAGAACTGTAGCTAACATCCGCAGTTATTTTAACAAATGCAACGGGACAATGGGAACTCAAGGTTCTGTTGAGTTTATGTTTGATCATACTTGTAATTTTAGAATTGCAAAAGGAGATCTTGATCCAGAAGAATTAGAATTGGAATTAATTGATTTTGGTGCTGAAGAAGTTTTTGAAGACGAAGACGGAATCTTAATCTATGCTCCTTTTGGAAGCTTTGGTGCTTTACAAAAAGAATTAGAAAACAGAGGTTTAGAAATTTTATCTTCAGGTTTTGAGCGTATTCCGCAAATTACAAAAGAACTTACTGAAGCTCAAATTGCTGACGTTGAAAAATTAATAGAAAAAATTGAAGAAGATGATGACGTAATGAACGTTTATCACACTATGCAAGAAGCATAATTTTTTCTTTATTTAAAATATTTAAAAGCTCTGATTGATTCAGGGCTTTTTTTGTCTTTAATCATTTTAAACTAAGATTTAAAATTATGAAAATTCATTTAAACCATTATATTTGCCTTTCCTCAAAAAAAAGAATTTATGAAAACATCTAAATTTACCAAATTTGCCGTTATCATTATGGTAATTTTGTTTGTAGTATTAAGCGTTATAAGCTGTACAACACATACACACAGCACAAGTTCATCAAAGATTCCTCCTGGTCAGGCTAAAAAAATGTCTGGAAGCAAAAGTGCGAAAGCTTATGCACCGGGTCAACAGAAAAAAAGCAGATAATTAAAAGAAAAAATTGATGATTCTGTAAAGTACTTTTAAGTATTGATCGTGTAAACATTCTTCAAATTATTATGGGAGTCTAAAGATAATAGTAAAACACTATACAAGAATCCAAAATTCGTTTGATACTAATAGTAATCAGTGTAGTAAGTTAAATCAAAAAAGCCTTCTGAAATTTACTTTTTAGAAGGCTTTTTTCCACTATTCAAAAAATTAAATTGCTACTAATACAATATAAATAACTAACTATTTTATTAACCTAAGTTTTACTCCTATTTTGATGTTACTTTCTTTGAGGAAGAATTTGTTATTTTCAACAAATAAGTTCCTTCTGGCAAATCATTAATGTTTGCATTGTTCCCTAATATTTTTTGTCCTTGAGAGTAAACCTCAACATTTTTTGTTACTCCGTTTAAATCGCTGTTCGTAATAATTGCATTTGATGGGGATTTAGCCACTGCTTTAGTTTTACCAGCACCTTTTGTTTTTACAACTGGTGTGGATTCTGTTGCTGCAACAACTATAGCAGGCTTAGAATATTCATAAAGAGCTTTTACTTGCTCATTTGTCAATGCGATATTGTATATCTTTAAATCGTCTATATCAGCGTTAATGCCAATTGTTGTGTTTATTTCACCTAATCTAAAAATAGTACCTTTTGTAGTTCTAGCAATACCGTTCACCGATTTTAAAAGTTCTCCATTGCGATATATTTTGGAAGCTGTTCCATCAATAGTAATAGTGTAGTTGTACCAAACACTTTTTGATAATGGTGCTGAAACAATTACATCATTGCTGGCGCCCCAGCCTGCAAGACTTAAATCAGAATTAGAAGAAACTGTACTTTGCTGCAATAGTCCACAATACTGAGCATTATAGGCAGTGCCATATCCCCAAATATAGTTTGCAGAAGCAATGTCATTAAATTTTACCCAGATAGAAACTGTTCTGGCATTATTATTTTGAGGAAGATCAACTATAATCGCTTCCATCGCTTTTTTAACGAGTCGCTGTGCTCCATTCGCAACTCCATTTCTATCGGCAACAAAATTATTTGTTCCCGTAAATGAAGTTGTATTTTTAGTATTAACTAAAGTGCCATCGAAATTAAATTCCTCTATTGGCGTTTGTGCATTAATATTTAAGTAACTTACAAACAGTAAAGAAAACATTAGTTTTTTCATAAAAGTAAACTTTGAGCATTAAAACATTGTGTGATTTTAACACTGCTAAACTATATTTTTATGTTTTTGGTCTAAAATTTTTCCGACAACTAACCTAAATAATCGTTAAAATAACCAAAATTGATCATTTTTACGGCTTAATTATATTTACTTATACTTATTGCAATACTATTAAAATTATAAATTTATCACAATAAAATTCTTTTATTCTTACGTATAAATACGGTATTTGTAATTATATAGAAAAAACCTCATTAGAAAAATTCAATCTTATGAAAGTTTATAACAAAAAAAACTCCAAACACTTTACATGAATGGAGCTTTATATTTATAAGTAATATTTATTTCAAATTGCAATCAAAATAGCAATTTTTAATTTTGACCGTTTGTTATTTTCAATAAATAAGTTCCTTCAGGCAATTCACTAATATTTGTTGCATTGCTTCCAATTATTTTTTTTCCTTGAGAAAAAACCTCAACCTTCTTTGCAACAATATTACCTGTTGCAGAAGCTGCAGATGTAGCCTTTACTTCAGTCTTTGTTTCTGCAACAGCTTTTTTTACTGTCGAAGGCTTATCAGCTACTGCAACTGTTAATGGTTTTGAACTGTTATAATACTCCATAACCTGCTCATCTGTCATTGCAACATTGTATACTTTAAGTTCGTCGATATCAGCATTAATTCCAACATTTGCATTCATTTGTCCCAATCTAAGAATATATCCTTTTGTCGCGCGCGAAATTCCGCCTGAAGATTTTAAAAGTTCACCATTGCGATATAACTTAGAAGTAGTGCCGTCATACGTAATACTATATTGATACCAAACACCTTTTTGAAGCGGAACTGACACGATTACATCATTTCCGGTACCCCAGCCTGCTAGACTTACATCAGAATTTGAGCTTGTAGTGCCTTGTTGCAGCAAACCAAAATACTGAGCGTTTGCAGCAGTTCCATAACCGAAAATGTAATTTGCCGAAGCAATTGTATTAAATTTTACCCAAACCGATATTGATCTCGGTTTATTATCTTGTGGAAGATCACCTACAACAGATTGCAAAGATTTGCCAGAAAGTCGTAGCGCTCCATTCGCAACTCCCATTCTGTCATTTACAAAAGCAGAGGTTCCTAGAAAGGAAATTGTCTTATCTATATTACTTAGGTTTCCGTTGAAATTAAATTCTTGAACGGGATTTTGAGCATTTGCATTAAAAAAACTTACAAACATTAATGTCAGTAATAATTTATTCATAGGGCAGATTTTAGGGTATTAAAAACAGTATTCTTTAACAATGCTAATATTATAATATGTAAAAGAAATTTACTTAGCAACAAACTTAAATAATCAAAACTAATGATTAAAAATTCTCAATTAAATTTACTTATACTTTTATTAATTTTGTTAAAACTATAAATTTAATTCAACATTACCAAACACTCTTAAAGTATAAATACATTATTCTCATTAAATTAAAAACTACAGGCTTTTAAAAGCATTTACATTTAATATTTGTAAAGACATTTTTACAAAAAAAAAACTCCATTTGCTTTTGACAAATGGAGTTGGATATTTAAAAAGTATTTAAATCTACTTTACGAATTCAATTTTTTGAACTTCTTCTTCGTTTACACTATCAAAGAATCCTTGTTCGTTCATCCAGTCATCACTGAATACTTTACTCATATAACGTGAACCATGATCCGGGAAAATCGCAACAATATTACTTTCTTTTGTAAACTCTCCCTCTTCTGCATATTGCTTAATTGCTTGCATTACAGCACCAGAAGTATATCCTACGAATAAACCTTCTTTTCTAGTAATTTCTCTTGCAGCGTGAGCACTTTCCTCATCAGTCACTTTCATGAACTTATCGATGATATCAAAATCTGTTGCAGACGGAATAAGATTTTTACCTAAACCTTCAATTCTGTATGGGTAAATTTCTTTATTATCGAATTCTCTTGTTTCGTGGTATTTTTTTAATACTGATCCAAAAGCATCAACTCCTAGAATTCTGATATTTGGATTTTGCTCTTTTAAGAATTTTGCAGTTCCAGAGATTGTTCCTCCAGTTCCGCTGCAGGCAATAAGGTGGGTAATTTGTCCTTTTGTCTGTTCCCAAATTTCAGGACCTGTAGAGTTATAATGGGCATCAATATTAAGCTGATTAAAATATTGATTAATATAAACTGAACCTTTTGTTTCTTCATGCAGGCGTTTTGCTACATTATAGTATGATCTTTCATCATCTGCAGAAACGTGAGCGGGACAGACATACACCTTAGCTCCCAAACTTCTTAGCATGTCAATTTTATCTTTCGATGATTTTGAACTTACAGCCAGTATACAATTATAACCTTTAATAATGCTTACCATAGCTAAACTAAAACCTGTATTACCAGACGTCGTTTCGATAATGGTATCTCCTGGAGAAAGAATTCCTTTTTTCTCGGCTTCTTCAATAATATATAACGCTATTCTATCTTTTGAGGAATGTCCTGGATTAAAAGCTTCTACCTTTGCGTAGAAATTTCCTTCTAAGTCTTCGGTGATTTTATTTAGCTTAATAAGTGGGGTATTACCTATTAACTCTAAAACATTATTATAAGCGTTTATTTCTTCTTTCATAAAAAAATAGTTAATCAAAGGTATTTTTAAATAACCTCGATAGGTTGCAAATTTAACAAAAAATTTCTAATTAGCTTTTAATTTTTTCTAAATCTAATAAAAAACTAAATTCTTTTGCTAAGTCTTTTAAAGCCTCAAAACGTCCTGAAGCGCCACCGTGTCCAGCATCCATGTTAGTATCTAAAAACAAAAGCTTGTCATTTGTTTTTAAAGTCCTCAATTTGGCTACCCATTTGGCTGGCTCCCAATATTGTACCTGTGAATCGTGCAATCCGGTTGATACATACATGTTAGGATAATTTTGCGCTTTTACATTATCGTAAGGCGAATACGACAACATATAATCGTAATATTTTTTATTGTTTGGGTTTCCCCATTCGTCATATTCCCCAGTTGTCAGCGGAATACTGTCATCGAGCATTGTTGTAATAACATCTACAAAAGGTACTTGAGCAATAACTCCATTATATAATTCTGGAGCTTCATTTACAATAACGCCCATCAAAAGTCCTCCGGCAGATCCTCCTTCAGCATACAAATGTTCTGGCGAAGTATATTTCTCGTGTATTACAAATTTAGAGCAATCGATGAAATCTGTAAAGGTATTTTTCTTTTTTAACAGTTTTCCGTCTTCATACCATTGCCTTCCTAAATCCTCACCTCCCCTAATATGGGCGATTGCGTAAACAAAACCGCGATCTAACAACGAAAGTCTTGTAGACGAAAAATACGTATCCATTGTGATTCCGTAAGAACCATAAGCATAAAGCAGCAACGGATTTTTACCATTTTTCTGCAATCCTTTTCTATAAATCATCGAAATAGGCACTTTTACTCCATCTCTTGCAGTAGCCCAAACGCGTTCTTCAACATAATTTTCTTTATCAAATTTTCCTCCTAAAACCTCTTGTTCTTTTAAAACTTCTTTGGTTTTTGTTTTCATATTAAAATCGATTACAGACGATGGCGTTGCAAGCGATTGATAACTGTAACGCAAAATATCAGTATCAAAATCAATATTTGTTGTCGTGAAGGCATTATAAGTTTCACTTCCAAAAGGCAGGTAATAATCTGGCTCGCCGTTCCAAGGCATAATTCGGATGTGATTTAATCCGTTTGAGCGTTCTTCGACAACTAAATAGTTTTTGAAGATTTCAATATCCTCCAGCAAAACATCTTCGCGATGCGGAATTACATCAACCCAATTTCTTTTCTTTGTTTTATTTTCAGGCGTTTTCATCAACTTAAAGTTGGTTGCCTTGTCTTTATTGGTTAAAATATAAAACGAATCCTCAAAATGCGAAATACTGTATTCTAAACCACGTACACGTGTTTGGAATACTTCAAATTCTCCATCTGGATTATCTGAATTCAAAATTCTATACTCAGTTGTCAACGTACTTCCTGAGCCAATTACAATATATTTTCGTGATTTTTCTTTACTGACAGAAACGCTGAAAGTGTCATCGGTTTCATTAAAAACTAAAACATCTTCTTTAGAATCTGTATTTAATTTATGTCTAAAAACTTTATCTGATCGTAATGTAACTTCGTCTTGTCTGGTATAAAAAATAGTTTTATTGTCGTTAGCCCAAACTGATCCGCCTGTAGCATTTTCGATTTTATCAGATAAAATTTCTCCTGTTTCTAGGTTTTTAATTTGAATGGTGTAGATTCGTCTGCCTACAATATCTACTCCAAAACTGGCAAATTTATTATCTGGACTCACACTTAAACCTCCTAATTTGAAGTAAGTGTGCCCTTTTGCCAATTCATTACAATTGAACAGAATTTCTTCTTCTGCCGAAAGGCTACCTTTTTTTCTGGCAAAAATTGGATAATCCTGACCTGTTTCAAAACGAGTGATGTAAAAATATCCGTTATAAAAATAAGGAACAGATGAATCATCTTCTTTAATTCTGCCTTTCATTTCTTCGTACAAACTCTCCTGAAGACCTTTTGTACTTGACGTCATACTTTCGTAGTAAGCGTTTTCTTTATTTAGATAATCGATTACCTCTGGATTTTCTCGGTCATTCAGCCAAAAATAATTATCGACCCGAATCTCTTTATGTTTTTTTAATGATTTTGGAATTTCTTTGGCTTTTGGAGCCTTTATATCGTTTTGCATTGATTGAGCATTAGTTTTTAAATACGAAGGAGCAAAAATACTACAAACGTAATAGAACAGAATTAATTTTTTCATAAAATATTCTATTGATATAATACAGCAATATACTAATTTTGTATGAAATAATTTAAAAAATCAATAAAATGGATTTAATGGGAATGATGGGCAAACTTAAAGAAACCCAACAAAAAATTGAAGATACAAAAAAGCGTCTGGATACTGTTTTGATTGACGAGCAAAGTGCTGACGGATTATTAAAAGTAACATTGACTGCTAATAGAAAAGTAAAATCGATCTCTATAGACGATTCTTTACTAGAAGATAAAGAACAATTAGAAGATTACTTAATCGTAACACTAAATAAAGCTATTGAAAAAGCAACGAGTGTAAACGAAAGAGAACTTGACGCTGTTGCAAAAATGGATATGCCGATGATTCCAGGAATGGATAATCTTTTTAAATAAGATACTGAGTTACTAAGGTTCTAAGACTCTAAGTTCGTGTGGGAAAAACTTAGAGTCTTAGAATCTTAGCGTCTTAGAATCTTTTTTTTTTAAAACTTTGTAAGCGTTTCAATTACATAAGTATGCATTACTTCTTTGTAATCTAAATGTGTTACAATTCTGAGTTTATTGTGTCCTAGCGAACTTATTAAAATATTTTTTTGTTTTAATTTTTCAATCAAAAGCTGGTCGCTATAGCCTTCTGCTAATGAAAAAATCAAAATATTAGTTTCTACTGGTTCTATTGATGCAATCCAAGGTTTTGTACTTAAAACGGCTGCAATTTCTTTTGCTCTTCTATGATCTTCTGCCAATCTTTCTATATTATTGGCTAAAGCATATAATCCCGCGGCTGCCAGATAACCAACTTGGCGCATTCCTCCACCAAGGATCTTTCTGATTCTCAACGCTCTGTGGATATCAGCTTTGCTTCCTAACAAAACAGAACCAATTGGTGCACCTAAACCTTTAGATAAACAAACGGAAATAGTGTCGAAAATCGCTCCAAATTCCTTTGGATTTTGTCTTTTTGCCACTAATGCATTCCAGATTCTGGCTCCATCTAAATGGAATTTCAAATTATTAGCGTCGCAAACCTTTTTTATTTCTTTTAAATCTTCTAATTCATAACACGCACCTCCGCCTTTATTCGTCGTGTTTTCTACACAAACCAAACTCGTTAGCGGACTGTGATAAAATTCAGGATCATTAATCGCACCAGCTACTTGACGCGCGTTTATCATTCCTCTGTCTCCATCTAATAAACAGCATGAAACACCGCTGTTAAAAGAAACGCCTCCTCCTTCATAATGATAAACATGAGCATATTTATCGGCAATCAATTGTTCCCCAGGTTGTGTGTGAAGTTTAATGGCAGTTTGGTTAGCCATAGTTCCAGACGGAAAAAAAAGTCCTGCTTCCATACCAAAAAATTCAGCTACTCTAGTCTCTAATTCGATAACTGTAGGATCTTGTTTGTATACGTCGTCACCAACTTGAGCGTTAAACATATACTGCAACATTTCGTATGTCGGTTTGGTAATGGTATCGCTAATTAAATTTATTTCCATATTCTAAAAACTATATCTTATTTTTGTACAACAAAATTACGTAATACTGATAGTTATTCTTTGTGAGTTTTAATAAATTTTAACTCAGCAATAAACTTGAAACCAAATTAACGTAATATTTATAAAAAACATATAAAACTATTATTAATTTATGACAACTACCGAACAAATAAAAGGTATTGTGGAGCGCCTTGGTGCGTTGAGGAGGTATCTTTGACGTTGATGCCAAATTAATTGAAATTGCTAACGAAGAAGAAAAAACCTTTGCTCCCGACTTTTGGAACAATGCAAAAGAAGCTGAAGTCATTGTTAAAAATCTTAGAAACAAGAAAAAATGGATCGAAGATTACAATAAAGCGATCGAGCTTACAGATGAATTGCAGCTAGCCTATGATTTTTATAAAGAAGGAGAACTTTCTGCAGAAGAATTAGACGAGCATTATAACACAACACAAACTCATATTGAAAACATCGAGTTTAAAAACATGCTTTCTGACGAAGGTGACAGTTTAAGCGCCGTAGTACAGATTACAGCTGGTGCCGGAGGAACAGAAAGTTGTGATTGGGCCGGAATGCTGATGCGTATGTATATGATGTGGGGAGAAAGTTATGGTTATAAAATAAAAGAACTTAACTTTCAGGAAGGTGAAGTTGCAGGAATAAAAACGGTGACTTTAGAATTTGAAGGCGATTATTCTTTTGGATATTTAAAAGGAGAAAACGGCGTTCATCGTCTTGTTCGAATCTCTCCTTTTGACAGTAATGCCAAACGTCATACTTCATTTGTATCTGTTTATGTTTATCCGCTTGTTGATGACAGTATCGAAATTGACATTAATCCTGCTGATATCGAAATTACAACTTCGCGCTCTAGCGGTGCCGGAGGGCAAAACGTAAATAAGGTTGAAACTAAGGTACAATTAGTACATAAACCAACCGGAATTCAGATTCAATGTTCTGAAACACGATCACAGCAAGATAACAGACAGCGTGCCATGCAAATGCTGCGTTCTCAGCTGTATGAAATCGAGTTAAAGAAACAGCAGGCACAACGTGCTGATATCGAAGCCGGCAAAATGAAAATCGAATGGGGTTCGCAAATACGCAATTATGTAATGCAGCCTTATAAATTAGTCAAAGACGTTCGTACCGGTTATGAGACCAGTGACGTTGACGGGGTTATGAACGGAAATATTGATGGATTCCTAAAAGCATTTTTAATGATGATGGGACAGAAAGAGGAAGAGTAGAAATCAGTAGTCATATTTTAAGTATTCAGTCGCAGTTTTCAGTCACAGTAAACTTGAAACCTGAAACTTTAAACGTGAAATTAAAAAAACATATTATGATAAAATGGGCCGATATAATTCGTTTTACGAATAAGGGAAATCCAGTTCCTGAAAAAAGAGTAGAAAAAACAGAAGGAGAATGGAAAGGGCTTTTAACTCCAGAAGAATATCAAGTAACACGCTTAAAAGGGACAGAAAGATCATTTAGCTCTGAGCTTTGCAGTTTATTTGATCCGGGAATTTACGAATGTAAATGTTGTGGTACTTTGCTTTTTGATGCGAGCGAGAAATTTGAATCAGGAACAGGCTGGCCTTCTTTTACACAGCCAATAAAAGAAAATGCAATTGCATATCATGCTGACAAATCATATGGAATGATTCGGGTTGAAGTAGTATGTAACACTTGTGATGCTCATTTAGGACATGTTTTTCCTGATGGCCCTGAACCAAGCGGACTGCGTTATTGTATCAATGCAATTTCTCTTTCAAAAATAAAAGACTAACTATTTTCAAAAGCGATTCCTTAATTATAAGTGAATCGCTTTTTTTAAAATTAATTTTTACATTAACAAAACAAATGTAAGTTACTACTTATCAATAAAATAACCAGATTCTAAAGCTTAAAAGTAACCAAATTCATACCTAATTTCATTAAACAACTCAATAACAATAGTGTAACATTAATTTAATAAATTAATAGCTAAAATGTTAATTTTGTAATATTTAAACTGTTATTTTAAATATTTTTCAACAAACACAAAAAAAATATTAGGTAATTAGAATCTAATTGATTTTATTTGGCAAAAAATAGCCCCCTAAATCAATTAAATTCAAACGATGAAATCCTATTCTATTCAAGAAATTAACGAAGTGATTAATGGCGTAATTTACGGCACAACTTCTCAGAGCATAACCGCAACAGAGCAATTAGAAAAAGCTACAACTTCAGAAATTTCGTTTATAGGAAACAAAAAATATGAAAAATACTGGTCTACTTCAAATGCATCTATTGCTGTTGTAAATGAAGATATTTCTATAGAACCTGGCGAAAATCGTGCTTTTATCAAAGTTAAAAATGCTGATTTAGCAATGTCGCAGATTTTAGCTCTTTTTGCTCCGCCTACTCCAATATTTCACACCAATATTCACAAAACAGCTACTGTAGATGAAACCGCAATAATTGGCGAAGGTGCCCGAATTGGTGCCGGATGTTATATAGGACCAAAAGTAGAAATTGGTGCTAATGCAACTATTTACCCAAATGTGACTATTTTAGATGAATGCACCATCGGAAAAAATACAATTATCTGGTCAGGAAGTGTGGTTCGCGAGCGTTGTCATATTGGCAACGATTGTATTATTCATCCAAATGCCACTATTGGTGCAGATGGTTTCGGATTTCGTCCTTGTTCTGAAAAAGGTTTGGTTAAAATTCCACAAATTGGAAATGTAATAATAGGAAATGGAGTTGAAATTGGCGCGAACACTTGTGTCGACCGAGGAAAATTCAGTTCTACTGTTCTTGGCGATGGCTGTAAAATTGACAACTTAGTACAAATTGGGCATAATAGTAAATTAGGCAAATTTTGTATTATGGCAGGAAACAGTGGTTTAGCAGGTTCTGTAACCCTAGGAAATGGAGTTATCATTGGCGGAAGCGCATCAATAAAAGACCATACTACTATTGGTGACGGTGCCATTGTAGGTGCTGGTTCGGGCGTTGTTGGCGACGTTGCTGCAGGCAAAACAATGCTGGGCTATCCGGCTGTCGAAGCCCGTGATGCTTTGAAACAATGGGCAATCTTAAAAAGAATGGTTTGCGATTCTAAAAAATAATCATAAAATCAAAATATATAAAAACAGAAGTTCGCTTCTGTTTTTTTTGTTTACATCGGTTTTCTAAAATGTTAAGATTAGTGTTGTAAAGAAACTTCGAATATTCTGTTTATTTCAATTGATTTTGTAAATTAGCCAACACTATTTTGTAAAAACATCAATTTCTTATGGATTTAAACTTCAATAAAAACGAAGATCACAATAAACTATTACTTTCAGAACTTAAACAAAAATTTGCCAAAGTAAAATTAGGCGGAGGTGAAAAACGCATTCAGAAATTGCATGCCGAAGGTAAAATGACGGCTCGCGAACGTATTGATTATTTATTGGATGAAAATGCTAAAAGTATTGAAATTGGAGGATTTGTTGGCGAAGGAATGTATGCTGAACATGGAGGCTGTCCTTCTGGAGGTGTTGTCATCAAAATAGGATACATTAAAGGAAAGCAATGTATTGTTGTGGCTAACGATGCAACCGTAAAAGCGGGTGCTTGGTTTCCTATTACCGGTAAAAAAAATCTGCGCGCGCAGGAAATTGCCATGGAAAACAGATTACCCATTATTTATTTAGTAGATAGTGCTGGGGTTTATTTGCCACTTCAGGATGAAATTTTTCCAGATAAGGAACATTTTGGACGCATTTTTAGAAACAACGCTCAAATGAGCAGTATGGGAATCACTCAAATTGCCGCTGTAATGGGCAGTTGTGTTGCGGGTGGAGCTTATCTGCCAATTATGAGCGATGAAGCTTTAATTGTAGATAAAACAGGAAGTATTTTCCTTGCCGGAAGTTATTTGGTTAAAGCAGCTATTGGCGAAACTATTGACAATGAAACTCTAGGCGGTGCAACTACACATTGTGAAATTTCAGGCGTTACTGATTATAAGGCTAAAGATGATAAGGATGCTTTAGACAAAATAAAAAATATAGTGGATAAAATCGGCGATTATGACAAGGCTGGATATAGCCGAATCAAAGCTGAAAAACCTGCTTTAGAACCAAAGGATATTTACGGAATATTGCCAAAAGCCAGAAACGAACAATACGACATGATGGAAATCATCAATCGTTTAGTTGATAACTCGGAGTTTGAAGCTTACAAAGAGGGCTACGGTCAAACTATCATTACAGGTTATGCCAGAATAGACGGTTGGGCAGTTGGAATTGTTGCCAATCAAAGAAAAGTGGTAAAAACCAAAAAAGGCGAAATGCAATTTGGAGGCGTAATTTACTCTGACAGCGCTGATAAGGCAACACGTTTTATTGCAAACTGCAATCAAAAGAAAATTCCACTTGTATTTTTGCAGGATGTTACGGGTTTTATGGTAGGATCAAAATCTGAACATGGCGGTATCATTAAAGACGGCGCTAAAATGGTAAATGCTGTAAGCAACTCAGTTGTGCCAAAATTTACTGTTATTGTAGGGAATTCGTATGGCGCAGGAAACTACGCTATGTGCGGAAAAGCATATGACCCAAGATTAATTTTTGCTTGGCCAAGTGCAGAACTTGCTGTAATGGGCGGAACACAAGCGGCAAAAGTATTGGCACAAATTGAAGCTTCTTCGCTTAAAGCGAAAGGAGAAATTATAGATGAAGCCAAGGAAGCTGAACTTTTTAATAAAATAAAAGCAAGATATGATGAGCAGACTTCTCCTTATTATGCTGCTTCTAGGTTATGGACAGATGCTATTATTGATCCGCTAGATACTCGTACTTGGATTTCAATGGGAATTGAAGCTGCTAATCACGCACCTATTCAAAAAGCATTCAACTTGGGTGTTATTCAAGTTTAGTTTTTAGAAATTCTCAAAATACGTTAAATAAATAGTAAAAAACTTGTTTTCAGGTACTTAAAAATAAATATATCACTAAAAATTAGTAACTTAGTATATTATTTTTAATCACGTAGTATCATGGAAAATGTAAAAAGTTTGAATAAATGGGCTAATTCGCACACTTATTTACCAGTAGATTTAGTACGTATTGTATTGGGCGTTTTTTTATTTATGAAAGGAATTTCGTTTGTAACAAATGCGCAATATTTACATGATTTAATTTCTCCCATTGATCAATATGGAGGCGGTATGTTTCTTTTGCATTATATCGCTCCAGCCCACATGATTGGCGGAATTATGATTGTTTTTGGGTTGCTCACCCGCTGGGCAATTGCAGCTCAATTGCCAATTTTATTTGGTGCAGTTCTAATCAATTTTATGGGACATATGCACTCTGAAAGCTTAATATTAGCGATCGTTGTATTATTGCTTTGTGTGTTTTTCTTGTTTTATGGAGGAGGAAAACATTCTGCTGATTATTACTTCAAAATGCAGCAATAACATCAAATTATCCTCAACTCAATCAATAATAAAGTTGAGGATAAATAATAAACGTATTTTTAAGAAGTAATTAGCACTTTAAAATTTCTTTAATTGTGTTTTATGAACTAAATTCGCGTCCATGAATTGGATTCGTAAAACCGTTATTTTTATATCACTTTTGATCATGGCCTTTTTTGCTTCCCAACAAAGCAATACTGTCGTGTGCGAAATTGAGAACCAAAAAACGGATACTAATTTCTCTAAAGATCTTGCTGATTCATTAGCTTTTATACAACCACAAGCAAGTTATCAATTTGTTGCCAACATCAAAACAAACCATCCTGCTATAATTAAATGGTTTGATTCTTTATTGATTGCTGTTCCACAACATCAAGTTGTAAATGTCGCATCAAACTTTGCCAACCAATTTTCTAGTCAGAGCAAGAAAGTCTTATTAATGCTCTACCCTTTTCATTTTTTTTGGTAGTTAAATACATGAAGTTTTAGTTCGAAGAATTCGTTTCTTCTCAAGCAATTAAACTGTTTCTTTCTGGAAACTGTTACTATTTCATTTATTTATCAAATCAAAAAACATGGAAACAAGTGTAACCATAATTGGTATTGTGATTGCGGTCATAATAGCCATTCCTGTATATTTCGCAGCACGATCGAGCGCTGCAAACAAATCAAAAATTTTAAATATTAAAAAGAAATTCAATCCAACAAATCCGCAAGATTTTGATTTGACTGAATCTCAAAGCAATAAAACGCTTACTATAGATCAAAAACACCGAAGATTTATTTTGATGAATTTCAATCCAAATCAGCAAGAATCGACGTTTTTAGATTTAAAAAGTGTTTCTTCCTGCAAATTAGTTTTAACAACAGATGGCAATTCAGATACAATTCTTAAAATCGATTTTGAATTTCAGGATAAAGAAACTCCAAGAAAAATTAC
This sequence comes from Flavobacterium sp. KJJ, assembly GCF_000708595.2. GTDB lineage: Bacteria > Bacteroidota > Bacteroidia > Flavobacteriales > Flavobacteriaceae > Flavobacterium. The sequence goes on along the minus strand of NZ_JARP01000001.1, from coordinate 546,307 downwards.
AATTCCATTCTATGATTTTGATGATGACCGTATTAAACAAATAAGCGCGTACCAAGATCATATGTTTGCAAAAAAATGGCTTAAAATCATCCAAGATTCTATTTCACGTTAGTTATTTAATTCAGTAAAAGAGGCTCGTTTTTGAGTCTCTTTTTTTATGTTCTAATATGATATTTATCATTTTAAATCTTTTAATGATGAGGTAATTTTGATGGATACAAAATCCGTTTTTATGAAAATTTCTCTCACTCAAAAATACAATGTCCCCGGTCCGAGATATACCAGTTATCCAACAGTTCCTTACTGGAATGAAAATGATTTTTCAGAACAAAAATGGATCGCTTCTTTTCAGAAAGCATTTTCAGAAAGCAATTCTCAAAACGGAATCAGTTTATACATTCATTTGCCCTTCTGCGAAAGCATGTGTACTTTTTGTGGCTGCAACAAACGTATTACTAAGAACCATTCGGTCGAAGAGAATTATATAAAAGCACTTATAAAAGAATGGAGCCTGTATTGTAAGTTACTCCCAGAAAAGCCAATTATTAAAGAAATTCATTTAGGCGGCGGCACCCCCACTTTCTTCTCAAAAAATAATTTAGAGCATCTTATCAACGGTATTTTTTGCTTTGCAAACAAAGCTGAAAAATATGAATTTAGTTTTGAAGGCCATCCCAATAATACCACTTACGAACAGCTTAAAAAATTATATGAATTAGGCTTTCGCCGAGTGAGTTTTGGCGTTCAGGATTATGCTGAAAAAGTGCAGCAAGCCATTCACCGCATTCAGCCTTTTCATAACGTTGCAAAAGTCACTTTTTGGGCAAAAGAAATTGGTTATACTTCTATTGGTCACGATATTATATTTGGATTACCTTTTCAAACAATTGAAGATGTTGTCGATACTGTTGAGAAAACCAATTCCTTAAAACCAGATCGTTTGGCATTTTACAGCTACGCGCACGTACCGTGGATCAAGGGAAATGGACAACGTGGATTCAATGAAGAAAACCTTCCAAAAGATGCTGAAAAAAGAAAGTTGTACGAAATTGGAAAACAGCTTCTTTCTAAAAACGGTTATCACGAAATCGGAATGGATCATTTTGCCTTAGAATCTGACAGTTTGTTTAAAGCCACAGAAAACAAAGAGCTTCATAGAAATTTCATGGGTTACAGTGCTTCAAAAACACAACTTATGATTGGATTGGGTGTTTCATCAATAAGCGACAGCTGGTACAGTTTTGCTCAAAATACTAAAAACCTAGAAGATTATTATCAATTATTAGAATGGGATAAACTGCCAATTGTAAAAGGGCATGTTTTAACCGACGAGGATTTAATTATAAGAAAACACATTCTGAATTTAACCTGTGAGTTTGAAACTTCCTGGACAGATGAAAGTCTTTATTTTAATGATATTTCAAATGTTTTAGAAGATTTAAAAGAAATAGAAAAAGATAAATTAATTGTCATTGAAGAAAATAAAATCAAAATCACAGAAGCTGGAAAACCTTTTGTCCGTAATATTTGCATGGCTTTTGATTTGCATCTTAAAAGAAAATCGCCAGAAACAAATTTGTTTTCAATGACCGTTTAATGGCAATTAGGAGTTCCTTGAACGAACAAACTCATATTTGATGGCGATACGTAAGGAATTCCTAAACCTAAGCCTCTAAGGATAAATAAAACACCAATTATTACTGCAACATAAGGAATTGCCTTTTGAATTTTATTCCGAAATGGTAACTTTATTAATGAGTGAATGTATACTACGATCGTCATCAAAGGAATAGTTCCTAATCCGAATAAGAGCATATATAAAACTCCAAAACTTGCACTCTGCATGGCGATTGCGCCAAACAAAGCAACATACACCAGACCGCAAGGCAGAAATCCATTTAACAGCCCAATCGTAAAAAGAGATTTATAACTTTTGTTTTTAAACTGATTTCCCAGACTTGACTTTATTTTTGAAATCACGTTATAAACTGGTTTTGAAAAATTATATCTTGAAAATAATTTTTCAGGAAGCAGAACAGCAATTATCATGGCAATGCCAATAAAAATAGACATTTTTTGCTGTAATCCAGCCAAGAAAAAACCTCTTCCTAATAATCCAAAAATCAGCCCAATTGTGGCATAGGCAGATAATCTTCCTAAATGATATGTAATAAGCTGTGTGATCTTTTTTGCTTCATTATGATGATCTACAGGCAACATCATAGCAATTGGTCCGCACATTCCGATGCAGTGAAAACTACTGATTAAACCTAATATTATGGCAGAATAAAGCATTTTTTATCAATTTACGTAAATTACTTGTTTAGTTAAATATTTTTTGCCGTTGTAATCCCATTCCATATTGACATCCCAGCGCCCTTTAACCAATTTGTTTTTTGGTATCAATAAAGTTGCATTCTTCAAAGAAATTGGAGTATTAAAATCAAATTTTTTGTTTGAAGGACGATATAGTAAAACATTTCCTTTTATTTTATCATTTTCAAAAGAAGAAGGAAAAACAACTTTAACCCCTTCTTCATTATATGTAATTGAAGGCTTTTGCTGTAAATCATGCGCATTTTGAACGCGTGCCATTTCTTCTTGAAAATGCGAATCGTGTTTGTAATATTCTTCTACAACCAAATCATTATCGTATTTGCTGTTAGACTGAACTTCAAAAACAAAAAACAAAATAAAAGACATAAACAATGCAAAAGCAATGACAATTCCGGTTCCCCAATTTATTTTCATATTTGTAGATTTTTAATTAAAACTTCGTGGTCCTAAAAAATTTGTGGTGGTAGTTTCGAGTAAATCTTTACCATTGTAAACACCAATTTTAACTTTGGTTTTATCGCTTTGTAAAAGAGCTTCCTCTATTTGTATAAATAAGGTTCCTTGCGAAATGCCTTTTTTTTGTATTTTAAAATGCTCTTTTCCAACATTTTTAATCTCGCCTTTCTGTCCTATTAGTTCAAAATGAATGTCTGTATAATCTTTTACAGTTTTATTGACAATTTTGTACGTATAGATATTACTAATTTTATCTCCTTTATGTTCATATAACTGTCCTGGCAATCTTAAAATAATGGCCTGAACATTAGTTCTTAAAAATAACATCCCGACGAAAACGCTTAATAGAATCAATAAAACTGCAGTGTAGCCTTTCATTCTTATAGTGAATTTAAAAGGCTCTTTCCTTGCAATTTCATCTTCAGATGCATAACGAATTAGTCCTTTGGGCAAACCAACAGTTTCCATTATGCTGTCACATTCATCTATACAAGCAGTACAATTGGTGCATTCTAACTGAGTGCCGTTTCTAATGTCAATTCCCATTGGGCAAACGTGCACGCATTGATGGCAATCGATACAATCTCCTTTCCCTGTTATTGCTCTATCCTCTTTTTTGTTAAACTTGGCGCGTCCTTCTTCCTTTTCCCCACGAACAAAATCATAAGCTACGTTTATAGATTTATCATCTAAAAGTACGCCTTGCAATCTGCCGTACGGGCAAGCAATAATACAGACTTGTTCTCGAAACCAAACAAATACAAAATAAAAAACTGCCGTAAAAATTAGAAGTGCAACAAAATTACTCGACTGCGTGATTGGTCCTTCCTCTATCATTAAAAACAAAGTGTCACTTCCAACTAAATAAGCAAGAAATACATTTGCAATTCCAAAAGATATCAAGAAAAATATTGCCCATTTGATGAATCTCTTTCTTATTTTTTCTGCATTCCATTCTTGTCTCGATAATCGCAGTTGAGCGCCTCGATCTCCGTCAATCCAATATTCTATACGACGGAAAACCATTTCTAAAAAAATAGTCTGCGGACAAATCCATCCACAAAAAATTCTTCCAAAAACAACCGTAAATAAAATAACAAACACAACGCCAACAAGCATTGATATTACAAAAAGATAGAAATCTTGAGGCCAAAAAGGAAAACCAAAAATATTAAACCGACGTTCCATAACATTGAACATCATAAATTGATTGCCATTTACTTTTATAAAAGGATTTGCAATCAAAATAGCCAGTAGAACGTAACTTACTATTTTTCGATAATTATAAAACTTACCAGACGGCTTTTTCGGGAAAATAAATTTTCGATTACCGCCTTCATCAATAGTTGCGATGGTGTCTCTAAAAGCTTCGTCTGATAAATTTGACATGGATTTTTATTTTTTAACTTCTGTGCTATCTTTCGATTTACTCGCAGCGACATCCTTTTTAGGCGCACTTTCATCAACCCAAACTTCTCCTTCTGGTTCTTTCGGATCTTTAGGTTTGCTTCCCTGTAAAGACAAAATATAACTTGCTACTTTCTGGATTTCTTTTGGTTTCAACCCATTTGTTTTCCAAGAAACCATTCCTTTTCCATCACGCCCACCATTGGTTATTGTATGAAAAATATTTTTAATTCCGCCTCCTAAAATCCAGCGATCATCTGTTAGGTTTGGTCCAATTTGTCCTCCGGCATCGGCTCTGTGACAAGCCGCGCAATTTGTTGTAAAAATTTCTTTTCCAGCGGCTAAACTGTGTTTATCTGTTAATAAAACAACTGTTTTTTCATCCATTAAATCTGGAGCAGTTTTTAAATATTCTTCAACATCAATTTTTGCTTGTGCCATTTCTTTTTTAAGCTCCATTTCCTGATCATCTCCACCAAAAATTTCATAACGGGCGAAATATAGTACTCCAAAGACAATACAGATATAGAATAAATAGACCCACCAAGGCGGAAGATTGTTGTCCAGCTCTTTAATTCCGTCATAATCATGATCCATCAAAAGATCACCCTCTTTTTCAATTGGCTGCGTTTTAGTAAGTTTGTGCATTACGTTTTTATACCAAGTGCTTTCTTTCAAACTTAAACTGCTTTCATACTCCAGTTTTGCTTTTTCTTCAGGTGACATCAATTGATACATTACGCGATTAACCGCGCTCATTGTGATTTCAATAGCAATTATAATAAACAAGAAAACAAACAAAAAGACTGAAACCATTGGATATTTAATAAAAGCTGGCCTGTCGCCTGAATCTATAAAATATTCCATCAAAGCAAAAACAATGAAGAATATGATTGGAACTCTTACATATACTGGGAAAAATTTTTTCATATTAAATATCTTTTGAAATTATACTAAACCCTTCATTCAAAGGAATTTCACTCATTTCTTTGATCTTATCTTTTTTATAAGAAAACACCCAAAAGGCTAAGCCTACAAAAAAGAAAAAGAAAATCAAAAGAGAGATTATCGGGTAAATTTCTATACCCGATATGTTCTCCATATTGTGTTTTATCTGTTCAAACATGACGTTATTTTTTAGAAGTATCTTTTACTTTAATATCAGTTCCTAATCTCTGCACATAGGCAATTAAAGCCACAATTTCTCTTTCATTCATAGGAATAAATTTCTCTCCTTTTGCTGCTGCTTTTTTCTTGCTTTCCTCATAACTTTTTACAAAATCAGGGTCGTTTTCTAAGCTTTTTTCGATAGAAATAGCTTGAGTTCTTAATAATTTTTGAGCATTTGCAACTTCTTCTTTGCTATACGGAACACCAAGTGTAACCATAGCTTGCATTTTCTTTTGAGTCAATGAAATATCCATTGGTTCGTTGTCAAACAGCCATTTATAGCCCGGCATAATTGAACCTGCAGAAATACTTTGCGGACTCCAAAAGTGATTAAAATGCCAGTTGTTATTGTATTTCCCTCCTACCCTTAATAAATCCGGACCTGTTCGTTTTGATCCCCATAAAAAAGGATGATCATAAACAAATTCTCCTGCTTTAGATTGTGGCCCGTAACGCTCAACTTCGCTTCTAAACGGACGAACTGATTGTGAATGACAGCCCACACAGCCTTCTCTTATATATAAATCACGTCCTTCAAGTTCTAAAGGTGTATAAGGTTTTACGCTTGAAATTGTCGGAATATTAGATTTTACCATAATTGTGGGTACAATTTGAATAATACCTCCTATTAAAATTGCAATCGTCGCCAAAATCGTTAACTGAATTGGTTTTCTTTCCAGCCATGAATGGAATTTTTCTCCATTTAGTCTGTTTTTGCTGATTCTTTGCAATGCTGGAGCTTGAGCCAATTCATCTTCGATAACATTTCCTGCTCTTACAGTCATGATAATGTTATAAACCAAAGTCAACATTCCGATGAGATATAAAGTTCCTCCGATCGCTCTCATCCAATATAATGGCATAATTGCAGTAACTGTTTCAAGAAAGTTTCCGTAAGTCAAAGTGCCATCAGGATTAAACTGTTTCCACATTGAAGCTTGTTGAAAACCAGCAACATACATTGGAAAAGCGTATAAAATGATTCCTAAAGTCCCAATCCAGAAATGGAAATTGGCTAATTTCTTTGAAAATAAAGTACTTTTTGTCATTCGCGGAATTAACCAATAAATGATACCAAAAGACATAAATCCGTTCCAGGCTAAAGCACCTACGTGAACGTGTGCAATAATCCAATCTGTATAATGCGCAATAGCATTTACATTTTTTAAAGAAAGCATTGGACCTTCAAAAGTCGCCATTCCGTAACCCGTAATTGCTACCACGAAGAATTTCAAAACAGGTTCTTCACGCACTTTATCCCAAGCACCTCTTAAAGTTAAAAGTCCGTTTATCATTCCTCCCCAAGATGGCGCAATAAGCATTACAGAAAATGCAACGCCCAAATTTTGAGCCCAATTTGGCAGAGCCGAATATAATAAATGGTGCGGTCCAGCCCAGATGTAAATAAAGATTAAAGACCAAAAGTGAATAATTGACAATCTATAAGAATAGATAGGACGGTTTGCTACTTTGGGAACAAAATAATACATCAGCCCAAGAAATGGAGTGGTTAAGAAAAATGCAACTGCATTATGACCATACCACCATTGCACTAACGCATCTTGAACACCAGCATAAACAGAATAGCTTTTTAGGGCTGAAACTGGCAACTCAATATTGTTGAAAATATGCAAAACGGCAACTGTAACAAAAGTCGCTAAATAAAACCAAATAGCAACATATAAGTGACGCTCTCTACGTCGAAGCATTGTACCAATCATATTGATCCCCATTACTACCCAGATTAAGGCTATGGCAATATCGATAGGCCATTCTAACTCTGCATACTCTTTTGAAGAGGTGTAACCCAAAGGCAATGTTATAGCAGCAGCAACAATGATCAGTTGCCATCCCCAAAAGTGCACATTGCTTAAAAAATCGCTGAACATTCTGGCTTTCAGCAAGCGCTGCAAGGAATAATACATACCTGCAAAAAAGGCATTTCCGACAAAGGCAAAAATAACAGCATTGGTATGCAAAGGTCGTAGACGTCCGTAGCTAAGCCACGAAATACCATCTGTCATGTTGGGAAAAAGGTACATAACCGCCAGGGTCAGACCTACTAACATACCTACTACTCCAAAAAGAATAGTGGCGTAAATGAATTTTTTTACAATTTTGTTGTCGTAATAAAACTGTTCCATTTCCATAATTATACTTGTTTTTCTTCGGTTGGTGAAAGGTTATTCTGAGAAGTAATTTTGGTTTCGTCGTCAAAAAGTATTCTGACTGAAGGCGTATAATCATCGTCGTACTGTCCAGATTTGACAGCCACTATAAAGGCAATGAAAAAGCCGATTGCTACGAAAATACTAACTGAAATTAATAGATAAATTACACTCATACCTTAAATTTATGTTAACAAAAGTAAGGGTCAAACAACGTTTAAAATATGATAATTATCATAGTCACCGGACTTATTCAAATTAATTTTGAAAGCATTAAAACGACTTAAATTTTTTACTGCTGAAGTAGTTAGACATGAAAGTAACAAAGCTTACAATTGTAATTGTACTTAAAGGCATGATGATAGCAGCTACTAAAGGAAGCAGGTTTCCAGTAATGGCGAAAGACAATCCCACAATATTATAAAGAAGCGATAAAACAAAACTCATTTTGATTATCATAATCGATTTATGAGACAGTTTTAAAAAGTAATCTAAACGTGAAAACTCACCTGCATCTAAAATTGCATCGCAAGCAGGAGAAAAAACATTGACATTCTCTGAAATCGAAATTCCAACATTACTTTGGGCCAATGCTCCAGCATCATTCAAACCATCGCCAACCATCATTACATTTTGCCCTTTTTCCTGCAGTCTTTTAATAAAATCCAGTTTTTGTTCTGGTTTCTGATTAAAAATCAACTCAGTATTTTCAGGCAAAATAGCTTTTAGATTAGCTCTCTCGCCATCGTTGTCTCCTGAAAGTACTTTTATATGATACTTTTTACTGAGTGTTAAAAATAATTTTTCTAGACCTTCACGATATTGATTTTGAAAATTAAACTGCCCAAAATAAACATCATCAATTTTAATATGAAGCGCTGTTTTTTCGATTTCTGAAGATTCTAAATATGGACTTTCAACAAATGCTGCAGAACCTATTTTAATGGTTTTATTTTCAACAGAAGCCAGAATTCCTTTTCCGGTTATTTCTTCAAAATGATCAATTATGATTCTTTTTGATTCGGGAAGAAAGTCATATAACATTCGGCTTAAAGGATGGTTTGAAGCGCGCAATACATTCTTTATGAGAATAGCCTCTTCATCGGAAAAACTATTTCCTTCGTATGTAATATTTGATTTTTTATTAGTTGTAATGGTGCCGGTTTTATCAAAAACTATGGTATCGACTTTAGCCAATTGTTCTATAACTAAAGCGTTTTTAAGATACATTTTCTGCTTGCCCATAATTCTTAAAATATTCCCGAAAGTAAAAGGTGCTGTAAGGGCGAGTGCACAAGGGCAAGCAACAATTAGTACGGCTGTAAAAACATTAAAGGCCGTATTAGCATCAATAAAAATCCAATAGCCAAAACCTGCAAAAGCTATTATTAATAACAAAGGCGTAAAATAACGGCTAATTTTATCGGTAATGGTTTTGTGTTTTTGTAATACTTTTTTCTGAAAAATTTCATTGCTCCATAACTGTGTCAGATAGCTTTGTGAAACCGAATTCAAAACTTCCATTTCAACTATTTTTCCTATTTGCTTTCCTCCTGCAAAAACTTTATCTCCAGACTTTTTTGTAATGGGGTCTGCTTCACCACTTACGAAACTATAGTCAATTTCAGCTTTTTCACTGATTAAAATACCATCAACAGGAATCAACTCTTGGTTTCTTATTAAAAGTCGATTTCCCTTTAAAACATCATAAATAGGAACACTTTCTTCGGATGCATCCGGGTTAATTCTTGTAACAGCAATAGGAAAATAAGATTTAAAATCCCTTTCAAAACTTAAAAAGCTATAGGTTTTAATTTGAAACATTTTGCCTAGCAGCATAAAGAAAACCAAACCTGTTAAACTATCAAAAAAACCTGATCCGTAATTCATTGCAATATCAAAAGTACTTCTGATAAACATAACAATGATTCCCAGCGCAATTGGAATGTCAATATTCAGCATTTTCGATTTTATGCTTTTATAAGCCGAATCATAATAACCGCTTGCAGAATATAAAAAACTTGGCAAGGCCAAAATAAAAATTAAAACTCTAAAAAATGGTTTGTAATTATCTAGCCAAAATTCTTTTATTTCGAAATATTCTGGAAAAGAAAGCAACATGATATTTCCAAAACAAAAGAAAGCCACACCAAGTTTATATGTTAAACTTCTGTCTACATTATTTTTTCCTGTTTCGTAGTTTTCTAAACTAATATAGGGTTCATAACCTATTGAACTTAAAAGATAAACTATTGATTTAAGTGAAACTACATCAGAATTGAAGGTGATTCGAACTCTTTTTTCTGGAAAATTAACTTGTGATACACTAATTCCAGATTGAATGCGACTGAGATTCTCTAGAATCCAAATACAGGAACTACAGTGAATATAAGGAATATTTAAGGAAACAATAGCAGTATTACCTTCCTGAAAATCTAATACTTTTGACAATATGGCTTCATTATCTAAAAAGTCATATTTCCCCTTAATATCTTGCGGAGTAGCACCTGGTGATTTTTCAAAATCATAGTAACGAGTTAAATCATGAAGACTAAAAATTTCATAAACAGTTTTACAGCCATTGCAGCAAAACTTTTTTTCATCAAAATTGATCAATTCATTTTTAGGAATGGTAAGTCCGCAATGAAAACAACTTTGCTCACTCATAATTTGTTTCTTTTTAATAAAACAAAGATTCAAAATATGAAGCGACAATAATATGACATTTATCATATCATAATGAATCAAATCTATTGCAAACAATAGACAAATTAATCCACCAAATTTTTTATATCTTTTTTAAGAGATATAATGCGTATAAATGATAAGAATAGTTAATTTTGCTGTAAATTATTTCGCCATGAATAAATGTGATCAATGTATCGTACGTCAGCTTTCTTCCTTAAAAGCCCTTAATAAAGAGGAAGTTGTAAAATTGGCTAATAGTAAAACTACTTATAAAATTAAAAAAGGCGAGGCCATTTTTGAAGAAGGCGAAGTTACAAATGGTGTTTTTTGCGTAAAAGACGGTATTGGAAAACTTTCTAAATTAAGCGCAAACGGAAAAGATCAAATTGTAAAATTGGTAAAATCTGGAGAGCTTTTAGGACAGCGTTCTATGATCAGTAATGAACCTGCAAATTTATCAGCAAAAGCAGTGGCTGATATGGAGGTATGTTTTATTCCAAAATCAGAAATTATTCATTTTTTTAATAACAACAATCAGTTCTCGATGAATTTGATGCAGTCTGTTTGTGAAGATTTAAAAGAATCTGAAAACGATAAAATTGCATTAGTTCAGAAAACTGTAAAACAACGTTTAGCCGAAACTTTATTACACTTACACGAAGCTTTTGGTGAAAACGAAGACCAAACCTTAAAAGTTCAATTGTCAAGAGAAGAACTTGCAGGCATAATAGGAACAGCAACAGAAAGCTGTATCCGTTTACTTTCTGATTTTAATAAACTGGAACTAATTGAATTATCTGGGAAAAAAATTATACTTAAAAACGTAAAAGCACTAAAAAAACTGGCTGCTGATTAAAGTTTTTTAGCTTCATTCCAAAATACATCCATTTCGGCTAAAGTCATATCTGCCAAAGGTTTTCCTAATTCGCCAGCTTTGCTTTCTAAATACTGAAAGCGTTTAATGAATTTTTTATTGGTTCTCTCTAAAGCATCTTCTGGATTTACATTTAAAAAACGGGCATAATTGATCATTGAGAATAATACATCTCCAAATTCAGCTTCAATTTTATCTTGATCACCAGATTTTACTTCAACTTGCAGTTCTTCGAGTTCTTCCTGTACTTTATCCCAAACTTGGTGCGGTTCTTCCCAATCAAAACCTACGCCTTTTACTTTGTCTTGAATTCGGCTAGCCTTTACCAGAGCCGGCAAACTTTTAGGCACTCCTTCCAAAACTGATTTTTTACCTTCTTTGAGTTTGAGTTTTTCCCAATTTTGTTTTACTTCTTCTTCATCTTTAACAACTGTATCACTGTAAATATGTGGATGACGATGAATTAGTTTATCGCAAATTTCGTTACAGACATCTGTTATATCAAAATCATTAGTTTCAGAACCAATTTTTGCGTAAAAAACAATGTGAAGTAATAAATCTCCCAGTTCTTTTTTAACTTCATTCAAATCATTATCTAAGATAGCATCACCCAACTCATACGTTTCTTCAATCGTGAGATGTCTTAAGGTTTGCAAAGTCTGTTTTTTATCCCACGGACATTGTTCACGCAATTCATCCATAATAATTAATAATCTTTCGAAGGCTTTAAGCTGGAGTTCTTTGCTCATTTTTTGCGGAGTTTTTTAATTGTAATCGAATAATGTAAAAGTAAAAAATCCTGTCAAGAAAACATCTTAACAGGATTATATATTTAAAGACAGCAGAATACTATTCTTCTTTTTTAGCTTTTGCTTTTTTAGCTGCTGGCGCTTTTTTTGGTTTTTCTTCAGCAACTGGAGCTTCTTCTGGAGTTTCTGCCGGAGCCGGAGCTAAATCAGTAACTAAACCTTTAGCTTGAAGTGTATTATACCAGTTTAATACTTTTTTAATATCTGAAGGATAAACTCTTTCTTCATCATATTCAGGTAAAATTTCTTTAAAATAAGCACTTAATTTTGCGTTATCTTCTTTGTGCGAAAGAGCTTGACCTTTGTTTTCTTTAGCCGCAATTTTTTGCATTACTTCAGTCAATGGTTTTTCTCCTTCGTACGTGTAAATTGAAATCTCTGACAATAAACTTACATTGCTTTTTAAGTTTACTGTAATTTTTTTTCCGTCTGTTAATGATTCTGCCACGAAACCTGTACGAGTCTGCACTTTCAATACATATAAACCTGGTTTCCCAGAAATGGCTAAAATTTTATCTAAATTCATGTTTATTAAAATTAGTATTAAGAATTTCTTTTTTATGTTTTATTCTGTTCTATTTATTTAGAACAATTTATCTTCCTTTTTTAGCGGCAGCAAATTTCATTCTGTACTCCTGAAAAGTTTTGCCTTCTGTAATATTTTTTAATTTCTTTTGAATCAAACGTTTTTTCAGAGAAGATATTTTATCTGTAAATAAAACCCCTTCGATATGATCGTATTCGTGTTGAATAACTCTTGCAATCAAACCATCAAAAACTTCAGTTTTCATTACAAAATCTTCTTCACAATATTGAATCGTAACGGTTGGTTTTCTATACACATCTTCACGAACGTCTGGAATACTCAAGCAGCCTTCATTAAAACTCCACTCCTCACCTTCTTCTTTAACAATCTTAGCATTTATAAAAGTTTTTTTGAAACCTTTTAAATCTTTCTGCTCATTTGAAGGTAAATCTTCATCATCACTAAAAGGAGTCGTATCGATAACAAACAAACGAATTGCCATACCTACCTGCGGTGCAGCAAGTCCAACACCATAAGCGTTGTACATGGTTTCATACATGTTTGCTATTGTTTCTTTTAAGTTTGGATAATCTGGCGTAATCGCCTCACCTACTTTTCTTAAAACCGGATCACCATATCCTACAATTGGTAAAATCATTTGTATTAATTTATGTATTATCTACTGAAAAACCCTGAAATTATTTCTCATAATTCAGCTGGCAAAAATAGTAAAAAATAGTCAATGAATAATTCTAAACAGGATATAATATCTTATTTTTTGATTGTCTGTTAAAATCTCATCTATAATTATGCCAAATTAATTCGTACAATTCTTACCTTTGTTAGTAAACCTCAATATATGTTTGATCGCATCTCAAAATTTACCAACAGCACTTCTTTTCTAAACGCCTCAAAAGTAACCATTGCTTCTGTCGTACCAGTGCTGATTTTGAACTTTTTAGGGCATTTTGAAATTGGTTTTACAATTGCTCTTGGTGCATTTTATACTTATCCCAGTGATATTCCGAGTTCGCTGAATCATAAAATAAAAGGACTTATAGTAGCTTCATTTATAGTTTCAGGAGTAAATTTACTTGTGAATTTTGCCTATCCGTATCCTTTGTTATTTTATCCTTTTTTAGGTTTTTTATTGTTTTTATGTTCTATGATTTCAGTTTATGGTCAGCGTGCAACTCTGGTTTCGTTCTCTGCCTTATTATCAATTTCATTATCATTTGGGCATCTTCATACTGGATTAGAAGCTTTTGAATATTCTGGCTTTATCTTTATTGGAGGAATCTTATACCTTATCGTGTCTCTGATTTTTCACTTTATACAGCCTTATAAATATGTTGAATTACAAATTGCCGAAGGGATTAAGTTAACTGCAAAATACTTAAAATTAAGAGGCGATTTATGGAGTCCAGAAGCCAATCGCCAAAACATAATTGAAAAACAATTAGCCATTCAGGTCGAATTGAATTTGATTCATGAAGATTTAAGAAAAATGCTGATTGGCAATCAAAATGCTTCTGGAACTACTACTCAAAATCGAAAAATGTTATTGGTTTTTATTACGCTAGTTGAAATTCAAGAACTGGCACTATATACCTCATTTGATCACAGCAAACTGCATGAAAAATTTGCTAAGCATCCGGAAGTTCTTCGAACGTATCAAAACGTGGCGTATAAACTGGCGTCGACTTTAAAAAAATTATCTAAAAATGTACACCATATTGCCGTTTATGTAGACAAAAATGATTTAAAAAACGAATTGGATGCACTTGAATTTGCCATTTTTGATTACGAAAAAACTTTAGGCAAAGAAGAAGCCTCAGAAGGTGTTTTGATGTTGACTAATATGCTGAAATATGCTAAAAACCAAGTTGGTAAAATCAAAATTATTCAGCGAGCTTTTTCATTGGCGATGCAGTCTTATAAATTAAAAGATAAAGACAAAGAACTTGAAAAATTCCTGACTCCACAATATTATCCGTTGCGAACCTTGACTGAAAACTTAAGCTTTTCATCTTCTATTTTCAGGCATTCTTTGCGATTGACCATTACGATTCTGATTGGTTTTATTGTTGGAAAAATACTTCCATTTCAAAACGTTTATTGGATTTTACTAACCATTGTCGTAATTATGCGACCGGGCTACGGTCTAACAAAAGAACGGTCCTACAACCGAATTTTCGGAACTATTCTGGGAGGTTTATTAGCGTTCGGAATTGTATCGCTTGTTCAGAATCACGTAGCGCTAAGCATTTTTTCTATTGTTTGCATGCTTCTTGGAATTTCGTTTACACAAATTAATTACAAAATCAGTGCAACTTTTGTAACGATGTATGTTGTATTTATCTACGGAATTTTAACGCCAAATGTTGTTGAAGTAATTCAGTTTAGAATTCTAGATTCGCTTGCTGGAGCAATTTTAGCTTTCTTGGCAAATCAATTTTTATGGCCGGCTTGGGAATTTATAAATACACCTATTCATATTGAAAATTCGATTCGTGCCAATAGAAATTACTTAAAAGAAATAGCTGATTTTTATAATAAAAAAGGAGAAGTTCCAACCTCATATCGATTAGCTCGAAAACATGCTTTTGTTGAAATTGGCAATTTCATGACTTCATTTCAAAGGATGATGCAGGAACCAAAATCAAAACAAAAAACACTGCCTTTGGTCAACAAATTGGTAGTTTTAAATCATTCTTTGCTTTCTGCACTGGCTTCTCTGTCTACGTATATTCAGTCTCACCAAACTACGTCAGCTTCAGAATCATTCAATTATATCATAAAAACCATTTTATCAAACTTAGATCAGTCGATTTCAATTTTAAAAAATGAAACAATAATAAAAGATACTTTTTTTGAAAAAGAAGATGTGACACTGCAATTTGAAGAGCTCAAACGCAAAAATTTCACTCGTTTGGCCGAAGATGATGAACTTGATAAAGAAACACGACAAGCTAAAATGCAGGAAGCCCAAATGGTGATTGAGCAATTGATCTGGATGAGCAATCTAGCCGAAAAGATTTTGAAAATTACAAAAGAACTAAAAACAGTAAATCCAGATTAATTCATCTGGATTATTGTTATTATATAAGATTTAAGCTTAATTACTTAGTTTTAAAACGTCAGAAGTATGTTTTCTAAGTTCTGCCAAAAGCTCTGGTTTATCATTTAAAGTCTGACCATAAGAAGGAATCATGTTCTTCATTTTTTCTTCCCATTCTGGTGTTTTAATTTGATTGGCAAAACATCTGCTGATTAAGTCAATCATAATTGCAACAGCAGTCGATGCTCCTGGAGAAGCTCCTAAAAGAACTGCCAAAGTTCCATCATGTGTATTAATTACTTCCGTTCCAAATTCCAAAACGCCACCTTCTTTTTCATCTTTTTTAATAACCTGAACACGTTGTCCTGCTCTTTCTAATTTCCAATCTTTAGAACGTGCTGTCGGCAAATATTCACGAAGTGCAGTCATTCTATCTTTTGGAGACTGGCGCACCTGCTCAATTAAATATTTCGTTAATGGAATATTATGAAATCCCGCTGATAACATCGGAATTAAATTGTTTGCTTTTATGGATAATGGTAAATCTAAATAAGAGCCATTTTTTAAGAAACGAGTTGAGAATCCTGCAAATGGGCCAAAAAGAAGTGCTTTTTCACCGTCAATTACACGCGTATCAATATGAGGAACAGACATTGGAGGCGCTCCAACGCTTGCTTTTCCGTATACTTTTGCCTGATGTTTTGCAATAACCTCTGGATTGGTACATTTTAGCCATTGCCCGCTTACTGGGAAACCGCCATAACCATTTCCTTCAGGAACATTTGCTTTTTCTAATAAAGGCAATGAACCTCCGCCTGCACCTATAAAAACAAATTTAGTATAGGCTTTTCGTGTTTTACCAGTGGCGATATCTGTGATTTTAATTCTCCATGATTTATCATCACGCTGTTTTAATTTCTGTACTTCATGATTAAAGTACAAAGATACGCCGTCAAGTTTTTCTAAATAATTAAACATGCTTCTGGTTAGAGCCCCGAAATTAACATCGGTACCAATTTCCATGTGCGTTGCAGCTAATTTTTCGTTAGCTTCTCTGCCTTCCATAACAAGCGGCATCCATTTTTTTAATTGCTCAAAATCAGTACTGAATTCCATTTGAGAAAAAATAGGATTGCTTTGCAAAGCTTCAAATCTCTTTTTAAGATATGCTACATTTTTATCACCCCATACAAAACTCATATGAGGAACACTTTTAATAAAATTATCGGGAGATGGAACTTTATTTTGTTCCACTAAGTACGACCAGAACTGGCGAGAAATCTCAAAAGACTCTGCTATACTTATTGCTTTTTTAGGATCAATACTTCCATCTGCCTTCTCTGGAGTATAATTTAATTCACAAAAAGCAGAATGTCCTGTTCCAGCGTTATTCCAAGCATCAGAGCTTTCGGCCGCGGCAACATCTAATCTTTCGTAAATTTCAATTTTAATATCAGGTTGTAATTCTTTCAAAATTACTCCAAGAGTGGCACTCATAATTCCAGCTCCAATGAGTACTACTTCACTATTTGAACGTATGGTTTCGTCAGGCATAACAGTATTTTATTTAAAGTGCAAAGGTACTTTATATAATTGCAAAAAAAAACTAAAATTTACATGATAAAAGTTAGAAAATTATAAAAAATAAAATGGCATAAGAATTTAAGCAGGAAGTTTTTAAAATCTTTTAGACGAAAGATAATCTTGAAGCATAATTGTGGCTGAAATTTCATCTATCAATCCTTTATTTTGTCGCTGTTTCTTACTCAATCCGCTGTCGATCATCGTTTGAAAAGCCATTTTTGAGGTAAAGCGCTCATCAACACGAACTACTTTCATATCTGGAAAAATATTAGAAAAGTGCGTTACAAAACCTTTAATTATCGGTGCGCTTTCTGATGGCTGGCCATTCATTTGTTTGGGTTCACCAATCAATACAACTTCTACTTTTTCTTTTGCGAAATAATCTTTTAAAAAGTCGATTAAAGTATTCGTAGGAATAGTAGTTAAGCCCGATGCAATAATTTGCATTTCGTCTGTAACGGCAATTCCGGTGCGTTTTTGTCCGTAATCTATGGATAGAATTCTTGGCATTTTGTAATTTTTATCAAAGATAAGTATTTTAGTTTTCTCATTCTTCACAAAAAATAAACCGTAACTCAATAAAAAATCCGCCTTGAAAACTCAAAACGGATTTATGCAAATATTCAAAACCTAAAAAAAAAAACAATTTATCTACCTATTAAATAATCTTTTAAAAAAACCTCTTTCTTCCTCTTCTTCATCTTCATGCTCTTCGTAATGCGCGAATTTAGACTGTGCTTTTTCATGTTCGTAAATCAGCTCTTTAATATACTCTACATAAGATCTCTTTTTCTCTTCTAAAAACCCGATCAAGTATTTTTCACTAAATTCTACACCGCTTGCTGCTTCAATTTGAAGTAACTTTTTATACAAAGGCTCAATATGCACCGCAACAACTTCTTGCGGTACTGATTGTCTTCTTCCAAAATAATTTACAATCGCGCCATTTTCATCTTTCGCAATTTCAAAATCAGTAATTACCCAGTAATATCGGCCTGATTTGGCAAGGTTTTTCACAATTGCATGGAAGTTTTTTCCTTGTTTCAGGTTTTCCCAAAGCACTTTAAAGATAACTTTTGGCATATCGGGATGGCGAATAATATTGTGTGGCTGTCCCATCAGCTCATAATCTTCATAACCTGAAACATCTACAAAAACTTCATTGGCATATTCGATAATACCAAAAGCATTTGTTTTGCTCATGATTACCTGGGTTTTGTCCCATGTAACTTCTTTGTCAATTACTGTAATTCTGTTCTGAAGTTGATTTTCCTGATTCATATTTACTTCTTATAATTTGTTTTGGAATGGCATTTATAATTCCGCTTTCGCTGTTTCGGAATCACAGTGCGAAAGTAAAAAGAAGAAAAACTTAGAAATCTGACTTTTGTCATATTCTAACAATAAAAAAACTTTTACAGGCAATTTATGTTCAAATAAATTTAAATGTGAACAAAATTTATTTATCAAATTAAAAACAAAATGTTACATATATAACATTTTCAAAAGGTTTTACTTTTCTGCTTTTCTACAAATACGCTATCTTTGCCAAAAATTAAAACTTATGAATTCTTTACAGACTATAATTGAACAAGCTTGGGAAAACAGAGCTTTATTACAAGAAACTACAACAACTGATGCCATTAGAGAAGTTATCGAATTGGTTGATGCAGGAAAATTACGTTGTGCTGAACCAGTTGGTGACAAATGGCAAGTAAACGAATGGGTTAAAAAGGCAGTTGTAATGTATTTCCCAATTCAAAAAATGGAAACATGGGAATCTGGTATTTTTGAATATCATGATAAAATGTTGCTAAAAAGAGGTTATGCTGAAAAAGGAATTCGTGTAGTACCAAATGCTGTTGCACGTTACGGAGCTTATATCTCAAGCGGTGTTATCTTGATGCCAAGTTATGTAAATATTGGTGCTTATGTCGATGAAGGAACTATGGTTGACACTTGGGCAACTGTTGGTAGCTGTGCACAAATTGGTAAAAATGTTCACTTAAGCGGTGGAGTTGGAATCGGTGGTGTTTTAGAACCATTGCAAGCTGCACCTGTAATTATAGAAGACGGCGCTTTTATTGGTTCTCGCTGTATTGTTGTAGAAGGTGTGCATGTTGGTAAAGAAGCTGTTCTGGGCGCTAACGTTTGCTTGACTGCTTCAACAAAAATTATTAATGTAACTGGTGACGAACCTGTTGAAATGAAAGGTTTTGTTCCTGCACGTTCAGTTGTTATTCCAGGAAGTTATACTAAAAAATTCGCAGCTGGAGAGTTTCAAGTGCCATGCGCTTTAATCATTGGTACTCGTAAACCATCTACAGATTTAAAAACTTCATTAAATAATGCGCTTCGCGAATACGACGTTGCTGTATAAATTTTAAGGAAAAACATATTAAAAAATCCAAATTCCAATCATCATCAATTGGAATTTGGATTTTTTTTGCTTCAATTTGTAATCTCTTAAAAAGATTTAATTCTCTATATGAAGATACTTGTAATTCAGCAAAAAATGATCGGTGACGTTTTGATCAGCAGTATAATATGCAACAATTTGCGTACTGCTTATCCGGAGGCTCAAATAGATTATTTGGTTTATGCCTCAACAACTCCAGTTTTAGAAGGCAATTCAAGTATTGACAATATTATTTTGTTTGAAGAAAAACATCGAAAAAGCAAAAAGGAATTATTAAAACTTGGACTTCAGATTCGAAACGAAAAGTACGATTTATTAATTGATGCCTATTCGAAATTAGAAAGCTGGATATTGGTTTTGTTAAGCAATGCAAAACGAAAAATATCATATAAAAAACCAGGAAGAAAGTTTTTATATACAGATAATGTTGCGTTTGAACCTTTTCCTAAAACAAATTTGGGTTTAGCTATTGAAAGACGCCTTTCGCTATTAGAACCTTTAGATCTGAAAATTCAAATCGATCCGATTCCGAAATTATTTGTTTCTGAAAAAGAAAATCAGCAAGCTTTGGCACTTTTTGAAAAACACAACGTTCGAAAAGATCGAAAAACTGTTATGATCAGTCTTTTGGGCAGTGAAAAATTAAAAACATACCCTTTAGAGTTTATGTCTAAAGTTGTCGATTACGTAGCTGATACCGCAGATGTAAATATTCTTTTTAATTATTTTCCGAAACAGCTAGAAGAAGCCAAAGCCGTTTTTAACACCTGCAAACCTTCAACGCAAGCAAAAATTTATTTTGATTTATTTGGAGGAGATTTGCGCTCATTCATCGGGCTAATGAATCAATGTGATTTGATTGTTGGAAATGATGGAGGTGCAATAAATATGGCAAAAGCACTTGAAAAACCATCGTTTATTATTTTTTCTCCGTGGATTGAAAAGAAAATCTGGGCCACTTTTGAGGACGGAATTCATCATCTTTCTGTTCATTTAAAAGATTATCGTGCTGATTTATTTGAGCAAAAAACCGAAAAAATGCTCAAGAAAGAAGCTTTATCTTTATATCAGGAATTTAAGCCTGATTTTTTTGCACAAGAAATAGAGTCGTTCTTAAGTCAAAATTTAAGCGCTTCAATACAATGATTTTGGCAGAAAAACAACCATTAACCGCATTGGTTATTACCTATAATGAAGAACAAAACATTAAAGATGTTTTGGATCATTTGGCTTTCGCCGATGAAATAATCGTTGTAGATTCTTTTAGCACAGATAAAACTTTTGAAATTGCTTCTTCTTTTAACAATGTAAAAGTAGTGCAGCGTGCTTTTGATAATTTTGCTTCTCAACGTAATTTTGCTTTAAGCCTTTCTTCAAATTCGTGGATTCTTTTTGTTGATGCTGACGAAAGACTGACTCCTGAACTTCAAAAAGAAATCAGTTTGGTGATTAATCAAAAAGACAGTGCTTCGGCTTATTTTGTTCGTAGAAACTTTATGTTTCAAAATAAAAAACTGCGCTTTAGCGGCTGGCAGACTGATAAAATTATCCGACTTTTTAAGAAAGAAAGTGCTATTTATAATCATGAAAAAATTGTTCACGAAAAATTAATTGTAAATGGAAAAATTGGTCAATTAACAACTAAACTGATTCATTATTCGTACTCGAAATATGAAGACTACAAGCAAAAAATGGTCTTTTACGGAAAACTGAAAGCTCAGGAAGAGCTGTTAAAAAATACCAAACCTAACTTTTTTCATTTTTACATTCGTCCGGTTTATCAATTCTTAAATCAATATATACTCCGGCTAGGAATCTTAGATGGAAAAAAAGGAATTATAATTTGCTATCTTAATGCTTTGAGTGTTGCAGTGCGTTTTCAGGAGCTTAAAAAAATCAGATCTAATAACTAAGATTTCCAGAATTTAAGTTTCTTTTTCAGTCTTTTCTTTTTTGCGAATTCTTCTTGAAAATGAGTAGTTGCCTGCCACATTTTTTCGAAAATTTCAGCTTCCGTTTTACCATTGTAATACTTAGCATACTCATTGCTCATTACCGCAATCATTTCTTTTTTAGGCGTCAAACGTCTAAAATTATCCATACGCTGTTCAAAACTCATAGCGTCGTGAAAATTCATTCTATTCAAATCCACTAAGAAAAATGCGTATTGATTTTCTGAAACTTTTTTAATTAAAGTGTTTCCTGGAGAGTGATCTAAAAACTCTACTCCTTTTTCATGCAGATCAAAAGAAAATTTGGTGAATTGTCTTAAGATATTATCATGATCTGGATAGTTAGGAATTTCTACCAATTCTCTATATGTCAATTCGGTTACTAAATGCTCACTTGCATAATAACTGTCTTTTAAACCAATAAAATTAAAATTTTCAAGAAACGCAATTGGTTCTGGTGTTCCAATTCCTTTTTCTAACAAAAGCGTAGCATATTCAAATGAGCGTCTTGCTTTAGATTTTCTAAAGTATTTATAGGCAATTTTGTTTATGATATTCGGGATTTTGAACGATTTTATGTTTATCGCTTTTCCGTTTAAATCAAACAATTTAATTTTATTACGATCTCCATTGCCAAAAAGTTCTCCAGAGGTTTGAAAACTATTGATAATCTGTGATATATAATTTTCGTCGGACTTATATTTTTCGTTGATTTTTAAAGGCATAGCGAGTATCTGTAATATTTAAAGTTCAAAAATAACTAAATGCTTTCATTCTAATAATAAAAACCTTTATTTATTAAGTTCTGTATTCTTTTATGACAAATACTTTCTTGGATTAAAAAAGCTTATTCTGTTGTTTTTAAAACTTTTACAACAAAGATTTTACAATTGTCTTCTATTATTTTGCAATCGAAAATATGACGTACAATGAAAATATTAAATATTACATCAATAACTGAACTAAGAGGTGGTGATGCTCAAATGTATACTGTTTATAAACTTTTAAAAGAAAAAAGTGAATTAAAACAATACATTTTATGCCCTCACAACTCCATATTAGCCGCAATTTGCAAAAATGATAATGCTATTTTTTTTACCTATAAAAAAAACAAATTCAAACTCTTCAACCTAACTGTGGCAATTGTAAAAATCTGTAAAAAAGAATCAATCAACATTGTGCATATTCATGACTCTTCTGCACTTAATGCAGGTTTAATAGCTTTAAAATTCGTAAAAAAATGCACTTCTTTAATCTTAAGCAGAAAAAGAAACAACAAAATCAAAGATAAATTTTTGAATCGATATAAATATTCACATCCTAAAATTCAGAAAATTGTCTGTGTATCAAAAGCTGTAGAAGACATTTTCGATAAAATCATTCCGAATAAAGAACGTTTAATAACGATTTATGACGCTATTAATGTTGAAGAATTTACCCATAAATCAAATCAAAATCTACTGCATAGAGAGTTTAATTTTTCACCAGACACCAAAATTGTCGGTAATATTGCCGGATTGACTAATCAAAAAGATATCTATACTTTTATTGATACAGCAAAAAAAATTAAAACGAATAATGGAACAAACTATCCTATAAAATTTATTGTTATAGGTGATGGACCGCTAAAAAAAGATCTAATTAAATATGCAAAAGCTGCTTCTTTAGAGAATGATCTATTCTTTACAGGATTTAGAAGCACAATAGATCTTCTCCCTGAGTTTGATGTGTTTTTGTTAACTTCAATTACTGAAGGTCTTCCACTGACAATTTATGAAGCATTTGCAAGCAAAATTCCAGTTGTTTCTACAAAAGCTGGAGGAATTCCAGAAGTTATTGTTGACGGAAAAACAGGATTTTTAGCTTCGATAAAAGATACGGAAACACTATCCAAAAGGGTGCTCGAAATTTTAGAAAATCCTGATTTGGAGGAAAACATAAAAACGAATGCTTTTCAATTGGTAAAACAAAATCATGATTTGAATGTTATGCAAAAAAACTATTATGATTTTTACAAAAGCGTATCTTAATATTGATCAATTAGTGGTTTCCAAAACTCGATTACTTTAGGTTTATTTATTCCGTGACAGCCAAACGGAAGTTCGTTGTTTGTCAATTTCATTGCTAGATTAGGTTTTCGATCAATAGCAAAGTAAACAGCCTCCTTATAACCGGGAATTTTAAAATTCGGGTCTAATTCAGGACCTTTTAAAGACCAAAAAACGTCTTCGATTGCATAAATTTTCTTTTCTTTTTCATGTAAAAAATCAAAAATAAATTGTTGATGCTGTTTTGCAATTGCATAATGAGAAGCTACTTTTCGTAATGAAAGTCCGCCATTGCCAACTTTAAAGAAAGTCTGTTCGCGTTCATTCTTCTTTTTTGACCTGAATAATCTTGCTACTTTGTTGAAGATATTCATTCCAAAAGAATCTGTAGAAGTTGCGATCCAAGGTGCTCCAATGTAATCATATCCTTTTTTGCACCATTTTATTAATTCATTTTTAAAAACAAAAGCATCTAATTGATAAATTAAAATGTATTCGAAATCTAAAAAAGCTTCATAAAATAGATCTGACAATAGCAATTCATTGTAACCGTTAATGTTAGCAAAATATTTTTTAGGAAAACTTTTAGCAGTAATATTATCAAACTTATCCGTTAAATAAGAATAATTTAATCCTTCTGGATGTACAATTACAATTTCGTAGTCTTTTAAGACTTTACAGCATTGTAAAAACGATTTTTCTTCAAGTTCACCAAAATAATCCTTATAGACAGGAATAACTATTTTTACTAATTTTTCAGACATGTGGTATTTTAAAATTAAATCTGTTAAAAAAATTATTGCCTACTATTAAAAGCATTTTTTACAATAAATTTCTTTTTGATATTCTGACTTAAAGAACAAAAATAATCTTATAAATAAGAAAAACTTCATTATTCTAAATTAAATTTAAACTTTATACCAACAAGAAAGATTATTTTTGCAACATAATAAGTTATCAAACATTTTACAATGAACGAAGAAATAATCAACGCTTACGACGTTATCAAAGAAGGCGGCATCATTCTTTATCCGACAGATACGGTTTGGGGAATTGGTTGTGATGCTACTAATCCAGAGGCAGTTGCAAAAATATACAAGCTAAAACAGCGTGCTGAAACACAAAGTATGATTGTTTTGATGAATGGCGAAAAAATGATGTATAATGTATTTAAAAACATTCCAGAAGTAGCTTGGCAAATTTTAGATTTATCTGAAAAACCAACTACATTAATTCTAGACGAACCAAGAAACGTTGCTAAAAATATAATTGCAGCTGATAATTCTCTTGGAGTTCGCATCGTAAAAGAACCTTTTTGTTTTAAATTATTAGAGCGAATGAAAAAGCCATTGGTTTCAACTTCGGCTAATATTTCTGGACAGTCCACTCCTATTGCTTTCAAAGACATTAATCCTGAAATCATTAACGGAGTTGATTATGTTGTAAAATTGAATCAGGATAAAGTTGCAGGAAAACCTTCCACCATTATAAAATTGACGAATGATTCACAGGTAAAAGTGATTCGAAAATAGTGATTTTTTTCTGTTTCAGGTTTCAAGTTTCAGGTTTCAAGTTTCAAGTTTCAAGTTTCAAGTTTCAAGTTTTATCCAGAACCTGAAACCTGAAATCTCAAACTTTAAACAACCTTAAGACACTCAATCAACCAATCGATATCTTCTTTGGTGTTGTAATGACTAAATGAAATTCGGAGATTTGGTAATTTTAAATCAGTCTCCGAAAGCATTTCTTTTAAAACATGCGATGGTTTTATACTTCCGGATTGGCAGGCGCTTCCCCTCGAAACTGCAATTCCCTTCATGTCTAGACTAAACAAAAGCATAGAAGTTTTATCTGATGAAAAAGGCAAAATAATGTTTATAAGATTATAAAAATCGTCTCTTTTTCCAATGATTCTAAAATCTGGAAAATGAATTTTCAACTGCTGAATAAGATAGGTTTTAAGACCTGAAATATATTCTCTTTCGCGATCTAAATTCTCATAAGATAGAGACAAAGCTTTTGCCATTCCAGCAATTTGATGCACGGCTTCGGTTCCGGCACGAAGTCCTTTTTCTTGTTCTCCACCAAAAATTAAAGGCTGTAAACCAGAGTTTTTGCGAATAAAAGCAAAACCAACACCTTTTGGTCCATGAAATTTATGTGCACTTGCTACAATAAAATCTACAGCGGTTTTTTGCAGATCAATTTCTGTTTTACCAACTGATTGTATGGTATCAGAATGAAACAAAGTATTATACTGCTTGCAAATTGTTCCCACTCGATCAAGATCTAAAACAGTTCCCGTTTCATTGTTAACATGCATTAAACTAACAATTGTCTTTTTTTCTTCTGCCAATAAATTAGACAAATGTGTTAAATCGATACTTCCGTCAGAATTAATTTTCACATAATCAACCTGAATATTATAATCTGCCTGTAAAGCCAAAACAGCATACAAAACAGCGTGATGTTCTACTTTAGAAGTAATAATTCGCTCTACTTTTAAATCTTCAACAGCAGATCTCAGAATCCAATTATCTGCTTCAGTGCCGCCAGAAGTAAAAATAATCTCCTGTGCAGAACAATTTAAATTTTTGGCAATACTTTTTCTAGAAAGTTCTAAAATAGTTTTTCCGTTACGGCCAAAACTATGCGTAGAAGACGGATTACCAAAATCTTCTGCCATAATTTTGGTCATTTCCTGAATAACTTCAGGGCGTATAGCAGTAGTAGAGGCGTTATCGAGGTATACTTTTTTCATCATTGCAAAGTTATGAAATATCAATTGTCTAATCTTAAATATCATTTGCCAAATTTTTCACTATTTTTGACCCAAATAAAATTACGATGAAAAAATATGCATGCCTTTTGTTTTTTGGCCTTTTATTAAACGGTTGTGATGATGGCGACTTAACTATAGAAACTATCGATTTTGCAGATGTTACCTCGACAAGTTGTGACACAACCAGCACTTTAATTTATAAACTTAAGACACAGGAATCACTTCTTCTGCAATTGCCTTCAGGCAGCATTAAAAACAATCCTACTACCCCAGGCGACACCTTAACCTATGACATCGACAATAGCAGTTATCGTGTTGTTTACAGAGCATATGACGGTAATGTAGCAAAAGAAAACATATGTGGTACAATACCTCCAAAAACGCCTAATGTTACTGAAGAATGGATTGGAAAATCTGGAAAAATTATGATCGCAACATCGCCAGTTTATAAATCACCAGCACCAGATGATGGGCATACTGAAATTACAGGTTACAGTCATAATATTGTTTTTAGAAATATTACGTTTTTAAAACCACAAGAACAAATTGAAAAAGAATATATTTTCGGAGACTATTTGTCATCAGTTACACCAGTTGTCGTAACTGTTCCAGATGAAACAGCTGATTATTGTTCTGAACAAAAGAAAGTTTACAATAACAATCTTTCAAATTCATTAGTACTTGAAAACTTCGATGCAGCTTCTTTATTTATCAATGAAGATACTCCAACTGGCAAACCTAGAACAAGTTTAATTAATGCGGCCACAAACACAACTGCAACTTTAAATAATTTATATTACAGAACATACAATGGTAATTTGCCAACAAGCCCAAAAGACTATTATTGTGTAACATTAACGCCAACGACTCCTACAGTAAAAGATACATGGGTAGGTGAAACAGGTGTTGCAAGTGTAAGTGGAATTATAGAAGTAACTACAACACACACTAACAATGTTTACAAACATACCGTTGTTCTTAAAAATGCAAAACTTAAAAAAGGAAACAGTATTTTTAATCTAGCTACAACTTTTGTTTTAGGAACAGTAACAATAGTTATTTAGTAAAAAAAAGCTTTTTCATTCTTACAAAAAAACATCCGTTTTTTAACTTGATTTCTATTAAGAATTAGAGTGAAAAACGGATGTTTTTTTATATATTAAATCCAATAATTTAGACTCTATAAAACAGTCTTATTTATTGTTTTGTCTAAAATAAACTTCGGTGGCACCTAAACCATATTTCTGATAATTGGCGTCTTGAAAATCTATTCCATCATAACGGCCCAATAAAAAATCAAGTTCGGCTTTTAAGATTCCTTCGCCAACGCCGTGAATAAAAACAATTTTTGGAATGCGATTTCTGATCGCAAATTCAATGTGTCTTTTTGCGGTTTCAGTCTGTAAAGTTAAAATGTCATAATTTGACATACCGCGTTTATTTGGAACTAGCTTTTCGATATGCAAATCAAATTCTGGAGCCGAAATTTCGCGTTTATCTTTCTTTTCTTTTACAAAACTTCTAGGTTTTGGCTCTGTTTTTTCTTTCGAAATTTCATCTAAATTAATTCTTTTAATAGAATTCATTAAATTACTGGAATCGTGAATTTTAAGCAATTCATTGACAAAAAATGTCATCATAAATCCATCTTCAGTTTCAATCAAAACTTCCTTGTTTTTAACTGAAACAACTGTTCCGTTTATGGCTTCATCTAAAACTGAAACCTTATCTCCTTTAGTCAACATCCTGCTCCTCTTTATCTTGATTTTTACTCGGTGTTTTTGCACTCAGCTGCATCATTCCATACATGAAAACTACAATTGCAATTACCATTATATAGATATTTTTTTCTTCAGAAACCTGCTCATATAACGCAACCGAAATAGCAAGAATCATTATTAAAATTTTAAACGCTTTCATTTTCTTTAAGTATAAGTTTTCAAAAGTATGAAACTTTAAAATAGCAGTTCTCAACTCTTGAAACGATATCCAATATTTTTTTGTAAAATTGCACAAAACAATCACCGTGAGTTTAGAAAAATATATGATCCCTTGCCTCTTCAAAACCCTCTTCGGAATAGAGTGTTTAGGCTGTGGTTTTCAGCGTTCTTTATTCTTACTTTTTAAAGGTGAATTTTTAGCCGCTTTTTATATGTATCCGGCGGTCTATTCTATGCTTTTATTTTTCATTTTTGTGGCTTTGTATTTTTTAGACCGATCGAGAAATTATAAAAAAATAGTTTGGAATTTAGCTTTCTTCAACTTGATTTTTATGGTTGGCGGTTATTTTTACAAACACTTTTACATCTAATTTTTGTAAGAATTATTTTTTGATCTGATTCAAAATATCGTTCATCATTTCAATCTGAACTTTTTGAATTTCGATTAATTCCTGCTGCTGATGCATAATCAAATGATCAATTTTATCATGAATCATTCTGATCTCTAATTCTGATTTTAAGTTGATCATATAATCTTTTTTTGCACGATTTCTATCTTTCTCTTCCTGACGATTTTGGCTCATCATAATGACCGGCGCCTGCAATGCGGCAATACAGGATAAAATCAAATTCAGCAAAATAAACGGATAAGGATCAAAACCTTTATTAAATAAAATATAAACGTTTGCCCCAATCCAAAGCACAATAAAAAATAAAAAAGAAAGAATAAACGTCCAGCTTCCGCCAAAGTCAGCTACTTTGTCAGCTATTTTTTGACCAAAACTTCTTGTTTCTGCTTCATCTTCAATAATACTCACTATTGATTTATCTTCTTTTAAGGAAGCAATAACACTCTTCTCAAGATCAGAAAGCGCTCCTATTTCTGTAGACAAATAATTCGAAATGTATTTTTGGCGGTATTCATTTAATTCTTTTACGGCAATGCAGTCATTATCATTAAACGACGGAAAATCTTTTATTATAAGCCCTAAAATAGGATCGTGTATCGATTTGCCCCAAATTTTCTCACTTTCCGGAAAATCAAGATCAGAAATAGCACTTTTAAAAGTCAAATTGTTTTTCATTTTTATAAATTTTACTGGCTAATTTACGCATTTAACTTCTTAAGAATCATATAAAAAATGAGCATTTATAATTCTTTTATTTATCACAAATAGAATCGGCAATACAAAATTTCTTTAGTTAATTCGTGTCCTTATTTACAAAAAACGCCTTACTTTTAGCGTTTCAAATATCCATTCAATTTTACAATTGTGACCAAAGACAATATCATACAAAATATTAAGGCTTTAAAAAGCCATTCTAATATAAATTACGGAATCAAAACCAAAACAGAAGATTTTACCGAGAAACTTTTCTATACCCTTTTTGATTCGAATGCCAATTTAGATTTAAGCATTGATGAACTCGAAATATGCTTTAAGGAAATTGCGGTTCTTGCCTGTAAAAAACCAGAAAATTTATGCGAATCGATTTGGGATCGGTTTCTCGAAAAATTGCCAGGAGTTTTAGAAAAATTAAATCAAGATGCCGAATATATTTTAGAAAATGATCCAGCATCAAACAGCATTGATGAAGTTTATTTAGGATATCCAGGTTTTTATGCCATTGCTATTTATAGATTAAGCCACGAATTATACAAGTTAGATTTATTATTATTTTCCAGGTTAATGAGCGAATATGCACATAGAATTACCGGAACTGATATTCACGCCGGTGCTCAAATTGCGTCGCCCTTTTTTATAGATCACGCAACAGGAATTGTTATTGGCGAAACTACGGTTATCAAAAAACACGTAAAAATTTATCAAGGCGTTACTTTAGGCGCTTTGAGTGTAAGCAAAGAAATGAAAAATGCAAAAAGACATCCAACGGTAGAAGCGAATGTCTGTATTTATGCCAACGCTACTATTTTGGGTGGAGAAACTGTCATCGGAAAAAATAGTATTGTTGGCGGAAATTCCTGGATTACCAAATCGGTTCCAGAAGATTCCATCGTTCTGAACACTACTACAACTGAAGTTAAAATAAAAGAAAAAAAATAAAATGGGTCCACAGAAATTGCTAAACCTAATTGGAAATACTCCATTGATGGAAACTGTCAATTTGGTTAAAAATAAAAACATAAAACTTTTGCTCAAACTCGAAGGAAACAATCCCGGAGGAAGCGTAAAAGACAGAGCGGCATATAACATGATTGCTTCGGCTCTTGAAAGAGGCGAAATTAAAAAAGGAGACAAACTTATTGAAGCAACAAGCGGCAACACCGGAATTGCTTTAGCAATGATTGCGCAATTGTTTCAAATCGAAATAGAATTGGTTTTACCCGAAGATTCTACAAAAGAAAGAACACAAACCATGCGTGCTTATGGCGCTACAGTTATTTTAACGCCTGCTGAAGACGGAATTATTGGTTCACGTGACTATGCCGACAAAAAAGTGGCAGAGGGCGGTTACATCATGTTAAATCAGTTTGCGAATCACGACAATTGGAAAGCGCATTATAAAACAACTGGACCAGAAATTTGGAATGATACCGAAGGAACCGTAACTCACTTTGTTTCGGCTATGGGGACAACAGGAACAATTATTGGAACTTCGACTTATTTAAAAGAAAAAAATCCAGCAATTCAAATCGTGGGCGCGCAGCCAAGCGATGGATCTCAGATTCCTGGAATTCGAAAATGGCCTCAGGAATATTTACCTAAAATATTTGACGCATCAAAAGTGGATACTGTTATTGATGTAAGCGAAGAGGAAGCCCGCGAAATGACCAAAAGACTAGCACTAGAAGAAGGCGTTTTCGCCGGAATGAGCAGTGGTGGCTCTGTAGCAGTTGCCCTAAAAATTGCCGAAAAATTAGAATCTGGCGTTATTGTAGCTGTCATTTGTGATCGTGGTGATCGTTATTTGTCTTCGGATTTATTTGACTGAAAAAGAGGAACAAAGGTTCAAAGTTACAAAGGTTCAGAAACAGAAATAAGTTCTTTAAAACCTTAAAAAACTTTGAACCTTTGTCCATTATACCTTTGAACCTCAAAAAAAAAAATTATGCTCTACAGAAAACTAGGAAAAACGAACTTTACTATCTCTGAAATTTCACTTGGCACTTGGCAAGTTGGAGGAAAATGGGGATCAGGTTTTAATGATAAAACTGCAGATGAGCTTATTCATACTGCAATTGATAATGGTGTTAATTTTATTGACACTGCTGATGTTTATGAAAATGGTTTAAGCGAAACTGCCGTGGGACGCGTTGTTCGCTCGCGATCTGAGCGTATTTACGTAGCTACAAAATGCGGCCGTTTTATTAATCCGCATGTGAGTGAAGGCTATCAGCCAAAATTGCTTCAAAAATATATTGAAGACAGTTTAAAAAGGATGGGATTAGAAACTTTGGACTTAATTCAGCTGCACTGCCCTCCTACTGAAGTTTTTTACCGACCTGAAATTTTTGAATTATTCGACCGGTTAAAAGATCAGGGCAAAATTTTGAATCTGGGCGTAAGTGTAGAAAAAGTCGAAGAAGCATTAAAAGCAATCGAATATTCGAATGTAACGACAGTTCAAATTATTTTTAATTTATTTCGTCAGCGCCCGTCGCAATTATTTTTCTCCGAAGCTAGAAAAAAAGACATTGGAATTATTGCCAGAGTTCCTTTAGCAAGCGGACTTTTAACTGGTAAATTTGATGCAAAAACAACTTTTGATTCGCAGGATCATCGCAACTTCAATAGAAACGGAGATGCTTTTGATAAAGGAGAAACTTTCTCTGGAATTGATTATGAATTAGGTTTAAAAGCCGTTGAAAAACTAAAAGCTTTATTTCCTGAAACTCCAAACCTTGCTCCTATTGCCTTGCAGTGGATTTTAAGTTTTCAAGATATAAGCTGCATAATTCCAGGTGCTTCGAAAGCAAGTCACGTTGAGTCTAATTTATCGGTTTATGATTTACCCAAATTAACTTCTGAGAAGATTGCAGCTATGAATGCAATTTATGAAGAATATATAAAACCTTCAATACATCATTTATGGTAGCTTTCTAAGATACTAAGATACTCAGGTTCTGAGATTCTAAGTTTTTTTTTAATCTCAGCGTCTTAGAATCTCAGAACCTTAGCATCTTTAAAAAAATCCACGCAACCATTTTTGGATTTATACATCTATGTATAAAACTAACCTTCAATTACTAACCATGAAAAAATTAAGTTTTATACTAACAACTCTTTGTCTGTTTTTTGTTTCGTGCAGTAATGACCGCATTGATAATTCTGATGCTAAAGAAAATGACATGCAACAATTAGAAAAAATGTATCAGGAAATTGTAACGCTTTCTAAAGTTAATTCAGAAACCTGTACAGATTCAAAAGATTGGGATTTTACTGCAATTGGCGCAAAAGCATGCGGTGGACCAGAAAAATTTATTGTTTATTCTAAAAAAATAAACACAGCCGAATTTTTAGCTAAAGTAAAAACCTATACTGATGCAAGAGTAGCATTTAATGTAAAATGGAATATTTTTTCGACCTGTGATATTGTCTCGCCACCCGCCGGAGTTGGGTGTGTAGATGGAAAACCTACGTTATTAAGAAATACCGCTTTTTAAAACAAACTGAATTTTCTCATTTTAATCTTAGCAACTCAGAACCTTA
This sequence comes from Flavobacterium sp. KJJ, assembly GCF_000708595.2. GTDB lineage: Bacteria > Bacteroidota > Bacteroidia > Flavobacteriales > Flavobacteriaceae > Flavobacterium. Next base: position 513,413 of record NZ_JARP01000001.1, on the reverse strand, counting down.
GCAACTCCTAAAAAAAAACTATACCTCAAATTCAATTTTAAATTCGGCTCCTCTATTTTTACCTTCGCTTTTAGCACTAAGATCGCCTTTATTTCTTTCGATGATTTTTTTGCACAAGTAAAGACCAATTCCGGTTGAAAGTTCATTTGCAGTTCCTAGTCGGCTCATTTTGGTGAATTTTTTGAATAATTCTTCAATCTGATCTTTATTAAAACCAATTCCTTTGTCAGCAACTGTTATAATTAATTTAGAATCTTCGTTATAAATTCGGACTTTAATTTCACTGTCAAAATAAGAGAATTTAATAGCGTTGCTGATTAAATTTACTAAAACCTGAACTAGCAATCCCTCATCAATTCTAAGTTTAGCTTCAGTTGTTTCTAAACTTAAATTCATATTTATGTTTTTATCAATCAGTCGCTGTTCGACTTGCTCATTAATAAAAGGTACAATATTTGAAAAATTAACAAGTTTTGCTTCCGGATTTAATTTTACAACCTGATCCTGTTCTTTTAATAGTTTGATAAAATTTTCTATGTATCGGAATTGAAGATTGGTCGATTCGCAAATTAACTCGGCTAAATGCTTTACAGATTCTGATGGGTTCTCACTTAATATTAATTGTGCCAAACCTTGCGGATTTCCGGCAAAATTTTTCAAATCATGCGAAAGCATATAAATCAAATCCTGTTTTTCATTTATAAAACTTTCAGATTCATATATAGATTCCTGAATATTACACATCAGCAAACCTGCTTCGTCCGTATATTCCGTAGGCAAAACAGATAATTTTCGATTGTTTCTATAATCGTCTAATGATTTTGAGGCAACAGCAATAGGCTTAATCAATTGGTTTAATACCAAAAGAGTTACCAAAGTTGCCAGCAAAGTCATAATGAGAGAGAAAACTAAAATAGAAGTTGGCGAAATAGTATGACTTGAATAAAGCACAAAAAATAAAATTCCGACCAAAGGAATATGAATACCTATAAAAGCTACAAACAAAAATTTAAACGCATAACTTTTTTTTAGAAAGCTTATTTGTGAAAGATTATGATACAACTTCATAAAAAAATAACAATACTATAGGTTAAAAATGTAGCTTTTAGGGCAATTGCTAAAAACAAAGTTAACTTATAAACGCAATTAAACTAGTAAATTGAAGAATTTGATAAAATATTTTAAAATTTAAATTTATAAAAGTTTACAAACCCTTATTTTTGCGCTATGGGAAGAAAAAATACAGACAAAGTTGTCTTTCATCAAATCCAGGTTCTTGATGCTGGAGCAAAGGGAGTATCAGTAGCGAAGGCTCCTGACGGAAAAGTAATCTTTATTCCGAATGTAGTACCGGGTGATGTAGTTGACGTACAAACTTTCAAAAAAAGAAAAGCCTATTATGAAGGCAAAGCCGTAAAATTTCATGAATTTTCAGAACATCGCATCGAACCAATATGCGAGCATTTTGGAGTTTGTGGAGGATGCAAATGGCAAAATATGAAATACAGCCAACAATTGTATTACAAACAAAACGAAGTGAAAAATCATTTACAGCGTATTGGAAAAGTTGAACTCCCTGAATTCGAAAGTATTTTGGGTTCAGAAAAGCAGTTTTTTTACAGAAACAAAATGGAATTTTCGTTTTCTAATGCTCGTTGGTTAACAGAACAAGAAATTGGAAGTTCAGAAGATTTAGGAAACAGAAATGCGCTTGGATTTCATATTCCGAAAATGTGGGATAAAATTCTTGACATTCAAAAATGTTATTTGCAGGAAGATCCGTCGAATGCTATTAGAAATGAAATCAGAGATTTTGCTAACGAACATAATTTAGCATTCTTTAATCCAAGAGAACAATCTGGATTATTGAGAACTTTTATGATTCGTACGGCTTCTACTGGCGAAATCATGGTTTTGATTCAGTTTTATGAAAATGACAAGAAAAATCGTGAATTGATTTTAGATCATTTATATGAAAAATTTCCACAGATAACTTCATTGCAATATGTGGTAAATTCAAAACAAAACGATACCATTTACGATCAAGACATTAAATTATATAAAGGTAGAGATTATATCCTTGAAGAAATGGAAGGTTTAAAATTCAGCATCAATGCTAAATCTTTTTACCAGACTAATTCTGATCAAGCTTACGAACTATACAAAATTACACGTGATTTTGCTGGACTTTCTGGCAATGAAACCGTTTATGATTTATATACTGGAACTGGAACTATTGCGCAATTTGTTTCTAAAAAAGCAAAAAAAGTAATTGGCGTAGAAAGTGTTCCAGAAGCAATTTTAGACGCTAAGGCAAATGCAGAACGCAATAATATTACAAATTGCGAGTTTTTTGTTGGAGACATGAAAGTTGTGTTTAACGAAAGTTTTATTGCACAGCACGGAAAACCAGATGTTATTATTACAGATCCGCCAAGAGACGGGATGCATAAGGACGTTATTGAGCAAATCTTGAAAATTGCTCCTAAAAAAGTAGTTTACGTAAGTTGTAACTCCGCAACACAGGCGCGCGACTTGGCATTAATGGATGAAAAATATAAAGTTACACGTGTTAGGCCGGTTGATATGTTTCCGCAGACACATCATGTTGAAAATGTTGTACTTTTAGAACTTCGATAACAAAATTATAGATGAAAAAAATAATTGCTTTTCTATTGCTCTTCACTTTTGGATTGTCAAGCTGCGAGAAAGATGACATTTGTGATCCAGATACACCAACAACGCCACGGTTAGTAATTACTTTTTATAATGCTAATAGTCCGTCAGAACTGAAAGAAGTAACTGATTTGAAAGTAACTGGAGAAGGACAGCCAAACGGAATTATTTTTAATGAAAGTGGAATTGATGACGCGAAATATCTTGCAAACGGAAGCACTATTTCTATCCCGCTAAGAACAGATGCCACATCATCGACTTTTAAATTTGTTTTAGATTCTGAAAATGATAATCCGGCGGCAATAAATGAAGATGAAATAACATTTAATTATAAAACTCGAAATGTATATGTTTCCAGAGCCTGTGGTTTTAAAACAATTTTCGAATTAAATCAAGATGAAGTTGGACCACCAGCAACTACGCCTTTTACGCAGATCGATTCAGACGCTAAGGGATTATGGATGCAGCAAGTTTATGTAAAACAATATAATGTTGAATTTGAAAATGAAACACACATTGAAATATATTTCTAGTTTTTGCTTATTGTTTTCAATGTTTTTGGGTCAGGCTCAAGAAACGTCAACTACAACAGTAACAAAAGAGATTGTTCCGGTTAAATCAAAAACAGAAGCTGCAAAGCCAGTTTTGCAGGAAGTTAAACCTGACAGTATAAAAACGGATCGTTATGGTCTTCGCGTAGGTCTCGATTTGTACAAATTGACCCGCGGATTATACGACAATGACTATAAAGGAATTGAAGTTACAGGTGATTTTCGTTTAACAAAAAAATACTATTTAGCGGCCGAACTTGGGTTTGAAGACAAAACTACTGATGACGACAGATTAAATTCAACTGCAACAGGAACTTATATTAAAGGTGGTTTTGATTACAATTTGTACCAAAATTGGCTCGATATGGAAAACTTAATTACAATTGGTTTACGAGGCGGATTTAGTACTTTTAGTCAGGAATTAAATAGCTATAAAATTTACAATCCAAACCCATATTGGGGCGAACAGCCTGCAATTGCTGACGGTCAAAAATATAACGGATTATCTGCAAGCTGGATTGAGGTTGCAATGGGCGTAAAAGCAAAAGTTTTTAATAACGTATTTGTAGGCTTTGGCGTGCAGCTGAAAATGTTGGTTACCAATAGCAAACCTTCTGGTTTTGATAATCTCTATATTCCAGGATTTAATAGAACTTACGACGGAAGTTTTGGAATTGGCTTTAACTATACGGTTTCTTATTTTATTCCGATTTATAAGAAAAAAACAATAATACCAGCCGTAACTAAAAAGCCAGCACCTAAAAAATAATAGATTTTACAAAAAAAAATCCCCGAATTCATTCTTTAATAATGAATTCGGGGATTTTTTTTTTTATTTTAAGATAACTGAAAAGCTACTGCAGCATTTGAATGTATTAAAGCAGTATCAAAAACAGGAACTTTTAAATCCTCAGGTTTAATTACTAACGGAATTTCAGTGCAGCCTAAAATAATTCCTTCAGCTCCTTCTTGTATCAATTGATTCGCTATTTCTAAGTAACGTTTTTTTGTTGCATCTGTTACAAGTCCTCTACCTAATTCTTCAAAAATTGTAGTGTGAATAAAATCTTTATCTTCTTGATTTTGCGGAATAATGGCTTCAATTCCTTTTGCTGCTAGTTTATCTTTAAAGAAATCAAGCTCCATTGTAAACTTGGTGCCCAATAAACCTACTTTTTTTATTTCTTGCTTTTGAATTTCAGCAGCCGTTGCCGTTGCAATATGAATAATTGGCAAATCAATAGCTTTCTCAAGTCGATCAGCTATAAAATGCATTGTATTAGCGCACAAAACAATTGCTTCTGCCCCGCCCGATTTTAAGAACTCACAGCCTTTCAAAAGCATATTAAAAGTAGAATCCCAATCGTTGTTTTCGTTATTTCTTTTAATATCAGCATAATTGAAAGAGTAAATCAAACATTCTGAGAAATTTAAATCTCCCATTTTTTCGTTTATTCCCTGATTTATAAGTTTGTAATAATCTGCAGTAGAAACCCAGCTAATGCCGCCTATAAGTCCAATTATCCTCATAAAATTTTATTTAATTTCTTTAACTCCTTTTAAGAAAATCCATTTCATAAAAAGTTTCTCTCCGTCTTTCGTTTTCACAGCTTGAAATTGAGGTGAAATTAAAGTCGCCACAATAAAAGCGGTAATCGGAATCCAATAACCTGTTAATTCTGTATAAGCCGCAATTATATATCTTCCTGAAATAAACAGAATTGCGAAACATCCTAATTGATATAAAAAAGCTCTTACTTGTAGTTTTGTCATTTTTTTTTAAGTTACTAAGGTTCTGAGATTCTAAGATGCTAAGTTTTTTTCTTAGACCTATATTTCTGAACCTTAAAATTATTATTACAAATCTTAGTATCTTAGAAACTTAGCGTCTAAGAACCTTAAATCTGAAATTTCGTTCTCTTGCTTCCTTCGTACATTTCGTATTTTACTAGACGCGCTTCTAAACTTGCGTTGAAAAGTTTGATTTTACGCGAAGGTTTTAAACCTACAAATTTCAAGGCTTCTAGATTTGCTGTAATAAACCAAGCGTTTGTTCCTGGGTAGCTTTTCTTTAAAGTATCTCCAATATTTTTGTAAAATTCTTCCATATGAATATCTAAACGCTCATCATAAGGCGGATTGAAAACCATATGCAGTTTTCCTTCAACCTCTTTTTCTGAATCAAAAAAGTTATCTTCTGAAATCGTTACATAATCGTCAAGATTTGCATTTTTGATATTGTCTTTAGCTTTGTTTACTGCACTTGGTGCTTTATCAAAACCTTTTATAGTATAATGAAATTCCTTTGTTTTCTTCATTAAACTGTTTACAATCTGATCAAATAAATCGTTGTCCCAGTCTTTCCATTTTTCGAAGGCAAATTCTTTTCTGTTGATGTTTGCCGGAATATTGCACGCGATCATTGCCGCTTCTGCCAAAAAAGTTCCAGATCCGCACATTGGGTCTAAAAAGTGACTTTGGCCTTCCCATCCTGATAACAACAAAATTCCTGCAGCTAAAACTTCATTTATAGGTGCAATATTTGTTGCAGTTCTATAACCACGCTGATGCAATGAATTTCCAGAAGTATCTAAAGCGACGGAAACCTGATCTTTGTCGATATGAATGTTTATTCGTAAATCTGGAAAAGCTTTGTCAATACTAGGACGCTGGCCAGTTCTTTCTCTAAATTGGTCTACAATTGCATCTTTACATTTTTGAGAAACAAACTCAGAGTGATTAAAATATGTAGAATGCACGGTTGCATCGATAACAAAAGTCTGGTTGGCATTTAATAACTTCGACCAGTTTACGCCAGAAATACCTTTATATAATGCCTGTTCGTTATTTGCTCTAAATGAGTAAATAGGTTTTAAAACTTTAAGCGCAGTTCTAAGTGATAAATTGGCTTTGTACATAAAACCTTTATCTCCTTTAAAGCTTACCATTCTCACGCCTTTTTCTACATCCTGAGCACCAAGTGCACGCAATTCCTGTTCTAATATTTCTTCAAAGCCAAAAAAACATTTGGCAATCATTCTAAAATTTTCTTCCATCTTTATTTTTGTATTAAAAAACAACTCCAATCGCAGGTGTACTTAGATTATTCAGGTATCCTCACGAAATAGTTATTTTTCGGCAAAAATACACTAAATTTGCGGTACTTTGAATTAATTGAAATAGAATAAATGTCTGAAGCACCTAACTCACCAACACCAAATCAGGAGCGTAACACCGAAAACTGGTTTACTTCTTGGTTTGACACTCCGTATTATCACATTCTTTATAAAGACCGAAACTACCGAGAAGCCCAGATTTTTATGGACAATCTTACGCATTATCTAAACCTTCCTGAAAAAGCGAAAGTATTAGATTTAGCCTGCGGAAAAGGGCGTCACTCGATTTATTTAAATCAACTCGGGTTTAATGTCTTGGGAGCCGATTTATCTGAAAACAGCATTGCCGAAGCCAGCAAGAACAGTAATGAAAACCTGCATTTTAAAGTGCATGATATGCGCGAGCCGTTTGACGAAAAATTTGATGCAATATTTAATTTGTTTACGAGTTTTGGTTATTTTGAAAGCGATGATGACAATCTGACAACTTTAAAAGCAATCAAAGAAAGTTTATCTGAATACGGTTTCGCCGTGATTGATTTTATGAATGTTGCACAGGTTATCGATACTTTAGTTCCTGAAGAAGTAAAAACTGTAGACGGAATCGATTTTAAAATTAAAAGATATGTTGAAGACGGACACATTTTAAAAGAAATTGATTTTGAAGATCAAGGCAGAAAATATCATTTTACAGAAAAAGTAAAAGCCTTGACTTTGAAAGATTTCGAAGAATTAATGGCCGAAGCTGGTATTTTTCTATTAGATATTTTTGGAGATTACAAACTCAAAAAATTTCACAAAACCGAAAGCGAAAGATTAATCATGATTTTTAAATAGGTTTAACTGTTAAATAATTAAACAAAACCGATTAAACAAAATAATGAACTACTTACTACCCTTATTCTCTGTACTTTTAGGATATATTGTGGCTTTGTTTATAAAACCAGAAAACAAAACCAACTTAAAACTGCTGCTTGCTTTCAGCGGTTCATTTTTGTTGTCATTAACTGTAATGCATCTTCTGCCAGAAGTTTATAGTACTCACAATCATAATATTGGTGTGTTTATAATGGTTGGAATTTTGTTTCAGATTATTTTAGAATTTTTCTCAAAAGGTGCAGAACACGGCCACGTTCACGGGCATGCAAAAATGTCTCAAATTCCGTGGTTGCTTTTTATCAGTCTTTGTATTCATGCCTTTTTAGAAGGTTTTCCCGTAAGCCATCATCATGACTTAGCTTTAGGAATTGCCATTCATCATTTGCCAATTGCCGTAATTTTGACGACATTTTTCATTAATGCCGATTTAAACAAAAAAGCCATATTTGCCTTTATGCTGACTTTCGCCATTATGACGCCGTTAGGCACAATTGCATCTCAATATTTACCATTTTTAAACGATTATTATACTGAAATAACTGCAATCGTAATTGGTATTTTATTCCACATTTCATCGACTATTATTTTTGAAAGCAGTGAAGGCCATAAATTTAATATTGCCAAAGTTTCAATGATCGTTCTTGGAATTTTACTGGCATTCTTCTTATAATAAATTAGATAATGTGTCAATGAGATAATCAGCTAATTTTCTAACTGACACATTATTTAATTATCTAACTAATTCGCTCTCTTTTTCTCATCCTGATTTCCAAAAGCACGCTCTTTTACATTGATTTTTTTGTTTCCAAAATTATAAACCACAGATAAACGAACAAATCGGTTGCTTTCATTTTGGCTGTAGACTTGTTTTACGCCATTTACAATTGAAACATCGTTTTTTAAGTATGAAGTATTAAAAATATCGTTTACTAAAAAGGCAATCTGCATTGTTTTGTTTAGCAAATCTTGTTTAAAACCAATATTTAAACTTGACGTATATCCTGTATCATATAAACCGCTTTTATAAGGCGTTGTATAATTAAAATCTATTTGCAATTTGCTTGCTTTACCCAATGAAAAGGTGTTATTTGTTGAAAAATCAACCTGAAGACCATTTGCTGGTGTTGCATTAATATCTTTAATAAATTTAATTTTAGACCCTAAAAAACACAATGAATTCTCACTCTCCCACCAATCTGCAAAATTAACTGAGTACGTTTCTCCAATTCCAAAATTAAGACCTTTAAAATAATTTTCTCTCGTTATCACCTGTGTCATTGTTTCTGGGTTTGCAGTAAATATTACGCCATAACCATCTGTAATCGAATTTAAGAAAAAACTGGTTCTCAATATCTTTTTGTATGAATGTGAAAATTCAAAATTGTCGCTAAAAGAAGGTTTTAAAAACGGATTCCCTTCTGAATAACTATTACTGCTTATATAAATTCGAAACGGGTTTAACAACGAAAAACTCGGTCTGCGAATTCTCCTTCCATAATTCAGACTAAAACTGTTGTTTTCATTTTTATCATAAGAAGCATAAAAAGTTGGAAATAATTTAAAATAGTTATTTATGGTTTCCTGATTCATGTTTTTTGAAAAACCATTTGTTTGCGTATTTTCTAATCGTAATCCCGCTTGAAAATTCCATTTTTCATTGATTTTTTTAGCTGCACTAATATAGATGGCCTGGTTATTTTCGGTATATTTAAATTGATTTGATTGATTCGTATCTAGTTCTGGAGTTCCCGTAATAGTGTTAAAAAAAACAGCATCACTATTACTTTTTGTAAAACTCACTTTCGCTCCATATGACAAGTTTAAAGCTTGAAATGGATGTTCCATATCAGCCTTAAAGCTCAAATTATCAATATTCTGATTCGAAATATTTCGTCCTGATTGATTTACGTCAACAAAAGTTCCATCTGATGTATAATTATTAGCTATAAAATTTCTGTCGAATTTTGAATTATAAGTAAAGTAATCTGCATCAAATGATAATTTTCGGTTTAGAGAATCAAGTTTAGTAATCAAATGCAAATTATATGTTTGATTGCCCGTTTTCTTATCTAAAAAGCTCTCATTAACTATATAACTCTCTAATTCATTTTGAGTATTGTATTTATTAATTCTAATGTCCGAGTCAAAATCAGGATTGCTTTTATCTTTTAAAAATTGAAAACCAATTGTTGTTTTTTCTGAAAAATCATAATCCAAAGCTAGTTTTCCAGATAGGTTTTGCTCATTTAATTTCGTTCTTGCATTCATTTTGGATGGTCCTTCAACAAAATACATGTCTAAAGCCTCATCAATATTTCTATAACCCGTTTTTCCGTTAACGCTGGCCGAAAGCCTAAACTTATTTTTATTGTAAAAGAAATTATTTCTTAAGGTAAAAATACCATATTTACTTTGATCATATGAAACAGTGGTTGTGTTTTTCCATGAATCGCGAGCACCTTTTTTCATAATAATATTAATCAATCCGCCAGTTCCTTCGGCTTCATATTTTGATGGAGGATTACTTATTATTTCGATATTTTTAATATCACTTGCCGAAATAGATTTAAGGAAATTATTTAGCTCTTCACCTGTTAATTCAATCATTCTTCCATCGATCATAACGCGAGAAGTTCCTTTTCCTAATATATTAATAGCATTATTTTGCACCACAACTCCAGGTGCTGTGTTTATAGCGCTTAAAGCGTCTCCGCCAACGGTTGTAACATTGTTTTCAAGATTATAAACCAAACGATCTGTTTTTTGTTCGATGGTTTTTTTCTTCGTTTGAATAACAACTTCGCTAAGATTTGTCGTATTTTGTTTTAAAATGATTGTTCCTAAATCAGTATCATTTTCTATTTTAAATTCTTTTTCATAATCTGCAAATTCTGAAAGGCTGATTGCAATTTTATAAGACCCATTTTTAAGATTGATTTCAAAACTTCCATCTTGTTTAGATGTAGTTCCGTCGATAATTTTTCCTTCTGAATTTGATATAGAAACATCAGCCCATTCTAAGGGAGTTGTTTCGCTTGCTATTTTCCCTTTTAATTTAAATGATTGTGCTAAACAAAATAAAGGCAATAATAAAAAGATAAGGAGATTTGCTTTTTTCATGATTTCTAATTTTAAAACTTGTTTCGATTAATTTGAAGCAAAGTTGCCTTAGAAGTTTTGATAATGCGACCGACAAAAAAAAGTCGAACCAATTTCTATTCAAGAAATCAGTTCGACTTTATCAGGCATGAAGTACGACTTTTTACAAACCGCTAATTACGAAGCATTTCGGAAAGCTGTAGGCGTTAATTTGGTGTATTTTTTAAAATAAGTATTAAAGGAGGATTTAGAATTAAAACCTACTTCATATAAAATTTCCAAAACTGTCAAATCACTTTTTAAAGGATTTTTCAAAATAGCCATTGCTTTTTGAATGCGATATTCATTTACAAAATCAAAAAAATGCTGATCAATATGGTGATTGATCAAGACTGATAAATCCCGAACCGGAATATTAATTTGATTGGAAAGTTCCTGAATAGTCAGCGACGGATCAAGATAAGGTTCTTTTTCTGCCATATACTGCTTCAAAGTCAAAATTTGAGCTGTAATTACCTCATTTTGATTGTTTTTTATTTCAATACTGTTTTCATCTTTCTTCGGAAGGATATCTCTTGCTAATTGCAATTTTGAATCGATTCCTCTAAAAAGTTCAGGATGGTTGAGTGCTTTTAATACAAACCAACAGGTTATTGTTAAAACCAGAAACTGCATAACTACATTTGCCCAGATCCATAATACCTCAAGATCAATATATCTTAAAACATTCTTTGCTATTGACAAATAATACAAAATAAAGAGCACAGTAGCTATTTGAAATAACCATTTAAAAATAGACGTTTTAGGATTAGCATAATTTTCCTGGTATATTTCTCTATATTTTTTTAGAACCAAAAAAACTGCAATGCTGTAAAATACAATTTGCATACCCAGCATCAATTGAAAACCATACAATTCAGGCAACTGACTGCGGTGGTCATAAAATCGTATTTTTTCTGCATTATCTAAAAAGTACAGTCTGATTATAAAAACAGCATTTGTGATTAAAAATGGAATTGCGTGAAATAAATGCTTGATTTGCAATCTAAAATCGGTAAAACAAACTGATAAAATATAGAGATAAAAAGCGGGAATTATCAGGGCACAAGTACTCCATCTGAAAAACTCTAAATTAAAATGATTTCTAATAAAATCTTCATTAATAAAAATACCGATATTGTCAATTGCAAAAACGATCAAATAGGAAGCAAATAGTCTGTTTGCTAATTTATTTTGAGTTTTTACAGTAAATAAAAATAATGCCAGTAATAATGAAACAAAAACTGACATCCCGCTCATAATACTTAAAAGACTATCTATATTCATTACTTTTTTATTATTAAACAAATATAATATTTAGTTATTTAACAGAAATCAGAGAAATACATTATGCATTTCTGTAAGCTGTCGGCGTTAAATTTGTATATTTTTTAAAAGAAGTATTAAATGATGATTTTGAATTAAAACCAACTTCATATAAAATTTCTAAAACTGTTAAATCACTTTTTAAAGGATTTTTCAAAATACGCATTGCTTTTTGAATCCTATATTCATTTACAAAATCAAAAAAATGCTGGTTCATATTATGATTAATCAAAACAGATAAATCCCGAACGGGAATATCAATTTGATTGGCAAGTTCCTGAATAGTAAGCGACGGATCAAGAAAAGGTTCTTTTTGATTCATATACTCTTTCAATGCCAAAATTTTACTTAAAACCACATCATCCTGAATATTAGATGATTGTGATTTTTCTTCAACTTCAGGCAGAATATCTTTTGTTAATTTTAATCTGGAGTTAATTCCTCTAAAAAGTTCAGGATGATTTAAGGCTTTCATGACTAGCCAGCAAGTAATAAACAAGGCCCCAGTTCCTACTATTACATTCAACCAAAGGAAGATTTGCTTATAATCGCTATAGCGTAATAAATTTTTTAATGCCACTAAACAGTGCGCGATAAGAAAAACAGTAGTCATCTGAAAAAGATACTTATAAGTTGACGTACTAGGATTGGTATAATTTTCAAGATAAATCTCTCTATATTTCTTTAAAATTAAAAATGCACTCACAATATAAAACACATATTGAAATTCAATCAAAATCTGAATTAAATATATTTCAGGCATATGATCAAGATCTCCGGATAAAAGTTTCAAACCTGAATCACTAGCCATATAAAATCTTGGAAGAAATACTAAATTAACTATTATAATAGGAAGCAAATGCACTAGATGTTTCCACTTTAATTTAAAATCAGAATAGCAGACTGCCAAAACATACAAGTAAAATAAAGGCATTGCCAGCAGGCAAATCGTCCATCTAAAAATAAAAAGATCAATGTAGTGCTGAATAAAATCAAAAACAAAAAATCCGCTAAGATCAATAGCAGAGACAATAAAGAACCAGGCAAATAAACGGTTCGCTAATTTATTTTCGGTTTTAACGGTAAATAAAAAAAACGCCATCAATAAAGACACAAAAACCGAGATCCGTGCAATCCCCTGCAGCAAGCTTAATCTATCCATTAATTTTATATATTTAACAAATATAATATTTTAGTTCTTTTATTAGCAAGGATTCAAGAAAGTCGTTGTTTAGATGAGAATTACGACAAAAAAGAGAAAAGAAATTAAATCTTTATGACTTTGCTGTCTAAATTTCGAGATTGCAATAAAAAAGATTAATTTTGGCTAGTCCAATAACAGCGAAAAATGACATTTACCAAAACAACTGAACAAGCATCAAAGTATGAACATTTAGAAAAAATGTCTGTAAATGAATTGCTTACCAATATTAATCAAGAAGACAAAACTGTTCCTCATGCTGTAGAAAAAGTAATTCCACAAATTGAAGCCTTAGTAGAACAAGTTGTAGCCAAATTAAAACTTGGCGGAAGAATTTTTTATATTGGTGCCGGGACATCGGGCCGCTTAGGTGTGGTCGATGCCTCTGAATGTCCTCCTACTTTTGGAGTTCCTTTTGATCTCGTAAATGGAATTATTGCCGGCGGTGATACTGCAATTCGACGCGCAGTAGAAAATGCCGAAGATAATGCAACACAAGCCTGGCTTGACTTAAAAGCCTATCATATCAGTGAAATTGATATAGTTATAGGTATTGCAGCTTCTGGAACTACACCTTATGTTATTGGCGGATTAGAAACCTGCAATCAAAATAATATTGTTACAGGATGCATTACCTGCAATGCTGGTAGTCCTTTAGCGTTAACAGCTCAATTTCCAATTGAGGTAGTTGTTGGTCCCGAATTTATAACAGGAAGTTCTAGAATGAAAGCCGGAACAGCTCAAAAATTAGTTCTCAATATGATTTCGACCGCAGCTATGATTCAGCTAGGAAAAGTGAAAGGCAATAAAATGGTCGATATGCAATTAAGCAACATCAAATTGGTCGATCGCGGTGTTAAAATGATTATGGAAGAAGTTCCTGTTTCATATGATGAAGCATCAGAATTATTAAAAAAATACGGCAGCGTGAGAAATGCTGTTGATAATTATTTAAAGTAAAAAGTCTTCGGTGAAATGTAAGATGTTGTTAACTCAGAGTTTGACAACCTGAAAACTGAAACTTTCAAAACCTGAAACAAAAATGGCAACAAATAAAGAATTATTAGGAAAAGGAATTAAATATTTATCAGGTTCTTTGCCTCTTTTGTTTATTGGGCCTACACTGATTTATAATGCTTTTATGAATCAGCATACCAACTGGCATTATTTGGTTTTAGGAATTGGAATCGTTGCTTGCCTGAGCGCAATGTTTTTAATCTTTTACGGATTGAAAATCATTATGAAAGGTTTGTTTAACGACTAATTTAGTTCTTTAGTCACTCTTATTTAAATATTTATCCAAAATAAAATGGAAAGTTTAATTCACATTCAAAAAACCTTCGAGAAAGTCATTTATATTGACAAAAAAATAAACAATCGGGAGTTTGAAGATTGTGTTTTTAAAAACTGTGATTTCTCTAACAGCAATTTTGCTTACAATACTTTTTTAGACTGCGAATTTATCGATTGTAATTTGTCGATGACCAGTTTATTAGGTACCAATTTAAAAAATGTTATTTTTAAAAACTGCAAGCTTTTAGGGATTGCTTTTAATGAATGCGACGATTTTTTATTTCAAGTTTATTTTGAGGAAAGTACTTTAGATTATGCTGCTTTTTCGAATAAAAAAATGCCTAAAACAAAATTTATCAATTCATCTTTAAGAGATGTTACGTTTATTGGAACAAACTTAACAAGTTCTGTTTTTGATAATTGTAATTTAGAAGGTGCTATTTTTAATGACACACAGTTGGCATCTGTCGATTTTAAAACGGCTTACAATTATAAAATTGATCCTGAATTTAATCCGATGAGAAAAGCGCAATTTTCTACACAGGGAATCGTAGGACTTTTAGATAAATACGATATTAAAATTGTATAATTATGGAAACTAAAGAATCTTATTTAGAAAGCGTTAAAAAACAGTTTTTATATTATAAAATGCTGGGCGAAAAATCGATAGATCAATTAGATCCACAGCAGCTTTTTGTTTCAATAAATGAAGATACAAACAGCATCGCTACTATTATAAAACACATTTCAGGAAATATGCTCTCTCGATGGACAGACTTTTTAACTTCTGATGGAGAAAAAGAATGGCGCAACCGCGATGCAGAATTTGAAAATGATCTTCAATCAAAGGAAGAAGTTCTTGATATTTGGAACAAAGGCTGGAAAGTATTTCTTGACACTTTAAATAGTTTGAAACCCGAACAGCTTTCTGATATTATTTATATTCGAAATGAAGGACATACGGTTATTGAAGCCATTAACCGCCAGCTGGCACATTATCCTTATCACGTTGGCCAGATTGTTTTTTATGCCAAACAATTAAAAAATACTTCTTGGGAGAGTTTATCAATTCCGAAGAATAAATCTGGAAATTACAACGCTGAAAAGTTTGCTAAGGAAAAAGAAATTAAGAACTTTACTGACGATGAGTTAAAAAGACTGCAATGATCTTTTGTCAGTTTAAACAAAGTCGAAAACTTTTGCGACGAAAATCCTTTCGAATTCTTTCAGGTTTATATGAAAACGATTTTTCTAGCCCTGATGGAAGCGACATCCTTTTGTGGCGGGGTTCGCCACAAAAGATATAGCGGACAGCAGGAATAAGCTCCTAAAAAACATAATTTAAAAATGAAAAAAATAATATTTCTATTCCCACTTCTTACATTACTATCTTGTTATGATGCTGAACACAATTGCAAAGATTTCAAAAACGGAAAATTCAAATTTGAATTTGAAGTAAACGGTGTAAAAAAAACAACCTTTTTTGAACGCAAAGACAGTATCGAAATTGAAACTTTTGACGGTAAAACAGATACATCGGTTGTACGCTGGGTAAGTGACTGCGAATATATTTTGCAGAAGAAACACCCGAAAAATATGATTGAAGAAAAGGCAATCAGCATGAAGATTCTAACAACTTCTAAAGATTCTTATACTTTCGAATTTGGAATGGTTGGCTCTGACCAAAAGCAGCGAGGAAAAGTCTTTAAAACTGAATAATAAAATTAAGTTCCCATTTTGGGACTTTTTTTTTGATATGCCACGAAGGCGCTAGGACGCAAAGTTTTATTCTCACAATGCAAAACCTTTGTCACTTTGCCTCTTTGTTACTTTGAACCTTATATCACAAAATAATGAAAGGTGTTTCTTTTACATTTCTATTTTATATAGTATTTTAGAACTTTAATCTAACCTAATGAAAAATACCATTTCGCATAGAGTTGCCGACTTTTTAAAGGGCTTCCCTCCTTTTAATTTCT
The DNA here is from genome assembly GCF_000708595.2 of Flavobacterium sp. KJJ. Taxonomy (GTDB): domain Bacteria; phylum Bacteroidota; class Bacteroidia; order Flavobacteriales; family Flavobacteriaceae; genus Flavobacterium. Next base: position 497,254 of record NZ_JARP01000001.1, on the reverse strand, counting down.
TACATCAAAAGGATTTAGAAAAACTTTCTGAACAAATTTCTATTGTATACAAAGATAAAGATGCTGTTATTTTTGCTGAAAACGAAAAAACACATGACTCATTTTATGTTGTGCATAAAGGTGCTGTCGCTTTAAAGAAAAGCACAAAAAATACTGTTTTAGACATGTGTGACGAAGGTGATATTTTTGGATTGCGTCCGCTTTTGGCTCAGGAAAATTATATTATGGAAGCTGTTGCACATGAAGAATCAATTTTATACGCTATTCCGATTGCGGTTTTTAAGCCATATGCACTGGAGAACAGAACGGTTGGCAATTTCTTGATCGAAAGTTATGCTTCAAACACTCGAAATCCTTATTCCGATATCCATAAAGATAAGTTGTATGGAGATGATTTAATTCATGAAAACCTGCATTCTAGCAACGACTCTTTTGATTTACAACCCATTAAATATTCTAAAAAAATTGTTACCTGTTCACCGTCAACCACTGCGAGGGATGTTGCCAAGATTATGAACAAGAAAAAAGTCGGGGCGATATTAATTGTAGATGAAATGCTGCCTATAGGAATTATTACTGATAAAGATTTACGAAACAAAATCGTTACGGGCGATTATTCGATTTTGACGACAGCAGAAACGATAATGACAAAACCTGTTATTACGTATCCGAAAAAGATGACTGTGACTGAAGCTCAAATGGCAATGATGAAAAGTAACATTAGCTATCTATGCCTCACTAAAGACGGGACAACAAATACTAAAGCGGTCGGAATTTTATCGAAACACGACGTTATGGTAGCGTTAGGAAATAACCCGGCAGTTTTAATAAAAGCCTTAAAGAGAGCAAAAAAGGTAAAAGAAATTAAACCTATTCGAAACCGAATTATGCAATTGCTCCAAGGATATTTAGATCAAAATATTCCGATGACATTAATTTCTAAAATTATAACAGAATTAAATGAGGCCTGTACAACCCGTGTGATCGAAATGTCGATTGAAAAAATGAGCAGTCCGCCTCCAGTTAAATTTTCTTGGTTAGCTCTCGGAAGTCAAGGAAGAAGCGAACAAATGCTGCATACAGATCAAGATAATGCGATTGTTTATGAAAATGTTTCTGATGTTTTTAAAGATGAAACAAGAATATACTTTTTGAAATTCGCTGCCCTTGTAAATAAAGGTCTATTTGAGATTGGATATGATTACTGCCCAGCGGAAATGATGGCTTCGAACCCAAAATGGTGCATGAGCCTTGACGAATGGAAAAACCAGGTAAAACATTGGATCACAAATCCGGGGAAAAATGAGGTTCTGTTGTCGTTCATTTTTTTCGATTACAGCGTAACTTATGGTGACACGGAGATAGCGAGTCAATTATCTGATTCTATTTTTGAAAATGTAAAAGCAAATCCTATTTTTTATGTTCATTTAGTCAGCGGTGCATTGCAAAGTCCATCGCCAACAGGTTTTTTTAGACAGTTTCTAGTTGAGCAAGATGGCGCCAACAAAGATAATTTTGATATTAAAAGAAGAGCATTAATGCCTTTGACTGATGCAGCAAGAGTTTTAATTTTGTCACATTCTGTTAAATCGATTAGTAATACAGCAGAACGATTTGAAAAATTAGCTGAATTAGAACCTAATAATAGAGAACTATATTTATCATGTTCGTATTCGTTTAAAGCTTTATTAAAATTTAGAACTAAACAAGGGCTTTTAAACCATGATTCTGGACAATTTATTGCTTTAGAAACCTTATCGAAAATGGAAAAAATAAAACTGAAACGCACTTTTAAAACTATTAAGGAACTTCAGGAACTTATTTCCGTACGTTTTAATATTTCAAATTTGGTATAATATGAGTTTATTCAATTTTTGGAAGAAGGAAGAAAATGTCTTCGATGAAAATACTACAATTGAAGAAACACGCTTTGTTGTATTAGATACAGAAACTACAGGATTTGATTATGAAAATGACCGAATTTTATGTATTGGTGCACTTGTACTGCAAAACGGTATTATTTCGATTCAAGATAGTTTTGAAGTATATATAGAACAAGATCATTACGATAAATCTACTGCTCAGATCCACGGAATTTTAAAGGCTTTCGTGATTCAACGCCCGAGTGAAATAGAAGCTTTACAGCAATTTTTAACTTTTTTAGGAGATTCGATTATTATTGCGCATCATACTATTTTTGATGTTACTATGATCAATAAAGCCTTAGAAAGAAATGGTTTGCCAGAACTAACAAATAAAAGATTAGATACTGCCATTTTGTATAAAAAAACTTTAATAAAATCTCACTTATTTGAGCGCAAAGATCATTATACATTAGACGACCTTGCAGACAAATTTGATATTTCTAAAAAAGATCGTCACACTGCTCTAGGCGATGCTTATATAACTGCAATTGCCTTTCTGAAAATTGTAAAAAAATTAAAAGAGAAGAAGGAGATTAATTTGAATCAACTTTTTAAGTAATAAAAGTTTGAATTAATTCAAACTTTTATTACTTAAATTATCTATAAACAAGCGATATGGAAATACATTTGAAGATCTATTCTTAAGATTTTTCATGAAGCTATCGCATAGATATTCCCACTCCGAATTTGACAAATTTTCCTTTTCTTCTGGCTTTGTTTTTATGAAAATATCGACTGTTCTGCTAAAACCTGCTTTTACAGAAATTTCTTTTCGAGTTCCTTTTTCTATTTTAATATCACTGATCGAATTCTTAAAATGATTAAATCCGAAAGCTTTGATATCAGCAAAAGTTACGATTCTGCCACGGGTTAGTAATGCATTTCTGTACGCTAAAATTCTGTCCTTATTATTCTGCTTGTTTACACCTCCTACGGTATTAGTCATCAGGGTAACTTTATTGCTTATAAAAAATAAATCTTTGCAATCTAAAGCGGTTCCTGCTTTAATGTCATTTCCTTCTTCTGCGCAGGTTGACCAGTAATTTATAGAAAAATCTTTTCCGACACTTTCGTCATTTTTAGGCTTAATCATTAGATATGGATCACTATTCTTAGAAAAATCGCTTTCTTTTGCCTGCTGCTCTACAGAAGCCAGCAATTGATTGATTTGAACCAAAGAGCTGTTCATGAAATCTTTCCCCAATCCAGAAAAAGAGGAAGTCTCATCTTTTAAAACATCCAAAACGTTTTGGAGTAATTCAGATGCGCTTCTTGCATCAAATCTAGATACTCCGCCTGTTCTTAATACCGCACTTCCCTCTTCGAGAATTCCCTCCTTAAATTCTTTTATTTCATAATGATTGTTCAAAGGATCTATAACCGATTCTAAATCTAGATAAATATTATCTGCCGTATCAAGCGCTACATAAGATAAGAAAGTTCCAAATTTTTTGCCTGAAGTATGTTTTCTTTTATTAATTACAGGAAAACAATTTGTCGTAAACGACACATTATCTATAATTTGTGGAAACAATGATTCTGGAAAAACCAATTTTAACCAAATGATGTTGTTATCGTTATCGTTTGTTACTTCTGCAAAATGACTATACTCATTACTATATTGTTCAATCAGTTTGTGTTTTAAAATACCTTTTAGTGTATAAAAATTATCAAAGTAATATTCATTTACTTCCTGCATAATTTCATTGAGATGTGTATAATTTCTATTGATAATACTTTCTATATCGAGATTATGAACTGGAATATTATAACCTTCTTCTACTTTAATTTCATTATCATCGTGAAAGCATTTCATTTGTTTTAAGTAATAATGAAACATTTCTTTTTGATGGGTATTTTTAATGTCGATATATAACATCAAATCTTCTAGTTCTAAAATATTAGAATCGCTTAATTCTATACCTAAAATAATTTCGCCCGCCGGAAGAACTTGTTTGTAATCACGGACTGTATCTTTATAAAAAAGATTCGAAATTTTAAAAAGATTTCTTTCGTAGGCTATGTATTTAATTTCGCATGCTGCCAATTTAACTTCCAAAGTTGGAGAAAGCACTATTTCTTTCGTAATTGGTTCCAGCGGATTATAAATATTATGGATTCGTCTTTCTACTTTCATTTGGTTTTGGAGAGAGACTTTTATGTTATTTTCAATTGGGAAAGCATGCACAATTGCACGGGCTGGTTTTGCTCCAGATGCAACTTCTGGAAACATAATTTCTAAGACCCTTTCTACTACTCGTGTTTTAGAATCTTCAAGTTCATGTGCTACTTTTTCAAGTTCATAAGATAACGCATTAAGCATCATCGATACAACAGGATCAAATGATGTCTCCATTTCGACATCAGAGAATCCCCAAGCTCTTGCAGCCCTTTTTAATACTCTGTCTTTTATTCTTTCTTGTCTCATAATTTCATTTCCAGTATTTTCACTTGATTATCTACTTTTAGTAGTAAAATCACTTTCGTTTTTAAACATATAAATAGTTGTATTCTTTACATTTTTCTTTCCATTATTTTCCAATCGATCTGGTTTGCGATAAATTTTCTTAGTCGCATAACCTTTTCTACTTAATTCTAAGAGACAGTTAGAACTTGAATTTACCGAAACTTTAAAATGACCTGTAGTGTCTGTCTGTACTGAAGTTTTATTAACAGAAATTTGAACCTTTTTAATTGGTTTATTAGTGTCAAAATCATAAACATAACCAGAAAATGTATTTTGCGTACAGCTAGATAAAATTAGGAATTTTATTAAAATTAGGCTAAGTTTCATTTTAACTTAAAGGTTTATTTGATAGTAAATTTGCAACACAAAAAATATAATAAAAAAACCTACAAATATTTTAAATTCAAATGTGTCGCAAATAAAATTGCAATTTTAGGTCGAACAAATTGTAGTAAGACACTGCAACTAAATTGATAGAAATTATGGTCAACCTTTTTCAGGACGAGACATTTTGACAAAAAGCCTCTATACTAAATAAAAATATTGAAATACACCGTACTTAATAAACTTTTCATCGAGTATCCCATTAACTTTACCACCTTTGTTTACTAAAAATTTAATAAAAAGATCATCGTTTTTATTATATAGTTCCCTTGTTTTAGTATAGTGTCTCGAGCGAGATCATAACGGTTTTTATATTTACTAGCTAACAGAAAATTTATAAGTTACTGAATTAAGTCTAACGTGAAAAATCTCATTATCTAGTGGTAAGAAATCAATGCCTTTTTTTTGACCGAAAACGAACTGTTGTGTTAAAAACACAAATGCAATTAAAAATTTCATATTTTTTAGTCTTTAATTTATTTGCAAAATATTTTAGTACATCTTGCTAAATGTTGTTTGTTGTTAATTTTGGGATTAATTATGTTTTGATCTTTTATTTAGATTTCTAAATTGGAAACTCTTGACAATAAATTTTTTGTTTAATAATTGAAGGTTCCCCCGCTTGCGCGAGCATCCCACACTCGTACGCTTGGGCTTAATTTAATTATCGTGTTAAAACTAATAGGTATAGAACTACCTACTTTTACGATATACCATACTGTAATTGTTATAGTTGACAGTACAAATATAATTATCGTATAAAGAGCTATTGAATATCTACTTTTCATAATTTATTTCTTTTTATATCCGTGATTTTTTCCTGAACTAAAAGCATTTCTCAAACCATCTTCAACCTCTGTCCAAAATTGTGTATGACTTAAACCATGTGATGTAATAGAGAAGCATAGCATTTATAAAACTTGCAATAATACAGTTAAAAAAGATTGAGAATCTTCAAGCCTGTAGTACATCATAGCTAAAAAGAACCAATAAGCTAAAAAAATAAAAAAAATAAAAAATCCAATTAATGAAATGGTCAGTAACCAAATATTTTTTATTCTTTTAATTAAATAATAAATTAATAAAAATATTATTGTAAAAATAATTCCACCGATTAAACCAACTTGTATTAATATTGTAAAAATGTTTTTTAAATTTATTTCCATTAAATTATCAAATAAAACATATAAATATGTCATACCTATTGTTGATAAAATAAACATTAACAAACTAATTAAAATTAACTTTGGAATATTTTTCATGATTATTGTTTTTTATATCCTGGATTTACACCTGAACTAAATGAACTTCTTAATGTAGCCTCGACATCTTCCCAAAACTGTGTATGACTTAATAATATTACTAGTCTACGAAAGGATTATCTGTTAATCCACTGACAACAAAATACCAAAAAAACTGAAGTCCTGCCATGATCAATAAAATAGTTAGTAAAATTATTATTAAACTCAAAACCCATTTATTTTTAATTATTTTACTAAAAATACTTACACTCAGAAAGAAGATTGAAGGAAGAAGGGCTCCTATAAAGCCATATCTAAATATTATATTCTTTATCGTGTTAAAACTAATAGATATAGAGCTACCTACTTTTACGATATACCATAATGTAATTATTATAGTTGACAGTACAAATATAATTATTGTATAAAGAGCTATTGAATATCTACTTTTCATAATTTATCTCTTTTTATATCCGTGGTTTTTTCCTGAACTAAAAGCATTTCTCAAACCATCTTCAACCTCTGGCCAGAACTGAGTGTGACTCAAGCCATGTGATGTCATCGCTAAATATGGTATTGTTCCAGGTCTTTTCATCATATCAATAATTTCTGTTTCATCTTTTTTAGTAACTAAACCTGCGTGATATTGTTTAACAAGAGTAGAATATCTTTCTATATTTTTTCTCAAAATTTTGATCTGTGCGTCTGTCTTTCCTTTAAAGTAAATTTCAGCAAGATGGAACGCAAAAACTACATAAGTCATTATTTCAGGTTTAACAAATTGGCTAAATAATCTCATCAACACTTCTTCTAAATTATTGTTTTGTAATGCTTTTGATGTTAAATTTATGAAGCCGTCACATATCGCTTTTTTGCCACGAGAATTATACAAATCATATTTGGTAATATTTAAATCCAAAATACTTAGCCCTTTTGTCTGAGTTTTTGGAGTCCATGAATTAATTTCAATACTATCTGTTACACCAGAATTTTCTGCAAATAGTTGTGCTAACAAATGCAAAATATAACTATCTTTTACCCCTGTCTTAATATTAAACAAAGTATTAAGGTTTGCTATTGCCGAAGGTAAATCTAGATCTTCAATAAATTCTGAACGTCCGTAACCTCCTTTTCTTTTTATGCTATTTTTAGTAAAAGTAGTATAGGTCATATATGTCCAGTGCAAGAATGATTTAAGAATAGTGACAAACTGATCCCTATCCTTGTCCAGCGAAGGTTTATTTAGGTCAATACTTTTTATGTAATTAATAAATTCTTCAGTTAATTGATTAATGCCAGCTAACCCTTTTGCAGTTTCACTCCATAATGAAGGACCTTCTATATCATCTTCAATATATGTACTATACAAAACATCAAATGCAGAAGTATTTACAGATTTTAAAGTATTCATACCTTTTTGAAACTTCTCTATTTGAAAGTTTCTAAGAAATATTTCTAAATTAACTAAACTAAAATCTGCTACAAGTCTTTGTGTCAAATCATACTCATTATGAACATTGATAATTTTACAATCCTTATGTAATTTGACATGATTTAATTGATGCTTTTTGTGAAAAAAGGGTGTTGACAAATAAGTAATACTTTTTATTTTCCATAACTTAGGAAATCGTTTATCACTTGAAATTAGCTCCGTGAATTGATTGATTACATTACCGCCGTGTGAGTGACCTATTAAATGTAAGTGTGTTTCTTGATTCTTAAATTTAGGATAATCCCTTATAAATAAATCTAATACGCGATCTGCAGCTAGATTTCGTTCTTCTGTATTATTATCTCCAGACCAACTTAAAAATTCATCTTCAATATGTAAATTATGATACTGGAACTTTAATTCTTTTACTTTTGCCCAAAAATTATTCTGGCTATCACGCCAGTAATTTTTATTGGCTTGATGTTTCTCTCCATTAATGTTTATAGGATCAGTAGTCCCTGGAACAAACATAATAATATCCACAATGTTTTTATTTACAGGTGGCGGCGGAGCATCAGGTTGTCCAAAATACGTCTGACCACTAGCTGTAATTGATGCCCTGCCTCCAACATTTGAAGTATATTTTTTAGTGAAAATTTCAACTTCTTCATGTTGCTCAAAATTTCCTTTAGAACTTCTATAAATTGTCATAATTAATTCATGTTAGTATTTTCTCCACTATTTACATGTAAATCTCCCTTTGAATGTATTTTTTTATCTTTAGCAACATTCATTTGAAAATCATCATGAACAGCAATCGATTTTTTTGATGTAGAATTTCGGTTTCCTTCTACGATCTCATGCAACTCCCCTGTAACATTTGTAATGCTATCACCCCCAACATTTAATGTATGCATCATCCCTGTCATTGTGGATTTATCAACTCCTGCACTTTCAAAAATATTCACCCCCGCCGTAGTCGTAATACTTTCAGAAGCATTGATAATTAAGTTTTTACAATTTAGAGTCAATGTTTCTGGGGTAGTAATAGTGATATTCTTCCCTTCCTCATCCAAATGCAGTTCATTCCCGCTTGGGTCAGAAAGCCAGATTCCTACTTTTTCTACAAACTTGAATAACATTCCAAATCGGAGCTTCCAGCCTTTAATCATATTCTCAGAATCAAAAAATTCTGGTTTTTCTTTTCCGTTGTAGTAGCTTCCAGAAACGTAAGGACATTCGGCATTTCCTCCTTCAAAACCAACGCGAACTTCCTCTCCTATTTCTGGTCTGAAATAATTTCCTTTGTCCGAGCCTGCGTACGACTGCACGACGCGTATCCAGTCGCTTTCATTCCCCCAGCCGTTCCAGTAATATTGTACTTTAATACGTCCTAATTGTTCTGGGTCATTATTATCAATCACTTTAGCAGACTGGCTGTCGGCAACTGCGAACGCAGTCACGTCTGTATAATGAGGCGCCTCAACATCTGCAGGAATCGCCCTAAAGTCACAGCTGTAATTTCCATTTACTTCAGAATGGTGCATAACTTCTACGGCTATCAACTCGTGTTCTACCGTTTTATTCTGAATACTAAAAACTTGCCCCACCCCAATTGGCAGATAAGAAACCCCACTGTAGAAAACACTGTTTGCATCTTTTCCTGCTGTTTGAAGTTTGATCATTTCATCAATTTCTTCCTTATTTTGAGCATTATTGGTATAAGTACCCACACTTAAATCTTTACGGGCAATAGATCCTTGGTTGAATCCCATTGAAACGGCAAATCTGTCTCTGCTTCCTCCAGCTGTTTTATCTGCAGCATTTCGAATATTAGCTGCCGAACTATAATCGTAACCTCCAAATGAAGTTTTGTGCGATACAAGATTTGCTTCTATAGTAAATTTATGAAGCGACGATCCGTTAATAAGTTTTACTTTACTTGTTTTGGTCTGCCCGAACTGCATGCGCATTCCGTCAAAATAAAACCATTCTCCATGACGTGTTGCAAGTCTTTTTACAAAATCAAAACTGGTTTCATTGTATTGTGGTTTATATATAAAAGGTTTAGTATAAGCGGGAGTAATTGCTTCTCTTTGATAAAACTCACCTGAACTTTCTTCGGCAAAAATTTCCAGCGCAATTTGCTGTAGATTTTTGTTGAGAAAGATTCTGGATTTTTTCATATCATCGAGCGCAATGGTATGGCTCACACCAGAAACATGCAGACCAGCAGGACTTCCATTTAAATCAATAGATTTTATTCCGGAGATAATTCCTTTAGACATCAGCCTGACATCATTTACTTTGAATGTGAAAATTACATCACTGCCAACATATTTACTGATTGCCTTGGCTTGATCTTCGGGATCAATTACAGCTTTTCCTGTGTATTGCCATACAAATGAGAAATAATGGTGATCCGCCATTTTTTGTGACAGCTCTAAATCGTAGTAAATAACATTTTTTTCAAATGAGCTTATTGATATATGAACTTGTTCGGAGAACTTTGACATAGCGTATGTGATTTAAAGATTTTTAATCTAATTCGATCCAAGTGTTTAAAAATTTAGCATCTCCAAAAGTCAATTCTTTTGCTGCTAATTCCATTGTAATTTTCATTGGAATCTCTGTAGTGCTGGTAAATTGTTCGTGGTAATTAATGCAGAATGCTTTTATAAAAGTCAGTTCTTTCATTTTGCTCAATGCATCTCTTCTGTAAAAAATGATTTTTCCGTCTTTTGTTAAATCACTATTCAGCATCCACGACAAAAAAAGGCTGTTATGTGTTGCCTCAATCGTCATATTAATGATACCTCCTTTAGGATTTCCTGTTGGCTTGCTTGCGGTGTCCAATTCTTGTTTAAAATGAATATTGAACTCCAGTACATTGTATTCTTCTCCGTCTATATGTAATTTTGATAAAAAACTCATGTCTATATATTTTTGATTGTTAAAAGCGTTTGGTTAAAGATGTTTTAGAACATCATTTTAATAAAAAAGGAAGCCCTAGTTACTGGACTTCCTTTAATAGTTTTCAAGCTTAATCAAGTTTGATAAAGTCCTAAATATTATACCCAGGCATTATCAAACTCACCTCCACCCATCGAAATTTTACGAGCAGAAATCATAAAAGTTTCCGTTAACGGGTTGTCACTGTTATGATCAAAGTTTTCTTTGTACTTAACCATGTAAGCTTCAGTAAATTTCAACTCTTTTAATGTAGCATTAGAATCACGTTTAATGAATTTTACCGACCCGTCTTTTCTTTCGAAATTATTAGTCATCCATTCAAATAATTCTGTACTTCCAGTTGATTCCACTTCAATCATGATTCTTCCTCCACGTGTTACTGTAGACGGACGCCCAGAAGCATCTGTTTCCTGAGCTAAATCGTAGCTTACGTTAAGTACTTTGTAATCTTTACCCGCAACTGTCAATGATGTTAAAAACGACATAATGAAAAATTTTAGTTATTAATTTATTTAATCATACTGTAAATATATAATTATTTTCTTACAATTAGATACATTTTATAAAATAAAACTTACAATTATTACAAATCAGTTATATAGGTATCATATCAAAGATTATTAAGAAAAAACTATTTATAAGATAAAGGTCCTACGAAGAAATATCCCCTAAAATCAAAGGTTCTATTGGTGCTTTTTATAGTAGCTGTAATAATGATGTCTACTCTTTTTTTAGATCTGCTCACATTATCAAAGAAATATTGGGTTTCTGATAATTCGACTTTTAATTCGTTTACCTTAATTCTGTTTTCATGTAAAAGCAGTGACTGTTTCATTGTTTTTGAAATAGTTTCTTTTAAGGTGTTTTCGTTCATCAGTAAATCAAAATCAATTTCCCAGATTTTTGATCCAAAGGTTTCGTCGAATTTGCATTCGCCAAAAGTAGTTGTGGCCAGTAAAATTACCTGTTGTGCAATAGAATGTTCAATTGAAGTTTTTTCGAGTTCTTTCTTCTGAATTATCGCATTAAAATCTATTGGCAGTTTATAAAAAGCTCCTTTCATGCAAGTTAAATGTAAATTAGTTTTTGTGTCTGACCTTGCTTGTTTGTTTCAATGGCCTTGGTAACCATTTTTCTTTTTACGATATGAAGGTTGACTTTTGGAGTAAGTTTTAAAAATTTCTCTCGGTACAAAATATCACCAATAAAACGCTGGCCTTTTTTTTCGTCCACAATTAAAAAGTAACTTGTTCCATCTTTAATTTCAAGATTGTTAATGTCACCTGCATAAATTTGAATTTGCTGTTCGCCTTTTTGAAAAGTATAGGTTAATTCATCGTGATTTAATTTCCTGTATTTAGAAATGTCAAAACTTTCTATAGCTTCTGTTAATGGTTCGAATGAAATGCTGTCGAAAATAAAATTTTTAGCTGCTAAAAAATTTAGTCCCAAAAAACTCCATAGTCCTTTTTTTGATGATTGTTCCTTAAAGAAGTAAATATCGCGCGTTACCAAATACGTTTCTTTTTCATTTGTTTTACTATCTGTAACTATCATTTGGTAAGTTGGCACTTCAATTTCAGAGGGAATTGAAGCAGAACCTAAATTTGTTTTCAAATTGACCGTTCCAATTTGTTTTTCAGAAATTACAATATCAATTGTATGCTTTTTTAAAGCCGAATCTGTTCTCACGATAACCTCTCCTTCTCCACTTCCGGCATAAAAAACAGACCCGTTGTTATCGGTAAGACTTAATGAAAGATTTAATTCTGGTATAGCCATGTTTGTTCAAAATTTATAATTACAAAATTCAATATCAATTTAAATACACTTATAAAATGTTAGCGCCTTTTAATTTTATACAGCTTCAAACAGTTTAAATATTCTTTTAAATTCTGATTATCTGCTCCATTTGGACTAAATTCATAGTCTCTTTTTAGTGTGAAAAATTTTATCGAGTTGATATTATTAGCCATTAATTTTTTTATATCCTTTCTTCTTAATTGTAAGGCTGCCGTTCCGTCACAATTAACTGCAAATGAATTTTTTAATATATATAATTCTCCCGATTTAAAATAAAGCTCCAAAGGCTGTTTTTGTTTTACGCATACATTATCTGTAAAAATTTTGAAGTATAAGTATATTTTTCGTTTTCGCTTTCCAAGCTGTAAAACGGCATATTCATATTCTTCATTAAATACGCGGAGTAGGATTGGCGGTGCACTTGCAAAATTCTTTTTATCAAGCAATAATTCATTTTGCGAAACAGGACAGTTTAAAGTATCAATTGGATTTATTTCTTGTGCCGAAATTGAATTAGAAAATAAGATGACAAAAAATAAAATTTTAAGTGCTTTCATGAATTTGAATTATTTGGTTTGATCATTCAAAAGATCAATGTTTTGTTTAAAAAGGAAACACAAAAAATGTGTTTCCTTTTATAATAATTTAAAGATTATTTTTGTTCGTAATCTGTATCCCATTCTGTTCCGTCATCTCCTTTATGTCCGTCCATTTTTATAAGGAAGTTTTTAGCTGGAAAATAAGGTTTCATGTGAATATCCATGTAAATTCGATCTTTTTGAATAGGATCCTGCTCAAATCTTCTAATTTCAAAATTCTCGATAAGTTTATCCGGTCCAGTAATTCCGTCAAGGAAAGCAACAATTTGGTTCATGATTTCTTTACGCGTTTTTGCTGTAAAGTTTTCGAACGCACGACGATTAAGGAAATCCATTAATACTTTTGTTACATAATCAAAAACACGAACAACAGAATAGGTTTGAAGACCAAGGTTATCGCCGCTAAATAATGTTTTTGCAGAGAAAGCCATTACTTTTCCGTATTCGTTTACCATTGGCACTAAACCAAGGTTTTCCAGATTAGCAATCTCACTTTTCTTAAGGTCAAATTTTACGCCGTCAACTTCGTTGATTCCACCAAATTTTTTACCTGCAGTAACCTGAGACATCAAAGTTTTATAGATTTTTCCTGCTAGTGCTGCCGAAGGTGCGATATGTAAATCTTCGTTTTCACCAATTTGATCAAATCTGCCGCGCCCAACCAGCCAGTTGCAAGTCATAATTACGTTGGAACGATAAACATCTCCTCCTGTTAATGAGGCAGCGTCGAACATTTCCATAACATCATCCGGTTCATCAAGGTGTTCAAAATCTGTAACCAGCATTACTTTATTTTCGTGTGCGATTTTTGCCCATTTCTCAATCACTTTATTGGAACCCAAATATCCTGGAATAACTAAAATTCCGTAGTTATTTTTAAGATCCAAACGGTCGTAATTATCAACTAATTCAGAATGAATTGCATCAATAAAACGAGTATTATCAAGGTCTTTTAACTGCTCAATATCTGCATTTACGATGGTAACATTTTTAACTTTATCTGTTTCTGTGTTTTTGAAAAACAATGCAACGGTTCTGTAAGCCGCTTCAATTTCTCTGGTGTCTTGAACAGCTTTTGCAAGGTTCTTTTTTAATAATACTTCAGACTCTTTGCATTTATCTTCGCATTGCGCAACCATATCTGTCAAAGCTTCATTGTTGCTTAAAATCGAAGACCATAGTTCTAAAGTCTTTTTTAGCGTTTCTCTTTCTTTGGTTTTGTTTACTTCACCAAGAAATATTTTTCTTCTTGCTTTTCTTTCCGGATTAAGATTCTGAATGCCTTCAATAGACATTTCCAGCAAATCAAATCCTCCATATTTAGCCAATTTTTCTACATTTTTTTCAATAGAAACACCAGATACTTTACGTTCTAAAACTGCTGTATCTGCATCATTTTGATGTACTTGTTTGTTTGACATATCTTTTTATTTTAGTATTATTTATTCTCTTTCAATTCGTTAATTAATGTTCCTAAACTTTCCAGCAATGCTTTCTTTGCTTCGCCATCTTCTAAAGCTGCCTTCAGGATTTTATTTGATTTTAATTGACGAATAATTTTTTGATATTGGTCTTTTTCTGTTTCAAGATCAGATAGAAAACTGCTTTGTGCCGTAATTCCTTTTACGCCGAAGTCTCCTAAATTTTTAAATTTTAAGGCTTCGACTTTTGTTGCTCCATCAGCGTTTTCAAAATTTACTTTTACTTCTGGTTTAAAATGCTCAAACGCTTTTTCGATATTTGTAATTCCCTCAACCAATTCTAGCTTAATAGGGGCATCAACCGTTAATTTCTGAGCTACAAGTGTTCTGTTTTGAGGTATTGCACTGATTGCTTCATCTGCATCCAGTTTTACTTCATTTCCTCCAATTCCATAGTTTGACAACATAATTTTAAATTTTAATGGTTATTATTTTATTTTTAAATTGAGTATATATTATTGATTTTGATAGATCTGACGGCATACATCCAGATCCCGGCTTACTTTTTCTAATTCTTCTTTATACGTTTTAGCCGATTGGTTTAAACTGTCTATCAAATGCGAATTGTGGGTAAGACTTCTAATTTGTTTTTTATAGTCAATAATGTTTTTATAAGCCAAAATGATATTGTTGTATAATTTTTTATTGTCTGTGCTATCTTTTGGAATTTTCTGATAGATATTGGCCACCATAACATTTGCCAGACGCTGTTGAAAATCATTATCTACTTTTGGTGAATTAATAGAGTCTATTGTCATCCTGACACTATCAATTTTAATTGAAAAATTAGTTTGATAATCGTATTCTCTTTTCATCATTTCATTCTCTGCCTTGAGCATTTTATTTTCTGCAATCGGCATATAAAAATTAAAGGATACTGCAACCAGCATTACTATAAAAGTGACAATGAATGCTGCCAGGAAAGCCAAGAATGCTTTCTGACGTTCTTTTTTATTTAATACTTCCATAATTTATTTACTTTTTATAATTAATCTTTGATAAAAAAACCGTGTCTTTTAGGATTATGCACGATATCTTTCTTCTCTGTTTCGGCTACAAATAATTCGATGTTTTCTTTTTTCTTGCCGATGTAATCCAGTTTGCTTAAAGTGTCAAACAGCTTTTCAATTTTTGAAAGGAAATTCATTGTGAGTGTTGCTGTTTTATCTATGTGAACGTGATCGTAATTGGTATTGATTAA
The DNA here is from genome assembly GCF_000708595.2 of Flavobacterium sp. KJJ. Lineage (GTDB taxonomy): Bacteria > Bacteroidota > Bacteroidia > Flavobacteriales > Flavobacteriaceae > Flavobacterium. The sequence continues at coordinate 481,748 of NZ_JARP01000001.1, read as the reverse complement.
GGTTGTAAATAGTATTTCTAAATCACCTTGAGATAAGTCACACCATTCAGCAAAATAATTGAGAAGTTCTTCTTTACCCGCACCGGCTTTAGAATCAATAAAATTCTTCATTACTCTGGCAAAAGAAACTACTGTACTTAACATTGCTGCCGGATGCTGGTGCAGTGAAAACCAGCGAAACTGTGTTAGACAATTGCCTAAAAAATAGCTTGTATTATCTGAAAGGTGCATTACTGCATGAGCTAAAAGTCCGGTTTGTTGAAAACGATTGATTTTTTGCGAAATCTGAACTGAATAAATCTCAATTTGACCAAACGATCTTGCAATTTGCGCCTGCATGTCTGCCAATTTTGGATTACAGCCCACAGTTACCGATGCCGGAATATAATTTTCATCAAGTACAGTGGTATCTCCCACTAAGACTTTTCCTATTGCCAGGTAAAAACCTCCGTATCCTATTCCGGAACGAAACTCTTCTGACTTAATTAAATGGAGTTTATATTCTGGCTGTGTGTAAGGATATCTCGGCGGAACCTCATCTGGATCAGGCTCTCCAAACGGAATTCTCTTTCTTAAATTAACCGAAATACAAGCGAGTAATTCTAACTGTTCTCCGTCTTTTATTTCGTAAGTTTCCTCTGGATATGGAACCTGAAGATCTAATGTATCGGTATTGCTTTTACTTATTTCGATTCTCGATCCATTTGGTGTAATGGCGTGACATTCTTCTACGCGAACGCGCAATAGTTTGTGATTGTCAATTCCTAAAGTAATCTTGGTCGATTCTTTACTGTGGTTTCCCGAATCCAGCAAACCATAACTTATAGGGGTAGTATGAATTCCGATTGCATCATTTACCAATTCAGAAACATTGTCCTGCATGGCCAAAAAATGACTTTTGTTGATCTTCATTCCATCAATCCAGTTTACTGGAAAATGATTTAATTTTTCTATCATGATTTTTATTTCTTTATAATTTTGTTCAATTTATTCCATAGCAAAATGCCTCATGTAATTAGATTACATAAGGATTTTATTAATTATTAGCCGTGGCTAGTAATTAGCTTTTATTTGTTTTTGGATTTTTTAAAGTGTGGTATTGTCGTAATTATTTTAAACTATTACTTATAAAGACTGTTTAAAAAATTAGATCTGCTTGTTTAGTCATTTTAGATACCTTAGGACATTATTGTTAGAAAATAAGCCTGATCTGTTGTGATAGCTTTATACTTTGTTAACATTATTTTTTCTTTATATTACTTTTATTATGGCTTATTGTAGTGGGCACGGATTGCAAATCTGCGCAATCGGGTTTTAAAACTGTTTTGTTTTTTTGAGCTGTTTAATTAGATGCAATTCTACTTTTGTGTATATATCCTTTCAAACCTTCTTCAGTTTGAATATAACACCATCCTTTTTGAGATTCTATTTTATCCTTTTCGATATTATCTAAAACCATAATATGCTTTCCAGAAGCAATTTTTGAAATCACTTTAGAATTTACATTTACATCTTCTCACACCTGGTTTAACTTTAGGATTTAATTTATACAACTCCTTCCACCAATCATAAAACGCTTTTGCATCATCTTCTGTGCTCTGCGATGACTTCGTCACTTCTAAAATATTTTTAAATCTTTTAAACATGTCTTTATATAAGTTTTTACAAAAGCAAATTATTCTAAGAATTACAAAAACAAAATCATAATTATTAAAATTCCATCAGCTAACAAAAGCATAAAACCTTTGCTAGCTGAGACTTTTCTTTTTAATATGTCAAGAAACAACATTCATTTTATGTAGTGATTTATTCAGTCTTTACTTTGGTTTTGTAAACATATCCTTTACTACCTGATTTAGTTTGTATAAACCACCAATTACCTGAATCATCTAATACATCGATTTTTTCTCCAGATTTAATTTTTTGAATTATATCAGAGTTACTGTTTTTATCTTTTCTTAAATTGGTAAATCCATCAGGGTCTTGAATATAATATACTTTAGTTTCAGAAAGTTGATCGTTGTTTTCTTGCGTAGTACGAAAAACTTTTACAAAAAACCTTAGATCCTCATAACCATAATAATTATTTTTTTCAAAAGATGTAGTTGTATTAGGATGAGAAATCAGAATATTATTCAAAAGTCTATAAGCCATATCACTATCTGTATCAATGTCAGTATTAGATTTGGCGTCAAGGCCAAGATTTAAAAGATATGCAATAGCTTCATCAATTTTTTCTGTGGATAATTTATTCACTTTAATTATATCTCTTCTATTATCAGCTAAATAAAAAGTTATATGATAGATAAGTTCTTGATTTTTTGATAAGTATTTAAGAGATTTTCGTCTAACAGTATGATCTTTATTATAAAAGACCATTGACAATTTAAAATTATTTGAAAAATCATCCCAATCACCAATATTATCACAAACTTTTTTTAGTAAAGATTCATTTTTTTCATAATTAAATAATACAACTATATCTCTTGCTAAATCAATATCTTTAATACCTGTAATTGAAGTAGAGGCAACATCATTTAAGTATATAATTTTATTTAAATTTATAAGTGATTTCATATATGGATAACTTATAAATTTATCTTCTTTAATGTTATCAATATCAGGTAAAATATCTTCTCCTATTTTGATATATCTCCCCTCTTTACATATTTTATAATCTATAGATTCACCAAGAATATTGATATCATCATAACCTCCTTTCAAATCATGAGTATCAACACCAATAATATCTTTGTTAACCTTTTCAAAATTTTCTTCTGTATTTTTATAATTCGACTTACTTAAAACATTGGTAAACATTTCTATTTCTTTTTTTTTTATATTATTTTTTTTATCACCCTGACCTTGGCAAGATATATTTAATAAAATCAACAAAATATAGGTATACTTACTGAGCGTCATTTTTTTTATTTTTTCTATTAGTCGTTGAATCTTTAGGGTCTGCAACTGTATCATAATCTGTAAATAATTTATTTAAGTTTTTAGGGTCGAATTCTTCGACATACACAAAAACTTTTTTATTTGAATTTAAGCAATTTGAAAAATACTTTGTTATCTGTGGCATATCTGCATTATAAACTCTAATGCAACCATGCGTTACCATTAGCGCACCACTACCCGATCGCGCGGATTTGCAATCTGTTCCCGTAACGTAAATCAAAATAAATCTAAAATGACAACTCTCAATTCGTTTTCTAAATCTGAATAGTTTCTGGCTGAACTAAAATAATAATCTTCTGAAAGTGTCAATATGTTAACTGGTATACGACTTCTCTGTTGTGATCGCTCTATACATTGTTGACATTATTTTTCTTTATATAACTTTTATTATGGCTTATTGTAGTGGGCAAGGATTGCAAATCCGCGCGATCGGGTTAATTAATTTTAATTAGAAATCTCCGCTTTTATAGCATCTATATCAAAATTTTTGAAAAGTATTTTTCCAAATACGGTATTATCATAAGTGAACGTTTTATCGTTTTCACCATCAATACTTATTAATTCAATACTATATTTGTGCAATATAATTTCTTTAGATTTTAAGTCATATTTAAATGTTATATAATAATTCCCTCTAATATCTCCAGCTTGATTATTTTCTTCGAATGTGAAATAATTATCTTTAACAACTAAATCTTGAAGACCTTCAGCCATTGAATTAAAAAAAGAAGTGTAAATAATGTTTTTATTTTCATAAACATCATAGTCCTTTTTTTTCTTAATAAAAACACAAACAGTTGATTCTTTTGTTAATTTATTATTAGCTATTTCAGAAGGCTCAAAAATTATAATTTTATCCATTTGGCCATCTTTATTAAGGTCACAATCCTTTTCAACTTTTACATTGTATTTCTTTGATTTATATCTTATTTTATAATTTTCTATATTATTTTTTGTTTCATTAACAATTAAAGTATCACCAATGATTTCTGTAGTATAATTTTTAACTTCTAAATCTTTTTCTTTCTTTTCATTACATGAAATTAAACATAACGTTAAAATCAAAATCTTTAATAAAAACTTTTTTCTCATTTCAATTTTTTATTTTATTCTACTTTTATGTACAAATCCTGCTATTCCTTCTTTAGTTTGGATAAACCACCAATCCTCTGAACTATCTAAAACATTTATCTCTTGATTATTCTCTATTTTTCCTATAATATCAGATTTTGCATTACCATATTTTCTTAAATTGCAATAACCATCTTTATCAAATATTTGATATGTATATAATTTTCTATGTTTGTTGCCATTACTCCGTTCCTTTTTCAGTATATTAAAAACAGACATTGATTTTTCTTTCATAAAGTCATTAAGAATAGTATAAAGCTTTTTCGAATAAATTAAATTTTCAATATCAAAATAAAAATGCCAAAAATCATTTAGATCTTTATCATCTAATGTTTGTAACATATTATCAAAATTTTTATTATTCTCAACTAATAACACTAAATTCATATGAAAATAATTAACCGCATCAGCTTCCCATTTAGCTTGGCATGCAATTTTTATTATTGTTTTCCTGCAATTATCATTATTAGATGATAATTCGAAAAAATATCTTATAAAATCATTTGCTTCACTATATAATGCATTTGGTTTATCTAATTTATCATTCCAACCAAAAACTAATTTAAAATCCTCAAAATCATTTGGGAAATTATCTATAAATTTTTTTTTGTTTTTAGTATTATATCCCTCTTGAAGTTGTTTGCCATTAAAATTATTCTGTGCATTTATATTGCATGTTGCAATTAATAAAAAGATTATAAAATATTTATTCATACTTTGCTGTTATAATAATTTTTGCTCCCTCAACGCCTTTCTCCTTAACATAATCATTTATTTCTTTAACTTTTGCCTGACTACCTCCGACAAAATCTGTAGATTTTGAACTTCCTGGTAATAAGCAACCTTCAGTATCTGCCGCTGTATTTCCAGAATGTATTAAAATAGCTCTACTTTCAGATACATCACTATTATATAATTTTAAGACTCCTTTTTTCTTAGTTCCATTATGCCATTTTAAATTATAAGTGCCAACAGGAACTCTTTGCTCTATACCCGAAACCGTTGTATCCGGCCCCTTTTCTTCCAATATATAACCCTTAATATCAGAATCATCAATTTTAAATTCCCCAATAGTCGATTTTTCTGTTTGCCATTTTCTCACCAACCTAATTGTAACACCTTTTCCTGTCTCTTTCTTTTCTTCTATCTTTTCTGAACTTCCATATTTACAATTAGATATAGTAAAGGTCTTAGAAGTTAAATCATCAAAAGCTTCTTGTTTTTCTTCATGATTAGTTTTTCCATCTTGAAGTGGCACATCATTTCCGATCATCGGAGCAATTTTGTTTTTAACATCCTTACATTTGTTTGCTTTTTTATTGACTCCATACATGTCAAAATATGCCATTGATGATAAAACTGCAATTTTGATATCTTTTGCAACTAAATCAGGGTTCTTTATTATATCTGCGTTTTCATATTTTAAAGTATATTTATTTGCATTTTCATAGTTAGTTCTACCTGTTAATTGTATACATCCTTTGCCTCTAAAATTCCAACCATCACCTGATTCAATTCCTTTATTACCTACTCTATTAGCATAAACACGATTCGCAATAGCTTTTTGATCAGCCACTTGAGTAATTATTTTTCTACCATTCTTTATTTCTTCTATTCTACCATATTTATAAGCCTCTTCTTTCCTAGTTTTAAAATATGAAAATATAGTAACATACTTTTTCTCTTTTGGATCCCATCTACCTAAATATAAATCATCAGCCAAAAAATTCATACCTTCTCCTTCTTTCAATTTAAAGCTTTTTCCACTTTCAACTATAGCCTGTGCAAAAAAATGAGCTTTATTCCAGCAAGTATCCATTTTTAATGCTTTCATATGCTTCGTATATGTTTCTGCAATGATTCTTAAAGTTTCTTTGTCAGCTTTTGGAAATAAATCTTCCAGTTGTTTTACCTTTACTGGATCAATACATTTTTGACAAACTACTTTTCCTTTATCTTTCCCATCATTTTTATCTACCTTAGCAACCTTATTAGCAACTTCCACAGGATCCGGTTTAAAAACTTTTGCATCTACATTAACAATGTCACTATGCTTATTTATGTTAGTCTGTAAAACCTGAACATCTGCGTACAACTCTTGCTGGCTTCCTTCAAAAGTATCGTCACCCAAATTTTTAGGTATAGTGTCTAGCGGTACGAGCACTCCATAAGTATTACTTTTTATAGTAAACTTTTCATCAAATAATAAATCCCTGAATGTTTCAGCTCCATCATCTTCATACAATTTAAGACGAATTTGTCTTCCTATTAATCCCACAGAATCAATCCATACTTTTATTTGTTTATCTTTAAAAACTCCTCTTATTGCATGTCCTGCTGTATCTGTAAAATGAACATTGGTAATTTCTGCTTTAGTTTTTGAAGAAGAAGAAGAAGAAGAAGAACCAGAAGATGGAGTCTTTGCTTTTGACTGTGCTGGCTCTGGTGATGAAACTGTCGATTTAGCTGGCCCTGGCTTTTGTACCGAAACTTTACGTTTATAAGGTGTTACAGGCGCATCAAGATCATTTACGTTTACGTTATTACTTGCAATTTTATCTTTATTAAAATCTGTCGTAACATAGTATTCATGAATATGCCCCTCATCTTTACTCTTATTTGCAATTTTGGCAAAACTTGGTCTTAGCAAAAAGTCAACATCCGCTTTGCCTTTTTTAACGATTCCTGAAAGTGTCTGTATTATATTTTTTTCATTTGCTTTATTATGTCCCGCACCAACAGCATCATCTTCCCATAGCGTTACAAATATTTTCTGCTTTTCCATGTGCAGGCAGTGAACTCTTGCTTTAAGAGTCTGTCCGTACGAAAGCGGTTTCGCTGGTTTTTGTCCGTTTTTATCAAGCAATTCAATACTTTCAATTTTTGGTTTTTCCGCTGGATGTGTTTTTATATTAAGGCGTGCTATATCCTCTCCTCTTTTTGCTAGAATACGAATGCCTTTTCTATTTAAACTTTTTTGCAGGAAAGTATAGGATATTTTCTTTCCTGTTTTATCATTTTCTTTTGTCTTACGCCATCTGCCATTTTCGAGTATATAAATTTCCCATTTTACAGGCTGCTCAAAACTATTATCAGAAGCTGAATTTTGGGAAGGCAGAACATTTGACAAAAAAGTATTTACCGAATAGAATTCTTCCTTGCCTACAACAGGATCTGGATTTCCAATTATTTTAAAATCTGACATACTACAATATTTTATTTACAAATTGAATCACTATCTTCTAAATCTTCCTGAAACTCTGATGTATTTACAAGAGGATTTAACTGGTTGCTTATTTGTGGTTTAGCTTTTTTAGCATTTTGTTTACTCACTTCTGCTTTTTGACCATGTTTCACTACTTCTATACAATCTGGTCCTCCAATTGGACATGTCGCTTTACTATCTTCCAGTAATATTTTACCTTGATTACTCAGAGTTACCTTTTCGTAAAAAGCGCTCCATTTAGTTATTACAGCTTGACAAGGTTTAAAACTATTGCCCGTGGGTTGTAATTTGCAATTGCCAAAAGTATTTTTTTCTAGAGTCTGTCCTATTTCTTTATCAGTAGCAATGAGTTTTTTTGCTGCATCTTTATCATTAGCATAATGTTTCTCTTGCGATTTTACTTTTAATATATCTGTTTTCGGATCTACACTAAACTTACATTTTAACGAAGCTCCCTGTACTACTATATGTTTCTCACTCATTGCTTTACTATTTTTGAATATTGTATTCTCTGTTTACTACTCTTTGCTGTTAATTTGAGTTTACTCTTTTTTTAAAGATTCAATTTGTATGATTGCTTTTACTTCTTCGCCATACTTTATACTGCATTCTAAATTCACCTTTTCAATACAATAAGAATGTTGATCTAGAAAATAATATGCATTATAATTCCCTGTCCAGGGATCAGTTTCAAAACTGGCTTCACTCTCAGTAGCTACATAATGACCTTTTTGTTCTATCCTTACCAAATTTGATTGATCTAAAAACTGATCAATCTTCTGTTCTATTTCATACTTAGACTCTTCATCTTTTTCTAATGGAAATAAAACTTCATTTTGAATTGAATAAGTCGATGTATAACTGACATGAATTCCGTTAAAAAAAGTTCTTAAAAAATAATCTGAGGTAAGATATTTAAACAAGGTTTCTGTGTTTTCCAAAGCATATTCTGTCTTCTTAACATATTTTTCAGTTACCTCTCCTGCAAAATAATCTAGAATGGCCTTCTTTTTATCTTTCCAACGGCATTGAATTTCATCATAATTATAAATATCAATCCACTTACCCGATTCATCAACCACAATTTTTAGCGGATATAAAACTTCTGCAGTTTTAAGTGCTAGTTCATCCATAATTATATTGGGTTTTGTATTATTTATATAGACAGATCTTCTATTTATCTCAAACAAATGAAAATTATTTTTGTCAGTAGCAAGCCATTTTACACGTACATTCATTTCCATTACATCACTCTGATCATCAACATTTGAAATATATTTTACTTTATATTCCTTATCAATACCCCTAGGTAAAAAAGGCAATTTGTTATCCTTTCCTAAGCTTACTTTTTTGGGTGTTTTTGCTATGACTTCATTTGCATCAGAAATACTTTTTTCTGGAGCTAGAATTAAAAATTTAGAATAGCGTTTAAAATCATGTTCTATTAAATCTGCTACCAGACAATACATATTGTGATATCTTCTGAGTTCTCTCGCATCTATTCCTAAACTTTGGGCTACGCTTTGCAGCGTGTCTCCTTCCATTATTTTATAAGTGCGAAATTTTCCGTAATAAGAAAACTCAGATTCTTCTGTGTAATACATTTCAAATATTTTTTGATTCTTAAAACTCTATTCCTATTCTGCTTTCTTAATTTTAGGTTCGTATGTAAAACCTTCACTGTCTGATTTATTCTCTTTCTCAGATTTATTTATTTCTTGTTTCTGTCTCTTACAAATAATAACCGAATTTTCTGTAATGCCATTCATTCCTAATGTATAGTCAGCATCTACATATTTTGCATTTTGATACCATTTTGGCTGTAGAAAAAAGACCCAGTTGTAATTTTCACCATTATGCTGTAAAGCTATTTTGCTTTCTGGATATTGAGTATTGTAGCCTTTAATTGTATTATAAAATAGAGGCCCGAAATCTATCCTAACAGGTCCTTTAGATCTAATTGAAGTATAAATTTTGCTATCTTCCTGCTTTTGAATTAATAATGTAATGAGTAAAAGGTCCTTCATTTCGACATCTTCAATTTCTGGGAAAGGATTTTCACCTAGCGGAATTTTCCATGTAACAAATTCTTTTGGCGGTATCTGCATCATAAATTCAAAAACTATGTAAATTCCCGTTGGAACAATAAATACAAGAAAATGCGAGCACATTAAAAAAGTCAAGTCTATACCGTTTAATGCTGTGTAAATAATGGCGAATAAAACACTTGAATAAAGTATAATCAACAACGAAAACAACAGTTCGCTGCCCCTATTTTTTTGGTTAAATTCATGCAAATAAAATCGGTATAGCCAGACATGGAGTATACCAAACAACGCAGAAACTATTTGATAAAAAAGGAATTCATCTGATAGTTCATTAAATAATTTATTATTGCCCAAAAAGGCTGTTAGAGCATAGATAAGAACAAAAGAGAAAACATAGATATAGAATACCTTCTTATATTTAGTTCCAAATTCCTTTATCCTATCGCTAAATAATAAGGTAAGTATACCGCAAAGCGCTATTATCACTACCAAAAATACGATGAGCTTAACGTCAATAAGTGCTAATAAGTTTTTTTTAACCATTTTTAAATACGTGTTGTATACCCTAACACAGGCTGTTTATTAAAATTGAATTCTTCTGTTTCATGATTCATGATCAAGATTGTTTTTGGCTCGACTTCCATCGGAAAAAAATGCTCGTAAAAACAATCAATAAATCTTTTTATTGGTCCGTTATGAATATAATTTTCAATTGAATTATTTAGTATTGGACCTATTTCGATTGTCAGGTTCATTGAATAATCCATGTATTTGTTACCGCATATAAAATCGACCCCTAACCTGTTTTCTCCTAAATTAATTTGTTCACTTTCTTCACTGTATTCTTTAGAAGTTGTTGTTTTATAAGACACTTTTTCTTCAATTATACTCGACAAACAACGGCACGATAAATCAATATCGCCTACAATTTTATAAGCGTATGGCAGCAGCTGAATAAATTTTGAAACCAAAACCGCCGGGTAATTATGTGATAATCCCCAAAAATCATAGAAAAAACCAAGTGGTTTACTGCCATTTAGTTTATATAAAAAATCTCTCTCTACACTTTCAATTTTTGTTCGGTAATGAAAAATTTCATTTTCAAACGGATTAAAAAAGTTTCTTGCTTCGTTCTCCTGTTTCTTTTGATGTTTGTGCTCCTTAATCATCTGGTGAACAGACTTATGAGCATTGTTTTCATTTAAACTGTGAACAAATCCTTCCGGAAGAGCATCATATATACTATCCCGAGACAAAAGCAGGGAAATATAATCGCGCCTGATATAATTATCGTCCTGAATTACAGCGCCTAAAACATCACTTCTAAAAGCTCTCGAAAACTGTCCCTGATTTAAAATCATAATTTCATCGGCAGAGACTTCATCATTCTCAATTAATTCATTGGCAATAATTTCTGCCCGAATGTCATACGGAATACTTTCAATTTCCTCAATTAAATTTTCAAGGCTTTTTTTATTTTTTCTTTGTGTCTTCATTTATACGTCCTGCACCTATATATCGCAACTGAAAATATTCATCATTAAAATTGTAAATCCCCAATCCCTTGTCCGTACAAGCTAAAATTCTGTCATTGTGCAGATATAAGGCTACATCTGATATAGGATGGTCTTTATCATATCTAAAAAACACTAAATCTCCTTCAGACAAAAAAGTACGGCCAGTAAAAATTTGAATAGATTTCGACTTCCACATTCCAGCTGGATCTTTCGGAAGCGTTACTTTATAAACATCACTATACAATGATTGTAGAAAATAAGAACAATCAATTCCCTTTTTGGAAAAAGTCTTTTCTTTATAAGGAGTATTGATCCACGGATCAAAATAAGAATACAATTTGTAGTTCGTAATTTTATTAGGCGTTACTGCTAACACAATTGAATATTTTTCTTTTAAATACAAAACTTCATCACTAAGGTTTTTAGAATTATCATTGACGATAATTTTATTTTTTAACCCAGTTTCTTCCATTTTTGACTGCTTCTTTAAAAGTTCTAAAGAATAGTCATATTTAAATGGTATTTGAGCAATGTATTTTTTATTACCACAAGAGTTCAGCAATACAATTGCAGACAAAAAGAAAACCATTTGGCTTATAAAAAAAACAAAACATCTCTTTTTGATAAATGAATTGCTAGTAAGGTAAAATTTCATCATAATCCAGTAAAACAACTTTTAGATATTTAATAAATTAAATATGTAAGTATATATTTACAAACATAAAAAATATTTTGTTATAATTTAGAAATTTTTATAGTATTTATTTTACATTTTTAAAATATTTGAATTTATATTTGTAAATATTTTCTCATTTTAAACATAAAGTAATAATGCTAGATAAAAAGAATATTGATATTAAAGTTGTATTAGTCTTCGTTGTTCTATTTCTAATAGGAATAATCTCTTTTCTTATTCAATTTTTTAAACATGTCAACTGCGAAGATGTCAAGTATTTTATCTTATCAGATCATTATCAGAGTGAAGAACCAATTGAATTCTATGATAAAACTCATAATGCGAAATCTTGGAAATGGGATTTTGGTGATGGTTCTCCCACAGATATTCGAAGACATACCTTTCATACTTACAAAAATCCAGGAAAGTATATCATTAGCTTAACTATAAATGGAGAATGTGTACATACTCGAGAACTTATCTTAAAAGACAAATATATTCTAGACAAATTAGGTACTCCTCAAATTATTACTTCAAAAATTATTACTGTTGGACAGCCAACTTATTTCAATTCTATTTCACAAAACGCGAAAACTTGGGAATGGGCATTTGGAGAAAATAGAGGCATCGATGAAACTTCTTCAAATCCTGTATATACTTTTTCAACTCCTGGAGAAAAAACGATTACTCTTGTTATAAACGGGGATTTTAGCCGAGTTGCTAAAAAAGTAATTTATGTGCATCCCCGAGTTATTAAGAAAACAAACCCTCTGGATGTAACCTCTTATGTTTACGAGAAAAATGCAGAAGCTTTTGCCTTACCAAGAGGAACAGCAAAAAAAGATCCGCTTGAAGACATGCTGCAATATGTGCCAGTAGCCCCAAAGAATAAATCTCAAAAGGACAGCATTGCTCCTATTAAAAAAGCACCAAAAATATCTGAAGATCAATTTGAAATTTTATTAAATAAAGTAGCAGAAGGCAGTAAAGTTAAAGATGATTTTGCCGAATTTTTATGTGATGATCTCGAAATTCCGACAGTAAAAAATGACAAAGATTTATTGACCTTCGCACAATTATGTGCCAATATTAAAGGAAAAAAAATAAAAATAGAATCTATCAGACTCAATAAGGACAAAACTGATAATTGTATTAAAGGAATGTCCATAAATTATAAAGTAAAAAAATATCTGATCTGGGTAAAAGACTAATTGTTATGAAACAAGAAAATATTTTCAGTACTGAATTGCTGACTGCGTTTGAAATTGCTAAAAAAATTGCCAAAAATAATTCTAATCAATATTACACAGGATCGCATTTACTTAAGGCTATCTTGAATAGAGACTTGTCACTTCTAAAACGTTTGGAAGCAATGGGAAAAGATGTCTATTTTCTTGATGAATGGACCGAAGTAAGAATTGAAGAAGAATCGAAAACATCTCATGTTTTGGATGCCGAACCAGCCGATGTAATTGATCAAATTATAAATGAAGCCGAAGCCGTTAGAAACTTATTAAACGAAGATGAAATTAGTTTATATGCTATCATTGTGGCATTAAGTTCGCCTGGCGTTGGTTTTAATTTTGACCAGATGAAAAGTTTTCCTATTTCAAGGAATGAATTATTAGAAAATGAAACTACAACTTCTTTTGAAAATTTATTTAACAAAAAAGAAATTAAGAAGGGATTTTTAGGTAAGTATTCTGTGCATAAAAACCTTGAAAAGAAAACCAATAAACTAACTGCTATTGGACGTGAAGGGGAATTAAACACTGTAAAGGAAATTCTTTGTCGTTTCTCAAAACCCAACGTATTATTGCTTGGAGATCGCGGCATTGGTAAAACAATTTTAATAGATACTTTAGTTGAAAATGTCATTGCAGATCAAGTTCCCGATACATTAAATAAAGTACAGTTATTTGAGCTTGATTTATCTTCTTTAATAGCCGGCGCATCTTATAAAGGTGAAATTGAAGATCGCCTAAAGAATTGCATTCAGGAATTAAATCAGTTTCCTAAATCGATTCTTATTATTGAGGAAATTCATGTATTATTAGATAAAAATGGAGATGATTCAGGCATTTCGAATATTTTAAAAAGTGAATTAGCAAAAGGATTGACTATCATAGCAACTTCAACAATTGATGAATTTTCGAAAAGAATCGAAAAGGTGCAGGGACTATCCGGAATGTTTGAAATTGTTAAACTCGAAGAAGCTAACGATCAAAATTTGTTCCGAATGATTCGTGAGTCAATTAAATCCTATCAGGAACATCATAAAATTCAGATTGATGATGAAACTATTTCAGAATCAATACGATTATCGAGAAGGTATCTAAAAGAAAAAAGCCTTCCTGAATCGGCAATCAATTTGATTGATCATACCATGTCAGTTTTAAAAACATCTGGCGAAAGCTTTTTAAAAGAAAAACAAACACTACTTTACAAACATTCTCTTTTAAAGAAAAATGAATCGAATTTAACTGAAGAACAATTAATTAAAGAATGTAATTGGTTTTTAGATGATCTTGTTCAAAAAACAACTTTTTTAATTCTTGAAGAAGATGTCAGGAAATCTTTAGATTCTTCAGAATCTATCCTAAATAATATCGAAACGTTATTAAATACAATTGAAAAAAGAGCTTTAGACAAACGCGTTCACATTGAAGCATTTGATCTATCACTTATTATTGCTAAGAAGACAGGTATTCCGGCTGGAAAGCTAAAAAATGAAGAAAAAAACAAGCTAAATTCTATTGAAGAAGTTTTAAATAAAAGAGTAATTGGTCAGGATCATTGTATTGCAACAGTCGCAGGTTCAATTCTAGAATCAAGATCGGGATTGAGTAAAGCTGGACAACCAATTGCTTCTTTCTTTTTCTTAGGTCCGACAGGTACTGGTAAAACAGAATTAGCCAAAAGTCTGGCCGAATTTCTTTTTCAGGATGAGAATGCAATTATACGTTTTGATATGTCTGAATTTAAAGAAGAACATTCTGCTGCATTGTTGTACGGTGCGCCCCCAGGCTATGTAGGCTATGAATCCGGAGGATTGCTAGTAAATAAAATTCGTCAAAAGCCATATTCTATTGTTTTATTTGATGAAATTGAAAAAGCGCATCCTTCTGTTTTTGATGTTTTTCTTCAAATTATGGATGAAGGAAAACTGCATGACCGACTAGGAAAAGAAGGTGATTTCTCAAATGCCATAATTCTTTTTACTTCCAATATTGGCGCAGATCATATTGTTGAAACTTTTAATAATGGTCAAATTCCTGCCTCAACTTCACTAATGGAAATCATGGGAAATTATTTTAGACCAGAATTTTTGGGTCGATTAACTGAAATTGTACCTTTTGCACCTATCAGTAAAGACAATGCCTTGAAAATATTCGAAATCCATCTCAAAAAAGAGTTCATGGATTTACTCACAAATATAAACATTAAAGTCGAAATTCCGATGGAAGCTAAACTTTATCTTGCTGAAAATGGCTATAATGCCAAATACGGCGCAAGACCAATAAAAAGTATTATTAGAAGTCATTTAAGAAGACCATTGGCTAAGAAAATAATCTCCGGAGAAGTAAAAGACGGAGATATTATTGCTGTTAGTATTGAAAACAATGAAGTAAAATGGATAAAACAAGAATTACTATCTATCTCAGAAAATTAATTCTAAATCTTTGATTATTAAAAAACCGCTAAGAAATTAATCTTAACGGTTTTTATTTTTAATCTAAAACCAAACCTATTTGACCGTCATCATCTAATTCTGTTTCTACAGATTCATCATCTGGCATTTCTGGTTTTTCAGGAATTTCTTCGACTGGTTCTTCATATGGAAGTGGTTCTAATAAGTTGACTTGTTTTAACTTATCTGCAGTCAATTGATTTCCTAATGCTTTGAAACCTTTTACAGCTATAAAATCCTCAACATCAATATGTAAATCTTCCTTTTGTACTCCTTTTACTTTTGCAAAAACCAACTGTGCTAACGGACGATAATCTGTTGATACAATTTCTAATTGCGAATTTGGATGGTCTGTAATAAAACTTTCTTCTTTATTTTCGGTTTCAACTAAGAAACGTTTTAGGAAATAACGTTCTTTTTCTCCGTCGTAATAAATGGCCGAAATTGGTTTTTTAGGTTTCCATTTTTCCAAAACAATCATATCTTCATCAAAATGAGTTGACAATTCCGGAATAATAACTTTTAATTTACCAGACTGGGTGATAATTAAAATTTTATCACTTGGTTTAAATTCCCCTAACAGCTCTCCTCTTGCATCAACATTTAAACGTTTCACAGTATCATCAAACCAAACTTTTCTTGGCAATAAGGTCGAAATTCCTTTTTCTTTTAACTCTATTTTTTTGATTGGATATTTAGTTACCAAATTCCCTTTTGAAGCACGGCCTTTAATAGCTAATTTAGCAAAATCAATATCGAATTTTAGTTTCTTGATCGTTCCAACCTGGCGCAATAAGATCGTAATTACTTCTGCTTCTCCATTCGGATTATGCGAAAAATAAACTACTTGTGATCCAGCCGTTTCATTGGTTAAATCATAAGGTTTATCACGAGTAACTCCCGTAACATTAAAACGTTTAATATAAGATGGTCCTGATTTTCCGTCACGATAAATCATGTTGTAAATCGTGCGTTTATCGCTCTTGTCAAAAATAGCAACGTGAATAATATCTTTACCTACAAAAGTCTTAGCATCTACTTTTGTAATCATCATTTTACCATCTCGCAAAAATACAATCACATCATCAATATCAGAACAATCAGTAAGGTATTCGTCTTTTTTCAAACTTGTTCCAACAAAACCCTCTTCGCGATTTACGTATAGTTTTGTGTTACGCAAAACTACTTTTGTAGCCTCAACATTATCAAAAACACGAAGTTCTGTCTGACGTTCGCGGCCTTTTCCGTATTTCTCTTTTAATTTGGTAAAGTAAGCAATTGCAAAATCTGTTAAATTTTCCAAATTATGCTCTACTTCTTTCATTTCATCTTCTAATTTCGCAATAAAATCATCAGCCTTATCAGAATCGAAACGGGTAATACGAATCATTGGAATTTGAGTCAGTCTTTGTAAATCATCATCAGTAATTTCTCTGACGAATGATTTTTTGAAAGGCTCGAATCGATCGTATAAATATTTGTAAAGTGATTCTCTGTCAGAATATAATTTGAAATCAATGTACATTTCTTCACGAATGAAGATTTTCTCTAAAGTAGAGAAATGCCATTTATTTTTTAATTCTTCTAATTGAATTTCTAATTCTTGCTTAAGCAGATCAACTGTTCTATGAGTTGAAATTTTCAACATTTCAGACACTCCAATAAACAATGGCTTGTTGTCTTCAATCACACAGCCTAAAGGTGCTACAGAAGTTTCACATGCTGTAAAAGCAAACAATGCATCTATCGTTTTATCTGGAGAAACGCCTGGGAAAAGGTGAATTAAGATCTCAACATCTGCCGCAGTATTGTCTTCAATTTTCTTGATTTTGATTTTGCCTTTATCATTGGCTTTCAAAATACTATCAATCAAAGTCGTGGTATTGGTCGAAAACGGAATTTGTGTAATCACCAATGTGTTTTTATCCAACTGGGCAATTTTAGCACGTACACGCACGCGTCCGCCACGAAGTCCGTCATTATAATTTGACACATCGGCAATACCTTGTGTCATAAAATCAGGATATAATGTGAATGCTTTTCCTTTTAAAATCTTAATCGAAGCATCAATTAATTCATTGAAGTTGTGAGGTAAAACCTTTGTAGAAAGTCCAACTGCAATACCTTCTGCTCCTTGCGCCAAAAGCAATGGAAATTTTACTGGAAGATTGTTTGGTTCTGCACGACGACCATCATACGAAACACCCCAATCTGTAATTTTTGGAGAATATAAAACCTCTAAAGCAAATTTTGATAAACGTGCCTCAATGTAACGCGAAGCAGCTGCTCCGTCACCTGTTAAAATATTACCCCAGTTTCCTTGGCAGTCAATTAATAAATCTTTTTGACCAATTTGTACCATGGCGTCACCAATACTTGCATCTCCGTGTGGGTGATACTGCATGGTGTGTCCTACCACATTGGCAACCTTATTATAACGGCCATCATCCAGCTCTTTTAAAGAGTGCATAATACGACGCTGAACCGGCTTAAATCCGTCCTCGATAGCAGGAACTGCACGTTCTAAGATTACATATGAAGCATAATCCAAGAACCAGTCTTTGTACATGCCCGTTACTTTTGTAATAACGTCTTCTCCTTCTTCTTCCTGATTCTCGTAAAAATGCTGGCCTTCAAAATGTTTAGCATCTACGTTGATAATTTCATCATCATCTCCTTCTTGATTTTCATCAATCGGATTTTCGTCTGAATTACTCTCGTCGTCGTTTGGAATTATGTTATCGTCTTCTTCGTCTTTCATTATTTATATTCGAAAATTATAAATTTAAAATTGTTGTGATAAACTTTGATTTAACTCAAGTTTGATGTTTTTTAATTCGAATTGTATTGATCTAAAATTGTGTTTTTCAAAATAAAGGGTTTTAATTCTTCGTAACTAAAAAAAATCTTAGGCTCTCCGCCTGCAAAACCAACGAGTTCATATGGTGCATACGAAAAAGTAATTCCTGTAGGCAAAATATAAAAATTATGGGTAATTGGTACTTCATTAGATAATAAGCCATCTGCATATTCTGATCTAACTTTATCTTCATAAAAACTTATAAACTTGTCATCAGACAGATTTATTAATTTTTCAATATCTATCGTTTTCCCAGTTGTCAAATCATAGTTATCATATTCTGTATGCATCATACCGTGAGCTCCTCCCATATAACTGTATGAGAAATCAGAAACTACATAAATATTAGCATCAATAAAAACTGGTGACACAACTGATAAAGTTTCAGAACTATAATTTTCTTCTTCTTTTTTAGATTTTTCTACGCTAAAATTATGTTTCCATTTTTTATAATTATTAATGCTCAACGAATCGGTATACAAATATTTTAATTTTGTTTCCAGAATATCAAAATTTACATCATTGGAAATAATTTCAGCAAAAAAATTATAATCTCTTGAAGGAGTAAATTCCCTCATCGCTTCATCCTTTTTAAAAGCCTCTCTTGAATCAAACAATGTATAATCGATTTCATCGTAACATTTGTATGCTGGAAATGTTTTACTTGGATATATTTTATAACTTTTTTTATCCAATATATATTCTATATACATTCCTTCTGTTGAAGGATTGTACAATTTTAGTTTAGAGATAACCTTATTATCATGATCATAATCATAGATTGTGGCTGTATAATAATCTTGCTTTTTCTCTTTTTCAAAATAACAATAAAGTATATCATTACTTCCTTCAATATAAAGAGATGCAGATTTTACATACCCGCCATATTCTGATGATAATTGATTAGAAAGATGTAATTGTATTTTTTTTCCGTCCTTAATTGATCCTTCAAAAGAATATATAAATGGGCTTTCTAACTTTAAAGTATCCTCAGCTATTACAACAGTATTTTCATTTATGTTGTAAATTAAACTATCATTGTTTTTTTCAATTTTAATTTCGTTTACAGGCTTAGTCGTAACAATTGATTTTTTCTCATCGTTTTTTGACTGACAAGAAATAACTAGCATCATTATTAATAAACCCAGAATAGTTTTTCTCATAAATTTAAACTTCTTCAACCGCATCCAATTCTACTTTCAAATTTTTGATAATAAACTCTTGTCGGTCCGGCGTGTTTTTTCCCATATAAAAGGACAATAATTGCTCTATCGAAGTGTTTTTATCCATCATAATCGGGTCAAGGCGAATTGTTTCTCCAATAAAATTCTTGAACTCATCTGGCGAAATTTCTCCCAAACCCTTAAATCGTGTAATTTCTGGTTTTGGTTTCAGTTTTTCGATCGCGTCTTTTCTTTCTTCTTCAGAATAACAATAAATAGTTTCTTTCTTGTTTCTAACCCTGAAAAGAGGCGTCTGTAAAATATACAAATGCCCTTCTTTTATCAATTCTGGGAAAAACTGAAGGAAAAAGGTAATCAGCAACAAACGAATGTGCATTCCGTCGACATCGGCATCGGTTGCGATTACGATATTGTTGTAGCGTAACTTTTCTAGTCCATCTTCGATATCTAAAGCGGCTTGCAGTAAATTGAATTCTTCATTTTCATACACAATTTTCTTCGTCATTCCGTAAGAATTCAAAGGCTTACCACGTAAACTAAAAACAGCTTGCGTATTTACGTCGCGCGACTTTGTAATCGATCCGGAAGCCGAATCTCCCTCGGTGATAAAAAGTGTACTTTCTAAGTTTCTAGGGTTTTTAGTATCTGGAAGATGCGCTCGGCAGTCTCTTAATTTTTTATTATGAAGATTCGCCTTTTTAGCACGATCTGTTGCCAGTTTACGAATTCCTGATAATTCTTTACGTTCGCGTTCTGCCTGCAAAATTTTACGCAATAAAGCTTCGGCAGTTGGAGGGTTTTTATGTAAATAATTATCCAGTTTATTTTTTACAAAATCATTTACAAACGTACGTACAGAAACGGCTGGTGTTCCGTCATCAGAACCCATATCTGTAGAACCTAATTTGGTTTTGGTCTGAGATTCAAAAACTGGTTCCATTACTTTAATGCTGATCGCACTTACAATCGATTTACGAACATCTGATGCTTCAAAATTTTTGTTATAAAACTCACGAATCGTTTTTACAATTGCTTCTCTGTAAGCCGCTAGGTGCGTTCCTCCCTGTGTTGTATTCTGACCGTTTACAAAAGAGTGATATTCTTCGCTGTACTGCGTTTTACTGTGCGTTAAAGCGATCTCGATATCATGATCTTTCAAATGGATAATTGGATATTCAAGATCATCTTCGCTGATTGTTTCTTCTAATAAATCACGAAGTCCGTTTTCTGAAATGTATTTTTCTCCATTAAAAATAATTGTCAAACCATTGTTTAAGTAACAATAGTTTTTAACCATTTTAATAACGTATTCTAAACGGAATTTATAATTTTTGAAAATCGTTTCATCTGGTGTAAAAGTAACTTTCGTTCCTTTTCGTTTTGTTGTATCGATTATATCTTCTTCAAGAACTAGATTTCCTGCAGAAAACTCTGCTCCTTTTTGTTTATCATCACGTACCGATTCTACACGGAAATAATTCGAAAGTGCATTTACCGCTTTTGTTCCGACACCATTTAAACCAACTGATTTCTGAAAAGCTTTAGAATCGTACTTTCCACCCGTATTCATTTTTGAAACTACATCGACTACTTTTCCTAACGGAATTCCACGTCCGTAATCACGAACAGAAACCGTTTTGTCTTTTATTGTTACTTCAATAGTTTTTCCAGAACCCATTACGAATTCATCGATACAGTTGTCTAAAACCTCTTTTAGAAGAATATAAATACCATCATCCGGTGAAGATCCATCTCCCAATTTCCCGATATACATTCCGGGACGCATACGGATATGTTCTTTCCAATCGAGTGATCGAATATTATCTTCGGTATATTGATTTTGCTCTAGCATAAAGTAAATTGGATTTTTGGCTAATGTACCATTTATAGTCAAAAAATGAAAGCGTATTTTTTTTTTGTTACGAATTATAACAGCTTTGATTTCTATTTAATTTGATTTAAAAAAAATACGACCGTTAAAAATATAAAAAAACAGCTATGAAACAAAAAAATCTTATTTTATTCCGAGGACTTGTTTTGCTAAAGCAATCATTTCGGGCGTTCCCGTGTTTTTGTTTTTTTCGTCAGAAAGTTTTACAACACCTTGCCAATGCGTATTATCGGGTTTTGTATCTGTTAGTTTTATAACCATATTCATAGATGGAAGGCCAACATCATTAGTAAAATTTGTTCCGATGCCAAAAGACATTTTTATTTTATCTCTGCAGAAATCAGCTATTATTTTTACCTTCTCAAAATTCAGCGAATCCGAAAAAACAATTGCTTTAGATTTAGGGTCAATTCCCATTTTAGTATAGTGCGAAATTACCTTTTGTGCAAACTCTACGGGATCGCCGCTGTCATGTCTAACACCATCAAAAAGTTTGGAGTATTTTTTATCAAATTGATTGAAAAATATATCCGTTGTGTAAGTATCAGTCAGCGCAATTCCGAGATCGCCTCCGTAGACTTGTGTCCAATGTTCGAGGCTGATTAAATTTGCCATTTTAAAACCATATTGCGCCGCATGAAACATAAACCATTCGTGTGCATGCGTGCCTAAAGGTCGTTTGTTGTTAACCATTGCAAAATGCACATTACTAGTTCCTAAAAAACTACTATTACCATAAGCGCTCAAAGTTTCATTTACTAAAACATGCACATCATAAGAATGGCGTCGTCTTGTACCAAATTCTAAAACAGAAACTCCGAGTTTATTATAATTGTCAATCTTGTTTTTGGTCAGCTCTTTTATAGCTTCATCATTTAAGCGAATTAAATGATTGGCTTTATAAAAGAGTTCTGAGATTAAAGCCATTAATGGCACTTCCCACAAAATGGTTCTGTACCAAAAACCTTCAATAGTAACTTTTATTTCTGAGCCTTCTTGACTGATTTGAACTTCAGATGGATCATAAATATATCCTTGCAGAAAATCTAAATAAGTGGGATCTAAATATGGACAGTGATGTGACAAATAATTTTTCTCGTCCTTTGTCAATCGTAAATTAGCCATTGCATCAACCGATTTTCGAAGTAAATCTGCAAAGCCTGAAGGAAAAACATGTTTTCCTCGATTAATAAAACCATAACGTACCTTAGCTTTTGGAAAAAGTCTAATTACAGCATGCTGCATTGTAAATTTATAGAAATCATTATCTAAGATTGATTTCAGAAAGGTAGTTTCCATGGCGTATTAATTCAGATCATGAATTGCTAAGATACGGCAATTCGATAAAAGAAGAAAATTCAATAAAGCAAACATATTGAAAAATACTACTTTGAAACTACTTTAAAAGAAACAATACTGTTTGTATCCAGAAAAAAAGTAAGATAATCTCCGATCATATTATCAAAAGTAATTTGAAATTCTAAACCTCCTCTTTTTTCTTTAGAATTTTGAATTTTAACAGGCTGATTCTTTTTATTCAGATAAAAAAATAAATCTGATTTTGAAACGTTTTTAATCTCAAAAGTTATTTTATCTCCTCTTTTAACTTCAAGTATTCCAGCAGTTGGTTCTTTAACTTTATTATCTCCTTCAATTGCTTTATTATAGATTAAAGGTCCGTTTAAGAATTCATTTTTATCTAATTTAGTTCCTAAATAAGACCCCGAATCAGGAAAATGTTTAGCAAAAAAATAATCTGGATCTGTATCAAAATAAACCGGGGCAAACTCTTTTATCATTTTGCCTTTACTGCTGTCATAATAGCCCTGTGCCCAAGTTACATCAACAAGCCGCCATTTTCCGTCAATTAAAACAGTATTCCACGCATGATTTGAAGTGGTGTTTTTTCTTCCAATGTCAGCTAATCTCGTTTTAGAATCTCCTCTGATAATTTCAGATTTTAAGCCGACCAGAGAAGCTAAATGTTGATATAAAGCTGTAAAACCTTCACAAACTGCTTTCTGAGATTTAAATGCTTTTTGAATTAGTTTATCATTGAGCTGTTTTATTTTTCTTTGTTTTTCTGCTTCGCTGCTATAAGTAAAACCCTGTGTTCTTGGAGGATTTAAAAAAGTGGCAAAATCGTATTTTATATTGAAGGCCATCCAGCTGAAAATGGCTCTTGCTTTATCGTGTTCTGAGGTAAAATCTTTTTGTATTCTTTCTGCCAAATCTTCAGTTGTATCGAAGTTTTTAGGATATTTTGAAACAATATTATCTACAGCAGTATATTTTTGCGCAAATGAAGATTGCAGCAAAATTAAATTTATAGAAAGGAATAAAAAAAGGATTTTTTTTGTTGGCATGTACTTAAAAACTAGATTTAATAATGTCTTTCAGCTCTTTATCTAACTCTGTATTTGAAATTTTATTTTCTTCTAAATCAAAATTTGCATTAAAAGCAGGCAATGAAAAACTGCCTTTTATTTGAGCTCCGTATCTTGGCAAGGCATTGCGGCCAATTTCTAAAACTGACGCTCCTCCTCTTGATCCAGGCGAAGTTGCCAATAATAACATTGGTTTTTGCTGAAAAACTTCTTTGGTAATTCTAGAACTCCAATCGAATAGGTTTTTAAATGCTGTTGAGTAGTTATTATTGTTTTCGGCAAGCGAAACAACTAAAATATCTGCACTCTGCAGTTTAGCAAGAAATGCTTTTGCAAGTTCATGCTGTCCTACTTGTTTTTCAAGATCTACGCTAAATAATGGCATTGCGAAATCATTTAAATCTAAAACTTCGACTTCGGCATTTTCGAATAAACTTGCTGCGTAAGCAGCTAATTTTTTGTTGATCGAATGTTGACTGTTACTTCCTCCAAATGCTATGATTTTCATGGTTTTTGCTCTTTTAATAATTTGTCTTCTATTGGTTTGTTTTTGGGTGTATCAATTTCAAAAATCTCTTTTGCTATTTCTACTGAATATTCATTCGGATAAATTTTACCTCCATATGATTTTGCATATACTTTGGTAAATTCTGCTCCAAAATACAGAATAATTGCCGAATAATAGACCCAAACCAGAATAATTATTACAGAACCGGCTGCTCCGTATACAGAAGCAACTGTAGAACTTCCTAAATAAAAACCAATGGCAAATTTACCAATCATAAAAAGTACAGCAGTAACTCCTGAACCTATAAAAGCATCTTTCCATCTTATTTTTCCATCAGGCAATGTTCTAAAAATAATTGCGAAAAGTATCGTAATACTTGCCAGCACAATTACGATATTAACAATGTAAAACAAGTAAACGGTGCTTTCTGGAAAATATATTTTTAAACGTGAACTGACTACATCAAGCGTTGTATTTATAAACAAACTGACAAGCATTAAAAAACCAACCGAGGCAATCATTGAGAATGACATCAATCGGTTCTGAATGAATTTCTTTAATCCTTTATCGGGTTTGGCGCGCAAACCCCAAATAAAATTGATAGAACTTTGGATTTCAGCAAAAACTCCTGAAGCTCCAATTAACAGCATCACAATTCCGAATACGGTTGCAAAAACATTGCTTCCAGAAAGCTGTACATTTTTTATAGCTTCCTGAATCTGGATTGCGGCTCCATTTCCTACTAACCCGTTTATTTGTCCGTACAATTGTCCTGTTACAGCATCTTCTCCAAAGAAAAATCCACAGATTGTAATAATGATAATTAATAATGGAGGTAGTGCAAATATGGTATAATACGCTAATGCAGCACTAAGTTTAATAGCGTTGTCATCATTAAATTCTAAAAAAGTATTCTTGAGCAGAAACCAAGATTTTGCGAATATATTTTTGATTTTTACCATATTTTTTTGATTTTTTAATATGCTATCAAATTTAGCAAATAAGGAAAATTTTAAATTCTCGCTTTTCCGTTAAAGTTTACATTTTTACCATGTGAAATTATTTTGAAAAACCATTATTTTGAAACTTTTTATATTCATTAAAATTGATTTTAAGCATTTTACGTCTACCCCAGATTGAAACGGAAAGCATTTTTTATTAATTTATATTTTTTGCGGTGATAAAAAAGCGACCGGAGGAAGCTCTTTTTATGCCGGACAAAAAAATAAATTAAGGAAAAATCTTGAAGAGTAAAGCTGGAAATAGGTTCTGAACAATGGCTCGCAGATGACACGGATTTGAACGGTTTTACACGGTTTTTTTGCTTTGTCTTTTTTCTTTCACGCAGATTTTGCAGATTTGAGCAGATTTATTTTTAAATTTGACTTTTCATCCTGAGCGAAGTCTTTTAATACTTTACGGACTGACACTTCGCTAAGCCTGAAAATCGTGATTATTAAACATAAAAAAAACTGCTGAATTTCTCCAGCAGTTCAAGTCTATTCTCTTTATTCTATTTTCTTTATTCTATTTTCTAGAGTTTATACGTTGAAACGGAAGTGCATTACATCACCATCTTTTACGATATATTCTTTTCCTTCAACTTTGAATTTTCCTGCTTCTTTTGCTTTTGCTTCAGAACCGTATTGAACGTAGTCTTCGTATGAAATAACTTCAGCACGAATGAATCCTTTTTCAAAATCAGTGTGGATAACTCCAGCGGCTTGTGGCGCTGTTGCTCCAATATTGATGGTCCAGGCACGAACTTCTTTTACACCTGCAGTAAAGTAAGTTTGTTGTTTTAATAATTTGTAAGCTGCACGAATTAAAACTGAGGCTCCCGGCTCTGTTAATCCCATATCTTCAAGGAAAACCTGGCGCTCTTCGTAGCTTTCTAATTCTGTAATATCAGCCTCTGCTCCTACTGAAAGAATGATAACTTCAGCATCTTCGTCTTTTACTAATTCACGAACTTGGTCTACATACTTGTTTCCGTTTACAGCTGAATTTTCATCAACATTACAAACGTATAAAACTGGTTTTGCAGTAATTAGTTGGAAAGATTCCATTAAAACTTCCTCATCGTTACCTTGAGGTACAATAGTACGAGCAGATTTCGCCTGTAATAATGCTTCTCTGATTCTGTCTAAAAGTGCTTTTTCAGTCTGCGCTTCTTTATTTCCAGTTTTAGCTGCACGATTTACTTTTTCCAAACGTTTTTCAACTGTTTCTAAATCTTTTAGCTGCAATTCGATATCGATAGTTTCTTTATCACGAATTGGATTTACATTTCCATCTACGTGAACAATATTGTCATTATCAAAACAACGTAAAACGTGAATAATAGCATTACACTCTCTAATGTTTCCTAAAAATTGGTTTCCTAAGCCTTCGCCTTTGCTCGCCCCTTTTACCAAACCTGCGATATCTACAATATCTACAGTTGCCATTTGCACGCGCTCTGGTTTTACCAATTCTTCTAATTTATTGATTCTCGGATCCGGAACGTTTACAACACCAATATTAGGTTCGATTGTACAAAACGGGAAGTTCGCACTTTGCGCTTTTGCATTAGATAAACAATTAAATAATGTTGATTTTCCAACATTTGGCAATCCTACAATTCCTGCTTTCATATGTAGATAAATATTTATTTTTTATTTGAATTTAATCTTCTCAGACGCTTATTTTATTGACTTTAAATCAAATATTTAGCATATAAACTGATTGTTTTTTCTTATAATTTATTTTTTGACAAAATCATATATTTTGCCTCTAAAATTTTGCAAATATAAGATTTAATAGCTCGTAACTAAACAAAAAATGACGATATATGTTTTTTTACTACTTTTCCTAAAAAAAATTAAACTTTTTACTAATATTTTGTTAAATAAGACTACTTTTATCGCAATATTTAACAAACCGCTATTAAAATTTTAACCAAAACAAGTTTTAACATGAGAAAAATTGCATTACTATTATTTCTATTTAACACCTTATTTATTTTTGCGCAAAAGCAAGTTACAGGTGTTGTTAAAGACAATACAGGAACACCGCTTCCGGGAGTCAACATTTTAGAAAAAGGAACTAACAACGGTGTTTCTACCGATATTGACGGGACATATAAAATAACAGTAAAAGAAGGTGCTTCTTTAATTTTTAGTTATATGGGCTACAGCAGTGTTACAAGAGTTGCTTCTACTTCTACAATTGATGTTTCTTTATCTGAAGAAAGTGGTCAAAATCTTGACGAAGTAGTAGTTACAGGATCAAGAACAGCGGCCAGAAGTAATACAACAAGTGCATTGCCTATTGATGTTTTGTCTTCAAAGGATTTAACTTCGACGGGACAAGCTACATTTGATAAGGCACTGCAGTATAAAATTCCTTCCTTTAATACTGTACAAACTCCTGTAAATGATGCGACTTCCTTACTTGACCCTTACGAAATCAGAAATATGGGACCTAGCAGAACTTTGATCCTTATTAATGGTAAACGTAAAAATTTAAGCTCTTTGCTTTACGTACAGACTTCTCCGGGACGTGGAGAAACGGGTGCAGATATTTCTGCAATACCTACAGATGCAATCGAAAGAGTTGAGATTCTTCGTGATGGTGCATCTGCTCAGTACGGTTCTGATGCAATCGCTGGTGTAATGAACATCATTTTAAAGAAAAACGCAACTGATGGCTCATTAACGGTAAGAAGCGGTATCACTTCTGAAGGTGATGGAGAAATGTTAGGCGTTAGCTTAAACAATGGAACTACAGTTGGTGAAAAAGGATTCTTAAATTATACTATTGACTTCTCTAAAGTAAATTTAGCAAACAGACCAGGAACTGTTGATGCTGCTGGAGATGCTGGAGATTTTGGCGCTGATATTGCTGATGTGCAAGCTTTTCTTGCCAAACATCCTGATGCTGGAAACATTAACGGTTCTCCGGAAACAGCTGCTGCTAAATTCCTTATTAACGGAGGCAACGACATAAGCGACAACACAAAAGTATATTACAACGCTGCTTATGTGTACAAAAAAGTAAACTCTTTCGCGAATTATAGAACGCCTTACTGGAGAACTTTAGCAGATGATCCTTATCTTATTGATTTTTTCGGAAAAGGTACTGGTGCTAATAGAGTTTACGAAGGCTACGTACCAACTTTTGAAGGTGACTTAACAGATTATAATGGTACATTAGGTTTCAAAAATGTAAAAAATGGATGGAATACTGATGCGAGTATAACTGTTGGAGGAAACAAACAAGTATACTCTGTAAACAACTCTGTAAACAGATCTAATATCGTTGACGAAAATGGCGAAAATGTATACAGAGAAAATAGCCCTATTTCGTTTAAACCAGGTGGAACTTCTTTTAATCACGTAGTTGGAAATATTGATATCTCTAAAATTGTTTCAGACAAAATCAGTATTGGTTTTGGATCTGAGTTTAGAAGTGAATATTTCACCGTTATGGAAGGAGATAAAGCATCTTGGGACGGAACTGGAGCTGACTCTTTTGCAGGTAACAGACCTGAAAATTCAGGAAAATGGAATCGCTACAATGTAGGTGTTTATTTAGATGTTGCTTTTGATATTACAAAAGACTTCTTAATTAACGGAACTGTGCGTCACGAAGAATATAGTGATTTTGGTGGAGCAACGGTTTGGAAAGCAAGCACAAGATATAAATTCTTAGATGATAAAATTACTTTAAGAGGATCTATCTCAACTGGTTTCAGAGCGCCTACTTTACACCAAATTTATACTCAAAAATCGCAATATTCTTTCGTAGCTGGACAAGGAATTCAAGTAAGCGGTATTATCAATAACGTTTCTCCTCAAGCACGTCAATTAGGAATTCCATCATTAGATCCTGAAAAATCTACAAACATTACTGTTGGTATTGGTGCAAAACCTTTCAGAGATTTTAATATTACTTTAGATTACTATAACATTAAAGTAGAAGACAGAATTGTATTAGGAGACAGACAAGACACTCCATTTGGTAATGTGGCTTGGTTTTCTAACTCTTTCGATTCAAGAACTTCTGGTTTAGACGTAGTTACTGGATACAATAATATCGGAATTGGATCAGGTAAATTAGGGATTAATTTATCTGGAAACGTTACTTTTCAAAATGAAAGAATTTCTCCTGTAACAAATAACTCATTTGGAGATATTTTAACTTCTTTGACTTTTACATCTAGACCTAAAACAAAATGGATCTTAGGAGGAAATTACGAAATTGGTAAATTTGGTTTCTCTCTTAACAATACTTATTTCGGAAAAACAACCTTCAATCAAGATGGTTTAGATGCTAACTTAAGAACAGAATTTATTCCTAAAGTTGTTACTGATTTAGGTATTAATTTTAATGCTACTGAAAAATTAACTTTCGCGCTAAACGTAAACAACTTATTTAATGTTTTACCAGAATGGGAATTTAAAGCAGATAATGCTGCCGGAACTGCAATATTAGCAGATCCAGCTCAAACAAAAACACAATACAACTTAATTACTTTTAATGGACGTTATTCTCAAATGACATATGACGGTTTCCATTTCAGCCAGTTAGGTACTATGTTTAATTTATCTTTAAACTATAAATTCTAATCTAAAACACAATTAAATATTTAAAAAGACTGTCATATGACAGTCTTTTTTTTACTTTTATAATTAAAAATCAAGGCAATGGCAAATTTATATGATGGCAAAATGGCAAAGATTTACGATGCGATGTATCAGACATTTGTAAATTATGACGAAGAATATACTTTTTACAACAAACTTGTTCAAGAAAACAATGCTGTTTCAATTTTAGAAATAGGAAGCGGAACAGGAAACCTCGCCAAAAGATTCCAAGAAAACAAACAAAATTATACAGGTCTGGATTATAGTGAAGATATGATTTCAATTGCGAGAGAACGCAATAAAGAGTGTACATTTCTTCAAGGCGATATGCGTGAATTTAAATTGAGCAGTTCTGTAGATTCAATTTTAATTACCGGGAGATCTACCAGTTATTTGATTACAAATGACGACATCAACAGAACTTTTGACTCCGTGCATAAAAACCTGACTGAAAATGGTGTGCTGATTTTTGATTTTATCGATGCAAACCGCTTTATTCCTTTTACAAAAGATAATCCCGTAATTATTCATCAAGCAGTTTATGAGAATATCAATTATATAAGAGAAAGCCATTGGGACACCAACAATTCACTGGAGAACTTTATGCTAGAATGGACAGCACAGTATTATATTATTACAAATGGAGAAAAAGAAATTCTTGAAAATGATTTTTCGACTGTACGCGTTTTTACACTCAATGAAATACAGCTTTTTTTATATTTGAATAATTTCGAAATACTAAAAACTATAGACCGAAAAACCTATGCTTATGATACTTACGTTATTGTAGCAAAAAGAAAGTCCTAAAAAAAACCTGAGTTTAAACTCAGGTTTTTTAATTACATTTTAAATTCCAGCCCATTTATAATTCCTTTTTCTTCTTCGGTGGCGGTAAATCCAGAAATATCCCAATAGTTGGTCAATACTTTATTCTTTTTATTGAATAGTGATTTTTCTTTAAAAACATCACTCTCTCTATAAGTAAAATTTTGCCTGTTGAAGTTGGTCGTAATAAAATTATTCCGAACCTGGATATTTTTAATTTTATCTTTTAAAATAAGATCATATGCAATCTCTTCGTTTGAAGTCAGTAAATAATAGTCTTCGCCATCAACTCTATAACTTACCTTAACAACAGATTTGGTTACATTTTTAGAACCTATTTTTGTTTGTTCTTCAATTTGAGCAAGATTTCCAGGAGTAATAGTTATACTGAATTCCAGAATTAACTTTTTTATCGGATCATAGATAATTTCAAAAGTATCCAGCGCTTTTTTAGATTTGTCTAGAGGCGAAATAGACATTATATAATATTCTGGATTGGTAGGATGTCCCTTTGTGCTAAATTCATATTCTTTCTTGGCTTTTGAATCTAAAATAGGATCAAAATAATTTAGGTTTGCATAATTTTCCATAATATTATTCAAATTATACCCCATTAAATCCGCACTCACATCTGTTTCCAACAAACCATAAGATCTATTTTGTTCTACTAATAATGTGGTCGATGATTTTTTTTGATTACCTGTAAACTGAAAATTCACTAATCCGTCGTTATAATAAGAATATTTGCTGTCAAGCATAAAAAACTCTCTCACATATACTTTTAACCGATAAGAAGCCGCTAATTTTTGTCTAGAATTAGAAACTATTTTTTGAAGCATTTTTTGTGGAGATTGTTTGGATACCACAATTTCGTCGAGTTTTGTGTTCTTATTATTTAAATAAACTACAAAATCATTTTCTTTTAAAGATGCCCAGCGAAGTGTTAGAGGCTCATAATCAGTTTGAGAAACCTCAATGTTTGAGCCACCTTTGAGAACAAAAGTTACTTTACCTTCTTTATTACTCATTAAAATCTGTTTGGTTTTTAAAACAACAACCATTGCATCTTCAATAGGCAATTGTGTTTCTATATCTTTTACAATTATAGAATATGTTTCATTTTGACCAAAAACAGTGTTGCTAAATAATACGACAAATAAAATTAACAGTGTTCTCATTTGCTATTATTAAATTTTCGACTAATATATTAAATTATTCTTTATAAATTAACATTTGTTCACCAAAACATTGATCATCAAAAACAAAACTCCAATTATACCTGCATTAATGCTAAAAAAAAATCCTGAGCTTAACACTCAGGATTTCAATATTTTACTTTTAAATTTTATTCATCACCATGCAAAAACGCTTGTCTGTTCAACAAGGTTTCTTCGTCTTCAACATGATTATCGTCTGGTACACAACAATCAACAGGACATACAGCAGCACATTGCGGTTCATCATGAAAACCCTTACACTCCGTACATTTTCCTGGAACAATATAATATACTTCGTCAGAAATTGGGGTTTGAGCATCATCTGCATCAACTTCAGTTCCATCTGGTAAGATTACTTTTCCTTTAAGACTTGTACCATCTTTATATCTCCAATCATCAGCGCCTTCATAAATTGCTGTATTTGGGCACTCTGGTTCACAAGCCCCACAGTTTATGCATTCGTCAGTTATAATTATTGCCATTTTTCTTAGTCTTAAAATTAAAAGTCTTAAAGTTATAAAGTCAAAAAAATATAAAAAGACATTTTCGGCTTTTGGCCTGATGACTTTTGACTTTCGACTTATTTATGCTTATTTTTGTGCAAAATTACAATCAAAACAATTCATAAGCAAACATTATGACATTAGAAACAAAAAAAAGTGTTTTTGTTGAATTAGGAAATTTTTTAAGTCAGTTCTCTGAAGAGAAATCTGAAAAAAAATCTGCCGTTTTATACAACGAAATCTTTTTTGATGATTTTGAAAAATTAATACATTTATCTCAATCTCATAACGGATGGTATACACCTGAACAAGTTTATTTTGCAATAAATTCTTGGGCAGAGGCCTTGACAGAAGAAAACATTGATAAATGGCTTTCTAAATATGTCACAGAATTTAATCAAGCAGATAATAAAGAGAAAACGGTTGCCTTAATTTTAGCTGGCAATATTCCGCTTGTAGGTTTTCATGATTTTTTGTCTGTTTTAATTACTGGAAATAAAGCATTAATTAAAACTTCTTCTAACGATCAGCATTTATTGCCTTTTTTAGCTAAATATTTAATTGCTGTTGATGAAAATTTAAATGATAAGATCACTTTCGTGGAAGGAAAACTGGAAAACTTTGATACGGTTATTGCCACTGGAAGCAACAATACTTCACGATATTTTGAATATTATTTTAAAGATAAGCCTTCAATCATTCGAAAAAATAGAAATTCCGCAGCAGTCTTAAACGGAAAAGAAACCCACGAACAATTAGAAGCTTTAGGCGAAGATATTTTTCGGTACTTCGGTTTAGGATGCCGCAATGTTTCGAAACTTTTTGTTCCGAAAGGCTACACATTTGATACATTTTTTCAAGCTATTTTTAAATATCAGGATGTAATTCATTACGAAAAATACGCTAACAATTATGACTATAACAAGGCTGTATTTTTAATGAGCAATTTTAAATTATTAGATAACGGCTTTTTGACTTTAAAGGAAGATCCGAGCTATGCCTCGCCTATTTCGAGTGTTTTTTACGAATTCTATGAGAATATAGACGATTTAAAAGCGCGTCTTGAAGCTGATTCTGAGCAAATTCAATGCATTGTGAGCGGTGATTTAATTCATAACAGCATTCCCTTCGGACAAACCCAAAATCCTCAATTGTGGGATTATGCAGATAACGTAGATACTATAACGTTTTTGTTAACAACAAAGTAAAAATATGTTTAATTATTTCGAATAATTTATCGCTTTTTCAGCTCCTATTGCCGAAATTTGCGTCTTTAAAATTTCGACTATTAACAACAACCATGAAAAAACACAACTACAGCGCAGGACCAAGTATTTTACCTCAGGAAGTTTTTGAGAAGGCATCAAAAGCAATTTTAAATTTTAATGATTCAGGACTTTCTATTCTTGAAATTTCGCACCGAAGCAAAGATTTCGTTGCTGTTATGGATGAAGCTCGTTCGCTTGCTTTAGAATTATTAGGACTTCAAGGAAAAGGATATCAAGCCTTATTTTTACAAGGCGGAGCAAGTACTGCATTCTTAATGGCTCCTTATAACTTGATGAAAGAAAACGGAAAAGCGGCTTATTTAGATTCAGGAACTTGGGCAACTGCTGCAATAAAAGAAGCTAAGTATTTTGGAGAAACTGTTGTTGTAGCTTCTTCAAAAGAAGAAAATTACAACCATATTCCAAAAGGATATACAATACCAAGTGATGCTGATTATTTTCACTGTACAAGCAACAATACCATTTTTGGAACTCAAATGAAAGAATTCCCGGCAACTAACATTCCTGTTGTTTGCGATATGAGTTCTGATATATTTTCACGTGATTTAGATTTCTCAAAATTTGATTTAATTTATGCCGGAGCTCAAAAAAATATGGGTCCTGCAGGAACTACTCTGGTAGTGGTTAAAGAAGAAATTTTAGAAAAAAACGGAAGAACAATTCCAAGTATGTTAGACTACGCTAAACATATCAAAGCAGAAAGTATGTACAATACGCCACCTGTTTTTGCAGTTTACGTTTCGTTATTAACTTTACAATGGATTAAAGAAAAAGGCGGAATCGCTGCTGTCGAAAAATTAAACGACGCAAAAGCAGATTTACTTTATGCTGAAATCGACAGAAACCCATTATTTAAAGGTGCTGCTGCTGTTGAAGACCGTTCTAAAATGAATGTTACTTTCTTATTAAAAAACCCTGATCATACAGAAACTTTTGATGCTTTATGGAAAGCTGCAGGAATTTCAGGATTGCCAGGACACCGCTCAGTAGGTGGCTACAGAGCTTCTATTTACAACGCTATGCCTATCGAAAGTGTTCAGGTTTTAGTTGATGTAATGAAAGCATTGGAAACAAAGATTTAAATTGAAATATTGAATGACTTAAAGATTTTTTTATATCTAAATCATTCTGTTTTTTCATTCTAACAATTCAGATTGAATATTTCAATTATGAAATTTTTCAATCTTTAAATATCAAAAAAAAAATGAAAGTATTAGCCAATGATGGAATTTCTAAAAGTGGAATTCTAGCCTTAGAAAAAGGCGGATTTGAAGTTATAACTACAAAAGTAGCTCAAGAACAAGTTGCTAATTTTGTGAATGAAAACAATGTAGACGTAGTTTTAGTTCGTAGTGCAACTAAAGTTCGTAAAGATATTATTGATGCTTGCCCAGGTCTTAAAGTTATCGGACGCGGTGGTGTTGGTATGGATAATATTGACGTTGATTACGCTAAAAGCAAAGGGATTCATGTAATTAATACACCTGCTTCATCATCAGAATCTGTTGCTGAATTGGTATTTGGACACTTATTTTCTGGTGTTCGTTTTTTGCATGATTCCAACAGAAATATGCCTCTTGAAGGAGATTCAAACTTTGATGGTTTGAAAAAAGCTTACGCAAATGGTGTTGAATTAAGAGGAAAAACACTTGGTATTGTTGGTATTGGACGTATTGGTCAGGCAACTGCAAAAATGGCGCTTGGTTTAGGAATGAAAGTTATTGCTGCAGATAGTTTTATTCCAAAAGTAGACATTAAAGTAGAATTTTTTGACGGACAATCAATTACAACTACAATCGTTTCTCAATCATTAGAATCTTTGTTTAAAGAAGCTGATTTCATTACATTGCACGTTCCGGCTCAAGATGGTTATATTATTGGTGAAAAAGAATTTGAAATCATGAAAGATGGTGTAGGAATCGTAAACTGTGCACGTGGCGGCGTAATTGACGAAGTTGCTTTACTAAAAGCTTTAGATTCAGGAAAAGTTGCTTTTGCTGGATTAGACGTTTTTGAAAGCGAGCCAAAACCAGAAATGACAATTTTAATGCATCCAAAAATTTCTTTGACTCCACACATTGGAGCTGCAACTGGAGAAGCGCAAGACAGAATTGGCACAGAACTAGCATCACAAATTATTTCTTTGTTGAGCTAAGTAATCAAAAAATAGATTAACTTTAGAGGGATTTACTGCTTATTTGTAGTAAATCCCTTTCTTTTTCGATTAATTTTATCGTCTAATCTAAATCTAAATATCATGTTTGAACAATTGACCCAATTAGTACAGCAATACGGAGGCGATGCCGTTGTTAAAAATACTGCTGTCCCAAATGAACATAATGAAGCCGTAATAAGCGAGACCAGCAATTCTATTTTTGCAGGATTACAAAAAATTGCTTCAGAAGGAGGAGTTGAACAACTAGCAGGCTTATTTAACGGAACTTCTAAATTAGACAGTTCAAATCCCGTGGTACAGCAAATAACACAACAGTTAACCGGAAGCCTAGGTGAAAAATTCGGATTAAGCAGCGCTGACTCTGCGGGTGTAGCTTCAAGCATGATTCCACAGGTTTTGAATTCTTTAATAAACAAAGCTAAAGATCCTAACGACAACAGCTTTCAAATTTCTGATATCATCAATTCAATTTCAGGAAACAGTGGCCAAGCGTCAAGTATAATGGATACAATCTCCAAATACGGAATGCAGTTTGGCCTAGACCAAAACGCCGACGGAAAAGTTGATGTTGCTGATGTTCTAGTAGTTGCCAAAACCAAAGGTGGCATCTCAGGATTTATTGGGAGATTGTTTGGAAGTAAATAACTTTTAAAGTTATAAAGGATTACAGGTTCAAAGGAACAAAGGTTAAAATCTTGTCACTTTGAACCTTTGTCGCTTTGAACCTGACTATAAACTGTTAAATAATAAAACTCTTTCCTGATTTATTTGTAAATTTAGATCTAATAATCATTATTATGAAAAATTGTATTTACATATTAATAGTTCTATTTACGATAGTTGCTTGTTCTACAGCATCAAAAAATACTGTAGCAGAGGCAAATGCGGGTAAAGCAAACAAAAATGTAAATGATACTGTAAGAATTGCAAATGACTCTTTAGAATATGAAGTAATTATTATTGATAACGGTTTCAGCACTTGGCTGGCATCTATGGCACAGCCGAGAAACTATTATTCATTGTCTTATCTTGAAAACAAAAATTATCTGTATGTAACCGAGTGGAATAACAGAGTCAATCAGCCACAGCGTTATAATCCAAATTTGTATGAAATGCGTATTGATTATCAACCTCAGATTCATTACGGTTATGAAGTAAATTACCTGATTTACAATTATATGATTTATTTTCAAAATACATACAAACAAAAGCTAGGCGGATATGTACCAATACGATAATGTTCTTATATTTGTAATTGTTATAAATAAAGAATGAACAGATTAAAGAAACGCTGGGGAATTACCTCAAACTTACAAGCCATTATTATCTTTATCGTTTTTGCGATCACCGGATCGGCATCTGCATGGCTGTCTAAGCCTTTTTGCGTTTGGCTGGGTATCAGCAAGGAAGATTTTGGAGGTTGGTTTACCTTAATCCGCTTATTGATTATTTTTCCTATCTATCAAGTTTTATTAGTTATAATTGGAAGTATTTTTGGGCAATTCCGCTTTTTTTGGAATTTTGAAAAGAAAATGCTAAAAAAAATGGGGTTAGGTTTTCTTTTTAAAGACTAAATTTCCTTATCCTGTTTTTGAAAATAGTAAGTGTAAATCCACGTAAGTGTAAATGAAGGAATAACATCTGTAAATGGAATTATTTCCTCAACAAATGTCAAAATACTAGCCACTTTCCCTACTCTGCCTTTGTACATTCTTGTCATGATAAATGCGGCAATTGGTGCCCAAATGACATCTGAGAATTCTCCAATTAACGGAATACTGAACGAAATCATTCCGATTCCATCCAAAAGCAAACCTAATAGTAGTTTTCTAGTTCTATCGTCTTCTCTTATTACTTTAACTTCCTGCATTTTAATTGAATTTAGATTGTTCTAATTTAAAAGTTTTACTTTTAATCAGCTTATTTATTTTTTCAAATTTATTTCTTAATTACCACGTTTCTAAGTGATTATTTTTCTAGAAACTTGATATTTGCAAAACTTATTACTCAAAAGTCATTCCATTATTAAAATACAATTATTTGAAGAAAATTGACACGTAGGTTTTCTTTAGCTCTTACCGCTAAATACTTTCATAAATTTCTGTTAGAACGAATTTTTATATCGGCAGAATCTTTGTTTCTTTGTAGAAACAGTTTCAAAAAATGATACACGCAAAAAATATACACAAATTCTACGACCAGCTTGAAGTTTTAAAAGGAGTTGACCTGCACATTAAAAAAGGAGAAATTGTTTCGATTGTAGGGGCTTCTGGAGCTGGAAAAACCACTTTACTGCATATTTTAGGAACGCTTGACAAACCATCAAAATCAAATACTGAAACTTCATTAACTATAAATGGAGAAAATATTTTAGGCCTTAATGACAAAGCTTTGTCAAAATTCAGAAATATGAATTTAGGCTTTATTTTTCAGTTTCATCAGCTTTTGCCTGAGTTTACAGCTTTAGAAAATGTTTGTATTCCTGCTTATATTGCAGGTAAGAAGCCATCTGAAACAGAAGATGAAGCTAAAAAACTGCTGACATATTTAGGATTATCGCATCGCATAAATCACAAACCAAACGAACTTTCAGGAGGCGAACAGCAACGTGTAGCTGTTGCGAGAGCTCTAATCAATAAACCAGATGTTATTTTTGCCGATGAACCGTCTGGAAATTTAGACACTCATTCTGCTGAAAATTTGCACCAATTATTTTTTCAGCTTCGTGATGAATTCGGACAAACATTTGTAATCGTAACACACAATGAAGAATTAGCCAATATGGCAGATCGAAAATTAATTATGGTAGACGGACAGATTAGCAATTAAAACTAAATTGCTGTTCAACATTATTTATGAATAAATTAGAACTCAAAGAATTTCTAGACGAAAAAGTCATTCAATACAACAATCAAGATTTTATTGAAAGTGATCCAGTGCAGATTCCACATTTGTTTTCCTTAAAAGAAGATATTGAAATTGCTGGTTTTTTAAGCGCTACAATCGCTTGGGGAAATCGTAAAATGATTATCAAAAATTCACATCAAATGATGGAATTAATGGGAAACACACCCTACGATTTTGTGATGTCTCATTCTGAAGAAGATCTGGCGAGATTGGAAAATTTTGTACACAGAACTTTTAACGGAAAAGATTTTGGAAGCTTTATAAAAGGATTGCAGCACATTTATAAAAACCATAATGGCTTAGAAACTGTTTTTTCTAAAAACCAAGAACTAAACAGTTTACAGAAAAGCATTCATGAATTCAAGAAATTATTTTTTGAAATCGATCATTTGCCTCGAACCCAAAAACACATTTCAGATCCGCTAAATAATTCGGCTGCAAAAAGAATTAATATGTATTTGCGATGGATGGTTCGTCAAGATACAAAAGGTGTCGATTTAGGAATTTGGAAAAGTATTTCGCCTGCAGCATTATCTTGTCCGCTGGATGTTCATTCAGGAAATGTAGCGCGCAAACTTGGAATACTTTCGCGAAAGCAAAATGACGCAAAAGCATTAGCTGAATTAGATTTACAACTTCGTAAAATGGATGCAACAGATCCTGTAAAATATGATTTTGCCTTATTTGGTTTGGGTGTTTTTGAAGGGTTTTGATTTTGATAATTAGATTATTAGATGAACAGATTATTAGATGATTCGAAAAATCTAGTGATCTAACCATCAATTTAACGTACATTTGCACAAAATTTAATGCAAATGAGCACTTTCGAAAAATTCAATCTTCCAAAATCAGTACAAAAAGCAATCGATGAATTAGGCTTTGTTAAGCCTACTCCTATTCAGGAAAAATCCTTTTCTGTGATTATGTCTGGCCGAGATATGATGGGAATTGCACAAACTGGTACCGGTAAAACTTTTGCATATTTATTGCCTCTTTTAAAACTATACAAATTTACACCAACCAATACGCCTAAAATTGTAATTCTTGTTCCAACCCGCGAATTAGTAGTTCAGGTGGTAGAAGAAGTCGAGAAATTAACCAAATACATGTCGGTTAGTACGCTTGGTATTTTTGGTGGAGTAAACATCAATACGCAAAAAAAAGCAGTTTACGAAGGAGTTGACATTTTAGTAGGAACCCCTGGCAGAACAATGGATTTAGCACTAGATGCTGTAATTCGTTTTGATGAAACTCAAAAATTAGTTATTGATGAGTTTGATGAAATGCTGAATCTTGGCTTCCGTACACAATTGACAGCACTTTTGGCGATGATGAAAACCAAGCGTCAGAACATTTTATTCTCTGCAACAATGACAGATGAAGTTGATGCTGTTTTAAATGACTTTTTTGATTTTCCAGAAGAGGTAACCCTTGCTGCTTCAGGAACACCACTTGAAAACATTACTCAAATTACTTATAATGTTCCGAATTTCAATACAAAAGTAAATCTGTTAAAACATTTATTACAAACAAACGAAAGCATGGAACGTGTTTTGGTTTTCGTGAATAATAAAAAGATTTCAGACATGCTTCATACACGTATTGAGGAAGATTTTGAAGGTCAGTTTGGAGTTATTCACTCTAATAAATCTCAAAATTATCGTTTGAGTACAATGGCAGAATTTCAAGAAGGAAATTTACGCGGATTAATTACTACTGATATTATGGCGAGAGGTTTAGATATTTCGAATATCTCTCACGTTATTAACTTTGAGCTTCCTGAATTTCCAGAATTGTATATGCACAGAATTGGCCGTACAGGTCGTGCAGATGCAACAGGAACTGCAATAAGTTTCATCACGCCTCGTGAAGAAGAATTTAAAGTAGAAGTAGAAGTTTTAATGAATCAGGAATTAGAAGTTGCGGCATTTCCAGAAGAAGTAGAAGTTTCATTAAAACTAATTGAACCTGAAAAAGACAAACAGCCGATTAAGTTTTTAATGAAAAAAGTGAAACTTGATGGTGATGGTGCATTTCATGATAAAGCTAAAAAGAATAAGAAAGTCAATTTAGGAGGGCCTTCAAAAACAAAAAAGAAAACCCACGGTTCTGTCAATCGAAATATGTTGAAAACGAGAGATAAGAAAAGAAAGGATAAGGATAAATAGATTTAAAAAGGTACTGAGTTTCTAAGATACTAAGATTCTGAGGTTTCTTATTTTATAAAAGAGGGATGAGTTTCAAAAAAAACTCATCCCTCTTTTATATTTTAAACTTAGTCCCTTAGTATCTTAGAAACTCAGTACTTAAAAAAAAGCTATATCTTAGTAAAAATCAATCCTACAGGTGAACACAGTTCAATTTTTTTTCCTGTATCAGTAAGCTTTCCGGTAGTTTTATCTCTTTTAAAAATAATTATATCATTTGTATATTGATGACCAACTAAAAGGTAATTTCCTGTTGGGTCAATAGCAAAATCTCTTGGGCCTTTTCCTAAAGTACTTTGCTGTTCAACTAATTCGATACTCCCATTTTTAAGAATTTTATAAACTGAAATAGCATTGGCATCAACTCGGTCAGAAACGTATAAAAAATTTCCGTCAGGCGAAATTTTTATTGCTGCTGCGCCAGTTCCGCCTGTAAATCCTTTTGGAAGAATACTTGTTTCAGCAAGAACCTTAAGATTTCCTGTTTTATCGTAACTAAAAGTCGTTAATGTAGCATCTAATTCTTGAATTAAATAGACAAATTTTCCGTCTTTGCTAAAAGTCAAATGTCTTGGTCCGCTTCCTGGCTTTACATCGACAGTACTTTTTAAAGTCAGCATTTCGTTCTTAGAATTCGGATTGTATTTGTAAATGAAAATTTTATCTAAACCTAAATCGTTCGATAAAACAAACTTTTTATCTGGAGAAAAAACTACCATATGCACGTGTGCTTTTTCTTGGCGCGCAACATTTGGTCCTTTTCCTTCATGCTGAATCAACTGTTGCACTGGTGTAATGCTTCCATTAGGACTCTTTTTAAAAACTACTATGCTTCCACCTGAATAATTCGCAACAATTACATTTTGACTGTCATTAATTAAATGACAAGGATCTGCACCCAGTGCATCATTTTTATTTAAAAAAGTAAGCTTTCCGTTTGGCGAATTGTATTTAAAAGCACTTACAGTACTTTGAGTTCCGTTTTCGTTTACTGCATAAATAAATTTATTATCTGCTGAAACTGACAAATAACTCGGACTCAAAACCCCCTCTGAAGAATTCTTCAACTTAAATTCTCCCGAATTTGAATTGAATTCGTAAACGTAAATTCCGTCGCTCTTGCAGGTATTTGTATAGGTTCCTACTAATAAATTAAATTTATTTTGGGCTTGTAAGTTTGTAAAAGCTAAAGCTGAAAAAAGCAGCATATATAATCTTTTCATAGTTTTTAATTGTTTTTTGAATACGCTAAAATACTCAATATTATCAATAGAAATTGCATTTTTTGTTATAAATGAATTTCCAAAAGTTATATATTTCAAACTATTTTTTTTCCTTTTTTAGCTATACAAGAAATATAACTTTATTTAAATTTATGCTTATAAAGACTAGCTTATAATCTCTTACATTACTTATATGGTTTAACTAAATATAATACAAGGTTTGAGTAAAAATTTGTATTTTTGACCAGTATCTACAAAACGTAGTGAAGTTAAATCGAAGCCAGAATGCATTTTAAACATCCCGAAATTCTATACTTTCTGTTTTTATTGATTGTTCCAATTTTGGTTCATTTATTTCAATTACGACGTTTCAAAACTTCCTATTTTACCAACGTCAAATTCTTAAAAGAACTCGCTGTTCAGACTCGTAAAAGTTCGAAAATCAAAAAACGATTATTGCTTGCTACTCGTTTATTACTGCTGACTTTTGCCATTATTGCTTTTGCACAGCCTTATTTTGAAGCCAAAGACAGCAAAAATGCCACAAACGAAATGTATATTATTCTAGATAATTCGTTTAGTATGCAGGCTAAAGGAAAAAAAGGTGAATTGCTAAAGCGTGCGGTTCAGGAATTATTAGAAAACACACCAGAAGACACTCAATTTTCACTTTTAACTAATACCGAAAATTACTGGAATACCGATATTAAATCTTCGAAAGGCGCTTTGCAAAACTTAAAATACAGCGCAACTCCTTTTGAACTTTCATCGATTATGGCTAAGATTAAAGCGCATAAGTCAGCACATAAAAAAGATATTGTCATTATTACAGATGCTGTTGGTTTAGCAGAAAAAGATGTAAAAAACATTGATACAGAAGAAAAACCATATTTTATTATTCCGGAAGCCGAACAAAAAAACAACATTGCTGTTGACAGTGTTTTTATCAATCAGACTTTAGAGAATTTTTACGAAATAAGTGTTGCATTATCGGCCTATGGAGACGATTTTAAACCTATTTCAATGGCGCTTTACAATCAAAATAAACTGATAGCCAAAACAATTATTAATTTTGATTCGAAGAAAAAGAAAATCAATTTTACTATTCCGAAAGAAGCTTTTCACGGGTATGTAACCATTGAAGATAATGGACTGAATTATGATAATAAGCTTTATTTCAGTATTTCTAAATCTAAAAAAACAAATGTTATCAGCATTGGAGAACCTGAAAAAAGCAACTTCTTATCTCGAATTTATACGCCCGCTGAATTCAATTACAACAATTACTCAATCAGCAGTTTAGATTACAATAGTCTAGAAAAACAAAATACCATTATTCTGAATGAATTAATCGAAGTTCCTCAAGCACTTCAAACTACTTTAAAAGCATTTGTTTCAAAAGGCGGTAATTTAGTTGTAATCCCTTCTGAAAAAAGTTCGATCTCAAATCTGAATTCATTTTTAGGAAATTTTGGAAAAGTTCAGTTTAATAATTTAAGAACCGAAAGCAAATTAATTACCAAAATCAACTTTGATCATCCTTTATTTTCTGGTGTTTTTGAGAATAAAATTACGAATTTTCAATATCCTAAAACGAGCAGTTCATTTGCTATTTCTACTCCATATCCAGCAGTTCTATCGTATGAAGATCAAAGTGTATTTGTAACTTCAATTCAGAATCCAGTTTCTGGAATTACA
The DNA here is from genome assembly GCF_000708595.2 of Flavobacterium sp. KJJ. Taxonomy (GTDB): domain Bacteria; phylum Bacteroidota; class Bacteroidia; order Flavobacteriales; family Flavobacteriaceae; genus Flavobacterium. The sequence continues at coordinate 437,993 of NZ_JARP01000001.1, read as the reverse complement.
GTATTTTCAGCACCAATTAACAGTGAAAATTCAAATTTTCAGCAATCGCCATTAATTGTTCCGCTTTTTTATAAAATGGGACAAAACAATCAGAAAACAGGTGTAAACGCATTAACGATTGGCAATAATCAACCTTATTTTGTTGATGTTTTACTGACGAAAGACGCAATTTTAGAAGTAAAAGGAAATGATGATTCGTTTATTCCGATTCAGCAGATATTAAATAATAAAGTAAAATTGACATTTAATGATTTCCCTGAAACAGCTGGAAATTATAGTATTTATGACAAAAAAGAATGGGTTGAAAATCTGAGTTTTAATTATAAACGAAGCGAAAGTGATTTGAGTCAAGTAAATACAAATGTGGTTTCAGATTTTAAAACTGCAGATACCATTTCGACCATTTTCAATACCTTACAAACTGAGCGAACTGACAGCCAAATTTGGAAATGGTTTGTTATCTTTGCTCTGTTATTTTTAGCATTAGAAATGGCAATTATAAAATTTGTAAAATAGAATTCGCGTTTGTTTTAAGGCATTTTACTTTTTACAAAAATCATTTTACGACAAAAAAATATCTACATATGAAAATAATCATCAAAAGCGCCAAAATTATCGACTCGAAAAGTCCGTTTCATAACCAGACCGTTGATCTTTTAATTGCAGATGGTTTAATAGAAAAAATAGGCATTTCACTTCCAAACGATGACGCAGAAATTGTACGATTCGATGATCTTCACATTTCTCAAGGCTGGTTTGACAGCAGCGTTTCATTTGGAGAACCAGGTTACGAAGACCGGGAAACCATTGCAAACGGATTGAATGTTGCCTCAAAAAGTGGTTTTACAGCAGTTGCATTACAGCCAAATTCCTTCCCCGTTATTGACAATCAATCTCAAGTAAATTTTGTAAAAAACAAAGCAAACGGTTTTGCCACAGAAATTTTTCCAATTGGCGCGCTAACCAAAGCCAGTGAAGGAAAAGATATGGCAGAGCTATACGATATGAAAAAAGCCGGAGCAATTGCTTTCGGTGATTATAATAAAAGTATTGACAATGCTAATCTGCTAAAAATAGCATTGCAATATGTTCAAGATTTTGATGGATTGATAATTGCTTATTCACAAGATCCAAACATAAAAGGAAATGGAGTTGCAAACGAAGGAATTGTTTCAACAAGATTAGGCCTAAAAGGAATTCCGAATTTAGCAGAAGAACTACAAATTTCAAGAAACTTATTCTTATTAGAATACACTGGCGGAAAACTTCATATCCCGACGATTTCTACAGCTAAATCAGTTGAATTAATTAGAGAGGCCAAAGCAAAAGGCTTAAACGTAACAGTAAGCGCCTCTGTACATCATTTGGTTTTAACGGATGAAAAATTGGAAGGCTTTGATACTCGATTTAAAGTAACACCGCCATTGCGAACTGAAGTTGACCGACAAGCTTTATTAAACGGAATTGCTGACGGAACTATTGATATGATTACTTCAGATCATAACCCAATTGATATTGAATTCAAGAAAATGGAATTTGATACTGCTAAAAACGGGACAATTGGTCTTGAAAGTGCTTTCAGCGCATTATTAACGGTTTTGCCACTAGAAACTGTCGTAGCTAAATTAACTTCGGGAAGAATTGTTTTTGGTCTTGAAAACAATACAATTGAAGAAGGCGGAAAAGCGAACTTCACATTTTTTACTCCGGATGGAAAATCAACTTTTACAAAAGAAAACATACTTTCAAAATCTAAAAACTCAGCTTTTTTAGGAACTGAAATAAAAGGTTCTGTTTACGGAATTTTAAATCAAAATCAACTTGTTATCTCTAAATAATTACAATGAATAATTCAATCGAAGAGGGAAAATCTATCGCAATTACCAGTTATATTTTGATAATTGGAGTACTGATTGCAATGTCGATGAACTCTGAAAATAAAAATAGTTTTGCTTCTTTTCATATTCGTCAGGCGCTAGGATTGTCATTGACGTTTATTTCTTTTGGAGCTATAATCAGCAATTTTGACAGTTTTTTTATAACTTTTCCAATGTGGATTTGTATTTCAATTCTTTGGACTTATGGAATTTTTACTGCTATTCAAGGACAAACAAAGCCAATTCCGTTAGTTGGAGAATTATTCCAAAAATGGTTTAAAAATATTGGCTAATCTTTTAAATTTCATTAAAAAATTCCAAATTCCAAATTCGGAAAATTTACAATTTACAATTCACAATTAAAAAATGAATCTATCTTTAGAATATAAAATACAAGAACCAAAAGTTATTTTAGATAAAAATCCTGTGTTGCTTTTATTACACGGATATGGCAGCAATGAGGCTGACTTGTTTTCGTTTGCAACAGAACTTCCTGATAATTATTATATTGTTTCAGCACGAGCACCTTATGATTTGCAATATGGCGCTTATGCTTGGTACGCGATCAATTTTGATGCTGATCAGAACAAATTTTCAGATAACGAACAAGCAAAAACTTCTCGCGATTTAATTGCCACTTTCGTAGATGAATTAGTTGCAAATTATCCGATTGACGCTAATAATGTGACTTTAGTTGGCTTTAGCCAAGGTTCTATTTTGAGTTATTCTGTCGCACTTTCTTATCCTGAAAAAATTCAGAGAGTTGTGGCAATGAGCGGTTACTTTAATGAAGAAATTATCAAAGAAGGTTTTGAGAAAAACGATTTCAAAAACCTAAAAATATTCGCGTCACACGGAACTGTAGATCAGGTTATTCCAATTGACTGGGCAAGAAAAACGCCTGCTATTTTAGAAAAATTAAATATTCCACTTACTTATAAAGAATATCCTGTAGGTCACGGCGTAGCGCCACAAAATTTCTTTGATTTTAAGAATTGGCTGGCTTTGTAGTTCTCAATTTTCGGTATTCAGTCGCAGTTTTCAGTCTCAAACAAACTTTAAACTGCGACTGAAGACTGTAAACTATTTACCTGTATAAATAATCTTCCCGTCTTTTTTCAGGACATATCCTTTCCAAGGAATCAATTGCAGATCTCCATTAACCCAAGAATCGCCTTCAGATTTTCTTTCTAAAATAATAGATTCTTTTTGAGTATCCAGAAAAAGTTCTGCTTTATTTCCTTCGAAAATTACATAGGAAGCTGTTGTATAGGTTTTTCCGTCATCAAAGTGAGATAATTTTGTGCCTTCAAACACACGTATGCATTCTTTTTTAAGAGTTGACCAAGTATAGCCAGCAGATGCTTTACAACCGTGGGAATCGGCATCTGCTCCTACAACAGCTTCTTTTACTGGCTCTTTCGGAATTGTATTTACATTTTCTTGAGAAACTTTTTTGGCGCAGGAAAACGCGCTCGCCATAATCAAAAACAAAAACATCTTTTTCATAATCCTATCTATTTAATTTTAACAAAAAAAAATAGGATTAAAAAATCCTATTTTTGATATAACCAAGTTTGGTTAACTTCAAAAGTAATACTTTCATCATCATTAACAAAGTATTTTAACAAGACTTCTCCCCATAATTCACCATTACTATAATCTGCAATGATCCATCTGTGGTTTAAAATTTTCACTTTATTAATGATAAATTTACTAGCGCCAATTTTATCCTGACCCGTATAAGGATTTCCGTTTGGATTTGAATTTAGATCTAATAATTTTTCAGTTACAACCGGAATCAATTTTTCGTATAAAATGACTTTACCGCCAGAAGCACTGTTATCAAAATAATTTTGTGCATTTTCGTTATGTTCTAAAGAAAAATAATTGGCATCAGCTAATTGAGTTTTCACTAAATTGATGCTATCTCTCAGTTTCTTAGTTGTTTTATCATATCTTTCCTGTCCAAATTTCACTTCATTACTGTAAAACATATAGGTAAAAACATTCATTAATATCGCAAGGATAAAAAGATAAAGCATTAAGGATTTTTTCATTTTTGTGGTATAATTAAATTGTAATTTCTAAATTATCGTAAGCCAAGAAAACATTTTTAGGCAACTTCTTTTGCACCTCTTCATGAAAGCCCAAAACGTGGCTGATATGCGTTAAATAGGCTACTTTTGGCTTGACCAAATTTATAAAATCGAGGGCTTCCTGCAAATTAAAATGTGTATCATGCGGTTCTACGCGCAAAGCATTCACAACCAGAACCTTTAGGCTTTTTAATTTTTCAACTTCAGCTTCTTCAATTGTTTTTACATCTGTCAAATAAGCAAAATCATCTATTCTATAACCAAAAACCTGTAAATCGCCATGCATTACATTAATTGGAATAGCTTTTTTGTCGCCAACAGCAAAAGTTTTATTATTTTGAACCTCAATTGTTTTAACGCTTGGTGCGCCTGGATATTTGTTTACAGTTTCGAAAACATATTCAAAACGGCGCTTCAGATTATCAATTACACGCTGGTGCGCGTAAACTGGAATTTCACCTTGACGGAAATTAAACGGACGAATATCATCTAAACCTGCAGTGTGATCTGCATGTTCGTGAGTAAACAAAATAGCATCGAGATGCCTGCATCCGCATGAAAGCATTTGCTGTCTGAAATCAGGCCCACAATCGATTACATATGAGTGATCGTCCCACGTAATCCAGATGGAAACGCGGAGCCTTTTGTCCTTAGCATCAGTGCTTTTGCAAACAGGATGATCGATTCCGATAATCGGAATACCTTGGGAAGTACCAGTACCTAAAAAATATACCTTCAATTGAACTTATTTTTTTTACAAAAATAGGATTATTTCTCTTTCATTAGAAGCCTAATTTGCTAACTTTGTAACAAATCTATTTAAAATAAAATGGGTACAGAAATAAAACTCAAAGGTGACAAGGTCATCGAACAGATTCCTTCTATAAAAGACAAAGCGTTACGCATTAATTTAAACGAGAATATTTACGGAACATTTGCTGAAATTGGTGCTGGACAAGAAACAGTTAGGCATTTTTTCAGATCCGGAGGTTCATCGGGAACAATTGCAAAAGCAATGTCTGCCTATGACAAAGATTTTAGTGATGCCGTTTATGGCATCGAAGGCGACGGAAGATATGTTACCGAAAACCGACTAAAAAAGATGCTTACGTTTGAAGGTGAATTGATCGAAGAACGTTTAAGCCGAGAAAAACACCCTAATAAACTTTTCTTCAGCTACGCCAATACAGTAGCAACAATAGATTTTGCCAAACAATTTAAAGGTCACGGCTGGGTCGGAATTAGATACCAAATAGAACCTGACGAAGCTTATAACGAAATTATTCTACACATTCGTTTTAAAGAAACTGACGCAAGACTTCAACAAGAAACACTAGGAATTTTAGGTGTAAACTTAATTTACGGTGCCTTTTACAAATACAACGATCCAAAACGATTACTTCGTTATTTATACGATCACTTAGATAAAGACCAACTCGAAATCGATACTATTAACTTCTCAGGACCACGTTTTGCTGATGTTGATAATCGTTTAATGAGTTTGCAATTGGTTAAAAACGGAATGACAGATGCCGTAATGTTTAACCCTGATGGAAAAAATGTTCTGCCTGCAGCTGTTTTGTACAAAAAAAATCTTCTTGCTTTTAGAGGAAGTTTCCGTCCGGTTACGAATGTAAATCTTGATATGTACGAGAAATCTTTAAAGATGTTTCTCGAAGAAAATAAAGTAGAAAAAGACAATACTCTAGTCGTTTTTGAAATTACACTTTCGAATTTACGTTCAGATGGTGAGATTGACGAACGCGATTTTATGGACAGAGCTGAATTACTTTGTTCTTTAGGCCAAACTGTAATGATTTCGAATTTTCAGGAATATTATAAAGTGGTTGAATATTTTTCTAATTATACTAAAGCCAGAATGGGATTGGCAATGGGAGTAAATAATTTAGTTGATATTTTTGACGAGAAATACTACCGTCATTTAAGTGGTGGAATTCTAGAAGCTTTTGGAAAATTATTTTACAGAGATATGAAAGTATTTTTATATCCGATGTTGGGCGATAATGGCGAAGTTATTACATCAGCTAATTTGAAAGTACATCCGAGAATGAAGGAATTGTATAAATTCTTTAAGTTCAACGGAAAAGTAGTTGACATTGTAGATTACAACCCTAATATATTAAACGTATTCTCTCGTGAAGTATTAAAAATGATCAGTCAGGGAAAAACAGGCTGGGAACCAATGCTTCCGTCTGGGGTTGCGGAAATCATAAAAGAACATCATCTTTTTGGATATCATCCGCAAAAGGAATTGGAACAAAACGCATAAAAAAAGTCCCAATTAAGGGACTTTTTTTTGTTTCAAGTTTTTTTTGTTTCAGGTTTCACGTTCTGAACTTAATAACAAATTAACCGCAAAGCACGCTAAGTTTTTGTGACATACTAAGTTTATAAAACACAAAGTTCGCAAAGCTTTGTGTTGATTTAGCTTTGCGAACTTTGTGTTTTATAAACGCCATGGATAAAAAAACTTGGCGTACTTTGCGGTAAAATCTACTCAGCTCGTAACCTGAAACCTGAAACAAAAATTTTATTTCAAAATCTGAGCTGCGTGTTCTTTAGTTTTTACTTGCGAGATTACTTCATCAATGATTCCGTTTTCATCGATTACGAAAGTAGTTCTGTGAATTCCATCGTATTCTTTTCCCATGAATTTTTTTGGTCCCCAAACACCAAATGCATTGATTACCGATTTATCTTCATCTGCCAATAATGGAAAAGGAAATTCATATTTATCTTTAAATTTTAACTGTGCTTTCTGGCTGTCGGCACTCACGCCTAAAAGTTCATAATTATTCGCTTTAAAACGCTCAAAATTGTCTCTTAAGTCACAAGCTTCTGCAGTACAGCCTGGTGTACTTGCTTTTGGATAAAAGAAAACAACTAGTTTCTTTCCGGCATAATCTGCCAGTTTATGCGTTTTTCCGTCTTGGTCTACTCCTGAAAAATTTGGTGCTTTATCACCTTTTTGTAATGTTGTCATTTTTATTTAGATTGTTAGGTTGTTAGATTGTTAGATTTCTTAGACTTCTTAGACTTCTTAGACTTCTTAGACTTCTTAGACTTCTTAGACTTCTTAGACTTCTTAGACTTCTTAGATTGTTAGATTATTAGATTGTTAGATTTAGGATTACGCATAAAAGTATAGTTTAATTGCAATTGACATTTCACACTTCACATTTCACATTTCACACTTCACATTTCACAATTGACAATTACCATTGCCCCAGATTGTAGTGAAAACCCCCGGAATTGTGACAGCTTACATTTTTTGTATTAAAAAAGCGACCGGCGGAAGCTCTTTTTAATACTTAAAAATGTTGCTGTTGCAATGAGGAGTTGAAACGAAAAGCTGGATTAGGCACATCATTAAAATTATACTATTTTTACGGGATTAAAAATACGGAAATGAATAAAGAAGCTCGCGTACAATTTGTTATAAATACGTTAAAAGAACTCTATCCTACTATACCTGTACCACTTGATCATAAAGATCCTTACACATTATTAATTGCGGTTTTGCTTTCTGCGCAATGCACAGATGTACGTGTGAACCAAATTACGCCTCTTTTATTTGCAAAAGCAGATAATCCGTATGATATGGTAAAAATGTCGGTTGAAGAAATTAAGGAAATCATTCGTCCGTGTGGTTTGTCTCCAATGAAATCTAAAGGAATTCATGGTTTATCAGAAATTTTAATCGAAAAATATAATGGTGAAGTACCTCAGAGTTTTGAAGCTCTTGAATCTTTGCCAGCTGTTGGACACAAAACCGCGAGCGTTGTCATGTCTCAAGCTTTTGGGGTTCCTGCTTTTCCAGTAGATACTCACATTCACAGATTAATGTACAGATGGAATTTATCAAACGGAAAAAATGTAGTGCAGACCGAAAAAGATGCTAAACGATTATTTCCAAGAGAAATTTGGAACGATCTACATTTACAAATTATTTGGTACGGACGTGAATATTCGCCTGCAAGAGGCTGGAGTTTAGACAAAGATATTATTACGAGAACAATCGGGAAAAAATCTGTTATAGAGGAAGCTGCTAAAAAGAAAATCTAGCAGCTTCTATATATTTCTTACATACCTCCTTTTAAGGCATTGTATTCATTTTTCATATCGAGCGATCTATAAATACCTAAGAGAGATTTTATAGCGTCTTCATTTTTGGGTTCGATGGTCAGTGCCTGTTTCAAAATTGGAATAGCACTTTTTAAGACTTCATTTTTTTTAGCATCCAATATATCATATTCCTTCATTTCTTTAGGGCTGTTTCCAAGCATTGCCATTTGATCAACCAAAGCTTTTTTCATTTGTATTTTCACATAAGCAAGATTAATGTAACAGTCAATACAATTTTGATTTAGTTGCAGTGCCTCATTATAATATTTTTCTGCATTTGCAAAATCATTTCGCTCTAGATATGAAAAAGCTAAGTTTCCTAAAATTTCTGGTTTTTTTGAAGGCGGAGATACAGTTCTAGGCTTCTCATAGAGACCCGCTTTTACATTTGACTCTCTGGCACTTACAGACATAAAAGATTCTTCTACTTTTGTTTTTTTGTTGGTGGCATAATACACAACTCCTTTTCCAGAATAATTTATTTTTTTAAGTTCCTCATAATATTTAATTGCAGCGACATAGTCTTTTCCTGTTAAGGAAGCAGTTGCAGCATTAAACAAGTTTAGAGTGTCTTTTTTATCAAACAAGTATACTTCATAACTCTTATCTGCGCTTTCTTTAAATTTTCCGCCTTGATAATCATTATAAGCTCCATCAACCAATTTAGATTTCATTTCTTTTAAAGCTAAATTTGCTTTCACAGCGTATCTGTAAATACGGGAATCATTTTCATATAAGAGTACATCTTGAAATGAACTGATTGCAGTAGTAAAATTAGCTGCAGCATCTATATTTTTAGAAGCTAAGTCTTTATAAACATTTCCTTTTAAGAAAAAGTAATCTGTTTTTACATCATCTGGTGCGTTTAGAATCTGATATTCTATTTTCTTTAAAATGGCAGCTGCCTCTTGAGATTTTCCTTTATCGTAGTTAGACTGCGCCTCTTTTATTTCATCTTTTTGAGCAAATGCTCCGATAGTAATCAATAGCAGGATTGATAATATCTTAATTTTCTTTTTCATTTTATCAGTTAGGTTTGGTTGTTAAATGATTTGACGGTTATTTGGGAGAGACTTGCAGAAGATTTAAAGCCTAGAATTAATTAATTCTTTTTTTTTAAGCAAAACTTACAGTAAAATCAGCTTATTTCTTTCCTTTAAAAGAATTTGCAAAATCCACTCTTATGCCTTTGATCTTATTTTTTAGATTAAGACAGACAACAAACGAAACAAAATAAATAGGGGTAGTTTTTCTCCATAAATCATTTAGTTATTTAGTTAAACATCAATTTTATAAAAATTATTAATATTCTACAAATCGAATGAATTTTAATAAATAAAACTCTTATTCTTCGATTTAACTGAATAAACAATTACTTTTTAACTAAAATAAAATTAATTATTGAATAACAAAATAAAATATAGTCAAAACATGAAATTTTAACAATATCTAGCGGAAAACTGCCCAAAATCCTTATAAAAAAGATATTTTAATGCAGAAGAAAAAACTTACTTTAAAGTTAGTGAATAAAAAAACTCACTATTCATATTAAAATACGAATAGTGAGTTTTTTAAACCAAAACGACCATTTGGTTTTCTTTAGAAAACATCCGACCAATAGCAGCGGGGTGTTTTAATTAGCTATAATTTCAAAACTTTTATCTTCAATTTTCACAATTGTTAATGCTTGTGAATAATTTAATAAAAAAGAAACGACTTCTTTTTTAGGTTTTAAGTTCTTAGAAGCTAATGCTTTTTTAGAGTAAATTTTCGCCATACTGTAAATAAGTTATATTTAGTATAACGAGCTAATACTCAAAATAGTATTAATTGGTTAAAATAATTTGATGTTTATCAATTATTTTTCTCAAATTCATTAATGCATAACGCATTCTTCCTAATGCTGTATTGATGCTAACGTCTGTTAGTTCAGAGATTTCCTTGAAACTCATGTCTTGATACATACGCATTACCAATACTTCTTTTTGATCTTCTGGAAGTTCTTCGATTAGCTTTTTTAAGTCAATCTCTACCTGATCTACGATCATTTTGCCTTCAATTGTCAACGAATCGTCAGACATTATAGAGAAAATCGAAAACTCTTCGGTTTCTCTGTACATTGGCATTTTTTTGGTTTTACGGAAGTGATCTACAATTAAATTGTGAGAAATACGCATAACCCAAGGCAAGAATTTGCCTTCTTCGTTATATGAATTACTTTTTAAGGTTTTAATCACCTTAATGAAAGTGTCTTGAAAAATATCGTTTGAAATATCTCTATCAGCAATCTTTGAATATATGAATCCATATATTTTAGACTCGTGCCTTTTAATTAATGTCGAAAGCGCTGTTTCATTGCCATCGATGTAATTTTTTACTAATAGAGCGTCTGGAATATGCAGATCAGCCATAATACTACTTTTTTAGGTTCTATAATTTGGAGTAATTTTTCTAAAAAGTAATTTTATTGTATAGGCGTATCTTTTTTTGAGTATGTTAATATTGTGACCAAATTTAACAAATTATTATTTTAAAAAGCAAATAAAATCGACATTAATTAACAATAAAATCTAAAAATTTGTAAGCAAAACTTAAATTTCATCGATTAAGTGCGTTAAAACATCAAATAAATAAAATATTTTTAGATGCAAAAAAAAGACATAAATAACTTACAATTAAACAATTAGTCATTTATATCTTCTTTTTCATGTCTTTTTTATTGATACACTCGAACGTAATCTACAAAGTATTTTTGAGGCAAAATTTTATCATTTACTTCGGGGCCTCCAAAATTTCCTCCAATAGCTAAATTCACAATAATATAAAATGGTTTATTGAAAGGCCAAGTATCTTCATTTTTTACTGGCGGATTAAATGTATATGCCAATGTTTTATCAACATAAAAGTCTATTTTATCTTTTGTCCACTCGATTGCATATACATGATATCCTTCTTCAATATCAGGAAATGATGTTCTTTTTGTATTGATTGTATTGCCGTGACTGTCTTGTGTATGCAGTGTCGTATAGACCATGTGAGGATCTCTGCCAATATATTCTAAAATATCTATTTCACCTGTTTTAGGCCAATGTACTTCATCAATATTTGCACCTAACATCCAGAATGCCGGCCACAATCCATGGCCAATTGGCAATTTAGCCCGAGCTTCGATTCGGCCATACAGGAACTCTTTTTTGCCTTTTGTGGTAATTTTGGTCGATGTGTATTTATTTCCGTCTTTTTTGGCTTCTATAACTAAATTTCCATCTTTAAATTCGTGATTTTCTTTAGTATAAATTTGTCTTTCATTATTTCCGAAACCGCAAAGATCAGGACAGCCATCTCCAACTTCAAAATTCCAATCCTTCTCATTTAATTCTTTTTTATTGAAATTTTCTTCCCAGACTAATTTTCTTTTCACTTTTTGTGCGAAACAAAAACTGCTTATCAATAGTAGTATAATTACTTTTTTCATTGTCTTCTCAAATTACATAAAAACAAGAAGGCCAGCCTAAATCTGACCTTCTCATTTCATTCTTACTAATTAATTTATAATCTATTGATATACTCTAACATAATCAATCTCCATTGAAGACTGTGTAAAAGCTGCATCAATATTGCCTCCAAAAGTACCTCCCATAGCCACGTTCAAAATCAAAAAGAAGTCACTATTAAAAGGCAAAGAACCGTCATTAGGAACTGAGTGAATCAGATCTTCATCGACATATATTTTTACTGAAGCTGGACTCCAAATCGTTTTATAAACATGAAATTCTGTTGAGACATTCGGAATCGTTTTAGAACCTGTATTTGCATTTCCGGCTGAATGTCCAGGATAATGAAGAGTTCCGTGAATCAAATTTTGGCTGTTTCCTACGTGTTCCATAATATCTATTTCACCGCACGCTGGCCACGCTTTTGTTGCATAATTTTGTCCCAGCATCCATATTGCAGGCCAAGTTCCTGCACCAATCGGCAATTTGGCACGAACCTCAACTTTTCCGTAAGTAAAGGCAAATTTAGCATCTGTTTTTAATCGTGCTGAAGAGTAATCTGCACCTCCAGAAGCTTCTTTTTTAGCTGTAATTTTTAGATTTCCGCCTTGTACAATTACATTCGTCGCGGCGTTGGTGTAATTTTGTTTTTCACTATTTCCCCAGCCATTATCTCCTCTGCCTAAATCATAACTCCATTTTGTGGCGTCAGGTGCTCCATCTGTATTAAACTCATCTGACCAAACTAACTTACTATAATCCGTGACTGGATTTTGAGTTGGTTTTGTAGTCGTAAAAATATGATACCACGCTAATGCTGGATTTCCTCCCATAACAGCTCTAACCACCATTCTATTGGCTGTAATTGACAAGATTTCATATGAACTCTGTCCAATATAATACCCCATAAAGCCACCATCAGAGAAATTCATAGTTGTTCCTCTTGTTTGTGTCGTATGATCTGGATTTGCCATTACAACTGATTCTGAAGGACTTAATGAAACTGATTTTTTACCAGCCGTATTGTATGTCAAACAAGCATCAGAACCTGAATTTCCTCCTCCTACGCTTTCAAAAGCAGCGTTAAAGAAAGTTGCTCCTCCATTATTTAGTTCAAATTTAAGCTGATCTCCATCTAGAGAGAAAGTCAATACGTTTTCGTATAAACAGCTGCTTGACGGCGACCCCGCTTTTTCGAAAGCACCAGCAGAATAATAATTTGGATAATAATTTTTAGTAGCGTCATTATCGTTTTGACCTACTCCTAAATGTCCTGGCTCAGATGCAGACCAATACCATTTTTTAGATGTTCCGCCGGTTAAAAATGCAACTGCTTCAGCATCACTAAAATTACTAACTACCTCAACATCGATTGTTGTATTGGTTGCAACACCGCCTTTTCCGGTTGCAATTACGGTTACTGTATACTTGTTAAGTCCTGTTTTGGTAAAACGCTTTGTAAATACACCGCTTGGAGCATTTTCTGAAGTACCATCAGTAAATACATATTTGTATGAAATGGCATCATCTGCTGCTGCTGTAAATTTTACCATTCCTGATCCGTCTCCATTTGGAGCAGTTGCAGTTTTTCCAACAATCTCGGCTGTCACTTTAAGATTGGTTGGTGAATTTATATCGCCGAATGCAAAATCATCTTTCTGACAGCTTACTGTCAAAAGAATAGTCAGCATCATTACTATATTTAGAATTATTTTCTTGTTCATGATTTCGAATTTTTAGTTGGATTGTTTAATGTCATCAAAATAGTAGGTTTTCCCTGTGCCGTTAACTCCAAAGTCAAAAAACACAACTACTCTCTGAAACTGATTGGCCGTTGTGGCTCCATCAAAATCAAATGTCAGCTCTTCCCAGCCATTTGCAACTGTCGAGGTGGCATCTACTTCTTTATTAATAGAACTGTCTGCAAAATTTTCAAGTTTTAGCTTGACTACAATTCCGGCCTGAGGCGACCACACTTTTAATTTTAATTTTTTGAAAGAAGAAAAATTAAGCGGCGCGGCCAATTCAATAAAAGATCCAGCCCAAACTTCAGAACCATTTCCTTTTGTTAAGGCACCTACTTTTGCTGAAGTATTAATTCCTGTTTTATCTGGATTATCAGCTAATACAGAATTTGCTCCTCCAAAACTTGTAAACTTATATACCAAAGTAGAAGATTCAAAAGTCAATGGTAATTTTACCGTTTCTACACCAGAAGTCAATTGAATATCATCAAAATAATAATCAGCTCCAGTTCCATTAGTTCCAAAATCAAAGAAAACCACTAATCTTTGGTAATTTTTCGCATTGTCTACTGCAGAGAAATCAAAAGTCAAATCTTCCCAGCCGTTTGCAACTGTATTAGTTACATCTACTTCTGTATTAATGTCTGGATTTGTTAAGTTCTCTAATTTCATTTTTACAACAATTCCCGCTTTTGGCGACCAAGTTTTGATTTTGATTTTTTTCAAAGTTGAAAAATCAATCGGAACTCCCAATTCTATAAATGATCCAGCCCAAACTTCAGAACCAGCATTTTTAGTTAATTTAGCCACTTTTGCGCTCGGATTATTTTCTCCAACACTCGGATTATTTGCTACAACTGTATTAGCTCCGCCAAAATTGGTAAAAGCATAATTAAGAGTAGGAGACTCAAAATCTACCGGCAATAATACAGGATTAGAGATCGTAATAGATTCTTCATAAGTTGTTTTAGCTGCGCCGCCACTCAAAGCAATAACTTTTACTTTATAAGTTCCCACGTTTGCATATGTATGTTTTATCGTTTCACCCTCCATAAAATTAACTGGAGTTTCATTGGCAGTTTCTCCAAAGAAAACCTGAAAATACGTTTCAAAATTTGCTTTCGCAGTAACGGTCGCTGAAAAATTATCACCCAAAACATGTGCTAATGTTGCCTGCAGATTTGTTGGTGCTAAAAACGAAACCATTACATCCTGAGTTGTTTCAGTTGTTTTTCCGTTAATTCCCATCGCGATAATTTTAGACTTGTAAACACCTTCTTTATAAGTGTGTGTCGCAGTGCCGCCTGGTGAAAAATAATCTGATTCTGGAGATCCGTCTCCGTAATTTATTTTGTATTGCGTAACGCCTTCGCCTTTAGGTAAAAAAGTAACCTTACCTGAATTATCTTGTGTTATCGTTGTCAAAGCAGATACGTTGGCCGGTGCACTTACACCGCCTAAATCTATATTGCCGCTTTCTTCGCTTGCACAACCTAAAAAGAGTATCAAGACGAAAAGACTTATAATAAAATGTACTTTTTTCATAATAGTGTTTTTTTAATATCCAGGGTTTTGTTGCCAGTTTCCGTTTGCGAATTGAATTTCTTCAATTGGAAGCGGAAATAATTCGTTTTTATTAGCTGTAAAACCCGCTATTTTTCCAACTGCTTTTCCAGTTCTTACTAAATCAAAGAAACGGTGTCCTTCTCCAAAAAGTTCTACCCTTCTTTCTGCCCAAATAAAATCAGTCAATGCTGCTCCAGAAGCTGAAATATCATGGTTATTGTCGCCAAAAGCACGTCTTCTGACTGCATTTAAATAGGTTCTAGCTTTTGCATCATCTATTGCTCCACGATTGTAAGCTTCTGCTGCCATAAGTAAGACATCAGCATAACGAATTGCTCTGTAATTGTTTGGATTTGTTAAGTTTAAATCTCCAGCTGCACTTGCACTTCTTTTTCTAGGAAGGTATTTTCTATTGAAGAAACCAGTGTCTTCATTTCCTTTTCCGTAGCTCACGCCTTTTCCTCCATCAAATGAAGAATTGGCTGTCGCCCAAGCTGCAATATCTAATATAGCAACATCTTTACGCTTGTCTCCTACTTCAAATGCATTTACACCTTCCTGAGTTGGAATATTAAAACTAAATCCAGAAGAAAATAACGGACCTGAATAATTTCTTATACCGCTAAAACCAACTGCAACGTTCCCTTCAGAACATTGAAGACATCCAAAACCAGCTCCTTCTACATCTGTATACTGTACTTCAAAAACAGATTCGGGACCGTTTTCTCCATCTAACTCAAACATGGCGTTATAGTCTGCCTGAAGCGAATATTTACCAGAAGTAATTACACCGTCTAGAGCAGTTGCAGCCTGCGTAAATTTATTTTGATACAAATAAGCTTTTCCTAATAAAGCCAAAGCTGCACCTTTAGTTGCTCTTCCTTTTTGAGATGCTGTTGGAGATAAATTAGCTGCAGCAAAAATTAAATCAGCTTCAATAGAAGCATACACTTCTGCGACTGAAGAACGTGCTATCGTTTTTTCATCTCCAATTTTAAATCTAGCATCTCCTTTCATCGGGATTCCACCAAACCATTTCACTAACTCAAACTGGTAATATGCTCTCAGAAAACGTGTTTCTGCAATTAGCTGGTTTTTTCCCTCAAAATCGGTTTTATCTTTAAACTCAAGAATATAATTAGCTCTTTGAACGCCTGCAAACATCCAATTCCAGATATCTCTTAAATTGCTGTTTACAGGAGTGTGAATCATGTCGTCTATTTGCTGAAAACCAATAACATCTGTTGGACTTTCTCCTCCTGCCAATGTATTGTCTGATGCAATTTCGCCCAGCAAAACATTTACGTAAGAAGATTGAAGCAAATCGTAAGCAGCAATTAATGCCTGATCATAATCGGCTTTTGAATTGAAATAATTTTCAGAATCTATCGAATATTCTGGCGTAGGATCTACAAAATCATCTGAACAAGAAATACTTATTGTCGAGAACAGAATGATTGTTATAATGGTTGTAAATAAATATTTTTTCATTTTAATTGAAATTAAAAATTAATGTTTAAGCCCAATAAATAAGTTCTTGGAACAGGATAAAACCCATAATCGATTCCGCCTCCAATTGGGTTCCCGTTTGAAGCGCCCGGATCAAAACCTTTATATTTTGTAAAAGTGTAAAGATTGTTTACCCCTGTATAAAAGCGAACTTTTGTCATACCGGCTTTTTGAGCAACTTGAGAATTCAAACTATACCCTAATTGAATATTTTGAATTCTGAAGTAAGAAGCATCTTCGACAAAATAATCAGAGAAAACATTATTTGCTGTAGCGCCAGTTGTTACTCTAGGAGTTGTATTAGTTGATCCTTCTCCTGTCCATCTGTCTAAAACATAATTTAAACGATTGGCGTCAGATAATGTTCTTTCGTAGTTGCGTACCATATCATTGCCAACTGAAGCAAATGTGTAAACAGCAAAATCTAAATTTTTATAATTTAGCTGCATATTGAAACCCATTGTTGCATTTGGAATTGGATCTCCAATATTGGTTCTGTCTTTTGCATCTAAAACACCGTCACCATTATTATCTACATAACGAATATCACCTGGTGCGGCATTTGCTCCTAAAGCAATTTGAGAAGGATGTGCATCGACTTCGGCTTGATTCTGAAAAATTCCATCGGTTTTATATCCGTAAAAATATCCCATTGGCTTTCCTATTTCCATACGTGCCGGAGCTGGCTGTCCTACTCCAAAAGCGCCGCTTTCTATAAATCCTGTTCCGTTGTTTACTTCTAAAACTTCATTTTTAAGGAAAGTAACATTGTATCCTACACTCATTGTAAAATTATCTGAGAATCTTTCTTTGTAATCAATCGCAAATTCAACACCTGAATTTCGAACGCTTCCTGCATTTAAAGTTGGAGAACTTGCACCCGGTGCGCCTGTTCCATTAATTCCTGATACCGGAATATTCTGAATTAATAAATCACTTCTTGTATCAATAAAATAATCTGTAACGATAGAAACTTTATCATTAAAAAGTCTTAAGTCTAAACCAACATCAAATTTCTTTGCTTCTTCCCATTTTAAATCCGGATTTGGAACTTGTCCAGTTGCAGTTCCGTTCACTAAAGCACCGTCAAAAACATAAGTTGCTTCTCCGGTTAAAAGTCCTAGATAACCGTAATTCGGAATTTGGTCATTTCCTAAAGTTCCGTAGCTGGCTCTTAATTTTAAAAAGTTGATTGTTTTTGATTCTCCAAAGAAACCTTCATCTGAAACTACCCAGCCTCCTGTGAAAGAAGGAAAATAACCCACTTTGTTTCCAGGACCGAATTTAGTAGAAGAATCACGGCGAATCATAGCTGATAATAAATACTTTCCTTTATAATCATATTGCAGTCTTCCAAAATAAGAAAGCCTCCTTTGATCGTAAACATAAGCGCTATTACTTAAAGCTTCGGATATTCCTTTTGTTAATGAAATATCTGCAAATTGCCAAGAATTATTTGGAACATCATAACCGGTTGCAAAAAGTCCATTGCCCCATTCTTTAAAAATAGTAGTTCCAAGTGTTCCTACAATGTTATGGTTTTCGGCAATTTTTGCGGTATAAGTTCCAAAAAGGTCAAATGAATAATTATTATCATTTACAGCTCCCTGTGTTACAGAACTTCTTTGAACATCAAAAACTTTTCCTCCATAGCTTATTTGCTGTGCAAATGTTTTAGATTCGCTGTTCGAAGTATTAAAACCAATTGCACTAGAAAGTACAAATCCTTTAAAGAGTTTGTAATCTAAACCAAAATTCCCGTTGATTTTTTTGTAATTGTAATCGTTATAAGTATTAGCAATCTGAGCTAACGGATTAATGATTTCTGTTCCTAAACCTGTTGTGCTTGGCACTAAAGTAAAATTACCATTTTGATCGTAAGGACTCAAAGTTGAGGGTACATTCAATGCGTTAAATAAAACAGATCCTAGTCCGTTTTCATTTAACGTATTTCTTGTAAAATATGTATAGATGACATTTGTCTTAAGTTTTAATTTATCTGTTAAATCAGCTCCAAGACTAATCCTTGCCGTATTTCTTAAAAAGCCAGATTTATCGCCACCTACAATACCTTCTTGATCTAAGTGTGAACCACTGATAGCATAAGTAACTTTGTCTGAACCTCCAGAAACGGATAAATCATAATTAATAATCGGAACACCTGTACCAAAAACTTCATCCTGCCAATTGGTTCCTTTTCCTAAACCTGAAACATTTGGATAAGGAAGTGCTTTACCGCCGTTTGCATAACTTTCATTTAATAATAAAGCATATTCTGTAGCATTTAGAGTTGGTAAAGTTCTAGATGTTTCCTGAAAACCTGTATAAGTATTAAAAGAGAATTTTGTTTTAGAGTTTTTCTTTCCTGTTTTAGTGGTTACTAAAATGATTCCGTTTGCTCCAATTGTTCCGTAAATTGCGGCTTGAGCATCTTTTAGAACAGTTAAGGTTTCAATATCACTCGGATTAATTAAATTTAAATCTCCGACATATCCATCAATAATGGTAGTTGGCCTATTTTCACCATTTGTGGCTATCCCACGAATACGTATATCTAAAGGTGCGCCAGGCGCTCCAGATTGTGTAGTAACATTAACTCCAGACATTGTTCCTTGCAGCGCCTGCTCTATTCTTGCTGGTTTCAAGATGTCGAGAGTTTTGCTGTCAAGTGTAGAAACAGCTCCGGTTACTTCTCTTTTCTTTTGAGTACCGTAACCAATAACCACAACCTCGTCTAATGATTTAGCATCATCACCGAGTCTTACTGTTATTTTGGGTCCTGAAACCACAACTTCCTGTGTCTTAAAACCAATGAAACTGAAAACAAGTATCGTTCCTTTTGGGATTCCTAATAATTTAAACGATCCGTCAAAATCTGTAGATGTGCCTTGCGACGAATTTTTAACTTTTACATTTACTCCAGGCAATGAGAGTCCTGTAGAGGCTTCAAGTACCGTTCCGTTAACATCAAAATTCTGCGAAAACGCAAAAGATGTAAACAGCATTAGTACGATTAGTAATAATTTAGATTTCATAATTAGTTAGTTTTTATTGAAAGATAAAATTATCTGATAAGCTTAGGAATACCATAAATTCAACCTCAACAAAAAACATACATGACAAAAAAAATATCTCTAAATTGAATATATCACAAAAAACATCCTTATTTAACTATATTTTAAGAATTGAGAGTGTATTCAAAAAAGCACTCCAAAAACAGTGCAATTTCTAAATGTTGAGGTAATGTATAGTTTTTTCGAGCTGATTTTTAGATTCCTATACAGCGAGAATATATTCAACTAAACCGATTTCGTGCTGTAAATCCATTTTTTTACGCAAACGATATCTTTTTATTTCAACGCTTCTCACCGAAATATTAAATAAAGGCGCAATTTCTTTTGAAGAAAGATTTAATCGCAGGTAAGCACAGAGACGAAGATCATTTGGCGTCAATAACGGATGAAGCTGTTTAATTCTTTTCAAAAAATCTTTATCAGCATTATCAAACGCTTCTTTAAATACGTTCCACGAATCTTCTTCTGTAATATTTTTATTGATTGTACTAATCACTGATTTAATATTACTGCTGTCGTTTTGAGTCGTTTTCTTTAAATCTTCTTTAATGAAAGCTAGAAGTTCATTTTTGCTGTTCAAACTCATTGTAGAAACGGCGAGTTCTCGATTTTTGGTATCTACATCCTGCGAAAGCTGTTCGTTTCTCAATTTCATTAATTGCTGTTCATTTTCGAGTTCTTTAATTTCTAAAAGAAGGTTGTTCTCTTCAATTAATTTCTCTTTTTGCTTATGATAATAATTTCTATAGGCTTTGTTTATAAAATAGGCCATTATAACAATTAGCATAAAATAAATAAAACAGGCTAAATTGGTCAAATACCAAGGCTTTAAAACTACAAAAGTATACGCAGCTGTATTTTCAAGAATTGTATTGGCATATTTAGCTCTTACTTTAAACGTATATTTTCCTGGAGATAAATTTTTAAAGTTAACTGTCGCTTTTGTACTCCACTCACTCCAGTCATTCTGAAATCCTTCTAACAAATATTGATATTCAGAATTGATGTATTTATTATATTCTGGAACCGTATAATTTAAAGTGATATTATTTTCATTCGAACTAAAGCTTCCTTCATTTCCAAGAGCTACATTTTTTAGGGTTTCATTTTGTTTGTTGATTGTAATATCAGTAATAAATACAGTATAATTTTTAAAGCTTAAATCCTCAATATTTAAGGTATAATAACCGTCTGTTGTACCAATTAAATAAGTAGACTTTGAAATTTGCGTAATATTTTCAAAACCGAGCATTGAGTTGGTTAACGAAGACGGAATCGGAATCACGTTTTGTTTTAATTGATTACTGAGTTTGCTCGCAGAGAAATAATGAATGTAATTTTTAGAAAAAAGCCAAATTTTATTTGAATTATCGACGATCAATTTTCCAGATGTGTATTCGTCTTTTTCGAAAATGGAACTTAATAGATTATCTTTTTCAAAAAGTTTATTTTTTGGATTTAATTTAAAAATACCTCCTTTAAATGCATAGTAAATAGCATTATTGAATTTTGTTAAACTTGCGTTTTTTCCTTTTTGAGGCGATTTGTAAGTATAAAACCCTTTAGTTTTCAACAAAGATTTGTCTAACTTTAATCGAAAAATACCTTTATACTCGTGACTTACATACAGCTCAAAATTATTTGTGATTTCAAAATAGCGTGACGAATAATCAAAGCCTTCGATTTTATTTCTAAAAACCCATTGATTATTTACTTTTTCTAAAACCGAAATTCCGTAATAATTTCCTTGAAGCAATTGGTTTTTAGTATTCGGAACAACTTCAAACTTCCAAGTTCCTGAAGATGAAAATATATTTTTAGCCAAATCATTAGAAATTATAAAAGTCCCCGAATCATGGCCGCAAAAAAGCGTATTGTCGTATACAAAAAGTGACCAAACCTGCCCTTTCGTTCCGTTTATGAATTTAAATTCTGAATTGCTTTGCATATTTTTACAAAACAAACCTTGATTTGTACCCACGTAAAGCAAACCGTTAAAACTTGCAGAAGCATACACCGTTCCTAAAACTCCAGAATCATCTGTAAAACTATGAACAGGAGACTGAATGTTGATGCAATTTATACCGTTATCAAGACCAGCCCATAAATTCTGATCTTTATCCTCAAAAAGCGATAATGCCGTATTATTGCTCAAACCTTTACTTTGCGAAATATGATATTTTAGCTTTCCTGTATTTGATAAAATAAAAATTCCGTTAGAAACTGTTCCCAATGCAAAACTTCCATCCTGCAATAATTGACTACTATACACAAAACTCGATTTTAATTCTGCATCAACATCGGTAGAAAAACGCGTTAATGTATTCCCAGTCAATTTATAAATTCCGTCTAATTGTGTTTGAATCAGCAAACCATCATCTGTAGTAAAAACATTCACAATCGTAAATTTTTTCAGAATCGGATTATCTGAAACTAATTTTGATTTACCGCTTTCAATTTCAAAAAGCCCATCTTTTATAGTCTGAAAATAAATAGCGTTTTTAGCAGAAAAAGATTTGATGACGCCATTTTTAGGTGCAATTATTTTAAATTTTCCGGTTTTAGTGTCGTAAATATAAATTCGGTTTAAGGATTGAAACAAAATCCATTGATCGTATTTCAGGATATTCCAAAATTGTTCATCATCTAAAATTTTGTCCTTAATGGTATTACTGAGCGAAGTATATTTTAATTTTCCATTGCGCTGTCTCGTCCAATAACCGAAATCCATATAACATCCTGTGTAGATTTTATTTCCAATTACTTTTACAGAGCGAATAATTGTTTCATTGGGTGCTGGATATAATTGCCAATTTGTTCCGTTAAATTCTAAAAGTCCTTCATTATTAGCAAAATATAAGTAATTCTGATCGTCTTGTGAGATCATCCAACTCTGATTTCCAGCGCCATAAATTGACGAAGAGTATTTAATAATTGGCGGGAACTCCTGCGAAAACAGGATAAAGCTCATTAAAAGAAATAAAGTAGAAAGTTTAGTTTTCAAAATTTGGTCAGAATATTAAAATAGTATTAAAGCAGTTCTAAAATAGGATATTTTATAGTAAAACAATTCATTGAACATAAAATATATTTTAACGCATAGAAACATAAAATAGATATTGGAAAAAATGCGTTCCTTTTAATTAAAATGAACGGTGACTCTTAAAGTTTTTTTGCGCAGATTTAAAAGATTAAACTGATGAACGCAGATTATTATATTAAATTTAAATCTGCCCAAATTTGCAGAAACTGAAATAAATAAATTATTGATTTATATCTGTTTAATTTAATTTATAATGAATGACACTAAATGATTTAGTTAAAATTTGGAACAATGTCCTTAACAAAATTCAATTCAAAATTGATTACTTTTGTAAAAATTGACTTTTTGTATGCAGATTGATCTTTCTACACTCGACCCAAAACATAATATTATAATTAAAGGAGCACAAGTACATAATTTAAAAAATGTAGATGTTGCTATTCCGCGAAATAAACTTGTTGTCATTACAGGTCTTTCAGGATCAGGTAAATCCAGTTTGGCATTTGACACTTTATACGCCGAAGGACAGCGCCGCTATGTTGAAAGTTTATCATCATACGCACGGCAGTTTTTGGGGCGCTTAGACAAACCAAAAGTCGAATACATAAAAGGTATTGCGCCTGCGATAGCCATCGAACAAAAGGTTAATACAACTAATGCGCGTTCAACCGTTGGTACTTCAACTGAAATCTACGATTATATAAAACTTTTGTTTGCCAGAATTGGGCGCACATATTCGCCTATTTCAGGGCAGGAAGTCAAAAAAAATACAGTGACCGATGTTGTTGCTGATGTAAAATCATTAGAATTAGACAGCAAATGGTTATTGCTCTCTCCTATTCATTTAGAAGAAGGAAGGCAATTAGAAGACAAACTAAAAGTACTTCTACAGCAAGGTTTTGCCCGTATTTTAGTCGATAACGAAATGGTTCGTTTAGATGAATTTACACCGACGGATCTTCATAAATTAGACAATAAAGACATCCTCTTAATCATTGACAGAATTGTAGTTAAAGATGAAGAAGAATTCTACAACCGTCTGGCAGATGCGGTACAAACTGCTTTTTTTGAAGGAAAAGGAATCTGTTATCTGCAGGAATTAGGTTCAAATAAAAGATTCACCTATTCGAATAATTTTGAATTAGACGGCATTACTTTTCTAGAACCAAATGTTCATTTGTTCAGTTTTAATAATCCATACGGTGCTTGTCCGGTTTGCGAAGGATACGGAAATATTATTGGGATTGACGCAGATTTAGTAGTTCCAAATACTTCTTTATCTGTTTTTGAAAGTGCGATTTATCCTTGGCGAGGTGACAGCATGAGCTGGTACAAAGATGAATTGGTTAAACATGCTTATAAATTTGATTTCCCAATTCATAAACCTTATTTTGAACTTTCAGAAGATCAAAAGGATTTAATTTGGAAAGGAAACAAGTATTTTCAAGGTTTAAATGGTTTCTTTAAGGAATTAGAAGAAAAAAATTATAAGATTCAAAATCGTGTAATGTTATCACGCTACCGAGGCAAAACAAAATGTTATGCATGTCGCGGGAAACGTTTGCGTGAAGAGGCTTCTTATGTAAAAATAAATGGCAAAACGGTCTCAGATTTAGTTGATTTGCCAATTAAACATTTGGTAACTTTTTTCAAAAATATAGAATTGAATGTTTACGAACAGCAAATTGCAAAACGATTAATGGTCGAAATCAACAATCGTTTATCCTTTTTGACAGAAGTTGGCTTAGATTATCTGACTTTAAACAGAAATTCTGCAACACTTTCTGGTGGAGAATCACAGCGTATTAATCTGGCTACTTCATTAGGAAGCAGTTTAGTTGGCTCAATGTACATTTTAGATGAGCCAAGTATTGGTCTGCACCCAAAAGATTCTGAAAGATTGATCAAAGTTTTGCTTTCGCTTCGTGACCTAGGAAATACCGTTATTGTAGTTGAACACGACGAAGACATCATGAAAGCGGCGGATATGATTATTGATATTGGTCCAGAAGCAGGAACTTTCGGAGGAAATTTAGTCGCTCAGGGAACATACGATGAAATCTTAAAATCTGAATCGCTTACGGCTAAATATTTAAAAGGAGATTTAGAAATTTCAGTTCCGAAGAAAAGACGAAAATTTAAAAATCATATTGATATTATTGGCGCAAGAGAAAATAACTTAAAAAATATAGATGTTACTTTTCCGCTAGATGTTCTTACGGTTATTACTGGTGTTTCAGGAAGTGGAAAAAGTACCCTGATAAAGAAGATTTTATTTCCTGCGATGCAAAAGAAGTTGGAAAATGCTTCTGAAAAAGCAGGACAATTTAGTGAAATAAAAGGTTCTTTTTCGCAGATCAAACATATAGAATATGTAGATCAAAATCCTATCGGGAGAAGTTCTCGATCGAATCCGGTAACCTATATTAAAGCGTATGATGATATTCGTGAATTGTATGCAAAAGAAAAATTATCGAAAATAAGAGGATATCAGGCAAAACATTTTTCATTTAACGTAGATGGAGGCCGATGTGAAACTTGTAAAGGAGAAGGCTCTATAAACGTTGAGATGGTCTTTATGGCTGATGTTTCGTTGCCGTGCGAAACTTGTGGAGGAAAACGCTTCAAAAAAGAAATTCTAGAAATTAATTTTGATAATAAAAACATCAACGATATTCTGACAATGACTATTGATGATGCGATTGCCTTTTTCGAAAAAAACAAACAGAGCAAGATAACGCAAAAGTTACAGCCTTTGCAGGATGTTGGTTTAGGATATGTTCAGTTAGGACAATCTTCTTCTACTCTTTCCGGCGGTGAGGCACAGCGCATTAAACTTGCTTCATTTTTAGTAAAAGGTGCCACAAAGGATAAAGCATTATTTGTTTTTGATGAACCAACAACTGGTCTTCATTTTCATGACATCAAAAAACTATTAGCTTCGTTTGATGCCTTAATCGAAAAAGGTCATTCAATAATTGTAATAGAACATAACCTCGATTTGATAAAATGTGCTGACTGGATTATTGATCTTGGCCCTGAAGGAGGTGAAAATGGCGGGCATTTATTAGCAGAGGGAACTCCGGAAGATATTGTAAAAGTAAAAAAATCAGTTACGGGAGTTTACCTAAAAGATAAATTGTAATTTTTTTTAAATAAAGCAGCCATAAATTACTTTATCTTAAAAGTAATTTATGGCTGTTTCTTTTTTTTCATTTGGTTTGATTTGATTCTGACTCTAGGCAACTAGACATCTTTCTTCAAAAGGGAAACCATCTTCGTCGATGGCAACTAATACTTTTTTTTGCTTTGACGCCTCTAAAGTAAGATAAAGCCATGCAAATGACCACAATCCTAAGGTCAAGCAAAAAATGATAAAATTTAAGCCATGATTCACTACTTTTCCACCTTTAGAAAGGACAGCAAAAAGGAATTCATCATTTCTTTCTTCTAATGTAAATCCGTTATGAACCTTGCTTGATATCATACTAGAAAATACTTGAACGCTCTGTTCTTGACTCAATTGATTGCTCTTCATAATCCTCCATTAAAAAGTTAATCTAAATACTACTAATACTTTTCAGTATCCAAACTGAAAGTATTTCAATGTAAATAACAATTCGGCAACTGTTTTTATTGTCTTTTATATTATATTTTTTATGATATAAAGCAAAGTGCTGCTGAATTCTTAGCTAAAATTAGTTTTTATAAAATTAATAACAAAGTATTATACTGTTAAAATTTAAAAGTTAACAACTAAATATTAATAAATTAACTTTTATTAGCAACATTAAAAGATGGTGATTCGTAGTCCTTATTTAGATAATCTGCTGGAATTGTTGTTGTATTGCCGTCTCTCAGTGCATTATAGTGCGGTGACATAATTTCAATTCCGGCCTCGTTAAACGAATCTTGAATGTTTTGGTGAAGGGAAGAATAAATTCGAGGCTGTCTTGTAGGTTCTTTCGTATAAACATTAATTTGGTACGATACATAAAAATCATCTAAACTGGTTTGAAGTACAAAAGGAATTGGTGTCTTTTCAATTAAATCAGTTTTTAGAGCTGCTTTAATCAAAGCTTTATGAATGTCTTTCCAAGGAACATCATATCCAATTGTAACTGTTGTATGAATTAATAAACCGTCAGTTGAATTTTTTGTATTCGCAGAAAAATTAGTAGAAGTACTGGATAAAACTGTCGCATTTGGAATGGTAATATCTTCAAATTTTGGCGTTCGTATTCGGGTAACCAGAGCTGTTTTTTCAATTACTTCTCCGCTTACATCGCCAATTTTAATAAAGTCACCAATTTTAAAGGGACGCATATAGGTAATTACCAAACCGGCAACCATATTTGCAATAGCATTTGATGAACCTAATGAAAACAAAATACCAACAAAGACGGAAACTCCCTTAAATATATCAGAATCAGAACCGGGCAGATACGGAAAAATAATAACCAGCATAAAAGCATAAGCAAGAAGCCTAATAATATTGAACGTGGGTTTTGCCCAATCGCTATAAAATCCATCAACTTTTATATTTTCTTTATTGATTTCGTCTACAAAAAATTTAATTATTTTGAGTGTATATCTAAAAATCAAAATAATTACAATGATCGTAAATAGATTTGGCAGAAAGTCTACAAATCCCATTACAGCAGCTTTTATAGGAGTCAGCGTCCATTTTAGTATTGTAGTAGCGTAAGCCTGAGTTGCGGGGAAAATATTAAACAATAAAGGAAGAGCCAAATAAGCCAATATAAACAATGAAATTATTTTTATAATACCAATAATGCGTAATGCAACAAACTCTTGTCTATCAGGCGTAAGTACATTTATATTGTTGTATGTAAATCCTTTAAAATATTTTTCTCTTCTTTTAGAAAAATAAGATTTTATAAAATTAAACACTTTCGAGGCAAGCACTAAAACTATGGTAAGAATTAAGATTAATAAAGCCGTATAGCCGAGTCTTTTTGGCAATAAAGAATAGTTTTCATTCTGATAAACAACTGCTTTTTTTATAGCATTAAAATTCCGTTTTGCTATATCTGAAACTGTTTTATTTTCAGATTTGGCATCAGCATCTAAAATTGACATTAAAATTAAATCCCCTTTATAAACAATATCTTGGCTTATATCAGAGGGAATAATTTTTAAAGAATCAGCCTTAAAGAGATCATCTTCATAGAGAGAATGTATTTTTGCTGTAATTGCCTTTGCCCTATTTTCTGCAGAAAACGAACCTACTTTATTGTAGACATAAAAAAGAGTATCCTTAAAAGGATTGACCGGATATCCTTTTAATTTTGGCTTTACAGCGATTTGTGAAGTTTTTAGATTTTCTTTTTGGGCAAATAAAGATGAAGAAAGCAAAATAGCTAAAAACACTAAAAAACAAATGAATTTCTTTTTCATATTCTACTAGAAATAAATTAGTTATCCTTTCTAACAAATATAAAAACAAAATAGATTCGATTTTAAATTACTTTTTAAATCTCAATAAGTCATATTAAATTTTGATTCCCACTTTTCTAAAAAGAGTATCTATAACCTTATTAATATCCGGGGATATATTAAACTTGTAGTTTAGATACACATACAAAATTGTTACTAAAACCGATTTTAATGCAATACTGATCAATTGGTAAAAAGGAAACTCCCAGAAATAAAACACTAAAAATAAAGCGAACGTCAACAGTATTGAATAGATAGTTTCTTTTGTAAAAGGGTATAAATGAAGTTTTTTAACAACAAAAAGAAGCTTTGCCAAACTGTATAAGGTAATAGACAATAATGTCGCAAATGCAGATCCGAAAATACCAAAGATCGGAATAAAAATCATGTTCAGTACAATGGTCAAAAACACTAATAAAAGTCCTAAATACAATACCATTCGGTAGTATTTTGTATTAAAAATAATAGCGTTGTTGTTCCCTAAAATCAAATCGAAATATTTAGATAATCCGATCATAAATACAACCGCAATTCCACCGCTATATTCTTTCGGAACCAATTCATATAATTGATTGATATTTACAAAAATGCACAGCATTACAAACCCTCCCACCATTTGCAAGTTGATTGATGTTTTCTTGTAAAGCTGATTTAGCTCATCATGCTTATTTTCATGCATTAATTTTGCTGTAATTGGATATACAATTTGATGCATTGCACGGCTTGGAACTGAAATTACCAAAGCAATATATGTAGCAACAGAATAATAGGCGATATTTTCAATTTTCATGTATTGGTTCAGCATCAATTTATCGCCGTCTAAAAGCAAGTTTGCTACACTTCCTGACAGGATAATGAAAAAAGTATATTCCATTACAGCTTTTACATTCTCTGGAATTGAAATCTGAAAGTTTGGCCTTTTAATGTAAAAAGCATAAAACATGGTTATTAAAAAGGCTACAAAATAAATTACCGCTGTAACGTATACAAATTCTACTAAACTGATCCACTTAAAGTAAAGACCAATTAAGGCGATGGTTGAAAATAATCTAAGTCCGACTTCTTTAATAAAATTTCCAAAAACAGAATGCATATGCACTCTCGCCCAGGCATAAAAAATTTCAAAATACGCCATACAAATTCCAATAAATGGAATTAGAAGCATAAACTCTCTGACTACAGGATTTTCTTTAGATACAAAATCAGTTATATCATCGTAAAAAAAGATACCGATTATCCCTAAAGGAATACACATCAAAACAGGAAATAAGGCTGTAAACGACAAAAACTGTTCGCGTTCTTGTTCTGTTTTATATTGAGAATAGAATTTAACTAATGTATTTTGCATCCCGATTGCAAATAGAGGCATAATAACATTTGCTGCAGAAAGGATATAATTCGTTAAAGCATAATAAGTTGCACCAAGAAAAACAGGATACAAATAAAGCGTATTGATGGCTCCAATACCGAAACCTATGTAAGTAATAATTGTATTTTTAAAAGACTGGTTTAAAACAATACCCATTTGTAAATTTTAGATTGTAGTCCCGATCCAGAAACTTCGGGACGGGATCAGATTTTAGATTAATTAGTCCTCAATCAACTGTGCTAATTGTTTGGTCAGGTTTTTTCTTGAATATTGCTGTAAACCAACGCCATTAGCTTGTAATTTTCCTTCCAAAAATTGATTATAAAAGTCCAAAATTACACTTTTTAATTTCGCTTTTTCAGAATAATCAAAAAATACTCCAGTATTGGTTTCTTTTATTATATCGGCAAAATCAGAACCATTAGGACCAATTGCAATTATCGGGCGATTTGAGACCATATATTCGAACAATTTTCCTGGAATAATACTTTTGGTATCTTCAGAATTAATTTCGATTAGAAGCAAAACCTGAGACTTTTTTTGATGAGCGATTGCTTCATGATGCGAAACATATCCAAGAAGATTCAAATACGCATTAAGATTAAATTCAGTAATACAATCTAAAACTTCCTGACTGACAGCTCCAATTAATTTAATTTCTAAGTGCGATTTAAAATCTGGGATCTCTTGAAGTAATTCGACTAAACATTCCCATAAAAACTTAGGATTTCTATCGGATAAAAAAGACCCGATATGCGCTAAAGTAAATTTGGCATCTAAAGTTTGTTTTTCGACATTTTCGATATCGTAACCGTTTGTAATAACCGAAATTGGTTTATCAGTAATAGCCTGAAATTCGGTCTTCGTAGTTTTGCTGGTCACAATAATAGTGTCGGCAGTATTTAAAACCTTACGTTCTAAATTTTTATGTTTTTTAGCCGCGTAAGATGACAAGCGCAATGCTTTATGATAACCAATCGTTGTCCACGGATCACGAAAATCCGCAAACCATTTTACATTTAATTTTTCTTTTAATTCTAGACCAATCAAATGCAGACTGTGTGGCGGTCCAGAGGTGACAATTGTATCTATATTGTTTTCTCTAATGTATTTTTCAAGATAAGCTACAGAAGGTTTTACCCAAAAAACACGCGCATCTGGAATAAAAAGATTTCCCCGAACCCAAAGAAATGTTTTATCTAAAAACGTCTGTTTTTTCTTTTGTGGAAAAATTCCAGAACTGATTTTCTTCGTTTTATTTTTTGAAAAAATTGAAGCTAATTGATATGGCTCCCAAATTTTATTTTTAAGAACAATGACTTTATCTGAAATTTCATTAACTAGACCTTCATCAACTATTGGATAAGTAGGATTTTCAGGAACATAAACAATTGGCTGAACATTAAATTCAGGCAAATACTTTACAAATTTCAACCAGCGCTGTACACCTGGACCTCCGGCTGGCGGAAAATAGTAAGTTATAATTAAGAGCTTTTTTTGTTCCATTTAGGTTTATTCGGTTTCACAGAGACTCATAAAAAATTCACGATACTTCGCGAAGGTTTTAGATTTTATTTTGAGTGTCTTCGTGATTTTTTACTGAATCTTTGCGAAAGAATCTCTCAAAATAAATTCCACCAATTACAAGCAATAGCATTCCTATTGAACTCGCTAAAGCAATTGTTTCTCCAGTTTTTATTACTTGAGGCTCAAATTTAAATTCAATAGTATGTTTTCCGCCCGGAACTTCCATTGCTCTTAAAACATAATCAACTGGAAAATGATCCGTTAATTTACCATCAACATAAGCATTCCAGCCATTTTTATAATAGATTTCAGAGAATACGGCTAAACCATCTTTTGCATTGTCTGATTCGTATTTAATATAATTTGGTTTGTATTCGACAACTTTGATAGTTCCAGTTGTATCCCATTGTTTTTTTAGTCGGGCACTTTTAAATTTGCCTTCGTGTTCGCGAACATTAAATACGGCTACTTTTTTAGTATCTAAATGATCTAAAGCTTTCATAACATCGTCTGGTTTATTTACCAGTTTTACTGAGCTTACAAACCAAGCATTTCCGTTGGCTTCAGGATTTGCAACAGGAACTTCTTTTCCTTCTTTATCTGTTTGAATAACATACTTAACATTTAACATATTAAGCACTTCAATATTTCCTTTTTGAATTTGATAATCCATTAACTGCTGCATTCTTCTTGGTCTTACAGCGCTGTATCCTCCAATTGTTTTATGAAAGTAAGACGATCTGCCTTGTAATTGTCCCTGTACATCAAATACGCGGTAAATCGATTTGTCTTCGAGAATTTTGGCATCAATTGGCGTTTCCTGAAATGGAGCTGCAATTTGTACCGGACTCACAAAATCTTTAGCCGAAACGTATCTTTTGTCCACGAAAAACAAATCAAAAATCATTAAAATACCAACAATAATTAAAGTTGTATTTTGTGAAAATTTGTTTTTAATAAACAGCCATAAAATTCCAAAAGTAACCACAATAAAAAACCCTGAGCGCAATAGATCAGCAGAATACAAACTCATTCTGTCTTCTTTTAAAGCATCAACAAAAGCCGGTCCATACATTTGCATATAACTGCTGTCGCTCATTCCTGTAAAGTGGAACATGCTTTTCGCAAATACTAAAATGGCTAAAACTCCAAGTCCAAAAACACCTGTCTGCACTAAAGCTTTTTGCTGCAGTTTTGGTTCATCTTTTGCTTTAAAAAACGATTGTAAGCCCATAACTGCCAAAACAGGAATACACAATTCAAGAATGACCTGAATGGATGAAACTGCTCTAAACTTATCGTACATCGGAACATACTCAATAAAGAAATTTGTTAATGTTGAGAAATTTTTCCCCCAAGAAAGCATCAAAGTAAACAATGCTCCTGCAAGAAATACGTATTTTATTTTTCTTTCGTCAATAAATAAAGCTAAAACGGCCAAAAAGAAAACCACAACTCCTATATAAGCCGGAGCCGAAACTATAGGCTGATCTCCCCAATATGTTGGCATTCCTGAAACAAAATCTGCTGCTTGATCAGAAGGTACGCCTTGTTCGATCATAAAAGAGTACATGCGACTGTCAGTACCAACATTTTCATGACTTGAACCTCCAAAAATTCTTGGCGCAATTAGGTTCAAACTTTCTGCAATTCCATAACTATATTCAGTAATATAATCCGTCGTCATTGACGCAGTGGTTTGATTTTTAGATCCATCAGGATTAAAAGTCAACTCACTTTTATCACGAATACTATATTTAGCGTATTCGCTTGTTGCCATTAAATTGGTCGCATTTGCGCCAATAGCAAAAATTCCGGCTACAGCTAAAGTACCAATCGAAATTAAAAGTGGCTTATATTGTTTTTCTTTAATAAAAGTAAAAGCAAAATAACCTGAAAGTATCAATAAGAATATCAATAAATAATAGGTCATTTGAAAGTGGTTGGCATTAATTTCTAATGCAACCGCAAACATGGTGAGCAATCCTCCCCAGACATATTTTTTCTGAAAGACCAGTATAAAACCGGCAATAACCAGTGGCATATAAGCAATTGCGTGTGCTTTTGCATTATGACCAACTCCAAGAATTATAATTAAATAAGTAGAAAAACCAAATGCAATAGCACC
This sequence comes from Flavobacterium sp. KJJ, assembly GCF_000708595.2. GTDB lineage: Bacteria > Bacteroidota > Bacteroidia > Flavobacteriales > Flavobacteriaceae > Flavobacterium. The sequence continues at coordinate 404,956 of NZ_JARP01000001.1, read as the reverse complement.
AATAAAAGCTTTTAGCGGATCTGTTTTTAAAACCAGTAATAAACCGTAAAAGCCTAAAAAATATAAAAATAAATAATCAGCCGGGCGAGGTAAAAAACGCAAAACATCATCTAGTTTTCCAATATAATCATTCGGGTAATTTGCTCCTAATTGATAGGTTGGCATACCGCCAAAAGCAGAATTTGTCCAATAAGGTTCAGCATTTTCTGCCGCTCTAAAGTCATTTTGCTCTTTTGCCATTCCGGTATATTGAGCAATATCCGATTGGAAAATTTGTTTTCCTTGTAAAACTGGATAAAAATAAATTAACGAAACGAGGATAAAGCCCAGTACAACGAGGGCATGCGGATAGAACTTATTTACTATTTTCAATTTAGGCTGGTTTGGGTTAAATGATGAATCCTATATATCTAGGACACAAACTTAATCTATTTCTTCGTAATCAACATAATCGCCAACCTTTTTGGTTTCGCGAGGATTTTTGGCATTAGCCGTATTAATGATTATTTCATCATTGTTAGTACGCGTTTTTTGCCATGTATTATCCTGACTATATTGTTGTTGTCTCTGAAAATTCTCCCCTGCTTTTTCAACTGCTTTTTTTACCAATACTGGCAAAAAGATTCTAGCTAAAAATTTAAAAATATAATAAAACGCAATGATCCACATTATCGTTTTAAATAGATTTGTAAAAGATGCTTCTTGCATAATGTATAATTTTTTTCCAAAATTAATAAATCCATTGTTTAAAATTAAAATATCAATCTTAAATAAATAATAAAATATAGTACATTTGAAATGCGTTATAACTTTTTAATCCAAAAATACATTTATGTTAAAAATTAAAAACTTATTTATTACAGCTCTTTTTTTTGCGCCCCAAATTTTTTTCGCACAATACACAGATGTAATTAATTCTAACCGTCCTGGTGAAACTATGTCTGCATATGCAGTTGGAAAATCAGTATTTCAGGCTGAATTTGGCGTATACGGTATCAAAGAAAAACACGATTTGCTTGATTATGATGCAAGCGGTTTCGGAACAGATTTAACCCTTAGATATGGTGCATTTCTTGAAAAACTAGAATTCATACTTGATCTTGAATATCAAATGGAAAATTTTGATACTCCGTATACCAGTTATAAAAAAAACAATTTCAGACAAACGGTTTTAGGAGCTAAATATTTGATTTATGATCCTTATAAAAATTACACAAAAGCCAAAAACATCTACAGCTATAAAGCCAATCATAAATTTGACTGGCATTCGCTAATTCCAGCAGTTTCGATATTTGCAGGAGCTAATTTTGTCGGTGCTGATAATCCGTATTCATTTTCTCCAGAATCGAGTATTTCTCCTAAAATAGCTTTGGTTACTCAGAATCTTTTTGGAGGCGGAAAATGGGTTTTTGTAACTAATATCATCGCTGACTATATAAGTACAGATTATCCTAGTTATGGTTACGTACTGACTTTGACACACGGATTTAATGACAAATGGTCTGGTTTTGTTGAAAACCAAGGTTATAAAAGTGATTTTTACAGCGATGGTATAGTTCGTGGCGGCGCCGCTTATCTGTTAAGTCCTGACATGCAGATTGATGCTTCCTTAAGTACGAATTTTAAAAATACACCTTCTATATTTTACGGAGGAGTTGGTATTTCTTGGCGCTATGACGGGCGCTACAAGGAAAAGCAAATGGAATTTAAAAAGGAAGAAAAAGCCAAAAAGAACAAAGACAACGATATGGAACGTCGTGAAACTGATTATCAGGAACAAGAAAGAAAACGTAAATCTAAATACGAATAAAATTTAATAACTAAACTTCTCTACAACTAGAGATTTCAATACCATTTTAATGATTACAATTAAAGAAGCCAAAACTAAAAAGGAATTAACAGATTATATCAAATTCCCGTTTTCGTTATACAAAGATAATCCATATTGGGTACCGCCTATTATTGCCGATGAATTAGAATCATTTGATAAAACTAAAAACCCAGCATTTGAAAATGCTGAGGCTTACTTTTATTTAGCATACAAAAACAACAAAATTGTTGGCCGAATTACTGCAATTATCAATTGGGCAGAAGTAAATAATCAACACAAAAGAAAAGTTCGTTTTGGCTGGTTTGATGTTATTGATGACATTGAAGTAACTAAAGCTTTACTTGAAAAAGTATTTGAATTAGGAAGACAAAACAATTTAGAACACGCTGAAGGACCAATGGGTTTTTCAAATTTAGATAAGGTTGGAGTTTTGACAGAAGGCTACGATCAAATGGGAACTATGATTACTTGGTACAACAATCCGTATTATGTAACTCATTTTGAGCAATTAGGATTTCAGGTAGAGAAAGAATATATTGAAAGTATTTTTCCATTTTCGAATGTTCATCCAGAATTTTTCCTGAAAGCTCAAGAATTAATTAAAAAAAGATATGGTTTAAGATCGCTGACATTTACAAAAACAAAAGACATTATGCCTCACGTTGACAAAATGTTTGACTTGTTTAATGAATCATATGCTAAACTAGCTTCTTTTGTGGCAATTTCAGACATTCAGAAGGAATATTTTAAGAAGAAATACATCAGTTTTATCAATCCAGAATACATCAAATTTGTGGTAGATAAGGACGATAATTTAATTGCTTTTAGTATAGTAATGCCAAGTTTTTCTGAGGCATTGCAGAAAGCAAAAGGAAAGTTATTCCCATTTGGATTTATTCATCTTTTGAGAGCTAGAAAAAAGAGCAAAGATGTTGTTTTTTATCTTATAGGAGTTCACCCTGATTATCAAAACAAAGGTGTTACAGCTATTATCTTTGATGAATATTTTAAAACCTTCTCTGAAAAAGGAATTCAAAATTGTATCAGAACTCCAGAATTAGCAGAGAATACAGCAATTCATTTACTTTGGAAAAACTTTGACCCGAAGATTCACTGTCAGAGAAAAACGTATCTTAAATACCTTTAAAAGAAGTATTCAGTCTCAGTATTTAGTCTCAGTAGCGATTATTCAAAAATATTAAAACAAAAAAAACCATTCTCCCCAAAGAATGGTTTTTTAGCTTTATAAACAAAAAATTGTTTACTCAGCTTTACAGTCAACTTTTGTCAAAGTATTTTTTGGATCAAATTTTAATTGTTTTTTATCTTTAAAAGACACCTTCCCATTTGCTTCTACAGCTTCTGCATAGCCTTCAATTAATACTCCTTCTCTTTCTAAAAAAGCAACTTCTCTAACAGATGAAACTCCCTCAGACATAAAAGTATAATCTGCAATTAGTGTATCGCCTTTCATGTTCCCAATTAAACTTCCTTCATTTTTATCTTTTCCAGATATATTATAACTCAGTTTTCCGTTTACTTCCTGATGAGAGTTTACATTAAAACTCAATTCAATAATATTTCCGTTTGTTCTCGATTCATAACATTGATCTCCTGCTGGCTCAACAATTTGAGCTTCTTTTGGAGGGTTTGGTGCAATTTCTACTGGCTCTGCTACTTGATCTTTTTTACAAGAAGTAAAAACACTTAAAATAATTATTGTAATTGCTAATACTTTTTTCATAATTTTTTATTTACTGGTTACGATTATAAAATTACTCCAAATAAAAAAAAATCCACTCGTATAACGAATGGATTTTGTTACATAATTCCCATGTTTGGAATTTATTTGTATAAGAAATTAAGCATCTAAATCTACTTTTGTTCTGCTTGCAATTTCTTTATATGTGCCGTTTTCTAATTTTTCACGAATTGCTTCAAAAGCAACCAAAGTTTCGTCAATATCAGCAAGTGTATGTGAAGTTGTAGGGATCATTCTCAACAAAATAATTCCCTTTGGAATTACCGGATAAATTACAATCGACAAGAAAATACCGTAGTTTTCTCTTAAATCGTTTACCATTACCATCGCTTCTGGAACACTTCCTTCTAAATAAACTGGTGTTACACAAGTATTTGTATCTCCAATATTAAAGTTTCTAGAACGTAAACCATTTTGCAATGCATTTACATTTTCCCAAAGTTTATCTTTTAATTCTGGGTGATTACGTAATAATTCTAAACGTTTCAACGAACCAATTGTCTGAATCATTGGCAATGCTTTTGCAAACATTTGAGAACGCAAGTTATATTTTAAATAATCGATAATATCTTTATCTGCAGCTACAAAAGCTCCAATATTTGCCATTGATTTTGCAAAAGTAGAGAAGTAAACATCAATTCCGTCTTGAACTCCTTGCTCCTCACCTGCTCCAGCTCCTGTTTTACCAAGTGTACCAAAACCGTGTGCATCATCAACTAATAAACGGAAATTATATTTTTCTTTAAGCGCAACAATTTCTTTTAATTTTCCTTGCTGACCGCGCATTCCAAAAACACCTTCTGTAATAAAAAGGATTCCTCCTCCAGTTTCAGTAGCCATTTTAGTAGCACGCTGCAAGTTTTTCTCCATACTCTCAAGATCATTGTGTTTGTATGTAAAACGTTTACCCATGTGCAAACGAACACCGTCAATAATACAAGCATGAGAATCTACATCGTATACGATTATATCATTTTTAGTAACCAAAGCATCAATAGTAGACACCATTCCTTGGTAACCAAAATTCAATAAATATGCTGCTGGTTTCATTACAAACTCAGCTAATTCATTTTCTAATTGTTCATGATATTTAGTATGTCCAGACATCATACGAGCACCCATTGGGTATGCTGCTCCAAATTGAGTTGCAGCATCAATATCAGCTTGACGAACTTCTGGATGATTGGCAAGACCTAAATAGTCATTCAAACTCCAATTTAAAATATTTTTCCCACCAAACTGCATTCTTGGACCTAACTCTCCTTCTAATTTAGGAAATACAAAATAACCTTCTGCTTGTGATGCCCATTTTCCTAAAGGACCTTTATTGTTTTGGATTCTTTCGAATAAATCTTTTACCATAATATATTTGAAGTAATAATTTTAATGTATTCAGCGTGCAAAAATAAATATTTAAAACTTATAAAAGTATTCAAACTAAATTTATTTTTCACCCTCTATATAAATAGAAATGAAGGGTTACTCTTATCTTAATTGTCTACTGTTTTCGCACATTTCGGAAGAAAAAGCAATTTAAACCAAAGTTTACCTGTCAATCCATTTTCTAAAAACAGAAGTTTTTTGTGCACTTGTAACGGCAAATTCTTTCTGACCTTTGATGTAAATTGCTAATCTGTCACCAATATGAGGTGCTATTTTTTCTATTGCATTTATGGATACAATATCACTTCGGTTTATTTTAAAAAAAATTTCGGGATTCAATTGTTGTTCTGTGGCGATCAGAGTTCCGGTTAAGGGATATTTTTTATTGTTAAAATCAAATGCATAAAGCAACACTCCATCTGCTTGTATAAAAGCAATGTCTGAAACTGGCAGTAAATAAATCCCATTTCTTGTTTTGATCGTAAATCTTTGCTTATATATACTTGAAGCTTCCTGCTGCAATGATTTTTGCAATAATTGTAAAATATCATGGCTTATACCTGACTTTGATTTGGTTTGCAAAGTGTTGCATTTTAAGATTGCTTTTTCAACAGACTCTTTTGTCAGGGGTTTTAATAAATAAGCAATGCCATTTCCTTCAAAAGCTTTCATTAAAAATTGATCATATGCGGTGCTGAATATTATAGGGCAATTAATTACTTGTTTATCGTAAAAATTAAAAACATTGCCGTCAAGCAATTCAATATCTGAAAAAATCAAATCCGGCTGCGCATTGCTTTCAAACCATTCAAAACATTGCGAAATGCTGTTCAAAGTTTCTAAAATGGTGAACGCAGGGTTTATTTCTTTTATAAAATTAATAAGCTGTTTTGCTGCCAAAGGTTCATCTTCGATAATTAGAACATTCATGATTTAAAAGATTTTAATTGATTGATCAAAGGCAAAGTCACAGTAAAGTTATCATTTTTAGAAATTGCAATCGACTGATTTGAAAGTAATAAATAACGCTCATTCAAATTTTCCAAGCCTGTTCCTGAAATATCATTCTGAAACATTTTTTCTTGAATCGCATTTTTAATTTCGATCGTATTTTCAGTTATTAAGATTGAAGTAACTAACGGATTTTGTTCATTTCCCTGATTGTGTTTTATAATATTTTCTAATAAAATCTGCAGACAACAGGACGGAACTAATTTTTTCAGCGCATTTTGATCTGTAATTTCAGTTTTAAAAACGTATGCATTTCCAAATCTTTGATTGAGCAGATAAATATAATCAGCTGCAAATGTCATTTCTTCATTTAAAGTAACTACTTCTTCATCTTTATGGCGAATTAAATAACGATAAATAGCAGATAAATGCTTTACAAATTCTTTTGCCTGGATGGTATCAATATCAATTAAGGATTGCAGGACATTTAGATTATTAAACAAAAAATGCGGTGCAATCTGATTACTCAAAACCTTTAGATTACTTTCGGCATTTGCTTTTTCCAGACTTAAAATGTTTTGCTGTGAGGCATAAAACTTTTTCATTGCCAAAACAGAAAGTAAAATTCCCAAACTTTGTGCCTGAGAAATGACACCGCCAATAATATCCAGAAAATTCCAGCTTTGCGGTTTATGAAGAATTAGTCCGTAACCAAATCTGTAAAAAATCATCGAGAAAAAGAGCAAAAAAATTACACTCAAAACTGGCATCCATAATTTTTTGTTTTTTAAACTTAAAGGCAGAATGATGTAAATTAAAATCAAAACAAAAACGGTATCGATTATAATGTTATAAAGCAATGCAGTCAGGGCAACAGTAAAAGTTTCGGTTATAAAATAAGCCGGAATTAAAAAAAACAAACTAAAAATCCAGTATGTTGCTATAATAATCCAATCTGATTGGTTTGGAGGCTGAATGTATTGCTTAAAATTTATCATTATGATCTCAAGATGTGTATAATTCAAATGTAATTTAAAATTGTTTCTAAATATAAAATCAAAAATCTTTGGAAAGAGGATTCAGCCAATCTGAATTTCGCATCAATACAACATACTGAAAAGCATAATCTCTGTTTTTAAAATTCCCCGCCAATTTTCCCTGTGGCGCCAATCCGTTAAATAAACGTCCGGTTTTAGGAAATGGAGAATTGATTCCGTTAAGCTTAAAAAGTGTTGTTGAATTTTCGGTTGAAAGTTCTTTTAAATCGTTAATTCCTTCTATTTGCAACAACGATTTATTATCGTACGAAAATGGTTCTTTTGTCCAGCTTTCCGTTTTAGTATTCCAGACATTAAATTGAGAATCGACCGGCAGGCAAACCACTGAAATTATCTTTTTTGAACTTACGTGATCTGAACTCGCTAATTTAGATGCAAAATCTTCTCCTATATAATAAACCGGTACCAAATGAGCATGAAAATATCCCCACATTCCGTACAGTTTTTGATTTTCTAAATTTAAAATAGCATATAATTGTTTGTAATTTCTAAACAATTGTTCTGGCCTGTTTACACCAGATTTGCTGTTGCTGTAACTTAAATTTTGAATTAAATATTCGAAAACAGAAAACTTGTTTTTAAGTACTTTCTCGAATTCCGTTTTGTTTTGATCAATTTCATCTAAATATTTTTGGGCAAAAAGGGATGTTTCTTCAACATTCGAATCATTATATTCTTTATTTAAAACCACTCGAAGTGAATCAAATATTTTATTTTTTCCAATAAATAATTTCAGATAATTTAAATAATTTTCAAAATCCTGAACACCATCGATTCCGATAAAAACAATTCTCTTTTCTTTTGGCAAGGATAAATTCAATGTTCTGATTTTTAAAATTTTATTATAAAAATCCTGATTTCCCCATTGTGCATGAATTTTTATCCAATACCTAAAAACTTTTTTCAACTTTTCCTCATTTCCTTTTTCTAGAAACTCATTAACTGCTGTTGCTTGGGCAAAATCTAATTCGGCAATATAATTTTTGGTCCCAACGGTTTTATTAAGGTATTTTAATAAATTAAAATCGATCAATTGTGCTTTTTGCGCGCCGTGCGATTCTCCCAAAATAATAAATTGATTCTGTTCTGCATCAGATTTAAGCAATTCCCATTGATTTTCATTTTCTAAATCAAGAGTCGATTTATTATCCGCAAGATAATTTTTGAAATTGTTTTCTTGACCAAAAATAGTTCCCAAAGAAAACAATGCGATAAGGGTTAGTTTTTTCATTTTATACTGTTTTTATGCTGTAAACTTATACTAAAGCTATTACGCCAAAAACAAGAAACAAATCAACCAAGGAAAAATTCAAATGAACGCAGGAAAATGACAAACGATAAAATTATGAAAGACAAAGTTTGTATATTTGATACAATTATCACTTCCAAAAGCGAATAAATACTTCATTCAATACAAAAATTAATTAACAAAAAACGATGCCAACAAACAATAGAGAATTAAAACTTGCTGTTCTTATTGATGCCGATAACGTTCCGTACAGCAATGTAAAAGGGATGATGGAAGAAATCGCGAAGTTTGGAACTCCCACAACAAAACGTATTTATGCTGATTGGACAAAGCCCAACTCAAATGGCTGGAAAGCGGTTTTGCTGGAACATGCCATTACGCCAATTCAGCAATACAGCTACACAGTTGGCAAAAATTCATCAGACTCTGCTTTGATTATTGATGCGATGGATTTGCTTTATTCTGGAAAATTAGACGGATTTTGTATCGTTTCCAGCGACAGCGATTTTACGCGTTTGGCGATTCGATTGCGAGAATCTGGCATGAAAGTTATAGGTATAGGAGAAAAGAAAACGCCAAACTCCTTTATTGTAGCCTGCGACAGATTTATTTATATTGAAGTTTTAGACGGAGCTATCCAGAAGAAAAAACCAAAAACTGCAGTTGCTGCAGATGCCAAAAAACCTATTGAAAAACCTGCTGAAAAAGCATTACATAAAATTGACAAACAAACTATCGAACTTATCGAGGCCACTATCGAAGATATTGAAGACGATGATGGCTGGGCATTTTTAGGTGATGTTGGAAACTTGATCGTAAAGAAAAAACCAGAATTTGACCCTAGAAATTACGGTTTTTCTAAGCTTACGCCAATGCTGAAATCGCTGACAGATATTCTTGAAATTGATGAAAGAGAATCAGATAAAAAAGGCATTAAGCATGTTTACGTTCGCTTACGATTCAATTAACTACCAAATTATTACCTATTAAATTTTAAAAACATGAGAAAAAAATTCTTTATCTACGGATTCTTATTGTTTCTAATTGTTGCAGCAACATATTATTACACAGAGCGTGGTTTTTTACTCGTTATTATTCTGCCAATCTTATTAGTAGTTGGTGTTTATAACACCATACAGACAAAACATGCGATTTTAAGAAATTTTCCGGTTTTGGGGTATTTCAGATATTTATTTGAAATGATCGCTCCAGAAATTCAGCAATATTTTATTGAAAGATCTACTGACGGAAAACCATTTTCCAGAAATCAGCGCTCTTTAGTTTATCAAAGAGCTAAAAATATTGATTCAAGTACACCTTTCGGAACACAATTAAACTTAAACCATGGCAGTTATGAAGGTATAAAACATTCTATTTTTCCAGCAAAAGTTAACGAAGAATTACCTCGTGTATTAGTTGGAGGAAAAGATTGCAAACAGCCTTATTTAGCTTCTTTATTTAATGTTTCGGCAATGAGTTTTGGCTCGCTGAGCGAAAATGCAGTTCGTGCCATAAATATTGGCGCTAAAAAAGGAAACTTCTATCAAAATACCGGAGAAGGCGGTTTAACCGAATTTCATCTTGCTGGCGGCGGTGATATTACATGGCAAATTGGAACAGGATATTTTGGTTGCCGTGATGCTGAAGGAAATTTTAGTCCTGAAAAATTCTCTGAAAAAGCCAATCTTCCTAATGTTAAAATGATCGAGATTAAACTTTCTCAAGGCGCAAAACCAGGACACGGCGGCGTGCTTCCTGCCGCTAAAAATACGGAACAAATTGCTAAAATCAGAGGAGTTGAACCTAATGTTATGATTCTTTCTCCTCCCGGACATCATGCTTTTTCAGACAGTAAAGGGCTCATTCATTTTATCAAACAATTGCGTGAATTATCTAACGGAAAACCAGTCGGATTTAAATTATGCATTGGTAATACAGACGAATTTGAAGCTATTTGCCACGAAATGATTGCTGAAAACACCTATCCAGACTTTATAACAGTCGATGGTGCAGAAGGCGGTACTGGTGCAGCTCCGCTAGAATTTGCTGATGGAGTTGGAATGCCATTTGAGCCGGCATTAATCTTTGTAAACAAAACTTTAATTGGCTTAAATATTCGAGATAAAATACGCATTATAGGCAGCGGAAAAATCATTTCAGGCTATTCTATCTTACATGCTGTTGCTCTTGGTGCAGACATGTGTAACAGTGCACGCGGTTTTATGTTTTCATTAGGCTGTATTCAAGCACTTCGATGCCATAATAACGAATGCCCAACCGGAGTTGCCACGCAAAACAAAATGTTAATGAAAGGTTTGGTTGTCACTGATAAATCAGATCGTGTGTACCATTTTCATAAAAACACTTTACATTCTGCCAATGAACTTTTAGCTGCAGCAGGCAAAAAAAGTTTTTCTGATGTTGATCCTAATATTTTTATGCGCGGCGATGAGTTTTCGCATCTATCAGATACTTATTTTCCTGATATTTTAACAAATGTTCGAAAACAATAAAAATAAAAAAGCCTCTTTAAAATTTTAAAGAGGCTTTTTTATTTAAAGTACTATTTCTCCATAAATTAAAGTTTTGCAGTTGCCTTGTTTTCGGTAGAACTTTCTCCATTTTCCAAAACAGCTAATTCTTCTGGACCAACTAATTGTTTTGCAAGAATAATATTATTGTAAGATAAAAAATACACATCAAACTTTACTCCTTCATTTATTAGTTCTGGAGAAATCTGATTGTTTTTTACCATTTCTTGCAATAAACTCGGAAAAGAAGTACTAGTAGCTAATTTATTTGAATCATTTCCCTCTAAATTAGTTTCAATTCTTATCTCAATTTTATTATCATTTAAAAATGCTTTAGCACTTGTGCTTACAATATTATTGCCCTTTATAGAAGACGAAATATTGTAATTACTCACATGTTCCTGAATTTTTTGCTTGGTATTTTTACAACTTGTCAATGATAATAAAGCAATAGCAACAAATACGATTTGGGTAATTTTTTTCATAATTTTTTGGTTATTTAGTTAATTTTTAACTCAAACATAATAAACTTACAAGACAAAAACAATTTATAACCACAAATTTTAAAATACAAATATTTGAATACAAATTAGTTATCAGAAAATAGCTAAAAAAACAGGCAGTACTAATATTGCCTTTACAGAACCAATAAAAAAAACAGCAAAGCCTCTTTAAACTCAATTAAAGAGGCTTGATAATATTAAATTCTAAAGTTTTATTTCACTTGAAATTATTATTTTACTACTTCATTTATAGTTTCTTTATTTAAAATTTGTTTTTCGAAAACCGTATTATCATCTGCTAAATAATAGGCGTCAAATTGAATACCTTCTTCAATTAATTCTTTTGGAATCTGACCTTTATTTATCATTTCTTTCAACAGTTTAGGAAATTGTGCAGTAGCCAATTTTTTATCAGATTCGTTTTGTTTTAAATCTGTTTCAAATCGCAATTCAATCTTGTTGTCATGTATATAACCTCTTGCAGTTGTAAGCGTAACATTCTCGCTTTTAAAGCTTTTTGCAGATTCATTATAAGATATAACATATTCCTGAAGTTTTTGCTGTGAATTTTTACAGCCGATCTGCATTAGCATAAAAACAATTGCAAACGAAATTTTGATTATTTTTTTGATCATGTTTTATAATTTATTTTAGTTTTTGAAGTCGTAAAAGTGCTTCTAAATAATAATAATCAGCATAATTAATAGAACAGTCAATTTCGCTTCCAGCCGGTTTATGGCCTGTTGCATGAAGCAGAAAAGCCGAATTGACATCACGGCTCTGGTAATTATTTGAAAGTGAGACAATCATTTTTTTAGATTTTGTCAAGTATTCGTTCTTCAGCGTTTTATCAGTTGTATAAGAACTTAATTCAATTAATGCAGAAGAGACAATCGCAGCTGCGGAAGCATCTCTTGGCGCATTTGGAATATCCGGAGCGTTAAAATCCCAATACGGAACCAAATCACTTGTTGTTAATTTATCCAAATAAACACGGGCAACTTTGTGAGCAAAATCTAAAAACCTAGGATCTTTCGTTTCTCTGTAAACCATCGTAAATCCGTAAATTGCCCAAGCCTGACCGCGTGCCCACATACTGTCATCGCTATATCCTTGAGCAGTAATTCCTTTTATTTTTTTGCCTGTTTCATAATCGTAAATTAAGACATGATACGAAGAATAGTCAGGCCTGAAATGATTGTTCATTGTTGTTTCGGCATGTTTTACTGCAATATCATACAGTTTTTTATTTCCGCCGTTTTTAGAAGCCCAAAAAAGCAATTCTAAATTCATCATATTGTCTATAATTGTATTATGCCCTCCATATTTATTATGTGGCCAAGATTGAATTGTCCCTACTTTTGGATTAAAAAGCGTTGCTAAAGTATCGGCAGTTTTCAGAATAATATCTTTATATTCTGGATTTTTAGTCAAACGGTATCCGTTTCCGAAACTATTAAAAACCTGAAAACCTAAATCGTGATCGCCAGCCTTGCTTACTGACAATGGCGTTAAAAATCTACTGAATTTATCAGCTTCTTTTTCCCATTTTTTGTCTCCAGTTGCTTCATATAAATACCATAATTCTCCTGGCCAAAAACCGCTCGTCCAATCTTTATAACCCACAAACTTCCATTCTTTGCTTCCATTCGGAACTGTTCTCGGAGAAGTTCCGTCATTCGGAATCACTTTTAATGTTTTTGATGCTTGGTCTGCACAGTATTCAAGTTGTTTTTTAACATTGAATGGAGTGCTCTTTTGAGAATATAGATTGTTTCCCAAAAAAAATAAAGCTAGAATTAGTGTCGTAAGTCTTGTAATCATGTGGTTATTTTTTTGATAGTCTTTTTGAATCGATAAATTTAGAAAATAAAGTAGATGTATACGAATCTTTGTATTTTTGTTTACCTTAAAAAGTACTAATAAATCTCCTTAGAATTGAATAAAACCCGTATCTACTATTTCATATTCTTTCTTTTCATTATTTTCCTTGGAATCATGTCAAGAAAAATTGAGCTTATTCCGCTTTGGATCGGTGATTTTCTGTATGCAGTTATGATGTATGTTTTGATTAGAATTTTCTTTATGAATAAAAAAGCTTCAATGATATTGCTGTTTTCTTTATTAGTTTGCTGCGGAATTGAGTTTTTTCAGCTCTATCAAGCCGATTGGGTAATTACATTAAGAAAAACGCTTTTTGGAAGATACGTTCTCGGGCAAGGTTTTCTATGGAGTGATATTATGGCTTATACCTTTGGAACTGGCTTTGCTTTTATTATTGAAAGTTTCATTTTACGAAAAATCAATCAAGTGTCTGCGTAATTTTATCAATATTTAAACTGTTTGCCATAGCTGTAAATATCTCATAATAAGCTGATTTATTATCGTATAATGCATCATGAGTCCCTTTTTCAACACATCTTCCCTGCTCTAAAACGATGATATTTGAAGCGTCAATAATTTGAGAAATACTGTGAGAAATGATAATTACGGTTCTGTCTTTTTTTATTGCATCAAGCGATTTTTTTATCTGTTCTGTAGCTATTGCATCTAAACTTGCGGTTGGTTCATCTAAGAAAATAATCGGCGGATTTTTTAAGAACAGTCTCGCAATTGCAATTCGCTGCTGCTGTCCTCCCGAAAGCAAATGAGCATCTGAGTCATAGCCTTTTGGCAATTGCATTACTTGCTCGTGAATATAAGCTTGTTTTGCAGCATCTATAATTTCTATTTGTGACGCTTCTGGCTTTCCGTATAAAATATTTTCAGCGATTGTTCCTTTAAAAATATGATTTTTCTGCAATACTAATCCAATATTTTTTCGAAGAAAATCAGTATCATAATCGTTTAAATCAACTCCATCTAAATAAATTTTTCCTGAAGAAGGCAGGTAAAACTTGTCTAATAAATTGATAACGGTACTTTTTCCTGCACCGCTTAATCCTACCAAAGCAGTTGTTTCGTTTGGTTTTATGGTAAAATTAATATTCCAAAGTGCTTGGGTTCCGTTTGGATAAATAAAATCAACATTCTCAACTTCTATCAAGCCAGCGATTTTTTCAGGAATATAATTACCGCTTGTTTCTTTTTCGTTATCAGATTCTAGAATATCAAAAAAACCTTCAGAATAAATCAAGGCATCGTTGACTTCATCATAAATCCTGTGCAATTGCCTTATTGGCGCTGACACATTATTAAACAGCATGATATGAAACATAATTGCACCAATAGTCATTGTATTATTCAATACAAAATACGCTGTCAAAATAATGATAATAACCACGCCTATTTGTTCAATAAAACTTTTTATGCTTTCAAAAATAAAACTGGTTTTTCTGGTTGCCAATTGATTTTCGGTCATTTCGAATTGAATTTTCTGATGACGATCAGCTTCCATTGGTTCACGAACAAAAGATTTAATAACGGTTATCGATTCGATTAAGCTAATAATTCCGTTATTCTTCGTTTCGCGATACGTACGCATTCTTCTTCTAAAACCGCTCAATTTACTTGCCTGTAATTGACTTATATAAAAGTAAATGGGAATAATACACAAGCTAACTAAGCCTACATACATATTCGCATAAAACATCAATAACAAAGCAACAAAAGCGTTTGTAAACAAAGGCAAAATATCAATAAAAAAGTTCTGAACCAATCGTGTCAAACTGCTGATTCCTAAATCAATTCTAGTTTGAAGTTTCCCGCTTTCATTTTCGTTTGAAGTGTAAAACTCCATTCTATAGCTCAGAATTTTTTCGACTATCGCCTGAGAGATATCACGGGTTATAAATATTCGAAGTTTTTCTCCATAAAATTTCTGTCCAAATTGCACCACAGAATATACCAACTCTTTAGAAAGCAAAACGATACTGATAATTCCCAATAAATGAAATCCTTTTGATAAAGGTTCGTGCGCTACCATTAAATTACTGATAGTGTCAACAGTATACTTTAATATTAATGCATTTATCTGCGCTGCAAACGATCCTAAAAATGTAAGCAATAAAGTAGCAATAACCATCTTTCTGTAAGGCCTAACAAAAGGAGTTATTTTTTTATATAAAACGGATATCTGCATTTATTTTAATTTTAGGCAACTTATCAAATATAAGAATTCTAAATTTGTGTTTCAAATAACTCGGAACTTAAAATATATTATAATGCAACTTGTTTTCGCTTCAAACAATCTTAATAAAATCAAAGAAATTCAAAGTATCTTAAATGGATCTATACAATTATTAAGTCTCTCAGACATTGGCTGTCATGAAGAAATTCCTGAAACAGCAGATACTATTGAAGGAAATGCGATTTTGAAAGCTAATTATGTAACTGAAAAATATGGTTACGATTGTTTTGCAGATGATACTGGTTTAGAAGTTATATCTTTAAACGGAGAACCTGGAGTATATTCAGCGAGATATGCCGGCGAACAAAAAAATGCAGACGATAATATGAATAAGCTTTTAGAGGCGCTAAAAAACAAATCGGATCGAAGTGCACAGTTCAAGACCGTTATAGCCTTAAACTTAAATGGAAAACAGCATTTATTTACCGGAATTGCAAAAGGAGAAATCACATTAAACAAAACTGGGAATCATGGTTTTGGCTATGATCCTATTTTTAAGCCTGAAAATTATACCGAAACGTTTGCCGAATTGCCTTTGGAAATCAAAAATAAAATTGGCCATCGCGGAAAAGCAACTTACCAACTAATTGATTTCCTGAACTCCACAAAATAATTGTTTAAAATACAACATTTTAAAGGCAAAATTTTATATTTCACGACGTGTTTTTTCGGGATTTTCTTCAATTTCTGCTATAAATCATTTTACATTAAACATAACTTTTTGATTATCAAATCATAAGAAATACATAATTCTTAAAATTGCATTAGTTTATGTGAATAATTAACAGTAATTTTGCACCCTATTTTAAATACACATATGAATAAATTTGAACAATTAGGATTGAATGAATCGTTACTGAAGGCGATTTTAGATCTAGGATTTGAAAATCCGTCAGAGGTACAGGAAAAGGCGATTCCCCTATTATTGGAAAAAGACACAGATATGGTTGCGTTGGCTCAGACAGGGACAGGGAAAACGGCAGCTTTCGGTTTTCCGCTAATTCAAAAAATTGATGCTGACAATAGAAACACACAAGCATTAGTTTTATCGCCAACACGAGAACTTTGTTTACAGATTACCAACGAACTTAAAAACTACTCAAAATACGAGAAAGGTATTAATGTGGTAGCAGTTTACGGCGGGGCTAGTATTACAGAGCAAGCTAGAGAGATTAAAAGAGGAGCACAAATTATTGTGGCAACTCCAGGAAGAATGCAAGACATGATCAACAGAGGTTTAGTAAACATTAAAAATATAGATTACTGTATTTTGGATGAAGCTGATGAGATGTTGAACATGGGATTCTATGAAGACATCGTATCTATTTTATCAGATACTCCAGATCAAAAAAGTACATGGTTGTTCTCTGCAACTATGCCACAAGAGGTTGCTAGAATTGCAAAACAATTCATGAGCGATCCAGTTGAAATTACTGTTGGAGCTAAGAACTCAGGTTCTGCAACAGTTTCTCACGAATTTTACTTAGTAAATGCTCGTGACCGTTACGAAGCTTTAAAACGTTTAGCCGATGCAAATCCAGATATTTTCTCTGTGGTTTTCTGTCGTACTAAAAGAGATACACAAGCTGTAGCTGAAAAATTAATTGAAGATGGATACAGCGCTGCTGCATTGCACGGAGATTTATCTCAGGCGCAACGTGATGGTGTAATGAAATCTTTCCGTGGAAGACAAATTCAGATGCTTGTTGCTACTGACGTTGCTGCACGTGGAATTGACGTTGATAATATTACTCACGTAGTAAACTACCAACTTCCTGACGAAATTGAAACTTACAATCACCGTTCTGGACGTACTGGTAGAGCTGGAAAATTAGGAACTTCTATTGTTATTGTTACAAAAAGCGAGTTGCGTAAAATTTCATCTATCGAAAGAATCATCAAACAAAAGTTTGAAGAAAAATCTATCCCGTCTGGAATCGAAATTTGCGAAATTCAATTATTACACTTAGCTAATAAAATTAAAGATACTGAGGTTGATCACGAAATTGACAACTACTTACCAGCAATCAACAACGTTCTTGAAGGTTTATCTAAAGAAGAGTTGATTAAGAAAATGGTATCGGTAGAATTTAATCGTTTCATCGCTTATTACAAGAAAAATAGAGATATTTCATCTCAATCTGGTGAAAGACGTGAAAGAAGTGATTCTGAGCCAAGAGAATTCAATAATAACGGAGCAGTTCGTTATTTTGTAAACATCGGTTCAAGAGACAACTTCGACTGGATGACACTTAAAGATTACTTGAAAGAAACATTAGACTTAGGTCGTGATGACGTTTTCAAAGTTGATGTAAAAGAAGGTTTCTCTTTCTTTAACACTGATCCTGAACACACTGATAAAGTAATGGAAGTATTAAACAACGTACAATTAGAAGGACGTCGTATTAATGTTGAAATTTCTAAAAATGATGGTGGCGGAAGACGTGACCATAACGGACGTTCTGGTGGCGGAAGAAGTTCTGGAGGACCAAGAAGAGAAGGAAACTTTGCTCCAAGACGTGAAGGTTCTGGTGGCGGAGGTTTTAGAAGCGACAGAAACGCTGCTCCAAGAGAAGGCGGTTTCAGAAGCGACAGAAATTCATCTGCTCCAAAAAGAGAAGGTGGTTTTAGAAGCTCAGCTCCAAGAAGCGAAGGTGGTTCAGACAGAGCTCCAAGACGTTCTGAGAGCTTTGGTGATTCACCAAGACCAAGAAGACCAAGAAGAGACTAATAAGTCAACATCTTAAAATATAAAATCCCAGATTCCAGACATAATTGGAATTTGGGATTTTTTTATTTTCAAAAAATCTTCATTCAGGCGGATGAGTTTTGTAATTCATAACAATTTAATTTAAATCTTTTACCTCTTTTTAGTTAAATACTAAAAGCAACACTTCTTTCGTCTGTTAATTTTCTTATAATTATATTCGAAGACTGCGAAATATTTAATCCCTATTTACTACTTTTAGTGCTTTAAATCAGGATATGAAATATTTCGCAGTTTTCTTTTTTATACTACTATCAAGCATTGGTTTTGCCCAAGAGACAGAATCTACAGCACCTCAAAGAGTTTCTGGCTATATCTTTAACGATAATACCAAACAGCCTCTCCCTAACGTAAATGTCATAAACAAAAACAAAGTTCTCGGCGCTATGTCTGATGCTAAAGGTTATTTTGAAATTGATGTACAGCCAAATGATACCCTTCATTTCTCCATTTTAGGATTTCAGTCGCTTCGTATTAGAGTAACCAATGACTGGATAAAAAACAAAATCACAAGAATTCAGCTTACAGAAAAAGCAATTGCGCTGGAAGAAGTGGTTATTGCACCTTTTAATTTGACTGGATATCTTGAAATCGATTCAAAATTAATTCCAACAAAAGAAAACTACCGTTATAGTATTTCAGGCCTTACACAAGGTTATGAAGCAGGTGAATATTCTCCAAATGCTTTCGGAAAAGTATTGGGATCTATTTTTAATCCGGCCGATATGCTCTACAATTTCTTTGGGAAAAACGGAAAAGAACTCAAAAAGTTAAAAGACATGAAGAAAGATGACACAATCAGAAATCTTCTTGAAACCAAATACGATCGTGAAACACTTGCCATTCTTTTAGGAATAACGAAAGAAGAAATTCCAGAGATTCTGCAACGATGCAGTTATTCTGATTCTTTCATTCAGACTGCTAACGATTTACAAATCCTAGATGCAATCAGCGGTTGTTACGAACAATATAAAGTATTAAAACGTAATTAATTTACTTTTAAATAAAAATCAAAATCCTCATTTCGAATCGTAAATGAGGATTTTTTATTTTAAATATTAACAACAAAAACAAAAGAATGAGTGCAATACCTTTTCAAACCATTGATTGGAATCTTATTAAGAAAACTGAACATCCGGGAGAAAGCGGAACAGCTTATTGGCAAACATTACAATTAGGAGGTTTGCGTATTAGAAAAGTTACCTATTCTGAAAAATACACTGCTGATCACTGGTGTCAAAAAGGGCACATTGTACACTGTCTGGAAGGAGAATTTATAAGCGAATTAGAGAATGGACAAGAGTTTAGACTTTCAAAAGGAATGACTTATGTTGTTTCTGATGATCTTAGTTCTCACCGTTCTATTACAGCAAAAGGCGTCGAGTTATTAATAATCGATGGAGACTTTCTAAAATAAAATTGTAAACAAATCAGAATATTATAGTTACATTTACTTACAATCAAAAAAGAAATTAATTAAATTTAAATATTATGGCAAAGAGTCAAGATGCTAAAAAAACAGCAAAAAAAGAACCGTTAAAAACGGCTAAAGAGAAAAAAGAAGAAAAAAGAGAGAAGAAAAATACTCCTAAAAGAGATTAGTTTTCAGTTGCAGTCGCAGTTTTCAGTTTTTATGAGACTGAAAACTGCGACTGAAAACTGAAACTAAAAATTACTTCACTGGAATATTTGAAAGAATTTCTAAGACAAATTTCCAATATTTTTGAGCAGATGAAATACTTGCTCTTTCATCTGGTGAGTGTGCACCGTGAATAGTTGGTCCAAAAGAAATCATATCCATATCAGGATAATTTGTTCCTAAAATACCACATTCTAAACCAGCGTGACAAGCTACTACTTTTGGTTTTTCTCCATTTTGCTTTTCATAAATACCTATTAACGTATCTAATATTTCAGAATTTACATTTGGTGTCCAGCCTGGATAAGAACCAGAAAGTTCTACTTCGCAGCCTACTAATTCAAAAGCAGAACGAAGAGAATTAGCTAAATCAAATTTTGAAGTTTCTACAGAAGAACGCGTTAGACATCCAATAGATATTTCACCATCTTTTATGATAACACGAGCGATATTATTTGACGTTTCAACCAAATCAGCCATATCTGCACTCATTCTGTAAACGCCGTTATGAGCAGCATAAATAGCACGAATAATTCCTTCTTGAACCCCTAAATCCATCACTTTTGCAGGTAAATCGCACTTCACGATTTCGATAGATAAATTTGGTTCCGTTGTTCTATATTCTGCTTTAATATCGTTAATGATTTCCTGCATATCAAAAATATACGCTTCATCGAACATTTCAGAAATAATCACTTTTGCTACACTTTCTCTCGGAATTGCATTTCGTAAACTTCCTCCATTAATTTCTGCTACTTGCAAACCGAAGTTTTCAAAAGCATCAAACAACAGGCGGTTCATGATTTTGTTAGCGTTTCCTAAACCTTTATTGATATCCATTCCTGAATGACCTCCATTTAAGCCTTTCACTGTAATGATATGACCTACTGATCCTTCTGGAACTTCTTCTTCATGATACGTCCTTGTAGCTGTCACATCGATTCCGCCAGCACATCCTATATCAATTTCATCATCTTCTTCAGTATCTAAATTCAAAAGAATCTGACCTTGAAGAATACCGCCTTTCAGGTTTAAAGCACCTGTCATTCCTGTTTCTTCATCAATTGTAAACAGTGCTTCGATTGCAGGATGCGGAATATCTTTACTTTCTAAAATAGCCATAATTGTAGCCACTCCTAACCCATTATCAGCACCAAGTGTTGTACCGCGCGCGCGAACCCAGTCACCGTCAACATACATGTCAATTCCTTGGGTATCGAAATCAAAAACCGTATCTGCATTTTTTTGGTGCACCATATCAAGATGTCCCTGCATTACAATCGCTTTGCGATTTTCCATCCCTGGAGTTGCTGGCTTTCTGATAATTACATTTCGAATTTCGTCTTCAAAAGTTTCTAAACCTAAGCTGTTTCCAAAGTTTTTCATGAACTCTATTACAAGTTCTTCTTTCTTTGATGGACGAGGAACAGCATTCAAATCTGCAAATTTATTCCACAGTGCTTTAGGTTCCAGATTTCTTATTTCCTGACTCATTATATTTTGTTTGAAGTTTAACAATTAAGAATGTCAAAGTTACAAAGTTTATATTTTTTTCTGCCACAAATTTCACGAATTAGCACTAATTATATGCTTTAAAATCAAACTCGATAATTACAATCTTTTTTTAGTTAGAATATTGTATTTATATTTACGTATCCAAAATTTATGATGTGAAATCAAAATACATTTTACCTTTATTTTTAGTAATTCAAATTATCTTTTTAAAAGTCCTTCCCTTCTTTCCGGATTTTGTAGAAGGCGCTTATAGCAACAATCTGTATATCAGAATTTCACACTTCCTGAGAACTATTTTTGGTAAAATTCCTTTTTCTGTTGGCGATCTTATTTATGGCATTTTACTCTTGTCTATAATTAGCTGGTTTTGGCAAATCCGAACAACATGGAGGACAGACTGGAAGGATCATCTTTTAAAAATTTTAGGCAAAATTTCCGTGTTTTATTTTTTCTTTCATATTCTTTGGGCATTCAATTATTATCGTGAGCCTTTATTTCAAAAAATGGATATCAAAAGAGATTATACTGATGCAGAATTGCTTGCATTTACAAAAAAACTAATTGTAAAGACAAATGAAATTCAATTTCAAATCACGAAGAATGACAGCTCTAAAATAGTTTTTCCATACTCTCAAAAAGAGGCTTTTAAGATGAATTTAGACGGATATAAAAATCTTGCCGAAGAACATCCGTACTTTAAATATGAAATTTTAAGCGTGAAAAAATCCCTTTTTAGTTTGCCTTTAACTTATATGGGTTTTGGAGGTTACTTAAATCCGTTTACGAATGAAGCTCAGGTTAATGATTTATTGCCAATGTATAACTTCCCAGCCACCACTTGTCACGAAATGGCGCATCAAATGGGATATGCGAGCGAAAGTGAATGCAATTTTATTGGCGTTTTGGCATCAATTAAAAACAAGAACTTATATTACCAATATTCTGGTTACAGCTTTGCTTTACGGTATTGCTTAGGCATTTGGCAAGTTAAAAATGAGAAAATTTTTAATCAACTGAAAAAAACGGTTCATGTCGGAATTTTAAAAAACTATCAGGAAAGCCATGATTTTTGGAAGCAATATGAAACACCAATTGAAACTGGTTTTGAAATCTTTTATGATAATTTCTTGAAAACAAACAATCAAAAAGACGGAATGGACAGTTACAGCAAGTTTGTAGATTTGATGGTGAATTATTATAAAACTCGAAAATTATAATTATTTTTCGCTGCAGATTATATTATTAAAATAATTTATCTGTCGCAAAAAAACAAAACGCATTGTAACAAAATACATTACAATACTACTAATACATTATGAGCGAAAGTCTAGAACAATCATTTGTTGCGCAATTGCAGGCAAATCAGAATATAATCCACAAGATTTGTAGATTATATACTGCCGGCGAAGACGCTCACAAAGACTTGTTTCAGGAAATCACAATTCAGCTCTGGAAAGCATATCCTAAATTTAGGGGCGACAGCAAATTTTCGACTTGGACGTATCGCGTTGCTTTGAATACCGCAATTACCTTATACCGAAAAACCAAACGAACCGTATCGACAGTAGAATATGAAAGTCATCAGCACTTTGTAAAAGATGTTGATTACAATTATGAAGAGGAAGAACAAATTAAACTGATGTACAAAGCGGTCTATCAGCTTAATGACATCGAAAAAGCATTAGTTTTTATGTATTTAGAAGACAAAGATTATCAAGAAATAGCCGAGACCTTAGGGATCAGCGAAGTGAATGCGCGCGTGAAGATGAACAGAATTAAAGGGAAACTTAAAAAAATACTAAATCCTTAAAATTTATTATGAAAGAACTGGATTTATTAAAAAAAGATTGGAAAAAGAACTCGGATTCTTTTGAGCAAATTTCTGCAAATGAAATCTACAAAATGATTCACAAAAAGTCCTCTTCAATTGTGAAGTGGATTTTGATTATCAGTATTTTGGAGATTTCATTTTGGACTTTTTCAAATTTATTTCTCAATACGGATGATCTTTTTAAAAAAATCAATCATCCAGGAATTGTTATGACACTTGAATATTTAACCTACTTCAATTATTTAGTTGGTTTAATTTTTATATTCATTTTTTATAAAAACTATACAACTATTTCTACCACTATTGCAACAAAATCATTAATGGGTTCTATTCTTAAAACCCGTAAAACAGTTCAGTACTATGTTTGGTACAACTTAGGGATGATGGTAATTATAGCAATATTAAGCTTTTTTGTTGCCTTTGTTTATAACCCTGACATGGATTTTTTACGAGAAAAACTGGCAGTAAACGGAAAAGCAATGTTTTTTACTATCGGAATTTTAGTTCTGATAATTTTAGGTTTATTTGGAATGTTCTGGTGTTTTTACCGATTACTTTACGGAACTTTATTACGCAGATTGTACGCTAATTATAAAGAGCTGAAGAAGATCGATTTTTAAGAAAGGCACAAAGAATCAGAGCTGCAAAGCGGCAAAGGTTTTTTAAAACTTCAATATAGAAATTCGAATTAGTGAAACTAGAAAAAATCTAAAATCCGAAATTTAGTAATCCCATTGTCTTAACTTATTAAGTTCTTCCTGTGCTTTGATTTCTTCGGCTGGAATAACTTTTAAGAATGATGGATGCTGTTCGATTGCGTATTCTACTTTTTCTACGATTTGGTCGATGGTATCGTTTTCATAATCAATATCGAGTGGTTCTTTGATGATGAATGATTGCAGAATTCCTTTCTTTTTCATTCGTAATCCTTTTTTATCAAACGAACGGCGGAAACCGTCAATAACTATCGGAATGACAATTGGCTTATGCTGTTTAATAATATGTGCAGTTCCTTTACGAACAGGTTTAAACGATTTGGTCGTTCCCTGCGGAAACGTAATTACCCAGCCATCTTCGAGAGCAATTTTAATATTTTCTGTGTCATTTGGGTTGACATCGCGTTTTTCGGTTACATCAACACCTTTTGCGCGCCATGTTCTTTCAACAGTAATTGCTCCAACATATGCTAAAATTCTCGGTAATAAACCAGCATGCATTGTTTCTTTGGCCGCGACATAATAGATATTCATTTTAGGCTCCCATAAATAGCCAATGTTCTTAATGGTATCTTGACGTCCGCTTAAACTTGCGTTAAACACATGAAACATCGCCACCACATCAGCAAAATAAGTTTGATGATTGGATATAAACAGAACATTTGTATCTGGCAATGTCTTAATAATTTCAGATCCGTCAATCTGCAAATCATTAAAACCTCTATATCTTCTATGAGTCATGGCTCCTAAAATTCGGATTAACCACTTCTTGATGAATAATATATGTCCAAAAGGATTTCGTTTAAACAATCCCATAGCTGTTTATTGTGTTTTTTTATTACGTCGCAAACATACAAAAATTATTCTTTTAGCAATAGTACTAAACAATTTCAGAAATAAATTACTATCACAATGAATATCAAATTGTTAAATTTATGTTTTTACAGATTTTCGTTAAAAGTTGTTTTCAAAACATCTCTAAGTTCGCTTAAGATCATAGCTGTTGCTCCCCAAACAACATGATTTTGAATATTAAACGCCGGCACTAAAACATTGGCACCATAAGAAGTTGACAACGTGGCTTCGATAATAATTTCATCATCTAAAAAAACAGACAAAGGCAGTTCTATAATAGAGGCAACTTCTCGAACATCTGGAGAAAACAAAAGTTCTTCTTTCGCAATTCCCAAAAAGGGATGAACCAAAAAATTACTTGGCGGAATGTACATTGGCGAGAACTCCTTGATCACTTCAATTTGTTCAGGAAGAACTCCCACTTCTTCATGCGTTTCTCTTAAAGCAGTAGCTTCGAAATTAACATCTGTGGTTTCATATTTTCCTCCCGGAAAGGCAATTTGTGATGAATGCACACCATTATAAGCATTTCGAACAATCAAAACTAAATGTGTTTCTTCATTTTTAGGGTAAAATAACATCATCACCGCCGCAATTCTAGGATTTTTTGATGTTATATCAAGACTTTTAAGCTCTTCTATTCTGCCTTTTGGTGCCATTTTAATATGCGCAAAAGTCGCCGGAAGTTCAACTGGAATTAAATTAGGAACATATTGCAAAAAATCTTGAAAATCCATAATCAAAGTTTATTTTTGTACTTTCAAATAAAATATAAATATAGTCTAGAAAACGCGTTTCTACAAGTTTTCTAAAACCAAAGCCTTAAAAATGTACAGTAGAGAAGAATCACAAAAGATAAAAAGAGAATTTTGGGTGGCTTTCGCCGAGAAATATCCGCGCAAATGGGTTCTTTATGACACCAAGATTAAAGATTTCTCTTTTAAATTTTATGTGGATAATAAAAAAGCTCAAGTTTTAATTGACATCGAACACAGAAGTGATGAGAAGCGAAATGCTTATTATGAAAAAGTAGAAGCTTTAAAAAATATTTTGGAAGAAGAATTTATCAAAGATTTGGTTTTCGAAAAAAATCACACTTTGGAAAGCGGCAAAACAATTAGCCGAATTTGGGTAGAGAAAGAAGGCGTAGGTTTTAGTAATAGAAATAATTGGGATGCTATTTTTGATTTCTTTTTCGAAAAAATGCATGCGCTCGAAATGTTCTATTTAGAATATGATGAGTTTATTAAAGATATTGAGTAAGTCCTTTTGCACAGTTACTATCCCGAGTTTAGGGACTAAGTTTTTACAACAACGGCGATAAGTTTATTGAACTTATTGCCGTTGTTTTTTTATAGAGAATAACCAAATATCAACAATATTAATATCACAGTAAAATCAAGACATTACAACGCTAATTCTATAATTTTAAGATATTTAAAAAATAATTAATAAAGAAATACCTATAATCGATACAATTTAGGTCAAAATTTTTATATTTGAAAAACCTAAATCTGTAATGAAGAAAATTTTATTGGTGTTTTTTTTAGTTTCATTTTCAAAAAACTATGCACAAACTGATTATGCTTACGTTTACAACAATGATTCTATAATTAGTAAGGGGAACAACTTCTATAACGATAAAAAATACGATGAAGCCCTAAAAGAATATAATAAAATCAGCAAAATAGATCCTAGATATCTAAATGCACAATACGAAATAGGTTTAACACTCAGCGCTCAAGAAAAGAAAAGCGAGTTAAAATCACTTCTGGAAAATTTATATGCAAATGGTAAAATGCAGGAATATCCAGAATTGTATAAAATGTACGCTATTTTTTTAAGCAACGAAAAGGAATACGATTTATCTGAAAAAATCTTCAAGGAGGGCGAAAAATATATGCCAAATTATTCTCCTTTTCTATACAATTTCGCAATCTTATATATTAGAAAAAAAGAAAATCAAAAGGCTCTTGAGCTTTTAGAGCGTATTATTACAAATGATCCAAATCATGCGGGATCTCATTATTTATTAGGAATAATGGCTTTTGAAAACGGAAAAATTGTAGAAGGAACTCTTGCCATGATGAGTTATCTTGTTATTGCTCCAACCGGTCAATTTGCGAGTCAGGCAGTTTTAAACCTGAATGCTAATTTTGGACAAAATTATCTGGAGGAAAACAAACTGGTTTTTTCAAAATCTGGAGATAATTTCGAAGAGATCGAAACCATTTTACGAAATCAATTACCTCTAAAAAAAGTATACAAAATAAAATCAAGTATTGATGATGTTATAACACGTCAGGTACAAGCCGTTGCAGAATATGCTGCAGAACACAAAATGAGCGATGGTTTTTTTGAAACTACATATCTTCCATGGGTTAAAGATCTTGTTGCAAAAAATCAGTTAGAAGGATATTCTTATTACAGTTTGCTTTCTATGGAAGACAAAATTGGTAAAGAATTAGCTAAACAAAAGAAAAAAATGACTTCTTTTCGTGATGATTATCTCTTGAAAGATTTTTGGTCTTCTTTTGGAAAAAGAAAGTTAGATGTTTTTGGAAATGTTGAAGATGTCGTAGTTTCTGTTAGAAATGAAAGACCTTTTATAATTGGACCGCAAATAAATGGAGAATTTCAGGGAAAAAGCAAATATCTAAATGTACTTGGAAATTTAAATGGAGAACTTAATTTTAAAGATGGACTTCTTGACGGTCTTCAAAAATATTATGATGAAAAAGGCAAGCTTATAGAAGAAAAATATTTTACTGCAGGAAAATTAAATGGAAAGAGAACTACTTATTACGAAAACGGAAATATAGCTTTAACAGAGAATTATAAAGACGATAAGCTTGACGGCATTAGTACTTCTTATTTCCCAAATGGCGGAAAAAACTGTGAAATAAATTTTACAGAAGGGGAACGAAACGGAACTCTGGTTTGTTTGTATGAAGTTGGAACTAAAAAAAATGAAATAGATTATGCAAACGGAAAACTAAGCGGAAAATACAACTCTTACGACGAATCTGGAGCGCTGACAGAAACTTATAACTGCTTAGATAATAAAATTGAAGGAAACTATTTAGAATATTTTGACGGCAAAACGATCAAAGCTGAAGCCGTTTACAAAAATGGTTTTATCGAAGGAAGTTACAAATCATATTATTCAAATAAAACACTGGAAAAAGAAAATATTTGTGCTTTAGGATCTATCCTGAAATCTACAGAATACTTTCAAAATGGTAAAAAATCATTTGAAAGTATTTACAATAATAAAGGAGAACTTGAAACCTACAGTTGTTTTGATACTTACGGAAATAAATATTTTGAAGAAAAACACAAAGGCGGTGAATTAAAATCAGGCACTCAATTTACTGCAATTGCTCCAAAAGGAACCGAAGTAAATGTTACTAAGAAAACTTTTGAAATGAAAAATTTTGACGGTACTCCTAGAATTAAAGGTGCTTTTGAAAAAGGCAAAAAAACAGGCGAATGGAATTATTTATTTTCATCTGGAGTAACACGACTAAAAGAGTTTTATATTAATGGAAAAACAGAAGGCCTAAGTACAAATTACAACACAAATGGCCAATTGTCAAGCATTAGCAATTTTAAAAATGATACCATCAGTGGCCGCTACGAAGTTTATGACGGAGACAAAGTAAATCAGCTTTATAACTATGAAAAAGGACAGCAAAACGGACCTTTTAAAACTTTTTATGCTGACGGCGCAGTAAGTACTGAAGGTTATATGATAGCAAATGATGTTGCTTATGATAAATACACTTACTCTCAAGATGGAAATATCTCG
Organism: Flavobacterium sp. KJJ; assembly: GCF_000708595.2. Taxonomy (GTDB): domain Bacteria; phylum Bacteroidota; class Bacteroidia; order Flavobacteriales; family Flavobacteriaceae; genus Flavobacterium. The sequence continues at coordinate 376,425 of NZ_JARP01000001.1, read as the reverse complement.
ATTATCGATCATTACATAAACAGTTATGTGGCAAGCCGAAAAACATTTGATTCTAAAGGAAAACTGGAAAATGAAATTGATTATAAAAACAAATCCGGAAAATTTAATTATTCGTTTAATGGCGGTATTTATACCAAAAATTATGAATTGAAAAATGGAATTTTGAATGGAAAACTTATCTCTCAAGACAAATTTAAAACGAACATAATCGAAGCTGAATACATTAACGGGCTTCTTCATAATTCATATAAAAAATATAGTCCTATAGGATCTCTTTTATTTGAGAAAAGCTACTATTGTGGCAAATTAAACGGTCTTAACAAATATTACGATTATGTTGGAAATTTAAGGCTGACAGAAGAATATACTTTTGGCAGTGAAAACGGAAAAACCATTCGTTATTACAACAACAAATCGAAGATGATGGAATATACACAGGTAAACGATGCAATTGAGGGAGAAACTATATATTACAATCAAAAAGGCGAACCTTTGGTAATTCTTGGTTATGAGAACAATATGCCAAAATATTTTATCAGAAAAAGCAAAACGGGCGAATTAAACGACAAAGTAAACATTGAGAACCAAACAGCTGAAATTTCATCTTCATATCCAAACGGAAAAATTGCAATTCAATTTGCTATAAGCAAAGGAAGTTTTAACGGTAAATTCATCATCAACAGTGTTGAAGGAAAATTAGAATATGAATGCACTTATAAAAACAGCAATTTAGAAGGAGACAGAATTGAGTATTATGCTAATGGAAAACCTTATAAAAAAGAACACTTTATAAATAATTCTTTTGAAGGACAGCAGCAATACTTTAAGGAAGACGGAAATCTTTGGGCTGATGTCTCTTTAAGAAGTGACGAACTGCACGGAAATACATTAATTTATAATGCTGGCAAACTAATAGCAACAAAAAAATATGATTCAGATGAATTGGTCGAAATTATCAAATAAGCCTTTTATTTTGATTGCTTTTTTTGTTTTTTATTCCATTTCGAGTACAGCACAAAAATCTTTTCAGGATATTAAAAATCTATATCCAGATCACAACGAAGTTGTTCTGGATAATTATGAATTGTATGATATTTCGATTGAAAACAATTCTCCTAAAATCATTCAGGACAATCATTATGAATCGATAATTTTAACACAAAACGGAATTTTCAACAATAAGGAATCGTTTTCTTATTCTGATTTAATTCCGCTAAAAAGTTACGATGCTTATACCGTTATCAATGAAAACGGAAAAGAGAAAAAGATAAAAGTTACACAGACAATTGAAAAACAGTCTGAACAAAGTTCTATTTTTTATAATGATGTAAAAGAGCGCCAGCTTACGTTTCCTAATATCGAAACTGGGGCAAAAAAAGTATACAATTATCAAACGCAATTTTTAGATCCGCATTTGCTTCATAAATTTATATTTGGAGGTTCAATGCCTATTCAAAATTCTACATTAGAAGTCAGAACAGACAAAAATATTGTGATTGACTACAAAATTTTTAATGATCCAGACAAAACAATCGTTTATTCTAAAACAGAAAAAAAAGGAAAATGGGTACACAAATGGACTTTGTCTGACATACAAGCGGCCAAATTTGAAGATAATTCTCCAGGCTTTTTATACCAAATACCACATGTCGATTTTTATATTAAAGAGTATACTGCAAATGGAAAAACTACTCCAGTTTTAGGAGATATTCCGGAATTGTTCAACTATTATAAAGATTTTGTAAAAGACCTTAATAAAAAAGAAGATCCAGAATTAAAAGCGCTTACTTTAGAAATTACAAAAGATAAAGGTACAGATGAAGAAAAGGTAAAGAGTATTTTTTATTGGGTAAAAGAAAACATTAAATACATTGCTTTTGAGAATGGTTATGAAGGATTTATTCCGCGTGAAGCCAGTTTAGTATTCGAAAGAAAATTTGGCGACTGTAAAGATATGGCCAGCATTATTTCGTGTATGGCAAAATATGCAGACGTAAAAAATGTAACTGTCGCCTGGATAGGAACGCGCAGTATTCCTTATTCGTATAATGATTTGGCAACGCCATCTGTAGACAATCATATGATAGCACTTTTCAAAAAAGGTGATACTTACGTTTTCTTAGATGGTACTGATAAAGAAACACGTTACGGAATACCAACTGCTTTTATACAAGGAAAAGAAGTTCTTTTCAGTGAAAACGATCAATATAAAATTTATCCCGTTCCTGTAGTTCTGGCAAATCAAAATGAAGTTAAGGAAAAAATTGATTTAAAAATCGAAAACACAAAGCTTACAGGAACGGCAAAAATGGATCGTTTTGGTTATAACCGAAGCCACATTTTGATGCAAATTGGAGACGCATCGAACAAAGCGCGCCAAGAAATGATCAAATCTTTGGTTTTAAAAGGGAATAATAAATTCAATTTAAAAGATTTTAAAGAGGAAAATTTAAATGATAAAGAGCTTCCCTACTCTATTGATTATGCTTTTGAGCTTGACAATTATATTGTAAAAGTCGATAAGGAAATTTATGTGAATTTATTTTTAGATAAAATTTTAGAAAAAGCTACTATTGCAAAAGATAGAGTCGCTCAATATGAATTTGATTATTTAACCCAATTTACAACGCAATACGCGTTAGAAATTCCTAAAAACTGCAGCATAAAATACTTGCCAAAAAACTTTGATTTAGACAATGATTATTTGAAAGCGCATTTTACTTATGAATTGAAAAACAATATTTTATATTTAAATGTCAGCTTGGCGCAAAAAAAATTATTACTCAACAAAGCCGATTTTGAGCCTTGGAATGAAACCATCAAAAAACTAAAAACTAACTATAACGAAACCATAATTTTACTAGAAAAATAATGAAAAAACAATTATTAAAAACCATTTTTACCTTTGTCGCACTGCTGAGTACGTCGGTTTTTTTTGCTCAAGATTACAGTTTTAAAAATTACGACTGGAACGAAAAAGAAACTAAAATTGAAGTTCCGAAAAAGTACGAGACAGAAAAAGAAATTATTCTAAGCCGTAATGTAAAAATAGAGGTTGTAGTGAATAAAAATACTGCTACTCAATATCGTTTGATACACGAAAAAAAATACATCAACTCTGATGACGCAATTGAGCGAAATAATAAAGTTTATATTCCTTTTGGAGACGAAGAGAACGTATTGATTACCAAAGTTCGTGTAATTCTAAAAAATGGAAAAGTAATCAATTTAGATAAAAAAGACATTAAAGAAGAAGTTGATCAGGAAAAAGGTATGAAATACAACTATTTTGCGCTTAACGGACTTGAAAAAGGTGCTCTAATCGAAAAGTTGTACATTATAGAAGAAGCTCCAGATTTAAAAGGAAACACCATTAAGATGCAAGATCAGTATCCTATAGCCGATTTTAATTTTGAATTAATTGCTCCTGCACATCTTGTTTTTAAAACCAAATCGTACAACGGATTAAGCGAGCCTGTTTTAGATGAAAAAAAGATCGAAAACAAAAAAGTATGGAGCATTTCTGAAAAAGACATAACTGCTTTAAAAGATGACGAAGCTTACTCTAACTGGGATGTCAAATTAAAACTTTTTCGTTATAAATTAGATGCCAACTTATTTTCTGGAGGCAAAAACTTGAATAACTTTAAAGAATATGCAACAACAACTTATGAAAGAGTCAATCCTGTTTTAGACAAAAAACAAGAAAAAGCAATTGCCACTTTCTGCAGTTCTATACCTGATTCTAAAGATCCTCAGGAACAAATCTGGAACATCGAAAACAAGATTAAAAAAACGATTATTTATGATAAATACATCGATTCAAAAGAAAACTTAAGCGATGTTATCAGTACAAAACAGGCAAATAGTTTAGATATTATTAAATTGTATGTGGCTGTTTTTAAATATTTTAAAGTCGAACAAAACCTTGTTTTTACCACAAGCCGTTACAAAGTTCCTTTTGATAAAGATTTTGAAAGCTATGAAAACCTAAATGACTTTTTATTCTATTTTCCTGGCATAAAAAAATACCTTTCTCCTACTGAAATTGAATACCGTTTACCGCTTTTCCCTAATTATTTAGGAAATAACAACGGATTATTTATTAAAGAAAAGGTGTTTGCCGGCGTATCAATGGGAATTGGAGAAATTAATTTTATTGAGATTCCCGGAACTGAAATCACGCATGATTTTATGGATATTACAGTTGACTTTACTAAAGACCTTGAAAATCCATTAATTACAAGTCACATGACGTACGGAGGATATTCTGGAATGAATTTTCAGCCTATAAAAGATTTCGTTTCTGCAGATCAATATAAAACCATGCTGAAAAGTATTTCTGAGAATTATACTTTACAAAGTGAATACAAAACACTTACGACTGAAAATGACGGAACTGAATTCATTGGTAAACAGCCCTATAAATTGAATTTGACTTTTGATGGAAAAGACATGATTCAGAAAGCTGGTGGAAATTATTTATTTTCTGTCGGACAAACAATTGGCAGACAAATGGAATTCTATCAAGAAAACAAACGTGTGCTTCCTATAGAGATTGATTATCCGCACTATTACACGCGTAAAATCAAAATAATTTTGCCAGACGGAGCTAAAATCAAAAATCTGGATAAGTTTGTAATGAACTTCAAAACCGATTTAAACGGAAAAACCGAAGCTGCTTTTACCAGTAATTACGCTCAAAACAAAAACGAGGTAACAATTGAAAATACTGAATTTTACAATATTATCAATTATCCTTTAACGAGCTTTGAACAATACAAAGCAGTTATCAACGCTGCTGCTGATTTTAACAAAATTGTGGTTATTGTGACGCAGTAAAACTTAAAGTTTTAAATAACAAACCCGACAAGTTTTTTGAGATTTGTCGGGTTTGTTGATTTATTAACTCTATTTTAGAAATATAATATCTATACAGTAAAAATATTATAAACAATAATACGATCGTCGTAGTTAATATAAAGCTGTTTGCGGTAGTCTTGTTTTTTTCGGGTAATAATCGAAAGCTTGCAGTCTCTTCCGTCGTTGTCTTTGCACATGAATGAATATACAACATCGGTATCATTTTCTTCGCGTTCAATATAATCTAAAATATTAAAAAGCTGAATTTCCTGAGAGTATACTACAATTCTATGTTTTTCTGTATCTAAAACTACTGAAAGGTTCACCAAATCAAGATTAGACCATTCGCCCCATTTTCCTTTTCCTGTTTTTTCTAAAACGCTAAAACCAGAAGTTTTAAAATGATATGACTGGCTTTGAGCCTGTTGCAAACCAAATACTAAAAAAAGTAATACTATATAAGTGCGAATAGAATTCATAATATATTTCTTGCAGATAATTAAAATTCAAATTTAGCTTTTTCTTGGCAGGCAGCTTCAAATTCGGTCATCATTTCTTGAATAATTTGTTTAACTGGCAAAATTTCATGAATCAATCCTGCAATTTGACCAATTTCGAGTTCGCCTTCTTCAAGATCGCCCTCAAACATTCCTTTTTTGGCTCTTGCTCTTCCTAAAAGCTGGATTAGATCTTCTTTTGATGGACCTTTTTCGTATAATTCCTGAACATCTTGATAAAACTTATTTTTAACCAATCGAACAGGAGCTAACTCTTTCAATGTCAATTGAGTTCCACCTTCTTTAGTAGTAACTATTGTTTCTTTGAAATTATTGTGCGCTGAAGATTCTAAAGAAGCTGCAAAACGACTCCCAACCTGAACACCGTCGGCACCTAAAATCATTGTGGCAAGCATTCCTCTTCCGGTCGCAATTCCACCTGCAGCAATAAGCGGAATATGGATTTTTTCTTTTACCATCGGAATCAAAGTCAGCGTTGTAGTTTCTTCTCGCCCGTTGTGTCCGCCTGCTTCAAAACCTTCTGCAACAACAGCATCTACTCCTGCTTCTTGAGCTTTTAAAGCAAACAAACTGCTAGAAACTACATGTACCACCGTAATTCCTTTTTCCTTTAAGAAAGAAGTCCAAGTTTTAGGATTTCCAGCCGAAGTAAAAACAATTTTCACACCTTCCTCAACAACGATATTCATAATTTCTTCAATGTTAGGATATAACATAGGAATATTTACTCCAAATGGCTTATCAGTGGCTTTTTTGCATTTCTGAATATGTTGGCGCAAAACTTCTGGATACATAGAGCCGGCACCAATTAAACCCAAGCCACCAGAATTACTAACTGCAGAAGCCAGTTTATAACCGCTGTTCCAGATCATTCCACCTTGAATTATTGGATATTTTATATTGAAAAGTTGTGTGATTTTGTTCATGCAAATATGTGCTTATTGTTTGATTAGCTTTCCTGTTTTGTGCAAACCTTCAGCATCAAAAGTATAAAAATAAAGGCCACTATTTAAGGCTTCAATAGAAAGAATCGGATTCTGATTTGTGATTTGTTTTTCGATTAATTTTTGCCCTAAAAGTGAAAAAATTGAAACTGAAGCAGTATAATTTTCATCTGAAAACAAAAAGGAAATCGTTGTTTTTGCTGGATTTGGAAACATCGAAAAAACGGTAAAGTTCTGAAAATTTTCAATTCCCAAAGTAGATCCAAAATTTGGTATTCCGTAACCATAATTATTATCTGGCACGGTATATCGATCTGATGATTTTAAGATTATTTCACGGATTTCCTTATTTGTTTTAGAAGGAAAAGCTTGCCATAAACATGCAATCATTCCTGCCATCACCGGGCACGAAAAAGAAGTTCCACTTGAAGTTCCGATATTTCCTGAAGCATCAGAAACTACAGTAGCAGTTCCCTGCGCCATTACATCCGGTTTTATTCGATTATCGAAACTAGGTCCAATTGAACTAAAGCTTGATTTTACTTTTGAAGAAGTAACTGACCCTACAGTAATTACAGAAACAGCATCTGCCGGCCCGCCAATATGAGGTTCAGCAGTATTTCCTTCGTTTCCTGCGGAAGCAACTACAATTATACCTTTACTAAAAGCTATTTCTGCGCCCCGCGAAATAAAATTAGTATTGCCATTCATATCGCTGTAAGTATGACTGTAGTTAGCGTTATCAAATTCAAAATAACCTAATGAAGTTGTAATAATATCTACACCAAGACTATCTGCTTTTTCGGCTGCCTCAACCCAGAGTGATTCCTCTACGGGATTTTCTGAAGTATCATTTTCTGTAATAAACAAATAATAAGAAGCATCTGGAGCAGTGCCAATTAAAGCATTTTCTTTATAACCAGCCATTGTCGAAAGTACAAGAGTTCCGTGATCATCACCAGTATAAAAATTAGCATTTCTATTTACAAAATCATAGCCTCCTAAAATTCTGTTAGCAGTAAATAAATTTTGAAAAGGCTCTGCTGTGTTTACACCCGGAAAACCAGCATCTAAAACCGCAATTACTTTTCCGGAACCAGTATAATTTTGCTTATGCAAAGCCAGTCCGTTAAGCATTTGAATTTGATTAGCAGAATTTCCATAAGCATAATCAATTGCAGTTTTCAGCTTGTCGTTTGTTTGAGAAGTACGATTTTCGTTAGTTTTTTTTGCGGTTGTGTTTAAAGTTTTATTTGCAAAAACCACTTTATCAACAAATGAAAGTGCTTTTAATGCCAAAATACTAGCTTGGGTTCCTCTTATATGAAGTGCATTTAACCACTTTGATTTTGCCAAAACAATAATTCCGGAACTTAGTTTTACTTGATTTATATACGCCTTTTCGACAGGAACGTCAGTATTATTTAAAACAATATTCTGATTTGTTCTTCTATCTAAAGAACGTTGTGTGAGCATGTCAGAAGGTTTATCTAAATAAGCTTGAGCATTTGGTTTATCTTTAAAATAAACCCACGCATCTTCTTGCGAAAACATCGCAGATGAAAATAGAAGTAAAAGAAATACGTAATAGTTCTTCATAATTTACTTTTTTAAAAGGCAAAACCCTCGTAAAAAAGTATAAAGCTAAGAAATTACTCCCGAACCAACTAATTCATTATCGAAATACCAAGCTGCAAATTGGCCTTCAGTTATGGCAGATTGCGGTTCATCAAAACGAACATACATTCCGTCTTCAAATTGATGCAACGTAGCTTTCTGCAAAGGCTGACGGTAACGAATTCTCGCCATTACTTCCATAGTTTCCCCTACTTTCAAAGCAAGATCAGTACGAATCCAGTGTACTTCAGATTTTTCGATAAATAATGCTTTCTTGAATAAGCCTGGATGATTACTTGTTAATCCGGTGTAAATAGTATTAGTTTCAACATCAGTTGCTATAATAAAAAGCGGATCTGTTGTGCCGCCAACATTTAAACCTTTTCTCTGACCAATTGTAAAATAATGAGCGCCTTGATGTTTTCCTACTACTTTTCCCATTGTCGGAAGATAATCTAGCTTTTGAGCTTCTAATTTTAAATCTTCTTCTATCGATAATAAAGCAGGTTTCTCAAAAGTATAAATTGGATCATTTTTATCAATCTGAACAATTTTTCCGTCTTTTGGCTGTAATTTTTGTTGCAAAAATTCAGGCAAACGTACTTTTCCGATGAAACATAATCCTTGAGAATCTTTCTTTTCAGCAGTTACTAAATCCATTTCAGCCGCAATTTCACGAACTTCTGGTTTTGTTAAAGCGCCAATTGGAAATAATGATTTTGCCAATTGTTCTTGAGATAATTGGCATAAAAAATACGATTGATCCTTATTGGTGTCAGCACCAGCGATTAATTGGTAAATTGGTTTTCCGTCAACTTCAATTTCATTTTTTTGACAATAATGTCCCGTTGCAACATAATCTGCACCTAGACTTAAAGCAATTTTCATGAAAACATCAAATTTGATTTCACGATTACAAAGTACATCAGGATTTGGAGTTCTTCCTTTTTCGTACTCGTTGAACATATAGTCAACAATTTTTTCTTTGTATTCTTCGCTTAAATCGACAGTTTGAAACGGTATTCCGAGTTTTTCAGCTACTAATAATGCATCATTGCTGTCTTCTAACCAAGGACATTCGTTAGATATAGTAACGGAATCATCGTGCCAGTTCTTCATAAAAAGCCCTATAACTTCGTAACCTTGCTGCTGCAATAAGTAAGCGGCAACACTAGAATCTACTCCACCAGAAAGACCAACAACTACACGTTTCATTTTAACTCCTTTATATTTTTATAAGGGTGCAAAGGTAAGGCATATTTTAGAAAATTGTAATGGTTTCAATTAGTTTATGCAATCTCAGGGTAGATAAAATTTATTGTTTAAAAAAAGAATGGATTTTTGAAATAAGTATTATTCCATTTTAGGCTTTGAGTCAGCTTTATAATTGCTTTTTGGATCACTCATATTTACTTCTTTAGTCAATTTTCCTTTTAAGAAAAACTGCCACATTCCGACTTTTTTTCCGTTTAGAAATTTACCTTTAGAAGCGACTGCTCCATCAGAATCATAGAAAAGTGCTTCGCCATTATATTCATTATTTTTATAGGTGCTTTGCTCTAAAAGAATTCCATTTTGTCCATATTTCTTATAAATACCTTCTTTTAAGCCATTTTTATAAGTCATTTCTTCTGCAATTTTAGCATCTGGATAATAAACCGATCTTGCCCCTTCGAGTTTTCCATTTTTGTAGTTTTCAAGCGTCATTATAACTTTTGAAGCTTTGTGGTAGTATTTCCACTCGCCTTCTCGAGCCTTGCCAACTTCTTTTCCTTCACTTACTTTATTTTTATTTTGATCATAAAAAATAGTAAATGAACTGCCATCATTCGCAGTAAAATCACGAGTTGCTACAACATCTCCCTTTTTTGTATCATCAAAAAACTTAAAAATGCCTGTTTCTTTTCCGTGACTAAAAGTACCTTCGTAACGCGGACGTTTTGATACTTCGTAAATTCCTTTCCAAACCCCATCTTTTTTTCCGTTTGCATCTACCTTATTAACATCTTGTGCTGTTGCCAAAATACTGCTTAAGAAAAGCATTGCAAATAGTAGTTTTTTATAAATCATATTAAATTCAATTTTAAGCTTTAACGAAAATGAATTCCATTAAGTATATTTTAAAGCATTTAAAGTTAAAAAAATACTGTAAAATTACAATTTGAAATCGTGAATGAAATAAAAAAATCCCGATAAATCGGGATTTTCTAAATGCGTTATTTCTTTTTATTTTGAGCTTTTGCAGCTTCCTGTTGTTCCATAACATCTTGAAGACGTTGTTGGAATTTACTTTGCTTTTTAGGCTCTTTCAATTTATTTTCTTGAATCTGAGCATGAATTTTATTGCTGTCCACAATGTAATTTTTGATTACAAACATAATTCCAATCGTAATTAAGTTTGAAATAAAGTTATATAAACTCAATCCGGCTCCGTAACTATTAAAGAAAATCAACATCATTAATGGCGAAACATAAATCATGATTTTCATCATTTTTGCCATATCCGGCATACCTTCCTGCTGTGGTGCTGCCATCTGCTGATCTCCAGAGGTCATTTTCATATAAAAGAAAATCGCAACAGCTGCCAAAATCGGGAACAAACTGATGTGGTCTCCATATAATGGAATATGAAATGGTAATTTTACAACAGAATCAAATGATGACAAATCGTCTGCCCAAAGAAAACTTTTTTGTCTTAACTCAAAAGCAGACGGGAAGAACTGAAATGAGGCATACATAAACGGAAGTTGAATCAATGCCGGAATACATCCTGCCATTGGGTTTACTCCTGCTTTGTTGTATAGCTTCATTGTTTCTTGCTGTTTCTTCATTGGGTCTTTTTTGTACTTTTCTCCCAACTCTGTAATATCAGGGCGTAAAACTTTCATTTTAGCCTGAGACAAGAATGACTTATATGTAATTGGCGACATTGCCAATTTGATAATAATTGTAAAGATAATGATGGCGATTCCGTACGCAATATAAGAGCTTAAGAATCCGAATAATGGAATAAAAATCCATTTGTTGATCCATCCGAAAATTCCCCATCCTAATGGAATAATTTTCTCAAAATTTTTATCGTAAGATTTTAAAACTTTATAATCTGATGGTCCAAAGTACCAGCTCATTTTATAGTCAATTTCTCCATTAGAGAAAGCCAAAGGAACCGTAGCTTTGAATTGTTTTGTAAAAACAGTATCAATTTTTTCGTCTTTAACTAAATCATCAGACTGTAATTTAGAAGTCTCAAAAGGCTTGTCTGTCAGTAAAATACTTGAAAAGAAATGTTGTTTGAAAGCAATATATTTTAATTTTTCAGGTGTTTCTTCTTTTCCTTGACCATGATTGCTTACAGAACTGAATTTTTCATCTCCATATTCATATTTAACCTCAGTAAAACGATTATCATAAGCAACACTTTTTTCGTTTCTGTAAGTTTTTAAATCCCAAACTAAATCTAATGGTTTAGCAGCATTTAAGACTTTATTTAATCCTTGCGAACGAATATCAAAACCAACTAAGTAATCGTTTGGTTTAAGAATATATTTGTATTCTAAAAACTCATTAGCGCCAGCTTTCAAACGCATTGTCAAAATCTGATCTGCTCCGATTTTCGTCAAAGTTGGTTCAAAATACAAATCTTTAGAATTTAAAGTTCTGTTATCTGTTGTTAATAATTGAATGTTTAAATTAGAATTATTGTCTTTAATCAATTCTACCAATTGTCCAGAATTAGCAGAGAATTTTTTAAACTCTTTAAGCGTAGCTTCAACTATATAACCACCTTTATTAGCGATTTTAAGTTTAATCTTTTCGTTTTCGATTGTTGTAAAAGATTCTTTTGCAGAAGGAAGTGTAGCTGAATAAGCAAATCCACCTAAAGTTTTTTGCAATTTAGCCAACTGAAGCGTATCGCCAGGAACTGCAGTTGCAGCAACAGGTAAAACAGCTGTTTTAGTTTTATCAGCCTTGGCTTGTGCTTCTTGTTTAGCAACTAATTCTTTCTTTGCTTTTTCAGCAGCAATCTCTTTATCTGAAGGCTGATTTTGGTACATAATCCAAATCAAAATTCCAAATATCAATACAAAACCAATGATTGAATTAAGATCAAATTTTTTTTCTTCCATTATAGTTTAAAAAAGTTATTCGTTATAAGGCTATTAGTTATGAGTTCAGCTCAAAAGTTACATCCTTAAGAATATTAATTATTATTTTTTATGCGAATTTACCGCTGCAGCCACAAAATTTACAAAAATTGGATGTGGGTTTGCAACTGTACTTTTGTATTCAGGATGGTATTGTACTCCAATGAAAAACGGATGATTTTCAAGTTCTATAATCTCAACCAGACCTGTATCAGGATTTACTCCAGAAGCAATTAAACCTGCTTTCTGCAATTCATCCTTATATTTATTATTGTATTCATAACGGTGACGGTGACGCTCAGAAATAGTTTTTTGACCGTAGATTTTATGTGCCAAAGTATTTGGTTTAATATCACATTTCCAAGCTCCAAGACGCATAGTTCCGCCTTTGTCTGTTATTGTTTTTTGTTCTTCCATCAAATTCACAACCGGATGTTTCGTTTTATCGTTCATCTCAGTAGAGTTTGCTTCTTTATAACCTAATATATTTCTAGAATATTCGATAACAGACATTTGCATTCCTAAACAAATTCCGAAAAACGGAATATTATTTTCACGCGCAAAACGAACCGCTTCGATTTTTCCTTCAATACCTCTTTCACCAAAACCTGGAGCAACTAAAACACCGTCAAGAGTTCCTAGTTTTTCTTCTACATTGTCAATATTGATGTGTTCTGAGTGAATAGAAATTACATTTACTTTAGTTTCATTCGCAGCACCTGCATGAATAAACGCCTCTAAAATAGATTTGTAACAATCCTGCATTTCTACATATTTACCTATCAAACCAATATTTACGGTATGTTTTGGATTTTTTAATCTGCGTAAAAAAGTATTCCAGTTTTTTAAATCTGGAGATGCTTTTTTAGGTAAATCTAATTTTTTCAAAGCGACAACATCTAATCCTTCTTCAAGCATTAAATTTGGAACTTCATATATTGTTGAAGCATCAATTGATTGAATAACTGCTTCTTTCTTAACATTACAAAACAAAGCCAACTTTTGACGAAGTTCCTGAGACAATTCATGCTCCGTTCTGCAAACTAAAATATCTGCTTTGATTCCGCTTTCCATCAAAGTTTTAACCGAGTGCTGTGTTGGTTTTGTTTTCAACTCACCTGCTGCAGCCAAATAAGGAACTAATGTTAAATGAATAACGATTCCATTATTTTCGCCTAACTCCCAAACCAATTGACGAACAGACTCAATATAAGGCAAAGACTCAATATCACCAACAGTCCCGCCAATTTCAGTAATTACAATATCATAATCGCCTGATTTTCCAAGCAATTGCATTCTGTCTTTGATCTCGTTTGTAATATGAGGAACAACTTGAACCGTTTTTCCTAAAAATTCTCCTCTTCTTTCTTTCTCAATAACCGAAAGATAAACTCTTCCTGTAGTAACGTTATTTGCCTGAGAAGTAGGAACGTTTAAGAAACGCTCGTAATGACCTAAATCTAAATCTGTTTCAGCTCCATCATCCGTTACATAACACTCTCCGTGTTCGTAAGGATTTAAAGTACCCGGATCTACATTTATATACGGATCGAATTTTTGAATAGTTGTACGGTAACCTCTTCCTTGTAACAATTTTGCTAAAGATGCCGCGATAATTCCTTTTCCTAAAGAAGAAGTCACACCGCCTGTAACAAAAATATATTTTGTTTGATTCATTCTGTTGTTGTTTGTATTGTAGTTGTGTAAAAAACTTGGCAAAAGTACAAATTTAATTAGACAATTTATCAATTAGAGAATGAGATAATTTGCATTTTTTTAAAGAGAACTATTACTTGGTTTTGTAATCGATAATTTTAACTTTTAATTAGAGTTTTTTTTGAATATATCTTAAAGCAAAATATCATATCGCTATACTCAATAAATAAAAAAACAATGATTGAAGATCGTTTCCTGCTATTTCAAGGTTTGTAGTATTACACGCAAATAACATAAAAGGTGCACTATAAAAGTTGCAATAACAACTTTATTGAAGTAAATTTAAAATAAAAAAATATTATAATTTTAAAACATCGACTTGTACACATTTACAAATTCAGTCTTGAATTTTGTGGTGTCAATTTGTTTTTAAAAATTATAATATTTTTTATGTATCAAATATTATAATTTCAAAATATTGACTTGTACACATTTATAAATTCAATCTGGAATTCTGTGGTATCAATTAGTTTTTAAAATTGTAATATTTTTATATATCAAACTTAAACAAAAAAAATCAAATAACCAAGGATTTTTCTTACTATTTATTCAACGGCTTTGGATATTGCTTTTTTATATTCCGAATTAACTCTTCCAGACCATTTAATTTCAATTCATAAATAAGCTGTAATTGCTGTCCCAATTCTCCTTTTGGAAAACCTTTATTCTGATACCATACCACATAATATTCAGGCAAATCGATTAAAAATCGGCCTTCGTATTTACCGAAAGGCATTTTAGTGTGCGCTAATTTTATCAGCAGTTTTTTGTCTTGTTCCATTTTTTTTAAAGAAAAAAGAAGCAAGATGAAAGAATATCGATTGATTCTTTTTTCTTGCTTCTAATTGGTACAAAGCTATTGTATTTTTTTATTTTTTTGCCGCAGACTTAAAAATAGTTTTCAGTCTCAATAACAGTTTACAATTGAAATTGAAATTGATACTGAAGACTGAGACTTTAAACTGTGACTAATATTCCCATTTCACAAAAGCTTCCATAGCTGCGTAAGTTGCCAAACCTAATTGCTGGTATAAAGCAGCGGTTTCGGCATTTCGGTCTTCAGCTCTTTGCCAAAATTCTCTGGCATCAGTTCCCTGAAAAACAACGCCGTCTTTTTGAGACTGATGTTTGAAGATTCCGTGGCGTTTTGCCAAAACCTGATCAGGACTCATTGGTACTGCCATTTCAACTTCATCAATTCCCCATTCCTGCCAGGCACCACGGTACAACCAAAGCCAACAGTCATCCATAAATGATTTTGGCTTTAATGCTTTTACAGCTTCAAAAATAGCATCCAGGCATACTTTGTGTGTTCCGTGCGGATCAGCCAAGTCTCCTGCAGCATAAATTTGATGCGGTTTGATTTTTTCAATTAAATCCATTGTCAATTGAATGTCTTCTTTTCCGATTGGTTTCTTTTCAATTGTTCCAGTTTCATAAAAAGGCAGTTCCATAAAGTGAATCTGATCATCAGTTAAACCAACGAAATGACTTGTTGCTCTTGCCTCGCCTTTTCTAATAAGCCCTTTTATGTAACGAACTTCTGGGATATCAATTTCACTGTTCTTTTTGTTGGTTAAAAAAGTTACTGCTTTCTGATAAATATTTTCGGCCTCAGCACTTTTAATGCCAAATTTTTCATTGTAATCCGTTACGAATCTTGCAAAACGCAACGCTTCATCATCCGCGACAGCGATATTTCCTGAGGTCTGGTACGCAACATGCACTTCATGCCCTTGCTCCTGCAGACGCATAAAGGTTCCTCCCATACTGATAATATCATCATCCGGATGCGGACTAAAAATCAGCACGCGTTTTTTAGCAGGTTCAGCCCTTTCTGGTCTATTAGAATCGTCTGCATTTGGTTTTCCGCCTGGCCAGCCTGTAATGGTATTTTGCAGTTTATTGAAAATTTTAATATTGATATCATATGCCGGTCCAGAATCTGCCAATAAATCGCTCATTCCGTTTTCGATATAATCGGCATCAGTAAGCATTAAAATTGGTTTTTTAAGATCAAGTGCTAATCCTAAAACTGCTTTACGGATTAATTTGTCTGTCCAAATTACTTTTTCAACCAGCCAAGGTCTGTTGATTCTTGTCAGTTTAGAAGAAGCTTCTTTATCTAAAACAAAAACGGCATTATTATGTTCCTGTAAAAATGAAGCTGGAATCTGGTTCGTTACTTCATCCTCAACAGATTTCTTTATAATATTTGATTTTCCTTCTCCCCAAGCCATCAAAATAACTTGTTTGGCCTCCATAATTTTTTTTACTCCAAGTGTAATTGCAGTTCTTGGCGTATTGCTCAAACCAGAAAAATCTTTGCTTGCCGCAACTCTCGTAATGTGGTCCAGCGCCACCAGTCTTGTTTTTGAATTTTGAAGCGAACCTGATTCATTAAAACCAATATGACCGTTTCCTCCAATTCCAAGAATCTGCAGATCTATTCCACCTAAAGCTTCAATTTTTGCCTCATAATTGTGGCAATAATCTGCAATTTGTTCTTTTGTTAAAAGGCCGTCCGGAACATGATAATTTTCAGGCAAAATATCAACATGATCAAAAAGAAGTTCTTTCATAAAACGAACATAACTGTTGATTGAGTTTGGCTCCATCGGATAATATTCATCTAAATTAAAACTGATTACGTTTTTAAAACTCAAACCTTCTTCTTTATGCAGACGAACTAATTCTGCATATAATCCTTTTGGAGAAGAACCAGTTGCAAGTCCTAAAATACAAGGTTGATTTTCTTTTTGTTTGGATTGAATTAAAGCTGCAATTTCCTGAGCAACTGCTTTTGAAGCATCAGAAGAATTTTCAAAAACAACCGTATTGATGTTTTCGAATCGTTTTTCGAATCCTGTTGCTTTGTCAATTTTACTTTTTAACATGATATGATTTTTTAATTTTTCTAATCGTAATTCTTATCAAAAATTTAATTTTATTTGAGTAAAATGCAGGTTATGATTTCACTAAAAATTTAGCAATCAACATCATATAAAGATAAATTCTTTATAAATGGAATCCAACAAAATTTAAATATTGATTTGAAGCAGAACTTTGGAATAATTTTTATCTATTAAAAAATGTTCCAAAAAAAATATTGAAGAGAACTCTTTTCAGCTTCAATACTTGCGTTATTTTTGCATTAAAATGCATTTTTTTTGCAAGGCAAAGATACAGGATTATATTTTTAATGACCAAAATTTGATATGAATATTTTGTTAATTTTTTATTATTATCGAAAAAAAAATTACAAAAAAAGCCGTCAAAGTGACGGCTTAAAATTTTATGTTTTTAACAATTAATTCCAGTTAAAAGTAATTCGTTTTTCAATTTCTGAGCTTAAACTTAAAAACACTGGACAAGTCATGGCTGCGCGCTCTAGAATTGTTTTATTTTTTTGATCGACTTCGCCTTTCATTTCAAATACAATTTCTATAGCTCCAATTCGTCTTGGTTCTGCATTCATTATTTTGGTTACTTCAGCTGTCGAATCATTAATATTCACTTGCATATCACGAGCTTTTATTCCCATAATAGTCATCATACAGCTTGCCAAAGCATTCGCAACCGTATCTGTTGGAGAAAAAGCCTCACCTTTTCCGTTATTGTCAAGCGGTGCATCAGAAATGATTTCACTTCCGGATTGCACGTGGATTGATTTTGTTCTTAAATCGCCTAAATAGGTTACTTTTGATGTCATTAATTTGCTGCTTTTAAAGTTAAATCACTATCGTAATATAAAATGTAAACACCTTTGTTTGCGTGTCCGCCATCTTCTTTTCTGTAAAATTGAAATTTATTGTCAACTTGTTCTGTCGTCATTAAATCTGCTGTTTCCTGATACGTTTTTCCTTGTACCAAACGCATCATTGTATCAAAAGTGACGTCAAATCCGCGAGTTGCATACGTACCTGGATTTACCTTATTTTTCAATCGGTATTCCTTGTCAAAAATCAAAACTGCTGGTTCATCACTTTCACGAGTTACGGAAGGAAACATTAATTTTAATTTCACTAAACTTTCAAAACTAATTTCATCTGTATCAAGCGTACTGTTTGGTTCTAAAATCACTAATTGAACCTGACAAGATTTTTGAGAATCAAGCAAGGCTTTAATTGTTGTTTTGATCATGGCTGTATTTCCAGTTTCCATTACCACATAATTCATTCGGTTTGGAATCAATAAACTTTTTAAGTTTGCCACATCCAAGCCTCCGGTTTCTGATAATGCTGCAAAAACAACACCTTTCTGATTTTGTTTAATGTAACTGATAACCGATTCTTTTTTCTTGTCTACAACTGCAACAATATTTCCGTTTTTAGAACGCATATAGTCAAAAATCGAATTTCTAACTACATCATTCGATGGTATCGTTTGATATAAATTATCGATAGGATTTGCTGAGTCTTTAGACAATGGAGAAATTACAGGAATATTATACAAACGCAATGTGTTTGCTGTAGTTTCGGCATTATTTTGGTAAAATGGCCCGATAACAGCATGTGCATCCTGAAGTTTATTTTGAGCAATTAAACTCGAAACATTAGAGTTCGTTTTAGTTTCTCCCGAATCATAAATCGCAACATCGATTGGCAATTTTAAGGTTTTCGCCGAATCGATAGCCATCATCGCACCTGAATAAAAATCCAGCGTCATGTTTAAGAATTTATCATTTTTAATTCGGTTTGCAGCGCTCATTGTATCGTTTTGCATTTTAGCCAAATTAAAAGGCAATAATAAAACTAATTTTTTACGATCGTTCTGGCCTCTTTTTTTAGTTAGTTCAACTACTTCTGGATTTGCAGAAACAGTTTCAGATTTTACCTTTTCTAAAATCTTTATACCGCCTCCACTTGAATTATCAATTGATTTGTCTATTGGTTTCTCAATTGGTTTCTCAATTGTTTTTTCAACAGGCTGTGATTGTGCAATTATTGGCGCTGGCGCAAGATATCCTGACGGAACTTTTAAAACCATTCCTTCTTTTACACCTTCAGAAAGGGACGGATTCAACTCTGTCAATTCTTCTTGAGTGATATGAAAGGTTCTTCCTAAGCTATAAAAAGTTTCTTTTGGCTTAACTTGATATTCCATATAAGTAGTTACTCTTTTTGGAGTTTCAGCTGCTTTTTTAGTTTCAGCTGGCTTAGCAGCATTTGCAACTGGAGCAGGGGTATCTGTTTTTGGAGCCGTTCCTTTTATGGTGATTCTATAACCAACTGGCAAACTCGAAATAATTTCAGGATTGCGTTTTTCTAAATCTTCAACTGTTGTATTATATTGTTTTGCAATCGAGTATTTAGTTTCTTTAGCAACGACATCATGATAAATATATTTTTCCTGAGCTGCAGTTTTAGCTGGTTTGCTAGAGGAAGCAACATTTTTGCCTGAAGAGCCTTTTGCTGGAATTACTAATTTTTGCCCTATTTGAACACCATCTTTTTCTAAAAAAGGATTTGCTGCTTTTAAAGCTTCATCTGAAATTCCGTATTTATGTTCAATACTATAAAAAGTTTCTTTTGGCTGTACTTCATGAATAATATCTTTTGTATTTCCAGCTGTTTTCGCGACAGACGCTTCTGTTTTTAACGCGGTTTTTGTCGGAATAAGCAAAACGGTATTTGGTTTTACTCCATTACGGGCGTCTGGATTCAACTGATAGATATCATAGGGCGTAATTTTAAATTTTACTGCAATCTGGTTAACGTTTTCTCCACTTGAAACAGTGTACTTAACCACTTTTTCTTGTGAAAAAGCAGAACAGGTAACCATAAAAACAAGCGACAATAATGTTGAATAATATTTCATAATAAGACTTAAAACAATTTAATTTTTAATTCAAAAACAAGTTGATAATTCTTGTCAAGCAAGATTAGGGCCACTTGTTGATTTGCGCAAATTTATTGCCTCAGATCAATTTCTGCTTTGGCAATAATAATTTCTTTATATAACTCATCTTCTTCTTTTTTCTTGCATTTATATAAAACTTCTTCCATATTTTGGAATTTATCTGAATAAACATAATAAGAAAGACTGTTTATATTGAAGAAGAAACTAGCGTTAAAATCACCAGAATCAATGAGTTTCATAATAAACTTATCTCTAAGTGTTGCGTCTGTAAATATACCTAAAACTAAATAATACCCGTTTGAAACTTCTTTAAGATTATCATAAACTTCAACCTTTACCGTTTTATCCTTTTTAAGCGGATTATCCTTCAATTCTTGTTTCATTTCTTCTAATGAAATTGTTTTTGAAGTTTCAGCCGAATTTTGTTTTTTAACTGCTTCATCCTGATACTTTTTCAATTTTACCAAAGCCAGTTTGTCATCAAATTTTCGTGCTTCCATACTATAATAAGAAGCTTTGCTGATGTGTCTTTTTATTTCAATTTTCTTTTGAATATCCAGCGAATCAATTTTAGCAATCAAAAGCTGATTTTTTTCATCGCCTTGTTGCTGCTCTATTTTGTAACGTTTAATTTCTTCTAAAGAAAGGCGCTGCTGCAAAGAAGTTACGTTATTATTTTTTTCGCTTTCGCGGATTTTCTTCTTGTATTCCTGATTTTCTTCAACAGCAATTCTTTCTACTTTATTCATCAAACCGGCATATGCTTTTCTGTTTTCTGCCAATTCTTTCTTTAATTGAGAAGAAAGCTCGCTGGTCTGCCCAATGCTTTCGTAGGATTTCTTTTCTAAGCGTTTTGATTCGTCAACATTCAAAACATCCATTCGTTTTAAATCGACCAAATCATTATTCATTGTATTGACTAATGAATCTAATTTTGCCATTAAAATATCCTGAACATTTTTATTAGCTTCTAAAACCAAACGAAGTTTTTCAACCGAATTTTCTTTAGAACCGTTCATGTCATTTAAATTGACTTTCAAATCATTAATTTTTATGATTTTCTGATTCATTTCTTTCTGAATAACCAATCTGTCTTTTAAATCTTCAAGTTCAACCGTTTTGGCTTTTGTCTTTTCTACAACAACCTGCTTTTCAGCAAGAGCCATCATTAGTTCTTCACTTTCATTTGCTGGTTTAATTTCTTTTATATTGATAGCTAATTTATTTCCAACTACTAAACCATTTACAATTTCCGGATTTTGAGATTCTAACTGATCAATTGAAATGCCGTATTTTTTAGCAATGGAAAATTTGGTTTCTTTAGGTTCAACAACATGAAAAAGCGTTTCTTTATTAATAACGCGAACTCGCCCGTCTAAAGTTTTTCTTTTATTCGGAATTGTAATAGTCTGACCAATCTGTAAACCTGCTAATAATAAATCTTTGTTCAGATTTTCAAGATCTTGTACCGAGACATTATATTGTCTGGCGATACTAAATAAAGATTCCTTCGCAACAACTTGATGTGTCGTTTTTGAAGAAGTTATATTTTCAGTTTTAGGAAGATTTGCTGGATTTTGCGGGATAATTAACTCTTGACCAATTTGAAGTCCGCTGGCAAGAATTTCGGTGTTTGCATTCTGAATAGCTTCAACAGAAACATTATATTGTTTGGATAAGCCGTAAAGTGTTTCTTTTGCACCAACAACATGAATAGTTTGCTGATTTTGATTTGGTTTTTCTGCAGCGTGAACAGGAATTTTAATTACCTGATTATCTTTTACACCGCTTTGTGATTCGGGGTTAAATTTGTAGATTTCTTCAATAGAGACCTTATATTTTTGGGCGATAAAATAGGCGGTTTCTCCTTTTTGAATTTTGTGCTCAATAAATGAATCTTGCGCAGCTATTTTGTTAAAAGACAAAATAAACACAAGAGAAATCGTTAAAAGTTCTCTCATAAATAGTAGGTTTAAAAATTAAGGCGTTACAAATGTAACGCCTTAATTTGAAATATATTACTATTCCCACTCAATTGTTGCAGGTGGTTTTGAACTAATATCATAAACCACACGGTTCACGCCTTTTACCTTATTTATAATGTCATTTGACACTTTCATCAAGAAATCATACGGTAAATGAACCCAGTCAGCAGTCATTCCATCTGTAGATTCTACAGCTCTTAGCGCTACTACTTTTTCGTAAGTACGCTCATCACCCATCACACCAACAGAATTTACTGGAAGCAAAATTGCTCCAGCCTGCCAAACTTTATCGTATAATCCCCAAGATTTTAATCCTTCAATAAAAACAGAATCAACATCTTGTAAAATTTGTACTTTTTCTGGAGTAATATCTCCTAAAATTCTGATTGATAATCCAGGTCCTGGAAAAGGGTGTCTTCCTAACAATTCTGGATCTATTCCTAAAGTAGCACCAACTCTTCGAACTTCGTCTTTAAACAACATTCTAAGCGGCTCTACAATTTTTAATTTCATATAATCTGGCAATCCGCCCACATTATGGTGTGATTTAATCGTTGCAGATGGTCCTTTTACAGAAACCGATTCGATAACGTCAGGATAAATAGTTCCCTGCGCTAACCATTTTACATCTTCGATTAAGTGCGATTCATCATCAAAAACTTCGATAAATACACGTCCAATGGTTTTACGTTTGGTTTCAGGATCGCTGATTCCGGCTAATTCACCAAGAAAACGATCTCCAGCGTCTACTCCTTTTACGTTTAATCCCATTCCTTTGTATTGATCTAATACATTTTGGAATTCGTTTTTACGAAGCAAACCATTATTTACGAAAATACAGTATAAGTTTTTACCAATTGCCTGATGCAGTAAAACTGCGGCCACAGTAGAATCTACTCCGCCTGACAATCCTAAAACTACTTTATCATTTCCTAATTTCTCTTTTAATTCTCCTACCATTTCTTCTACAAAAGCGTTTGGTGTAAAGTTTTGAGGAACTTCGGCAATGTTTACCAAAAAGTTTTCAAGCATTTTTGATCCATCAGTAGAATGGAAAACTTCTGGATGATACTGAATCGCATAAGTGGTTTCGCCTTCAATTTTATAAGCTGCATATTCTACATCATGCGTGCTTGCTAATTTAACTGCATTTGTTGGCAAAGCTTTGATACTGTCGCTATGACTCATCCAAACTTGGCTGTTTTCAGAAACTCCATTAAAGAAAGTTTCGCCTTCTTTAATATAAGATAAATTTGCTCTACCGTATTCTCTGGTGTTCGAAGCTGCTACTTCTCCACCGCTAAAGTGGGCTAAATATTGTGCTCCGTAACAAACTGCCAACATTGGAAGCTTGCCTCGAATTTGAGATAAATCAGGATGTGGAGCATCTTCTGCACGAACAGAAAAAGGGCTTCCTCCTAAAATTACGGCTTTATAAGGTGATAAATCACTAGGAAAGTGATTGTAAGGAAAAATTTCGCAGAATATATTTAATTCGCGAACTCTACGCGCAATAAGCTGAGTATATTGCGATCCGAAATCTAAAATAAGTACGTTGTGTTGCATGCGCAAAAATACTTTTTATATTCCAAAATGAAAAATCGGAACAATGAAAAAATAATATTTTTTTTCATTGTTCCGATTTTTTAGGCACAAAGGTTCAGAGTTACAAAGGTTCAAAGGTCTTTAAAATATACCTTTTGCCAAATTATATTCGAATATAGGTGTACGTTTTCCTCTTTTTAATTTATTCTATTTCCATCTGCATTAAACCCATTGCAGATTGCTGGCTTCCTTTATCAGCACCAGTATTCCATAACTCTTTAGCTTTTTCTTTATTTCCTAACAGGTAATAATAGGCTCCAAGAACAGTATAACCTTCAATTTCGCCTTGGGCAATAATTTTGTTTCCAAGGGCAATAATAACAGGATTAATTGGTTTTGATTTTTCATTTTTTTGATTATTTAATAAGGTTTCAAAACCTTGATCTTGCAGGAGCAGCATACCAAAATAATCCAAACAGGCTTTACTTAATCCTTGATTGCACAACTGGCTTATTTTTTCTGCATGTGCTTTTGTATCAGTATCACTCAGCATATAATCAAGTGCCGTTCTCGAGTCAGTTATCTTATAATATTCGTTTAGCAAAACCGCATTTTTTTGCGATAAAACAGCATCCTTTCTATTATTGGCAACAACAGTATCTTTTTTAATCCAAGTTTCATTTTCTACCCAGCTTGAGGCGCCAATAAGTGTATTGTTTTTGATTTTGAATTTAAAAAGACTTTTATCAGGATATACAATAAGCGAATCGCCTTTGGTAAAATAATAACCGGTTCCAATACCAACAATGTTTACTTTTCCGTTACCATCAAATTCAAAAAAAGAGTACATCGCCGAATCTGATTTGGCTTTGTAATACCCTTGAAGTTTATTGTCTATAACTTGGCCATTAATTAAATTGCATAAAGAAATTATCAATAATAAAATGTTTACTTTTTTCATCTTAAAGTGTTTATTAAATTAGCTCATTGAGGTTTTCAGAATATTTTTTTAGATCTGTAATTCAAATCAAAAAAAGCCAGCGCAAAAAATTAAAATTTTTCATACTGGCTTAGTTTTATTTTTATTTGATGAAATCAAATTTGTCTGTAAATAATTTACCAACAACAGGAACAGGGATTTCTTGTTCGTTATTTGCATTAATGATTCCCATAATCCATAATACTAAAACACCAAGATTTGCTAAGCTTAAAATACTTGCCAAAGTTGGAATAATAACTGCGATAATTGTTAATGCAACAGAAACTGCAATTCCAAGAATCGCGATTCCTAATCCTTGTTTCAAATGAAACTTAGTTAACGAATCTTTTACAGTTAATTTGTTGTAGTTTACATAAGCAATAATCCATCCGATAATAGTGATGTAAGAAATAATTGAAAGCGTTCTTTTGTTCATGATAATTGGGTTTTTATATTCAAAACAAAAGTAATCCTGCAATTCAAAAAACTATCAATTCGAGCATCTACTAACTATCTACAGCAATCATTGTAGTATCTATTTTATATCTACAAGAAAATAAATTGAAGTTAAAAAAACGGCTTACGAATTGATTTTACTGAACAGATGTAATATAGGTATCCAAATCAGTTTCGCGGTCGAGATTTAATTTTTGTTTAATTCGGTAACGCGCCATTCTCATACTTTGGGTTTCAATATTCATGTGATTGGCAATTTCTTTAGTACTCATGCCTAATTTTATGTAGCCGCAATATTTAAAATCAAGTTTGGTTAATGTGCCTGAGGCTTTTTCCTGTAAAGTTGAAAAAAATATAGGATTGGTATTTTCAAGACTTGTTTTTAGTAATTCGAATTCGTCATCGACTTCCATGCTCTTATCAATCGTTTTTGAAAGGTTTTTGATGTCCGAAGATTTTTCTGTTTTCATTACCTGAAGTTTGTTTTGAATATCTTTTAAAACCTCATTTTTCTTTTCTAATTGCAGGTTATTGGTCATTAATTCCTGTTGTAGCTTAATTTTTTCCTGTTCGTTTAGTTTCTTTTCTTGAATAGCAATTTGAAGTTCTTTCTCTATCAATTCTGATTCCAGCAGGGCAATCATTGCTTCTTCCTCTTTTATTTTGGACAAAAGATTTGCTTCTTCGTTTGCCTTGTTAAGCAATAAATTTGTTTTAATATATGATTTTTGCCTAAAATGATAGGAACGCAACATAAATAGAAGCGTAAAAAAAATAAAAACAGAAAGCGCGATATATAAGTAGCTGATTTTTTTTCTTGATTCTAAATTATCTGTCAGCAACTGAATTTGCTGTGATTTTTTCTCAGTTTCAAAACGCACAGAAGCATTGTATTCTTTGGCTCTATTTTCCTTTTCAACCATTACCATAATTGCTTTATCATATAGGTTAAAGTATTTTCTATAAGATGGAAAATCATTTTTTATTTCGGCCAAATCCATATAATTCTTATACAACAAGGCATAATATCTTGGATTTACTTTAGGATCTTTCGCAATATTGTGCTCCACTTTTTTTAATACCTTTTCAATATTGGCTAAGTCATTTAAATTGGTGTAAAATTGTGCCTGCTGGCCGTACATAACCATTAACTGCATAGGAACATTCAATTTTAAGCAAACTTCTTCAGTTTTTTTGAGGTATTCTAAAGTCTTTTCAGGTTTAGTTTCAAAAAAATGATACAAATAAAGACTGGTAAGATTCAAACAGGTTCTTCCGTAAGATATATTAATATTGCCTTTCTTTTTTTCATTTTCAAATATGGCAATCGCTTTTAAATAATCGGCTTCTGCGGTTTGCAGCAGCTTCATATCTGCCGGTGATTTTTGTTCAGCACTATTTACTAGAAAAAGAGCCCAGCTGGTTAAAGCGTTGGCGATATTTACTTGATTTTTACTTTGGTAGCTTAAATGTAAAGCCTTTTTAGTATATTTTTCGCAGAATTTAAAGTCGTTATTATCACTAAAACTAGCGCCTAGATTTTCATATCCATTTACCAGCTTATCGTATCTAATTTTGTGTTTTTCAAAATAAGACAAAGATTGCAGCATATAATAAATGTATTTTTCTTTGTTGCCAATCGTTTCATGTTTATAAGCCAAGGCATAGTTAGCATATGCCATTGCTTTTGGATCTTTAGATTTGGATGCTAATAAGTAACTCGAATCGGCAAATTTTATTTGCTGCCGAACATTATCTGTAAATCGGGCAATATCTGATAATGACTCATACGTGATGGCCTGCAAGCTGACAGCATCGATTTCTTTTGCAATTTGCAAAGCCTGGCGCGCACAAGCATACGCTTTTACTGTATCTGTTTTTTTATAGTAAGAACTGAGTTCACACAAATAATCTGCCTTTTTTTCTAAAGCCAAATCTTTTTTTCCTACCAACTGGAGTAATTCCTGTTTTGATTTTTGTGCGTAAGAAAAATTAATGATTAAAAAATGAGCAAGGATGATATAGAAAAAATTTTGAAGACGAATTTTAATAATACTCATTAGAAGAATTTAAAATTTGGAACTATTGTTTTGCAAGTTAGAAAAAATAATAGCCGTTCGGAATTTGTACTTTAAGTAAATGTATTTACAATAAGCAGGATAATCACAAAAACCAAAGATATAAAAATAGTATTACCAAAAAAGGTTCAAAGGATCAAAGGTTCAGAGTTGCAAAGGTTAAAAAATATCAATATCATTTTTTCATATGCTTTATGCCTCTGAACCTTTGAGCCTTTGTAACTTTGAACTTAAAAACAAAACCATTTCTAAGAAAAAATCGTAATTATAGAAAAACCATTTTATGAAATCAAAACTAATTGCCTTTTCTCTTTTTTTATTTTTGTTTTTAACTTCTTGCGATGCTGTTGATGACTTATTAACTTTTAATATCTCGAATGAAACTTCAATAAAAATCAAAAGCACTTCGCCTATTAATTTGCCTACTGAAATTATTATGCCTGATGTTACTACAAATTCATCAGCTCAATTTGAAAATAATAAAACCAAAGCAAGCTTAGTTAAAGATGTAAAATTAAGATCGCTTAAATTATCTATTTCTGATCCTTCAGATAAAACATTTACTTTTTTAAAATCCGTTCATTTGTATATTTCGACAACTGATTCTGACGAAATAGAATTAGCCTATCAAGACAATATTATGACAACAACGAATATGATTGATTTAATTTGCACCGATAAAAAACTAGATAAATATATAAAAGCAGACAGCTATAAAATTAGAACACAAGTAACATTAAAAGAAACCCTTACTAAAGATGTAACTGTAAAAGCAGATATGAAGTTTAAAGTTACTGCGGATCCGTTTTAATCTAAGGTGCTAAGGTTCTGAGTTGCTAAGACGCTAAGATTATAGAAATCGAATAAAAACTTAGTGCCTAAATTTCTTTATTAAAAAGGTTTAGAGGTGGAAGTGTAAAAACTTTGCCCCTCTGAACCTTTTTTATTTTACACCTCAAGAAAAAAACTTAGAAACTTAGCAACTCAGAACCTAAGTATCTTAAAAAAAACAATTCTTTTCCTTAAATTTATAGAACTATACCAAAATTGCTTTTACATCATAACCAAATGTATATTAAAATGTAATCATTAAGAGAGTAAACTGCATAACCAATGTTATACTGTCGAAATATTAATTTTAAAACATAATCATGAGTAAAATAGTTGCAGAACAATTAGTTGACATGTTGGTAGAGGCTGGTGTAAAACGCGTTTATGCCGTTACCGGCGATAGCTTAAATCATTTTAACGATGCAATACGAAGAAACGGAAAAATAAAATGGATTCATGTACGCCATGAAGAAGTGGGCGCTTATGCTGCTGCCGCTGAAGCAGAATTAGACGGTTTTGCTGTTTGTGCCGGAAGCTGTGGTCCTGGCCATGTACATTTAATCAATGGTTTGTATGATGCGCATCGCTCGCATATCCCATTATTAGCAATAGCTTCTACAATTAATACGAGCGAAATGGGAATGGATTATTTTCAAGAGACCAACACCATAAAACTTTTTGACGATTGCAGCTGTTACAATCAGATGATTATGACCGCTGAGCAAGCGCCTCGAATTATTCAGACTGCAATTCAGCATGCTTTGGGCAAAAAAGGTGTTGCGGTTATTGGTTTACCTGGCGATGTTTCGCAGCTAAAAGCGGTTGAAAGCAATATATCTACTCAATATTTTCATTGTAATCCTGTTATTCGACCTTCGGATACTGAATTACAGCATTTAGCTAAAGCTATAAATGAAAGTACAAAAATCACTTTATTCTGCGGTATTGGAGCTGAAAAGGCGCATGATCAAGTAGTTCTATTATCAAATCATATAAAAGCACCAGTTGGATATTCTTTTAGAGGAAAAATGAGCATTCAGCCTAATAATCCTAATGAAATTGGAATGACGGGTTTGCTCGGACAGCCTTCTGCTTATCATAGCATGCACGAATCGCATTTGGTCTTATTATTGGGAACAGATTTTCCATATGATAAATTCATGCCGACTGATAACAAAATTATTCAAATTGATACCAGCACTGAACGTTTAGGAAGAAGAGCCAATCTCTATATGGGATTATGTGGCGATGTAGCTAATACGATTGAAGCTTTACTGCCTCTTTTAGAAAACAAAACTGATGATAGTTTTTTACAGGCACAGTTAAAATTTTACAGCAGCGTAAAAGAAAATATGAATATTTATATTGATGATAACGGCGGAGAAGACACCATTCAACCTGAATATCTGGCGCATGTTATTGATAAACTAGCTGATAATGATGCTATTTTCACAGTAGACACGGGAATGACCTGTGTTTGGGGAGCCCGATTTATTAAAGGAACTGGAGAGCGAAAAATGTTGGGTTCATTCAATCATGGATCAATGGCAAATGCAATGCCAATGGCAATTGGAGCGGCTTTGGCACATCCTGAACAACAGGTTATTGCAATGTGCGGAGATGGCGGTTTATCAATGCTATTAGGTGATTTGGCAACAATTCAGCAATACAATATCCCGATTAAAATTATTGTTTTTAATAATCGCGCTTTGGGAATGGTAAAACTTGAAATGGAAGTAAACGGTCTGCCAGATAACGAAACCGATATGGTTAATCCTGACTTTGGTTTAATCGCTCAGGCAATGGGCTTTCAGGGAATAAATGTTCATAAACCTGAAGATGTCGCACAGGCGATTGAAAATGCTTTTCTGCACAAAGGTCCTGTATTATTAAACGTATTTACAAATCCGAATGCATTGGCAATGCCTCCAAAAGTTGAATGGGTTCAAGTAACTGGAATGGCAAAATCAATGACTAAATTAATGCTTGGAGGTAAAATGGATGAAGTTTTTAATACTATCAAATCTAATTATAAGCATTTAAAAGAGGGGTTATAATTTTCTAAGGTGCTAAGATACTAAGCTTCTAAGATTCTGAGTTTTTTTTTAATATAAACTCTTAGCTACTTAGAACCTTAGTATCTTAGCAACTAAAAAAAAATCACTCTTTCGTAACAATAATTGAAGCTTTAAAACCCGCTGCTAAATTATCCCAATAATCATTGGTTACGAGTGCGCCTTTATCATCGTAAACTTGAATTTCAGCAGTATTTCCTCCTAGACTTCCAATGTTCAAAGCTTCGAAATCTAGTTTATTGAAACCTGCAGTAAGCGGAATTTTGACTTCTTTAAAATTAGAATCCAAAAATACTTGATCTCTTATTACTTTATCATTCGAGGAAACTTTTACCAAATCACCATCGATAGCACCAAAATCTCGGAACTTTACAATAAAAAATTCTGATTTAGTTTTAAAATCACCCAGTGAAATGTTTTTCTTTATTAATTGTCCTCTTCCTTCTCTTAAACCAGCATCTTTCAAAGCTCGATCCAAATCTTTTTCCATTTTAGCTACATAACGATCTCCTGGATTAGCAAATTCAGTTTCGGTCGACATGGTAAATTTGCTCTTTTCTTCTCCTATCTGAAATTTAGATTTGGTCGTAATGCTGGTATTATCGTAAACGTTTGGCGTTTTTATACTTGGAATTTCGGCAAGATCAGCTTGTGGATCTTTTATTTCAGGAGTTGGTGCCTTTTTAGGTTTCGAACTAAATTTAGGGGCAGGAATACTCTTGTACTTAGTACTAAATTCCGTTTGAGCTGATACTGTTACAGCAGTAAAAAATAATATGAAAAATAAAATGTGCTTCATTGAATAAGTTTTATCGAATCGGCTTTTATAATTTTATAAGTATTATAGTATAGCAAAGCAAAAATAGCATAATTTAATTACTCACTTTAACTTTAAGACTTTTATAACAATATATTAGGCTAATTTTTGGAAACAAAAAACCTGCCAAATATTATTCAAATCAAATTCTAATTAAAATTATTCAAATTGCAAGTCAATATAAATACATATTTATCATTTGATAATTAGCAACTTATTCTTAACTTCAATATTTTAATTTACCTTTATTAAAAATACAAACAAAATGGATTATATCGACTATTATAAAACATTAGAAATAACAAAAGCTGCGACGGAAGCTGAGATCAAAAAAGCATACCGCAAATTAGCACGCAAATATCATCCAGATCTGAATCCGAATGATAAAGAAGCGGAGAAAAAATTCAAAGAAATAAATGAAGCAAACGAAGTTTTAAGCAATCCTGAAAATCGTAAAAAATACGATAAATATGGAAAAGACTGGAAACATGCTGATGAATTTGAAAAGGCAGGATACGACCCAAATCAGCAGCAGCAATATTCTAGACAACAAAAGGGCAGTCAAGATTTCTCTGGTTTTGGAGATGATTTCTCCGGAAGCGATTTCTCAGATTTCTTTAATTCAATGTATGGCGGAGGTGCACGAAACAGCAGAAGCCAATCAAAATATAGAGGTCAGGATTTTAATGCTGAATTGCAATTAGATTTAGCCGCAGCTTATACCACACACAAACAAAGTTTAACTGTAAATGGAAAAAACATCAGAATTACAATTCCAGCTGGGGTTGAAAATGGTCAAATCATAAAGATTCCCGGACACGGTGGACCAGGTGCTAACGGTGGCCCAAATGGCGATTTATTTATCACTTTTATAATCGAAAATAATTCTGATTTTAAAAGAGAAGGAAATAATCTTTATGCGGATATCGATCTTGATTTATACACCGCAATTTTAGGAGGAGAAATGTATGTAAACACTTTTGATGGAAAAGTAAAAATTAAAGTTCCTGAGGAAACACAAGCCGGAACGAAGGTAAAACTGAAAGGAAAAGGATTTCCGATTTATAAAAAAGAAAATCAGTTTGGAGATTTATACATTACCTATAAAGTAAAAACACCGACAAAATTGTCTCAAAAAGAAAAAGAATTATTTAAGGAATTAGCTAAAATAAGAAATCATGAATAGTAAAAATTTAATCCAAATAAAACAATTTTGTATCTATCACGGAATCGAAAATACTTTTATAACAGAACTGCAAAACTATGGATTGGTTGAAATTATTTTTCAGGAAGAAGATTCATATTTACATTCTAAACAGCTTCCTGCAGTTGAAAAAATGATTCGCCTTCATTATGACCTAAAGATTAATATGGAAGGAATTGATGCAATCGCTCATCTTTTAAATAAAATTGAAACATTGCAGCAAAATCTCAATTCAGCGCAAAATAAACTTCGCCTTTTTGAACATCACTTAATAGAATAATGATTTCAAAATATCACAAAAAAGAATGAATTTACGAAATGATTTCAGCTCTTTTTATCTGTTTTTAACGGTCAAATTTTATAAATTGCAAGGAATTAAATAACTAGAATTTGCTCAAGAAATTAAACTGATTAAATTCGAAAAACATATAAAATGAAAAGAGAAAACATCTTAACAGGATCACCTTGGGAAGACAAAATGGGATATTGCCGCGCCGTGAGAATTGGCAATATTGTTGAAGTTTCTGGAACTGTAGCAATTGTTGATGGCGAAAAAGTAAAAGCTAACGATGCGTATGCACAGACTTACAATATTCTCGAACGTGTTGAAAAAGTGCTTGAAGATCTGAATGTTGGAATGAAAGATGTAATCAGAACTCGAATTTTTACAACCAATATATCGACTTTTGAAGATGTAGCAAAAGCACACTCGGCCTTTTTTAAAGATATTAAACCTACAACTGGCTTTTACGAAATAAGCAAGCTTGTTGCTCCTGAATATTTAGTTGAAATTGAATTTACTGCTGTAATTCAGTAACTAAAAAGTTGCCACAAATTCACGAATTAATATCTCGAATTAACAATCAAATTGATTATTTTTTCTTTAAATTCGTGAATTCGTGGCTAAAAACTTTCTCAAAATAATTAATGACTTCTCATAACCTAAAAGTAATATTCCTGACAACTTTCAAATGGATTTTGATTTGTACTTTTATAGGTATTTTATCCGGATCTGCATCGGCATTTTTCTTAGTTTCTTTAGAATGGGTTACTCAATTTAGAATTCATCATGATTGGATTATTTGGCTTTTGCCTTTCGGCGGACTAATTGTTGGATTCACGTATTACTATTTTGGAGAATCTGTTGTAAAAGGCAATAATCTATTGCTCGAAGAATATGAAAAGCCACAAAAAGTTATTCCACTTAAAATGGCTCCTCTAGTACTTTTAGGTACTTTAACAACACATTTATTTGGAGGTTCTGCCGGACGCGAAGGCACCGCTGTACAAATGGGAGGCGCAATTGCAGATCAGTTTACAAAACTTTTTAATCTAGATAATTCCGAAAGAAAAATTTTGATCATTCTCGGAATTAGTGCTGGTTTTGCCTCTGTTTTCGGAACACCTTTAGCAGGCGCAATTTTTGCTTTGGAAGTTGTATATTTCAGTAAAATTAATTTTAAAAGTATCATTTTGTCTTTTTTAGTGGCTTATGCAGCTTATTTTACTGTAGAATTTTGGCACATAAAACATACACATTACAGCATTCCCTTCATTCCTGAATTTAATTTAAGTACATTATTATACACTATTCTAATTGGAATTTTATCTGGTATAGCGGCTTTGTTATTTTCCAGAACCACACATTTGTGGGGATCTCTTTTTTCAAAGAATATTAAATATCCGCCTTTAAGACCTTTTATTGGAGGAATATTTTTGGTTATAGCTTTTGCTGGTTTTGGATTAACAAAATTTTCCGGATTGGGCGTGCCTATAATTGTCGATTCGTTTTCTAATGCTAGCCAATGGTATGACTTTTTACTAAAAATTTTATTTACCGGATTTACTTTAGGTGCAGGTTTTAAAGGTGGAGAAGTTACTCCATTATTTTTTGTAGGTGCAACTTTAGGAAGTGCTTTATCATTAGTAATTCCGTTGCCAATTGCTTTTTTGGCTGGATTAGGGTTTGTTGCTGTATTCTCGGGCGCGACCCACACTCCTATCGCCTGCACTATTATGGGAATAGAATTATTTGGCCTTCAACCGGGAATTTTTATAGCCGTTGCCTGTACAATTGCTTATTTCTCGTCTGGTTCAATAGGAATTTATAAATCACAGATTGTAAAAGGAGCTAAATATAAGTTGTACCAAAAATTAAAGCAAAGAGAATTAGAGCAGTTGTAATTTAAATTCCAATTTTAAATAATTTAATCTTTAGTAAATAACAATAATTCCTCCACGAATCATCCGTAAATTTTACTCCGAAACTTATAACTCATAATTCACAATTCATAACTCCTAACTCACAATTCTAAAAAGTGTGTTAATCTCTAAAATGATTTCAACATTACATTAAAAAAATGTAAATTCGCACACTATGAAAATACAAGATATTCAAGCAATTCAATTGTTGCTTGCGACCCCAAAGAAAATTGCAATAATTCCGCATAGAGGACCAGATGGAGATGCCATGGGTTCTACCTTAGCTTTATACCACTTTTTACTCAAAAACAATCACCAGCCTACTGTGATTGCTCCTAATGATTTTCCTGATTTTTTGGCTTGGCTTCCAGGTTCTGAAACAGTAAAAATATTTGAAAAAGACACTGAAAACTGTACAAAAATATTACAAGAAGCCGAGCTTATTTTCACGCTTGACTTTAATGCTTTTCACCGCACTGGCGAAATGGAACATACGTTAGTAAAGCTGACTGCTCCATTTATTATGATCGATCATCATCAAAAACCAGATGATTATGCTGCTTATATGTATTCTGATACTTCATACGGATCGACTTGTGAGATGATTTACAACTTTATTACTTTTTTAAATAAAAAAGAAGATATTGACAAAACCATTGCAACTTGTATCTATACTGGAATATTGACTGATTCAGGTTCGTTTCGTTTTCCGGGAACAACTGGAAATACACACCGAATTATCGCAGAATTAATTGATTTAGGAGTAGAAAACACTCAAATTCCAGTTTTATTATTTGATAACAGCTCATATAGCCGTTTACAGTTATTAGGACGCGCTTTACAGAATATGAAAGTTTATGAAGAACATAAAACATCTTATACATCACTTACTCAATCTGAATTAGATGCATTTGATTATGTTAAAGGCGACACCGAAGGAATCGTAAATTACGGATTAAGTATAAAAGGAATTGTTTTTACTGCTATTTTTATAGAAAATAAAGACGAGAAAATTATTAAGATCTCTTTCCGCTCTCAAGGCGGATTTGATGTAAATCAGTTTGCAAGAGATCATTTTAATGGCGGAGGCCACAGCAATGCCGCAGGCGGAAGATCTGAATTATCTATGGAAGAAACGCTGAAGAAATTTGAAGATTTAGTAACAAAACTAAAAATATAACCGAATGAATTACTTAAAATTAAGCTTGTACAGCCTTCTTTTTAGTGTTTTGCTTATTAGCTGCAAACAACACGAAGAAGCAAGAAGACCTCTTTCGAGAGCTTCAGGTACTTTCATGAAGAAATCGGCTGACCGAAATAAAAAATTAGTTGCTAATGAAGAGGATGTCATCAAAAAAATCATCAAAAGCAATCCGAAGGTAAAATATTATGCTACAAGAAAAGGATATTGGTTTTCATATGATGAGCGAAATACAGCCGAGACTCAAACTCCGCATAAAGGCGATATTGCATATTTCAATTTAGAAGTAAAAGATATAAGCGGAAAAATTATTTATTCTGAAGCTGATCTTGGACCACAAACCTATTATGTAGACAAACAAGATATTATGATGGGATTGCGAGACGGTATTAAGTTTATGCATAAAAACGAAACCGTAACATTCTTATTTCCATCGCATATTGCATACGGATATCATGGAGACAATAACAAAATTGGCCCGAACGAGTCTTTAATGTGTACTGTTACACTTCGTAATTTTGTACCAGATCCAGCAGCTCCAACGACGGCACCTTCAGCAGGCACAACTCCACAAACTGCAACAGCAGTAACACCCGCAGTGGCTGGACAAACTCCAAAACCTGCAACGCCAAAACCTGCAGCTGCAAAGCCAGCAGTTCCAACTAAAAAAGATACAATAAACCCATAACAAAACATTAAAAATGAAAAAGAGTATTTTATTATTACTACTAGCCGTTACCTCATTTTATTCTTGTAAAGACGAACATAGCAACTTGCCTGATGGTTTATATGCCGATATTGAAACTAATAAAGGGCACATTATTGTTGAGTTAGATTATAAAAAAGCCCCAATTACTGTAGCCAATTTTGTAACCTTGGCAGAAGGTAAAAACGAATTTGTAACTAAAGAATACCTTAAAGGGAAACCTTTTTATGACGGATTAAAATTCCATAGAGTTATTGAAGAATTCATGATTCAAACTGGAGATCCTGAAGGAACTGGTTCTGGAGATACTGGATATAAATTTAAAGACGAAATCACCGATTTAAAATTTGACAAAGCTGGTGTTCTGGCAATGGCAAACAACGGTCCTGGAACAAACAGCAGCCAATTTTTTATTACTCACGTTGAGACTCCTTGGCTAGACGGAAAACATACAATTTTTGGTCATGTAGTTGAAAAAGGTCAAGAAGTAGTAAATCAAGTAAAACAAGGCGATACGATAGTTTCTGTAACTATTGTCAGAAATGGTGAAGCTGCTAAAAAGTTTGACGCTGTAAAAGTATTTCACGATTATTTTTCAGAAATTGAAAAAGAAAAAAGCAAATTCGCTGGAGTTCAAAAAGAGAAAGTAGCGTATTATGCAACTTTAAAAGCAAAAGCTACTAAAACAAATTCTGGTTTAGAATTTGTAGTTACAGAAAAAGGATCTGGTAAAAAACCAGCTATCGGAACTCAAATATATATTCATTATGCAGGTTTTCTTGAAGATGGAACCTTATTTGATACTAGCTTAGAAGACGTAGCAAAAACGTTTGGAAAATTTGATGCAGCAAGAGCTGAAGCAAAACAATATCAGCCAATTCCTTTTCAAGCAGGACGTAAAGATGGAATGATTCCCGGATTTATTGAAGGAATTGAGCAATTATCTTTTGGAGATAAGGCAGTAATTTTTATTCCATCTCACTTAGCTTATGGAGCAACTGGAGCCGGAGGAGTTATTCCGCCAAACGCTAATATTATTTTCGAAATTCAATTATTAGAAAAACCACAATAATAATTATATCATAGACATAAATTCGAAACAAAATGAAGTTTAAATTTCTATTTTTATTCTGTCTGGCTGTTGTAAATTTACAGGCACAAACGACAAAAAAACCTGTTGCAAAACCAAAAGCAACAGCAGTAAAAACAGTTGCAAAAACAGATCCTAATGATGGTATTTTTGCTACTATTTCAACAACAAAGGGAGATATAGTAGTTTCTTTAGAATATGTAAAAGCTCCTGTAACAGTTGCCAATTTTATTACTTTGGCAGAAGGAAAAAATCCTTATGTAAAAGTTGAAAAATTAAAAGGAAAACCTTTTTATGACGGCTTAAAATTTCACAGAGTGATCAATGATTTTATGATTCAAGGCGGTGATCCTGACGGAAATGGTTCTGGCGGTCCTGGTTATTCATTTAAAGATGAATTTGTTGAAGAATTAAAATTCGAAAAAGGCGGTGTTTTGGCAATGGCAAATTCAGGTCCTGCAACAAACGGAAGTCAATTCTTTATCACACATAAAGACACACCATGGCTGAACGGAAAACATACTATTTTTGGTCATGTAGTTTCAGGAATGGACAATGTAAATAAAATTGTTCAGGATGATATTATGACAAAAATTACCATCACTCGAAAAGGTGCAGCTGCTAAAAAATTTGATGCTGTTAAAGTTTTTAATGATGATGTAAAAAAACAAGAAGCTAAAAAATTAGAAGGTCAAAAAGTAGTTAAGGATAAAGCTGCATATTTTGCTGCAACTAAAGCAAAAGCAACAACTACTGCATCTGGTTTAAAATACGTAGTTACACAAAAAGGTACTGGAGTAAAAGGTGCTGAAGGATCTACTATTTATTTTCACTATGCAGGTTATTTTGAAGATGGAAATCTTTTTGACAGCAGTATGTCTAGCGTAGCAAAAGCATACGGTAAATACGATGCTAATAGAGATGCGCAAGGCGGATACAAAGCTTTTCCTTTTGCAGTTGGTAAAAAAGACGGGATGATTCCTGGTTTTATTGAAGCCTTAGATATGATGACTGACGGAGAAAAAGCCATTTTCTTTCTTCCATCAAATTTAGCTTATGGAGAAAAAGGTGCTGGAGGTGTAATTCCGCCCAATACAACTTTAATATTTGAAATTGAAACGTATACAAATCAGCCTACGAAGTAATTGATTCTGATTCGTTTTAAAAATACTCAAAGCCATCAAATATAAAATTTGATGGCTTTTTTTGCTTTAATTTAGTTTTCTTTATTTCTATCAAATCATCAATTTTAAACATTAACCAAGACACTCAGCTTCACTAATAATAACGTTTAAGATGATTTATTATTAAATCCTAAAGAAAATAACTTACCTTTGCCGGCTTGAATTTTTAAAACAAATAAGTTAAGATGTCACAAAATAACGTATTAAAAGGAGTGTTTTTAGTTGCTTTAGGAGCTACAACTTACGGAATGTTAGCCACTTTTGTAAAAATGGCTTACGCTGAAGGATATACCACTGCAGAAGTAACGACATCTCAATTTGTTCTGGGAATAATTGGAATTTTACTGATCAATACTTTCCAAAAGATAAAACATAAAGAAAATGTTGTAAAAGCTACATCAAAAAACATATTCAATTTAATGCTTGCCGGAACTTCATTAGGAATGACCAGCTTATTTTATTATTTGGCTGTAAAATTTATTCCTGTATCTATTGGAATCGTTTTATTAATGCAAACCGTTTGGATGGGTGTTCTTCTTGAAATGATTTTGGAGAAAAAACTGCCTTCTAAACAAAAAGTAATTGCTGTATTTATCGTTCTTTTAGGAACAGTCTTGGCAACTAATATTATTAATAACGACATAAAATTAGACTGGCGAGGAATTGCTTGGGGCATAATGGCTGCAGCGTCTTTTACAACTACTATGTTTACTGCAAATCGTGTCGCTACCGAAATTTCATCTGCTCAACGCAGTTTATATATGCTTTTAGGCGGTGCTATAATCGTGTTTTCATTTGCATTTGCTACTCAGGTTACACCTTTTAATCTGGAAATTTTCATGAAATGGGGAATCGTTTTATCTCTATTTGGAACCATAATTCCGCCAATGCTTATGAACGCTGGTTTTCCTTTAACGGGAATTGGTTTAGGAAGTATTGTTTCTGCACTTGAACTTCCTGTTTCAGTTATGATGGCATATATTCTTTTAAATGAAAAAGTTATCTTTTTACAATGGGTTGGAATTGTATTAATTATTCTTGCTATAATTATTATGAATGTAAACTTTAAGACTAAAAAGTAACTCATTTTCGAAGACCATTAAAAAAAAGAATGCAAAAAGCAATAATTGTTAATTTTTTTATAATTTCGTGATAAACAATAAGATATCATGAATTTACCTTGGCATTTGTATTTAATGGCTTTTCTTTACATAATTGCCGGAATTAATCATTTTAGAAACCCTGGAATGTATATAAGAATCATTCCTCCAGCGTTCAAAAACCCCAAATTAATTAATACCTTAAGTGGAGCTGCTGAAATAATACTAGGCATACTCCTAACAATTCCTTTTACCTCAATATTCGCCGCGTGGGGCTTAATAGCATTGCTACTTGCCATTTTTCCTGCCAATTTATTCATGTATCAAAATAAAAAAGCAAGTTTCGGCTTGCCTAAATGGATTTTATTTGTACGTTTGCCCTTACAAATTTTGTTGATTTTTTGGGCTTACCAATATACATTCAACTTTAACCATTAAATTATTTATTATGAAAAAATTATTTGCAGAATTTTTCGGTACCTACTGGCTGGTATTCGGAGGTTGTGGAAGCGCAATTTTTGCAGCTGGATTTCCTGAATTAGGTATTGGTTTTGCTGGTGTTGCCCTAGCATTTGGTTTAACCGTATTAACGATGGCTTATGCTGTTGGACATATTTCTGGCGGACATTTTAATCCAGCAGTTTCATTTGGATTATGGGCTGGCGGTAGATTTCCAGCAAAGGCTCTTATACCTTACATTATTGCACAATGTATTGGTGCAATCGCTGCAGCAGGAACTTTATACACTATTGCCTCAGGAAAAGCTGGTTTCGCAATAGACAATACTAAAGCGGGAGCTTTTGCTTCTAATGGTTTTGGCGCATTTTCGCCAGATGGTTACTCATTAGAATCAGCATTTATTGCTGAGTTTGTATTGACATTATTTTTCTTATTGATTATTTTAGGAGCTACTGATAAATTTGCAAACGGAAGATTCGCTGGTATTGCAATTGGTTTGGCTTTAACTTTAATTCACTTAATCAGTATTCCAATTACAAATACTTCTGTAAATCCTGCTAGATCATTATCTCAGGCAATTTTTGTTGGTGGAGGTCCGCTTTCACAAGTTTGGCTGTTCTGGGCAGCACCAATTTTAGGAGCTATAGCCGCTGGATTTATATATAAGACGTTGCTTCAAAATCATGCAGAAGCATAACAAAAGCAAAAAAATAATTAAATAGTAAAATATGGGATTTTTATATTTCTTACTTATTGGAGCAATTTCTGGATGGCTAGCAGGGCAAATATGGAAAGGTGCGGGTTTTGGACTAATTGGTAATATCATTGTTGGTATTATTGGTGGAATTGCTGGTGGCTGGATTGCTAGAAAATTAGGCATCGGAGGTGGCGGACTTTTGTGGCAAATTCTAATTGCTGCTGGGGGTGCCTGGGTTTTATTATTTATAATTAGCCTAATCAAAAAAGCGTAAATATTTCACTAATACTATATTCTGAAAAGAGAAAATCTTATATTTATATTTGATTTTCTCTTTTTTTATTTCAATACCTAAATGTATTGCTGATTTAAAAACTCAGAAAACATTATTATTACTTAAAATTAATGTTTACTATGAATGAGATTATTAATTATTTCAGCACGATTCCCTCATCACATCGAAGTTTAATTTTGGTAGGAGGAATTACAATCTTTTGGATAATAGAAAACACCTTTCCGTTATTTCAGATGCAATATAGAAAATGGCATCACGCCGGAATCAATATTTTCTTTACCATTACCACTATAATCGTCAATTTTATTTTGGCTTTCATATTAATTAAGATGGCCAGCTGGACAACTGAGAATCATTTTGGAATACTGCAATGGCTTCCTAAAATTCCTATTTGGCTTTATACTATTATTGGCTTGCTTTTATTAGACTTAATAGGAGCTTACCTAGCCCATTTTGTACAGCACAAAGTGAAATTTTTATGGCGATTTCATCTTATTCATCATACAGATACTTGGATTGATACCACAAGTGCGAACAGACATCATCCTGGAGAAAGTATTATTCGTTTTATTTTTACCACAGCAGGAGTTTTAATCGTTGGCACTCCAATGTGGATGGTCTTTCTTTATCAATCTTTATCTGTCATTGCTTCCCAATTTAATCATGCTAATATTTCGATGCCAAATAAACTTGACGTAATACTGAGTTACTTTATAGTTTCTCCTAATATGCATAAGGTACATCATCATTATGTACTGCCTTATACAGATAGTAATTATGGGAACATTTTTTCATTTTGGGACCGTCTTTTTGGCACTTTTACAACCTTGCCAAAAGAAGAAATAATTTATGGCGTAGATACACATATGACGCCCGAAGAAAACAATAAATTGAAAAATTTATTAAAAATTCCGTTTCAAAAATCAAGATCTGCAAAAAACATTTAAAATCAGTAAAAAAAACATACTTGATCGAACCAACTAATTATTTTTTTTATTAATATTGATATATAAAATGAAAATCAATCTATAAATCATTAACCCTCTATTTTGAATTAATTTTCACGAGATGAAAAAGAGTAACCGCAAAGAATTGAATTGGGAACAAACTGAAAAACTTGTTTCTCTAGCTTTAGAAGAAAGAAATCCATTTGAAATTATAAAAAAAGAATTTGGATTGGCA
Source organism: Flavobacterium sp. KJJ (assembly GCF_000708595.2). Classification (GTDB taxonomy): domain Bacteria; phylum Bacteroidota; class Bacteroidia; order Flavobacteriales; family Flavobacteriaceae; genus Flavobacterium. The sequence goes on along the minus strand of NZ_JARP01000001.1, from coordinate 334,674 downwards.
GAAAAAGAAGTTCTGGAAATCATGAAGAAGAAAATGCCTCTAGAAAAATTTGAGATGTGGAAAAAAAAGGCCATTGCAAATAAACCAAAGCCAAAACCAGTTAAAATAGATGATTTTGATGAAGATTTGGACGGAAAATATTATATAAAAAACAAACTAGACTAAAACAAAGCTCCTGATTTTCAGGAGTTTTTTTTATATTTATACATAGACTGTAACATTTTGATAATATGTCAGTCAAATACACATAACTAAACGCAAACAAATGAAAAAAATAATTTACACTTTAGCTCTGGCAGTCTCGCTTTGGAGCTGTAAAACTGGTAGTACATCAGGTGGAGCAAAGAGCAATACCGTAGATGTAAACATTAATCTTGTCGATGTAAAAGATGACAAAGTTTTGGTAACCGTTACGCCTCCAGCGATTAAAACAGACGAAATTATCTACAGTATACCGAAAACAGTTCCTGGAACTTACTCTACAGACAATTATGGTAAATATTCAGATGGTTTTAAAGCTTTTGATGCTAAAGGAAATGAATTAACCGTAAAAAGAATTGACGATAATTCATGGTCTATTTCAAATGCAAAAACATTAAAAAAGATTACCTATTTAGTTGGTGATACTTTTGATACTGAAAAAGGCGGCGGTTTTGGCGGCGGCGATGTATTTTCGCCTGCAGGAACTAATATCAATGCGGGAGTTAACTTCATGGTAAATACGCATGGTTTTGTTGGATATTTTCAAGATAAGTTAGAGGTTCCTTATAAAGTTACTATTACACATCCTGACACACTTTGGGGTGCAACTTCAATGACTGATGAAGATGCGAGCAAAACAAGTGATGTTTTTACTACATCTCGATATGCTGTTTTGGTTGAAAACCCAATTATGTACTCTAAGCCAGATTATACTACTTTCAACGTAAATGGAATGGATATTTTGATTGCTGTATATTCTCCAACAGGAAAATTTACTGCGGAAAGTATTACGCCAGAAATGAAAACGATGATGACGGCTCAGAAAAACTTTTTAGGAAAAGTAAATTCTAATAAAAAATATACGGTTCTATTGTACTTATCAAGCATGGCAAAAGATGATGCTCACGGTTTTGGAGCATTAGAGCACCCAACAGCTACAACAGTTGTTTTGCCTGAATCTATGCCGAAAGAAAAATTGGTAGAATCAATGAAAGATGTTGTTTCTCATGAGTTCTTTCATATTGTAACACCATTGACAATTCACGCAAAAGAAATTCAGTATTTTGATTATAATGCACCAAAAATGTCAGAGCATTTATGGATGTACGAAGGTGTAACCGAATATTTTGCTAATCTTTTTCAAATTAATCAAGGTTTAATTGATGAAGCTGCATTTTACACTCGTATTGCTGATAAAATTGAGCAGTCAAAAAGTTTAGATGATACAATGTCATTTACAAAAATGAGTGCAAATGTTTTAGAACAGCCTTATAAAGACCAATACTTGAATGTATATCAAAAAGGAGCTCTAATCGGAATGTGTATTGATATTATTATCAGAGAAAAAAGCAACGGAGAAAGAGGAATTCTTGATTTAATGCACAAATTATCTACTGAATATGGTGTTGAAAAACCATTTAACGATAATGAGCTTTTCGCTAAAATTACACAATTTACATATCCAGAAGTTGGAGAATTCTTAACTAAATATGTTGCTGGAACAACTCCAATTCCTTATGATTTTTATTTAGCTAAAGTGGGTGTTACAAAATCATCTGAGAAAAAAGCTGGTCCAATTTTCTTAAAAGGCCAAACCCCATATATTTCTATTGATAAACAAACAAAAGAAATCGTTGTTCGTTCTGATATTGAGCAAAATGATTTTTTCAAAGCATTAAATTTAAAAGGTGGAGATATTATTGTTTCTATAAACAACACACCTTATTCAGTTGCTAATATTTATGATTTAATTACGATAAGCGAAACTTGGAAAGACAATGATCCTATCACACTTAAAATTAAACGTGGCGGCGTGGAGCAAACTATAAAAGGAAATATAAAATTGCCATTCGAAGAAACAGAAACTTTTAAAGCTACAGATGCGTCAAAAGAAAAACTTAAAAATGCGTGGTTAAAAGGTTAATCTTTTAATTATTTATTATAAAAAAAACCGACAAGAGATTGTCGGTTTTTTTGTTTTTATTTAAGCGTTATTTGTCATTTCGAGGAACGAGAAATCGCACTTAGAAGCTCAACAAGGATTGGCTATTTACTTTACGTAATTTCGAGTGCGATTTCTCGTTCCTCGAAATGACAAACTTTTTTCTTAATACTAGATATTTTTATTTCTTAACTGGAAATTTCCAATCAAATTCGTCTTTATCATTGATGATTGCTCCTACTTCAAATTTTACCACTTCATCATATTCTGTTTGAAGGATGAACCAGTTATCTTCGTTGAAATAATTTTCAAACGTATCAAAAGTTTCCTGAGTGTATTTTGTGATTCCTTTTGTTGCCAAATCTTTCTTTACATCAGCAATTTTTCTTCCAATTAATTTGAATCCAAAAACTTCCAAATCAGGACTTGACGCCACTAAATAACCTAATTTCAAGTCTTCTTCTTGATAAAATGTCAATCTGATTTTGTGTGCGTTGTAAACAAAAATCACATTATCATCTTCGTCTTTATAATTTTTATCAGGTTTTCCTAAAGCAGCCGTTACATCGTTTTGCTTCATTCCGAAAAGCAATTTATCAATTCCTGATTTTAAATTTATTTTCATAATTAATGTCTTTATTTGAAATGCAAATTTCGTGAAGTTTTTTAATTATTTGCCACGAATTCACGAATTATACTAATAAATATTATTCTGAAACCTAACAGGTTTTTAAAATCTGTTAGGTTTGGTTTAATCTAATACTTTTTCTTATTCGGTTTACTGCTCATATAAAATGTAATTTTCCCTCCATTCATAACATCTGCATGCTTTAAGAAAGGCTTAGAAAGTTCTTTTCCATTCAACAACACTTTACTCACAAACACATTTTTCTCTGATTGATTTACGGTTTCTACTTCGAAAGTTTTGCCATTTTCTAAATTAAAAGTCGCCTTTTTAACCAGCGGACTTCCTAATGCATATTCATCAGATCCGGGTGCAACGGGATAAAACCCTAAACTGCTGAAAATGTACCACGCACTCATTTGTCCGAAATCGTCGTTTCCTCCTAAACCGTCAGCACCATTGCGATACATTTTTTTCAGAATCATCCTGATTTTATCTTGAGCTTTCCATGGAGAATTTGTCCAATTGTATAGATAAACGACATGATGAGAAGGTTCATTACCGTGAACATAATTTCCAATAATTCCCTCTCTTGTAATATCTTCTGTATTTTCAAAATATTTATCTGGCAAATGCATGCTGAACAATGAATCTAAGCGAACATTAAATTTGTCATTTCCGCCCATCATTTTAATCATTTCTGCAGGATCTTGCGGAACATACAAACTGTAATTCCAAGAATTTCCTTCGATAAAACCCTGTCCGTGTGTATCTAGCGGATCAAACTCTTTTTTGAAAGTTCCGTCATTTAATTTTGGACGCATAAAACCTGTTTTTGCATCGTAGACATTTTTGTAGTTTTTAGATCTTTCGATAAATTCATTATAAATATCGGTTTTGCCTAATTTCTTTGCTGCTTGAGCGATTGCCCAGTCGTCATAAGCATATTCTAATGTTTTAGAAACCGAAGAACCATTTTTATCTTCGGGAACATAACCCATTTTCATATAATACTCCAAGCCGTCATAATAGGGAACTTTTGCAGTATTAACACAGGCTTGCAGTGCTTTTTCAGGATCGAAGTTTGTATTTCCTTTTACAATTGCATCGGCCACTACAGAAACTGCGTGATACCCGATCATACACCAGTTTTCATTAGCATAATGTGACCATATTGGCAGCATTTTATGTACACTTTGGTCTGAATGTGCCAGCATAGAACTCACCATATCAGCATTTCGGGTTGGCTGTACAATATTGAAAAACGGATGCAAGGCTCTGTAAGTATCCCATAATGAATAACTTGTATAATTTTTAAAGTTTTCTGCCTTATGAACGTTCATGTCTAAACCTTTGTAATTTCCATCAAGGTCCATATATTCTGTAGGGCCTAAAAAAGCATGATACATTGCAGTATAAAAGTTTACAAAATCTTCTTTTTGAATCGTTTCAATCTGAATTTTATTCAGCTCGTTATTCCACACTTCTTGACTTTGTTTTTTTACTTTTTCAAAATCCCAGCCCGGAACTTCTTTCTTCATATTTTCAAGAGCACCTGCAGAACTTACTGGAGACAAAGCCATTTTAATTTTGATTTTCTCTCCTTCTTCAGTATTAAAATCAAAAAACAATTTTAAGTTTTGACCAGCCATTTCAGGGAAATTCTTAGTTTGATCAAATCTTCCCCAAAAACCTCTGTACACACTTTTTTCCTGCGCAGCCTGTCCGTAGCTTTTTATTGGTTTGCTAAAAGACATGGCAAAATAAACTGTTCTCGTTCTTGCCCATCCGTTTGTTTGGCGGTATCCTGTAATTACCGTATCGTTTTCAACACGAACAAATGTCCAGACATTTTTTTTATCGTAATTGTAAATTCCAGAAGTCAGATCTAAAATAATATGTGCTTCATCTGATTTTGGAAAAGTATACTGATGCATTCCAACGCGTGTTGTTGCCGTTAGCTCTGCCTTAATATGATGATCTTCTAAAAGTACGCTGTAATAAGCCGGTTCAGCTTTTTCTGTCGCATGTAAAAACGCAGATCGATAACCCGAAAGTGGTTTGGATGCTACTCCAGGATTTAATTGCAGTTTTCCGGTTGTTGGCATAATTAAAAAATCGCCTAAATCAGAGTGACCTGTTCCGCTGAAATGTGTATGACTGAAACCTACAATCGTTTTATCTTCATACTGATATCCTGCACAATATTTATAGACTTCTCCGTTGTATTTACCATTGAGACCGTAGGCAATTGTGTCCGTTTCAGGACTCAACTGCACACTGCCAAATGGCACTGTTGCACCCGGATACGTATGCCCCATTTTTGCCGTACCAATCATTGGATCAACGTATTGAATCAAATTTCGTTTTTCAGTTGTTTTTTTCTGTGCTGAAGTTGTATTGCTATAACCAAACATTAAAAAGGAGAGCCCAAAAAGAAAACTTTTGCTTTGTATAGTATTCATGTGGTAATTTTTCTTAATCAATATTTTATCTAATATCATTATCAGATACTTACTAAAACGATTTTTCTGTAATTTTAGGTTAGAAAAATACAACAAAATATGCTTTTTAAAAAATATAAATTTCTAACAACTAAAAAGGTTTTAAATATCTTTGATTTTCTAATAATGTTAGTGCGCTCATGAAAAATTATATTTTATTTTTATTTCTTGCTTCTTCTGCAATTGGTTTTTCGCAGAAAATCGAAAGTTATCGACTGACAAAAGAGGAAATTGTTGAAAGAGAGTTAAATGGAGTTTCCGATTTTCCTATTTATAAAGCATTTGAATATCAGGATAAGGGCGGTGTATATGAATTGCTGTTCTGCGAAAATCAAAAAAATATTTCTAAGAAAGATACTTTGAACACTAAAATTCAGGCCATTTGTACAATGAATGATCATGGCGGTTTTCTAGAAAAATGGAGAATTAGTGATTTATTAGAAATTACTGAACCTAAAGAAACCAATATTTGGTTTTGGACAAAATACTGCAGCACAAAAGATCTTGACGGCGACGGATATATTGACCCCATAATAGTTTATGGAACAAAAAATGAAAATGATGAAATTAGACGTGTAAAAATAATTACAGTTTATAAAAATCAAAAATATGTTATTCGTGCAGTTGAATGTACTTTAGATGATTGCAGAAATTTTAAAAAAGATAAAAACTGGGATTCGTTACCACAAAAGATAAAAACATATGTAGATCAATTAGTGGTAAAACTACGAAAAGAGCAAGATTTATTATTGAAAAATGGATAATTGTAAAATGTGAATTGTGAATTGTGAATTGTGAAATTTGATTCTTAACTGGATTAAAATCAAGTTCTACAATATGGATCGAGCCAATGGTTCTTTTTTTTAGAGTTTACGCTTTAGGTTTTCTTTTACTTCATCAAACCATTCATCTTTAAGAATACTTAACACAATAGAATCACGACGCACTTCTCTATTGGACGTTGGCATATGGCTTCTTAAAACTCCTTCGACTTTACAGCCAATGCTTTTCATCGCTGCAATACTTCGCTCGTTGTTATTATCGGCACGAAATTCTACACGTTCCATTCCAAGTGTTTCGAAGGCAAATTGAAGCAATAAAAATTTACAGTGTTTATTGAGACCCGTTCCTCTAAAGGCTGATCCGTACCAAGTAAAACCCAATTGTACTGTTTTATATTCGAGCTGAATATCATAAAAACGAGTCGAACCAGCATATTTTTGAGCTTTTTTATCAAAAACTATAAATGGAAATTCTCTCTTTTCTTCTCTTGCTTTTATTGCTGCTTTGATATAGTTGATTAAATTCTCTTTTCCGTCTGCACCAACTAAAGAATATTTCCAAGTTTCAGGTTCGTTGATTGAGATTTCTATTAAGTTATCTACATCTGATTCTTGCAAAGGGCGCAATAAAACCAAATTGTCTTCGAGAATAATATTGTCTGAGAAATTAAAATTTGTTGTCATAATGGCTTTTTGTTTTAGTTTCTCTGTAAAATCTTTGTTCAACATTATTTACTCTTACTTCACAGAGATTCGCTAAGATCAACAAAGTAATAGAGTAAATTACTCACTCATTTCATCGTAACGCTCAGGAACTTGAGGGTCGTACAATGGGCATTTGAATTCTTGCATAACCTCAACTAATTTATTCATGGTTTTTCCTTCGGTTCCGTAGCAGTCTATTTTAATGCTTTGCGGAGTTGTGATAACCTGAAATGCGCCTTTTCCAGAATTGTTTTTCCAGCTGTTTTCATCCACTCTTTCCCATTGCGAAAAAACAGAATTGATACGATTGATAATTACCTCAACAGGAAGTGTCTCAAGACCTTCAACATCTTCTCTTTCTACAAGGGCTTCGTAAACTTCGTGATGGTTTAAGTAAACCTCTTCTAAATATCTCCAAAAAAGTAATTCGTACATAGCCTGGTGTTTTTTAGCCCCGATAGTAGTGAAAATCCTTTTATTTTTTTCTTTAAAAAATAAAAGATTGTAACGGATAGCGGGATTAGCTCCTTAAAAAAAGCTAATTATTAATAAAAAAGGTTCTGTTTAAACTCCAGTAAAAAACCTTTGTAACTCAGTCCCGAAACTTGGGGATTGAACCTTTGTATCTCAAAAAATTAATATTCGAATGTTCCGTATTCGCTTGTGATAGTAAGTTTTTTAGCATCTGCCGCCTCTACTCTACCTACGATTTGTGCATCGACATTGAATGATTTTGAAATTTCAATAATATCTTGTGCAATGCTTTCAGGAACGTAAATTTCCATACGGTGTCCGCAGTTGAAAACCTGGTACATTTCTTTCCAGTCTGTTTTTGATTGCTCTTGAATTAACTTGAACAATGGCGGCACCGGAAATAAATTGTCTTTTATAATGTGCAAATTTTGAACGAAATGTAAAATTTTAGTTTGTGCTCCTCCACTGCAGTGCACCATTCCATGAATATCGTTTGGCGTATATTTGTCTAAAATTTTCTTGATGATTGGCGCGTAAGTTCTGGTTGGAGAAAGTACTAATTGACCAGCATTTATTGGGCTGTTCTCAACTTCATCTGTTAAATTTACCTGACCTGAATAAATCAATTCTTCAGGAACAAGAGCATCGTAGCTTTCTGGATATTTTTTAGCCAAATATTTTCCGAAAACGTCATGACGAGCAGAAGTTAAGCCGTTGCTGCCCATTCCGCCATTATAGCCTTTTTCGTAAGTTGCCTGACCAAAAGAAGCCAAACCAACAATTACATCGCCAGCTTTAATATTAGCATTATCTACAACGTCGCTTCTTTTCATGCGAGCAGTAACGGTCGAATCAACAATAATTGTACGAACTACATCACCGACATCTGCAGTTTCTCCACCTGTTGAATGAATGGTTACGCCAAAAGATTTTAATTCGTTAATTAATTCTTCGGTTCCATTAATAATTGCTGAGATTACTTCAGCAGGAATTAAGTTTTTATTTCTTCCAATTGTAGACGAAAGCAAAATATTATCGGTTGCTCCAACACATAATAAATCATCAATATTCATGATTAAAGCATCTTGAGCAATTCCTTTCCAAACAGAAATATCTCCAGTTTCTTTCCAGTACATATATGCCAGAGACGATTTTGTACCTGCTCCGTCGGCATGCATAATAAGGCAATGCTTGTCGTCCTGCGTTAAATAATCAGGAACAATTTTACAAAATGCCTGCGGAAATAAACCTTTATCGATATTTTTTATGGCGTTGTGTACGTCTTCTTTTGATGCCGAAACACCTCTTTGTGCGTACCTTTTGCTAGAATCTGAACTCATGAAACTTAGTTTGTGTTGATGTGGTGCAAAGATAATCCCTTTTTTTAATTCTCGGGCTATACTATTTAAAATTGAAGATTTGATTCATAAAAAAAACGGCAGTTATTAAGTACTGCCGTTTTTTTGGTTTATTATTCTGAAATTTGGTTTATACACTTATTCCCAATCTGGCATTGCTGTTCCAGAAAACATAATCATTCTTGAGTTGGCAACTCCTATGGTTGTTTTTACAATGTTTTTTATTGAGATTCCATCATTTGAGGTATTGGTAAAAATAAGATCTGATTCGTTTGGAGAATATCTTACATCGAAATCATTTGTGCCTAAGGTTTTCTCAGTTATGATTTGAGTAGAAGTTCCCGTCGCAAAATTGTATTCAAAAATTCTGGAATCCAGCTGACGATAATTAAAATTTTCAAAACCAGAAACATCTCTTGTATATACTAATTTTTGTCCTGTTACCGAAAAATTTAATCCCCCTGCAGCTCCAGTTTGCCCTGAAAGAATTGTGGTTAGTATTACTCCTGAAATATTGATAACATATATTTCTACATTATAACCGTTCGAGTCATTTACTTTTAATGCTATTTTAGTTCCATCGGCACTCCAATCGCATTCTGATATAAATTTGCCATTTGGTGTCTGAAATATTTTAGATAAACCACTCCCATCGCTGCTGATTTTATATAGCTTATCAAAATTTGGATAAATGAATTCACTTCCGGAAGCGTTCCAGGAATAACCTATATATTCTGAATTAAAACCAGCTATAGGTACTGTACTTGTAATTCTTTTAACTTCTGTTCCATCATAATTCATCGTATAAATATCATTTTGAGAGCCATTTGTACCTATAAAAGCAATTTTTTGGGCTTGATTATTTCTCCTCGGACGCCAATAATTTTTATCTAAACTGGTTAATTGATATTGTTTTCCTGCATCATCAGCAGTAAAAATCACATTATTATTGTTTACTGTTTTTACAAATAAGTATCTTGTATTTGGAAATGCAATTGTTGTAAAAGCATTGGCAACACTTAAAACAGGCGTATTTATACCATCTGCAACTTCTACTTGCCAATAGTATTTTGTGCCATATAATAAGTCTGTCAGTGTTATTTTTTTTTCTTTTATTCCATCATAAACTTTGATATCACTATTACTGCTATTTCTAAGGGTTACTTTAAAAGTGAGTACATCATTATCAGGATCTGTATCTGTCCACGTTAAATCTAATGAAACTGACTGGCCAGTACTATTATCAATCGGACTCACTAATACTGGAACTGTTGGCGGTTTATTGTTAGCGGTTGCTTTATTGAGCTCAAAAACTATTTCTGAAGTATTGTTTGCAGTTATAGTAGCAGCTTCAAACTTGGCTATAAAACCATCTTTTTGAGCCTGAAAAGAATATTCTCCCACTTTTACATTCGAAACTGTAAATTTACCATCGGCATCTGTAAATACAGTACTGCTGGTTGGACTGGAAAGTATCTTAACATTTTCCATTGGTTCAAAAGTAGCTGCATTGACTACTCTTCCGGTAACCGTACCAAACTCAGAATCTCCGATTTTTTCTTCGCTGCACGAAACCACAAACAATAAAAAAAGTACAGTCGGTATTTTGTATAAATACTTCATTATTAATTTATTTTTAATTTTAAACTTCGTCGTTGTGTTTTAAATATGTTGGTTTTTCAATTACACTATTTTTTCTTTTTTGCAAAATAATAGGTAAGCCCTAATCCGAATTTGTAATAATAATCATCTCGGGTTCCAGCTCTTATGTAATCAACATTATCACTGAAATTGATATTTTGTTCAGCAAATAATTTTATTCCGATTCGGTCTGATGCCATATATTCTAAACCCGCGCCGTACTGAAATTTAGCGTATGTGTTTTCAAATTTTCTATTCATTGCATAACCGCCACCGCCATAGAGATAAGGCGTAAATCGATCTTTAGGCAGTAAAATCCATTCGAGATTAAGGTCATAAGTGATATAGCCAACATCGAGTAAATTTTTATTGGCAAGATTAACAACATTTGTCGAAGCACTGACATTAAAACTAGGCGTGATAAAGAACTTTAATGCTCCGCGTCCGAAAGGTCTTAAAAGCGGGTCTTTGTAATCACCATCCATTAATGTTGTACCGCCAGAAATTTCTATAGCAAATTGGCTTCTTCTATTCTCCAAAACCCTTCCATAAAGTCCAGTGACATCAGCAGTTTTATTTTCTTCATCATAAGCCTTAACTAAATTATCAACTTGCCATTTGGGTGCGTCTGCTTCCCAGATATTGTCTTTTATACCTTCTAAAACCAATGATTCAACAGCCTTTTCGATTGCTTCTGTAACAGCCATATGAACAGGTTCATTCGTTGTATAACCAGTTTCAACTTCTAATAATCTTTTGAAATTTACATATCGAAATAAACTCTCATCAATAGCTTGAGATAAAATAGTTTTAGAAATATAAACCGACTTCAAAATTTTTCCGTTTGAAGTTGAAATCATTCTCAGATAAATGGTCACACGATCCTGACGGTATTTTACAGACGCACCGGCACCAAAATATCGGGCGCCAAAACCACCGGTAATAATATTAGAATCATATGAAACAATGCCGCCTTCTAACAATACACCTGCATATAACAATGGGGTTAATTGCGGTTCATTCGGATCAGCATTTTTTACATATTCCTGACGAGTTGCCCGAATCAGATTTCGCTCCTGAAGCAAGTTGCCAATATTTTCACGTTCAATTGGTACAAACCATTTCGAATCTTCCAGCGCTTTTATCAATATAGAAGTTGCACCCTGAGTTACGGCTGTACTGAAACTGCTTCCATTTTCCTGTGGTTTATATTGCCCTGTTTGGTCTCTAAATTTATAGACACCAACCACAACTGGCTCTTTTGGTTTTGGCAAACCTTTTAATAATGAAGTTGCCGGAGTACCTTCTCCTAAAATCGCTTTTTCAACTCCGGTTGGCTGATTGTAATAGGCACCGCAACCCGAAAAAAGAAATCCGAATAAAATTAATAAGTAGTGATGTAATCTCATGTTATTGATTTGGGATAATTACTTGAGTCTGTTCGCCGGTATTGGTATCTAAAATATTGAGTGTTAGCCCGTCTGAAGATGGGTAAACATCCACTGAATAGCTCCCGAAAGTGTAAGAACCTTCTTTTATGCCATCAGTACCAAATTGCTGTTTGTAGAGTGTACTTGAAATCTGACTTAGTAATTGCGAATTTAAATTAGCTTTAAATCGTTCCAAATCAGTTTGTGTTTTTATTTCAGCCGTTTTATCCTTTTGCTTATTTTGAGCTTCGGCACTGCTCAAAAGCCATTGATAATTAAAAGTGTCTCCACCAAATGCTGGATTTACAGGTTTATAAACTAAAGCCTGAGCATTTAAAAACGGAGAAATAAGCAGTATTACTGCAAGGGTGATTATAAATTTCATGTCGTTAATAATAAAATTAATACTGAGTGAAATATTTGCGCTGTTTTTCTTTCTCTTTCAAATAAGTGAAGGTGGCATTTACAGATTCTTCTGCAACTGCATCTAAAAATTCATCGTCTGGTCTGGCCAGAAACTCATAAATAACTTCATTGTCGATACTTATGGTTATAGCGGTGTTTCTTGCAAAACTATATTCTTCACCTATTGTAACTATTTTTTCAGCGTTGATTCCAATATCATTGTATTTGTAATAATATCTGTCGTAAAAATCTTTTCCCACTTTTGTTTTAGTATCGTCCGTAATAATTCCTCTTAACATAAATCCGTCAAGAGGCAATACAATTACATCTTTTTTTTTTCTTCACCCAAAACCACACGATCTTTTGCTATTATTTGTTTATTTTCATCATAAAACAATAATAAAACGATGACCTCATCATCTGCAGAGAGATTAATCTGAGAAGTAGATAATTTTTGTTTTTCGTTTGGCTGTAGGGTAAAAACACCCACCTGGTCATTATTAGACTGATTATTACTTTTATTATTATTTTTTATAACAGACATTTTGTAGGCAGCACCTCTGATGACATCAGTAAGATTCTCGGCAGTACCTGTAATTTTTATATTGCCTTCAATTTTTTCAATTTCCAGTTTGGCTTTTATTTTGTCTTGAGGAACCTGACCATAGCCAATGAACATAAAAAATAGAAATACGAAAATAATATGTCGATATAAAAAACGCATGTTTTAATTTATTTGTTAATAAGAATTATTGAAGCACCATTTCCTGTTTGTGTAATTTTCATGTTTTTTGAAAGTGAATTGGTCCCAATACTTTGAATGTTTTGATTGTCTCCTTTTTGTATCATTTCCATGTTTATATTGTAATTGGTGTACAATGTAAAATCTGAAATTTTATTATTATCTCCTTGCTGAACAATGTTTTGTGTAATGGATTTAGCATCTTTATCCAATAACAGCAAATTACGGTCGCCATTTTGATCAATGGCAACTTTTAATTCATTTGATTTTAAATTTGCTATAACTTTATTCAAATCCCCTATTTGCTGTATCAGAATACCTGCCTGAATTTTTGAATTCAAATCATTTTGTGCTTTTTTATCCATAGCAGAAACTACACTAAGTGCTTTTTCTTTCGAATTAAAAACAGATGAACTGTAGGGTTTAAAATCTGAATTATCATCTTTTTCCTGGGCATAAAACACAGAAGAAAAAAGTAAAAAGACTATACTATTTATAATGAAAGTTCTCATCTTGATGTATTTTAGATTAAAAAATGAGATAGTCACGTTCTATGACTATCTCATTTAAGATTTTTTCAAATTACATACCTGATTGAGTAACAGTAATTGTATTTAAATTTCCGTTTGAAAACGCAACACTGCTATGAGAAGCCCCAGTTTGAGTTACAGTTGCAGTATTTTTATTTCCAATTTGTAAAGTACTTTCTTTTAATTTAGTACCATCTTGTGAAGTTGTAGCGCTATTTTCTTCACCATATTGATAGTGGTATGATTTGTTACCATCTGCTACAGCAGTCCCAGCAGGAGCTTTTTGTGTTTGCCAAGATTTATTTTTAACACCACCCTGAGTAGCATAAGCATAGTTGCCATCCCCATTTTGAGTTTGAGTTGCTTCATTAGTGTTATGAGGTGCAAATGGCACACTTACAGCATTAACTGCAGCTAATTGAGCCGCATTGAAAGGAGCCCCTGTTGGTTTTTCGTTTCCAGTAGTACCTTGGTCAATAATAGCTTCGTTGTTTTTTCCGGTTTGTACTTGAGTTGCTTTATCAAATCCGCCTAATGCTGTTACTGGAGGAGCAATTTGATCTTGCCAGATTGTTGCTTTATTTGAATCTCCTGTTTGTGTTTGATACGCTTTGTTATCATGATTACTTTGAGAAGCAAAAGCAGTATTACCATTTCCTTTTTGTTTTACGTCAGCCATGTTGTTTTTAGCGTTGTAAATTCCCGGTTGAACCCCTTGATAAACTTCAGATTTGTTAGTGTTGCCTAATTGGTCAATTTTAGCGTCATTTGTTCCTCCGTTTTGAGTTACAATACCAGTATCAGAGTTTCCTACCTGATTTACTGATGAAGTGTTTCCTTGTGCAATTGCTGCAGCCCCGACAAATAGCATCGCTGAGATGCTCAAAATTACTTTTTTCATAATAGATATATTTAATTGGTTATTAATACAACTTATTATGTAGGTCAGTGTGATTTGGGGTGAAAATCAGGCCATCAAAATCGTCATTTGAAAAGGAAAGCAGAACGCTTATTTTCTTTCTTCATGACCAAAATTAGAAAACTTATCGAAAAACAAATCAAGTAGAAATACCTATTTTTCAATAACTTAACCTCTTTTCGATGAACTGTAAAACTATCTCGATGAACTGCTAAAAGCGCTAAAAATATAAATAAGAAATTACTTACTTATTACAATTTCTTTACATTTAATGCTTCAGTTCTATTAAAATACTATTTATTTTGCAAAATTTTGGTATTACTATAAAAAAACCCATCGGTTATCGATGGGTTTTTCACATTGTTAATTAATATTTACTTTGTAAACAACAGTTCTCTATACTTAGTCAATGTCCAGCTTTCGTCATCAACTAATAATTCTAGTTTATCGCAGTGATTACGAATATCTTCAAAATACGGTTTTACTTTATTGCAATACACTTCGGCCATTTTTTGAGCATCAGTCAATTGATTCGCAATTCTTCTTTCATTAGTCATCGCCAACACTTTAGAATTGATTCCTTCAATGTGGCCTGAAATTTCTTTAATCAAAACAATTTGTTCTTTTGCAATCGTTTCAAACTCTTTTCCAAAAATCTCTTTTAATCCCTTTACATTTTCGATTAAAGTGTTTTGGTAACGAATTGCAGTCGGAATAACGTGATTTCTAGAAATATCTCCTAAAACTCGACCTTCAATCTGAATTTTTTTAGTGTATTCTTCCAATTCAATTTCGTAACGCGCTTCCGCCTCGATATGATTTAGAATTCCTAATTCATCAAATAAATCAAGAGCTTGTTTCGAAACTTTGGCCTTAATTGCCTCAGGCGTTGTTTTAAAATTGCTTAAACCTCTTTTAGCTGCTTCTTTTTCCCAAGCTTCACTATAACCGTCTCCTTCAAAAAGAATTTTTTTAGATTGTTTAATATATTCTCTTAAAACATTAAAGATCGCATCATCTTTTTTCATGTCTTTAGAGTCGATTAAATTATCAACTTCTATTTTAAAATCTTTTAATTGTTTTGCTACAATCGCATTAAGAGTGGTCATTGCATTCGAGCAGTTTGCATTTGAACCTACAGCTCTAAATTCAAATTTATTTCCTGTAAAGGCAAATGGCGAAGTCCTGTTTCTATCTGTATTGTCTAAAAGAACGTCTGGAATCTTCCCTACAACATTCAACTTTAAATCGGTTTTTTCTTCTGGAGATAATTTTCCAGTTGTTACGCTTTCTAATTCACTTAAAACTTTTGTCAGCTGTTCTCCAATAAATACCGAAATAATAGCTGGCGGTGCTTCATTTGCTCCTAATCTATGATCGTTGCTTGCTGTTGCGATAGAAGCTCTTAATAAAGTTTCATAATCGTTAACTGCTTTTATTGTATTAATAAAGAAGGTCAAAAACTGTAAATTACTCATTGGAGTCTTGCTCGGACTCAATAAGTTAACTCCAGTATCTGTTGCCAGCGACCAGTTGTTGTGTTTTCCTGAACCATTTACACCTTTAAAGGGTTTTTCATGAAATAATACTTTAAAATCATGTCGCTCTGCCACTCTTTGCATTACATCCATTAATAAAGAATTGTGATCTACGGCAAGATTTGTTTCTTCGAAAATTGGAGCAAGCTCAAACTGATTTGGCGCTACTTCATTATGACGTGTTTTTACGGGAATTCCCAATAACATACATTCTTGTTCTAAATCTCGCATGTACGTTAAAGCACGCGTCGGAATAGACCCAAAATAATGATCGTCAAGCTGTTGCCCTTTTGCAGAAGTATGTCCTAATAAAGTTCTTCCGGTCATCATTAAGTCTGGACGAGAATTGGCCAAAGCTTTATCAATCAAAAAATATTCTTGTTCCCAGCCTAAAGTTGCCGTTACTTTTTTTACGTTTTTATCGAAATATTTACAAACTTCTGTAGCAGCTTCATCCATGGCAGATAAAGCTCTTAACAACGGAATTTTATTATCCAAAGCTTCGCCTGTATAAGCAATAAAAACTGTTGGAATACATAAAGTTGTTCCGTAAATAAATGCGGGAGAAGTTGGATCCCAGGCTGTATAACCGCGAGCTTCAAAAGTATTTCTGATTCCTCCGTTAGGAAAACTCGATGCATCTGGTTCTTGCTGTACTAATTGTGCTCCGCCAAATTTTTCTACAGGATCGCTTCCGTCGTATGAAGTTTCGAAAAAAGCGTCGTGTTTTTCTGCCGTTGTTCCTGTAAGAGGCTGAAACCAGTGCGTGTAATGTGTAACACCTTTTGATAACGCCCACTCTTTCATTCCCATAGCAATATAATCTGCCAGTTTTCTGTCTATTTTAGTTCCGTGCTGAATCGCATCTCTAACTCCTTTTAAAGCATCAGAAGTTAAAAACTGCTTCATTGCTTTTTCATTAAACACATTTGAACCAAAAATGTTAGATTTTCTATCCATTTCTTCAAAATGTACTGGCTTTCTTGTAGAAGCTTCTTTTAAAGCTTGGAAACGTAATGTTGACATGTATATAAGTTTAAAATTCGTAATAATTTTCACTAAAAAAAGAGGCACAAATATAAACAATTTAAGTGCTTTTTTAAAGGATAAATTTTAGATTTTTATGCGAAGATTTTTCAATAGAAGCCGACTTTTACAAAGAATAATGAAACAGAAATAAAGAAATATAACAAAATCCAGAGGCATTCTCTATTAAATAAACATTTTTTCATAATTTCTTAACCCAGAAATACAAAAAAGAGCTTTAATTTTTGCGAATTTATTTTTTAAAGGTGCTAAAAATTGCTTTTTTTAAAATATACCCCTTTAAAAATTGCGCTTATCTAAAAAATAATACAACGTTAAACAAAATAGCCCCCTAATTTTTAGGACTAAAAAAATAAATCTATATTTGACCCAACGAAAAAAAACAAAAAAATTAATTTATATTATTATGGCTAAAATTAAGTTAGAGTACATTTGGTTAGATGGATATGAACCAACTCAAAATCTTAGAAGTAAAACTAAAGTTGAAGAGCACGAAAATTTCAAAGGAACATTAGAAGAACTTGGAAATTGGTCATTTGATGGTTCGTCAACAAAACAAGCTGAAGGTGGTTCTTCTGACTGTCTTTTAGTGCCTGTTGCTATTTATCCAGATCCAACTCGTATCAATGGATATTTAGTAATGACAGAAGTTATGTATGCTGACGGAACTCCACACGCTTCTAACGGAAGAGCTACTATTGATGATGATGGTGATTTCTGGTTTGGTTTCGAACAAGAATATTTCATCATGGATACTAAAACTTTATTGCCATTAGGTTTCCCTGTTGGAGGTTATCCTGCTCCACAAGGTATGTACTACTGCTCTGTTGGTGGAAAAAACACTCACGGAAGAAAATTAGTAGAAGAACATGCTGACTTATGTATCGCTGCTGGAATTAACTTTGAAGGTATTAACCAAGAGGTTGCTTGCGGACAATGGGAATTCCAATTATTCGCTAAAGGCGCTAAAAAAGCTGGAGACGAAATCTGGGTTGCTAGATACTTATTAGATCGTTTGACTGAAAAATATGGTTATTATATCGAATATCACCCAAAACCACTAGGAGATACAGACTGGAATGGTTCAGGTATGCATGCTAACTTCTCTAACGAAGTTTTAAGAACATGTGGAGACCAAGCAACTTACGAAAGAATTTGTGAGGCTTTCCGTCCTGTTACTGCTGAGCATATCGCAGTTTACGGAGCTTACAACGACCAACGTTTAACTGGTAAACACGAAACTGCATCTATCCATGATTTCTCTTACGGAGTTTCAGACAGAGGATGTTCTATCAGAATTCCTTTAATGACTGTTCAAAGAGGTTGGAAAGGTTGGTTAGAAGACAGAAGACCAGCTTCAAACGGAGATCCATACAAAATTGCTGCTAGAATTATCAAAACTGTAAAATCAGCGCTATAATTCATAGTTTAAATTATACTATAAAGTGCCATCTTAATTGATGGCACTTTTTTTTGTTTGTATTGTCACACTGAGCGAAGTCGAATTGCCGCACAGCAAACCCGACAGGTTAAAAACCTGTCTGATTTCGGATCTTGAACCAATCGAATACCCTAAATTGCAATAAAATTTTTAAACGCCTTGTATTTCGACTTCACTTAAGATGGATTGAAAGACTTAAATCTTAACTAAAATTTGAAAGTAATTTTCTAATAATTAGTTTTTAAGTTAAACTTCAAAACCTATCTTTGTAAATCATTTAAAAAATAGCTTATGTTTGTCTGGATTTCATTTTTATTAGCCGTAGTACTTATTCTTGCCTTAGATTTGGGTATTTTTAACAAAAATCCACATATTATCAGTACCAAAGAGGCAAGCAAATGGACTCTGATTTGGGTTACTTTATCCTTCTTATTTTCAGGAGTAATTTACTGGCTATATACTACAGATTATATTGCAAATCCAGATAAACTGAAACCTGCTGTAGCTTCAATGAAGTTTATCACCGGTTATTTAATCGAATTATCTTTAAGTGTCGACAATATATTTGTAATCGCTATTATTTTTGCTTCTTTCAAAATACCTCAAAAATACCAGCACCGTGTTTTATTTTGGGGAATTTTAGGTGCAGTTATTTTCCGTGGATTAATGATTTTCTTCGGCGTTATGCTAATCAATAAATTTACGTGGACAACTTATTTATTTGGAGGCTTCTTATTATTTACTGCAATTAAAATGTTGTTTTCTGGTGAAGATGAAGATTTTCAGCCGAAAAACTCTTTTGTATACAAAACATTAGGAAAGGTTATTCCGATTACTTCTGAAATGGATCATGAGAAATTTTTCATTTTAACTGAAAAAGGAAGAAAAGCAGCAACACCATTATTCGTAGCTTTAATTGTAATTGAGGTTATGGACGTTCTTTTTGCTGTAGACAGCGTTCCTGCAATTTTAGCCATTACATCTGATCCATTTTTAGTATTCAGTTCTAATATATTTGCCATATTAGGATTGCGCTCTATGTATTTTTTCCTGGCGAATATGCTGGCAAAATTCAGTTATTTAGAATACAGCCTAGTTGCTATTTTAGCATTTGTTGGATTAAAAATGCTGCTTCATGAATGGATTCTCGTTCCAGAATGGGCATCATTAGGATTTATAGCTTTATCACTTTTAGTTGGAATCTTGGTTTCATTAAAATTTGGAGAAGAAAAAGAACTTACAGATACAGATTTAGGAGAAGAATAATATTCTTTAAACATATATTCATAAAAAAAAGGAAATCTTACGATTTCCTTTTTTTATTACTTCACTTATTTAGTTTAGCTTCTTAACATTGGTGTCATCAATATTATATTTTGCAATAACAGCGTTGTAGTCGGAATAATCTGGCTTAACTGATTTTCCGGTTGTAGAGAATGCACCCGGCACAATTACAATTCGAAAAACTTGATTTGTTCTAAATCCTGCTGCAACTGTTCCTAAGTCATTACCATCCATAAAAATGTTAATGTCATCTTGAGTAAAGTCAAATTCATAACTAAAATTTCTTGTACCGTCAGCAAAAAAGTAAGTATCAGGAAGTAATTTCCAAATGTCTCTTCCGTTGTCTACTGCAGAAAGTCTGTAAACCAATATTACGTCTGAATCATATATAGAAGGATTTAAGTCTACCAACGTACTGAAACTGTTGGCTGATGTAAAGTTAACACCGGAAACTTCAAAAACCTCGCTGATTGTATCTCCATCACCATTATTATCGTCTGAGCAACTCGAAAAGGCAAATAATCCAACAACAGCGAAAAGGGTTAATATCTTTTTCATAATTTTTATTTTTTATAAGTTTATACCTAAAGGTATTCCAAAAATCAAACCAAAAAAAGCTTTTTGGAAGATCTTGTTAAAATTTTTAACTACTTTTTCGCAACTAGCTGATTTTTAAGCAATATTTTATTAAAAAATAGTACATGATAAGGCAGAGAGTTTTCCCAATAATCCCAAGTATGTGCTCCAGGACGTTCGGTATAATCGTGTTCTACTTTATTATAGACCAATCTTCGGTGTAATTCTCTATTTGGTTCTATTAAAAAATCATCAACACCGCAATCTATAATTAGCGGCAGTTTATTCGATTTTATTTTATCTAACATTCCCATAACGGCATATTGCGCATACATTTCTGAGCTGTCGCTTTTATCGCCAAATACAGGTTGCATTAATTTAACTACTTGGGCAGAAGATTCTCTATTTAGCATTGTACTCATGTCTACAGCACCGCTCATGCTTCCGGCAGCGCAAAACAATTCAGGATGTTTTGCAGATAAATAAAGTGCACCATGCCCGCCCATCGAAAGTCCAGTAATTACCCTTCCGTTTTTGTTGCTGATTGTTCTGTATGTTTTATCGACTTTCTGAATGACTTCCTGCGTAATAAACGTTTCAAACTGACTTTCTTTATTTACGGGGCTGTCCAAATAGAAACTGAAAGTCTCGCCTTCAGGCATTACAATAATTATATTGTACTGATCTGATAATCCTTGAACTAATTTTTTATTCGGGGTATTTTTTAGCCAGTCGCTAAAATGTCCGTAAGCACCATGTAATAAATACAGTACAGGATAAGCTGTTTTTGTCTTGGAATAAGAATTTGGCAATACAACGGCAGCTTTATAGGTTTTGCCCATTGCTGTACTTGCAACTTGCAAAGTATCTACTTTTGCTGCGTATGTCATGGATGAAATGAACAAAACAGCAGTAAATACTAAAATTTTAAAGTTTTTCATTTTTATAATTTTTCTGATTAGGGATTGTAAATATACCTTTTTCGAATAAATTATATGAAAAATCCGACCAGTTTTTCACCAATCGGATTTGTATTTTATTTGATTATTTGTTTTGAAAAAATTCGGTGTTCAATAACAAACACTAGCTAATAATAATCTTATGTTCATGACGGTATTGCGATGCGCTTTTACCAGTATACTGTTTGAATGATTTACTAAAATGGCTAAAATTATTAAAACCGCTTTCATAACAGACTTCATTTATGCTCATTGGTTTTTCGGCCAAAAGTTTTGATGCATGAACCAAACGATATTCGTTTACAAACTCCGTAAAGGTTTTATTTGAGATTTTTTTAAAATATCGGCAAAACGAAGGCGTCGTCATACTTACTAAACTTGACACTTCATCAATAGCAATCGATTCCTGAAAGTGATCTTTAACATAATTAAAAACCACATTAATTCGGTCGCTATCCTGTGTCTGCAATTCTAACGAAAAACCATCCGCGTTCAAAACCGTATAATCTTCTGAAGAATCTAATTCATCTAAAATGCTCAAGAGTGTCAGCAAACGCTCAAACGGAAGCTGTTGTTCCATCATTTCGATTTTTTTGCCAATTTGTTTCTTAGTTTCACCGTTAAAAGCAATACCGCCTTTTGACTGACTAAGAATATTTTGAACCTTTTTCATTTCGGGAGCGATAAAAAAATCATTCCCTAAAAATTCAGGTCTGATATGAATAACGGTTTCATTTTTATTACCCGTTTGTTCATTTGTAAATCCACAATGTGGCAAATTAGCGCCTATTAAAATCAAATCTCCGTTTGTATAATAAGAAACATGGCTTCCTATTTGTCTTTTTCCCGCACCTCCATTTATATAAACCAACTCAATTTCTGGATGATAATGCCACAAATGGGCTTTACTGTTGGTCTTTTCGGCATGTTTAGTGTAGGTAAAAGAACTTCCATATGAGTTTGATATCACTTCAAGAGCTGGGGCAATTGTCTTCATGATAAATTCTTTAAATAATAATAGCAAATTTAACAAAAATACCTAATATAATTCAAAATTTAACCTATAACGGTTTCGTACTTGCGAATATTGCATAATAATACATTCAGAAATAATATCAAATTCAATCATATTTAGTCGTTTTTTATACGACTCATATTTTTATCCGTTATTTTTTTAATATATCGTATTTAATAAGTTGTTTTTATAAATATACAGCATTTTTGTAAGAATGTTGGATGATTATAAAAAATGTGTATATTTGAATTTTATTGAAAATAAATAGCCGAATTAACAAAAACACCTAAAATAATTCAAATTTTAACCTATAACGGTTTCGTAAATGAGAATATAGCACATAAATTGGCAAATAGAGTTGTGAAAAAAAACACACAACTAAGGTAATTTAGCAGCAGAGAATTAGAACTAATAATTTAAAACATAAGGAATATGAAAAAGATTTTAAAATTAAGTTTAGTAGCTGCAGTACTATTATCAGGAATGAGTACTTATGCAATCGATGGTGAAGGAGAATTTGGTCTTCATGTATTGAAAGGAAATGCAAATGGAAAACTTGTTACGTTTGCCTTGAACCAGACAAAAAAAGCCAACCTATCTATTTATGATAAAGATGGCAACTTATTATATTCTGAAAACGCTTCAGGAAAAGACGGAATTTTAAGAACTTTCAGTTTTGAAGAATTTCCAGCAGGAACTTATATATTAGAAGTTGAAGACAGCGTGAAAAAAGTAAGACACGAAATTACAGTTACTGATAACACTTCTGTTTTATCATCAAAAGCAATTTCATCAGTTTATAAAGCTGCAAAAAATACAAGCGTAGCAGTACGCTAAAAAAGTTATACTCTTATACAGTATAAAATGAGGTTAGATAGTTAGTAAAGTTTAAAAACTGAAAAGTTTTTCAAAACAGCTCTTTGTGGTTATTGAGCTGTTTTTTTTATGTCTTATTTTTTCTGATAAAATAACATTAACCACTTCAATTTTTATCCTTGCAATAATTACCTAAACATTAGCTTATTGTAAACTTAAATACCATAATTCATTAAAAAATAATAACTGATTTAACAAAAAAAATAAATATAATTCAAAAATTAACCTATAACGGTTTCGTAAATGAGAATACAGCATCGAAATTGGAAAATAGAGTTGTGTAAATACAAATAAATCATAACTAATTTAGCATCAGAGAATTAGACCTATTAATTAAAAAAAACTAATGCTATGAAAAAGATTGTAAAAACGAGTTTAGTATGTGCATTGCTTTTCAGTGGAATAAGCACTTATGCAATTGGCGGAAAAGGAGATTTGAATGTTCATGTATTAAAAGGTAACGGGAAAGTGATTACGTTTGCTCTTAATAGAATCACAAAAGCAAGTGTTTCAATTTATGAACAAGATGGAACTCTAATTTATTCTGAAAATGCTTCAGGTAAAGATGGAATTTTAAGAACTTTTAATTTAGCAGAATTTCCAGAAGGAACTTACTATTTAGAAGTTGAAGACAATACAAAAAAAGTTACGCACGAAATTACGATTAATAACGGTGTCACTGCTTTATCTGCAAAAGCAGTTGCTACTGTTTACAAATCTGGTTTTGAAAAAAATTCAAGCGTAGCGGCGCGCTAAAAAGTTATACTTATATATAGGTATAAAAAATGAGGTTAGATCATTAGTAAGTTTTAAAACTTTAAACCTTTTAAGAACAGCTCTCTGTGGTAATTGAGCTGTTTTTTTTATGCCTATAAAAATCTGAAAGAATATATTAGCCATGAAGCCTTTATACGAAAATAAATAAAACATTGAAAAATAATAATCAATTTAACAAAAACGATTAATATAATTCAAACTTTAACCTATAACGCTTTCGTAAATGAGAATATAGCATAGAAATTGGCAAATAGAGTTGTGCAAAACAATCTTTTCCTGAAGTAATTTAGCATTAGAGAAAGAGAATTAAAACTATTAATTTAAAAACTAATGCTATGAAAAAGATTTTAAAATTAAGTTTAGTATGTGCAGTACTTTTTATAGGAATGAACAGTTTTGCAATTGAAGGAAGTGGAGATTTGAATGTTCATGTACTTAAAGGAAATGGAAAACTAATTACGTTTGCTCTAAATCAGGTTAAAAAAGCCAATTTAGCTATTTACGATAAAGATGGCAATCTTCTTTATTCTGAAAGCGCTTCAGGTAAAGACGGAATTTTGAGAACTTTCAGTTTAGCCGAGTTTCCAGCAGGAACTTACTACTTAGAAGTTGAAGATAATACAAAAAAAGTAAGACACGAAATTACAATTACTGATGATGCTTCAGTTTTATCATCTAAAGCAATTTCATCAGTTTATAAAGCAGGTTATACTGCTAAAAATACAGGCGTAGCAGTACGCTAAAAAGTTATACTCTCATAAAGTATAAATGAGGTTAGATAGTTAGTAAAGTTAAAAACGTGATTGTTTTAGAAACAGCTCTTTGTGGTTATTGAGCTGTTTTTTTTGTTTCAAACTGAAATAAAATTGACGCTAAATTTATTTCTGGAGAACTATTCTTAATAATTTTAAAAGACTGATTCATAAACTTTTAAAAAAATGCAAAAATAAACATCCAAGATTTAAGTTTTTACGTACATAGTGTAGTAAAAAGACAGAAACATCTTTAATTCAGCAACTTATCAACCTAAAAATGACATTTTATTGCCAAAAATTAAATTTCTTTTGTAGTTTTACCGTTCCACTATTTAGAGTAATTAACAATTAAAAACAATTTAAAAAAACATGACAAAATTTACAAAAATGGGCTTAGTTGTTGCCGTCTTATTAACAACAATCTTTACTTACGCAATTGAGAAAAAAGGGGATTATGTTTTAAACATAAAAACCGGAAATGGAAAAGTAGTTAGTTTTACTTTAGACACTATTGAAACATCAATTTTCTCTATCTATGATGAAAACAATAATTTGGTTTACAAAGGCGATTCTGCTTCAGACAAATTAGAGATTTCAAAAACAATAAGTTTAGAAGGTTTTCCAGCCGGAACTTATTTCTTAGAAGTAAAAGCGAATGATAAAGTTGTAAAACATGAGATTACTGTTGCAGCTAAAAAATCAAAAGCAATTAAGTTAGACGAATCAGTGAACGAAAGTCCTGGATTCCGCCGTTAATCACTCTTTTTGCCCGAAAAGTTAAAAAGCAGCTCTTTCCAGGAGCTGCTTTTTTTTTATTCTTTATTAAAATTCTACATATTCCTTCTATACTGCCCTCCAACTTCAAACAATGCCGAAGTAATCTGACCCAAAGAACAAACCTTTGTCGCTTCCATTAAATGGTCGAATAAGTTTTCGTTTTTAATTGCCGCTTCCTGTAGTTTGTTTAAATGCTCGTTTACTTTTGCTTCGTGAAATTGATGCAAGTTATCCAGCATCGTAATCTGATATTGTTTTTCTTCTTCGGTGGCGCGAATTACTTCTGCCGGAATTATCGTTGGAGAACCTTTCGAACTCAAAAAAGTATTTACACCTACAATTGGAAAATCGCCGTTGTGTTTTAAAGTCTCGTAATACAAACTTTCTTCTTGAATTTTAGATCTTTGGTACATCGTTTCCATTGCACCTAATACACCACCGCGTTCCGTAATTCTGTCGAATTCCTGCAGCACCGCTGCTTCTACTAAATCAGTTAATTCTTCAATAATAAATGAACCTTGAATTGGGTTTTCGTTTTTGGCTAAACCTAATTCCTTATTAATAATTAACTGAATCGCCATTGCACGACGTACAGACTCTTCTGTTGGTGTTGTAATCGCTTCATCGTAAGCATTGGTATGCAGTGAATTACAGTTGTCGTAAATCGCATACAAAGCCTGCAAAGTGGTTCTAATATCATTAAAATCAATTTCCTGCGCATGTAACGAACGTCCAGAAGTTTGAATATGATATTTCAGCATCTGTGCTCTTTCGTTGGCTCCGTATTTGTTTTTCATGGCTTTCGCCCAAATCTTGCGTGCCACACGTCCGATAACTGAATATTCAGGATCTACTCCATTCGAAAAGAAGAAAGATAAATTTGGTCCAAAATCATTGATGCTCATGCCGCGGCTCAAATAATATTCCACGTAAGTGAAACCATTAGAAAGCGTAAAAGCCAACTGCGTAATTGGGTTCGCTCCTGCCTCAGCAATATGGTATCCTGAAATCGAAACTGAATAGAAATTACGAACGTTTTTAGTAATAAAATATTCCTGAACGTCGCCCATTAATCGAAGTGCAAATTCGGTTGAGAAAATACAGGTATTTTGTGCCTGATCTTCTTTTAAAATATCAGCCTGAACTGTTCCTCTAACTTGAGATAATGTTTTGGCTTTTATTTCATTATAAACTTCTACAGGCAAAACTTCATCTCCGGTGACCCCCAAAAGCATCAAACCCAAACCGTTGTTTCCTTCTGGCAAATCGCCTTGGTATTTTGGTCTTTCTAAACCTTTGTCTTTGTATATTTTGTTGATTTTTGTTTCAACTTCTTTTTCTAATTCGTTCTCCTTAATATAGTACTCACATTGCTGATCGATTGCGGCATTCATAAAGAAACCTAACAACATTGGCGCTGGTCCGTTAATGGTCATACTTACAGATGTTAAAGCATGAACCAGATCGAAACCTGAATACAGTTTTTTTGCATCATCTAAACAACAGATTGAAACTCCTGCATTTCCAATTTTACCGTAAATATCCGGACGCAAATCTGGATCATTTCCATATAAAGTTACACTGTCAAAAGCTGTTGAAAGTCGTTTTGCAGGCAATCCTGCACTTACATAATGAAAACGTTTATTGGTTCTTTCTGGTCCGCCCTCGCCCGCAAACATTCTTGACGGATCTTCGCCTTCACGTTTAAAAGGATATAATCCTGAAGCAAACGGAAATTCTCCCGGAACATTTTCTTGTAAATTCCAACGCAAAATATCGCCCCAAGCTTCGTACTTTGGCAAAGCAATTTTAGGAATCTGTAAGTGCGATAAACTTTCGGTATGTGTTGCAATCTTGATTTCCTTATCACGAACTTTAAAGCTGTAAACTGGATTTTTGTATTTATTTACTTTTTCATCCCAATTCAGGATAATTTCCCAATTGTACGGATCTAAATCCATTTTCACCTTATCGAACTGATTCAGTAAAAGATTTAGAAAGATTCTGTTTTCATCATGTTCCTGAATTCCAGTTGGCAAAACAGTCGAATCATCAATTCCTGCTTTATTAATCTGTGGCAATTTACCAGAAACCGATTCTATGGTTTTAAAGATTCCATATAACTTCTGCACTACTTTTTGCTGCGAAAGTGCACTTTCATCATAACTTCTATTATTCTCAGCGATTTCAGATAAATAGCGTGTTCTGTGCGGTGGAATCACGAAGATTTTTTCGCTCATTTCACGCGTGATTTCAAAAGTCGAATTCAGGTTTGAATCTGTTTTTTCGACAATTTTATCCATAATCGCTTTGTAAAGCGTATTCATTCCTGGATCGTTAAACTGAGATGCAATAGTTCCGAAAACTGGCATTTCATCTGGATTTTTATCCCATAGATTATGATTGCGCTGGTATTGTTTTTTAACGTCACGAATGGCGTCTAAAGCACCTCTTTTATCGAATTTATTCAATGCCACTAAATCTGCAAAATCAAGCATGTCAATTTTCTCTAATTGCGTTGCGGCACCAAATTCAGGTGTCATTACATATAAGGATACATCAGAATGATCCATAATCTCGGTATCTGATTGCCCAATTCCCGAAGTTTCCAAAATAATCAAATCGTATTTTGCTGCTTTTAGAACCTGAATCGCTTCAGCAACATATTTAGACAATGCTAAATTCGACTGACGCGTTGCGAGCGAACGCATATAAACTCGTGGATTATTAATCGCATTCATGCGGATTCTGTCTCCTAAAAGTGCTCCTCCGGTTTTTCTTTTAGAAGGATCAACAGAAATTAATCCGATTGTTTTTTCTGGAAAATCAATTAAAAAACGGCGAACCAATTCATCAACTAAAGATGATTTTCCTGCCCCGCCCGTTCCTGTAATTCCCAGAACTGGAATTTTAGAATCCGTATTATTGGTATGAATCTGATCAAAAACTGGTTTTGCTATTTCTGGAAAATTCTCCGCTGCAGAAATTAATCTCGCAATTGCTGTTGGAATTTTATTTTCGATATGGTCAATTTCTCCATTTAGTTTATCTCCAATTGGATAATCGGAACGTTCAACCAAATCGTTTATCATTCCTTGCAGGCCTAAAGAACGGCCATCATCTGGAGAATAAATTCTGGTAATTCCATATTCATGCAATTCTGAAATTTCGCTTGGCAGAATAACACCGCCGCCACCGCCAAAAATCTTAATATGCCCTGCCCCTTTTTCATGAAGCAAATCATACATATATTTAAAGTATTCGTTGTGCCCGCCTTGATATGATGTCATAGCAATTGCATTTGCATCTTCTTGGATGGCGGTATTCACCACTTCTTCTACACTTCGGTCGTGACCAAGATGAATTACTTCAACTCCTGTTGACTGAATAATACGACGCATAATGTTTATTGCTGCATCGTGTCCGTCAAAAAGAGATGCTGCGGTGACAATTCTTACTTTATTTTTAGGAATATATGGTATTTGCTGTTCCATTTTATGAATATGATAATTTTAAGGGAGCAATTTACAAAATATTTTAATATTTGTTCATCCTTATGGCTTTATGTTAACAAAAAAATGAAATGATGTTTATTGTAATGGGTAACAATTTCAATCGATATCGTATTTATTGTATATAGACCACGTCGACATGGCAATTTTGAAAAATTAAAATAAAATCCAACAACTTGTTTTCCAGACCAGTAAAGTAATTTAGCAATGTAGAAAAGCCCCAAATTTTTACCAAAACTTTCATAACCTAAAAGTATAAACGTAAAAATTTACAAAATGAAAACACTATATCCAATCACCGTAATTTTAGGTTTGAGTTTTTTTGTATTGTCATTTAATACAACTGAAAAAGATATTCATTCATATAAAAAAACTTCAACTTTTACAACCAAATACAACACTTCAGATCCTAATGACTCTGAAGAAATTTCAAATGATTTCTTCAAAAGATATTCGGATTTAAAAAAATACAAATCTGATGTCATGTCTTTGTATAAAAATAGAACTTTAGGATCTATTTGGCTTGATGAAGATAATGTTAATGAGTTTGGAGCTGTTTTGTATGAAAAAGCAAAAAAAACAAACGATTTGGTTATTCCTTATCAAAACGAAATCGATCAGCTGTTTGACTCTTCGTCAGAAACAAAACTTTCCAAAACAGATGCTGATATGCTTTTAAGCTCATTATATGTATTGTATATGAATAAAAGTAATGCAGAAGCTAAGAAAAAATTGTCATACAATGATTTGTTGAATGATTTCTTTAACTACAGCACCATCGAAGAAGCAACTGCTTCAAAAACCGATAATGTTAAGGTAGAATACGATCAATATTACAAATTACAAGACTTTTTAAATAAATACAAAAAATTAGAGCGATCAAATAAATGGAAACCAATTGTTCCAGAAGAAACACCTTATAAAGATTTACGACCAGATGCTGTTTCTAGCACTATTGCCCAAGTTAGAACTCGTTTGTATTTATTAGGAGATTTAAAAAATGATTCTAAAAGCAACGTCTATGATCGTGAATTGATGGATGCTGTAATGAAATACAAAGTTCGTAACGGATTTAAACCCAATTATATTCTTGCAGAAGAACATATTAAAGAAATGAATGTGCCTCTTGCCGATAAAGTGGAGACGCTAAAACTTAATATGGAAAGATGTCGCGCTATTGCCACTCAAATTGCAAATAGTGATGAGTATGTTTTAGTAAACGTTCCTTCTTATGAATTGGTTTATGTTAAAAACGGAAAAGTACAATTAAGATCTAGTGTTTTTGTTGGTTCTCCTCTTACTAAAACAACCATTTTTAATAGTGAAATTGACCGAATTGTTTTCAGTCCTTATTGGACTGTGCCTCAAAGCATAGTAGAAAACGAATTAAAATCTAAAATGGCTGCTGATAAAAATTATCTTGCCGATCATAATATGGAAATTGTAAAAGGTCAGGTAAGACAAAAACCAGGTCCAGACAACTCTTTGGGACTAGTAAAATTTATGTTTCCGAATCCAGATGATATTTACATGCATGATACACCGTCTAAGACTTTATTCGACTTTGAAAAAAGAACTTTCAGTCATGGTTGTGTTAATGTGAAATTAGCAAAAGAATTAGCTGTTGCAATGCTTAAAGATTATCCTGAATGGACTCAGGATAAAATTGATAAAGCTATGGCCGGCAAAACAGAAAGCAGTTTTAAATTAGCTAAAAAAGTTCCAATCTTCATCTCGTATTTTACTTCAATGGTAAATGAAAATGGCGAAATTGGTTTCTTTCAAGATGTTTATGAAAAAGACAATGAATTAAATACTATTTTATCATCAGAATCTGTTTCATCAAATTAATTTAGAAAATAAAAAAATACAGAATCGGAAATTCATTCATTTGATTTTCCGATTTTTTTTATTTCTATTTTAATAAAAAAAAATAAATATTAGTTTTTAAAACTTTTCCAATAATAAAATAATTCTTATTCTGAAAAATTCTAAAGAAGTATTTTTAGATTTGAAAGATTACTGCTATCTTCCTGACGTTTAATCCCAAATCTAAAATTACCTTTTATGGAAGACAATTACAACGAAGTTAGAAAAAACTGGTGGGACAGAAACTGGAAATGGTTTGTACCAACAGGATGTTTAGGCCTTTTAGTGCTTTTTGGATTATTTATAGCCGGAATATTTTTCGGAGTTACATCGATGATGAAAGATTCTGATGCTTATAAAGGTGCCATGAATGAAGCACAGCACAATAAACTGGTAATCGAAAAACTAGGAAAGCCGATTGAAACTGACGGAATGGTTTCCGGAAGTATTAACGTGAGCAACGATACCGGAAATTGCGATTTGCAGATTCCGATCAAAGGTTCTAAAGGAAAAGGAACCTTATTTGTAGTGGCCAACAAAAGAGGAAAATGGAAATACGAGGAAATGTCTGTTTATCTTGAAGATACAGATGAAGAAATTGATTTATTGCAGAAATAAATTTCACGTCAATTTAATCAGACCTAATCTGTTTTAGATGATAAAAGAATTACTTTTGTCTCCAATTAATCTCCAAATTACATGAATATACGCCTGCTTTTTTTTCTAATCTTTATATGTACCAATACTTTATTTTCTCAAACCTTAAAAAATAAAAAATCAGGAACCGTAAATAATAATACCGCGGTTGTCACAATTCCGGATTATATTAAAATACTTTGGTTAGATGAAAATAATACCCTTCAATTAAACGAAAATTACCTCAAAAACGCAAACGATCAACAGCGCGCAGCGTTAGGTTATATAGCAACTTCTGTAGGCAGTGAATGTTATTGGGATGGAGATAAAAAGGAAGATGAAAGTAATTTAAAATGCAAATTGCTTTCTGCACTTAATTTGGGACATCAATGTTCTGAGAAACACTTATCTTTTTTAAAAGAATGGTTTAAAGGAGATCAAAAAGTGATTAAAAGCCTTCAATATTGCAACAAAACTGAAGCTGCAGCAAAAACTCAGGATCGATTTATTGCACTTAAAATGGCAACCAGCAAAAACAGCATTACGATTATTTATACTGCTATGGGCGTAGATTTAAATCAAGGAAGCAATTGGAAATGGACTGAAAAATCTACTTACTCTTTTTCAGAAACTGAAATCAAACAAACTGACAGAGAAAATATTCAAGGGAGCTTTTATTAAGTGCTGTTCAGCTTTCTTATCCATCTGCAAAAAACGATTAAATGAAATTACTATTAATTTTATACCTCACTTTTTTTCAAAGTATGTTGCTGTTAGCGCAGTCTGATACTCAATATCACATTTATACTAATAGAGTTGTATCATTTTCAAAACCAAATAGAGTTTTATTTAATAATGTTGATAAAAAAGGAAATGGATCTATAGAATATACAAATCCGAAAAAACAAGTGCTCCGTTTTCGGGTATTAAAACACAAAATTCAAATGCTTCATGGCGCTCTTGCTTTTCAATTATTTTCTTATAAAAATGGCTATCTGGAAAAAATAGAAACGTTTGATATCAACGGAAAGTTATCTGGTGAAACAGAAGCTGCAAATGAAGCTGTAACAAAATTTATAATTGATAAAAAAGAAGACTACCTAAAGAAAAAAAAATTGATCGATGATGCTGAAGGCAATATTGATATGAAAGATGATACCAATGAAAAAATCATCAGAATTGAATTATTTGATGCCAATAAATCTCCAATAAATACCTTTCAGGTAACTTATATTTCTAGTAAAACTTATTGGAATTATAATGAAAGAATGTATTGGCCTTGACTTTATTATCTACAAAAATCAAAACAAGAAGTTACTAAGTGACCACCTTTTTATAAAATTTGTTAATAATCACACAAATGTTTCTGTGCCGAAATAAAATTGTGGCTTTGTTTTTGAATAAGTAGTATTTTTGAAACTCATAAAAACCCCAATAATGAAAAACATTTTAATTTTAGTTCTTGTATTTTCTCTTAGTTCATGTGCTCAGGTACAACAAACGCTAAATCAATTGCCTCAAATATCTTCACAGCTTCCCGGAATTGGCGGCGTAGACATTGCTGCGGGACTTAAAGAAGCCCTAAATAAAGGAATTACACAACAAGTAAGCAAACTGACCGCTGTTGATGGTTTTTATAAAAATGAAGCTGTAAAAATTCTATTGCCTGCTGAATTGCAAAAAGTAGACGCTACTTTAAGAAAAGTCGGTCTTAGTTCGCTTGCCGATGAAGGAATTAAAATGATGAACCGTGCTGCAGAAGACGCAGTGAAAGAAGCTACTCCAATTTTCGTATCGGCAGTTAAAAACATGTCGTTTACTGATGCTAAAAACATCTTACTAGGAAATGACAGCGCTGCAACAAGTTACTTACAAGGAAGTACGACTACCGCTTTATACGGAAAATTTAATCCGGTAATTAAAAGCTCTTTTGAAAAAGTTGGTGCTGATGTGGTTTGGACAAAAATCATCAATAAATACAACACTATTCCGCTAGTAAAAAAAGTAAATCCAGATTTGACTGATTATACAACAACACAAGCTTTATCTGGCGTTTTTAAAATGATTGCTGTAGAAGAAAAAGAAATCCGTAATAATATCAGTGCAAGAACAACGCCTTTATTGAAAAGTGTGTTTGCAATGCAGGACGGAAAATAGTTTTTTTAAGGCTCAGAGGCGCAAAGGTTCAAAGTAGCAAAGGCCACTTTGTAACTGTGCACCTTTGCACCTCTGTCACTAACCAAAATAACCAAAATGCAAAAAATAACCATTCTAATTCACTGCAAAGACCAAAAAGGAATTATTGCCGCAGTGACCACATTTATAGCAAAAGTAGAAGGAAATATTATCTATATTGATCAGCATGTTGATGTGGAGCAAAATGTGTTTTTTATGCGATTAGAATGTGAATTTGCTAATCCGAAAATTACAATTGAAAGCCTAAAAGAAGAATTCGACAAAACGCTTGCTGCCGATTTTAATATGTCATGGGATTTGTACAATCAGGAACAAAAACCAAAAATGGCGTTATTTGTTTCAAAGTATGATCATTGTTTGTTTGACATTTTAGGGCGTTACAGCGCAGGTGAATTGAATGTGGAGATTCCGGTTATCATAAGCAATCATAATGATTTAAGATCAATTGCAGAACGTTTTGATATTCCGTTTCACTGTGTTCCTTTTACAAAAGATAATAAAGAAGAAGGCGAAGCCAAGCAAATTGAATTATTAAAGCGATACCAAATCAATTTTATTGTTTTAGCGCGTTATATGCAGATTATTACACCAAATTTAATTTCGCTTTACGAAAATAAAATTATTAATATTCATCATTCGTTTTTGCCAGCTTTTCCGGGTGCAAAACCTTACCACTCTGCTTTTAAGCGTGGTGTAAAAATTATTGGTGCAACAAGCCATTATGTTACGGCTGATTTAGATGAAGGTCCGATCATTGAGCAGGATATTGCTCGCGTATCACACATACATTCCGTTGACGATTTTATCATGAAAGGCCGCGACTTGGAGCGAATTGTTTTAGCTCGTGCTATTAAATTGCATGCAGAACGCAAAACAATGGTTTATAGCAATAAAACAGTTGTATTTTCTTAGGCTCAGAAAGACAAAATTCATAAAAGTTAAAATTTAAACCCGATAGGTATTCAAAAGCCCTTCGGGTTTCTTTATTTTTATCAATTAGCAAAAGATAAACATAGAAAAATAGAGAAGCTTTGCTGAAGCAAAAACAAAGTTTTCATAGAAATTGTTAATTTCTATTCAAGTATAATTTATTGATTTTTAACATATTACTAAATATAAAAACTATTCTTTACTATATTAATAGGTAAAACTGATTGCTCTTATATTTTAATAACAAAAAGTTATTTAACGCTGCAGAAAGCTCAGAAAGCACAAATTTCAAATCTTAACTTATGTCCAACAAACTAATAACAAAACCTTAACAGCGAAACATTCATATATGTTGGATCTTTGTATTGTAATAAACTGGTTATTTATTATTTTGGTTTTGGTTAGTTAAATGATGCCGGCGTCTTCGAGATGCTGGCATTCTTTTTTTGTACTAATTTGGTTTCAGTTTTTTTTCTTTATACATATATTTTACAATTGAGCTACACGAAGATTTTCAAAGAGTTTCGCAAAGTTTTTATTAATTTTCTTTAGTATCTCTGTGATAGAAAACCTGTAGTATGAAACAAAAAACCGTAAAACTCATTCTGGATACAATTACAAGAGATATAGCTACTTTATAAGAGCAATACTTGCAGATCTTTGTCTTACTCAATTTTTATCTAAAATTTAAAAAAGACATTATGAATAGTTTAAAAAAAATAAAATTAGGAAGCCAAGGACTTATTATTCCAAATATTGGTTTAGGCTGTATGGGAATGACTCAGATTGCCGGAATGGATATTTATGGCAAAGCCGATGAAAAAGAAGCAATTGCAACTATACATCGCTCACTTGAATTAGGAGGAAATTTTCTGGACACAGCCGATTTATACGGTCCATTACATAATGAAAGATTAATCGCCAAAGCCATAAAAAGTAATCGCAACGCTTATACATTAGCGACAAAGTTTGGTTACGAAATTGATGATAGCGAACAGCTTACATGGCAATTTAATGGCAAAAAAGAATATGTAAAAAAAGCGGTAGAACGTTCTCTTAAGAATTTAGGAACAGATTATATAGACTTGTATTATTTACACCGCTTAGATCCAAATACTCCAATTGAAGAAACGGTACAAGCTATGGCTGATTTAGTCAAGGAAGGAAAAGTGGGTTACATTGGACTTTCAGAAGTTTCATCAGAAACGATTGGAAGAGCACATAAAATTCATCCTTTAACTGCTGTACAAACAGAATATTCTTTATTTGAAAGAACTGTTGAACAATCAGGTATTTTAAATACATTAAATGAACTAGGAATTGGTTTTGTCGCTTACTCCCCACTTGGCAGAGGCTTTATCTCTGGCGATATTCAAACTCCAGATGACTTTCCAGATAATGATTTTAGAAAAGCAATTCCGCGTTTTCAGGGAGAACAGTTTCAAAAAAATATTGAACTGGTAAACGAAATCAAAAAATTAGCAGATGAAAAACAAATTACTGCTTCGCAGTTAGCATTAGCATGGATCGCTTCAAAAAACATTGTGCCAATACCGGGAACGAAACGTGTAAAATATGTAGAACAAAACATTGCTGCGGCGCAAATGGTTTTAACTTCAGATGAAATGAATCGACTGGAAAAAATCATTCCGCTTGGCACTCAAACCGGAGCCAGATATGACGAAGCTAATATGGCCGGAATTGATCAATAAAATACTAAGGAAAAGTTATCTTTACGGTAGCTTTTCCTCTTTATATATTTTTTAAATATTCTTAAAATGAAAAAAGAAGTTCATATTCCGTATCACATACAATCTATTTCAGAATTACATTCGATGCTTAAAATTCCAAAACCAGAACATCCGTTAGTAAGTTTTGTAGATCTGAGCAAGATAACGTGTCATTTTGACGACAATCTTAAAAGTGTTGTTTATTCTTTTTACACGGTCTGCATCAAAAAAGGGTTTACCGGAAAAATGAAATACGGACAGAATTTTTATGATTTTGATGAAGGCGTTATGACCTTTATGTCGCCGGGCCAAGTAATCTCAACAGAAGTAAGTGTCGATAATGCAGTCTATGGCGCCATGCTTGTAATTCATCCTGACTTTATTCAGAATTATGCTTTAGCAAAAAACATTAAAGAATATAGCTATTTCTCGTATGCAGTTAGTGAGGCTTTGCATCTTTCTGAAAAAGAACAAACCATGATTACCGGAATCATGAAAAATATAGAGCAAGAATATTCTTCTTCAATTGACGCCTTTAGCCAGGATGTAATGGTTTCTCATATTGAGCTGCTTCTTAATTATTGCAACCGTTTTTACAACCGTCAATTTATTACCCGAAAAAGCGCTAATAACACACTTTTGGTTAAACTAGAAAATCTTTTATCTGATTATTTTGAAGGCGATAAAGTTCAAAAATTAGGTTTGCCTACTGTGGCTTATATTTCAGATGAACTGAATGTTTCGCCTAATTATTTAAGCGATCTGCTTCGGTCACTTACAGGCCAAAGCACACAGCATCATATTCACAACAAAATTATAGAAAAAGCAAAAGAATTGCTTACCACCACCTCATTAAGTGTCAGCGAAACTGCTTTTCAATTGGGTTTTGAATATCCGCAGTCTTTTAATAAATTATTTAAAAATAAAACCAATGTTTCACCTTTAGAATTTAGAAGTTCATTTAATTAGCCTTTTAACTTGAATAACAGCAAGATTAGTAAAGAGTTACGCAAAATGCACAAAGTTTTATATACAAAGATTTAATTTTTCAGTCTTTCATGAAGTATTTTAAAATAAGCAAAAGCCTTTAATAATCGGCTTCCATGCCAGGAAAACATTTCGCCGTCGACGAAAATTGTTTTGGCGTGATGTGTAAAACGGCCAATTTCGAAAGCGTCTTCTTCCTTAAAAGGATAAGGTTCTGAAGAAAGAAAAACCAAATCTGGATCGCCTTCTAAACGCATTTTTTTAAGTTCAATTTCAGGATAACGGCCTTTTTCTGAATAGATATTTTGAAAATGATTTAACTTTAATAATTCATTAATATAGGTATCATTTCCAGCAACCATATAAGGATTTTTCCAAATAAAATAGGCCGCCTTTTTTACTGGAATATCTTGAACATATTTTTTGAAATCGCTCAAGGCGAAAACCAATTTGTCATTCCATTTTTGAGATTCGGTACGGCAATTAAACAATTGTCCGAAATCTGAAATCATCTGAAAATTATCTTCCACAGAAACAATATTGGTTACCCAAACCGGACAGATTTCCTTTAATTGTTTTACGATTTCTTCTGTGTTTTCTTCTTTATTGCAAATGATAATATCAGGCTGTAATAATTTTATTTTTTCGAAGTGAATTTTCTTAGTTCCTCCAACAATTTTCTTGGTAGATTTTAAATGATACGGATGCACGCAAAACTTTGTGATTCCGATTATATTATCTTCTAAACCTAAATCATATAGTAATTCGGTTTGAGAAGGAACCAGCGAAATAATTCGTTTTGGAGCAGTTTCAAATGTATGCAAAGTGCCAAGCTGGTCTTTTAGTTGTTTCATGTTTTGTTTGTTTCAGGTTTCAGGTTTCTGAGTGTGGTTTTAACCGCAAAGTTCGCAAAGGTTTGAGTTGGATTTTGCTTTGCGAACTTTGCGGTAAAATTTTTAAGTTCAAAGTAAACCAGAAACTTTAAACTTTAAACTTGAAACCTAAAATTTCTTCCATTTCCTGCTGCACTATGAAAGCTTCTTCTCTTGCCTTTTCTGCAAAATCAGTTCCTTTAGAAGCGTATATAATTGCTCTTGCAGAGTTTACCAATAAACCAACTTTATCGTTCATGCCATATTTGCATACTTCTGAAAGACTTCCGCCTTGAGCGCCGATTCCGGGAACTAATAAAAAACTATCTGGAATAATTTTTCTGATATCGGCAAAATATTCGGCTTTTGTAGCGCCCACAACGTACATTAAGTTTTGGCTGTTTTTCCAAGTTTTAGACGTTTCTAAAACTTGTTTGTATAATTCCGTTCCGTTTGTGGTTAAAGTCTGAAAATCAAAAGCGCCTTCATTAGACGTTAAAGCCAGCATAATTGTGTGTTTATTTTCAAAAGCCAAAAATGGCTCAACAGAATCTTTGCCCATATAAGGGGCAACTGTTACACTATCAAAATTTAAATCTTCAAAAAAAGCTTTTGCATACATACTTGACGTATTTCCGATATCGCCACGTTTAGCATCAGCAATCGTAAAAATTTCTGGAAACTTTTCGTTAATGTAATTGATTGTTTTTTGAAGTGACATCCAACCTTTTAAACCGTATGCTTCAAAGAAAGCTGTATTTGGCTTGTATCCGACAGCCAAATCATGTGTTGCATCGATTATGGCTTTATTGAATTCGAAAATAGGATCTTCAGTTTCTAATAAATGAGGTGGAATTTTCGTCAAATCGGGATCCAATCCTACGCATAAAAATGATTTTTTTAAAAGAATTTGTTCGTGTAGTTGTTGTGTTGTCATATTGTATTTGCTAGTGCGGCAAAATTACAAATAATTTTTGAGGTTGCAGGTTGGAGTTTTCAAGTTTCAAGTTTCAAGTTTTAAGTTTCAGGTTTTAAGTTTCAAGTTTCAAGTTTCAGGTTTCAAGTTTCAGGTTTCAAGTTTCAGGTTTAAGGTTCACACACATTTTCACTTTACTTGTGACTTGTGACTTTTCACTTTTGACTTTTCACTTTTCACTTTTCACTTTTCACTTTTGACTTCTCACTTTCCCAAATTAACATTGAATTCATATAACATCTTGCCAAAATTATGTAAGAAAAAAAGAGACCGACTAATCTATTTTTGTTACCGAACCTTAAATCAGACAATTATGAGCCCAAATATTGGAATAACGCCGAAAAACCTTAAGAAAAGTACACACATATTAGCCACGATTTTATCTAACGAAATGACGTTATACGTTAAGACAAGAAAATTTCACTGGAATATTTCTGGAAACAGTTTTATGGAGCTTCATAAATTATTTGAAGATCAATATCGAGTTTTAGAAGCTAATATTGATGAGGTTGCAGAACGCATTAGCCAATTGGGAGAAAAAACTATTGGTACGATGAAAGAGTTTATTGAAAATTCGACTTTAAAAGAATCTCCAAAAGAATATGCATCACAAAAACATATGCTGGAAGAACTTTTAGACAATCATGAACAAATGGTTACAGAATTCAGAGATTATATCCCTGTTTTTGAAGAAGATAATAATGATTTTGGTTCAGCTGATTTTGTAACGGGATTATTGCAGGAACACGAAAAAATGGCTTGGATTTTACGTCGTTATCAAGTTTAAAAAAAAATTCGAATGTGAATTATGCAGCGCTCGGCTAAATTGATGTAACACTTTAGCAATTGAGAATTTGCAATTTTACGATACTATTAATACATAAAATTTACGATCATGAATACTACAGAAATAAAAGGAAATTGGAACGAGTTAAAAGGGAAACTTAAACAAAAATATGCTGACCTGACAGATGATGATTTACTGTATGAAGAAGGAAAGGATGACGAAATGTACGGAAAAATCCAACAAAAATTAGGTAAGACAAAAGATGAAGTTAGAAAAATCATTGCAGATTTGTAAAACTCTCTAAATCAAACACAAATACCGTCTAGTAAAAATATTAGGCGGTATTTTTTTGAAAAATTTATTTACTTTTTTAATGTTTCTAAATCTATAACAAGCATTAAAGGCTTGAACCAAAAATAAATTAATTATCTTTAACAAAATTTTCTACAAAATGAAACTATTTATAAAGTTTGACATCAATACCATTTGCTCGCTTTTTTTAAAACATAACCTGGATCAAAATAATATAAATTTTACAAGTCTAGGGTTTGGCGAGATCGAGATTAATGATAATCTTGATGCTGATGCGATCGAAGCTTTAAAAAATAAATTGAGTCCTTGTGGTTTTGAGATCGTTGAGAATCAAAAAAGTGTTTTAGTTCAAAAAATTAAAGACGCAATAATTGAGCTTGTTTTTATGGAAGACAGCAATAATTATAAAAGTTCTGTATTTTTGGCTGAAAAATTAAATCACAGTTATGGTTACTTATCGAACGTATTTTCGGAAGTAACTTATTCTTCTATTGAAAATTTTATCATTTTACAGAAAATTGAAAGAGCCAAACAATTAATTATTATTAATGAAATGAGTTTGACAGAAATTGCTTTTTTACTAAATTACTCCAGTGTTGCGCATTTGAGTACTCAGTTTAAAAATACAACCGGAATTACGCCATCGGCCTTCCAAAGAATAATAAAGAAACGAAGAGAAAATTTAAAATAAAAACCCAAATACCATATTAAAATGCAAAAAAACGCATTATACATTTTATTGGCTGATGATGATGAAGATGATCGTCTTTTTTTTAAGGACGCTTTTGAAGAAATAAAAATTCAGACTAAAGTAGATTTTGTTCACGATGGGATGCAGCTCATGGATCATCTACACAACACAGACAACAAACTGCCTGATATCTTATTTCTGGATTTAAATATGCCGAAAAAAACAGGTAAAGAGTGTTTGATAGAAATCAAAAAAACGGATCGATTAAAAGACATTATTATTGCGATCTACTCTACTTCATCTTCTGAAGAAGACATTGAAGACACTTTTATCCAAGGCGCGAATATTTACATCAAAAAGCCGAGCGACTTTAATACGCTTAAAAAAATAATAAATGAAGTCGTGACCGTAAACTGGCACTATCATACCTCCGGGTTAAATCGTGATAATTTCTTGCTGCGACTAAAATAACATTAGCATACCACATGAAATGGATACCAAATTTTAATTCTTCAAACTCATTGAGAGTTATTTTTGTAATCGCAGTTTTCATCCTGTTATTTCTTTCTTCTATTGGTTACAAACACAATCAAGATTTAAATGAATCTAGTAAGTTGGTAATGCATACGTATGAAATTAACATTCAATTAGAAAAATTAATGTCGGCGATTAAAGATGCCGAGACGGGCCAGAGAGGGTACATTATTACCCGAAATGGCAGATTTTTAAGTCCGTATCTTTATTCGCGCGACAAGGTAAACGCCTCTTTTATTACCTTAAAAAAATTAACTGCTGACAACCCTGTACAGCAGCAAAATTTGGAACGATTATTCAAATTGATTATTCAGCGATTCGTTTCTTTTGAGAATTGCCTAAAATATGCCGATCCTAAAACATACGATAAAAGAAAACTCGACAATCATATGTTTGGGGGAAGAATTCTGATGGAAAATATTCGCTTTCAGGTAGACAAAATGAATGATATCGAAAAGAAATATTTAGACAAAAGACTAAAAATTTATGATGAAGAGATCTCATTAAGTCCGGTTTTTTCTATTTCTTTATTTTTAACTGCTCTTCTTTTTATTTTATTAGCTTACAGACAAATCAGCAGAGATATTGAACGATTGAAAGTCTACAATAAAAAACTTTTAATTTCGAGCGGCTTAATGGCCGAATCTGAAATTATTGGTAAATTCAGTACTTGGCAGTGGGATTTAGATTCTGATAAAATCGATTACTCAGACAATCAATTTCGTTTACTGGGAGTTGAACCTGGATCTTTTGTTCCAGAAAAAGAAAGTTTTCTAGATTTTGTACATCCTGATGACAAAGATGCTATTGCTAAATCTATGGCAGGAATTATAGAAAAAAAACAATTGCCATTTATATACTATAAAGTTTCTCGTCCTGATCTTGAAATCAGATATTTTAAATCGACTGGAAAATTATTGACAGATCAGCAGGGGAGCAAAATCTTACTCGGAATTAATTTTGATATTACAGACGAGCATCTTTTAAATATTGAACTTCAGGAACGAAATAGAGAATTAGAAAAAAGCAACAAGGAACTCGCATCTTTTAATCATGTTGCAAGTCATGATTTGCAGGAACCGCTTAGAAAAATTCAGACTTTTATTTCGAGAGTTCCAGAGGCTGACAAAGCAGTTATGTCTGACAGTGCGCGCGATTATATTTCTAAAATTGAAGTATCGGCAAAGAGAATGCGTGTTTTAATTGATGACTTATTGCTATTCTCGAGAACGAATACAACGAAAAAAGAATTCATAAAATCGAATTTGAATGAACTGTTCGAAAATGCTGAATCTGAATTAACAGAAATCATCCAAGAAAAAAAAGCGATTATTCAAGTTTCAAAATTGCCAAAACTTTCAGTGATACCGTATCAAATTGAACAGCTTTTCATCAACCTAATTGGAAATTCTTTAAAATACAGCCAGCCTAATACTATACCAGAAATTACGATTGAAAGTGAAAAAGTACTTTCTGCAGATTACCCTGATTTATTAGATCAGTCTGTGAAAAAATTTCATAAAATTATTTTTACAGATAACGGAATGGGATTTGATCCTCAATTTAAAGAAACCATTTTTGTTTTGTTTCAGCGGCTGCATTCAAAAACAGATTATCCTGGAACCGGAATTGGTTTAGCGATCTGTAAAAAAATTGTCGAGAA
The DNA here is from genome assembly GCF_000708595.2 of Flavobacterium sp. KJJ. Classification (GTDB taxonomy): domain Bacteria; phylum Bacteroidota; class Bacteroidia; order Flavobacteriales; family Flavobacteriaceae; genus Flavobacterium. Next base: position 291,676 of record NZ_JARP01000001.1, on the reverse strand, counting down.
TCATAAAGGATATATTGTGGCAGACAGCACTATCGGAAAAGGGTCAACATTTACCGTTTTTCTTCCCGAATAAAACATACAATTTGTAAGACAAGCGTTTACTATTAAAGGAGTTATCTTTTACAGTAAACGCTTTTTTCATGTATTAAAAACTGCCTGAAAAAAGGCGTAAAAAGCGTTATATAAATCCATTATGGGAATTATATAACGTTTCTTTTTTATGCTGTAAAGCAAAAGAAGGTATTCGTTAGCATCTTTGTAATGTAATACTTTATGAAGTAATAATGAAAGCAATGCGCCTGTTAAGAGCAACTATTTTTAAAGTCCTTTTCTTATTGATTTTCGTATTTTCTTTTTCATGTAAAAGGAAAGAACATCAAAAGATAAATCCTTTAAAATCGGAAACTTTTAATAAGAATGATACAGAGCAAGCTGAAACTTATTTTTTTATAACAGTCGCAAATGTAAGTAATTCAATTATTTCAAAAAGTAAAATTGCACAACAAAAACGTTCAGAAAATTCGATACAGGAATTAAGCAAAAAAATTGAAAATCAACAGAATCAATTGCTGCAGACAGTAAATGAAATGGCTAATAAAAGGCTCATTATAATTACAGATATAAATGCAGCTCATAAAAGAGATTTATACAAATTGATTGATACTAATGATTCAAATTTTAATACCACGTTTCTTAATTTGATTTCAGAAGATTTATCAGAACAGATTAAAGTGTTCGAAAAAATTTCAACTGAAACTAATGATGAAACCATTTTAAAATTAGTGCTTCAATATTTGCCTCAACAGTACGAATTGATACGCGAAATTGAAACAATTAAAAACAGAGTTTAATTAAAAGCCTTTATACAAATTATTATTATTAACTAAATTTTTTAACTATGAAATTGCAATCAAATTTTTTATGCGCCTTAACCCTTTTTATGACAGCTTCATTTGGAATGCTTCACGCTCAGGACAATAATGTAAATACCGAGTTTGGTATAAAAGGAGGTTTTAATATGTCTAATTTTTTATCAGACAATGATGAAGCAACTGACGAAAATATTTTATATGGTTTTAATGCCGGTGTTTATGCCACATTGCCAGTATCAGATTTTGTCGCTATTCAGCCAGAAATTTTGTTTACCACAAGAGGTTCAAAATTAGAATATAACAATGATGCAGCTAGTGGAAATGCAAAATTCAAATTAAACTATATCGAAGTTCCATTATTAGTAAGAGTAAATATTACTAAAAACTTTAATCTTCAGGCTGGTGGATATGCATCTTACCTTGTAAGTTCTAAATTAACTGGAGACGGATCAGCTAATTTTGATGAGGATATCGATACAGATGACTTAAACAAATTTGATGCAGGTATTGTAGCAGGTGTTGGAGTAGATTTTAGTCCAGTTAGTATTGGTTTACGTTACAACTACGGATTAACAACTATTGGTAAAGAAAGAACTGTTCTAGGACAAACTTACACTTTTCCAGATGCTAAAAACAGCAACTTATCATTATACTTATCGTATAAATTGAATTAAGAATAATTAATTAACCCCTTAAAATATAAATACCATGTCAAATTTATTATATACAATCGCAGTGATTTTGGTTATACTTTGGGCCCTTGGGTTCTTCGTGTACAGCTTCGGAAGTATCATTCACATATTATTAGTAATTGCTATTATCGCAGTACTATTCAGACTTATCAAAGGTCGAGACATTTAAAAACAAATATTATTAAATAATTTATATTAATCACTAAATCAAATATTATGAAAACTAGTAACACAATTTTAGGAATTTTAGGAGCTGCAGCTGCAGGAGCATTTTTAGGTGTATTATTCGCACCAGACAAAGGGTCAAACACAAGAAAAAAAATCTCAGATAAATCTAAAGATTACGGAGATAATTTAAAATCAAAATTTGATGGAGTTGTAAGCACAATTACTTCTAGCGGAAAAGATATTATCGAAGAAGGAAAAGCAAAATTCAATCAAGCAAAAGAAGACTTCAACACTATTAAAGATGAAGCAAAAACTGTAAAATCGAACTATTAAAAAGTGAAATTTTTAAATCATAAATACCCTCTATTATGGAAACAAATGCAACAACAAACGACAATTTAAATCTTTATGAAAAAGCAGAGAATTATACTAAAACGAGTTTAGAATTACTTAAACTTAAAACAGTTTCTTCTGTAGCTGATGTTGTTTCATCACTAACTTCAAAGATAGCAGTTGGAGCTGTTGTTGCATTTTTCACCTTATTCCTTAACATCGGACTTAGTCTGTGGATTGGAAAAGAACTTGGAGAGTATTATTACGGTTTTTTTATCATGGCGCTTTTTTACTTAGTTGTGGCAATTGTATTGCTTAAAACACAGCATAAGCTAATAAAAACACCTCTTGGAAATATGATTATTTCCAGCATATTAAAAGAAACAAAAGACTGATTTAATAATTGATAAAAAAAGACTGTAATGGAAACTGTTTACACAATTGAAACATTAAATCAGCAAATAGCACTGTTAGAAACTAGGCAAGATGCCGAATGGTGCGCTATAAAGGATGAAATTGATGGCATTAAAGAGAATTTAAAACCTCTTAATCTTATCAGAAATACGGTTGAAGAAATTAATGAGACGGTAGGTTTTAAAAGTCATGTAGCCCAAACTGCAATAAGTATTGGATTAGGGTTTCTGGCAAAAAAACTAGTAGTAGGAAAAAGCGATTCAATGCTTAAAGGCGTTTTTGGTTCTCTTTTACAATTAGTTGTTACCAATTTGGTATCAAAACCGCATCATCAATCTCCTAATCAAGAATCATCACAACACGAATCATCAGAAGAGTAATTGTATAACTTTAATTTATTATGTATTATGGAAAAGTTTAGCGAAATAGTATTGAAAAATGGTGTATACGTTTACTCGAATCTATATAAATGTTTTGAATTTACACGAGTATTTCTAGGTATCTAACTTGCTTTATACGTTTTGAAAATTTTAAATTTAAACAACGGTTAAACAGTTAATATCCTTCACTATATTTTATCACAAAAAAGGTTCTAAGATACTAAGACACTAAGTTGCTAAGTTTAAAAAAACTTAAAGATTTATCTTAATCTGAACCAAAAAAGAGACTGTCTCACATTAGTGAAACAGTCTCTTTTCATTTTAAAATCGCAGCAAATGAGTTCTAGTTCCGAGACTCGGGGATCGCATTTCTAATTGTAATTTTGATAAATCGGAAGTTTTAATCCAACATATAAATTACAGGCTTTCGCATCATTTGAAAACAAATTAGAAATCAGTGAGCCAGAACCAATAAATATCGGACCCGCTCTAAAACCGGTTCCTACTTGAGTACCGCTGTATTCCATCCAGGTTACGGGAAGATAAAAACTAAATTGTCTTGTTTCATATCTTGGCGTAAACGAAACCGAATTGGCAATAGCGGTTGCATTTATTTTTTTCGCATCGACCAATCCGATATCTGTACTTAAATTCAAATAAAATCTATTATCAATATTCCAGTCAAAATTGGTGTGCAGGGCTGTTGGCAAATTCGCTTGAACTCCTTTCCTTGATGAAGTTTTGGTATAATGCGTATTAAAAAATTCGAAAATATTATCAGAACTGTCGATATCATCCTGCGTTACGCTTCCGGTTAGGTTATAGGTGTTTTCTATAGCATTTTTATAATTCAATTTTCCGATATCTGTTATAGAAACCGCTGCTTTCAATTTATATCGGTTTCCAATACACGTGTGGCAGTTTGTGCGGTATTCATACGTAAAACCCAAATCAACGCCTACTCCTGCAGAAGTGGCGTCAAACTCAGGATTTTTTCCGTTTTCATAATCATAACTTGCAGACGTTCTAAGCGTTCCTGTTGAGTAATATTGGCTCAAAGCTGGGTTAGCATCATTTTTATTAAAAGCAATACTCAAATCGTTTCCGTTGATGTATCCATTGGTTCCTGCCATTAAATATTTTAAAGTAATACCGGCTTTTATAAAATGATCTTCGCGATCTAATAAAACGGTCGCATAGCTGGCGCCAATCTCAGCCCAGGAATTACTGACTGCATTCGGACTTCCGCCTGTAAATAAAAAACTCTTAGATCCGTCGATATCCTGATTTACCTGATTAACAAGTTCTCCGTTTACATCCATAACATTGGTTACGCTGCGAACTCTCGAAAAGAGTGCAATAGCATGAGTCGGTGCCAGATTCAGCATAAAAGATGGCCCTAAAATATCGGCATTAAAATTTCCTCTATTATTGGATTTAATGTGTTTGTTTGCATCCGTCTGCAAATCATAACTGCCGTCTAAAAGTTCTGGAAAATTAAGACCGTACAAATCATTTTGTACCGTCGCGCTTGCTGAAGCTACAGTAACATCGGCTTTGTATTTAGAATCTACAATCGCAGACGGGTTAAATAATACAGCCTGAATTCCAGCGTAATTATCATCTCTAAACCCAAAATATGATTGCCCGCGCGCATAAAAAAAGCTTCCAAAGAAGCAACATAATAATAAAGTTCTCTTCATAAATTTTAATTGGTTGGTTGGTTGATAAATTCTGTTACTAATAATAGAAAAGAACTTAACAACAAAAAAAGCAAAAAAAACGGAACCTCCTAGAGATTTATTAGGATTTACTGTTAAAATGCTGATTTTTTTAAAATTCTTAAGAAGGTTCTTGCATTTTTTCAATATATCATTTAGAAGCTTGGGAGTGAATTGGCCATAAAAAAAGCCGAACAAAAAGTTCGGCTTTACTATTATATAAAGTTTAAGAAGTCTACTATCTAAAATTCTAAGAAGTCTAAAAAAATTAGAAAACTTCAGACGCCTCTTTCAATTTCTCCATGTTGTTTACCAATTGTAATTCGGCAACAATTTTCTGAATGTCCCCATTCATGATATTTCCTAAATCGTATAAAGTCAAACCAACTCTGTGATCTGTTACACGACCTTGAGCATAGTTGTATGTACGAATTTTAGCCGAACGGTCACCAGAACTTACCTGAGAGGTACGTTTTGTAGCATCTTCCGCTTCTTTCTTCGCCAATTCTTGTTCGTATAAACGAGAACGCAAAACGTTCAATGCCTTATCTTTATTTTTATGCTGCGATTTCTGATCTTGACATTGCGCCACTAATCCTGTCGGAATGTGCGTTAAACGTACTGCAGATTTCGTTGTATTTACCGATTGTCCTCCAGGTCCTGATGAACAGAAGAAATCTACACGAACATCATTCATATCGATTTGAACATCAAACTCTTCTGCTTCTGGTAAAACCATAACCGTTGCTGCAGATGTATGCACACGACCTTGCGTTTCTGTCTGAGGCACACGCTGAACACGGTGCACACCAGCTTCAAACTTCAAAGTTCCGTAAACATCTTCTCCAGAAACTTCAAAAATAACCTCTTTGAAACCTCCAGAAGTTCCTTCGTTCATATCGACAACCGAGGTTCTCCAACCTTTATTCTCGCAATATTTAGTATACATTCTGAATAAATCACCAGCAAAAATACTAGCCTCGTCCCCACCCGTTCCGGCGCGAATCTCGACCATAACATTTTTAGCATCTTCAGGATCTTTAGGAATCAACATAAATTTAATTTCTTCCTCAAGTTCCGGCAATCTTTCTTTTGCTTCGTCTAATTGCATTTTGGCCATTTCGGTCATATCTGCATCACTTCCATCCGCAATAATTTCGTTTGCCTCATCTATATTAGCCATCAAAAGCACATATTCATCACGCTTTTCAGCCAATGCTTTTAAGTTTTTGTACTCTTGATTCAATTGCACATAACGTTTCTGATCAGAAATAACATCCGGCTGGATAATCAAATCTGAAATCTCGTCAAAACGTTGTTTTACTATTTGAAGTCTATCTAACATTTTATAATTCCTTTTATTGGAGTGCAAAATTACAAAAAAAAGTAATCAGTTCACAGTTTCAAGTAATCAGATTACCATTATGATTATTTGTGGGGATTTTGTTGGTTTTACGGAATGGATTTATATTGAAACTTCGGATACGTTACATTTTTTTGCTCTAATTTATAAAAGTATTTTCAATTCTATCAGAAACTGGGGGATTTCTGAGTTTTAATTTACTTTTATGGATTTCCGTAAAATCATTCAATTAATGGTATTTACTTTTAACAAAATTATTTTAAATAAAATCAGGTGTTTTTACGCAGTGTTTAATTTAAATTAAAGACGATGTTTGTTTACATTTACGCCTACTACTTCCACCAAAAGCACTGATTTATGATAAGATGTCATAAATAAAAAAGAGAAAAAACAGCTTTTTGCACAAAATTTAAGATTGATAAATTTTCTTTCAAATTTAATTAGAAGGCAAGTAAACAAATTTAGTTTTAAAAGCGCATAATCTGATAATTCAACAATATATAAATATTTTAAATAGAAAAAATGAGCAAAGAAGTAAAATCCGGTCAAGAAATTTTAGATTCCTTTTTTGAAACTATACAATCACTAAAAGGTGTTGACCCTAAAATTTCTCAATTAATCTCTCAACTTTACAAAGATGACCTACTAAGTGAAAAAGCTATAAAAAATGGACTAGAGCAATTAAGAAAAAAAGATGAAAAACAAACTTAAACAAATCGATATAAAAGGATTGCGAGGAGTAAAAGAAACATTATCATTAGAATTAAATGGTAAATCTATTGTACTTTATGGCGATAATGGAATGGGAAAAAGTAGTATTTCTGATTCGATTGAATGGTTTTACACCAATAAGGTTTCGCATTTAGGAAGTATAGAGATAGATTTAAAGGATGCTCTTAGAAATGCGTACCTAGAGAAAGGTGAGGTTGCTGAAATTAACTTGAAATTTCATAAAAAAACTGATTTAGATACTTCAAAAACACTCTTTTTCAAAAAAGAAAAATTGGAACAAGATTATACAATTAAAACAGAGTTAATTAAGCAATACTTAATTGATTCAAAAGAAGAAAACTTAATTTTAAGATATAAAAGTTTAAATAATTTTGTTGATATAACAAAGGGAGATAAATTGAAATACTTATCAGATATCATTGGTTATTCTGAAATTACTAAAAAGAAAGAAATTTTAAGAAAAGCATATTTTTCTATTAATACAGAAATAAGAACACAAAATTTTGAAGGTCAAATTTTAGGTCAAAAAAGAATTCTTGCTGAAAAAATTGCAGTTTCTACTAATCAAGAGCAAGAATTATTTGACATTATAAATTCAATTATAATTCCATTAAACGTTAACATCAAAGTGGCCAATTTTGAAGATTTAAATTTATTATTGGAAACTCTAAAATTAGCAACTAATGAAAAACTTATTAAAGAAAAGAACTTTATTGAAAAAATTCAAACTGTTTCTAGTGGAATTCAATCAGAAATTGAAAACATCAATCTAAATTATCTAAATTATTACAACGAATTTCAAAAAATTGCAGAAGATGTTGAGGGTATAATGAAAACTTATATAGGCGAATTTTTAAAACTAGGAGATAATATTATCCAAAAGTATCATAAAAAACAAAGTTGCCCACTTTGTTTACAACATAAAAATATTAATGACTTACGCAATGAAATCGCTGAACGCCTTAAAGAGGTAGAAGAAGCATCTCAAAAGTTGACTTCTTTTAAAAAGTCTCAAGAGTTGGTTAAAGCTACAACTATCGAAAGAGGTAAAAGAATTGATTTTTTGTTATTGGATCCAATATTTAAACTGCAAGAAAATGAGCAAGAAAAAAAAGAGCTGGAATCATTGAAGAAAAAAATCAACATCATGGAAGGTACCAGTTACGTAAAAGTCACCTCTGGGGAAAAGATTAAAAATGTTATGGAAATTTTTTTAAATAAATTCGACTTTTTATTTTTAGAAAACTTAGCTAAAAGACTTAAAAACATTAATGAATTAATTAAAAAGGACAATATAACTGAAATTTATTCAAACATTTTATCTTCAAAAGAGGCTTTTTTAAAAATCAAAACACTTGAAGAAGATCGTCAAAACCTTAAAAAACAAAGTACATCTCTTGCCATTATCTATAATGAATTTGTAAAAGCTCAAAAAGAAGGACTTGATAACTTTATTAATTCATTTTCTACCAAGATAAATGAATACTATCAATATATGAATCCTGATGAACCATTTCAGGAAATAAAGATTATTACTATTGGTGAAGAAGATGAACTTAATGGTATAACAATTCAATATAAATACAATGGAGATTGGGTATCTCCACCTCAAAAATACTTTAGTGAATCACATCTTAATTGTTTTGGTATTTCTTTTTTTTTAGCATCAGTTAAAGCTTTTAATCATTTAAATGAATTTATAATATTGGATGACGTAATTTCTAGTTTTGACTCAAATCACAGAAAGAGATTTGCCGATTTACTTTTTGAAAAATTTTCAAATTTTCAAATTATACTATTAACTCACGAAGAAGAATGGTTTAGAAATTTGGTAAAGCCATTAGCGAAAAAAAATGGTTGGGTTGTTAACGAAATAAAATGGACAGAATCTAGAGGAACCCATTTTGAAGACTCTACAGGGGAACTCAAAGCTAAAATTGAGAAAAAAATTGCAGGATCAGAAATTGATGGGTTGGGTAATCCACTAAGGAAATATCTAGAATATTCCTTAAAAGAAATATGCATTAATCTTGATGTAAAAGTAAGTTTCAGACTTAATGAAGTAAATGAAAAAAGAATGCCAGATGAATTACTTAATGAATTAAAATCAAGAATAAGATCAAAGAGTAAAGATTTACAAAATCAATTTCCGACTATAGATCGAGTAGCAAGCTCTTCTGTGTTAGGAAATCTTCTTTCTCATGACAATCGTTTTAATCCCAAAATAGGTGATTTGAAAGCTTTTTGGGCAGATATCAAAGAAATGGAAAACATTTTTAACTGTCAAGATGAGAAATGCAAAAAAACTAAAGTTTCAGTAAGAAATTTCGATACTGTAAATAAACAAATTAGATGTGGAGGATGTGGCAAAACTAAATACGATTGGAAAGATTAATTCTATAAATCGACAAACCCCGCTCTCCAAAGTGTTCTCACGAAAAGCTACGCAAACGTCTCTGACTTTGCGTATTTTTTTTTACATTTAAAAAAACTGCAACCCGATTGCGGATTTTCAATCCGTGCCTACAACAATGAGACGCAATACAAATATTTAAAGTAAAAAAGCTACAAAGATCATGTAGCTTTTTTATATTTATAAAAAATTAATCTTTGCGGGCACGGATTGCAAATCCGCGCTATCGGAGTCGCTCTAAAATCATTAATAATATAAACCAAATGAATTTTAACAATAAAGAATTTATTTCTGAATTTGGATATAAAATTTTCTTACCAGAAAACTGGGCTGAATATGAGGATGAAAAAAACACAAATGCTTTTTTTGACACTATAGAATGGACAGGAAATCTAAGAATATCTTCAATTCAAATTGATCAAAAAAAAGGTGATGAATTATTAGAATCTGAAATGAAAAGTTTTGAAGGACGAGCAGAAAAGCTTAAAACCCAAAACGGATTTAATGGCATAAAATATTCCGATGAAGATGAACTAAATTTCATTACCTACTGGCTTTTAATTGTAAACGACAAAATGTTTATTTGTTCATTCACAATAAACATTACAGAAAAAGAAACTCAAAAAAGCAAACTAGAATTAGTCAAAGTCAATAAAATAATAGATTCATTACAGCCATAATAAAAAAATAGTAATCTTTGCGGGCACGGATTGCAAATCAGCGCTATCGAACTAAATGTCTTAACTCAAAACCAGCCCAATACAAATGAAAATTATCTACACTTTACTTTCGTTCTTTGTTTTACAAACTATTTTTTCGCAAGCTGCTATTAAATCTAAAAGTTATGGAACTTTAGAACTTAAAGAACTTGACTACGGACTGGCAAAAGTCGAAGATGGCACAACGGAACAAGTTAACAACACTCCAACAGGCACTCATGGATGGCTAAAAGATTTTGTCATAATCAAAAATACGGATTCGATTAAGGCTGTAAAAAAAGCAAATTTTGGAGTAGTTTATATGGTAAAAGCCAAAGACACTGTTAATCTGGCGATCGACATTGAATGGATTTATCCAGAAAAAGTAACAAACAATAAAGGAGAAAAATTTAAAAGTATAAAATATACCACTCAAAGACCAACAAATATTCCTTCTGCTTCTTCATACAGCTTAGACGAACCTTATGAGTTAATTAAAGGAAAATGGGAAATGAACCTTTATATCGAAAATAAACGTGTCTACAGCAAGACATTTATTTTGTACTAACAAATTTTGATTCATTAATGTAAGGTATCTTACTTAACGAAATCTATCAAATACCTAGATCACTAATTACCAATCATTTCATGAACTGGAAACGAACATTTAAAATACTCCTAACCCTATTTTTAATTTGGTTTATTGGTCACACCATATTTATAACCGTTGATGGTTTGAGCGATAACGGAAAAAATGCCGATGTTGCGGTTATTCTTGGCAACAAAGTAAACGAAGACGGAACACTCTCAGAACGTCTTAAAAAGCACTTAGAATGCGGACTCGGTTTATACCAAAATCGCCGCATAAAAAAAATAATCGTGAGCGGCGGTTTAGGCAAAGAAGGTTTTTATGAAGGAAATAAAATGAGAGATTTTTTAGTGGCAAATAAAGTCCCTGATTCTTTAATTATTGTCGACAACTTCGGAAACAATACGCGCGCAACGGTAGAAAATATAATGAAACTAAAAGATAGTCTGCACTTTAAAAGCATAATTGTCGTATCGCAATATTTTCATGTAACGAGAACAAAAATGTTATTTAAAAAGCAAGGTTTTCAGAATGTAAGCAGTGTAAGTCCAAATTATTTTGAAATTAAAGATGTATATTCGATTATCAGAGAATTTGCAGGTTATTATACACAGTAATTTAAATAGCGCGGATTGGCAATCCATATTATCGAAACACAAAAATTATTAAACAGATATTATGGAAAAAATATACTTTAACTTTTTATTGCTTTTTATTCCCTTTTCTTGCTTTTGTCAGCAAAAACAAATTAATCCTTCGAATAAAAATGAAGTAAAAAAGGAGATTTCTGCAGACGCAAATGATAAAAATAATTTGCTCGATTGGCAAATTGACATTCCGGTTGGTTTTAGCATAATTTCAGAAGGAGAATTAGAAGACCTGGATTTTGGATCTAAAGAAGAAAATAGCGGCAAAGAAATTACAACTCTAATAAGTTTTAGAAAAGGCAAACAAAATATTTTTACAGCGGCTTACGAATCTTTACAAGACAAGGAGAAAATCACGTTTGAAGAACATAAATCCACATCTTTGAAAGTACTGCAAGAGATGTACTCAAAAGAAAGAATTAAGTTTGACGTTGTAAATAGCGATTTAAAACTAGGTCAATATGACTTTTACAAAATTTTGATTCATATGTATTCTCAAACAAGCAAGTTAGTTTTAACCCAAGAAATTTACAGTTCTTATATAAGCAATCATCTCTTTACAGCAGTTATCCTCTATGAAGATGAAAATTTAGGAGCTATCTTAAGAGAAAACTTTATTACATCTTTCAAATAACTCTTCGAATATATTTTTTTTTGCAACTTGCAATCGCTTTGCTATATTTCAGAATAGATAGAAGAAGCGAATAATAACTATACTTAACCAAAATAAAAAAAATGAAAACTTATTTTGTTGACTCTTTTACCAATGAAAAATTTAAAGGAAATCCTGCTGCAGTTTGTTTGCCTGAAACCGAATTAGATGCCGCTACAATGCAGGCCATTGCGACTGAAATTGGTTTTTCTGAAACTGCTTTTATACGACCAATAACAGACAACAGTTACAGCATTCGGTTTTACAGTCCAAAAACTGAAATTCCGTTATGCGGGCACGCGACACTGGCTTCGTCTAAAATCATTTTCAATACGACTTCATTCGAAAGTATAAAATTTATTAACTACGAAAATGTTGAACTGTTTATTGAAAAAGCAGGCAATAAAATCAAAATGCAATTTCCTGTTTACGAAACAGAAGAAATTGAAGTGCCTCAAAATATGCTAAAAGCACTCGGAATTGCTGAAATTGAAGACCAAAGATACAGCCCAAATAATAAAATCATTTTAATCGAAATTAAGAGTGCACCTGAACTCGCTAATTTAAAACCAGATTTTACAGCATTGCTAAATTCGCACACAGGAATTAGCGGAGTGCTTGTAACTGCTGTTTCAGACCATGAAAATTTCGATTTTCATTACCGTTATTTTTGGCCATGGGCCGGAACGAATGAAGATCCGGTAACAGGCGGTATTCAAACCTTTTTGACAAAATATTGGGCTAAAAAATTGAATAAAACAAAATTCAGAGCGTTTCAGTCTTCATTACGAACAGGAACAATGAGTACGGAACTTGTAGATGAAAAAGTTTTTATTTTAGGAGAAGCTGTAATTGTCTTGGAAGGGGAATTTGTTTTATAAATATTTTTGGTCTGAAAAACCATTTAAAAATAGAAAGACTTCTATGAACATCCAAAAACTAAAAATTCAACCTGACGAAAACATAAATATCGAACCAATAAAACCAAAACAGCATTTTGAAATCCTAGACGGCTTAAGAGGAATCGCTGCTTTAGCCATTGTTGTTTTTCATTTTATGGAAATCGTTTATACGCCAGAAAAAAATTTTATTGCTCATGGATTTTTAGCCGTTGACTTTTTCTTTTGCCTTTCTGGATTTGTCATTGCGTATGCGTATCACGACCGTATTGCCAAAATGAAACTTACCGATTTTTTTAATTTAAGATTAATCAGGTTGCATCCTTTGGTTATTTTTGGCTCGGTTTTGGGTTTGCTGGCTTTTCTTTTTGATCCGTTTGGCGGACATGCTCAAACGTACGAAACTGGCAAAATACTTTTGGTATTTTTGAGTTCGATTCTCTTGATTCCGTTTCCGGTAATGGCAGATCGTTATTTCAATTTGTTTGGCTTAAATGCGCCTGCTTGGTCTTTGTTTTGGGAATATGCTGCTAATATTCTATACGCGCTTTTTCTTTACAAATTAAGCCGTCGTTCCCTATTTTTATTAACTGTTTTTGCTGCAGTCGGAATTTGTTTTGTCAGCAATCGAGCAGGCGGTTCGTTATTGGGCGGTTGGAGCGGCGAAACCTTTTGGGACGGCGGAGCGCGAATTTCCTATTCTTTTTTAGCCGGTATGCTACTTTACCGTTCTAATTGGATAATTAAATCTCAACTTGGGTTTATAGGCTTATCTGTTTTATTGCTCCTAGCCTTTTTACTTCCTTTTTCAAATTTGAATTGGCTGACAGAACCTGTAGTCGTTTTGCTCTATTTTCCATTATTAATTGCATTAGGAGCCGGAGCAAAATTAAGCAGCGGATTCAGAAAAATATGCGTCTTTTTTGGAAAAATATCATACCCGTTATACATGACGCATTATGCCGTTATGTGGATGTTTGCGAACTATTACGCAAAGTACAAACCAGATGCAAATCAACTGTTTTTTATTATAACTTTAGGCACAATTATTTTGCTTGGTTTTGCTTATTTAACCATGATTTTTTATGATATTCCAATTCGGAAATATTTAACAGAAAGAAAAAAGAAAGCTTAGTTTTATAAAATTCACGCTTAATCTTGTCATCCCAAGCAACGAGGGATGAAATAAAAGGGGTATAATTAAAATCAATAAAAAACTGCTCTTTGCGGTAAAATCTCCACTAACAATGAACAACGACTTCCATTACAGATTCATCGTGCCAGAAAAACCACTGGCTGACTTTGTAGAAAACATTGGAATGTTTCAGAATCTGTCAGATAAACCTAAAGAAGTCGTATTAATGCCTGACGGAAGAATTGATTTGTTTTTTCTTCAATCTGAAACAGCAGCTTTTCATGTCACCTTAATCGGATTAGAAACAGTTCCAGAACAACGCGCTATTCCGCCACACACCATTGCCTTCAAAGTCAGTTTTAAACCTTTGGGAGTTGAATATATTTTACAGACTTCTATTGCCGACATATTAAACAGCGCAAAAAATCTCTCAACAGATTTTTGGAATGTTAATGTCAATGATTTAAAAGATTTTGATGCCTTTCATCAAAAAATAATCTTAAAACTAAGCGAACTTTTACCAAGCAAAATCGACGAAAGAAAATGCCAGCTTTTTGATTTAATTTACGCTTCAAACGGCGAAATCAAAGTACAGGAGCTTTCTGAAAAAATAGCTTGGAGCAGTCGAGAAATCAACCGTTATTTCAATAAGAAATTCGGACTTTCATTAAATGCTTTTTGTAAAATTCTACGTTTCAAAGCGTCTTTAGAACATATTGCTCAAGGCCGACTTTTTCCAGAATTAAACTTCGCAGATCAAAATCATTTCATCAAGGAAATCAAAAAATTCTCTGGCGTTGTACCGAGCGAACTGCTAAAAAATAAGGATGACCGATTTATACTATTATCCGTTCTAAAAGAGCAATAATTTTGTCCCGATCCAAAGCTGAAAAGCTGACGGGATAAAATTAAATCTAAAAAAAACGGAATGTTACTAGAAAATAAACAAGTCGCTATTATTGGCGGCGGTCCAGGCGGACTTACTTTAGCCAGACTTTTGCAATTGAAAAATGTAAATGTAAAAGTATACGAAAGAGATTTAAATAAAAACGCAAGAGTACAAGGCTCGCCATTAGATTTGCATGACGAATCAGGTTTGGCAGCGATTCGCAAAGCCAATTTATTTAATGAATTTAAAAACAACTTTATGCCGGGTGCTGATAAAACCTTGATTTTAGACGAACAGGCAAAAATATTTTACAGCGACCACGAAACAAATCTTGAAGAAGATTTTGACAATGAATATTTTCGTCCTGAAATTGACCGCGGTGTATTGCGAAAAATTTTACTGGAATCCTTAAAACCCGAAACGATCATCTGGGACAGTCATTTTATTTCGATGGAAAAACAAAATGGAGGCTGGTTATTGCATTTCAAAAACGGCTCATCAGTTTATGCAGATATTGTCATTGGTTCTGACGGTGCCAATTCTAAAATCCGTCCCTACATTACTGATATCAAACCATTTTATTCAGGCATAACAATGCTGGAAGGCAATATTTATGAATCTAAAAAAGCGGCACCGCATATCGATTCGCTGCTGAATGGCGGAAAAATAATGGCTTTTGGAAATGAGAAAAATATCTTGTTGGGACAAAAAGGAGACGGCGCTTTAGGCTTCTACGCCAGCTTTAAAGTCGATGAAAATTGGACGCAGAACAGCGGTTTAGATTTTTCTGACAAATCTCAAATAGTAGAATGGTTTAAAAAAGTATATCCAGAATGGAGCATTACTTGGTATGAACTTTTCGAAAATGTTTCTGCAGCGTATATTCCGCGTCCTATTTATTGCATGCCTTTAGATCAAAACTGGGAAACACTTTCTAATACAACTATAATTGGAGATGCTGCACATGTTATGCCTCCTTTTGCCGGCGAAGGTGCTAATATGGCGATGCTGGATGCTTTAGAACTGAGTGAATGTCTGACTTCTAATACCTATAATACAATTCAGGAAGCCATTGGTAATTATGAAAATAATATGCGTGAAAGAGCTTCAAAAGCAGCACAAGAGTCACTTGAAAATGGTGAGAAAATGCATTCGAAAGACTCATTAGAAACAATGTTGGCGTTTTTTAGCAGAGAATAAATAATAAAAGAAAAACTTTGCGCTTTTGCGAGATTATTTTTGCTTTAATCACAATGCACAATTTTCTCGCAAAGTCGCCAAGACGCTAAGTTTAAAATTAATAAGGAAAAACTTTGCGCTTTTGCATGAGCCCAAATAAACCTTTGTCCCTTTGTTCCTAAAAACCTTTGTCCCTTTTCTTATAAAAAATTCCTAATTTCGCCTTTAAATCAAAATAAGAAATGAAGGTCTGTATTGCCGAAAAACCAAGTGTAGCACGTGAAATCGCATCCGTTTTGGGTGCCAATACCAAACACGATGGCTATTACGAAGGAAACGGTTATGCCGTAACATATACTTTTGGACATTTATGTACCCTGAAAGAACCGAACGATTACAAACCACATTGGAAAAGCTGGGATTTAAATAATCTGCCTATGCTTCCTGAAAAGTTTGAGACAAAAGTGGTTCAAAATTCAGGAATTCAAAAGCAATTTAAAATTGTAAAAAGCCTATTCGACAAAGCCGAAGTCGTTATAAACTGCGGGGATGCCGGACAAGAAGGAGAATTGATTCAGCGTTGGGTGATGAATGAGGCGAATTATAAGGGCGAAGTACAGCGCTTATGGATTTCATCTCTAACTACCGAAGCCATAAAGGAAGGTTTTGAAAACTTAAAACCATC
The DNA here is from genome assembly GCF_000708595.2 of Flavobacterium sp. KJJ. Lineage (GTDB taxonomy): Bacteria > Bacteroidota > Bacteroidia > Flavobacteriales > Flavobacteriaceae > Flavobacterium. The sequence continues at coordinate 275,215 of NZ_JARP01000001.1, read as the reverse complement.
GACTAATTACGATAATCTCTTTTACGCCGGATTTTCGAGAGCGATTGGCGACTGGCTATTAGGCATGAATGCCACACGTTTGTATACCGTAAAACATGGCGGTTATAAACAAGTATTGTCTATCGGACGCGTGCAGACCCCAACATTAGCAATGGTTGTGGATCGTTTTAAAGAAATTGAAAATTTTAAGCCCCAACCCTATTGGGAATTACAGACTTTATATAGAGAAACACTTTTTAGTTATGAAGAAGGCCGTTTTTTAAATAAAGAAGATGGAGAAATTTTAGCCAACAAAGTCAAAGAAAGCGACTTCGAAATTGTTTCAATTGATAAAAAAAACGGAAACGAATTTGCGCCAAAACTTTTTGATTTAACTGGCCTGCAAGTATATTGCAATACAAAATTTGGATTTTCGGCAGATGAAACGCTTAAAATTGCGCAATCGCTGTACGAGCAAAAAGTGGTAACGTATCCTAGAGTTGATACGACTTTTTTGCCAAATGATATTTATCCGAAAGTACCTGGAATTTTGCAAAAACTGACGAAGTATGCAGCTTTGACGCAGCCCGTTTTAGAAAAGAAGATTAAAAAATCACCAAAAATTTTTAACGATAAAAAAGTTACGGATCACCACGCTATTATTCCAACCGGAATCGAAAGCAATTTACCGTACAATCAGCAACAGGTTTATGATATTATTGTAAAACGTTTTATTGCCGTTTTTTATGACGACTGTTTGGTTGCAAATACAACAGTAATTGGAAAAGCTGACGATGTAATGTTTAAAGCAACGGGAAAAGAAATTCTAAAAAAAGGATTTCGAGTTGTATTTGAAGATCCAAATGCCAAAGAAAAAGAAGCTGATTTATTGCCAAGTTTTGTTGTTGGAGAAAAAGGTCCCCATGAACCTTCATTCTTAGAAAAAGAAACAAAACCGCCAAATCAGTTTACAGAGGCAACTCTGCTACGCGCCATGGAAACCGCGGGAAAACAAGTAGACGATGAAGACTTGCGCGAATTGATGAAAGAAAACGGAATTGGACGTCCATCAACACGCGCGAATATTATCGAAACGCTTTTTAAACGCCAATATATTGTTCGAAATAAAAAGCAGGTTTTGCCAACTCCAACGGGAATTCAGCTGATTGATACGATTCAGAATGAACTGATCAAATCGGCAGAACTTACAGGTTCCTGGGAAAAACAGCTAAAAGATATTGAAAAAGGTACTTTTACAGCCGGTGCGTTCATAAAAAACATGAAACGCATGGTAGAAGCTTTGGTAACAGAAGTTAGAAGTGAAACCCGACACGCCAATATTTCGCACGCTGCAACGATTCAAAAGCCAATCGTAAAAGCGGAGAAAAAGAAAGCTGCCGGAATTTTGGCAGAAACGTGTCCGAAATGTAAAAAAGGAAATCTGATAAAAGGAAAATCGGCTTTTGGATGCAGTGAATATAAAGCCGGTTGTGACTTTGTACTTCCGTATGTTTTTGCCGGTAAAAAAATCACAGAAAGTCAGTATTTAAGATTGGTTCAAAAAGGATCGACAGTAAACATAAAAGGTTTTAAAACCGATTCTGGAACTGTTGAAGGTTTGATTCGTTTTGAAGAAAACTATAAACTCAAATTAGAACCGAAGAAAACAGCAGTAAAACCAGCTCCGGCCTCAACATCAGATTCTTTAAATTGCCCTAAGTGCAAAAAAGGAACTGTTATGAAAGGAAAAACTGCTTATGGTTGTGGCGATTATAAATTAGGCTGTGATTTTAAAGTCACTTTTGATGATGTCAGGGCAAAACTTAAAGATCAAAAACCAACTAAAGAACTGGTGTATTCTATTTTACAGGAAAGCGTTTAATTTTTTGGTTTAAGAATCAATGTGATTTTTTTTCACGCAGATTTAAAAAGATTTAAGCAGATTTACGCTGATTATAATCAAAATTAAAATCTGTCTAAATCAGCAGCATGTGGTGGGAAAAATAAAAAATTAGCGTAATTACTGGCTAATTTTTTTTTCATACTTTAGTACTTCAGTTTAACATCAAAAAACCAAAAATATGTTTCAGAAAATAACTCTTTTAGCACTTGTATTGGCATTTGTTTCTTGTCAAAAAAAGGAATCTACAGAAAAAGATAAAATCAAAATAGCCGACTGGCTAATCGGAAATTGGGAAAATAAGTCAGATAATGGCGTACTTACCGAAAACTGGGAAAAAGTAAACGACAGTACTTTTAGTGCGACTTCGTATTTTATAAAATCAAAAGACACTTTGCATTTCGAAAAAATAACTTTGTCTCAGCACGGCGAAATGCTAATGTACAGCGCAACTGTAAACGGACAAAACAATGACAAAGCAATCGATTTTCCATCTACTACAGAAACCGCAAACAAATTGGTTTTTGAAAATCCGTCACACGATTATCCTCAAAAAATAACGTATACAAAAGGGGCAAATAATACTCTAACAGCTGAAATTTCTGGGAATTTACAAGGAAAAGTGACTAAGGAGAAGTTTGTTATGACGAAGAAGTAGATTTAGTATCTTAGCTTCTTAATAAGTTCAAAAAAAAAAACTACTCATTCTCCCCGATCTTATTCACCATAAAAATCATCAGAATTCCTAAAATTGCCATAATTAAGAATGCCCATTTCATACTTAAATATTCAGAAATAAAACCAACCATTGGCGGCACCAATAAAAATCCTAAATAACCAATAGTTGATATCGATGTTAACGCAGAACCACTGCTTAATTTTGAAGATCTTCCTGCAATACTAAACACTAATGGAACCACGCAGGAAACCCCAAAACCAATTAAAACGTAGCCAAAAATCGTTGGGTAAGCATACGGCAGGATAAAACAAATGCCAAAACCAACAGTAATTAATATGCCGCTGTAAAGCAGAATTTTTTTAGTTCCAAATTTCATTACACCATAATCTCCAACCAGACGTCCTAAGGTTACAGCCGTTGCAAAAAATACAAATGCAGCACTAGTTAACTTTGGCGAGGCATGCAGTATATTTTTAAAATATATACCGCTCCAATCGTACATCGTATTTTCGCAAGCCATAGAAACAAAACAAATCAGGGCAAATTTGATCAAGTTTTTTTCGGGCATCGAAAAGAATTTCTTTTTAACTGGTGTTGGTTCATTATGAATACTTAATGGATAAAAACAAGCTGTAAGCGCCATCATAAAAACACTTACTCCCAATAAATGATGTGAGGGTGCAATACGTTGTGTCACCATTACATACCCTAAACCTGCTCCTGAGAAAACAGCAATACTCCAAACCGCATGAAAACGGGTTATAATAGATTTTGAATATAATTTTTGAACCTCGAGCGATTGTGCATTAATCGATAAATTGAAAATATTTCGAGAAGCTCCAAAGATTAAAAGTACAATTACAAGCTGCCATACAAAAGCAACTAAACCAGGCAACGATAGAACAATATTAAACATAATAGCACCCAACAGCATAATATAACGACTACTGTACTTATTTAATAATCTTCCTGTAAAAGGCATTGTCAACATCAAGCCAATTGGAAATGCGAATAAAACAGCTCCAAATTCGGCTTCAGACAAATGCAATTGTGCTTGTATGTGCGGAATTCTCGAAACCCATGAAGAATATCCGAATCCGGACAGGAAAAAAAACACAGTATTTGCTATTCGGAAACCTCTTGGTGTATTTTGAATTCTTTTAAAGAAAGGTAAAATCATGAAGCCATTTTTTCAGATTGCAAATTTATGGTTTTTAAACCCAATTTTTAGCCTTTTAATTTTTTTGTCTCATTTAATCAGAAACAGATTTTCAAGCAAATAGATAAATATCAACACTTTATATAAGAAGCCTTTTATTAGAAACTTTCAGTCCAGTTTTAATTCAGAAAAATTAATTTCTCATTAAATGCGTTTCTCAAAGAAATATTGATTTTTTATTTTTAATTATTCTAAATAAGACTTAAGTTTGCAAAAACAATCTCAATTTATTCAACTTAAACTTCATATTATGAAATCTAAAACTTTAAAAAAACTAGCATTTTTACTTTTAATGTTAGTTGCAACTCCACAACTATTTGCTCACGCCCTTTGGATAGAAACTAAAGCAACAGGAACAAAAGGAAAAGCACAGGAAATTTCAGTTTATTTTGGAGAATTTTCAGAGAATGATATTACGAAAGCGGACAAATGGTTTTCAGATTTAAAAGATTTTTCTTTGGTCGTAATCACTCCATCAAAAAAAGAAATCAAACTTACAGCAAAGTCTTTAGAGAATAAATACCAAGCTTTTTTTACACCAGATGAAGATGGTGTCTATACAATCATTATGCATCACAAAGTAAAAGATGTTTACGGAACTATGGTTTTAGATTATAATTCTAGTGCTACCGTTACAATTGGCAATGCGACAAAAGGAAATGAAGCTGTAGCTAACTCAAACATTATTAGTTTATTTTCTAAAGATGTTTTAGCGGCGAAACAAAATACAAAAATTAATGTAAATGCTTTGTATGATGGCAAAATCGCTAAAGAGCAAAAAATGAAAGTAATTGCTCCAAACGGTTGGGAAAAAGAATTATGGAGTAACGAAAATGGGGAGGTTTCGTTTACGCCAATCTGGCCCGGAAATTATATGGTTGAATTCGCGTATACAGAGAAATCATCTGGAGAACACAATGGCAAAAAATATGATGAAATCTGGAAAATGGCTACCTACCTGATTTCAGTAAAATAGTAATGCCCTTTATTTAATACAATTGTTTAGTTAAAAAAAACCTTGTTCTTGAGCAAGGTTTTTTTATGGCAAAAGTTTAAAATTTAAAATACCTAGATTAAATAAACAAATAATAACGCTATTTTTCTTACTAATTAAAAAATCAAAAAACTATTAATCAAACTGTTACATTATTAATAATAATTAATCTAAATAAACTTTGTTAAAAACAATACAGCTATTTATCTTTGCGCCATTATTTTTAATTATTCTTAATAAACGATATGAAATACATTTTACTCATCTCTGTAGCGCTTTTAAGTTTTACTTCATACAGTCAGGAATATTCAAGTACAGATAACGGAATTTCTATAAATGATACCGTAAAAAATAAAAAAGGAGAAACTCTTAACGAAGTTTTAATTACAGCGAATAAGCCTAAAAAACCAATTGAAGCCGCACGTTCAGGAATAAAAGTGATGGACTTGCCACAAAGCGTTCAAATAATTGGAAGCGAAGTAATAGAACAGCAACAAGCCATCAGATTAAGTGAAGTTGTAAAGAACTTAAACGGTGTTTATGTAGGATCTGCTCGTGGTGGCGCACAGGAATCCTTCTTTTCAAGAGGATATGATATGTCGGCAAACAATATGTTTAAAAATGGTTTTCGTTATAACGCGGGTTCAATACCAGAAGTTTCTTCTTTAGAAAAAGTTGAATTCTTAAAAGGTGGTTCAGCTTTACTATACGGAAATGTGGCACCGGGCGGCATTATGAATTTGGTTACCAAAACACCAAAATTTACAAGCGGTGGAGAAATTTCCATGCAAATGGGAAGCTACAATTATTACAAACCGTCTATTGACTTTTACGGACCTTTAAATAAATCAATAGCATATCGATTTACAGGATCTTATGAAAACTCAGAAAGCTTTAGGGATTTCGTGAAAAACGAACGTATTTACATCAACCCTTCGTTTCTTTTTCATATCTCAGATAAAACTCAAATTACATTACAAGGAGATTATTTAAGCGCAGACTGGACGCCGGATTTTGGTACGGGAATTTATGGAAAAACAATTTTAGATTTGCCTCGCAACGAATTCTTCGGAGCGCTTTGGTCAACAGCAAACACTAAATCTTCTAGTGCTTCTTTATTGTTTAATCACGATTTTAATAAAAACTGGAAATTAAATTTCAACTCTTCTTATCAGTCTTACAGAAGAACTCAAACCTCGACAGCACAATTAAGTACAATTGAAGCCAATGGAAACTGGAAACGCGGTTTAACAAAATCTGACGGTGCCGAGCAAATTTTTGGTGACCAGTTAAGTTTACAGGGAACCTTCAATACAGGAAGCATCAAACATCAAATCTTTACCGGAGCTGATTATGAAAATTCTATTGCTCCAAGTTATACGTATGGTTTTTATGCAACACCAACTGCTACAACAGCAATTACGACAGAAGCGACAGCAATAAATCTTTACACTTACGATTACAGTACACAAAGTCGTGTTATACCTTACCCAACAAGAGCAACGCAATTGGCTACTACCAATACACAACGTTTTGGAGCTTATGCTCAGGATTTAATTTCGGTTACAAAACATATTAAAGTTTTAGCCGGATTGCGTTGGTCATGGCAGGAAAGTTACGTTACAACTTCTAAAGAAGTAGTTACAAAAGGTGTTATTACAACTCCGCTTGAAAATGCTCAAGCCGTAGAAGGAGCTAAAACCGTAAACAAAGCTTTTTCTCCTAAAGCAGGATTGGTTGTACAGCCAACTAAAGATTTATCGTTGTTTGCAAGTTACTCCAACTCTTTTACCCCAAATACGGGAACTACAGCAGATTTAAAACCTTTAGATCCTTCGATTATTGATCAATATGAAGTGGGTATTAAAAAAGATTTCTGGAAAGGTTTATTGAGTACAAACGTAACCGTTTATCAAATAACGAATAACAATTTAGCGCAGACTGCACAATTTTTAGCAGATGGAGTTACGCAAAATGCTAATACTGCTATAAAGGAATTGGTAGGAGCTACAAAAGGAAAAGGGGTCGAAATAGACATTACGGCTACACCTGTTGAAGGATTGAATATTATGGCCGGTTATAGTTTTAATGAAACTAAAGTATCTAAATCATCCGGAACAAACGGAAGTCTTGTTGTTGGAGATGTATTGGCAAGAACTCCAAAAAACACTGCCAACTTAAGCTTTTTCTATAAATTACAAAACGGATTCTTTAAAGGGGTAACTTTTGGAGCTATCGGAAATTATGTTGGAGATCGTACAGGAGGCTGGAATGATGATTATTTATGGACTGCTGTTGTGCCTGCAACCAATCCGCCAACTTATACAGTAACGATTAGAGATCGTGATATTCCGTTGGAAGGTTATGTTACCGTAGATGCTTCTCTTGGGTATGAATGGAAAAAATTCTCAATCTTATGCAGATTATCAAACATTACAAATGAGCTGAATTATACCGTTCACGAAAATTATAGTGTGAATCCAATTGCGCCTCGTCAAGTCATGACAAGTTTGAGATATAAATTTTAAAATTTGAATTAGATTTTTTTTATTCCAAAGCTTTCTGCATTTCATTTTTGAAAAATAAAAGGAGTTTTGGTTTTAGATTCAAAAACCTCATTTAGTAATAGATGAGGTTTTTTGTTTTGATAAAAGAAAGTACTCTAATTATATTTACTTTTGTGACACCATTTCAATTCTAACAAAAACAAAATTCTACCTATGTCAGATTCCACAAAAAACCAATTAAAAAAAAGCCTCGGATTAAGTTTTAATATTGCAGTATTGATTGGAGGAACAATTGGAGTTGGAATTCTAAGAACACCCGGAAGCATTGCTGGTCTTCTAGAAAATTATTGGCTTATCATTGCTTCCTGGCTTTTTGGAGGTTTGTATATTTTAATTGGTGCTAATTCTTATGCTGAATTGGCTACAATGTTGCCAAAAGCGGGAGGATCATATAATTATATTAAAAGAGCTTTCGGAGATTATGCAGGATTTTTATCAGGTTGGTTTGATTATATCACAAATGTGATTCCGCCAGCTTTTTACTGCATTGTAATCAGCGAATATTTAATTATTCTGTTTCCAGATCTGCGCAACTACTCTACTGTAATGGCCATTTCTTTATTAATAGCTTTTTTATTGCTGCATTTAAGCGGTGTCAAAAACGGAAGTGCTTTTCAGCAAATTACCAGTTTTATTAAAGTCATCTGTTTTGTTTGTTTGGTTGTAGCGTGCTTTATGTATTCTGGAGTAAAATTAGCTCCAATTCAAACCGATAATTCCTTATTTCAAATCGGATTATTATTTGGATTTTTCAAATCATTGCAGCTTATCATCGGAACTTATAACGGCTGGAACAGCGTTTGCTTTTTTGCAGAAGAAAATGATGATCCGAGCAAAAATATTCCAAAATCCTTATTTAGCGGTGTATTGCTTGTCATAGCGATTTATGTTTTGGTAAATGTTGCTTTCTTTTACGTGCTTCCAATTGAAACTGTCGCTAAATCGAGCTTGGCCGCTGCCGATGTTGCTAAAATTCTTTTTGGAGAAAAAGGCGCCATAATTGTAACGGTAATTTCTATTTTCTCTTTAATTAGTATTCTGAATGCTTTTATGATGATTCCGCCAAGAATTTTATACGGATTAAGCCGTGACGGATTTTTTATAGAAAAAGGAACAACAGTAAATAAAGGTGGAACTCCTATTGTCTCGCTTTTGGTTTCAGCTTTTATCAGCTTATTATTAATAATCTGTATTGGCTCATTCGAAGTCTTATTTTCATTTGCCGCTTTTATCTCTATTATTGTTTGGGGATTAGCGTATGCTTCGCTTTTAAAACTTAGAAAATCAGAACCTGAATTGGCAAGACCTTACCGCTCAGCCTGGTATCCGTGGACAACGATAATTGCTATTGTCGCTTCTATTGCTTTATTAATAGGATTCATTTACAGCGATCCTACAAGCTTTATTGTTATTATAGGAATTACCATTGTTTCTTATCCTTTGTTTTTGGTTTTGAAGAAATTAAATAAAAATTAAATTTTAAAAACAAACCCGACAGGTTTTAAAAACCTGTCGGGTTTAATTGAAATAAATAGCTCTATCTTCTTGCTTTAAAATATTCTTCTAAGCTTTCGCAGCCCGATAAATCTGAAGTGAATTCAGGAAATTGAGATTTAACTCTTTTAGAATTAGAATATTCATTCTTTTCAGCATAATCCATCATTCTTAAACATAAAGCCTTGAATTTATCTGTTTTGGCATTTTGATAAGCTAATTTATAATTTGCGATAGCTTTACTTCTACTTCTATATTCAATGTCATCAATATAGGATTCATTATTGTATTTGTCCCAATATGATCTACTCGAATAACGGCGCATCATCCAGGAATTCCCATAATCTGTCATATTGTAATAGCAATTTGCAACTAAAAAATAGTAATAATCCCGATCTTTTGTTTTTGAGTTATTTGCCAAATTGGTATATTTAATCAAATGCTCAGTTATAGAAAGTTTGGTTACAAAATATTTTTCTTCATGCTGAATAAAGTTTTTTGTATGCTTAAAATCATAAAATGGATTTTGGTCAAATAGATAATACTCATCATATTTTCCTCTTTCCCAACCATTATAATTATCCTGCCAGTATTTTTCAGGTAATTCTTTGAAAGTGGTTAAAGCCTTATTTAATTGATCTTCCCTAATGAATTTTGTTCCTAATAAATCTTTGAGATAATCTTTATCACGAATAAGCTTAGCATAGATTTTCTTTTCAAAATCAGTTGTATTGTTCTCTTCTATTTTATTTACTATTTTTTGAAGATCATTTGCCGAATAAACAAAATCTAAATAATCAAAATAGGTGTAAAATTCTTCTAGATTTTCAGAAGTTTTAATTCTGTTAGAGCGCCATTCCACATTATCATAATGATAACGATAATTATCTTGTTCATTACTAATCAGAGATATTAAAGCTAATCCATCTTCAATATTTCCTCTAAATTCTAATTCGCGCCCTAAAGCAAAAATAAAACGTTCATCATTTTTATATTTTAAAATAATATCTTCTATTTGAGGTTTTATAACAGCATTTCCATTTTCCTGATTAGCTATAATGCAGAGTGCCTTTATTTTTTCAATTTCTTCTGTTATTTTCTCTTTTGGATATTCTTTTTCAAAAGATTCAATTCTCTTTAGACAAGAAGAATAATCCTTAGATATAAATTGCAAATTAATCTGAATCGCTTTCCAAACTAAGGGATTTTGAGTTTTATTGATTTCAACCGAATTTATGAAATCCAGAACTTCTTTTGCATACAATCTGTCTTTTTCAGAACGTTTCCTTAAAGTTTCAGTTGTTATTTTATCACCCTCATGGATCCACCAAGATGATCCAAATTCAGTGGAAGGCGAATAATTAGAGTAATATGGAGTATAAACCCAATCTTCAATCTTATTAGCTTCTCGCAAAATCAGAAAATCCAGAATTTCAGATTTTGGATTATTTATATAAATCTTTTTTAAATAATTAAGGTTTTTATCTACTTTCTGTACAGAAGCATAGGCATATATATTTGCTATTTCTTCTTTGCTTTTGGCATATTTTAAAGCTTCCTTAACTTCAAAATCAAAAAAATAATAACTTGCATATCTTTTCTCAGCAGAATTTGCCATCAAATTAACGACATCAATTATTTTCCCTGGATCTGAATTTCTCATTGTATAAAAAAACAGGCTCCAATAATAGAGATAATCTTTTTGTTTATTTCTGAAATTTGATTCAAATACGGATTCTAACTTCTCGCTTCTTAGTGAATAATAGGCAAGCCGAATTGCTAAAAAAGCATACTTACGCTTAAAATATTGGTTTTGTTCTTTTTGTATAATGCGAATTATTTTATCTAATAACGCACTTCGATCATGATCCAAAAATTCATTTCGTTCCCAAACGTCTTCTTCATAAGGATTTATTTCGCTGTTTTTAGCTATTTTTAAATAAGCAATAGCCTCTTTTTTATTGTTTTCATATAAATACCTGATAAATTCGTTATTACTTTTTGGATTAATATCTGTAAATGATAAATTGAAATTAAAATCCTCTATTTCATTTATTGAAACTTTTTTATTGGTATAATTATACCAATCTATAATATTAGCATCAATTGCTTTATTACTATTTTTTTCATCATAATTATACCCCAAAATATTAGCATTATAATAAAATGCTCCGAATCCGGAAAATTTAAAATACTCTGGTTTAAGAATAGAATACCGAATGTCCTCGCCATACGGAGAATAACCGCAAGCAAAGCTCTTGAAAAAGCTACTTACTAAAAGAGCTGTAAAAACTAGAAATTTCTGCATTGCTGTATTTTTTAAAAGTACTTTCGCCTAAATCAAATAATGAAATTGTGGTGTTTTTATCCAGCTCAACATTATTTTTTATAATTGAAATTGCCTCCATTATTTTTTTTGAATCTACTTCTTCACATTTTATCTGGTCACCAATTCTAAAATAATTCTTATCATTATAAGTAGTATCTTTTGTTACTTCATACCACATTGGCTTAACTTCTTTTGTAAATGTTTTCATATCGGCAGAATTTATATTCAACAAGCCAGAAAAACGATCATTTTGATACCATTGTGTCCAATAAAAAACGGGTAATGCTACATCCAAATGTAATGGATAACTTCTTCTTTTATTTAAATATGACTTTAATTCATCCAGATCTAAAATGGAATTTTTTGTTTTGTTTTCTAATGGTTTTATTAAGTTGTAGCACATCAGCATTGCTTTATCTACTGGTGGGACTCCCATAATATCTGGATATTTATAAGGATAAAGACGAAGTGTACAACTGATTTGTTTTTTTGAGAGTTCTTTAATCTTTTTCAGCAGATAAAAATACTTGTCTTTAGTTGATTTTGTCCAATCGCAATCAATTTGAATTTCATCATATTCAAAAATTACCTTTTCTTCGTTAAAGTAATATGATTCTTTATGATATTTATCGACTAAAAAAACAATATTATCTGCCAGCTTATCAAGTGATTTTTCATTATTATATTGAAATATATCATTTCTTATAAAAACAGTCGGCACAATATTTAGAGAATCCAGATTACGAAACATATATTCATTTGGTGAATTTTTTTGATAAGGAAAATTACCCATTGACTCATTATAATCGACTTCAAATAATTTATAATATATTTTTTTTACCTTTAATTTATTAATCCCTTTAACAGATTCTGAATCAAAATATGAACTATTTTTCCAGTAATAAAAAGCCCTTTCAACATTTTCAATTTTGTTTTCTTTATTCGAACAAGACCAAAATACGATTGAAATAAAAAGAAGTAAAATACTGTTTTTCATTATAAATGAGAATAAAATTAAAGAGATAAGTTGTACTTAAAATTATAGATTTTTAATATACTTATATTTAAAAATCATAAACTATTTACCAAACGAAAAAGTAATACATTTATTACAAATAAAAAACCCGACAAATTTTAAAAATTTATCGGGTTTTTATATTTATACCTAACAGGTTTTAGGAACCTGTTAGGATAGCAACTTCTTATTTCAAGCCAGCAATACTTTGCTCGATTGTAGCAATTTTTGCTAAAGCATCTGCTTCTTTTTGTTTTTCGTTAGCTAAAACTTTCTCTGGCGCTCCGGCAACAAATTTTTCGTTTGATAGTTTTGCCTGAACCGATTTTAAGAAACCTTGCGTATAAACCAACTCTGTAGTTAGTTTTGCAATTTCTGCTTCAACATCAATATTTCCTCCTGAAATCGGAATGAAATATTCATTTGATTTTACACGGAAAGATAACGCCCCGTCAACTTTTGCCGAAACATACTCGAAAGCAGAAATGTTTCCTAATTTTGTTACAATTGTATCAAAATAAGTTGAAATGTTCTCGCTGTTAATTGCTTTTAATTCGATAGCATCTTTAAACGGAATATTTTTGTCTTTTCTGATCGTTCTGATTCCGGAAATTACTTCAATTGTATTTTCAAAATCAGAAATTAAGCTCGCGTTAAAAGGTTTTAATTCTGGCCAGGTTGAAACAATTAAAGCTTCTTCCGCAGTTCTATCTGCAATTAAATGCCAGATTTCCTCCGTTAAGAAAGGCATAAATGGGTGAAGTAATTTCAAGTTGCTTTCTAACATTTCAATTGCTTTGTCAAACGTTGTTTTATCAATTGGCTGTTGATATGCTGGTTTAATCATTTCAAGGAACCAAGAACAGAAATCATCCCAAACCAATTTATAAATTGCCATTAATGAATCTGAAATTCTGTATTTCTCAAAATTATCTTCAATGTCAACTAAAGTCTGTTGTAATTTCGCTTCATACCATTCGATTGCTACTTTTGATGATTCAGGCTGAGCTATAGTTTCTGAAACTTCCCATCCTTTAATCAATTTGAAGGCATTCCATATTTTATTAGAGAACGCTTTTCCTTGATTACATAATTCTTCATCAAACATAATGTCGTTTCCTGCAGAAGCGCTTAAAAGCAACCCTACACGAACACCGTCAGCTCCGAATTTATCGATCAAGTCTAAAGGATCAGGGGAATTTCCTAAAGATTTAGACATTTTACGACGTTGTTTGTCACGAACTAAACCAGTTAAATATACGTTTGTAAATGGTTTTTCGCCTGCATATTCGTAACCTGCGATAATCATTCTCGCAACCCAGAAAAATAAAATATCTGGACCTGTTACCAAGTCATTTGTTGGATAGTAATATTTGAAATCTGGACTTTCTGGATCCATAATTCCACCGAAAACTGACATTGGCCATAACCAAGAGGAGAACCAAGTATCTAAGGCATCAACATCTTGTTTTAAGTCAGCTGTTGTAAGTGAGTTGTTAGATGTTTTTTCTTTTGCTAAAGCTAAAGCATCTTCGATATTTTCAGCCACTACAAAATCTTCTTTTCCGTCTCCGTAATAATAAGCTGGGATTTGTTGTCCCCACCATAACTGACGAGAAATGTTCCAATCGCGAATATTGTTTAACCAGTGCGCATAAGTATTTTCGAAACGTTTTGGATGTAATTTAATATCTCCCGTTTCTAAAACTGACTTAATTGCCGGTTTTACCAATTCTTCCATTTTCAAGAACCATTGGTCTGATAATCTTGGTTCGATTACCGCTTTTGTTCTTTCAGAAGTTCCTACTTTATTCAAGTGGATTTCTGTTTTTGCTAAAGCTCCAATTTCTTCTAATTCTTTTGCAATTTCAGTACGAACCACAAAACGATCTTTTCCTTGATAATGCAATCCGAAACTATTTAAAGTCGCATCTTCATTAAAAATATCAACGATTTCTAGATTGTGTTTTTCACCCAGCGTTTTATCGTTCATATCATGAGCAGGCGTTACTTTTAAACATCCTGTTCCGAATTCTACATCTACATATTCATCTTCAATAATCGGAATTACTCTGCCACAAATTGGAACGATTGCTTTTTTACCTTTTAAATGTGTAAAACGCTCATCGTTCGGGTTGATGCAAATTGCAGTATCTCCGAAGATAGTCTCTGGACGTGTTGTTGCAATCGTCAAGAAATCTTCTGAACCTTCAATTTTATATTTTAAGAAAAATAATTTTCCTTGTTGTTCTTCGTAAATAACTTCTTCGTCTGACAAAGTTGTTTTAGCTTCTGGATCCCAGTTCACCATTCGGTAACCTCTATATATCAAACCTTTGTTGTATAAATCAACAAACGATTTAATTACAGATGCAGACATATCTGGATCCATCGTAAATTTGGTTCTTTCCCAGTCGCACGACGCTCCAAGCTTTTTAAGCTGATCTAAAATTACACCACCATATTTATCTGTCCATTCCCAAGCGTGCGCCAAAAATTCTTCACGCGTTAAATCATTTTTATTGATTCCTTCTGCTTTTAATTTTGCTACAACTTTTGCTTCAGTTGCAATAGAGGCGTGATCCGTTCCCGGAACCCAGCAGGCATTGAAACCTTTAAGACGTGCACGGCGAATTAAAACATCCTGAATTGTATTGTTCAGCATATGTCCCATGTGCAATACTCCAGTGACATTCGGCGGTGGAATTACAATAGTATAAGGTGTTCTATGATCTGGTTCTGAATGAAAATAGTTATTTTTCATCCAGTAATCATACCATTTATTCTCGATCGTCTTAGCGTCAAATTGTGCTGGAATTGTCATTTTATAGTGGATATGTTTAATCGTTAATTTGTTGATTTGTTAATATCTGATTTGTTTATCAGTTCTTTATTAATCGTTATTTTGCGAATTAATAAAAAGACAAACAGTCAAACAAAATAAACCAAAAAAAACTTTGGTTCAATTTTTGTAATTATAATTGACAGCAAAAGTAAATAATTAAAGACACTATAAAAAGCGATTTAATAATTTGTGTGTTAATTAAAAGAATGTATATTTACTTACAACTTAAAAACAATTTCAAAATGAAAAATGTTGCCTCTTTTATTGCTATCGTATTGTTTAGTGCAATAGGTTATGCACAAAACGGCCCAAAAATTGAATTTGCAGCCCAAGATAATACTATTGATTATGGAAAAATTTCTAAGAGTGACAACGGAGTTCGCTCCTTTGAATTTACTAATACCGGAGATGCGCCGTTGCTTATCATTGGTGCAGAATCGACAGTAAGTTCTATTATTGTTACAAAGCCTGGGACAGCTGTAATGCCAGGAAAAAAAGGAAAAATTGATGTTAAGTATAATATGGTTTCTGGTCCTATTCGCAAAACAATAACCGTTGAAACTAACGCTGTCAATTATCCTGACGGAAGAGTAGCCTTAAAAATTAAAGGTGAAGTTTTATAAAAAAATTAAAGTTTAAAATAGCAAAGCCGTTTCTTGAATTAGAAACGGCTTTTTTTATTTTTCTCTGATCCGTTTTTTATTTTTCAACGCAATCAACAGTTTCAAATTTATATTTTACGCGGTCAAAATCGATAGGCTTATCTTTAACCAAATAAGTTACTCCCATAGTAGTCTGCATTGTTCCGTTTCCTAAAATAAGCTGTTTGTCTTTTTTAAGAAATGCCATTGGGTTCTTGAAGGTTTTATTTTTATTAGTTACCTCAATAAAAGTATAATCTACAAATAAGGTATCACCATGAAATTCTCCACTGATTTCACCAGTTTTCTCCGTTGCTGCAGCTGCCTTCATTACCATTTTTCCACTTATTTTACCGCTTTTTAAAGTATTCAATTTTAAATCAATAGTATCTTTTTCATAAACGGCTTTGTAACATTGGGTACTTACAACCTTTTCAGCATCGGCAGGAACAGCATCAACTTTTTGGCTTTGCTCTTTTTTACAGCTTTGAAATGCTATGCAAACTAAAAACAAACAAGGTATTACTAGATTTTTCATAATTTATTATTTTAAGTAGATTGTTATCTTATAAAATTAAATAAAAAAGAAGCCAAAAAAAAGGCTTCTTAATTAAAATCGTATTTTTTAATTCATTATAAATTTTTAATTACAAATTCACTTCTTCTGTTCAATTCGTGGTCTTCTTCAGAACAAGCATCATCTGTTTTGCATTTCACAATTGGCACTGATTCTCCATAACCTTTAGCAACAACTCTTTTTGCATTTATACCTGACTCTATGATAAATTCTCTGGTTGAGTTGGCTCTTTTTTGAGATAGATTTTCATTAAACTTAGCATTTCCACGTGAATCTGTGTGTGAACCAATTTCAATAACCATATCAGGATATTTATTCATCAAAGCTACTACTCTTCCTAAAACCACTTTAGATTCTTTACGAATGTACCACATGTTGTAATCAAAATAAATAGGATCTGTTTTAATAATCAGCCTGTCTTTATTGTCTTTTACTACATCTTTTTCCTGTGCAATAATTTGTTTTACTTTCTCTTTTTTCTTGGCTTCTGCCGCAACGATTTCATCTGCTTTTGCTTTTTTAGTTGCTTCATTTAAAGCAATAATAGCCAATGCATCTTTTTTCTTCTTTTCTTCTTCTAGAATAATTTCTTGTTTTCTTTTATTCTCAGCAATTTCTTTTTCTTCTAATTTTATTGCTTCTAAAGATTTCAATGCTAAAGAACCGTCATTCGTTACATTTCTAACTTTTCCTATTACTAAAGATTTAGATTCGTTGGTATATTTTTCTTTAAAAGCTACAACGCTATACGAACTTTCGCAGGCAACTGTAAAACTGAATTTTCCATCTGCCGAAGTTGTGATAGTATTTAAAGTATTTTTGTTTGCATCTTGTAAAATTACTGTCGCATTTTCTAGAACTAAATTAGTATCAACGTCTGTAATTGTACCAGCAATAAACTGTTTGCAGTCTTCTACAATTAAATCTTTAATTTCTTTAAATTGATAAATATCGTCTTTTCCTTTTCCTCCTTCTCTATTTGAAGCAAAATAGCCTTCTTTTGTATTTGAATCAATATTAAATGAAAAATCATCTAAATTAGAGTTTAGTGGTAAACCAATATTTACCGGTTCAGAATACTCATTCCCTTTTATATCAGAAACAAAAACATCAAGTGATCCGTACCCTAAATGTCCATCTGAAGAAAAATATAGCTTGTTGTCATTTGAAACAAACGGAAACTGTTCTCTTTTTTCTGTATTAACAATTGGCCCTAAATTTCGAGGCGTATCATATGCTCCTTTATTAATATTTACCGAATAAATATCAAAAGAACCTATTGTTCCTGGCATATCAGAAGCAAAATACAATACTTTTTCATCAGCACTTAAAGCTGGGTGTTCTACAGAATAATTTGGACTGTTGAATGGAAGCGAAACAATATTTTTCCATTTTCCTTCAACCAACTCCGCTTTAAAAATTTGAAGATTCGAAACTTTTTGATCATTTCTTTTCTTCGTTCCGTTTTTAGAATTATTACGTGTAAAATAAACGGTCTTGCCATCTTTTGTAAAAACAGCGTTTGCTTCATGCATTCCTGTTTTTAATTCATCAGCAAAATAACTAACAAGTACATTTGGAGTATTTATACTTTCAAGTGGAACTGAAACTAAATTCAAATATGTTTCATTATCCCATTTGTATTTTTTATCAAACAATCCTGGTTTTAGCTTTACGCCAGCAAATACTAAATTGCCATTAAACTTTACAGCTCCAAATTCAGAATTTGGTGTATTTATAACTAGATTTTTAATCTCAAATCGATTTCCAATAGCCGAAACATTTTCAAGCTCTTTCAGTTCATTTCTAAAATAAATAGAGTCTTTGCTCGTAGTTGAGTTTGCATAATACTCTTTTAAGACTGCATTTGCATCAGCATAACTATTGCTTGCTTTTAAAGTTTGAGCATATCTAAAATAGTATTCTCTATCTAAATTTTGATTGTAATTCTGAACTAAAAGACGATAATAACGCTGCGCCTTAATCAAATCATTTGTGTAATAATAAGAATCCGCCAAGTTTTTTATTACTTCTTGAGATGGACTTTCGTCAGCTAATTTTTGATATAAAAGAATAGCCTCACTGTAATATGTTTTATCAAAAAATCGCTTCGCTCTTGTTAACTCTTTGCTTTGGGCGTTTATAAACTGTATTGAAAATACGAATATAATAACTAGTAGTTTTTTCATATTTTTCATTTTAAAAGAATCTAGGTGATTTATCATATCCTTTTCCTAATAAATCTAAATCAAAAAGAAGCATAATTTCATGCGTTCCAGAATTAAACTGACCTAAGTTTGAAAGTGTATAATCGTATGCATAACCAACTCTCAAAGAAGGCGTAACATTGATATTTGCTAAAGCACTTATACCATCATTAATTCGATACGCTGCACCTAACTCAAATTTTTCATTGTATAAAACATTAGCCGTAATATCTACAGAAACCGGAGCACCTTTGACAAATTTTGCCATAGAAGCAGGTTTGAATTTCCACATATCATTAAGCTGAAAAACATATCCGGCGGTTAAATAAGTATGAATTTCTTCAGATCCGTAAGCGTTTATTCCTGATTTTTCTTCAATTTGTTTTGATTTTAACAAATTGGGAGCTGATAATCCTACGTAGAAATTATCTCTAAAATAGTACGCGCCTATTCCAATATTTGGTTTAGTTACGTTGATATCTTCTGCAAAAGCTGCATCGGTTGCTGCGTTTCCGCTTTGGAGCACAAATCCGTTAAAATTAGTCTGCAAAGCTGAGAAACCAGCTTTAAGCCCGAGGGAAAGTTTATTTTTTCCGCCTAAATTCAGTACATAAGCAAAATCTGCATAGAAATTATTTTCTTTTTTGGCTCCGTCACCAATATCATCAGATACTAATGACAACCCCACTTCTATTTTTTCGCTTAAGGCAGTATGTCCGAAAAAAGTGAAAGTCTTTGGTGCTCCAACTGCTCCAACCCATTGTGTTCTGTACAAGCCTCCAAAATTCATCATAGCCGGAGTTCCAGTCGCATACGCCGGATTTACAACACTCATATTATACATGTAGTGTGTATATTCAGGATCTTGCTGGGCGGAGGCTGTCGTTATGTAAAAAAGAAAACTTATAAAGAATATTATTTTTTTCATTTGAAAATTGTATTAAATAATGTAAAACGGAATTATCTATTTAAATAAAGGCGGCCTTGTTTAGGAGGCTTGTTATCTTTATTAAAATGGAGAACATAAAAATAAACTCCGTTTGGCGCAATTCCATGATTCAGGCCTTGCGTTTCATAATTTAATCCGTCCCAGCCTGGTTTATCTTTTCCGCCTCTGTACATCCCGTTTCCATATCTATTGAAAATTTCAATAATATAATCAGGATACAGAAAGTCAATATCCGGAATAACAAAAACATCGTTTACGCCATCTCCGTTTGGTGAAAATCCATCAGGAATAAAGAAAGTACTAGGCACTTCAGGACAATTAGTTAGTGAAACTATAACTTTCAGGCTATCAAAAGAACGACAGCTTGGTGTTGCTGTTGAAAAATCGTATCCAATATATTCCTTTTTATCAATTAGAGGATTTGTTGACGCCTGTAAAATTCCATTGGAATCGTACCAAACTATTGAAGATGATGCGTTTGTATTATTCGATAAATCGGCAATAGTTGGTGAGTCTAATCCGCAGAATTTTTCCCCATCCTGATTTAATTCAGGAGCCGGAATATCATTTAAAGTAACTGAAATTTTTGTTGCCTCAGATGTACATCCCAAAGCAGTTTCTTTCACATAATAATCTTCTGATTTTAATAGATAAGTACTTGCAAGAGGCGTTGTTGCCGTGGCAGAAATGTACCAGCTAAACTGCGCACCATTTGGTACTAAATTGGCAACGGTAGGGAGATCATATTTACAAAAAGATTGATTGACCGCAACTGGTGCAACTGGAATAGGATTCAATGAAAAAGGATCAGACGCTCCGGTAACATTAGCAGAACAGCCTGTAACATTGTTGATTAAATTTGTAACTGTAGCAGTTGTCAAGCCAGTATTTAGAAGCAAATTTGCTGGAATTGTAAAGGTAGCATTTCCGTTTACAGGACTTAAGTCAATTGTCTGCACCGTAGCTGTATTACTGCCAGAAAGGACATATGATAATTTTACATTCGTTAAAGTTCCCAATCCTGAAACTGCAGCGTTCACTGGAGATCCGAAGCAAATAGCATCAGGAATCTGTATTTTTACATTCGAAGCATTTGGAAGTGAATTTACAATAATATCTCCTCTAAGATTAGCTGTATTTGAACAAGTTGTAGTTTCTTGTTTTATACTTGTAATAGTGATGACAGAATTTCCGTTTTGTGAATTTAAAATTGCCTGCAAAGGAAAGCTTGCACTGCCTCCACTAAAAGTAACTGTCGCTATTTGTGATGATGCATTATTTGCACCTGAAATAGTATAACGAATATCATATGTACCATCAGCAACCTTAATTGCATCAGATATATTTACAGTTGAATTGGTATTTTGACAAGCTATAATAGGTGCTATTTTTGCGCCTATTAAATCAGGTATTGGAAAAACAGATAATGTATCTGTTAAGTTTAAAATATTTTGACATGCCCTATACCCGTCAACCGAATAAATATTAAGAATATTTACAACATAATTTCCAACCTGTTGGAAATATTTTGAACTAATTGGAAAAGTAAGTTTTCCATTAAGAAAAGTAGCTTGAAAAAGCTCTCCACCACCATTAAACCCTGAGACATTCAATTGAACATAATAATTCCCATCTGGTATTGCTGCAGTATTTCTATCAATTGTTACATAATAAGTTGCTGTTGCAATATCTGTTTCGCATATATCAGAATTTACTTTAATTGTAGACCCTGTAAAATCTAGTTTTTTTTCAATAACAATTTCAACAGTCTCGTCATCATCAACACAAATAGAATTTTCTGTAGATAAAACTTTATAATTAAATTTAAAGATACCTGTACCAAATTTATTGTAAATTTTTTGAGCATCAACAAAGTGGTCTCCACTAAAAGTGAGTTCTCCAGTACCACTTTGATCTGTCCAAGTACCATTAGGATCCTGTCCAGATAGTAAGGTATTCAAATCAACATTCGTATAAGCTGACAGTCCATCTGTAGCACACAATAGCAATTTTGTTGCAGTTCCTGCTTTAGGCGCTTCGTAAACAGAAATTATAACATTTGAAGAAACTGCAGGACAAGTACCTACTGCAGCCATTGTGTAAGTAAACGGATAATCTCCTTTTTTATAATTAGAAACATCAATATATGATCCATCAGAATCTGGTAAATATTCATTTGTAGTATCATTAAACCACTTACCATTAGACTGAGCTCCTAAATAAAGACCATTAAAAGCTTGAAAAAGATTATACATCACGACAGAAGTACAGACAACTGCATTAGAAGGAACTCCTGCATAACCACCTACTGTAATTGTTACTGTTGCAGCATTATCCGGACAAAGACCAATTCCGTCAACTGTATAGGTATAATGATATATACCACTTCTGCGGATTTGCTGTACATTTAAAATTCCTGTAGTACTATTTAGTCCCCCCGAGCTATTATCATCTTTCCAAATTCCTCCAGTAAGTGGCGATCCTGTTAATTTACTAAATAGATCAATTGTCTTACTGCTGGGATCTGTAATATTACAAACAGTAAATTGTCCGTCTTCACCTGCACATTGTGCAGACATAGTATGGGGCATTAAGGATAAAAAAACAAAAATTAAGGTTATTTGTAAGAAATTAATGTATTTTTTGGCCATAAAGTTATATTTTGCTATAAACTTAATAAATTAATACCGCTAGATAAACAAAAAAACGATTTTAACAGTTAAATTTTCACAAAATTTATTTAATATCAAAAATTAGCTAATAATATTAATTTAAAAATCAAAACCAGTTCTATATTAATAACATCTTTACAATTCATCTTCTAATTTAAATCTAAATTTTAAGACTAGACTATTTCTTTCTACTTCCATTGTTATCCAGACATCATCTTCTGATTTTAAGAGATTATTCAACTGTTGAAGAGAATATTTATAAGGCAAAGTATTGTTTATGCTTACTATAATATCTCCTTTTTGCAAACCACATTTTTCAGCAGTAGAATTTTTACGAATATTTACAATTTCGTATACTGGTTTTAATGAAAATTTGTATTTAAAATTATCATCATTTTTAGCATCATAACCCACATCTGACATAGAATTAACCACTTGTACTGTCTCTAAATGAACCGTTTCCTGTACCCACTGCAAACCATTATGCTGAATGGTAATCCCACTTTTATTATAAGTAAATGGTTCTGAAAATTTATTATTTTTTTTGAGATAGAGTTTTTCGTCTGTATAATCCAAAACTAAAGTGAAGCGTTTTAAAACTTCTCCTCCTATCGAACCTATTCGACCAGGAACCATTGCAACATTTCGGATAGAAGTCGAATCTGGAAAAGAAACAATCGGATTTTTAAAATCGAATTCATCTATTGAAATTTTGGCAATCTTAGCCCGGTGACCTTCAATATCGCCACTAAAACCTTTTCCTAAAAAGTCAGGAAAATTCTTTTTAGGCAATTTGATTTTATTATTTTCGAAAATCCAAAACGCATCACTATTCCCAATATCAATAAGTAATTTAGCAGATACACTAACGCTATCCACAATTGCTGTAGTAGTGATGTAAGGCTTAGATTTTTCAATAGAAATTGGAACCGATTTGAATTTTTTTTGCAATTTTTCCTTAATTTTTCTATCGTTTTGATATACGTATACCTTTTTCTTTAGATAATTAATTTCTACTAAATTGTTTTTAAAAAATTTATATCCAATTATGCCGTTTACCGGAATTCCGATGTGTGATGATAAATTAAAATTTTGATCTAAAATAATATAGACCAAATGATTTTTAGAAATTAAACCATGCGTTTCTAAAATATTGTTAGTCGATTTCAACCCTTCTATTTCCTCTTCACTTCCTAAACCTCTTAATCTTATTTTTTCAACATTATTAAAGCTAACCTCTTGTTTTTCTTCCATACTAAACAAAATAGTTTCCTCTACACCAGAATCAAGTAAGAAATTCAATTCGACTCCATTCACTTTTATCGGAATAAAAACAAGATTATTTATCAATTTAAAAGGAATTGTAGTCTTAGTACTATAACCTGCAAGGTTAAAATCCTCTTGAGCATAACTGTTAAAAGACAAGAAAAGCCCAAAAAACAATACTAAATATTTTTTCATTTATGGTTTTTATTATAAAATTACTAAAAATAATGTTAATTGTTACATTTTTACAAGTACCGCTAATGTTTAGATTAAATTCGAAAAAAAAATGCAAATTTGCACTTCAATAATTTAATCTCATGCCAACAATTTCAAACAAAGGCAGAAACATGCCCGAATCTCCGATACGCAAGCTTGCACCTTATGCAGATATCGCAAAGCAAAAAGGACACAAAGTGTATCATCTAAACATTGGTCAACCGGATATCAAGACACCCGAAGTGGCCATCGAGGCGGTAAAAAATATTGATTTGACTCTTATAGAATACAGTCCATCTGCCGGATATGAAAGTTATAGAAAAAAATTAGCGAAATTTTACCAGCGCCAAAATGTAAACGTAAACGCAGAAGACATCATTATTACTACTGGTGGCTCTGAAGCCTTGTTGTTTGCACTGGCCACTATTACAGATCCTGGAGATGAAATCATTATCCCAGAACCTTTTTATGCTAATTATCATGCGTTTGCATCATCAACGAGCGCAACAGTAATTCCTGTTATTTCTACAATTGAAAGCGGATTTGCCTTGCCAAGTATTGAAGATGTTGAGAAATTAATTACACCAAAAACTAAAGCAATTTTAATTTGCAATCCAGGTAATCCTACCGGTTATCTATATTCAGAAGCTGAAATTAAGCAATTGGCAAGCTTGATCAAAAAACACGATTTGTATCTAATTGCAGATGAAGTATATCGTGAATTTTTATATGATGGAGATGATGTGCACTATTCAGTAATGAATTTAGAAGATGTACAGCAAAATGTAATTATGGTAGACTCTGTTTCAAAACGCTATAGTATGTGTGGCGCAAGAATAGGCTGTTTAGTTACAAAAAATAAAGATGTGCTCTCAACTGTAATGAAATTTGCACAGGCTCGCTTGAGTCCACCAACAATTGAGCAAATTGCATGTGAAGCGGCTATAGATACACCTCAGAGTTATTTTGACGAAGTAATTGCAGAATACAAAAGCAGACGTGATACTTTAATTACAGAATTAAATAAAATCGAAGGCGTAATAGTTACCAAACCAAAAGGAGCCTTTTATTGCATTGCTCAATTGCCAATCGAAAATTCTGATGATTTTGCGCAATGGCTTTTAGAAAGCTACGATTTGAATGGAGAAACTGTCATGGTCGCTCCTGCAGCTGGTTTTTATTCAACTCCAGGAATGGGACTCAATCAAGTAAGAATAGCTTATGTACTGAATAAGAAAGATTTAACAACAGCAGTTAATATTTTAAAAGAAGCGCTTTTAGCTTATAAAAAAAGATAAAAGCTAACAAAATAAAATCTTAAAAGGCAATAATGTATTACGTTATTGCCTTTTTCATGTTTAAAAAACTTCGTTTTTATTTTATTTTCAATTATATCCAAAAAGGAGCAATTAAATAGTAAAAACCATAGAAAAGGTTTCCTTTTTATTAATTATCTTTACCGCCTTAAAAAGATATACCCATTATAATAGTAGTTTTTAATGATAAATAACGAAGATTTTTTAGACGAAATTGGTGACAGTCATTTCAGCAGCAACGCGAAAAACCCTGTAAGACAGGACGCTTTTGACTTAAGCGATGATGAAAAAATAGAAAAAATAAAAAAAGATGTCGAAAACATTCTCCAAACACTTGGAATGGATTTAACAGATGACAGCATAAAAGGTACTCCAAACCGAGTAGCAAAAATGTTTGTAAAGGAAATTTTTGGTGGTTTAAATCCTTCAAAACAACCAAAAGCATCAACTTTTGAAAATAATTACAAATACGGTGAAATGTTAGTTGAAAAAAACATTACCGTTTATTCTACCTGCGAACACCATTTACTGCCAATTATTGGAAGAGCTCATGTAGCTTATATTTCAAGCGGTAGAGTTATTGGTTTATCTAAAATGAACCGAATTGTAGAATATTATGCAAAAAGACCTCAAGTACAAGAGCGCTTAACAATGCAGATTGTTCAAGAACTTCAGAAAGCTTTAGGAACAGAGGATGTTGCCTGTGTTATCGATGCAAAACACCTTTGTGTTAATTCAAGAGGAATTAAAGATATCGAAAGCAGTACAGTTACATCTGAATTTGGCGGAAAATTTAAAGACCCTCAAACTAAAAGAGAATTTCTAGATTACATTAAATTAGAAACTCAATTTTAGTTTATCTCGTTACCACCAACCAAATCAGATATAAACAATTAAACGATTAAACAGCAAAAATAAATATGCCTTTATATACAAGTCAACATCTAAAAATATACAATTCACTTTCGGGTGAAAAAGAAAATTTCAGCCCAATTCATGAAGGAAATGTTGGAATGTATGTTTGCGGACCTACGGTTTATAGCAATGTACACTTAGGAAATGTTAGAACTTTTATGTCTTTTGATGTAATATTCAGGTATTTTTTGCATCTTGATTATAAAGTTCGCTATGTTCGAAATATTACCGATGTTGGTCATATTGTAGACGATGTTGATGAAGGTGAAGACAAAATTGCAAAAAAAGCACGTTTAGAGCAGTTAGAACCAATGGAAGTTGTACAGCGATATACTGTTGATTTTCATGATATTCTAAAAGCTTTCAACTTTTTACCGCCAAGTATTGAGCCAACTGCTACAGGACATATTATAGAGCAAATAGAAATTATCAAAAAGATTATTGATACCGGAATTGGCTATATTGCCAACGGTTCAGTTTATTTTGATGTGGTTAAATACAATGAAACAAACAATTACGGAGTTTTAAGCGGCAGAAATATCGAAGATATGCTTGCTAATACCCGTGATCTTGATGGTCAGTCTGACAAGAGAAACCCACAGGATTTTGCACTTTGGAAAAAGGCAGAACCAGAACATATCATGAGATGGCCTTCACCGTGGAGCGATGGTTTCCCTGGATGGCACTTAGAATGTACTGCAATGAGCACAAAATATTTAGGAAATCATTTTGATATTCACGGAGGCGGAATGGATTTAAAATTTCCTCACCACGAATGTGAAATTGCTCAAAACGAAGCTTGTACTGGTCAATCCCCAGTAAATTACTGGATGCATGCCAATATGCTTACTTTAAACGGTAAGAAAATGGCAAAATCAACTGGAAATAATATTTTGCCAGGTGAAATCTTAAGCGGAGACAACAATATTCTGAGCAAAGCTTTTTCAGCTTCTGTAACACGTTTTTTTATGCTGCAGGCACACTACAGAAGTATTTTAGATTTTTCTGATGACGCCATTGTAGCTGCAGAAAAAGGTTATAAAAGATTGATGGAAGCTGTTGACGCATTACCTAGTATCTCAGCAAGTCCGACTAGCTCTCTAGATATTGCTTCTTGGAAACAGTTGTCTTACGATGCTATGAATGACGACTTTAATACACCTATTTTAATTGCACAATTATTTGAAGCAGTTCGATATATCAATTTATTAAAAGAAGGAAAAGAAACTATTTCTGCTGAAGATTTAAAAACATTTTCGACAACAGTAAATGCTTTTGTTTTTGATGTTTTAGGCTTAAGCGACGAAAAGGCTTCTGACAGTAATAATGATAAATTAGAAGGCGTTATAAACATGCTTATTGGTATGAGAAATCAAGCAAGAGCTGATAAAAACTTTGCACTTTCTGATCAAATTCGTGATCAATTGATTGCTTTAGGCATTCAGCTGAAAGACGGAAAAGAAGGAACAAGCTTCTCTATATAATTTATTTAGCATCTAATAAACCATGAAAGCAACTACTCCATTTGTTTTATTAGTTCGGTTTTATCAAAATGCCATTTCGCCATTTACTCCCGCATCATGTCGCTTCGAGCCAACGTGTTCGAGCTATATGATTGAGGCACTGCAAAAACATGGGTTATTCTACGGGGGATACCTTGGAGTCAAGCGTATTTTAAGCTGTAATCCTTGGGGAAAAACAGGATATGATCCGGTTCCTGAGAAGAAATGTTCACATAAACATTAACTTTTTATAAAGACGAACTCTACTTTAAATATTTATTTTTACAACTAATAAAAAACATAATACTACATGGCACAAGCTTTAAACATCGTTTGGAATCCCTCAGAAGGAATCGATTTAGGATTTTTTATGATTCGTTATTACAGTTTAATGTTCGTAATCGCCTTTGGATTAGGATGGTTTATAATGAAAAAGATTTTCGAACGCGAAAATGAATCGATAGACAAATTAGATTCTTTATTTGTTTGGACCGTTTTAGCAACTTTGATTGGTGCTCGTTTAGGACATGTTTTCTTTTACGATTGGGAATATTTTAGAAATCATCTGCTTGAAATATTTTTGCCGTTTAAATTTGAACCGAAATTCGAATTTACAGGCTTTCAGGGCTTAGCAAGTCACGGTGCTGCAATAGCAATCATTCTTGCCATGTACTATTACAGCAAAATGATCTTAAAACGTCCTTTATTATGGATTTTAGACCGTGTTGTTATTCCAGTTGCAAGTGGTGCTATTTTTGTTCGTTTGGGGAATTTTTTCAATTCTGAAATAATTGGGCATGAAACTACTTCTGCATTTGGAATTCGTTTTTTACACGATCAATTTAGCAAAGCCGAAGCTGTAAATGCAACTCAGATAGCGAACCCAAAAGATGCATACACTGCTATTGCAACTGACCCTAAATTTGCTGATTTATTAGCACAAGTTCCAGCAAAACATCCTACTCAATTATATGAAGGAATTTGCTACATCTTTGTTTTTGCAATTTTGTATTTCTTATACTGGAAAACGAATGCAAGACTTAAATCAGGATTGTTATTTGGATTATTCTTAGTTCTTTTATTCGTAGTGCGTTTTATCGTAGAATTTGTAAAAGAGAGCCAAGGCGGTTTTGAAAACGAATTAGGCATTTTCTCTACTGGACAATGGTTAAGTATTCCTTTTATCATAATTGGCCTTTTCTTTATCATTAGAGCACAGAGAAATCCTTTAGCAACATCTTAAAAACATAATTCAAAAATAAAAGCGCCCAGTATCAAAATATGATATTGGGCGCTTTTTTTTTACAATTATCTTAGGAGCAGAAATAGTCATTTCAAAAGAATGTTATGTCCCGCTGTACACTATATCTTTTTCTGCCTAAAGAAGCCAGAAAAAGGATACCGTTCCCATCGGGGCTAAATGAGAGAGTCTAATTTTCATAAGCTATTTAAAACCTTAAATTATGTCTTTAATTAAGTATAAAAATATTAGCAAACAAAATTATACAAACAGAAATATCTCAGTACAAAATCATTCAATTGGCGTTTTGAAGTATTATATCAATATTTCAACCTTAGTTTAAAAAAGGTTAAAAAAAAGATCCAACTTTCGTTGGATCTTTTTTAATATAAATTGAAAGCAATTATGCTTTATTATGCTTGTCTTCAATTGTGTGTTTATCATCTTTAGAAATCGTATCAACCAATACTGGCGTTGCGATAAATAATGAAGAATAAGTTCCTACCACAATACCAATTAACATTGCAAAGATAAATCCTCTAATAGATTCTCCACCAAAGATAAACATCGTTAATAATACAATGATCATCATTAATGAAGTATTCAATGTTCTTGATAATGTAGTATTAATAGAAGCATTTACGATATCTTCAAAAGTTCCTTTACGGTTTCCGATGATGAACTCTCTAATTCTATCAAATACAATTACAGTATCGTTCATAGAGTAACCAATTACAGTAAGAATAGCAGCAATAAAGTGCTGATCCATTTCCATGTGGAAAGGCATGAATTTATAACATAAAGAGTAAATTCCTAATACAAAGATTACGTCATGCGCAACAGCTGCAATCGCACCTAATGAATATTGCCATTTACGGAAAGAGATCATTAAGTATAAGAAAATAACTCCCATCGCACCAAGAACTGCCCAGTATGAGTTTGTTTTAATATCTTCAGAAATAGAAGCTCCAACTTTAGAAGATTGTAAAACACCTATTTTTTTACCATCAAAAGTGTTCGTGAATTTATCATAAGTTACATTAGGGAAATACTTCGATAATGCAGCATATAATTTTTGGTTCACTTCCTCATCAACAGCTACACCATCTTCTTTGATTTTGTATTTAGTGGTGATTTTCAATTGATCATCATCACCTAAAATTTTAGCTTCAACTGGAGTACCGAAAGCAGCAGATAATTCATCAGAGATTACAGTAGCATCGATTGGTTTTTCAAATTTAACTTGGAAAGTTCTACCTCCAACAAAATCAACACCTTCATCTAATCCATTAACGAAGAAGATCGAAATTAAACTTACAACAACTACAATTGAAGAGAAGATGTAAGTGAACTTTTTGATTTTGATAAAATCAAAGTGGAAATTAGTAAACCAGTTTTTAGTGATATTTGTAGAGAAAGTTAAATCACCTTTTCCAGCAATATTTCTGTCAATAAAAATTCTAGCAATAAAAATTGATGTAAACAATGAAGTTACGATACCAATAAGTAATGTTAAAGCAAAACCTTTAATTGGTCCTGTTCCAAAGATAAACAAGATTGCTCCAGTTAAAACGTGAGTTACGTTCGCGTCGATGATAGAACGCATTGCTCCGTGCCATCCGTATGAAGCAACAACTGCTTCTGATAATGACTTGCCTTCACGTAATTCTTCTTTTGCTCTTTCAAATATAATAATGTTGGCATCTACAGCAGTACCTAATGTTAATACGATACCTGCAATACCTGGCAATGTTAATACAAAACCAAAACTTGCCATAATTCCGAATAGGAAAAGTAAGTTTAATAATAATGCAAGGTTAGCATACCAACCCGCTTTACCATAATAGAAAACCATCCATAAACAAACTAATAAAAACCCTAATACAGATGAAACTGTTCCAGCATCAATCGCAGCTTGACCCAAAGATGGCCCAACAACAGTTGATTGAATAATATCAGCAGAAGCTGGTAATTTACCTGCATTTAATACGTTAGCTAAATCTTTAGTTTCAGCAACATCAAAAGAACCTGTAATTTCAGATCTTCCTCCAGCGATTGGACCGCTTGTAACACCAGGAGCAGAATAAACAATATTATCTAAAACAATAGCAATATAACTTTTTTGAGAAAAAGCTCTACCTGTTAATTCTTCCCAAATTTTAGAACCTTGACTGTTCATTTGCATAGAAACAGCTGGTTTTCCTAATTGGTCGAAAGTATCTTTCGCATCAGTTACAACACCACCGCTCATTGCAGGAGAATTGTCTCTGTTACCTTTTAAAGCATATAATTCAACTGCTTCAACTTCTTTTCCTTTAGCATCTTTTAATGTAGTTGGCTTACTCCAAACAAATTTTGCATTGTGTTGGTCAGCAGCCAATAAAATTCTAATTTCTGGTCTTTTAAAATAAGCATTTACAGTTGCAGTATCTTTTGGTGCAAAATAACCTAAAACTGGTCCGCCACCTTGACCGATCATTTTGTCAAATAATGGATTGTTCCCTTTTTTAGTATTAACAGAATCTTTAGCATCAGTTAATAAAGCATTCAATGAATCTTTAGCAACAGTTTTAGTTTCTGTTTTTTTGATTTCAGTCTTTTTTAAAGCTTCATTAGTCGCTACTAAAAAATTTCCAATTTCTTCAATTTTAAAAGTTTCCCAAAACTCTAATTGAGCTTTTCCTCCTAATAATTTTTTAATTCTATCAACATCTTTAGCACCTGGAAGTTCTACTAAGATTCTTCCTGTTTCTCCTAATTTTTGAACATTTGGCTGTGTAACACCAAATTTATCGATACGCTCTCTTAATACTTTATAAGCACTTTCAACAGACTCATCAACTTTTCTTTTAATTACTTTTTGAACTTGTGCATCAGACATTTGAAAATCGATTCCACCTTCTCCTTGTAAACTTCTGTTCGCAAAAATATCTGGCGAAGCTAATTTTGTAGTTCCGTTTGAGTTCGCTTCAAAAGCTTCGAAAAACTTATTTAAATAGGTTTTGTTTCCTTCTAAATTTGCACTCGCATCAGCTAATGATTTATTAAATACTGGATTTTTAGAATTGTTAGATAATCCTTTTAAAACATCTTTAATAGAAATTTGAAGAATAACGTTGATTCCTCCTTCTAAGTCAAGACCTTTATTAAGCTGTTTGTTTTTTACTTCGTCATAAGTAAAATCCGTAAACCCAAGATTCAACACTTTTTCTTTACCAATAGAATCTAAATATTTTAGCTCTTTATCAGGATTGTCTCCTGCAAAAGCTTTAGCCTCACTTTTGACGTTATTTGCCACAAAAGTGAAAGAAAGTTGGTAAATACTTACCAATGCAAATAGAATTGCGAAAAATTTAATAAGTCCTTTATTCTGCATTATTACTAAAAATTAATTATGTTTTATTGTTTGTTTTTGTTTTAAAGTCCCATAAAATAAGCCCTGACATGAGTTTTTAAAACTAAAAAATCGAGATCACGAATTACCACATTTTTTTTAAACCGAGCAAATATATAATTAACGAAAAGATTAACCAATTTATTTATTAATTAATCTCAAAAAAAAGACTGCAAAAGTGTAGCCTTTCTCTTTTTTTTACCAAATCGTTATTATAAAATCGATTTTAAAGCATCATTCATTCCACGAACAGCATCTGCACTTTTAGCAAATAATGCCTTCTCCTGATCGTTTAACTGAATATCCAAAATTTCTTCAACTCCGTTTTTACCTATTATACAAGGTACTCCAATACAGATATCTTTTTGTCCATATTCTCCTTCTACAAAAACAGAACAGGCAATCATTTTCTTTTGATCATTTAAAATACTATCTACTAGATAAGCAACAGAAGCTCCTGGCGCATACCAAGCAGAAGTTCCTAAAAGACCTGTAAGAGTAGCTCCACCAACCATTGTGTCAGCAGCTACTTTCTGCAATACTTCTTCTGAAAGAAATTCAGTTACAGGAATTCCGTTATAAGATGCCAAACGTGTTAATGGAATCATAGTAGTATCACCATGTCCTCCTATAACCATTGCTGAAATATCGTTTGCTGGTTTATCTAAAGCCAAAGAAAGATAAGTTCTAAAACGAGAGCTGTCTAAAGCACCGCCCATACCTATAATTCTGTTTTTTGGCAATCCTGTTGATTTTAACGCTAAATATGTCATCGTATCCATCGGATTCGAAACAACAACTATTATAGTATCAGGAGAATATTTCAATACATTTTCAGCAACTGTTTTTACAATTCCTGCGTTTATACCAATCAATTCTTCACGAGTCATTCCTGGCTTTCTTGGAATTCCAGATGTAATAACTACTACATCACTTCCAGCAGTTTTAGAATAGTCGTTAGTTACACCAGATACTTTGGTATTAAACCCAGTATTTGTTGCACATTGCATAATATCCAACGCTTTCCCTTCGGCAAAACCTTCTTTAATATCCAACAACACTACTTCGCTTGCAATTCCTCTATAAGAAATAACATCTGCACATGTAGCTCCAACATTTCCTGCTCCTACAATGGTAACTTTCATATTTTATACTTTATCGGTTATTAATTAGTTTGTTTATTTGATAAATCGACAATTCGTTTAATCGTTTAAGTAAATTTAAACAATTAAACGAATTGAAGGTTAAACTTTGTTATGCATCTATATTTGCGTAAACTGCATTTTTCTCAATGAATTCTCTACGTGGTGGCACTTCGTCTCCCATTAACATAGAGAAAACTCTATCAGCCTCAGCCAAACTGTCAATAGTTACCTGACGTAAAGTTCTGAAGTTTGGATCCATTGTAGTTTCCCATAATTGCTCCGCGTTCATCTCTCCAAGACCTTTATAACGTTGGATAGCTGCACTTCCTCCCATTCTTTCGTTAGCTTGATCACGCTGTACATCATTCCAAGCATATTCTTTTTTATTTCCTTTTTTAACTAAGTATAAAGGCGGCGCTGCAATATAAACGTGACCTTCTTCGATCAATTCTTTCATAAAACGGAAGAAGAACGTTAATATTAAGGTAGAAATGTGACTACCATCGACATCGGCATCACACATGATAATTACCTTATGATATCTTAGTTTTTCAAGATTTAAAGCCTTACTATCTTCTGCGGTTCCAACTGTAACTCCTAAAGCGGTGAAAATGTTACGAATCTCTTCGTTTTCGAATACTTTATGGTGCATCGCTTTTTCAACATTCAAAATCTTACCACGTAATGGCAAAATCGCTTGAAAATTACGGTCACGACCTTGTTTTGCTGTTCCTCCAGCCGAATCTCCCTCGACAAGATAAACTTCACATCTTGCAGGATCTTGTTCAGAACAATCAGATAATTTCCCTGGTAATCCTCCACCGCCCATAACGGTTTTACGTTGTACCATTTCACGTGCTTTTTTCGCCGCGTGACGAGCCTGAGCCGCTAAAATTACTTTTTGAATAATGATTCGGGCATCATTTGGATTTTCTTCCAAATAATTTTCTAGCATTTCTCCAACTGCTTGAGAAACTGGAGAAACTACTTCTCTGTTTCCAAGTTTAGTTTTTGTCTGACCTTCGAATTGTGGTTCTGCAACTTTTACAGAAATAATAGCTGTTAAACCTTCACGGAAATCATCTCCTGCAATTTCGAATTTCAATTTATCCAACATTCCAGAGGCATCTGCGTATTTTTTAAGGGTTCTTGTTAAACCACTTCTAAAACCTTGTAAATGCGTTCCTCCTTCATGTGTATTAATATTATTTACGTATGAGAAAATATTCTCTGTATAACTTGTATTGTAAATTAAGGCAACTTCAACAGGAATTTCACCTTTTTCGTTATCCATGCTGATTACGTGAGAGATAATTGGCTCACGGTTTCCATCTAAATAACGGATGTATTCTTTAAGACCTTCATCAGAATGAAAAACTTCAACTTTAAATTCTCCTTTTTCGTCTACTTCTCTTTTGTCTGTAAATGTGATTGTTATTCCTTTGTTTAAGAAAGAAAGCTCACGCATACGAGCTGATAACGTATCATAAGAGAACTCTGTAGTTTGAGTAAAGATGGTATCGTCTGGGTAAAAAGTCTGACGTGTACCTCTTTTATCTGTTTCTCCGATTTGTTTTACCGGATACATTGCTTTACCTCTTTCGTATTCTTGCTCGTAGATTTTTCCGTCTCTGAAAACTGTCGATTTCATGTGAACCGAAAGTGCATTTACTACAGAAACCCCAACACCGTGCAAACCTCCAGAAACTTTATAAGAATCTTTATCAAATTTACCTCCGGCACCAATTTTAGTCATTACTACCTCAAGAGCAGAAACTCCCTCTTTTTTATGTAAATCAACTGGAATACCACGACCGTTATCTTCAACTGTTACCGAACCGTCTTCGTTAATTGCAACACCAATGGTATCACAATGTCCGCCCATCGCCTCATCAATAGAGTTATCAACAACCTCATAAACCAAATGATGCAGCCCTCGAACCCCCACATCTCCAATATACATCGACGGACGCATTCTTACGTGCTCCATTCCTTCTAATGCCTGAATACTATCTGCTGAATAATTGTTCTTCTTGATTTCTTCGCTCATATAATTTATTCTAAAAAATGTAATTATTGTCTAACACGCAAATATATAAAAACGCAAATTATATATCCGTTAAAATACGATTTAAAGCACTTAAGTTATTAACACAATTGTTTAAAAAACCAAAAAATAAATTACAAATTCAAAAAATTGGTGTCTTTAAAAAACCAAATTCCAAATTCATAAAGATAAAACAATATATAAAATCAAATAATGAAACTCCATTTTAAAAAAACAAAATCCGAAACAACCAAATGTCATTTCGGATTTTATATTTTAAAACTAACAAACAATGCAATCCAATTGGAATTTGGAATTCATGATGTTTGGAATTTCTTTTTATTATTTTTTATTAAAATCTCCAGCGTAAACAGATGTCATTTTATCTAAGGTTAAATATTTCTTTAAAACAGCATTCACTTCTTCTACTTTTAATGCTTTAACTTTATTTTCTAAAGTATCATAATCTTCTAAAGGAATTCCGTATTCTAAATAAGTATTGACTAAATTCATCAAAGTGTCGTCATTTCCTAATCTTGTTTTTCTTTCATTTTGCCAGCTTTTTAAGTTTGATTTTAGCTCTTCATCTGTAAAACCATCTTTTAGCGCTTTTGCAATTTCTTCTTTAGTCGCCACTTCTACAGCGCTCTTTTTTGTCGGATTTAAAAAAGCATAATATTCCCAATACGCCACATCATTTGTGATAGGCACATCAATGAAAGAACCTGCTCCATAACTTATCCCTTCTTTTTCTCTCAACCTCATTGGAATTCTAGCACTCAGGAAACCACCGCTTCCTAAAATTTCATTTGCCATAACAAATGCAGGAAAATCAGCACTGTTTCTGTTCATTTTAAAACTTATTTTTCCTAGCGCTACAGCATTTTCTTTGTCTGGCGTAACAAAATCTTTATCTAGTTTTTTAGTTTCAAAATAGGTAGGTTTCGCAAGTTCGTATTTTGATTTAGAATTCCACTTTCCAAAAGTATTTTCTAAAATTTGTACTGTAGATTTTGATTCTAAATCTCCAACTACACTTCCTACTCCGTTGTTTCCTCCTAAAATATTTGCATAAAAATCAACCAGCTCTGATTGCTTTATTTTTTTATAAGCATCTATTTGTTCCTGAACTGTCGATGTATAAAAAATACTTTCTTTAGGATACGAAGATGTTTGTCTTGCTATCTCATTTACAGCAATAGATTGCGGATCATTAAGATTAGCCTCAAGATAGGTATTATATTCACTAATTGTTTTAGTTAATTCGTTTTGTGGAAAAGTTGAATTTACAAGCAAATCGCCTAAAATCTCCATCACTTCTTTAAAATTCTCTTTGTAAGTATTGATGCTAACACCTAAAACCTGCCCGGAATAACTAAAATAGATACTAGATTTTAATTGATCTAATCGATCCTGAATCTGTTCTTTGCTTTTCGTTTTAGTGCCTGTTTTAAGAAGCTGTGCCATGATAGCTCCAACATCTGTTTTTCCTTGTAAATCTTTTTCGTTACTTACTGGAAATTTAAAATTAGCCTGAACTTTCCCTCCTTTTATTTCTTTTTTAATTAATCCGTATTTTAAGCCATTGCTAAGTTTTCCTTCTGTTAAGTTTTGTTTTAGATTTTTGATCGAAGCTTCAAATGGAGCTGCTTCTTTTTCCAAAGCTTTTCCTTTGTAATCTTTCGTTAAAGCCACAACTTGCTCATCTGTATACTCAATAGATTTTACTCTTTGTTCGTCTTTCGACGGAATAAATATTCCAACTGTTCTATTATTGCTTCTAAAATATTTCTCTGCAACTCGCTGCACATCTTCTTTTGTCAATTTTTCAACAGCATCTCTATACAAATATCCCAATCTAAAGTCACCGGCACCAATAATTTCGGTAAGATTAATAGCAAAAGAAATGGTATTATTTTTTATTCCATCTATTTGCTTTATAAGCTTCGCTTTAGCTCTCTCTACATCTTGATCTGTATATTTGGTTGTCGCAATTTTATCTAATTCTCCTCTCACAATATCTTTTGTAGTTCTAATATCCTTATCGTTTGGGACTGCAACTCCAAAATACATAAAACTTGCATCTCTAACATTTGGCTGCCATACATACAAACTTGAAACTTTTTGGGTTTCTACTAAAGCTTTATATAAATATCCTGATGGATCTGAAGTCAGAATTTCACCCAACGCATCGATCGCAGCAAAATCTTTATCTGCATACGGGACTGTATGATATAAGGCTCCAACATTTTTGCTGTCTCCTGCTCTATTTAACTCTACAAATTTTTCTCCATCTTGTGCTGGTTCAATAGTATACGTTTTATCCAAAACTCTTTTAGGTTTCGGAATAGCTCCAAAATATTGCCCAACATACTGCAAAGCTTTTTGCTCATCAAATTTACCGGCAATTATTAAAGTCGAATTGTCTGGCTGATAGTACTTTTCATAAAAAACTCTAAGTCTATTTGCTTTTACTCTTTCTATATCTTCTTTACTTCCAATGGTGCTTCTGCCGTAATTGTGCCATAAATAAGCTGCAGAAAGAATTCTTTCCTGCAAAACACCATCTGGATTATTTTCTCCTATTTCAAATTCGTTTCTTACTACTGAAAATTCTTTGTCAAGATCAGTTTGTAAAATAGTAGCATTAATCATTCTGTCAGCTTCCATTTCAAGGCTCCATTTTAAGTTCTCATCGCTTGACGGAAAAACTTCGTAATAATTAGTTCTGTCCAACCAAGTTGTTCCGTTGGCATTTCCTCCTTTGTCTGAGAGCATTTTTTTAATGTCACCTAAATTTTTAGTGCTTTTAAAAAGCATATGCTCTAACAAATGCGCCATTCCTTTTTCACCATATCCTTCATTTCGAGAACCAACACTATAAACAATATTGACTACCATATTGCTTTGAGAAGCATCTGGAATTAAAAGAACTTTTAATCCATTATTTAATGAATATTCTTTAACACCTTCGACATTTGTAATGTATTTGGGTGTTTCAGCTTTTTGCGCATAAACTGAACTCAACGAAACGAATGAGCAGTACAAAATTCCACTTAGTATTAGGTTTCTCATAGATTGTGTTTAATTATTTGGATTTAATTATTCTTGGTAATCAAATATAGTATTTTTCCTAAACACGCTAAACTGAAATTAACTTAGTTTTAATAATTTAGCTCAAAATAAAATGGCAATATTAAATTCTAATTTTTGAAATTCGAAATTCCAAAATTTGATTAAAAAAAATCCGAAACAACATTTCAACTGTTAGTTTCGGATTTTGTATTTCTTTCCCAATTGGGATTTGTAATTTAATTTTTTTTTTAATTTAATCTAAATGCTAATAACAGATTTCAAAGCATCAGCTCTTACGTGTGCAGCATTTGCTCTTCCGCTCGGATCAAGATTGTCTTGCCATTTCGGAATCCATTTGCGAACCGTTTGCGCCGCACTAACCTGTGGATAAAATTTATGAAAAATGGATCTGTATAAATAAGCTTCTTTTGTTGTTGGCGAATTATACGGAAATTCAGCAGCAGCGCCAGCCAATTGTTCATCTGAAACTTGAGAAGCACAATATTCGATCAATTCATCAACCCAGCTGTAACCAACTCCGTCAGAAAACTGCTCTTTTTGACGCCATAAAACTTCCGCAGGCAAGTACGGGTTTTCGGGTGTATCAAAAGCTTTTCTTAAGATATATTTTTCAATTCCATCATACGTTTTTGGCTGTTTCTCCTCTGTTTTAATTCGGATTGATACATCTAAAAAGGCTGCGTCTAAAAACGGAGTTCTAGCTTCTAACCCATGAGCCATTGTTGTTTTATCCACACGCAATAAATCGGCAGTAAATAATTTTTGAACTCTTTCGATTGTTTCATCTTGAAATTCTTCTGTTGAAGGGGCATTTCTAAAATACAAATGTCCTCCAAAAATCTCATCAGCACCTTCTCCAGATAAAACTACTTTTATTTCTTGTTCAGCAATCGCTTTAGAAAGCAAATACATTGGAACTCCCGATCTTACCGAAATAATATCATAAGTTTCTATATGATAAATTACTTTTTCTAAAATCTGAACCCCTTCTTCTACCGTAAAATGAACTTCATGATGTTCTGTTCCTAAAAACGCCGCTGCTATTCTTGCAGCTTTATTATCAGGAGCATCTGCATCTAAACCAATAGAAAACGAATGCAGCTTTTCGCCTTTATCTTTTAACAATCTCGAAGCAATTGATGAAATTAAAGAAGTATCTAAACCGCCTGATAACACAACTCCAACTGGAACTTCGCTCATTAAACGTTTACGAACCGCCTCGATTAAAGTTTCGCGTATTAAATCTAAATCAAGATTTTCAACCGCATTTCTGTGATCTTCGTATTCAGGCTGGTAATATTTTACAAAACCTGTTTTAGCAGTATAATAATGTCCCGGAGGAAAAGTCGAAAATGATTTACATTGATCTGCAATTGATTTCATTTCTGAAGAAAAATAAATTCTTCCTCTTTCATCTAAACCATAATACAAAGGCTTCACACCAATCGGGTCTCTTCCTGCAATATAATCATCACCGTCAATTATGACGAAAGCAAAATCTCCATCAAGTTTGTTACAGAAATTATAACCGAATTCCTCATACAAATGCACGATAACTTCAGAATCGGATTGCGTTCTAAATGTATGTTCTTTTAAAACCGTGTTTTTTAATTCCTGATAATTATAAATCTCACCATCGTGTACCATCCAAGCTCGGTTTGTTCCTTGAATTGGCTGTTTTCCAGAATGCAAATCAATAATTGATAAACTTTCATGGCAAATAACACTGCCGTTATCCATAATATGCAAGTCACGTTCATCAGGCCCTCGATGCGACATTCTGTTAGAAAGCTCTTTTACGAGTTGCGGGTCTTTTCCTTTACCAATAACGGCCAATAATCCAGACATACTCTTCTATTTTTTATTTATTATTTTTTTAATCGCTTCCCAAATAAAGCGAAGACTTATAAAACTGATTATAATTATGCAATATTTCGCAAAACTAATATTATTTTCTATTTTTCTTTACTATCAATATTATAATCTCACCGATTTAACTTTATTTAAGCAAATGCCAAATATAAAAAAGTAAAGCCAAATAATTGCCGAAAATTATTTTTAAGTAGTTGAAATAATAGAATTTAACAATTTAAGACACAAAAGACGTTCTCGAGGAGAACGTCTTTGCTTAATATATACTAAATTCAAAAATTAATTATTATACTTTGGCATAGGCATCGTCATGTACACTTGCTACAGCTCTGCCTGACGGATCGTTCATGTTTTTGAAAGCTTCATCCCACTCTAAAGCGATTTTTGTACTGCAGGCAACACTTGCTTCCTGAGGTACGCATAAAGCGGCCGCATCACTTGGGAAATGTTCAGCAAAAATAGAACGATAGTAATATTCTTCTTTAGAAGTTGGGGTTTGAAGCGGGAATTTATATCTCGCATTTGCCAATTGTTCATCTGAAACTTCTTTAGCTACAACTTCTTTCAAAGTGTCAATCCAGCTGTATCCTACACCATCAGAAAATTGTTCTTTTTGTCTCCATGCAACACTTTCTGGAAGCATATCTTCAAAGGCTTTACGAACTACCCATTTTTCCATCGGGTGTTCTTTGTTGATCATTTTATCTTGTGGATTGATGCGCATTGCAACATCCATAAATTCTTTGTCTAAGAAAGGAACACGTCCTTCGATTCCCCAAGCTGCTAAACTTTTGTTTGCACGTAAACAATCATACATGTGCAATTTACCTAATTTACGAACGTTTTCTTCGTGAAATTCTCTAGCATTTGGCGCTTTGTGGAAATACAAATAGCCTCCGAATAATTCATCTGCACCTTCTCCAGACAATACCATTTTAATTCCCATTGATTTAATAACTCTAGCCATTAACCACATAGGAGTTGAAGCTCTTACTGTTGTAACATCATAAGTTTCAAGGTTGTAAATTACATCACGAACCGCATCTAAACCTTCTTGAATTGTAAATTTAATTTCGTGGTGAATCGTTCCGATATGCTTTGCAACAATTTGAGCAGCTGCTAAATCAGGTGAACCGTCTAATCCAACTGAAAAAGAGTGCAATTGTGGATACCAAGCCTCTGTAGTATCATCAGACTCAATACGTTTTTGTGCAAATTTTTTGGCAACAGCCGAAGTGATAGACGAATCTAAACCTCCAGAAAGCAAAACTCCATAAGGAACGTCACTCATCAATTGTCTGTGAACTGCCGCTTCTAAAGCTTCTTTAATAGCAGGAATACTTGTTTCGTTGTCTTTTACAGCATCGTATTCTGTCCAGTCTCTTTTGTACCATTGTACAAATTCTCCGTCCTTGCTTGTCATATAATGTCCTGGAGGAAACAATTGAATTTTTGTGCAATATCCTTCTAATGCTTTTAGCTCAGATGCTACATAAAAAGTTCCATCCTGATCCCATCCAATATATAATGGAATAATTCCCATATGATCGCGGGCAATAAAATACTCGTCTTTCTCAACATCATAAATTGCAAATCCAAAGATTCCGTTCATTTCATCCACGAAATGAGGTCCTTTTTCTTTGTAAAGAGCCAAGATAACCTCGCAGTCGCTTTCAGTTTGAAAGTTATATTTTCCTTCAAATTGTTTACGCAATTCTCTGTGGTTGTAAATTTCACCATTTGCAGCCAAAACCAATTTTTTATCTTCTGTAAATAAAGGTTGTTTTCCTGAAGCTGGATCTACAATCGCCAAACGCTCATGAGATAAAATTGCTTTATCATTACTGTAAATACCGCTCCAGTCTGGTCCGCGGTGACGAATGATTTTAGACATTTCTAATACTTGAGGTCTTAAGGTTTCGGCTTTTTGTTTTAGATCAAAGGCACATACGATTCCACACATAACTATATATTTTTATTTTTAAATTTTATTTTGATAGGGCAAAGATGCGGTATTGGTTATAATTGAAAAACACAAATAAGTATTTCAGTTATAATTTTAAATCATTATTTTGTTTTTACATATAAAATGTAAAATTTTAACCGCAAAAAAAGCCTTGAACTTGAAAATTTCAATTTTCAATCCAAACCACGAGTTAAATTGAAGCTTTTGAAGAAATCTTTGAATTAAATCTTAAGATTTTAAATAAACGGTAAAGAATTTTTAATAGGAAGGACAAATCTTATTTTGAAATTATTTTATGCTCAATATTTTCAAACTTGTCACAAGGTTAATTTAAACTATTCAATACTTTGAATAATGTAATGAGTCTTATTAATTTCGAACTGAAACCCAACTTTATTTCCCATTAAATGCGAACCCAAAGGAGATTGTGGAGAAAGTGCAATAACATTAATACCGTCAATGGTAATTTTTGGCAATGCTACACTTACATATAAATAAATTCCGTTAGCCTTAACCAAACTTCCAGAAATGATGTTTTCAGTAATTTTAGCAGTATCTATTTTATCTAAAATTGCTTTTTGATTTATAGCTTCTTTTAGTTTATTGGTCAATTTTTCTTGTTCGATATGCATCATAGACAAAGCAGTTTCGTGTTTGTCTCCGGCAGAACCTTTTGCATCATTTTTAGAATCTTCTGTCAAAGCCGAAATCATGTCTCTAAAAACATCTATTCGATCTTGAACCATTTGCAAATAATAAGAATGTATTTTTTGTTTGAAAGTCATTTTTTTGAATAGTGAGGTTCTGAGTTACAAAGATGCAAAGGTTTTTGAGGATGCAAAAAAAAATAGCCACGAATTCACGAATTTACTCCAAAAAATTCATGAACTCATGGCTGAAAGGCACTTTTATAAAAAACTTTGTGCCTTAGTTTCTTCCTGGCAAAACCTTCTTAAAAATCGAATTTATAATTTCCTCCAACTAAAACTTGGAATCCTTGAACTGGGTAGTTCAACCATCTTTCGTAGGCTTGATTCCCAATATTATTCAATTTCAAAAAGAAAGTCAAACGTTCGTTATATTTGTATCCTAAATGTGCATTTGCATCAAAATAACTTTTTAAAGTAACTGGAACTCCAAGAGTTGCCACATCAAAATTAGTCTGCATATCTTTGCGTTCTCCAACAAAGAAAACATTCAAACCAGCATACCATTGTTTTGTAATATTTACATCTAAATTTGAGCTTAATTTCATCGATGGCAAGTTCCAAGCTTCTAAACCGTCTGTTTTATAACTATTAAAAGTTCCGTTGATTCCGAAAGAAACATTTTGAGAGAAATCAGCTTTTAATTCTGCATAAAAACGAAGTGTTCTTACGTCATCATAAACCACTCCAAACGAGTTTCCAAAGGCATAATTTTGATTTGAAAAATCTTCTGTATAATCATTGCTTTTAAACAATGCTTTATCTTTTTCATTCAAATATGAACCTGTCAAATTATAACTGATATTATTGGCTAATTTTCCTTTTAATCCAGCAAAAACATTATATTGAGTACTGCTTGGTCTCATATTTAAAGTTGGAGATAAAAACGGATTGTCAGTAACAAAATCAGCATACGAATTTTGA
The DNA here is from genome assembly GCF_000708595.2 of Flavobacterium sp. KJJ. Classification (GTDB taxonomy): domain Bacteria; phylum Bacteroidota; class Bacteroidia; order Flavobacteriales; family Flavobacteriaceae; genus Flavobacterium. The sequence continues at coordinate 231,542 of NZ_JARP01000001.1, read as the reverse complement.
TTTAAACTACCATTTACACCTGTGTAAAAAATCATTAAATCGCCTACTAATTTATACGAAGCATTTACTTTTGGATAAATATAAAATTTGTTGCCGCTGTTCTCAGAATCTAAGCCGTAAAATAATCCAGCTCCTAATTCTAATGTCCAATCGTTTTCATGAACCACAAAACTTGGTTCAATTCCAAAATTAGTCAAACTGTATTTTACAGGTTCAATATTCGTTAAAGCATAATTATTTTCGAAAGATCCGCTAACGTGATCTACGATAATATTTGTGTTTATTGATTGATCCATTACATCCACTTTAAATGAAGGTTTCAAATAAAAACGATTTTCTGAAGAAGAAAAACTATCTGAAAAGTGGGTAAATCTGGTTGAAATTTTATTAAAAATCCCTTCATTAAATTCGATGTTTCCTCCTAATGAAATCGTATTATAAGAATGATTTGGGTTAATTCCCCTAATTAAATCTTCCTGCTGTTCTGGTGGTAAAGTCATTCCGAAATCAGCCGGTAACCCGTACCAATTGTATATTTGATTTTGATAACCCAAATCGACACTCCATGACATATCACGATTGTTTACGCCATAACCAACATTTAAGGCAGTATCATAAAATTCGTCATTTAAATTCACATCTTTAATTCCGCCCTGAGACGAATGATGACGAAACATTCCAGCCACATAATCATTATTACCTAAATCTTGTGTTACAAATAATTCTGCATTCAGTGTTCCGTAATTTCCAACTCCTAAAGTAGCATAATTATTAAACAATCTTTCTTTTTTAGATTTTTCAACACCTTCAGCTTTCCCTTTTGAAGGGGTAAAAGTGGATGCAACAGGAACAGACAGAATACTATATTTAATAGTTTCTTTAGGCTGATTTCCCGAATCGTCAAGCGAAGGTGTTTCCTTTACTTTAAACGCATCAGATATTGTTGGCGAATATGGTTTTACTACGTTTACCGTTTCAGTTCCAATTGTTTCATTTTTCTTTTGAGAAAACGAAAGCTGAACAACAAACAACAGCAGTAAAATGATAATTTTATTTTGGCAATTAATTTTCATATTTCTTTATTTTTTTTCAGAGAAAAGAAAATAGAATAAAGAGCATATACTTCTCTCGCTTTCTACAATTTTCTTATTTCTTGACTCTATTTTCTTTTTCTAAAATCTATATTCTATTTTCTAAATCTTTGTTCTTGGCTCTATTTTCTAGTTTTCCCACTCGCCTTTTGCAACAAATTGTGCTTTTCCTCCAATTTCAATATTAAACAAATTGTCCTTTACTTTTCCTTTAAAATAAATTTGCGACGGACGATTTATATAATCTCCCTGATAATTGATTAATTCAAATTCAGGTTTATGATATTTTAATAGAAAAGCCTGAAGGCATGTACTGGCACTTCCTGTTGCGGCATCTTCTACTAACTGATTGTGCTCGATACACAGCATTCTGCTGAATAATTTCGAACCTTCTAAATAATAAAAATACAAGCCTCTGTGCGTTGTTTTACAATTCTTTTTCAGCCATTCATCTGTTTTATCTTTATCTAAAACTAAGTTTTCGAGCGCTCTTTTATTGCTCAATCCAACCATTACAAAGGCACTCCCTGTTGTAACTTCCTGAATTGGAAATTGGTTTTCAAAATCTTCTTTTTTCAGATTACTGAATAACGTGAAATCTTCTTTCGAAAAAATATCCCAAAATTTCGGCTGTGCTGCTTTTAACCAAATTAAATCTTCCGTTTGATGAATTGGAATTTCTCCGATCGGAACATTCAATTTTATATTTTCAGGCGAATTATCAAATATCTTATTAATCAAAACCCATGAAGTTCCAATTATCGGATGACCCGCAAACTGCATTTCTTGAGATGGTGTAAATATTTTAATCGCTGCTTTATTATTTTCTCTATCGAGTTTGGTAATAAAAGTGCTTTCTGCAAAATTAATTTCGCGAGCAATATTTTGCATTTCTTCTGAACTCAAATTTTCTGCATCCAAAAAAACGGCCAGCTGATTTCCAGCATATTTCTTATCAGCAAAAACATCAATTATATAAAAAGGTAAACTCATGATTTTTTTATTGGTGAAATGATTTTTGTGAAATGTAAAATGTTTGTTTTGTATACATTTCACATTTTTACATCTCACATTTTACATCAAACTATTTATTAATAGACGAATTGGTTTTAGATTCTTCTAATTTAATAGCGCTTAATTCTTTTTTGGCTTCTTCAACGACATCTGGATAATCTGTAAAGTTGTTGATTACATTATCTAAAATATAAGTTGCCTGATAGCTGTCTTTTAATCCGTAAAAGTTTTTCGCCATTAAAACTAAACTCTTCGCTCCGTAATATTTATAAGCCGAATAATTCTTTGCTAATTTTTGAACAGAAACATTCGAAGCATCAAATTTGCCTTCTTTTGTTTTAAAATACGCGTCGTAATACAACGCTTCTGCCGCTAATTCTCCTTTTGAAGTTGCTGATAATTTAGCGTAAGCCGATTTAGCTTTATCTTCATCTCCAGTCTGCATTGCTGCGCGTGCTACAATAATCTGTGCATCTGCTTTTACATTCACATCGGCTTTTGGGTTCTGCAAAACCTTGTCTGCAAAAATTACTGAGTTGCTATAATCTTTCTTATCATAATAACATTTCATCAAATTAGCTTGAGCAAAGTTTTTATTTTGCGGAAAATCAGCTTCGTTTTCTAAGCGTGTCAAGACCGGAATCGATTTGTCGCAATCTTTAGCTTTTAGGAAAATTTGAGCCAACCTATTTAATGATTGTTCTGTAAATTCATTTCTTGGCTGATCAATTACATATTGATAATTAGGCGTTGATTTAGTTTCTGAACCTTCAGCATAATACAATTGTGCTAAGTAAAAATTAGCTTCTAAAGAATGCATTCCTGATGGAAATTTATTCACATAACCCATAAAACCTGTAATTGCAAGTTTGCTGTTATTTTGACTGTATTGTTTGAAAGCAGCATCATAAGTATCGTTATCTAACTCAGCATCTGTAACCGAAACAAAATCTAACGTACGCACCCAAGTTGCATATTCATCTACTTTTCCAGAATCAACATAAATTAATCTTGCTGTAGAAACTGCCTCTAAAGCTTCTGGAGTTTTTGGAAACTCAGCCGCTACTTTTTTGAATTTCACTAAAGCCTGCTCGTCACGATCTGAGTTGTAATAAATCAGACCTTGTTTTAAAATAGATTTTGAAGTAAATGATCCGTTTTTATACTCTGAAATCAGCTGATCGTAGGTTTTAATCGCCTGATCGTTCTTTTTCTCTGCTACATACGTATTTCCTAATTCGTACAAAGCATCATCACGATATTCTGATTTTTTGTACATCTGAAGAAAATTATTCAGTTCGTCAACTTTCTTATCATTTTTAGACATAAAACCGTATGAAATTGCTTTTTGAAATTGAGCATAATCAGCATCAACTCCTTTTGCCTCAATCGCTTTTGCATAAGCTTCATTCGCCTGAGCATATTTTGCACTTACAAAACGGCAATCTCCTAAACGCAAATACGAATCATTTAAACGTACTTTATCTTCTTTTGAATTGTCAATCTGAGCTTGAAAGGAGTTCGCAGCCTGATCGTATTCTTTCAATTTAAAATAGGTGTAGCCAATATTATAGTTGATATTTTTATATTCATCAGTTGATTTGGCCGCTGCAAGTCCAGCAAACTGTTTGTAGCTTAATAAAGCATTCTGAAAGTCATCTGTAACATATTCTGTTTCAGCTTTCCAAAAAGTAGCGCGAGCGGTAAATTCAGGTGTTTTTTGTTCGCTGACAGCGCTTTTAAACATTTTCCCTGCTTCTGAATAATTTGATTCATTATACAATTCTAAACCTCTGTAAAAAAGCACTTTTTGATAAGCTGCCTTATTTTCGGCAGATCTGTTTTTCTCTAATAAAATTAAAGCTTCTTTATAGTTTTTAGACGAAATATAAGAATCGACCAATAACTTTTCTACTTCAGATTTACTTGAATTGTTTGGATATTTTTTCAAGAAATCAAGCAAAATTCCAGGAACAGTTTGGTAAGCATTTCCTATTTCATAACTCAATTTTGCATAATTTAAAGCAGCATCTTCTTGAATCTGCGCATTAAATTCCATTTCAGAAGCGTTTTTAAATGCATTTAATGCTTCTTGTTTTTTACCAGTATTCAAATAACTTAAGCCTAAGTGGTAGTAAGCATTTTGCGCAACGAAATCTTTTCCTTCAATAATTTTATTGAATTGAGAAATTGCTTTTTCATACTCCTTTTGCTCATAATAAGCATAACCTAATTGATAGAAATCAGTATTATTCCATTTTCCTTTTTTACCTTCGTATTGCTCTAAAAACGGAATCGCTTTTCCGTATTGCTTTAAATTGAAATAACTTTCTCCGATAATTTTATTCAGCTCTGATTTTTCAATCGCATTCGATTTAGCCATTGCAGTTTGACCTAAATCAATAGCTTTTTGAAAATTTCCTAATTTGAAATTCATATCAGCCTGATAATACGAAAGCTTTTCTTTGTATTTTTCCTCGCCTGAAACTTCGTCAAAATATTTGGTCGCCTCTTTATAATCATCGCCTTCGTAAGCCATAAATCCTAAATAATACTTGGCTTGAGAACCAAATTCAGGAGAATTCACTACTTTGTTAAAATAAGCAGTCGCTTCTTTTTTCTTTTTGGCATTGAAATAACTGTAACCTTTTTGGAAATTAAATTTATCCGAATCCGATTTGCTCATGTAGCTTTCATCGACTTTATCAAACCATTGCAAAGCTTTTGGATAATTTCCCTGCTCGAAGTAAAACTGAGCCACTTCAATATAAGCTTGATTTTGCTTTGTACTTGTTGGATAATCATTTACAAATTTTTCCATCAAGGCATCGGCATTTGCCTTATTGGTTCTAATGGCACAATTGGCAATGTAATAAGCACAATCTGACTGAACTTCTTCAGTTGTTGCATTGTTTTTTACATGCTCAAAAATAAGTTGTGCCGAAGCATATTGTTTGTCATTATATAAAGTCAGTGCTTTGTCAAAATCCTTTAAGTCGTAAGTGTAAATAGCTGATTTTTGTGCCGAAACTGTGGTCGAAATAAGGATTATTTGGAATAAAAAGAACCAGGAAAATTTGCGCATTGTAATTATATTTAGTATTCAAATGTATCATTTTATACCGTCTATAACGAAACGTTTCTGGCTTTTATTATAAACTTTTTTTTAAATAGTCGTGATTTTAGACCGTTCTTACAGATTAAGTTTAACCATTGAGGTCATTTAATTAATTATAAATTAGATGCTTCTATATTATTCTCTAATGATGAACTTACATGACTTATATGGTTTGAAATTTTTATTCAGAAATGATTCAAATTTATTTTGAATCCAAGCGTTATCTTATTACTTTTACAAATCAAATCAATTTTACTATGTCACAAATCGTACTATCTCTTAAAGAAGTCACTATATATCAAGAAGGAAGAAAAATTTTATCTCATATTAATTTAGATGTTCAACACGGTGAATTCATCTATATTATCGGAAAAACGGGTTCAGGAAAAAGTAGTTTCATGAAAACTTTGTACGGAGATCTTCCTTTAACAGAAGGAGAAGGCCATATAGTTGAATTTGATTTGGCTGCTTTAAAAGAAAGTGAAATTCCGTATTTAAGACGTAAAATCGGAATTGTATTTCAAGACTTTAAATTGCTTCCAGACCGTTCTGTGAAAGACAACATGCTTTTTGTCTTAAAAGCAACTGGCTGGTCTGAAAAAGAAGCAATGGAACATAAAATTGACGAAGTTTTGGATAAAGTAGGCATGAAAGATTTTGTAAACAAAATGCCTCACCAACTTTCTGGAGGAGAACAACAGCGTGTTGCAATTGCAAGAGCTTTGCTGAATGATCCTGAATTTATTTTAGCTGATGAACCAACCGGAAATCTTGATCCGCAAACGAGTTCTGAGGTGCTAGAAGTATTGAAAAAAATTAACGCCAACGGAAAAACGGTTATCATGGCGACTCACGATTATGCTTTGTTGATGAAATTCCCATCTAAAACTTTAAAATGTGAAGATGAAAGAATTTTTGAAGTAGTGCAAAGAAGCGTGTAATGCTTTCCATTTTAATTCCGGTTTATAATTATAATGCTTTACCGCTAGTTATTGAACTTGTAAAGCAATGTAATTTTAATGGAATTACTTTTGAAATTCTTTGCCAAGACGACGCTTCAAACTCTCAAGAAAACATTCTAAATCAAGAAATTAATCTTATTTCGAATTCTTCTTTTTTTATAAATGAAACGAATTTGGGAAGAGGAAAAAATATCAACTCATTAGCGTTAAAAGCAAAGTACAATTGGCTGTTAATTTTAGATTGTGATACTTTCCCGACTGCAAATAATTTTATTAAAAAGTATGCTGATTTAATTTCAACTGCAACTAAAAATATCTTTTTTGGTGGCATCATATATGAAGATAAAAAGCCTGAAAAAGAACAGCTTTTACGTTGGATTTATGGGAAGAAAAGAGAAGCTGTTTCTGTTTTGACTTCTAATTTATTAATTAAAAAAGAAGTTTTTCTTCAATATCCTTTTGATGAATCGATCACAAAATATGGTTATGAAGATTTACTCTTTTTTTCGGTTTTAAAATCAAATCATTTTCAAGTTTTACAAATAAATAATCCAACTTATCATTTGAATTTAGAAACTTCCATTTTATTTTTAAAGAAAACTAAAACAGCTTTAGAAAACTTGGTTTTTCTTTATAATTCACGGAAAATCTCCAAAGAAGAAAGTAAAATCATAAAAGCTTTTGAACTTTTAAAAAAGCTAAAACTAATTCGTTTTTCAGCTTTTCTTTTTAATACAAATCAAAAGAAAATAGAACGAAATTTGCTATCTCAAAAACCTTCTTTACTCCTATTTGACCTTTATAAACTGGGGTATTTTTGCAATTTAAAAACTATTGCCAAGATTTAGATTTTCTAAAAAAGTTTCCCACATCTTCATTACTTTATCAATATTAAATTGTTGTGAAGTTTTTTTCGCATTCAAACTAAATTTCGACCTTACTTCTTCATTTTCAATTAAAAAAGACAGCTTTTCTACAAACATTTCCTCATTATTATCATGAATTAAAAAACCATTTTCAGCATTTGTAATTATGGTTCTTGGGCCAATCGGGCAATCATAAGCAATACAAGGCAAACCCAAAGCCATAGCTTCTAACAAAACCATCGGAAAGCCTTCGGTTCTTGAAGTCATAGCGTAAATGGAAGCTTCTAGATAATTCTCTTCAATATTATTTACAAATTTGAAATAATTTATTCCAGATTTTATTCCTAAGCTAATTGCTTTTTTCTCTAAAGATTCGATATCATCTGTGTAAATATCCAAAGTCCAATCTGGGTGTTTTTCACCAGCTTTCTTCCAAATTAACAACAAACGGTCTAATCCTTTTTCATATGAATTTCGGGCAGCCGTAATCACTTTTTTATTCTTTAAATCAGTAAAATTTTTGGTCTGAATCCAAGACGGATTCGGAATTACAACGCCATTTTCAACATTCCATTCTTGTAAACTTTCATCAGATAAAGCTACTATTTTAGTAAATCTTCTAACTGCAAAATCTTTGAATCTATATTTTAATTTTTGAATTAATTTGGATAATAAATTAGTTTTCTGACTTTGTTCTTCAATAAATTTAGAACCGTGACATTCAAAGACAATGGGAGTTTTGGTTTTGATTATAAATGGAAAAACAAAAGCTTTCAAACCATTATCTGCAACTAAAATTACATCTGGATTAATCTGTTTTATTTTTTGCTTTACTTCTTTTGTATATGATTTTAAAAACTGAAAAGTATTGCCTTTCAAAATCATATTATGAAATACAACTTTAGAATTAAAATTATAGAAAGACAAATCCGTTTCTTCGTTTTGAGATAAAATATGAACTTCATACCCAAAATTCTCTATAAAATAATTTGCTTTTATAGACAAAACTCTAGCCACTCCGCCAGCATTTTTTATTTTGGGAACAATGTAAAGGAGTTTCATTTTTTAGAAATCAAAAAAGTTCCAAAATCCCTTATATAATCTGTTTCTTCAAACACATCTGAAGCCAAAACCAGACAAACGGAGCCTGACGAAAAATTTTCTAATTCTCTCCAGATTCCTTTTGGCAAATGCAAACCTATATTGGGTTTATTCAATAAAAAGCTTCTTTTACTGGTTCCATCATTCACTTTCACCTCAAAACTGCCGCTTAAAGCTATTAAAACTTCGTGTTGTTCGATATGCGAGTGTCCGCCACGAAAAGCAGAACTCGGAACATCAAAAAGATAGTAAACACGCTTAAATTCAAACGGAAGAATATCGTTTTGAATGAACGCTAAATTTCCTTTCAAATCTTCTACAACCGGAATTTTAAGGACTGTTATATCTTGAATTGTAGTCATATTTTTAATTTGCTTTCATCAAATTTAACCATTGCTGTCCAACTTTTTCTAATAAAAAAGGCTGAATGCTTTCAAATGCATTTTGTTTGCAATTTTGATATAATACTTCATCTGAAACAAATACATTCATTGCTTCAGTCAACTTCACCCAATTTTGATTTTCTACTAAAATACCGTTTTCTAAAGATGTAATCATATCTCTTGGTCCAAAATCGCAATCAAAAGAGACAACTGGAGTTTTGCAAGCTAATGATTCTAAAATAACATTCGGAAATCCTTCGTTTTTACTGCTTAAAACTAGAAATTTAGCTTTGCTTACATATTTAAAAGGATTGCTTTGATAGCCTAAAAGATGAACAAAATCAGAAACTTTATTCTCTAAAATTGCTTTTTTAAGTTTTGATTTATCTCCATTTCCTACAATAACGAAATGAATATTTTTTTGAGGCAAAATCGATTTTGAATAACTTGAAATTAATTGATCAAACTGTTTTATTTGATTTTCATATTGTCCGACGGCGATAATAAAATTGAAATTAAAATATATATTTTCATTTTGCTTATTCTGAATTTCCTCTACATAAACAGGGTTATGAATCGTGACCACATTTTGTAATTGATGTTTGTTTTCAATCAGTGTTTTCATTTCATCAGAAATAGCAACATTTGCGTAACAATGATTGTACATCAACCTTGTCAGCCGAGAATTGTTTGGCATATAATGATCAATCAAAAAACTGTGAACCGTAAAGATTGTTTTGGTATTATAAATAAATCTCGCCAAAATAAGTTCCTGAACAATCTTGGTACGAAACCGAAAATCAATTATAAAATCAAATTTATTTTCGTTTAAATACTTTCGTAAAGCCCATAATCTCTTCGCTTTATTAAAAAGTCCGTTGCTTTTATTTTTAAGCAAACCAAGATTTACTAATTTTCCTGAATACGGAAAACTAACTTCGTCTAAAACAATAATTATATCCACTTCAAAACCTTGATTTTCAAAAAAAACAGACAAATTTGCCATAACTTTATCGCTTCCGCCTCCGCTTAAGCGATAACCAATTAAAGCAATTTTATTTTTTTTGTGAGACAATATCATTCGTGATTTATTATTTTCGTATCAAATATATAACTCTTTAAAAACAATATGCAAGATAAATCATTAGTGACCATTATTTGCTTGTGTTACAATCAAGAAAAGTATGTTGTTGAGAGTTTGCTTTCGGCTGTAAATCAAGATTATCCGTTTATTGAATTGATAATTGTAGATGATTTTAGCACGGATAATTCTAAAGAAACAATTCAGAATTGGCTTGTCGATTTTCCTGAAATTCAATTTATTGCAAACGAAACGAATTTAGGAAGCACAAAATCGTTTAATAAAGCTTTAAAATTAGCCAAAGGCGATTATATTATTGATCTGGCTTGTGATGATATTTTATTGCCCAATTGTGTTTCATTACAACTAAAAGCCTTTCAGCAAAACCGCTTTAAAAATTTGGGAATGGTTTACGGAAATGCCGAATTAATTAATGAAAAAGGTAATTTTTACTTTTATTATTTCCCAGTTGATGCTTCAAAAAAAACAATCGAAAAAAGACAAATTGGAGATATTTATTTGAGTGTTATTTCAGGAGGCAATAGCATTTGCTCGGTTTCTTCAATGGTTAAAAAAACTGTTTTCGACGATCTAAAAGGTTATGCTGAAGATTTAGCTTATGAAGATTTAGATCTTTGGATTCGTGCTTCTCGCAAATATGACTTTGATTATATTGATGAAATTTTAATTAAAAAAAGAATCTCAACAACATCTTTTGGAACTCATTTTCATTTAAAAAATGATCCAAGATCTAAGAAAATAAATTATTCTACGTATTTGATTATTCAAAAAGCAATTCGTTTAAATAGATCTAAAATTGAGCATAAAGCCATTTTAAAAAGAATGCATTTTGAAATGATTTTGGCTTATAAAACAGCAAATTATAATTTGTTATTCAAATATATTTTGCTGGAAATAAAACAGCGTTTCCGCATAATAAAAAAAGGTATTAGCGAATCTGTATCATCCGCGTTGCATTTTTAAATTGTCAAAAAATCATCTAACTGCTGTTTTTCTCCTTGCCAGTCTCTTGAAATATTAGACCGAATTAATTTGGCTGGAATTCCTCCAATCAAAATATTTTTACCTAAAGAAGTATAATTTTTTGTACACAAACTATTCGATGCAATTGTACAAAAATCAGATGTTTGAGTTCCTTTTAGAACTGAAACTCTATTGCTTGCAAAATTGTAATTTCCGATAAAAATTGGGGCTGATTTCTCAAGTTTTTCGCCTGTTTCTGTGTCAATTAAATCATGAAAATTAGTGTCTATAATTTGAGCTTCTGAACCAAAGCGTGCATAATCGCCCAAAACAATTTTTTCAGTACAAATTATTTTACCGCTTGATGCTATCGATGCCATATTTCCGAGTTCGCAATTTGCATTTTCGCCAACGAAAACAAAACAATCCTTACCAAATTGAAATTTTCCTTTAAACGTTAATTTTCCTAAAATAAAAATTTCTGAAATGCCTTTTTGAGCTTTATTCAATTCATACGGCTGACCAAAACCAATCATGCCCTTTTTAATATTTCCGTCAATTTTAATTTCGCCAGCTATTGAAGTGAATTTTACTCTTCCGTAAAAGAAAACAGGTAATTTTTTAGCAATTTGAAAAGGGAATTTCTTAAAATTAAAATATAGCGTTTTTGTCCAGTTTACCGAATAGTAAAACTTGAGTTTGTGATAAAAAGACCGGCATTTTCTATAACTATTCTGAATCATTTTTATCCTTTTTTCTTTGAACAAATGACGTGAATATTTCCCTTAAATTCATCTTTTTATTAATTTGATAAAAACTGAAACTCAGAGAAATAAAAATCATCAAAGTCAATAAACTGTATTTTAGAGCTGAAATTTCAATATAACGAATTAAAAAAGTACTAATACAAATTAAAAAACAAACAAGATAAGTTTCGTAAAAATCTTTGTCAAAATAAAAATTATATCTTTTTTTAGTGATGATTTTTAATCCGATAAAATGAAATAAAAAATAAAGACAAAAACTAAAGCCCAGCCCCTCTAATCCGTAAAAATAATAGCAAGAAATATTCATTAGCAAAGACAAAATATTGAAGCCAAAAGCAGTTTTTAGGAACATTTTAGAATCGCCTTTTGCAATTAAAATAAAGCCCATTGCCCAGGAAACTGCCCTGAATAACATTCCTAAAATTCCAAAACAAAGCATAGACGTTATTTCATTAAATTTTGGTGTGTAAATAACTTTAATTATCAATGAAATAAAAGTCAAAAACAAAACAATTATAGGCGTGATAATTAGGATTGATACAAAAGCTTGCTGTACAACACTGGACCTAACTTTTTTATTATCAGAATTTATCGAAGCTAATTTCGGAAAATAATCGGTACTCATAACGGTAAAAATAATTCCTACATACGAATTTAATAAAGTGAAACCTGCGTTATAAAAACCAACTTGTTCCAATCCTCCGTTTTCACCAATATAGATCTGAATTAAATACGTTGATAAAAGTGTTAAAACACTGCTGATCGTCAGCATAAAACCCAATTTCACAATAGCTTTTCCTTCTTCTAAAAATACGGTTTTTGAAACTTTTTGTTTTTCAATTATTACTTTATTGGAATAATAAAAAGAGAAAATCAAAGCAGACAAAGAAGCAATTATAATTGTTGGAATTATGGCATCAATCTTTAAAAAATAATAAAGCGGAATCGAAAAAAGCAAACCAAATAAATTGCCGTACAAATTAGCTTTTGCTAAAAATTTCATTTGTCGCAAACCTTGTAGAACAGCCAATTGTCCAGATGATAATTGTTTGAATAATACTGTTATCGCCAGAAATATAAAGGTATAGGTTTGACTAGAATCTCCAAAAGTAATGATACTTAGTGCTTTTGAAAAAATCGCAACAAGCAGCATACCTAAAATTCCTGTAAAAAAAACAATCTTCTTTACAATTTGAACTGTTATAGAAACTGTTTTTAAATCTTCCTTTTTAAAGTTTTCGGAAATGTTTTTTACGGCACTCGTTTCGATTCCTAAACCGGAAATTCCACTGACAAGACTCAAAGTTGAATTTAATAATGCTATAATTCCCATTCCGCTTGGGCCAATAAAAACAGCTATCAATTTGGTTCTGATAATCGAAACTAAAATAGTAAAAAACTGTACGCCACCAAAAATTGAAGTTGTTTTTAGGATTTCTCTATATGAAGTTTTGCTGTCAGACACGAATTAATATTGGTTTAAAATTTCGATGATAAAGCTAACTTCGTCATCTGTCAAAACTGGACTGATCGGCAAACTCAAAACTTGGTTGTGGATTTTCTCTGTAATTGGAAAAAGTAGATTGTTCCATCCTGAAGTCTCAGAAGAAAATGCTTTTTGTTTGTGTGGCGGAATCGGATAATGAATTACAGTTTGAATATGATTATGAGTTAAATATTCTTGTAAACCTTCACGATTTTCAGTCCGAATTACAAATAAATGAAATACATGATTGTTCGAAAAATCCCAAAACGGAAGGATTATTTTGTCATTTTTAATTTCAGACAAATAACGTTTTGCAATAGCGCGGCGTTTGTCATTGTCCCTATTTAAATTTGGTAATTTAAGATTTAAAAACGAAGCCTGAAGTTCATCTAATCTCGAATTTACGCCAATGTATTCATTATGATATTTTTGTTCAGAACCATAATTCCGAAGCGAAAAAAGCACTTTTGCCAACTCTGAATCGTTTGTGGTAATCGCACCGCCGTCGCCTAAACATCCTAGATTTTTTCCGGGATAAAAACTGTAAGCAGAAGTGTTTTTTAAATTATTAATTATTAATTGTTCATTGTAAATTGCCCCATGTGATTGGGCAGCATCTTCTACAACAATCAAATTATTTTGTACTGCAATTTCATCTAGTCTTTCCATTTCAGCCAATTGTCCATATAAATGAACGGCTAAAATGGCTTTTGTTTTTGGCGTAATTTTCTCCTGAATTAAATCGGGATTTATGTTGTAGGTTTCTAATTTTGGTTCAATCAAAACTGGAACTAAATCGGCTTGCAGAATGGCTAAAATAGTAGCGATATATGTATTTGCAGGAACAATAACTTCGTCGCCTCTTTGAAGTTTTCCGAGTTGAATATATCCTTTAAAAATCAAAACTAACGCATCAAAACCATTCCCAACTCCAATGCAGTATTTGGTTTGGTTATATTCGGCGAAAGCTTTTTCAAATGTTTCCAGTTCTTTTCCTAAAATATACCAGCCATTATCTAAAACCAATTTCAGTTTTTGCTGAAATGCAGTTTCATAAGGTTCGTTTATTTTTTTAAGGTCAAGAAATGGTATCATTTTATATCGAGTTTATAAAAATCCTGATTGTAAACGGAACAGCCCAATTCTTGTTTTTGTGTCAAAAGGCCCAAATCATACTCTTTTTCGTTATCTGAATTTACGATTCCCATATCAAAAAATAATTTACCTTTTCTTTTGTATTTATGGATCAAATTAATGAATAAAAAATCAACAGCACGTGCTTCTTCTCCTTGTTTAGAAGTAGCTGCATATTGTGATTTTATTACATTTTGAGTTTCAAAAATAGTTATTCCGGCAATAATCTCATCATTTTGACAAACAGAATATTGTCTAATATTTTGAGGAAAATTTTGCTTCAACCAAGCCATTTCTTCTTTGGTATGAACTGGTTTCGCATCAAATTTTTCTAATAATCTCGGCTCTAAAATTTCATTCCAAAAAGGAGAAAAATGTTGTTCTTCTATAATGTCTAAATCAAGATTTTCAATTCTTCTGAAATGCTTCATTTTACTTTTAGAAATCTGCAAAGGCAATTGCAAATTAATGGCCAAATTCATTTCTTTTCGCTCTAAAACTGCTCCTCTTTTAAACAAGAAAAAATCTATTTCGTTGTTTCCTTCCGGAAAATAAAAACTCGGAATTGGCTTATAATAAAAAGTTTCAATTTGATTTTCATTAAAAAAAACTAAAATCGAATCTAAAATAGATTCTACTTTTTCACCTTTCAATTTAGAAGAAAAAACCAGACCTCCATATGTTAAACCTTGATGTGAGTAAACTGAATTTTCTTTTTTATTGGCAGGCAAAACTGCTTTTAATTTTTCACCTTCAAAAATCAAAAGCGAGAAATCTTCAAAACGATCTTGGTGATATTCCATAAAATCGCGATAAAATAAAAATGTGGCGTTTTTAGCTTGAGCGATAAATTCGTTCCAAGTTTTGTAATCGCTTTTATGGTATTTTTTTACGGTATACTTTGTCATTTTCTTGCCACAGATTTATTTGATTTCAATGATTTTTAATTCTAGCCAAAAAATCTTTTTTAATCTGTTAATCTGTGGCTAATATATTATTTTAAAATCTCATTTATGCTCAAATGCTGGTAAATACCATTTGAATTTTACCGCCATCAAACGTACAGTGATAATTACTATTGAAGTTAATAAATACAAAATATCGTCTTCTAAGTTTAGTTTTTTTAAGACAAAAAATACAATTCCGCCAAAAATACAAATCGTGGCGTAAATCTCTCTTCTAAAAATAGTTGGAATTTCTGTACATAAAATATCTCTGATTACACCTCCAAAACAAGCCGTCATCGTTCCTAAGGCAATACAAATGACTGGATGCAAACCAATCGAAATTCCTTTTTCGAGTCCGATTAAAGTAAAAACGCCAAGTCCGATTGTATCAAACAAAAACAATGAAGTTCTGAGCTTGTCAAACTTTTTTCGAAAAAGAATAGCCAGAATAAAACCTAAAATAATTACATAAACATACTGAAGATCAAGCATCCATCCTACGGGCGTCCTGCCAATCAATACATCACGAAGCGTTCCGCCGCCTACCGCAGTTACAAAAGCAATTATAAAAACCCCAAACGGATCTAGTTTTTTATGCATTGCCGTTAAAGCGCCAGACATAGCAAACGCCATTGTACCAATAAGATCTAATAAGTGAAACATTTTTTTAGGTTCAGAAAGGCAAAGGTACAAAGGTTTTTTTTTATTAGGCACAAAGGTTCAAAGAGACAAAGCAACAAAGATTATATGTCTTACAGTCCTCTTGATTCTTTATTCTTGTTTTTTGTTTCTATATTCTTTCTTCTTGGCTCTTTATTCTTTCTTCTTTACTATTTCTTCTTACTCTTTATTCTTTCTTCTTTAATCTTTCTTCTTGCCTCTTATTTCTAAAAAACCTACTTCTTCACATAAATCGGACTTCTTTTTAATAAATATGAGATAGAATCGATCCAGCTGTCTTTTAAGTTAAGGAAAGGTTTGCGGGTTTGTGAGTAAATTTTAGTATTATTTCGGTACATATCAAAATACACATTATAGTAATAATACATTTGTGAATTGGCAGTTGTTGTCGAATAATCATTTGACTTAATCTTTTTATCATTGTTACTTACAGTAGTGCTTCCGCTTCCGTAAGTTGATGCAGTTGAACTAGTTGACATTGTGTATGAAATTTTAGCAGCAACAATATTGTCTACCCCTAGAATTTTTTCAAGATCCTCAATTGGGGTTTCATCTATATTGTTATGATTTATTCCTGCTTTGTGCAAAAGGCTGTTAGTTGTTCTTAAATCCTGAACTGTTAGCGGAAAAATATTTGCCGATTTATCTAACAATTTATTATACAAATCGTTTTGAGCAAATTTAGCCATATCTTCTGAGCTTTCCTGAGTGTCTGAGTTTAAGTACGGCACGGGTAAAACAGCGATAGTATTGGGTTTTATTTCTGCAGTGGCTAAATCTGGTCCCGAATTATTTGCAGATGAACTTGATGCTGAAACATCAAAAGTTTGCGAACGCCCGCTGGCAAAATCAATTCTCGCGATCTGAGAAACATCAAGAGAAATCAGCAAAGTTTCGCCGGGCAGAGAATATTCAACCGTTTTATCAGATATTTTAGAAATAGTTCCTTCAATTATCTGATAATCTCTTTTAATTATTTTATCTAATTTTTTTCCGCCTTGAGCGAAATTAAAAACAGAAAAAAGCAACATAATTATAACTGCAAAAGTTTTTTTAATTCTCATAGTATTTCTAATTAAGTTTTGTACTAGGTTTTTCAGTCTGCCATTTACGAGCAAATAATTATTAATTGTTCGCTTGTATAACAAAGTTAAGAAATCATCCAACGTTATTCTTGTAGAAAAGTATTTTTTTGTAAGAATTAGCACAAATTTAAAGAGGAGCTGTTTTCTGCTGTCCGCTATATCTTTTCCTGGCTAAAGAAGCCAGAAAAAGGATACCGCTCCCATCAGGGCTAGGCAATACGTTTTCAATTGATGAATTTAGAAAAGTAAAAATGTTTTTTTTTAGCAAATTTCATCTTAAAAAACTTTCTACATATTTTGAGTATAGTAGTTGTAATCTTTTAAAACCACGCGAATAAAATCGCTGTTATCTCCAGATTGGTTTTTAATTCCTGTTACACTTTCAATTTTGGCAACCAATTTATAAATGATTTCATGATCTTTTTTGGCTACAGCTTTTTTAAAGGTTTCTTTAATGATACGCATATCATTATCTGATAATTTAATAACCAAAGGATATGTGGGCACGTATGAAGTACCGATTTCCTCTAAAATGGTATGACTTATATTAATTCTGTTTTTTAAGGTAATCACAGCCGTTCCCGCTGCCATATCGCCCAAACGCTGTGTTTTTTTGCTAGAAACCATGGCAATGAGACCAACAAGTCCGTACAATGCTGTAAAATCGATTATTCTAAAAAACCAGCGGATTAAATAATCTCCAAAACCGGCTTGATAACCATCTATTTTAACAACTTTTATTTTTATTAGTTTTTTGCCAAAGGTCTGACCTTCAAAAATACTTTCTAAAGTTATCGAATATATTAAAATAGGAAAATACGCAATTATAACGAGTGCTCTTATCGTCCAAGAACCTGCTCCATTGAAAAATTTTCCTAAACTTAATACATAAAAAAATAGTCCGGTAAGTACCGCAACATAAGAGAATTTAATAAATAAATCGATAAAATAAGCACCTAGTCGTTCACCGACAGAAGCTGCGATAAAATTTATTTTAACATTTTGTGTTGTATTAATAGATAATTCTGACATATTTTATATTTTAGCCTGCAATGAGAGAAGTCGCCTTCATAAAACAAAATAAAGAAAAATGGCTGGAATTTGAGCTAGCTATTTTTGGTAAAGCTAAAAAAAATCCTGACGAGTTAGCTAATTTGTACATTCAAATGATGAATGATTTGTCGTATGCGCAAACGTATTATCCAAAAAGTAAAACAGTTATTTACTTGAACCACCTTGCGTCGCAGATTTATCAGAAGATTTACAAAACCAAAAGAACGGAGAAAAATAGAATCGTGGAATTTTTCGTTACTGAAGTTCCATTGCTTCTTTATGAATATAAACGATATTTGCTTTATGCCTTTATTCTTTTTTTTGCTCTAGTTTCAATTGGCGTCGTTTCTGCAAAATACGATCCAGATTTCGTTCGATTGATTTTGGGAGACGATTACGTAAACATGACTTTAGAAAACATCAAAAAGGGCAATCCAATGGCGGTTTATAAATCAGACACAAATTGGGGAAGTTTCGTCGGCATTACTTTTAATAACCTTTATGTAGGTGCAAAATGTTACTTTTTCGGAATTTTTGCCGGAATTTTGACTTTTTACATCTTCATGAGCAATTGTATTATGCTGGGTTCGTTTCAATATTTCTTTTATGAACAGGGCGTTTTCTGGAAAAGTGTTCGAGGCATTTGGATTCACGGTTCTATGGAAATATTTGCCATTGTAATCGAAACTGCTGCAGGATTTATTCTTGGCGCATCTATATTGTTTCCAAAAACTTTTTCTAGATTAAATTCTTTTAAAATAGGTTTTAAAAACAGTTTTAAAATATATTTAAGTACAATTCCGTTTACCATAGCCGCCGGATTTCTAGAAGGTTTTATTACTCGATATGCTAACGAAATGCCAAATTGGTTAAGTGTGTCTATCATCTTATTTACATTAGGAATAATTTCATTTTATTATTTGGTTTATCCTTTTATTGTCCATAAAAAAATACAAAAACTATCAGCCTAATTGAATTAACTGGAAACCATAATGAATAGAATTTTCTTCATTTTTACTTTTCTTTTTTACTGCACTTTTTCAAATGCGCAGAATTCCTTGATGACTGAAGATCCGCCAAAAATAGATGCCGTAAAGTACACTGAAAAAGATATTCAAATCGATACAAGCACGACTGAAGCGAAAACCTTTGCTAAAGATTTCAAAAAAAAATATACCGATTCAGAATTTCAATACGAGCCAAAAAAGCCCGAAAGAACGTTTTGGGATGATTTTAAATCTTGGCTTGCAAGTATATTTAGAAAACTTTTTTCGTTCAGTAATCCACAGTCAGCAATAAACTTTGTTGGTATTTTACTAAGAGTCTTGGCTGTATTGACTATTATGCTCGTTATATTCTTAATCGTAAAAGCGCTGATAAATAAAGAAGGACAATGGATTTTTGGAAAGAATTCTAAAAAACGTACCCTTTATTATTCTGATGCAGAGAAAAATATTCATCTTTTAGATTTCGAAAAATTAATAAAAGAGAGCATCCAGGCAGATGAAAAAAGAATTGCAATTCGTTATTATTATTTATGGCTGCTGAAAGTTATGGCGCAAAATAATTATATTGAATGGGATATCGAAAAAACAAATTCTGATTATTTATACGAACTTCAACGACCAATTCATAGAGAAGAATTTACCTATTTGTCGTACTTATACAATTATATTTGGTACGGAGAATTCGAAATTGATGAAGCTAAGTTCACCAAAACCGAAAACCGATTTAAAAAAGCAATAAAAACCTTTAGCAGTGAATAAATCCATCAAAATTTATGTGGCTATTCTGGTTTTTGTTTTAGCCCTTATTATTATAACAGATCGCGATCAGCCAAAACCTATTGACTGGCGCCCAACCTTTTCTGTACATGATAAAATTCCGTACGGATTGTTTGTTTTTGACAAAGAAATCAAAGGACTTTTGAAAGGACAAAAAATAGAAAGAGTTTCTGCCGTTACGCCTTATGAATATTTAGATGCAAACTATAATTCTGATACTTTGGTAGAAGATTATAAAATAAAAGGAACCTTCTTTAATATTTCAGAATATGGTGCAATCGACGATCAGTCGGTAAAAGAGCTTTTTTATTTTGTTTCGCGCGGGAACAGCGCCTTTTTAAGCATGAGAAGTTTTCCACAGATTTTATTAGACAGTTTAAAACTAGATGTTCAGTCTAATTTACCAAGCTTAAACAGTACATCAATCTGGATGGCGAATAAAAAAGTCAGCACTAAAAAATATCTCTTTAAACAATCTGTGGAAGATTATTTTTCTAAAATTGACACTTTAAATACAACCGTTTTAGGCTATCAAAGCACAACGAAAAATGAGAAACATATAAATTTTATAAAAGTTCGGTATAGCGGAGGTTATTTTTATCTGCACACACAGCCCGCGGCTTTTACCAACTTTCATTTATTAAAAGGAAATCATTATCAGTATGCTGAAAATGTGCTGACTTATATTCCAAAAGGAAATGTTTTTTGGTATACGAAAGGGCAAAATGGTGAATCAATTTCAGGCTCGCCATTGCGTTATATTTTTAGTCAGCCTGGATTAAAATGGGCTTATTATTTTAGTATAATTGGCATTTTAATTTTTATGATTTTTAATGCCAAACGAAAACAGCGCATTGTGCCGATTATAAAACCATTATCTAATTTGACCGTTGATTTTACAAAAACGATTGGAAATTTATATTATCAAGAAGGCGATCATGCCAATATTATAGATAAAAAAATTATATATTTCTTGGAGAAAATCCGAACGGAATATTTAATCGATACCACAAAACTGGATGACGATTTTATTAAAAAACTGCATCATAAAACAGGAAAAAATGAAACTGATATTCGAGAACTTGTATTTTTAATCAACGAACATCGAAATAGTTATCACGGAAGTCTCGAAGAAGATTTAATCCGAATTAATAATGCAATTGAAAAGATTTTACATTAAATAAAAACTATCTGCCATAGATTAAAATAATTTTTTTAAATCTATGAGAATCCATTAATCTGTGACAGAAAAAAATAAAATTCAACTTAAGAAACATACAAAACATGGATGATATTAATACCCCAGAAACCGAAATCACAAATGAAAATGTGAATTTTGAGACTAGAATAAATTTAACTCCTTTACTGGATCACATCAATATTATCAAAAAAGAATTAGAAACGGTAATTGTGGGACAGCATAAAATGATCGACCAGCTTTTGGTTGCTATTTTATCAAACGGACATGTTTTGCTTGAAGGTGTTCCTGGAGTTGCTAAAACTATTACAGCCAAATTACTTTCTAAAACATTAAATATTGGCTTTAGCCGAATTCAGTTTACTCCAGATTTGATGCCTTCTGATATTTTGGGAACTTCTATTTTCAACCTAAAAAGTTCAGAATTTGAGTTTAAAAAAGGCCCTATTTTCTCTAACCTGATTTTAATTGATGAGATTAACCGTGCTCCTGCCAAAACTCAAGCTGCACTTTTTGAAGTTATGGAAGAACGCCAGATTACGATTGATGGTTCTGCCTATCAGCTTGAAACGCCATTTTTAGTAATTGCAACTCAAAACCCAATTGAACAGGAAGGAACGTATCGTTTGCCAGAAGCCCAGCTAGATCGTTTTTTATTCAAAATCACAATTGATTATCCAAAATTAAACGAAGAAATTCTGATCATTCAGAGAGAACATTTATTGCAGGATCATGGCAAATTAGAAGCCATTAAAACCGTTCTTTCTGCTGAAGAAATAAAAGGTTATCAAGCTTTAATAAAACAAATTAGAGCAGAACAAAATCTATTGGAATATATCGCTAGAATTGTGATCAATACTAGAGAAAATGCTTTTTTATATTTAGGAGCTTCGCCTCGTGCCTCTATCGCGATTTTGAATGCCGCTAAAGGTTTTGCTGCCATAAGAGGACGCGATTTTGTAACTCCAGAAGATATTAAGGAAGCTGCAATTCCGGTTTTACAGCACCGTGTTATTGTGGCTCCAGAACGCGAAATGGAAGGAATTTCGAGCACTGAAATTATCAAACAAATTCTTGAAACAGTAGAAATTCCGAGATAATTATTAATTGTAAATTTTTAATTATTAATACCATACAACCTTTTAAAAATGAGAGTATTTAAATTATTCTTTTTCTTCTTTATCGGAATTGTTTTGGTTGGTTTTAAACCAATTGAAAAAACAAATGCGTCAGTTTATTTCGCAAGCGACAACCAACAGCTCGAAATATTGATAAGAAAAGCGTATGAATGGATTGAGACTAAAAGCACGAAAACTGACTTTGACGTTGTGGAAAATAAAAAGGGCGACAAATATGTTGGACTAAATTTAAAAGCGCATAACAAAAAATTAGAGGAGCTTAAAAAAAGTAACTTTTTCTCCAAACAATTTCTTGACAATTACAATAAAATTGGATTGAAAATTGGCGATAATCTCAAAACTAATAAGATCGAATATTTTGTTGGCGATTTGCCTCCATACGGCAATGACACAAATTATTGGTGTGATTGTCAGGATAATCCGGAAGGATATTGGAAAACCCTAAAAATAAACAATTTAAAAATTGAAACTAATAAAGCTAGTTTCTATTGGACATGGACGGAATGGAAAGAAACTCCAAAATATAAAGTAAAAGCCGTTAAGGAAAATGGAATCTGGAAAATTGATTATTTAGAGGGTTTGGATTATAACAGCCTGACTAAAATATAAGCATTAAAACTTAAAATATATTTTAAATTGAAATTCATAAAAAGTCTATATCTCAATAACTTCTTCTTCTATGTGCTTTTGAGCATTATAGGCCTGTTTGTATGCGCATATATTTTTCCGAATTTATATAATGCCGTTTGGTTTGGTGTTTTGGTTTTGCTTACTTTTTTAGGACTTGATATTTTGCTTTTATACTTGTCAAGAAACGGAATTGAAGCTACGAGAACTGTACCTGAAAAACTTTCAAATGGAGATTTAAATCCGATTAGCATCAGCATAAAAAATCAGTATACTTTCCCTATTTTGGTTAAGATTATTGATGAAATTCCGGTGCAGTTTCAAGTGCGAGATTTTAAAATCGTAAAAACGATCAAAGCGTCTTTTCAAGATGATCTTAAATATGAATTACGTCCGACAGAACGCGGTGAATATCATTTTGGTTATTTGAATATTTATGTTTCCTCTCCTTTGAGGCTGATTTCGAGACGGTTTGTTTTCGATCATGATCAAATGGTTCCAACTTATCCTTCTTACATTCAATTGAGAAAATATGATTTATTGGCTTTTTCGAATAATTTGCATCAATATGGAATCAAAAAAATTCGCCGAATTGGACATACAATGGAATTTGAACAAATTAAAGAATATGTTCAGGGCGATGATCTTAGAACTTTAAATTGGAAAGCGACCGCGAAGAAAAATTCGCTGATGGTGAATCAATTTCAGGATGAAAAATCGCAGTCGGTTTATATGGCAATTGACAAAGGACGCGTTATGCAAATGCCTTTTGACGGATTGAGTTTGCTGGATTATGCAATTAATTCGACTTTGGTTTTATCAAATGTTATTTTGAAAAAACAAGATAAAGCTGGAATTTTTGCTTTCTCTAAAAAGGTCGAAAACAGAGTTTTTGCTGAAAAAAGAGGTTCACAGATGCAAAAAATCCTTGAAACTTTATACAACATTAAAACTGATTTTTTCGAAAGCGACTACAGCCGCCTTTATGTTGATATCAAGAAAAATATCAATCAAAGAAGTTTGATTATTTTGTATACTAATTTTGAAACGATGGATGGTCTAAATCGTCAATTACCCTATTTAAAAGGAATTGCAAAGAGCCATTTATTGGTTGTTGTCTTTTTTCAGAATACAGAATTGAATGATATCATCAATAAAAAAACAGATACCATTCAGGAAGTTTACGATAAAGTTATTGCCGAAAAATTCATGTTTGAAAAAAGACTGATCGCAAATGAATTGAAGAAATATGGAATTCATTCGGTTTTAACGCAGCCTGAGAATTTGACTTTAGATGCTATTAATAAATATTTAGAAATTAAGGCGAGAGGTATTTTGTAAAGGATTCAAATGTTTTTCGATTAAAAAACAAAAAAGTATGCGTAACGGTACAATTCCTATTCTTGTAATAATATCCATTTTATTGTTTCTTATTTACAATTCAAAAAATGAATATTATAAAAAGAGTAAAGAATTTCATGAGAAGACTTTGAATGGAGAGATTCTTGAAATCGCAAAAAGTCGTGGAACAAAGATCTACTATGACAGAAACGATTTTTTTTATCAGAGTGATTATGAAGGTCCGGAATTATTTGTGGGTGATGTAATTAGGAAAAATGGAAGTGAAATAATGATTCTGCGAAAAGACTCAAAAGGTGATTACATTGAAGTTGGCAAAGGAAAAAGTGTAGCGCCTGAAAAAAGTTATTTCAATTACTTTTTTGGAATTTAAAGTCTTCTTAAAGAAAACATTATTAAAACATCAAATGCCCGTTGTAAATTAGAATTGATAAAAAAACTTTAAACCTTTGTCTTGTAAACTTTGTAACATAAAAGGCCATGAAAAAAACATTCTTAATTCTATTCATTTTAATCCGTTTTGTTTCACACGCACAAAAAACTGAAAACATAATCATCATCACAACAGATGGTTTTAGATGGCAAGAAGTTTTTAAAGGAATGGATCCCGCGATTGCCAATGACAAAAAATTCAATCAGGGCGACAGTACTTACATTTATAAAAAATATTCAAGTGCTGACTTCAAAGAAAATCGTAAAAAACTTATGCCTTTTTTGTGGTCAGAAATCGCTTCAAAAGGGCAAATTTATGGAAACCGAGATTTAGGGAACAAAGTAGATGTTTCAAATCCGTACTGGTTTAGTTATCCTGGATACAGCGAAATTATGACCGGAAATGTCGATGTCGAAATTAACTCAAATGGTTATAAACCAAATCCGAATATAAATGTTTTAGAGTTTTTAAATCAACAATCAAAACTAAAGGGAAAAGTTGCCGCTTTTGGTGCCTGGGATGCTTTTGACCGAATTTTAAACGAAAAAAGAAGCGGATTTCTGGTAATCTCTGCCTTTGATAATGTTGGAGGAAATAAACCAACTCAAACTCAAAAGTTATTGAATGAAATGCGTGACAATTCGTTTAAGCCTTTTCATGAAGAGGAATGCCTTGATGTTTTTACTCATTATGAAGCATTAAATGAACTAAAAACCAATAAACCAAAAGTACTTTATATCTCATACGGCGAAACGGACGAATGGGCTCACGCAGGACACTATAGATCGTATCTTGATGCAGCAAATCAGGTTGACAAGTGGATTAAAGAAATTTGGAATTTTGTGCAAAATGATCCTCAATACAAAAATAAAACTACATTGCTGATTACCGTAGATCACGGACGTGGCGACAAAACCAAAACACAATGGACAGATCATGGCGCTAATGTTGTAGGCGCATCAGAAATTTGGTTTGCTGCAATCGGACCAGAAATTGCTCCAAAAGGCGAAATCAAAACAGAATCTCAATTGTATCAAAAACAATTTGCTCAAACTATTTCTAAAATTATGGGATATACTTTTACAGCACCACATCCTGTGGCTCCAGAAATTTCAGAAATCTTTCAAAAATAAACCAACAACCTTAAATAATTAACCCTTTAAAACCAATCTATTTTAATGAAGAAAATTCTACTTACGTTATTTTTATCAGCTGTTTTTATTCCGAAAATAATAGCTCAAAAAAGTGACACTATTGCTGCATATTATGATAATATCGAAAAATCGATGAAGTACGAATCCGGAAAAATTCATTTAACCGAAGGAGACGGAACGCTTAATATTCCGAAAGGATTTAAATTTCTAAATGCAGAACAAACTCAAAGTGTTTTAACCAATTTATGGGGAAACCCAGAAGACAAAAGCGTTTTAGGAGCACTTGTTCCCGATGGAAAAGGCGTAACTCATAGCAACAGCTGGATGTTTATTATTACATATCAAGGAGATGGCTATGTAAAAGATGACGATGCTGACGATATTGATTATGATGATTTGCTGAAAACGATGAAAGAAGATACTCAGGTAACAAATGAGGAAAGAAAAAAAGGAGGTTATCCTGAAGTTCAATTAGTTGGATGGGCATCAAAACCTTATTATGACAGCAACTTAAAAGTACTGCATTGGGCAAAAGAATTAAAATTCGGCAAAGATGAAGTGAATACTTTAAATTATGATTTAAGAGTTTTAGGTAGAAAAGGAATGTATAATATTTCTGCCGTTGCCAACATGGGCGAACTTGCAGAAGTGAAAGGCAGTATTCCTGGAATTGTAAAAAGTGTAGAATTCAACGATGGAAACAAATATTTAGATTTCGATGCAGATACAGACACTGTTGCCGCTTGGACTATTGGAGGATTAGTGGCCGGAAAAGTTTTGGCTAAAGTTGGTTTCTTTGCTATTCTGGCAAAATTTGGAAAAATCATTGTCGTTTCACTTATTGCAGGATTTGCAGCTGTCAAGAAATTCCTTTTCGGAAAAAAAGATCAAGTTGTAACAAGGCCTGTTGAAGAAGAAACTGCTCTTTTAGAAGAAAACAATTCGACTGAAGAATAATTTAGCCACCACGAATTTCATAAATTTTCACAAATAGTTAATTGCTTTTATGCAGTAAAAATTAGTGTGAATTCGTGAAATTCGTGGTTGTTTTTTTTTTAAAAACCTCTGAACCTTTGCCACTCTCAGGCTTTGCCTCTATTTTAAAAAAAATCTCAGTACCTTAGCGCCTCAGAACCTAAGTACCTTTAAAAAAAATGAAACAAATAACTTCAATACAAAATCCGTTTATAAAATCGCTTGTTTTACTTCAGGAAAAGGCAAAAGCCCGCAAGCAGACTGGAACATTTTTGATTGAAGGTTTACGTGAAATCTCATTAGCTATAAAAGGCAGTTATGAAATAGAAACCGTTTTATTTTTAGCAGAATTGGTTACTGAAAATGAAATTAACAAACTGGTTAAAACACCTGTCCAATTAATTGAAATCAATAAAGAAGTTTATCAAAAATTAGCATATCGCGATACTACTGAGGGAATTTTGGCCATAGCCAAAACCAAATCGATGCAATTATCAGATTTAAATCTATCTGAAAATCCGCTGATTTTAGTGGCAGAAGCTCCGGAAAAACCAGGAAATATTGGCGCGCTTTTACGTACTGCTGATGCTGCAAATCTCGATGCTGTTTTAATCGCAAATCCTAAAAGTGATTTATACAATCCAAACATTGTGCGTTCGAGCGTGGGCTGTTTGTTTACCAATCAAATTGCAACTGGAACGACATCAGAAATTATTGCTTTTTTAAAAGAAAAAAAAATCAATTTTTATTGTGCGACCTTGCAAAATTCAACTTCATATCATACACAAGATTTTACCACTCCAACAGCTTTAGTTGTGGGTACAGAAGCAACCGGACTTACACAGGAATGGCGTGATGCTGCAACACAAAATATCATTATTCCGATGCAAGGAGAAATAGACAGTATGAACGTTTCTGTTGCTGCAGCTATTTTAATTTTTGAAGCAAAAAGACAGAGAGGGTTTTGATTCTAGATTTTTAGATTTTTAAAAAATCGCTTCGCTGTTTTTTGTTGGAATTTTAAATATTGAAATTTATTTTTAAATAAACATTTATTTAGGCAGACTGAGCGAAGTCGAAGTCTTTTTACACCTCAAAAAATCTGAAATCTATCCCGTCCCGAAGTTTCGTGATCTGGACTAAAATCAGCAATCTTAAACCTTGCGTATATTCAAACTTATTCTTATTTTTAGTACTTGAACTATGCCGTTATGATAGAAATAGATATTGAAAAAGAAAACAAAGCAATTGCGCACGAATACAAAGAATTACTTCGAATAAGTTATCAGACTTTAAGCCCTGCTGATAAAAAATTAATCCGGAAAGCTTTTGATGTTGCTGTCGATGCTCATAAAGAACAAAGACGCAAATCTGGAGAAGCCTATATCTTTCATCCTATTGCAGTTGCGAAAATTGTTGCCTCAGAAATTGGTTTGGGAGCGACCTCTATTGCTGCAGCTTTATTGCATGATGTTGTCGAAGATACTCCAATAACGGTTGAAGATATTGAGCGTTTATTCAACCCAAAAGTGGCACAATTGGTTGAAGGTTTGACTAAAATTTCGATGGTTCAAAAAGATCTGAATGCATCCATGCAGGCAGAGAATTTTAGAAAAATGATCCTTACATTGAACGATGACGTTCGTGTAATTCTAATAAAATTAGCCGATCGTCTGCACAACATGCAGACAATGGACTCAATGGTCGAATACAAACAGACAAAAATCGCCTCTGAAACACTTTATATCTACGCGCCTCTCGCCCATCGTTTAGGACTTTACAATATTAAAACTAAGTTGGAAGATTTAGGATTAAAATATACAGAACCGAACGTTTATAATGATATTGTAAGCAAAATTCGAGAAACAAAAGAAGAACAAGATGCTTATATCAAAGATATTTCAGATGTTTTGAAAAAATCTTTAGACAATGAAGGCATCGATTATATCATAAAAGGACGTCCGAAATCTATTTATTCGATTCGACGAAAAATGCGCGCTCAAAATGTGAGTTTTGATGAAGTATATGATAAATTCGCTTTAAGAATTGTCTATAAATCAGATCCGCATGACGAAAAATTTGTGGCTTGGAAAATATATTCAATCGTAACAGATCACTACAGACCGAGTCCGAGTCGTTTGCGTGACTGGATTTCATCACCAAAATCAACTGGTTATGAAGCTTTGCACATTACCGTTATGGGACCAAAAGGCCGTTGGGTTGAGGTACAGGTTCGAAGCGAACGTATGGATGAAATTGCTGAAAAAGGTTATGCCGCACATTACAAATATAAAAATGGAGCAACAGAAGAAAGCGGTTTGGATGTTTGGCTAAATTTACTTCGTGAAGCTTTAGAAAATCAAGAAACTAATGCGGTAGATTTTGTGGAAGATTTTAAAATGAATTTATATTCAAAAGAAATCTTTGTTTTTACACCGAAAGGAGAAATCAAATCCTTGCCAAAAGGAGCAACATCGCTGGATTTTGCTTTTAGCATACATTCAGAAATTGGAATTAAAACCAGAGGAACTCGTGTAAACGGGCGCTTGGTTCCGTTAAATCATGAATTAAAAAGTGGCGATCAAGTCGAAGTTATAACTTCTGCCAACCAAAAACCAACTGTAAACTGGCTGGAATATGTTACGACTTCGAGAGCAAAAAATAAAATCAAAAACGTTCTTAATGAGAACACTAAAAAAATTGCCGAAGAAGGAAAAGAACTTCTTACGAGAAAACTAAAACACTTAAAAGTAACTATAAGTGAACAAGTTATAAACGAATTAGTGAACTTCTTCAAACTAAAAACCAGCTTAGATTTATTTTACAGAGTTGGAATTGGAGCAATTGAAAATCAGCAATTGAAAGATTATGCTGCTCAAAAAAGCAATTCGTTTATCAATTTCTTCAAAAATAAAATCAAAAGAAATAAAGATACAACTACTGCTGCAGAAGATATTCACAAACCGGTCATCAGCAGTAATTATGATATGTTGGTTTTTGGAACCGAACATGACAAACTCGATTACAAACTTTCGCAATGCTGTAACCCAATTCCGGGAGACGACGTTTTTGGTTTTGTAACGATTAATGAAGGAATAAAAGTCCATAAAAAAGATTGTCCAAATGCAATCGGAATGCAGTCCAATTACGCGTACCGTATTATGAGTGCCAAATGGATTGATTCTTCTCAAGAAGAATTTAAAGCCATTATCAATATTACAGGAATGGATGTTCTAGGTCTTACAAATCAATTAACGAAAGTAATTTCGAACAATATGAGCGTTAATATCCAGAGTATTTCTTTAAGTACCGATGCTGGAATTTTTCATGGTCAGATTGCCGTAATTGTAAAAAATAATACCATTTTGAAAAAAATGATCAATGCGATCAAAAAAATTGACGGCGTTGATAAAGTAACCCGAGAATACAGGACGTAATAAGTCAAAAGTTAAAAGTCTTAAAGTTAAAAGGAATACTATATCGTTACTATTTTATGTAAACTATTGATATATTTTTTTTTATGAAAACAGATTCTATAGAAATTCCTAAAATCAATTTTGATGAAAACGGAGCACTTTTAATTGTGGCTTCGGAATCTTCATCAAAAGATGATTTTGATTTTTTTCAGGGAAAATCTGTTATTCGGAATAAAAAATTAAAACAACGATTTGCAAATTCGAATGAATGGATTGAATTTCCGTCAACTCAGGAAATGTATAAGATTCTAAACGGAATTGGAAACATCGATAATTTTCTTGCCACTTTTGATGGAGAACCTTTCGAAGGCATGACGGTTCGCCTTTTTAATCCGAAAACAAAATTGTGGAGCATTTATTGGGCTGACTCAAACACTGGAATTTTAGACAAACCCGTAGTAGGTTCATTTGAAAACAAAGTTGGACATTTTTTTTCGAAAGATATTTACGAAGGCAAAAATGTGATTCAAGTTTTCCGCTGGGATGCCAGAGATGAAAAAAATCTGATTTGGAGCCAGGCAATGTCTGATGATCAAGGGAAAACTTGGGAATGGAACTGGTATATGTACATGACAAAAACCGAATAAAAATTTGTTAGTTTTATCATAAATAAAAATAATTATGTTAATTAAGTTCTTCTAAAATTACTGGAATTAATTGTTCTAAAACCTTGTATTTGGTGCATTATTAGTAATCAAATCAAAATTTGAACGTTAAAGTTTAAACCCGAAACTTTTATTCATTAAAAATAAAAAATTATCTTTGCCGGATATGACACTCATTTCAACTGACAACACTAGAAATCAAGAAATTGTAAAAAATGTTTTTACAATGTATCTTGAACAAAAAGGGCATCGCAAAACTCCTGAGCGTTATGCTATACTTCAGGAAATTTACGATAGCGAAGAGCATTTTGACATAGAAAACCTTTATATCAAGATGAAAAACAAAAACTATCGTGTGAGTAGAGCAACTTTATACAACACGATCGAGTTATTGTTAGACTGCGCATTGGTTAGAAAACATCAATTTGGGCAAAATCAAGCTTACTACGAAAAATCATATTTCGACAAACAGCACGATCATATTATTATGACTGATTCTGGTGAAGTAATTGAATTTTGCGACCCAAGAATTCAAACCATCAAAAAAACAATCGAAGAAATATTTGATATCGAAATTACGAATCATTCACTTTATTTCTACGGAAACAAAAAACAAAAACAATAATCCAGAAAGGCATTATTCAAAAAATAAAAAAAAAAGAAAATTAACTACATTAATCAGTAGGGCAACTCAAATTGCCTCAACGCAAATTAAAACAGAATGACCGTAGATTTATTACTAGGATTACAATGGGGAGATGAAGGTAAAGGAAAAATTGTTGACGTTCTTACCTCAAATTATGATATTATTGCACGTTTTCAAGGAGGTCCAAATGCAGGGCATACATTAGAATTTGACGGAATAAAACATGTACTTAGAACCATTCCTTCTGGAATTTTTCATAAAGATTCAATAAACATCATCGGGAATGGTGTTGTAATAGATCCGGTAGTTTTTCAAAAAGAAATTGAAGGTTTAGCAAAATTTAACCTTGACATCAAAAACAAGTTGATTATTTCAAGAAAAGCGCATTTAATTTTACCAACACACCGTTTATTAGACGCAGCATCTGAAGCATCTAAAGGAAAAGCGAAAATTGGTTCTACTCTTAAAGGAATTGGTCCAACTTATATGGACAAAACCGGCAGAAACGGATTGCGTGTTGGAGATATCGAATTAGAAGATTTTAAAGAACGTTATAGAGCTTTAGCAGACAAACACGAAGCGATGATTGCTTTTTATGACGTTGCAATTCAATACAACTTAGCGGAACTTGAAAAAGAGTTTTTTGAAGCTATCGAAGAATTAAAAAAATTAGATTTTATTGACAGTGAAGAATACATGTACCAAGCTCAAAAAGCGGGTAAATCTATTCTATGCGAAGGAGCTCAAGGTTCTTTATTAGATGTTGATTTCGGAACTTATCCTTTCGTAACTTCATCAAATACTACTGCTGCCGGAGCTTGTACTGGTCTAGGAATTGCTCCTAACAAAATTAAAGAAGTATACGGAATTTTCAAAGCTTATGTTACTCGTGTTGGTAGTGGTCCTTTCCCAACTGAACTTTTTGACGAAGTTGGTGCTACAATGGCAAGAGTGGGTAATGAATTTGGATCTGTTACAGGAAGACAAAGACGTTGCGGATGGTTAGACATCGTAGCTTTAAAATATGCTGTTCAAGTAAACGGAGTAACACAATTGATGATGATGAAAGGCGATGTTCTTTCAGGATTCGAAACTTTAAAAGTTTGTACAGAATACAACTATAAAGGACAAAACATCTCTCACTTTCCTTATAACATCGAGCCAGAAAATGTAACTCCTATTTATAAAGAATTTAAAGGATGGAAAGCTGATTTAACTGGATTGACAACTTACGATCAATTGCCAGTTGAGCTAAAAGAATATATTGAATTTATTGAAGCTGAAGTTGGCGTGCCAATTAAGATCGTATCTGTTGGACCAGACAGAAAGCAGACAATAACAAAATAACAATCTCTAAACGCTCTGATAATCAGGGCGTTTTTTTATATAAATATTTACGCCATGAAAAATCCGGAAATTAAAATCACCGAAACTTCTTTACTCTCAGACAATTGGTACATCCTAAACAAAGTCACTTTCAATTACCAAAAAGAAAATGAAAAAATTCAAACACACGTTCGTGAAGTTTACGATCGCGGCAATGGAGCTGGAATTCTATTATACAATAAAACTAAAAAAACGGTTATTTTAACGCGTCAGTTTCGTTTGCCAACTTTCCTTAACGGAAATAAAAGCGGTATGATGATCGAAGTATGCGCTGGACTTTTAGACCAAGATAATCCGGAACAAGCTATTATTCGTGAAACCGAAGAAGAAACGGGCTACCGCATTCAAAAAGTTGAAAAAGCATTTGAAACATATATGTCTCCGGGAGCTGTAACAGAAATTTTGTATCTGTTTACAGGCGAATATGATGAAAGCATGAAAGTGAGTGAAGGTGGTGGATTAGCCTCTGAACAAGAAAATATCCAGGTTTTAGAATATACTTTTGATGAAGCTTATGCGATGATTGAATCTGGCGAGATTTCTGATGCGAAAACTATTTTGCTGTTGCAGCATGCTAAAATAAAAGGACTGATTTAGTCAGTTCAAAATATACGCTTATGATTGAAAATTCTAAAGACAAAATTAATTTTTGGGAAGAATTCGCAAAAGAAAATAACGGCGTTTTTAAAGTAGGCTATTCTTGGATTTCTGATTCAGCAGAAATTGAATACAGAAAATGGAAAATTACTTTTGATAATTTTACTTTATGGTTGGAATTTTGTTTAAGATGAATACTATTAGTAAATGAAAATCAAACAAACAATTCCAGAAATTCTGTAATTCTTTTGAAGGGGTATTAAAATAACTTTACATCAATAAAAAACCAGTTTATGAAAAAGTTATATTACATATCAAATATCCTCCTTTTAGTAGTTTTAGTTGTTTTAGGCTCTTGCAAAAGAAACGAAACTGTTGCCAGAACCGAAAAAGCTACCCCTAAGAAAACAATTGAATATAAAAAGCCAGAATCATCTATTAGTTTTCATTTTGTAAAAACAAAACAATGGCTTGACTCTATAAAAAGTGATTCAACTAAACTAGATATCGCTTACGCTGTAAATAGAACTGACAAGGCGAATTTTGCCAAAATGGATTCAGTTGTAATTCCATCTGATCTAAGTGGTGATTTAGTTTATTATTTACCATTTCCTTTGCACGTTTCTGCTTTAGAAGATGTATCGAAAGTTTTAATATTTTCATATCCTACTCAAACTTTTGCTGCATATGAAAACGGTGAATTAGTTTATACAGGTCCAACTAATATGGGAAGAAAAAAAGATCAAACGCCAACAGGATTATTTTTTACCAATTGGAAAGCAGAAAAAACAACCAGTACGTTTAATGACGAATGGGACTTAAAATGGAATTTCAATATTGAAAATAAATTAGGTGTTGGTTTTCACCAATACGAATTGCCAGGCTATCCTGCTTCTCATTCTTGCTTGCGTTTATTAGAAAAAGATGCTAAATATCTTTACAAATGGGCAGACGAATGGATCTTAAAAGATGCAGAAAATGTAAAAGTAAAAGGAACTCCTGTTATTGTTTTTGGAAGCTACAATTTTGACGGACCAAAACCTTGGTTTGAATTAGTTAATGATCCTAAAGCATTAAATATCTCTGAAAGTGAATTAGAAACTCAAGTACAGCCCTTTGTTCAGAAGATATTAGAAAATCAAAAAGTAAGAGATACAGAAAAACAAACTGCTGCTCTTTAGAAAATATATTTTAAATAAAAAGGCGTAAGAATTTAGATTCTTACGCCTTTTTTTATGCAGAAAAACTAAAAATTATCTAGAATAATTTGGAGCTTCTTTTGTAATCGTTACGTTATGTGGATGGCTTTCAGTAATACCGCTTGACGTAATTCTAACAAAACGTCCCGTTTCTTGTAAAGTTGGAATATCTTTTGAACCACAGTATCCCATTCCGGCACGAAGACCTCCAATAAATTGAAGCATACTTTCGTTCAATTCGCCTTTGTAAGGAACACGGCCCACAATTCCTTCTGGAACTAATTTTTTAACATCGTCTTCAACATCTTGAAAATAACGATCTTTTGAACCTGTTTGCATAGCTTCAACAGAACCCATTCCGCGGTAAGATTTGAATTTTCTTCCTTCAAAAATAATAGTTTCACCAGGAGATTCTTTTGTTCCTGCCAATAATGAACCCAACATTACACAGTCAGCACCTGCAGCGATTGCTTTAGGAATATCACCTGTATAACGAATTCCACCATCAGCAATAACTGGAACACCAGTTCCTTTAATAGCTGCAGCTACTTCAAGAACAGCTGAGAATTGAGGAAAACCAACCCCTGCAACTATACGAGTTGTACAGATAGAACCAGGTCCGATTCCAACTTTTACACCATCAGCACCATTTTCTACTAAGTATTTAGCAGCTTCTGGCGTTGCAATGTTTCCAACAATTACATCTATTTGAGGGAATCTTGATTTTACTTCTTTTAATGTATTAACCACACCTTCTGTGTGTCCGTGTGCTGTATCGATAATGATTGCATCTACACCTGCAGCAACTAAAGCAGCCGCTCTTTCGACAGCATCACCAGTTACTCCAATTGCTGCTGCAACTCTTAAACGACCAAAAGTATCTTTATTCGCGATTGGTTTTTGAGTCAGTTTTGTAATATCTCTGAAAGTAATTAAACCAACCAATTCGTTTTTAGCATTTACAACTGGCAGTTTTTCGATCTTATGACCTTGTAAAACTACCTCAGCTTGTTCTAATGACGTTCCTTCGGCAACAGTAACTAAGTTTGTACTTGTCATCACCTCAGCAATTGGTCTTGACCCATTTTTTTCGAAACGCAAGTCACGGTTTGTAACGATTCCTTTTAAGATTTTGTTTTCGTCAACAATTGGAATTCCGCCAATTCCGAATTCTTTCATGGCATTTTTTGCATCTGCAATAGTTGAATTCATCGGTAAAGTTACGGGATCGATAATCATTCCTGATTCAGCGCGCTTAACTTTTCTAACCTTCGCCGCTTGCTGTTCGATGGTCATGTTTTTATGTAAAACACCAATTCCGCCTTCTTGCGCCATAGCAATTGCCATTGCACTTTCAGTAACAGTATCCATAGCAGCTGATACTATAGGAACATTTAGTGTTATATTTCGTGAAAATTTTGATTTGATACTCACTTCGCGAGGAAGCACATTCGAGTAGTTAGGTACTAATAATACATCGTCGTAAGTTAAACCTTCGCCGATAATCTTGGAGTTGTGTGCTATCATGTTGCAATTTCTAGTTGAATTGCGTGCAAATATAGTGAATAAATTGCAAACTTGAATACTAACTTTTTCTTAAATTTCTCATTATAAGAAAGGTATTACAAAAGCATATTTCAATTTTTTAATTGGAATTTTAAAAATTTAATCTTTACTATCTTGAAAAATAAAATTAAGTCCGAATTGAAATGCTAGACTATTAGCCTTCGAGACATCTTTATATTCGAAAACATTATCAACTAATGCATAAATATTAAATTTCCCGATTGTTCCGGAAAGCCCTAATCCGATATTAGTTTTTGAATAAGAATCAAATGTGTAAGTCGCTTTAACATCAAGTTTTTCTAAAAGACTGCGCTGATAAAAAGCTGTTAAAGCCACAAAAGGCTCATTTGGCATTGTCATTGCAAACAATTGTCCGCCGACTTTATTTATATACCTTCTTTTGATTGATCCTTTGCAATTGCATTCGTCGTCTGATCTTGCTTCTCCAAAAGAATATTGCATTGAGGAATATAATTTTGTTGGACGCCAAGTAGTGTATTTATTATAAAGCGTATCACGCGGAATTGCTTTTTCGAAATCATCAATTACATTTTCCGGCTCATTTGTAAAGTCAAAACTAGGGTTTACACCTTCGTATCTATATTCGCCTTTGTATGTTATAGTTTCAATATCTTTAGACTGATTTATAAATCCGAGATCAATAATACTGGCCGTAAATTGAAGATTTTCTTTAAAATAGTATGTAATTCCAGCATCTATTCCCAAACCTAAACTTCCGTTAAAAAAGGTATTGTGTGCAATATCACTGGCAATATCTCCTTCATATTCATCTTTTGTAAACTTGGCAATTCCTGAAGTTTTAATTTCTAGATTTGATGAAATTACTTGTGTATAAATATTAGGAGTTCCAGCGTTTTGAGCAGTATAAACAAAACCAGAATTTCGAGTAGAAGTAGCATTTGCCCCACTGGAATAAAGTTTAGCACGACCGCCCAAAACGAGTTTTTCATTTAACTTTTTATGAAATCCGACGTGTAATACTGATAGTACTTCTGCCCTTACATTTATATCCGCTAAATTGAATGATTTACCAATATAATCTCTATTTCCATCTAAGGCAAAAATGGCAGGATCTTTTGGAACGTACGTTAGAAAATCAAATTCCTGATAGGCTCCAAATGAAATATACGATTGACTTTCCTTTCCTCCAACTCTAAAACCACCTGAAAATAATTCGAGCTGTTCATTTACCTGAGCCTTATCTTTGCTAGACGATTTGTTTATAATGTTTCTGACTTTATCATTAAAATCAACTCCATTATCTGCAAATAAATCATATGCTGAAAAACTGCTTGATCCTAAATTTGCTGAAATTCCAGATAAAATTGGCACTCCAAAATAAAACTTGTACGAAACATCGGCACCAGGATTTACCAATGACGATTGCGGAATTGCTGTAAAATTATACAGTAATTGTTTGTTTTGCGAAAAACAGATAAGCTGTAAAAACAGCATTAAAACCAGGCTGCCTTTTTTCATTCAATCTCCATATAAACGGTTGCACTTGATCGTAATTTTAAATTACCTGAACTATTCGCGTTTATTGGAGGTCCAGATGCCATTCTAACAAAAAAACCAACTTTTGTAGTTTGTTTTAAAAGTGCTAATCTTTGGTTTTCAAAAACCTCAGTAGGATATTTTATAACATTAGAACTTCCTGAATAAGCCGGAACTTCAAAAGTTAAGGTTTGAAGAATTTCATCATTATCATTTAAAAGCAATAAATTAAGGGTAAAAGCTCTAGAAATAGTATTTTCTATTTCAAAATCCATTTCTGCCTTAACCAAGTTATCCCTGAAGAATTTCTTTTTAAAGGCATCAAAGTCTTGTACATCAAATGCAATTTGCTGTTCAGCTCCATTATCGTAAAACTGATTGGCAGGAACATTAAAATAAGCCAGATTCGCTACAAAAACGGGTTCTAATTTTAGATCGTTAACCTGATCAAAATCTAAATCACTCGAGCATGAAAAAAACAAGCATGCAAATACTAAAATTTTAATTCTATTTAAGAAGTTTGCGCTCATAATTAATAAATTAAACGTCAGTGGTACCGTTTTTTATTCAAGATTATTACATAAGATAATAAATATACTGCTTTTTAATGAAACTTCCCGAACAATTTTGATGCTTCGTTGTAAGCGCTTTCAAAACTTAACGAATTTAAGCCCGTTGTTTTTTTATTGGCCGTAAAATAAGAGATAAGTTTCTCCGTAGGCATATTTCCCGTCAATTTATCAGTCGCCATTGGGCATCCGCCAAACCCTTGAACAGCACCATCAAATCGCGTACATCCTGCTTTATGTGCTGCATCTATTTTTTCGAACCAACTGTTTGGTGTTGTATGCAAATGTGCGCCAAATTCAATCTGAGGATATTTCGAAATTAAATTTGAAAATAAATACGTAATAACTTCCGGTGTAGAACTTCCAACAGTATCTGAAAGCGACAATATTTTTACGCCCATTTTAGAAAGTCTTTCTGTCCATTCGCCCACAATTTCAACATTCCACGGATCTCCATACGGATTACCGAAACCCATTGAAAGATAGGTAACTACTTCTTTGTTTTTTTTATCGGCGATTTCAAGAATTTCCTGAAGTGTTACTAAAGATTCAGCAATTGTTTTATGTGTATTTCGCATCTGAAAGTTCTCAGATATCGAAAAAGGAAAACCTAAATATTGAATTGGCTCATGTTCTGAAGCCTGCGCAGCGCCTTGCGTATTGGCAATTATAGCCAGCAATTTGCTTGTAGTCTGCGAAAGATCAAGCTGTGCCAAAACTTCGGCAGTGTCCTGCATTTGCGGAATCGCTTTTGGAGACACAAAACTTCCAAAATCAATAGTATCAAAACCTACTCGTAGCAAAGCTTGTATGTACGAAACCTTATTTTTAGTCGGAATAAAAGTTTTGATACCTTGCATGGCATCGCGCGGACATTCGATAATTTTGATTTCTTTATTCAAAGCTTATTCTTTAGTGAAGGCTAAGTTAGTTTCTTTTTTAAAGAAATAAAAGCTATAATTTTCATAAATTGAAATATTACCAAATATCGTAATACAAATAATTATTACTGAAAACCGTAATAATTATAAATATTACTGAAAACCGTAATAATTAATTTTATTACGTATATTTGTAATATCAAAACTTAATTTATTTTTAATTATATTTGAAACTATGACAAGCGTAATTACTGGTGATATCATCGATTCGAGAAAACAAAAATCAAAAGACTGGGTAGAAGATTTAAAAAAAATCTTATCTCCGTTTGGCGAAACACCTAGTCAATGGGAAGTTTACAGAGGTGATGAATTTCAAATCGAAATAAAAAATCCTCAAGAAGCATTGTTGTCTGCTATTTTAATAAAAGCGCATTTAAAAGCAAAAAAATTAGATGCCCGAATGAGTATTGGGTTTGGAGATAAAACACACAGCGCCGAAAAAATATCTGAAAGCAATGGAACAGCCTTTATACATTCAGGCGAGCTTTTTGAAACTTTAAAAAAACAAAAAGTAACGTTGGCAATGAGAACTGGCGACTATAGTATTGATGAAAAAATAAACTTAATGCTCCAGCTGGCATTAACTTTTATGGACAGCTGGCTTGTGCAAGCAGCAGAATTTGTAGCTGTAGCCATAGAAAACCCAACTTTATCGCAAGAAGAATTGGGACAAAAATTAGGCATTAATCAGGCTGCAGTGAGCCGCAGACAAAAACGCGCTCAGTTTGATTTGGTTATGAATTTAGATCGTTATTTTAGAGCACAAATAAAACAAATTACAGCCTCATGATTTTATTTATAAAACTGCTTTTAGCTCATTTATTAGGAGATTTTATCTGGCAGCCCAACTCTTGGGTTGCTGATAAAGAAACAAAAAAACACAAAAGTATTTACTTGTATCTTCATATTTTATTGCATGGTGTTTTAGCTGCAGTTTTAGCTGGAGAAATCGAGTTTATTCCCTATGCGATTTTAATTGCCGTTACGCATGGCATTATTGATTTAATCAAATTAAATTTTCAGAAGAAAAAAACAAAACGCACTTGGTTTGTGGCAGATCAAATTGCACATATTTTGATTTTAATTGGAATTGTATTACTCTATCAAAACAAAGGCATTATCTATTTTTGGCAAGATAACGAATTTTGGATTTTAGCAACTGGAATTTTATTGGTTACAAAACCAACTTCAATTTTTATTAAAACCATAATTTCAATCTGGAGTCCTGAAAACGAAAATAGCCACAAGGACAACTCGCTTGCCAGCGCAGGAAACTACATTGGCATATTAGAACGTTTATTCGTATTCGGTTTTATCTTGACCGGGCATTTTGAAGCAATCGGATTTTTATTAGCTGCTAAATCTATTTTTAGATTTGGAGATTTAAAAGAAGCCAAAGACCGAAAACTGACCGAATATGTTTTGATTGGTACTTTAATCAGTTTTGGAATCGCAATAGTTGTTGGATTAATTGTTCAGGCACTGCTTTTACAATTGCCCTAAAACTTTTTTATTTATTGCCTTAATCAACGCTGGACCTTCATAAATAAATCCTGTATACAATTGTACTAAACTTGCACCAGCGTTTAGTTTTTCGATAGCATCATCTGCAGAATGAATTCCTCCTACTCCAATAATTGGGAATGCTCGATTACTTTTTTCCGAAAGAAAACGAATTACTTCTGTAGAACGTTTTGTTAATGGTTTTCCAGATAATCCACCCATTTCTGATTGGTTTTGAGATTGTAAACCATCTCTTGAAATTGTTGTATTTGTAGCGATTACACCTGCAATCTGAGTTGTTTTTACAATATCAATAATATCTAATAATTGCTCGTCTGTAAGATCTGGAGCAATTTTTAAAAGAATCGGCTTTATTTTTTGAGTACTTATTTTTTGCTTTTCTACATTTCTATTCTGCAATGTTTGAAGTAAAGCTGTCAAAGGTTCTTTGTCTTGTAGTGCTCTTAAATTTGGTGTATTTGGAGAGCTTACATTTACTACAAAATAATCTACATGATCGAAAAGCGCATCAAAACAAATGATATAATCGTCTACGGCATTTTCATTTGGAGTCACTTTGTTTTTTCCAATATTTCCTCCAATCAAAATTCCTGAATTCTTCTTCAAACGTTCTACAGCTTCCAAAACGCCACCGTTATTAAAACCCATTCGGTTAATAATTGCCTGATCTTCTTTTAAACGAAATAAACGTTTTTTAGGATTTCCTTCTTGACCAACAGGCGTTACGGTTCCTATTTCTATAAAACCAAAACCAAAATCAGAAAGTTCTTTGTACAGCTTGGCATCTTTATCAAATCCTGCCGCAAGTCCAACTGGATTTTTAAATTTAATTCCGAAAACTTCTCTCTCTAATCGAGAATCTTTAACATCATAAATAGATCTTATGATTGAGGAAACGCCAGGAATTTTTGAAATGAATCTAACAAATGAAAAAGTAAAGTAATGTACTTCTTCTGGATCAAACCAAAAAAGTATCGGACGAATTATCAATTTATACATAAGAAAGCTGTGTTGTTTTTTCGGTTGCAAATTTAATTATAATACTTGAAAGACACTCGTTTTTATAAAAACAAATTATAAGACGTTGCAAATTATAAAATGAAACAAAGTCAAACCTTTACAAAGACTTGTAAAATCTATTTATACCTAATTTTGAAATATTTAAGAAAAAATTTATTTCAAATTGTGGGTGATTTAAATAATGAATTGCTTTTGAAGCAAAAAAATTACGAAGGAAATAGAAAATAAATTTAAAGTAAGAATATGTATAAAACCAGCATATTAATTCGTATTTCAAAAAATCTTCTGTCAGTCTTAATACTGCTATTAAGTCAAAATGGATGGACACAGCTGGAAAAAGACACAACCAAATTAATCAATGTCAGTTATGGAAGTAAAGGAATTGAACTTAGAACCAAAGACAATAAATTTCTTTTTCAATTACAAAGCCGATTGCAGTTTCGATTTTCTACGCCAAACGATACAGATCCGTTAACGTATGATGATTATAGTCAGGATAAAAAAACAACTTTTAAAATAAACCGCGCGCGACTAAAAGTAGGCGGCCACGCATTTGAACCTTGGCTGAAATATTATTGGGAATATGAACTCAGTCAATCTAATTTGCTTGATTTTAGAATTATGGTCGAAAAATGGGAATGGTTAAGTTTTAAAGCCGGCCAATGGAAAGTCGAATTTACCCGTGAACGTTTTATCAGCAGCGGTGAACAGCAAACCGTAGATCGATCTTTAATTAATCGCCCTTTTACGGCAGACAGACAAATGGGCGTTGAAATATACGGTCATCTTAAAGGAAGCGGTATTACTGATTTTAATTATTGGGCCGCCGCACTAACAGGAACAGGAAGAGGAAATACCGCAAATGATGACAATAACCTAATGTATTTTGGAAGAGCACAATGGAATTTTCTAGGAAGATTTCTGGACTTTGAAGGAAGCGATATAGAATTCCACAAAAAACCAACTCCCATTATTGCCTTTTCGGCACTGACAAACCGAAGTCCGTATACTCGATTTTCGCAATCTGGAGGAGGTTCGCTGGAAGGTTATGAAAATGGTTCACCTGGTCAATATCGCGTTAATCAGTGGAATTTTGAAACTGCTTTTATGTACCGTGGCTTTTCGTGGCAAAGCGAATGGCATACCAAATACATCATTGATAAACTGGATAACGATAAGACTACCACCTTAAAAGGATATTATGCTCAAGCTGGTTATTTTTTTCACAATACCTTTAACTGGTGGCCCAAACATTTAGAAATGGCCGGAAGATTTGCTACTTATAGACCGAATAATGATATAAGAGATAATCTGCAAAACGAGAGTACTTTAGCCTTTAACTGGTTCTTTAAAGGCCACAAAAACAAACTCACTTCAGAAGTAAGCTATTTTGATTATCAGGATAAAACGCTGCCACTTGCTCAAGGATGGCGTTTTAGAATACAGTGGGATATTTCATTATAGATAAACAATTAAAAATCAAATTATTAAAAACAAAATGGTATTGTATTTGCAACAATTATAATAGAATTTTTATCATTTAGTATGAAATGATTTTGGATTTTTATAAAGCATTCTTAATTTTTTTTAATAATTTTAATGAACATAAAACACTGAAAATGAAAAACATAAAAAAAACTCTTAGAAAAACAGCACTTGCATGCCTAATGGGATCATTTTTTTTGATTTCAATTGATAGTATAGCACAACATCGCGGCGGAGGCGGTGGAGCACGAAGAGGCGGAGGC
The DNA here is from genome assembly GCF_000708595.2 of Flavobacterium sp. KJJ. GTDB lineage: Bacteria > Bacteroidota > Bacteroidia > Flavobacteriales > Flavobacteriaceae > Flavobacterium. Next base: position 188,325 of record NZ_JARP01000001.1, on the reverse strand, counting down.
ACAATATCAAGACCCGCTACTCAATCAAGACCTGCTGTAAGCAGAACGTCTGGCAGTTCAGGTATTAACAGACCAACTACAGCAAATAGACCTGGATCAAATGGCTCTGGAACCCAAATTAGTAGACCCTCTACAGGCTCTAACTCTAAAATTGCAAATAACAACAGAAACTCAAATAATGTAAACAGAAACAACACCGGTAATAGAAACACTAATATTAGTGGCAATACTGTTAATAGAAATAACATTAATGTTGACAGAAGCCGAGACATTACTATTAATAACAATCATAATACGGTAGTCAGAAGAAACACTGTAATATACACACGTCCTCCTTATAGATATGGCGGTTATAGATATAATACATTTCATCCCTACTATTTTCATCCTTACCATCCTTATTATTGGGGACCAGTTTGGCATCCTTGGGGATTTTTTGTTGCTACTTTAGCCGTTACAGCAATTGTAGTTAGCGTAGAAAGTACACAATATCATTATGATCAAGGCGTTTGGTATGCTCCATCAAATGGAGGTTACACAGCTGTACCCGCACCAGTGGGAGGAACAGTCAATAATATTCCGAGCGGGGCTGAAACGGTCAATACTGGAACCGTCAATAATTATTATTATGGAGGCACCTATTACGAAAAAGACGGAAGCTCCTACAAAGTCGTTCCTCCAACAGCAGGAACTATTGTAGAAAATTTACCCGAAGGAGGTAAAGAAGTAACTATTGGAGATGTCAAATACGTAAAATTTGGTGAAACCTACTACCAGCCGATTCAAGTTGATGGTAAATCTAAATATGAAGTTGTTCTCGTAGAGGAAGATAAATAAAACAATAGTAACCTTATCAAATAAATAGAGTTTGATAAGGTTATTTTTTTTAATTTTATCTTATTAATTGACAACCACTACCCTATAAAATAAATCTACAATGAAAACTAAAACTTATTGGATTTTTGCAATACTTACAATCTCCATTATAACTATTGCTTACAGTTATACTAAACTTATTGTTCCTAAACAAAAGTTAGCAGCAATGGATTGTGCAGAAACTCCAAATACTTCAGGATCTTCTTTGTTTAAACCTACAATCGAAAATAAAAACACTCCTGCCGGAAAAGCCCCAAAGGGAATGGTTTGGATTCCTGGCGGCGAATTTTCAATGGGAAGTAATGTGGAAGATGAAAGTTTATGCAGCATAAAAGGCGTTACAAAAGATGCAGCGCCAATACATAGGGTTTATGTAGATGGCTACTATATGGATAAAACAGAAGTTACAAACGATCAGTTTGAAGCTTTTGTGAAAGCAACAGGCTATGTAACATTAGCTGAAAAAGCACCTACACATGAAGAATATCCTGATGCACCTTTAGAAAATTTAGTAGCCGGATCAGCCGTTTTTACTCCTACTCCTGCAAAAGTAGATCTGAATAATTATATGCAATGGTGGACTTATGTAAAAGGTGCCGACTGGAGACATCCTGAAGGAGCTGGAAGTTCTATAAAAGGCAGAGGCAATTATCCTGTAGTCCAGGTGTCTTATGATGATGCCGCGGCTTACGCTAAATGGGCCGGAAAAAGACTGCCGACAGAAGCAGAATGGGAATTTGCAGCTCGAGGCGGAAAAACTGGAGAACTGTACGCGTGGGGAAATACTTTAAAACCTAAAGGAAAATTTCAAGCTAATATTTATCAAGGCCATTTTCCGATTGAAAAAGGAGATACTGGTGAGGACGGTTATATCGGAATTGCACCAACAGCGCAATTTGCACCAAATGGTTATGGTCTTTATGATATTGGGGGAAATGTTTGGGAATGGACAAATGACTGGTACACTGCTGATTATTACACTGTTTCAAGCCAAAATGGTGAGGTTGTAAAAAATCCCAAAGGCCCAGAATCTTCATACGATCCGGGTGAACCCAATCTTCCTAAAAAAGTACAGCGGGGCGGATCATTCTTATGTACAGATCAATATTGTACCCGTTATATGGTGGGCACAAGAGGAAAAGGAGATTATAAGTCGCCTGCGAATCATATTGGTTTTAGATGCGTGCAATAAACTATTCTATAATTTGAAGCTTAAAAACGCCTGGATATTTGTTTATATTTGCCTAAAAAATAAAAAATGCAACATATTATAGATCGATTTATCAGTTATGTAACAATTGATACTGAGTCAGACCCAAATTCTAAAACTACACCAAGTACTAAAAAACAATGGAATCTTGCCAATAAATTAGTTGAAGAGCTAAAAATAATTGGTTTAGAAGATGTTACTATAGACGACAAGGCTTATATCATGGCGACTTTGCCAAGTAATGTTGATCATGAAGTCCCTGTAATTGGCTTTGTTTCACATTTTGATACTTCTCCAGATTTTTCAGGAGCAAATGTAAAGCCTCAAATTATTGAGAATTATGACGGAAAAGATATTATTTTAAATGCTGATAAAAACATTATTTTATCTCCAAATTATTTTAAAGATTTACTGCAATACAAAGGACAAACCATTATTACAACAGACGGAACAACTTTATTAGGTGCCGATGATAAAGCGGGAATTACAGAAATTGTTTCAGCAATGGAATATCTAATTCAGCATCCTGAAATCAAACACGGAAAAATCAGAATTGGTTTTACTCCTGATGAAGAAATTGGACGAGGAGCACATCATTTTGATGTTGAAAAATTTGGTGCACAATGGGCTTACACAATGGATGGAAGCCAGATTGGCGAATTAGAATATGAAAATTTTAACGCCGCCGGAGCTAAAATCACATTCAAAGGAAAAAGCGTTCATCCTGGTTATGCCAAAGGAAAAATGATCAATTCATTATTGATTGCTAATGATTTTATCAACGAACTTCCAAAAGGAGAAACGCCTCAGGAAACAAAAGGCTATGAAGGATTTTTCCACGTTCACCATTTGACAGGAAGCATCGAAGAAACAGTTTTAGAATTGATTATTCGTGATCACAATAAGATTAAATTCGAAAAAAGGAAAGATCTAATTGAAAAACTTGCTAAAAAAATCAATAAAAAATATGCCAAACAATTTGGCGAAGATATTGTAATTACTGAAGTTAAAGATCAGTATTACAACATGAAAGAAAAAGTGCTTCCTGTAAAACATATTGTAGATATTGCTGAAAAAGCAATGCGTGAGTTAAACATTAAACCTATTATCAAACCTATTCGTGGCGGTACTGACGGCTCACAATTATCCTTTATGGGATTGCCTTGCCCGAATATTTTTGCCGGTGGTCATAACTTTCATGGAAAATACGAATATGTTCCTGCAGAAAGTATTCAAAAAGCAACCGATGTTATTGTAAAAATTGCCGAATTGACTGCAATTCCAGGCATTTTTGATGCTAGTGAAAAACTTAAAAGAAAAAAATAATTGGAACCAACTTCTGACAAAAAACACGTTTGGAATAAAGTCAATCAATGAGAAGAAGAACTTCTTTACCTGAAAGCAATTATTGACAAAACTGAACTTATTGAAACCATAAAATGGGGCGGTCCTGTGTATGTTTACAACAAGAAAAATGTGATTGGAATTGGAGGTTTTAAAGATTATTTTACCATTTGGTTTTTTAACGGAGTTTTTCTGAAAGACGAAAAAAAGAAGCTCATTAATGCTCAGGAAGACAAAACAAAATCTTTACGCCAGTGGCGATTTACATCTAAAGGAGAGGTTAATGAAAAAGACGTTTTAGAATATATAGCGGAAGCAATCGAAAACGAAAAACAGGGAAAAATCATAAAACCCGCAAAAAAAGAAGCAATAGTTTCTGAACTTCTTGAAAATGAAATGACTAAAAATCCAGCTTTAGCAGAAGCTTTTCAAAAATTCAGCGCTTACAAAAAATATGAGTTTTTAGAATATATTGAAAGTGCCAAACAGGAGAAAACCAAATTAGCAAGAATCGAGAAAGTGATTCCCATGATATTAGCAAATATTGGTCTGAATGATAAATACAGATAGTTTTATTGAAGTCTAGCAATCATCTGTCACATCGAGCGGACAAACATTAACAACAAAAGTTTTTTTTACGTATTTTTTATCATACTGAGGAACGAAGGATCATACTAGAAGATCGACAACGTTTTTCGAAAATCTTTGAGGAATTCCTTGTGTGATCCTTCGTTCCTCAGGATGACAAGATTGGTTTAGTACTTTACGAATACTTCCTAAATCATTAAAACAAGATTAATAAAAAATCCCAAATTCTAATTTAGAATTTGGGATTTTAAATTTTATTGGAATTTCTAAAATTAAGCCTTTTTCAAAGCAGCACTCATTTCCATAGAAATTGCTGAACGCTCGATTTTTAATTTCCCAGACATTGTTTCGATGATTGCACTTGTTTCAGCAAGTTCAACGATTTTACCATGAAAACCACTTTTAGTGATTATTTTATCACCTACTTTTAGGCCACTTTCAAATTCTTTCTCGTTTTTTGCTCTTTTTTGTTGTGGTCTGATCATGAAGAAATACAACACTACAAACATTAGTAAATAAGGAGCAAATTTCATTAAATCTTGCATAGTATTCAGTTTTTATTTTTGTTATTAAATTTGTTTTTGGCTTTTTAAAATATTACATCAAACCTCTTCCTACTTTAACCATCTTTTTATTGGCAGTAAGTTCCTTAACAAGGTTATCTAAAATACCATTGATAAAAATACTGCTTTTTGGCGTAGAATATTCTTTAGCAATTTCTAAATATTCGTTTAATGTTACTTTTACTGGAATTGAAGGGAATTTTAAAAATTCGCAAATAGCCATTTTCAAAATGATGGTATCAATTTCAGCAATCCTTTCGCTGTCCCAGTTTGGCGTTTTATCATCGTATTCTTTTGCCAAGATTGATTCGTTTAAAACTGTTCTTCTGAACAAATCTTTAGCGAAATCTTTATCTTCAACATCTTTGTACAATTTTGGCACTCTAAAATCGTCTGGATCTTCAGTTTTTATTGCTTTTAATTGCTTAACAATATGTGTATTTACAACCGGAATATCATCAACCCAAGTCAATTTATCATCCTCTAAATACTCATATAATTTTTCGTTTGGAACAATTACTTCCGCGAACAAATCAATTATAAATTGTCTGTCTTCTTCAAAAGTATTAGTAGAAGTTGTCATGTATTTTGCATACAATTCGCTTGACTTGATATCATTTAAAAGCAATAAAATATAATCATCATTTAATGACCAGTTATTGATTTTGCGATTTTCTAGAGCGATACTAAGGGAATTGCTTTCGGCAAGAAGTTGAAAAATTTTGTTTTTGATAAATTTTTCATTCGGATTACGTTCTGCAGCAGTTGCAAGATGTTTTTTGCTTGAAAGATGTAAAAAAACAGATTCTTTTTTGCAGATTTCAATCAATGAAGAAAGCATTATAAGATATAAATCCTGAATATTATCAATACTGTAAAAAAGAAATTTCTCTTCTTTTTCCATATTATCAGAACCGCTTTGATGCATTGCATAAATGGATTGCATTACTTTAACGCGTATGTGTCTTCTATTTACCACCTTGTAAGAACATTTAAAAATTAGTCTGCAAAATTAGGAATTTCAATCCTTAAAATAAAATTAAATCGTAAAAAAGTCGCAGTTTTCAGTGACCATTTTTAGTTTTAACTCAATAAATAAAAAAGTCTCAGTTTTCAGATAAGCTGAAAACTGAGACTGAGACCGTAAACTAAAAAAAATTATTTCTTTGCAGCGTTTTCAATTCTTCTCGCATCAATACGATTTTGAGCAATTGTAAGCGCAGCTTTATGTGTTGTCATTCCGTTTTTCACAGCGTAATCGATAATTTCTAAAGTTGTGTTATAGATATTTTCGGTTTTACTCATGATTTCAGCTTTTCCGTAGTGCTCTAATTCAGCGTACACATTAATGATTCCACCAGCATTGATCAAGAAATCTGGAGCATACAAAATACCTCTTTCCTGCAATCTTGCACCGTGAATGTTTTCATCCGCTAATTGATTGTTGGCAGCACCAGCAATAACCTTAGCTTTAATTTTATTAACTGTATTATCATTGATTGTTGCTCCCATTGCGCATGGTGCATAAATATCAACATCCGCACTATACAAATCTTCACCTGTATAAATTGTTGCGTTGTATTTTTGAGCAACTTCATATAATTTTTCTTCGTTGATGTCAGCAATAGTAACCTTTGCTCCTTCTTTAGTTAAATATTCAACCAAAGCTTCACCAACGTGGCCAATTCCCTGAACCAAAACTTTTTTGCCATCTAGAACATTAGAACCAAACTGGCTTTTTGCAGCCGCTTTCATTCCTAAATACACACCGTAAGCAGTTACAGGAGAAGGATTTCCAGAGCCCCCTCTTTCTTCTGAGATACCCGTTACATAAGGCGTAACATCTCTTACAGTATCCATATCTTTTGTTTCCATTCCAACATCTTCAGCAGTGATATATCTTCCGCTTAAAGAGTGAACAAATTCACCAAACTTACGCATCAATTCTGGTGTTTTTTGCGTTTTTGCATCACCAATAATTACTGCTTTACCACCACCAATATTTAAACCAGTAATAGCAGATTTATATGTCATACCTCTAGAAAGACGCAAAACGTCGTTTAACGCTTCCCATTCCGTATTATAATTCCACATTCTAGTTCCTCCTAAAGCTGGACCCATAACCGAATTATGAATACCAATAATTGCTTTTAAACCCGTATCTTTGTCATTGCAAAAAACAATTTGTTCGTGATCGTCAAAAGATAATTGACCAAAAACAGGGTCCATTTTTTGAAGTTCCTTTCCAGTTGCGAAAGTTGCATCCATAGTGATAGTATTTATTAGTTATAAATTATGAATTTGTCAAAAAGACATCTCAAACTTAAACAAAAAATACATATGTGCTAATTTTTTATCTTTAAAATAACAATTTTACAATATAATTGTTTTGATTAAATTACATTTTATTATACTTTTAATTAAGAATAATTCATAAAATTCGATCAAGTCAATATTGAATCTCTTAAAAAAATGAAAGAATTAAGCTATTTAAACAAATATTTCATTAAATATAAATACAGTTTCTCCTTAGGAATTTTAATAACCATAATCGCACAAATATTCTCTTTATTTACTCCTAAGCTTATCAGCAAGTCATTAAACGCTATCGAAAAGTTTGATAAACTTCCTGAAGCACAACAAACTTCTCAAGTTATAATCGATTCTTATCGTCAAGGTTTAATTCATAACGTACTGCTAATCATAGCAACTACAATTGTAGCCGGGTTTCTAACTTTTTTAATGCGCCAGACTTTAATCGTCATGTCACGCCATGTTGAGTTTGACTTAAAAAATGAGGTTTTTAAACAATATGAAAACCTTTCACAGAACTTTTACAAACAAAACCGTACTGGAGATTTAATGAACAGAATAAGCGAAGATGTTTCAAAAGTTCGTATGTATGTGGGTCCGGCCGTAATGTATACCATAAACACGTTTATTCGTTTTGCCATTGTTATTATATATATGTATAGCGTTTCGCCTTTGCTGACATTATATACAATTTTGCCTTTACCAATTTTATCCTATTGTATTTTTAAATTGAGTTCAGAAATAAATAAGCGAAGCACTACTTTTCAACAATATTTATCGAAGGTTTCAAGTTTCTCACAGGAAATATTTTCAGGAATTCGCGTTATAAAAGCCTATTCATTAGAAAATCAGCATCAGAATAATATGGTTGCGCTTGCTGATGAAAGCAAAAAGAAAAGTTTAGATTTAGCCAAAGTACAATCGCTATTTGGCCCTTTGATGATTGCGCTTATCGGAATCAGTAATTTGGTTGTCATTTATTTTGGAGGCGTTATGTATATTAATGGAACAATTCCGAATATTGGTACGATTGCCGAATTCATTTTATATGTAAACATGCTGACTTGGCCGGTCGCTTCGCTAGGCTGGGTTTCATCAATGGTACAAGAAGCAGAAGCCTCTCAAAAACGTCTGAATGAATTTTTGAAAATCGAACCAGAAATTAAAAACAACAATCACGGTTCTTCAGATATTCAAGGCTCAATTTCTTTTGAAAATGTAAGCTATACATATGAAGATACTAATATTGAAGCTTTAAAAAATGTAACTTTTACAGTTAAAAAAGGAGAAACGCTCGCCATTTTAGGAAAAACTGGTTCTGGAAAATCGACTATTTTATCTTTGATTTCTCGATTATACGATGTTACTGACGGAAGAATCGCGATTGACCAAAATGAAATCAGCACTTTAAATTTAAATGATTTGAGAAACAACATCGGAATTGTACCTCAAGATGCTTTTTTATTTTCTGATACTATTAAAAACAACATAAAATTTGGCAATCAAAACGCTTCTGATGAAGAAGTAATCGAAGCTGCTAAAAATGCTGTAGTTCATGATAATATTATTGCTTTCAATAAACAATATGACACCATTTTAGGAGAAAGAGGAATTACACTTTCAGGCGGACAAAAGCAGCGTGTTTCTATTGCGAGAGCGATTATTAAAAATCCAGCCATCTTGCTTTTTGACGATTGTCTTTCTGCAGTTGATACTGAAACAGAAGAAACAATCCTTAATAATTTGTTCGAAATCTGCAAAGACAAAACTACAATTATTGTGAGTCATCGAGTGTCTTCTGCTAAGAATGCAGACAAAATAATCATTCTAGAAGATGGCAAAATCATTCAACAAGGTTCTCATAATCAATTAATAAATCAGGACGGTTATTATTCATCGTTATATTTAAAACAACTTTCGGAAAAAGAATTACTTTAAATGTTGCGTAATAGATTATTTTTTATGATTTTTGAGTACTATTAATTCCAAAAATGATAGAACGTATTATGAGAGAAAATGACATGTTAGAAAAAGAAGAGATTTTTTCTAAAGTATTACGAGCAGGAAGAAGAACTTATTTCTTTGATGTGAGAGCTACTAAAGCTGACGATTATTATATCACTATTACAGAAAGCAAAAAATTTACTGAAGAAGATGGTTCTTTTCATTTTAAAAAACACAAAATTTACTTGTACAAAGAAGATTTTAGTGCTTTTGCTGAAATACTAGAAGAAATGACTTCATACGTCTTGAACCACAAAGGCGAAGAAGTAATCTCTGAAAGACACCAAAAAGATTTTAAAAAAGAATACGGTTCTGATAAACCTGAAGGACAAAGATCTAGTTTTACTGATATTGATTTTGATGATATTTAGTCCCAAATAACTTTTTGAAAAGTACAAGTCCAATATGTCCAGCATTTTGGACTTTTTTTATATATTTATTTCATTGTGAAATGTTATTTGTAAAATGTGAAACGAAACAAAGAATTTAAGATGCTTCTTTTTCACATTTAACATCTTACCTAAAACTTCTAACAAACTAAAAATGAAAAAATTAATTCTTTTACTTTGTTTCTTTTTTACCTGCATGAATTCATTTTCGCAGAAATTAGAATACGAAACAAAATCAAACATTCAATATTATAACGCAGCAACAAACAAATCTGACAGTTATATAAACGAAAGATGTGTTTTAGATATTTATTATCCAAAAAACGCAAAAGGTTTTGCAACAATTGTTTGGTTTCACGGCGGTGGATTAACCGGCGGAAACAAAGAAATTCCAGAGGCATTAAAAGACAAAGGTTTTGCCATTATTGGCGTAAATTACAGACTATCACCAAAAGTAAAAGCTGCAAAAGCTATAGATGATGCTGCTGCAGCCGTTGCTTGGGTTTTTAATACTATTTCAAATTACGGAGGCGATACTTCTCAAATTTTTGTCTCAGGACATTCTGCCGGAGGCTATTTAGGTTTGATGATTGGTCTGGACAAAAAATACCTTCAAAAAGAAGGAATTGATGCTAATAAAATTGCAGGACTTATTCCGTTCAGCGGTCAATGTATTACGCATTTTGAAATCAGAAAAGAAAGAGGCATCCCTGATACACAGCCAACAATAGATGAATTTGCACCTTTATTTTACGTTCGCGCAGATGCGCCCTCACTTTTATTAATTACGGGCGACCGCGAATTAGAAATGCTGGGCCGTTATGAAGAAAACGCATATATGGCAAGAATGATGAAATTAGTTGGCCACAAACAAACTAAACTATATGAATTAGACGGATATGGCCACGGCATGACTGAGCCAGGTTTTCCGCTGCTTGTAAACGAAGTAAACCGAATTTTAAAAGAGAAACAATCTAAAAAATAAACATAAACTCCACGGCAATGGAAATTCAACTATTCATTTTACCCGGCTTAGGAAATTCTGGTGAGAAACACTGGCAAACCTTTTGGCATAAAAAATTCGAAAACTCAATTCGTTTAGTTCAAGACAATTGGGATGAACCTATTCGCGAAGAATGGCTTGAAAGATTAAATGAAGAAATTGCTAAACTAGACAAGCCTACTATTTTAATAGCACACAGTTTAGCTGTGTCATTAGTTTTGCATTGGGCCGAGTCAAACCATAACAAAAATATTATTGGCGCTTTACTAGTGGCTCCAGCTGATGTAGATTCACCTCAGCATACTCCAGAAATTATACGCAATTTTGCACCAATGCCTATTTATAAATTACCATTTCCGTCGATACTTGTGGCAAGCGAAAATGATCCCTATGCTTCATTTGAAAGAAAACAGTATTTTGCCGAAAAATGGGGAAGTGATTTTGTAAGCGTCGGAAAAAAAGGCCACATCAACTCTGACTCTGACTTAAAATACTGGGAAGAAGGACAAGTGATTTTACAGCAGTTGATTGATAAAGTAAAGTAGTATTCAATCTCAGTTTACAGTCTCAGTCTTCTGTTGATACTGAAACTGTAAACTGAGACCGTAAACTAACCTATACGAAGTCCATTCGGAATCTTAAAATCAGGCGCCAATAAAATAACATCTCCCTCCTCACCTACAGCACCTAAAACGAGGCATTCGCTCATAAATTTTCCTATTTGTTTTTTAGGAAAATTTACAACTGATACGATTTGTCTGTTTAACAAATCTTCTTTTTGATAACGTTTGGTAATCTGAGCCGATGATTTTCTTATTCCTATTTCAGCCCCAAAATCAATTGTGAGCTGATAGGCTGGTTTTCTGGCTTCGGGAAAATCATTTACCTCTATAATAGTTCCTACACGCATGTCTGTTCTTTCAAATTCATTCCAAGTTAAATCCATTTGTTTTGAAAATAGGTTATTTACAAACCTATTAATTTTGTAATTATAAATACTAATTCTATAACTGATTTTTTTAGTACTGCTTCTAATTTTACATATACTACACATTCTAACTAAAAAAATGTAAAATGGAAAATAGTCTTATTAATACAGCCCAATCTTTGAGAGATTCAGATTTTGATGTTCAAGAGCAAAATACTGATAAATATATAGAAACTGCAAAAAACGTAAAACTCTACGTAAGAGATTACGGAAAAGGAAAACCTGTAATTTTAATTCACGGGTGGCCATTATCTAACGAGATGTGGGAATATCAAATAGACTTTTTAGTACAAAATAATTATAGAGTAATTGCTTATGACCGACGTGGTTTTGGAAAATCATCTCAGCCTTGGAACGGTTATGATTACGATACACTAAGTGATGATTTAAGTGAAATCATTGAACAGTTGCAATTAGAAAATGCAACTCTTGTAGGTTTTTCTATGGGAGGCGGTGAAGTTGTACGCTATTTCAGTCGTCATGGCGGAAAAGGCGTTACAAAAGCAGCATTAATTTCATCAATCATCCCTTTTCTTTTAAAAACTGAAGATAATCCAGAAGGACGTCCGAAAGAAAAAGGAGAAGCAACTGCGGCTGCAATTAATGAAGATAGAATAGGATTTCTAGAAAATTTTGGCAAAACCTTTTTTGGAGTTAATATTATAAACAAACCCTTAAGTACGCCTTTGTTAGAATATTACAGAATGTTATGTTCATTTGCATCGCCTAGAGCTACGCTCAAATGTTCAGAAGCTTTAACGAATACTGATTTTAGAGATGAGCTTCATACTATTAAAGTTCCAACTTTAATAATTCATGGAGATGATGATAAAAACGTTCCGATTGAATTAAGTTCAGAAAAAACTGCTGCTGCTATAGCAAACAATACTTTCCTTGTTTATGAAGGAGCACCACACGGGCTATTTTACACTGAAAAAGACAAATTAAATCAAGATTTACTTGAGTTCTTGAATTCATAAATTCAATATACATATCCAAAGAGTTTAATACTTTCGAGTAAAATTCTCTTTGGATATTTTTTTTCTGCTTGTGCTGTTCTTTTTCCAGAATTTAAAAGTTATTTTTGAGTAAATAATTCTTTAAAAATGGCACGAACTCCTTCAAATATGGTTCCACTTGGAACTCTTGCTCCAAACTTTAAGCTTCAGGATACCAATTCTAATAATGCTTTTTCATTTGAAGATTTAAAAGGAGCAAAAGGTACGCTTGTCATTTTTATGTGCAATCATTGCCCTTTTGTACTTCACGTAATCAAAGAAATTGTTATGATTGCCAATGATTATCGCGTACAAGGACTTGGGGTTGTTGCCATTTCGAGTAATGATATCGAAAAATTTCCACAGGATTCACCAGAATTAATGACAGAATTTGCATTTCAGAATAAAATAGATTTCCCGTATTTATTCGATGAAAATCAAGAAGTTGCTAAGGCTTATGATGCTGCTTGCACGCCGGATTTTTATTTATTTGATAATCAGAATCGATTGTTTTACCGAGGTCAATTAGACGATTCTAGACCTGGAAACGGAATTCCGTTAAGCGGAAGTGATTTAAGAAGTGCCATTGACGCCTTAATTTACAACCGAACTCTAAATGAAATTCAGAAACCAAGTATTGGCTGTAGTATCAAATGGAAATAAGGTTTTCTATATTTTAGAAAAATTTTCCTACCTTTGTATTTCAATAATCAATTCTCATTGTGAGCACTATAACAATAATTACAGTTTATATCCTGTTGTTTTCTTTAAAGAGAAAACCAATTATTGGTGCCTTTATATCACATAGCAAGGCCTTTATTAATTAGGCCTCCGTCTGTTTCAATATCTTCTTAAGGCGGAGGATTTATACCACATTTTAATTTTTATTTTATTTGGAGCTGCTTGCTTTCGAATAAATATTATCCCTACTCATCCTTATTTTCCAACTGACATTCTATTTTTAAATAGAGACTGTTTGCCAATGTCATTCATATAAATTAGGAAAAAAAAATTCAATATTAATAAATACAAATAGATATGAAACCAATACCAACTTTCTGTAAAACAGATTATCAATTTTTAAGAGAATTGATATTAAAAAGCAAAAATTCAACAAATGCAAAAGAAGCAAATCAGCTTTCGCAAGAATTAGATCGTGCTGTTATTAGCAAGGAAAGCGATTTAGACAGTTCAGTTATCAGGATTAATTCTTTTGTAACAATTGAAGATGTAAACGCAAAAAAACAAATGAAAATTCAAATCGTTTTACCTTCATATGCAGATTTAAAACAATCTAAAATTTCAATTCTAGCACCTTTAAGTGTTGCTATTATTGGTTTTAAAGAAAATGACGAAGTAGATTGGGAATTACCGGCAGGTATCAAAACTTTAAAAATAATTGCTGTAGATAATTCGGCTGTATATCATTCTTAATTTTTTAAACACCTCATTTTGTGAAGGTGTTTTTTTTATATCTTCTTTAAACATAAAAAAAACTATTCAATATAATTATTGAATAGTTTCATTTAAATCTGCTTTCTAAACTTCTTATAATTGAGAAGTAATATAATTTGAAATTGATGCCATTTGAGTGTCATCTAAATGTGCTTTTTTCTGCATTCTTGTCAAAATTGGCTTCCATTCTTCTTGAGAGAATTTCTTTGGTTCATATAATTTATGACATCTTGCACAACTATTTTCATACAAGTTTTTGCCTGCTGCCAATTCTGGAGTTAATTCTGTGGCTTTTACTGTTTCAGTTACTGCTGGAGTAACTGGGGCTGTTGAAGCAGTTGGCGCTTTCTTAGTACCGCACGAAACTAAAAGCATCGTTACGGCAGTTAGAGTTAAAATTTTTGATTTCATTACTTTGCTTTGTTTTATTTTGAGTAAATATAAAAAAAATCCCATTCGACAAGCGAATGGGATTCTTATTTAAAACAAAACTAGATTGCTCTAATTCCTTATTTTACTTCCATTAATTCAACGTCGAAAATTAAAGTTGCGTTTGGTGGAATAACTCCTCCTGCTCCAGATGCACCGTAAGCCAAATCAGATGGAATTACAAAACGAGCTTTGTCTCCAACTTGCAATAAAGCGATACCTTCGTCCCATCCTTCAATAACTTGACCTTGACCTAATCTAAATTCGATTGGTTTTTTACGTGGGTAAGACGAATCAAAAACTTTTCCGTTTTCTAAAGATCCTTCGTAATGAACCGCAACTGTTTTACCAGATTCCGCTTTTTTACCATCTCCTTTGTTAATCATTTTATAACGTAATCCGCTTTCTGTTTTATCAAAACCAGCAGCTAATTGCTCCATTTTTGCTTCAGATTCTGCTTTCAAAGCTGCGTCTCTTTTTAGACGTGCACCTTTTAAACCAACAAAAGCTTCGATAGCGTTAAATTTTTCAGCTTCTTCTCCAACTCTAATAATTTCTACAGTTTGCAAAGCATCACCTTGAGCAACAGCATCAACAACATCTTGACCTTCGATTACATGACCAAAAACAGTGTGCTTTCCGTCTAACCAAGAAGTTGGTACGTGAGTAATGTAAAATTGAGAACCGTTACTTGCAGGTCCTGAATTTGCCATTGCTAAAACTCCTGGACGATCGTGTTTTAAACTTGGGTGAAATTCATCATCAAATTTATATCCTGGGTCTCCAGTTCCAGTTCCCTTAGGACATCCACCCTGAATCATAAAATCAGGAATTACTCTATGAAATGTTAATCCGTCGTAGAATTTTTGTCCTTGAGGTTTTACTTTATTTTCCATATTTCCTTCTGCAAGAGCTACAAAATTCCCTACGGTTCCTGGTGTTAAATCGTGTGTTAGTTTTACTAAAATCGAACCTTTGCTTGTGTTGAATTTAGCGTATATTCCGTTTTCCATTGTTGTAATTTTTAATTTGAATGCAAATTTACAAATTAATTCTATATCAATTTGTGTTTTCTATCTGTTAGTCCCGACGTTTCGAGATTGATTTATAAGTAAGTCCATAAACTGTAAATGCCAATACTGACAGCCCAACACATCCGATAGTTACAGCGTGCCATCCGCCCAATTTCCAAAGTAATAATCCGTAAGCAGATCCTGCTGCAGTCCCTAAGAAGCTAAATGACATAAATACCGTATTTAATCTGTTTCTGGCTTCTGGCAATAACGAATACACACGTGTTTGATTGGAAATATGAACACCTTGAATTCCTATGTCAATAAACACAATTCCAATCGCAATTCCGATTACACTTTCTATTGAGAAATAAAAAATCAAAAAACTGACTAAAATTAATAAACAGCCGTAACCAACTGCAACTCTAGAACCTCCCTTGTCTCCCATTTTACCAACTAATGGTGCTGCTAAAGCTCCAGAAGCTCCTACAATTCCAAATAAACCAATTGTGGCACTGTTAAAGTGAAATGGCTCTCCTGAAAGCAACAAAACCATTGTAGTCCAGAAAGCACCAAATTGTGCAAAACTGAATACATTAATCAAAGTTGCTTCGCGCAAAACAGGCTGTGTTTTTATTAAAGTAAAAAGAGATTTAATTAATTGTCCATAAGTTCCTTGAAACTGTGGTTTGTTTATTGGAAATTTATTTTGAATGACGAAAAAAATCAAAAGACAAATTCCAGATGCTATATAAAACATTGATCTCCAACCTAAAACCTGACCGATAAAGCCACTTAAAGTTCTAGAAAGTAAAATTCCGACCAATAATCCGCTCATGATTGTTCCCACTACTTTTCCTCGCTGTTCCGGCGCACTTAAAGAAGCTGCCAAAGGCAAAATAAGCTGTGGTACAATTGATGTAATTCCGATTAATAAAGAAGCAATTTGCAAAAGGAAAAAACTTTTTGCCGTTGCTGCAAGAATTAAAGCAATTACAGAAGCGAAAGTCGTTATTAGAATTTGTTTTTTGCGTTCGATTTTATCACCCAAAGGCACCATAAAAAATAATCCGATTGCATAGCCAGCTTGTGTTAGATACGTTATTGTTCCGGCGCTGGCTTCGGGAATTTTAAATTCGTTGGCAATTAAAACAATTAAAGGCTGGCAGTAATAAAGATTTGCAACTATAAGTCCAGTGCAAGCTGCCATAAATAAGACATTCGTTTTGGATAAATTCATTTTACAAAAATACTACTCTAATTCGAATCAAATCTTTAAAAATTGTATTAATTTTAAAAACTTAAGTCTAAATTGTACCTGTTTACTGTGAATTATACTGATTTTTAAAACCTTATTGTTTCATAAAATCTTCTCGAATAGGACTAAATACATCTGTCAAAAGACCACTTTCCAAACAAACAACGCCATGAATTGCGTGTGGCGGAATATAAAAACTATCGCCTTCTTTTAATGTTTGGGTAACTCCAGAAATAGTAACATCAAATTTACCGCTCGAAATATAAGTAACCTGCGAATGATAATGTTCGTGTAAAACGCCAATTCCACCTTTTTCAAAATGAACATTTACTAACATGATTTTATCATCGTAGGCCATGATTTTGCGTTTTATTCCTTCTCCAACCACTTCCCACTCCAGATCATCTCCTTTTATAAATTCTTTGCTTGTTCCAAAACTTTGCATGTCTACTTTATTTAATTCTTTACAAAAATAGTATTTAGATGATTATTTTAGAGCAATTCTTTTGAAATAAAATCAGAACTGGCTTTAATAGAAGCAAAAGAATTTACGGCAAAATTGTTTTCCTGTTCTACAAAAAAGTGTTTCATTCCAGATAAATCTGCTGCTTTAAAAATCGTTTTAAAATCTATAGATCCAGAACCTATTTCTGTATTTAAAGCTGAATTTACTTTGTCCATGTCTTTTACATGCCACATTTTAAAACGTTCTTGATTTTCCATAAACAATTTAAGCGGATCATTTCCTGAACGGATCACCCAGTATAAATCTAATTCAAATGAAACTAAATTTTTATCCGTTTCTTTTAATAAAATCTCGTAACCAGTTATGCTGTCATGTTTTTGGAATTCAAAATCATGATTGTGATACGCCAGTTTTAAACCAGCATTTTTACATAATTTTCCTGCTTCATTAAGTCGAGAAGCAATCTTTTTATAATCTTCTGTACTTTTTCTGAAAGTTTCATCGACCCAAGGAATCGTAAGAAATTCATTTTTTAGTGTTTTAGCAGCTTCAATCGCAGCCATAAGTTCTGCTGTATTTCCATCCGCTAAAAAACTTCCCAAATTATAATGTCCGCTGATTGCTTTTAAATGATTAGCATCTAAGATTTTTTTAAGCTCAATGGGAGTCAATCCCCAAAATTGATCTTTTATCGAAAATCCATAAGTTTCAACTATAGTATAACCCGCAACGGCAACTTTTTCTAAAACAGCTTTTACATCTTTAGATATTTCTTCACGCAATGTATACAATTGCAGACCAATTTGTTTTTCATTCATAGTAAACGCTAATGAAGGCATAGCTAGAACGGCCGTTGCAGCTAAACTGGTATTTATAATAAAGTTTCTTCTAGTAACCATATTTTATCTTAAAAATCGATAAGTAAAGCTACTCTTTTTATTGAAATACTTTATAAGATACATTCAAAATTGATTTTAAAAATCTCGAAAAGATTCAAAATGAATTATTATTAAACAATTATTTTGACGTCAATAATTTCATATCAACCATTTTATTAGAATCTATTGCTTGTGGAGGATAATTTTGTTTTTCATTTCTAAAAGAAGAAACTTTCCCTTTTTTATCTACATATATATATCTGTAGTTCCAATAATTTGTGCCTGCCATTCTAGAATTATGATTTCTGTCTGAGTCATCATAAACTTGATCTGCATACACAAGTATTTCGCCATCCTTATCATTATCAAGGGTTCTAATTGGTGTGCCCCAATTTTTAATAAGACTTTGTTTTGTCTTTCCGATCCAGTTTTCGCTTATGTTTTGAGAACTTGAGCAAGCATAAAAAGCAAGTATAACTATTAATGGTATAATTTTTTTCATAGCGTAAATATTTATGTTTTTGGTGAATTATTAATGCAAAAATTAATTCTGTAATGGTAGTTCAATTTAATCATAAAATATTTACATAACAAAATTAATATGTTATATAATTATTACTTTCTAATTCGTAACATACTAAACAAAAACACATTATCTTTTTAAAAAGAGAAAATGATTTTGAGTTTTGTTTTTAAATTTCCCAAATATTTACTTTGTATCTTTGCCTTCAAACTTTTGAAGAAGAAAAATGCGAATTGACATTATAACAATTTTACCAGAATTATTGAGAAGTCCATTTGAGGCTTCGATTATGAAACGTGCTATCGACAAAGGTTTAGTTGAAGTACATTTTCATAATTTACGCGACTATACTACCAATAAACAAAAAAGTGTTGATGATTATCCGTTTGGAGGAGGCGCAGGAATGGTAATGACGGTACAGCCTATTGATGATTGTATTACCCATTTGAAAAGCCAGCGCGAATATGACGAAATTATTTATATGTCGCCTGACGGAGAAACATTAAATCAAAAAATGGCCAATACTATGTCAATGTATGAAAATATCATCATTTTATGCGGACATTATAAAGGTGTAGATCAACGCGTGAGAGATCATTTTATAACTAAAGAAATTTCGATTGGTGATTACGTTTTATCTGGCGGAGAATTGGGTGCTCTAGTTTTATCTGATGCTTTAATCCGATTAATACCTGGTGTTTTAAGTGATGAAACATCAGCTTTGACAGACAGTTTTCAAGATAATTTACTTTCAGGCCCAATATATACAAGACCCGCAGATTACAAAGGATGGAAAGTTCCAGAAGTTTTAACCAGCGGTCATTTTGCTAAAATTGATAAATGGCGAGAGGATATGGCGTATGAACACACGAAAAATAGAAGGCCAGATCTTCTTGAATAAATTTCAAATTTATAATTCCAAATTCCAATTGATCAACTAGTTAAAAAATTAGAATTTGGATTTTCTTTTATTGGAATTTGCAATTTATTTATTTTGGAATTTCATTTTTTTAATTACCTTTGCACCCGAATTAGACTAACCTCTGGCGAGATCCGTGAATGTTGCTCTATATAAAAACCATAATTATAAGATATCATGGCAGATTTAATGAAATTCGTTCAAACCGAATTAGTTGCTAAAAAAGATTTCCCTGTTTTTGGAGCTGGAGATACTATCACAGTTTTCTACGAAATTAAAGAGGGTGAAAAAACAAGAACTCAGTTTTTTAAAGGAGTTGTTATTCAAAGAAGAGGTTCTGGTAACACAGAAACTTTTACTATTCGTAAAATGTCTGGAGCTATTGGAGTTGAGCGTATCTTCCCAGTAAACTTGCCAGCTTTGCAAAAAATTGAAATCAACAAGAAAGGTGCTGTACGTAGAGCTAGAATTTTCTACTTCAGAGAACTTACTGGTAAAAAAGCTAAGATTAAAGATAAAAGAAGATAATCATTTATCTCTTTGTTATAAAAAACTCGTTTCAAGTAATTTGAAACGAGTTTTTTTTTGTGCCTAATTTTTAAAATAACAAAACTGCAATATTTTAATACCAAAATCATCGATTTAGCAATTTAAAGAGCTCGAAATAACAATCTGATAATTCCGGTATTTGTCTGGAAAACTACACCGTTTTCGAACTGATTTTATTATATTTGCTCCGCTCATTTTGAGCCGACTATACCATTTACATCGTTATTCCTTGACGATACGATTATAAAAAAAAAAAAAAAATGACACAGAATTCAAAAATTTTTTACACCTTAACTGATGAGGCGCCTCTATTAGCGACTTATTCTTTATTACCAATTGTTCAGGCATTTACTGCTACTGCTGGGATTGCTATTGAAACCAGAGACATTTCGTTAGCAGGTAGAATTTTATCTAATTTCCCTGAAGTCTTAACAGATGCTCAAAAAACTGGAGATGCATTAGCTGAATTAGGTCAATTGGCAACAAAACCTGAAGCGAACATCATCAAATTACCAAATGTTTCTGCATCTGTACCACAATTAAAGGCAGCTATCGCTGAATTGCAGTCACACGGTTACAACATTCCTAATTTTCCTGAAGATCCTCAAAATGATGCCGAAAAGGAAATTAAAGCAAAATATTCTAAAGTTTTAGGTTCTGCTGTAAATCCAGTTTTACGTGAAGGAAACTCTGATCGTAGAGCTCCAAGAGCAGTTAAAAACTTTGCAAAAGCAAATCCACACTCAATGGGTGCTTGGTCTGCCGACTCAAAAACTAAAGTAGCTTCTATGCCAAACGGCGATTTCTACGGAAGTGAAAAATCACTTACTGTTGCAGAAGCAAATGATGTAAAAATCGAATTTGTTGGAAAAGACGGAACAATAACTGTTTTAAAAGCAAGTACTCCTCTAAAGGCAGGTGAAATTATCGACAGTTCTGTATTAAACTTAAAAGCTTTAAAAAGTTTTATTGCTGATGCGATTGCTGATGCAAAAAAAGAAGATATTTTACTTTCTGTGCACTTAAAAGCTACAATGATGAAAGTTTCAGATCCAATTATCTTTGGCGCTATCGTTGAAGTATATTTTGCTGATCTTTTCAAAAAATACGAAGCTTTATTTAATGAATTAAACATTGACACTCGCAATGGTTTAGGTGATATTTATGCGAAAATTGCCGGAAGACCTGAGCAAGCTCAAGTTGAAGCTGACATTACTAAAGCTATCGAAAACGGGCCAGCTTTAGCAATGGTAAATTCTGAAAAAGGAATTACTAACTTACACGTTCCTTCTGACGTTATTGTTGATGCTTCTATGCCAGCAATGATTCGTACTTCAGGACAGATGTATAACAAAGAAGGAAAACAACAAGATACTCTTGCTGTAATTCCAGATCGTTCTTACGCTGGAATTTATACTGCAACTATCGATTTCTGTAAAAAACACGGTGCTTTTGATCCTAAAACAATGGGAAGTGTTCCTAACGTTGGATTAATGGCTCAAAAAGCAGAAGAATACGGATCTCACGACAAAACTTTTCAAATGAAAGCTGATGGTGTTGTTCGTGTTGTCGATACAAACGGAAACGTTTTAATGGAACAAAACGTTGAAACAAATGACATTTTCAGAATGTGTCAAGCAAAAGATGCTCCTATTCAGGACTGGGTTAAATTGGCTGTAAACAGAGCTCGTTTATCTGATACTCCTGCTGTTTTCTGGTTAGACGAAAACAGAGCGCATGACAGAGAATTGATAGCAAAAGTTCAAAAATATTTAAAAGATTACGATACAACTAATTTAGATATTCGTATTTTAAACCCAGTTGCTGCAACTGAATTTACTTTAGACAGAATCATCAAAGGTCTAGACACTATCTCTGTAACAGGAAACGTTTTACGTGATTATTTAACTGACTTATTTCCTATTTTAGAATTAGGAACTTCAGCTAAAATGTTATCAATTGTTCCGTTAATGAATGGTGGTGGATTGTTCGAAACTGGTGCTGGAGGTTCTGCTCCTAAACACGTTGAGCAATTTACGGAAGAAGGCTATTTACGTTGGGATTCATTAGGAGAATTTTTAGCACTAGGTGCTTCATTAGAGCATTTAGGACAAACTTTAGATAATTCTAAAGCTATTGTTTTAGCTGAAACTTTAGACCAGGCCAATGACAAATTCTTAGCTAACGATAAGTCTCCAGCGCGTAAAATTGGTCAAATTGACAACCGTGGATCTCATTTCTATCTTGCTTTTTATTGGGCTCAAGCTTTAGCGGCTCAAAATAAAGATGCTGAATTGAAAGCGATCTTCACTCCTATTGCTGCTGAATTTGAAGCTAACGAAGCTAAAATTGATGCTGAATTAATTGGTGCTCAAGGAAAACCGCAAAACATTGGAGGTTATTATCAGCCAACTCCAGAATTAGTAAGCAAAGCAATGCGTCCTAGTGCAACATTTAATGCAATTCTTGCTAAAATAAAATAAAAGAAAAGCATTTATGCACTGCAAATAAATAGTAAAAAGGACAATCTAAAACGGTTGTCCTTTTTTTATCTTAACTAATGTTTAACAATCGTTCCGCATCAAAGTTTAGTAAGAATTCTTAACTATGTAAATCAAAATAAAGACAATGATTCCAAAAAAAATTAGCTTTCTTATTCTTTTAATTTTTACTGCATTTACTTCATTCTCTCAAGAAAAATTTACACTAAGCGGGACTATAACTGACTTCAAAAGCAATGAAACTCTAATTGCTGTCAATATTTATATTCCTGCTTTAAAAATCGGAACCACAACAAACGAATATGGTTTTTATTCCCTTACAATTCCGAGTGGCGAACATCAAATTGAAATTAGTTATGTTGGCTATCAAACGATTCAAAAAACAGTAGTTTTAAATCAAAACACTAAGATAAATTTTAACTTAAACGAAGGTGGCGGTGAGGAACTTCAAGAAGTTATAATTACAGATAACAAAGGCAAAGTCAATATCAAATCACCAGAAATGAGCGTTAACAAACTCTCCATCTCAACCATAAAAAAAATGCCTGTAGTTTTAGGCGAAGTTGATGTTTTAAAATCAATTTTATTATTGCCAGGTGTTACTAATGCGGGCGAAGGTGCATCAGGATTTAATGTACGCGGCGGCGGCGCAGATCAAAATTTGATTTTATTAGATGAAGCTACTATTTTTAATTCTTCTCACGTATTTGGTTTTTTCTCCGTTTTTAATCCAGACGCTATTAAAGATTTAAAATTGTACAAAGGTGGGATTCCAGCTCGTTACGGCGGAAGAGCCTCTTCTGTTTTAGACATTTATCAGAAGGATGGAAACAGCAAAAAATTTCATGTAAATGGAGGCATCGGACTAATCTCCAGCCGAATTTTAGCAGAAGGTCCAATTGTAAAAGATAAAGGTTCATTTCTAATTGGCGGACGTGCTTCTTACGCTCACTTATTCTTGAAATTTTCAGAAGACAACAAGGACAACTCTGCGTACTTTTATGATTTAAATACCAAATTAAGTTATAAACTAAACGACAATAACAGTTTATATTTATCCGGATATTTTGGACGCGATGTCTTTAGCCTAAATAAAAGTTTTACCAATATTTATGGAAATTCTACTTTAAATCTTCGTTGGAATCATCTGTACTCAAATAAACTGTTTTCAAATTTATCTTTGATTTACAGTGATTACTATTACGGACTCGATTTAGATTTTGTAGGCTTTAAATGGGATTCTGGAATTAAAAACTACAATATCAAATACGATTTCAAAAACTATATTTCAGATAAATTCAAATTGAATTATGGTTTGAACGGAATTTATTATGAGTTTAATCCTGGAACCATTAAACCAATTGACGCATCATCTGGAATTAATCCTGATCAATTGGATAAAAAATACGCTTTTGAACCTTCCATTTATATTGATGCCGAAAATCAGCTTTCAAAAAAAATCACCGTTTCTTACGGATTGCGATACAGTTTATTTTACCGTTTAGGAGCTTCGACAATAAATTTATATGAAAATAATAATCCTGTTATATTTAATACTGATTTGCAGATTTATGAAAAAGCAACTCCAATTGGAACAGAATATTACAGCAAAAACAAATCGATTAAAAATTATAATTATCTAGAACCTCGATTTGCAATTTCGTATCAATTAAATGATGATCAGGCGATAAAAGCCAGCTATAATAGAATGGCGCAATATCTTCAATTGATTTCGAATACCTCTTCTCCTACTCCGCTGGATGTCTGGATGCCAAGCGATAACTACATCAAACCACAAATTGCTGATCAGGTTGCGCTAGGATATTTTAGAAATATTAATAATGGAGCTTATTCTGTAGAAGTCGAAACTTATTATAAAGAAATACAAAACCGACTCGATTATATTGATGGAGCCGATTTGATTGCGAATAATGCCATTGAACAAGTTATTTTGAACGGACAAATGCGTGCATATGGTTTAGAAATTATGGTTAAAAAAAATGAAGGCAAATTTAATGGGTGGATTTCGTATACTTTATCAAAGTCGCAACAACAGACTCCTGGAAGAACGCCGGAAGAAACTGGCATTAACAACGGACAATGGTACAATTCAGCTTATGACAAAACACATAATTTGGCGATAACTTCGGCTTATAATTTAAATGAAAAATGGTCATTTGGCGCTAACTTTGCCTTACAGTCCGGACAGCCTGTTACTTATCCAAACGGTCAATATGAATATTTAGGAATTACTGTTCCCAGTTATGGTTTACGAAACGAAAACCGTTTGCCAGCTTATCATCACTTAGATGTTTCGGCAACGTTGACTCCGAGAAAAAATAAAGACAGAAACTGGAAAGGCGAATGGGTTTTTAGTATTTATAATTTATACAACCGTAAAAATGCGGCTTCGATTAATTTCCGCCAAAATGTAGATACGGGCGAAAATGAAGCAGTTAAAACATCTATTTTCGGAATTGTGCCTGCGGTAAGTTATAATTTTAAATTTTAAGAACTACTTTCTCTCAAAAGAAACAAAAGATATATTATGAAAAAAGCAATCTTATTAATCGTATTTTTTATATCCATTTTCTTTACAAGCTGTGAAGAAGTTGTCGACGTCGATTTAGATACTGCTCCTCCAAAATTGGTAATCGAAGCCGCTATAAATTGGCAGAAAGGTACAAATGGCAGACAACAAACTATAAAACTGACGACAACAACCGGTTATTTTGAGAATGTTATCCCAACAGTTTCTGGGGCAACAGTATATATAAAAAACAGCCAGAACCAACAATTTAATTTTATTGAAGTTCCCAAAACAGGCCGTTATGTCTGCACTAATTTTATGCCGGTAATTAATGAAAAATATAGTTTAACCGTAATAAACAATGGCGAAACTTACACTGCTGATGAAACTTTTCAGTCTGTGGCTCCAATTACGCGCATAGAGCAAAATAATGAAGGCGGTTTTACAGGAAAAGACATTGAAATAAAAGCTTTTTATAACGATCCGGCAGATGCTGATAATTTTTATCTGTACAAATATGTGTATTCAAATAAGATAAAATCAAACTATTACGTTGATGAAGATAAGTTTTTTCAAGGCAATGAATTTTTTAGTATTTCGGATGATGACGAATTAAAAATTGGAGATGAAATTGAAATCACGCACATCGGAATCTCAAAACAATATTACAATTATATGAGTATTTTAGTCAGTATTGCGGGCAATAATGTTGGCGGACCATTTCAATCTCCTCCAGCAACAGTAAAAGGCAATATTATTAATACAACAAATAAAGCAAATTATCCGCTTGGGTATTTTTCGCTTAGCGAAACTGATTTAAGAAAATATACTATTCAATAAAATTACTAAATGGAAGCCCAGATCAGAACTTTAGCCGAGAAAAAATTAATCGGAAAACATATTATAATGTCATTTACTGAGAATAAAACTTTTCAATTATGGAGCGGTTTTATGCCAAGGCGAAAAGAAATCAAAAATACAGTCGACACTATTTTATACTCTCTTGAAGTTTTTAAAGAAGGCCATTTCGACAATTTTAATCCCGAAAAAACTTTTCAGAAATGGGCTGCAGTAGAAGTTACAGACTATAAAGACATTCCTTCTGAAATGGAAACCTTAGTAATTCCGACTGGTTTATATGCCGTTTTCATGCATTACGGACAAGCGACTGACGCGCATAAAACGTATCACAGTATTTTTACAGAATGGCTTCCAAATTCTGAATATACTGTAGACGATAGACCTCATTTTGCCGTCATGGATGAAAGATATAAAAAAGACGATCCAGCTTCTGAAGAAGAAATCTGGATTCCGATAAAAAATAGAGCTTAATTTTAAATACACTGAATCATGTTAATTGAAACTCTAAAAACGCTTTTTAACAGAGATCTCCACAAATTAAAAGTTGAAATCGAATCTTATCAAAACGAAAGTCAGATTTGGGCAATTGATAAAAACATTTCAAATTCAGGAGGCAATCTTTGTTTGCATCTTATCGGTAATATTAATACTTATATTGGAGCCGAAATCGGAAAAACAGGCTATATTAGAAATCGTCCTTTAGAATTTTCTCTAAAAGATATTCCACGATCAGAATTAATCAATAAAATTGAAGAAACCATTTTAGTTGTAAATAATGCTTTTGATACTTTGACAGAGGCTGATTTAGAAAAAATTTACCCGCAAATCGTTTTCGAAAAAGAAATGACAACTGATTTCTTTTTAGTACATCTTTCTACACATTTAGGCTATCATTTAGGGCAAATTAATTACCATAGAAGATTGGTGATTTAAGATTTTTGAGTAACGATTTTAGATTTAGGATATATATCGTTTTAAAAAATCAAAAATCTTAAATCGTTAATCATCATTCATAAATCCTATCGTACATTTGCAAGCACATAAAAATAACTCAATGTCATCACATCACATAGTTCGCGACGATCAGGAACCCGCTTTAATTATTGCCAATGGAGCGGCATGCAATCCTGAATTATTAGGACAATTACTCGAGTGGTCGCCGCTTGTTGTTGTACTTGACTCGGCTATAGAAAGAGTGATTGAATTGGATATTAAAGTAGATGTTCTATTAGGTGACTTCGATCGTGGCTTCGATCCTGAAATTTACAAAACTTCACAATATCCAATAGAAATTGTGCACACTCCAGATCAGGATAAAACAGATCTTGAAAAAGCTTTTGATTATTTGATTGCCAGAAAAATTCCTGCTGTAAACGTAGTTTGGGCCACCGGAAAACGTGCTGATCATACCATTACAAATCTTACCAATATTGTTCGTTATCGCAATTTATTAAAAATTGTAATTCTCGATGATCACTCCAAAATATTTTTGCTACCCAACAAATTCGAGAAATGGTATACGGCAAAAACGCCAATTTCTTTAATTCCAATTGGCGTTGTAAATGGTATTCATTCTACTAATCTAGAATATCCCTTAAAAAATGATACGCTGACAATGGGATACAGAACCGGAAGCAGTAATGCAGTTGCAAAAGATGGTCTTGTTACAATCGTACATGATAATGGTGATTTGCTGTTAATGGAATGTGTTGATTAAAAGTCACCCCTATTTTCTGGAATTTGGAATTTTAAAATTGGAATTTCTAGAAGCTCTACTGAACATTTTTTTTATTACCGTTTCCTCCAAAAGGAATGACTATCTTTGCACGGAAATTCAAAAAAATGAAAGCAATAGACAGTTCTGAAAAAACCAATTTACATCCTCGAAATCTTCATCGTTCACGCTATGATTTCGAACTTCTTATTACGAATTGTCCTGAGTTAAAATCGCATGTTGCAATCAACACTCACGGAATTGAAACTATTGATTTCAGTAATCCCATTTCAGTAAAAATGCTTAATAAAGCTTTATTACAAACTTATTACGATATTCAGAATTGGGCTATTCCTAAAAATTACCTTTGTCCGCCAATTCCCGGAAGAGCAGATTATATTCATTATTTAGCTGATTTACTGGCTGAAACTAATAGCGGAATCATTCCGACAGGTTCAGATGTTCTAGGTTTAGATGTAGGAACTGGCTCTAATTGCATCTATCCGATTTTAGGAAATGCTATTTACGACTGGAGTTTTGTTGGAACCGACATTGACCTTCAAGCGATTCAAAACTGCAGTAAAATTATCGAAGCCAATCCTAAATTAATTGACGCTATAAGCTTACAGCAGCAAACCGAATCGAGATTTATTTTCAAAAATATTATTACGCCCGAAGACCGATTTACATTTACTATCTGCAACCCTCCTTTTCATTCTTCTGCAGAAGATGCTAATCAGAGTACTGTTCGTAAAGTTTCTAATTTAAATCCAAAGGAAAAGAAAAAAACTAATCCCGTTTTAAATTTTGGAGGTCAAAATACCGAGTTATGGTGCGATGGAGGTGAAATTGGTTTTATAACGCAAATGATTTACGAAAGCGCAAAATATGCCATGCAGTGCTTATGGTTTACTACTTTAGTTTCTAAAAAAGAAAATCTTTCGAGTATTTATAAAACTTTAAATAAGGTAAACGCAGCTTCTATAAAAACTATTGACATGGCTCAAGGCCAAAAAACTAGCCGTATTGTTGCTTGGACATTTTTAAGTGAAGCACAACAGAAAAGTTTTAAATTATAATAAAATTCTTTCAATAAGTTATTTTTTGATTTATTTTTATTATCTTTGTATATATAAATAGGTAATTCCTGATTCTACGTGGCGGTGAAACATCTACCATAAATGTATTATTAATACATCGTATTCAGGGGCTATTTTAAAAATACCAAAGGGCTTTATAGCCCTTTTTTTTATGCCGAAAAATGAAAATATACATTGATGAGAGCGGAGATTTAGGCTGGAAATTGGACAGACCTAATAGATATGGTGGGTCAAGCAAATTCATTACAATTACTGGATTTATTATATCTAAAGATGAAGAAAAGTATATTTCGCGCTTTATTTCAGACATTTATAAAAAATACAATCTAACTCCAAATGTTGAAAAAAAAGGAGCTAATTTTATACCGGATCATTCTTCTTTTATTACTTCTCAATTAACTAATAAGATAATTAATAAAAGTAGTTCATTCAAAATTATTTCCATTACTGTAAATAAAAGCAAAGTCTTTGATTCATTAAAAAAAGACAAAAATATATTTTACAATTATGTTCTTGGACTATTATTAAAACCCGAGATAATTAAATTTGAAAGTGCTGAAATCATTCTTGATAAAAGAACGATAAAAGTTAGTCATGGGGAAAGTTTTCCCGATTATATTAAAACAGAAATTTGGGGAAATGGATTTGACATGACTATTTCTTGTAACTTTTTAGAAAGCGCAAATAATAAAATGATTTGGTTTGCAGATTGGTATGCTAATTTTATTTGGAGACATCACGAAGACAAAGAATCCAGTTCTTATAATCAGATCATAAATCTTCCAAAAGAAAGATTTTCAGAAAAAAGGCTATTTTTCTAATTAGACCAAAGATTATAATTATGATACTTTAAAACAAAATTCTAATACTTTTCCCGCATGCGATTATCGTACCTTTAAAAGTAAATAGAATTTTATGACTCCAACTAAAATATTCGTTCGATTAGTATTGTTTCTTGCATTGGCAAGTTGTGCTTCTTCTAAAAAAGCAAAATTTGAAGACTATGTTTTTGAAACAAAAACCGAAAAACAAGCTTACTTAAATTCATACGACAAAGCATTAAAACTTTGGGATATTCCTTATACCGAAGAAAATGTCCAGACAAGTTTTGGAACAGCGCATATTATTATTGCAGGACCAAAAAATGGAAAAGATTTAGTTTTACTTCACGGAATGGACGCTACATCAACAATGTGGTATCCTAATATTAAGTCTTTAGCCAAAAATCATAGAATTTATGCCATCGATTTTTTGATGGAACCTGGAAAGTCAACACTTACAGCCAAACCTCTTTCTTCTGAAGAAATTGTAATTTGGTACAATGAAATTTTCAAACATTATAAATTAAAGAAATTTGATATTGTCGCTGCTTCACGCGGAGGCTGGATCGCAACTTTATTAGCGATACAAAAACAAAATTCAATTGATAAAATAGTTCTTTTGAGTCCCGCTCAAACTTTTAAATTTATTGACAAAATGGGAAAAACAACAACGGCATTAATGTTGAAACTTTTTCCAAGTGAAAAGAAATTTGGAAAAACATTAAAGACCTTCTCCACACATCCTGAAAAAATTAGTCCTGTTTATAAAAGACAATTTTATTTAGCCAATAAATACGCAAAATCGAATTCTAGTATGCTAAAAATGACGCCTTTTTCAGATGATGAATTAAAGTCGATTACAAATCCAGTTTTAGTTTTAATTGGTGATAAAGATGTAATTAATTCTGACGAAAGTTTAGAACGTGCAGAAAAATATCTAATTCATGTCAAAACAAAAAAAATACCAGATGCAGGGCATTTTTTAACTATAGATCAGTCAAAAATTGTCAACGATGCAATTGCTGATTTTTTAAATTAGATCAATTTGTAATTTCTCAAGTTACACACTTTTAAAGCTTTTTTAAAGGATTCAAACTTTGTATCTTTACAAAACAAATATTTTATCGCGTAAAAATGAATTTCCAAGTATCCTCAGAATATAGTCCAAAAGGTGATCAGCCACAAGCTATTGAAAAGCTTTCGCAAGGAATTGTAGATGGTGAAAAATATCAAACTTTATTAGGAGTTACCGGATCTGGAAAGACATTTACAGTTGCCAATGTTATTCAGGAAGTGCAAAGGCCGACTTTGGTTTTGGCACACAACAAAACATTAGCTGCGCAGTTATATTCAGAATTCAAACAGTTTTTTCCGAACAATGCTGTTGAATATTTTGTTTCCTACTACGATTATTATCAGCCAGAAGCTTTTATGCCTGTAACTGGGGTTTTCATCGAAAAAGATTTATCTATCAATGAAGAGCTTGAAAAAATGCGTTTAAGCACAACTTCTTCTCTCCTTTCAGGAAGAAGAGATATTTTAGTTGTGGCATCAGTTTCATGTTTATATGGTATTGGAAATCCCGTTGAATTTAAGAAAAACGTAATTGCCATCGAAAGAGATCAAGTGCTCTCTAGAACTAAATTCTTGCACAGTTTGGTGCAAAGCTTATACGCAAGAACTGAAGCTGATTTTAATCCGGGAACTTTTAGAATTAAGGGCGACACGGTTGAAGTTTATCCAAGTTATGCTGATGATGCGTATAGAATTCACTTTTTTGGTGATGAAATAGAAGAAATAGAATCTTTCGATGCTAAAACTTCTCAAGTTATTGAAAAGTTTAAAAAGCTGACCATTTATCCAGCCAATATGTTTGTAACGTCGCCAGATGTTTTACAAGGCGCGATTTGGGAAATTCA
Organism: Flavobacterium sp. KJJ; assembly: GCF_000708595.2. Classification (GTDB taxonomy): domain Bacteria; phylum Bacteroidota; class Bacteroidia; order Flavobacteriales; family Flavobacteriaceae; genus Flavobacterium. The sequence goes on along the minus strand of NZ_JARP01000001.1, from coordinate 157,113 downwards.
GCAAGATTTAGTGAAACAAGTTGATTATTTTAAAGAAATAGGAAAACATCTTGAAGCAAAACGCCTTGAAGAACGCACGAATTTCGATCTTGAAATGATTAGAGAATTAGGCTATTGCTCCGGAATCGAAAATTACTCTCGATATCTTGACGGAAGAGAAGCTGGAACGAGACCTTTCTGTTTACTAGACTACTTTCCTAGCGATTATTTAATGGTGGTTGATGAAAGTCACGTAACCGTCTCACAGGTGCATGCTATGTACGGAGGCGATCGCAGCCGTAAAGAAAACTTAGTGGAATATGGTTTCCGTTTACCTGCCGCAATGGACAACCGACCTTTGAAATTTGAAGAATTTGAAGCCTTGCAAAATCAGGTAATTTACGTGTCAGCAACTCCAGCAGATTATGAATTGCAAAAAACGGATGGGATTTATGTGGAACAAATTATTCGCCCAACCGGATTATTAGATCCTATTATTGAAGTACGCCCAAGCTTGAATCAGATTGATGATTTAATTGAAGAAATTCAAGTTCGTTGCGAATTAGACGAAAGAGTTTTAGTGACCACTTTAACCAAAAGAATGGCCGAGGAATTAGCCAAATACTTAACTAAAGTGGGCGTTCGCTGTCGTTATATTCATTCTGAAGTAGACACTTTAGAACGTATCGAAATCATGCAGGATTTGCGAAAAGGTATTTTTGATGTTTTAATTGGAGTAAACTTGCTTCGTGAAGGTCTTGACTTACCAGAAGTTTCGCTTGTAGCAATTTTAGATGCAGATAAGGAAGGTTTCTTGAGAAACCACAGATCGCTTACGCAGACAATAGGACGTGCAGCTAGAAACCTAAATGGAAGAGCAATTTTGTATGCTGATAAAATTACAGGAAGCATGCAAAAAACAATTGATGAAACCAATTATCGCCGTACAAAACAGATTAATTACAATACTGAAAACAACGTTGTACCACAGGCCCTAAATAAAAAAATCGAAAGTGCATTTACTAAAAATCCTTTGGTAGAATATGAATTAGGACATACTTTATCTATTGCAGCTGAGCCAGAAACAAAATATTTATCTAAAGCAGAATTAGAAAAAATGATTCGCGAGAAAAGAAAATCAATGGAAAAAGCCGCAAAAGAATTAGACTTCCTGCAAGCTGCTAAACTTCGTGATGATATTAAAAAATTGCAGGAACAATTGGCTTAATTATGCTGTTCCTGAAAAACTTTCAATAAAACCTTAGGATCGATCATAGCGTTTGATGATTTTTTCATTAAATCGAGAACGCGTTTTACAGCACTTGGATTTAAACCCATTTCGATGGCAATTTGCTGAATGGCTTTTGCTTCTTTTTCGTGCAAAACACCGTCACAATGCATGATCAGAGCTAATCTGTAAAATTGCTGAATGCGCTGAAACTCTGATTTTACAACTTTAGTGATGTGTTCCTGATGAAATAAATCCTGAAAAAGAGTCTTATCAATATTGAGTTCTTTCGCAACAAGCCATAAAAATTCTAGCTCGCGTTTGTGCAATTCGCCATCAACAGTTGAAAAAGCGATCATTTCTAAAAGTAAACTTCTCTTTTCTTCTTCGGAATTCATCAAATTTGTTATTTTTAGCTAAAATATCATATTTAAATCTAAAACACAAAACAACTGATGATTAGAGGACTTTTCTTTTTTATTTTTCTGTGGATGTCCAACATTGGAAACGCACAAGAAAGCACAGCTTCAAAAAACGTGTCGACTTTTACTATTGAAGCTCCTCAACTCAAAACCACAAAAAAAATCTGGATTTATTTACCAGAAGGCTATTCGGCTTCAGCCAAAAAAAAATATAATGTAATCTATATGCACGACGCTCAAAATTTATTTGATGCAAAAACTTCTTTTGTCGGTGAATGGAATGTAGATGAAAAACTTGACAGTTTAAGAGCGCCCGTAATTGTGGTTGGAATCGAACATGGAAATGATAAACGAATTGACGAATTGACGCCATTTAAAAATGAAAAATACGGTGGAGGAAATGCAGATAATTATCTTGAATTTATTGTAAAAACTTTAAAACCATACATAGATAAAAATTACAGAACCAAAACCAAAGCCAAAAACACCACTATAATGGGAAGCTCGCTTGGCGGTTTAGTATCATATTATGCAATTCTTAAATATCCGGAAGTTTTTGGAAAAGCGGGTGTGTTTTCGCCTTCATTCTGGTTTTCTAAAGACATTTACACTTACGCAGAAAAAATTCCTAAAATCAAAACCAAAATTTATTTTTTATGTGGAGACAAAGAAAGTGATGACATGGTAAAAGATTTAAGTAAAATGGAACGTTTATTAGATACTAAAAGATGTTATTGCCTTCATCTTAATAAAACCAAAATTGTAAAAGGCGGCGAACACAATGAAAAATTATGGCGCGACGGTTTTGTAAAAGCAGTACTTTGGCTAGGCTATTAAAAATATCAAAAAAAATAATCATATAATTATGAAACTAATTTTTAGAGAATACAACTTAAAACTAAAACACACTTTCACCATTTCGAGAGAATCAATCGATGTACAGCCTTCGCTGATTGTTGAATTGCAAAGTGAAGGATTTTCTGGTTTTGGAGAAGCAACTTCAAATCCGTATTACAAAACAACAGTTCCGATAATGATGGCAGATTTAGAAAAAATCAGAACCATTATCGAAACTTCAGAAAATGAAACTCCAGAAGTTTTTTGGGCAAAAATATATCCGTATTTAAAAGAAGATATGTTTGCTTTATGTGCGCTAGATTTAGCCTACAATGATTTATACGCTCGTAAAAAAGGCAAAAAATTATACGAATTATGGAATTATACTACCGAAAGAAACCCATTAACTGATTACACAATCGGTATTGCTTCTATAGAAAAGATGGTTTCTAAAATGCAGGAACTTCCTTGGCCGATTTATAAAATTAAATTAGGAACCAAAGAAGATATTGCAATCGTAAAAGAACTTCGCAAACATACCGATGCCATTTTTAGAATTGATGCCAATTGTGGCTGGGGCGTAGACGAAACGATAAATAACGCAATTGAATTAAAGAAATTAGGTGTTGAATTTTTAGAACAGCCTATGAAAGCTGATAATTGGGAAGCGCATAAAGAGGTTTTTAAACATTCTGTTCTTCCAATAATTGCAGACGAAAGCTGTATTATCGAAGAAGATGTTGCTAAATGTTTTAACCATTTTCATGGAGTAAATGTAAAATTGGTTAAATGTGGTGGTCTGACTCCTGGAAAGCGCATGATAGAAGAAGCTAAAAAATTAGGTTTAAAAACTATGGTTGGATGTATGACAGAATCCACGGTGGGAATTTCTGCAATTGCTCATTTACTGCCTCAGCTTGATTATGTCGACATGGATGGCGCATTGCTTTTGGCTGAAGATATTGCAACTGGAGTAACTATTAAAAATGGTATCGTTTCTTATTCAGCTCTTAACGGAACTGGCGTTACTTTAATCTAATCAAAATGAACGTCAACCAATTTCCTGACAGAGTTATCGAAATCGACCAAGAACAGTATTTGTATTTTGGAGGAACTGCTTATTTGGGTCTGCCAACCAATATAGCTTTTCAGGAATTGGTTGTCAAAAATATTTTAAAATGGGGAACGACTTACGGAAGCTCTAGAAGTGCCAATATAAAATTGACAGCTTATGAAAATGGCGAAAATTTTTTAGCCAAATACATAAAAGCTGAAGCTGCTGTTACCGTTTCATCCGGCATGCTGGCCGGAAAACTGGTGATCGATGAAATAAAAAAAGCAACCGATTCTTTCTTCCATTTTTCAGATATTCATCCTGCTATTCAAACCAGTAATAGTATACCCATTTTTATAAATGGCGAAATAAATCCGCTTTTGACAGATTCAAAATCAGAGAGAATTACTATTTTGGCGGATGGAGTTCCTTCTTTTGAAACCAAAGCGATCGACTTATCTATTTTGAAGAAAATTCCAAATCATAAAGAAATTACTTTAATAGTTGATGAATCGCATTCGTTGGGAATCTTAAATAAAAATGGCTGTGGAATTTACGCTGAAATTAATTTTCCTATAAAAAGAAAAATCATGGTTTCATCTTTAGGAAAAGCTTTTGGCTTAACGGGCGGTGTTATTGCGAGCGATGCTATTTTTATAAATCAAATAAAAAAACTGGATACTTTTGTTTCTGCTGCCGGAATGAATCCTGCTTTTGTACAGACTCTTGCTGATGCTGCAGAAATTTATCCAAAACAACATCAAAAATTACGCGATAATTTGGATTATATAAATCACAAATTGATTAAAAATGATGCCATTAAATTTGATAAATACTATCCGCTGATTTATCTTAGAGATGATAATCTTATTGAAATTTTAAAAGCAAATAAGATTATTATTGCGAGTTTTAAATATCAGGAAAATTCAAATAATTTAAATAGAATTGTAGTCACAGCCAATCATCTTCACGAAGATTTAGATAAACTGATATCCGTAATAAATAAATATTATGCTTAAAAGCGGCAAAAAACTTAACATATTTGGCTGCAATTTTAAGTGTAATTGCTTTTAAAACGTACCTTTGTAAAAAATTAAACGATGACGAACAACGATATACTAAAAAAACTTCGCGTGGCTTTGATGCTCCGTGACGATCAAATAGTTGAAATTTTAGAATTAGTAGATTTTAGAATTACAAAATCAGAATTAGGAGCTTTTTTTAGAGCCGAAGATCATGAAAATTACATGGAATGCGGTGATCAGGTATTACGTAACTTCTTAAACGGATTGGTAATTCATTTAAGAGGAACAAAAGAAAATCCTAAAAACCCGAATGATGTTTTAGCAAAACACAAAGCAGAAATTCCAAAAAAAGAGAGCACGAAAGAAAGACCTGAATTTAAAGCAAGCCCAAAAGATGCTGAAAAATCAAGAGGTGACCAAAAGCCATCAAAATCTGGAACTGCTGCTAAAAAACCTTTCAAGAAAAACAATTCTAAAGCGACACCAAAAATTCAGGTAGTAGAAAAAGTAATTTACAAAAACGGTAAGAATAAAAAATAATCGATATTACGATTTATAATTTCATAAAATCCTTTCGAATATTCGGAGGGATTTTTTATTAAACATCATTCATTCTATATGATATACTTCTCTAAAAAATATTCTCAAACGGAATACTTGACATAATTACAAACAAAAAATCCCTCCGAATATTCGAAGGGATTTATTATATAATTGAAATCTTATTTGATTAAGATAATGCAGCTTTAACTTGATCAGCAGCTTCTTGAAATTGAACAGCTGATAAAATTGGCATACCAGAATTGTCAATTAATTCTTTTGCAATTTCAGCATTTGTTCCTTGCAAACGAACGATGATTGGCACCTTGATAGCGTCTCCCATGTTTTTGTAAGCATCAACAACACCTTGAGCAACACGGTCACAACGAACGATTCCTCCGAAGATGTTAATCAAAATAGCTTTTACGTTTGGATCTTTCAAGATAATTCTGAAAGCAGTTTCAACACGTTTAGCATCAGCAGTTCCACCAACGTCTAAGAAGTTTGCAGGCTCAAAACCAGCGTATTTAATTAAATCCATAGTTGCCATTGCAAGACCTGCTCCGTTTACCATACATCCTACAGTACCGTCAAGATCTACATAGTTCAAACCTACTTCTTTCGCTTCAACTTCAATTGGATTCTCCTCACGGATATCTCTCATTTCAGCATATTTTGGTTGTCTGTATAAAGCATTATCATCGATATTTACTTTAGCATCAACAGCCATAATTTTATTGTCTGAAGTTTTCAAAACTGGATTGATTTCAAACATAGAAGCATCAGAACCAATGTAAGCATTGTATAATGAATCGATGAATTTTACCATTTCTTTGAAAGCATTTCCAGAAAGACCTAAGTTAAAAGCAATTCTTCTTGCTTGAAAACCTTGTAATCCAACAGAAGGATCAACTTCTTCAGTAAAAATTAAATGTGGAGTGTGCTCAGCAACTTCTTCAATATCCATTCCACCTTCAGTAGAATACATAATCATGTTGCGTCCTGTAGCTCTATTCAATAAAACAGAAACATAAAACTCAGAAGTTTCACTTTCACCAGGATAGTAAACATCTTCAGCAACTAAAACTTTGTTTACTTTTTTACCCTCAGCAGAAGTTTGAGGCGTAATCAATTGCATTCCGATAATTTGTCCTGCAATTTCTTCAACTTGCTGCAAGTTTTTAGCCAATTTAACTCCTCCGCCTTTTCCACGACCACCTGCGTGAATTTGCGCTTTTATTACGTGCCATCCTGTACCAGTTTCGGCAGTTAATTGTTTTGCAGCAGCTACAGCTTCAACTGCATTATTAGCCACAATTCCGCGTTGAATGCGTACTCCGTAACTCGCTAAAATTTCTTTTCCTTGATATTCGTGTATGTTCATAATATAGAATTTGTCTGGTTCTGAATTTATTTCAGAATAAAAGTGCGACAAAAGTAGCAAAATTCAACTTAAAAGTAAAATCTTTTTCAATTAAAAAACGCGTGTGATATATATTGAAGGAATATTCTATTTTAAAGAAAACTAATCGTTAAACTATTGCATGTAAATTGTTAACTAAAAAACACTATTTCGTTTGAAATTTAACAAAAACTCCAATGATTTCAATAGCTGAGAAAGGTTTTTTACTAAAATAATTTAAAACATATTGTGATTTTATCATTTCGCAATGCTTTCTACGAAATTATTATCATTTAAGAATCGTTTTTCTAATATTACAACAAAAATGTAAGCCAAATTACAATTTCACTACATTATGTTTAACGAAATCTCTATTTTTGTAGAAAAAATATCAAGAATGAAAGTTAAAGAACAAGGGCTTTATTTGCCTGAATTTGAACACGACAATTGTGGTGCAGGATTTATTTGTAATTTGAATGGTATTAAATCTAATGATATCATTCACAAAGCATTGGACATCTTAATAAAATTGGAACATCGTGGTGCAGTTAGTTCTGATGGAAGAACTGGAGACGGAGCTGGAATTTTATTCGACATCCCACACGCTTTTTTTAAAAAAGTATGTGATTTTGAAATCCCTGAAACGCGTGAATATGCAGTAGGAATGGTTTTTTTACCAAAAAGCAAAAACCAAGTTTCTTTTTGTATCAACGCTTTCGAAGCAACTATTAAAGATCAGAATTTAAAGATCTTAGGTTGGAGAGACGTACCTGTTGAAGTAGAAAATTTAGGGCAGATTGCCGCAGAAAAAGAACCTACAGTTAAACAAGTTTTTGTTAGCAAAAACGGTCAGGATTTAACTGAACAAGAATTTAATGCAAAACTTTTTGCAGCTAGAAAAATTGCTGAACATGCCATAAGGGGATCTAAAACCTCTGAAAGCCATATGTTTTACTTCTCTAGTTTATCGACAACTACCATAATATATAAAGGTTTATTGATGCCGGAAGACATCAGCCGTTATTATGTTGACTTAAAAGATCCAGATTTAGTGACTCGTTTGGCGTTAGTTCACCAGCGTTTCTCAACAAATACTTTCCCTTCATGGGAATTAGCACAGCCATTTAGATATATGTGTCATAATGGTGAAATCAATACACTTCGCGGAAACGTAAGCCGTATGCGTGCTCGTGAAGAGCTTATGCAAAGCAAGGTTTTTGGCGATGATATCAAAAAATTATTCCCAATTATCTTAGAAGGAAAATCAGATTCTGCTTCTATGGATATGGTGGTAGAACTTTTATTAATGACTGGCCGTTCATTGCCAGAAGCGATGATGATGGTGGTTCCTGAAGCTTGGGAAAAACACCAAACTATGTCTCCAGAAAAGAAAGCTTTCTACGAGTTTAATGCTTGTATTATGGAGCCTTGGGATGGTCCTGCTTCTATTCCGTTTACAGATGGAAACGTAATTGGCGCTTTATTAGACAGAAACGGACTTCGCCCTTCTCGTTATACATTAACAAAAAGCGGTTTCGTAATCATGTCATCAGAAATTGGTGTTCTTGATATTGATCCTGAAGATGTAATTCAGCACGGTCGTTTAGAACCAGGAAAAATGTTCTTGGTTGATATGAACGAAGGCCGTATTATTGAAGATGATGAAGTTAAAAAAGCAATTGTAACTAAGCGTCCTTATAAAGAATGGCTAGATGCAAATTTATTGCCTTTATCTAAAATTCCGTACACTAATAATCCTACTCCAATTGAAAAATTAGATTTTCAAACAAGACAAAGATTATTTGGATATACGATTGAAGATTTAAAAACAATCATTAATCCAATGGGAGGCCAAGGAGCCGAGGCAATCAGTTCTATGGGTAACGATACGCCTTTAGCAGTATTGTCAGACCAGCCTCAATTGTTGTACAATTATTTTAAACAATTATTTGCTCAGGTTACTAATCCGCCTTTGGATGGTATTCGTGAGGAAATCATTACTGATATCAGTTTAGCGGTTGGTGGCGATTTCAATATTTTTGAAATTGAATCTAAACAATGCAAAAAATTAAAAATCCAAAATCCAGTTATTTCAAATGAGGATTTAGATAAAATAAGAAACATTGATCACGCAGATTTTAAATCTGCTACTATTACTACTTTGTATAAAATAGAAAAAGGAGTTAACGGTTTAGAGCGCGCGCTTGAAAAATGTGTTCAGGCAACTTACAAAGCTGTTTCTGAAGGATGCAATGTAATCATATTATCAGACAGAGGCGTAAGTGAAGAATTAGCTCCAATACCAATGTTATTGGCTTGTTCTTATATTCACCACTCTTTAAACATTTTACAGGTTCGTTCTAAATTCGGAATCATAATCGAATCTGCAGAACCTCGCGAACCACATCATTTTGCTTTATTATTCGGATACGGAGCGAGCGCTATTAATCCTTACATGGTAAATGAAATCATTCACGATCAGGTAAACCAAGGATTTATTAAAGGTGTAAAAGCAGATTATGCAATTGTAAATTATAACAAAGCGATTGCAAAAGGAATCGTTAAAATAATGAACAAAATTGGTATCTCTACTTTACATTCGTACAGAGCTGCCCAAATTTTCGAGATTTTAGGTTTAAACAAAACATTTACTTCTAAATATTTCCCGTACACGCCTTCTAGAATTGAAGGAATTGGTTTGATGGAAGTTGAAAAAGAAGTTAAAAAACGTTTCCAAAAAGCATTTCCAAATTCAAAAGTGGCAAGTTTGCTTCCTTTAGAAATTGGGGGTATTTACAGATGGAGACGCGGTGGAGAAAAACACATGTTTAATCCAACAACAATTGCTAAATTACAGCAGGCCGTTCGCTTGAACAGCCCTGAAAGTTATAAAGAATACTCTAACATGGTCAATGAGCAAAGCTCTAACTTAATGACTATTCGAGGAATGTTTGAATTCAATAATTTAGATCCAATTTCTATTGATGAAGTAGAACCTTGGACCGAAATTGTCAAGAAATTCAAAACGGGTGCAATGTCTTACGGATCTATCAGTAGAGAAGCACACGAGAATTTAGCCATTGCAATGAACAGAATTGGCGGAAAAAGTAACTCTGGAGAAGGTGGAGAAGATCCTAAACGTTTCCAGAAAGAAATTAACGGAGATTCTAGAAACAGTGCAATCAAACAAGTTGCTTCGGGACGTTTTGGTGTTTCGATTAACTATTTGACAAACGCTAAAGAGATCCAAATTAAAATGGCTCAGGGAGCAAAACCTGGTGAAGGCGGACAATTACCTGGAGAAAAAGTGGTGCCTTGGATTGCTGAAACAAGAAACTCTACACCTTATGTAGGTTTAATTTCCCCTCCTCCACACCACGATATTTATTCTATTGAGGATTTATCTCAGTTGATTTTCGACTTAAAAAATGCCAATCGTGAAGCGCGTGTAAACGTAAAATTAGTTTCTGAAGTTGGAGTTGGAACAATCGCTGCCGGTGTTGCCAAAGCAAAAGCTGACGTGATCTTAATTTCTGGTTATGACGGAGGAACAGGTGCTGCACCATTAACTTCACTACAACACACAGGTATTCCTTGGGAACTTGGTTTAGCGGAAGCACAGCAAACTTTGATATTAAATGATTTAAGAAGCCGTGTAGTTTTAGAATGTGACGGACAATTGAAAACAGGTCGTGACGTTGCAATTGCTGCATTATTAGGAGCAGAAGAATTTGGTTTTGCAACTGCACCGCTTGTAGCTTCTGGATGTATCATGATGAGAGCTTGTCACTTAAATACTTGTCCAGTTGGTATTGCAACTCAAGATCCAGAATTGAGAAAAAATTTCAAAGGAACTCCAGAGCACGTAATCAACTTCATGTATTTTATTGCTGAAGAGCTAAGAGAAATCATGGCACAATTAGGTTTCAGAACTTTGAAAGAAATGGTGGGTCAGTCACAAAAATTAAATGTGAACAAAGCCATCAAACATTATAAAGCAAATGGTTTAGACTTATCATCAATTCTATACAAACCGGAAAAAGCTAAAACTGAGCCAAATCATAATACAACTACGCAAGATCACCAACTTGAAAACGTATTGGATTTTGACATCATAAAAGAAGCAATTCCGTCAATCTATAGAAAAGAGAAAACAAGAGTAACTTTTAAAATTAAAAATACAGACCGTTCTGTAGGTGCTATTTTGAGTAACGAAATCTCAAAAATATATGGCGCACAAGGTTTACCTGAAGACACTATTTTAGTTGATTTTGAAGGTTCTGCCGGACAAAGTTTTGGTGCTTTTGCAACAAACGGATTGTCGTTTAAAATTCACGGAAACTGTAATGACTACTTAGGAAAAGGTCTTTCTGGAGGAAAACTAATTGTAAAAGTACCTCCTACTGCAACCTTCAAACCTGAAGATAACATTATTATTGGAAACGTTGCCCTTTACGGAGCTATTACCGGAGAGGCTTATATTAATGGAATGGCCGGTGAGCGTTTTTGTGTAAGAAATTCTGGAGCAACAGCAGTTGTGGAAGGAATTGGAGATCACGGATGCGAGTACATGACCGGTGGTACAGTAGTAATTTTAGGAAAAACAGGAAGAAACTTCGCGGCTGGTATGAGTGGCGGTGTGGCTTATGTTTACGATCCAAATCAAAGATTCGATTCGACTTTATGTAACATGGAAATGGTTGCATTCGATCCGATGGAAGATGAAGACGTTATCAAACTAAGACGATTGATCAAAAATCATTCATTGTACACAAGCAGTCCATTAGCAAAAAGAATTTTAGCAGACTGGGAAAATGAACAAAAGCACTTCGTAAAAGTAATGCCAACTGATTACAAAAAAGCATTACAACGAATTGCAGAAGAGAAAAAAATAGAAGAATTAATAGCTGATTAAAAGGTTCTGAGTTACAAAGGTGCAGAGGTACTAAGGTTGAGTTTATCAACTCACTTCTCACATTTCACATCTCACAACTAAATTTAATAAAAATGTCATGGGTAAAATAGGCGGATTTAAAGAATATAACAGAGCCGACGAAAGTAATTTAGCAGTAGCAGAACGTGTTTCGAACTACAACGAATTTACTATTCCGTTAGCAAAAGATAAAGTAAAAGAACAAGGTTCAAGATGTATGGATTGTGGTATTCCTTTTTGCCACAGCGGTTGTCCGTTAGGAAATTTAATTCCGGACTTCAATGATATGGTACATCAGGAAGAATGGCAGGGTGCATTAGAGATTTTGCAGTCTACAAACAACTTTCCGGAATTTACAGGTCGCTTATGCCCTGCTCCATGCGAAAAAGCATGTGTATTGGGAATCATAAAAGATCCTGTATCTATCGAAAATATCGAAAAAAACATTGTTGAAATTGGTTTTGCAGAAGGATGGATCAAACCTCAAACTCCAAAAACAAGAACAGGAAAAACAGTTGCTGTTATTGGTTCAGGACCTGCGGGACTTGCAGCAGCACAGCAATTAAACAGAGCCGGACATACGGTTACGGTTTTTGAAAGAGACAATGCAATTGGCGGTTTATTACGTTACGGAATTCCGAATTTCAAATTAGAAAAAGAAATTATCGACAGACGTGTAGCAATTCTTGAAGCAGAAGGAATCACTTTCAAAACAAACGTAAATGTTGGAATTAATTTTAGTGTAGCAGAATTGAACGCTTTTGATTCTATCGTTTTATGCGGAGGAGCAACAGAAAGAAGAAGCTTGCCAACTAAAGGAATCGAAAGTAAAGGCGTTGTTCAGGCAATGGATTTCTTAACACAGCAAACTAAAGTTTTATTTGGAGAATCTATTCCAGACCAAATTAAAGCAACTGGTAAAGATGTAATCGTTATTGGTGGTGGAGATACAGGTTCTGACTGTATTGGAACTTCAAACAGACACGGAGCAAAATCGGTAACTAACTTTGAGATTTTACCAAAACCTCCAGTTGGAAGAAGCGAATCAACTCCTTGGCCTTTCTGGCCATTGCAATTGAAAACATCATCTTCTCACGAAGAAGGCTGCGACAGAAACTGGTTAATCAACACTAAAGAATTCATTTCTAACGACAAAGGCGAATTAACTGGATTAAAAACGGTTGAAGTAGCATGGAAAATGACTCCAGGTCAGCGCCCTGAATTAATCGAAAAAGAAGGTTCTGAGAAAATCTGGCCTTGCGATTTGGCTTTATTAGCTTTAGGATTTACAGGTCCGGAGAAAACTTTAAGCGAGCAGTTAGGAATCGAAACTGATTTTAGAAGCAACTATAAAGCACACAATTATCAAACAAATGTTCCTCACATTTTCACTGCCGGTGATATGCGAAGAGGACAATCATTAATTGTTTGGGCAATTTCTGAAGGCCGTGAAGCCGCAAGAGAAGTAGATTTATTCTTAATGGGTTCTACCAACTTGCCAACAAAAGGAAACGGAGATTTACCTAGTTTGTAAACTAAGTTTCTAAGATACTAAGTCGCTAAGGTTCTAAGCTTTAGAAAAAAGGCACTGAGATACTAAGTCTCTAAGATTCTAAGTTTATTTTTCTTGGAATTTTAGAGACTTTTTTTTACTTCGTTAAGAATTGTACTAAAAACTTAGTAACTTAGTATCTCAGCAACTTAGAAACTTTAAAAAAGATTTACAAAAATCTTTTTTTAGTCGATTTTTGTTTAAAAACAAACAATTTGTTACAATTTGTTATTTTTCTGCAAAAAATTTGTAGTTACTCAAAAGTGTAATAACTTTGCCCAAAATAGTTTAAAAATGCAAGCAAAAGATTTACTGCAGTTAGCAGACCAATTTGGAAGTCCATTATATGTTTATGATGCCGAAAAAATCCAATCTCAGTACAATAGGTTAACTAAAGCTTTCTCTAAGGTAGAAAACTTAAGAGTTAATTACGCCATGAAGGCATTGTCAAATGTTGCGATTCTTCAGTTATTAAAGAACATGGGGTCTGGTTTAGATACTGTATCGATTCAAGAAGTTTTATTGGGACTTCATGCTGGCTATGATCCTGACAAAATTTTCTTTACACCAAACGGAGTTTCTCTAGAAGAAATCGAAGAAGTTGCTGCAATGGGTGTTCAAATCAATATTGACAACTTATCTATTCTGGAGCAATTCGGAACAAAATATCCACAAATTCCGGTATGTATTCGTATCAATCCGCACGTAATGGCGGGTGGAAATGCTAACATTTCTGTTGGACATATCGATAGTAAATTCGGAATCTCTGTTCATCAAATTCCGCATATCTTAAGAATTGTCGAAAACACAAAAATGAGTATTGTCGGAATTCACATGCACACAGGATCTGATATTTTAGATATCGAAGTATTCTTGTATGCTGCTGAAATCTTGTTTGATACGGCAAAACATTTCAAAGATCTAGAATTCTTAGATTTCGGAAGCGGATTCAAAGTTCCTTACAAAAAAGACGATATCGAAACAGACATCGAAGAATTAGGTAAAAAATTATCTAAAAGATTCAATGCTTTCTGTGCAGAATACGGTAAAGATTTAACGTTGATTTTCGAACCAGGGAAATTCTTGGTGAGCGAAGCAGGTTTCTTCTTAGCAAAAGTAAACGTAGTAAAACAAACAACATCAACAGTTTTTGCTGGCGTTGACAGTGGTTTCAACCATTTAATCCGTCCGATGTTTTACGGTTCACAACATTATATCGAAAACATCTCAAACCCAAAAGGAAAAGAGCGTTTTTATTCCGTTGTAGGATACATTTGCGAAACGGATACTTTTGCCAACAACCGCAGAATTTCAGAAATTACTGAAGGAGATATTTTAGCTTTCAGAAACGCCGGAGCATATTGTTTCTCAATGGCATCAAACTACAATTCAAGATACAAACCAGCCGAAGTTTTATGGAAAGACGGAAAAGGAATCTTAATCCGTCAACACGAAACTTTCGAAGATTTACTTAAAAATCAAATTCCGTTGCCAGAAGAAGTTGCTGCAACAGTTTAAAATAAAAAAAAAGAGAATATCTACGAAGTCCCGTTTCTTAATTGAAATGGGATTTTTTTTGTTTTTTTGTTTCACGCAGATTTTGCAGATTTTATTTTTGAATAATGTCAAGCTGGGCGAAGTGAAAGACTTTAATACAATCTTATTGTAGACTTCGGTAGTTCTTTAGACTATAAAGTTGAGTTTACTGTCGCAAAATAAAACTCGATAGCTTAGATTTAAAATCTTCCCCAGAAAAAGAATCCTTACTAGCGCAAACATCAAAGCTGTCATGAGCGAGAGACTCGCACTAGCATATGAATAAATCTTTAGTTTTTCTACACAAAAATGAACCTTAATTAACTCAAATAAAAATATTATTTTAGCAAAGTTCAAATTCAATTACTTTAGCAAGCAAGCTAGTAATTAAGAAATTTATTAAACAAAAAACTAACCTTTAAAAATGAAAAAATATCTTTTTATCTTATCGATCTTATTATTTTCTAATCATATCATTTCTCAAGAAATTAATCAAAAAAATATAATTGGAAAATGGAAAGTGATTAAAGTTTTAAAGAAGATTGACAATCCAAATCTAAAAGATATAGTTAAAGGTTTTAGTACCGCAACATTTGAGTTTAAGCAAAAATCAGATTTTAAATTAACAACAGAGAACGATTCAAAATCATTTTCAATGATTGCGAATATGACTAACAATTCTAAATGGTTATTAAACAAAAACAATTATGTCATTCATATTGGCGAGAATATTTTAAAAATAATTATAACTGAAGTCAATGGTAAAACAATTTTCCATTTGAGCGAAACAGAACTTGATTTAGAAGTAAAAAAAGAATAAAAAAGACCAAAAACCAAACCTGAAAACCAATGAAACTCACCATTCCCCTATCAACACTCCTCCTACTTCTTACCACAAATTCATTCAGCCAGAACATTGCTGATTTAAAATTAAAACCTAAAGAAATTCCAAAAGGCTACACCTTAAGCGACGGTCAAATTTGTGTTACGAATGCGGCTTGTAATTTTTACACTGATATTGCCACTTACAGCAACATTATTGGAACCGTAAAAAGCAAAGCAATTCAGAGTTTTAAAAATAGAGCAGATAGCGGAAGCATTATGTATATTGAATTTGAAAATAGATTTAAAGGCGATAGATTTCTGCAAGGATTGCTTTGGGGAAAAGACGGTCAGCCAACAGACGAGCATCCGGAAGAATATCTTGCAGTGGGAAAATTTCTAATCATCTGGAGTTTTCACCCTGACAGTCCCGTTAAAGAAAAATCAGAAACCAAAATCGGGGCGATTTTGCAATAATCAAAAAACCATTTTCAGAAACTTCGTTTATTCTTTTTAAGTAACTTTACTAAAAAAATCATAATGAAACCACAAATACGAATTCTGCTTTATTCTATATTATTCTTTTTATACCTGATCTCAACATCATTTTTACTGACAATAGGCGAAAAATTAAAAACAGATCCGTATATCACTTTGGGGTGTGGTTTTGCTTTTTTCAATCTCATTTATGCTTTCATGGCGCTAAAATGGACTGTTTTGTTAAATATAATCTGCTCTGTTGCAATTGCAGCATTAGCCTTGTTTTTAGCTTTGAAGTTTACAAATTTACATCTGCTTTTAAAGTACGATCCGTATCAGGTTAAAACTGCCATATTCGCCAATGCTTTTTTTTCAATTATTTTTTGGGAAATTGTCTATCAGGTGAAAGTTAGAAAAAAATGAAACGCCTACCTGCAATAGATATAGTCCGCGGTATTGTAATGATCATTATGGCTTTAGATCATGTTCGAGATTTAATGCATATCGATTCAATTACTCAAGGTCCGACAGATTTGGCGACAACCACGCCTCTATTGTTTTTTACGCGCTGGATCACGCATTTGTGCGCACCTACTTTTGTTTTCTTGGCAGGAACATCCATTTATCTTTCTTTAAAAAACAAAAATAATTTACAAGAAACGAGAGAGCATTTACTCAAAAGAGGCTTGTTTTTATTATTGCTAGAATTTACTGTTTTCAATTTTGGATTGTTCTTCGATATTGGCTTTCATACACTTTTGTTTGAAGTAATAGCTACGATAGGTTTTGGATTTATTGTTTTAAGCTTCCTATTAAAAGTCCGTTCTAAAATATTGGGCAGTATTGGACTCGTAATTATTTTTTGCCATAATCTTTTACCGCTTATTCCGTTTTCAGAAAATTCAGTTTTAAAAACCATTTTATCGCCTTTATTTGGTCCTGTTGTCTTTCCGTTTTCTGGAAGAGCATTTATAATGGGCTATCCTCCTATTCCTTGGCTTGGAATTATGCTTATTGGTTTTGCAGCAGGTAAATTCTTTGAACTGGCAGAAGAACAAAGAAAAAAATTATTCGCAAAAGTCGGTTTGAGTGCTTTAGCGTTATTTGTTGTACTTCGTTTTATAAATGTTTACGGCGATCCTGCTTTATGGGCTGTGCAGAAAAATGCCATATTTACCTTTTTATCTTTCATGAATGTAACCAAATATCCGCCATCGCTCTTGTTTGGTTTGATTACTTTAGGCATTATGCTTTTATTGCTTGCTTTCGCAGATCAATTTAATAATGGAATTAAAAAAGTAACTTCAGTCTACGGAAAAGCACCTTTATTTTACTTCATAGTTCATTTTTATGTCGTTCACATTTTGACTCTTATTATGCTTTTTATACAAGGTTTTAATTGGTCGCAATTCGAATTTGCAACTGGAACCTTTGGACGTCCAAAAGATTTGGAAAGCGGTGTTGCACTTTTGGCAATTTATCTAATTTGGATTTTTGTCGTTATATTACTTTATAAACCATGCGAATGGTTTGGAAATTATAAAGCAAATAATAAATATTGGTGGCTGCGGTATATATGATTTAGACTTTTTTTATAAATTCATTAGACAAAACACAGTCCAGCTCTCTATTTTTACTAAATCGGATAAAAAAAATCGCAAAACCGTTTTACGGAAATAAAAGTTGCGTATATTTGCAACTGATTAGTTGCGTATTTAAATAAATCAAAATGAAACGAGATATTTTTCAAGCTATTGCAGACCCCACCCGAAGAGCGATTTTAGTATTAGTAGCTACAAATGCTTTGACACCAAATGCTATTGCAGAACAGTTTAATACCACGAGACAAGCTGTGTCTAAACACATTAAGATTCTCAGCGAATGCGAATTATTAGACGAACAAAAAGTGGGAAGAGAAATTTATTATCAACTTAAAATTGACAAAATGAAAGAAGTTGACAAATGGCTGGAGCAATTCAAAAAAATATGGGAAAGCCGTTTTAGCCAACTGGATCAAGTATTAATAAATCTAAAATCTAAAGAAAATGAAATCTAATCTTTTAATGAATTTTACTGTAGACAAAGAAACGAGTACTGTTAATGTAAAACGTGAATTTAATGCACCGCTTTCGGCTGTTTGGTCGGCTTGGACAGAACCTGAAATATTAGACCAATGGTGGGCGCCATCGCCGTGGAAATCTAAAACAAAAAAAATGGATTTTACAGAAGGTGGGCGAAGACTTTACGCCATGATTGGACCAGAAGGTCAAGAACATTGGGCAATTGCTGATTTCACCTCTATAACACCTAAATCAAATTTTAAATATTTAGATGCTTTTTCAGACAGCGAAGGCAATTTAAATATTGATTTCCCACGTTCTGACTGGAATGTCAATTTCTCTGAACAAGGAAATTCTACTATCGTAGATATTGCCATTAAGCACGATAAACTTTCTGATTTAGAGAAGATAATAGAAATGGGCTTTAAAGAAGGTTTCACCATTGCCATGGAAGGTTTGGACAAAATATTTGCTTCCAAAGACAAATAATTTTTTTTTCAATATCATAAAAAATCCCGTTTTCAATATAATCGGGATTTTTTGTTTTAAATCTAATTCAATTTCTGTACTTTAAATTTGTATTTTAGATTATCAGAAATATCATTTCTAATACGTAACTCCAGTTAATATCATCTTAAAAAACATTGAAGAAGATTTAGGCAAATCGTCTGATCCTGTTTTAATGAAAGCATTAACATTGGCGTAAAATAATTTTATACGAGATACTATTCATGGAAAAACAATCCGAGACAAAATTGGATAATCCGGTTTGGAATGCACTTGCAGAAACTCATTCGGCATTTGCAATTGATTATGGAAATACAAAGTTTTACAATCCTGATTATTGTACGTTTGGAGGTTTTTCGGAATTAGAAAGCACTTTTGATGCAATACGTCAATATGCGTGTTTAACTGAAAGTTTTTTTATTGTTGGAGAAAAACCTTGTCTTCCAGATTCGTTGAAAATTGAAAAAGAATTAGTTTGTCTTCAAATGATTGTTTACAACAAAATAGAACAGCCCATAAATAATGAAATTGTAAAACTTACTGAAAAACACAATGATGATTTAGTTCATTTGGTAAATTTAGTACAGCCAGGATATTTCAAAAATAAAACGGCATCACTAGGAAATTATTACGGCATTTTCAAAGACAATCAATTAATTGCTGTAACTGGAGAACGAATGAAAATGAATGACTTTACAGAAGTAAGTGCCATAATCACACATCCTGACCATACCGGAAAAGGCTATGCAAAACAATTAATAGCTCATTGTGTAAATACTATTTTTGATCAAAATAAAATTCCTTTTCTGCATGTTGTTGAAAGCAATGTAGGTGCAATCGCTTTATATGAAAAACTAGGTTTTATAACCCGAAGAGAAATGAGTTTTTGGAATATTAAATAGTTACAATTAACAATTAACAATTAACAATTAACAATTATCAATTATCAATTAATTTACCCCAGCCACCCATCACGATCCAAACTTCTGTATTGAATTGCTTCGGCAATATGCTGTGAAACTACGGTTGGCGCTGCATCTAAATCGGCAATTGTGCGGGCGACTTTCAAGATTCTGTCGTATGCTCTGGCAGAAAGATTTAAGCGTTCCATTGCAGTTTTCAGCAATTCTTTTGATTGTTCGTCGAGCGCACAAAACTCCCGAATCAATTTACTGCTCATCTGTGCGTTATAATGTATATTTTCTATTTCTTCGAATCGTTTGGTTTGAATTTCACGAGCTGCGGTAACACGTTTTCTGATTTCGACACTGCTTTCGGCTTTTCTGTCATCGGCTAATTTCTCGAAAGGAACAGGCGTAACTTCAATATGAATATCAATTCGGTCTAATAAAGGTCCAGAAATCTTGCTCATATAACGCTGCATTTCATGTGGTGATGAAGTATTCGGCATGCTCGGATCATTAAAAAATCCGCTTGGGCTTGGGTTCATACTTGCCACCAACATAAAAGAGGACGGATAAGTCACCGTAAATTTAGCGCGAGAAATCGTCACTTCACGATCTTCCAAAGGCTGTCGCATTACTTCTAAAACATCACGTTTAAATTCTGGCAATTCATCTAAAAATAAAACTCCGTTATGCGCCATCGAAATTTCGCCAGGCTGCGGATAACTTCCACCGCCAACAAGTGCCACATTCGAAATAGTATGATGCGGACTTCTAAAAGGTCTTTGATTCATCAATCCAACTTCTTTTAATTTTCCGGCAACACTATGAATTTTAGTTGTTTCTAATGCTTCGCGCAAAGTCATGGGTGGCAGAATACTCGGTACACGTTTGGCAAGCATTGTTTTTCCTGCTCCCGGCGGTCCAATCAAAATAATGTTGTGACCTCCAGCTGCTGCAATTTCCATACAGCGTTTTATACTTTCTTGACCGCGAACATCAGAAAAATCAAATTCAGGAAAATCTAAGGTTTTGTAAAACTCGGCTCGCGTATCGATAACAGTTGGCTCAAGCGTTCCTTTTCCTGCAAAAAAATCGATAACTTCCTGCAAGTTTGTAACACCATAAACATCAAGCCCAGCAACAATGGCTGCTTCTTTTACATTTTGAATTGGGAGAAAAAACCCTTTATAACCTTCTTCTTTTGCTTTTATGGCAATTGGCAAAGCACCTCGAATAGGCTGTAAACTTCCGTCAAGCGAAAGTTCTCCCATAATAATATATTCTTCAATTGCCGGCGCTTTTATTTGGTCAGAACCTACTAATATTCCCATTGCCAAAGGCAAATCGTATGCAGAACCTTCTTTTCGAAGGTCGGCTGGCGCCATATTGATTGTGATTTTTTTTCCCGGCAAACTTAAACCGTTGTTTTTAAGTGCGGCTGCAATTCGGTAACTGCTTTCTTTAATTGCATTATCTGGCAATCCAACTAAGTGATAACCAATTCCTTTATCCATATGAACTTCGACTGTAATCGTCGTTGCTTCTACTCCAAAAACAGCGCTTCCGTAAACTTTTACTAACATAATCCTTTTTTATTGGAATGTAAAAGTATTTAATTAAGAGGAAAAACCTGTATTATTTGTAAATATTTTATTACAATTTATAAAATGTTATACTGATTCTTAACTTCAGCTTGTATATAATTTCTAAATTTTTTAAAAAGCATTTTTTCTTGAAATCTGTAAATAAACCAAAACCATAAAACAATAAAAGGAAACAGAAAAATACCTAATGCAGGTATCTCTTTACCAGTCAAGTATGTAATGAAAATTGCGAGAATTGGTATAATTGCGATAAAATAAAGTTCAATGCGAAGTTTCGTATTCAATTAATTTGGGTTCTTCCATTTTTTAATTCAGTCAATTTTCCAAAACCTTTTATTCCACCAAAATATTCAGGATTTGAGTTAAGAATAAAAGTTCCTATAGAGATTTTCGAGAGAATAGTAAATTCATTTCCAGAAATCCATTCAAATTTAAATTTTCGCTCAGTTGAAATTCCAATTTTTTCTTTTAATTCAGTAATTGAACCTTTAAATTCTATTGACTCTTTTAAAAGTGCTTTTTCCATTAACTCTTTCATATTCTTTTGCGAGTAGATTGTTTAAGATGCTTTACAACTGATTTATAAATAACAATCACCTTTATATCAAATATATTATTTTCTTTTTTCAAATTAGAAAAGTACTCTTCCTTAATTAAATTAATAATCACATTACGTAAAACTTAACCCAATCTGATTTTTAATTTCCTCCACAATCTTACTCAAATCCAAACTATTCTGATGTGACCAAAGTGTACTTTCGATTTGATTGTTTCTAATGCATTGATGGCATTCAATCGCTTCATGCGTATAGCCTTTTCCCAAATTTGGCAAACTAAAATTTTCTTCTTTTCCATCTTTAAAAATAGAATATCCATCGGCAATGTACCATGGAGCGTTTAATTCAATTCGGCCTTTGTTTCCAGAAATTGCTGCTTTCATATCAGAATCAGAAACGATAGAAGCCTGCAAAACAGCTTGTGCATTTTCGTATTGCAAAATCATTGAAGTCTGCAAATCGATTCCGTTTTTATGAAAAATTGATTTCGCTGTAATTTCTTTTGGAATCCCAAGCAGTATATAAGAAAGAAATAAGGGATATACTCCAATATCAAAAAGAGCACCTCCACCCAAATTTTTATCAAAAAGCCTTCCTCCTTCTATCTCATTTCCGTAAAAAGCAAAATCAGCCTTAACCGATTTAATATCACCGATTATTCCTCCATCTACTTTTTCTAAAACTTCACGAACCGTCGGAATAAATCTTGTCCAGAACGCTTCCATAAAAAATTTATTATGCTTTTTAGACGCTTCAATCATTCTTCGTGAATCTTCATAAGACAATGCCATAGGTTTTTCGCACAAAACATGTTTGCCATGTTCTAAAGCTTTAATAGCTAATTCGGCATGCGAATCGTGCGGAGTTGCAATGTAAACAATCTCAACTTGATCATCGGCAAAAAGTGCATCGTAAGAATCATATGTTTTTGAGCAATTGTATTTTTGGGCAAACTCATTTGCTTTGAAAATATTTCGAGAGGCAACTGCCACTAAATCCGCATCTTCCAATAATACTAAGTCGGCAGCAAATTGATTCGCAATATTTCCTAAGCCAACGATTCCCCATTTTATTTTATCTAAATTTCTCATACTGTTATTTTTAACGTTTTAATCAACGTTTTAGTAAAAACTTTAGTCAAAATAAAGAAAAAACATTTTAAAAAAATAAAAGCAGTATAACATATATTTCATATTTTTAGCAACAAATTAGCAAATACCATATGAAAAAAGCCCTACTACTACTCTTTTTGAGTGTTTTTTTAACAAAAACATACGCTCAAGATTATTTTCCTGTTAATGAAAGTGTACATAACAAAAGCAAAAATTACACTGTTTTTACAAATGCCACGATTTATGTAACCCCAACTCAAAAAATCGAAAAAGGAACTTTACTTATTCAAGACGGTAAAGTCGTTGCAGTTGGAACAACAGTTGCAATTCCTAAAAACAGCATTACAATTGATCTGGCAGGAAAAACAATTTACCCATCATTTATTGATATTTACACCAATTTTGGAATTGAAAAACCAAAAATGAACGCTACACCTGGACGTAATCGTAACCCGGTATACGACACAAAAAGAACTGGCTATTACTGGAACGAAAGTGTAAGACCAGAAGTTAACGGTTACGAAACTTTTAAATACGATCAGCCAAAAGCCGATGAGCTTTTAAAAGCTGGCTTTGGTGTTGTGGGAACTCATATTCCTGACGGAATTGCTCAAGGAACCGGAGCTTTGGTTGCCTTAAACAATGAAGACAATAGCAAACAAATTATTGCGAACAAATTAACAAATCACTTCGCATTTTCAAGAAGCGCACTTACTAATCAAGCATATCCAAGCTCTTTAATGGGGATGATGGCACTTTTGCGCCAGATGTATTTAGACTTAGACTGGTACAAAAAAGGAAATTCTGAAACTAAAGACTTATCATTAGAAGCATTGGCAAATAATGAAAAACTAGTTCAGATTTTTGCTTCTGAAGATAAATTAAACAGTTTGAGAGCAGCTAAAATCGCTAAAGAATTTGGTTTGAATTATGTTTTAAAAGGAAGCGGAAATGAATTTGAAAGAATCGAAGAAATTAAAGGAACGAATGCTAAATTCATCATTCCGATAAGTTTTCCTGAAGCTTATGATGTTTCAAATCCGTACTTGTCTAACCAAATTGAATTGGCAGATATGCGTTTCTGGAATCAGGCGCCAACAAACTTAAAAGTACTTTCGGATAACGGAATTGTTTTTGCCTTGACAACAGACAAATTGAAAAAGATTGAAGATTTTAAACCCAATCTTTTAAAAGCCATTAAATATGGTTTTGATAAAACAAAAGCTTTAGAAGCTTTAACCACTGTTCCGGCTGCAATACTTGGAAAAAGTGACGAAGTTGGAAGTTTAAAAACAGGAAGTTATGCCAATTTCATCATTACTTCTGGAGAAATTTTTGACGAGAAAACAGTTTTATACGAAAACTGGGTTCAAGGTTCTAAATTTATCGTAACAGATATTAACGCAAAAGATATTCGCGGCAACTACGACTTAACAGTTGGAAAAGATACGTATAAATGGAAAATTGACGGAACTCCGGAAGCTCAAAAATCTGACGTAACTACTGTTGATGCTAAGAAAGTAAAAAGCACTTTTTCTATTTCTAAAAACTGGATTTCATTGGTTATCAAACCAGCAGATACCATCAAATCGAATTTTACACGTTTGACTGGATTTGTAGAAAAAGCAGAAAATTTATCTGGAAAAGCAGTACTGTCAAACGGAGACGAATTAGTTTGGACAGCTGTAAAAACGAGTCCGTTTGTTGCTGTAAAAGATTCTGCTAAGGTAGAAAAACCAAATCCGATAATGCCTGTAACGTATCCGAACGTTGCTTTTGGTGATACAAAAAAACAGACTGCTCAGACTTTATTATTTAAAAATGCTACTGTTTGGACGAATGAAAAAGACGGAATTTTAACTGATACTGATGTTTTAATTAAAAACGGAAAAATCGCTGCTGTAGGCAAAAATCTTGCTGATGCCGGTGCAACTGTTATTGATGCAAAAGGAAAACACATTACCAGCGGTATTATTGACGAACACTCTCACATCGCGATTTCTAAAGGTGTAAACGAAAGCGGACACAACTCAACTGCTGAAGTTACGATTCAAGATGTTGTAAACTCAGAAGACATTAATATATACAGAGATTTAGCGGGCGGTGTAACTATTTCGCAATTATTGCACGGATCTGCAAACCCAATTGGCGGTCGTTCTGCGATTGTAAAATGGAAATGGGGTTCATCTGCAGATGAAATGTTATATAAAAATCAGCCTAAATTCATCAAATTTGCTTTGGGTGAAAATGTAAAACAAGCAAATTGGGGAATTGATAATCCGACTCGTTTTCCACAGACAAGAATGGGTGTTGAACAAGTTTTTACTGATTATTTTCAGCTTGCAAAAGAATATGATGAAAGCTGGAAAAAATTCAACGCAGGTTCTAAAAAAGGAAAAGCCCCAAGAGTCGACTTAGAATTACAGACTCTTGCCGAAATTTTAAACAAAGAGCGTTTTATTACTTGTCACTCTTATGTAGAGTCTGAAATTTTAATGTTGATGAACGTTGCTGAAAAATTCAACTTCAGAGTAAATACTTTCACTCACATTTTAGAAGGTTACAAAGTGGCTGATAAAATGAAAGAGCACGGAGTTGGAGCTTCTACTTTCTCTGACTGGTGGGCTTATAAATTTGAGGTTAATGATGCAATTCCGTATAACGGACCAATCATGCATAACGAAGGCTTAGTTGTAGCTTATAACTCTGATGATGCAGAAATGTCTCGAAGGTTGAATCAAGAAGCGGCAAAAGCAGTGAAATACGGAAACATTTCTGAAGAAGATGCGTGGAAGTTTGTAACACTGAATCCTGCAAAATTATTACACATTGATGATAAAGTAGGAAGTCTTAAAGTGGGCAAAGATGCCGATGTTGTTTTATGGAGTGAAAACCCATTGTCTATTTATGCTAAAGCAGAAAAAACAATTATCGAAGGTGTTGTTTATTTTGATATCGAAAAAGATGCTCAAAAACAATTGGCTGTTACTAAAGAAAGAAGTGCTTTGATTGGACAAATGCTGCAGGAAAAGAACAAAGGAAACAGCACGCAACAGCCAACTAGAAGAGAGAAAAAAGAATATCACTGTGATACTTTAGAGCAGTTATAGAAACTTTAGAAAACTCATAATGATAAAAAAAGACAACATGATAAATAAAAACATATATAAATTACTGCTGCTGTTTTGTGCTTCTGTACAAATAAATGCACAGCAAATACCGGCTCCAAAACAATCCAAATCGGTTTTGATTTTAAATGCGACGGCACACTTGGGGAACGGAACTGTTATTCAAAATAGTGCAATTGGATTTAAAGACGGGAAATTAACTTTAGTAGCCGATGCATCAACAATTAGATTGGCTGATGGCGCATACGACACCACTATTGATGCAACTGGAAAACATGTATATCCCGGATTTATTGCTTCTAACTCAACTTTGGGATTGGTAGAAATTGATGCCGTAAAATCATCAGATGATGAGGAAGAAATTGGAAGTTTTAATCCAAATGTAAGAAGTATTATTGCTTATAATTCTGAATCGAAAGTAGTCGAAACTGTTCGTCCGAATGGAATTTTAATTGCTCAGGTTACACCTCGTGGCGGAAGAATTTCTGGAACTTCTTCTGTAGTTCAACTAGATGCTTGGAGCTGGAAAGATGCTATCTTAAAAGAAAATGACGGAATACACCTTAACTTTCCATCAAATTTTAAAAGATCAGGAACTTGGTTTGAGCCTGGCGTTATCGAAGCAAACAAAGATTATCCAAAACAGGTTGAAGAAATAAATGCTTTTTTAATCAGTGCAAAAGCCTACAATCAAACTGCTCCTAAAGATAGAAATCTAGTTTTAGAAGCTACAAAAGGATTGTTTGACGGAACACAAACACTTTATGTTCACGCAGATGAAGAAAAGCAAATTGTAGATGCGATTCAATTAGCAGCAGACAATCAAATCAAAAAGATTGTTATTGTTGGGGGATTTGAAGCTTACAAAGCAACAGCTTCATTACAAAAATATAATGTTGGCGTTTTATTAAGACGTGTACACGACATGCCGACAAGCGATGATCAAGATGTAAACTTGCCTTATAAAATGGCAAAATTGCTAGTTGACAAAGGTATTGTTGTTGGTTTGGAAAACAGTGGAGAACACGAACGTATGAGCGTGAGAAATCTGCCTTTCTTAGCAGGAACCTGCGCTGCTTTTGGCTTAGACAAAGAAGTTGCTGTACAGCTAATTACTTTAAATCCTGCTAAATTACTAGGAATTGATGCAACCTGTGGTACATTAGAAACTGGTAAAGATGCAACTTTGTTTATATCTGAAGGTGATGCGCTAGACATGAGAACAAATAAATTGACTACTGCGTTTATTCAAGGAAGAGCAATCAATTTAGATACTTTTCAAAATAAGCTGAACAGAAAATTCAAAGAAAAATACGGTCAGAAATAAGTATTAAACTAGTTTTATTTTTTATAAAAAAGGCATCATTTGAAAATTCATTTGATGCCTTTTTATTTGAAAACAAAATCATTTTAAGAATTTTATCAATTATTTAAACACAATTACTCTTAAATTTAAAATTATTTAACAAGTTTTTTATCAACAGCACTTCGAAATATTTCTATTTATAGTTTCAAGATTAATAAAAACCAAATTTTAAGTCCATTTTAACAAATACACGCAAATTAGAGGGGGTTAAATTTAAAAATTAACAAAAATTAAACATTAGACTCTATTTTTAATAGGGGTGTCGAATGATTTTATATTTTTATAAAAAATTTAAAACTAAATAACTATGCGAAAAATTATTTTAAGTGTGATACTCATCACAATTTTATTACTATCTATTTTTTCTCTCTCATTTGTTACTGAGTCAAAAACATTAGGCGCACACGTTGTCGAATTAAAACTTGACACCGGAGATACTGCTTGGATGGTTGTTGCAACCGCTTTTGTATTATTAATGACTCCAGGATTAGGATTTTTCTATGGAGGTATGGTAGGCAAGAAAAACGTAATTAGTACTATGCTTCAAAGTTTTATGGCAATGGTAATTGTTACAGTTCTTTGGGTAGTAATTGGTTTCGGATTGTGTTTTGGACCGACAATTGGCGGCTTCATCGGAGATCCTTCATCAAATATATTTTTTCAGGGAGTAAGTGCCAACACTGCTTGGGAATTAGCACCAACAATCCCAATGATTCTTTTTGCTTTATTTCAAGCAAAATTCGCAATCATTACTCCAGCATTAATAACAGGAGCTTTTGCAGAACGTGTACGTTTCTGGGCTTACTTATTGTTTATGGTTTTATTTATCATTTTCATTTACGCTCCATTATGTCATATGACTTGGCATCCTGACGGAATGTTCTTCAAATGGGGAGTACTTGACTTCGCTGGTGGAACTGTAGTACACATGAGTGCTGGTTGGGCTGCATTAGCTGGAGCAATCTTCTTAGGAAAACGTAAAGTACAAAAAGTTAATCCTGCTAGAATTACGTATGTATTATTAGGTACAGGTTTATTATGGTTTGGATGGTTTGGTTTCAATGCAGGTTCTGCTGTCGGAGCCGGAAGTCTTGCTGCACAAGCTTTAGGAACTACTACAATCGCTGCTGCTTCTGCTGCTATGGCTTGGGTTTTCCTTGATAAAATATTAGGACACAAATTATCTGCTATGGGTGCTTGTATTGGTGCTGTTGTAGGTTTAGTTGCGATTACACCTGCTGCAGGTTTCGTTAGTATTCCTCACGCTCTGGCAATTGGTATTATTGCTGCGGTCATAAGTAATCTTGTAGTAAGCAAATTCCCTAAAGGAAAAATCGATGATGCTCTTGACGTTTTTGCTTGTCACGGTGTTGGTGGAATGGTCGGAATGTTATTAACTGGTGTATTTGCTTCTAACGCGGTAAACTCAGTAGTTGGTGAGCACCAAGGTTTAATTTTTGGTGATGCTACTTTATTCTTAACACAATTAAAAGCATTAGTACTTGTTTCAATCTTTGCTTTCGTAGGTTCTTACATTTTATTCTTTGTTGTAAACAAAATAACTCCACTAAGAGTTACTGAAGAAAAAGAAGAATTAGGACTAGATATCTCTCAACACGGAGAATACTTATAAGAATTAATTTCCATTATTTGCCATTATAAAAAAAGTCCTCTAAGCATAAAAAACTTAGAGGACTTTTGTTATTGCAGAGTTAGATTGGAGATTTTAGAATTTAGATTTCAGAGTTTAATTCTGACTTATTCATATAACTAATAACTCATAATTCAATAGTTAACTTACTTGAAATTAGAAATCCCTTCTTTAAGCCAATTTAAATATTCTTCTGTACTTACATAACTAATTGTAGGCTTAGAATTGTTTAAATTCTTTCCTTCTAAATCAGTTATAACATATAAAGGCTGTGTATTTGTTTTGTATTTTGAGATCATAAAATCGGTCCATTTATCACCAACTGTTTCTATTTTATCTCCCGCTGCAGTTACAAATTGTTCTTCTTTTGGTAATTCTCTTTTGTCATCAACATAAAGAGAAATCAAAACAACATCATTTTTTAATATTGGCAAAACCGTTGGATCAGACCAAACATTGTTTTCCATTTTTCTACAATTTACGCATGCATAACCAGTAAAATCAAGCATAATTGGCTTATTAATTGATTTTGCAAAAGCCAAACCATCTTCATAATCGTGAAAAACCATAATACCATGTGGCCCTAATTCTGCACCTTCTGGCATACCTTTTATATCTCCATTAACAGCTGCATTGCTTGAACCTCCTACTCCAAACGGACTTTCGCTATATGTTGGCGGAGGCGGAAAAGCACTGATTAACTTTAATGGTGCTCCCCAAAGTCCTGGAATTAAATACACTGTAAACACAAGTGTAAGTAATCCTAAATACAATCTTCCAACAGAAATATGCTGTAGCGGACTATCATGTGGTAAAGTGATTTTTCCAAATAAATAAAGAGTTAAAGCAGCAAAAATGGCAATCCAGA
This sequence comes from Flavobacterium sp. KJJ, assembly GCF_000708595.2. Taxonomy (GTDB): domain Bacteria; phylum Bacteroidota; class Bacteroidia; order Flavobacteriales; family Flavobacteriaceae; genus Flavobacterium. The sequence goes on along the minus strand of NZ_JARP01000001.1, from coordinate 127,542 downwards.
TTGCAATGAAAACTTCTCTTTCTAATAAATGCAATTGTAAAACTAAATCGGCATTTGATAAAAATTTGAACGCTAAAGCCAATTCTAAAAATCCTAAAACAACTTTTACTGTATTTAACCAGCCACCTGATTTTGGCAATGAGTTTAACCAGCCTGGGAACATAGCAAATAACATAAATGGCAAAGCCAATGCTGATGAAAACCCAAGCATACCAACAACTGGAGCAATTCCTCCGTTCGAAGCAGCTTCAACCAGCAAAGTTCCAACAATTGGCCCAGTACATGAAAATGAAACAATAGCCAAGGCCAAAGCCATAAACAATATTCCAATTAATCCTCCTTTATCTGCCTGTTGATCTGCTTTATTTGCCCATGAATTTGGAAGCATAATTTCGAAAGCACCTAAAAATGAAGTTGCGAAAATGATTAATATTATGAAGAAAATCAAATTAAACCAAACATCTGTAGACAATGCATTTAACGCATCGGCTCCAAACACTTTCGTAACTATTAAACCTAATATTACATAAATTGCAATAATCGAAAGTCCATAAAAAATAGCATTACGAATACCTTTTGCTCTGCTTTTACTTTGTTTGGTAAAAAAACTTACCGTCATTGGGATCATCGGAAAAACGCAAGGTGTCAGCAAAGCAGCAAATCCAGAAATAAAAGCGATAAAAAAGATCGACCATAAACTTCTTGAAGGCGCTGGTGCAGGCATATCATCTTTTGATATTGGAGCATCTGCAGTTGTTTTTACAACTTGTTTTTGAGCTGTATCTCCAGCTTTTTTTACCGTATCAATTGCCAAACCAGCAACTTTTGTTTCATCTAATTTCGACTCAACTATAGCTGGAACAGCAGACATTTTAAACGTTGACGGAATCGCGATGGAGAATTTTTTATTCGAATTGATACAAACTTCTTTACAAACCTGAAAATCAAAATCAACATCAACTGTTTTTAAATTTGGGTTGATGATCGTGATTTCTTGTTCGATGTGTGCTTTTCCTTCGAAGAAAGTTTCGTTTACTCCAAAAACATCATTAAAAGCCGTTTTGGTTTTTCCTTCTTTGGCTTTTCCAACCAATTCGTAATTCCCTTTTTGATTCTTAAATGCAATTTCCAGTGCGAGCGGTCCGCCATCTGGCGTAAATTGCGAATACATATGCCAGTCTTTTTCAATCGTTCCATCAAAAATTAAAACGGCATTATTTCCTGCTTTTTTTTCAATTTTAGCGGTCCATTTTACTGGCTCTAAAATTTGAGCATTGCCTTTTGCAAACGCAAAAAAGAAAAACAGTAAAAATAAAATGGATTTACTCCAAACACTTCTTGGCACTATCGCCTGACGGTCTTGATTAAAGTTCATTATTGTAGTTCTATTTTAAGTATTTTATTTGTGGTATTTTCGATTCTAAAACGTTCATCCTGTCTAATGCCGACAATCCAAACTATTTGATTATCAGAAGATAAAATCCAAGTTTTTTCTTTCTCAATCAAAGACAATTTTTCATCTTTAAAGAGCTTGCTTACTTTTTTAGATTTTCCCTGCATTCCAAAAGGATGAAAAACATCTCCCTCATTCCATTTACGTAAAACTAACGGAAACTGGATTTTTTCAGCGTCAACAAATATAGCCTTATTTGAATCTATTGTTATATGATCTACTTTACAAAGACTCAATTTTAAGGGAAAATTAACTTCTGTTTCGTTTTCTCTAATTTCGAATTCGTCTTTTTCTGACATTTCAGAAATCGGACTTAAAATCAATAGATTTCTGTTTTTCAGCAATCTAAACTCAGTAGAAAAAACTTGTTTTCCCGACTGTCCTTCAACTAAATCATAGATGTCATTCCATGCCAAAAAACCAAATTCATTCAGCCATTGGTATAAATACGATTTATAATTGGGTAATTTTTTAAGTTGATTTAGATCAAAATGAATATCTTCTTCCACTTCTTTCGCTACTTGCTGATAAATCATAATCGATGCATCTTCAACCATTTCTTTTGATTCTTGGAGATACGATTGCGTTTTTTGAAAAGCATTCAAAAAGTTCGGATTGATTTCTTTTAAAATCGGAACTAAATCATGACGAATTTTATTTCGGAGGTATTTATTCGAAGCGTTACTGCTGTCTTCTCTCCACTTGATATTATTTTCTTGAGCATATTTCAGAATTTCTTCTCTTGAAAAAGGCAAAAGTGGACGGATAATTTTATCATTTTGTTCCGGAATTCCAGTTAATCCTTCTAAACCCGTTCCGCGTGTTAAATTGATAATAAAAGTTTCAAGATTGTCATCAGCATGATGAGCCGTCAAAACATAATCAAAGTTTTTGGTTTCTAAAAGTTCGTAAAACCAGCTGTATCTTAATTCTCGTGCCGCAACTTGGGTAGATAATTTATAATCTTTTGCAAAAGCTTCGGTATCAAATTGCGTGGTAAAAATTGAAATATTATTTTGATCGCAATATTCCTGAATAAAATTCTGATCGCCAAAACTTTCTAAACCGCGCAATTGAAAATTACAATGCAAAACTGCAATTTCATAAGGCAATTGATTTAACAAATGCAATAAAACCATGCTGTCTAAACCTCCGCTAACAGCTAAAAATAGTTTTTTCTCTTCCAAAAATGGAAATCTAGAAGTGATGTGATTTTTAAATTTTGAAAGCATTTGATAAATGTAAAAAATTAAACTCTATCTATTTTTAAATGAAATGTTAACCGTGTCTTTTTTTTGCTCCGAATATTTTCACGCAGATTCTGCACTAATCTGCAGAATCTGCGTGAAAAAAAACTTACTGCAAAACTTCGTGCATTGCTTTGGCTTTCAATAAGCATTCTTCATATTCTTTTTCAGGGATGGATTGCGCTGTAATCGCACTTCCGACAGAAAAAGAAACGTATTTATTTTCCTGATTGTACAAGATACTTCTGATAACTACATTAAAATCAAAATCACCTTCTGGAGTAAAATACCCAACTGCTCCGCTATACAAGCCGCGTCTGGTTTCTTCGAGATTTTCGATGATTTTCATTACCGAAATTTTTGGCGCTCCTGTCATACTGCCCATTGGAAAAGTAGTTCTTAGAACATCTATTGGTCCATATTGAGGATCTAATTTTGAAGTTATGGTTGAAATCATTTGATGAACTTGCAAAAAAGAGTAAATTTTGCAGAGTTCAACTACTTCTACAGAGCCTTTTTGTGCAGTATGCGATAAATCATTGCGAACCAAATCAGTAATCATGATATTTTCAGCACGCTCTTTTGAATCAGATTCTAAAAATTGTTTTGATTTTTCATCTTCAATTGAATCTTGAGATCGTTTTGAAGTTCCTTTTATTGGCTGCGAAATAATCTTATTCTCAATTTTCTTCAAGTAACGTTCAGGTGAAGCCGAAAGCAAATATTGTGTATGATTTTTAAAGAAAACTGAAAACGGCGCCTGTGAAATAGCATTTAGTTTTTGGAATTTCTCTAACGGATTTATTTCAGCATTTTCAGCAAAAAATTCCATACAGAAATTCGCTTCGTACATATCACCTTTATGAATATGCTCCAACATTTTAGCTACTTTTTCAACATATAATTCTTTTGAAATTCGCTGTTTAATTTTTAGAGATGTTATGTTTTCAACTTTTGTATCTAGACTACGGAATTGACTTTCACCTATTTCTTTGAAATCATCTTCGACCTCATCATCACAAAGCAATAAATATTGAATTTCAAGTTCATCTCCCTTTAATAAAAATATTTTTTTAGGCTGAAAGAAGAATAAATCTGGGAATCTTAATCCATCAAAATTAGAGGATTCCAGTTCTTCTACATCATTTTTTAAATCATAAGAAAGACAACCAAAAAGCCAGTCTTTAGTTGTTTGCTGATATTGTTTTAAATCATCAAAAGCATTTTGAAAATCGGTTGTTAAAGACGTAAAAGCATCTACAGCTAATAAAAAGTCAAAGCTCGAATATTCTTGCGGATAGGAATTGCTATCTAAAAAAACGATTTCTCGAAACTGCTGTGACCAGCCTAAAAGCTGCTGTTTAAATTGTTCTGGATTTGAAATCTTTTTATGAATGGAAACTCTCAAAAATGAATGGATTTTAGACTTCAAAATTACGACAAAAAAAATCCTTCAATAAAAGAATCCTAAAAAATTATTGGCACACTTTTTAGTACATCGAGTTTATATCAATTAATAAAAACAATTTAACAACAAAAATATATTTACATCGCGTAAATATTCTATTTATTAATCAAATTTTTAAAAATTTATGAAAACAATTGCAAAATTAGGCTTGACTACCTTAGTAATTATCGCATTACTATTTTCTTGTAAAAAAGCAGATTACGCTACTAGCGAAGAATCAGCAGATTACGCATCCGCAGCAGACAGCACTGCAGTATCTTCATCGGCCGCGGTGGAGAAAAAAGACAGCAAACAAAAATTCATTCGAACTGCTGATATTAAATTCAAGGTTAAAAACGTCGTCAAATCTACTTATGCAATTGAAAATGCTACCCAAAAATTCGGTGGTTTTGTTACTTATACCAACTTGCAAAGCAATATTCATGATCAGATTAAAACTAAAATCAGCCAGGACAGCACTTTAGAAACTACTAAGTATTCTGTCGAAAATAATATTACGATTCGTGTTCCCAATACCCGGCTCGATACCGTAATAAAAACAATTGCAAAACAAATCGATTTTCTTGATTTCAGAATTATCAAGGCAGATGATGTTTCTTTGAAGTTATTAGCCAATCAGCTTTCGCAAAAAAGAAGTAAGGTCAGCGAAAAAAGAGTCGAAAAAGCAATTGATGCTAAAGGCAAAAAAATTAATGATATTATAGAGGCTGAAAACTCTTTGGATGACAAAAAAGAAGCCAATGACAATCGCACTATTGATAATCTATCAATGCAGGATCAGATTAATTTCAGCACAATTAGTTTACAGCTTTATCAAAACGAAACCATCAAGCAGGAAATAACTGCCGGCGAAAGAGACAGTGCGTTTTACAAACCTAATTTAGGCATTCAAATTATTGATTCTTTAAAAACTGGCTGGTACATTTTGCAGTCGATCTTGGTTTTCTTTCTTAACCTTTGGCCGTTTATTCTAATTATTCTAGGCAGCATTTTTGTCTATAAAAAATACGGAAAGAAATAAGAAAAGTGTTAATAAAATAGCAATATCGTAAGTAAAAATTCGTTATATTTGATATAGCATTCAATTAATCCCAAAATAGGACAGTATTGATTGTATTATCCTCAATAAAATGGCTTTTTAAGTTGAATTTCATTTTATGAGAAGTTCAGATTATAATATTCTCAGCACATAAATTATATTTTTAACCTATTAAAATCCTAAATATTATGAAAATTGCTACTATTATTGTCCGCGTTTTAATTGGCCTCTTATTGCTTTTTGCCTCGATTAGTTATTTTTTCCATCTAATGCCAGAACCAGAAACGACAGGGAATTTTAAAGCCTTTAATGTCGGTTTAATGGCTTCAACTTATTTAATGCCTTTGGCAAAATCAATCGAATTGCTTTGTGGCATTGCATTTGTAACTGGGCGTTATGTTACATTGGCTAATATTTTGATCTTACCTATAACAGTAAATATTTTATTTATCAACTATTTCTTAGCTCCAGAAGGTTTGCCAATTGCGGCACTATTATTTGCTGCTAACTTATTTTTGATTTACAGATATTGGAATAATTATAAAAGTGTTTTCACTGCATAAAATCATAATCAATTAAAAAAAACAAACCCGGCAGCTTTTAAACTGTCGGGTTTATTTTTTTAATTGGTTTTATCATGTTTGACCCAAACTAGATCGGTAACATTATAACCAATTTCTTGTGCTTTAATAAGATAATCTGCTTTTACACTTTCAGGAATTGTAGCTTCTCTTGAAAGAATCCACATGTATTTTAGGTTTTCTCCCGCTACAAGTGCATATTTATAATCCGGATCAATGGCAATGACATTATATCCTGAATAAAAAGGACCAAAAAATGAGACTTTTAGCATTCCAACATCGTCCTTTTTGACAAACTTGGCTTTCCCAATGCTTTCTTCCCATTTGTCTTTTTTGACATTATAGCCCTTATTATCTACTTTTATTGTGCCGTTATCGTTTAGAGAATATTCGGCAGTTACATTGTCTAAATTCTTTTCCCATTTATAATCTAATCTGGCAATTTCAAACCATTTTCCCAGATATTTTGCTTTATCAAATTTTTTGACAGCTGCAGCTTTCTTCGGAATTGTTGATCCGCAAGAATAAAGTACAAACGCAATTCCTGCCCCAAGAAGAATTGGAGCTATATATCTATTTTTCATAATGTTATCTTTTAAATAAAGTAAAGATAACACCAGATTGGCACATCTAATTTACAAAATTTTTATGGATTTTTACATTTTTACAAAGATTAAATTTCTTGAACAAAAAGAAAAAACCGCCAATCCCAAAATTATGGAAATGGCGGTTTAAAATATAATTTAAACGTAGATTATACGTGTAATGCTCTATTATCAGTAGCTGCTAATGCTGCTTCTTTTACTGCTTCGGCAAAAGTTGGGTGTGCGTGGCTCATTCTTGAAATATCTTCAGCAGAAGCTTTAAATTCCATCGCAGTAACTGCTTCCGCAATTAAATCTGCTGTACGAGCTCCAATCATATGAACACCTAAAACCTCATCCGTTTTTGCATCAGCAATTATTTTTACGAATCCGTCTAAATCTCCGCTTGCTCTTGCACGGCCTAAAGCTTTGAAAGGAAAACTTCCTACTTTATATTCTGTTCCTGAAGCTTTCACCTGCTCTTCAGTTTGTCCAACTGCAGCAACTTCAGGCCAAGTGTACACTACACCAGGAATTAAGTTATAATCGATATGTGGTTTTTGTCCAGCTAAGATTTCAGCAACCATAGTTCCTTCTTCTTCTGCTTTGTGTGCCAACATTGCGCCACGAACAACATCTCCAATTGCATAAATGTTTGGAACATTAGTTTGCAAATGATCGTTTACTTCAACTTGTCCTCTGTCAGAGATTTTAACTCCTGCCTTATCAGCATTTAATCCGTCTGTGTACGGACGACGACCAACAGAAACTAATGAATAATCTCCTTCAAGAGTAATTGTTTCTCCTTTTGCATTTTCAGCCTGAACTACAACAGCATCGCCGTTTCTTTCTACTGATTTTACTTTATGAGAAACGTAGAATTTCATTCCTTGTTTTTTCAATACTTTAGTCAATTCTTTAGACAATGAACTATCCATTCCTGGAATAATTCTGTCCATAAATTCAACTACAGAAACCTGAGCTCCTAAACGCAAGTAAACTTGTCCAAGCTCGATTCCGATAACGCCACCTCCAATAATTACTAAGTGTTTTGGAACTTCTTTTAAAGCTAAAGCCTCAGTAGAAGTGATAATTCTTTCCTTATCGATCTTGATGAAAGGCAAAGAAGATGGTTTTGAACCTGTAGCAATTACAGCATATTTAGTTTCAATAGTTTCAGATGTTCCGTCAGCTTTTGCCACTGCAATGTGTGTTGCGTCTACAAAAGAACCTAAACCAGTGAAAACAGTAATTTTATTTTTATCCATTAAGTAGTTGATTCCACCTACGGTTTGATCTACAACTGCTTGCTTGCGCGCGATCATTTTCTCTAAATTGATTTTAACATCTCCAGAAACTTCAATTCCGTGATCTGCAAAATGTGCAATTTCAGCATAGTGATGAGAAGAAGATAATAAAGCTTTTGAAGGAATACAACCTACGTTAAGGCAAGTGCCGCCTAGAGAGTTATACTTTTCTACAATTGCAGTTTTGAAACCTAATTGTGCGCAACGAATTGCTGATACATATCCGCCAGGACCTGAACCTATAATGACTACGTCAAATGAACTCATAGTTTGTCTATTTTATTTTTAGCGATACAAAATTAAGGAATAAAGTTTTGTTTAAAGTTTAAATCTCAATGTTTTTTGTGTGAAATTTTGGAGGAAGGTTTTACCGCAAAGGGCGCTAAGAATTACGCAATCCCGAAGCCTCGGGACGCAAAGTTTTTTTTAAAATTAAAATGAATTGCATCCAGCTTTAGCTGGATGACAAAAAAATTACAAACTCTTAGGCTTTAGCCAAACTTTGCTTTTTGCCTAAAGCCTTTTCTATATCAAATCTTAATTCCTCCAGCTAAAGCTGGAGGCAATTAAAAGTAGCTTTGCGTCTTCGCGACTTTGTGAGATTAAAAACTTAGAACCTTAGTAACTTAGAATCATAGTCTCTTTTTTTTTAATCCTTTGAACCTTTGCCTCTCTGAACCTTTGAACCTCCCTAAAACGAAATCACCGTCGAATTCTTCACCTCACTAATCATAAACATACTTTGTGTACTCCCAATATGTTGAAGCGAAGTCAATTTGGTAACCAAAAATTCTCTATACGCTTCCATATCTTTTACTAAAACTTTCAAGATATAATCGTAATCGCCGCTTACATGATGGCATTCTAAAACTTCGTTTAGCTTAATGACTTCGCTTTCGAATTTAGTTAGGAATTCTTTGGTATGCTGAATTAATTTTAGATGACAGAAAACCACAAACCCCTTTTCAATTTTGGATTTATCGACTAGTGCCACATAGTTTTTAATGATCCCTTCTCGTTCTAGTTTTTTGATTCGTTCGTAAACTGCGGTTACAGAAAGATTGAGTTTTAAAGATAATTCTTTGGTTGTTTTTTTACTGTCGGTTTGAAGTAAAACAAGGAGTTTTTTATCGATGGCATCAAGAGTCATATTTACGTCATTGCGAGGAACGAAGCAATCTCATCCTCTGGTTAACATTTATTGTCTTTTTTGAATAGAAAGAAAATCTATTGAACTAGATCTTTAATGCCAAAATTAGATAAAAAATCATAGTAAATACATTTTTATAGTTTTAAAATCTAATTATATAATTTATGATTGATTAATTTTCTAATTAAACCTTATTTTGAATAGAATTTCTTAAAAATGAGCTTACTCGCTCTCAACTTGAAACCTGAAACTTGAAACAAACAAAAAACTAAACATATGAAAAACTTTAACCCAGCAGATAAAATTCAGGATTTGCAATACTTTGGTGAATTTGGCGGTGTGAATCCGTCGATTTCTGATTCTTCGACTTATACTTTTCTTTCGGCTAAAACCATGTTTGACACTTTTGAAGGCAATATGGAAGGCTGTTATTTGTATTCGCGTCATTCCTCACCCAGTAATTTGTATTTAGATCAGGCTTTGGCTGCAATGGAAGGAACAGAAACGGCTAATGTTTCAGCTTCGGGAATGGGTGCGATTACGCCTACTCTATTGCAGTTGTGCGGCGCAGGCGATCACATTGTTTCAAGCCGAACAATTTATGGCGGAACATACGCTTTCCTAAAAAACTTTACACCAAGATTCGGAATCGAAACGAGCTTTGTAGACATTACAAAATTGGATGTTGTGGAAGCAGCGATTACAGCAAAAACAAAAGTTTTGTATTGCGAAACCGTTAGCAATCCCTTATTAGAAGTAGCTGATATTGCAGGTTTGGCTAAAATTGCTAAGAAGTATAATTTGAAATTGGTCGTCGATAATACATTTTCACCCTTATCTGTTTCTCCCGCAAAATTAGGTGCTGATATTGTCATTCATAGTTTGACAAAATACATTAACGGAAGCAGCGATACTGTCGGAGGCGTGACTTGTGCGTCGAAAGAATTTATTAATTCCCTGAAAAATGTAAATTCTGGTGCGAGTATGCTTTTAGGTCCAACGATGGATAGCTTACGATCTGCAAGTGTGATGAAAAATCTTCGCACGCTTCACATCCGAATTAAACAGCACAGTCATAATGCGCATTTTCTGGCAGATCAATTTGAAAAAGACGGATTGAAAACAGTTTATCCGGGTTTAAAAAGTCATCCAAGTCATGAATTGTACAAAACGATGATTAATCCAGAATATGGTTTTGGAGGAATGCTGACGATTGACGTTGGCACTTTGGCGAAAGCCAATGAATTAATGGAGTTAATGCAAGCGAGAAACTTAGGTTATTTAGCAGTAAGTCTAGGTTTTTATAAAACGTTATTCAGTGCGCCTGGGACGTCAACTTCTAGTGAAATTCCGCTGGAAGAACAAAAAGAAATGGGGTTAACAGATGGCTTGATTCGCTTTTCTATTGGTTTGGATAATGATATTCAGCGTACTTATGAGATGATGAAGGCTTGTATGGTGGAACTTGAGGTTTTAAAGGGTTCATTTCACGGAGATTCACAGAGAGCTTTCGCAGAGAATTACTAAGTTATTTCACGCAGATTTAAAAGGATTTAAGCAGAACAGCGCAGATTTATTTATTATTGTAAGACTAAAAAAAAACTATTTTAATCTGCTTAGATCTGCAAAATCTGCGTGAAACAAAATAATTTTCAATTTTTAATAAATGGCAAAACAAAAAAGCCGTTCTGAAATCGATCAGAACGGCTTTTCTATTCATAATTATAACGCTTAACTTATAACTTAACTACATTAAGCTTACTGTTTTTTCTGCTATAAGTAAAGTAAATCAATAGTCCGATTAATAACCAGATGGTGAAGTAAATCCAGTTCCAAACGCTTAATTCGGCCATCATGTATAGACAGCAAATTAATCCTAAAAGCGGAATTAGAGAAAGATTTTTTCTGAAAGCCCAAACCGCTAATCCAACTAAAACAAATAAGAAAATCCACATAGGAATTTTGTGTTTGAACAAGCTGAAACCTGATTCGTATTTTAGTGAGTCATTGATTGGCAAACCTTTTACAACTTCGGCATATTTAGTATCATCATCTTGATATTGGCTTAATAAATGCTCTAAATCTGAAGTTTCGGCAGTTTTATTTTTGACGTCAATACTTTCTAAATAATTGAAAACTTTTGCAGATTCTTCCTTATCTAAAGAAGTAATAATTGTCGTAGCATCATTTGTCTGCGCTTCGTTATTTATAAAAGCCATTGTTGCTTTATTGTTGAAAGTAAAAGCATAATACAATCCGGCAATCATTAAAACTGGCAATATATATTTTGAATTGACATAAGGCGTTTTGAATTTTCCTCTTGGAATTTCAGGTTTATTCTGCAGCACTAAAACTCCTGCACAAACCAATACAAAGGCAAATAAAGTCCCAATACTGCACAGATCCGTTACCATTGTCAAGTTCAAGAATAATGCGGGAATCGCAACCACAAAACCGGTTACAATTGTAGCGAAAGAAGGTGTTTTGAATTTTGGGTGAACCGTAGAGAATTTCTTTGGCAATAAACCATCACGGCTCATGCTCATCCAGATACGAGGCTGTCCCATTTGGAAAACCAATAGAACACTCGCCATTGCAATTACAGCACTTACTGCGATAATTCCAGACATCCATTTTAAGTTTAATTTATCGAAAACAAACGCTAAAGGATCTCCAACATTCAATTCGTTATAACGCACCATTCCGGTTAAAACCAAGGCAATTGCAATATATAAAAGTGTACAAATTATAATTGCCCACATCATACCGCGCGGTAAATCTCGCTGTGGATTTTTACATTCTTCAGCAGTAGTCGAAATCGCATCAAAACCAATATAAGCAAAGAAAACAGCTGACACTCCTTTTAAGACACCGCTAACTCCATTTGGTGCAAACGGATCCCAATTGGCTGTATCTACATAAAATATTCCAACTGCAATTACTAAAAGCACGATACAAAGTTTTACAACAACCATTATATTACTCGCATTACGAGATTCTTTCATCCCTCTGTAAACCAATGCTGTAATTAAAACAATAATAAAAAGAGCCGGTAAATCAGCCACAAAGTGAAAAGAGCCAATCGTTGGCGCTGTTGTCCAAGCCGTATATGCTGCCTGTAATCCTGCACCTAAGTTTTCGTATGTTTTTCCGCCCTGCATTAAAGCAGTTGCATCTTTAAATCCGTTTGAAGCAGTTAAATAATCCATCTGAATCCATTGCGGTAAATGAATTCCGCCACTCTGGAGCAGTCCTGTAAAATAATCACTCCATGAAATTGCCACGGTTATATTTCCAACAGCATATTCCATAATCAAAGCCCAGCCAATTATCCAAGCGATAATTTCTCCAAAAGCGACATAAGAATACGTATAAGCACTTCCGGAAACGGGAACCATTGAGGCAAATTCGGCATAAGCAAAAGCTGCAAAACTACAAGCTAGTGCAGTAAATAAAAACAGAAAGATTACGGCTGGTCCACCGTCGGCACTTGCTTTTCCGATCGTACTAAAAATTCCTGCACCTACAATTGCTGCGATTCCAAAAGCTGTTAAATCTCTGGTTGTTAAATGCTTTCCTAATGCATTATGACCATCTGCTTCGTTCTTTGCAACTTGCTTCAGAATATCTTGTACCGTTTTTTTTCGGAATAAACCTGATAATGCCATATGTGGTTTTGCTTTTATAAATTAATATATTTAGGACTTTGTGGTTTTATTTTGCAAATAATGCAAAAATTATCCTGATTTCAAATATATAAAACCATTTTGTTTTAATGGGAATTATTTTTTGCTGTGAAGCCACTAGGATAAGAAGTGTTTTTGTCTCGAATTTCTCGAATTTCCGCAAAATTTTTTTTCCAATCGCAGGAATTATTTCTCACGCAGATTCGGCAGATTGAGCAGATTTTTCTCCGCCACTAGTAAAAAAAACAAAATTCATACAATATCAAAACAAAGAATCTGCAAAATCTGCGATAAACAAAAAAGTCAGAATCAATCTACCCCAACTCCGCCTCATCAGCTTGCCATCTTTTCAGCATAATACATTTAAAACAAACACAAATGTAACATTTATCAAAAAGAGCTTACTAATAAATTGATATTTAACTTAAAAGATAAACGATATGGAAAAAATTACAAGAAGATCCTTTGTGAATAAATTTGGAGTTGGGGTTGGTGCTTCGGTTATCATTACTACTCTTCCTTCTTTTTTATCGGCAACCGAAGAGAATAAAATTCCTTATACCAGAAAAAAATTGAATATCGCGCTTTGCGGTCTTGGCAATTACGCCTCTATGTTAGCAGAAGGAATTCAAGCTTCTGAATATTGTCAGCTTGCAGGAATAGTTACAGGCACTCCTGCAAAAGCTGAAAAATGGAAAACCCAATATAACATACCCGAAAAGAACATTTATAATTATCAAAACTTCGACGAGATTGTAAAAAACAAAGATATAGACTTGGTTTATGTTGTCGTTCCAAATGGTTTGCATAAGGAATTTACTATTCGTTCAGCAAAAGCTGGAAAACATGTTATTACCGAAAAACCAATGGCCATAACTGTGAAAGACTGCGAAGAAATGATAAAAGCCTGCGAAGACAATAATGTGCAATTAGCGATTGGTTATCGTTTGCATTATGAACCAACTCATTTAGAAATTAAGCGATTAGGCCAAGAAAAAGTTTTTGGACAAGTCCGTTTTATTGAAGCTTCTCTTGGTTACAAAATACATGATCCTCTTGATACTAAAAGTACTTTCAATAAAAACGACCGAAATGAATGGAGGCTTAACAAAAAGTTATCTGGAGGCGGTCCGTTAATGGATTTAGGAGTTTATTGCATTCAGGCTAGCCGTTACGTTTTGGGCGAAGAGCCAATTGCTGTGACGGCACAATTGGGCAAAGTGTATAACGAACAAATTTTTTCTGAAACAGAGGAAAGTATTTCCTGGCAGATGGAATTTCCGAGCGGTGCCGTATCAAATTGTACGACTTCTGTGAATTTTAATACGGATCGATTTTACGCTTCCGCGGATGAAGGTTCTTTTGAATTAAGTCCGGCCTTGAGTTATGGTCCGTTTCAAGGAAAATCTACAAATGGCCCTTTAAAATTTCCTGTTATAAATCAACAGCAAACGCAAATGGATGAAATTGCGAAAATACTATTAGAAAATAAAAAACTGCCCAATCATATTACTGGAGAAGAAGGGCTGAAAGATATTAAAGTAATAAATGCGATTTATAAGGCTGCAGAAACCGGCAAGAAAATTATAGTGCAATAGTTTTTTATAGCTATTGGAATGATTTACACACATTTTTAAAAATTTTCATTTCACGCAGATTTAAAAAAGATTTAAGCAGATGCGAGCAGATTTATTTATTTCTAAATTCAAATAAATCTGTTAAAATTTGCCAAATCTGCGTGAAACAAAAAATCATTTCAGGCAATTCCTCAAAATACTAACCGGATGCTGGGCTTCACGTTTTGTTCCGTCAAAAATTTGATGACGGCAGCTGGTTCCTGCAGCGGCGATTTTCACATTTTCTGCAGTGGCACGCACTTTTGGAAATAAAGTATCCTCTCCCATTTGCATGCTTACCTGATAATGTTCTTTTTCGTAGCCAAATGATCCTGCCATTCCGCAACAGCCTGAATTGTAAATTGTAACTGTATTATTGGTTGGTAAATTCAGCATTGCAAAAGTTGCTTCGACAGAACTTAACGATTTTTGATGGCAGTGCCCGTGAATTTTGATTTCTTTCTTTTCTTCAGAAAAAGCATCAGGCCTGATTTTCCCGTCGATGATTTCTTTTTTGAAGAATTCTTCAATTGTAAAGGCACTTTGCGCTACTTTTTCAGCCGCTTCCTTATCATCTGCCAAACGTAAATATTCATCTCTGAAAGTCAGGATTGCAGAAGGCTCGATTCCGATTAATGGCGCTTTCGCGGAAATTAAAGCTGCAAAAATATTGACATTGATATTGGCTATTTTTTTTGCTTCTTCTAGAAAACCTTTTGATAAATAGGTTCTGCCGCTTTCTTCGTGATCTACAATTAAAACTTCGTAACCTAATTTTGTCAATAATTCAAAAGCATCAATTCCGATATTTACGTCGTAATAATTCGTGAATTCATCGTTAAACAAATACAATTGTCCGTTCGGGAAATTGTTGTTTTGTGGTTTCTGATTTTCATACCATTTTTTGAAAGTCTTTTTTGCCAATAACGGCACTTGTCTTTCTGGTGCAATTCCCATGCTTTTTTTAACGAGCGACTGATTCGAAATAAAATTAGTAATCGACGGAAACAAGCTTCCCATTTTATTCAATTTTGCGTTGTGTGCAAAAATCTTATTTCGGGTCGAGAATCCGTTTGCTTTTTGATATTGGTATAAAAATTCGGCTTTTAAAATTGCAACATCCACATTACTCGGACATTCACTGGCACAGGCTTTACAGCTAACACACAACTCAAAAACTTCGTATAATTCTTTTTGGTCAAATTTATTTTCTTTTTCAGAATACGTTAAATATTCACGCAACGCATTGGCTCTTGCACGCGTAGTTTCTTTTTCGTTTTTGGTTGCGCGGTAACTCGGACACATCGCTCCGCCTGCCGATGGCAATTTTCTGCAATCGCCAGAACCGTTGCATTTTTCAGCAGCACGCAAAATTCCTAAACTGTCTGAGAAATCCTGAAACGTTTTAATATCTGGTTCTACTCTGCCTGAAATTACTCGATGATTTTCGTCCATTTTTAAAGCGTTTACAATCTTCCCGATATTCAAAACCGAATTCGGGTCAAACGCCAATTTGATTCTTTTCAGCAATTCGTAGTTCGTTTCGCCAATCATAAACGGAATAAACTCACCGCGCACAATTCCGTCGCCGTGTTCCCCGCTTAACGAACCTCTGTATTTTTTTACCAAAATTGCCACATCAGTAGCGATGGTTCTAAACAATTTTAAATCAGAAGTTTTCTTTAAATTCAAAACCGGACGCAAATGCAGTTCTCCCGCGCCGGCATGCGCATAGTAAATCGCGCCTTGTCCGTGGCGTAACATCATAGCCGAAAACTCTGCAATATAAGCCGGCAAATCGCTCAATTCTACTGCTGTATCTTCAATAGAATCGGCTGCTTTGTCGTCGCCAACAATACTTCCTAAAAGTCCGAGACCGGCTTTTCTAAGTTCGTTTACTTTTTCAATATCAGCTCCGTAAATTTTTACGAGCGCATAACCAAAGTTGTTTTTTTCTAAATCCGCAACCAAGGCATTTGCTTGACTTTCAGCATCGGCTAAATCATGCGAAGCAACCTCAAACATCATAATCGCTTTTGGTTCGCCAACCAAAAAGAATCTGTTTTTTATGTGTTCCCGATTGGTTTTGGTACAATCTAAAATCGTGTCGTCGATCATTTCGCAAGTGTACAAATGATGTTTCATTGCGACTACAACAGATTCTAGCGATTCCTGAATGCTATGATAATGCGCCACAACCATAATATTATGGGCTGGCGGCAAATCGTCAACTTTTAAGGTAATTTCGGTTGTAAAAGCCAACGTTCCTTCGCTTCCGCAAAGTAATTTTCCGACGTTAATTGTTGGTTCCGTTCCGCCAAACAAATCTGATTTCAACAGAATATCGACGGCATAACCTGTATTTCTTCTGTGAATTTCCGGTTTCGGAAACTCTTTTATAATTTCATCCTGGGTAGCTTTTACCGAAAGTTCGTCGTAAAGGCTTTTGTATATTTTATTCTCTAATGAATCGCCTTTGGTTTTTTCTATAAATTCCGCCGAAGTCAGTTCCTTAAAAACCGCTTCAGAACCGTCGCTTAAAATTGCTTTTATTTCTACAATTTTATCGCGTGTAACACCATACCGAATCGACGTTGTTCCAGAAGAATTATTCCCTACCATTCCGCCAATCATACAGCGGTTTGAAGTCGAAGTATTTGGTCCGAAAAATACACCGTGAGGTTTTAGAAATAAATTCAGTTCGTCTCGAATTACGCCGGGCTGTACGGTAACCGTTTTTTTAATCGCGTCGAAATTCAGGATTTTAGTAAAGTTTTTCGAAACATCTACCACAATTCCGTCGCCAACTGTTTGTCCGGCCAGAGACGTTCCAGCAGTTCTTGGCGTAATCGAAATATGATGCTGCGCCGCAAACCGAATCAGTTTACTGATATCTGCTATAGTTTTAGGCACGGCAACCGCTTTTGGTTTGATCCGGTATACCGAAGCATCGGTCGAATAAAGTGTTTTATGAAGATCATCGTATAAAAGTGTTCCTTCTAATGATGCTGCTAATTGTTCTAAATCCTTACGTATTGACATTTTTGCTGAATATGATTTCACAAAAATAGTTATTTTTTTAAGGTTCGAAGATGCAAAGGGACAAAGGTTCAAAGGTTTTTTTTTACGATTGTTATCCTGAGCATATCCTCCCGAAGTTTAGGGATCGGGAGAAGGCTTTGAAAATGTAAAAAATAGTAGTTTGGAATTTATTTATTGGAATTTTCAGAAGCTATTTGCTTCGTTAATAGCTATCGCTAGTTTCCTGCTAGCCGTTCAATCTTTTGCGCCTCCCCGAAGCCTCGGGACCAACACAAAAGGATTTCCGCTTCTATCAGGTTAATGATTATTTTTAAAAGAGAGTTTAACCAACGTTAAAATTTGTAAGAATTTTATATTATTATAAAAAATATTACATTTGTTTATTGTAAGATTTTATCTACATTAAAATAATATTATATACTATAATAACCCAATACCAAATTAAAAAACCAGATCATGAGCGGAAAAAAATAGTAAAATGCAAGTTTAGTGAAAAGCCTCAGACAGATATTTTAAAAGTAAAATCACAAAGCAGGCATTTTGCCAATGATAAAGATGCCGAAAAAAAACTTATAGCAACTACTAAAGAAACGGGGCAAACTTTAGAAAAAAACACTTTCGGCAAATGCAAATTACAACCAACGGGAAGCCGTTATAAACCCTGTCAGGCTATTATAACCCAATGGAATGGCCTTTATGAAAAAGTAACATTAAGTAATCAAGGCAAAATATTAGTGGAGGACAGCAAGGCAACCTGCCCTATTGGCGGACCCAATTGTATTACGATAGACAAACACGGGCAAAAAGCAGAGCTCAGCAAACAAACGTCAAGGATGCCAATGATATGATAAGTAATCAAATAAATCCGCTGGTTAATATGGCTGAATTTAAAGAGAGTTTAGAAGACCATAATGCAATTTGTAAATAAAATAAAGAAATATGTCAGATTTTAAAATAATTGGAAACCCTAATCCTGTGGTTGGTGTTTTAGAATTTTATACCGTAAGCGATTTTTTTTCGGAGATCTCCCCAACTGAGGAATTTAATTATATTCCAAAAAATCCAGAAAATCAGGTTAAGTGGGAAGTGTATGTTTTGGAGTTCGGCAAATGGCGTAAAACAAAAGAAAATAACAAAACAGGAAAGCAGATCACTTATACGTTCTTCGAGAAAAGCCTAACCAGAAAAGGTATTCGCTTATTGGCAAGAAAAGTCGACAAAGTAGCCAGACTTGACATCAAGCCATTACCTGCTCATCCAAAATTAGATCATGTCGAGTTATTGGATAAAAATGGCAGTAAAATAAAAGGGCGTCTCGCATACGGGCAAACAATCAAGGCCAGAGTATTTTGTTTGAACATGGAAAAGTATCGCGTACATGTATCCCTTTGGGAAGATGACGTAAAAGGAGCAGGACACAATAAAGCCAATGAAAAAAATTTCATAGAGACGCGCTCTGCAATTGTCAATTTTGGAAAAGCAGATATTGATTTTCTATTGAGACCAAGTTTTGCGAAAATTGCAATAAAAGGAGGTCCTGAAAATGATAAAATTCACGAATACTATGTGACAGCAGAGTACGAAAGGAAAAAAACAGCCAGTAACAATGTGAATGTCAATGCTCCGGAAACACCCGTGGTACCTTATAGAGCCAAGACAACGCAAAAAGCACCTTCAAAACAACCTAAAACAGAACTGCCGAAGTCAGATAAACCAGATTCTCCTGCAGAAGCAAAAGGCAAAATTAATAGCGTTAATATTACTGACACATCAGGACATGCAATAAAAGGAAGATTTAGAGAAAAACAAATCAAGGTTTGGATAAATTCAAGCAATTTAATTGGAAAAGAAGTTCGCCTTAAATTATTTGATGATGATTACGGGAAAGATGATTTATTGTTCCAAAAGGAATTTACAATTCAATCAAATTTACATGCATTAGTGGTTTCGCTAGATACAATACCTAGAAGTTGGGGCGGGAATTATTTAGAAGAAGGAAACGAACAGGAATTATTCGCAGAAGTCGAAGTTTTGCAGACACATTCTTTTACAAAAAGTATAATTATTAATGTTGATGCTAGTGTTTTTAAGCAAGATCCTTTTGAAATTTTTAATAAGGTTTTGAAGGTTGATATGCCTGAAAAAAAAGAGAAAAATTGTGTCTGTAAAGAATATGATTTAATTTGGGGAGGTCATCCAAATGTAGATTGTAATTTTAAGAAAAAAGTTATTGAAATAAGTAAAAGACAAAATTTTAATCCACATCATTTAATGGCTGTCATGTGGGCTGAAACTTACAAAACCTTCTCAACTTCTTTAATAAAATTAATGCCAAATGGTAAATTTAGAACTGATGGTAAACCAAAAAAAGAGAATAGAGGATTAAATGAAAATGAAATTAAAAATTTATCTGAAAATTTTTCAGGAGCAGTTGGCTTAATTCAATTCACAGCTGTAGCAATAGATGAACTAAATAATTATTATAACTATTCTTTGACAAAAAGAAAATTAGCATTAATGACTCAATTGCAACAATTGGACTATGTAGAAAAATATATTTAATTCTGGATTAAAACTAATAAAATAAAAACCAAATTAACTTTGGCAGACTTATACTTATTGGTTTTCTCTCCTTCAAAAATGAATGGCAGTAATGATTCTACAACTCTTTACAAAGAAGGTACAATTTATTATAATGCAAATAAATCAATAGATACTGATAAAGAAAACGGAATAACTAAAAAAGAATTAGCACATAGAGCATATGAATCTTTTGAAGAAGGAAGCAAAAAAGAAAATAAGACTTCAAATTTTATTTGTGGGATAATTGAAGAAAAAAAGATTGATGATGTCACTTCTACTGGTGTTCTAGAAGAAATGAAAATAATTGCCGACAGTCATCGAGAATATTTACAAGAAACTGATAAAAATCGAACTGCAGATACTGAAGCAGGTTTAGCCAAAATGGATTGCTCGGAATTTGTTAGTAGGTATTTTCATAAACTCGGAATTACAAAAAATATAATTTACATGACAACTGCCAATATGGTTAGTGAAAGTGATTTTAGAAAAGTAATTGAAAATGATAATATTGATTTGGTAAATGGAAGTAAACTAGAAGGTTTTAAACCTCAAAAAGGAGATGTATTTGCGTGGGGATATTCAAAAAATGGTTCATGGGCAGGTCATACAGGTGTTGTTTACGCATATGATGAAACAGAAGATATTGTGACTATTTTAGAATCGATTGGGAGTCACGGAGCAGTGAGTGAATCCGATCAAGTTAATAATGGAGGTTATTCTGGTAAGGGATGTACGAGAACCGCCAAATATAGTAGATTAAAAGGTGATTTATATGGTCACACAGGATGGCATGGTTATTTTCGACCAAAAAATTATACTAAAAAATTATAAAATTAAAAATGAATAAAATAACTCTCATAGTAATATTTTTATTTTCTCTACAACTTGTAAGTTGTCAACAAACTTCTAAAAAAAATCAGACAATAAAAATTGATGACAAATCAGTTACAAACAATTTTTTTAAGCAATTTAACAAAATATATGGCGACAATGGATTATTAGAAACTGGAAATTCAGATTTAAAAAAAGGAGGATTTGAAATATATTTAATTTCTAAAATTGGTGCTAAAAATTGGTATAATAATGTAATTAAAAAACAAACTTATGATTCTACTATTAAAGTAATTAATCAATTATCTCCGCAAAAAATTAGTTTAGATTTTGACATTTGGGTATTTTATACAGATAAAAATTATTTAACAGAACTCGAAGACGGAAGTCTTGGTCCTAAAATACCCGGAATAATCGAATTATACTATTTAAAATCGGGAGAAAAAACTTGGCAAAAAATTGAAAGTTATTCGCTAAAAAACGATAATGATAGAATTAAATCTTTCACGTGGAAACAAACTAAACTTCAGGATATAATTGATCAATCTAATATAAAGAAAAATGAAAATAAAGATTTTTCATCTCTTCAAAAAGTAAAACTTTCAAATAAATGGATTGGAAAGTATAACGCTTATTATAGTTATGGAAAAATTGGAGGAGAAAATGCAGGTTGGAATTTAGAAATAGAAATATCAAATGACAGTATTATTGTAATTGGAGATGGATATCAAATAGGCTTTACAGATTTATTAATTGCTAAAGAAAATGGGAATGAATTATTATTAAATCATTTCAAAAACTTAAATGGATATAATCTGGGATCAAAAATGAATCCTGAATTTGTACTAATTGAAAATAAAGAAAAATACTTTATTAAAACAAAATGGATTGACCATGATATAGTACCAAAACCAGACATATTGGGTTATGAAATTTTTAAAAATTAGTTATCTCGCACTCTACGAAGTATCCTGACTTCGCAGAGTGCGAAACATCTAAACTTTTTAATAAAGTTGAAGAACGATACTTTCAAGTAATTGCTCGTTGTAACGTGTAAGAAATCGGGAAACTTCGCACAGTATTAACAAAACTTACATAAATTAAAAAAGCGCAAAAGTCTAAAAACTATTGCGCTTTTTTTACTCTTATTTCAAGAGCATATTATTTCTAATTTCTACTCCTTCCCCCAAATCCTAGTATTCAAATCCAGTTCATGCACAATATCATGCATGAACTGAACTATCGAAAGATCGTCGGTAAGCAAATCTGGAACTAAAAGCGAAGAATGAATTGGCGGTTCAAAGTAATTGGTGCTTAACGGAAAAGCAACATACATTTTAGAATTTATAAACGAGAGCGAAATGGTATCTTCTGATTTGTTGTTTAAATTCAGAATTCTTTCCATCATTGCGGGCGTTAAAATGTATCTCGCTTCGATTTGGTTTTTGGAATACGTGACAAAAATATCATCAAAAATGGTGTTTTCTAGTTGAATAACTTCGGTATTTCCAAAACTGAAAACGTTTTTAGAAAACCACGCGCCAATTGCTGCGCCTACACCTTTTGGGCGAACAACCGTCGAAACTTCAAAGTTTTTATTAAAATCGGCCACAAAAACAATTCCTTTAAAAATCGTATGCCATTCTGTACGCGTTCCGTTTTTAGTGCGAGTTTCGGTTTTGTATTCGGCATGAACTTCGGCAAACCAAAAAGAAGTTTTATCTGCTTTTCCGCTTACTAAATCTTGGGTTTTATAGCGATCAGGATCGGTTGTAAAAAGTTCAGAACTTATAAATTCATATTCTGGAAGTCCGCTTTGAGGCGTAATCGTTAAAGTTTCGTTTATTCCTTTTAATGCCGATGCAACAACATTTGTTTTATAAGTCGTTTTGTATTGTACAACATCGTCATCAATCATGTAATACATGATAATCCCTATAAGTGCAGGCACTAAACCGCCTAAAATTCCTAAAGTCGGAAAGCTGATCAGAAGACCAACAATTAAGATTACAACCGCAAGACCAAATAATATGTAGCATGTTGTGTGAGTATCTGCTATTTTTTTACGATCAACTTCTAATGTATTCAAAACCTCTTGCAAGGCTGTATTATGGGTAATTTCTGAATCCATTAATTATTGAAAAGCTCTTTTGCACTAATATTTTTACGCTCTTCTTCTGGTGTTTCCAGCACATCAATTTTAGTATAATTGAGCATCCCTGCAAACATATTTCCAGGAAACATCATGATAGCATTATTATAACTCGTAACCGAAGCGTTATAAGTTCTTCTTGCAGCAGCAATTTGTTCTTCGCTTTCTGTCCAAGTAGATTGCAAATTCAAGAAATTTGTATTGGCTTTTAAATCTGGATAATTTTCAACAGTTACCATTAAACCTTTTACCGCCGTACTTAATTCAGTATCTAAACTTGCTTTTTCAGTATCTGTAAGCGAAACTGAACCTGCTTTTGCACGAAGTTCTACAATTTTAGTTAAAGTACTTTGTTCGTAATTAGTGTATTGTTTGACAACCTCAACAAGATTCGGAATTAAATCAAAACGTTTTTTCAACATTACATCAATAGCTGAATAAGCATTGGTTACGTGATTTCTTTTTTCTATAAGAGAATTATAAATAAATACGCCAATTGCTATAAAAACACCAAGGATTATAATTATAATCATAACTTAAAAATTTAACTGGTTTGAAAGCAAATATATAGAAAAGGAAATAAGTTTTTATTTTTTTTGTCAGATATATCACATTAGTAAAAACCGCATAAAAATGCATTTATACCTAACCTACAACACTTTAATTCCAGAATCAAGAAAATTCTGGATTTTAGGACTTGCAACATTTAAGTCGGTTACCAGAGCATAAAGCTTATCAAGATCGCAAACTTTATGAGGCATTTTGCTGTTCATTTTTTCAGAGGTTAAAAGCGCTATTACCTTGTCTGACGCTTTAATCATCTCTTTTTTAATTACTGAAACTTCGTAACCCATTTCGGTAAGACCTTGATTTACATCGATACTGCTGACACCCATAAAACATATATCAGCCTTGATTTTAGAGAGTACCTGAACCACATCGATACCAATGGTTACCATTGCCTGTTTTTGCAATTTTCCTCCAATAAAAATCAATTCGATATTAGGATGCTGCGATAACTGCATCGCAATCGGGAGACTATACGTATAAATTGTGGCGGTAAAATTTATTGGAATGAGTTTGCAGAAAGTCAAATTTGTTGTTCCGCCGCTCATAATAATTACTTGTCCTTCACTCAAAAAAGAAAGTGCTTTTTTAGCCACACTTATTTTCTTGTCTTCATTTACAATAGTAATATCAAAAACATTTTTATGATTGTTTTTGGCTAAAAATGCACCACCATACACTTTATTTATTAGCCCTTTATCATTTAATTCAATAAAATCTCTGCGAATGGTATCTTCAGAAATATTCAATTCTAAAGCTAAGTCGATCGTATTTATTCTTTCGGCCTGTTGAAATTTATTCATAATAAATTGCTGTCTTTCCTTTTTGAGCATACGATCTTCTTTTTTACAAATTTAGAAAAACATCGCAGTTATGAAAATGTGCTAAATGAAACTTTTTACGATTTACATATTCCCAATTAATTGAAAAGAAATTATGCGTTTTTATGCATTATTGAATAGAATTTGTATAAATACCACATAATGTTGCATTTTTTTTAAAAATTATTTATACATTTCAAGTCTCTAACCAAAACAATTAACCCTTATGAAAAAAAAGTATTTAATTCTTCTACTTTTCTTTTTTGGAATGCTCGCAGGTTATTCCCAAAACACCACAGTAAAAGGTAAGGTAACAGATGGCGGCGGCAACACGCTTCCAGGCGCGAACATACTCGTTCAAGGCACTAAAGATCAAACCTCAACGGGATCTGATGGAACTTTCTCTATCAAAGCGCGTCAAGGAGATATTCTTTTAGTCTCTTATATCGGGTTTAACACCAAAGAAGTTATTGTAAACGGAACCGATTTAAAAATCGTTATTTCTGAAAGTGCCCAAACCTTAAACAATGTAACAATTGTAGGTGCTATGGGAATTGTGCGCAACAAATCTTCTTTAGGATATGCTGTACAAGAAGTAAAAGGTAAAGAAATCGCAGACACACAGCGTCCGAACTTTGCAACTGCACTTCAAGGCCGTGTTGCAGGTTTGACTGTTACCAGCACTTCTGGTGCTCCAGGAGCTTCTGCTGCGATTCAGTTAAGAGGTGTAAATTCGCTTAGCGGCAGCAACTCACCTTTGTATGTTGTTGACGGATTACCAGTCAGCAACGAAACAATGAACCAAGGTTTAACGATTTCTGATGCTCCTAACAGAACGCAGGATTACACCAACAGAGGTGCCGATATTAACCCAGACGATATCGAATCTGTGGTTATCTTAAAAGGCCCTGAAGCGGCAGCACTTTACGGAATGCAGGCTGGAAACGGTGCAATCGTGATTACCACTAAAAAAGGCAAAAAAGGAGTGGGCAGACTTACCTACTCTACCAACACAAGATTCGACAATTTATACCGTTTTCCAGAAACTCAAAAAGTATATCAAAGAGGTTCTGACGGCGTAAACAATCCAGATTACAGAAGACAATTTGGAACTGCTTACGAACCGGGAACTAAATTTTATAATAATGTTGAAAATTTCTTTCAAACTGGAGTTTCAACCAATCATAATTTGTCGTTTGAAGCGGGTACAGAAACTACTTCATACCGTTTGTCTATTGCGAACTTAGAGCAAGAAGGGGTTGTTCCGAATACTGGATACAGCCGTTTGACTGCTAATTTGAATGCAACTGCAAAATTATCTTCAAAATTAAGATCTGAGGCTAGTTTTAATTTTACAAAATCAGACAATCAAAAAGCAGCAAAAGGGGCTGGGTCTGCTGTACAGATTCCAGGAGTAACAAATGCAGGTTATCTGCTTTCATTATTAACTTGGCCGGCAAATGATGATGCAAGTGTTTATCTAAATCCTGACGGAACAAGACGAAAAATAACAAGCGGTGCACTAGATACAGAAACCGATAATCCATATTGGGAGGTAAACAAAAATTTATCTGAAGATTTTAATAATCGTTTTATAACCAATGTTGGCTTAGTTTACGATCCGTATTCTTGGCTTAATTTGACTGGACGTGTGGGCTGGGATGTCAATTCTGCTCAAGGTTACAGAGCCATTCACCCTGAATCTGCCGCGGGAATTTCTTCTGGCGGTTATATTGAATCTTACTATTCTAATACAAGTAATTTAAACACGACTTTATTAGTTACAGCTAAAAAATCTTTCGGAAAGTTCAATACCAAACTTATGGTAGGTAATTCGGTTAACGATAATGATTATAAAATATTATCTACAACAGGAAGCCGATTTTTTGACCCTAACTTCTACTCGATCAATAATACGGATGCTACAACGCAAAGATCACAAGAGAGAATTATTCAAAGCAGAATCATTGGTTTCTTTTCTGAGATGAGTTTAGATTATGACAAAATTGTTTATTTAACTTTAACTGGACGTGAAGACTGGACTTCTGTATTACCAGATCCGTTTTTCTATCCTTCTGTTTCAACGAGTTTTGTTTTTACCAACCTAAACGGATTGAAAGACAAAGAAATTCTTTCTTACGGTAAATTGAGAGCTTCTTATGCTGAAGCAGCAAATATTCCTTCGCCTTATTCTGCAGAACCAGTTTTTAATCCGCAATTGACTACCGATGGAGGTTATGCGTATGGTGTTACGGGCGCAAATCCGAATTTGAAACCAGAATTCCGTAAATCATTTGAATTAGGTACAGAATTAAAATTCTTTAAAAACCGAGTTGGATTAGACGTTGCGGTTTACAGTACCAAAACAATCGATCCTATTCTTAAAAATATGCGTTTAAGCTACGGAACTGGATTCGTTGTAACTTCTGCAAACTTTGGAGATTTACAAAACCAAGGTTTAGAGGTTACTTTAAACGGAACTCCAATTCAAAAAGATAATTTCTCTTGGAATGTTAGTGCGAACTTCAGCAAAACGCGTTCGAAATTATTAAATCTTCCTTCTGTAGTTTCTGAATATTATGTTTCAGATACTTGGCTTTACGGAAATGTTCGCGGCGGGGTAACAGTTGGAAATCCGCTGACAACTTTAACTGGAAATGATTATTTAAGAAATAATGCCGGCGAACCTTTAATTGACCCCAATACAGGATTTGCTTTAAAAGATCCAAACTTTAAAATTATTGGAGACCGAAATCCAGATTTTATGCTTGGTTTACAAAATACATTTACATACAAAAACCTTGCTTTATCTTTCTTGTTAGACATTAGAAAAGGCGGCGATATTTACAATGCAACCGAATTCTATTTATATCAAAACGGATTGTCTACTAAAACATTAGACCGTGATCAAACCAGAATTGTAAAAGGTGTATTGAGAGATGGTCTAGAAAATTCGGCTACTCCGACACAAAATAATATTCCGGTAAGACCAAGTGTTCAAAACGAATATTACAGAACTGGCGCTATTGATGCTGATTTTGTCGAAAAAGACATCAATTGGCTGCGAATGAGAGATATTACTTTAAGCTATCAAATGCCTTCAGAAATCTTGAAAAAAACATTCATCAATAATCTTTCGCTTTACTTAACGATGACCGACGTTTTCATTATTACCAATTATACTGGAGCAGATCCTTCGGTTAACGGAACTAATGCTTCAACTGGAGGTGCTGGAGGAACAGGTTTTGACTTTGGAGTAGTTTCTACACCAAGAGGTTTGAACTTAGGATTGAAAATCGGACTTTAATTAATTGACCATGAAAAACATAAAAACATATATAGCAGCATTAGGTCTTGTAACCACAATGATTTCTTGCAACGATTTAGAAGATATAAACGTAAATCCAAGTTTTCCTGTTGATGTTTCTGCAACAGCTCTAATGCCGCCAATCGAACAGCAAATGGCAGTTGGGCTACAATTTGACAACAGATGTTTAGGACGTTATATTCAAAATTTTAGTATTGCTACAACTGGCGCAGTGGGCAGCGAATGGGATCGTTTTGGCTATCAGGCAAACAGTGATACTGGTGGCGAAATCTGGAAAATGGCGTATTTTGCCATTGGTTTAAATTTAACGAAACTGCAGGAAAAAGCTGCAGCAGAACAACGTCATGATATTACTGGAATCTCAAAAGTAATCAGAGCTTGGTCTTGGCAGGTTGCAACAGATTATCATTCAGAATTGATTGATTTTGATCAGGTTTTTACACAACGTCTTTCTTTTGATTATGTTTCGCAAGAAAAAGTATATGCAGAAGTTGTTCGTTTGTTAGATGAAGGCTTAATAGACTTAAATCGTACAGACGGAAATGTGTCGCAGACTTACACGGCTGCAGGCGATAAAATGTATGGAGGGGACCGTTCTAAATGGATCAAATTTGCGTACGGCGTTTTAGCAAGAAACTTAAATAATCAAATCAATAAAGCTTCTTACGATCCTAACAAAGTAATTGAATACTGCGATAAATCACTTGCTTCTAATGCAGACAATGCGTTGATCAGATATAACGGAACAGTATCTGCCGATATCAATTTTTACGGTCCGGGAAGAAACAACTTCAGCACATATCGTCAAACTGATTTCGCCGTAAGAACAATGGATGGAACTATTTTTGGAGGCGTTAAAGATCCTAGAATTTCTAGAGTTTTAGCTCCTTCTGTAGGTCTTTCTGAAACTGCTCCGGCTTCTGCTGCAAATCCAGATCCTAGTAAATATACTTTTAATGGAAATCCACTGAATACTACAGCTTCAACAGTTGCTACAAACGTAAGCCGAATCCCAAATATTTACGGAACTTATGCCGCAGGAACTATTACAACTCCGGGAAGATATATTTTTAGAGACAAAGCGAATTTTCCTTTAATGACTTATTCTGAAATTCAATTTATTAAAGCTGAAGCTGCTTTTATAAAAGGAGACAAAGCGATGGCTTTAGATGCTTACAAAAAAGCAATTGACGCTAACATTGATTTTGTAAATACAAATACGGTTGTAAGTACTACTTTCCCTATTACCTCAACAATTACAGCTGCTGAAAAAACAGCCTTCTTAACGGATGTAAATATCGTTCCAGCTGCTGCAAACTTGACTATCAGCCATATTATGCTTCAAAAATATGTCGCTTTATTTGGTTATGGAATGCTAGAGACTTGGACAGACTTGCGTAAATATCATTATGATAATACGAATGTGTACAAAACAATGACTTTTGCCCCAAACGGAGGTTTATTTGTTGACAACAATGGAAAGTTACCCTACAGAGTTCGCCCGAGATTTAACTCCGAATATGTTTGGAATTTTGATGCTTTAAAAGCCATCGGAGCTGATAAAGTAGATTACCATACTGTCGAAATGTGGTTTTCTAAACCGTAATTTTTTATGAATTAAAAATCTAATCAGATGAAAAATATATTTAACCATTTTAAAAAGTTAATCATTCCTGTTTTAGGACTTCTTGTGTTTACGTCCTGCGGTGATGAGAACGATCAAACTCCTTACCAGACTAAGGATGGAATTGCAAATGCTTCTAACGTAAAATTTGTTCATGCGGCAGTTGGCCCAAACGGAACTAATTTTCAAATCAATTATTTTACAGGAACAGAAAAAATATCAGCTGTCGGCGTTACAACTGGAGTTCCTGTTGGTATGAGTTATGGTGCGCAATATCCAATTCCAATCAATTATGTTTTAATAAAGCCTGGAACACAGCCTTTGAAAATTGTAACTCCTACAACGCCAGCAGTTACTATATTTGACGGAAATATAGTTACAGAAACAGGAAAATATTACACCAGTTTCTTGCTGTCAACGCCGCCGTCTGTTACGCCTCCAGTATATTCTGTTTATCAGTTAAATGATGATTTATCAGTTGCAGATTTAGACAAAACTAAGGCTTACATTCGTTTTATAAATGTCATCAGTAATTCTGCTCCTGCAGGTTATGATTTAGGATTAATAAAAGAAACGTCAATTGCAGGTGCAACACCTGTGACTACACAAGAAATTTATACTTACAGAAATGTAACCTTTAAAGGTGGCAGTGAGAAATACATTGCGATTGAACCGCAAGATCCAAAAGATACAAGAGGATATCAATTGCAGGTTCGTGTGGCTGGTTCTCCAACAAATGTTCCAGGAACAATTACGGGAACTACAATTGCCAATCTTGCCAATTCACCAGCTAGTGCTGCTTTTATTCCTAGAGCGGGA
The DNA here is from genome assembly GCF_000708595.2 of Flavobacterium sp. KJJ. Classification (GTDB taxonomy): domain Bacteria; phylum Bacteroidota; class Bacteroidia; order Flavobacteriales; family Flavobacteriaceae; genus Flavobacterium. The sequence goes on along the minus strand of NZ_JARP01000001.1, from coordinate 97,644 downwards.
AGGGTTTACACTATTTATTGCAGAGGAATTATAGGCGGATTACCAACGGCGACCTTAAACGCTCCATCGGTTACTTTCATCACGAATAAATAAGCCTTAAAAAATCGAACCACTTCAATCTAAAAGTGGTTCGATTTCATTACCCAATTTCGTTTTTTGTCCTTTATTAAACGTAATTTTAATCGTAATTTAAACTTTTGTGTTATGTTTCAATCCTTTAAAAAAATCGCTTTTATTTTATTTTTGATCATTTCAAATGCGTCGAATGCCAATTCTTCAACAGAAATCATTCAAAATAAAATCAATGGAAATAATGAAATTAAAACAGGAGCTGATAATTTCGAAAAATATCTTCCTTTATTAAAAGACAAAAAAGTTGGCATTGTAACCAATCAAACTGGAATTTTATCCAACAAAAAACACTTGGTTGATTTTTTATTAGAGAAAAAAATAAATATCAAAAGCATTTTTGCTCCTGAGCACGGCTTTCGAGGAACTGCAGATGCAGGCGAGCATGTTGTTGATGGAAAAGATGCCAAAACCGGACTTTCGATTGTTTCGCTTTATGGAGAAAATAGAAAACCCAAAAAAGAACAATTAGCTGGAATTGATGTAATAATTTTTGATCTTCAAGATGTTGGTGCTCGTTTTTACACTTATATTTCATCTTTGCATTATGTTATGGAGGCTTGTGCCGAAAACAATATACCGCTTATCATTTTAGACCGGCCAAATCCAAACGGAAGAATTACCGATGGACCTTTGCTCGAAAAAGAATTCACGAGTTTTGTGGGGATGCACCCAATTCCGCTTTTGCACGGCATGACAATTGGTGAATACGGGCAAATGATTAATGGAGAAAAATGGCTCAAAGATGGTGCACAATGCAAATTAACCGTAATTCCATGTTTAAATTATACACGAGAAATGAGTTACAGCCTTCTTGTAAAACCTTCACCAAATCTTCCTAATGATCAAGCTATAAATTTATATGCAAGTTTATGTTTATTTGAAGGAACCACCGTGAGTGTTGGCCGAGGAACCGAAAAACAATTTCAAATCTACGGTTCTCCTTATTTGCTAAAAGGAAATTTTTCTTTTGTTCCAAAACCAAATTTTGGTGCAAAAGATCCTCTTTATAATGGCAAAGAATGTTTTGGAGAAGATTTAACTGCTTATCCAAAACTGAATCAGCTCGAATTGAAATGGCTCATTAAAGCGTATCAAAATACTTCTGACAAATCTAAATTCTTTACTCCTTTTTTTACAAAATTGGCTGGAACAAAAAAACTGCAACAGCAAGTAGAAACCGGAACTTCAGAGAAAGAAATTCGAGAAAGCTGGAAAAAAGATTTAGAAAACTTTAAAAAAATAAGAAAACCCTATTTGCTTTATTAGCAAAGCTGTTCATCAAAATAAACTTCCTCAAAACTGCCTGTTCTTTTTATAAAATAGAACTTAACCTAGTACTAACAATCGAAATTCTGAATCAGAAAAGTTTTTGAATTTCACGCATACCGCCTACAAAAAAAAGAAAAAATGAAAAATAAAAATCCTGAAACTGAGCAAGAATCTTTATACAAAGATTTAGATCAAATGAGCGTTAAGGAACTTCTCCTTAACATCAATACAGAAGATAAAAAAGTACCGCATATTGTTGAGCAGCAAATTCAGAAAATCGAGAAATTAGTAAAATCGATCGTGAAAAAGATGCGGCTCGGAGGCCGATTATTTTATATTGGAGCAGGAACTTCTGGCCGAATCGGAATTTTAGACGCTTCTGAATGTCCGCCAACTTTTGGAGTTTCACACGATATGATTATCGGAATTATTGCGGGAGGCGACACAGCGATCAGAAAAGCGGTTGAAAATGCAGAAGATGATACCGAACAAGCTTGGAAAGATTTAGCTAAATTTGAAGTGTCGAGCTTGGATTTTATTATCGGAATTGCAGCTTCAGGAAATACGCCTTATGTTTTGGGAGGATTGAAAAAAGCAAAAGAAAACAACATTAAAACAGGAAGTATTTCTTGCATCAGCAACGGACTGATTGCTCAAGTTGCAGACCATCCGATCGAACTTATTGTTGGACCGGAGTTCCTTACCGGAAGTACAAGAATGAAATCCGGAACGGCACAAAAATTAGCTCTAAACATGATTTCGACAGCTGTAATGATAAAACTCGGAAAAGTAAAAGGCAACAAAATGGTAGACATGCAGTTATCCAACGAAAAATTAGTAAAACGCGGTATCAAAATGATAATGGAAGAATTGGAAATTGAATATGATCTAGCTGCCGAATTATTGCAAAAACACAAAAGCGTGCGTGCTGTTTTATCAGAAAACAGTTTAAAAAAATAACCAAAAACAACCTGATAACTAAACCAAAAACATAATGTCTTCAAGTACTATTTTAATTTTCATCTTTGTTTATTTTGGGCTTTTACTGCTCATTTCAAACATTACAAGCAAAAAAGGTCAGGACAATGATTCTTTTTTCAAAGCAAATAAAAATTCTAAATGGTACTTAGTTGCTTTTGGTATGATTGGCACCGCGCTTTCGGGCGTAACTTTTATTTCTGTGCCGGGAGAAGTTGGTTCGCCAAACGGAGAACAATTCAAATATTTTCAGTTTGTATTAGGAAACGCAATCGGATTTATCATAATTGCTAAAGTCTTGCTCCCGCTCTACTATCGAATGAATCTGACTTCGATTTATAGCTATATTGAGCAGCGAATGGGCGCAAACAGCTACAAAACTGCCGCTTCAATATTCTTGATTTCACGAACAATCAGTTCCGCTTTTAGGCTTTATTTGGTTGTTATTGTTTTACAGCGCTATGTGTTTAACTATTATCATATTCCGTTTCCACTGACAGTATTTTTAGCGCTTACACTCATCTTTTTATACACTTATAAAAGCGGACTGAAAACTATTATTATAACAGATACACTGCAGACATTTTTCTTGGTAACTTCTGTTTTTATCACCATTTATTTTGTCTGCGACAGTTTAGATTTAACAATTTTTGAATCGATTTCTACCATTCAAAAAAGCAATTATTCTAAAGTATTTTTCTTTGATGATTTCTTTACCAATAAATATCATTTTGTAAAACAAATTCTTGGCGGCATGTTCGTGACAATTGCAATGGTTGGGCTGGATCAAGATTTAATGCAGAAAAACCTGAGCTGCAGAAACATCGGCGAGGCACAAAAAAACATGTTTACGTTTACCGGAATTTTTGTTTTAATCAACATCATTTTTTTAAGTTTAGGCGCATTATTATACATCTACGCTAATCAAAATCATGTTGCAATTCCGTTAGATTTGGTAACAAATAAAACTCGAACCGATTTGCTTTTTCCAGAAATTGCCTTAAATCATTTGTCTATTATTCCGGCTTTTGTTTTTCTGTTGGGAATTATAGCAGCAACTTTTGCCACAACAGATTCGGCTTTAACGGCACTCACAACTTCTTTTTGCGTTGATTTTCTCGGAATGGATAAATCTGAAAATTTAACCAATACAAACAATATTAAGAAAAGACATTTTGTGCATTTTGGATTTTCAATCTTGCTTTTTTTAGTAATTATTGTGCTGAATTCTTTTAACGACAGTTCTGTTGTAGCTCTGATTTTTAGAGCCGCATCTTATACTTACGGACCACTATTAGGATTATATGCTTTCGGATTATTGCAAAAATCAAGAAGAGTAAACGACAAATTGATTCCTATTATCTGTCTTATTTCTCCAATACTAACTTATTTTTTAAGCGAAAATTCAGCTCAATTGTTAGGATATACTTTTGATAACGAATTAATTATAATAAACGGATTATTTACTTATATCGGAATTTACTTTACCAGCAAAACTTCTGACGAAAAAATATCTTTTTAAAAACATAAAAAACAGCAATTCAAATTCATTTAATTGATATTCTATTGCCAAAAAATAATTCAATGAAAAATTCAATTATAAAAATAGGCCTCTTTTTAGCTGTCCTTTTTTTAATTATAAACTGTGGCGTTTCTAAAAAAAATAAAACAAAAGCTATTGTTGACAAATCAATTTCAACAGAAAAAAAAGAAACCTACATTGCCAAAAACAAATCAGAAAGAAAGTCTTTTTTAAAAGACTCTGATGCTGAAAATCGTTGGGCAGACAGCATTTATTCTAAAATGGATTTAGATGAAAAACTGGGACAGTTATTTTTTGTTTCGGCTTATTCAAACAAAGATTCAGTTCATGAAAATAAAATAAAAGCTTTGGTTGAAAATTATAAAGTTGGTGGGATCATCTTTTTTCAAGGCGGTCCGGTTCGCCAGGCAAAATTGACCAATGTTTATCAGGCAAAAGCAAAAGTTCCTTTGTTTATAGGACTAGATGCCGAATGGGGCTTGAGCATGCGCTTAGATTCAACATACCGTTATCCTTGGAACATGACTTTGGGCGCGATTCAGGATTTAAATTTAATTGAAAATGTCGGTAAAAATATGGGCGTCGAATGCAAGCGAATGGGAATCCACTTTAATTTTGCGCCAGTTTTAGACATCAATACAAATCCGCTGAATCCTATAATTGGTAATCGTTCTTTTGGAGAAAACAAAGTAAATGTGGGCAATAAAGCCGTTGCTTTAATGAAAGGAATTCAAAGTCAAGGCGTTCTTTGCACAGGAAAACATTTCCCCGGACATGGCGACACTTCTTCAGATTCGCATAAAACATTGCCAATCGTTTCTTTTTCTAAAGAACGTATTGACGAACTTGAATTATATCCGTACAAACAATTGTTTGATGAAGGTTTGGCATCTGTAATGGTGGGCCATCTTAATATTCCGAGTTTAGAACCACGCGAAAATTATCCATCTTCTGCCTCTTATGAAGTGGTAACAAATATGCTTCAAAAACAAATGGGTTTTGACGGACTAATTTTTACAGATGGTTTAGGCATGAAAGGCGCAAGCAATTTTAAAGGCGTTGGCGATCTTGAATTAGCCGTTTTACAAGCCGGAAATGATATTTTTCTCTGTCCAGATGATGTACCAACGGCAGTAGAAAAACTAAAGAGTTTTTACGCAGATGGTCAAATTACAGAAGATCGTTTGGCACATTCGGTTAAAAAAATTCTTCATTATAAATACAAGGCTGGCTTAAACAAATACAAACCTGTTGATTTACAAAATTTACAGCAAGATATTAACGGTCCGCAAAATGATGCGCTTCATTATAAATTATATGAAAATGCCATTACCGTTTTAAAAAATGAAAAAGAAATTCTGCCAATAAAAAATCTAAATCAAAAAATTGCTTACGTAAAATTAGGCGACGATGATAACAGCGATTTTATAACTGCATTAAAAAAATATACCGAAATCACTGAAGTTGCGAATACCAACGTCGACACTTTAAACGCAGAATTAAAAAAATACGATCTCGTAATAATTGGTTTTCATAAAATCAATAAACCTTGGGAAAAGCAAGATTTTACAGAAATGGAATTATTTTCGCTTCAAAAAATTGCCGAAAATAATAAAGTAATTTTCGATGTTTTCGCTAAACCATATTCACTACTGCCAATACCTAATTTTGATGATATTGAAGGGGTAATTGTTTCGTATCAAAATGCAGCGATTTCTCAAATTGTCTCTGCCGAAATTTTATTTGGAGCAAAAGAGGCAAAAGGAAAACTTCCGGTTTCTATTAATGAAAATTTTAAAGTTAATGAAGGCTTAACAACTCAAAAAATAGATCGCTTAGGTTTTGAAACGCCAGAAAACGTGGGAATGAATTCTGCTATTCTTTCTAAAATTGATGCCATTGCACAAAAAGCAATTGATGGCAAAATGGCGCCAGGAATGCAGGTTTTAGTGGCCAGAAAAGGAAATGTCGTTTTTCAGAAATCGTACGGATATCATACTTACGATAAAGATGTAAAAGTATCGAATACTGATTTATTTGATGTCGCATCGATTTCTAAAATGATTTCGACACTTCCAAATGTCATGCAGTTGTATGATAAAAACAAAGTTGCTTTAGACACAAAACTAGGAACAATGCTGCCGCTTTTTGCAAAATCAAATAAAAAAGATATTTCGTTTAAAGAGCTATTAAATCATTATGCCGGACTTATTGCCTGGAGTCCGTTTTACAAATCTACAATTGATGCGAAAGGTTATCCGCTGGCTCAATATTACAGAAAAATTCCAGAGAAAAATTTCACCACAAAAGTAGCTGACAGCCTTTTTATTCGAAATGATTATCACGACACGATCATGAAATTTATCGCCGACTCTCCAATTTCAATTAAAAAAGAATACAAATACAGCGATTTTACTTTTATCATTTTAAAAGAATATTTAGAAAGAGCAACGCACGAAAAATTGGAAGATTTAAGCAAAGAGAATTTCTACAACTCAATCGGAATGAATTACACGACATACAATCCGCTGTCGAGATTTGATAAAAATGCAATTGCTCCAACTGAAATCGACACTTATTTTAGACATCAGGTAATTCAGGGTTATGTGCACGATATGGCTGCGGCTATGGAAGGCGGCATTGCTGGTCACGCGGGAATTTTCTCGAATGCAATGGATGTTGCTAAAATGATGCAACTGTTTTTGCAAAAAGGAAGTTATGGAGGCAAACGTTATTTTTCGGCTGCTACTTTCGATACTTTTAATACTTGTTTTTATTGTGCCGAAGGCGTGGAAAGAGGTTTAGGTTTTGACAAAAGAATGGGGAAAGACGGCCCGACTTGCCAATGCACATCACCTTCTAGCTTTGGACATACCGGATTTACTGGAAACATGGCTTGGGTTGATCCCGAAACTGAAATTGTATACGTTTTTCTGTCTAATAGAACCTATCCTGAAGTTGGCGAAGAAGGAAATAAATTAGCCAAAGAAAAAATTCGGGAAGATATTCAGAAAATAATTTATGAATCTATAATAAAATAATTTTGCCCTGTTAGGTTTTATTAAACACATAGAAACATAGGTTTTATATTTTTAATAAAAAAGTGTACAAAAAGAAACTCATTTCTAACACATAGAGCTATCTGCTTTATTTTTAGTGAAACGATTTTTATAAAGCTAATAAAATCTATGTCCATATGTGTTAGAATTAATTGCTCCCAAGTGGTTAACTTTAGCATTTTAAATGAACTTTTATGAACAAAAATATTAAGGTACTTTATCAAATTGCCCAAAAGCAAACTCGAAAAATTATTGGGCTTATGTCCGGAACTTCTCTTGACGGCCTCGATATTGCGTTATGCGAAATCTCTGGTTCAGGCGAAAACACTGACGTGAAAATTATTCAGTTTGAAACCATTGATTATTCTGAGGAAATTAAAATTGAAATTCGAAAAGTTTTTGCTCAAAAAAATATCGACTTTCAACATTTGGTGCTGCTTAACGAATGGATTGGTTTGCTTCATGCCGAAATGATAAACGAAAGCCTAAAAAAATGGAAAGTTTCATCGGATGAAGTCGATTTAATTGCTTCGCACGGACAAACTGTTTTACATGCGCCAAAATTTCTTCACAAGCAGGAAAAGTTCCCAAACGCTACTTTACAAATTGGCGACGGAGATCATATTGCGGTAAAAACAGGCATCATAACATTATCTGATTTTAGACAAAAACATATTGCTGCAGGTGGTGAAGGTGCTCCATTAGCCGTTTATGGCGATTATTTTTTATTCGGAAAAAAAGGAGAAAATCGTATTATGCTTAATATGGGAGGAATTGCCAATTTCACTTATTTGCCAGCGACTTTAAATGCCGAAGAAACTTTTGTAACCGATTCTGGTCCCGGAAATACTTTAATCGATCTTTTTGTAAAACAATATTATCCTGAAAAAAGCTATGATAAAGATGCAGAAATAGCCAAACAAGGAACTGTAAATAAATTGCTTTTGCAGCATTTAAAAGACAATGATTTCTTCAAAAAAAGTTTTCCAAAAACAATCGGCCAAGAATTATTTGGCGCCAATTATGTAAATACTGCTCTGGAAAAAAGCAACATTCAGAATATTCCAGCTCCAGATTTATTGGCAACCTTAACGCGATTTAGTGCCGAAACTATTGCAGAAGCCATTCAATACGCTGTAAAAAACACTTCATATAAAATTGAAGATTTCAAAATCTATATGTCTGGCGGCGGAACAAATAATCCGTTACTGGTAAGCTGGCTAAAAGAATTATTGCCATGTCAATTTTATAAAAGCGATGATCTAGGTATTTCCAGCGATGCCAAAGAAGCTGTTTTATTTGCCGTTTTAGCCAATGAAACAGTTGCTGGAGGAGATTTTAATTTTGGTTCGCAAAAAATTCCATCTGTAACTATGGGAAAAATTTCGATGCCCAATTAAATCAAAAAAAGACTAACGAAACCAAAATCTAACCACAAACCAAAAAAAAAAATGAAAGACCGCATCATCTCAGTTGATGTTTTAAGAGGACTGACTGTCTTATTAATGACACTTGTAAACAATCCAGGAAGCTGGAGTTATGTTTACCCGATTTTAGATCACGCAAAATGGAACGGCTGTACGCTAGCCGATTTAGTTTTTCCAACTTTCATATTTATCGTTGGGATCGCAATTCCTTTGGCTATGCCAATAAAAAAAGACGATCCTGAAAACTTCCTTAAAATAATAACACGCTCTCTAAGAATCATTTGTTTAGGAATGTTTCTTGGCTACTTCTACTCCATCCATTTTTTAGGATTACAGCCCGGATTGCTTCTTTTAAGTATCCGTTTGTTTTTTACCATTTTGGTGGGTTACTGTTTAATTGGAAATTTCAAACTCAAAACAAAAACCATTTTAGCAGTTTTAATTTTTATCACTCTTTTAGGATTAGCTTACAGCGGTCACGAAAACTTTGCTAAAGTTCGATTATTTGGCGTCTTACAGCGTATAGGAATTGTCTATTTTTTTGTCTCGCTTATTTATTTAAAAACAAATATCAAGACACAAATTATTTTAAGCGCCTCAATTTTATTGGGTTATTGGGCATTGATGACTTTAATTCCTGTTCCCGGCATTGGCTATGCAAATCTTGAACCAGTTACTAATTTGGCATCTTGGCTGGACAGTGTTTTGCTTGAAAATCATATGTATATCGAAACCAAAACCTGGGATCCCGAAGGTATTTTAAGTACTTTGCCTGTTATTGCAAATGGCGTGATTGGTTTATTAATTGGGCAATTGCTTATCAAGCCTTTGCCAAAATTACAAATTACCAAAACAATGGCAATTACAAGTATTGGTTTGATCGCTTTAGGACTGCTATGGTCTTTGGCTTTTCCTATAAACAAATCGATCTGGACCAGCTCGTACGTTTTATTCACATCCGGAATTGCGCTTTTAATCCTTTCTATAATTTATTATATTATTGATGTTCTCGGCTATAAAAAATGGACGCCTTTTTTATTGTCTTGGGGCGTTAATCCAATGATTGTGTTCTTTGTTTCCGGAATTTTACCGCGTGCGCTTACCATGATTAAAATTCAAGATCCTGAAAATATTGGAGATACAATCAACGTTAGAGATTATGCTTATCATTTCTGGATTAGTCCACTTTTTGAAAACCAAATGGTATCATCTTTGTTGTACTCAATACTATATATAATTTTATGGAGTTGTGTATTATGGTATTTTTATAAAAAAGGACTAATTTTTAAAGTATAAGACAGCCTCAAAATATAAGAACACTATTATAAAATTATAATTTCTTATACTCATCTAAAAAAACTATTTTTGGTTTTTGTTTAAAAAAGATTACAATGCATAAAAATCAGCAACTATTATTCTCTATCATACTTTTATTGTTCCTTGGATGGAGCGTTAACGCACAGGAAAAAGCACTTTATCCTAAAAACGAATTTAGAGGTGTTTGGATTGCAACCGTCGTAAACATTGACTGGCCAAAAACAGCAACAGATGGTGTTGAGAAAGAAAAAGCTGATTATCTTGAAATTTTAGAGACTTATAAAAAACTAAATTATAACGCTGTAATTGTGCAGGTAAGAAGTGTTGGCGATGCTTTTTATCCTTCTGAACTGGCACCTTGGTCTCGCTTTTTAACTGGGAAAGAAGGTCAGGCTCCAACTCCTTATTATGATGCACTTGCATGGATGATTGAGCAGGCGCATGCGAGAGGTTTCGAATTTCACGCTTGGCTGAATCCGTATCGTGCGACTTTCGATTTGAATAAAAATCTGTTAAGTCCAAATCATGATATTTTCAAACACCCAGAATGGATGATTGAATATGGCGGAAAATATTATTACGACCCTGCTTTGCCTGAAGTTCAGGAACATTTAACTAAAGTAGTAAAAGAAGTTGTTGATAAATACGATATCGATGCGATTCATTTTGATGATTATTTCTATCCGTACGCAGTTCCAGGAAAAGTATTTAACGATACAGCATCTTATAAAAAATATGGTTCTGGTTTAAGCGTTGGCGACTGGCGCCGTGCCAATGTGAGCAACTTTGTGCACACGATTTCTACTACCATCAAAGCAAGCAAACCTTGGGTTCAATTCGGAATTAGTCCATTTGGCGTTTGGAGAAATAAATCACAAGATCCGAAAGGTTCTGAAACACAGTCAACTTCAAACTACGACGATTTATATGCCGATCCTGTTTTATGGATGGACCAAAAATGGATCGACTACATTATGCCGCAATTGTATTGGAGTATGAATAACCCGAGAGCTTCTTATTCTAAATTGGTAAAATGGTGGGCAGAAAATTCTAATAATACTGCAGTTTATATTGGTCACGCTTCTTATAAAATTAGAGGCGACAGCGATAAAAGCTGGAACTTTGCAAGCGAAATTCCAACACAGATTGATTTTGCCAGAAGTTTCAAAAAAGTAGGCGGGAGTGCTTATTTCAGTGCCAAGTGGTTCATGACTAAAAATTTTGACATTGTAAGACTAATACAAGAAAATCAATATAAATATCCTGCACTTACGACTGCAGTTCCAAATTTAAAACACGTCATTATAGATACGCCAGTTGTAAATGAATATGCAAAAGACAGCATTCATTATACTTTTACCATTAAATCTCCGTACAATACAAAAGTCCGTTATATGGTAATTTACGGAGCAGATCATATTTCAAAGATTGATATTAACGATGCTAGGCAAATTGTTCAGAAAGTTTTAGTACGTGATAACGCTGAAACAATTGCATTTTCTATCCCTGCAGAAAAAATGAATCAGTATAAAGCTTGCGCTGTGACATTTATTGATTATTTTGCAAACGAAAGTACACCAACTATTATCGACTTAAAAAAGACATTTAAAATCTATTCCCCTGCTCAGCCTAATGAAAACAGATAATAAACCTTGGTATTGGATTCCGCTTCTAAATTTTGCTTCTGGCCTGCCTTACGCCGTAATTATTTCGGTTTCGGTAATCATGTACAAAAAACTTGGAATCTCTAACAAAGACATTGGTCTTTATACCAGTTTATTGTATCTGCCTTGGGTAATCAAACCACTTTGGAGTCCTTTTATCGAATTAATCGGAACAAAAAGAAAATGGTTTTTATCGATGCAATTGCTTATTTCAATTGCCTTTTTATTAGTCGGGTTTACAATTCCAACAAGTGGTTTTTTCATGATGACCTTGGCCATTTTTTGGGTTGCCGCCTTCGCTTCAGCTTCAAATGATATTGCCAGCGATGGCTTTTATTTATTGGTTTTGCCTGAAGACAAACAATCATTTTTTATTGGAATAAGAAGTACTTTTTATAGGCTCGCAATGTTGGCCGGAAACGGATTAATTGTTTTATTAGCTGGATATCTGGAACACAAATATGGAGACAATACTAAAGCTTGGTCTTACACCATGATTGCTGTTGGTTTGTTAATGACTTTTATAACCGTATACAATTTTTTCTCCACGCCAAAAACTGAAATAAACGCAGGCGAAAAACCTATAGATACAAATAAACAAAGCTTTGCAAGTATTTTTGCAAGTTTCTTCAAGAAAAAACAAATTCTTATAGTCCTTGCTTTTATCTTATTGTTCAGATTAGGAGAATCGCAATTGATTAAAATGCTGACTCCTTTTTTAGTAGATCCAATTAAATATGAATTAGTTGAAACAGGATTGGGATTAGATGAAGGTCAGATAAAGGCATTAGAATTATACAATTCAAAGGTTAAAAACGGTGAAAGGTTATCGGATTTAGAACTACAATCGCTTTATTCTAAACTGCCTATTTTAGTGCAGATGAGAGATGAGACGAAACCGTTGAAAGAAGTAAAAAATAAAGATAAGGAAGAATATAAAAATTCAAATAAAGCCAGAATTGACTTTGTAAATTTATTGATTACTAATAAAGGAAATCAAAAAACAATCAAAAAAGGCGGTATGGGACTTGAAACCGAAGATATTGGTTTGATTTATGGAACTTTTGGATTAATTGCTTTAACCTTAGGTGGCATTTTAGGCGGAATTGCAATTTCAAAACAAGGTCTGACAAAATGGATGCTTCCCATGATTTTAACCATGCATTTGCCGATAATTGGTTTTATCATGTTAGCACATTTTCATCCGGCTTCTATTTATTATATTTATGCTGTTGTAATAATCGAACAATTTGGTTACGGTTTTGGTTTTGCTGCTTTTATGATGTATTTGATTTATGTGGCTGAAGGAGAATCTAAAACTGCACATTATGCACTTGCAACCGGTTTTATGGCAATGGGAATGATGTTGCCGGGAATGGTGAGTGGTTACATTCAGGAATATTTAGGTTACGGAAATTTCTTTATTTGGGTATTTCTGGCTACAATTCCTGGTATTATTTTATCACGTTTTTTAATTTTCCCGAAAGATTTTGGGAAAAAATCAGAAGAAGTTTAACCCCAAATCAAACATCTTACCTATGGAAATCAATGAAAATTTGCAGGCCGAACGCAACTTGAAAGGAGTTGAATTCGAAAAAACCGGAAATCTTGAAAAAGCAATTGAATTATATGAGGAAAATGTCGCGGAAAGCTTTAAAGGAAATCATCCTTACGATCGACTGGCTACAATCTACAAAAATCAACTCGATCTCGACAATGAAATTCGGGTTTTAGAAAAAGCAATAATTGTTTACGAAGAAATTACAATCGAAGACCGAATTGAAGGCTTGCCAAAACTTTTTCGTTTTAAAAACCGATTAGAAAAAGCACTTCAAACTAAAACTCAGCTTGCCAAACAAAAGAAAAGCAAACTCAAATAACAGCATAAATCTTAGCGCATTTAATCATGAGCAGCATAAAAAGAACAAACTCTGACGATAATGATTTCAAAAATCTGGTTGTTTTATTAGACCAAGATTTAGCAATTAGAGACGGAGATGATCACGCATTTTATAATCAGTACAATAAAACAGACAAAATAAAACACGTTATTGTTTTTTACGAAAATGACGTTGCAGTGGGCTGTGGCGCTTTTAGAGAAAAAGAACCGCAAACAGTCGAAATCAAGCGTATGTTCGTGCATCCAGATTATCGAAAAAAAGGAATTGCTTCAGAAGTTTTAGATGCTTTAGAAATTTGGGCAGGTGAATTAAATTATCCTTACACGGTTTTAGAAACAGGAAAAAAACAGCCAGAAGCCATTAACTTGTACCAAAAACTAGGTTATTCTATTATACCCAATTACCCTCCTTACGAAGAGATGGAAAACAGTGTTTGCATGAAAAAGATTTTATAATAATGAAAATGACGACTCAAGATTTAAAACAAAAGGTGGGACAATTTTTTTTCCCAGCTGTTTTTATAAATGACACCGAAGAAAACATTCAAGAAACGGAGCGTTTAATAAAAGAATATAACATTGGCGGATTGACTTTTTTTCACAGTCGTGCCAGTGCTGCAACGAACTACGAAAGCAAGAAAAAAGTTGTTTTTAATGATGATAGTTATCAAAAAATCAAAGATTTGATTATTCGTTATCAACAAGCCGCTTCTACTCCACTCTTAATCAGTATTGATGCCGAATGGGGTTTGGCAATGCGAATTGAAAAAACACCGCAATATCCGTATGCGATTACGCTTGGTGCTTTACCAGAAAATAAATCATACTTGGTTTATGAAGTTGGAAAACAAATTGGCTTAGACTTAAAAGCTGCCGGAATTCATTACAATTTATCGCCTTTGGCAGACATTAATAACAATCCGAATAATCCCGTTATTGGTTATCGCTCTTTTGGTGAAAACAAAGAAAAAGTAGCCAATTTTGCTGTCGAATATTTAAAGGGAATGTCTGAAGTTGGTATTTTAGGCTGCCTCAAACACTTTCCAGGACACGGAAATACGAATGTTGATTCGCATTTAGGATTGCCCGTTTTAAATGAAACGCTAGAAGAATTATTAGAAAACGAATTATATCCATTCATCAAAGGAATTGAAAATAATGTCGACTCAATTATGATCGGACATTTGGCTGTTCCTAGTTTAAACGACGGAAAAGATACATCTGCAACTTTATCAAAAGCGGTTATTCAAACACTTCTGCGCGAGAAATTAGGCTATGATGGTTTAGTGATTTCTGATGCCTTAAACATGCACAGCGTTTCTAAATTATACGAAACCAAAGGAGATTTAGAATGGGAAGCTTTCAATGCTGGAAATGATGTTTTATGCTTCGCTGAAAATGTTCCAGAAGGAATTGAAGCAATTCTTAAAAAAGCTTCTCCGGAACGCATTGAAGAAAGTTTCAATCGAATTATGAAAGCCAAAGAAAAAGTTGGAATTCTTTCTCAAAATAATTTTACTTCAGGAACATTAAATTTTGAAAAAGCATCAGAATTAAACTTTAAAATTGCTCAAAATTCAATTACAAAAATTATAGACAATTCAAATACAGAATTGGCTTTTGAAGCTCAAAAAAACAATCAATTAGCAAAGTTGAGTTTATATAAAAGTACTGAAAATACTTTTTTTGCAACTTTAAATTCAGAATTGCCCTCTCCTGAATTTGCTTTTGAAAATTTAGAAATTTCAGATAGTAAATCAATTGAAAAAGAGCTTGAAAATTTTGAAACCATAATTATTTCATTATTTGTTCCAAAGGCAAAACCATTGAATAATTTTGAAGTTAATGATGAAGTTTTTGCTTTGCTTTCAAATTTATTGCAAAATAAAAAATGTGTCCTATATGTTTTCGGAAATCCGTATGTTTTACCTTTGATTCCGAATCTTAAAAAGGCTTCTGGACTTATACAAGTTTATCAGGACTTTGAAGAGTTTCAAAAAAATGCAGGAATTCAATTCTTAGAAAATAAAACTTGTAACGGATTATTACCAGTAAATATTGACCTTCAATAACTTACAAAATTCACAATTCAAGCCATAACTAAATACTATCACTAAATAAATATTAATAATCACATCTTATTGTGAGTAGCCCTACTTATGCCCTACTTTTGCAGCAGAAATAAATTTTTAACGTAAAACGAAAAATATGTCTTTAGTAGGAAAAAAATTCCCAAGTATTGCAGTAGATGCTATCTCAGAAATGGGTGATAACTTAAAAATCAACATTTTTGACGAAGCAGTAAACAACAACAAAAAAGTATTATTGTTTTGGTACCCAAAAGATTTCACTTTTGTATGTCCAACTGAATTACACGCCTTTCAAGCTGCATTACCAGAATTTGAAAAAAGAAATACTATCGTAATCGGAGCTTCATGTGACACAAACGAAGTACACTTTGCTTGGTTAAACACTCCAAAAAACAATGGTGGAATCGAAGGTGTAACGTACCCAATCTTAGCAGATACAAACCGTAACTTAGCTAACATTTTAGGTATTCTTGATATCGAATCTACAGAATACAGCGAAGAAACTGATTCAGTTATTATCGAAGGTTCAAATGTAACTTACAGAGCTACTTACCTTATTGACGAAACTGGAAAAATCTTCCACGAAAGTGTAAACGATATGCCATTAGGACGTAACGTAAACGAATACCTTCGTATGGTTGATGCTTACACACACATTCAAGAAAAAGGAGAAGTTTGTCCTGCAAACTGGGAAGCTGGTAAAGAAGCTATGTCTGCAGACAGAGTTAGTACTGCTGAATACTTAAGCGCTAATTAAGCTGTTAAGATACTAAGATTCTAAGATGCTAAGTTTTTTAACTAAACTTTTGAATCTTAAATACAATTCTACAATAAAAGTCAAGAGATTCTAAGATTAAACTTAGATCTTAGAATCTCAACAACTTAAAAAACATCAAATAAATCCACACAAAGTTATTCGGTTCTAGAGCAAACTTAGCATCTTAGAACCTTATCAACTTAGTGTCTTAAAATAAAAACTATGTTAATCGACTTAAACGAAGATACGCTAGCAGATTTAGTTGCTAAAAATGAAAAAGTAGTAGTACAATATTCAGCTTCATGGTGTGGAAATTGCCGTATTATGAAACCAAAATTCAAAAAATTAGCAACAGAAAATGAAGCTATCACTTTTGTTTTGGTTGATGCTGAAAATTCTCCTGAATCAAGAAAATTAGCCAATGTAAGCAACTTGCCAACATTTGCAACTTTCGTAAACGGACAATTAGTTGGCGAAACTCAAACCAACAAACAAGAAGTTTTAATCGATTTGGTAAACGCAATTGCTTAATTTAGATCAGTTAGACTTTCTTAGATTTTTAAACATCTTAGATGATGTAAAAAATTAAAGAAAGTCTAAGAAGTCTAAGAATGTCTAAAAATCTAAGAAGTCTACAATTATGAAATTACCTGTAATAAAGCAATTGACCCAATTTATCGAAGAAAACGATCAGGATTATATCATTGAAACGATTGAAGTTCTAGAAGCGATGACTGAAATTCCATCATTAAAAGATGAAGAATTAGATGTAATTGGCGAATTAATTTCGAATATGTATGGTGCACTTGAAGTTCATAAAATGGTAGTTCAAGGCACAGATAAAAAAGAAGCTTTGAATGCGTTTATGAAACGCGTTTTAGGTTCTATCGATAAATAACCTACCTATTTCCTGAGAAATAAAAAACATGACTAAAGAAGCGTTTCTGAATAAGAGGCGCTTTTTTTATGTCTGATTATCTGGGCGAGCCACCATTAGAAAAAGGAGCTAAAATACCTTGCCTACATTTGCCCCTTTCCCTAATGCTGTCGGGCTGTCCGCGCTACTTCGGTAGCCTGCTCCCATCCCTCGCGCGGGCAAAACAAAGTCCCGTCTTAAACTATACTTAAACCCGCAACAAATACTTTTAGATTCAAATATTAATCCTTACTTTTGAGCCTCATTAAATTAAACAAAAATCATGGCTTCAATAACATTAGGAGGAAATCCAGTTCATACATCAGGCGAATTACCAGCAGTTGGATCTCAACTTGCTGATTTCAAATTAGTACAAAACGATTTATCAGTTGCTTCATTAAGCAATTTCGCTGGTAAAAAACTAGTTTTAAACATTTTTCCAAGTGTTGATACAGGAACTTGCGCAACATCTGTTAGAAAATTCAACGAAAGTGCAAGCGGATTAGAAAATACTACCGTTTTATGTATTTCTAGAGATTTGCCTTTTGCTCAAAAACGTTTTTGTGGAGCTGAAGGGCTAGAAAATGTTGTTAATTTATCTGACTTTAAAGAAGGAAATTTTGGTAAAGCAAACGGACTAGAAATTGTTGACGGACCTTTAGCCGGCCTACATTCAAGAGCAATTATTGTAGTTGATGCTGACGGAAAAATCACTCATACAGAACAAGTTGCAGAAATTGCAAACGAACCAAATTACGAAGCAGCTTTAGCAGCACTATAATATTTTCCTATAAATGGAGTTTCAAAAAGATAATACTTTTGTTACGGGCCGGTTAAAAAGCATGACGTATGCTTTTAACGGCGCTGTAAAGCTTATTAAAACAGAACATAGCATTATGGTTCAATTCTCATTGGGAATTTTCATGACTATTGCTGGATTCTATTTTCATATTTCACAAACCGAATGGCTATGTCAAACCTTAGCCATTGGTTTAGTTTTAAGTGTAGAAGGGCTAAATACTGCAGTAGAAAAAATTGCAGATTTTATTCATCCTGACTACAGCAAACGAATCGGATTTATTAAAGATATTGCAGCTGGGGCGGTATTTTTTGCCGCATTGACAGCTATAGCAATAGGCTTGATTATTTATATACCAAAATTTATTTAGGCAATAGTAAACGCAAGAATGGCAAAAACAACCAAAAAAGAAACTGTAGATAAAAAAAAAGAGCCAAAAACTGAGACTTTAAGATCTTGGAAAATAACTAAACAACAAAAATTTGTTTTAGGTTGCCTTTTGGTACTCTTTTCTATTGCATTACTAGTTGCATTTATTTCTTTTTATGTCAACGGTCAATGGCAGACAGATCAAAGTGCGGTAAGCCAGCTTGGCGATCGCGCGGAAGAAGTACAAAATTGGCTTGGAAAATTTGGAGCTTATCTTGCCGATCTTATTGTTTATAGAGGTTTCGGTCTTGCTTCTTTTATATTAGTCCGTTTATTTTTCTTGACCGGATTATTTCTGGCTTTAGAAATGTCAACCAAAAGACTTAAAAGCATTTGGTTTTGGGACTTATTTGCCATTATTATCGTTTCTGTATTGTTTGGCTTTTTTGCTACTTCAGCTCCAGAATTGGGTGGCACAATTGGGTATGAACTTAATTTATTCCTTCAGGATTACATTGGAAAAACAGGTACACTACTGACCTTGCTTTTCGGAATTATTATTTATGTAATTTTTAAAATTAAATTATCTCCAGAAAAAATTCAATCTTATTTTCATTCGACTAAAGATCAATTTAAATCAGAATTGAATGCTATAAAAATACCTCAACAGCCTGAAAGTGCTTATAATTTAGAAGAATTTGCTATTGAGGAAGAAGATCAAGAATTAGACAATATCCATCTGAAAACAGAAGACACTCAATTCGAAATCAATAAGGAAGCTTTAAAACCAACGATTTCAAATTCGTCAGAAATTGATTTGAATCCGGTTTTAAAACCAGTGCAAATGAATATTAATCCAGCAACACCAGTAACCGCTCCAGTTCATACTGAAGAATTTGTTATTGAAAAAGCAGAAGAAGAAGATATCATTGAAGAGAATCTTGCTTCTCGCCTCGTTGCAGATTTTGGATTGTTTGATCCAACTTTGGATTTATCGAATTACAAATTCCCTACAATTGATTTATTAAAAGAATATTCGACTGGCGGAATTACAATTAATCAAGAAGAATTAGAAGAAAATAAAAACAAAATTGTAGATACACTTCGTAACTACAAAATTGAAATTGCTCAAATTAAAGCTACAGTTGGTCCTTCTGTAACGCTATATGAAATTGTACCGGAAGCCGGAATCAGAATTTCTAAAATTAAAAGTTTAGAAGACGATATTGCTTTGTCATTATCAGCGTTAGGAATTCGTATTATTGCTCCAATTCCAGGAAAAGGAACAATTGGTATCGAGGTTCCGAATAAGAATCCTACTATGGTTTCTATGAAAAGCGTTATTGGTTCAGCAAAATTTCAGGAAGCTGAAATGGAACTCCCAATTGCTTTAGGAAAAACAATTTCGAATGAAACTTTTGTTGTCGATTTAGCTAAAATGCCTCACTTACTGATGGCGGGTGCGACTGGACAAGGAAAATCTGTCGGATTAAATGCTGTTTTGACTTCTCTTTTATATAAAAAACATCCTGCAGAAGTAAAATTTGTTTTGGTCGATCCTAAAAAAGTAGAGTTAACATTATTTAATAAAATTGAAAGACATTATTTAGCTAAACTTCCTGATACTGAAGATGCAATTATTACAGATAATGCTAAAGTTGTAAATACTTTAAATTCACTTTGTGTTGAAATGGATAATCGTTACTCTTTACTAAAAGATGCGATGGTTCGTAACATTAAGGAATATAATGATAAATTTAAAGCTCGAAAATTAAATCCTGAAGCTGGACATAGATTCTTGCCTTACATTATATTGGTTGTCGATGAGTTTGCCGATTTGATTATGACAGCGGGTAAAGAAGTCGAAATTCCGATTGCTCGTTTGGCTCAGCTGGCCCGTGCTATTGGTATTCACTTAATTATTGCCACACAAAGACCATCTGTGAACGTTATTACAGGTTTGATTAAAGCGAATTTCCCTGCGAGAATTGCTTTTAGAGTAACCTCTAAAATTGACTCAAGAACAATTCTTGACACACAAGGAGCCGATCAGTTGATTGGGCGAGGAGATTTATTATATACGAATGGAAATGATGTTGTTCGTGTACAATGTGCTTTTATTGACACTCCAGAGGTCGAAAAAATTACGGATTTTATTGGTTCGCAAAAAGCGTATGCCACAGCTTATTTGCTTCCAGAGTTTGTTGGAGAAGAAACTGGCATCAATCTTGATATGGATATTTCCGAAAGAGATACCTTATTTAGAGAAGCTGCTGAGATTATTGTAAATGCACAGCAGGGTTCTGCTTCATTACTGCAAAGAAAATTAAAATTAGGTTACAACAGAGCCGGTCGTTTGATCGATCAGCTGGAAGCAGCAGGAATTGTTGGCCCCTTTGAAGGCAGTAAAGCGAGAAGTGTGAATATTTCAGATCTGAGTGCTCTTGATCAATTTTTTAATAATGAACAAAATTAACCCCATCATGAAAACAAAAATTCAGGAAATCAGAAACAATTCTATCACAAACATGACTAAAAAGTGTCTTCAAATGGCAGTTATTTTGCTTTTGAGCTTCACTTCTATTCAAGCTCAGGATAAAAAAGCCAAAGATTTATTGAACGAAGTAACTGCTAAAATAAAAAGTTACGATAACATTGTGATCGATTTTAAATATTCTTTGAATAATGCAAAAGAAAACATAAATCAGGATAGCAAAGGAAATGTAACTATGAAAGGAAATCAATATGTTTTGAATTTCATGGGCGTTACAAAAATATTTGATGGTCAGAAAACATACACAATTGTTCCTGAAGATGAAGAAGTTACTGTATCTAAAGTAAACGAAAAAGACGACAATGCTATTACGCCTTCAAAAATGCTTACTTTTTTTAACTCAGGATACAAATATAACATGGACATCGTTCAAAATGTTAAAGGAAGAAAGATTCAATACATCAAATTAGCACCAACTAATGCGAAAGATCAAAGAAAAGAAATTCTTTTGGGCATTGATGTTCAGACAAAACACATTTATAATTTGATTGAAACTGGTAAAAATGGAACAAAAACCACTTTAACCGTTAATTCTTTTAAAACCAATCAGCCTTTATCAAAAAATCAATTTACCTTTGTAGCGAGCAAATATCCAAAATACTACATCAACAAATTAGATTAAACCAAGGTTGAAAATTTTAGACAAATACTTACTAAAAACATTCCTGATTACATTTACTACGGTATTTGTAATCCTTTTTTTTATATTCATACTCCAGACAGTCTGGCTCTTTATCTCTGAACTTGCAGGGAAAGATCTTGATTTAATGCTGATTGTGAAGTTTCTTTTATTCTCAATGCCTCGAATAATTCCGCTGGTTTTACCGTTGTCTGTTCTATTGGCTTCAATTATGACATTTGGAAATCTTGCTGAGAATTATGAATTCGCAGCAATGAAATCTTCAGGAATATCATTGCAAAGAGCCATGCGCGTTTTAATCGTTTTTATTTTTGTATTGAGTATTGTTGCATTTTGGTTTGCTAACAATGTGATTCCTTACGCAGAATACAAGTTTGTCAATTTCCGAAAAAATATTGCTCAGGCAAAACCAGCCATGGCAATTGCGGAAGGTCAATTTAATGATGTTGGAACTTATAATATTAAAGTAAATAAAAAATCAGGCGAAAACGGAAATATCTTAACCGGAGTTACCATTCATGAAAAAGCCAATAACGTTGGAGAAAATAAAACTGTTATTAAAGCAAAAAATGGTAAACTGATCAGTAATGAAAAATCAAGTATTTTAAAACTGGTTTTAAACGACGGTTATTACTACCAAGATGTCACCCCTAAAAAATATGAAGATCGTGCGAAATTGCCATTTATAAAAGCGGCATTTAAAAAACAGATCATCAATATAGATCTTTCTGAATTAAATAAAGTTGATGAAGACAAAGAAAATGTGGGAAGTACAAACGGAATGTTAAACGTTAATGAGCTTCGCTATACTTTAGATTCATTAAACAAAAATTTAGATACTGAAATTCTATCTTTTTCAGAAAATATTAATCAGCGTGTTGGAATTAAAAAATCTCCAATCGAATCAAAAACAGATAAAAAGAAAAAATCGTTGCCGAACGATCTTTTATCAATGTACACAAACAAACAAAAAGCGGATATTTTAAGAATGGCCAGCGGAAACGTAACCAGTAACATTTATTCGATAGAAGCCACTCAAAAAGATTTAAAAGACAAGCAGCGTGACATTAACAAACACCTCAGCGCCTTATATGAGAAATTTGTAATTGCTTTTGCGTGTTTTTTAATGTTTTTTATCGGAGCTCCGCTTGGTGCTATTATTCGTAAAGGTGGTTTAGGACTGCCAATTGTATTTGCTGTTTTGATTTTTATTACCTTTCATTTTATTAATACATTTGGAAAAAGACTTTCTCAAGAAGGCGGAATGACCCCTTTTATGGGATCATGGATGTCCTCATTTATATTATTGCCGTTAGCTATATTATTAACGTATCGTGCAACAAACGATAACGGATTAATAAACTTTGACGCGATTACAACACCAATATCACAATTCTTTCAAAAAATTTCCGAGCGCTTTTTTCCCGCTCAAAATCAACAATAATTATGTCAACAACAAAAATACAACTAAACACCATTGAAGAAGCTATAGAAGATATTCGTCAAGGTAAAGTAATCATTGTAGTAGATGATGAAGATCGTGAGAATGAAGGCGACTTTTTGGCGGCAGCCGAAAAAGTAACGCCAGAGATGATCAATTTTATGGCTACTCACGGACGCGGATTGATTTGTGCACCACTAACTGAAAGCCGTTGCAAGGAATTAGACCTAAGACCAATGGTTACCAATAATACAGATCATATGGAAACTGCTTTTACAGTTTCTGTTGATTTAAAAGGACACGGTGTAACGACAGGAATTTCTGCAGCAGACCGATCTAAAACTGTTTTAGCATTAACAGATTCAAGCATTAAACCACATGAATTAGCAAGACCTGGACACATTTTCCCGTTAGTAGCTAAGCAAGGTGGTGTTTTAAGAAGAACTGGTCATACAGAAGCCGCAATTGACTTTGCAAGATTAGCCGGTTTTAAATCAGCAGGTGTTATTTGCGAAATTTTAAATGAAGACGGTACAATGTCTCGTTTGCCTGAATTGGTAAAAGTAGCTGAGAAATTTAATTTAAAATTAGTTTCGATTGAAGATTTAGTTGCTTACAGAATGCAGCACGATAGCTTAATCGTTAAAAAAGAAGATTTTGATATCGAAACTCGTTTTGGAACTTTTAGACTGAGAGCTTACGAGCAAACAACAAATAAACAAATTCATATTGCCTTAACAAAAGGAACCTGGAATCTTGGAGAACCGATATTAACTAGAATAAATTCTTCTCAGGTAAATAATGATTTATTAGGTACCTTAACTAACAATGCTGAACAGCAATTAGACGACATGTTTAAAGTAATTAATGAAAATGGCAAAGGCGCTGTTTTATTTATCAACCAAGATATGTCTGCTGTTAATTTGTTAAATAGAATTGCAGAACTTAAAACATTACAGGCAGAAGGTACAATGAAAGCTCCAAAGGTAATCATTGACAGCAAAGATTACGGAATTGGCGCTCAAATCTTACATGACATTGATATCTCTAAAATTAGATTAGTATCGAATACTGAGCAAACGAAACGTGTCGGAATGATTGGATACGGACTTGAAATAACCGAATATGTAAGCTACTAATATGGGTACAATCGAAGAAAGAATTATAAAATCTGAAACGCACATTTTTAAAGCCGTTTTTCCGAGTACAACGAATCATTATGACACTTTATTTGGAGGAACTGCACTTCATCTTATGGATGAAGTTGCTTTTATTTGTGCGACGCGTTTTAGCCGAAAAAAAGTGGTTACAATATCGACTGGCCAAATCGATTTTAAAAAAGCAATTCCAGCCGGAACTTTAATTGAATTAGTTGCAAAAGTGATTAATGTCGGAAGAACCAGCTGTAAGATTCATGTTGATATTTTCATGGAACAAATGTATTCAGAGCTTCGCGAAACTGTAGTTTCAGGAACTTTTTCGTTTGTTGCCGTTGATGAAAACAAAAAACCTGTGCCAATTTTAGATGATTTAAAATAATTTTCAAGAAATATCTTTTTCAGGAATACTGATAATTAAGCACTTGAAAATTTCTAAAAAAAAGTTTCAAAAAAAGTCCTGAAAAAGTTTTGATAACCGAAAAACCGTCTTATATTTGCACTCGCAATCAGCAAATGATCGCAACATACTGGAGAAATGGCAGAGCGGTCGAATGCGGCAGTCTTGAAAACTGTTGACTGTAACAGGTCCGGGGGTTCGAATCCCTCTTTCTCCGCGAAGGCCCGAAAACAAAAGAAAAACAAGATTTTCAAAGTTTTCAAAAATGGCCAAAAAGAGCGGTAAACCCTGCAAATCCAACGATTTGCAGGGTTTTTTCTTTTATACCGCTTTTCAATATTTATAAAATCGAACAAAAACTTTGTGGCACATTCGTGGCGCATTTTCAAAGTTCAAATTTGCGCCACAAAATTTCATCTTAAGTCCCGATATCAAAGCGGTTAAGCACGTTTACATCTTGTTTAAATTAGGTTATAATTCTACATTTACTAATCTAATAAGTTGAATTATGCTAGAGAACAGCTTTGGGTTGATTTTCTTTTTGAAAGCACCGCGACACAATGAGAGTAACATTAGAAGTGTCTATTTCAGGATAACCGTTGACGGAATCCCGAAAGAAGCATCCACCAGACGCCAGTGGTACACTGAGCGCTGGAACAAGAAACCGAAAGAGCAACAGGCACAAAAGAAGATGCCAAATCGCTGAACTTTTTTCTGGATTCACTCATCTTCGTACCGTAAGGAAATACGCAAATAATACCACACTCAAATACATTTCCTACTTCAAGAAAATTGTAATACGGGCCATCGACAAGGAAATCATTATTAAAAATCCATTTAAGAATTTTAAAGGAAAGAAAACTAAAATTGAAAAAAAGTCATTTCTGCAAAAGAATTGGTTGAACTAGAAAGACGCGAGTTTGCGACTGACCGGCTTATACCGTGCGTGATATTTTTGTTTTCCAGTACTACACGCGACTTGCTTACATTGATGCTTTTCAGCTCCAGAAAGCTGACATAAAGGATGATGTTGACGGAAATCAGTGGATTTTATCTGAGAGGCAGAAAACAAATTCTACGGCAAGAATTCCGCTTCTTCCAAAGGCGATCGAAATTCTTGAAAAATACAAAGATCATCCGGTTTGCATTAAGCGCGGAACTGTACTGCCGCTTTCTTCTAATCAGAAAATGAATGAATACCTGAAGGAAATTGCCGCATTATGCGGTTTTCCATTCACGCTCAATATACATATTGCACGCAGAACATTTGGAAATATTATAACATTGAACAATAACGTCCCTATTAATGTAGTAAAGGAAATGCTAGGACATTCATCAGTCAAACAGACTGAATCTTACGCTATCACAGAGCAGGATACTATAGGCGGGGAAATGACACTGCTGAATAAAAAACTGAACCCTGAAAAAATTGAAATGTCACAGGAAGATTTAACGGCACTGATCAGGCTTGAGAATGAATTAGAATTAATTAAAGAGAAATATAAGATACCATCCTCTTAGAATATAATCTCCAAAATAATTTAATATAAAAAGAAAGAGGTTATCTCAAAAATGAGATGACCTCTTTTAATAATTCAACTTCACTTCTATAACCTGGGTGGTATGAAGGGCTGTACTTAATATATCCCAATTCTTGAAGCTGCTTAAAATATTTATGATAAGTCGGCAGTGTGTTTATATGCGATAATGTCCTATTAATAAAACATCCGATACTCTATAAAAGAGAAACGTAATCATTTTTCTAATACGTATATTTTCTTTTGCTCGTAATCCCAAACTGTTTTGTATTGTTCGAAGAACCGATATCCAAAACAGATATAGTTGGGCTCCGTGATTTGCATTCCTTTTCTAAACGGAGCGGTTTGTTCTAGGGTATATGGCGCAATACCTTTAACACTCAGTTTAAGAGTGCCGTTTATAACGATGTCATTAACATTTACCGCTTCATCGTTGTGTCCATTCTTTCCTGCATCAATCAGTAGCTTCTTATTTTTTAAATCTTTCGCTGCGTGATCCTCTAATTGGATTAAACCATATTGTCCTGTATCAAATGAACCAAGAAAATCAACACCTCCAATCTTTACGTGAACCATCGGGTGATTGGGAAGCCTTCTGGTTTCGAAGTTGAGAACTGCCAATAATTTTTCCCCTTTCAAAAAATCTTTCGACAATTTCCGTTCCTCTGTGGCCTTGTAAAAAGTAAGCTTTCTTTGTACATAATCGAGTTTGAAAAGATACCCTTTATAAAAATCATGCCCTATATATCCAATACAATCAGGTGTGATGTTATTCTGAAGGAAATCCAAATTCGCACTGTTAATATTCAAAAGATTATGGAAAGTAAGACCGTTTTTGAACTCGACTTCGGCAATGGTATCGTTAACGTTTGTTATAAATGATTGTCCGCTTCCAACCTGCCCCTTTTTAACTGCTCTTTTTCTGGGTAAGTTTACCATATTGTCGTTAATTTCAATGTAATTCTTATTACCAGTATCAAACATAAATTTCCCCTTTACGCCATTAACCTTTACCGATACAAAAGGGAAAGCGTCTACAAGTGTTAATGGAAAAGCGATACTATCTCCTTGGAGTCCAGGCCGATGCTGGATTTCCTGTTCCGATGGTTGTTGTGCAACAGCATGTAACATGCCGAGGCTTAATAAAAAAAGTAAAAATGTATTTTTCATGTAATTATTTTTAGTTAATAAACTTATTAGAATAGATAACCGGAAATGCAATTTGATCGGCATTATTTTTTTAAAAATTCCCGTCTAATTCTGCTTAATGAAGTATCGGTAACATTTAGATAAGAAGCTATTTGTTTAAGCTGAGCAAATTGAAATACTTCTTTATTGGTCGTAATAAGATTCTCGTATCGGGCTTCACCACTAAGATTAATTAATTCCAAAGCACGTTTTTTAAACATCATATATTCTTTAGCCAGCATTTTTACCCCATAAGCCCTAAACTCTGGAACTGTATGCAGCAATGCGTTTAATTGATCATAACTGATAGCAAACCCTCGGCAATCTGTAACCGCTTGTATATTTTCTGATGATTTGGTTTTTAAATAAAATGATGACACTTCAAATACCACACTATCCTTCTGATAGAAATTTGTAGTGATTTCATTTCCATCAATATCATGTGTAAACGCTCTCATAAAACCGCTCTGCAAAAAGAAATAATGCTCGTTTATTTTTCCTTCTCTAAGAAAAAATTCATTTTTTTCAATAGTAATCTCTTCAAAGAATTCTACCACTTCATCTAAAGTACGGTCTGGAAATGGTAAATTTTTTATGATGTAATTTTTTAGCCCTTGTTTGTCCATTGGTTTCTTTGTTAATATTATACGCAACAGCTTCCTTACAAGACCCTTGCAGGTCAAAAATAATCAATTACCTAATAATTAGTTTAAAACACAATCTCAAATCACCTGAAAAAAAAGACACTATTAAAGGACAAATGAGCGACATTTTTTCTAAATATTTGAGAGATAAGAGTATAAAGTTATATCATTAGGAAGTTTTATCTTGGAAATAATTCTCTCTTTTCTTTTTTTACTTGCATATATTGTTATACTCAACAAATTTGAAATCTCTTTAGTCGTTAAATTCATGTATATATAAGCAATATACCGCATATCATTTGAGGTTAATGAAGGATGTAATTTTCGAAGTCTTGCCAGAAAACCGGGATTTACTTCTTCAAAATGAAAAACAAATATTTCCCATTCATTATCGCTTTTTAAATAATCTTTTAAATGTTTAATATGTATATCCAAAGTGGAGACTTTCGAAAGTTTTGATATATTTTCTATAGACATAATCAAATTATTGATAAGCTGATTTCTACCCGAAAGATATAATGCTCTGGCAGAAAGTTTCCTGTTTCTTAATTCAATTTCTTTATGAAGTAGTTCCCGTTCACTATTCATTTCACTAATTTGCCTTTCCAGTTCTAAATTTCTCCTTTGCGCTATTAGCTTTTTTTGCCTTTGTATTAAGGTCAGAAGCGTAAAAATGAGAAGGAATAGTATATTTATTGAATAACAAAATTTATGTTCTTTTTGCAATTGCATAAACCAATCGTTTATTGTTTTTTTTATAACCGATTACTGCTGCTATTTCTTCTACCATCATCTCAAACAATAGTCCAGCAACCGGTTTTCTTTTATAAATTATATACTTCAAATTTGATTTTAATTCAATAAGAATGAATTTACCTCCTGAGAAAAATCTTTAAAATACTGAAAAATTCCGCCATGACCTGAATCACTCCAAAGCACTAATTTTGCATTCGGAATATTCTGAAGCATTAAATAAGAATTGATCGAATCGACCATAGTATCTTGATTTCCGTTAACAATAAGTACAGGCTGCTTAATAGCTTTAAGCTGTGTGTTGTTTTCATCTGTTGCTAAACCGTAGTTTATGATCGCTTTAGCCTGACTTGCAATTGTATCTTGGCTAGTTGGTGAATCTCTGTCTACTTTTCTTTCAGATAATCTTTCCAAGAAAGATTCACCCGCTTTGATACTGCTTGGTGTTTTGCTGAAAAAAAGGTTAATCAATACTCTGTCGGGTCCATCAACAAAAGCTTTTTCTAAATGTGACTCCAGTTGTGCAATCGCTTTTCCTCCTATTGATCCTGTACCTGCCAATATAAGTTTATTCACCAATTCCGGATAATTTGCTGCTATCTCCTGCCCGATAAAACCGCCAAGAGAAAAACCTAAAATATTAACTTTATTGTAACCTAAAGCACGGATAAAATCCACAGCATCTTGTGCCATCTCTGTTACATTTTCTGGAGTAGTCCCATTTGAACTGCCGACACCTCTGTTATTAAATAATATTACCCGATAATTACTTGCAATTGCATTTGTAACTTCAGGATCCCAATTATCCATGTTTCCTGTGAAGTGTTGTAAAAAGATAACTGGTATACCTTCTTTCTTTCCAAAAGAGCGGTAAGTAAAATCGGCTCCATTTACGTTTATAGATTTTGTTGGTGCTGTTTTATGAGTGAATTCACCCAATGCTAAAATATTTTCTTTTGTTTCCATTTGTTTTTAGATATTATTTATAATTGAGATAAGAACCACTATTTATCGCTGAAAACTCTTTCAAGATTGTTATTGACTAAACAATGATTCTTATATGTGCTATTTAATTTAAACTAGATCTATTTTGTTTCTACAGTAATGATCTGAGCCAAAACATTTGGGAACATGATGAAAGGCGTATGACTTGACGGAAGAGCATATAATCTTTCTATCCCTGCATCTTTTGTCATTTTTTGCTGAAGCGAATAACCTATTGTGTGGTCATTTAAAGTGTAAACAAATACTTTATTAATTTTCCCAAATCTGCTCTCAGTCAAAGTTACCGGAGTAGCTAAAGGTGCTAATGGCTCAGGCTTTAAATTATTGCTTACATAGTCTGCAACCTGCTTAGGAGCATCGGCAAGGAAAACATCAGCGATACCTTCTTTTTTTATACTCGCAACGCCGGCTTTCTCATCTACAACAAGATTTTTACCAACATGGCTCTCTGCATCAGTTTTAGCAATAGTTAACAGACTTTCTCCGTTTTTTGGTACGTAAGCCGCAACGTAAATTATCTTTTTTATCTGAGGCGCAATCTCTTCTGCAACCTGACTTGCCACCATCCCTCCGAAGCTATGTCGAACGAGCACAATGTTTTGTTTGCTTCCAATGGCTTTCTTAACTTCATCAACATACAGTTTTAAGCTAATTGTAGAAATTGGAGTATTGTCGCTTCCGTGTCCGGGAAGATTAACAGCAATAACAGAATTACCACCGGCAATTAAATCCTCTGAAACGTGCTGCCAGTCATTTGATGACGACCACGCACCATGGATTATTACGATTGTGTTTTCGTTTTTAGCTTTATTCGTTTGTGATGAAGCTGTAATAGTTGTAAGCAATAGCATTGCTATTAATAAAATTGAATTTTTCATGATAATTGTTATTTGTTATTTATAAATTGTTATTTGTTTAAGACTTAGTTGGCTCCTATTTTTGTCAATATTGAAGACAATTCGGTAGGCTTTGAAAGAAATGGGCTATGTCCTGTATTTATTTCATACACAGATTCTACTTTCCCTGTTGCAATCATTTTGTTTTGTAAATAAGGAGATACAACATGATCCTGTAAAGTTTTGATGTATACTTTTTTAACTGATCCAAAATTTTGTTCCGTAAGCATTACAGGATTAATAAATGGAATTAAAGGCTCTATTCTATAATTTTTAACTACAAGGTTTTGAATTTCAGGAGTACCATCCTGAATAAATAGATTAACGATCAGTTCTGGTTTTACATCGACAGTATAATCATTAGTGTCAAAAATCAAGGCTCCTTCACTACCAAGCTGAGAATCACGATCTGTGTCTGCTAATTCTTTTAATGTTTGGCCTGAAACCGGTAAATAGGCGGCAACGTAAACTAGTTTTTCAATTCTTGAAGGCATCGCTTCTGCAACAGAAGAAATTATCATACCGCCAAGACTATGACCTACCAGAATAACTTTTCCATCTATTGTGGAGATCGCATCAATAACCTTTTCTTTATAAAGATCTAATGTTATTGCGCCTGGAGAAGTTTTATCATCACCATGACCTGGCAGCTCAACAACAATTACTTTATTACCTTGTTTTTCTAAATTAGCTTTTACTCTCTCCCATACAAATGGGGCTTGCCATGCTCCATGAACAAGTACATAATTTTTAGGGGTTTCTGGTTGCGTATCATCATTTGAACAAGATGTTACGATAAAAATGAAGGCTACAACAAAAAGTTGAATCAATTTTGATTTTTTCATGATGTTAATATTAAAGTGTTATTTATATTTTGAATTATGTTTTTAGTTAGCTTCCAGAGTTATAATTGCCGATAATATTTCAGGGAATACTATAAATGGCGTGTGGCTTGAAGGAAGAGAGTAAGTTCTTAAGATGCCTGCATCTTCAACCATTCTTTGTTGAAGTGTATACCCAATAGTATTATCATTTTGACTGTGGATATATACCTTGGTAATGTTACCGAAATTTGCATCTGTTAATGTAACCGGAGTAGATAATGGAGCCAGAGGTTCTGGTCTCAGGTTATTGGTTACATATTCTGCTACTGGTTTTGGTGCATCTGCTAAAAAAACATTTGTAATTTCGTCTTTAGCTATACTCGCAACTCCTGCCTGCTCATCTACAATAAGATTTTTACCTACAAGACTTTCCGAATCAGTTTGTGCAATTGACAGCAAACTGTCTCCGTTTTTAGGAACAAAGGCGGCAATGTAAATTAGTTTTTTAATCTGCGGAGCTACTAGCTCTGCTACTTCACTTACAACTATTCCGCCGAAACTATGACCGATAAGCGTAACATCAGTTGTATTACCAATTGCTTTTAAAACCTCATATACATAAAGCTGTAAACTAATTTTAGATACAGGTGTTTCATCACTGCCATGTCCGGGAAGATTTACTACAATAAGATTGTTTTCTGCTGAGTTAAGACAGCCGGCAACGTGATGCCAGTCGTTTGCAGATGACCATGCTCCATGTACAATTACAATAGTGTTTGTACTTTTAGAAGATGAAGAATTTAATTTCTCTTGTGTGTTGTTTTTTTCGTTTTGCATAATATTTATTTGTTTAATACTATGCAAAGAAAGATCGAATAAAACCTGTGGCACTTGTCTTGTGACAAGTAATGAAATTTGATTTATTTTTTATGATTCAATTACCTGAATTAAAGAAAAAATCAAATATTATAATCTGTTAATTATGATTTAGGAAGAGTTGTTATAATGTCCCTAAACATATAAATCCTCAAAAGCAATTCCTATTAATTATGAAATTGGCTTACTTTTACAGCAAAATTTTATGATAGTAAACTTTGATTACTATCATAAATTATCGCCATTTTAATTTTGTGGCAAAAAAATCGCAGCACATGGTATTTTTGAAAACCAAAATTTACCAAAATCAAGGCCTGCCAATCTTAGGCTCTAAACTGTATATCAATAATTTCCAAATTTACAGTTGTAAAATTCTTAAAAAAACAATTGGGTTGTTATTCAACAGAAACTAATAATTGATTAATTTCTCTTTTACCTGTATTGCTAATAATTTTCTTGAAAAAAATTATTATCTTGTTCAGGAAGTAGGAAGAGTATTAAAAAAAACAGTGCAGTACAACTTTACAATATGGATTTAAATATGTTCAGAACACTGCAATAACTTTACTAGAATTATAATATAGGCTTAAACTATGAATTGCATTATTATTGATGACGAAGAAATGGCAAGAGCCATCATAGAAAAAATAATCGAGGATATTCCGCAATTAAACTTATTAAAAAAGTTCTCAAATGCTATGAATGCCATCAAGTACTTGAATCAAAATGAGGTCGATTTAATTTTTCTTGACATCCACATGCCTGATTTTACAGGTGTTGATTTTATTAAAACTCTTAAAAATCCTCCCAAAATTATACTTATAACTTCTGATAAAGATTTTGCTATTGAAGCTTTTGAATATGAATGTATTGTCGATTATTTAGTAAAACCTATTACTAAGGATCGTTTTGAGAAAGCAATTCAAAAAGTGATGGCGATGCCCTTATCTAGAACAACGGTTATTAACAAAAGCGCAGGTGAAGATAATGCACACGAATTTTATATTAATATTGATCGTCGTTTAATCAAAATCGAATTTGCTTCAGTAAACATAGTAGAAGCCAAAGGAGACTATATTCATATTAAGACAGAAAATAAAAACTATGTAGTACACTCTACCCTTAAAAAAATTGAAGACAAATTACCTGAAAGTTTATTTTTGAAAGTGCACCGTTCGTTTATCATCAATACCAAAAAAATTATAGATATTGAGGACAATAGTGTCTTAATTGGTAAAGATGTTGTTCCGGTAAGTCGCGCAAATCGCCCTGATTTAATGAAGCGTTTAAATTTATTGTAGACTTTAATAAAAAGAATTAGATTTCTTCCAACTTATTTTTTTCTAATACTTTACATCTCAATTCTAAAAAATGACCATCTATAACTAAAGATTAAACAATCAGCAAATAAGGATCACTATAAGCCGTTTACAAAATGTTGAATTAATTGTAAAATATTTTCAAACTCATTTGCAGACTTAATTATGCCATTTAATAACTCATTTTCATATTCATGCGCGATATGATATTCTTTTTCAAGACCAAAAATTATTATTTTATGTTTTAATTTATGAACATGTTCTGCCGCATTTTTGTAGTTATGAGCTTCCATACTTTTATTATATGCCAATATTTCGAGCGGAAGTTCCTTTTTAATAATAGTAATCATTTTTTGCTTACATTCACTGTCATCTCCACAAATTTGATCTATATAAGTTAAATTAGGCTTTTCCATGATCTTTAGGTAAAGTAAAATAAAATGTTGTTCCGATATTTTCCTTACTTTCAAGCCAGATGGAACCTTTGTAGTATTCTACAATTTTTTTGACTATCGAAAGACCCGCTCCTGAATTTTGATTGCTGTTTTCTAATTTTGTAAATATTTTAAAAATTTTGCCGTGATATTTTTCAGCAATTCCGATACCATTATCTTTAATATAAAATTCAAAATCATTCTTGTTTTCTTTACAGCCAATGTCAATTTGACCGTGGTTTTTATCATTATAATGAATGCTGTTTTCAATTAAATTTTGCATTAATTGTTTGAATCGCCATGTATTTCCGTTTATTTTAGGTAAATCATTGATTATTGAAATTTTAATATTTTTGGGAATATGAATTTCTCTCGTAATTTCATCAATTATCTGATTAAAATCAATTAATCTTTCTTCAGATTCTAATTTGTCTATTGTAGAATAAGCTAAAATTCCATTGATTAGCAAATCCATTTTTTCGACATTAAACAATACCTGATGCAGCAAATTCAAACAACTTTCACTCATTGCGTCTTTATTCTCCTCAAGAACCCAATTAATCAACGTATCTATATTCCTTAGTGGCGCTTTTAGATCATGTGAAACAACATGAGCGTATTCATTAAGCTCTCTGTTTTGATTTTCCAGACTTATTAGCAATTCTTCCCTGTGTTTACTCTTATTCATATTTCCATAGATTGCTATAAAAAAACAAGTTCCTATAATGTATTACTGCGAAATTATTTCATTTATACTCCAGTAGGTCAGTAGTTTTGCTATCCTGTCTACATATTCCTCATATTTCAAAGGTTTTAAAATATATCCTGCAATACCAATTTTATAACACTCCATTACATCTTTATGGTTATTGGAAGTAGTTAATATAATTGCGGGTATGAATTTTAATACATCATCTGTTTTTAAAATATTCAAAAATTCAATCCCATTTAATTTTGGCATATTAAGGTCTAAAATGATAATGTCTGGCACTATCTCTTTCTTATTCAATATATCAAGTGCTTCTTCACCATTAGTTGCTTCGATAATTTGATGATTGAATTCTAATTTTTTTAGTACTCTGTAAAATTTCATTACTTCTATTACATCATCTTCTATTAATAGAATATTTAAAGATTTTGCCATTTTCTTATTTTTAAAAATTGATGTATACCAATATTATAATAAATATACCTTACTGTACGTGAAAACATGACTTTATTCGTTAACTCTTCTGTAAGTGTCGATGAATGGGAATTAAGTGTCGATGAATGAATATATTTTTCAATTCTTCGATAAAAAGTTTCTTATGTTGATTAGATTAAGTAATTAGTATCTTTTATTTTTTGTATCAGATAGAGACGGCAAGCAATATGAATATTTAAAAGAAAATTAAAAAATAGTATTATTTCCCTTTAATACTAATTTGTCTACCTCTCAATTCCAATCAATTACAAGTCAGCCGTAAAGATGGAAGATTCATCGACAGCAAACTACTGTTCATCGAAAAAAATAAACAAAATTTGAGTATCGACTTAGATTTGTATCAGAATTAAGAAAGAATCAAACAATAATTTTAAAACAATTTAACAAAGTTAATTACCATTACAATTGCATTATTTAGTTGATTAGAATTCCTAGTATTAACCATTTAAAAAATTAAATACATTTAAAAGCAGGTCAATATTATAGGTACTTCCTGAATTACATTGTCATTACAATTGGAATTTTGCACATTTAAAATCTTTTTTGAATTTACCTACATCTTCAAAAGAGTTGCTAATACCGAAAACATGACGCCCTTTTTGCCCAAAGCCTGAGCTTTCTACAAATTAAAAATTAGTAACGGCAATGTAATTCTACCGAAGTAATAATTTAAATGTCCACATTATTTCCATTTTTTATTAAATGGGAAGTTTTTTTACTTTGATTTTCCGCAGCTAATTACTCCTAAGAAATTAAGGAAATCCAAAAAAAATTAGCAGTTTTACTCTTTTGGTAAAACAAAACAAAAACAAGCACCTCTTTGATTATTTTTTCTATTTTTCAGATAGATAGTGCCTCCTAATCGCTCTAATATAGCTTTTATTGTTGATAAGCCAATGCCTGAATTTTTAGCATATTTTTGATTGACAGTTTCAAATAATTCAAATACTTTTTCCCAATATTCTTCTTGTATGCCTGGTCCATCATCTTCATAAATAAATGAATAACTAGTTTCATCTTCTTCCAGAGATATCCAGACATTACTTTTTTGTTTGTCAGTGTGTTTTACTGTGTTTGACAAAAGATTTTGAATGATTTGAATAAAACCAATTTTGGAACACTTTATTACAGCATCACAATTAATATAATGAATTTGCGCCAGAGTATATAAAGCATTGTTATCCACTATATATTGAATAATGTTTTGTACATTAAAATATTCTAAACAAATTTTGTCATTGCTAACTTTGGTATATTCTAAAATCCCGTTGATTAAAAACTCCATGTATTCATTTCTGGAATAAATTAGATCGATCCATTCCTCTAACGTAGTATTTTTTATAAGTTCTTTATGATCCTCTTTTATAAAAGTTATCAAAGAGTTCACCCCTTGGATAGGAACTTTTAAATCATGAGTTAATCGATAAGCAAATTGATTCAATTGCACATTTTTTTTCAAAATTTCATCATTCAGACTTTCTAAAAGACTATTTTTTTTTCGAAGTTCAAATTGAGAAATTACCTGTTTTGCCAGTGCCTTTAATGATTCTTTTTGGTTTTCTGTAAGGCCTTCTCTAGGCTTTGTGTCAATAACACAAATTGTCCCTAAAGAATACCCCTCTTTACTGTTTAAAGGAGCTCCTGCATAAAATATTACGTGAGGGTCATCTGTAGTTAAGGGATTGTCATAAAACCTCTTGTCTTTACTAGCATCCGGAATAATGAATAATTCATCGGGCGTATTTATTGTATGTGCACAAAAAGCTAAATCCCTCGGAGTTTCGGTCGCATTTAAACCATGGTGCGATTTGAACCATTGCCTGGTATCATCAACTAAAGTTACCAATGCGATTGGAGTGCCGCAAATTTCAGCTGCTATTTTTGTCAGGGCATCATATTCTTCTTCAGGTAATGTATCTAATATTTTATAAGTATCTAAAGCTTTTAAGCGGCGATCCTCATTGTTAGGAATTTGTGGTTTATACATATAACTGAATTTTTATTTGTTTGCTTAAAACTAAATATACATATGTAAGATATGTCTGCTAATTTTCATTCATAAAAATAAATAATTTATAATTCTTTTTATAAGAAATTACCATAAAAAAACATGATGGAATATTAAAATATGGCTTTTCAGTAAATTATACTATAAACTGAGCTGAATCTTTGTGGTAAGCTGTCTTTCATTTCCGTTTAAAAGAATTATTAATTTACTGCAAATATAATCCCCTTACAATAGCACTTTGGATAGCAATGAGCTTTAGTATTTAAATTCTAAGATAAAAGTTATCTTCATTTATGACAGAGCCAATAACATTAGAGATAAAATTTCCAACTATTTACAAAAAATCAAGGCTTAAGAAGTTTAAGTCGAAACTTTTAGATCAAGAAGGTGCAATGCATGTAAAAAAACTTGCAAAATTATTAGAAAAAAAATGCTATTTAATCAGTTTTTAGATGAAATAGTGAAGTCTTGCTTATGTTATAACATACATTGATAATAATACCAAAAATGTATTTAATAGCAGTCTTCTCGGAATTGAATACAGTGTTTATAATAAAACAAACAGTACTACTCATTCTACATCAGCAAACCTGATTTTTATTGAAATATGCACACTATTGCTAATCATTAAACCTTTATAAACATAAATTGCTTATTTTTGTTTAATATTATCTGGAAATAATTAAACAAAAAATAATAAAGCCAATTATGATGCTGTAGGAAATTGGTTTTGTCGATGTAGAAAAATCCAATATTATTTCTTGTTCCGGTCCGCACAGCTATCATAAAACTTTACAATTAGACAGGTTAAGTTATGCAAAGCCTGATAAAGAAATTACATCACTGCTTAAAAGTTGAACAAAAAAAAGTTAAATATTATGTGGTTCAAACGTGATCTGCGTTTTACAGATCATGAACCTCTTTTTATGGCACAGCAGGAAAATATCCCCCTTCTTATGGTGTATTTTTTTGAGCCATCAGTAATGGCGTACGATGATTCTGATGTGCGTCACTGGCGTTTTGTTTATGAATCCTTAAGGGAAATGCAGTCTAAATTAAAGCCGATTGACGCGCAGATCTATTATTTTCATAACGAAGTCCAGACTGTTTTTGAGTACCTATGCAGTCTTTATAATATCCAGACAGTGTTTTCGCATCAGGAAATCGGCAACAAAGCCACTTTTGACAGGGATATTGAAATGCAGTCTTTTTTTGATCAAAATAATATCGTTTGGAAACAATCCCAGTTGCACGGAGTGATAAGAAAGCTACGGTCAAAACAAGATTGGGACAAGCGCTGGGAAGAAACAATGCGGGCAATACCTAAAATGATTGACCTGAATGCTTTTAAATTTGAAAATTTAAATCCTGATTTTTACCTGGAACTAATAGGAAAAGCACTTTCGAATGAAATCACAAACCGAAATGAAAACTTTCAACAAGGTGGCGAATATTGGGCATGGCGCTATCTGCAAAGTTTTGCAAAAGAAAGACATGTAAATTACAGCAGGCACATTTCCAAACCAGCCTTAAGCCGAAAAGGCTGCAGCCGTCTCTCTCCCTATTTAACTTACGGAAACATAAGCATGCGGATGGTGTATCAATATACCAATCAGTTTTATGAAGGATCGCCCAACAAAAGAGCCATGCTTAATTTTGTTTCCAGACTCCACTGGCATTGCCATTTTATGCAAAAATTTGAAAATGACTGCCAGATTGAATTTGAAAATATAAACAAAGATTATGATTCCCTGGTCAAGCCAAAAAACGAAAACTATATAAAAGCCTGGCAGGAAGGCAAAACCGGCGTTCCTATTGTAGATGCCTGCATGCGATGTTTAGTGCAAACAGGTTATATCAACTTTAGAATGCGGGCGATGCTGGTTTCCTTTTTTACATTCAATTTGTGGCAGGACTGGCGCGAACTGCATTTTCTGGCAAGACAATTTTTAGATTACGAACCCGGAATTCATTATCCGCAGATTCAGATGCAGGCAGGTACAGCAGCAGGCAATACCATTAGAATTTACAATCCCATAAAAAACTCGCAACAGCACGATCCAGAGGGTGTTTTTATAAAGAGATGGATGCCTGAACTGGCTGAAATTCCATCACAATTAATTCATGAACCCTGGAAATTAAATCTTATTGAGCAGCAATTTTACAAATGCGAAATAGGCAAAGATTATCCAGAACCCATAGTTGACATAGAAGAAACGCGGAAATACGCCAGTGATATTGTCTGGGGTTTTAGAAATAAACAAAAAAATGCGAGGAGTTAAGAAACAGAACCTGCCCACTAAAACCTGCGTTGCCTGCCAAAGGCCATTTGCATGGAGAAAAAAATGGGAAAAGGTGTGGGACGAAGTGAAATATTGCAGTGATAAATGCAGAAGCAGCAAATAATATGGAAACCAAAACTTTAAGGCTCATTCTTGGAGATCAGTTAAACAGCAATCATTCCTGGTATGATACCACAGACAATTCAATAACCTATGTGATGATGGAAATCCGCACAGAAACCGACTATGCCATACACCACATACAAAAAATAACAGGATTCTTTGCGGCAATGCGCCAGTTTTGCAATTACCTAAAATCCAAAAGACACCATTGCATTTATCTAGAAATAAACGATAAAGATAATTTACAGTCCCTTGAGGCCAATCTGTCCTTTATCATAGAGAGAGATCACTACACAAGCTTCGAATACCTGCTGCCCGATGAATATCGTGTGGATGCAGTATTACAAAAATTTACATCCCAGCTTGCTATTCCATCTAAAGTTTACGATACCGAGCATTTTTTCAGTACCCGTAATGAACTCGGAAAATTCTTTGAAGGCAAAAAAACTTTTTTAATGGAAAGTTTTTATCGTGCCATGCGAAAGAAACATCATATACTTATGTCAGGAGACAACCCAGTGACAGGCCAGTGGAATTATGATCATGAGAATAGAAAAAAACTGCCTAAAAATCATCGACCTGCTCCCCCTCTAGTTTTTAATAATGATGTTTCCCATATAGTGGATGCCATTTTACAGACCGATATTAAAACGATCGGATCTATTGACAAAACAAATTTCATCTGGCCTGTAAACAGGAAACAGTCCCTCGACCTCCTTGATTATTTTACAGATGAATGCCTGCCTTTATTCGGTTCTTACCAGGATGCAATGCTCCCTAATGAGTGGTCCTTATACCACTCCAGATTATCATTTTCTTTAAACACAAAAATGATTTCTCCGGCTGAAGTCATACAAAATGCAATTGCAAAATGGGACAAACATCATGAAATTATTTCTTACAACCAACTGGAAGGTTTTGTACGCCAGATTATTGGATGGCGGGAATACATGCGAGGCATTTACTGGCTCAAGATGCCGGAATATGTTGCATTAAATTTTTTCAGCCATAAGAAAAAATTGCCTGAATGGTTCTGGACAGGCAAAACCAAAATGAACTGTCTTAAAGACGCCATAACGCAGTCCCTCACATTTGCCTATGCGCACCATATCCAGCGTTTGATGATCACTGGAAATTTTGCCCTTTTGGCCGGAACCGATCCTGATGAAGTCGACAGCTGGTATCTTGGCATATATATCGATGCGCTGCATTGGGTTGAAATAACAAACACACGAGGCATGAGCCAGTTTGCAGATGGAGGAATTGTCGGCACGAAACCTTATGTCAGTTCGGCTTCATATATTGATAAAATGAGCCCTTACTGCAGTACCTGTTTCTATAATAAGTCAAAAAAAACAGGAGATAAAGCATGTCCTTTTAACAGCCTGTATTGGAATTTTTATGACAAGCATCAAGAGAAGCTGGCAGAAAATCCAAGAATTGGAATGATGTATAAAGTATGGTATAAAATGAAGCCCGAAGATAAGACTGCAATATTGAAACAGGCTGATTATTATTTAAAAAATATAAATAGCTTATGAAAACAGCACTAGTCTGGTTTAAAACAGATTTACGAATAACCGATAATGAAGCATTATTAAAAGCAGTTTCACAAAATGAAAGTGTTATTCCTGTTTACTGTTTTGATGATTCACATTTTGCAGTAACATCCTATGGATTTAAAAAAACAGGTGATTTCAGGGCCCAATTTCTTATGGAATCCTTAATTGATCTGGATGCTAATTTAAGAGCATTAGGATCTGGACTGCTTATTTTGAAAGGAAAGCCTGAAATTGAAATTCCAAAAGCAGCCAGACACTACAAAGCTGTTAAAGTGTATGCCAAACGGGAAGTAGCTTTTGAAGAAAAGTGTACTGAAAATTTAGTTCAGTCGGCGCTTTGGAAGCTTCAATGTGAATTTTTAACCTTCAGCACCAGTACTTTGTACCATGCCGAGGACCTGCCTTTTTCAATAAAAAATATACCGGATATATTTACTGATTTCAGAAAAAAGACGGAGAAAGATGCTGCAGTACGAGTGGCATTTGAAAAGCCAGAAAGGATAAAGTCGCCTGAAATTCCTGAAATTGATCTGCCCAATATCCCCAAGCTCGGCTTAAATGAAATAATTAGGGACCCAAGAGCCGCTTTTGAATTTATTGGCGGAGAATCGCAGGCCTTAAAGAGACTGAATCATTATTTTTTTGAATCAAATGCAATTTTAACCTACAAAGAGACCCGCAACGGAATGACAGGTCCTGATTATTCTTCAAAGTTTTCTCCCTGGCTTGCATTGGGATGTATTTCTCCAAGGTTTATTTACCAGGAACTTAAAAGATACGAATCCATTTACACTGCTAATGAATCAACTTATTGGCTGGTATTTGAATTGCTTTGGCGGGATTATTTTAGATTTATGATGAAGAAATATCACAACAGTTTTTTCCAGAAAAACGGAATTAAAAATAACGATTGTGTCACAAAAAAAATAGATTTTGAGCAGCTCCAGAACTGGACTGAGGGAAAAACAGGTATAGATTTTATTGACGCCAACATGATCGAACTCAAACTGACCGGCTTTATGAGCAATCGCGGCCGCCAGAATACAGCAAGCTATCTGTGTAATGATCTGGAAATAGACTGGCGCTACGGTGCAGCTTACTTCGAGCAGCAGCTCATCGATTATGATGTCTGCAGCAACTGGGGCAATTGGGCTTATTTAGCAGGCGTAGGCAATGATCCCAGAGGCAGCCGTTACTTTAATATCGAAAAACAGGCGGCAGATTATGATAAAAATAAAATCTTTAGAAATTTATGGTTAAAAGATTAATAGAAAAAATTTGCTGTTTACACTGAATTATCTACTCAAAAAACAAACAGAATGAACTTTTCTAGACTTTTTAGTTAATTCACTCAAATCACCATTAGCTCTTGCACTAAAACGTTTATAGACAACACACTAACTTAATATAAGTTTTACTATATTAGTACTGTATAATCTTGATATCTGTATAAATATGAGCTCTATAACAAGAAAATTATTGACAATTGTAATTTTAATGAGTTCATTTTATACAATGGCTCAAAAAGTAATCCTTATCAACAACGTTCAAATTTTTAATGGCAAAGACGAAAAAACAATCACTGGAAATCTTTTGATTGTTAATAATCTGATCAGTAAAATTTCCACGGCGCCAATCCCAACCGATGAAAGCGCTAATACTACCGTTATTGATGGCAAAGGAAAGTTTTTGATGCCAGGTCTCATTGATGCCCATACTCATATCATGATGGAATCGATGAGCATCACAGAATTGATGAACAGCGA
Source organism: Flavobacterium sp. KJJ (assembly GCF_000708595.2). Taxonomy (GTDB): domain Bacteria; phylum Bacteroidota; class Bacteroidia; order Flavobacteriales; family Flavobacteriaceae; genus Flavobacterium. The sequence continues at coordinate 54,810 of NZ_JARP01000001.1, read as the reverse complement.
TATCGAATACATTACTGCAAATGCCATTAAATCTGCAGAGAAAGATCTCATGCAGGGCTTTACAACTTTCAGAGACCTTGCCGGCCCTGCAGGCGGTTTACAAAAAGCGATAGACAAGGGCTTAATTATTGGGCCGCGTATATATCCTTCGGGTGCGATGATTTCCCAAACTGGAGGTCACGGAGATTTCCTTCTTCCAAATGCTGTTCCAAGAGATGCCACGGCAAGCCTTGATTTTACTGAACGTAATAATTTTGGCGTAATAGCTGATGGTCCAGACCAGGTACTGAAACGTGTAAGGGAGCAGCTTCGCCTTGGTGCCACACAAATAAAACTGGCTGCAGGCGGCGGGGTTTCCTCAACCTACGACCCTTTGGATGTATCTCAATTTACAGAATCAGAAATGAAGGCTGCAGTTGATGCAGCTGAAAATTGGGGTACCTATGTTACTGTACATGCCTATACACCGAGAGCCATTCAAACTGCATTGCGTGCAGGAGTACTCTGTATAGATCATGCTCAGCTTATTGATGAGAAGACAGCAAAAATGTTAGCCGATAAAAATGCATGGCTAAGCCTGCAGCCATTTATAGACGAAGGTAAAAGCCTTTATGCTGATGGTTCACCGAACCGTATTAAACAGCAAACTATGATGAGCGGTACGGATAAAGCTTACAATTTTGCAAAAAAATATAATATTAAAACTGCCTTTGGAACGGACTGTCTTTTTGAACCTGAGCATTCAGCTAACAGAGCTCGAGACCTTGTAAAGTTATTGCGCTGGTATAAACCTTATGAAATATTAAAAATGGCTACCTCTGCAAATGCAGAATTAATGGCTATGAGCGGCCTGCGCAATCCGTATCCAAAAAAACTGGGTGTTATAGAAGAAGGTGCTTATGCCGATATTTTACTGATCGACGGTAACCCTCTCACGAATTTGAATATAATTGAAGACTATGAAAAAATATTATTGCTTATTATAAAAGACGGAGTTGTTTATAAAAATTCACTTATCAAATAATCTCTGCAACCGACTATTGAAAGATCTAAAATTGGGATTCTGAACTCATAATGTTCTGATAACAATATTAAAAACTGGACTATCAGTTTTGTATCATAATCTTGGCATATGTACTATTTAAAATAGAAACCATCTAAAAATCAATGCTTACCGAAGCAGGCTAGAATGTGCAGATCTGCGCTCCTAAATATCTAAATCTCTCAAGAGTGTTGAGAGAAATAAGTATTCTTTATAAAATCAATATACTAAAAGACTGCTGTATGTTGATTTTCAAAATTTTCTCGAACCCCGTCATGAAGAGTGTGAAAAAGAAATATCTGACCTATCAATCTTTGGCTATTCTACTATAAAAAATACTTTTCAATTAAAATTTTTACTTTAGCCGGCATATACCTATCTATTTGTGCAAGACATACTTATACAATCTTATTCCTATTATTGCTAATAAGAGAGACAAACTTAATTGTCGTGACACTGTCACGACAAATTCCTTATCTGTAGACAGATCTATAAATTGCATAATTCAAAGATTATTTTCTTGGACGTTTCTTCCTATATCTATTTTCCAACTGTGCCGACAGTGTTGGCACAATTTATTTTTATTGGATATGCAAGCTTTAGATGCGACAGAACCTGGGTATTTGTTATATAGGATAATAGAGAATCGATTTCAAAAATTACTAAGCTGTAACTTTTATTAATTTCTGTATACTAACTTTTATTAAATAAAAATATTCCATATGAAATCTACAAAATCGTTTGTTCTTATTGTTGCTTTCTCCTTAATGTGTCTGATTCTAAATGCACAAGAAAACATACAGTCCCCTAAACAAAATGAAATAATTGAGTCATTAATCAAAAATGAAGTGTATGAAATGAATTGGTTTGCAATTCGTGATACTGCAAAAATTGAAATTGGAAAGGTATTTACTGAAATTTCTAAAACAAAAAACAAACTAATAGTCACCACTACTGTAAAAATGAGAAATAAACCCGATTGGGTTGATGAAACTATAGCAGAGCTTCCTAAACTAAAACCTGTAAAACATACCTCTGTCAACATGCAAAGAGAGATAACCCTTAATTTTGGAAAACAAACAACTGGTGATTATCTGGATAAAATTGGAGACAAAAAAACAGAAATCAAAGAAGAAACAGCGGGTGACTTTTTTGACAGTAACATTTATCCTCAATTAATTCGATGGCTTCCCCTAAAAGAAAATTATAAAACAGAAATCAGTATTTTTGATTATAATCCAATGACGAAAGCTGGAATTATTAAAGCAAATATAACCAATACCAAGAAAGGTTTCTATACTAACAAATCTGTCTGGATCGTTACTGTAACAGATGATATTTCGCAAAACAAAGTGATAAGCACCTATTATATCGATTCTGTAACCAATCAATTTTTGAAACAGGAAATTGATATGGGTACAAAAAAAATGATATTAGAAAAAGTATACTGATTACAAATACCTAAGATGGAAAAATCAGTATATTACAGAAGAACAAATAGAAAAATATTAATACAGGAAAAAAATAACCTCAATATTTTTTGCTACTGAACAAAGGTATGGAAAGCCAAGAATTAAAATAGAGCTTGAAAATTCGGGATATCAAATTTCAATTTCAACAGTGGGAAGGCATATGAAAGAGTTAGGTCTGTACAGTAAAATAAAAAAAAATAAGGTTCCCTTACTATAGCGGGTTTTCGACTAAATTAAGGCTTTAAAACCAGAACTTATTCGCAACTTTTTTTTTGCGGGGATCAAAACACAATATGGAAGTATAGAAAAGTTTTTGCAGCAGGAAATGGGAATTGGTCATAAGGAAATAAATATCCTGAGAAAAAAGTATACTAAATAAAATAACAATCTTTAAATTTTATTATGGAAAGCCTGACATTATGTTCAGGCTTTTTTTCCTTAAGGCAAAGTTATGTTTAAATAAAACATCATTCTTTATTATTCTCCAAAATCCAATTATAAGTTTCGGTCTGTGCACGTCTTGGCTCAACTGTACTTGGAATATCCAATTCATTATTTCCTTGACTATTTATGGTTCTTCTTTTTGTATTGTCTTCTAATTGCATCTGAATAATTTTATTGATATAAGCAATATGTTTTTCATCGTACAACGGAAAAGCAACTTCTATTCTTCTATTTAAATTTCGGCTTAACATATCAGCAGATGACAAATAGATTTTTTCCGCACCATTATTTGCAAACTTATAAATTCTGGAATGCTCCAAAAACATATCTACAATCCTAAAGATTTTTATATTCTCGCTTACATTTTTGATTCCTTGAAGTAAAGTGCAAATTCCACGTACTATAAGCGTTATCTCAACACCTGCCCTGCTTGCTTCAACAAGTTTATCAATAATATCTTTCTCGTCAACTCCATTTACTTTCAAAAATACGGCAGCCTCTTTACCGGCTTTTTTATTTTTTATTTCTTGATCTATTAATTCCAGCAACTTATCTTTCATGTTAAAACTTGCCACCAAAATATGTTTTGGTTCTTGTCCTATTTTCTTGGTTTTTAAAAATGTAAAGACCTTTTTTAAGTCATCTGCATATTTTTTTTCTGAGGTGAAAAATCCAAAATCAGAATAAACATTTGCTGTGCTTTCATTAAAATTTCCCGTTGACAAATAATTATAATGTTTCTTATTTCCATACTTGTCTTTCATAGTTACCATAGCAACTTTGGCATGAACCTTTAAATTCGGCATGCTTTGAATAATTTTGATGCCTGCATTTTTCATTTCGCGAGACCAGAATAAGTTATTGTATTCATCAAAGCGTGCTTTAACCTCAACAAAAACAGTAACTTTTTTGCCGTTTTTAGCAGCACTTATCAAGGCATTTGCAATTAAAGATTGCGATGAAATACGATATAAGGTAATTTTTATCTCGAGAACATTTCGATTGATTGCCGCCTGATTAAAAAATTGAAGTACATAATAATACGATTGATACGGAAAATAAAGCAATTGATTCTGTTTATCAATACTGCTGAAAATTGACTTGCCGCTTTCAAAAGGCAAATGTTTGAGGCCCGGATAATTTTTTCCTTGAAGATTTGGTTTAACAGGATTTGGAAACTTGAATAAATCATAAAGATTATGATGGCTTCCGCCCTTTATCATTTCATCTTTTTTAAGGCGGAAAGCTTTTTTGCATACCGAAATCGCCTCAGAATCCATATTAGAATCATACAGAAATCTTGTCGATGAACCGCGTTTACGCTCTTCGATCTTGGCTTCAATTTTCGCTATCAGATCGCCGGAGTTTTCGTCTTCTATCAAATAATTTTCATCGCGATTTAATTTTATAGCATTACAAGAAACTACTTTTCCAGAAGGAAATATTAGCGACAAACAATTCTTTATTATAGTATCAATCGAAATAATATAATGCGTATCTCCTTGACTTTGCAATTGTTTATAACGATCCAGTTTATCCGAAGGGATATTCAGATAAGCATAATTATAGTTGCCTGAAGTATCTTTTAATTTTACCAAAAAGTATAAACTTCGATTATTTAAAAAATAGGTTTTAGGCTGATTTACAGAAATATAAATCACCTGAATATAAGACAAAATAATACTTTTAAAATAATATTCAATCTCGTGCAGATGTTCTGTTAAAAGCTCCTGATCTTCATAATATACAATATTATTAGATGCCAGTTCAGGCAATATCGAACTGTTCCAAACTGCTCCGAATCTCTTTTGCTGCTGATTTACTTCAGTTAGAATTTTTTGCAGCAGATCATTATTTTTCTTTGAATTTTTAATCAGCAGCTTTCTGATTTTAACCCTGAAAAATTCGTCTAAATTAGAAGAATGAATAGCCAAAAATTTAATTCTTTCGTATAACGAATTATTTGAGTCATCAGCTTCATCCAAAATACAATTATTGAAAGAAAGCCACGAGATTTCTGAAGAAATAAGATAGTTCTGCACGTTTGGATACTATTATAAAATAAGTGGATTTATACTCTATTACTATTTGTAAATGTGAGGATAAATTATATTAAAACACAACACAGACAGGCTCTTAACTATAATTTAATTTATTGGTAACATATCTTGATCCGCACAATATTAGGATCACATCTTCTGTATAAATGCAATATTACTGCCATGCATGCTAATTTCATATCCTTATTTTAATTGAATTCGAAAACAACAAATAATCCTAATCCTATTAACTTTTTGTTAACAGTATTATAATGTAAGCAAGATAGTACGATTTATCCTTTTAAGTACTTACAATTAAATAAGAATTATAATTCAAAAAAAATTCGATAGAACAGATTTTCGAAATAAGTTTTTAGTGCTGATGAGTATTTTTTTATTTCTCATTTGCAAATAGCTCTCAAATAATTTCATCCAAATTAAGGAATTTTAAATAGGTTATAAACAGTTAAAACTAAAATTATGAAAAAACAGAATCGAAAAAAAGTATTCAGTAAAGTGTTGGTTATTATGTTAAGTGCTCTTGCATTTTCATGTCAAGACACGACACTGGATGAATCAGAAACTACTGCTGTGGCAGAAAAACAACAAAACACCAAAAAAATAAGCGTTGCAGCTATTTCTGATCTGGCAAGAAGATGGGCACCAATTCATTATAAAGATGTAGATGCTACAGGAACTTACGCCGAAGGAGGAAAATCAGATTATCTTACTGCTATTAATTATGACAATGACTGGAATGGTGAAAACAACTGGAATAATCTTCCTGCTTTTGCCAATGCATTAGCCGCACATTGTTACTATTCAATAGTAGAATCTAAAACGCATTGGTTCATTACGTATGCTTTTTTTTCTCCACGAGACTGGACAGATAACCCTCTTTTATATTCATTAGACCAACATGAAAATGATTTAGAAGGAGTGTTAATGATCGTAGAAAAAGATGGATCTGCTTATGGGTCTTTAAAAGGAGCCGTTACAGTAAGTCATTCCGATTTCTTTTCATATGTACCATCTGGAAGTTCTTTTGTAAACGGATTGGAAAGTATCGACGGAACATTGCAAATGAGAGATTATAACGGAGAATTACATCCTGTTACAGCACAAGATGCTAAGGGGCATAGCCTTAAAGCCTGGCCACAGCATGATATAGATGGAGATGGAATTATCTACTACCCTTCGGCAAGCGGAACTGCTCAAATACCAGCTGATAATTACGATAATTATGTGGAGTATAAACTTGTAGATATTTTTGAAACAGGAGGATTATGGGATCAGCGATTCAACACCCAATTGTTTTCTAGTCCTGCTGGAGGATTTACAGGAAATGATTTTAAAACTGGCGGTGCCAATGCTCCTTGGGCATGGAATGATGGAGATGATGCGATTGTACAAGGTGGAGAATTTGCAACAGATCCTGCAAAATTAGCCGATAATTATTTTGATGGCGTTGGCAATTTTTCACGCACTTATACTAATAATAAATATAATGCATCAGCTGGAGGTATTGTAACAGTTTATCAAAATTGCAATTACACTGGTTACGCAATTGCGCTGCCTGCTGGAAATTACACATTGGCTCAATTAAAATCTTATGGTATTGTAAATGACGATTTGTCTTCAGTTCGCTTGGAAAGCGGATATAAAATTACAATGTATCAAAATGATAATTTTGGAGGAGAATCTGTTGTAATAACAGGAAATAATTCTTGTTTAGGAAGTTTTAACGATAAGGCAAGTTCTGTAAAGATTAGCGCTATATAAACTCCCATTTCAATTTTAGATATGCAAACAAAATGTAGAATAATCTAAGCTACATTGTTGTTTGCATATCTTTTTTTTTCCTTAACCATAACTAAAATTAGTTATTATATTGTTGCAAAAAAACTACAAATTTTAATTGTAAACTATTTTCATCAATGTAAAATCGATGCCTAATGGATTTTTAGCGATTTTACAGATTAATGGAAAATCGGTGTTTTTTATGATCTGGAGTGGATGCCTTTTTTGCCATAAAACTTAAGGCTGTTTTTCAAAGATATTTCACGAGGGAAAGTTTTGTGGCAGAATCGTGGCACATAGGTATTTTTAAATCCAGATATCCAGAAAAATCGAGACCTAAAGAAATTTAGGTTCGAAACTTTTAGATTTCGTATTTATACGAAAATATGGTAAATTTTAAGTTTATCATTTGATAATTTAACAGTATTTGAACACCAAGAAAAATTAAGTTTTTAATTCTCTTAAATTGTTTTCATCTGCTGTTCAAACGACATCTCATCATTCTTTCCCTTTTTTTGATTACTTCCTGTAACTCAACTGATGCAAAAAACTGGCGTATTTCTCTCGAAACAGAGCAATATAAACACAACAATAAACGGTAATGTTGTTATTGAATTTTTCACTATGCAAATCTTGAAATAAATTCATTATTATTGCATTGTATACTGAATTAGTAGAATATAAAGTTTATGGCAGTAAAAGTTCTGGGAAAATTAGCTATCACTTCTGTGTTACTGTTTGTTTCTTTATATCAATCAATGGCTCAACAGAGCGACAGCTTATCTAAACACTTCTTAATGAATGTAGAAATAAGACCAAGAGCTGAATTTACTTCAAATTATATATTACCGCCGAACGACTCCATTGATCCTTATTTTTATATTGCACAGCGAAACAGAATTTCTGTTCAGTACGAAAGCGAAAAATGGCTGATAAAATCAGATTTACAGGAAATCCATCTCTGGGATCAGGATAACAAAGGATCGAAAGTAGGAAGTGTAAATTTTTACCAGTTATTTTTAGAGACGAAGTTCAAAGCAGTAAATATACGCTTAGGTAGACAAAGTATCCTGCTCGACAACGGAAGACTTTTCTCTGATGCTCCATGGGCACAGCAAGGAAGAGCACATGAAGGAATACGCATTATGAAATATTCCAAACACTTCTCCAATGATTTCTTCTTTTTATTTACACGAAATTATGGCAATGAGTTTGACGCGGCCTATTCTCCGGTTACATCCAATCGTTACAAATACCTGTTAATGAATTATTTTAATTATACATCTGGTAGCAACTTTTCTTTTAATTCTCTTAATGTTGTTGATTTTTTAAAGGATGCAAAATCTGGGGAAATGTATACGCGGGCAACATCCGGAGGAAGAATTGAATTTAAAAAAAACCGATGGTATTACACTCTCAACTCTTATTTACAGTTTGGAAATAATCCTAAAGGCCAAAAGTTATTTGCCTATTATTTTCAGCCGGAAATTAAATTGTCTCTTCAAAAATCCAGCTGGCGTTTAGGTGCAGAAATAATCAGCGGGAGCAGTTCTCAATTATCCCCCGCAAGCTCTGGAGATTTTGACGTTTTGTATGGCGTAACCTGGAAGTTTAACGGAAATATGAATGTATTTACCCGCTTCCCTGCTGATGTTGGCGGAAAAGGCTTAATAAACCCTTATCTCTTTGCGACAATTCCATTGAATACCAAATTATCATTTCGTTCTGATTTTCATCTCTTTTATACACAATATCACTTTCTCAATAATTCAGGTCAGGAAGTAAAAAAATTCCTTGGTTTCGAAAATGATCTTTCACTAAAATATATTCCTGTAAAGGAATTAGAAATCAATGGTGCTTTTTCTTTTTATCAGTCATCAAGCGCAATGCAATATCTTCCTAAAATACAAGATGAAAACAAATTGGCTTTTTGGAGTTATTTAATGGTTTCGTATTCATTTAATGCTGTCAATTTAAAGCGGTACAAAAACTAATATTTCATTAAGTTGTCCATTAAATGTACTATAAGTTTTGTGGCAAAATTATGGCGCATTCGTATTTAATATATAGAAAGCCAGCAAAATAAAGCTCTCCTGAATTTATGTTCGAATGTGCAACTGAACATTTTGCGAAGTGATACTTTGTGTACTTAGGGTAATATCGACGGGATATAAAATATTTTAGAAAATACAGCTAATCACAAGTATTTTTTGATATACCAGATGAAAAACAAAATTGCGTTTGAAAATACATAAATTTGTACGTCTTAAATAATTTGTAAATCAGTTTACAGATTGTTATTAAATATAATCAATGGATAAATCAGCATCAATAATCGCCGTCGCACCTTTACTTGATTACTTCGAAAAAAGAGGTTATGTATTAAATGACAAGGAGAAAGATTTGGTAAAAGAAAAGTTTCATTCCAGATTTTACAGAAAAAGACAGTATATTTTACAGGAAGGTGATATTTGCACACAGTTTAATTTCGTAGTCAGAGGTTGCCTGAGAACCTATAATGTTGATAAAAAAGGTAACATTCATATTTTACAATTTGGAACAGAAAATTATTGGATAAATGACCTTGGAAGTTTTCATAGAATTAAGCCTTCTACTTTGAATATTGATGCATTGGAAGATACGGTTGTCTTGCAAATAAGCCTCGATGATCTTATCTCATTATATAAACAGTCTCCAATATTCGACCGTATTTTCAGAGTATTAATAGAAAACGGTTTTATTCATTTACAGGAACGTTTATTACAAAATATTAGTTCAACCGCAGAAGAACGTTATGAATCTTTTTTGAACAATTATCCTCAGCTCCTTAACCGCATAGCGCAGGTACAAATAGCTGCCTTTCTGGGAGTAACGCCAGAGTTTTTAAGCCGATTACGAAACCTTCGTAGTAAGGTTTCTAAAAATACTTAATCTACATCAAGACTATTTCTTAAACTACGTCATTGGATTACCTGCATCTAGTGTCGGACATTTGTATCCACAAATTATAGTTAACATTAAAAAGAAATAGTCATGACACAAAAATCAAAAGTCGCAGTTATCGGTCTTGGAAATATCGGAACTGCCATTGCTACAAATCTTACAAAAGGGAATCGTTCCGTTATTGTTGCTGACAGAACAATCGAAAAAGCAAACCAGCTTTATCAAAAATTAGGCAGTCTGGTACAACCAGCAACCATTGCTGATGCCGTCAAAGAAGCAGACATTGTTGTATTAGCTATTTATTTTGATCCAATCAAAGAGTTTTTTAAAACCTATGCACAAGAATTAGAAGGTAAAATTATTGTTGATCCTTCTAATCCAATTGCTCTTGATGAAAATGGTGGTTTCAAAAAAATAATTGGTTCAGACGAATCAGCCGGGCAAATACTTTCAACATTATTACCTAATCATGCGAAACTCGCAAAAGCATTAGGAACATTAGGAGCAGCATCACTTGCAAATGCCTCTTTTCAAACTCCGGAAAAATCAGTTGAATTTTATACTACTGATGATACTAGCATTAATAACGAAATTGAAGAACTAATTCGTGATAATGGTTTTGAGCCATTAAGAATTGGAAATCTTAATCAATCTATTCGTATTGAGGTATTTGGTGACTTGCATGAATTTGGTGCATTAGGTAAAACCGTTACATTAAGTGAGGCACAGCAAGCTATTTAATTTTTATCTGTTTAAAGATTACAAAATGAAAAAAATACTTCTATTACTTCTCTCCGTAATAATTTTACCCGCTTATAGTCAGCAAAAAGAGTCCCACGCGATGAAGTCTTTCATGAGTAATACTCTACAGACTACTACTATACCTTATGGTAATAATCCATCGGCTGGGCATTATAAAAATGTAGATGACACTAAAATTTATTACGAAATATATGGCAGCGGAAAACCATTAGTGATCCTACATGGCGGTATTGTAGGTTCTACCTACGAAATGGCAGAATTAATAGATAATTTCTCGAAGCGTTATCAGGTTATTGCAATATCTACAAGAGGACATGGAAAATCTGGCATAGGTACTAAACCTCACACGTACGAACAAAAAGCTAAAGATGTAGTTGCTGTCTTGAACGAAGTAACTAAAGACAGCGTAACTGTATTTGGCTTTAGCGACGGTGGTTATACGGGTTATTGTTTAGCAAGTCTATTTCCGGCAAGGGTTAAGCAAATGATTATTCTTGGGGCTGCTGAAACACAACCTGGCGATTATAAAATTAATCTAAAAGTAAGCGATATGATGAAAATAGATCATGTTTACTGGGAACAACAATTAAAGCTAATGCCAGAACCAGATCGTTTACAAGAGATGTTTGATAAAGTAAGTGACGCTACAGCTAAGATGCAAATTAGCAAAGATTTTTTTTCAACTATAAAGTGCCCAGTTCTTGTTATGGCTGGTAATCACGATCAGTTTTTAACTACTCAAAGAGTTGTAAATGCCTCTAAAATGATACCCAACGCTGAACTTGCCATAATTCCAAATGCTACACATGCCGCATTTCTTGAGAACTTTCCAGCGGTATGGGCTACAACAGCTTCTTTTCTCAAAATACCAGTAGATACTATTCAATTTAAAAATAAAACGACAATGAACAATACAGCAGAACAAATTTTAATGCACCATCTCGTTGCATTTGGAGATAATAATTTAAATGAAATCCTAAAGGATTACACAGAACAATCTGTTATCATGACACCGCAGGGACCCATAAAAGGATTGGGAGAAATACGTGAATTTTTCAAAGTTTTTTTTAACGTAATTCCTACAGGTTCTTCCTTTAGTATGAAACAAAAAACGATTAATGGAAATGTAGCCTATATCGTTTGGGCAAGCAAATCAAATACTGCTGAAATCCCTTTTGGAACTGATACTTTTGTTTTTGAAGGGGATAAAATAAAATATCATACGGTTGCAGATTTCCGATCTGAAAAGTAAAAATGAACACTGGCTTTCAACCTAAATAATAACTTTTAAAAAATACTATTATGGAAATAACAGCAGCTGTTGTCAAAGAAAAAGGCAACAATTTTGAATTGGAAAAAGTAACACTTAATGCCCCTAGTGCTGAAGAAGTATTGATAAAAATTGTAGCTACAGGTATATGTCATACCGATATGGTGGCACGTGATTTTGTAATGGGCTCTCCAAATTTTCCTGTTATTCTGGGCCATGAAGGTTCAGGAATTATTGAAAAAGTAGGCGACGATGTTCATCATTTAAAAGTAGGTGATCATGTTGTACTTACCTATGGATTTTGTGGTGAATGCGAAATTTGCCGCACTGGAAATCCTGCTTATTGCTACGAGTTTTTTCAACGCAATTTTTCAGGAGCCACCATCGACGGAAAGCACCATCATCACGATCATGCAGGAACTCCTATCAACGATAATTTCTTTTCGCAATCCTCATTTGCTACTTATGCGATAGCCCATAAAAATAATGTAATTGCTGTTCCAAAAGATGTGCCTTTAGAAATATTGGGACCATTAGGATGTGGAATTCAGACAGGCGCCGGAGCGATTATCAATACATTACGCATTAAAGTAGGAAGTTCAGTAGTAATAAGCGGCACAGGTGCTGTAGGTTTATCAGCAGTTATGGCAGCAAAAGCATCTTCTGCAACAACTATTATAGCGGTTGACATCAATGAAGAACGCCTCGCTTTTGCTAAAGAATTGGGCGCAACACACTCTATCAATTCGCTTACAGAAAATGTGCCACAGCGCATACGTGAGATTCTGCCTAATGGAGTTCAATATGGCGTAGATACAACCGGACGCAACGAAGTAATCAACAACACTCTCGATAGTTTGGCTCCCGTAGGAGAACTTGCCATAATTGGTGTTGCAACTAAACCGTTGGAATTGGCAACAAATATCTTCCTTACCAAAGGATTCAAAATAAAATTTGTAAATCAGGGAGATAGTGTTTCAGAAGAATTCATTCCAAAGCTTATAAAAATGTATCAAAATAGACAGTTCCCTTTTGATAAATTAATAAAAAAATATGCTTTTAAAGATATTAACCAGGCAGTTGAAGATTCTGAAAAAGGGAAAACTATTAAATCCGTTTTACTAATCGGAGACTATCAAAATTAATTAAAAACTTAACATTATGAAAAATGCAATAATATCAAAAGCAGCAATAACCACTATGATGGTTCTAACAATAAGTGTATCTGTTTTTGCACAAAAAAAAGACAGTAAAGAAGATGTATTAAAACAAGTTAAAGAATTGGCTGCTGCCAATTCACAGATAGCCAAAAATCTGGAAACATTTGACACTTTAGATTATACCGTTTTTAGTAACCGCGATTGGTCACGTCTACACGAAAGCCATGCAAAGAATATCAAAGTACATTTTCCTGACGGTCATACTGAGGTGGGTTTAGAACAGCATATCAAAACTCTTGATGCGATGTTTGTATATGCTCCCGACACCCGAATTAAAGAACATCCTATTAAAATTGGTTCCGGAAATCTTACTGCAGTAATGGGTTATATGGAAGGAACTTTTACGCAGCCTATGCCCGCAGGAGATGGTACTTTTATACAGCCAACCGGTAAAAAATTTAAACTTCCAATGGCCACTATAGGGATTTGGGAGAATGGTGTAATGCAGGAAGAATACCTTTTTTGGGATAACAAATCATATATGGACCAAATTTTAGGCAAATAAAAAAAGATGGATCGAAAAGATTTTCTTAAAACTATGGCCATTTTACCATTGGGAGCCGCAGCTATGCAGCTCAGCTCCCTTAAAACAGCAACTGATGCATTTGGCGCAACAGAACGTATGCCGGTTCTATTTCTGGGACACGGTAATCCGATGAATGCACTAGCAGATAATAATTTTACACAGGGTTTTCAGCAGATAGCCAAAACACTTCCCAAACCAAGGGCAATACTTTGTATTTCTGCCCATTGGGAAACTAAGGGGACTTTTGTCACTGCAATGCAAAAACCGGAAACAATTCATGATTTTGGAGGTTTTCCGCAACAGCTTTTTGATCTTCAATATCCTGCGCCCGGAAGTCCTGAACTCGCACTGGAAACTCAAAAACTGATTACCTCGATTCCTGTAGGACTTAGTAGTGACTGGGGACTTGATCATGGATGCTGGTCGGTTATCAAATTTCTTTACCCAAATGCCGATATTCCTATCGTCGAAATGAGTATTGATTATACAAAGCCTGCCTCCTATCATTACGAGTTAGGAAAAGAACTTGCAGCCTTACGACGCAAAGGCGTGCTTATTGTTGGCAGCGGAAACACCGTACATAATTTACAGCTGGCAGCTTGGGATAAAATGATGGTTCCCGGATATGCATACGAATGGGCTCATATTGCCAACGAAAAAATGAAAAAAATGATTGTGGAAGGTGACCATCAGTCCCTGATCAATTTTGACAAACAAGGAAGGGAATTCCAACTTGCCGTGCCAACTCCTGAACACTATATTCCGATGCTTTATACTTTGGCACTTAAAGAAAAAGATGAAAAAGCTACGGTATTTAATGATGCATTGGTAGCCGGATCACTCAACATGCTGTCTATCAAAATTGACAAGGCATGATTTTAAAAAAACTGGTATGGCAATGCTTTAGCATCCTTATTCTAACTTCAATATTTAGTTTCACCATTATGAATTCCAATAAAAAAAAACCAGCGTTGCATTATCTCGTAAGACAGCCAAAAATAAAAACGACCAAACCACCTCTGCTCCTATTGCTTCATGGTGTTGGAGGCAATGAGCAAAATCTTTTCTCTTTCGCCAATGAACTGCCGGACGATTTCTTAATAGTTTCAGCGCGTGGACCACTTACCCTCGGGCCTCAAAGTTTTGCCTGGTTTCAGGTAAATTTCACCAACGGATATCCGCAGATCAACGAACAGCAGGCTGAAGCGGCAAGAATAACTATTTTAGATTTTATTGAAGCACTGAAAGAAGAACATGATTTTGATGAAAAACAGGTTTATTTAATGGGTTTCAGTCAGGGAGGAATCATGAGTTACAGTGTGGCACTTACCCAACCTGAAAAAATCAAAGGAATTGCCGTCATGAGTGGTAGACTTCTTCCGGAAGTCAAACCTTTGATTGCAGATGAAAAACGTCTTGAAAAACTAAAGGTTTTTATTTCGCATGGAAAACAAGATGCCGTACTTCATTTTCCTTTCGCTACAGATGCTGTTGCTTATCTTGAAAACAAAGGGATTCATCCTGAATTTCATCAATATAACGAAGGACATACTATTAATAAACAAATGTTTGATGATGTAAAACTTTGGCTGAAAACCAACATTGCCAATTAATGACATGAAATAGTACTACTGCATCAGAATATCTGTTTTTCTTAAAGTAGCTATTTTTATTTAATTCGACATAAAATCATGAAAAAAGGAATAATAGCGATTGCATTTATAATGAGTTTTTTAAGTGCCAACGCGCAATACAATAATAAATTAATTATCGAGAAATTGATGCAATCTGATAGTAACAGTATGGGACAGAAAATATCCTATCCTGATGTAAAAGATGCTAAGATAACAATGATGAAAATTACGTTTCCTCCAGGAGAAACTACTGGTTGGCACAAACACAACATTCCTGTATTCTCTTATATTCTAAAAGGAACATTGACCGTTCAAACTGAAGATAATAAGATAATTGAATATAAAGAAAATACAAGCTTTGCAGAATCTTATAATATTTATCATAAGGGCACCAATAATGGAAAAACTGATCTTGTAGTTTTGGCAATCTATCTCGGAGGCGATAAAGAAGAGTTATCGGTAAAAAAAGAGTGATGTTTTTTTAGCTGTCGATATCTTTTTGCTGCAAAAATTTATTTTGTATTACTTCAATTTCGTTTCATCCGATTTAAAAGATTTTATTTTTTTTGTTACTTTATATAAAAATGTATTTTTTCTTTTTAAACAATTACCAATTATTACATTGATTTTAAATAAGTTAATAGCTTAAAATTAAATAATACAAAATTTATTGCAGATCCGTGGCGTAGCAGTAAAAAATATTAAAAATGCAATATATATAACTGGGATGCGGGGCCATGGCTCTGATCCTGGTTCTCCGCGAAGGCTTGAAAAAAGGAAAAACAAGATTTTCAAAGTTTTCAAAAAAGCCTAAAGAGAGCGGTAAACCTTGCAAATCCAAAGATTTACAGGTTTTTTTCTTTTATTTCAAATTGTACGATTCGAAATCCCTTCTGTATGCAAAAGTCACAAAACTTTATCTTGCTTACAGCCAAAATAAATCCTGATTTAACTTTTGCAAACGAATTCATCACCGCGACAACCAAACACCTGATACAGATAATCCAAAGATTAAATAATTGCATTTTAATATCATTTTTAATATATTTATATGGATAAAAAACATTTACCAACTTAGATAAATTGATAAATAATACAGAAGACTAAGCAGTAACTCATTATAATTGAAACTCCTTCGACTACGATATTTATAATCCAGTTTGGCAATAACACAAAAAAATGTAAAAAATGATGAAATTAAAAATAACTTTAAGCATTATTATTGTGCTACTTAATATTATCTTAAGTAATGCGCAGGAAAAGAATAAGACTTCTGCAAGCGACTTTAAATTATTGGTTGGCAATTGGCAAGGTACTCTGACATATCTAGACTATTCATCAGGCAAACCTTATACGATGTCAGCAGAACTGGAAATTAAAAGGCTTGATAAAACAAATAAATTTATTTTTTTAAATATTTATCCAAAAGAACCGAGTGCAAATTCAGTTGATACTCTAACAATTTCATCTAACGGTGAATATATTGACAATGAATTAATAAAATTAAGGAAAAAACTAGAAAATGGCGAAATTGAAATTATTACCGAAAAACCAGGTAAAGATGGAAACGATAATAAACCAGCGATATTGAGATACACTTATACTATTAGTAAAACAGCTTTCAAGAAAAGAAAAGATGTCCAGTTTATAGGAGAGACTAAATGGATAAACAGGCATGAATATTCATATAAATTAAAATCCAAATCATAAACGGTTTGCAATATCAAAATACCTCTTTGCATAAACACCAAAACTTATCTGTAAATTAAAAATTGTAAAATTATGCGTGCACTATATTTGGTGTGTGAAAACAACATATCAATTATGGAATTACGCTTTTATTACAAAAGTTAAGATTTTTTTTCTGTAATTTTTATAAAAAATAACTATATACCTCACTTAACAAACACTCTCCTTTTTTGCAGATACTGACAGCGATACTATTGTCCAGGTAATGATAATTATTATTTCCGCAAAAGGTTAATCATCAGCATCCCAAAAATGAATATCTTTGAGATTTATCTACTCAGATGATAACACCAAAATATAAAAGATATATTGCACGCATTTTACCATTTGGTATCATATGGCTTGTATTTAGTTTGATTTACACTATCCTTGAACGAGGACTTTTAGGTGAACTTAACTTTTATCCCTCATCGGGTAATGAATATATTTTTGGCCGAAATATTATAGTCATTCCACTGCTGGCTACTATATTTGGAACCATAATTGGTATATTGGAAATCCTTTATTTTAAAAAATACTTCATCCATATTTGCTTCACAAAAAAGATTTTATATAAATCGTCTGTTTACCTGCTTATCATTATCTTCCTTCTCATCATAATATTTCTGACAACCGCTAAAGAAATGCCAACAGCAATTTACAGCAAGGGTTTTTGGCTTGTGATGTGGGCCTTCTTTAATGATTATTCCTTTCTTGGAATCCTAACGTACATTGCCAGCATTATTCTTATAACCCAGTTCTATACTGAAGTAAGTGAAAGTATGGGTACTGGCCTTCTTACTAATTTTTTTCTTGGAAAATACTACAAGCCTGTAGAAGAAGAGAGGATATTTATGTTTCTGGATATGAAATCCTCTACACAGATTGCAGAAAAACTAGGACATGTAGTATATTTTCAGATGCTCCAACAGTATTTTTCAGATCTGAGCGATCCTGTAATTGAGTATTCCGGTGAAATATACCAATATGCAGGTGACGAGATGATTATATCTTGGAGATTGGAAAAAGGTCTTAAAAACAATACTTGTATACGCTGCTTTTTTGCTATGAAACAATCCTTGCTTGACAAATCAGCTGGGTATAAAGAAAAATATGGATTATCACCACAATTTAAAGCAGGAATGCATTGTGGAAAAGTTACGACGGGAGAAATTGGAGTACTAAAAAAAGAAATTATTTTTACCGGCGATGTACTTAATGCAACAGCACGAATTGAAGGGCTTTGTAATCAATATAATGTTGATATTCTTTTATCTGGCCTGCTTGCTGAAAAGCTTGACCTTAATGCATACTATAAAGTACAATCACTAGGAAAAAACACTTTGAGGGGCAAGGACGAACAATTTGAATTATTCACTTTGAATTAAAAATAATCAAATGTGTATACTCTTTCAAAAACTTTAAAATCAGTATTCAGAATTGTTAAGTTTACAAAATTACGAAGGCTCAACCTCAACTTTTTCCTTTTTTTATTTAATATTCAAATCTGAAATTAAATATTTACAAATTCATCTCTTCCCACTGCCAGCATAATGGATAGTAAAATGAAGTAAAATAGCCCTAGAAATGCGCATTATTGGTATTTACAGACCAAAACAAATAATAATAAAGAAGCCTAACGCCATTCCTAAAGAAATTGTATAAGCCTCTTTTAAAATTAAACCAACAAAAATCATTGGCACAAAAAGAATGAGTACTATAGGATAACTAATCCATAGTGCTGCTGAATAAAATCCTGGTTCAATCCTGAAGTCCTGATTGCATTGCGGACACCTCTCAGGCATTTTTAAAATAGATTTAAAAACAAAAAGGCCAGGATTTGTAAACAAATTCCCTTTATAACATCGCGGACATTTTAATAAAAAAATGTTATACAATTTTGTGGTTTCTTTCATTAATCTTTTAAATTATTATGATTTAAATCATACCATCTTGTTATGGGATTGCCTGAATTAAGCAACAAATGAAATATATTACATATTGTCTACCACAGCCTGACCAAACTCTGAGCATTTGACAAGAGTAGCACCTTCCATTAAACGCTCAAAATCATATGTGACGGTTTTATTTCCTATAGCGCCTTTTAAACCTTTTACAATAAGATCGGCTGCATCTTGCCAACCCATATATTCAAGCATCATTACCCCTGAAAGGATTTCTGAGGACGGATTTACTTTATCGAGATCCTTATATTTGGGTGCGGTGCCGTGTGTGGCTTCAAAAATAGAAACTCCTGTAGTGTAATTAATATTGGCTCCAGGAGCTATACCTATTCCTCCTACTATAGCGGCCAAGGCATCTGAAATATAATCACCGTTAAGATTCAGCGTAGCAATTACATCATATTGATCGGGTCTCAATATAATTTGCTGTAAAAAAGCATCGGCTATTACATCTTTTATAATCACCTTATGTCCATATTTTTCAATCACCAGCCAGGGACCTCCTTCATATTCCTTAGCTCCAAACTCCTCTTTGGCCAGCTGATAACCCCATTCTTTAAATTGCCCTTCAGTAAATTTCATAATATTACCCTTGTGCACAATTGTCACAGAATCCTTCCTGAAGTCAATAGCATGCTTAAAAGCTGCTCTTATCAGACGCTCACTTCCTTCTTTGGAAACCGGTTTTATACCTATAGACACTGAGTTTGGAAATCTAATGTTTTTAACGCCCATCTCATCAATAAGAAAATCTTTCACCTTTTCCAATTCCGGTGTTCCTGCCATCCATTCGATACCGGCGTAAATATCTTCGGTATTTTCCCTGAAAATAATCATATCTACCTTTTCAGGTGCTTTTACCGGTGAAGGAACTCCTTTGAACCACTTTACAGGTCTTACACATGCATATAAATCTAATTTTTGTCTCAAAGCAACATTAAGTGATCTCATGCCACCGCCAACTGGTGTTGTCAACGGTCCTTTAATCGCAACTAGAAATTCCTCAATATCTTCAATAGTCTTATTTGGAAGCCAGTTTCCTGTTTTTTCAAAAGCTTTTTCACCCGCATATATTTCCTTCCATTGAATTTTTCTACTGCTCCCGTATGCTTTTTGAACAGCAGCATCGAAAACCAATTTCGAAGCTTTCCAAATATCCGCCCCTATTCCATCTCCTTCAATAAAAGGAATTATAGGATGAGAAGGCACAACTAGCCTTCCGTTTTCAATACTTATTTTATTCTCGTTTATCATTTTGTAAATTTTTGAAAAAAAGTTCTACGCAGACTTTCCTTGATTCAACTTTATTTTCGTTATTTAACAATCGTTATTCACTTGTTTATTTAATTGTGTCAAGAATAATAACGCTTACAAATATATAACAAATGTTATATATTTAATTAATAAATGTTATATTTGTTTTTATGAAAGATTTCTTTTCTCAATTTGATTTCCAAAGTAATCTACTGTTTGAAGACTTAACCGAGTCAGAAAATCAGGCAGTTGAAAACGTTATGGAGCCACTTGTTATAAAAAAGGGCAATATGCTTTTTTATGAAGGAGGTATCCCTACTGGTATCTATCAAATAAAACAGGGTAAGGCTAAAAAATTCAAACGCGGTTTTACTGGTGATGAACAAATATTTTATATCTACACTACTAATGATGTACTGGGTTATCATGCACTGCTTGGTCAGGAACGATATCAGGACTCCTGTGAGGCTCTCGAAGATCTTACAGTAAATTTCATTACTAAAGAAGCTTTTTTGAAACTGCTTAAAGAAATTCCTTCTTTAGAACAAAAGCTTATTAAAAACATCGGTCATGAATTTGGTGTATTGGCCAATATCATTGCTGTATTGGCACAAAAAAATCAAAATGCGCGATTAGCTATATTCTTACTTCTTTTAGAAAACAGATTCAATCGAAATTCTCCAACATATAAAGGTATCGACTTAACACGAGATGATTTGGCCAACCTTATTGGCACTTCACAAGAAAGTCTAGGGAGGAGTCTTAAACAACTTAAAGAACTTGGCTGTATTGAAACAGATAAAAGGAATATTTACATAAAAGACTCAAAACAATTAGAGCAATTAATACAAGTAAAAATTTAAATATTTCTTCTTATTAAGAATGACTACTATAGCTTATCAAATAATATTAGTCATTTGTTTTTGAACTTCTTCTGCTATATCTCCAGTATTACTTTAAAAACTGAGATAATCCGATTTATAATTTCTGACAATAGCTAAAATACAGCTCATATACAATCAATAAAAGCGTCTACATATAAAAATTCCAGAAGCTAGACCTCAATCTCATTGGTAATTTCGATGGGAACAGTACTTCTATTGTGTAAACTGCTTTACAAATCAACTTCTAAACAGAAATGCAGCGAAATTGAAAAAAAACATTTCATCGAAAGAAAATCTTCCTGACTAATTTAAATACAATATTTTTTAAATAACAGGTACTGCTTCAGAAAAGTGTTTCATATCACTTTCAAATGTGCTGAGTATCATTTGCTGACTCCCTTGCTAAATACATCTTTGCAGTAAGAAAATTTCTTGAAAAAAATTAATTCCAATAATAATGAGAACAACCATAATCGCGAAAAACTCAACACAATAAGTAAAAAGCTGCGTGAACGTAACGCAGAATTCAAAAATAGCATACTCAAATTTGACGAGTTAATTGTATTTAAAAATAAATCGTTCCAACGAGAATTTGACTGCGATATGAATGAACTTGATAAGGCTGTAAAACACCTTTTTTAAAATAATGTGAAATAATCTAAAAAATAAATATCATGCCCATACAAACAATTGATCCCAATACCAACACCCTTATCAAAAGTTTTGAAGAAATGACCGATACAGCACTGGAAACAGCAGTTGCCAATGCAACAGAAACTTTTCAAGACTGGAGAAAAACGTCCTTTGCCCAGCGAATTGATTTAATGCATAAGGTGGCATCGCTCATGCGTAAAAAAAAGCAGGAACTCGCTACTACCATTACTCTTGAAATGGGAAAAATGATCTCGCAGGCAGAAGCCGAGATTGATCTTAGCGCCAACATTATCGATTACTATGCTGATAATGGAGAACAATTCCTGTCTGATAAACACCTAAATCCTGAATATGGAAAAGCTTTTATACGTTATATGCCACTAGGTGTCGTATTTGCAGTAGAGCCATGGAACTTTCCATTTTATCAGGTAGCCCGTTTTGCTGGGCCTAATATTATCGCAGGAAATACTGTCCTTATTAAGCATGCATCAATTGTTCCCCAATGTGCCATTGCCATAGAACAGCTTTTTATTGAGGCTGGTGCTCCAAAAGGATTGTATACCAACCTTCTGATCTCCGGAAAAAGGGCTTCAGTACTTGTTTCTGATCAGAGGATCAAAGGAGTTTCCTTAACCGGAAGCGAAGCCGCAGGAGCAAGTCTGGCTGCAGAGGCTGGCCGAAATCTTAAAAAATCAGTTTTGGAACTTGGAGGAAATGATGCCTTTATTGTACTAGAAGATGCTGACATTGATAAAACAGTCGATTGGGCCATGGTAGGAAGAATTAATAATAACGGACAATGCTGCGTGGCGTCAAAAAGATTTATAGTTGTTGAGGCTGTAGCGGATGAATTTCTTGCCAAATTCACCCAAAAAATGGCAAGCCTAAAGGTAGGAGATCCAATGGACAGAACAACAGAATTAGGTCCTCTATGCAATGAAGAAGCGGCTGTATTATTAGCTGATCAGGTGATGAGATCTGTAGATGCTGGTGCCAAAATAGTACTTGGAGGCAGTCGACTCAAACGTCCGGGAGCTTTCATGGAACCGACCATATTGACTGGTCTAAAACCGGGAATGGCGGCATATCATGAAGAATTATTTGGTCCTGTGGCCTCATTTTACAAAGTAAAAGATGAGCAGGCTGCAATTGAACTTGCCAATGACAGCCCCTTCGGACTCGGAGGTTCTGTATTTACAAGTGATATAGAACGCGGTAAACGCGTGGCAGACCAGATTGACACCGGAATGGTATTTATCAACCACCCTACCTGGACACAAGCAGACCTACCATTTGGCGGTACCAAGAGATCAGGCTACGGAAGAGAATTATCTGAACTCGGAATCAACGAATTTGTGAATAAAAAATTGATTCGTGTGAGTCAACTCTCTGATCCCTTTTAAATTGAATAACAAAAATAGATTGCGAATTTTAAAAATATAGCTATGAAAACGAATGAAGAATTGCAAAAAGACGTTCAAGATGCCATTAAATGGGAACCGCTTTTGCATGCAGCAGAAATTGGCGTAATTGTGAAAGACGGTATTGTTACCCTTACGGGAATTGTCGACAATTATTATAAAAAGACTGAAGCTGAAAATGCAGCCAAAAAAGTAGGCGGTGTCAAGGCTGTAGTCGAAAAAATTGAGATACAGGATGCACACCACTTTATTAAAAATGATAGTGATATCGCTTCCGATTTGGTAAAGTCTTTTTCAGAAAACCTATTCCTTCCTCATAATAACCTGACAGTTAAAGTTGAAGACGGATGGGTTACGCTGGAAGGCCAGCTGGGATGGAATTATCAAAAAGAAATGGCAAGAAAATCTGCCACCGAGCTTCGGGGTGTTAAAGGCGTGATAAACAATATTAGCGTTCAATCAGAATCCAACAGTGCTGTCGAAAAAAAACATGTGGAGAATGCCTTAGCGCGTCACTGGGCCATTAATGCTAAGGACATTACCGTATCGGTATCAGGAAATACGGTGACGCTTTCAGGCGATGTTACATCGCTCTATCAAAAAGAAGAAGCAGCAAGAATTACGTGGAATACCCCTGGAGTTGCCTTTGTAAAAAATGAATTGATAGTCGATTACAACTACTCTTTTATTGCTTAACAATACAGCAACTGTTTGAATAAAGTACTAAAACAAAAATGAGCTTCTTTGGATAACTTAAAATTCAGAGAAGTTTTTTTTAAACTTTTCTAAATGTAATAACAGTCACTTCATGCAATGATCTTCATCATTTCTCAAGCCACGATATCATTGCAGCTTTGTCTGAAAATAATACAATATCCAAGACTATACTTAGAAAAAAGTACTCCTAGTAAATTGCAGGATAAATTCAATTTTATAGCGGTCAAGAGAAGAAAAATTCACCTGTAAGGAAGATTCAGGTCCTAACCCAATAAAATTGTTTTTAACATAATAACATAATCAAATCTCAGTCTAATGATAGCCATAGTAAAAGAGCAGCTTACACAGGCAGGGAATTTTTCTTTGTTCATTGGACGTTTTTTTAAAGAAATTTTCGTCCCACCTTTTCAAATCAATGAGTTCCTCCGCCAATGTTATACTATAGGATGTAAATCACTTCCTCTTGTAAGCATCACGGGTTTTATTATGGGTCTGGTGCTGACCATTCAGTCCAGGCCGACCATGACAAAATTTGGAGCAGAATCCTGGCTGCCAAGTATGGTTTCACTTTCACTTATCAGAGAAATAGCCCCTGTGGTAACAGCGCTTATTTGCGCCGGAAAAATTGCCTCAGGTATTGGCGCCGAGCTCGGATCTATGAAAGTATCTTCCCAAATTGACGCTATGGAAGTCTCTGCCATAAATCCCTATAAATATCTGGTAGTTACCCGAATATTAGCGACAACATTAATGGTGCCATTGCTTGTAATTTTTGCAGATCTGGTGGGTATTTTTGGAGGTTACATAGGCTATAACATACACAATACCATTACAATGAGAAGATACTTTTCAGAAGTAATAGAACATCTGGATTATCTCGATCTTATGCCCGCCACGATAAAAACGTTCTTCTTTGGTTTTTTTATCGGTGTCATCGGCTGCTATAAAGGTTTTAATGCCTCAAATGGTACGGCAAGTGTAGGGCTTGCAGCAAATTCAGCAGTAGTAACAGCGTCACTTTCTATTTTTATTGTTGATATGCTGGCAGTTCAAATCACCGATTTATTTTTTTAAACCATGAAAGAAGAACCTATTATAAAAATCAAAAACCTCTACAAAGCCTTTGGAAAAAACAAAGTACTCAAAGGGATTAGTTTTGATGTCAATAAAGGAGAGGATCTCGTTATCCTGGGACGTTCCGGTTCAGGGAAGTCAGTTGCCATAAAATGTCTTGTTGGCCTTCTGGAGCCCGACAAAGGAAAAATGGAAATTATGGGCACAGATATGACGCGACTTACCTATAAAGAGCTTAATAAAATCAGGCTCAAAATTGGCTTTATGTTTCAGGATGGAGCATTATATGATTCTATGTCGGTTCGTGAAAACCTCACTTTTACGCTCAAGCATCATACGCGCCATCTGACAGAAAAAGATATCCAGAAGCAAATCACAGAAGCATTGGACAGTGTAGGACTAAAAGAAGCTATTGATAAAATGCCTTCTGAATTGTCAGGCGGGATGGTCAAACGCATTAGTCTGGCGCGAACGATAATCATTAAGCCTGAAATTATATTTTACGATGAACCCACTGCAGGACTCGACACCATTACCGCACAGGAAATCAGCGAACTGATACTATCGGTACAGAAAAAATACAAAACAACTTCGATTATCATCACACATGATATGATCTGCGCTAAAATGACCGGAAATCGAATTATTATTATAAAAGACGGTCTAATCCATGCGCAGGGCACCTACGAAGAACTCGAAAAAAGTGCTGACAAATGGGTAAAATCATTCTTTTTTGCAGCAAATTAATATCCCATAAGGCTTTGGCCTGTCTATTTAAATTAATAGCATATCATGAAGAAAAAATCAGACTATATCTGGAAATTAGGATTGTTTGTAATTGCAGCGCTGACGATTTTTCTCGTTGCGGTTTATTTCATTGGCAAAAGTCAAAACCTTTTTGGTGAAACCTTCCATTTAAAAGCAAAATTCAAAAACGTCAGCGGACTAAAAAACGGCAATAATGTACTCTTGTCCGGAATTACTATTGGAACAATAAAGGACATTTCTTTTATTTCCGATTCGACAGTAGTGGTCGATATGATCATCAGGGAAGAAGTGCATCAATATATTAAAACTGATGCATGGGCCAGTATTGGATCAGACGGACTAATGGGTGATAAAGTACTGACTATCTCGCCTAAAAACAGTCTTGCAAAAGTGGTAAAAGATGGCGATATGATTGCGTCTAGCGAAGCAGTCGGAATGGAAGATCTAATTGTTGGACTCAAAAAAAGTATTGATAATGCACAGATAATAACCAAAGAACTTTCTGAATTCAGTTATAAAATCAATAACGGAAAAGGCGCGCTATCCAAAGTATTAACTGATGAGAATTTTGCTCAAAGCATCAATGTTACCATGAAAAACCTAAAAGACAGTTCCAACGAATTTGCTGTTTTTACAAAAAAAATAAACGATAAGGACGGAACATTATCAAAACTTATGACAGATCCCTATTATGCCGGCAGTATTAAAAAAACATTATCTGGTTTTGAGAAAAGTGTGACTGATTT
The DNA here is from genome assembly GCF_000708595.2 of Flavobacterium sp. KJJ. Taxonomy (GTDB): domain Bacteria; phylum Bacteroidota; class Bacteroidia; order Flavobacteriales; family Flavobacteriaceae; genus Flavobacterium. Next base: position 28,448 of record NZ_JARP01000001.1, on the reverse strand, counting down.
AAATGTTTTTACCTCAAAACTAAATACCGGAAAAGGTATTTTGCCAAAACTGATTAGCGATGAAAAATTGTCCAATTCCTTAGATTCAACTTTAACAAATTTACAAACAGGTTCAAAAAATTTAATTGAAATCGAACAAGCTGCTAAACAGAATTTCCTGCTAAGAGGTTATTTCAAAAAAAAGAAAAAAGAAGAGGCAAAAAAAGAACTGGAACTGCAAAAAGCATCCAATACTAATTAATAAAAATAAATCTCAGGGAAAGTATGACTTTGATCTTCTCAATAAGTAACAACCGTCACTTATTGGTACGTTGTCTGTCATTTTGGTTTTCCTCTAATAGCTTCAACTTTGCATTGAAATCAACAACCAAAAATAGCAAAAATGAAAACCACCACGGCAAAAAGAGCCCATCTAAGAAGCCTTGCCATCAAACTCTCGAGTATTCTTTGTGATGAGTATATCCTTTTAACCAAAACTAAAAGTGTACATATAAAACTGCAGGGTATTGATTTTCAAGACAAATATCTTTTTTTTAGCGCCCAGTCCAGCGAAATTAATATCATAATTGACCATGTTGAAAAACGTGTTCATGCCTCAGGCCATTATGTAGATGCTATGCTGAAGGCTTTTTTGAAGGTGACGCGATTCAATAAAAAAAGAAAAAAAACGAATGACCATACGGGTTATATCAATGAATTACTTGGCGATCATGAACATCTAATTAACAAACTAAAAAACAATACATCCCTGCTTTCAACGTCTTCTAAAGAAAGAAAAACAGATGATTTTGTTACCATCCTAACTGAAAGCCATGAGAAAATGGCTTGGTTTCTTCGCTCCTACTTAAAATAATCTCTTTAATAAATTAAGAATCTAATGAAAACTAAAATAAAAATCGCAATAATGTTCCTGATAATAATATTTTCAGGACTGAACCAGACGGTTCGTGCTCAATCCCATTTTGAAATTGGAAAATCCAAAGATAATGAAATGAAGATATCAGGAACCTCTACCTTCCATGACTGGACCATGAAAACGGCTGGTTTCTCGGGAAAAGCAACATTTAATATCGGTGCTGAAAATCAAATTACAAAACTCAGCGCAATTGAGTTTGACTTGCCTGTGCTCACTCTTAAAAGCGGTCAAAAAAAGTTGGATAAAAATGCATATAAAGCCTTAAAAACTGATCAGTTTAAAGAAATTCTGTACAAACAAGTTTCCGCTGAAATAATGAGTGTAAACAATTCCAAATTTCACATCAAAACAGCTGGAAAACTCACCATTGCAGGGGTTACAAAAAATGCAGTTATTGATTTATACTGTTTTGTAAATAAAGATGGAAGTATGAGCTGTGTTGGAAATTACCCCATAAATATGAGCGACTATAAGGTAACTGCACCTGTTTTTATGGGCGGAGTCATGAAAACAGGTGATGCGATCAAGCTTGAATTCTCTTTCCTTTTTGAAAAATCTTAATTCAAATGAAAAATATAATATTGCTATTACTGTGTCTTTGTACAACATTGGCGCAAGCACAAAAGAAACCTATGCAGTATTTTAGGTATAATGACCAAAGAGGCTTGAATGTTTTTGAAACTACGAAGAAGGATACTGCATCTTTTGACGGTTTTAAAGTAAAAATGGGTGGTAATTTCACACTGGATTTTCAGGGATTAAACCATCAAAATACAGCGAATCCAGTACTGGTTGACGGCATAAACAGCAATCAGCTTATTGATATTACAAATGGTTTCAATCTGGCTATGGCCAACCTAAACCTTGACACACAGCTTGATGATGGAATCCGAATGAATCTTACTATTTATTTGTCTTCAAGACATCACGAGGAGACCTGGGTAAAAGGCGGTTACATACAGTTTGATAAACTGTTGTTTTTAAAGAGCAATTTTGTCGATCAGGTGATGAAATATGTAACCCTGAAAGTAGGTGCCTATGATGTTGACTATGGTGACCAGCACTTTAGAAGAAGTGACGGAGGAAATGCCATCTACAACCCTTTTATTGAAAATTACATTTTGGATGAATTTGCTACTGAAATTGGCGGTGAAGTATATTTTCATCATGATTCAGGCTTGATGGGCTTATTAGGAATAACCAATGGCGCACTAAACCCAACAGTAGTAGTTTCTACTAAAATAGATGCGGCAACAGGAGAATTAAGCAAACCTACACCTGCACTGCATGCTAAAATTGGCTATGATAAACAAATAAACCAAGACCTGAGATTCAGGCTGACAGGTTCTTTTTATAATGTAAAAAGGGCTGCGAACAATACCCTTTTTGCAGGAGACAGAACCGGTTCACATTATTTTTACGTGCTTGAAAATACAACGGCAACAGCTGTTGATAATTTCAGATCCGGGCGTTACAATCCCGAATTCAGCCAGCAAGTGACGGCTTTTATGATCAATCCTTTTGTGAAGTTTAAAGGTTTTGAACTATTTGGAACCTATGAAGTGGCCAAAGGTCGAAAAATCACTCAGGCCGATACTCATCAGGTCATTCAATCTGCCGTTGATCTTATTTACAGGTTCCCAGCTGGAAAAGAAAATTTTTGGATTGCAGCGCGATACAATACATTAAAGGATAGCCCGCTAAATCAAAATGACCAGACCATAAACCGTGTGGTAGGTTCTGCAGGATGGTTCCTAACAAAAAATATCCTGATGAAAGCCGAATATGTAAATCAGAAATATAAAAATTTTCAAGATACCGATATCAGACATGGCGGTGAATTTGACGGTTTTATGTTAGAAGCTACAGTGGGATTTTAAATAATAACCAAAAAAAAACGTACTTCGTAAAAAGTGTTTAATATCAATAATGAAAATGAGCAGTGTCATTTCGTGTGGCAAAAGTTCTGCTCAATTTTGCATCTATAAAACACCTCTGATTTATTGCAATAAATCCGATATAAAACCTAACATCTACAAAAATTTAAAATTATGAAAGCAAATTCAAAAAAAATGGCAACTGAAATAACTACAGCAATTACCAATGCAATAACAGCAAAATCAAACAGCAAAAAGATTCTGAAAACAATTGACAATACAGCCAAAAAGATCGCTAAAAAAATCAATAAAAGAATACTGAAAACTACTGAAAACAGTAAAGGAAAAAAAATAAAAAAAGCTCTAAAAACAAAAAAAAGCGACAATGGAATCCTGCCTGATGTGAAAAAAAGAAAATTACTTACAGAGATGGGTGCCGACGAAATTAAAGCCAACTAAAATACACTGCAATTCAGGAAACCAGAATATAACAGTACCTATTGTTATGTTCATTTTAATTAAAGAGTTCCCCCTTTCAAATTATGGTCGAAGAACCTAAGCTAATAACTTCCCGATGAAATATAAATATATATTGATTTTCTTCATGTGCAGTACCTGGATAATTTCCCGGGCAGATTCTAGAGATGGTGTTCAAAAACATTTTCAGGAAAATCCTGCAACACAAATCGATACAACAAAAATCGCTGCTTTTTTTCAAACCTTTCCTAAATTCAATCCGTATCAGAATGAGGTGAAATTGCTGTATAAAAAACATCAAGATTATATTTGGTATGACCAGAATGGACTTATTGAATTTACCTCTGTACTGCATAAGCAGATACAGCAAATGAGAGAAGAAGGGCTTCCTGTACCTGTACCCTATGAAACTGAGTGGGAAAAAATATTTGAAAAACAGACCACTACGATTCCAAACTTTGAATCAGAACTTTTCATCAGCTGCATGTATTTTTTTTATACTACCAAAGTTTTCAACGGATTTACCATAGGAAAAAGTGAAGAAACAGGCTGGTATCTCCCGAGAGAAAACACTTCTAATATAGCATACATAGATACTCTGATACAAGCAGTTGCATTTAAAAAGGAATTGAAACATGACTATTTCGATCAATATTATCATCTTAAACAGGCTTTAAAAAAATATATTGAAATTGAAAAAAAAGGCGGTTGGAAAGTCGTTAAACTTGATAAGGAAATTAAGTTTCTTCATCAAGGCGATTCTTCGACTACAGTGCAAGAGCTAAGAAACAGACTTTTTTTAGAGGGTTTTATAAGTCAGGATGATGCCTCTATTCTTTTTGACCAAACAATAAGTGACGGTATTATTGCTTATGGAACAAGTCAAAATCATGATTTTGACGGCAAGATCACACCGAAACTAATTGAGATGCTCAATGTTTCTGTAGAAAGCAGGATCAAAACCATTTCGGTTAATATGGAAAGATGCCGCTGGATAAGTCCAAAAATAAATTCAGCACAAGAATATATTGCAGTAAACATACCTTCTTATAGACTGCTATACTACCGTGACGGAAAGCCGTTTCTTATTTCTAAAGTGGTAGTAGGAAAAGAATTTCATAAAACTATTGTTTTTAGTGGCAGTATAAGTTATTTAGCTTTCAGCCCGTATTGGAATGTACCCACCAGTATTCTTAATAAAGAAATACTGCCCAAGATAAAAAAGAATCCAAATTACCTTCAAAATCAAAATATGGAATGGCATGATGGGCAAGTTAGGCAGAAGCCCGGAGGGAACAATGCATTGGGACTGGTTAAATTCATGTTTCCGAATTCGCATAACATTTACCTCCATGATTCACCATCCAAATCTTTTTTCAATAAAGAAAAAAGGGCGTTTAGTCATGGGTGTGTAAGGGTTGAAAAAGCCCGTGAACTTGCAGTGGCTATTATGGAAAAAGAAGCCAATTGGAATGCCCAAAAAGTAGATGCAGTCATGCATTTGAAAAAAGAAAACACTTATGAACTCAAAGATAAAATCCCAGTTTACATTGCCTACTTTACCGCTTGGGCAGACGGAGGTGGAAATATTGCCTTTTACGATGACCTTTACAATCGGGACAATGCCCTTGCCAAAGTACTTTTCGAGAATTAAGTTCTATACTATTTTTAAGAATTTCAATAGAAAGCCATTAAGATTTTACTTTTGTATTAATTTTTCATCTTACTTATTTTAGTGTAATCCAGAATTTTCAGCTTGCTGCCTTTTTTTTCAATTAATCCTTCATTCCTAAACTCAGTTAAGGTTCTGCTTACTGTTTCGGACGCAGTTCCTGACATTGCAGCAAGATCATCCCTTGTTATATTGATACTATCACCTTTTGCAGCTTCTTCCTGACGAAAGAGTCTCAGAAGCGATTCTGCAATTCGCTTTCTAACCGATTGATAGGCCAATTGCAGCAAATGTGTATCCTTGCTCCTAATTTCATTCGAAAGAATTTTAATGAATTTTTCGCCTACATCCGGATATAATTTTAGTAATTCTTCTAGCTGTTCTTTTGGAAAAAAACAGACCTCACTATCTTCAATTGCTGTTGCAGTATCATTATAAGTTTCATCAGAAAGTATTGTATTGACCCCTAAAAAATCATTGGCATGATACATACCTGTCATCAGTTCACGGCCGTCTTCAGACATTTTAACTGTTTTGATTTTACCCGATATCACCAAATAAAGACCTATAGCACGATCCCCTTCATAATGAATAATCTGGTTTTTCTTAAAAGGTCTGTGAATATGTTCTTCTATCATTTTTTTTAGTTCTGAGAGTCCTTCCTTGTCTCCCACCAAACTTTCAAGACGGCCGAGCGAGTGACTATAAAAATCCATTTCTGAATTCTTTTTGTTCAGCCTGCTTTCAATAGCCTGTAAAAGTTCCATGTCATCAAAAGGTTTGGTCAGGTAGTCATCTGCACCCATTTCCATAGCTTTCCGCAGATCCGGCCTTTCAGATTTTGCAGTAATAAAAATAAAGGGAATAGTACTTGTTTTTGGATTTTTATTAAGCATATACAATACACCATAACCGTCAAGTTCGGGCATCATAATATCACATAAAATGATATCAGGCAGATTGGCAGCTGCAGAATCAATCCCTAATTTACCATTATTGGCCTGATAAACGGTGTAACCAGCCAAAGTAAGGATTTCAGCAATATTTTCCCTAATGTCATTATGGTCTTCAATAATCAGTACTTTGCTCATGATATAGGAAATGTTAAGGTGAATAATGTTCCTTCTTTTTCATTACTTTTAAATTCTGCCGTTCCTTTCATAAGTGAAACGTAACGGCTCACTATATTTAAACCAAGACCAGTTCCAGGAATACTGCCGGTGTTTTGTGCCCTGAAAAAAGCCTGAAATAAATGTTTTTGTTCTTCCAAAGGAATGCCGATTCCATCATCATGAACTGAAATAATGTAATCTAAATCATTAATTTCTGTTGTGAAATCAATACAGCAGCTGTCTCCAGAATACTTTATAGCATTTCCTATTAAATTAATAGCACAATTCTTTAACAAATTAGCATCGAGGTATATCATGGTTTGATCACCTTTATGTTTACAAACTATATTTTGGCTGGGTTTGGCAAGAAGCTGCATTTCTTCGGTTATTTCTTCACCAAATTTAACTAGATCAAAACAAGTAAATTCAGGTCTCATTTTACCTATTTCCAATTTTTCAACATATAGAAAATCATTAAGTATAGCTGTCAAACTCTTTACTGAATTTTTAATCTTTCCTAGATGCTTACTAATAGGCTCACTGGCAAAGGGTATCGCGTATTTTTCAATTAGTGAAGCTGATAATTGCACGGTACTGAGTGGTGTGCGAAATTCATGAGAAGCCATTGATAAAAAGCGGTTTTTCAGTTTACTGAGTTCTTTTTCCTTCTCCAGTGAAATACTCACTTTTTCTTTTGCTTTTTCTAAAGCAAAAATTGTATCGTTAAGCGATTTTGTCCTCTCTTCGACAAGTTCTTCCAAATGAGATGCATAATCCTTATAACGTTCTTCATCAACTTTCTGCTGAGACAGGTCATGAATAAAACCAGCATAAATTGTCCGGCCTGAATATTTTACCTCACTAACCCCAAGTTTCATCGGAAAGAGATAACCACCTTTACGCATTCCTGTAAGTTCACGGCCAATGCCAATTATGCTTGCTTTTCGAGTTGTTTTGTACTTGCTCAAATAGTTGTTGTGCCTTTCTCTATCAGGTGAAGGCATTAACATTGAAATATTTTTGCCTATAACTTCTTGTTCCTGATAACCAAAAAGCAGACAGCCTGCAGGATTAATAGTTTCGATAGTACCAATGTCGTCTATGGTAATGATGCCATCCAAAGCATTTTGTACTAGAGCGTATAACAGTGCGGCATTATCCATCATCAAATCGATCAAATTATGATGATCCTTATAAAGGTCGGCTATTTAAAAATGGAAAATTACATTCTGCCTGAATTTAATACTATAAATAACACATTATTATTAATTTAACAGCAAATAGGACTTCCCATATCAATTTTGATTGCTTTATATATAATTAAGGAATTTAAATTACTCGAAGTGAGTCACAAAGAATATTAATTTCAGAATGCATTGGTTAATTTAAAAGCTAAAATTCCACTATCATATTCGATGTTTTAGGACTAAAAAAAAAATTAAAAGTAATCCCTATAGACTGATATTAAGAATTGGCGAAATAAATAGAGGAAAATTTTACACCATTTTTAATTGCTTTTTGTTTTTTATTTAAAAGTGCCCTATATCATTTTTATTGCTGATGCCTGTCATTTCCAATTCCTTGCTTCTACCTCAACTTTGTATCAGTAATAAAGAATACAATTTAAGCTTTTAGGGGAATTTAAATTTAAAGGAGCAATAATGAAAAAGAATGAAATTTTACAACGAGATGTTCTGGATGCCATAAAATGGGAACCAAAATTAAATACAGCCCAAATTGAAGTCACTGCAAATAATGGTATCGTTACATTAAAAGGTATTGTTGATTTTCCTGCAAAAAAAATAAAAGCCAAAAATACGGCAAAACAAGTTCCTGGCGTTTTGGAAGTTTTGGAAAATATTCAAGTAAAAATCAATAACTGGGAACAAAAAAATGACTGTGATATCGCTCAGGCAATTCTAAATGCTTTTACATGGAACTGGAACACATTAAACGACAGTATAGAAGTTAAGGTAGAGAATGGATATGTAACACTTACTGGAGAATTAGAATGGTATTATCAAAAAGAAGCCGCTACTAGAGCTGTAACCAATTTAATTGGAGTAAAAGGAGTTGACAATAATATTGTTATCGATTCAAGACTTAGTCATCCAATTAATAAAGAAATTATAAGACGGGCTCTAAAAAACCATGTAGCAATTCATACGGCGAGCATTACAATACAAGTTTCTGGAAATGAAGTAACTCTTGAAGGTGCAGTAGATTCTCAATATCAAAAAGAACTTGCTGAAAAAATCACATGGAAAGCTCCTGGAGTGCGAAATATAAAAAATAATCTCGAAGTCATCCCTGAACATCTAGAGAAAACACTAGATTTTTTTTATAAAATGACTCACTAAAAATTATTAATATGAAAAACACAAATACATTAGTTGCCTTTTACGCTACTCACCTTAAAGCTGAAAAGGCTATTAAAAAACTAGAAAAAAGTGGTTATGATATGACCCGTCTGTCGATCATTGGAACGGATTACCATAGTGATGAAACTGTAACAGGCTATTATAATATTGGAGACCGCATGAAAAAATGGGGAAGTTTTGGCGCCTTTTGGGGTGGCTTCTGGGGATTACTTTTTGGATCTGCTTTCTTTTTTATTCCGGGACTTGGCCCGCTGCTAGTTGCAGGACCTCTTGTTTCAGCTATTATTGGAGCACTGGAAGGTGCAGCATTATTAGGAGGAACCAGTGTTATTGCAGCGGCACTAGTTAGTTTGGGTATTTCAAATCATGACGTTTTAAAATACGAAACCCAAATCAAGGCAGGCAAATTTATGCTTTTGGTACATGGAAGCAAAATTCAAACGGAAAATGCCCGCAAAGTATTGGGAATCCATATTCCTAAAGAAAACGCTGCAGAAGAAGAGCACTTTCTTTCTGCTAAGGAAATTGAAGCAGCTACAATGCAATAAGTAACAAAATATTAAACCTTAATACATTAAAAAATGAAAACTATCAAACAATTAGGCATTTACTTAGATCATACTGCAGCAAATTTAATCGATTTTACCGGCAACCATAAAGCGCCTCAGAATGTAGTCTCTGACTTTGATATTCAGGATAAACATGAAACGCTGCAAAGAAGCGAAAGTGAAATGCATCATAAACAGCAGGATAAACAGAGAGTTTATTTTAATAAAATAGGAACTATTGCCAGTGGTTATAATGAACTCTTGTTATTTGGACCTACTACTGCAAAAACGGAATTACTGCACTTTTTGCAAAAAGACAACAATTTTGACAAAATTAAAATAGAAACCGAAAGTACCGACAAAATGAACCTTCAGCACCAGCAGCACTTTGTTAGCGAACATTTTAAAAAGTTTGACTTTAAAAATAGTTGAGATGGAAAATATACTTTTTAAAATAAACTGCTTTGCCATACAAAATGGAATTGCAATTAAAGCCATTGCCCTTTATCAGAGTATTCAATATTATCTTGGAATTGTATTTCCGGTGTAACAACAGGTTTTAGAATTACTCCCAATGATTTTTTCAATACTCATCAACTAAAAATGAATTATAAATTTTTAAATACATACATTATGAAAACCAACGAAGAATTACAAAAAGACGTTCAAAATGCCATCAAATGGGAACCTCTTTTACATGCTGCAGAAATTGGAGTAACCGTAAAAGATGGTGTAGTGACCCTAACCGGTATTGTAGACGGATATTTTAAAAAAAAGGAAGCTGAAAACGCGGCGAAAAATGTATCTGGAGTAAAAGCAGTTGTTGAGGAAATAGAAATTAAATATTCTAATACTTTCAACAAAACAGACAATGATATTGCGAATGAAGTATTGAAAGCCTTAAAAGACAATTGGTCAGTATCAGAAGATCATGTTAAGGTAAAAGTAGAAAATGGATGGGTAACTTTAGAAGGCGAATTAACTTGGAATTTTCAAAGACAAGATGCCAAAACTGCTATTAGCTTTCTTCCAGGAGTAAAAGGAGTAACCAATAACATCAAAATCAAGTCGGACATCAAAGACGCTATCGAAAAAAAGGATGTAGAAAAAGCACTTGCAAGAAGCTGGTCACTAAACGCTAAGGATATCACAGTGACTGTAAATGGAACCAATGTTAAACTAACAGGATTTGTTGATTCTGTTTACCAAAAAGATCAAGCCGAGAAAATTGTCTGGAAAACTCCAGGGATATGGTCTATCGACAATAATCTTGTTGTGGAATATGACTATGCAATGTTGTAAAACACAGAAAAAAGCAGGGGATAATATCTTCTGCTTTTTTATTTAAAATTGTTTGTTATTGTACTCTCTAATGAGATCATAATTTTCAACAGATTACAATATTACAAACTATAAATCCCTTACACTGGAAAGATGGAGGTCTGTCTCAAAATTATACACCCTTGGTATTCCGGTTGCAATATTTACTTTAACAATCTCAAGTGGATTTATATTTTCAAGGTACATCATTAGGGATCTTAAACTGTTGCCATGAGCTACAATTAATACATTCTCTCCTTTTTTTAATTTAGGCTCTATTTCTAATTTATAATAAGGAACTACACGGTTGTAAGTGTCTAAAAGGCTTTCTCCTCCGGGAGGACATATATCGTAACTTCTTCTCCAGATATCCACTTGGGCCAAACCATATTTTTGTGCTGTTTCATCTTTGTTGAGACCTTGCAAAGTGCCGTACATACGCTCATTAAAAGCTTTATTTTTAACAATAGGAATCGTTGCCTTCATCTCATTCAGTATAATCTGCAGGCTCTCCTGTGCTCTTGTAAGCATCGAAGTGTATGCTATATTAAAAACATAACCTATTAATTTTTGTCCTGCCAGTTTTGCCTGTTCTTTTCCAAGATCAGTGAGTGGAATATCTAGGATTCCTGTAAAACGATTCTCTAAATTATAAAGCGATTGTCCATGTCTGACAAAGATTAATAGTGCCATTTTTTTTCTTTAAAACCAATATCAAAGCTAATGTAAAAATAGCTAAAAAAAGTGTTCCAGATCACTTATTGCAATGTTGATGATCATTTCTCAATTGGCTGTTTTGGGTCAAATTTGCTGAACAGATTTAAAATTCAATATTCTAAAAATTACAATCATGAAAACATTATTCGCACTTATCGCACTGGCCGCTTTGACAGCCACTATTCTTATGGATACTGTAGGCAGAAGAGTCAAACCAGCTAAAACTAAATTATAACCAACTCTATTTCCTTATGTGTTTTTCTGCTACAGCAAGTTTCAGTGCCGGGATCATCCTTTCAGTTATTGGGGTTGCCTCCATAAAAAAAATACAGCATCGCTCACAAACTATGTTTGCCTTAATTCCTTTCATATTTGCCATACAGCAGTTCTCTGAAGGTTTTTTATGGTTGTCCATACCTAATGAAAAATGGTCCTACATGCAAAACAGTATCACTTATTTTTATCTGATTATTGCACAAATTATCTGGCCCGTCTGGGTTCCGGCTGCCATACTGCTATTGGAAAAAGAAAAAGCAAGGAAAACGACGCAAAGAATACTCGTAGCAGTTGGAATACTGGTTTCCTTATACCTGACTTACTGTTTGCTTCATTTTAATATTAGATCTGAGATTGATTGTTATCATATAGCCTATATTCAGGCTTATCCTGAAGCCTTTCGGGTGATGGGTGGATTGTTTTATATTATCGCTACAATTCTTCCTCCTTTCTTTTCGCACATCAGACGCATGTGGTGGTTGGGAGTTATGGTTTTAATATCCTATATAGTTACAACAGTTTTTTACGAAAGTTATCTTGTATCGGTATGGTGTTTTTTTGCTTCGATCATTAGTTTATCTGTATACCTGATCATGTCAGAAATAAGAATCAGTCATCTTGAAAAAATATACCTGAAAAGAGCTATGGAGCAGAACTAAAAAATAAAAAATACAAATTAGTATAATAGCGATTCAAAAAAGAATCAAATATTTTATCCTCATATATAGAATAGCCCTGAAACATTGCTTCGCTAAAAATTATAAATTATGGAAAAAGTAAATATGGATAGTCTGGTCACTGTACTGGCTGAAATTGAAAAACTTGGATTTACATCCCAATTCGAGGTTAATGGCAAAAATTTGGTTTCACTTAAAACAGATCATCACTTTATGCCAGATCAGATAAAAATAGCTCATTTTTATCGTTTTGAAGGCGAATCAAATCCTGAAGACAGCTCGATCATGTATGCCATTGAAACTAATAGTAATGAAAAAGGAACCCTTGTGGACGGTTACGGAACTGCGGCAGATCCTGCAACAGCAGATTTTATGCGTAAAGTAAATGAAATTCATAAATAAAAAAGTACCCAAAAGATGAAAAAACTGAACCCCTTCATTGCTGTCATTTTTGTAATCTCGATAAGTATAATTCTGCTCAACCGCTATACCCAGTTTAATATTAATGATTATCGGGTACATTTCTTTTTTTTGTTTTTTGCCACGTCATCATTGGTAATTATTATTGGCCAATTCTTTAAAAAATTACAAACCAACTGGTCTATTATTTCTGTAGCTATAATTATTGGTATCTTATGTGTACTCAAAGCTTTTTTTACATGGGGAGGAGACTGGAAAACTCAAACAGTGCTTTACAGCAATATCGACAATCCAGCTAAAACCATTAATTATCAGCTTAGAGGAGACCGATTTGCATTTGGCTACAAAAAACGTGTTGTTGGTATTTATCGTTTAGCACCTTTTATAGAGTGGACAACAGATATAGATACGCTTCATTTAGACAAAACAAAATGGAAAAAACTAAATCTAAAACTCAATGAAATGAAGCTCAAATAAAAAAATCATACCCTAAAAACTACTGAAATAAATTTAGATATACCTCAAATTAAAATTTAAGTTTTAAAGTAAATACCATGATAAAATTACTTGTTACCACCGATTTCTCAAATATCTCAAGAGCAGGTATACGATTTGCCATCCAATTTGCTTCTCAAACTCCCTGTGAACTCATATTTTATAGTGTAAACACAAAAACCTTTGAGGATAATATCGATAACTATTATAAAAAAACCACGCAGGATTATAAACTTAAAAAATTCATACTATCTATTTACAAAACAACTAAAAAAGAAGTTGGCAAAGTAGAATTTGTAACTGAGAACAATACTCAAGTGGACACGACCATTATTGCTTATGCTGAAAAATGCCATGCCGATTTTATTTGTAATAATACATCAGGTCCCGGAATATTTAATCATTTGATAGGAACTACTGCTGCAAAACTGGTTACTACTTCCCCTATTCCACTTTTGGTTATTCCTTATACCTATCGCATGAAGCCAATAAATCTTTTATTGTATGCCTCAGATCTTGTAAAACTAGGTGTTGAACTCCCTTTTGTTAAAAAATTCGCCGCTCTGTTTGCTGCAGAGATTGCAGTGTATCACTACAATGAATTATTAGATCAGGGTGATTTTAAGGAAAGCTTTAATCAGATTGCACAAAACTATAAATCAGAAAAAGTCTCGTTTAATTTTAAAAAATTAAATATTGAATATTCTTTACTCAATCATTTACAAGTAGATATCCTCAAGGTAAAACCCTCAATAATTGTGATGTTTACGAAACAGAACCGTGATTGGTTTGAACGTCATTTTCTATCGAGTAAAACCAAGGAATTTGGTTTTGACACACATACTCCTATTCTTGTTTTCAGAAAGTAAAAAAAGCAGCTTAATGATGATTACAAACAAATTCAATACAGATGGTTTAACAGCTGCTCAAGTACTTGCGGCAAGAAAGAAATATGGTCAAAATGTATCTTTATATAAAAAGACGAACCGTTATACTCTTGCGATGATTCGAATAATCAAGGAACCCATGATGATACTGCTTTTCATTGCATCAAGCATTTATTTTCTTAGCGGAAAACTTGCTGATGGTTTCTTTTTAGCCTCAGCAATTGTTTTGATTGCGGCTATTTCATCTTATCAAAATGCAAGAAGCCGAAATGCTTTAGAGCAGTTGAAAAATTTCACCAGACCCAAATGCAAAGTCATTAGAAATGGTAATTCAGTAGAAATAAAAACAGAAGAGATTGTTATTGGAGACAGTCTTCTGGTAGAAGAAGGCATTTTAATTGCTGCCGATGGAATTATATGTCATTCTAATGATTTTTCTGTAAATGAATCGATTCTTACTGGAGAATCTATGGCAGTCAGCAAAGATAAAGCAACCGACGACAATGCAATCTATCAGGGGACAACTGTGGTAGGCGGATTAGCCATTGCAACGGTTACTGCCATTGGAAGCGAAACCAAACTGGGCAAAATAGGCAAAAGCCTGGAGGCAATAAAAGAAGAAAAAACACCTTTAGAAATTCAGATTAGCAATTTCGTAAAAAAAATGGCTCTCGCCGGAGCCGTAGTTTTTTTTATTGTATGGGGGATCAACTATTTTCACACTTTTAATGTATTCGACAGTTTGCTAAAAGCGCTTACCTTGGCGATGAGTATCCTGCCTGAAGAAATCCCAATCGCTTTTACCACCTTTATGGCTATTGGCGCATGGCGAATGATGAAAGAAGGAATTATTGTCAAACAAATGAAAACAGTCGAAACATTAGGGAGTGCGACCGTAATTTGTATTGATAAAACAGGCACCATTACACAAAACAAAATGAGTCTGGCTAAAATTTTTTCTTTAAAATCAGAGAAAATTACAGACTTAGAGGGCTCAATATCTGAAGAGGAGAAAAAATTAATTACCCTATCAATGTGGGCAAGTGAACCCATTCCTTTTGACCCTATGGAAATCGCAATTCATGAAGCATATTCGAAAGTAATTGAAAAAGACCAGAGACCCGATTTCAAACTGGTACATGAATATCCTTTGTCAGGAAAGCCACCTATGATGACGCATGTTTTTGAAAATAAATCAGGTACTAAAATCATCGCTGCAAAAGGAGGCGCAGAAGCATTAATGAAATTATCCTTACTTACTTCAGATAATAAAACAATAATTCTAAAAGCAATACAAGAATTATCACAGGAAGGTTATCGCGTTCTGGCAGTAGGAGAAACTCACAATACCACTTCGAATTATCCTAAAACACAACAGGAATTTAAATTTGAATTCATAGGATTATTAGCCTTTTATGATCCTCCAAAAAAGAATATCAAACTCGTTTTACAGCATTTTTATAGAGCTGGAATCAATGTAAAGATCATTACCGGAGACAATTCTCTGACTACTTCATCTATCGCTCAACAAATCGGTTTTAAAGGATATGAAAAAAGCATTTCTGGAGATGAGCTGATGAAACTCACTAACAAAGAACTCAAAAAATGCGTTAGAGACACTACTTTATTTACCAGAATGTTTCCTGAGGCTAAACTGAAAATTATCAATGCGCTGAAATCAAATAAGGAGATTGTTGCTATGACAGGTGATGGAGTAAATGATGGTCCGGCACTAAAAGCCGCTCATATCGGAATTGCCATGGGCAAAAAAGGAACTGAAATTGCTAAGCAGGCAGCGTCCCTTATTTTGGTCAATGATGATTTATCGAAAATGGTGCATGCCATTGCCATGGGAAGAAAGATTTATGCAAACATAAAAAAATCAATTCAGTTCATTATCTCAATACATATTCCAATTATACTTACTGTTTTTATTCCACTAGTACTGGGATGGCGATATCCTAATATACTTTCCCCTATTCACATTATCTTTTTAGAATTGATCATGGGTCCAACCTGCTCCATTGTTTATGAAAATGAGCCAATGGAAAAAAATACTATGGCACAGGAACCAAGACCTTTTACTTCTACATTTTTTAATTGGAAGGAACTCTCCACCAGTATAATTCAAGGATTGATGATCACTATCGGAACACTGTTTACCTATCAATATTGCATCTGTAATGGATATAACGAACAGTATACCCGGACTATGGTTTTTATTGTATTGGTAACTGCCAATATCTTTTTGACATTAATGAATCGCTCTTTTTATTATTCCATTTTTACAACATTACTTTACAAAAATAATTTAGTTCCATTAATGATAAGTATTACTATTTTCATTACCGGAATATTGCTTTACATAAAACCGTTTGCAAAATTCTTTGCCTTCGAATCTCTTAGTATTCCTTTGCTGTGTATGGCAATTGGGGTAGGTTTTTTATCTGTAATCTGGTATGAATTGGTAAAATTATGGAAACGGAATTTTAAGGAATTCAAAGCCTAAGCTATTTGACTTTGAATTGTATTAGATGTCTGTATTTCCTTTCGAGTAAAACAGCATTAAACCTGATCCTGTCATATAAAAGACCTAAAAGCAAAGCGGCAACTCCAATAAATAAAACATGTAATCCCATATTGGAGTAAAATGTCCCGCCAATAATGCCACCTAAAAAGAAAAAGCAAATGATAGTCAACCGCAATTTTATTGATAAAAACAGTTTTTTTCGAAAGAGTTCTTCCTGATAAAAAAACAGTTGGGATAATTCGATTCCAAGATCTGTAAAAAGGCCTGTTAAATGTGTTGTTCTCACTGTAGCATTGGAAATTTTTGTTACCAGAGAATTTTGAAGTCCCATTGCAAACAATAATGTATATGCAATAATATCAGGGTAATAAACAATTAAATCCTCACCAATGACTGCAATACCAAATAAAATGACACTTTCAATTGCTGTTGGAATTACATAACTGTATTTTTCATTTCTTCGTAAAAGAAACTCTACAATAAGACTTGAAAAAAAAGACCCCAGGAAAAAGAAAAAAATATATAAAAAGTATATAAATCCTTGTATGAAATTGAGTTTAAAAATCTCATCTACAAAAAAGGCAAAATGGCCCGTAACATTCGTAGTGAGTTTTTGAACAGACAGAAAACCTGCTACATTGACGAGTCCGGCCACAAACGATAATAAAGAAGCAATTTTAAGATTATGCCTTTGATTTCTTTTGTTTCCCTGATGTTTGAACATTGCTTTTTAATTTTTTATAATTCTTTAGGAGAGAGGTTCAATATATATTATATGCTTCCCCTAATCATCTAAATCGGTAATATGATATGAAATTCTGCGCCAATATTTTCTTCAGCTTTCGAGAAGATAATTCCCTTGTGATTTTCTACAATTTTTTTTCCAATTGATAGTCCAATACCTGTACCGATATAAACTTGATTGTCATGAAGTCTTTGAAAAATAGTAAAAATTTTATTTTCATATTCCTGATTAAATCCTATGCCATTGTCTTTAATTATGATCTCGCAATATGAAAAATCTGGATCAAGATTCGGATAATTTTTAATTTGTTTTAAAGTGAGTTTTTTGGAGCTTATCTCTATTTTAGAAATTGAATTATCCTTTTTATAAAACTTAATAGCATTACTGATCAAATTATAAAAAAGCTGATTCATTTGCAGCGGAATTGCATTGATTATTGGCAAATGACCTACTTTTATCTTAAATTTTCGCTCTTGAATCATCAGTTCAAAATCAATTAAAATATTGTCGATAACGGTATTCAAATCAGTCGGCATAAATTGCCTGTCAGGGTTATCAAGATAGGAATAGGCCAGTAAATCTTTAATAAGGGTATTCATTCTTATAGATGATTTGCTGATTTTTTCAAGCAATAAAAGAGCTGGAGCAGAAATTTTTTCATCCATTTCTAAAAGCCTGCTTATAAACATTAAGATTTTACGCAGTGGCTCCTGCAGATCATGACTCGCAACATAAGCATATTCCTGTAATTGCTCATTGGCAGTATGCAGATTTTTAACAGAATTTTCCAATTGTTTATTGGCTGTGAGCAGATCTACTGTACGTTCTTGAACCTTAATTTCTAAACCATTCGACATTACCATTAATTTCTTTTCAATGTTCTTGCGTTCCGTAATATCTTCAATAGCCAGCAGAATTAATTGTTTTTTACTATTTTCATTTGTGACTTGTCTGGCATTTAGAAGCAGTATACTTTCGCCGTTAGGCAAAAGATTTACAGACATTTGATAATCATCTAGCTGTGTTTTTTGCTGCAGCACTTTTTCAAGCATGGCGCGCATTTGAATATCACCAAAAAGATGATTTTGGATTTCATATATGAGCTTATCTGTTGCTTCTTCTTTGGTAATATTATATTTTTTAGAAAATGCTCTGTTGATATTCTTTATTCTAAGCTTATTATCTAAAACTACAATAGGTTCACGAAGTGTCGCGATTATGGCCTCTGTATAATTTTTTGCAATATTAATTTCCTGTTGCTTGTTTAAAAGCTCGTGATTAATCTGCGATAGTTCTTCATTGCTCGATTGTAATTCTTCTTTAGAGGTTTCTAATTCTTCATTCAGGCTTTGCAATTCTTCGCTTCCGCTTAATAATTCCTCATTGGCACTCTGCAGTTCTTCGTTAGAAGCTTCCTGTTCTCCACTAATAGCATTTACGTCATTGTGTATTTTTTCTAATTCTTTTTCAAGCTGTGCAATCCTTTTTAAATTGACATCATTTCGGATTTCTTCAGCCGTCATATTGTTTGAGGATGATTCTGGATGGATAATATTTGTTTTATAAAACAATATTAGAAAGTAGGGCTCAGAAGTATCTGGCAGTTGTTGTACTTCAATTGTAACTTCACTTATAACTTCTTTATTTTTAACCTGTATTCCTTCCTTTTTTACTAGTGATCCTGTTTCTTTGGATTTATGCAAGGCATTACGAAGTTCAAAAGCCAAGCCTTCACGTACCATTTTGAGCATATTAAACGTGGGCTTTCCCTGCGAAAATTTAATAAAATCAGTAATATTTCCAATAATATGTAAAATATCTGCCTGTTCATTTACTATGACGCTAGCGGGTCTATAATTTGAAAGTAAAATTGATTCAGCACTTTTTATAAAATCTTCTTTTATAATTTCTTTTTTGGGAAGTTCTAATTTAAAACTTTTCAATTTGTCAATGTCCCCCGCTCCCCAGCGAGAATACGTTGATCTTCCTGAAACCTCTTTCTTGGTATATATTTTTCCGGCTTTATCAAAGGATTGAAAAAGTTCGTCAGCTGGAATTGCAGTTTCTGATTTTCCTAAAAGTAAAAAACCGTTTTCTTTTAATGCATAATGAAATGTACTCAAAGATTTTTTCTGTAAAAATGCATCCATGTAAATGAATACATTTCTACAAGTAATCAAATCCATTCTGGCAAATGGAGGATCTGTTAGAAAATTGTGAACGGCAAAAACACATAAATCCCTAATTTGTCTTTTTATAGTATAACCATTGGTATTGGATGTAAAATATTTAGAAAGCATAGCTTCAGAAACATTCCGCATTTGAGATTTTCGATAAAATCCAGCCCTTGCCTTAGCAATAGCGACTTCTGAAATATCCGAGGCAAAAATCTGGATTTCTCTTCCCTGAAGATTTTCTCCTAAAAATTCATGAAGCGCAATCGCCAGCGTGTAAGCTTCTTCGCCGGTAGAGCATCCTGCAATCCAGATTCGTATTGCATTTCCTTCAGGCACCCTGCCCACTAATAATGGAAAAACTTTTTCTCTCATCATTTGAAAAATTTTAACATCTCTGAAAAACTCTGTTACAGGTATTAGCAGATCGTTAAATAAATCTTCAGAAGCCAATTTATCACCTCTCAAAACTTTAAGATAATCTTTAAGATTGACAATTTTTTGTAATGCCATCCTTCTGGCAATACGTCTGCGTATTGTGGTTTGTTTATAATAAGCAAAATCAACCCCGCTATGGTGATGAAGGATTTTAATAATTTCATTAAAAACTGCCTCATCATTGAGTTCATTATCTTCAGTAATTGTTTTTGCTTTAGATAATTCAATTAATTTCGCTACTATTTTTAGTGGTGATAATACATAATCAACAACTCCGGCATTAATTGCGTTTTGTGGCATTTCATTGTAAGAAGCATCAACATCCTGAGCAAAAGTTATACCTCCATGTTGTTTGATTGATCGTAGGCCAATTGTTCCATCAGATCCATTTCCAGAGAGCAATACACCACGGGCCAGATTAAGATGAACCTCGGCCAATGATTTAAAAAATATATCGATTGCCTGATTTTTCGTGTCCTTAATACGTGGACTCAATTTTAGAACTCCGTCAAAAGAAGTCAATATTTTATTTTCCGGAATAACATAAATAGTATTTGGAGCCAAATGAATATCATCTGTGATTTCAATAATCGGTATTCTGGACACACGGGAAAGCAGTTCTGTTAGTATACTGTCATGCAGGGGGTGTAAGTGCTGTACAATCACATAGGCCATCTGAGAGTTATCAGGTACCGCATCAATAAACTGGGTAAAAGCGTCAAGCCCTCCTGCTGAGGCTCCGATACCAACAATAGGAAAATCTTGGCGTGTAGCCTTGGGTAGCGTATTTTTTATATAGTGCATGACATATAATTTCAGTTTTGTTGTAAAGATTGCCTCAAAAAAAAGGAATCCGCTTAAAGAATCCTTTCAGCCTTAAAGTGTAATAATAAAAGATTCAAATTCTGAATGCTCCAATTTTTCTTTCCAATCCGTTTCGATAACCTTTTTTAGTAATTTTTTTAAATCGTTAAAATTAGTAGGCTTAACGATATAGGCATTGGCACCTAACATAAAAGTGTTTTTGACTCCCTCTTCAGTTGCTGAAGTTGAATAAATGGCTATTACTGGAATATTCTTAAACAAAATATCTCCTCTGATTTGCTGCAATGTTTCAAAACCTGACATTACAGGCATATTTAAATCTAAAAAAATGATGTCTGGAATAAAAAGAGTTTTATCATTAAGACGATTTAAAAGCTCCAATCCATTTTTACAAAATTCAATTGGAAAATTAAGATGGATACCTTCAACTGCATCAGCAAAAAAGTCCCTGTCATCCTGGTCATCGTCAGTGAGTATAACACGTATGTTTTCCTTATTATACATTAGTTATATTTTATTTTCAAATGCATTAAATAAAGTTAAGTAACTTATTATTGAATGTATTGCTATCTCTTCCTTACTATATATCAAAGTATATTAATCAAACTCAACTAAAATTTCATTTTCAACTTGCCAAACTCCTGCTGTGTTCCAGGCTAACCTTTCTGCTTCTTCCTTCTGAAAAATAGAACTGACAATACCACTAAGAAAAATTGTTTTGCCATCAACCCTTACTTTAATATTACCTATATCAAGTATCCAGCTGCGCTTAAGGGCCTTCTCTATAATATCTTTTTCTATTTCATTGTCTATTTCAGCTTGAATCTTAATGTTATCAATCACTCCCCTTACACCTTCCAGATAACGAATGACCTTATCTGCAGTCTCCCTCTGGAAATTCCAATGCAAAATTCCATCAAGGGTAACCCATCCATCTTTGACTGTAACTGTTAACCTGTGAGTAGGTATAATCCATTTTTTCTCTAATGCTTTAATAACTGAACTCGCAATCTCTTTATCATTTGCAATTGATGAACAAGAAAGATCTACCTGAACATCATCTACAATGGTTTTGATTCCTGAAATATCCTTAATGATATGTTGAGCTTCTTTTTTTTGATTATAATTACCTACAGTTCCTGCAAGAGTAACAATACCATCCTCAACACTAACTTCTATTTTATTAGGTTGTAAAACAGGTTCCCATTTTATAGCTTCCATAATTTCTTTCCTTAAAATATCATTATTTTTTTTCATTAGATTTTCATTACTATTTTTAACGTTAAGCATTGATATATACTTATTTTTAAGAGGATAAGATGTTTATATCGGTAGGTAAAATTGAGATAAATAGAGGAGAAAAAAAATGATTTCTGTCAAGGTTAAAAGTGATAAGAAACATTTAATTTGTCGAAATGATAAATAAATTATCGTATTAAAAAGACGAAGTCAAAATCAAAAATTATAATCGAAACTACCAAGCTGGTTCTGTATTCACTACTTAGTTGTATTTATAACCTGTATCTTGGTAGGTGCTTTTTCTATAGAGATAAAAGAATTCAATAAAAGAAGAAGAATAGCTATAAAAATGGCAAAAGTGGTCAAGCCTACCCCTTGCATATATCTTTTACTTGCTTTTAAAGTCGCCTTATTGTTTTTGATATAAGAAACCTTATTTGCTTCAATTTCATAAAGCAATATATCTTCATATGACTTGTTTAGTAAGGATTCATATTTCGTTACAGATAATGCCTGATCCAGTGGTTTGCTTCTGAAAATATTGAGCATTAAAAGAATAGAACTTATAAAACATGCGATCGGTATAATAGTAATTAATTGAATACTTTCATTGGCGCCTTCTAAACTATTTAAGAAAAAAGGAATAAATAATACAGTAAAACCAATAATAGTGCCTGCATATGAATGCTGTTGACGATATGAGTCGACTTGTTTTTCAATAACTTCTTTAGAATTTAGGGCAAGAAATTCTAAATATCTAAGGTCTTTTTCCATTTTAAAATAATCTATGGTATTTAAAAACTAAAAAATCCTGCTGAAAGTTATTTTCTAACAGGATTTTTTTAGGTACTAAAGTTCCTTAATAGGAATCTTTTTTTAGGCTAACTAAATGATACTACTTTTTAATTTTATATCCCCATATTTCAACATGCGCCTTGTCATCATGTCGATTAGGCAGTGTTTTATAAACAAAAACAATTTTTTGAAGTTTACGCTCTCCTCCTGTTAAAGAGATTTTATGGCTTTCGCCATTGGCTTCAATAGGGTTATTGACTTTTACATTTTGATCAGCTCCTTTGGTAAAATGAAGTTTTAGACTTATTATGTCGATGGGCGTTTCTTTTACCACAAATTTAAGTTCTGTGAATTTGTTCTCTCCTATTACCAAAATTTCATCCGTGTCCTTTTTGAAATTTACTGTAGTTTCACCAATCTTGTGCCAGCCTTCTTTAGTACTTGTCATTACTTCAACCTTTTGTGCCTGAACCGCGCTGCCGGCCACTGCAATAAACAGTACCATAGCCATAAATATCTTTTTCATATTATAATTTATTTGAATTATTATACAAATCTCGGAGATAAATATTGGTTTAGAAATGACTGCTGTCACTGCTAAAAATGATCGTTATCATTATGCATTAATATGATTTATTAGAATGCAGAATAATTTTGCACAAAATTGTGTCGAATATCCAAAAGAGAACAGCCTATTAAAAAATGGTTCAGCTAAATATATCAAATGCTCACAAATACTTTATACTCTAATTATGAATATGTTAAATAAACTTTATACATTTATATACTTTTAAAACTAATAAAATGATAAAGAACGGTAATATTCTAATAATAGAAGATGATGCAGATGACAAGGAGATTTTAGAAGATGTAATTGTATCTCTTGGCAACACTAACAAAATCGTCTGGAAAACTAATGGAGAAGAAGCACTTTCTTACTTATGTACAAGTAATGAAAAAATGCTGATTATTTTTTGCGATGTGAACATGCCAATTATGAATGGTCTGGAATTAAAGCGACTGATAGATGCTGAACCGGTTCTTAGAAAAAAAAGTATACCGTTCGTTTTTTATTCAACCGCCGCAACGGAAAATGCTATCGAAGAAGCTTATACTACACTTAGTATTCAAGGTTTTTTTAGAAAAGAAAATGACTATCATAAAACAAAATCAATTGTCAATACTGTACTTGAATACTGGAAAAACTGCGTTCATCCAAATACATAAGTTTACTGCTTTAAGTATTTCTAAAAGTGCTGCGTTTATCTAGAATATTAATCATTGCTTTCAATATCGAATTTATCTGAACGCGTTAATCATACAATAATAAACAAAAAGCTTTACAGAAGACAAAACTTTGAATCCTTTGCATTATCACAAATCATTTGTCTATTAAACTTAAAATCAAAATCACAAAAAAACATCAAACGGGTTTAATCTTAATAGAGGTTGTTTATTTTAATTTTAAAACTCCTTTTTAATAAACTTCTTTCACTCAATATTCATTAACAAATTTTAATTTTTTATAAGTAAATTCGCATTACTTTTTAGTAATTTATTTTTTATTAAAAGAAATAAAACATATACCTGATTCAGTTGAACATGAATGATAAACAGATCGAATTTATTCAATTAAACATACAAGAAATAAACGATGTTAATTTCAGCTTAAGCAAAAAAGGATTAGCATTATTTGGCTCAATAACAAACTTAAAAACCTTTTTGAAAGGATATTTTATCACAAGATTAAATGAAGGTGAATTTAGTAAACAACTTATAAAAGAATTTACAGATAAGCATTTTGTAAAAGCTAAAATAACCGAAATTGCTAACCTGCATTTAATAGCAAAATCAGATCTGCAATCTTTTTATGATGAAGTACTTCAGAGCACTTTAATCAACGAAATAAACAAAGATGAATTCATTATTAACGCTTTGAATTTTATTCAAAACAGTATTTCAAATCAACATCAATTCGCGTATACAAAAACTTCTTTAAGAAAAATATTAGAGAAACAATATGATTTCATTTTCTCAAACGGATTTCCAACAAATCTCTTAAATATAAATACAGGAGTGATGACGGCTAATGCTGGAGACAGTGCACAATTTTTATTTTTGGCAAGGGCAATTCTGGCTGGATATAACTGCTCGAATGTGGACGTTCGTTCTAGTAGATATGATGCTGTCGTCGATTTTAATAATGTTTTATTGCGACTTCAAATTAAAGGTGTTTCAAGCAGTAATGCTATAAGTTTTAAAGACAGGGATCGTGGCGGACAAGGCATCGACCATACACATATAACAAACAAAGGAAAGCGAATTACTTCTGCAGATTGTGATATTTATGTTGCTGTAGATAAAGAAATTGGAATTTGCTATTTAATTCCGATGAGTCATGTAGATAGTCTAGACGAAAGCGATATTACCAGCATAAATCTAAACACTTTAATACAATACAAAGAAAACTGGAATATAATAGCAGAAGTTGCAGAAACTAGAAAATTATGAAACTAGATTTTCAAAAAAAACTAGATGCTGATTATTACACTGTTAATAATCGAAAACCTTTTAAAGGCAGCCAAATAGATAAAACTGATTTAGAAAAAGTTTTAAACTTTGCTTATGAAATGTGCTTTGGAGCAGGTCACCACAGATCAACCAGAACAGGTGGCCAGTATGGAAGGAAAAATGGAGAAAAATTTTGTAATACTTTTCAAGGGAAATTAGCAGAAGTTGTATTATACAATTATTTTAAATCAAACGCTATTAAATCTAGCGAGCTAGACTTTAGGATATATAAAGAAGGCATATGGGATGATTCTGATTTAACAATTAATGATAAAAAAATCAATGTGAAATCTGCAGCATTCCAATCTAATCTTTTATTGCTTGAAACTAAAGACTGGAACACAAAAGCACAATACATTCCAAACCTTAATACCGGATTAACATCTTCATATGACTATTTTATTCTAGTGCGCATTAATCCTGATATAAAAAGATTATTCCGAAACAAACGACTAATATTTAATGACAGTATTCCGAAATCTGATATTCAAGAACTAATCTTTGCTTTACCTTGGACATACGATATTGCAGGATATTGTACTACAGATGATTTAATACAAACAATTTCAGATAACAATATATTGCCTCAAAATTCCATTTTAAATCAAAGTACTAAAATGGATGCTGAAAACTACTATATTCAATGTGGATATATGAAAGACATTGAAGAACTTATAAAAACTCTTCAATAAAAAAATTATTTAATAGATTTTAAAACCTTCATTATATTTTTTGACACTGCTTCTATCACAGGTACACTAACCGAATTACCCGCTTGTTTATACAAATGTGAATTTGCAATTTTAGGAATTTTGAAGGTGTCAGGAAAACCTTGAAAACGTAAGCATTCTCTAGGTGTTAATTTTCTAAAGCCAAAATCTGTTTTTATCAAAGGGACATTATGTCCGCCTGTACCCATATTAGCCGTTAACGTAGGACAAACATTTGATTTATTCTCCCTTACATATTGTCTTCGGAATTGATAAACTGTTTTATCAGAAGTCATTTCTTTTTGAAGCATATCAAACATGTAACGATCTTCTCTATAATAAAAATCATCTTCTACTTTTTCATTGATAACTAAATCCTTTATGGTTTTAGTTAATTTATCCTCTTTAGGAAATTCAAAAATGGCTTCTGGATTTTCAATTGCTAATGTGTCAAATGCAACCATAAAGATACGCTCTCTATTATGAGGAATATTTCCATAATCCTTAGTATTCAAAACTTTAGATTGAAAAGAGTATTTCCTGTCTCGCAAGGATTTTTCAATAACTTTCATTGTATTACCATGGTCATGAGTAACAAGATTTTTTACATTTTCTAAGAATACAACTTTTGGCCTCATAGTATCTACAAAGTCTAATATTCTAAAAAAATGATTTCCTCTATTATCGTCAAAACCTTTTCTGTATCCAGCAACCGAGAAAGGCTGGCAAGGAAATCCTGCTGTCAATACATCAATTTTAGGAATTCCATCGACATCTAATTGCAATACATCACCTTCAATTAAATTATGCTTAAAGTTTTCTCTATACGTAATACATGCACTTTTATCATATTCATTTGCCCAAAGTAAATCAAATCCTGACTTTTTAAATCCTAAACAAATTCCACCAATCCCTGCATATAGACTTCCAACAGTAAATTTATTGCTCATTTTATATATTGCTAATTATAGTATGCGATTCTAATTGTACGTAATCATTTTTACAAAGATAGCTATTCAAAATCGAATAAAATATTGCTTTTTAAAATTCAAAATAAAAACGATTTCAACTTTATAAAATCATATTTTTTAGCTAAAATATATTTTGAAAGTTCTTAATTCAGAAAATGCAGCCTTTACAGCCTTTAACATAATAACTTATATGTTTAATTCGTACTTTAGTTTTAAATAAATGCAGAAAGTAATAATCTTTAATTCTAAAAATATGCGTCGCATTCTACTTCTATCAGCAATAATATTAACTGCTTCATGTAAAAAAGAAAGCCAATCTGTTACATTGCCAGAATATTTTACCTACGAAAAAAATGGAAATGTAGAATCTGCAGGAGTTAAAATGATCCCAATAAAGACTCCAGTTGGCGAGTTTAAAGTTTGGACAAAACGTTTTGGAAATAATCCAAAAATTAAAATACTTTTATTACACGGCGGCCCTGCCATGACCCATGAATATATGGAGTGTTTTGAAACATTCTTTCAACGTGAAGGTTTTGAATTTTATGAATACGACCAACTAGGATCTTACTATAGCGATCAGCCAAAAGACAGCACATTATGGACAACAGAACGTTTTGTCGAAGAAGTTGAACAAGTCCGTAAGGCAATAGGAGCTGATAATAATAACTTTTATGTATTAGGAAATTCCTGGGGCGGAATTCTTGCAATGGAATATGCTTTAAAATATCAACAAAATTTAAAAGGATTATTAGTTTCTAATATGATGGCAAGTGCCCCCGATTACGGAAAATACGCTAATGAAGTATTATCAAAACAAATGAAACCAGAGATACTCGCAGAGATAAGATCTCTCGAAGCAAAAAAAGATTTTAACAACCCAAGATATATGGAATTATTGATTCCAAATTTTTACAAGGAGCATCTTTGTAGATTAAAAGAATGGCCAGATGGACTAAATCGAGCCAGTAAACATGTTAATGGCGAAATTTATACCATGATGCAAGGACCAAGCGAGTTTGGAATCAGTGGACGCTTAGCAAAATGGGACATTAAAAATCGTTTACATGAAATAAATATACCAACATTAATGATTGGTGCAAAATATGACACTATGGATCCGAAAGCTATGGAAGAGCAGAGCAAATTAGTCAAAAAGGGTCGCTTTTTGTATTGCCCAAATGGGAGTCATTTAGCAATGTGGGATGACCAAAAGATATTTATGAATGGCGTTATTGATTTTATAAATGATGTTGACTCTAAGAAATTTTAAAACTACATAAAAAAACAATCAACTCATTATCAAGAATATAAACAAAACAAAAAAAAAAAAAACTATATTCTCTTACCAATTATCTTTCTTCAGAATTCCGTCTTATTGAAAAAATAAAGGAAGATTAGAGATTCTAAAAAGCTTGCAATAAATGAAATTTTTTCTTTCAAAACATTTTTCACTTCAGCAGGTCCTGCCGGAGTATTTCTCAGGGCATTATTTTTAGAAGAGTGTGCAAAACGAAAAAACCCTGTCCGGACTGGACAGGGTTTTCAAAGAAAGGCGGCGACATACTCTCCCACATAACTGCAGTACCATCTGCGCAGGCGGGCTTAACTACTCTGTTCGGGATGGGAAGAGGTGAGCCCCGCCGCAATAACCACCTTAAGAAGTTATAATTGC